>NZ_JBBOWQ010000001.1:0-2262052 GCF_038007165.1 Staphylococcus sp. FSL W8-1270
ATGTCGGAACAAGAAATTTGGAAAAAGGTATTAGAAGTAGCTGAGTCAGAGATTTCGAAAACAACGTTTAATACGTTTTTAAAAGACACTGAACTTAAAGAAATTCGCGACAATGTTGCTTACATCTTTGTTATTCATGAGTTTTATGCTGATTGGTTAAACTCAAATTATAAAGATGTAATTCAAACAATTATGAAAGACATCATTGGTTATGAAGTTGATCCAAAATTTTACACTGCTGAACAACTCGCTGAACTTGATGAAACGAGTCGTAAACAATCAAATACTGTAAACAAAACGTCTGCCATTGATGATAGCCATGATGATATCGATCAATTTAATACGCATAATACGTTTGATACATTTGTGATTGGTCCTGGCAACCGCTTCCCACATGCAGCAAGCTTAGCTGTAGCTGAAGCACCTGCACAAGCTTATAATCCATTATTTATCTATGGAGGCGTAGGATTAGGGAAAACGCATTTAATGCATGCCATTGGTCATCACGTACTAAGTAATAAACCGAATGCCAAAGTGCTTTATACTTCAAGCGAAAAGTTTACAAATGATTTTATTAAATCCATTCGTAACAATGAACCTGAAGCATTTAGAGAAAAATATAGAAATATCGATGTATTATTAATTGATGATATTCAATTCATTCAAAATAAAGAACAAACACAAGAAGAATTTTTCCACACATTTAATGAATTACATCAAAATAAAAAACAAATTGTTATTTCAAGTGATCGTCCACCTAAAGAAATAGCAAAACTTGAAGATCGCTTACGTTCTCGATTTGAATGGGGTCTCATTGTTGATATCACGCCACCAGATTATGAAACACGTATGGCCATCTTGCAGAAAAAAATCGAAGAAGAGAACTTAGAAATTCCAGCAGAAGCATTGAATTATATTGCAAATCAAATTCAATCAAATATTCGTGAACTTGAAGGAGCTTTAACGCGTTTACTTGCTTATTCAAAATTACAAGGTAAACCGATTACAACAGAACTTGCTGCTGAAGCATTAAAAGATATTATTCAAGTTCCCAAATCTAAAAAAATCTCGATTCAAGATATTCAAAAAGTAGTTGGGCATTATTACAATGTACGCATCGAAGATTTTAGTGCTAAGAAAAGAACAAAGTCGATTGCATATCCACGACAAATCGCAATGTATCTATCTAGAGAATTAACTGATTTTTCATTACCAAAAATTGGTGAGGAATTTGGAGGACGCGATCATACTACAGTTATTCACGCACACGAAAAAATTTCGAATGATATTAAGGCGGATCCAATTTTCAAACAAGAAGTCGAAGATTTAGAAAAAGAAATACGTAAACAGTAATAGGAAATATGAATCTGTTATATAACAGCATTGCTAAAATATGACATTCAATATCAAAGATGATTGTGCTTCTAAATAATTTTATAAATATAGCAAGAATCTAGAAAAGGTTAAATTGTGGATAATGTGAAGAAGTAATACACATCATTAACAACTTATCCACATGTGTATAACTTTGATATAAAAGGCGTTTCATGAGATATCCACTAATCCACAAGCCCTACTACTATTACTATGATTTTAAAACCTATATAATTTAAGTATAAACGACTGGAAGGAGTTTAAATTAATAATGGAATTTACAATAAAAAGAGATTACTTTATCACACAATTGAATGATACATTAAAGGCAATCTCACCAAGAACAACTTTACCAATTTTAACAGGTATCAAAATTGATGCTAAAGATAATAATGTTATTTTAACTGGTTCTGATTCAGAAATTTCAATTGAAATCACGATTCCTAAACAAGTAGATGGAGAAGATATTGTTGATATTACTGAAACTGGATCAGTGGTTCTTCCTGGTCGTTTCTTTGTTGACATCATTAAAAAATTACCAGGCAAAGATGTTAAATTATCAACAAATGAACAGTTTCAAACCCTTATCACATCAGGACATTCAGAATTTAATTTAAGTGGTTTAGATCCTGAACAATATCCATTATTACCGCAAGTATCACGTGATGATGCAATTCAATTATCTGTAAAAGTACTTAAAAACATTATTGCGCAAACAAACTTTGCAGTGTCCACCTCAGAAACACGCCCAGTTTTAACTGGTGTGAACTGGCTTATACAAGATAATGAATTAATATGCACTGCTACGGATTCACACCGCTTGGCTGTAAGAAAATTAAAGCTTGAAGATGAATCGGAAAATAAAAATGTTATTATTCCAGGTAAAGCATTATCTGAATTAAATAAAATTATGAGTGATAATGATGAAGACATCGATATCTTCTTTGCATCTAATCAAGTATTGTTCAAGGTCGGTAACGTAAACTTTATTTCACGTTTATTAGAAGGTCATTATCCTGATACAACACGTCTTTTCCCTGAAAACTATGAAATCAAATTAGGATTAGATAACGGAGAATTCTATCATGCGATAGATCGTGCGTCATTACTTGCACGTGAAGGCGGAAATAACGTAATTAAATTAAGTACTGGAAATGAGGTTGTAGAATTATCATCTACATCACCAGAAATCGGTACAGTAAAAGAAGAAGTTACAGCAACTGATGTTGAAGGTGGCAATTTGAAAATTTCATTCAACTCAAAATATATGATGGACGCATTAAAAGCAATTGATAATGATGAAGTTGAAGTAGAATTCTTTGGTACGATGAAACCATTTATCTTAAAACCAAAAGCAGATGATTCAGTCACTCAACTCATTTTACCAATCAGAACATACTAGTCATTAAAGATTAATTAAAAAGTTAAAGTAGAACAGAGTTCTTATTGAATTACTGTTCTACTTTTTTATTGATTAAAACAGTAATTTTAAACTATCTCAGAGGTTCATAGTGAAGCTAAATTTAGTAAAACGTGGTTTTTATCTACAACTCATTATATTCGCTGAAATAGGCCTTAAAATTAAAAATTGAGATATTGTCTCTGATTATTTTTGTCATAATTTCAAAAAATCATCTATTTTTTACATAACAATTTAAAATAACAAAAACTTATTTAAAAGTAAACGGTTTCACACTTCATTTTAAATGAAATTTATTCCTAAAAAAGGTATAATATAGTAATGATATATAAAGAAATGGAGTGATTATTTTGGTTCAAGAAGTAATAGTTGAAGGCGAGATTACGTTAGGTCAATTTCTTAAAACAGAAGGTATCATCGAATCAGGTGGACAAGCAAAATGGTTCTTACAAGATTACGATGTTTTATTAAATGGCGAACGTGAAACACGTCGTGGAAAAAAGCTAGCTGACCAAGATCGTATCGACTTCCCTGATATTCCAGATATCGATTCATTTATTATTATTCATCAAGGTGAGCAATGAAGCTTAAAACACTCCAATTAGAAAACTATCGTAACTATGAAGCGGTTACGTTAAATTGTCATCCTGAAGTGAATATTCTTATTGGAGAAAATGCACAGGGAAAGACAAATTTACTTGAATCAATTTACGTCCTTGCTTTAGCTAAAAGTCACCGAACCTCCAATGACAAGGAACTTATACGGTTTAACTCTGAGTATGCTAAAATAGAGGGTGAGCTAAGTTATAGACACGGAACCATGCCATTAACGATGTATATAACTAAAAAAGGTAAACAAGTTAAAGTGAACCACTTGGAACAAAGTCGACTAACACAGTATGTTGGACATCTAAATGTGGTTCTTTTTGCACCTGAAGACTTAAATATTGTTAAAGGTTCTCCTCAAATTAGAAGACGATTTATAGATATGGAATTAGGGCAAATTTCTGCAGTATATCTCAACGATTTAGCTCAATATCAACGTATTCTCAAACAAAAAAATAATTATCTTAAGCAGTTACAACTTGGTCAAAAAACAGATAAAACGATGCTAGAGGTTTTAAATCAACAATTTGCACAATATGCGCTTAATGTCACTTTAAGACGTGAGCAATTTATTGAAGAATTAGAGGCTTTAGCACAGCCTATCCACGCTGGTATTACGAACCAACGTGAAACATTATCTCTAAAATATTTACCAAGTATTAAACTTAGCGATACAAGTAAAAATAAGAGTGAATTATTAGATGAAGTCATCACGTTATTGAATGAATATCAACAACGTGAAATGGATAGAGCAGTATGTTTATACGGTCCACATAGAGATGACTTAGGATTTAATGTGAATGACATGGATGCTCAAACCTATGGATCTCAAGGTCAACAAAGAACAACCGCTTTATCAATTAAACTAGCAGAAATAGAATTAATGAACATTGAAGTCGGAGAATATCCGATTTTATTATTAGACGATGTCTTAAGTGAACTTGATGATTCTCGTCAGACGCATTTACTCAGTACAATTCAACATAAAGTACAAACCTTCGTAACAACTACATCGGTAGACGGTATTGATCATGAAATCATGAATAATGCGAAACTTTACCGAATTAATCAAGGTGAAATTATTAAGTAATAGAAAGTGATGGTGAATACATTGTCAGATGTAAACAACACAGATAATTATGGTGCTGGACAAATACAGGTATTAGAAGGACTTGAAGCGGTACGTAAACGCCCTGGTATGTATATTGGCTCAACTTCAGAAAGAGGTTTGCATCATTTGGTATGGGAAATCGTTGATAACAGTATTGACGAAGCGCTAGCTGGATATGCTAATCAAATTGAAGTAGTGATTGAGAATGACAACTGGATTAAAGTGACTGACAATGGTCGTGGTATTCCTGTCGATATTCAAGAAAAAATGGGACGTCCCGCAGTAGAAGTTATTCTTACTGTACTTCATGCCGGAGGTAAATTCGGTGGTGGCGGATACAAAGTATCTGGTGGACTACATGGTGTAGGTTCATCTGTAGTAAATGCGTTATCACAAGATTTAGAAGTGTATGTACACCGTAATGAAACAATTTATCATCAAGCATACAAAAAAGGCGTGCCTCAATTTGATCTTAAAGAAATAGGTAGTACGGATAAAACAGGTACAGTGATTCGCTTTAAAGCAGATAGTGAAATCTTTTCAGAAACAACAGTTTATAATTATGAAACACTTCAAAAACGTATTAGAGAATTAGCATTCTTAAATAAAGGTATTTCAATTACACTAAGAGACGAACGTGAAGATGAAGAACAACGTGAAGACACGTATCATTATGAAGGTGGTATTAAATCTTACGTTGAATTACTGAACGAAAATAAAGAACCTATTCATGACGAACCTATTTATATTCATCAGTCAAAAGATGATATCGAAGTAGAAATTGCAATACAATACAATAGCGGTTATGCTACAAACTTATTATCCTATGCGAATAATATCCACACATATGAAGGTGGTACACATGAAGATGGCTTTAAACGTGCACTTACACGTGTCTTAAACAGTTATGGGACTCAAAGTAAGATTATTAAAGATGATAAAGAACGTCTTTCAGGTGAAGATACACGTGAAGGTTTAACAGCAGTTGTCTCTATAAAACATGGTAATCCACAATTCGAAGGTCAAACGAAGACGAAATTAGGTAACTCTGAAGTACGTCAAATCGTTGATCGATTATTTTCAGAACACTTTGAACGCTTTTTATATGAGAATCCAAATGTTGCAAGAATCATTGTTGAAAAAGGAATCATGGCGTCAAGAGCACGTGTAGCAGCTAAAAAAGCGCGTGAAGTGACACGTCGTAAATCAGCATTAGAAATTTCAAGTTTACCTGGTAAACTGGCAGACTGTTCAAGTAAAAATCCTGATGAAAGTGAAATTTTCTTAGTTGAGGGTGACTCTGCCGGGGGGTCTACAAAAGAAGGTCGTGACTCAAAAACACAAGCGATTTTACCGTTGAGAGGTAAAATATTAAATGTGGAAAAAGCACGTTTAGATCGTATTTTAAATAACAATGAAATCCGTCAAATGATTACAGCATTTGGTACAGGCATAGGTGGCGAATTTGATATTTCTAAAGCCCGTTATCATAAGATTGTTATCATGACAGATGCTGATGTAGATGGTGCGCATATTCGTACATTATTACTTACATTCTTCTACAGATTTATGCGTCCATTAATTGAGGCTGGGTATGTATACATCGCTCAACCACCATTGTATAAGCTAACACAAGGTAAACAAAAATATTACGTCTTTAACGATCGTGAATTGGATAAATTAAAAGCTGAACTAAATCCTACTCCAAAATGGCAAATTTCTCGTTACAAAGGTTTAGGTGAAATGAATGCCGATCAATTATGGGAAACAACAATGAATCCTGAAAATCGTATGATGTTACAAGTAAAACTTGAAGATGCAGTAGAAGCGGATCAAACATTTGAAATGTTAATGGGTGACGTTGTTGAAAATCGTAGACAATTTATCGAAGATAATGCAGTTTATGCTAATTTAGATTTCTAATTTAACTTAATGTGAACTGACTATAAAAGGAGGATATCTTGATGGCTGATTCTCTACCACAATCAAGAATTAATGAAAGAAATATAACCAACGAAATGCGCGAATCATTTTTAGACTATGCGATGAGCGTTATCGTTTCACGTGCATTACCAGATGTACGTGATGGTTTAAAACCTGTACATCGTCGTATTTTATATGGTCTAAATGAACAAGGAATGACTCCAGACAAACCTTATAAAAAATCAGCACGTATTGTTGGGGACGTTATGGGGAAATATCATCCACACGGCGACTCTTCAATTTATGATGCTATGGTAAGAATGGCACAAACCTTTAGCTATCGTTATCCTCTTGTTGATGGTCAAGGTAACTTTGGTTCAATGGATGGTGACGGTGCTGCGGCAATGCGTTATACCGAAGCAAAAATGACCAAAATCACATTAGAACTGTTACGTGATATCAATAAAGATACTATTGATTTCTTAGATAACTATGATGGTACAGAAAGAGAGCCCGAAGTCTTACCTTCTCGTTTCCCTAACCTTTTAGTGAATGGTGCTTCAGGTATTGCGGTTGGTATGGCTACAAATATTCCACCACACAATTTAACAGAAGTCATTGACGGAGTCTTACGTTTAAGTCAAAATCCTGATATCACAATCTCAGAATTGATGGAAGATATTCAAGGTCCTGATTTTCCAACTTCTGGCTTAATTTTAGGTAAAAGTGGCATTAGACGTGCCTATGAAACTGGTCGTGGATCAATTCAAATGCGTGCACGTGCATCAATAGAAGAACGTGGCGGTGGTCGTCAGCGTATTGTTGTGACTGAAATTCCATATCAAGTGAATAAAGCAAGAATGATTGAGAAAATTGCAGAATTAGCGCGTGAGAAAAGAATTGAAGGTATCACAGATCTTCGTGACGAAACAAGTTTACGTACAGGGGTAAGAGTTGTTATTGATGTACGTAAAGATGCCAATGCAAATGTTATTTTAAATAATTTATATAAACATACACCATTACAAACATCATTTGGTGTAAATATGATTGCCCTTGTGAATGGTCGACCTAAATTAATTAACTTAAAAGAAGCGCTTGTTGAATATTTAGAACATCAAAAAACAGTTGTACGTCGTCGTACAGAATACAATTTGAAAAAAGCGAAAGATCGTGCACATATCTTAGAAGGTTTAAGAATTGCGCTGGATCATATTGATGAAATTATTTCTATTATTCGTGAGTCTGACACAGATAAAGTGGCGATGGAAACATTGCAAGAACGTTTTAAATTGTCTGAACGTCAAGCTCAAGCCATTTTAGATATGCGTTTACGTCGTTTAACTGGGTTGGAGCGCGATAAAATTGAAAATGAGTATAATGAATTATTAAGTTATATTGCAGAATTAGAAGAGATTTTAGCAAATGAAGATGTATTACTTCAACTTGTTCGTGATGAGCTTACAGAAATTAAAGAACGTTTCGGTGACGAACGTCGTACTGAAATTCAATTGGGTGGTTTAGATCACTTAGAAGATGAAGACTTAATCCCTGAAGAACAAATTGTCATCACTTTAAGTCATAACAACTATATTAAACGTTTACCTGTATCTACATATCGTTCACAAAACAGAGGTGGACGAGGTGTACAAGGTATGAATACCTTAGAAGAAGACTTTGTCAGTCAACTTGTAACATTAAGTACACATGATAATGTTTTATTCTTTACGAATAAAGGCCGTGTTTATAAGTTGAAAGGATACGAAGTACCTGAATTATCTCGTCAATCTAAAGGTATTCCAGTCATTAATGCGATTGAGCTTGAAAATGATGAAGTGATTAGTACGATGATTGCCGTAAGAGATTTAGAAGATGAGAACAGTTTCTTAGTCTTTGCTACTAAAAAAGGTATTGTTAAACGTTCTGCATTAAGTAACTTCTCTCATATTAATAAGAATGGTAAAATTGCGATTGGCTTTAAAGAAGATGATGAATTAATCGCAGTTCGTCTTACTGATGGTAAACAAGATATTTTACTTGGTACAGCACATGCCTCATTAATTCGATTCCCTGAAAATAGTTTACGCCCACTAGGTCGTACAGCTTCAGGTGTGAGAGGTATTTCTCTAAGAGAAAATGACGTAGTCGTAGGTTTAGACGTAGCCTATGCTGAAAGTGAAGATGAAGTTCTAGTCGTTACTGAAAAAGGTTATGGTAAACGAACACCTGTAAGTGAATATCGTTTATCTAATCGTGGCGGTAAAGGTATAAAAACAGCTAAAATTACAGAACGTAATGGTAATGTTGTATGTATTACAACGGTAAGCGGTCAAGAAGATTTAATGATTGTAACAGATGGTGGTATTATTATTCGTCTACAAGTTGAAGATATTTCTCAAAATGGCCGTGCCACACAAGGTGTGCGATTAATGAAATTAGGCGATAATCAAGCCGTATCAACCGTTGCGAAAGTCATTGATAAAACTGAAGATGAAGCTGCAACTGAAGTGGCACAACAAACAGAAAATGTGAGTGCCCAAACTACAGAAAGCGCAAATGAACAAGTGATAGATGATACGACACCTGGTAACGCTTTGCATACTGAATCTGATGAAGATGATGAAGATGATGAACGCATCGAAGTAAGACAAGATTTCATGGATCGTGTAAATGAAGATATTGAGAATGATTCAGATCAGAATTAAATATAAAAATAAGACTTCCCACATATAGGGAAGTCTTATTTTTATTATTTATCGTTCTAATTCTTTCATTACATAAGGAATTTGATTAATTAATTTTGAAGGGGGCACAACGTACATTTTTTCAGAAAGTTTTTCACCAATATAACTGTGAATATAAGTTGCGCTCGTAACGGCATCTTGTAAGCTATCAAATTGACCTACAAAACTTGTAATCATACCAGCTAATGTATCACCCATACCACCTGTAGCCATTGCAGGTGTGCCAATTGGTAATTTGTATTCTTTATCTTTAAAGAAGATTTCTGTACCGTGTTTTTTTAGTACTACAGTAGCACCTAATTTATCCACAGCTTCTCTATTTCTTTCATACGTTTGTTCTTCAATAGGAATACCACTTAGACGTTCCCATTCTTTTTGATGTGGTGTAAAGATAACACGACATGTAGGAATATCAGGTTTAAGTTTACAAAATATTGTAATTGCATCACCATCTACAATTAAGTTTTGGTGGGGTTGAATATTTTGTAGTAAGAAAGTAATCGCATTATTTCCTTTAAAATCAACGCCAAGACCTGGTCCAATTAAAATACTATCTGTATTCTCAATCATTTTTGTTAACATTTTAGTATCATTAATATCTATTACCATTGCTTCAGGACAACGTGAATGAATGGCTGCATGATTAGTAGGATGTGTGGCTACAGTAATTAAACCACTTCCACTAAAAAGACATGCACGGGCAGCTAACATGATTGCTCCGCCTAAATTTGCACTACCACCAATTAAAAGAATTTTTCCATAATCACCTTTATGCGTTTCGTCATTACGTTTAGGAATTGTCACATTAGTTAATGTTTCCATATGATGAATCCTCCCTATTTAGATTCGAAAGTCATAACTTCTATATATTAAATCAATGAAATGATGAGTTATTAAGACAAGCGAAAATATCATGTGCATTTTAAATACAATAGAAAATATTATACCTGCTTAAGCGTTTCGTCAACACTATTTTAAATAAATTTATAAATGCTAAAATTGACAGAATTTTAACGTATGTAGTTTGTTATATTTGGTTGAGGTAACTGCTTGAAAATTATATATGACTTTGCTATATTAAAATTAACTTAATAAAGTATTGTTCGTAGGCTAAGTAACATAAGGGTATTAATTTCAGAGAGCTTGTGGTTAGTGTAAACAAGTAATTAATTTTTATGCGAATCTACCTACTTATATTGAACAATCGGTTTTAACCGTTATCGATAGTGGAGTGCAATTTAGTTTATTTAATTAAATTGTTAAATAGGGTGGCAACGCGTAGACCACGTCCCTTGTATGGGGACGTGGTCTTTTTTTATTTTAAATCGCTATGGTCACTCAATATAAATTTTTTGGAAGGATGAATATTATATGTTAGACATCAAGCAATTCAGAGACGAAACGGACAAAGTTAAGAGCAAAATTGAATTACGAGGAGATGATTCAAAGGTTGTTGATGAAGTATTAGAATTAGATAATCAACGTCGTGATTTAATTGGTAAAACAGAAGAAATGAAAGCACGTCGTAACAAAGTAAGTGATCAAATCGCTGAAAAAAAACGTAATAAAGAAGATGCAGATGACGTCATTAAAGAAATGCGTGAATTAGGCGATGAAATTAAAGAAAATGATGCAAAATTAAATGAAGTAGATAACAAAATTCGTGATATCTTAATTCGTATTCCAAACTTAATTGCAGATGACGTACCACAAGGTGCTGACGACACTGAAAATGTTGAATTAAAAAAATGGGGTACGCCTCGTGAATTTGATTTTGAACCAAAAGCGCACTGGGATTTAGTAGAAGAATTAAAAATGGCTGATTTCGAACGTGCTGCAAAAGTATCAGGTGCGCGCTTCGTTTATTTAACTAAAGATGGTGCTTTATTAGAACGTGCATTAATGAACTATATGTTAACAAAACATACAACACAACATGGTTATACAGAAATGATGACACCTCAATTGGTAAATGCAGATACAATGTTTGGTACAGGCCAATTACCTAAATTTGAAGAAGATTTATTCAAAGTTGAAAAAGAAGGCTTATATACAATTCCAACTGCAGAAGTGCCATTAACAAACTTCTATAGAAATGAAATTATCCAACCGGATGTGTTACCAGAAAAATTCACTGGTCAAACTGCATGTTTCCGTAGTGAAGCGGGATCAGCTGGTAGAGATACAAGAGGTTTAATTCGTTTACATCAATTCGATAAAGTTGAAATGGTACGTTTTGAAAAACCTGAAGATTCTTGGGATGCATTAGAAGATATGACTCAAAATGCCGAAGCAATTTTAGAAGAATTAAAATTACCATATCGTCGCGTGATCTTATGTACTGGAGATATTGGTTTCAGCGCAAGTAAAACATATGACTTAGAAGTATGGTTACCAAGTTACAATGACTACAAAGAAATTAGTTCTTGCTCAAACTGTACTGATTTCCAAGCTCGTCGTGCTAACATTCGTTTCAAACGTGATGCTTCTTCTAAACCAGAATTAGTACACACATTAAATGGTAGTGGACTTGCAGTAGGTCGTACATTTGCAGCTATCGTAGAAAACTACCAAAACGAAGATGGTTCAATTACAATTCCAGAAGCACTTGTACCATTTATGGGCGGCAAAACAGAAATTCGTCCAGTCAACTAATCATTAAATAGAATTCAACTCATAAAGTGATAGAGTGACATAGTCCTCTATCGCTTTATTTATTTTTATATTAAATAAGACTGCCCTGAGAAAGGTAAATTTAAAAATATCGAAAATTTCTGATATTTTTAAAACATTGAAGTATCAATATTTCTAAACGCCCTTCTCTCTAACCTCACTCAAACGGACGTCTAAAGATATTGAAGCGTCTATTAGATTATATTAGACTAAATTTAATTAAAATATATAGTCAATTTGAAAATACATATATAAAGGGGGAGCTAACATGACGTCACATGTAACATTTCAACAAGGAGTCAAAGAATGTATTCCAACACTACTAGGATACATCGGTATAGGACTATCATTTGGCATTGTGGCAGCTTCTCAGGATTTTAGTGTTCTAGAAATTCTTCTGTTATGTTTATTGGTTTATGCAGGCGCAGCACAATTTATTATTTGTGCTTTAGTTATTACTGGTACACCTATATCAGCAATCGTGTTAACAACGTTAATTGTGAATTCCCGCTTCTTTTTATTGTCTATGACATTATCACCTAATTATAAAGATTATGGTATATGGAATCGTTTAGCTTTGTCTTCTCTTCTTACTGACGAGACCTTTGGGGTTGCTATAACGCCACACTTAAAAGGGGAAACAATTAATGACCGATGGTTACATGGATTAAATATTACTGCTTATTCATTTTGGGCAATCGCTTGTGTGTTAGGAGCAGTCTTTGGGAAATACATCTCTCATCCTGAAATGTTAGGATTAGACTTTGCGATTACAGCTATGTTTATTTTCTTGGCTATGGCTCAATTTGAAACGATTACACGTTCCAAAATAAGTATATATATCGTATTAATTGCGTTCGTTATTGTAATGATGTTCATTTTAAGTTGGTTGATGCCCTCTTATGTGGCCATTCTTGTTACATCAATTTGTGCTGCAACACTTGGGGTGGTGATGGATCGATGACGATAACTGGACATATGCTTTTACTCATCGTTTTATGTGGATTAGTGACATTAATTGTACGTGTCGTACCTTTTTTAATGATTTCACGTATTCAACTGTCAGAAACAGTCATCAAATGGCTGTCGTTTATTCCAATTTCATTATTCACTGCGTTAGTTATTGATAGTTTTATCGTTCAACATAAAGGCATGCAGGGCTTTGAATTAAATATTCCATTCATTGTAGCAACCATTCCTACAGTCATTATCGCAATTGTGACGCGTAGTCTAACCATCACTATTATTGTAGGTATTATATTCATTGCAGGTATACGATGGTTCTTTTAACCCATTTATTTACTGCGCATTGAAGTTAACTAGACAATTGTATTAAAATAAATTTAAATTAAACAATGCAATCAATATATAGATACTCTTATTTTGAGAAGTAGAGGGAATTGGCCCTATGAAGCTTCAGCAACCGACAAATCATTGTACGGTGCTACAACCAACGAGATACTCGAATGATAAGTACTAAAGTATTATCGCTTCACACTTTTAAAATTAAGAGTAGAAGCGATTTTTTTATTCTAAGGAGGCATAGCATGACAAATTATACAGTAGATACATTACATTTAGGTGCTTTTACAACAGAATCAGGTGAAACAATTGAGAATCTAAAATTGCGTTATGAGCACGTAGGTTATTCGGGACAACCGCTTGTTGTGGTTTGTCATGCTCTGACTGGTAATCATTTAACTTATGGTACAGATGAACATCCTGGATGGTGGCGTGAAATCATTGATGGTGGTTATATGCCAATCTATGATTATCAGTTTCTTACTTTTAATGTTATTGGAAGTCCTTTTGGTTCAAGCTCCCCATTAAACGATGCTCATTTTCCTAAAACAATAACATTAAGAGATATAGTTAAGGCAATTGAATTGGGAATAAAGGCCCTTGGATTTACTAAAATCGATATTTTAATTGGTGGCAGTTTAGGTGGCATGCAAGTGATGGAATTATTATATAATCATCAATTCGAAGTAGATAAGGCAGTCATCTTAGCAGCTACAGATAAAACCTCTTCATACAGTCGTGCTTTCAATGAAATTGCACGTGAAGCGATTCATATTGGAGGTAAAGAGGGACTTAGTATTGCAAGACAACTTGGATTCTTAACCTATCGTTCTTCAAAAAGTTATGACGCGCGTTTCACACCAGATGAAGTAGTCAATTATCAACGTTATCAAGGTAATAAGTTTAAAGAATCCTACGATTTATCGTGTTACTTAACGATGTTGAATGTCTTAGATAGTCATCATCTTGATCGTCAGCGCGATGATGTGGATGAGGTCTTCCAATCTTTAAATACAAAAGTACTAACTATGGGCTTTACAGATGATTTGTTATATCCAGATGATCAAGTCAGAGCAGTAGGAGAACGTTTTAAATATCATCGTCACTTTTTTGTTCCAGACAACGTAGGCCATGATGGTTTTTTACTTAATTTTAATGACTGGGCGCCTAACTTGTATCATTTTTTAAAAGTTTCGAAATTCAAACGAAAATAATAGATAAGAGAACAGTTAACACATTTGTTTAATTTGAATATAGAGGTTAAAATAGACGTTATAGTCAAAAAAGTATAGGAGTGGCGAATGTGTTTTCAAAAGTACATCCTAAAGCAATGATTATAGGAACTATCGTGCTTGTAGCAGTTGCTTTAGTTACGTATGTATTGCCAATAATTGGTCTGATTCTATGTTTATTCGCTACCATTCCAGGGATTATCATGTGGCATAAATCAATTGCTACATTTGGAATTGGAGCTTTACTCACTGTAGTCATCACGACCTTATTAGGGAATACCTTTGTATTAAGTGCCATGATTCTAGTTTTATTACTAAGTTTTGTAATTGGCCAATTATTAAAAGAACGTACATCTAAAGAACGCATCTTATATATTACAACAATGTATATAAGTATTGTGACGTTAATTGCATTTATGTTATTACAAGCGTTCAAAAAGATTCCAAATACCGAAGTATTGATTAAACCAGCAAAAGACGCAATGAACAATGCGATTGTAAATTCAGGCGTTGAATCAGATTATAAGATCATCTTAGAAGAAGGATTTCGTCAAATGGCTGTTCAACTTCCAAGTTACATCATTATTATGGTCTTTCTTTTAGTTTTAATTAATATCATCATTACATTTCCAATTTTACGCAAATTCAAAGTAGCAACACCTATGTTTAGACCTTTATTTGCTTGGCAGATGAATCGCACATTATTATGGATTTACATGATTGTGCTAGTATGTGTGATGTTTGCGATGAAACCAAGTATATTCCAAAGTATCGTATTGAATTTCGAAGTTGTGTTATCATTATTAATGTATATCCAAGGATTGAGTTTGATTCATTTCTTTGGAAAGGCCAAACGATTACCTGATGCGGTATCTATATTATTAATGGTCGTGGGGACAGTGATTTCACCCTTTACGCATATCGTATCATTACTTGGCGTACTTGATTTAGGAATTAACTTAAAACGAATGATTAAAAAATGACTTTAAAAAGTGAATAGAGGTGGAAGAATGAACCGTCAATCCACTAAAAAAGCATTGCTTATTCCTTACATTTTGATGGTGCTTACGGCAATTGCAATTGTTATTGTAGGGTTTATATTTAAACCTTTAATTGCAACGTTTACGGCGATTGCTTTAACCATTATGATCGTCATTAGTGCGGTATTGATTAAACAAGCATTATCAAAAATGGATCATTATGTGGATAATCTGAGTGGTCATATTTCAGCAGGAAGTAATAAAGCAATTAAACGCATGCCAATTGGTTTAGTTGTGATTGATGCTGACGATCACATCGAATGGATCAACCAATATATGTCTGAACATCTAGAAACGAATGTCATCTCAGAACCAGTCAATGAAGTTTTTCCGAATATTCTTAAGCAACTTGAAAGAATACAAGAAATAGAAATCGAACATGGTCAGTACCATTATCATGTGCGTTATTCTGAAGAAGAACGTTGTTTATATTTCTTCGATATTACAGAAGAAGTACATACAAATGAATTATATGAAGAATCAAAGCCTATCATTGCAACGTTGTTTTTAGATAACTACGATGAAATTACACAAAATATGAATGACACACAACGTTCTGAAATCAACTCAATGGTGACACGTATTATTAGTCGATGGGCAACTGAATATAACATTTATTTTAAACGTTATAGTTCAGATCAATTCGTAGCGTATTTAAACCAAAAAATCTTAGCAGAAATAGAAGATTCTAATTTTGATATTCTAAGTCAGTTACGTGAAAAAAGTGTAGGCTATCGTGCACAATTGACATTAAGTATTGGTGTTGGTGAAGGTACCGAAGATTTAATTGAACTTGGTGAATTATCTCAATCAGGACTTGATTTAGCCTTAGGTCGTGGAGGAGACCAAGTTGCAATTAAAAACATGAATGGTAATGTCCGCTTTTACGGAGGTAAGACTGACCCGATGGAAAAACGAACACGTGTTAGAGCACGTGTTATCTCTCACGCATTGAAAGATATCTTAACTGAAGGCGACAAAGTGATTATTATGGGACATAAACGTCCCGACTTAGATGCGGTTGGCGCAGCTATTGGAGTATCTCGATTTGCGTCAATGAATAATTTAGAAGCATATGTGGTACTTAATGAAGAAGATATCGATCCAACATTAAGTCGTGTGATGGAAGAAATTGATAAAAAACCTGAATTGAAAGAACGATTTGTGACATCTGATGAGGCTTGGGATATGATGACGTCAAAAACAACGGTTGTTGTGGTAGACACACATAAACCTGAAATGGTATTAGATGAAAATATTTTAAATAAAGCGAATCGTAAAGTAGTCATTGATCATCATAGACGTGGAGAAAGCTTTATTTCAAATCCATTACTCGTTTATATGGAACCTTATGCAAGTTCAACTGCAGAACTTGTCACAGAGTTATTAGAATATCAGCCAACAGAACAACGTTTATCACGTTTAGAATCTACAATTATGTATGCAGGTATTATTGTTGATACACGTAATTTTACATTACGAACAGGTTCAAGAACGTTTGATGCGGCAAGTTATTTACGTGCGCATGGTGCCGATACAATCTTAACGCAACAATTCCTTAAAGATGATGTTGATACGTATATTAATCGTTCTGAATTGATACGTACAGTTGAAGTTCAAGATCACGGTGTCGCGATTGCTCACGGTTCTAATGATAAAATCTATCATCCTGTAACAGTTGCACAAGCTGCGGATGAATTGTTAAGTTTAGAAGGCATTGAAGCTTCTTACGTTGTAGCGAAACGTGAAGATAATCTTATTGGTATTTCAGCACGTTCATTAGGCGGTATTAATGTTCAATTAACAATGGAAGCCTTAGGTGGCGGAGGTCACTTAACAAATGCTGCAACGCAAATAAAAGGTGTCACTATAGAAGAAGCAATCGAGCAATTACAACAAGCAATTACTGAACAAATGAGTAGGAGTGAAGATACATGAAAGTAATATTTACACAAGATGTTAAAGGTAAAGGTAAAAAAGGTGAAGTTAAAGACGTGCCAGTAGGTTACGCAAATAACTTTTTATTAAAAAATAAATATGCTGTTGAAGCAACACCAGGTAATTTAAAACAATTAGAACAACAAAATAGACGTGCTGAAGCGGATAGACAACAAGAAATCGATGATGCTAAAGCATTAAAAGCAAAATTAGAAGATATCGAAGTTGAAGTAAGTGCTAAAACTGGTGAAGGCGGTAAATTGTTTGGTTCTATTAGTACAAAACAAATTGCTGACGCATTAAAAAATCAACACGATATTAAAATTGATAAACGTAAAATGGATTTACCACACGGTATTCACGCGTTAGGTTATACTAATGTACCTGTTAAATTAGACAAAGAAGTTGAAGGTACAATTCGCGTACACACTGTAGAAAAATAAAAAGATTTAGGACAAATAGGTAGTCCATTCTTTTAAAAGCAATTCATAGAAAGATATAATGTTGCACTAGCATGTCGAAAATTTTAAGATAGATGGGTGTAATGATTGATGGATAATATGTATGATCAAAGACAAATGCCCCATAACAATGAAGCTGAACAGTCTGTCTTAGGTGCAATTATTTTAGATCCAGAATTAATAGGTTCGACTCAGGAGGTATTACTTCCTGAGTCGTTTTATAGAGGTGCACACCAACATATCTTTAGAGCAATGATGAACTTAAACGAAGATGCTCATGAGATTGATGTAGTCACGTTAATGGAACAATTAACGAAAGAAGGTACATTAAGTGAGGCTGGTGGCCCTCAATATTTAGCTGAATTATCGAATAATGTACCGACGACACGTAATATTGAATACTATAGAAATATAGTTGCTAATCTTGCGCTTAAACGTCGATTAATTCAAACAGCTGATAGCATTGCGAATGATGGGTATAATAATGAGCTTGAATTAGATGCTATTTTAAGTGATGCTGAAAAACGTATTCTTGAACTCTCAGCAAACCGTCAAAGTGATGGATTTAAAGATATTAGAGATGTCTTAGGTCAAGTATATGAGACTGCAGAGGAACTTGATCAAAATAGTGGGCAAACGCCGGGTATTCCTACTGGATACCGCGATTTAGACCAGATGACTGCGGGCTTTAATAGAAATGATTTAATTATTTTAGCAGCCCGTCCTTCTGTAGGTAAGACTGCCTTCGCACTTAATATCGCTCAAAAAGTAGCTACTCATGAAGATAACTATACAGTAGGTATTTTCTCACTTGAAATGGGTGCTGATCAACTTGCGACACGTATGATTTGTAGTTCAGGAAATGTAGATTCTAACCGTTTAAGAACAGGGACAATGACAGAAGAAGACTGGAATCGATTTACGATTGCAGTAGGTAAATTATCGAGAACAAAGATTTTTATTGATGATACACCAGGAATTCGTATTACAGATTTACGATCAAAGTGTCGTCGTCTTAAACAAGAACATGGTCTTGATATGATTGTCATTGACTATCTACAACTTATTCAAGGGAGTGGCTCACGCTTTTCAGATAATAGACAACAAGAAGTCTCTGAAATCTCACGTACGTTAAAAGCCATCGCTCGTGAATTAGAATGTCCCGTTATCGCACTGAGTCAGTTATCTCGTGGCGTAGAACAACGTCAAGATAAACGACCAATGATGAGTGATATTCGTGAATCAGGATCAATTGAGCAAGACGCAGATATTGTTGCGTTCTTGTATCGTGATGATTATTATAATCGAGGCGATGGTGAAGAAGATGACGATAGTACGCAGTTCGAACCTCAATCCAATGACGATAATGGTGAGATTGAAATTATTATTGCCAAACAACGTAACGGCCCGACAGGCACAGTGAAGTTACACTTTATGAAACAATATAATAAATTTACAGACATTGATTATGCACATGCAGACATGTCATAAAAATATTTTTTACCGTACATTATTATTATTTTTAATATAAATGTACGGTTTTTATTTTGTTTTTAAAAAGGGAAGTTAAGTGAAGTATGTGTATTAAACATTTGTAAAACTGACTTGAAATACTGGTAAATTAACAATTTTAAAGGTTTTTTAATAAAAAATACGTATTTATTTGACTGATGTGAATGCTATTTTTAATGTTCGATTTTTATTTGCATTATATGAAACGTATTGATAGAATACTTAGTGGTTAATTGAGAAAACTTTGGAGGTGCTCACATGTCATCAATCGTAGTAGTTGGGACACAATGGGGAGACGAAGGTAAAGGTAAAATTACAGATTTCTTAGCAGAACAAGCAGATGTGATTGCGCGTTTTTCAGGTGGTAATAACGCAGGTCATACTATTCAGTTTGGTGGAGAAACATATAAATTACATTTAGTACCATCAGGTATTTTTTATAAAGATAAATTAGCAGTGATTGGTAATGGAGTGGTTGTAGATCCTGTTGCATTATTAAAAGAATTAGACGGTTTAAATGAACGTGGTATTTCTACAGATAATCTACGTATTTCAAACCGTGCGCAAGTCATCTTACCGTATCACTTAGCACAAGATGAATATGAAGAACGTCGTCGCGGCGATAATAAAATCGGTACAACGAAAAAAGGTATCGGACCAGCTTACGTAGATAAAGCACAACGTATTGGTATTCGTATGGCTGATCTATTAGAAAAAGATACATTTGAAAGACGTTTAAAAGAAAATATTGAGATTAAAAATGCATATTTCAAAGGGATGTTTAATGAAACTTGCCCACACTTTGATGAAATGTTCGATGAATACTATGCCGCTGGTCAACGTTTAAAAGAATTCGTTACAGATACAGCTAAAATTTTGGATGACGCTTTCGTAGCTGATGAAAAAGTTTTATTTGAAGGTGCACAAGGCGTTATGTTAGATATCGACCATGGTACATATCCTTTCGTAACGTCAAGTAATCCTGTTGCAGGTAACGTGACAGTAGGAACTGGCGTGGGTCCAACCTTCGTATCTAAAGTGATTGGTGTATGTAAATCTTATACATCTCGTGTAGGTGATGGTCCATTCCCTACTGAATTATTCGATGAAGATGGTCATCATATTAGAGAAGTAGGTCGTGAATATGGAACGACAACAGGACGTCCTCGTCGTGTAGGTTGGTTCGACTCAGTTGTATTACGTCACTCTCGTCGTGTAAGTGGTATTACAGACTTATCTATTAACTCAATTGACGTTTTAACAGGTTTAGATACAGTTAAAATCTGTACAGCATATGAGTTAGATGGTGAAACAATCACAGAATATCCAGCAAACTTAGATCAATTACGTCGTTGTAAACCCATCTTCGAAGAATTACCTGGTTGGACAGAAGACATTACAGGTTGTCGTACATTAGAAGAATTACCTGAAAACGCACGTAAATACTTAGAACGTATTTCTGAATTATGTGGCGTTCATATTTCAATCTTCTCTGTAGGCCCTGACCGTGAGCAAACAAACCTATTAGAAAAATTATGGTAAGAAAAGCGTATAGATCTAGAGCAATAACATGCTAAGAGCGAAAATCGGTTTTTGATTTTAGAGATTAGCATATGATGGATGAGAGAATTACGTTTCGAATCTCGTTAATAATAAAGCATTTAATGGTATACATCTAACGTTGTTAAAGTGACTCACTTTAGCAACGTTTTTTATATATAAAATAAGATAATGATAACCGTATCATTTAAATTTGAATATGAATTAATAATGTAAAAGTAAAGAAAAAAAGTATATTGTTATGTAATCTATCTTCAAAACAACTCTTTTTTTCTAAAAATTAAGGAATTATAAAAAAATATTAAAATTATGTAAAAAAGTTCTTGTCTTTAAAATAAAAGCTATGCTATAATCTATCTTGTGCTTAAGAACGGCTCCTTGGTCAAGCGGTTAAGACACCGCCCTTTCACGGCGGTAACACGGGTTCGAGTCCCGTAGGAGTCACCATTTTAGGTCTCGTAGTGTAGCGGTTAACACGCCTGCCTGTCACGCAGGAGATCGCGGGTTCGATTCCCGTCGAGACCGTATTGCTTATCCAAAAGGGTAGGCATTTTTTTTATGCTTTTTTAATATTGCGTCTTTATTTTTATAAATGTATAGATGTTATCATGAGTAAAACGATGTGTGTATTACAAATAGGTGACGTCGCAATATATTTTTAATATTTCTCTCTTTTTTTATACATCTTTTATATATCACTCTTAATTTTCAACGATTATCCTCTATCATCATTTTGTAACATTGTACCGTTTCAGTCTTCCTACGACTTTTGTCCAATATTCAAGGCGCTCAACTTATTTGTAATATAAAACGAGAGTGGTAAACTTTAAATTAATGTTATTCTATAATTTTAAATATGAAAATAGAATTAAGTGAATATTAATGTTAAATTATATAGTAGATAAACGTGCGTTAAGACGTAAGATAGCGCCATATAATACAGTTAATGTTTTACTCAAAATATAATAAACATTAAGGTTTAAACTACAATTTGAGAAATGAGGTTTATAGATATGGCTAGAAAAGTTGTTGTAGTTGATGATGAAAAGCCAATTGCGGATATTTTAGAATTTAATTTAAAAAAAGAAGGCTATGAAGTTCATTGCGCTTATGATGGTAATGATGCAGTCGATTTAATTTATGAAGAAGAGCCAGACATCGTATTGTTAGACATTATGTTACCTGGTCGTGATGGTATGGAAGTATGTCGTGAAGTACGTAAAAAATACGAAATGCCAATTATTATGTTAACAGCGAAAGACTCAGAAATTGATAAAGTATTGGGCCTTGAATTAGGCGCTGATGATTATGTGACGAAACCATTTAGTACACGTGAATTAATTGCACGTGTGAAAGCAAACTTAAGACGTCACTATTCTCAACCTGCGCAAGAATCAGAAGGTACAACGAATGAAATTGCGATTAAAGATATCGTGGTTTATCCCGATGCCTATTCAATTAAAAAACGTGGTGAGGATATTGAATTAACACATCGTGAATTTGAATTATTCCACTATCTTTCAAAACATATGGGTCAAGTTATGACACGTGAACACTTACTACAAACGGTTTGGGGCTACGATTATTTTGGAGACGTGCGTACAGTGGATGTAACCATTCGTCGTTTAAGAGAAAAAATTGAAGACGATCCATCTCATCCAGAATATATTGTGACACGTCGAGGCGTTGGATACTTCCTCCAACAACATGATTAGGAGTTGCAAACGATGAAGTGGCTGAAACAACTCCAATCCCTTCACACAAAACTCGTTATTGTTTATGTCTTACTGATTATTATTGGAATGCAGATTATTGGTCTGTATTTCACTAATAGTTTAGAAAAAGAATTAACAAATAATTTCATGAAGAATATTAAACAATATGCGACACAACTCGAAGTCAATATTGAGCGTATTTATAAAGACAATCCTTCAAATGCACAAAAGGAAGTTCAATCGCTACTGAATGAATACGCTAACCGACAAGAGATTGAAGAAATCCGCTTTATTGATAAAGACCAAATTATAATGGCTACAGCGAAGTTATCATCACATAGCTTAATTAATCAAAAAGTGAATGATAATTCTGTTCAAAAAGCAATCTCTCTTGGCGAAGCAAATAGTCATAATGTCTTAAAAGACTATGGTAATGGTAAAGAACGGATTTGGATTTACAACTTACCAGTTAAGAATAGTAATGATGTGATCGGTAATATTTACATAGAGTCAAATATTAATGATGTATATAACCAGCTTAACAATATTAACCAAATCTTTATTATTGGTACGGCTATTTCCTTATTTATCACGGTCATACTCGGTTTCTTTATTGCGCGAACGATTACGCGACCGATTACAGATATGCGTAATCAAACAGTTGAAATGTCGAAAGGGAATTATACACAGCGTGTTAAGATTTATGGCAATGACGAAATTGGTGAACTTGCGCTTGCGTTTAATAATCTTTCTAAACGTGTACAAGAAGCCCAAGCGAATACAGAAAGTGAAAAACGTCGACTCGATTCTGTCATCACACATATGAGTGATGGTATCATTGCGACGGATCGACGTGGTCGTATTCGCATTGTGAATGATATGGCGATTAAAATGTTAGGTATGGCGAAAGAAGACCTCATTGGTTATTACATGCTAAATGTTTTAAAAATAGAAGGCGATTTTTCATTAGAAGAAATTCAAGAGAATAATGATAGTATCTTAATTGATATGAACGAAGAAGAAGGTATTATTGCACGTGTCAACTTTAGCACGATTGTACAAGATACAGGATTTGTTAATGGTTATATCGCCGTATTACACGATGTTACAGAGCAACAACAAGTAGAACGTGAACGTCGCGAATTCGTTGCCAATGTATCACACGAATTACGTACGCCATTAACATCAATGAACAGTTATATTGAAGCACTTGAAGAAGGCGCTTGGAAGGATGAAAATCTTGCGCCATCGTTCCTTTCAGTCACACGTGAAGAAACAGAACGTATGATTCGACTGGTAAATGACTTACTTCAATTATCTAAAATGGATAATGAGACAGAACAAATTACAAAAGAAATTGTCGACTTTAATATGTTTATTAATAAAATTATTAATCGACATGAAATGGCAGCGAAAGATACAACGTTTGTACGTGAAATTCCAAATGAAACGATTTTCACAGAAATAGATCCAGATAAGATGACACAAGTATTTGATAACGTCATTACGAATGCGATGAAATATTCTCGTGGAGATAAACGTGTCGAGTTCCACGTGAAACAAAATGCACTTTATAATCGAATGACCATTCGTATTAAAGATAATGGCATCGGTATTCCAATTAATAAAGTAGATAAAATCTTTGATCGCTTCTACCGCGTAGATAAAGCACGTACACGTAAAATGGGTGGTACGGGTCTTGGACTGGCCATTTCAAAAGAAATTGTCGAAGCACATAATGGTCGTATCTGGGCAAACAGTGTTGAAGGACAAGGAACATCGATATTTATTACACTTCCATGTGAAGTGATAGACGACGGTGATTGGGATGAACAGTAAGGAACATATTAAATCAGTTATCCTTTTTCTTTTAGTCATGATGAGTATTGTCCTTACGTATATGATTTGGAACTTTACTCCAGATTTAAATAATTTAGACAGCGCGGATAGTAAAAAAAATAACACTAAAACCATTGGTAAACCTTTAGCAGCAAAGATGGACACAGTGATTTCACCTTATCAAGTTGTGTCAGTTAAAGGAGATAAAGTAAAAGGATTGACACCATCAAGATCTCAACTCGCTCAAGTTATTGATCCACTCAAGAATCATGAAGTGAGTAAAGTAGAATTGATGCAAAAAGGATATAACTTGCAAACTCCGATATTAGACCATGATTTTGTCGTGTTGGATTTTACGTATGATATGCCATTAACAACCTATTTAGGTCAAGTACTTAATAACTCTGCTAAAATTCCTAAACATTTTAGTTTTAATCGGATTTTAATTGATAAAAATCCTAAGGGTGATTTAGAATTATATGCGCTGAGTAAACATCATCAACAAGTCATGAAAGTGACGATAGATGCTAAGGCAACACCATTTACTAAAACCATTCATCATTTAGAAAAAGATATGGAAACCTATTCGGAAGTGATTACGAATAAGACGACGATTGATAAAGCAACGCATATTTTTGCGCCGAAACATCCAAAAGACCTACGCTCATATCGTATGGTATATGATACGATTTCAGTCGAAACGATGAACTCAATTTTATTTGATGATTCTGTCATTATTCGAAGCGGAAAAAGTGGTTCAACCACATATAATAATAATACTGGCGTCGCAAACTATAATGATGACAGTAAAAAGTACCATTATAAAAACTTATCGGAAGATGAATCAGGTTCGAAAGATATGGATACCTCCATCCCAAGTACATTCGAATATATTAATAATCATGGTGGTTTCTTTAACGATGATTTCCGTCTGTTCGATACGGATAATATGTCAGGAGAATTAACCTATCAATTATTCCTCAATGGACATCCTACGTTTAATGACCAGCAGTTAAATGAAATTAACGTGACTTGGGGAGAAAAAGGAATTTATGACTATAAACGTGCCCTTCTACGTTCAAGCGTGCCTTTAGAAGGTGCAACGACATCACTAGATAGTTTGGAAACTGTGCGTGCGTCACTTGCGAACAATCATAACATTGATTTTGAAAAAATATCGAATATTATCGTTGGCTACAAAGAAGATGATAAGCCAGATAAAGATGACATCGAAGTACAACGCAATAGTGAGTTTATTCCAACGTGGTATGTTGAGTATGATGGTGAATGGTATGTATATCAGGATGGGAGGCTTGAATAAATGAACTGGAAACTAACCAAAACATTGTTTATTTTCGTGTTTGTTCTAGTCAATATCTTTCTCATTCTGATTTATATTAATAAGGTGACTAAATCGCAAATTAATGAAACTGAAAGTGATAATGAAGTAAACTTCCAGCAAGAAGAGATTAAAGTATCGACAGATGTATTAAATAAAGATGTAAGTGGTACGAAGATGCAAATGATTACTGCTACTTCTAAAAACTTTAAATCATACGCTGAAAATAAATCTTCATTAGAAACAAGTGATTCTGGTTTCACATTAAGCGGTGATGTAGACAATACTGTAAATGTAAGTGATCGTAATCTTAGTGATTTAAAAGATTACATTATCAATCATATTTATAATGGTAAGGTCTATCAACTTGGCGATATTAATTCAAATACAGTTACCTATGAACAAACATATGATGGATACCCATTGCTTAATAACAATAAAGCACGCCTTCGTTTTAATATAGACGATGGTAAAGCGACAATGTATAAACAAACATTAATGAGTAAAATTGAACCTGCAAAAGGTGACAATAATCCTAAGAAGCAAGTCATTACACCGCGTAAAGCAATTGAAAGCTTGTATTTCAATCGTTACTTAAAAGCTGGCGATGAAGTATTAGATGCAAGATTAGGATATTACTCAGTAGTAAGAGAAACCAATGTTCAATTACTACAAGCAAACTGGGAAATCAAAGTGAAACATAAAGGTAAAGAAGAAACGAAAAAATATTATGTTGAAGCCACTTCAGTCAATCCTAAAGTGATTGATAACTAGAAAAGGGATTCATTTTAAATAGAGCAAAATGGCGTTCGAATTTGACCGTTGTTTTGCTCTTACATATTTAATATAAACAGAGAATTGGAATTTCTAGTTACAGGTTGGTATAGTATAATATAAAAGTACTTTTAGAGCGGAAAGTTTCGAACAAAGATACAGGTTCGAAACTATATTTTTTTAGAAAAAAAGTAAATATAAAATAATTAGACTGAAGGCACTCTAAATAATTAAAATTTAAGATAATGAGAAAGGATGAACCATCTTGATTCGAATGAGCGTATTAGCAAGCGGTAGTACAGGAAACGCGACTTATGTAGAAAGTGAGAAAGGCAGTCTATTAGTAGATGTCGGTCTTACGGGTAAAAAGATGGAAGATTTATTTAGTCAGATTGATAGAGATATGAAGAATCTGAATGGCATCCTAGTGACACATGAACATAGTGACCATATTAAAGGACTTGGCGTCATTGCACGTCGATATGGTTTACCCGTGTATGCGAATGAAAAAACTTGGAAAGCGATTGAGAAAAAAGACGATAAAATTCCGATGGACCAAAAATTTATTTTCAATCCATATGAAACAAAATCTATTGCAGGTTTTGATATAGAATCATTTAATGTCTCTCATGATGCGATTGATCCACAATTTTACATTTTCCATAATAACTATAAGAAATTTACGATGATTACAGATACTGGCTATGTGTCAGACCGAATGAAAGGTATGATTCAAGGTAGTGACGCATTTATGTTTGAAAGTAATCATGATGTGGATATGTTACGCATGTGTCGTTATCCTTGGAAGACGAAACAGCGTATTTTAAGTGATATGGGACATGTGTCAAATGAAGATGCAGGACATGCGATGGCGGATGTGATTACAGGTAATACGAAACGTATCTATCTTTCACATTTATCTCGTGATAATAATATGAAAGATTTAGCACGAATGAGCGTTGGACAAGTATTAAATGAACGTGATATCGATACTGAAAAAGAAGTATTATTATGTGACACAGATAAAGCACAAGCGACACCGATTTACACGTTATAAAATTGAAAAAAAGTATGAAGCTTAATGAAAACCTTGAGGAAATATGAGGTTTTTATTAAGCTCTTTTTTTGGAAAAATTAAAGATATGATCTAACAATTTGGACTATACATGAATATTCATTAAAAAGTGGATAATTAGAGTGATTTACTTAGAATATGTGAATAAATATAAAAGACGGTCGTGAAGTTATCCCCAAATCTGAAGAAAGTTATCCACTATTGTGAATAATACACATAGAAATACTCACATTATACACAGACTTATCCACAAAAATGGTGTATAAATGAGAATTTTTGTAGATAAATCTCAAATTTTCCACAGAATTTATATACATTACTGTTATAATTAGAGGGAATTCTGTTAACAAGTTGATAACTTGTGGATAAGTCGAATAACTATTATCAACACGGAGGACTATAATGAAGATTACTATTTTAGCTGTCGGCAAATTAAAAGAAAAATACTGGAAACAAGCGATTGCTGAATATGAAAAAAGACTCGGTGCATATTCTAAAATTGAGATGATTGAAGTACCGGATGAAAAAGCACCTGAAACTATGAGCGACAAAGAGATTGAACAAGTCAAAGAAAAAGAAGGACAACGATTATTAGCCAAAATTAAACCACAAGCCACCGTTATTACATTAGAAATACAAGGTAAAATGTTGTCATCGGAAGGTTTAGCTAAAGAACTACAACAACGTATGACACAAGGACAAAGCGACTTCGTCTTCGTCATTGGGGGATCAAACGGACTCCATCAAGACGTCTTAAATCGTAGCAACTACGCACTCTCATTCAGTAAAATGACCTTCCCACACCAAATGATGCGCGTCGTCTTAATCGAACAAGTGTATCGAGCATTTAAGATTATGAGAGGCGAAGCATATCATAAATGATGAGGTTTTTGATAGATCTATTATATTTAGTTGTAATTTTAATAGAAAAGGTTAAGTGAATTGAACATTCTGGGTGTATTTATAATATAAACTCCATTATCATAAAGATATATATTAAAAATCGATGTATGGAGAGGTTATATGAGTACCAACTTAATATATGAAATCAATGAGGTTCTAAATGGGGTTCTGTTGCAAAGTTAGAAAAATATAGCTAACTACCATTTTATCATGTCGTTGTTCCCTTAACTGGCTAACATATCCCTAATTTCGTGGCATGGCGAAAATCCGTAGATCTGAAGAGATCTGCGGTTCTTTTTATATAGAGCGTAAATACATTCAATACCTTTTAAAGTATTCTTTGCCGTATTGATACTTTGATATCTTGTCTTTCTTACTTTAATATGACGGTGATCTTGCTCAATGAGGTTATTCAGATATTTCGATGTACAATGACAGTCAGGTTTAAGTTTAAAAGCTTTAATTACTTTAGCTATTGCTACTTTCGTTGAAGGTGCCTGATCTGTAATTACCTTTTGAGGTTTACCAAATTGTTTAATGAGACGTTTGATAAACGCATATGCTGAATGATTATCTCGTTGCTTACGCAACCAAATATCTAATGTATGTCCCTCTGCATCAATGGCACGATATAAATAGCTCCATTTTCCTTTTATTTTGATGTACGTCTCATCAATACGCCATTTGTAATAAGCTTTTTTATGCTTTTTCTTCCAAATTTGATACAAAATTGGGGCATATTCTTGAACCCAACGGTAGACTGTTGAATGATGAACGTTTACACCACGTTCCCTTAATATTTCAGATATATCACGATAACTCAATGCATATCTTAGATAGTAGCCAACGGCTACAGTGATAACATCTTTGTTAAATTGTTTATATCTGAAATAGTTCATACAGAAGACTCCTTTTTGTTAAAATTATACTATAAATTCAACTTTGCAACAGAACCTTTTGGAGCATCCAAAATTTCCGTTTACGGAGAAGCAACGATTGAAGAATTAGAAAAAGCAGGTGCTTTTGAGAATCTTAAAGTGGCCTCTGAAAAACCTGTACGGCAAGCTACACAAGAGATTAACCAGGAAAAAGAGGATGAAAAAGAAGAAAAAGTGCCATTCTATAAAAAGCACAGTACTTTACTCTATTCGACCTTATTGATTGTTTTCGGATATCTTTCAGTCTTTGTTAATGGGGATGAGAACATTGTTACTACATTATTATTTGTAGCATCGATGTTAATAGGAGGATTATCGCTTTTTAAAGTTGGTTTCCAAAACTTGTTACGCTTTGAATTTGACATGAAAACACTTATGACTGTTGCAGTTATAGGTGGTGCGATTATAGGAAAATGGGCAGAAGTTTCTGTTGTTGTCATACTCTTTGCAATTAGTGAAGCTCTAGAACGATTTTCTATGGATAAAGCGAGACAATCAATTCGATCATTAATGGATATTGCACCTAAAGAGGCACTTGTTAGACGAAAAGGTCAAGAAATGATGGTTCATGTAGATGATATTGCAGTTGGAGATATTATGATTGTCAAACCTGGTCAAAAGATTGCCATGGACGGGATGGTTGTAAGTGGGTACTCTGCTGTTAATCAAGCTGCCATTACAGGTGAGTCAGTCCCTGTTGAAAAAGCGGTTGATGATGAAGTATTTGCAGGTACTCTAAATGAAGAAGGATTACTTGAAGTAGAAATAACTAAATTAGTAGAAGATACAACCATTTCAAAAATTATTCATCTTGTAGAGGAAGCACAGGGAGAACGAGCATCATCTCAAGCCTTTGTAGAAAAATTTGCGAAATATTATACTCCGATCATCATGATCATAGCTGCGTTAGTTGCTGTAGTTCCACCATTATTCTTTGGGGCTAGTTGGGAAACATGGGTTTATCAAGGTTTAGCTGTTTTAGTCGTTGGTTGTCCATGTGCGTTGGTTATTTCCACCCCGATTTCGATTGTTTCAGCAATTGGAAATGCAGCGAAAAAGGGTGTCCTAATAAAAGGTGGCGTTTATTTAGAAGAAATGGGTGCCTTAAAGGCCATTGCTTTCGATAAAACAGGTACTTTGACAAAAGGTGTCCCTGTTGTAACTGACTTCAATGTGTTGAACAAACAGGTAGATGAAAATGAAATGCTATCCATCATTACTGCATTAGAGTATCGTTCTCAGCACCCTCTTGCATCAGCAATCATGAAAAGAGCAGAAGAGGCGAATATTTCTTATTCAGATGTTGTGGTAGATGACTTCTCTTCCATTACAGGAAAAGGAATTAAGGGTACTGTAGACGGAACGACCTATTATATTGGAAGTCCAAAACTATTTAAGGAACTGTCAAACTCTAGTTTTGATAAGAATTTAGAGAAAAAAGTTGCAACTCTTCAAAATCAAGGGAAAACTGCTATGGTTGTTGGAACTGACAAAGAAATACTAGCTATTATTGCAGTAGCAGATGAAGTACATGAATCAAGTAAAGAAGTCATTCAAAAACTACATCAACTTGGCATCAAAAATACAATTATGCTTACCGGTGATAATAAAGGTACTGCGAATGCCATTGGAAGTCATGTCGGAGTAAAAGAAGTTCAGGCTGAATTAATGCCTCAGGATAAATTGGATTATATTAAACAATTGAAATCGGAATACAACAACGTAGCTATGATTGGCGATGGTGTCAATGATGCACCTGCATTGGCAGCTTCCACTGTTGGAATTGCAATGGGTGGAGCTGGTACTGATACAGCATTAGAAACGGCGGACGTTGCACTAATGGGAGATGATTTAAGAAAACTTCCGTTTACGGTAAAACTAAGTCGAAAAGCGCTAAACATAATAAAAGCTAACATTACTTTTGCAATTGCTATTAAATTTATTGCCTTATTATTGGTTATTCCAGGTTGGTTAACACTCTGGATTGCGATTCTTTCAGATATGGGTGCAACTCTTCTTGTAGCGTTGAACAGTTTACGACTTATGCGAGTGAAAGAGTAAGAGTAAAAAGGGCTTTCCATTTAGAAAGCCCTTTTAATCAAAATGTAGATTATTTTTTATAAATTGTCTAATAAGAGAAGAAAAATAGGTGAAAATAAGAAAAAGGTTAGACACATATTACACAACTATATTCTTGAGTACAAATAGTAATTATAGTTACTTATCAAAGGAGGAATCTAGGATGACTGGAGAAGTGAAAAAAGATGTAGACCTTTTAGTGATAGGAGCAGGGTCTGGAGGTTATGTGGCGGCAATACGTGCTGCCCAGTTAGGAAAAAAGGTGGTACTGGTTGATAAGGCGGAGTTAGGAGGAGTTTGCCTTAATCGAGGGTGTATCCCTTCAAAAGCTCTTATTAGTGCATCTGAACGAGTCAAACACATTAAACATGCCAATACAATGGGGCTTAAGGTTTCGGGTGAGGTTCAAGTTGATATGCCAGAAGTAGTAAAGTGGAAGGACGGAATCGTGAACAAGCTAACAGATGGGATTCGCACCTTGTTAAAAGGAAATGGTGTAGAGGTCATCAGTGGGGAAGCCTATCTCACTGAAGCACATATTGCAAAAATAAAAATAGAGGACGAGGAACAGATTTTTTCCTACAAAGATTTAATTCTTGCAATAGGTTCTTTGCCAGTCGAGTTAAAAAGTATGCCATTTGATCAAAAAAGAATCATTTCTTCAACGGAGGCATTGCAACTACAGGAAGTACCCAATCATTTAGTTGTGGTAGGTGGTGGTTATATCGGTTTAGAGTTAGGTACTGCTTATGCAAAGTTTGGGGCAAAAGTGACCATCCTTGAGGGATCGGATACAATTTTGTCCGGGACAGATCCTATCCTAACAAAAACAGTAAAACGTCATTTAAAGGAAATTGGAATCACTGTTATAACGGATGCCCTTGTTCAAGGTGGAGAAAATACAGGCGATGAAGTTAACGTCCATGTTCAAGTTGATGGAAAGGAAGAAATTATTCAAGGTGATTATTGCTTAGTTTCTATTGGGAGAAAACCAAACACAGGTAAAATTGGTCTGGAAAATATCGGAGTAGTATTAGACGACCAAGGATTTATTAAGATAAATAACAAATGTCAAACAAACATTGAACATGTTTATGCAATAGGGGATTGTGCTGGTGGTGACCTCCTTGCTCATAAAGCTAGTTATGAAGCAAAGATAGCAGCCGAAGTGATCAGTGGTCAAAATAGTGTGATTGATTTTCAAGCGATGCCTTTTGTTATCTTCAGCGATCCTGAAGTAGCCTATACAGGTTTAACAGAGAAGGAAGCAAAGGAAAAAGGATACGAAACAGTATCCAGTCGTTTTCCATTCCAAGCAAATGCTAGGGCGTTATCTGTCTCGGATGCAGATGGCTTTGTACAAGTTGTAGCCGAAAAGAATACGAAAAGAGTGTTAGGAGTACAGATGGTTGGACCAGAGGTATCCTCTCTGATTGCAGAGGCTGTTTTTGCGATTGAGGCTGGGGCAAATGCGGAAGATCTTAGCCTTACGATTCATGCTCATCCTACCTTACCAGAGACACTTATGGAAGCAGCAGAAGGTGTGATGGGACATGCTACACATATGTTGAATACAAAGCAATAATGTGAATGCAGGCCAACCTGCACTTTTTCATAAGTGCAGGTTGAATTTTTATTAATGGATGGAGACTCATGCACATTTTGTATTGATAGATGTATTACTGTATAAAATTCCTGATGGTATGGATTAATCACTATTCATGAATTTCTAATGAACTGGGTGGTTCTGTTGCAAAGTAAAAAATATAGCTAACCACTAATTTATCATGTCAGTGTTCGCTTAACTTGCTAGCATGATGCTAATTTCGTGGCATGGCGAAAATCCGTAGATCTGAAGAGACCTGCGGTTCTTTTTATATAGAGCGTAAATACATTCAATACCTTTTAAAGTATTCTTTGCTGTATTGATACTTTGATACCTTGTCTTTCTTACTTTAATATGACGGTGATCTTGCTCAATGAGGTTATTCAGATATTTCGATGTACAATGACAGTCAGGTTTAAGTTTAAAAGCTTTAATTACTTTAGCCATTGCTACCTTCGTTGAAGGCGCCTGATCTGTAATTACCTTTTGAGGTTTACCAAATTGTTTAATGAGACGTTTGATAAATACATATGCTGAATGATTATCTTGTTGCTTACGCAACCAAATATCTAATGTATGTCTCTCTGCATCAATGGCACGATATAAATAATTCCATTTTCTTTTTATTTTGATGTACGTCTCATCAATACACCATTTGTAATAAGCTTTTTTATGCTTTTTCTTCCAAATTTGATATAAAATCGGGACATATTCTTGAACTCAACGGTAGACCGTTGAATGATGAACGTTTACACCACGTTCCCTTAATATTTCAGATATATCACGATAACTCAATGCATATCTTAGATAGTAGCCAACGGCTACAATGATAACATCCTTGTTAAATTGTTTATATCTGAAATAGTTCATACAAAAGACTCCTTTTTATTAAAATTATACTATAAATTCAACTTTGCAACAGAATCATATTTAATATGATTAATATAGGTATTTGGCCAATGGTCATTCTAGCATTATTAATCATAGCTAATAGTATTTTTATGGTTTATAAGACAGTAGACGTTAAAAAACGCAAATGACAAAAAAGCAATCTCACTCTTAATTTATGTGAGATTGCTTTTATTTATCATAACAATATAATGATGTTTCAAGCACATTATTTAATGTTTCAAACACTTCTTCAACTGTATAGTTATAGTCATTTTCTACCCAACGTCGTAGTACTTCTATTACACCACTACTGTAAAAGTCAGCTACAATTTCAGGATGTTTACTTTCTCTAATCTTTTGCGCTAAGGGGTTACGCTTACGAGTTGAGTTATTTAACATCATTTCGCGACTCACATTCGTTAAACTTCTAAATACATCTGCCTGTCGAGACGAAACTAATAGATGCTTAAAAATCTTTTTATTATTACCAATGTAATAGATAAAGTCTTCAAATGATTCAGGGGTTGTAATGTCTGCTGATGTGTCACCTTTAGCTATAATTTGTTGTGTAATAAAGTCAGGTAAAGTGTAGAGTAATTCATATTTATCTTGGAAGTATCTGTAGAACGTACTGCGGTTGATTTCTGCAATATCACATATTTTTTGAACCGTGATTTCATCAAAATGATAATCATGTAAAAGTATAAACACTGTTTCATGAATATGTTTAATCATGCGCTTTTGATTTGCTGACGGCATTATCTGATTCTCCTATTTATTTAATCTAGTCAGATAGCCTGACGTAATAAGAGTAATTTATCACAATAAAGTTGATTTTTCCAAACATAATAACTGATACTACGTTTAAATTTGTTTATAAAAAAAGAGTAAATAAGTTATTTGAAACGTTTAATACTATAGGAGCGATATAAAAAAGTGGGAGCGAAACTGAGTTTAGTTTCACCCCCTCGCAATAATAGCTACGATTGAGAAGAGTTTGTCTTAAGCGCCTTCTCAACTCGATTTGCTACTGTAAATTTGCATTATGAGTTTTAAATATGCTACACCAAACGAGCATATTCTTTATTTGTCTTTCTTAACTTTGTAATTAGTTAGTCTCAATACCTTCTAACCATTCATCTACTTTATTATCATTATCATCTACATAGTCTTTAGCTACTTGTTCTGGATTTTTGTTATCAACAAAGATTTTTTTAGCTAATTTGTCTTCGTCAGATTTACTCCAATCATCTGCCATACGTGTTGCAATTGTGTATGCAGCTGGATGTGCTTCTTTAAAGTCTTTGTTAAATACTAAGTCAATATGTTGATTATTATTACCATAAATGTTGTCTGGATCTTTCAACATTTTAACGTCTAATTCTTTAGAGAACCAGCTAGGTTCCATTGCTGTGAAGACGATAGGTTCTTGTTGTTTAAAAGCAGATTGAATTTTCTTGAATTGGTCTTGGTCAGAACTTTCTTTCAAGCTATATTTATCCAAGTTGTCACTATCAAGTTCATCTTTAGTTTCTTGCATAACGCCATTACGTGCGTCTGTGCCTTGAATTGTCCAATCTACAGATTTTCCGAAGTCACTGTTTTTTAAGTCACTAATTGAGTCGACATCTTGCACGTACTTAGGCACGGCTAAACCTACTTTTGCGTTATCAATTAAATGTTTATCATCATAAATTGTTAATTTACTTTTGAACTTATCATAGTAACTTTTATCAGTAGTAGGGAAGATACCTGATTCATGGAATGAATCAGAGTTCTCTGATACAGCAGCATATAACGGGCCACTTGCTGTTACTGGTGTAGTTGTTACATCATAACCTGCTTTTTTCAATACTTCTGCTATAACTAGTGAACGTGGTGTTGAATTATCACTCGCGATATAAGGTATTTCGATTTCTTTATTACCAAGTGATGTTTGACTATCGTCTGATGAACCACTACTGCTACCACTATTACCACAAGCACTTAGCACTATGGCTAAGGCTAGTGTAGCTAGTAGTCCTAAGAATTTCGAACTACGTCGTTTTAACATAACGTGTTTCCTCCTTTTTAATATTAGTCTCTAAGCTCGTCATCATGACGATGTTGAGATGATCGGTTATATCTATCGTAAACACCTTTGTTGTTTTCACGAGCGTATAACATTAATGCTTTGAACAATACATCTTGATCAATATTGCTATCAGTTAATTCTTTGTATAAGTTTGTTGTTTTATCGAAATTTGAATCATGATAATCATGGTTATCATTTTGATGATCATGATTGTTATGACGATAATCATCGTTACTATCGTAATTGTCTTGATAGTGTCGATCATTATAATTACGTTCATCATGATGAGTATGGTCGCCATCTTGAGTATAAAGTGATTCATAGTCGATATCATCACGTTGATTATCATAATGATGTTGGCGATGATGCTGGTCATGATGATTATCTAAATGCACAGAACGGTTATAATCTTCGTCATTATAATTGCGATTGTGGTTACGTTTGTCATTTTGATAAACATAGTTATCTTTGTCTTGTCTAGCGTATTCATTATTTTTATCGTTGACATGACCTTTTTCAGAAGATGTGTCGTGATGTTTATCTTCTTCTAAAGCTTTACCTTCAACGTCAACGTTTGGCAATACTGCACCTAACCATTTAGGAAGGTACCATGAAGCTTTACCAAAGAGTTTCGTCAATGCTGGAATTAATGTCATACGTACGACGAATGCGTCGAATAACACACCGAAACCTAATGCGATACCCATTGACTTAATTGCACTGTCATCTTGGAAGACGAATGCGATGAATACACTGAACATAATAAGTGCAGCAGCTACGATAACAGGTCCACTTTCTTTGATACCTACACGGATTGAATGATCATTGTCGCCAGTCTTACTGTATTCTTCATGTACACGTGTCATTAAGAAGAGCTCGTAGTCGATGGCAAGTCCGAATAACAATCCAATTGTGATTACTGGAAGGAATGCAAGTAATGGTCCTGTGTTTTCAATACCAAATAAGCTACCCATAAAGCCATGTTGAATGACTAATGTTGTGAAACCTAGTGTAGCCATTAATGAAAGGATAAAGCCTAGTACTGCTTTTAATGGAACTAAGATTGAACGGAATACAATCATTAATAAGAAGAATGCTAATACAACGATAACGCCTGCAAATACTGGAATAGCGTTGTTTAGTTTTTCTGACATATCGATGTTAATAACACTTTGTCCTGAAATTTCAGTGCCATAGTCATATTTTTCTTGCGCTTGGCTATGATAATCACGTAAATCATATACTAGATTTTCTGTTGACTGTGAGTTCGGTCCTTTTTCAGGAATGATTGTGAATAATGCGTAATTGTTGTTGTCGGTTAGTTGTGCTTTTGAAACTGTATCAACATTATCAATGTCTTCTAAATCGCTACGCATATTATTTAAGTCACGTTCGATAGTGCTTTTACTTCCACCATCTTTTGTATTTACTAACATGACAATTTGTCCGTTATAACCTTCGCCAAAATTATCTGAGATTAATTTATAGGCTTTGTATTCTGATGAGTCAGTTGGTTTTAAACTATCATCTGGAATACCTAAACGCATGCCACTGACTGGTATAGCAGCTAAAATTAAAATAATTAAACTTACAATAACAGCGATAACTGGCTTACCAACAATAAATTTTGCCCAAGGATGATCTTTAGGGTCTTTACTTTTAGATGGTTTATCTTTAATTTTAATACTTTTATGGAAGATACTGATTAGGGCAGGTAATAGTGTTAATGCTGCTAATACCGCAAATAACACACTAATCGCTGAAGCGAATCCCATAACCGCTAAGAAGTCGATTCCTACAAGTGATAAACCACAAACAGCAATCATAACTGTAAGACCAGCGAATATTACAGCACTACCTGCTGTACCCACTGCTGTTGCGATAGCTTCTACAGTATCGACACCTTTTTTCTTAAGTTCTTTAAATCTAAATAGAATAAAGAGTGAGTAGTCAATACCAACAGCTAAACCTATCATTACAGCTAGTGTAAGAGTGAAGTTTGGAATATCAAAGATATATGTTAATAATGCGATGATACCAACACTTGAACCTAAACCGATGATTGCACTAATAATTGGCATACCAGCTGCGATAAGTGAACCAAAGGTAATAAGTAAGATTACGAATGCTACGACAATACCGACAATTTCTGATGTACCACCAGGTTCAGCATTCATAGCGCCACCTTGAGTTTTTTCAATTTGCACATTGTGGTTGTCAGTTACATCTTTTAATTCTTTGTCGATGATATGTTTAGAAGAATCTTTTAATCCAGTTTGTGGAACTACATAACTTACATTAGCGATAGCAGTATCGCCTTCATCATTAACTTGTCCACTGTCATATGGATTAGAGATATTTTGGATATAATCATCATTTTGTCTGATATTGTCTAAAGCATCTTCAATATCTTTCTTAGTATCTTTATTATTGAGTCCATCATTCTTATTAGAATGGAAGACTATTTTCATCGAGGCTTTCTCACTGTCCTGATGAAATTCTTTACTAATTTTATCGTTTGTGTCTAATGACTTAAGGCCGTTCATAGTGATGTCACTGTCAAACTTCGGTGAGTTTATCATTAATGGCGTGATAATGACACCTAGTATAACAAGCCATCCTATAACACTTAGCCATTTGTTCTTAGCTATAAATTTTCCTAGTTTGTATAATAGCTTTGCCAAGACATTTCCCCCTATTTCATTAATTTATATCGCTTAAAGTATGGGTAGTGTGTTGATGATTTGTGAGCAATTACATTAAATCGATACCTCAAATTAAGCATATTTAAAATGTTACATTTGATAATGTAACAAGTTATACCCACGTTCGGTACCATTAAAAGTTTTACGTCGTTGGAAAATGCAACACTTTGGAAAAATTGTCGGTTAAAATAGCGTGTATTAAGGGGATATATAAGAAAAGGTTCTGTTGCAAAGTTAAAATTATATGCACATCTATACAAAACTATAAAAGCAAATATTGTTTTAACAGTAAAGAGTTTTGTTAGTATTAATTATTTTTCGTTTTTCAGTATAAATATTACATGATTTTTAACTTTGCAACAGAACCTGTTAGGAGATGCTTATGAATATTTAATTGGTCAATTTGCGGCTAACGCAGGTAAAAAAGCAGGAGAATTCTATACGCCGCAACAAGTTTCTAAGATTTTAGCTAAAATTGTGACAACGAATAAACCGAACTTAAAAAATGTTTATGACCCAACATGTGGTTCTGGTTCATTATTATTGCGTGTGGGACGCGAAGCCGATGTTCGCTTCTATTATGGTCAAGAATATAATAATACCACCTTCAACTTAGCACGAATGAATATGTTACTACATGATGTAAATTATACACGTTTTAAAATAGATAATGATGATACCTTAGAAAATCCTGCTTTTAGAGGAGAAAAATTTGATGCGGTAGTAGCTAATCCGCCTTACAGTGCGAAATGGAGTGCCGATCCATCATTCTTAGATGACGAACGCTTTAGCGGTTACGGCAAACTAGCACCTAAATCAAAAGCAGATTTTGCCTTCATTCAACATATGATTCATTATTTAGATGATAATGGCACAATGGCTGTAGTTTTACCACATGGTGTGTTATTCCGTGGGGCAGCAGAAGGAACGATTCGTAAATATTTAATTGAAGAAAAAAATTATTTAGATGCAGTGATTGGATTACCAGCAAACCTATTCTTTGGGACAAGTATTCCAACCAGTATATTAGTATTCAAAAAATGCCGAGAAGACAGTAATAATGTATTATTCATTGATGCTTCACAATCATTCGAAAAAGGTAAAAACCAAAATCATTTGACTGATGAAGACGTTGATAAAATTGTTACAACATATCGTCATAGAGAAACCATTGATAAATTTAGCTATGTAGCATCCCTAGATGAAATCAAAGACAATGACTATAACTTAAATATACCAAGATATGTCGATACATTTGAAGAAGAAGAACCGATTGACTTAGATTTAGTTCAACGACAATTGTCAGATATTGATAAAGAAATCGTTAATGTTGAAGCAGAAATTAATGAGTATCTTAAAGAATTAGGAGTGTATAAACATGACTAATGAAGTGAAAAATATACCAGAATTGAGATTTTCTGGGTTTGAAGGCGAATGGGAAGAGAAGTTAATAAAAGACATTTTAGAGTTTGAAAATAATAGACGTAAACCAGTAACGTCTACCATCAGAGAAATTGGTAATTACCCTTATTATGGGGCTTCTGGAATAATTGATTATGTTAAAGATTACATATTTAATAACGAGAGGAGATTACTTATTGGCGAAGATGGCGCAAAATGGGGATCTTTTGAAGAAAGTAGTTTTATTGCTACTGGTAGATATTGGGTTAATAATCATGCTCATGTAGCGAAAAGTGAATTGAATAATTTGATTTTTTTAAATAACTCGTTGAATTATAAAGAGTTAAGAACTTATGTTACGGGAAATGCGCCTGCTAAATTAACATATAACAATTTGTGCAATATACCTATATTATTACCATCTATAGAAGAGCAAAACAAAATTGGTAATTTTTTTAGCAAACTCGACCGCCAGATTGAGTTAGAAGAAGAGAAACTTGAACTTTTAGAGCAACAAAAGAAAGGGTATATGCAAAAGATTTTCTCTCAAGAACTGCGATTTAAAGATGAGAATGGCAAAGATTATCCAGCATGGGAAATTAAAAAATTGGGAGACCTCTATAAATACCAACAGGGGCAACAGATACCAGTGGAAAATCAATATAAAATACCAACTAATAATATGAAAAGATTTATAAGAATAGTAGATATTACTGAAAATCCAAAAAAAAGATATATAAAAGACCGTAAAGAAAGTGGTTTAATAAATCGAAAAGATTTAATCATGATTCGGTATGGAGCATCAGCGGGCACGATATCAATGGGTTACGAAGGAGTTATAGCTAATAATTTATTTAAATTTGTAAAAAAACAAGATGTAGATAATAGATATTTCTATTTCTTATTAAAGAAAAGTCACTTTAAAATAAAATCTTTATCTAGTCAATCAGCTATGCCCGCACTAAATTTTAATGCTATGGATACATTAAAATTTAGTATACCGCAGTACTCAGAACAACAAAAAATAGGTGAATTTTTTAGTGAATTAGATAAATTGGTTGAGAAACAGGTTTCAAAGATTGAATTATTAAAGCAACGCAAACAAGGGTTACTACAAAAAATGTTTATCTAATACTGATAAAGTCCTATTATGTAAAATATTAAATAGAGATAATATTATGAAAGCGAGCCCAAGACATAAAGTTTTTTATAAATTTTTTGATTATTTTCAGCTGGTTGAGCTACTACTTTTCTCATATTGAGTGCCGTTCATACAAATCCCAATTCTCTTTTAACTTTATTTATTCCTCTTACGGACATTCGAGTGAAGCCCATTTCAATTTTATTAGAAGTAATTTAGGTTTGAACCTACCTAAATGAATATATGAGTTATTTTTTATACTATAAAATATATTCAGATTTCAATAGTGACATAAAATAGGCATCTTTATATTTACCTTTAGTGTAGAATTGCTCTTTGAGTAATCCTTCAGTTTTAAATCCTTGTGACTCGTATATATGAATAGCTTTTTTGTTATCTGCATCAACATATAGATAAATCTTGTGCATGTTTAAAATATCGAATGCATAAATTATCGCTTTTTCGAATGCGAATTTTGCATAACCTTTACCACTGAACTCAGGTTTAATAATTATTTGTATTTCACAATTACGATGGATGTAATTAATTTCTACTAATTCAACAATACCTACGACTTGATTTTCATCTTCGACAATAAAACGTCTTTCCGATTCATCTAATAAATGCTTATCAAATAAATGTTGAAGTTCCGTCAAGGATTCATAAGGCTCTTCAAACCAATAAGACATAATAGAATATTCATTATTTAATTCATGAACAAAAAGTAAATCACTATACTCTAATGCTCTTAGTTTCATAATTCCACTCCCAAAATTTCATATATATTTGCATTATAAATATAAATAACGAATAAGTCATCATTCACTGTGAACACTTTATTTTAACAATTCACTACATACTAATTCTCATTTTCTTGTTATTCTCGATTTATTACTCTTACTATGAAACCTATAAAATTCTCACATTTGTTTGTATTAAGAATAAATACGTCAATAGTAATAATAAAAAATAAATAATAGAGCATCCCTCACCGCTAAGTGAAGGATGCTCTAGTTTTATTAGAATATAGTTTTCATTTTAATAGATAATGGTTAATAATTGTCTGTAAATCATTATTAAGTACCGTTGTTATAGAGTCATCATCCATAAAATCATCATAGATTTTATTCAATATTTCCTCATCTTTAATTGCTGCGAAATGATGTACTAGTCCTTTTACAATTGAAATATAATTTTGCGATGCTAAGCAATTAGCAACCGTTCGCCAGTCTGAGTGTGTGGTTTCATGGTTCATAGATAATCCTCCTTTTATTTCAAAGTCCATTTTTGACGTGTTTTAGGGTTAAGTGGATGCATAATTTCATTTGTTGCTGGGTTTATAAGCTTTTTAATTTTCTTTTTGTGAGGCTTCAACATTTCCATCACTTGCTCAACACGTTCGACGACAACAGGTCGTTTCGCATAAGCACCATAAGCTAGAATCACTGTGTCACTTTCACTAATTGCTTTCATTAAATGTATGTCCGTGTGTTTATCGTAAGGTTCTTTATCTTTGAGATGCTTTATACTCATAGGTGTTTTAATATTAGAGAAAAGATTAGCGAGATAAACAGCGCCATATTAGCTAATTGATTGAGGATGAGAACCGTAGTAAGATCGAGTGATAATACACCATCTAAATGAGGATACATCGTTATCACAGTACAAGCCGGTTTCTTTTCATCCCACGTCTTTTTGAGTAAGTAGCGGTGGTGTTCATCATCGCTAAATATCGCTTCTGTGTATATTGTACTTTTAATTGTATTCATCATCGACACTTCCTTTAGTATTTTTCTGACAAAAGCATCACATAATAAAAAAGCGTCTACGTCATCTTTACGGATGACGTAGACTTTCTTAGGTAATGCATTTCCATTTTTTACATATTTTGTATACTGATATTCCAATTTATATACGGGTTGTTCTTATTCATATATGATTTACATAATATTATGATAAAATATTTTTAAAGATATTAATTATTTTTTGCAATATTTATATTTAAAAAGAGGTTTAAACATGTCAATGAAATACTGTGAAAGATGTAAAGAAGTACATGAGACGATCGAGCTATGTAATGATTTAAAAAAACAATTAAAAAACAATCCTGACTTAATTAGTGAGGCAATGAACTTTACTAATTTAGCTGCACAATATGAACTAATTAGTAGCCAATCATTAGATGGAGTTGCAAAATCTATAAATAAATTAGCTAACACTAATTTAACATTTGAAGGTAGTAAACAATGTGCGAGAGATATACAGGTATTTCATCAATTGAACGTAGATGCTTTTAGTATCAGTGGTGTTTTTAATGATCCTAAGTTAGCTCAACAATATATTCAATCAGGTGGACAACCAATAGAAGATAATTTAAAAAGAAGATTAACTGGTACAGCTCAAGAAGTGGATTTTTTAAGAGATAGAAATGGAAGTCTTAAACGACTTTTTGAAAAAACGAAATTAGTAGGTGAAGAGACGTCTAATGCCCCAGGTATTGATGGCATAGTGAAAAATCGACTTACTGGGGTAGAGAAAGGCGTTTCAGTGAAAAATGCTATTGGAAAAACTGGATTACGCACAAATGTTAAAGATATTTTAAAAGCAATAGATAAAAATACTATTAGTCCTAATGATATAATAGTCGGAACTGATGGTACTAAGCAATCTGTTGAAAAAATGTTAAATGAAAATATAGAAAAAGCTATAAGAGAAAATAATATAGAACTCTTGGAAAAGTTAAAAAATGCTAAAGAAAATATGAAAGTAAAAGAAATAGGAAACTTTGAAACGTCAAAAAAGTCTAGTGAACGTTTAATAAATAAAGTTAAAAATGGCCAAGCAAATAGTAAAATAACTAAAAATGCCGTTGCTAAACAAATGAAAAATGGCGGAATTGTTGGAGCTGTCGTAAGTTTTAGTACATCAAGTATTTTTAATTATTTAAAATATAAAAATGGTGAGATAACTAAAGAAAAGGCTTTTACGGAGATTGGACAAGAAACTTTGAGTGGAGCAGTTATTGGTTCGGCTATGGGAGGGTTAAGTTTATTCTTTCCTGCTGGAGTAATCGGTTTTGCAACAGGTATTATTGTTGGAATGTATGTAGGTAAAACTACTAAAAATATAATGGATGAAATATTTGGTAAAGGGGCATTTGAACAAATACTACATTCTAGTGGTTATATTTATGGTACAACAATGAATTTGAATACTTTAATAAATAAAATAGAGATAAATGAGAAAAAAATTAAAAAAAATCATACAATTATGAAAAATTTAGATAATAAAATAGATAGATCATCAGAAAATATTTCGAATATATTGGAGGATTTATAGGTGAGTCAGTACGAAGTTGAATTTAATTTAAATGATTTTGGTCAAAATAATAACGATATTCAATATCTAAAGACAGCTATTGACAAATTAACAAGTGAATCAGAAAAACAATTTCAAACTATAAAAAATGAGAAGTGGTACACTAGAATAATCGATTTAGCAACCTTATCAAATAAAAAGAATATTAGAATCTCTCAACAAATTTCTAGTCTGGCTCAAGCACAGGATGTATTAATAGAATTATTAAAAAGATTGTCCGCTACAGATGTAGAAATTGATAATATGTTATTAAATAACATGCATAAAGTTGAGAACCTATATAGTCATACAGAAAAATTAGCATTGAAAGTAAAAGAGTTAAAAGAACAGATGCTATTTGGCATTAATCAAAGTAAAAGTATAAATGATTTAAAAGAATTCGATAAAAAAATATTGTATACATTATTGCAAGAAGCTTCTAAAACTTTCGAAAATACAAGTGAAAATCAGAAGTACTTTGCAGATAGTTTGTTTAGATATTTAAACATCGAATATTCTACAATTAATTTAGTTGAAGCTGTAAATCAATTAGACTCTGTTACTACAAAAAAAGTATTATTACAATTATTGTTAGAATATGGTTTTTTAAACGATAATAATTTTGAATTTAATAGTAAATTTGAAAAGATTGTCGAATTATTTGATTTCGGTAATAAAACAATAAAAGAAATAAAAAATACAGTAAATAATATCTATAAGCTGAGAGGAATAGAAGGTTTTAGTTGGTTTAGTTCAGTTACAATAGATGACGAGTTTATTCTAGATTTAGATATTGAAGACGATTTAAGTCAAGAATCAGAAAGTGTTGAAGAAAAAACTTTATTTGAGTTAGAACAGATTATGGTTGTAAATCAAGATGAAGAAAAAATTATTAAAAATAAGGTTATTAACCTATCATCAATTATTACTGTAAAAGGGAGATTACAATTTAAAAATTGTGATATAAATATAAAAGATGATTTTGTCCCTATGACATTAAAATCAGGTATCTTAGACTTTGAAAATTGTAGAATTTATGTGATTAGTGGGCAAGATAGTTCAATTATAAAGAGTGATGATGATTCTGAAATTAATATATCGCATTCATTAATAAGAACTACTAGACCCCTATACGAAGGAGAAGATGGGAAAACAATTGTAAAGGATAGTCATGTAGATATTCAGAATCAAAATTTTTTAAAATGTAAAGATATTGAAATAAAAAATTGTATATTAAAAAGAAAAATACTTATAGATACAAATAAAGATAATTCTTATACTAGCAGTAGCTTTTTTGAAACTAATGAAGGATCGATTAAAATAAAGAATTCAACTTTTGAAAATTTAAAAAAATTGTTTTCATATTGGCCTAGACCTAAATACATAGAAATAGAAGATTCTATTTTTGATGATTTTTGCGAATTAGGAGATTTAAGGTGTTCTTATAATGCTGATAATAATGGAATAATAAAAAATACTATTATAAATCAAATAGATGAAGAATTAAACATAAGTAAATTTGACATAATAGATAGTGAAATTAAAAATAGTGAAAGTAAAAATATTGATATATCTAATAGTAAAGTAAACAATTTAAAGTTGAATAAAATGAAAAGTGTGACTTTTAGTTCATGCTCAATTGAGAATTTAAAGGCAACTAATATAGATTCAATAGAATTAGGTTATAATAATACGTTTTCGAAAACTTCATTTAATAATTGTTATTTTGAAACAATACGTAAGATGGGCAACGAATTTTATAATTCAGTATTCTCCAATGCTTCAATTGAACCTACCATGCTTAAAAAAGGTTATTTAGATTTTTTATTCACTAAGAATGACTTTTTAGATACAAAAATTGAAGGATGTTTATTTAAAAATATTGGCGTTAAAAGTGGATATGTCGTAAATTTAGGATGTTATGAAAAAATAAAAAGTAAACGATTCGAAATAAATAATTGTATATTTGAAAATTGCAAGTCAGAGAATTCATTACTTATAAGTTTAAAAGATACTTATTGGCCTAAACTTTCAAGAAATAGTAAAACGATTATTTTAGGAAGCGAAAGAAATAACGTAGGGCTTGAAAATTTACAAAACAAATAAAAGATAATAAAAAAACCACATCATTTATCGATACGCAGAAAATTATCATAAGTAGGTGGGGGATAAAAATTATGTTAAAGGAATATTTTGGATTTAAATAAAACAATCAACAATATTATTTTAGGAGATAAAAATGAGTAAAATATTTTTTTCTTGGCAAAGTGACTTACCAAACTCTGATAATCGTAATTTTATTGAAAATGTTATAAAAAAATCTATTCAGGAGTTAAATAATATAGAATTTTCATTAGTATTAAGTATTGATAAAGATACTAATAAATTAGCAGGATCTCCAGATATATCAAACTCTATTTTAACTAAAATTAATGAGTCATCTGCTTTTGTTGCTGATATTTCATTTATTAATAATCACAATATTGGACGAAAAACTCCTAATCCTAATGTACTGTTTGAGCTAGGCTATGCTACTAAACATTTAGGTTGGGAAAATATAATATGCATATTTAATACAGATTATGGTTCTATTGAAGATTTACCATTTGATATAAGGAATAGAAGAATATTAACTTACTCATTAAAAGAAAATAAAAAAAATGAAGAAAAAAAGAAACTAATAAAAATATTCGTAAATATTTTAAAAGAAAATGAGCAAAGAATGGCGTTATCAAAAGAAATAATCGATTATTATAATGTAGATATTTATAATCAAATGGTTTTATTATTAAAATCTATAAACTCATTATTAAGTTCAGATATTAACAAAGGATTCTCTTTGCAGGATATTACTATTTTACTTTCCATGAAATCCTCTGATATAAAGAATTTAATTACTAATAAACAAATGTTAGGTTTTAGTTTGTTAAAGGATTATTCAGAAATAGAAAAATCTTTAAATGACTCTTTAAACAAGATAGTGCAAGTAAGATACTTTAATGACAAACATTATCTTCCTTTAATCAAATTAATAAAAATCCTTAAGAAATGGAATAAATTACAAAATAGAACTATTGATTTTAAAGATTTTAAGAAGATTGAAAATATAGGAAATGATTATAAAGTCTTAAATAATAATGATATTAGAAGAGTTTTATTAAAAAAAATAGAGAAGGATTTACATTTTATAGTTATCGATCATGGAGATTTCAAAAAAAGCTACTTAGAAAAAGATTTGTTAAATAATTATATAATTTCTAATGAACAAATTTTAGAAAAATATCATGATTTTATAACAGAAGTTATTGAAAATATTAATCAGTGGATAACATTAAATGATGGAGAATTTTTAATTGATAATATATCTATGGAATTAAGAGGAAAAATTTAAAAAGGTAAACGTATTTACACCCCAGACAATTAGAATTTAAGTCTAATTGCCTGGGTTTATATGTAATAGTTATATCAAATCAAGCCACTTATGATTAGGATTTTGAATTTCGAAAGATTCTTTAAGCCAGTTTTTTTGATCAATGTTCAGGTAGTCTTTAACATTCAAAAAATCCTTAGGGTCCTTGCCTCTAATATTTTTAGATTTGTATAGTAATACTATCTCTGGAGCTAGATATGGGAGATCTGTTTTAGTAAATAATAATGCTGATTTTAATGAGTAACAGATTCGAGAGTCTCGTTTAAATATCCAATTTTCATTACGAGATTCGTTTAAAAGAATCTCTAACTCATAATTATTTAAGTTATTTATTGCATGTACTTCATGAATAGGTAATTCTAAATATTCATTGTTCCAAGGTATAATATTTCCGTTTAGAACTTTTTTAAATTCCCACTGATTTAAGAATCGTTTTAAATCAAATTGATCCTCTCTAAAGATACCAATTTCTATATCCTCGTGAATTCTAGTTTCTTTACCTAGAAAAAGATCTATTGCCCACCCACCAGCAAAAAAACAAGGTTGATTAAAGACTTAATGGATATATCTACATAGTATCTAAGATAACAACAGATTAAAATAGGATATAAGGGGAGTCTAGAATCAATGCATACTCTTCATCTTACTAATAAACTACTTTACTATTTTAGAATTGTATAAACCATTATAGATTAAGTAAAAATAAGCCCTCATTTAGAATAAGTAATAATAAGAGAGGGCTATTTTGTATTATTAAATCAGTTAGTGTTTTACATGATTTTTAAGACTTTCTAGCTTATTATCCCAGTACACATCAAAATATTGTAACCAGTCGTTTACTTTTTTCAGTTCTTGAGATTGTGTTTTGTATCTAGTTTCTCTACCAACTTTCTTTTTGGTTACAAGATTGGATCCATATAATATGGTTAAATGTTTATTGACCGCTGTTCTTGAAATTGAAAACTCGTCAGTTATTGATGTAATTGATTTTTCGTCATTAGCAAGCATTATTAAAATTTTGCGACGATGTTTATCAGCAATAGCATGATATACATCATGCTTTGATTTTATTGATTGCATTATGAAGTCACGTAATTTACTAAATGAGTGTTAACAATTTCATTCCAGCCATCGTCCATAAAGCCTTGAACAACAGAATGTGGTTGGCCAAATTTAGTTAAAATGTATATAGATTACTTTCGTTAAAATTAGCAAGATCTTGTATTTTATAAGAAAAACTCAGGTTGAGACGGCACTGAATCCTTAAAATGGGAACTTAATAAAAACACTATGTTCTAGGCTGCTAATTCTCTGTATTTTACAGGGGATAAGTAGCCTAGTTTTTGTTGAATTCGATTATTATTATAGTTTTTAATGTATTTTTCGACAATATCTATTACAATATGATTAGAGCTATTAAGCTGATTATTGATGTAAAAAGTTTCAGACTTTAGCGAGGAATGAAAACTTTCTATCGGGGCGTTATCGGCAGGTGTTCCCTTTCGGGACATACTTCTGATAATGCCTTTTTCTTCGCATAATTGATAATAAGCATAAGATGTATAAACGCTGCCTTGATCACTATGTAATATACACCCCTCAGGTATATCGATTTGATTTAATGTATCATTAACTAAACTTTGGTCTTGTTTATCATCTATTTTATACGCCACAATTTCCCCGTTATAAATGTCCATTATCGAAGATAAATACAACATAGAGTGACCAAATGGTAAATAAGTAATATCGGTTGTTAATACTTCCATGGGACAACTCGCTTTAAATTGTCTTTGTAATAAATTGTCTGTTTTGTAATATGGTTTACCTATCCTTGTCGTTTTTTTAAGTCTAACTCGGCAGTTCAAATGATGCTTCTGCATAATTCTCTGTACTCTTTTATGATTAATTGGTGATGTATAACATTGATTAATCAGTGCTGTAATCTTACGATAACCGTAGGTATAGTGGTTGGCTTCACATAATTCAATGACTTTTTGTGTTACATTATCATTTTTATAGGTTTTGTTTTTCCATCGATAATATGTTGATTTAGGTATGTTTAATACTTCTAGTATCAATTTGATTGAATAGTTTCCTTTTAATTGATCCACTAAATCTATGACTACTGTTGGTACCACTTCCTTTCCAATGCCTTGTACTTTTTTAAAATATCCAATTCTATATCTTTTCTCTTATTTTCTAATTTTAATTGTTCTACTTCTGACAGCTCTTCTAATCCTTTACCGTAGGTATATTGTTTACCAACGTGTTGTGAAAATCTATAACTTTCCCCATTTTGATACCATCGCCACCAAGTTTTCACTTGTGTTCTATTTCTAATATTTAATTCTTCCATAATTTCTTTTGTTGAAAATCCTGCTGCTTTCATTTCAACAGCTTTATACTTTGTTTCTACTGAATAAGAAACTCTTTTCATAGAAAAAACACCTCCGCATGATTCATTTTAATATGAATTCAACGAAAGTGTTTTTATATAATTCCCACTAATTGGGGTCAGTTTACAGAAGCGTATCGTAAGTGAGGGGTTTTTTTAGCCGCTTCTCAAAGTGGGGCGGACGTATCAGAACATATGAGGTTTATAAGAATTACTGTTATGTTTTTTGAACACATCAATAAATAAAAAAGGTATGCACTATGTAAAATATTTATTAAATGATATAAAGCGAGGATACATAAATGATTTTTAAATAGATATTTATCCAATAATATAAAAAAGGACTATAAGCTATATCTAATTACTTATAGTCCTTCTTCATTAGTATAAATATTAAGAAAGGTGTATATCTTTGTAACCTTCATTTACATTAATAATGTTGTGATAACCTTTGTGCTCTAAAATACCAATAGCTATAGAACTTCTAATGCCAGACTGACAGTGTACATAAATAACATCGTTTTTATTGAAAGGTAAATCTGTTTCTAAAAGTTTGCCGTGTGGTACATGAACCGCTTGAGATAAGTGGCCATTATTCCATTCATTATCATTACGTACATCTAATATATGTGATTCGTTACCTGTAATGTCTTCACTATGAATGGAACGTGTTTGAATCTTAGATTGAGGTAATTGATATCCAGCAACATCATCGTATCCAATGAGTTGTAAGGTGTGTGTTGCTTTTGAAACAAGGTGATAGTCTCCAATCAAGTTAATTTCTTGATCATAGTTTAGATACCAGCCAATTTGATTGATGAAATTTTTATCATATGGAATGTTGATTGTACCTTCAATATGTCCACCATGATATGCCTCCTTACTGCGGAGATCAAAAGTTAATCTGTTTGTATTGGTAGCTGGATAAACCGTATAAGGTTGATATAAATTCATACCGAATTGATTAATTTTTTTCATTTGTGCAAAATGATGTGGTGGTGCAGGTTGGTCAGAAATGAGTTTATCGATAAAGGTAGCTTCGTTATTTTCAGAAAAAGCCCAGTTCGTTTGTTTTTCATAGCCAAGCGTAGATGTTGGAATAGCACCTAAAGATTTACCACAAGGACTACCAGCGCCATGGCCAGGCCAAATTTGAATGTAATCTGGCAAGTCTTTAATACTTTCAATCGATTTAAACATTTGTTTAGCGCCTATTTCAGATGATCCTTTTACTTTAACCGCTTTTTCTAGTAAATCAGGTCTACCGATATCTCCTACAAAAATAAAATCACCACTGAATAGTCCCATTGGAACTTGTGCTCCAGCACCTTCGTCAGTAAGTAAAAAACTTATACTTTCTGGCGTGTGACCTGGTGTATGAAGCACTTTTAATTTTATATTTCCTACATAAATATCGTCATTATGTTGAACAAAATGAGTGTGGTTAGGCATATTTTTATAACCTAATGTGTCATCACTTTCACTCGATACATAAATATTAGCATTTAACTTTATAGCAACATCTCTAATTCCTGAAGCAAAATCTGCATGTATATGTGTTTCAGCTGCATGAGTAATGGTTAAACCTTCTTCATCAGCAACTCGAATATATGAAGATAAGTCACGAATAGGATCAATAATCATGGCTTCTCCAGTTTTTTGACAACCGATTAAATAAGATGCTTGAGATAAATGTTTATCATAAAATTGTTTAAAAAACATAATATCATTCCTTTCTAATTATATAAATAAATTGTGATTAGCTTGTTCTGTATATCCAATATATGCACCTACGCCACCGTATTCTACATCATCGCGTAATTCTTCTTTTGTAATGCCCATCACATCCATACTCATTGTACAAGCGATAAGTTTAACACCTTGCTCAACCGCTTGATCAATAAGAGAAGGTAAAGTATCGACATTTTTCTTTTTCATGACATAACGCATCATTAGATTGCCTAAACCAAACATATTCATCTTAGAAATAGGCATGTTAATTGGTGAATTTGGAAGCATGAAGTCAAAAAGTTTTGCGATACCTTTTTTCTTAATGCGTTGACTTTGAATTTTTTTAAGTGCATTTAAGCCCCAAAATGTGCAAAAGATGGTTACATCTCTACCTGCAGCTTTAGCACCATTAGCAATAATCATTGCTGCAACTGCTTTATCTAGCTCGCCGCTAAATAAAACAATCGTTGTTCCACTTTTCGTGTGTGTCACTTCTATATTTTTATTTTCTTCTTTTTGAATAATAGCGCGAATTTCATTACCAGAATCATTGAGTCTAACAAGTGTATGTCCAGTTTGTTTGACCCAACTTTTAATATCATTTAAAAATCCGTGATCAGTCACAACAACTTCTATTTGATCACCAATAGCGATGTTTTTGATTTCTTTACTAATATTAACAATAGGTCCTGGACATTGTAGATTACTATAATTGAACATCTTACGATTATCTTTAATTTCTCTATCTTCTTTTACTTTAGATAAATTATCATTATGATGTTGTTGTTCGTATGCGGTATAACCTCCGTCTAAATTCACCACATCGTATCCGCGTTGTGCAAGAAATTGACTGGCTTTTCTACTTCTATTACCACTTTTACAATAGATATAGTAAGTTTTATTTTTGCTTTGTTTAAAAGTCTCTATATTTTCAACTGAATGTAATAAAGCATTTTTAATGTGTCCTAATTCAAATTCTTCAGGCTGTCGAACGTCAATTAATTGACCCTTAGAACCCAATTCTTGTAATTCTTTTTTAGTGAAATCATTAATGTGTTTCGTTTTATATTGTGACATAATTACCTCCTTTTAAATACCTATGGGGGTATATTATAACGAATTAGATAGTTTGTCAAATACCTATGGGGGTATTTGACAAACTAAAATTTAATCAATATGATGTAATTATTAAAAATAAATGTGGAGTGAAATATATTGGAATATAATAAAAAGATGATTAATCGTATTCATCGCATACAAGGACAGCTTAATGGAGTCATTAAAATGATGGAGGAAGAAAAAAATTGTAAAGACGTCATTAGTCAATTAAGTGCCTCTAAAAGTTCTATTCAACGGTTAATGGGTATTATCATTAGTGAAAACTTAGTAGAATGCGTCAAAATGTCTGAAGAAAATAGTGAAGATTCTCAGGCACTAATTAATGAAGCAGTTGAATTATTGGTAAAAAGTAAATGATAAGTATAACAACAATTATAGTAATGTTAGTTATTGGTATCTTAGGAGGGTTTATTTCTGGATTAGTCGGTATAGGGGGAGCCATTGTTATTTACCCAGCTCTCTTATTATTACCACCATTATTTGGTTTACCTACTTATAGTGCTTATATTGCTTCAGGATTAACTTCAAGTCAGGTGTTTTTTAGTACATTGAGTGGATCTTTAAACGCATATAAAAATAAAAATTTTTCTAGAACGCTTATACTTAATATGGGAAGTGGAATGGTAATAGGTAGTATGCTAGGTGCAATCTTAGCGAATTTAATAAATGTTCAGTTTGTTAATACGGTTTATATTATTATTGCATTACTAGCTCTTATTCTAATGTTTATAAAAGTTACACCATCTACTAGTCATATTAAGTTTAATCGTCTACTTTTAATTACAATAGGTGGTATCATCGGTTTGGTATCTGGTATTGTAGGAGCTGGTGGCGCATTTATTATTATTCCAGTACTACTTGTTATATTTAAATTACCAATGAACATGGTAGTTACAAATAGTATTGTAATTGCATTCATCTCTTCTATTGGAGCATTTATGATTAAATTATTACAGGGTTATATTCCTATCAATAGTGCAATACCGTTAATTTTAGGTAGTATACTATTTACGCCTCTAGGTATGAAAATGGGCCAGAAAATACCTGACTATATTCAAAAAACGATAATATGTATTTTAATCGTCGTTGCAATTATTAAGTTGATATTTTAAAAACATGGGAGTGGGACAACATTCATTTTGAACTTGATTGAATATATAGTATATTTAATAAAATGCAGCTATTGTGGCGTAGAATTTAAGAATCAAAAAATGATTAATATAGTTTGAAAAGACTGAATATAAATACTAGAAAAATAGCCAGTAAATGAGTTTATTATGAATTCATTTACTGGCTTCATTAAATAATGATCTAGACAATTTGCTTTTCTAGACCTACTTTGAAATGCGTTATTTTCTTTAAGAATAGTAATATATGATTTGTGTTGATAATGCTAACCTTGGTCAGAGTGTATTGTCATGCGATAGTTCAGATGAGATTTTTTAATTAAAACCTTGTTTTAAACATCGATGACAAGGTCTAATGTAGGACGTGTAGACATCATTTTCAGAATGATATAAATAAATCCATAAATGGAGATAAATCGAAACTATTTATACCCTAGGGGGGTATATGTTATAGTATAAGTAGTTTTACTATAACATTTTTATTAGGAGGGGTTAATTTGAATAATAATGGTGAAGCGCATAATCATCAAAATCACATGAATCATTCCAATCACATGCATCATGATAACCATGAATCACATAATCATCATAGTGGCCATGCACATCATCATGGAAATTTTAAAGTTAAGTTTTTTGTTTCATTAATTTTTGGAATACCTATCATTTTTTTATCGCCACTGATGGGTGTTAACTTACCTTTTCAATTCACATTTCCAGGTTCTGAATGGGTAGTGTTAATATTAAGTACAATTTTATTCTTTTATGGTGGTAAACCGTTCTTGTCTGGTGGTAAAAATGAAATTGCTGAAAAAAAACCAGGCATGATGACCTTAGTTGCCCTAGGTATTTCAGTAGCTTATATTTATAGCTTGTATGCTTTTTATATGAATAACTTCAGTAGTGCAACTGGTCATACAATGGACTTTTTTTGGGAATTAGCAACCTTAATTTTAATTATGCTATTAGGACATTGGATAGAAATGAATGCTGTCGGAAATGCTGGAGATGCTTTAAAGAAAATGGCAGAACTGTTACCTAATAGTGCGATTAAAGTTATGGATAATGGCCAACGCGAAGAAGTTAAAATATCAGACATCATGACTGATGATATCGTCGAAGTAAAAGCCGGAGAAAGTATTCCAACAGATGGTATTATCGTTCAAGGACAAACATCTGTAGATGAATCCCTAGTTACTGGAGAATCTAAAAAAGTACAAAAAAATCAAAATGACAACGTCATCGGGGGTTCTATTAATGGGTCTGGAACAATACAAGTCAAGGTTACAGCTGTGGGAGAAGATGGATATCTTTCTCAAGTGATGGGACTTGTTAATCAAGCACAAAATGATAAATCTAGTGCTGAATTGTTATCTGATAAAGTAGCGGGTTATTTATTCTACTTTGCTGTAATTGTTGGCGTGATTTCGTTTATTGTCTGGATGCTCATTCAAAATGATGTTGATTTTGCATTAGAACGTCTTGTAACTGTGTTAGTCATTGCTTGTCCACATGCTTTAGGCTTAGCAATACCTTTAGTCACTGCACGTTCGACTTCAATTGGTGCACATAATGGTTTAATTATTAAAAATAGAGAGTCTGTAGAAATAGCTCAACATATCGATTATGTAATGATGGATAAAACTGGTACTTTAACTGAGGGTAACTTTTCTGTGAATCATTATGAGAGCTTTAAAAATGATTTGAGTAATGATACAATATTAAGCCTTTTCGCCTCATTAGAAAGTCAATCTAATCACCCATTAGCTATAAGTATTGTTGATTTTGCGAAAAGTAAAAATGTTTCATTTACTAATCCACAAGACGTTAATAATATTCCAGGTGTCGGATTAGAAGGTCTAATTGATAATAAAACATATAAAATAACAAATGTCTCTTATCTTGATAAACATAAACTTAATTATGACGATGACTTGTTTACTAAATTAGCTCAACAAGGTAATTCAATCAGTTATTTAATTGAGGATCAACAAGTCATTGGCATGATTGCTCAAGGAGATCAAATTAAAGAAAGCTCAAAACAAATGGTAGCTGATTTACTATCAAGAAATATTACACCAGTCATGCTTACAGGTGACAATAATGAAGTGGCACACGCTGTCGCAAAAGAATTAGGTATTAGGGATGTCCACGCACAACTCATGCCAGAAGATAAGGAAAGCATTATAAAAGATTATCAAAGTGACGGTAATAAAGTCATGATGGTCGGAGACGGTATCAACGATGCCCCGAGTCTTATAAGAGCCGATATTGGTATAGCAATTGGTGCAGGCACAGATGTTGCAGTGGATTCAGGTGATGTCATACTTGTTAAAAGTAATCCATCAGATATCATTCATTTCTTGACTCTTTCAAATAATACTATGAGAAAAATGGTGCAAAACTTATGGTGGGGTGCAGGTTATAATATTGTTGCTGTACCTTTAGCAGCTGGCGCATTAGCTTTTATCGGGTTAATATTATCACCAGCTGTAGGAGCAATATTAATGTCTTTAAGTACAGTTATAGTAGCGATTAATGCTTTTACATTAAAATTAAAATAAAAGAGGTAAACCTTATGTATAATAAAGTTTTTGCAATTTTAATTATAATTTTTTCCATAATAATTATTGCGTCTAATGATACTTTCGCAGAAAGTAAGAATGATATGATGAATATGAAAGAAGATAAGAAAAATACAATGGATATGACAAATATGAAACATCATGACGAAAGAAAGAAATTAAATTCTTCACAAGGAAAAAATGAAATAATATTTCCTGAAGTTGCAGAGTCAAAAAAAGATAACAATGGTTATAAAAATTATACATTAAAAGCTCAGGAAGGAAAGACAGAGTTTTACAAAAATAATTTTTCTAATACTCTAGGCTACAATGGAAATTTACTTGGACCAACTTTAAAATTAAAAAAAGGAGATAAAGTTAAAATTAAGTTAATAAATAACTTAGATGAAAATACAACATTTCATTGGCATGGATTAGAAGTAAATGGAAAAGTGGATGGAGGGCCTTCTCAGGTTATAAAACCAGGAAAAGAAAAAACTATAAAATTTGAGGTTAATCAAGATTCTGCTACGTTATGGTATCACCCCCACCCCTCTCCAAATACAGCTAAACAAGTTTATAATGGCTTATCAGGATTATTATATATAGAAGATAGTAAAAAGAATAATTATCCTAGTAATTATGGAAAAAATGATTTGCCTATAATAATCCAAGATAAAACATTTGTATCTAAAAAATTAAATTATTCAAAAACGAAAGACGAAGATGGCACTCAAGGTGATACTGTTCTTGTGAACGGAATAGTAAACCCCAAACTGACAGCAAAAGAAGAGAAAATACGTTTGAGACTTTTAAATGGTTCTAATGCTCGAGATTTAAATCTTAAGCTAAGTAATAATCAAAGTTTTGAGTATATTGCTTCAGATGGCGGTCAATTAAAAAACGCTAAAAAATTAAAAGAAATTAATTTAGCTCCTTCAGAGAGAAAAGAAATAGTAATAGATTTATCTAAAATGAAAGGCGAGAAAATCAGTCTGGTCGATAATGATAAAACTGTAATTTTACCGATTAGTAACAAAGAGAAAAGTTCTAACAAAGGTAATACACCAAAAGTAAGTAAAAAAATAAAATTAGAAGGTATGAATGATCATGTTACCATTAATGGTAATAAATTCGATCCTAACAGAATAGATTTTACACAAAAGTTAAACCAGAAAGAAGTATGGGAAATTGAAAATGTCAAAGATAAAATGGGTGGTATGAAACATCCTTTCCACATCCATGGAACGCAATTTAAAGTTTTATCTGTGGATGGTGAGAAACCTCCAAAAGATATGAGGGGTAAAAAGGATGTTATATCTTTGGAACCTGGACAAAAAGCTAAAATAGAGGTTGTATTTAAAAATACTGGAACATACATGTTTCACTGTCATATACTTGAGCATGAAGATAATGGAATGATGGGTCAAATAAAAGTAACAAACTAATCAATAGGGAGATTTTAATATGATGAAAAAAGATAAAGACACTAATGACCAAAAAAGTGAGAATCATATGAAGCATAATGATGAAAGTAAAGTTCCTGAAGATATGACATCGACTAATGAGGGTGAATTTAAAGTAGGAGATAAAGTAACCATTACAGCAGGGCATATGCCAGGTATGAAAGGTGCAGAAGCTACTGTAAAAGGTACGTATAAAACATATGCCTATGTTGTAAGTTATAAACCCACAAATGGAAATGAAAAAGTAAACAATCATAAATGGGTCGTAAACGAAGAGATCAAAGATGCACCTAAAGATGGATTTAGTAAAGGCGATACTGTTAAATTAGAAGCAAGTCATATGTCTGGTATGAAAGGTGCTACAGCCAATATAGATAACGTGAAAAAGACGACTGTTTACGTAGTTGATTACAAATCCAAAGATAATGGTAAAATCATTAAAAATCATAAATGGATGACAGGAAATGAACTGAAAGCACGATAAAAATCTAGTTCTAGATTGAGAAATAAATAGATATAAAGATATCCTCCTTAATCAATAATTTAAATAACTTATTATTGTTAAGGAGGATATCTTTTAGTGTGTAAATTAAAAAGAATTTTAGAAGAATAACATTTATCAAAAAACTGTTCATTACCTTATTAAATGAAATTATATAATTAAAAACCGCATCATTAACCGATACGCAGACGCTTATCATAAGTGATGCGGTTTTTCAGCAAGTTTAGAACAAATGAGACAAGAATTAGAAGAAAAATATATCATATTACTTAAAATATGTTACTTCATATCAGATTGATTAGCTTTCAATTCACATATATGATTAAGCAACAACCCCCTAAGCTATAATAAGTTTAGGGGGTTATACAATCATAAAAATGTATCAAAAGAGTAAACAATTTTTCAATCATTTACCAAAGTGATCTAGTTCGTTTCATATTACTTAATATTCATTTATATTTAACTTCATTTCTAATTGATGAATGAGATGAGTAATCAGTTCATTATTAGGAGTTTCGATACCTAATGATTTACCATAGTCCACAATTTGACCATTTAAGTAATCTATTTCAGTTAAACGACCATGATTATAATCTTGATGCATTGAAGGATAGTGTAAACCTTGTGCATGATCAGGATAAGCTGCTTCAATTTTCGAGATTAAGTCGTTAATATGAATATCTACATTTTTAGCATGTGCTACGTCGACAATTTCTTCAATGATTGGGCGTATCATTGCTCTAGAATGATCATAAGCGCCCAATTCACCGATTGTTTTATCTAATATCGTGCACAATGGATTTAAAACACTGTTAAGCGTAGCTTTAGACCATATCGCTTTAAATACATCATTACTGATAGTGGCATTTAAATGGGCTTGATTTAAGATATCTGCAATTTCTTGAGTACGTGGGTCTTTTTTACCATCAGCACGTTGAAAGTCAATTGAACCTTCACCTTCTAATAGCAATTGACCTGGACCACGTAATCCAGCTGTCCACATTGTTACGGCTAAGAAAATTTGTGATTTTGGAACAAATTGTGATAGACGTTCGTCATGGCCTAAACCATTCATCATACATAAGATGGCAGTATCCTCGCTAATTGCTCCCTGATTTTTTAAAGTTTGCATCATTTGTTCAGATTGCATTGATTTTGTCAAAAGTACAATAATATCATAGGTTTGATTGACCTCTTCAGGGAATGTGGCATGCATTTCAACAGTATAAGTATCATGTTCAGTTTGAACTTCTATTCCTTTTTCATTTATTCGATGAACATGATCTTTCCAGTAATCTATTAATGTAACATCTTGTCCACTTTGTTTTAGGTAAGTACCAATACGGCTTCCCATTGCACCCGCACCAGCAATTGCAATTTTATTAGCCATACTTAACACTCCTTATTTTCTTTATATAGTATGTATTTTCACACAGACAATTTTTTTAAACTTTTTTTACCTCGTGTTCATTTATTTTGGAATACAAATATGCATCAAGTAAAAATATATGTTCTATTAAATCAATAGTGATAAGGATAATTTTCAAATCATTACGTGTATAGTTTATTGAAAGAAGAATATAAATGTAATAAAAATAAATCCTGATACTTAGTTTCATTTAAATACGTTAGTATCAGGATTATAATTAGCACGAAAGTTATATTAGACTTTTAGATATCGTTTTAAGCCAATCATATTCATCGTAGTAAATATGATAATGAAAACAAACAGTCTTAATTTTTCACAACATACTATTCGCAATCATAATACGCAAATATCTTCTCGTAAACTATAAATGATGACCCTTAAATTATTCGTCGTGTTTAAGCACACGAGTCATTTCTTCAATCTTGCCGGCATGTAATGGAACATGGAAGGCATTTAGTACTAATAATTCATTGAGTGTTTGGCAACCAGCAACGGGTTCGTTAAGTTCTTGTGATAATTGTTCATCCGTTAGTTTGCGCGCACGTTCAGGAAGTGTTTTTAAGTTTTCTTTAATCGTTTCGATTGATGGAACATCTTGTCCTTCCCAGTTAGCAGGGCTAGATCCGTAACCAAATAGTTTAGTATATTTAGCGATATCTACGGCATTTTGACCACCTATTGATAAAGCAGAATCGAAAATCGTTAAAACGTGTCCAAATTGCCAATGTAACGTATTTGGAAAAACATCATTTTCTTTATCTAATACGTGTTCAACATTCCAATTATCATATACAGATAGTAAATGATTTACACCTATATCAATTACATCATAAACTGTTTTATCATTCATTTAAGTTTCCTCCTATATTTAAAAAGTGTATTACTAAAAGCCTACCCGTTAAAAATTAGTCACAAACACTATGATTAGAAGTACCCGTTTTATTTACTGTATAGCACAAATGGATGTAAAGAAGATGAAGACTAGACAAGTATCGAAGCTATATTACTGAAAAAATGTTATTAAAACTACAATAATAAATATTTATAGCAGAGAGACCGACAACATCATCTCTTCAATTTCTTAGAAGGTAACTTAAACTAGTCATCCTTAGCTCGTTTTGTTCTCTCGTCTTCTATTCTTAAAATGGAGAAATTTCTTAATCATAGCATCAAAATAATGTAAAAAAAGAGTGGAATAGAATGTATTTTAAATTCATCGTCCCACTTCACTAAGTTTAGTAAGAAGAACTGGGATTGAAAAAAGCTTAGCACAAGCGCATTTTCAACTCAGTCATCGACTGTTAACATATTAAAAATGCCCAAGACACTTAATAATGTCCTGGGCTTTTTTATCTATTTGTTCAAGAAGTTACGTATATATTTCTTGTTTATTTATATAGTCATTATTGTGGTTTTAAAATAACTTTAATATTGTTATCTTTTTTCTGATCGAAAATATCATACGCTTGTTTTGCTTCTTCTAAAGGCATAGTATGCGTTATAATTTCTGTTGGATCAAACACTTCATTTTTAATCATTTCATATAATTTTGGCATTTGATGAATAACTGGTGCTTGACCACTTTTTACTTGAACATCTCTATTAAAAATTAAATCTACTGGAAAATTATCTGCAGGTGTAGCATAAATACCAGTTAATTGAATGGTACCAAATTTTCTTACTGATTCTGCTGCTGTAATAATTGGACTAATATTACCGCGTTGTGCTGAATTTGAACTCATCTCTAAATCATCTTGAGCGACTTGTCCATCCATTCCCACACAATCTATCACAACATCTGCACCGCCACGTGTAGTTTCACGAAGTAATTTTCCAATATTATCTTCTTTAGAAAAATTATACACTTCAACACCATTGAATTTTTTCGCATGGTTTAGTCTATGTTCCACATTATCAATGGCAATCACACGTTCAGCACCTTTTAATTTAGCAAATTTTTGTGCCATTAAACCGATTGGACCACAACCTAGAACAATAACAGTATCACCAGATTTTACGCCCGCATGTTCTACACTCCAATAAGCTGTTGGGACAACATCAGATAAAAATAATACTTGTTCGTCTTTCAAATCACTATCTGGAACTTTGAAAGAAGAGAAGTCAGCAAATGGAACTCTTAAATACTCTGCTTGTCCTCCCCAGTGGTTCCCGTGCATGGCACCAAAACCGAAAAGTCCACCATTGTCCATTTTCCAATTGGCAGGGGATGGGTTAGAGTTGTCGCATTGAGACTCCATATGGTTATTACAATAAAAGCAGTCACCACAACCGATGTTAAAAGGTATAACCACTCTATCCCCTTTTTTTAAAGTCTTAACGTCTTTTCCCACTTCTTCTACAATTCCCATTGGCTCATGTCCAATAACAAAGCCAGGATCCATAAATAAATCGCCTTGATGATAAAGATGTAAATCAGAACCACATATACCTGAAGCGGTTATTTTAATAATTGCATCTGTTGATTCTTCTATCGTTGGATCGTTTACTTCACGAACTTCCATATTTTTATGACCTTGATAAGTAACTGCTTTCATTAATATCGCCCTCCTCCTGCCAATCTACCCCTTGTAACACATTATAAACTCTGAAGAGTCATATATTATGTTTAGATTAGGTAGATATGTTCGAATTAGAGGTTATTTTAGTAGAAAGGATATAGACGCATCGATGCTGCATTAATTTATGGAAATGAAGAAAAAGTAGGGAAAAGTCTTATAATAACAGGACTTAAACTTGAAGACGTATTGATCACTACTAGACGATGTTGATCGAGACAATGTGGAAAAAAAGATCATTAATCATTAGACGATCTTGATTTAGATTATTTGGAGTTATATGTAGTACACTAACCAGATACAAATGAGGTGGTAATGATTGATACATGAAAAAGGATAAAAGATTGATATCAATTAGGAAAAATTAAAATATTGGAGTCAGTCACTTTAATAGAGAAATTTTGCTTTAGAAAATGTACATAATGATTAGCAATACTATTGAAGAAGATAAAAAAAGAGATTATACCATCCGTATAATCCCCGTAGATACATAATATATAATTGAACTCCCAACTCATACATAGTCTTTCTCCTAAGGCCATTATGCGACTATTCGTTTTATTTGTCTATGTTCAAATATATTAATAATAAAAAATGAGTATAACATTTATATAAACGTGTGCATTGTTTTTATACTATCTGCCTAGTTAGACCATGAGAAATGACATACTTAATCAAGGCCATAAGCAAATTTGATTTTATATAGTTCATGGTCACTTAAATGAAATTCATTAGTATGGAATACATATTTGCCAAATATATTTTTAGCTTCTTTAGGTGAGATAATATATTCATTTTTTAATTTTTCTAACTCTTGAGCTACACTTGTTGCAAAATTATATTGATCATCACGTGTGTGATAATCATTAAAACCGTTTTCTGATTGTTTTATTAAGTTTTCTACTTGAGTTGAATATTTATTATTTCTTGATAATCTAGATTTTCTAAGTCTCTCTAACGTTCTTATCGCTTTAGCGTATTTATCTTCGATTGCTTTGACTCTATTTAATGTTTTTAATGAAGTTCTATTTGGTGTAACGCGAGGTGATGAATCATAAGCATATTTATCTTCAATTGCTTTTAAAGTTTCATTAAATTTATCTGTAGCTTGATCTTCATTGTTTTGACTTGCTCTATTTAATTCACTATATGCATTTTGTATCTCTAATTGCTTGGCGACTTCTTTTAAATATTGTGTTAATTCATTCATCTAGATAAACTCCTTTATTTAATTTTCTTTATTAAACATTTTCTTCATTTGTATATATATATCACTTAATACATATAATAAAACATTATGATTTAATTATAAATTGTTTAACAAGATATAATTATTTAGTATTAAGACCATTATATATATTAAATGTAAAAAAACGATAACAATAAATATTAAATATTGTAAAAAGTATAGTTGGAATCTATAACTGATGAACCATTTATCTTAAATAGTGAGAGAAAGACTAACAAAGACTTAATATAATAGTTAAGTAATAAAAAATGCCCACATCTCATGAGCATTTTCATTATTACATTGTACTGATATCAATAACAAAACGATATTTAACTTTAGATGCCAACACTCTTTCGTAAGCATCATCAATATCATCTGCTGTAATTAATTCAATTTGTGGGACGATATGATGTTCAGAACAGAAATCTAACATTTCTTGAGTTTCTTTAATACCACCGATAGCAGATCCAGCAAATGAACGGCGATGACCAATTAAATTAAATACTTGTAAGGATACTGGCTCAGCTGGAGCACCAACATTAACGAGTGTACCATCTAAGGCTAATAATTTAAGATAGTCATCTATGTCTAATTTTGCACTTACAGTATTAATAATTAAGTCAAATGAACCAGCAAGTTCTTTAAAGGTTGATTCGTCACTTGTTGCATAATAAGCTGAAGCACCAAATTTTAAACCATCTTCTTTTTTATTTAATGTACGTGATAACACAGTCACGTTAGCACCCATCGCATGTGCAATTTGAACTGCCATATGTCCAAGACCACCCATACCAATGATTGCTACATTCTTTTTACCTTCATAGGCTTTCCAATGGTTTAAAGGTGAGTAAGTTGTAATCCCCGCACATAGTAAAGGAGCAGCAACCTCTAAACTGATATTGTCAGGAATACGTAATACGAAATCTTCTTGTACAACAATATGTGTTGAGTAACCACCTTGTGTTTTCTCACCGTATTTGTCAGTACTTGCATAAGTACCTACATTTCCATTTAAACAGTATTGTTCTTCGTCATTTTTACAGTTTTCACATTCACCACAAGAATCCACCATACATCCAACGCCTACACGGTCGCCCACTTTATATTTAGTGACGTCAGGACCGACCTCTTTAACAATACCTGCAATTTCATGACCTGGTACGAGTGGATAATCGACAGGGCCCCATTCTTCTCGAGCAGTATGGATATCAGAGTGACAGATACCTGCATATTTAATCTCTATTAATACATCATGTTTATCTAAATCACGACGTTTAATTTCAGTAGCGAAAAATTCAGAATCTGGGCCATTTACAGCTCTTGCTTTTACATTCATCATAGTCATTTCCCCTTATACATATAAGATAGAATATACGCGTTTGTATTATTCTTCATATTGACAATAGAGATCTAGATTAATTAAGTCAACATATTGAGCTCAATATGTATAGCACAAGGTGATTTTAAACTAATCGTTGTCAGTCATATTTCAATGACTTCATATTAGAAAGGAAAATAAAAACAGATAAATAGACTTTTAATAAAAATGTAATTATATTGATAACATATTGAGGGACATCCAAGAGACAGCTCTGATAAATATAGAAGTGGAAGAACAAACGATGAACATTGGTATTATTGGGGCAACAGGTAAATTAGGAATTAAAGTATTAGATGAAGCACAACAACGTGGACATGAAGTAACTGCGATTGTAAGAAATGTTGCTAAATTAGATGCTGCTAAAGATGTTAAAGTGATTGAAAAAGATGTATTTGATTTAACTTCAGACGATATTAAAGATTTAGACGTGGTAGTCAATGCATTTGGCGCGCCATTAGGTGAAGAAGAAGTGCACGTTGAAGTAGGACGCATATTGATTAACATATTAAAAGATGTAGATACAAGAGCCATTATTGTAGGGGGTGCTGGTAGTCTATTTGCAGATGATACGCATACTATACGTGTTATGGATACACCAGATTTCCCAGAAATAGTGAAACCAACAGCTAAAGGATCAAGTCGTAACTTACAAGACTTACAACATGCTGAAGGAATGATTTGGACTTTTATTAGTCCATCAGCGGAATTTGACTTTGAAGGAAAACATACAGGCACCTATATGTTAGGAAAAGATCAATTATTATTTAATAGTAAAGGTAATAGTTATATCAGTTATGCAGATTTTGCTATTGCTATAGTAGATGAAGCTGAAAATAAAGCGCATATTAATGAACGTTTCACAGTTGTTGGTGAAGAAGAATAATAGTGACTCTAGATGACCTTTAGGAGAAATAATTAAAAAGGTCAATCTAAATTAAAAGTAATTAGCCAAAATATAATGGTAGCCATAAAAACATTAAATGAACTGTTTAAAGAATGTCCTCCTATGTATCTACATGATGGTATTTAGGAGGATATTTTAGTGTGTGTCTACATTATTTTGTTTTTTAATAATAGATTCATAACTTATTAATTATAGAAAAAGTAGGGTATTAAATATAGGAAGACTTTAAAGGAGAGAATGATGATTAATATTAAAAAAGTTACAAGAATTGTATTACCTTTAGCAGGTGGAATGGTTATTGGGAGATTAACAGCTAAAGCTCAAAATGATTATAAACATTATGAAAAACCACCTTTTTCACCTCCAGCTAAAGTATTTCCAATTGTATGGCCACTACTTTATACCTCAATGGGAGTAGCTTATCAATTATCATATGCGCATGCAGCTCATAAAAGAGAGAAACAGTCTATAACACGTGCTCATTATGCACAATTAGGATTGAATTATGCGTGGACGATACTTTATTTCAATTTAAAACTGAGAAAGACATCTTTAATTGAAAGTTATGTATTACTTGCAGCTGGTAATATTACTGCACATCGTTTTTATGCATCTAATAAGTATGCTGGTTTATTAATGTTACCTTATGTCATTTGGTTAAGTTACGCAAGTTATTTAAATGGAGGTAATTTAATCTTAAATGAAGATCAACCAGGTTATACTAGAGATTAACACTGAGTGACATGTATGACAGAATATATAGTAGGATATATTAAGTGACAGTAGGAGATTAATTTTAAGTATTATTCTTTTATAAATTATGTAAAAAAAGCACAAGCACGTATACATACATGCTTATGCTAAAATTTATGTTTAAACAGGGACAACATTTGTTGCTTGTTCGCCACGTTGACCTTCAGTGATGTCAAACTCTACTTTTTGACCTTCTTCTAAAGTTTTATATCCATCAGTAGCGATACCTGAGAAGTGAACAAACACATCGTCACCGTCTTCTCTTTCGATAAATCCAAACCCTTTTTCTGCGTTAAACCATTTAACTGTACCGTTATTCATATAGAATACCTCCAAGTGCTTTTGCACATCATATTTGTAACAAATTCATAAATTAAAAGAGAATATTCTATAAAAATATACTACAATCCAAAATACGAGCTTTTATTACGTGAAACCAACTATACACCTTTTGAATGAATAAGTACAGCATTATTTTGAAATTTAGCATAATTTCTTTTGGAATTATAAAAATACATAGATAACAAGACTAAGATTTATAATTTATTAAGATCGTTATTTTACATATATCGAATAAATATATGTAAAATGAATGCTACGGTGGCGAAACATCTAAGATTTTAATTACTTTTTAATATATCCTAAATTGCCACCAACAGTTTCATAAAAATCAAAACGCATGCCTGATTTGATAACTGAGCCATTTAAATCTTTATCTAAAACTGTAAGAGCTAATTTTCCATCAGGTAAATTCTTTGTTATAAATTGAACAGTATATTCTTCAGATTTAAAACGATGTTTCTTAATATCTAATACGATGAATTGAGTTGGATCTTTTCGATGTTTTACTTCTAGATACTTTAACTCAGAGTTTTTAGAAAGTATTTTTAAGAACACCTTATCATTCTCTTGAGAGATTTTTAGTAATGTAGGATGCATTCTTTTTTTGTAATGTGTTCCTTTAAACGAATAGTAATATATATCGTTTTTCTCATGAAGCGGCTTATCATCTTTTTTAAGATAGAATTTAACAAAACTGATAATGTCTTCTTTATTCCCCTCACGTATTAGTTTGATGGCTTGTCGGTTTAAATCATCATCTGCATAGTCTAAAGCATCGAAATGTTCATCTACCATATGAATGATATTTTGAAAAATAGGAAGTAACTCATTTATGTTTTTAATAAAGCCTTTTTTATAGAATTTAGCTTCTAAAACATCTTTATTAATAATACGATATAGTAAATTAGGCATTAATTTATTATTTTTATATTTACTCATTAAGTGACGATAGGCTTCACCTTGCCATTTCATACGATTAATATGTGTTGATTTTTCTGATTTTACTAAAGAAATATTATCGTCGTAACGGTTAGCACAATAAACCACATCTTGTGTTGTACTAATACGTTTAGTATTGAAAAAGACTTCTGCGAAAAATTGTAAATCTTCTCCAAAAATCATTTCTGGAAATTGAATATGATTCTTTTTAATGACGCTAGCTTTAATCATACGACCAGCAGGTGCTAAATGATAAAATGATTTTCTAAAGTGTTTTAAATCTACTTTATTATATGCAATTTTAGATAGAGCAACGCCACTTCTAGCTATGCGATCACTATGCACATATTTTGTTAAGCCTGTAGCATAGTCTGTATTGTTTGTTTTTAAAAGTGTATATAACTTTTCTAGAGCATCTTCAGGTAACCAATCATCACCGTCTATAAACATGATGTACTTTCCCTTACTTAAATCAATAGATAAATTTCGTGGTTTCGCAGGTGTACCCGAATTTTGATCTAATTGAATAAATTTGTAATTAGAAAAACTGTCTATTTTTTTAGAAACAATATCAACGGTTTGGTCAGTAGAACAGTCATCCACCACGATTAATTCAAAATCTCTCATATCCATCGATTGTTTTAAGACACTATCTAATGTTTTATTAATAAATTTTTCTTTGTTATACGTACTAATTAATACACTTACTTTAGGCCTATGATTGATTTCTTTACTCTTTATAACCTTCATTTTTATACTCCTTTAATTAGTAATCTTTTTGATAATCTAATGTATTTTAAAAAGTAGTTAAAATACAAATAATAATCTAATTATATTTAATATAATCAATTTTTTCTATCGTTATTTATTGTAATAATCTAATTATAGATTATGTTATATATTTTGTTTTTAAGTATTAATATATCTATTATCATCACAATAATCTTTAATTATCTATAAAAATACCTAAATTAGGTAATTATGATATATATGAGATTAGAAAATAAAATGAACTCTGATTTATTTATAGGAAATGCGAGCGTTCTCAAAGAAACTCAAAAATGTTATAATTACAGTTGAAAACGATTCCAACAAATTGTTATTTGATATAGCTATTTAATTATTGAATTAAATGACTATATCAAGTAATAAATAGGAGAGATAGAAATGAAAGATACAGATCAAATACATACTAAAAATACTGAAGAACAAGGTATTACGCTACCCTATTTAAAAAAAGCAGTTATTTTTTCTATTACATTTGGTTTCTTCGGAGTAAACATGGCATTTGCACTTCAATCAGCAATGATGGGAAGAATATTTCAAACGCTCGGCGCCGATCCTAATAATTTAGGTTGGTTTTTTATTTTGCCGCCATTAGCAGGAATGATTGTACAACCACTTATTGGATACTATTCTGATAGAACTTGGACTAGATTTGGACGTCGGATGCCGTATCTTTTAATTGCTGGTCCCATTGGAGCGATCGTATTAGTCCTACTACCTAATGCAGGTTCGTTTGGATTTGGATATGCATCACTTATGGCGTTGTCATTTGGTGCAATCATGACGTTACTTATGGATTTGACGTCAAATGCGTGTATGCAGCCCTATAAAATGATTATTGGAGATATGGTAAACGAAAAACAAAGAGATATGGCCTGGTCATGGCAACAAATCTTCTCAAATTTAGGTGGTATTATTGCTACACTATTACCATTTTTACTAACAATTATGGGAATGAGTAATGTAGCGCCTAAAGGGGAAGTACCGATGACAGTAAAAATAGCTTATTATATTGCAGCAGCGGTATTACTCATTGCTTCTATTTGGACGGTTCTTTCCGTTAAAGAATATGAACCTAAAACATATAACTATTATCACGGCATTTCAGATGACAATAGGAATGAGAAATTAAATTTATGGCAACTGTTAAAAACTGCGCCTAAACAATTTTGGCAAATTAGTGTAGTTCAATTTTTTAACTGGTTTGCATTAATGTATCTCTGGACGTATTCAACAGGTGCAATAGCAAAAAATGTATGGAATGCGACAGACCCTTCTTCAGCAGGATATCAAGCAGCAGGGAACTGGTATGGTGTGTTATACTGTATACAATTTTTAAGTTCAGTTATTTTTGGTTTTGTCATTGCAAAATCTAAACCCTCTCAAAGAAAATTTTGGTATAGTTTTGGATTAATTTTTGGTGGGTTAGGTCTTATTTCAATGTTCTTTATTCATAACCAATGGTTACTCATTATTTCATTTATATTTATTGGTATTAATAACTTAACGATGAATACTCAACCATTTACACTATTAACCGAAGCAATTGATGGAGAAAATTCAGGTGCTTATCTAGGTTTATTTAATACAAGTATTTGTCTACCACAAATTGTCGCTTCTGTAGTAAGCTTTGCACTTTTCCCACTATTAGGAAGTTCAATGCCTGCGATGTTATTATTTGCAGGAATCATGATGCTTCTGGGTGCAATCTCAGTTAAATTTATTAACGCAAAATTTGAATGAAATACTAAAAAATTTATTTATAATGTGTAAGAGCGAAAAATAATTTTTCGCTCTTTTTTTATAAAAAACTATCAGCAATGTTTCATAAACAATATAATGATGTCATTAAAAGTGTAATACCTTTAAGGAATATCAAACCTTGAAGTATAGGTGAGGACATACGCGGTAAATCACTCGCCATAGAAAAGTTATATCATACATCATTCATTTAATTCATATTGACAATCTTAAATATCCCTGTACAATTTAAATCGTAATAGTTACGATTTAAAAAGGAGAGATACAAATGAGTAAGATACCTGTAACTGTATTAAGTGGTTATTTAGGCTCAGGGAAGACAACGTTACTAACCATATTTTAAATCATCGAGAAGGTCGTCGTATTGCAGTCATTGTAAATGATATGAGTGAGGTCAATATTGATAAAGATTTAGTTGCTGATGGTGGTGGAATGTCTAGAACAGATGAAAAATTAGTTGAACTATCTAATGGATGTATTTGTTGCACGTTACGTGACGATTTATTAAAAGAAGTTGAACGACTCGTACATAAAGGCAATATTGATTATATCGTTATTGAATCTACAGGCATTTCTGAACCAGTACCTGTAGCGCAAACGTTCTCGTATATCGATGAAGCGATGGGAATAGATCTCACTTCGATTTGTCGTTTAGATACGATGGTTACGGTCGTTGATGCGAATCGATTTGTTAATGATATTCATTCTGAAGATTTACTTGTGGATCGTAATCAAGGTGCGGATGTGACAGATGAACGTTCAATTGCGGATTTATTAATAGACCAAGTTGAATTCTGTGATGTACTTGTATTGAATAAAACAGATTTAGTTACAAATGAAGCGCTAGATAAATTAGAACATATACTTAGAACATTACAACCAGATGCAAAAATAATTAAAACAACGCAGTCTCAAGTAGATATTAATGATGTCTTAGATACAGGACGATTTGATTTTGAAAAAGCTAGCAATTCTGCAGGATGGATTAAGGAGCTAACAGAAGGCGGCCATGAGGCACATACACCGGAAACTGAAGAATATGGTATGAGTTCGTTTGTCTATTCAAGACGATTACCGTTTCACGCGAAACGTTTCAATGATTGGTTAGAACAAATGCCTCAAAACATTGTTCGTTCAAAAGGTATTGTATGGCTTGCGCAATATAACGAGGTTGCGTGTTTACTGTCACAAGCAGGATCGTCATGTAATATCAGCCCAGTTACATATTGGGTTGCATCAATGCCTAAAGAAAAACGTGAAGAGATACTTGCTCAACGTCGTGACGTAGCGGAAAGCTGGGATATTGAATATGGGGATAGAAATACACAATTTGTCATTATTGGTACCGACTTAGATCAAGAAAAAATCGAAAAAAAACTCGATGAATGCCTGCTAAATAGTAGCGAAATGAATTCTGATTGGTATCAACTTGAAGATCCTTATCATTGGAAAATAAGAAAACCTTAAGAAATAATGGATATTAAACAAGTTATGATGATAAAAATATGTATTACAATTTTCATATAAACATCATATTACTTTTCGTAATATAGTATTGCAAGCGCAATCTAATACTAAAACGACCAAACCTTATTATAATTACAGTAGACAATCATAATGGAATAAAAGTATATATATAATTCTCACAAACAACATTATAGTATTGCTTTTTATACTGAAAACGATAAAGTTTAAAATATTTGATTGGTCATTTTTTAGTTTCATACAACAAGAGATTAATAAAATTAAAGAGGAAACGACGAGATTATCGTCACTTCCTCTTTTTTTTATGGCATCATTAATTTAATACCTCTAATGATATTTTTTAAAAATAGCACAAGTGCCCATATAAAGAAAAGAACTGCGATGAGGATTGCAATGATCCAACCGATACCGCGTTCACTATTTACAAAAGCCGGGGAAATAGATAGGGTTACTAATCCTAATACCACCATAACCCAACTCATGATGTGATTGAATAACGCATTTCTAGCATGGGTCGAAGCTGGTGGTTGTGCGACGATCCATACAATAAGTGGAAATAATACTGGTGCAAAGAAGACACTTAAATAGCTAATGCCTCCTAAAATATCATTTTCTCTATAGTTTTCATTTGGCATATCATGATCACCTCAATTCTATAAAAACATATAATAAAATAAATAGTAAGTAAGATATTCTAAAATTACAACACTGTAAGTTAGTATAAGGTTGATGTTGAAAATAGTTAATTAAATATTTTGATGAATATAGCATATAAATGTATTAAATTGTACAATATTAATATATTAACTTTTAAAAGGTGGATATTATGCGGGAATTTTTAAATCTGTTAGGGGCATTACTAACAATGATCATTACATTTAGCATTTCAATTTTATTTAGTTTCTTAATACCTTTAATGGTCGAAGGAAATATTTTAAACATGGAGAAATTAAATCATCCGACATTTATTATGTTGTGGATTATTTTTAGTGTTATATTCAATATTATTATTCTTATTTTAGCTTTTTCAATGATTCAGTTTAGTAGTGACTTTGTAAATAAAATGAAATTAATGGCGATGTTAACTTTTTTTGTAATTATTAGTTATGCAAGCTTTAGTCATATAGATATGCAAGCTTTAACTGATCATTTAACATTAACGAGTTCTAAACATACCCGAGAGTTATCAATCAAACTTTTACCATTTGTTTTAACGATATCATTAGGATGTTATAGCGCTATTTTATCCTACTTACAGTATCAAATTGATAGCGAAGAACGTATGATATAAATTTTGAAAGCGCTTTACATATTAATACTAATTTTTTTGAAATAGTGCTAAAATAAAGATGAGAACAGATAAGGGGGAGATTAAAATGTTATCATACAAAAACATTTTAATTGCAGTTGATGGATCAAACGAAGCAGAATGGGCCTTTAATAAAGCCGTTGATGTAGCAAAACGTAATGATGCAAAGCTCACAATTGTGCATGTGATTGATACGAGAACGTATACCGCGTATGAAGTGTATGCATCTCAATTCGATCCGTCTAAAGAGTATTCTGAGAAGTTACTTGAAGGCTATAAAGAACTCGCTGTTAAAGAAGGCGTGACAAATGTAGAAACACGACTTGAACTTGGCCCACCGAAATTACTCATTCCTAAAAATTTAGCAAATGAATTGAATGTTGATTTAATTATGTGTGGTGCTTCAGGATTAAATGCAGTCGAACGTTTTATGATTGGTTCGGTATCAGAAGCGATTGTACGTCATGCCCCATGTGATGTATTAGTTGTACGTACTGAAGAAATTCCAGAAGACTTTGAATCAAAAGTAGCAACCCCAGCATTTAGAAGACGATATTTTGAAAGTTCAGAGCATAAGTAATGACGACTTAATATATGACTTCATTCTCACGAAGCAGTGAGAATGAAGTTTTTTATTCTGGAATAAAGCAAATGATTATTTCAGATAATATATAAAATATGGTATCATTTTTATTTAAGTGTCGTGTTCTAAATAATAGCACGCAATCATTTAAAAATCTAAGTATAAAAGGAGTATTATATCAACATGAGTCAAATGAAACAACTGTTTATTAAATTTATTGAACCATTGACGAAGATAGAATTTTATCAAAATTTACTAGCCAATATTTTAATTATTGTTGCTTATATCTTATTAGGTATGATTGTTATTGCAATTTCTAGAAAAGTAGTAACGAAATTTTTTAAAGTCAATGAGAAGAAGAAGACACGCTATAAAATTAAAAGAAGTGAGACACTTTCAACACTTGTTCAAAACTTAATTAGTTATGTTGTTTGGTTTATTGTTCTTACATCGGTTCTCTCTCGTTTTGGAATTAGCGTCTCAGCTATTTTAGCTGGGGCTGGTGTTGTTGGTTTAGCAGTTGGTTTTGGTGCCCAGACTGTTGTAAAAGATATCATTACCGGCTTTTTCGTTATTTTTGAAGGACAATTCGACGTCAGCGATTATGTTCAAATTAATTCGTCAGGTGTAACGATTGCAGAAGGGACAGTACAAACAATAGGTTTACGATCTACACGTATTCAATCTGATACTGGAGAAGTGTATACCTTACCTAATGGAACAATTAGTGAAATTGTAAACTATTCTAAGACAGATGTATCGCCCCTTATTACAATTCCGATTTCTCCAAATGAAGATTATGACGTTATTGAAAAAGAATTAAAAGCTTTCTTACCAACATTAAAAGATAAATACGATATGTTCGTTGCTGCACCTGATTTACTTGGTTTAGATAGTATTGATGGTAATGAAATGGTAATTAAATTATTAGCTCATGTTAAACCAGGCATGCATTTTCCAGGCCAACGTTTATTAAGAAAAGAAATTATAAGTTACTTTAACGATGTAGGCATTCATACGCCTAAACCAACACTTGTGAAATTAGAAGATGAAGAAAAATAAACAAATGTTTATCATCATAGGTTTTTAAAATTTTTTCATAAGTTTTTTATAACAACTTTTAATGATCAAAAAGTTATTTAATTATCATCATATAAACGGATAAATAATTAATGATTTCTAATTATTTAAGATTTGCCTACATTACACTTTAGGTGTAATATCAAACTGTAATAAATAGAAAGGGATGATAAGTAATGTGGGTGAAAGACTTTTATTATGATGGTAATGCGTACATCAATAAAAATGTATGGGAGTACATGTGTAAAGATAATGTGACGTTTGATAAAGCCGTTGAGGCACTTAATTTAAATTATAAAGATGCGGTTGCGAATGAGAGGGACATTCCAAATTTAGACATCGAGAGAAAAAATATTGTAACAAGTGACTTTTGGTAAGCATGACTATATCAATAAACAGCAGTTACTACGTCAAATACGTAGTAACTGCTGTTTTATTATGTTCTATACTTAAATTGTTCAATCGCATTTTTAATGTCATCTAGAACACGTTGGAATTCTGACCCATCTTTTCCGGCTGGGTCATCGAAGCTCCAATGTTCTTTTTTAACACCTGATGGCATAGTAGGACAATGCGCATCAGCATGACTGCATAATGTGACTACTAAGTCTGATTGTTTTAAAATAGTATCATTAATTAAATCCGAGGTATGATTTGAAATGTCGATACCACTTCTTTCATTGCTTTAATGGCTTTAGGATTAACACCTTGTGTTTCAAGACCTCCGGAATATACATTCCATTCATCACCTAAAATTGCTTTTCCAAAACCCTCAGCCATTTGGCTACGACAAGAATTCACTGTACAAATAAATGGTTTTTTTGGTCATGATAAACCTCTCTATCTATAAAATGAATCTGACTTCATTTTACACTAAACCTAACCATTTCCAATACGTTAAGCTAAATAAAATCACAAGAATATAACCTATAATAGTGAGAGGAATACCTGATTTTAAGAAATCTTTAACCGTAAATGTATCCGTACCGTAGGCTAACATATTTTGTGGTGCACTCACTGGTAATAAGAATCCAAAGCTAATTACAAATTGTTGTATTAAAACAAAGCCGATAGAATGATCGCCTAACTCTAATGTTGATGTTAATGAAATAAATACGGGTATCAATGCAGAGGATAAGCTTGTTGCACTCGCAAAACCTAAATGAATTAAAATATTGAATAATGTAATGAGTGCAATCGTTGCGATAATTGGTAACCCTTTTAGTCCCATTAACCCAAATGTTTTATCACTGAGCCATTGGGCAGCGCCTGTTTTAAGTAAGACGTTACCAAGTGAGATGCCTACACCAAAGACGATAATTGTCCCCCATGGAATTTTCTTTTCAACGCCTTTCCAAGTAATCACACCGATTTTAGGCATTAGCATCATACCTAATGCGATTAGCGTAACACTTGCTGAATCGATAGGGTGAAGCACTTTCTCGGTAGACCAAAAGATCAGTAATAAGATAGAAATGACAATGAGTCGCCATTCTCTAGCACTCATTGGACCTAGTTCGTTTAAGTCATGTTTAATCAATTCTTTACCACCTTCGATGGCATCTCGTTCAGGTGGCATCACTTTCATCATAATGAAATATAAAGCAATGGACATCAGTATAGACCATGGTGCAGCGTATAAAAACCATTCACCCCAAGACACATTATAACCTAAGTTTTGATTAATGAAATTGATAGCGACGATATTTTGCGCAGCGGCAGTTTTAATACCGATATTCCAAATCGATACAGCTTGTACGGATGTAATAATAAGAAGTGATGCTAGTTTACTATCTTTACTCACTTTAAAGGCTGCAATCATTCCAAGTAAAATGGGTACGACAGCACCAGCACGAGCCGTAGCAGAAGGTACAAAAAAGGCTAATACAATTGATACTAAAATTGCACCGATAACAATATGTTTTGTTTTATTTCCTACAATTGAAAGGACATAAAGTGCTAGTCGTTTATGAAGATTGGTTTCTTGCATGGCAACTGCTAAGAATAAAGCGGCGGTCACAAGTGCCACTGCAGAAGTAGAAAAACCACTAAATGCGAGACTCAGAGCATTGTTTGTTCCTAATAATTCGCTTCCCTTAAGAATGGTGTCTCCACTTTTAGGATGACCAAGTTGTTCTGATAGATGTTGAACAGGACTAAAGCCAAGTAACAATATAATAAGCCCTAAAATTAAAGTCGCTGAAACTGGATAAGATACTGCTTCAGTAACCCACATGATTACGGCAAAAGCAAGAATGGCAAGTGCTGCTTTAGCCATGACCGGTAAGCTACTTGAAGTAGGTAGTAATAAAATCATTACTAATACGATAAAACTAATCACAATCCATAATGGTTTATATCCTTTATTTGATTTCTCTTTGTTAGATTGATTAGTGATTTGATTCCCCTTTGTCATTATTATCGTCTCCCTTAAAATAGTTACATTATTATTTTAACAAGAAAACGCTTTATTTTAGGAGTTACATTTTAAAATACACAAAATTTTCAAAAAACTATTATTTACAGTTAATAATCATAGAAATATTGAGATGAAAAAGAGCGAAACACTGAATTCAATGGGAATTCTGTTTCATTCTGTTACTTATATATTAAAGCCGTCCGAAACCATTTTCCTTAATATTGTTAACTTGATCTAAACTAATAGTTTGTTCTTGAGGTTCAGTAATATGGATATGTTGATCATCTTTAATTTTATCTATAGCAATATATTCTCCACTCATTGTTTCAGGCATTACTTTACTTTTGCTATTAAATGTTTCAATAATGCCTTATTTATCTAGAAGAAATTTTTTCATAATAAAAATCCTTTTATAACTTTCGGTCCTTTTTCTGACTGTAGTAAAACAACAATTATAATTATTTAGTAATTTTTATTTTTTAATCGCCCATTGACAATTTCGGTATGAAATGCGATTATTAAAACGTAATAATTGCGATTTAGGAGAGAAGAAAATGATTAAGAAAAGTTTAATGTTAGTCTTCATCAGTATTTTAACGTTGTCACTTGTAGCTTGTGGAACATCCAATAGTGGTAGTGATAAAGATAAAAAATCAGAGAACAATGAAAAGCTTGAGGTAAAAACGACAGTATATCCACTGAAATCTTTTGCTCAACAAATTGGTGGTAAATACGTTCATGTTGAATCAGTCTATCCGAATGGAATGGATCCACATACATATGAGCCGAGTCAAAAACAAATGGTCGATATTGGTAAATCAGATTTATTTGTATATACAGGGGATAATCTAGACCCAGTCGCTAAAAAAATTGCAAATGCGATGAATGATAAAAATAAAACATTATCATTAGAATCATCTTTAAATAAAGCCGATTTGTTAAAAGGCGAAGAGGATGAACATGAACACGGTGAACACGAAGAACATGGCGAGCACGAAGAACATGAGCATCATCATGGTAAATATGATCCTCATGTTTGGTTAGATCCTGTATTAAGTCAACAATTTGCGAAAGATATAAAGGATGAATTAGTTAAAAAAGATGCTAAACATAAAGATGACTATGAAAAGAATTATAAAAAATTAGTTAGTGATTTGAAGGATTTAGATAAAGATATGAAATGTGCTGTTAAAGGTCAAGAAGGTAAAACAGTATATATTTCACATGATTCTATTGGTTATTTAGCTGATCGCTATGGTTTTAAGCAAGAAGGAATCGAAAATATGAATGCTGAAGAACCAAGTCAAAAAGATCTTACAACTATTGTAAAACAAATTAAAGAGGATAAGGTAAACTATATCCTAGCTGAAGAAAATGTGTCGAATAAAGTTGCAGACACGGTTAGAAAAGAAACACATGCAAAAACAATTTCATTTTATAATATGGGTTCTCATACTAAACAACAAGATAATGACAGTAATACGTATCAATCATTTATGAAGAAAAATATTAAAGCTATTGAAAAAGCTTTAAAAAATGAATCTTAAAATTAAAGTATATTAAAGTAAAGAAGTAAGATATGAAGATCAAGTAAATTCTATCTTACTTCTTTTTTATAGGCTTCCTTTTTCAAAAAAAAGTGGTATATTAAATTTAAATAATATGTAGGGCATTATTTATTATTTTTATGAAGTAAGGGTTTATCACTAATAGATTGGAAGGAGACAGCGTCATGAATATTTATAGACTACGTTACCAACACCATAAAGACATTGTAGATGACAATATTTTAACGGTATTTGTATTGGCCAAAAATGAAGAAGATGTAAGGAAATTTGCGAAAACGGTAAATTACAAAGTTGAAGATGTTAAACATACAACATATGAAGCTTATGAAGAAGCTAAAGCAAAAGGTGAAACATATCGCCTTGAACATGCAGATACATATATTAGCTAAGTCTGTATAACTAAAAATTATATAATTAAGGATAAATATCGATGAGTATAAGGTTACACTTAAAACTTCTTTTTGCATAAAAAATGAATGTAATCATGCAAAGAGAAGTTTTTTTATATATTATTATCTAACTTTTTTAAAAATTCTAAAGAAATTGATTTTAAAAAAATGTATAATATCTATTATGACTTTAAGAGGGAAACGAGGAAAGACAATGAAACAGAAACTTACATTTAAAGAGAATCTCTTTATTGGGTCGATGCTTTTTGGTTTGTTCTTTGGAGCAGGAAACTTAATTTTTCCACTTCATCTAGGGCAAATGGCAGGCGCAAACGTATTACTTGCGAATTTAGGATTTTTAATTACAGCAATCGGTTTACCATTTTTAGGAATTATTGCGATTGGTATTTCTAAGACGAATGGTGTATTTGCAATTTCTTCACGCGTAAGTAAAATTTATGCATACATATTTACGATTGGTCTTTATCTTGTTATTGGACCCTTCTTTGCTTTACCAAGACTTGCAACAACATCATATGAAATTGCTTTTTCACCATTTGTTTCTCCAAGCAGTGGAAAATGGATTTTACCTGTCTTTAGTATGTTGTTCTTTATCGTAGCTTGGTTTTTTGCACGTAAACCCTCTAAAATCTTAGACTATATTGGCAAGTTCTTAAATCCAGTCTTTTTGATTTTATTAGGTATCGTGGTCGTACTTGCATTGATTCACCCAATGGGCAGTATAAGTCATGCACCAATAAGTCCTGACTACAATAAGAGTGTATTATTAAAAGGTTTTATCGATGGGTATAATACATTGGATGCACTGGCATCACTAGCATTTGGCATCATTATTGTAACGACTATTAAAAAATTAGGTATTACAAATCCTAATGATATTGCTAAAGAAACAGTGAAATCGGGGGCCATTAGCATTATTGGCATGGGTGTCATCTATACACTTCTTGCAGTAATGGGAACAATGAGTCTTGGAGAATTTAAAGTAAGTGAAAATGGGGGCATTGCCCTTGCACAAATTGCCCAACATTATTTAGGTGATTTCGGAATTATTGTTTTATCACTTATTATTATTGTGGCGTGTTTAAAAACGGCAATTGGTTTAATTACAGCTTTTTCAGAAACATTTACAGAACTATTTCCTAAAACGAACTACATTGTATTAGCCACTATGGTTAGTGTATTGGCGTTTATATTTGCGAATGTCGGATTAACAAAAATTATTATGTACTCATTACCCGTATTAATGTTTATTTATCCATTAGCCATTACACTGATTTTACTAACCTTAGTAAGTCATTTATTTAATAATTCGCCAATTGTGTACCGCTTTACTACATTATTTACAGTGATTGCTGCATTTTTTGATGGTATTAAAGCGAGTCCAGAACCTTTTGTGAAAACGAACTTCGCACAATCATTAATCGGTTTTGCTGAGAATTATTTACCATTCTTTGATATTGGTATGGGATGGATTGTCCCAGCATTAATTGGATTTATTATCGGACTTATTGTCTATAAAGTTCGTGGCAACAAACACGAAGTTCAAGCATAATTAAGCCATTTACTATAAGCTATAAGAAGTTGAAATCATACGATCTTATAGCTTATTTTTTTATATATTTAAAGGTATAAATATATTTATAAAATGCATTAAAATGAAGATAATAATAATTTTGAGGAGAAATAAAGATGGACTATAAAATAGATAAAACATGGGCAATCTTTTATAAAGCCTTAGCTCATAAATTGTTAGAATATCAAAATTGTCGTGATCAATTGATTGAGAAAATACAAGAACTTTATATTAACACTCAAATCAATATGCCTAAATTAGAAATTAATAATGAAATGATAGATATGGATCCATTTACTGTGTTTGGATTATTTAATAAGAGTTCTATGACTAAAAAAAATAGAATTAAAATTATAGAAGAAATGGCCAAACTATTTGATGTGAAAGCAGATATACCACAAAATTTTGATGGTATTCCGACAGTGATGAATTTACGTGCTACATTTTATAATTTTAAGAATGATCGTGAAGCACAAGATATTGAAAATTTATGGTCGTTGTTTGAAATTGCTTTATTGTATTCAGCAGATAAAAGTGAAGATAATGAAAATAACTTTAAGAGAAAATTTAATCAAGTGATGGCTCAGCCTGGAATCGGTATGGGTAAGTTAACCAGTGGATTATTTTGGATTGATTCTGACACATTTGCCAATTTAGATTCTCGAGCGATTTGGTATATTTTTGAAGAAAGCGAAATCAGTACAAAGTATATCAATTTTGAGGTTAACTTAAAACAATCATTAACTGCGACCACGTATTTAATGATGATTGAAAAATTAAAATTATTTTTAAAAGAGGATAACTATTTGAATGATTTTATTGATTTAAGTTATGAAGCATGGCGCAAATCAAAGGAAGTCAAGCAAAGTTCAAAAGTAAAAGATATCGATGCAGATAAGGATTTAGAAGTCGTGAATTATTGGATTTATTCTCCAAAACCACAAGATGTTGATTTTGCTTCTTTTATTGAGAATGGAGAAATGTCTATTGGATATAACGAGTTAGAAGATTTCTCGAAATATGCATCTAAAGAAGAGATTAATCAAAAATTACAACAATTGAACCATAATCAGCATCATTATATTCATACGGTTAATGCCATATGGGAATTTAGTAAAGAAATGAAACGTGGGGATATTGTTTATGTGAAAAAAGGACAGACTGATATTGTAGGATGGGGCGTTGTTTCATCCAATCATCAATATAAAAATGATAAAAATATCATTCAGCTTGTTTGGAAGGAGAAAGGAAACTGGAAGATTCCAATCAAAACATTAAATAAGACGCTCACTAAAATTACGCCATATAGTGAAACGATTCGGAAATTTAATGAGTTATTTTCAGTTGAACATTCTGATGGAGTGGTTGCTACACAAACGACTTATCCCATTTATACAGCAGAACAATTCTTAGACGACGTATTTATGAATGAAGAAGACTATGACACGCTTGTGCAATTAATTAGAAGAAAAAAGAATGTCATCTTACAAGGGCCACCAGGCGTAGGTAAAACGTATGCAGCGAAACGATTGGCTTATTCAATGATAGGTGTTAAAGATAAAGAACGTGTGAAACTTGTACAATTCCATCAAAGCTATTCATATGAAGATTTTGTGATGGGTTATCGTCCTACTGAAACTGGCTTTGAATTGCGTACCGGTGCGTTTTACAATTTTTGTAAGCAAGCAGAAGAAGATAATGAGAAAGACCATTTCTTTATTATCGATGAAATTAATCGTGGCAATTTAAGTAAGATATTTGGTGAGTTGTTTATGTTAATTGAAAATGATAAGAGGGGAATGGAAATAGAATTACTCTATGCAGATGAGAAATTCTGTGTTCCAGATAATGTTTATATTATTGGTATGATGAATACAGCAGATCGAAGCTTAGCCATGCTTGATTATGCACTACGACGTCGATTTGCATTTTTTGATATGAATCCTGCCTTTGAAACCATACAATTTAAACATTATCAAGAAAATTTAAAAAATCCACAATTTGATGCATTAATTGATACAATTCAAGCACTGAATGTCGACATTCGAGATGAGGATATGTTAGGTGAGGGGTTCGTTATTGGCCATAGTTATTTCAGTAATATGGTTGATGTCACAGAGTCTGAATTATCAAATATTATTGAATTCGAAATGATACCATTATTAAAAGAATATTGGTTTGACGACCCTTCAAAAGTGGATAGTTGGAAGGTACGTTTAAGGGAAGCGATTCAATGATTAACATTCATAATATTTATTATATGTTGTCTTACGCGTTTACAGTTTTGAATAAGAAAGGCTATCAACATATAGCAACAGAATCATTTAATAATGTGGCAGATTTATATAGTGCGCTCTTGATTAAAGGCGTATCGAGTCAATTAAAATATGGTCTTCAACATGACTATTTAGAACACAATGACTCGCTTAATGTGATACGAGGAAAGATTAATGTCACAGCATCCATACAACAAGGAACAATGATGCATAAACAGTTAAATTGCACGTATGATGAATTTTCAATTAATACGTATATGAATCAAATTTTAAAAACAACAATGCTTAATGTTCTAAAATTAGATATTTCGCGCACACGTAAAAAAGCGTTAAAACGACTGCTGATATATTTTGAACAAGTAGATATATTAGATTATCGACATATTGATTGGCAGTTACGATTTGATCGTCATCACGAAACATATCGTATGTTAATGGCTATTTGTTACCTTGTTACGCAAGGACGAATTCAGTCAGAAAGAAGCGGTTCAAGAGAAACGATGATGTTCGAAGATGAACAACAGATGGCGCGTTTATATGAACGGTTTGTTAGGGCTTATTATAAAAAGGAATTTCCACAGTTAAAAGTCACCGCGTCTCATATTCCATGGGCCACTGATGATGATTATCGTCACATGTTACCGACAATGAGAAGTGATGTCATGCTCACTTATGGGAAACAATGTTTAATTATTGATACAAAGTATTATACGTCGACGTTACAACAGTATTTTGATACAAGAACGATTCATTCTGGAAATTTATATCAAATATTTGCGTATGTAAAAAATGAAGCATTTCACTTAAAATCGAAACAGATAAATGTTGCGGGGATGTTACTGTATGCGAAAACGGATGAACAACTTGTACCTGATAATACGTTTCAGATGAGTGGCAATACGATTAGTGTCAAAACATTGGATTTAAATCAAGATTTTATTCATATTGCTAAACAACTAGATGATATTGTATATAATTATTTTAAGATATAAAATAGTTAGTAGATATTGTAAAATTTCAACAATTCATATACGATATATGCAAATTAAAATGACAATTTTGACTTATAACAAAGGGGTTAATGACAATGAAACACATGCATTTATCTGTTTTAGCTTATAGTACAGGTCTACATCCTGCTTCTTGGAGACTACCACATTCATATGTTGAAGAAGTTGGAGATATTGATTTTCAAATTAAGTTAGCAAAATTAGCTGAAAAAGGTAAACTGGATGCTTTCTTCTTAGGTGATGGTCAATATATTTCTGGAGAAGAAACGGGACATATTTCTTATTATTTCGAACCACTAACGGCGCTTGCTGCAATTTCACGTGAAACACATTCAATTGGTTTGATAGGTACCATTTCTTCTTCTTTTTATGAACCTTATCTTGCAGCACGTATGCTTTCAAGTTTACATCAAATATCTCATGGGCGTATTGGGGCAAATATTGTAACATCTCAATTTGATTTAGAAGCACAAAACTATTCGATGCAAGCTTTACCACATCTTGAAAAACGATATGAACGAGCAGATGAATTTATCAATGTAATGAAAAAATTATGGGAGTCATTTACGGTAGAGGCTATCGTTAATCACAAAGACTCAGGGATTGGCTTAAATCATCAGTATATTCATCCACTTCATTATCAAGGAAAGTATTTTCAAGTTGCCGGAGCTATTAACATTCCAACACCAAAATATGGTCGACCACGTTTATTTCAAGCAGGAACTTCCATTCCAGGGCGTGATTTAGCAGTACGACACGTGGATGCTATTTTTTCAATTGCATGGAATTTACAAGATGGCCAACAATTCAGACAAGACATTCATCAACGTGCCATGGAAGCAAATCGTCAACCACCTCTTGTATTACCAGGTCTCACCGTTTATGTTGATGAGAATGAAGAGGATGCTTATAAACTTAAGCAACAATTAGATGATATGATTCCACTTGAAAAACGCAAAAAACAATTATCTAAAGCCATTGGTCTAGATATAAGTGAATGGAAACTAGATGAAGTCGTACCATCATTACCACCTTATGATGCGTTAGAGAAAAAAGTTGTAAAATCTGTGTATGAAGCTGTACAGCGTGCTGTTATGACCGAACACCTTACCTTACGCGATGTATTAGATCGATTTGGTACTTGGGTAGGACATAAAACGATAGTGGGAACACCGGAACAAGTAGCGGATGAAATGATTGAATGGTTTGAAAAAGAAGCGTGCGATGGTTTTATGTTAATGTCACCAACATATCCAAATGCATTTGAAAAATTTATCGATTTAGTCATTCCAGTTCTTCAAGCGCGTGGCGTGTTTAGAAAAGAATATGAAAGCCATATGTTAAAAGACCATTTAAATATAAATACAGAGAAACTATAATTAAGCTTCTCTTTTATTTAATAGATATCATGAAAAAAGACTTCCTCCATTAGGGGGAAGTCTAAAATGTTCTTTATATTATTCCATTTTAACTTTCGCTTTGTCTGATTCTTTTTTATATTTTTGATACATAATCCAAAGAATAATTGCCCATACGGGTATAAATAATACTCCAATTCTAGTTGAACTGTTAATTAATAAGATAATAAAGATAAATGCGAAGAAAGCTAGAATCGCAAATGCCATATATTTTCCGCCAGGCATTTTGAACTTACTATCTTTGTGTAATTCAGGATTACGTTTGACATAATTTAGATAGGCAATCATGATAAGTGTCCAAATTAAAATATTCAATACTGTTGAAAATATCGTAATTTGAACGAACACTTTTGTTGCATCTTTAAATACTGCATTTAAAATAACTGAAATACTTAATAAGCCGCATGTAACTAAAATAGCATAGTGAGGTACACCATGTTTATTTGTTTTATGCAAGAATGGTGGGCCTTGTTTACGACCTGCTAAACCGTACATTGTACGACTATTTGCGAAAATACCACTATTACATGATGAAGCAGCTGCTGTTAAAACGACAAAGTTAATAATACCGGCAGCAAATGGAATACCAATCAGGCCGAATAATTTTACGTAAGGACTGTCTGCTGGGTTTAGTTTATCCCAAGGTACTACAGACATGATCACTGCTAATGAGCCAATATAGAAAATTAAAATACGCGCAGGTACATTGTTAATTGCTTGAGGAATCGTTTTGTGTGGGTTCTTAGTTTCCCCAGCTGTAATTCCAATTAACTCAATACCAATAAATGAAAAGATAGCCATTTGAAATGCCATCAAGAAACCTTGAATACCATTCGGGAAAAATCCACCTCTAGACCAAAGGTTCGTTACGCTTGCTTGTCCATATGATGTTTTCATTCCAAGCACAATCATCACAATACCAACAATGATTAAGGCTACAATTGTTATCACTTTAATAATTGACAGCCAGAATTCTAACTCTCCAAATAGCTTTGCACTGAATAAGTTCAAAGCGACTAATACTAAGATAGTAAATGCAGCTGTTAGCCAGTTTGGTACTGTAGGATACCAATACCCTACATATTTCGCTACTGCAGTTACCTCAGCCATACCTGAGATAATCCAAGTTAACCAATACGTCCATCCGACCATAAATCCAGCAATTGGTCCAATATAATGATGGGCGATATCGCCAAATGATTTAAATCCTAAGTTTGATAACAATATTTCACCCATTGCTCTCATAAACATAAATAATACAAAACCGACAATAACATAAGTCAATAAAATAGACGGTCCGGCTAAATGTACAGATTCACCTGATCCAAGGAACAGTCCTGTACCAATTGCGCCACCAATAGCGATAAGTTGAATATGTCTATTACTCAACTCTCTTTGCAGTTTATCTTCTGCCATAATTTTCTTCCCTTTCATGAGTAACCTTATGACTGAAACTTTATGACTGAATCCAATACCCTTTGTTATAACATAAATAATTTTTCTAAATTTCAAATTATTTATTTGTTAAGGTTAAGGATACCCTATTTAGTTATTGTTAATCAAATAATAGTCTAATAGATAAATGTTAATACATTATTAACTATAATTAATAATGTATTAAATTGAGTGTTTTTTTAAATCTATAAGCAAATTACTTCTATTTATTTTCAATTTATTTAATAATCTAGGTTACGTAATTAAAATATGAAAGTAGGAAAATGAATGAACGATTTTAACGAAATATTGGAAAGTAGAAAATCTGTGAAAGGATTTGATCCAAATTATAAAATTCCACATGAAGAAATGAATGAAATCATTAGCAAGGCAACAAAAGCACCTTCATCAGTGAATATGCAGCCGTGGCGTTTTGTTGTTGTAGAAAGTGATGAAGCGAAAGCAAAATTACGTCCATTAATTCGTTTTAATACGTCACAAAATGATACATCATCAGCGATGATTGTTATTTTCGGTGATTTACAATGTTATGAGGAAGGCGAGTTTATCTATAACAAAGCGGTTGAGGAAGGACATATGCCTCAAGAAGTAAAAGACCAAATGTTACCTTTTGTAATGGATACTTACAAAAATAGTTCACGTGAAGTTATGAGTGACATCGTAAAAGTGGATAGTAGTTTAGCTGCGATGCAATTAATGTTAGTTGCAAAACAATATGGCTATGATACGAACCCTATCGGTGGTTTTGAGCATGACAAAATTGGCGAAGCATTCGGATATGATTTAGAACGTTACGTTCCAGTGTTAATCGTTGCGATTGGTAAGAAAGAAAAAGAACCTCATACATCATATAGAATGCCAGTTGATAAGGTAGTAGATTACCAATAATTAAAGTTTAATATAAAATATCAAAAAATATATTTTCATAAACGATTATAAAAGAAAGTTCTTTAAATAAAAATTTATGGGAATATATTTTTTCTTTAAAATGATTAATTCTTTTATAAATGGGAATAACTAACTGTATCCCGTAATAAGGAAACAATGTACATAACAATGTATTTACGATACCAATCTATATCTAGGAGAGATAAGTATGGATCAATCAAATGAAAACAAAAAACAACAACAATTAGATGCTCTAAGAAAAAATAATGATGGTACAGCAATGACTACAAATAGTGGTATGAAAGTAAGTGAAGATGAACATTCACTGACAGTAGGGGATAGAGGTCCGACTTTACTAGAAGACTTCCACTTCCGTGAAAAAATGATGCACTTTGACCATGAACGTATTCCTGAACGTGTGGTACACGCACGTGGATTCGGTGCACATGGTGAATTCCAAGTGTATGAAGATTTAAGTGAATATACAAGTGCTGACTTCTTAACACACCCTGAAAAAACAACACCTGTATTTGTGCGTTTCTCTACTGTACAAGGTTCTAAAGGATCTCCAGATACAGTACGTGACATTCGTGGTTTTGCTACTAAATTCTATACTGATGAAGGTAACTTCGATTTAGTGGGTAACAACGCACCTGTATTCTTTATTCAAGATGCAATTAAATTCCCTGACTTCGTACATGCGTTAAAACCAGAGCCACATAATGAAATGCCACAAGGTGGTTCAGCGCACGATACATTCTGGGATTTCATTGGTCAAAACCCTGAATCTATGCACGCAGTATTCTGGGCAATGAGTGATAGAGGGATTCCTAAAAACTTCCGTCAACAAGAAGGTTTTGGTGTACACACATTTAGACTTGTAAATAAAGAAGGTCAATCTTACTTTGTTAAATTCCACTGGAAACCTAAACAAGGTTTAGAAAGCTTAGTATGGGATGAAGCACAAATCTTACATGGTAAAGACATTGATTTCCATCGTAAAGATTTATATGAATCAATTGATAAAGGCGACTATCCTGAATGGGAATTAGGCTTACAAATTATCAAACCTGAACAAGAATTTGACTTTGATTTTGATATTTTAGATCCAACTAAATTATGGCCAGAAGATCAAGTACCTGTGAAAATTGTTGGTAAAATGACGTTGAACCGTAATGTAGATAACGTCTTTGCAGAAACTGAACAAGTTGCGTTCCACCCTGCACATATTGTTCCAGGTATTGATTTCTCTAATGACCCATTATTACAAGGTCGTTTATTCTCTTACACAGATACACAAATTTCTCGTCTTGGCGGACCAAACTTTAACCAAATTCCTATTAACCGCCCAGTTGCAGACGTTCATAATAATCAACGCGATGCAATGCATCAATCATATATTCATCAAGGTCAAACAGCCTACCATAAAAATGGCTTGAACAATAATGACCCTCATACGACACCTAAAGAACAAGGTGGTTTCGAGCATTATCATGAAAAAGTAGAAGGTTATAAAGTACGTCAACGTAGTGATAGTTTCAAAGATTACTATACTCAAGCTAAATTATATAAAAACAGCTTAACTGAAGCAGAACAACAACATTTAGCTGATGCATTTTCATTTGAAATTGGTAAATGTAAATCAACAGAAGTAAAACAAAATGCTGTTAATCAAATTAATAAAGTTGATCGTAAATTAGCTGAATACGTAGCAAATAATGTAGGTGTAGAAGTTCCGGCAGAAAACGAAGAAGTGCAATCAGATGCTAAAGATAGCCAATTAACATTAGAAAAATTTGATATCCCACTAAAAGGACACTCTGTAGCAGTGCTTGTAAATGGTGATATTAGCGCTGAAACATTAAAATCATATGCAGAAGTATTTGTTAACAACGACTTAAACTATGCATTTGTTGGACAAACAGCTAAAAACCTTAATGATGACGAAATTGGTATTACTGAAACTTATAGCACAGCAAGTTCAACAGTATTTGATAGTGTAATCGTTCTTTCAGACGGTAAAGAAATGTTACCGACTGCGATTGACTTTGTTGAAATGAGCTATAATCATAAAAAACCTGTTGTAATCACTGAAGAAGCGAAAAATGTATTACAAAGTAATCGTATTGATTTAGATGCGCCTGGTGTTGTAGTATCTAGCGAACCACAAGCTATCCTTGACGCATTCAAACGTTACAGATATTTCGATAGAAAATAATGAATGATTTTTTGAAAAAGCCTGAGACATAATGTGTTGTCTTAGGCTTTTTTAATATATTGGCAGTCGATGATTGAATTGAACATGCGTTTGTTCCAAATTCTTTTCAATCAACACAAGTTGGAGATACGTTACTGGAGTGGACGATAAATTCAAAATGAATGCTGTCTTGCACTCTTTTGAGTAAGGAGGAGATATGATGAATCGAGGTATTAATCATATTGGTCTTACGGTTCCTAGTATTGAAAAAGCCACTGCTTTTTTTAAACAGGGACTAGATGGAAAAATTGCATATGATAGTCAAACTAAAAATGATGAACCAAGAGGTGGCGAATATGTCGAGCATATCTTAGGGCTAGAAAAAGGAACTTCAATTATTCATAAACGCATGATGGTGTTTGGTTGTGGTCCTAATATTGAAATGTTTGAATTCCAACACGCTCAACAACATGAACCACAATCACTACAAGATATAGGTTTTACACATATTTCTTTTTATATTGAAAGTGACGAATTTGAACATGTATTAGAACGTGTCAAACAGGCAGGAGGAGAGCCACTATCTGAACCACATTCTAATACAAAATATGAGAATACAGAGAATAATAAAACCGTTTATATTCGAGCGCCATGGGGAAGCTTAATCGAACTTCAAACTGTACCTAATGGTTTTTATTATCCAAAAGATAGTGAAGCGAAGGTATTTATTCCTAAAAGTAACGATGAGTAATAAAATGGACGCAGTAGTGCATTACATTTTTCGACAGTGACGATTTTGTGTACATTTTCTAGAAACAGGGTAATAAACTAGAAAGCCTATCAAATGGCTTAATGACAGTTTAAGGGAGTAGAACAAATGATTGATATTCAAATTCAAAAATGTGACTTAATTGAAGTCATTGGATCAATAATCAATGAAAAAGTCGAAGTTGACAATCAAGATGCATGTGAATATTTAGCGACTGAAATTGTGAATGGATTAGAAAGCTACAATAGTGAAGAAACTCAAGCAAATAATTTATTAGGATTGAATAGTGCATTACGTCATGAAGTCAAAGCTTCTAACCACTCTAAAAAGATCACACTTTCAGCAAATGAAGAAGCATTCTCGTCAAACGATAATAATGTAGATGTACGTTCATCTAACTAGACTGAAAAACTTACAGCACTTTATGACATCATGTTCTTACAAATCTTACATAATAAAAAGCACTTCCTAACGAGTGAAAATGTCTTCATCTCATTCGGAGGTGCTTTTATTTATATGAAATTAGAAAAATAATGCTTTAACTATTCTGAAGAAAGAACCAAGTAATTGAAAGACATCACCAGACATTAGACAACCACCTTTCCGCAAAAAATTATATTAAGCTTCGTTAGTTGAAGTTAGCGCTTCTGTTTGAACTAAATCATCTGCTAAATCATACCAAAACTGTTGTAGTTCTTCTCTTGAACGTTTTGTATCTGTACTGTCTTGACCTACAAAATCGACATGATCCCAGTCGTGTTTAGTAGGTGTTACTTGCCAAATACCTTTTTGATTTGTATCAGTTGCTTCTGTATAAGCTTGATTGAAAGGATGTTGAGATGAAATCACAGATACAAGACCATCATTTTCTCTCCATTCTTTTTCAGTAGCTTTACCAATCACATTTCCTGTCACTGTGAATGGTAAGAACATATTATAGTCTGCTTTTTGTTTTCCTATTAAAGTCGGATGCGTTGCCTCAGCTGTATACGTTTTATAAACGATATTTGGATTAAGTGATGTTTTGCGGTTAAGATCTGTCGCGCCATCACGTGTTAAATCATAAAAACCATTATCTTTAGATTGCCATAATTTAGAGTTTTTAACGCGTAAAAGGTAAGAGATGTAGCTTTCACCAGGTTGTTGTTTTAGACCCCATTGAGACAAACCGAAGTCTACACGTGAATTTTTATTACCTAATCGTTTACCTAAATCAAAAACCACTTGACGAACAAGTGCTTCATTTCCTAATTCATCTGCAGCGTGGGTACCATTATGCGGTGTGCCTAATGTTGTAATTGAAGAAACCATATTATCGTGTCCACCTTGTAGTAAAGGAGAAATGTCACCACCATGTGTTTTTTGGTATTCAATTTCTTCTTGACTACCATTTCTTAATAATTCTTCTAATTGACGAACAGTTTGTCCTCCCATACTATGACCAACTAGATGCACTTTTTGACCAGGTTGCCAATCTTTATAAACGCCTTCGTATGTTTTACCATAGCGTTCATGTCCATATCTTTCTGCATGTGCAGCACCATAATCTACAGTACCACCTTTAATATAGTAATAAAGTTCAACGGCACGGTCATAGTTACTACCAAATGCACTGATACTTGCTTCATAAGCGTTATAACCATTTTGTTCTAAATCTTGACGAATGTTTAATTTATCGCCGCCCCAATAATGTGATAAAACATTAGGATTGATATCATCAGTAAATCCATTAAAACCATGAACAAGAATGATTGGATCTTGGTTTTTGTATTGACCTTGTTTAGCAACTTTATTGGTTTGATCTTTTGTTTCTGTCGTACCTTGCTGTTGAGATGTATTATTTGTTGTTGCTACTGCATTATTAGCTAATGTCTCTAAGCCAGCCTGTGAATTTTTTTGATCTTTAGCATCTTTATGTCCAACAGTTTCATTTGTTGTACCGTCAATTGAGATCGCTTCATCTTTAGTGTTTAAAGTATTCACTGTAGGTGCAGCAGGATCTGTAGGTTGTTTAGCTGTCACTGTTTGTTTTGTTTCAGTTGTGTCTACAGTATCGTTTGTTTTTCCAGTAGATGGTGCCTCTACGTCATTATTTTTTATTGCATCCTGATTTACATTTGAATCTTGTTGAGTTTTTGATGGTGTTAATTCTTTACTCTCTGTTAGAGGTGTTGACTGAGATGTTTTTGTTGAATGACTGTCAGTTGTTTTTGAAGTATTGTCTTTTGTAGATGATGTGTTGGTTTCAGCAGTCGTTGTTTGAGTTGTTGTTTTCTCTTCTGTCGGACTTTCATTTGTCACGTTTTCTGAAGAGTGAGCTTGATTTTTAGTAGTTGATGTTTCAGTTGTGTTATCTTTTTTATCTGAGGCTAGTGTGTCTTTTTGAATTGTGTTTTTAGTCGATTCTTGTGTTTCAAGAGAAGGTTGCTCCTCTTTAGTTGAAACTGATTCAGGGTCATCAGAAGATGTTTTTGTAGTTGATGCTTCTTCAGTTTCAGCTACTGAATGTTTTGTAGATTGATGAGTTACAATGTTGTCAGTTGTTCCTTCATTAGTATTTAATTGATCAGTGCTATCTTTAACTTGAGTTGAAGCTTTGTTTTCATTATGTAAGCGTTGTGCTTCATTTTCATTAGTTACTGATTGAGATGTAGAAGTAGCTTGTTCGTCAGATTGAACATTGTCTTGTTGTGTTTCTTGATTATCAGATTGTTTTTTATTATCCCCAATAGATTGTGCTACAGCTGATTCAGGATTTCCCTCTTCCTGATGTGTTTCTGCTGCCTGTGCAGCACCGCCTCCCATAAATAGCAATGTTGCTACTAAAATGGATGATGCACCCACACTGAATTTACGAATACTGTATCTGTTTTCACTTTTTTTCATAAATAGCACCTCTATTAATTGTTTTTTGTTATAAAATATATAGATTAAATAAAAATATTAATTATTGAACGTGGAATAAATCCAAAAAGTTTACTAAATATCGCTTTAATATTTTCCAAAGTAACCATCCTTTCTTAACCGACAATTTAGAAAGCGTTTACAAATGTGATGAAAAATTGTCGTATGTAGAACAGAGCTACATACGAGATTTAATCATCAACGTTGTCTATTGAATGTAAATAGATAGTAACGCTATATGAAAGCATTGTCAATAATCTGTCACAATTACATAGAGTAAATATACATTTTAAGAGTATATGAAATTGAAATGTGTAATAACATCGTAAACTAAGGAGCGAAACCCTAATAAAGTAAACTGTTCCTTAAAAATCATTACTTGTGTGTATTCAAATGTAACTCGGGGTTTTTAGGCGAACGAGGTGGTGTAATACGTCTCCCTTTTCCAAGAGACATTTGAATAATCGATGATACTAACATAATCGAATTGAAAATAATCATTAGTAGAAATACTTTATGATCAGCATCAATAGCAATATCTTTTATACGCTTAATATAAATTGAAGTGTTTGTAATATTTTCTGTATAAACAGATTGTGTTCCTTTTTGAATATTATATTTAATCAGATAGGCAATCACTGGAACAAGAAATGCTGCCGCGTAGTTACGTATTGTGTGCATCGTTTGAGAACGCTGACCAGCTTGAAGTAAATCGCCATCTAATAATGTTGCCATAGCACCACTTACAAGTGTCATACTTGCACCAAAACCAAGTAGGAAACCTTGAATGTAAAGTAAATGAATATTTACGATATCATGTAAAATCATCCAATGAACACTGACATAAAGTAACGCTGATGAGCCTAATGTGCCTAAAACACCAGCTCCTACTGCACTATAGATAAACATTTTAATCAATCCTGTCACAATGACACCTATGAAAAAGAATAAATAAAAGTGTAAAGATATAGTGAAAGGTAATTTTAAGATTCTAATTATATACACATTAATTCCTGCAATACCACATAATAAGGCTAAATGTGAAGATATAGCCATTGTTGCACCAACAAGTGGTTTCTTTGTTAATAACGTTTTAAAGTGAACAAATGGATGTTTTGCTTCATGATTAAAGACTACAAAATTTACAATGAATAAAATTGCTATAATTAGGATAGGCCAGACCCAGAGAGACCCGTACCCTTTTTGTGTAAGCATCCCCATCGGTAGCGTAAGAGCAATCGTACTAAGAACTAATGAAATAATCATAGGACGACTAATATGAATAGGTTCAGAATGTTGATATTCTTCTTTTGTTAAGAATATTGAACCTAAAATAAGACATAAGATAGCTGAAATAATATTAATAATAAAGATCCAATGCCAACGATCTAATTCTAAAGATAGACTACCTGATAGACCTCCCAATGCATTTGCGCCAAATAAACCTACAATAACCATTAATAAGAATACATTGCGGTATTGTTTAGGGAAATTGAGAAAGAGTTTTGGTAAAAGTGTGAAGAATAAAACGCCGGTACTTAAACTTTGTAACCCTTTAGCAATAGATAAAATAATTAAGTCGAAGGAAAAAAGCCCAATAATCGAGCCGATTAAAAATAGAGTTACAAAGAATAAAAAATTACGTCTAAACCCGAATTTGTGTGTCAATGTATGTCCAAGTGGCACGCCAAGTGCAAAGGCAAAGTTAGCAATCACAGAAGGTATAATGAGATATTGAGAACCTATACCAAATGATGTTTGTAAAATACCTTGATTTAAACTATAAGCCAAATTTGAAAAATATTGTGAACCAATGCCGAAGATAGTTAGTATGCCAAGTATTGATATTTCTAGCATTTTTCCTTTTTTAGATGACCAAAAGTCCATTTTTTTCACTCCGATATATGAATATGGTGTATCGTCATTTCGCAACTTAACTATTGTACTCTTATAAATGGGAAAAATAAATAAGAGTGTCTTATATATAAAATATGAAATAAAAAGAAACCTAAGAATTTAATCTTAGGTTTCTTAGATAGCGGAGGGAGAAGGATTTGAACCAACGCGAGCTAAAAGCTCCTACTAACCATAAAATGGTTAGCCTCTTAAGCCAGGCTTGAGTATCCCTCCATGATTTTACTTTAATACTATACTATATATTTTGAAGTTTGTAAAGAAAAATATTTTTTATGTAAATAATTTATAAATGTACATTAAAGTTAAAAATAAATTGTTTTATAAAAAAGACGCATACTGTCCTTTGTTTGTTTTATAATATTGATGTACATATTTTATTTTAAACATAAAACCAATTCATTTTTAAATGAAAGAAAGCAGGGGACAAATTAATGCTAAAATCTAAATTTGGTAAATCATTAGTAGCGAGTGTCGTTATTGGTGCCAGTGTACTAGGATATTCTGCCCAACATCAAGAGGCTAAAGCTGTAGAAACCAACTATTATTATGACGGGATACAAAGAGGATCATATCAAGCGTATTTAAAAGCGAAAAAAATTAGTAACAGCAGTATTTCAATCCAACGCTATCCAAATGCCTCACAAAATAATTTAAAGGCGATTGGCCGTGTATCTAATTTAAATGGCTGGAAAAAAGGCTCTCGCGATGCATCTGTAAGAAAGCAAGATTCTATGGGAACAGGAACAGTGATTGGGGCACATACATTTGTAACCAATGCACATGTTATCGATGATCAATATGGTCGTGCAGCGGCTCCGAAATATATTAAATTTCAAATGAATCGTGATGGAAGTCGTATGCCATATGTTTTCCAAGCAACAGAAGTGATTAAAGTACCACAATATGATATTGCAGTGGTTCACACAAAACAAAATATGTCTAAATATGTGAAACCAGTTAAAATTGCAACGGATTCAGAGATTAAACAATTGAAATTCAATTCGCCACTTTATTCATTAGGATATCCATGGCAATATAACGACAACACAAAAGCGTATTTTAATAAACTTCGTGTAACTCAATTCTCAACAAATGGTACAGAGATTCAAACGAAAGATATTTTTAGATCAGGTGCTTCAGGCTCACCAATGTTAAATAGTACATTTACAAAAATGTATGGCTTAAGAACATATGGATATAACTTAATGGGTGGTTCAACGGATGCTTATGCTAAACAAGAAATGTCTGGTGGCGAATCGTTTAAAGGATATGCTGGTCGTTTCGTACGTCAACATATTAAGTAATTAATATAAAAAGTACATGCTTTAGATAATGAAGTGTGTACTTTTTCATAACGACATACAGTGTCTGTTTAATATTGTAAGTTAAGGTATATATTTTTTTATTTTAAAAGGAGCGAAACAAATGAAGAAACATTACTTAGCTATCGGCGCTATAACGGCGACAACTTTACTTGCAGGTTGTGATTTAGGAGATATGATTGGGCTCAATAATTCTAGTGAAAAATCAGAACATACGACATCACAAAGTAACCAATCATCAAATAAAAACACTTCAGATAATGATAACAATAATACCCAACAAGATAGTAATAAAAGTTCAAATGATAACAATCAACAAGAAAATAAAACAAATAGTAATGTCGACAACTTATCTCAAGCTGAAAAAGTAGCGTTAGCTTTAAATGATCCTTCAGTGTCAGATTATGCTATTAACGCAAATGAATTAAGAAATCATAGTTATCTTGAACAAGGAAATGTGAGTAAAATTCATAAAAATATTGATACATACAAACTAGCTTCTATGGATTATCCTATTAATGGTTCACCATCTGGAATGGTATTTTACAGCGCATCTCCTTCGAGAGGAGCTTTTGTAACAGTTATTGGAGTAAGTAACGATAAAGTACTCGTGGCAGGTACACAATACGATGCAAACTATCAACAATTAAGAGATAACGGTAAAGAATTGGATGTAAGTACATTATATGATAAATATAATAATTCTGATTATGAAGAAATAGCAAAACAAATAGTATTTGCAGGAAGTCAAAGATCGTTAAATACTGATTCTGACGAATCTTCATCTACTGAAAAGGTAACACGTGCAAATGTCATTGATAAGGTAGAAGATTATGAAGGTCATCAATTAGATACAGAGACGTACACATATAAAGAACCAGAACAAGATGAAAACGGAGATTGGGGATTCTCAATTTTAGATAAAAATGGAGATTTAGTTGGCTCATATATCGTTACTTCTGACGGCATAGTGACAAAATATGATGAACATGGAGATCCAATTGATTAATAAAAAGCAACAGCTGATTTTAATGGTCAGCTGTTGTTTTCTGTGTAAGTACGTTTAATTTCATCTAAACGCTCAATAAAACTATCGATATATGATTCCGGAGCAATAATTTTTGCTAAAGGAGCAAGTTGATAAGCAATGTAATAAGCATCAAACCGTGTGCAATTTACCCATGCCAAAATGGTGTCTTCATTACGTGAAACAATCTCTTTAATTGAAAATTGTTGTTTAAATTGATTCCAAATGGTTGTACTCATTTCAAATAATACTGCATTATTCGCGAAGTCTTTAGAAAATTTTGTATCTAGAACGTGTAAGGATTGTATCGATTTCAAAGAAACGGTATGTATTTTATGTTGAAATTCGTAAGTAAACCAATAATCATAATGCATATACAAAATAGATAATGGTTTAATAGTCATTTTGTTATGATCTACTTCAATACGCACCCTATGTTTATTGACGATGGCTTTTTGAAGGTCCATTAATATTTTTCCAGGAAGTAAATCATCACGTACTTTGAATTGATGTAACATCGTCATCAAAATATGTTTATCTTCTATTCTGACAGACGACATCGCATGTAGGAAAAATTTGTAAATATCGTAATGAAGAATAGGTGTGAGACTTTGTAACTTAATGAGTAAACTTAGTACACCAAGACTTTGTTTGTTCGTAGTATCATGGGTGAGTTCATAACCACCTAATTGATAATTATAGACAATTTTAGTATGATTGCTTCTCCAAAAATGACTTTCATAAAAAAATGTATTAATTGTATTAATATCACGTTGAATAGATTTTTTGCTGACATTTGTAAAGCGATCTAAGTCTTCTTGAGTGACAACATGACCATTTAATAATAATGTCAAAATATTAAGTATACGTGTTGCTTTATCCAAAGATATATCTCCCTTTTATTAAAGTGAAAAAATTTTCAAAAATAATGATATAGCTTGTAATAGAGTTTGTTACTATATAATTTGACAAAATATTAATAGTTAAACATTGATTTTAACATTAATATTGAATGGATAAAGAATGGTGAGACCGTAATAATGCATAAACTGTATCTAACGATGGCGTAGAGAGGTGATGTGTTCTAGCCTTACGGTAAATAAAACCTTGAATTGCTTCTACTTCAAGGGGCTGATGATTTATAACATCATAATACATACTTGTCCCCATATGATCTGGATAACCAGCATAGATATGCATAATATCTTCAACAATCGTGTCGGGTAATGTAATACCTTCTGCCATAGCGACTTGTTTACCTTCTTCTAATAAGCGTGTGCATAATTGATAGACTTCTGAAATTTTTAAAATTTGTGCAGTGTTGCCACCTAAAGCAGTAATCGAATTAATACCAAGATTGACAAGTAATTTATACCAAATCGTTGTTTCTATGTGATCTTCTAATATAAGTTCTATTTTAGTATATTCTAAATAGCGTTTAAGTTGTTCAGTCCGATGATCATGCTGAATATGCAAACGGGAATCTCTGAAATGGGTCACTTCATCGTCTTTTTTCTGTCCACTAATATAGACCACAGCTTGGTAGACATGTTTAAATGGTAAAGTTGAACGCAAACCATATCCATTTTGAGCTAAGATAATCGTTGTCTCATCATGAGTAAGACGGTTTAAGTCTGGAACTAAAGATTCAAGTTGATGCGTTTTGACTGCCACGATAATCACATCGAAGGAGTTAGTCATAGACTTAATATCTTTAACAATGACATGTTGATTTGCAGGTTGAAAGTGAATGGACTTATTTGTTCTTCCAAGTAATGTGATATGAGGTAATACTTGTTGTAATTCGTAGGCAATCGTCGTACCTACAGCGCCTGGTCCAATAATCGCAATACGCATTTATAACTTTCCTTTCTTTAAAATATTACATATAATTATACGTGATATTATTGAGATAATGTTATAGGAGATCGATAAAATAATGAAAAATTTGTCAAAACTTATGGAAATGAAGCAAAATGGTACAAAAATTTCAATGGTTACAGCATACGATTATCCCAGTGCAAAACAAGCGCAACAAGCCAATATTGATATGATTCTAGTTGGTGATTCGCTAGGAATGACAGTTTTAGGTTATGATACAACCATTCAAGTTACTTTAGATGATATGATTCATCATGGTAAAGCTGTTCGTCGAGGCGCCGATGATACATTTATCGTTGTAGACTTACCTATCGGAGCGGTAGGCGTAAGTGCGGAACATGATTTAAATCATGCGATAACGTTATATCAACAAACCAATGCGAATGCATTAAAAGCAGAAGGTGCCCATTTAACTGACTTCATTAAAAAATCGACACAAATGGGTATTCCAATTGTTGCACATCTTGGTTTAATGCCACAAAGTGTCGGTGTTATGGGTTACAAGTTACAAGGTGGTACAAAAGACGCAGCAGAACAACTTATTCGTGATGCACATGCCGTTCAAGAAGCAGGTGCAGTGGCGTTAGTATTAGAAGCTATTCCAAGTGACTTAGCTGGATTAATTAGTAAACAATTAGACATTCCAGTTATTGGTATTGGGGCAGGTAAAGATACAGACGGACAAGTATTGGTGTATCACGATATGTTAAATTATGGCGTAGAACGTTATGCTAAATTCGTAAAACAGTTTGCAGATTTATCTGTAGGCATTGATGGTATGAAGCAATATGATAAAGAAGTGAAAGCAGGAGCATTTCCTGCAGAAGCACATACGTATAAGAAAAAAGTATTAGATGAGGTTAATAAAAATGACACAAGTAATTAATACTGTAAAAGAGATGCAAACAATCGCACAACGCATAAAAGCGTCTGGTCAATCAATAGGTTTCATTCCAACAATGGGTGCGCTTCATGAAGGACATTTAAGTATGATGCGACGTTCAGTTGAAGAAAACGATGTGACAGTCATTAGTGTATTTGTAAATCCATTACAATTTGGACCTAATGAAGATTATGATGCATATCCTCGCCAAATTGATAAGGATGTTTCTTTAGTTAAAGCTATTCATGTCGATTATGTATTCCATCCTTCCGTTGAAGAGATGTATCCAGATGAATTAGGCATCACATTAAAGGTGGGACGTCTAGGGGAAGTCTTAGAAGGCCCACAACGTCCTGGACATTTTGATGGTGTCGTTACAGTAGTTAATAAATTATTTAATATCGTAAGTCCTAATAAAGCCTATTTTGGTAAAAAAGATGCACAACAATTAGCAATTATTGAGAAAATGGTAAAAGATTTTAATCATCCTATTGAAATTGTCGGCGTCGATATAGTACGTGAAGACGATGGACTGGCGCGTAGTTCTCGTAATGTGTATTTGACTGATGAAGAACGTAAAGAAGCGGTTCATCTAAGTAAAAGTTTAAAATTAGCCAAAGACATGTATGCAGAAGGTGAACGTCGAAGTCATATACTTGTAGGTGCAATAAAAACATACTTACAAGAACATACAAGCGGTCATATCGACGAAGTCGCAATTTATAGTTATCCTGAACTTGAAGTTGTTAATGAAATAAATGGTCAAATTTTTATTGCTTTAGCTGTCAAATTTTCTAAAGCACGTTTAATAGATAATATTATTTTAGGGAGTAAATAGAGAAAATGATTAGAACAATGATGAATAGTAAAATTCATAGAGCACGTGTCACAGAATCCAATTTAAATTATGTAGGAAGTATCACGATCGATGCCGATATTTTAGATGCGGTTGATATTCTTCCAAATGAAAAGGTTGCTATTGTAAACAATAATAATGGAGCACGTTTCGAAACATATGTGATTGCGGGTGAACGTGGTAGTGGAAAAATTTGTCTCAATGGTGCTGCATCTCGCTTAGTAGAAGTAGATGATATTGTTATTATTATGACTTATGTACAGTTGGACGAACGTGAATTAATCGATCATGCACCTAAAGTAGCGATTATGAACGAAAATAATGAAATAATTCAAATGATTCATGAAAAAGAAAATACAATAATTAAATAATGAAGTGAGCGTGCAGTCTTAAAGAGATTATTTTGGAAAGACTAGCACGCTTTTTATATATTAAGAGTATAGAGTTATGAGTTTTTTAGAAAGTTTTGATGCATAGTGATGTTATTATGGGAAAAATAAGAGGAAAACCATCAAACGAAATAAGAATATTAAGAGGTTTTATATGTGTTTATTCTAATTAACGAAGGGTAGATACGAGTAAAGGTAAATAAAAGGGATGATAAAAATGAATTATATAAAATATTTAGAATCAAAAGATGGAACTAAACTCTATACAAAAGTTAATGAAGTTAAAGAAAGTAAAGCAAATATTATAATTGCACATGGTCTTGCAGAGCATCTAGACCGTTATGATGAATTGGTCGCGTTTTTAAATGAGCATCATTATAATGTCGTTCGTTTTGATCAACGTGGTCATGGGCGTTCTGAAGGTAAGAGAGTATTTTATAGTCATGTGGATGAAATCATTGATGACTTGGATAGGATAATTAACTACACTAAGGAGAATTATAGTGGAAGAGTATTTTTAATCGGACATAGTATGGGAGGTTACGCGGTAACTTTATTTGGTACCAAATACCCTAATAAAGTAGATGGCATTATTACTTCTGGCGCACTAACGCGCTATAATAAAAGTACATTCGGAGAGCCAGATAAAAATATTTCAGCAGATACATATGTCAAAAATGAACTGGAAGACGGTGTTTGTTCTGACGAAGAAATTATCCAAAAATATAGAGATGATGATTTAGTCGCTAAAGAGATTTCTATAGGCCTCATATTTACCCTGATGGATGGTATTGCCTATCTAAAAGAACATCCAAGCCATTTTATAGATCCAGTACTCATCTTACATGGTAAAGAAGATGGTCTCGTAAGCTATAAAGATTCTATCGATTTATATAATGAAATTGCTTCTAAGAAAAAGTCTCTGTATATTTATGAAAATTTACAACATGAAATTTTCAATGAGTCGTCATATAATCAAAGTATTTTTAGAGATATCATTGATTGGTTGGATAGTAAAAATAGATAAAATATGATGTTTGACGTGAAACAATGAAGTTAATATTAAAACAACCATGAGTAGGAGTATTCTCACTCATGGTTTTTAATTGACTAATAATATGTGTGGCGAAGTTATTTTAATCCTACATATTCTTCTAAAGTTTTACCAGATTGATATACTTTGGTTGCAGTATCTTTTCCTAAATAACGTAAATGCCATGGTTCGTATTGATAACCAGTAATTTTTTCTTTTCCTTTAGGATATCTCACGATAAAGCCGTATTTATGTGCGTTTTTCGCAATCCATTGCCCTTCTTTTGTTTTTCCGAAACTTGCATATAAGTTTTTATCTGAATTAACGCCACCGATGTCAAATGTAAGACCTGTTTGATGTTCTGAGTAGCCAGGACGTGCGCTATATTTATCTGCAGCTTTTTTACCATCGCGTGCAGCATAACGATTGTATAGTTGAACTTGAGTAGGATAACTTCTGTAGCCACTCATTTTGTATAAGTTAATACCCTCTTTTTGTGCAGCACTAAATAATTGTTGTAAGGCTTGTTGGGCTTTTGGATCTTCACCAGGATTATAATTTGAAGGAAGACCTATATTTTTATTTACAATTAAAATACCATCGATATATGTACGACCCTCTTTAATAACTTTTTTATGTTTTTGTTGATTGTCATCACTTTTATTAGTTTGAGATGTTTGTTTAGTATTATTTTCATTTTCATCATTACTATGTGAGCAAGCTGAAAGTAATAAAGCGCTTGTCATTAGGACTGCAGAGAATTTTTTCATGCTTAAACTCCTTTAAATTTTAATTACTATAAACAATAATGAAACATTGTACACAGTGTAACATAGTTTTTTAATTATATAAGATACAACTTTTATGAAAAAATGGTATTTTAACAAAATTTATATTTATCTTCCTCTTCAAATAATGTATAAATAATGTATAGTATATTAGTAAAATAAGAAGAATGTATGAGGGGCCAATAGATGAAAAAATTTTTATTTTTGGGTAGTATCATGATGATGTTATTAGCTGCTTGTAGTACGCATGAATCTTCAAAAGAAGATAATAAATCAAAATCAAATCAAAATAACGTTCAAAAAGCTAAAAAGAACGAATCAGATAAAAAAGATGAAACGTCATTAACCAATACGTCTAAATTATCAACGAAAGAACGATTAGCATTAGCATTCTGTATTGATGGTGTCGATCAATATACATTGACTAAAAATGAAATTCTAACTGGAATTTATGAATATAGATTACCTACGGGCAAACATAATTATAAATTAGTTGATTTTACATTGGTTAAAGTGAAACAACCAGTAAAACATGCACCAAAACATATGCAGTTCTTTACGGTTTATCCAGATAAAAGTACCTATCAAGCGCTAATTGGAGTTAATAAAGATACAGTTTATGTAGGACGTATGCAAAAAGGTACATTGGATTATAACGATTTACTTGATAAAGGAAAAGAAGCTAGTTTAGAAGAAGTATATAAACATAATAAAGATAATAAAGCTTTACCAGAACTTATAAGTAAAATGCATATTTCAAACTCGTTACCTGATAGTGCTAATGATAATGGGAATCCGTTAGCTTCAAATGATTTAGAAAAATCTGGTAGTGTCAATACGCGTTATCGTAACGAAGTGTATCAATTAATTTCTGATTTTGATGACGTAGAATTAAAAAAATCAGGTTATTTATGGGATGATGTCAAAATGACAGATCATAATGGTAACTGGATTGTGAACTATCGTAACAAAAAAGGCGAGATTCTAGGTACATATAGAATGAAACACGGAAAAATTCAAAAATTAGATGAAAATGGCAAAATGGTAAAAGAAGAAAAATAAATGAATTGTTAATAAAACGTTGTGAGATGTTTAAATTAAGACATTTTACAACGTTTTTCTGTTTATTATGATACGATGAATAAGATTGTAGGAGGTTCGGAGCAAATGAAATATAAAAATACAACATTTCATTTTTCAAGGAATACATGGCAGTATTTAAAGTATAAAAGTGGTGATGATAGATGATGACTTTTTTAGCCATTACCATTTTTGTACTCACATTAATTTTTGTAATTTGGCAACCCAAAGGATTAGATATTTCGATTACTGCTGTTATTGGTGCAGTTGTAGCACTTCTGACGGGCGTAGTAGGATGGTCAGATGTTATGGAAGTGACGAGTATAGTATGGAATGCAACGCTAACATTTGTGGCTATTATTCTTATTTCACTTATTTTAGATGAAATTGGCTTTTTTGAATGGGCAGCACTTCATATGGTAAAGGCATCTCAAGGCGATGGACGAAAGATGTTTATTTTCATTATGATACTTGGAGCGATAGTAGCAGCATTTTTTGCGAATGATGGGGCAGCACTTATTCTCACTCCTATAGTATTAGCAATGGTACGTCACTTAGGTTTCAAAGAAAAGATGGTATTTCCATTTATTATCGCCAGTGGCTTTATTGCGGATACTACATCCTTACCGTTTACAGTGAGTAATTTAGTAAATATTGTTTCAGCAGATTATTTTAATATTGGATTTATAGAATATTTAAGTCGTATGATACTTCCAAATATATTTTCATTAATCGCAAGTATTGTTGTATTGTGGCTTTATTTTAAAAAGGCAATGCCAAAGCAAGTGGATATAACAAAAATGAAGGCACCTCAATTAGTTATTAAAGATGCTTCATTATTCCGTATATCGTGGTTCGTATTAGTTTTATTACTTATAGGTTATATGATGAGTGAGTTTGTTCGTGTGCCTGTCTCTATTATTGCAGGTAGTATTGCTTTTATTTTTCTTATTTTAGCGGCGAAATCGAATGCCGTTCCAGTTAGAAAAGTTGTAAAAGGCGCACCATGGAATATTGTTATATTTTCACTGGGAATGTACTTAGTTGTCTTTGGTTTGAAAAACGTGGGAATCACTCATGTGTTAGGTCATATATTTTCAAATATCGCGCATCAAGGTTTATTTACTAGTATTATGGGTGTTGGTTTTATCTCAGCTATACTCTCTTCAATAATGAATAATTTACCTACCGTACTCATTGATGCGATTGCCATTCATCAATCAGCAGTTACTGATGTACTCAAAGAGGGAATGATATATGCTAACGTAATAGGTTCAGATTTAGGACCTAAAATTACACCGATTGGTTCTTTAGCTACATTGTTATGGCTTCATGTTTTAGCTCAAAAAGGAATTAAAATATCATGGGGCACCTATTTTAAAACAGGTATCGTTATTACCCTTCCAGTTTTATTCATGACCTTACTAGGTTTATATTTAACATTAAAATTGATATAGACAGACTTATTAAAAAGAAGCCAAAAATGATATGATTTTTGGCTTTTGTTATATAAAACAAAAAGTTTAAAATTATTAAAAATGTAATATTATCATTTTTGTTTAAATAGGTTATGATAAATTATATATATTTTGATTTTTGATTCATATGTAATGAATAACAAGGGGATGACATAAATGAAAAAGAATAAAACTGGAAAGTTTAAACTAGAAATGCCGCACACCTATGCAATATTAATGTTGATTATAGTAATTTCCTGGTTACTTACTTATATTATTCCTGCTGGAGAATATGCGAGAGAAAAGAAAAACGGACAAACCATAGTTATTCCTGGTACCTATCACACAGTATCTTCAGAACATCTAAATTTTTTGAATATATTTAGAGCTGTCCCAGAAGGATTGATTAGTGGGGGAGAAATTGTTTTTTATGTATTTTTAGTGGGTGGCGCTTTTGGAATTGTCCACAAAACAGGTGCTTTTGAAAATGGTGTAAATAAAGCTATGAGAGTTTTGGGAAAAGCCAACTTTTTAATGATCCCACTAACGATGATCATCTTTTCAATATTAGGTTTTACAATAGGTTTAGCTGAAGAAACTATTATATTTGTTCCCATTGGTATTATTATTGCTCGTACCTTAGGTTATGATGCATTAACCGGTGCTGCCATGGTTATTTTGGGGGCAGCTAGTGGTTTTAGTGGGGGCATGTTAAATCCTTTTACAGTTGGGGTGGCTCAAACAGTTGCTGAACTTCCAATGTTTTCAGGTTGGGGCCTTCGAACTATCATATATCTTTTTATATTAGCAACGGCCATTTCAACTGTAATGTTATATGCTAGTAAAGTTAAAAAAGATAAAACTAAAAGTATTGTGTATCATTTAGAAAAAGAAGAAGGACAAGTTGATCAAGATCTCGATTATCAACATTTTAGTAAAAAACAAGCATTTAGTTTAATGATTATTATGGCAACTATCCTCTTCAATATATTTGGTATTTTTAAATTTGGATGGAGTTTCAATGAAATGAGCGCTAATTTCTTATTTGCAGGAATTTTAGCGGGCTTAGTAGGTGGCTTAGGGTTTAATGGTACGTTTGATGCTTTAGTAGATGGAATGAAAAATATTCTATTTGGAGCAATGATTGTTGGTGTCGCAAAAGGAATTATCGTACTGTTAGAAAATGGGAAAATCATAGATACCATTGTTCATGCATTGACGACCTTATTATCAGATGTACCAACGTCATTAGTGATTATAGCTATGTTTATTTTACAATTCATTCTTAATTTCTTTATTCCATCAGGTTCGGGTCAAGCATTAACGACGATGCCTTTAATGGTTCCTATCTCTGATTTGTTACATATTAATCGTCAGCTTACTGTCTTAGCCTTCCAATATGGTGATGCAATAAGTAATATTCTATTTCCTACATCAGCAATTTTAATGGGAGCTCTAGCTGTAGGTAAAATTTCTTATACTGAATGGTTGAAGTTTGTATGGAAACCTATATTAATATGGATAATTATATGTAGCGTTGCTATGTCTATTGCTTTAGTAATAGGATACTAAAAAAATAAGGTAAGACTGACGGTTGTCTGAAGTTAGTGAGATGGATGTCTTGAAAATCTTGTGAAAATAACGAAAGAGCGTGTGTTCATGTTAAATGAGCGCACGCTTTTTTTTATACATTAACCTTTTGATGAAGTACTGTTTTGATAACGACCATGTACAAAGAAATATAAAATCATTGCAATAATAATTAGACCTGCCATTGCAAGATATAAATAGCGATAGCCCATAAATGGAATGAGTAGACCTAAAATGAAAGGACCCATGCCTGCACCAAAGTCCACAAAGATATAGAACGTTGATGTAGCTAATCCCATCTTACTAGTGGGTGATTGTTGAATGGCAATGGCTTGTGCAGTTGGAACGATGGTTCCATAACCAAAGCCAATAAATGCTGCAGATAGTAATAGTAAAAATGGAGAACTTACTATACTTAAAATAGCTAATCCTATTGCAAAACTTAGAAGTACAGGATACATGACTTTATTTTCGCCAAAATGATCATAAATCTTTCCAGTGAATGGACGTGTCACAAAGGTCACAACTGCAAATACAATAAAGAAGAAACTAGATGCAGTAACTAAATGTAACATTTCACTGTATATTGATAAGAATGAAAGTACACTTGCATAAGCAATTCCTACTAAGATGACGACACATGAAATAGGCAATGCTTCTTTTTGTAAGAAAGCACTGAGACCTTTAGGACGTGATTGTTCTTCAGTAACTATGTCATGATTCATCGGTAATTTTTTAATTAATAAAGTAAAACTAAATGAAACGACAATGCTAATCAAACTGATGCCAAAAATTGAAGAAAATCCTAAATTATTATTTAATACTAGTCCTAAGAATGGGCCAAAAGCGGAAGCAAGCGTTACGCTTAAACCGTAGTAACCGATACCCTCACCTTTACGTTCTTCTGGAATTAATCTAGAAGAAATCGTACCCGTTGCTGTTGAAGAGAAACCAAAGGCAATTCCATGAATAAAACGAACGAACATCAAAATAAGAATACTATGAATTGTAAAATATAAAGCGATAGCTATAATAGAGCCAATGACACCGCCAATGAGCACATTCTTAGGTTGCAGATGATCGATGATTCTTCCAGCGCCTAATCTTCCAGCTAGCATGCCAATGATAAATACACCAGCTGCTAATCCGCCAATACTTTCTGAAGCATGGTACGTTTCGATTGTGAATTGTGTAATTGTCACAATAAGCATGTAGTGAATTAAATACATAAATAAATTCACAATCGTTACAAAGATAAAGTCTTTTGACCATAAACGTTGCGACATGTTTAACCTCCTCTATTTAATCCTATTTATCTTAATTTATACTTAATTATTATAATATTAGCTAGACTTAATGTATAATTAGAATAATTTAATTTAATATAAGTAAAACTAATATAAGGGAGGAGAACATATGAATTTTGAACAGCTAATATATGTTAAATCAGTATACGAACAAGAATCAATGATTCGTGCAAGTGAACTGATGCATATTAGTCAATCTGCCATGAGTCAATCGATTGCTAATCTGGAAACAGAATTAGGATATTCATTATTTTATCGCTCCAGAAAAGGGACAGTACCGACAGAAATTGGCAAACGATTGATTCCAAAAATATTGGAAATTTTGGAAGCGAAAGAACATCTCATGCTAGAAGTAGAACGTTTACAAACACATATAACAGGAAAATTAACCATAGCCACTATACCAACGTTATTTCACAAACTACTTCCTAAAGTCATTTCTCAATTTAAAGTGGATTATCCAAACGTAGATATTGAAGTTATAGAATCTGACCGTGAAAATATTATAAAAATGTTGAGAAATAATGAGATAGATTTAGGATTAATTGGTAAAAAAGAATCAGATAAAACAATGTCATTAATTCATGAATTTCCTCTTAATTTATCGACGAATTTTAAACTTATTGTACCTGCTAAATCTAAACTTACGTTTAAAGATACTGTTAATTTAGAGGATATTAAAGACTATCCTTTTATTCTCTATGATCGTAGCTTTTACCATCATCATTTGAAAAAATTCGAAGAAGAAAATGGGGAATTAAAAATTGTATTTCGTACGCATAATCCCATCGTTTTATTAAGAACTGTTGCAGAAGGCTTAGGTGTAGGTATGATTTCTAGTTACATGATCGAAGACGAACCCATTTTAAATGACGAATACATTGAGGCCATACCTCTAGGCCATCCTTTTGATTATTCAGTGTATTTTACAGCGATAGTCAATGACAACAGAAAAAATGAAACCTCTTTATTACGATTTATTGATTATTTAAAGAAGTAATCATTAACAAAACTTTGTTCAAAAGTTCACAAACTTTTCATAGTATTTTACATACAAAGTGCTAACATAATAATTGAAAGTTATATTACTTTAAGAGGTGTAGTAAATGGACAATTCTAAAAAAGTAGCACTTGTTACAGGTGCAGCACAAGGTATTGGTTTCAAAATAGCAGAACGTTTATTTAATGACGGTTTTAACGTTGCTATTGTCGATTTTAATGAAGAAGGCGCAAAAAAAGCTGCTGAAGCACTTTCAAAAGAAGGTCAAGAAGCAGTAGCATTTAGAGCTGACGTATCCGACCGTGAAAATGTTTTTGATGTGACACGTAAAGTTGTAGAACATTTTGGAGAGTTAAATGTAGTTGTAAATAATGCTGGTTTAGGACCAACAACACCTATTCATACAGTAACACCTGAACAATTTAGTCAAGTTATCGGAGTAAATGTTGGAGGCGTATTCTGGGGCATTCAAGCAGCTTTAGAACAATTTGAAAAATTAGGTCATGGCGGTAAAATTATAAACGCAACATCTCAAGCAGGTGTTGAAGGTAATGCGGGATTATCTTTATACAGTAGTACTAAATTCGCAGTTCGTGGATTAACTCAAGTTGCTGCACGTGATTTAGCTGACAAAGGTATTACAGTAAATGCATTTGCACCAGGTATCGTTGAAACACCTATGATGGAAGGTATTGCTAAAAAATTAGCCGAAGAAAATAATCAACCAGAAGAATGGGGTTGGAAACAATTCACTGATCAAATCACATTAAAACGTTTATCTAAACCAGAAGATGTAGCCAATGTGGTTGGTTTCTTAGCTAGCAGTGATTCTGATTACATTACTGGTCAAACTATTATTGTTGATGGCGGTATGAGATTCCACTAATTTAAACAACAAATATATATTATTATTTTTAAAACTGATACGCACCCCAAAAGTTGGACTTAAAATCTAACTTTTGGGGTGCATTTTTATATTCTTTTAGTAGATACTATCTGCATATTGATGAAATACTTAACCTTATTGTTTTTTTATGTACTAGTCTAATTGATGACAACGTTACCTTTCCTATAAATATAGACCAATAATGATTGGACTCATCGCAATTGTATAACTCATTAAAAATGAGTAATTAGCAAAAATAATAAGCAATAAAAGCTAATACACCTACAAGTAACAAAAAGATTTAGAGACGCAATCAAAGATAAAATACGCTTACTTAGATATTTATTAATGAGAGTGTTTTATATTTTTAAAAAATAATGATATATAGTAAATTTAAATGTAAATATAGTATATAATGTTATTAATATCTTACAGAAAGGAAGACATCAATGAGAATAAACAATATGAATATAGTTTCTGGTATCTTATGTGTATTATCATTTCTACTTGCAGTTTCGATTACATTTACAGATATGTTTTGGTATTTACCTGGCTTTTTTGTCATGCTATTGTCAGTGGTTTCAAGTGTTGTAGGTCTAATGAGTAGCAGCAAAGTATTTAATGGTATCACGTTATTTTTAACAATTATTTTCTTTCTTATTTTTTCAAGTCCATTATTACTTGCTTAGAAAAGAAAACGATTTTATATAATATTAATATGAATGGTAATATTTACAGCTATTGGTGTACTCGCGATGTTCTTTGTGATTAAGTATCTTTCAGAAACACGGGGGCGCAGTTTAGCTAAAATTGAACATGATTTATGATGACGAACAAATGTTAAATCTGAATAACGTAATGTATATCGCTACTTCAATGATTTGGAGTAGTGATTTTTTATTTTTTTAAAAAAGGGTAAACATAAAAAAGCAATGTTATGAACGGAGGAATTAAGATGAAACAGTCAAAAGATTTAGAACGATTACTTAAATCTTTAGACGGACAAAAATATGGCGCTTATAAACGAATGAAAGGGATATATCAATTTGATCAATTCCGTCTAGCTATCGATCATGTCCAAGTCGATCCTTTTGCGCCACCTTCAAAAATGCGTGTCATTATTGGGAAACAAGAGACTGAAATTCCTAATGAATTATTAGACACTAAAGATAAACGTATAGCGACTTCAGACTTTTTAACTCGAACAGTGGATACCCAGTTAAAACATTTCAATCGTACAGTGAAAGGCTCGGGTAAAAATGGAAAAATCTTTATCGATCATCCAGGACAAGAGATACTCGAACGTACATCTGTAGTGATTAATGATAAAGAGATTGAAATACGTATTGAAGTTGGACTACCGGCAGCTGGACGTAAGATTCTAGGAAAAGCAGCAGCATATACGATAATACAGGGCATTCCTCAAATGGTAGAAAAAGCGATACGATACGAAAATTTAAATCAACAAGCATTGAAAGAACAAGTCGCATTAAAACTAGACCAGATCTATATTAGACAACAACTTGAAACAGAACATTTAGTCGCATTTGTGGCAAATGGTTCAATCTTGCCAAGAAAAAGTGGTGTGTCAGACGCTCCAATGAAAGGTGCCATTCAATTCACAAGTCCTAAGAAATTTGAACATACATTCAATCTTCCAAGTGGTCGGTCAGTCACAGGGATGGCTATTCCACAAGGGATTACACTTATTGTCGGTGGAGGTTACCATGGTAAATCGACACTATTAGAAGCGCTTGAGCGTAGTGTATATGATCACATTCAACATGACGGTCGAGAATTTGTGGTGACTCAACATGATGCGATGAAAATATGTGCTGAGGATGGTCGAAACGTTGAAAATGTCGATATTAGTCCATTTATTGATAACCTGCCAGGAAAGAAAGATACGACACACTTTTCTACAGAAAACGCAAGTGGTAGTACATCTCAAGCCACAAATGTAATCGAAGCTTTAGAAGCAGAAAGTTCATTATTATTAGTTGATGAAGATACATCAGCTACCAATTTTATGATTCGTGATGGTCGTATGCAACAACTGATCGCTCCAGAAAAAGAGCCGATTACTCCATTTTCTAATAAAGTAAAATCATTATATGAAGATTATAGTGTTTCTACTATTCTTATTGTTGGCGGTTCAGGAGATTACTTTGATGTTGCTGACCAAGTGTTAATGATGGATGAATATCATTTAAAAGATGTAACAGAAGAAGCAAAAGAAATTGCGAATACTGACGGCTATAAGCGAGAAATTGATGGTGATCAGTCATTCGGAGTGCTATCTCACCGCATACCGTTAACAGATTCTTTCTCTAAAAAAGGAAAAGAAAAACGTTTTAAAGCAAAAGGATTACATTCTATTATGTATGGTCATGAGCCTATTAACCTAACAGGATTAGAACAACTTGTGGATGATAGTCAGACCAATGCTATTACGGTGATGTTAGATTACTTTAGACGTCATGGTATCAATAATCAAAATTCCATAATTCAAGCAACAAATGAGATGTATCACTTAATTGAGCATGAAGGATTAGAAGCGCTCTCTCATTTTAATGGACATCCAGGAAATCTTGCCTTACCTCGTAAACAAGAATTTATCGGTACCTTAAATCGATATAGAGGATTGAAAGTTAAATAAAAAGAGTATATCTTATCTTTTTTAGTAGGCAGGTAGTCTTACTTTTAAAAAATTAAAAGTCTGATTAATAGTGAAGCATCTGAATTAATAACGGAAGAATACGAAAAATCACGAAAAAAAGATTAAAAAATAAATATTTACCGATTGGATATAAGTAAACCATGGACTCATTTTCTTTTATTAAAGGAAAGTGAGTCTTTTCTAATTAAACTAGCAAAAGTGTTAGGGGAGTGGAACAGTAAATTTAAAATAAATTCTATTCTACACCTTCAATATTTTAGAAATATTTGGATATTTATCATTTGATTAATCGCGCACGATTGTTTATACTAAAATCAATCGTGAACGATAGAAAAGAGGTGCTGTGTTGAAAAAGGATGGAATGACATTAGCGAATCAATTATGTTTTTCTGCATATAATGTGAGCCGCTTATTTGCTCAATTTTATGAACAACAATTAAGGCCATTTGGATTAACGTATTCTCAATATTTAGTGTTACTGGCTTTATGGGAAGAAGATAATCGAACATTACATGAGATTGGTAGACAACTTGATTTATCAAGTAATACGTTGACACCACTTTTAAAAAGATTAGAACAATCAGGATGGGTCATAAGAGAACGTTCTGAAACTGATAAACGTCAACTGATGGTGACACTTACTGAAAAAGCACATCAACAACAAGAAGCAGTTTTTGAAGCGGTAGCCGAATGTTTACCTTCAAATTTTGATAAAACGAAATATAACCAAGCAAAAGACGTATTAGAACAATTAGAACATGGTTTGAAACAACTCAATAAAAAATAAAGAAGAGGATGAGTTAAATGAAAACATACGACGTTACATTTATTGGTAGTGGACATGCAGCTTGGCACGCAGCTTTAACATTAAAACATGCAGGTAAAGAAGTAGCAATTATCGAAAAAGAGCGTATTGCGGGAACATGCACAAACTGGGGCTGTAATGCTAAAATCTTACTTGAAAATCCATTTGAAGTGTTAGAAGAAGCAACACACTATCCTGGTATTGTTGAATCACAAAATCTTAAAGTAAATTGGTCAAACTTAATGGATTATAAACATAAAGTGATTAATCCAATGGCTGGTCAGTTAAAATCATTATTTGAACAACAAGGTATTGATGTATATGATGGTACAGGTGTAATTAAAAATGAACATACAGTTGAAGTAAATGGTGAATCGATTGAAACTGAAAATATCGTCGTTGCGACAGGTCAACATAGCAATAAATTACCTATCGAAGGTAAAGAATATACACATGATAGCCGTGACTTCTTATCGATGGAAGACACACCAAAAAGTATCACATTCATTGGTGGCGGAATTATCAGTATCGAATTTGCATCTATCATGATTAAAACTGGCGCTGACGTTCATGTGGTTCATAATACAGATGAGATTTTACCAGGATTTAACCGTAATCATGTAGATAAATTAGTTAAAAAATTAGAAGATGAAGGCGTTAAATTCTATCTAAACGAAAATACTACTGCAGTTAAAAAAGAAGGCGACGCGTTTACACTAACAACTGAATCTGGATTATCAATCCATACAGAATATGTACTAGATGCAACAGGAAGAGTTCCAAATGTTGAAGGTATTGGATTAGAAAATGTTGGCATTCATTACAGTAAAAAAGGTATTGAAGTAGATGAGTACTTAAGAACAAATGTTAAAAATATTTATGCAAGTGGTGACGTTTTAGATAAAACGATTCCTAAATTAACACCAACAGCAACATTTGAGTCAAATTATATTGCTACACATATTTTAGGTACAGTACAAGATAAAATTAAATATCCAGCTATTCCTTCGGTACTTTATTCACTTCCACGTTTATCACAAATTGGTGTAACTGTAGAAGAAGCGAAAGAAAATAATCAATATACAGTAAAACACGTGCCATTCGGTAAACAAATGGTATTCGAATATAAAAATGAAACAGAAGCTGAAATGTATATTGTACTAGATGAACATAAACACTTAGTAGGTGCTGAAATCTATGCAGATGCTGCCAATGATTTAGTAAACTTACTTGTATTTATCATTAATCAACGTTTAACAGCCAAAGAATTAAGTCAATTGATTTTTGCTTTCCCAGGCGCTTCAACAGGCGTGATCGATTTATTAAGATTAAACATGCTATAGGTAATAATAAAACGGTTAGTCCTTGTGACTAATCGTTTTTATTACGGAAGAATGAAATGTTTAAATTTCTCTAAAATGTAAATAACTATATTGTATGAAAAATGAAACGTCATCTCATTTGGAGGGATTTATATTATGGTTAAAGAATTTGAATCAAATGGTGTTAACGTAGAAATACCAGATGAATTAGAATCAGTTGTTGCGTTAGAATATTCTTTTGTAGAAGCATTAGCTAAATTAGAATTGAATGTCACAGGTATTGCTGATGACAAAGATAAAAATAACTTAGAAGATTCTATTAAACGATTAGTAGGTAACTACACATCTGTTGGTTCACGTTTAGAGCCTGATACAGAATTAATTAAAAAAGCAGAACCACAATTAATACTAGCAGATAAAACAAGACATGAATCAATATTTGAAAAATTAAATACGGCAGCACCAACAGTATTATTAGAAAGCTTTGATGCTAATTATGACCAAAGTATTGAAACATTTAAACAAATTGCAGAACTCGTATCTAAAGAAGATAAAGGCCGTGAACTTGTTGTTCAACACAATGAAAAAGTTGAAGACTTAAGCAAAGATATTAAACTTGATAAAGACTTATCAACTATTGCTGCTGTACCAACACATGATGGCTTATATGTTCATGCATCACATTCATATGTTGGACAATTCTTGCAAAAAGTTGGTTTTAATGGTTCTGTTCCTGAAGATATGGAGAACCATCTACCTGAATATATGGGTGCAGATTACTTAAAAGTAGATACAGACCGATTTGCAAGCTTCAATCCAGAACGTATATTGATTATGGTAGATGAAGATAACAAAGCAGATTATGAAAAATTAAAAGAATCAGAAGCGTGGTCAAATATTGAAGCAGTTAGAAATGATCGTGTACACGATGTAAACCGTGAACGTTGGGCAAAATATAGAGGATTAATCGCTTCAGAATTAATCTTAGAAGATTTAACAAACATTGAAGAATAATGATTAAAAAAGCGTGCATTTCAAAATGGTGAAATGCATGCTTTTTATTTTAAATATAAGCATATAACATGTTTACTTATTTAAATATTATAGAAGTAACTAAGAGAGTCACACCAGACAGACAAATTGAAGTTATACATATCACTATGAAAGGTTTAAGTGCCTTTGAAATAACTTCTTTTAAAACGATATTCAATCCTAGAGCAACCATCGCCATTAACATACATACCGTTGTAATAACATTTATAATATTCATAAGTAATGAAGGAATAGGAACAAATGTATTGATACAAGCCATTATGATAAATCCAATGAGAAAGTAAGGAATATCGATTTTTTGTTGTACTTGACTTGAGTGTGACTTATAACGCATATACAAAATTAAGACAATGCTTAATGGAATAAGTAAAAACACACGGCCTAATTTTCCAAGTAAAGCAAATGTCATTGCCTCTGGCCCGCCAATATCTGCTGCTAAGACGACATGAGCGATTTCATGTAGACTGATACCTGTCCAAGCGCCATAAGTTATAGTAGGTATGTTAAAAATAGACTCGATAGCTGTATAAATAAGTGCAAATATAGTTCCAACTAGTGCAATAATACCTACACTTATTGCAATGTCTTTTTCTTTAGATTTTAAGATTGGTGCTGTAGCTGCAATAGCTGCAGCTCCACATACTCCTGTACCAATACCAAGTAGTATAGAGATATCTTGATTTCCTTTAATAATTTGATTCAAAATTAAAGTTAAACTTATTGAAAAGATAATTACGATAATATCAATAAGTAGTAATTTCCAGCCTTTACCTAGAATATCTCCCATATTTAGTTTTAATCCATATAAGATAATCGCAAATTTTAATAAACGTTTCGACGCGAACGTAATACCTGGACGAATGTGTTCTGGATATCCCATCACTTGGCGATATAGCATCGCAAAAATAATAGCAATAGCTAATGCCCCAATCGTATGTAAAATAGGAAATTTAGCTAATATATAACTGATCATTGCGATCATAAATGTAAACATAATACCTTTCATAAATGAAGGCTGCGTGATTGATTTCATAGTACTTTCACCTCGATATGAAATCTTAGCACGTTATTGTTATAACGTTAAATAAATAATAAGTATAGTATATATATCAAAAATGTTATATTAGACTTAAAGGAGAATGATGTATGGATCCGTACAAGGTATTAATTGAAGTAATGAAAACAGAAAGTTTTACTAGAGCAGCAGAAAATTTATATACTTCGCAGCCTTCTGTGAGTCGTGATATTAAACGTTTAGAATTAAAATATAATATTAAAATATTTGAATTTAAATCTCCATATTTAAAACTAACTAGAGATGGCGAAAAGCTATTACAATACGCATTGCAGCGGGAAAGTATTGAACAAGAATTATGGCAAAACTTAACATCGGAATCTGAGATCATCTCAGGCACTTTAACAATTGGAAGCAGTTATACATATGGTGAATATTTATTATCAAAACAGCTTACCAGTCTTATGCAACAATACCCTAAGTTACATATTCATTTACGTGTTAATAATTCAGATTCTGTTATAAATGATATTAAACACAACAGAGTAGATATAGGTATTGTAGAAAAGGAAATTCAAGATAATGCAATAGAATGTAAGAAAATAATGGAAGACGAAATGGTGTATATTTACAAAAAATCGGTTCAACCTAGAATGGATATATGTTTCGTTAGAGAAAAAGGGTCTGGAACAAGGTTTTATCAGGAAGTAGGTCTTTCTGAGTTGAAATTAAATCCATATTTGATAGAAATTAATAATATTAAGATTATCAAACAAATGGTAGAGGATGGAAATGGGTTTGCGATTATTTCAAAATCAGCAATTCATCCCGAAGATTATGAAAAATTAATGATAACAACTTTAAATGTGAAACGTCACTATTACCTTGCTCAACATGTTGATAAATATATCGATAAAAATATTAGAGCTGTCATTGAAATGATTATGAAGTAGAGTAAATAAAAAAGCCGGATCTTTCTAAAGATTGAAAGGTCCAACTTTTTTATTAACACTGCGGGGTGTCTTATTTATTGTTTTTTAATTCTAAGAATTTTTCAGCTACAGCTTTACCAGATTGTGGATTTTGACCTGTAATCACATGACCGTCAATAACAGCGAATTGACTCCAGTTGTCACCTTTTTCGTAATGTGCACCACGATTTTTAAGTTCATCTTCTGTTAAATAAGGAACTTTATCTGCTAAGCCAACTGCTTCTTCTTCAGTATTAGAGAAACCAGTTACAGTTTTACCATTAATAATAGAATTACCTTCACTATCTGTAACATTTAATAGACCAATAGCACCATGACATACAGAAGAAACTGCACCGTTATTTTCATAAATTTTACGTGTTAATTCTTGTAAATCTTTATTATCTTTGAAGTCCCAAATTGTTCCGTGACCACCTGCGTAATAGATAATATCATAATCTTCAGCACGTACGACATCTGGTGTAAGTGTACTACCAAGACGTGTCATGAAGTCTTTATCTTGATAATATTTCCAATCTAATTCAGACATCATATCTTCTTGTAGACTTGCAGGATCAATAGCTGTATAGCCACCTTCTGGACTAATATAGTCGATATCATAACCATTTTTGTATAACACATCTGCAAAGTGAACGACTTCACCCAACCATAATCCAGTTGGACGATTCATATCAGGATATTTTGAAACACTTGTAACAACTACTAATGCTTTACTCATTGTATACCTCCTAAATTTTTTACGTAATTCATAATTACCCATTTTTAAGGAGGAATAACACATACTAGGTATAATTTTTATATTAAAATTATAAATTAATTTGATTGAAAATAATTTTACAAAAGTTGTTTGAAAAATCTTAATGGTGGTACATACTAGTATACAATTTACCAATTCTATGAATTCGTAAAAGTAGCCTCACTAATCAATCGATTAGTGAGGTTTTTTGTATTCCAATAATAGATAAATTATACTTGTAGTGATCTTTAAATATAATTTTAAATATAAAAAGGAGAGATAATAATGGCCCAAGATAGTGGAAAATTAAATTGGTCAAGTTTAATCATTGGTACGCTATTACTGATTATTGCTGTGGTTATATTTAGTAATCCAGTGCAAAACTTTTATACACTTACTTGGCTGATTGGCTTACTCATTATGGTAGGCGGTGTCATTCAACTTTTATTCCGTCGTACGGCAAAAAAACTCGTAGGAGTAAATACAAAATTAATTTTAATTAATGGTATTATCGATTTAATTTTTGGAATTCTTGTTGTATTTAATGTTGGAGCAAGTTCAGTATTCTTTGTATTTATGTTTGCGTTTTGGTTTATTTTCAGTTCGGTTATCGGTCTGTTTACCATATCACAACAACATCAATTACGCGGTTTATCAATTATCGTAAATATCCTAGGTATTATTTTAGGGATAATCTTATTATTTAACCCAATGATGGGTATGATTTTTGTGTCAACATTAATCGCACTTACATTCGCAATCCTAGGTGTGACATACGTGATTGATGGCCTAGCATAATATATGTATTCAAACATATTAAATTTTAAACTCTTCACTACTGTATTAGTGAAGAGTTTTTCGTTTAAAAAGCGTGTCTACTGCGTTGAATGAAAAGTAAAGTTAATATACAGAATATAGCGTAAGTATTAGAATGATAATTGATAAAACACATGAACATGTTTAGGAGGAAATCTTGTGAATTACAATTTTGATGAAATCATTGATCGTCGCTATACAAATGCAATGAATGTGGAAGGCTATAAAGGTTATCTTTTTGGTAATACAGATACGTCAGATTTAAAAGATAATGATGAACTGATTCGTATGTGGGTAGCAGATATGGACTTTAGTACACCAGAAGTCGTATTAAATGCGATTCGTGAACGTTTAAATAAGAAAATTTTAGGCTACACAAACGTCTTCGGTTCTGAATATTATGAAGCTTTTGTTTCTTGGACAAAGAAACGTTATGGTTTCACTTTTCCTCAAGAGCATCTTGTATTCTCTCATGGTATTGTGGCTGGGTTAATTGAACTTGTAGGTTATATTTGTGATAAGGATGATAAAGCATTAATTTTTACGCCGAGTTATGGCCCATTTAAAATGGCATGTGATAAAAATCATATTTCAACAGTATACTCTCCACTAATCAATCATCATGGATATTATGAGATTGATTTTGACGATGTACGTAAAAAAATAGAGACAGAAAATATTAAATTATGCATTTTTGCGAATCCACATAATCCAACGGGACGTGTCTGGTCAGAAAAAGAGTTAGCCACATTGGGTCAAATTATGAAAGACAATGATGTATGGCTCATTTCAGATGAAATCCATTGTGATATCAAACGTTCAGGTCAATCACATATGCCATTTGCCAAAGCTGTCCCAGATTACGACAAAATCATCACTACTATGTCTCAAAGTAAAGCCTTCAACATTGCAGGTTTGATGTTTTCAAATATCATTATTCAAAATGAATCACTTCTAAAAATTTGGAACACCCATCACTTTGGTACAGAAAATCCTCTAAGTGTGGTTGCCACGCAAGCTGCTTATGAAAAAGGCGAAAATTGGTTACAAGCAATGAATCATTATTTAGACGATAACTTTAACTATTTAGCAGATTTCCTAAAAAAAGAACTACCGCATGCAGAATTTAAAATTCCAGAGGCGACGTATTTAGCTTGGGTAGATTTAAGCTATTATATTAAAGAAAAAGATATTGATGAATCAATGGCAAAATTCTTTATTAAAAACGCTGGCGTCATTATTGAAGGCGCAGAGCAATTTGTTCATAACGCAGAGGGTCATATTAGAATTAATATTGCAGTTCCTAGAGAAGTAATGAAAAAAGGACTACAAAAAATAAAAGCGGCTTTAGTCTAAATAGAGGAGAAATATCATGGCTATTATTGAACCCTCACACATAGGTCATACACCATTTCAACAATTATTAGGTCATCATGAGGACATTATGAAGACGTGGACCGCATTGAGTGACACACTAGAAAATACTAGTGCTTTAAACGCAGAACTCAAAGAAGAGATACGCCGTATACTAGCGCAGAAAAATGGATGCCAATATTGTAAAGCAAAAGGCAAGCCTACCGGGAGTCTAACAGATGAAAAATCAGCAATATGCATTGGATTTACAGAAGTCTATATCAAGCTGGGAGATCAAATACCTACAACGTACACAGAAATCTTAAAGTCTCATTTATCAGATAAAGAAATTGTCGAACTTATTACGTTCATCACATTTACAAATGCCCAACAACAATTTGGTGCGATTATGAAATTGCAACCTTAAATAAAAGGACTCTAGCTTAGGTTAGAGTCCTTTTATAGTTTTAATTTAAAATAATATATAAAGTGAATACGAATTCATATTATTTTTATCGAAATTATATTGACTTTCATTATTTATAAAAGTAATATTTTAATATAATTCTGAAAATTCGGACATAAAATAAGGGAGAAATAAATAGCATTTGGGAGGTTATGTATGGGAAACCATTTAGTTTTACAATCAGATTTTGGTTTGGGGGATGGAGCAGTTAGTGCAATGTATGGAGTAGCATACACTGTGAGTGAAGATATAGAAATTAATAATTTGACTCATGATATTCCACCTTATGATATCTGGGTAGCTTCATACCGTTTATATCAAACAGTAAAATATTGGCCAAAAGACACAGTATTTGTTTCTGTAGTTGATCCTGGCGTTGGAAGCGATCGTCGTAGTATTGCTTGTCTTACTAAATCAGGACATTATATTATTACACCAGATAATGGCTCATTAAGTCATATTAATTATTATGAGGGCATTGAAAAGGTTATTGCAATCGATGAAGTAGTCAGTCGACTTCCTCATTCAGAGGAAAGTCATACATTCCATGGAAGAGATGTTTACGCCTATAATGGAGCAAGATTAGCTTCTAAACAAGTAGAATTTGAAGATTTAGGGCAATCAATTAGTTTAAATTCAATTGAAAAATTAGACATTACTGAAGCTATCGAAAGTGAATCTGAACTTTCTGGAAGTATCGATGTACTAGACATTCGTTTTGGATCGCTATGGACTAATATACCGCTCTCTTATTTAAAAAACGCAAATATTTCACATGGTGATGAATTAATTGTAAAAATCTACCATAAAGAAAAAAGAGTATATCAAAATATAATTAAATTTGTTCGTTCATTTGCTGATGTAAATGTAGGAGAACCATTAGTTTATGTCAATTCATTAGTTAATATTGGGGTTGCAGTCAACCAAGATTCTTTTTCAGATTTATACCACATTGGTACAGGTAATGATTGGACAATTAAATTATCAAAAGCACCAAAATTTTAAAGGAGGAAAATGTTTTATGAAAAATGAAGGTATTTCAGTTAAAACCATTGTCGCTATAGGTATTGGCGCAGCTGTATTTGTAATTTTGGGTAGATTTATCGTAATACCAACTGGATTTCCAGATACGAATATTGAAACAACTTATCCATTTTTAGCATTATTATCTGTAGTATTCGGACCAATCACAGGATTACTTACTGGACTAATTGGTCATGCAATTAAAGATTTTACAATGTATGGAAGTGCATGGTGGAGTTGGGTAGTATGTTCTGGTCTTATTGGTTTTTATTATGGATGGATTGGTAAAAAAATTAATTTATCTTCAGGCCAATTTTCATTTAAAAATATTGTTTTCTTTAATGTGGCACAAGTTATTGGAAATATTGTATGTTGGGCAATTATTGCACCAATTTTAGATATTTTAATTTATAGTGAACCTGCTAATAAAGTATTTACACAAGGTATTTTGTCAGCGACACTTGATATTATTGCAGTAGGAATTATTGGGACTATCCTTCTAAAAGCTTATGCAGCTACTCAAATTAAAAAAGGTAGCCTTAAAAAAGATTAATTTGAAAATTTATCGAGAAAACATATTGAAATGTTTTCTCGATTTTCTCTATAATCAGTAAATACTAGATAAGGAGAATTTATGTATATGGCCGAACCGATTATTTCATTTAAAAATGTAAATTTTAAGTATCATAGTCAGGCAGAACCTACACTTCACAGTATAAACATTAATATTTATCCTGGAGAAAAAGTATTGGTAGTTGGCGCATCAGGTAGTGGTAAATCAACATTTATCAATTGTATTAATGGTTTAATTCCAAATAAATATGAAGGTGAATTAACTGGAAAAATAGAGATTAAAAGTAAAAATACTAATGATTACACATTTCATGAACGTTCGAATGTCGTAGGAACAGTACTACAAGATACAGATGGACAATTTGTAGGGCTGACAGCAGCTGAAGATATGGCGTTTATTCTTGAAAATAATAATATTTCAAACAGAGAAATGAAAGATAGCGTAAACCATTGGGCGAAAATCGTGGGTATTCAGCAACATTTATCTAAAAGGCCTCAAGATTTATCTGGAGGTCAAAAACAACGAGTTTCTTTAGGAGGTATATTAATTCATCAAACGCCCATTTTATTATTTGATGAACCATTAGCGAATCTTGATCCCAAGACTGGTCAAGAAACGATACATTTATTAGAAGAAATACATCACAAAACAAATTCTACTATTTTGATGGTTGAACATCGTTTAGAAGAAGCTTTAAATCAAACATTTGATCGAGTCATCTTATTTAATGAAGGTAAGATTATAGCTGATACTACGCCAGATCATTTGCTTAAAACTAATCAACTATTAGAAGCAGGTATTCGTGAACCTTTATATGTTACTGTTATGAAATATGCTAATGTACCATTGAAGAATTTAGATAATATTTCGAATAAAGAAAAAATATTAGAGTTTAAAACTGTTCAAAATTCGATACTGTCATGGTTTAACCATATAAAAATTAAAGAAATAGAAAATAGTAATAATGAAACATTACTAAGTTTGTCTAACATTACATATCAATATAATAAACGAGGCGTCAAAGTATTAAATAATGTTAATTTAGATATTAATAATAAAGAAATGATAAGTATTGTAGGTCATAATGGAGCCGGAAAATCTACACTTGCTAAAGCTATATGTGGATTTTTAAAAACTAAAGGTAAGATGTATTGGGAAGACAAACGGTTTGATAAATTGTCTATTAGCGAACGGTCTAGTTATGTAGGTTATGTTATGCAAAATCCAAATCATATGATATGCGAAAAAATGATTTATGATGAAGTTGCATTAGGATTAAGGCTTCGAAATATTGATGAAGAGAAAATTAAAGAAAAGGTTCATAGTGTTTTAAAAATATGTGGTTTGTATTCATTTAGAAATTGGCCAATTGCGGCACTGAGTTATGGACAGAAAAAACGTGTAACCATTGCATCAATACTTGTATTAGATCCTAAAGTTATAATTTTGGACGAGCCCACTGCAGGGCAAGATTTCTATCATTATACTGAAATGATGGAATTTCTTAGTAAATTAAACCAGCAAGGTAAAACAATTATAATGATTACACATGATATGCACTTATTAGTAGAATACACAGAACGTACAATCGTAGTATCTGAAGGACAAATTATAGCAGATTCAACTCCAATTGACGTTTTGTTAAATAACGAATTGTGCATGCAAGCTTCGCTACATACGACATCTTTATATGATGTAGCAAGAAAGTTAGATATCCAAAAACCTCAAGAATTTGTAAAAAAATTCATAGAATATGATAAAGAGGTGAGATAAATATGTCTGATTTAAATACATTAGGATATCATCCGGGTACAAGTTCTATTCATCATTTAAATGCAACAGCTAAATTAGTATTCTTTTTATTAGTTTCTGTTTCAGCAATGATTACATATGATACAAGATACTTGATTGTAGTAGCTATCATATCCATTTTATTATTTAAAGTGTCTCACCTTAAATGGTACCAAGTAAGTTTCGTGGTGAAATTTATATTTTTCTTTACTATCTTGAATTTATTTGCAGTGTATCTATTTGATCCTGAATATGGAGTTCGTTTATATGATAAAAGAGATATTATTTGGAATGGAGTAGGACGATTTACGATTACATCTCAAGAATTATTTTATTTATCTAATTTACTATTAAAATATATTTGTACTATTCCTTTAGCTCTAGTATTCTTACTTACTACAAATCCAAGTCATTTTGCGGCTAGTCTGAATAAAATAGGAGTTAATTATAAAATTAGTGGTTCTGTTGCAAAGTTAGAAAAATATAGCTAACTACCATTTTATCATGTCGTTGTTCCCTTAACTGGCTAACATATCCCTAATTTCGTGGCATGGCGAAAATCCGTAGATCTGAAGAGATCTGCGGTTCTTTTTATATAGAGCGTAAATACATTCAATACCTTTTAAAGTATTCTTTGCCGTATTGATACTTTGATATCTTGTCTTTCTTACTTTAATATGACGGTGATCTTGCTCAATGAGGTTATTCAGATATTTCGATGTACAATGACAGTCAGGTTTAAGTTTAAAAGCTTTAATTACTTTAGCTATTGCTACTTTCGTTGAAGGTGCCTGATCTGTAATTACCTTTTGAGGTTTACCAAATTGTTTAATGAGACGTTTGATAAACGCATATGCTGAATGATTATCTCGTTGCTTACGCAACCAAATATCTAATGTATGTCCCTCTGCATCAATGGCACGATATAAATAGCTCCATTTTCCTTTTATTTTGATGTACGTCTCATCAATACGCCATTTGTAATAAGCTTTTTTATGCTTTTTCTTCCAAATTTGATACAAAATTGGGGCATATTCTTGAACCCAACGGTAGACTGTTGAATGATGAACGTTTACACCACGTTCCCTTAATATTTCAGATATATCACGATAACTCAATGCATATCTTAGATAGTAGCCAACGGCTACAGTGATAACATCTTTGTTAAATTGTTTATATCTGAAATAGTTCATACAGAAGACTCCTTTTTGTTAAAATTATACTATAAATTCAACTTTGCAACAGAACCTCCTAAAGCTAGGGTTAAATTAAATTCTGACATTAACAATAAATACCCACATTCTTCTATTAATGAAATAAAAATTTCTATGGGGTACTTAGATAACCTCTCGTTAGATTTATCCCCGAATCTTAATACAATTATTGGTGGTAGAGGGGCTGGAAAATCAACATTTATTGAATTAATTCGATATGCATTAGACATAAATCCTATGAGTCAAAATGCAAACACATCTTTTGAAAACATCTGTAAATCTAATTTAGGAATCGGTGGAAAAGTAGAATTAGTTGTAACATCTCATGCACAATACGGTAAACAATTTAAGATAATAAAAAGATATAATGAAGACCCTATAATTAAAGATATAAACAATAATGTGTCTAGTTATACAGTTAAAGACATTCTTCCTAATATAGAGGTTTACAGTCAAAATGAAATTATCGATTTAACTACAGATGAAAATGCAAAATTAAAAATTTTAAATCGTTTTTTAAACAAAAATGATAATAATGACGAAAAAAAAGAAGAAATAAAAAGCAACTTACAATCAAATACAGAATCTTTAATTAAAACTAAAGAGAAACTTGAAAATTTACAAGAGAAAATCAATGAATTGCCTAAATTAAAAGAAAAGTTAAAACATTTCAATGAACTGGGTATTGGAAAGAAATTAGAGGTACAAGGTAAAGTATCTAAAGAAGAGCAATACATAAAAACCACTAAAAAAATTATTGAAGATAATGATATTTCTATAACAAACGTCATTCTACCTTTTAAAGAAAATTACAATCGAGAAATTAAACATATTGATATCTTTGATAATATTCAACGTATTATAAACAATCATAATGAAAAACTAAAAGAAATACAGTCTACTTTTACTGAATTAAAAAATACTACCAAAAACGAAATAAACAAAGTTTATAATGATTGGCATGAAAAGAAAAAGCATGTTGAGAAGGAAATAAATGAAGCTATTAAATCCTTAGATGATATAGAAGGGAAAACCAAAGGAGAAATAGCAGACGAATATACTGAGACTCAAAAACAAATAACTTCTATCGAACCATTAGAAACACAACTTTCTCAAGTCAACATAGAGATTGAAAAACTGAAAAAAGAAAGAATGCAACTTAAAGAAGATTTAAAAGAAATATTCGATGAACAATTGAAAAATCTTAACAAATGCGTCAAAAAAATAAACAATAACTATTTAAAAGGACAAGTAAACATCAAAATTCAACCATATGCAAATGTTAATAATTTAATAGAATTTCTCAAAGAGGAGAACGGATTAGGATATTCATCATTGGAATGGATAAAAAATCATCAAAGTTTTAATTTGCCTAAATTTATTAACTTAATTAAGGATAGAGACAGCGAAGCTATATACGATGAGTATAAGGATAGTGGCTTGAAAAAAAATAAAGCAGATATCCTTTCAAATATGGACTATAAAAGAATTTTACATTTGGAATCAATCGAGCTAGAAAATATTATAGATATACAATTAAATGTTGGAAGTGATGAAAATATAGAATTCCGATCCCTGAATAAATTATCCAAAGGACAACAGTGTACTGCTATTTTAAATCTGTTAACGTTAAGTAATGATGACCCTCTTTTAGTGGATCAACCAGAAGATAATTTAGATAATTCTTTTATAACAAACAATTTAGTTGAAAATACCCGAAAATTAAAAATTAATAGACAATTTATCTTTGCTACACACAACGCTAATATACCTGTATTTGGTGACGCAGAATTAATTGTGACAATGGAAAATGAAAACGGACAAGGAATTATAAATAATGAAAGTTTAGGATCCATAGATAATAATTTAGTAAGAAATTCTGTCATTCAAATTTTAGAAGGTGGAGACATTGCTTTTAAGATGAGAAAAAATAAATATGGACTATAGTAGGTCTTTGCATTCCTCTACTTACCAGTGTTATAATTTAGATAACGAAAATGATTAACAATTAATGCACCAATCCCCACACTACTGCAATAGTGTGGGGATTTTTTCGATGCTGGCTTATAAGTCGCCTATTAATTATTTGTTGCGTTTACTAAGCCAATAAGTATAATACGCAACAGCACAGCCACTGATGACTGGTGCTATGATGTGAACGAAAATGATTAGCAAAGTAATGCACCTCCTCTCTTCGTCAATTGACGCCTGAGAGATAGGCGACTCTATTATTATACCATCTGTGAATATACAAGCATATCTACTTCCGATAAGTTAAATTATGTATTATTTTCTGTTTTTCTCTTTCCTTGTATTTTTTCAAATTCTTCTATATGGTTCAAAATCATTGTTGGAGTAATATTAATATATATACTTTCAAACTTTATTTTGGGGTAAATAATAGAAAAATTATTTACATTGATATTCTGAGATAGTGAGGCGTATAAGAAAATAAATTTGATGGTGAATGAATGGGGAATATCCTCCTTTTGTTATAGATACTATTTTCAAAAAAAGATGATTATATTCAATAAATTCACATGATTTATATGTAAATTATGTATATTTAACACAAAATAATAATTACTTAATTTACTCGTTTGAGTTTGTATTTTAATAACAGGCGCATATTTGCTAAAAGAGGATGATTGTATGAAATCAGTTACTTATCAAGGATATAAAAATATGGAAGTATGTGAAGTAAATAATCCAACAGAAATTATCACTCATACTATGCCGTTAGAAGATGTAAAAGAAGTTTATGACATCTTTGATCAAAAAAAAGATAATACTATTAAAGTTATTTTAAAACCACAATACTATATAGATAAAGACGCCTTACTTTGAATAACTCGTTCAAAGTTGAGGCGTCTTTTACCTATATATTTAAATTTTAACATTTTTCTATTTAGAAATTTCTTCCAGAAATTCATCCCCCCCAATCACAAATTGCATAAACTACTTTATCGAGTGTTTTTCCTATGTTTGTTAACTTATACTCAACTTTTGGTGGAACTACTGGATAGACAATTCTTTCAATATTTCTATATTGAAAGAATCTATGATAAGAAAAGAGTTGAATGAATATAATAAATATAAACTCATCCAACTCTTCTATTTCTACTGATTGATATAGCGTTTCAAGTGTTTAGATGTCAATGTTTCTGAACTATCAATAAAGTTTTTAGGTGTTCCACTAAATTGGACCTTTCCGCCATCCAACCCAGGGCCTGGACCGACATCGATGATCCAATCTGCTTCACACATAATCGATAAATTATGTTCAATCAAAATAACTGTATTGTTTTGATCAATTAAATCATCAAAACACTCCATCAATATAGGGATATCCGATTCATGTAGGCCTGTGGTTGGTTCGTCAAAAATAAAAATACTATTTTTTATCTCTTCATCTAAATGTTGTGCTAGTTTCACGCGTTGAATCTCTCCACCAGACAAAGTGGATAAAGGTTGTCCAAGTGACATATAATTCAAACCTGTTTTACTTACAGATTGTAATTTTGACTTAATATCATTCTTTTTATCAAAGAAAATAATACCTTCGTCAACCGTCAAATCGAGAACATCGGCGATTGAATACCCATCTATGGTAGCATCTAATACTTCTTGTTTATAACGTTTACCATGACAAACTTCACATGTCTGTGAAAAATCACCCATAAAAGCAAGTTCCGTTTTAATGTAGCCCTTTCCACCACAATTTGGACAGGCACCTTTTGAGTTATAACTAAACATAGCTTTATTTAAGCCTGTTTCTTTACTGAAAAAGCTTCTTACGCTATCAAAAACACCTAAATACGTTAACAGATTAGATCTATTAGATCCTTGAACTGCTTTTTGATCAATAAAGATGGTATGGTCATTATTTTCAAAACCTGCTTTAACAAGGGTACTCTTACCTGAACCAGCAACGCCTGTTAAGACTGTTAATACGTGTTTAGGTATAGACGTTTTTACGTTATTTAAATTGTTTTGTGTCACAGGACCGATATTATAAAAATGGTTCGCTTCACGAATATTCTCTTTTAAATTATGTTTGTGACGTAATGCGTTACCTGTCGAAGTATTTGAAGAGAGTAATTCATTATATGTTCCTTCAAATGTGATTTCACCACCATTTTTTCCTGAACCTGGTCCCATATCTATGATATAGTCCCCTTCTTTAATAACATCGGGATCATGTTCAACAATTAACACAGTATTGCCTTTGTCTTTTAAAGATTTTAAAATTTCATTGATTTTAGCTATATCTTCCGGATGCAAACCAACACTTGGTTCATCTATAATGTAAACTAAATCCGATAAAGAACTATTTAAATGACGTATTAATTTAAGACGTTGCGCTTCACCGCCTGATAATGTCGTTGTGACACGGTTAAGCGTTAAATAACTTAATCCAATATATTTTAGTGCTTCTAACTGCTTTTTGAGAGGATCAATAATATATTTAGCTGTTGGATCCTCTAATTTATTAAGAAACTCTAAATTTTCCTTAATTGTCATTTGTGTGAAATCAGAAATATTTTTACTCATAATTTTAGAACTTAATATTTTCGAGTTTAAACGTTGACCTTTACATGTAGGACATATTTTATTATTTACTACATTTTTAAGATGTTTGGCATAGCGTTTTTTATTAAATTCTTTATCGCCTAAAAATATTCTACTGAATCTAGGTATTAGCCCTACATATTTAGCTGACTTTCTCCATTCTTTAGGAGGATTTTTTAACGTCATTGGCTCTTGATATAAAAATAATTCTAATTCATCTTTTGTATAGTCTTTCAATTTTTTATTATTATCAAATAAACCACTATCTCGATAGGCTTTACCACGCTCTTTATCTGGTCCAAAAGAAGGAAAGTCTATGGCACCTTCATTTAAAGACTTATCCCAATCTAGCAATTCATCTAAGTTAATGTCTTCAATATATCCTAATCCTTCACAAGTTTTACACATGCCCTTAGGACTATTGAAGGAATATGCATCTGAATAGCCAACAAACGGTTCGCCTATTCTAGACCACAGTAATCTAACGGAGGCATATATATCCGAAACTGTTCCTACCGTAGAGCGAGAATTCCCATTGAATCTTTTCTGATTAATTGTCATTGCTACAGGAAGATTTTTAATTTTTTTCACTTTCGGTCTAGGTTGTTGATTTAAATGAAATTGGATATAACTGGAATAACTTTCATTTAGTAGCTGTTCAGATTCCGCAGCAATAGTATTAAACACTAAAGATGATTTCCCTGAACCAGAACGTCCTGTAAATACGGTTACTAAGTGTTTTGGGATATTTACATCTATGTTTTTCAAGTTATTTTGTGAAGCACCTGTAATATTAATAAAATCCATTAAGTATCCTCCCTTTATAATCCTTATAACATTGATTATTGCATATTAATCAATGATTAACTACTCATTCAAAAGACGACAACTTTAAGTCTTTTATATTACAAATTATTCCACCAATTCAATCCGTCTTCACTAAGTAATTTTTCACTTTCTTTAGGTCCATAGCTTCCAGAGTCATAATTAGGAAACTGCGGCTGTTCTTGTTTTCATACATTTACAATATCAACGAGTAATATAAAAATGTTTTCAAAATTCAATTACACTATATTTATATCAATAGCGTTAATATTTGTTAATACTGAAATTTTTGTCATCTACGAACATATTAATATAAATAGAATTATAAAATTTAAAATATGACTCATTTGTCAGTATTGTTTAAAAACAGGAGCTATGTAAAAATGAGTTATATCAAATATTAAAAGATAGATGTCAGTACTTCAAATGTTTATAGAACTTTTAAATAAAATACAATTCAACATATAGGACTCTCTATTATAACGTTATTAATTATCGGGATAAGAAAAACTCATGACACTCGTTTCAAAAAACAAAAAGAAAGGGTTAATCATGCTAAATATTAAAGATCAAAATTATTTTAAAAGAGCAATAAAAATCTTTATATTATCAACAATGTTATTACTAGTAACAATTCCAATCGCTTTATTTTTTCATCCTTCAGAAGAATTTATAAAACAATTAGGATCCAATTCACCTGAAAGCGTTAGTAAAACGCAGGGACTAAAAAAAGTTTGGGGGTTTATACAAAACAATGGCTTTCATGTACCAATACAAATGCTTTTGTTAGCTTTAATACCCATACCATTTTTATATACTCTAAATTTAATAGTATCGCTTATTATTCCTGGCATACTATTCGGTTTTTTCATCCATTTTGATACTTACAAAGGTCTAACTAGCTTAATCGCTTATATACCTCATTACACTTTGGAAATGATGAGTTTTTGTATATTTACTAGTGGTCTTTATATGCTAAATAAATCAATTTTAAGAAAAATAACCAATCTATTCAGAAAAGAAAAAAAGCAAAACTACTCTTTCAAACTAAGTTTAATTAATTTATTAAAAGCATATTTATTCGTCTGTTTACCATTGGTCATTTTAGCAGCATTTACTGAAACATATATAGCTGATATGCTCTTAAATTTAATGAATTAAATACAATCAAAAGAATACAAAATCGCAAAAAGTGAGGTCATTTTATGTTTCTTGAAAAATTAAAATGCAGTCATTGTGAAAAAGAAATCGACAAAAACGAAAATATAGCAATACACACAAATTCAAAAAATCTTAATGGCGTAACAAATCTAAAAAGTTGGGCTAAAAGTCAAAAAGTTTTATGTGAAAAATGTTCAAAATAAAAAAGAGCCCGTGTTTAGGCTCTTTTTTATCAGTACATCAAATATGCTTATTAGTATTTCCATGTCTTTGTTTAACTATTAAATAAACACCATTTATTAAACCCAAAATAGTCCAAGCAACTGATAAATAAATATTATCAAGACTATAAATTGGAGCCATAAAAATTAAAAAGAAAATATTCATAATAAACGAAATACGATGAAATGTACTGAGCTTATTAATATCAAACCTGTTATTTTGAATAATAAATCACCTCTTGATATTTATATTATTTCAAAATTTATGCTTTATTCCAATTGCTTTATTGACGTTGAATCTCCGAACCCATAACAAACCCAAAACTTGTCGAATGGTCGACTTAATAGGTCACGCTATGCCAACATTCGTTTGCAAGTTTAGTTAAGGGTTCTTCTCAACACAAAACAAATCTTCTTGTCATAAATGTGCATTTTATTTTTTACTTTTATTTCCTTTTAAAACATAAGTAAATAAAGTCATAAATATTGCAAAAAACAATGCAGAAATAAGACTTGGATATACATCAAAATCAAGGAGGGGTATCACTAAATCAAGTAGCAAATTTAAAATAAAAAAAGAAACAAAGAAATATACGAAATATAAAACAAATTTCAAAATTAATCTTCCTTTTCCAACAAAACGTTATCACAAACATAATTTTAAATATCCCTTTCGCAGAGTATTTTGATTATGGTTTTTATTATTATGTGATTCTTGTGTCTGTTTCTTATCCTCTCGATTTTCATCAACTAATGTTTATCGACCATGCACTTAATAATATAGTACTAATTAATGCTATACTTAATACTTTTTCATCATTAAAATATCCCAACCTTCTAAGATACTTAACTTCTTAGATGATCTCTTTATTTATCATTTCCAATATTTACTTTTAGAATTATAAATTACAGACGCTATTCCAAAACTGGCTATAATAAAAATGAGTATGTATATAGAAAAGTTATCAGTCTGTATGTAAAATTTAAAAAGAAGAAACAATAAGAAAGCCACGATGAAATACACAGGAATAAATGCTTTTTTCCAAAAGATAGAATCTTTCATGAATATCCTCCTTTAATAATATTTTTTTATCCATATATTAAGGTTAACATTTTATATTAATCTATTTCTAAAACTATTTGTATCATTATATTTTATTCTCATATGTAAAAATTTAGAATATAAATAAGTGTCTTAGGTATGTTTAAATTATAGTTTTAACAAATTATATACGTAGCTTTCTAAATATACTTTTAAAATTTCAGCTATAATAAATAATCGTAATGCCTTTTATCATTATTGTAATTGCACGAAAATGATAGTTGATTGTTATTTTAAATCACGTTATGTTTGAAGCAAGAATTCTAGATATACAAGGAGATCATTACATGAAATTTATTAGTATTGTTTTAGGATTGCTAGTTATCATTTCATGGTTGTTTGTTTTACGAGAGTACCAACATGGACATGAGAAAACAGAAAAAGGAAAGTTAGTCATTATCATTGCTTGTATATTAACTTTCATTATGACATTCATCAATATACTTGATTAACACAAAAAACAGCACCTCGCGATGAGGTGCTGTTCTTTTATATCTTTTATTATGACACAGTAACATGATCCACGTAGCCATCCGTAACATGGAATGTAATATGACCTTTGCCTACTGTGTAACCGTATAGTCCATTTGTTTCATCTGTTTGTTTCTCAGTCAGTGATGGTTGATATTGATAATGATCTCCGTAAACATCTTTTACTTGTTCTAAGCTTACTGTTTTAGGTGCGACCTTAAAATCAATCATTGCTGCTGTGTTGCCTTTGACTTGATTAAATGTTTGGTCGTATACTTTTTTTGTTGATGTACCATGTTGATACTGCTCATTCACTTTAATTCCGTTAAATGTCACATTTCCAGCTTTTAACGCATTATAGAACGTGTGATTTAATACGAATTCGCCACCTGACTTTGTATAACCATGATAATCATAATGATAGCCTTGTGATGTTTGCGTTTGTGCCTGTGCTTCATTTGATACCCCGTTATGCTCAGTTACATTAAACCCTAATACTGTTCCTAAAGTAATACCACCAACGACCATTGCTTTTGCAAATTTCTTCATTATGGATCACTCCTCTTATAGAATTATAATGAACTTCCACCTTTAATATATAATATTACACTCAAATATTCAAATTTTTATAAATTAAAATATAAATTTATTGAAATATAATTAATTGAAAATCCAATTAATTATATAATACTTATAATATTAATCTACTTTTTATTCTTTCATTATTTTTAATTTGTATTCAACACATGTTAGCCTTAAATCATACATATTTTAATTGATAAGGAGAGAACTAATGAAAACAATACGTTATTTCCTATACTTTTTTATCGTTTATTTTATAATCTTTTATTTAGCACAACGACTTTTAAAATTAGATCTAGGTATTGTGCGTTGTTTCATTTCATCTGTTGTTTTCGCTATAATGATGAGTTATTTTGCTTACTTTGCGAAGAAACTTAATAGATAATACCTATGTTTATTTGTCATACTTCTGCTTCATTCTATTAACGGTACTTCTTTCTATATCAGTAGTCATCCTATGAAAAGTTAAAAAACGTCATGACATGGTATCAATTGCTAGAAATGTAAATAATAAAAATAATGAAGAATATGTCGTGCAGATTCTTAGATTTAAAGGAGGTATTGTCTATAATGAAGATCATTGATGTAGCTATGTATCTTGTTTACTCTACAATACCTTTATTAAAATTAACGATGGACATGTTTTTTTATTTTGAAAACGGGAATACTTCACTATACGCTTTAACTACGTAAAACTTAATAAATGGAGGTCATATTATGGCTGGATATAAATCACCAGGACGTAAAATTTCTGAATATATTGGCATTATTGCTATCGTAGCAGTATTTGCTGGCGTTTTTTATAAAAACCTTAAAAATGAAAACCAAACTGGTAACGGTTCTTTAGGCTAATTTAAATATTTTTTATAGATGATAAATAGAGCCATCCTTCACTCATCAAGTAGTGAGGGGTGGCTTGTTTTTTATTCTGGTCTAGGACTACGTTTCATTTTAATATATTGAGAGATACTATAAAGCGCAATACCAATCCAAATAAAGATAAATGTAATGAATTGGTGGATATCGAATTTTTCTTTAAATACGAAGATACCTAGTAAAAAGATAATCGTTGGACTAATGTATTGAATAAATCCTGTCAGTGATAGCGGAATGCGACGAGCGCCCGCTGAGAATAAAATAAGTGGGACAGCTGTTACCGCTCCAGAGAATAAGAGTAAAAATGTACTCATATTCAAACCGACTGATGATTGGTGTGCTTGCCATAAATAAATGATATAAATCAGTCCTGCTGGTGCTGTCACAATACATTCAATCGCAATCCCACTCATTGCTTCAACACGTACCAATTTTTTTAGTAAACCGTAAATCCCAAATGAGAATGCCAACATTAAAGAAATAATTGGAAATTCTCCTATCTTCATTGTCATGTAAATGACGCCAATTACGGCTGATACAATCGCTAACGTTTCAAACTTATTGAAACGCTCTTTTAAGAAAATAAATGCGAGTAAGACACTCACTAATGGATTAATATAATAACCTAAACTGGTTTGTAGCACATGACCATTAGACACTGCCCAAATGAACGTTCCCCAGTTAATCGTAATCACATAACCTGCAATGATAATCGCAACCAGTTGAATCGGATGTGCTACGAGTTGATTGATATCATGTTTAAGCGCTTGTGATTTTTTTAATATAAAAATCATTAGAATCATAAAAACCATCGCAAGGATAATGCGATACGCTAAAATTTCAAATGCGCTAATACCGTGAATGAATCTCCAATAAATAGGTAGAATCCCCCATAATAAATGCGCCCCTAACGCAAATAAAATTCCTTTTTTAAATTCTGCATGATTATCCATGCTAAACCCTCCTAGCAATATTACCCTGGAAATATGTATAACTCTATCGTATCAGTAGTTAAACGAAATGGATATATCTAGAAGAATTTTTAAAAAAAAGGTAGCAATTTATATCGCTACCTCTTTACCAATATCATTAATGATATATTCTATTGCCGCCTTCTCTAAATTCTTCGGCTTTCTCTTTCATGCCTTCAAGTTGTTCTTTGTAGGAATCGCGAATATCATGTGATAAGCGCATTGAACAGAATTTTGGTCCGCACATACTACAGAAATGTGCAATTTTCGCTGATTCTGCTGGTAATGTTTCATCGTGAAATTCTCTCGCTCGATCAGGATCTAACGCGAGGTTGAATTGATCAATCCAACGAAACTCAAAGCGCGCTTTACTAATTGCATCGTCGCGTTCTGTTGCCCCTGGTAAGCCTTTAGATAAATCTGCTGCATGTGCTGCAATTTTATAAGTGACCACACCATCACGTACGTCATCTTTATTTGGTAAACCTAAATGTTCTTTAGGTGTCACGTAACATAACATTGCCGTACCATGACTCGCAATTTGAGCAGCACCAATGGCAGATGTAATATGGTCATATGCTGGTGCAATATCTGTTACAAGAGGTCCTAATGTATAAAATGGTGCTTCTTTACAATAAAAATCTGCTAAATCTTGGTTTTCTTTAATTTTATGCATTGGAATATGCCCTGGACCTTCAATCATAACTTGCACATTATGTTTCCAAGCAATATCCGTTAACTCACCTAACGTTTTCAACTCCGCAAATTGACTTTCATCGTTAGCGTCATAAATTGAACCAGGACGCAAACCATCTCCTAGAGAAATAGCAACATCATATTGACTTAAGATTTCACAAATCTCATCGAAGTGTGTATATAAAAAGCTTTCTTCGTGATGTGCAAGACACCATTGTGCAATAATTGAGCCACCACGAGAAACAATCCCAGTTAAACGATCAACAGTTAATGGAATATAGTGAAGACGTAATCCTGCGTGAATAGTAAAATAATCGACCCCTTGTTCAGCTTGTTCAATTAATGTATCTCTATACGCTTCCCATGTTAAATCTTCTGCCACCCCATTTACTTTTTCTAACGCTTGATAGATGGGCACTGTTCCTACTGGTACAGGTGAGTTACGTAAGAGATACTCACGAGTTGTATGGATATTTTTTCCTGTAGATAAATCCATAATCGTATCTGCACCCCAATGTGTGGCCCAAACTAATTTTTCAATTTCTGCTTCAATAGATGAAGACACAATAGAGTTACCAATGTTCGCGTTGATTTTTACAGAGAAGTTTTTACCAATAATCATTGGTTCAGATTCAGGATGATTGATATTATTAGGAATAATCGCGCGTCCTCTCGCAATTTCTTCCCTTACAAATTCTGGTTCCACTTGTTCTCTAATTGCTACAAATTTCATTTCTTTAGTGATAATCCCTTGTTTAGCGTAGTACATTTGTGTAACTGGTGTATCTTTACTGCCACGTCTTGGTTGATATTCGAATGGATGAGCTACATAGTTTTTATGGCCTTCTTTTGAAAAACCGTTATCAATCGATTGAATACGGCGACCTTCATAATGTTCAACGTCTTCACGTGCTTCAATCCATGCATCGCGAACCTTTGGAAGTCCATGATTGATATCAACCTCATAACTGTCATCATGATAAGGACCTGCTGTATCGTACACTACGACAGGTTCATTTTGAAAACTACGTTGTTCTAATTGGGTATCAGAAAGTTCAATTTCTCGAAATGGTACAAAAATATCACTATCATTACCCTCGCCTTTTTTAAAAATACGTTTACTTGCTGGAAAAGTTCTTTTAAAATTGATTTTTTCTTGCTCCATTGACATTGCCTCCTAAATACTAGAAGGGTCTAAATATCACTGATTATATGATTCATAAAAAAAGCATTCAGCTTAATACTGAATGCATAAGAATAAGTGAATATATACGAAAATATATGTAAGTATCATAATGAAGAAAATGATTCATCGTTAAATTGACCTTTTCATCAAATTATGAAAACATCCATATGTCATTGTAAAGTGACTCACTGGCTTCCCTACGCTAGTATTAACTAGATCAGGTTCAAAGGGTTGGAACATGAAGTTCCTTTCAGCAATATAAAGCACCCCTAGCAGAGATTATTAAATTATAGGTTACTTAACCTATACTTATACAATGACTTAAAATCCCATGAATATCAAGTCAATATATTAAATAATTTTTACAACTTTTAGACATCCGAAAGTCTAACTTCACACAACCCGAAGTCTTACCCTTAAATTAAAAAAACAGCAACCATAAGGGTTACTGCTGTTCCATTCTTTTGTCTTATCCTCCAAAGAACAAATCAATAAAGTCTCTACTTCTGTTTCTATCTTGTTTATAAAATTCGGTATATCCACAATTTTTACAAGTTATCGTCTTAAAATTATTATGTTGTACATCTAAAAATTTAGACAATCCTGACCCTGTTGCAGATAATGTACCTTCTTCTACTTCTGTATGACCACATTTTATACAACCTTGATTTTGGTTTTCTGACATAGTGAATCACTCCTCTATCATATTTGTTGTTAGCTTACATAATACAATAACCCCCAAAATTGAGGGTTATTCATTAACTTGATGTTTCATGTTTTTTATAACATCAATAAATATGGATTTTCAATATATTTTGCAAGTACTTTTAAGAAATCAGCTGCGCCTGCGCCATCTAAGATTTGATGATCGAATGTTAAACTTAATGGGATACGAGAGACTTGTTTTACATTATCTCCTTCAAGAACAAGCTCTTTAGCTAAAGCACCGACACCTAAGATACCTGTTTCACCTAAATTTAAAATTGGTGTGAAGTATTCGATACCACTTGCACCCATATTCGTAATTGTAAATGTAGCGCCACTAAGTTGAACGTCACCTGTATTTCCTTCACGTACTGCTTCAGCTGATGTTTTAATTTCTTTTGCTAAAGTGCCAATACTTTTAGTATCTGCATTATCAATAACTGGCACCATAAGACCATCTTCAAGTGATGTCGCAATACCTAAATGTACATCATCGTATTCTGTTAATTCACCGTTTTCATAACGAGCGTTCATTGCGCCATATTCTTTAAGTGCTAGGACTACTGCTTTAGCTAATAAAGCTGTGACTGTCAATTTTACATCTTGATCTGCATCTTTTAATTCTTCAGATAATCGAGCTTTAAAGTCTAATAAGCGATCTGCATTGACTTTGCGATGTAATGTTAATTGAGCAGTATTATTAAGACTTTGACGCATATTTTGAGCAATACGTTGACGCATTGGGTTTAGACCTTCACCAATGCTAGACACATCGAAGTTTTGCGCCGTTGAAGATGCGCTTTGGTCAGACGTACCCGCTTCACCTTCATAATCATAGCCTTCTGATTCTACACGTTGAATATCTAATTTTGTAATACGATCATTTCCACCTGTCCCTTTGATTCTTGTGATATCAAGGTCCTTATCTTCAGCCATATTACGTGCTAATGGAGAGATAAAGATACGTTCTCGTTGTTCAGGCTTCGCTTCTTTTTCTGTATCTTTTTTATCAGATTGTTCTTCATTTGAAGAAGCTTGTTGATCTTCAGAAGTTGTGTCGTTATCTTTATTCTCTTGGGTAGTTTCTTCAGAATCATCGTCATCGCTTCCTACGTCTTCGCCTTCTTCTCCGATGATACCAAGCACTGCTTTTACTTTTGCATCTTCGCCTGCTTGTACTTTGATTTTTAATAACGTACCACTTGCAGGTGCTTCTACATCATTTGTTAATTTTTCAGAGCTAATTGTGACAATGCTTTCGCCTTCTTCTACTGTATCACCTTCTGATTTAAACCACTCTTCTACAGTACCTTCTTTCATTGTCATACCAAGCTTTGGCATAATAATATTTTCACCCATTGTGATACACCTCCCTACGCGTTAGCCTTTTTTAAGTCATCAACTAATTCAGATGCTACGTCTAATACTTTATCTGCATTTGGAATATATGCCGCTTCTAAGTTAGATGCAAATGGTACTGGTGTATCTGGTGCTGTTACTTTTTTGATTGGTCCATCTAAATAATCGAATCCAATATCACCAATGACAGAAGCGACGTCACCAGCAATGTTACATTGTGGACTTGATTCATCAATAACAATTAAGCGTCCTGTTTTTTTCACTGATTCTAAAACTGTATCTTGATCCCATGGAGACACTGAACGTAAATCGATGACTTCTACTGAAACATTATCTTCTTCAAGTCGGTCAGCTGTTTCTTCAGCCACAGCAACCATTTTACCAATTGCGACAATCGTTAAATCATCACCTTCTCGTGTGACATTGGCTTTACCAATCTCAATCGTATAAGGTTCTTCAGGCACATTACTTTTTTGGCCAAGTAATGTTTTATCTTCTGAAAATACAACTAAGTTATCATCTTGAATCGCTGACATTAATAATCCTTTTGCATCATATGGATTTGATGGTACAACTACTTTAACACCTGGAATTGTTGCGAACATATTATATAGAGATTGAGAGTGTTGTGCTGCCGCACTTGCGCCAGCGCCATGAACGGTACGTACTACTAATGGAATTTTAGCTTTACCACCAAACATATATCTCATTTTTGCACCTTGGTTTAAAATTGGATCTAAACCAAATCCGATAAAGTCGTTAAACATAAGTTCTGCGATGGGACGTAATCCTGTTGCAGCAGCCCCTACAGCTGCACTTAATGTAATATGTTCAGAAATAGGTGTATCGATGACACGTTTACGACTATATTTTTTAGCAAGCCCTTTTGTTACTCCGAACACGCCACCAAATGTATCATCATCTTGAATATGTTCTACTTTTGCGCCACCTGAAACGTCTGTACCAATTAAGATGACATTTTCATCTTTCTCCATAGATTGATCAATCGCTTCATTAATCGCGCCCATAAATGTTAGTTTACGTTCTTCACTCATCGTAAAAACCTCCTCGTCTGGTTAGGTGCGTTCTTATCTATTTCTTCGTTTTAGTGCTTTAAAGGTTTGTTATGCAAAGACATCTTTGTATAGTGAATCTTCATCTGGTAATTCACTTTCGTCCGCAAATTTCACAGCATCTTCTACGGCTTGTTCAGCTGTTTTTTCAATATCGTCTGCTTCTTCTTCAGTTAACCAACCTTCTTCAATCGCTTGTTTTCTGAATTCTACAGTGGCATTTTTATCCGCATTACGATCATTTGGTGATTTAACTTTTTGTTCGTCACCTTCAAAGTGACCATATTTACGATACGTATCACATTCGATTAATGTAGGACCTTCCCCTTTTTTAGCACGTTCTACTGCTTCTTGTGTCGCTTGATAGACTTCTAAAACATTCATGCCATCCACACGTACGCCTGGCATATTATATGCAGAAGCACGTTCAGCAATCGTTTCAGATGCACTTGCATAGTCATGTGTCGTACCTTCAGCGAATTGGTTATTTTCACAGACAAAGATAACTGGTAAGTTTAAAATTGAAGCGAAGTTTAAACCTTCGTGGAATGTGCCTTCATTTGCGGCACCATCACCAAAGAAGCATACGGCAACATTGTCTTTACCTTGATTGATAATTGAAATACTTGCACCAATCGCAAGACCAAAGCCACCGCCTACGATACCATTGGCACCGAGCATCCCTTTGTCAATTTCGGCAACATGCATTGAGCCACCTTTACCATGACCTAAACCATCACGTTTACCCATGATTTCTGCCATCATACCGTTTAAATCGCAACCTTTTGCGATAGCATGTCCATGACCACGGTGTGTACTTGTAATATAATCATCGTCAGTTAGTTGTGACATGACACCTGTGGCAACGGCTTCTTCACCGACATATAAATGTACAAATCCTGGGATTTGACCATCACTAAAAATTTTGTGTACCTTCTCTTCAAAAAATCGAATTTCATTCATTGTTTTATAAATCCAACGTGCTTGTTCTTTTTCCATTTTCATTGTCAATTCCTCCTATCTTTCATAGGGCGTAAGTGTAATAACTACATGTGAATTGCAGAACCAAAGTATGCATCCCCACCTTCGCCAATCGCTTCTAATAATGCGGGATGTGGTTGAATTATTTCGGATAATTCATAGATGGTACCTTCTGACGCTTTTACTCCTAGGACTTCGCCAATTAAGTCTGTCGCATGAGGACCTACCATAAAGGCGCCGAGTATTTCCCCATATGTTTGATCAATAACTAATTTTATAATTCCTTCGTTTTCCTCTTTAATGAGCGCCTTCGCATTACCTTGAAACGCTGATTGTGTGACTTTCACATCATATCCCGCTTCTTTTGCTTGTTCTTCTGATAAGCCAATGGATGCCGCTTCAAGTCGTGTATAAATACAACGTGTAATGTTTTCTTGACGAACAAGTGGTGGGTGTTCTCCAGCAAGTGTTTCTGCTACATGAATACCATGTGCACTTGCAGCATGTGCAAGTTGATAACCTTTGACTAAATCACCAATCGCATAGACATGTTTTTGACTTGTTTGATAATGGTCATCCACTTTAAAGAACTTGCCATCCATCTCTAAATTTAAATCTTTAGCCACTTGTGTATTCGGTTGTCTACCTGTCGCGACAAGTAACGTGTCGAAGCTGACGTCATCTTGACCATCGAGTACAATTTTAGTTTTATCTACTGTTTTAATTTTCGCCTTTGTAATAATGTTAATACCTTGATTTTCTAAATGCGCTTTTAATAACTCACGTGTATCATCAATTTCAGTAAGTAAAATATCATCTGCCACTTCAACAATGGTTACTTTCACGCCAAGATCAGCCATTGATGAAGCGAGTTCTGTTGCGATGACACCACCGCCAATCACTGCTAATTGTTTAGGTAGTTGTTTTAAATCGAAAAATGTATCTGTTGTTTCATAATCGACATTATCTAATCCTTTAATAGGTGGTACAAATGGTTTACTACCTGTCGCTAAAATAATATCTTTACCTTGATACGTTTCATTATTTACTTTTACGTTTAAGTCTTTTGAAATGCTTGCTTCTCCCTCAATATAAGCTACTTTATTTTTCTTTAGTAACTGTTTAACGCCACCCGTAAGTGTTTGTACCACTTTCTTTTTACGTTGTACAAATTTAGGAAAATCGATATTTAATTCTTTCGTCGTCATTCCCCAGTCATTCGCAACTTGAATGCTATGTGCTTTTTCCCCGTGTTCTAATAATGTTTTAGATGGAATGCAACCCACATTTAAACAAGTGCCTCCAGCATTGAATTTTTCGATGACTGCCACCTTTTTACCCAATTGTGCGGCACGAATGGCTGATACATACCCTCCAGGTCCTGCACCAATCACAATCAAATCATATGATTCACTCATGAATGAACGCCTCCTTCCGTAAGAGAACTTTTATCATTTTTAATACAAAGAGATATTTGTAAGCGCTTTCTAATCTCTTCACTTTCATTTTACACTTTATATTTTGAATTTTCAAATTATTTAGTATTTATTGTTTTTTATTTTTTCCATGCAAGTAGACATTAAAAATTTGGTGAAAATTTTAAAATAAAATCTATATAATTCTTATTTGAAATGCGTTATACTTTATTCAATATCACTTTTAAAAGGACAGTTAAACTATGATTCAAACTATCATTACTGCTGCGATATTGTATATCGCAACTGCAGTCGACTTACTTGTTATTTTGCTTATTTTTTTCGCGCGAGCACAGACAAAAAAAGAATATAGAAATATTTATATTGGTCAATATGTAGGATCTGTGACATTGATTGTCGTAAGTTTATTCTTTGCCTTTGTCTTAAATTATGTGCCTGAAAAATGGATTTTAGGATTACTTGGTCTTATTCCTATCTATTTAGGATTAAAAGTAGCTATTTTTGATGATTGTGAAGGAGAAAAAAGAGCGAAACAAGAACTAGACAAACACGGATTAACTAAACTAATTGGCACGGTTGCGTTAGTGACGATCGCAAGTTGCGGAGCAGATAACATCGGATTATTTGTCCCTTACTTTGTCACATTAAGCGTCTCTGAACTCATTGTGACATTAATCGTCTTTTTAATTTTAATCTATGTCTTAGTGTTTACTGCACAGAAGCTTGCATCTATTCCTGAAATCGGAGAAACTGTAGAGAAGTTCAGTCGTTGGATAATGGCAGTGGTCTATATTGGACTTGGTTTATTTATTATTATCGAAAACCATACCTTGCAGACGATTTGGAACTTTTTCTTCTAAATTAAATATAAACTCCCCACTAACTCTAACGTTACGGGGAGTTATTTTTAGTTATTTCCAAGGGTTATAGAATCTACCTTCATTTATATAAAATAATGTTATTACTATCACAATAAAAAGTAATGCTATAAAGATTACAATAATATCTTTCTTTTTAAAAGGCTCGCTTACATACCATGTACGCGATTTATGTTGTCCAAATTGGCGTAATTCCATAGCCGTACTTATTATTTCAATCCTATCCAAACTCGAAAAAATTAATGGTAAGACAATTTTAGAAGCCCCTTTAAGTCTATTTAGTAAATTTACTTTTTTAGACATTTCAAATCCTCTCGCTTGTTGTGCCTGAGAAATATTAAAGTACGTTTCTTGTATGTCTGGTATATACCTTAATGCTAAAGCGACTGCATAACTAATTTGGTTCTGTTGCAAAGTTGAATTTATAGTATAATTTTAACAAAAAGGAGTCTTCTGTATGAACTATTTCAGATATAAACAATTTAACAAAGATGTTATCACTGTAGCCGTTGGCTACTATCTAAGATATGCATTGAGTTATCGTGATATATCTGAAATATTAAGGGAACGTGGTGTAAACGTTCATCATTCAACAGTCTACCGTTGGGTTCAAGAATATGCCCCAATTTTGTATCAAATTTGGAAGAAAAAGCATAAAAAAGCTTATTACAAATGGCGTATTGATGAGACGTACATCAAAATAAAAGGAAAATGGAGCTATTTATATCGTGCCATTGATGCAGAGGGACATACATTAGATATTTGGTTGCGTAAGCAACGAGATAATCATTCAGCATATGCGTTTATCAAACGTCTCATTAAACAATTTGGTAAACCTCAAAAGGTAATTACAGATCAGGCACCTTCAACGAAAGTAGCAATAGCTAAAGTAATTAAAGCTTTTAAACTTAAACCTGACTGTCATTGTACATCGAAATATCTGAATAACCTCATTGAGCAAGATCACCGTCATATTAAAGTAAGAAAGACAAGATATCAAAGTATCAATACGGCAAAGAATACTTTAAAAGGTATTGAATGTATTTACGCTCTATATAAAAAGAACCGCAGATCTCTTCAGATCTACGGATTTTCGCCATGCCACGAAATTAGGGATATGTTAGCCAGTTAAGGGAACAACGACATGATAAAATGGTAGTTAGCTATATTTTTCTAACTTTGCAACAGAACCAGAATATTCATTTAACTCCTCCTATATAGTGTTTTGCAATATTTACGTTTTATAGATTATTCCACCATTCAAAGTTATCTTGTTTAAGTAATTGATCGCTTTCTTTAGGTCCAAAACTTCCTGGTTTATACTGTGGTATTGTTACGTTAGATTTTTTCCATTCAGTACTTATATAATCTATAAATTCCCATGATTGTTTAAGTTCTTCCCAATGTACAAAATTAGTTTGATTTCCTATTAAAGCATCACATATAAGTGATTCATAAGCATCCACTACTTGGTTTTTATCTATTGAGTTATAAATTTTCATATTATGACTTCTATTATTTCTATTTGATTTATTTTCATAAATATATAGTGATATTTTGGCATTAGGTTCTATATTTATTACCAGTAAATTACAATCAGTATCCTCATTATTATTTTCATATCTTAATGTATTATTGTTTTTTTTGAATTCTATAACAATCTCTGTTGCTTTTTTACCTAAGCGTTTCCCCGTACGAATATAAAATGGAGTCCCTTCCCATCTTCTATTATTGATAAGTACTTTTCCTGCTACAAATGTTTCTGTTGTTGAATCACTATCAACACCTTTTTCTTCATGATATGACATTATCGGAGTTTCATTAATAATACCATTAATATATTGTCCTCTAACAAAATATTTGTGTACATCAGCCCCTTTCAAAAATTTTATATTGTTTAAAAGTTCGATTTTTTTTAGTCTAATATCTTTACTATTTCTGCTTTCGGGTTTCTCCATAGCAATAAGAGTAAGTATTTGTAGTGCATGATTTTGCACCATATCTTTAAGCGCTCCTGTAGAATCATAGTATTGGCCTCTATCTTCAATGCCTAAAGTTTCCGATAGAGTTATTTGAACATTTGATATATACTTGTTGTTCCACAATGGTTCAAATATTGTATTACCAAAACGTAAAGATTCAATATTTTGCACCATCTCTTTACCTAGATAATGATCTATTCTAAATATTTCTTCTTCTTTAAAATACTGTCTTATGTGTTTATTTAAGTCTTCAGCAGATTTCAAATCTTTTCCAAATGGTTTTTCGATTATTAATCTTGAAAATCCATTTGTATCAGAAAGACCTGATTGGCTTATGCTTTGAGTTATAATTTTAAAAAATTGAGGATTCATTGCTAAGTAAAATAATCTATTGCCATCCAAACAATATTTTTTATCAATATCATTGGAAAGTTCCTTTAATTTATTCCAACTTGTTTTATCTTCAACATTTTGTTGAAAGTAAAATATGTTATCTAAAAATAAGTTCACCATTTCAAAATTTTCTCGGCTTAATAAAATTTGTTTTACTTTACTTCTATATTCTTCATCACTTATATCCTCTAAACCCGTAGAAATGATAACTAATTTCTTAAAGTGACCCTTTTTATAAAGATTAAAAATAGAAGGTAGCAATTTCCTGTAACTTAAATCTCCTGTTCCGCCAAATATTGTTATTAATGATGATAAATTTTTATCCAAAGCAGTTCCCCCCTTTTACTTGATTAGCTAGTTTCTGGTTTTCATTCCGTAACAGTAATTATATTACTCTTCATCCCATTGTGTGTGGAACACACCTTCATGATCTTTACGTTCATAAGTATGTGCACCAAAATAGTCACGTTGTGCTTGGATAAGATTAGCAGGTAAATCTTCAGAACGATAACTATCATAGTAGTTCACACTTGCAGAGAATCCTGGTGTTGGTACACCGTTTTTAACGCCTGTTGCTACGACGTCTCTTAATGCCTCTTGGTAATCTGTAACAATATTTTTGAAGTATGGATCTAATAATAAGTTTTCAAGTTCTGGATTATTATCGTAAGCATCTTTAATTTTTTGTAAGAATTGTGCACGAATGATACAACCCTCACGCCAAATCATTGCAAGATCACCTAATTTTAAGTTCCATTCGTGATCTTCGCTCGCTTTTCTCATTTGCGCAAAGCCTTGAGCGTAAGAACAAATCTTACTCATATATAATGCTTTTCTGATTTTTTCTAAGAATTCTTCTTTATTACCATCAAATGAAGCTTGTGGTCCATTTAATGATTTAGACGCGTTAACACGTTCTTCTTTAATGGATGAAATGAAACGAGCAAATACTGATTCAGTGATAATTGTTAATGGAATTCCTAATTCTAATGCATTAATAGAAGTCCACTTACCTGTACCTTTTTGACCAGCAGTATCTAATATTTTTTCTACTAAAGGTTCATTATTTTCATCTAATTCAGTGAAAATATCACCAGTAATTTCTATTAAGTAACTTTCGAGTTCTCCAGCATTCCAATCTTTGAATGTTTGAGAAATTTCAGTATGACTCATACCTAATAAGTCTTTCATCATTGCATAACTTTCAGCGATTAATTGCATATCTGCATATTCAATACCGTTATGGACCATTTTCACATAATGACCTGCACCATTTGGGCCAATGTATGTTACGCAAGATGCGCCATCTTGCGCTTTAGCTGAAATGGCATCTAAGATATCACTGACTTTATTATAAGCGGCTTCTTGACCGCCAGGCATTAATGAAGGACCAGTTAAAGCGCCTACTTCACCACCTGAAACGCCCATACCGATGAAATTAACGCCACTTTCAGCTAATGCTTTATTTCGACGAATTGTATCTTGATAGTTTGTATTACCACCATCAATTAAAATATCATCATCATCTAACAGCGGAAGTAGTGTATTTATCATATTATCCGTAGGACTCCCGGCCTTAATCATCAACAAAATTTTACGGGGTTTTTCTAATGAATCTACAAATTCTTTCAAGTTATACGCAGGATATATCTTTTGATAATGAGACTTTTGAATAGTATCATTAATTTCATTATTATCTCTACTATGAATACTCACAGAATATTTCTTATCCTCGATGTTCCACGCAAGATTTTTCCCCATAACACCTAAACCTAAAATTCCAATATTACTAGACATTGTATCCTCTCATTTCTTTATAGTTTATAACCTACAATCTTGCTTCAAGATCTTTTTTCATATCTTCAAATCCTGGTTTACCAAGTAAAGCAAACATATTTTGTTTATACGCTTCTACACCAGGTTGATTGAATGGATTGACGCCTAATTGATAACCACTCATAGCACATACGAGTTCAAAGAAGTACACGACATAGCCAAATGTTTCTTCATCTAATTGTGGAATATTAACAACGATATTAGGTACGCCACCATCAGTATGTGCTAATAATGTACCTTCAAATGCTTTTGTATTAACTTCATCAATTGTTTTACCAGCAAGATAATTTAATCCATCTAAATCGTCACTATCTTCTTCAATAGTAAGATCATGTTTTGGATGATTCACTTTAACAACTGTTTCAAATAAGAAACGACGACCTTCTTGAACGTATTGTCCTAATGAATGTAAATCAGTAGTGTAGTTAGCACTTGAAGGATAAATACCTTTAAAGTCTTTACCTTCTGATTCACCAAATAATTGTTTCCACCATTCATTGAAATATTGCATTGACGGTTCATAGTTGATAAGCATTTCAGTTGTATAACCTTTGCTATATAGAAGGTTACGGATTGTTGCATATTGATAAGCAATATTTTCTTCTAATTTGTCAGAAGATAATTCTTTACGTGCTTTTGCTGCACCAATCATCATCGCTTCAATATTAATACCTGCAGCTGCGATTGGTAATAAACCTACAGCAGTTAACACTGAATAACGGCCACCTACATCATCAGGAACTACAAATGTTTCATAACCTTCATTTGTAGCTAATTGTTTTAATGCACCTTTTTGTTTATCTGTTGTAGCAAAGATACGTTTTTTAGCTTCTTCTTTGCCATATTTACTCTCAACTAATTGTTTGAATAAACGGAATGCAACTGCTGGTTCTGTAGTTGTACCAGATTTAGAAATGACGTTTACAGAGAAATCTTTGTCAGCTAAATAATCTACTAATTCTTTTGTATAGCTTGATGATAAATGGTTACCTACAAAAACAATTTCAGGATAGTCATTATTTGTTCTAAATGAAGATGTTAGCATTTCAATAGCAGCACGTGCACCAAGGTATGAGCCACCAATACCAATAACAACTAACACGTCAGAATTTGCTTTAATACGTTTAGAAGCTTCTACAATTCTTGAAAACTCTTCTTTATCATAATCAACTGGAAGGTCTACCCAACCCAAGAAATCATTTCCTGCACCAGTTCCTCCATGTATCGTTTTGTGTAATGTCTTCACGATATCTTTTTGTTGTTCTAATTCATGTTCTCCAAAAAATTCTAAAGTCTTACCATAATCTAATTGAATATGAGTCATCTAAAAAGCCTCCAAATTTGTAATTATTAGTCTTATATTTACAATTCCAACTGTACACTACAGTGTAATATTATTCATACTGAAAAAATAGTCACCCCCTTTAGATAAGCTGACATTCCCTATATGCCAATTTTGTCAGTATTGATTTATTGATAATTATGTCAAAATAAAGGTATAAATTAATGAAAGGATGAATTATCGTGGAATTACAATTAGCTATTGATTTATTAAATAAAGAAGAAGCAGCAGAATTAGCGAAAAAAGTAGAAGAATATGTTGATATTGTAGAAATTGGTACACCAATTGTGATTAACGAAGGTTTACCTGCCGTTCAACATTTAAATGAAAATATAAGCAATGCTAAAGTATTAGCAGACTTAAAAATCATGGATGCAGCAGACTATGAAGTAAGCCAAGCTGTTAAATTCGGCGCTGATGTTGTAACAATTTTAGGTGTAGCAGAAGATGCGTCAATTAAAGCAGCAGTTGAAGAAGCACATAAAAATAACAAACAATTATTAGTAGATATGATTGCTGTTCAAGATTTAGAAAAACGTGCGAAAGAATTAGATGAAATGGGTGCTGACTATATTGCAGTGCACACTGGTTATGATTTACAAGCTGAAGGACAATCTCCATTAGATAGCTTACGTAAAGTTAAATCAGTAATTAAAAATTCTAAAGTCGCAGTTGCTGGTGGTATTAAACCAGATACAATTAAAGAAATTGTTGCAGAAGAACCTGACTTAGTAATTGTTGGTGGCGGTATCGCAAATGCTGATGACCCTGTAGAAGCAGCTAAACAATGTCGTGACGCTATTGAAGGTAAATAATGATGACAACTTTTAATCATTATCAATTAATTTTAGATGAGTTAAAGGGCACTTTATCTCATGTTAAAGATGAAGAATTTGATGGGTTTGTATCAGAAGTAACTGAAGCATCACGCATATTTATTGCAGGTAAGGGGCGTTCTGGATTCGTTGCAAACAGTTTTGCAATGAGACTCAATCAATTAGGAAAGCAAGCATTTGTCATTGGCGAATCAACAACACCATCAATTCAAAAAGATGATTTATTTATTGTAATTTCTGGTTCAGGCTCAACAGAACATCTTCGCTTATTAGCAGAAAAAGCGAAATCAGTTGATGCAAAAGTGGTATTACTAACAACTAAACTAGATTCTGCAATTGGTGAAATTGCAGACACAGTAGTTGAATTACCAGCAGGTACAAAACACGATGCTACTGGGTCTGATCAACCGTTAGGTAGTTTGTTTGAACAATCATCACAAATCTTTTTAGATAGTGTAGTCATTGGACTAATGACACAATTAGATGTTGAGGAAACAACTATGCAAAATAATCATGCCAATTTAGAATAGATATAAATAAGCAGTTAATGCGGAAGATTATATAATCTTCCGCATTAACAATGTAAATTCTAATATATAGAAGAAAGAAGGATGAAAATTGTATTATAAAGGAAAAGAATTTTTCACTTCTAAAGATTTAGCTTTATGTGTTATCGGAGGAAAGTGGAAGATCCCTATAATTTTTCATTTACTTCAAGACAAAGTATTGAGATTAAGTGAGCTACAAAAAAAGTTGCCGCATGTCAATCAAAGGATGCTAATAAGACAACTTAGAGAATTAGAAGAGGACCAAATTATTGAAAGACATACTTATTCTGTAGTTCCCCCAAAAGTGGAGTATAAGCTGACATCTATAGGCTACAAGCTAGATAAGGTGGTTTATGCAATATGTGAATGGGGTGATTTATTCAAGGATGAAATAATACATTAAAAAGTTCTGGTGCAAATTAAAAATAAAGTTAACTACTCTCTTATAATGTAAGTATTCAATTAGCTGACTAACATGTATTAATTTCGCCGTTCTATGAAATTAAGGGTTCTGTTGCAAAGTTAGAAAAATATAGCTAATCACCATTTTATTGTGTCAGTCTTCGCCTAACCAGCTAACATATAACTAATTTCGTGGCATGGTGAAAATCCGTAGATCTGAAGAGACCTACGGTTTTTTTATATAATCCGTAAATACATTCAATGCCTTTGAGTGTATTTTTTGCCGTATTGACACTTTGATATCTTGTCTTTCTCACCTTAATGTGACGATGATCTTGTTCAATGAAGTTATTGAGATATTTAGATGTGCAATGACAGTTAGGTTTCAACTTAAACACTTTAATTATTTTAGCCATGGCTACCTTCGTTGAAGGTGCTTGATCTGTAATTATCATTTGAGGTTTACCGAATTGTTTAATAAGGCGCTTAATAAACGCATATGCTGATTGATGATCTCGTTTTTTGCGTAACCAAATATCTAATGTATGTCCATCTGCATCAATCGCGCGATACAGATAACACCACTGTCCTTTAATTTTGATATATGTCTCATCAACACGCCACTTATAATACGCTTTTTTATGTTTTTTCTTCCAAATTTGATACAAAACGGGAGCATATTCTTGAACCCAACGGTAGACCGTTGAATGATGAACGTTGACACCACGTTCTCTTAGTATTTCAGATATATCACGATAACTAAGCGCATATCTTAGATAGTAGCCAACGGCTACAGTGATGACGTCCTTGTTAAATTGTTTATATCTGAAATAGTTCATATAGCATACTCCTTTTTGTTAAAATTATACTACAAAATCAACTTTGCAACAGAACCAGATCACTTATCAGAAGCTACCTATCATCGTATATTCGTAGATGATATAATATACAAGTCGTCTATCTCTCAGGCGTCAATTCCGACGCAGAGAGGAGGTGCTAATCTATGCTAGAAATCCTTGTTCACATCACGACCACAGTCATCAGTGGTTGTATTATTGCGTTATTTACGCATTGGCTACGTAATCGCAATAATAAATAGGCGACCATAGCCACACCTAAAAAATCCCCTCACTATTGCCGTAGTGAGGGGATTGGTGCATCTATGCTAGTTTCCTTGTTAACTAAATTATAACATCGGTGAGTGGAGAAATGCAAAGTCCTCATTCATTTCTCTTTTGAATATTATTTCTATCTATAATCTAACTCGTCTTTACGGATAAAAACATTGTAACTTGGCATAACATTGTTTAACTTATGGTTACTTTTTTGTAAATCTATACCACACTTATTAAGTATAGCTTTCATGATAATTCGATCTGATTCTTTAATATCCATATAATCTTCAGACATATTTTTATAAGGTGAATTGACTTTAAAAGTGATTTGTGAAATTAAACATGCATTTTCAATACTGTCCATATGAGGATAGACGTTGCATTTTATAGCAGTTCCTTTTACTACACTCTTTTGGAGCAGTAACCAATAGTTACGTAAAGATTGTAGTAAAGTGTCTTCAAATGGAATTAGTATAATCGATGATAAAAAAACTCCGATAATAAACCAAAATCCGTTTACTATTTAGTTGCAAATTGCTAGATTCATAAGTCACTTCGCTTCCTCAAGAATTATGATTTTATTATATCATTTTTACGCTTTCAGTTTATTTAATATTTATAACTTTAATTGTATGATTGGCGTACACCCTAATCGTACATATGTAGTTATTGAATTTATAGTAACTAAAACGTATGATTAGGGTGTATAATTAATTGTGAGGTGAAAATCAATGATTGTTGGTTATGCGAGAGTATCATCAATCGAACAAAATTTAGAAAGACAACTCGAAAATTTAAAGACGTTTGGTGCTGAAAAAATATTTATAGAAAAACAATCTGGGAAATCTATTGAAAATAGACCAATACTTCAAGAAGCACTTAACTTTGTAAGAATGGGGGATCGGTTTATAGTAGAATCTATTGATCGTTTAGGTCGTAATTACGATGAAGTGATTCATACCGTTAATTATTTAAAAGACAAAGAAGTTCAATTGATGATTACTAGCTTACCTATGATGAACGAAGTCATTGGCAATCCATTATTAGATAAATTTATGAAAGACTTAATCATTCAAATATTAGCAATGGTTTCAGAACAAGAACGAAATGAAAGTAAACGTAGACAAGCGCAAGGGATTAAAATTGCGAAAGAAAAAGGTGTGTATAAAGGACGCCCTTTACTATATTCACCTAATGCTAAAAATCCTCACAAGAGAATTGTTTACCATCGTGTTATTGAGCTACTAAATAAAGGAGAATCTATTAGTAAGATAGCCAAAGACGTGGGTATTACACGTCAAACAATTTATAGAATCAAAAGGGAAAGAACAGAACATTAATTTTATAAAACAAAAAGCCTTTTATGTATAGTTATTTGAAATTTAGAAATTTTTTGTGCTAAATCTTCCCCTGCTACGCTCTCAAGTGCTAATAGAAAAGGTTTTTCACTCACATCCAACGTTTTAAAATCTACGCTATTTTCTTCTCGAATCGATAACAATACTTTATAGACTATATCTTGTAACAACGTTCATCACCTCTTATTTATCTAGATGACGATACAAAGTTGCCCTACTTATGTTTGTCTGTTCTTTTATCTCATCTAAAGTGTATTTTTTGCTCATATACATTTCAATAGCATCTCTAAGATTTTTATCATCTCGCTTTGGTCTTCCTAAAGTTTTTCCATCTTTTGAATAATTCTCTAATCCTACACGAGTTCTAAATTTAACAATATCACTTTGAAAGTCTGTGATATCATGTAATATCTCTATAAATTCACCTTTGATGTCTTTATAAATGTAACGATTTAAATTAATAACATATAAAGATATATCCTCCTGAGAAAGATAATCTAATATATCTACTAAATGTTTCGTAGAATCTGCAAGAATACATAAATCCGTAACGTATAACATATCTCCAGGAACTAATTTTTCATTTAAAAGAACATCTAATATATTCCTCTTCTTATTATTAGCATGAATTTCTTCAACAATTTCATTTGTATGAGTTTCTATTTTCTTTTTTTGTTCATTTAAATCGTCGTTTATTGTAACGGGTCTAATATAACCGTATTTCATTTAATTGCACCACCCTGTAGCTAAAGTTTAACACAAAGTTTCATTAAGGGGTATACATATGAAACTTTTCTGATATACTTTACAATATAATTAAATAAAAAGGAGAGTAAGTTATGGTTGAAAAATTAAAAAATGAATGGCTTAACCAGCCAGGCAAAAATATACTTGCAGGTATTGTAGTTGCCTTAGCTTTAATCCCTGAAGCTATCGCATTCTCCATCATTGCTGGTGTAGATCCTATGGTTGGTTTATATACTTCGTTCATTATTGCTGTCGTCACTGCTATTGTAGGTGGTAGAGCGGCGATGATATCAGGTGCAACAGGGGCTATTGCCTTATTAATTGTGCCACTTGTGAAAGATTACGGTGTAGAGTATCTTCTAGCTGCTACTATACTGATGGGGTTAATTCAATTAATTTTAGGACTTCTTAAAGTAGGTCGTCTAATGAAATTTATACCTCGTTCTGTCATGATAGGTTTTGTGAATGCTCTAGGAATCATGATTTTTATGTCTCAAATAGAACATATCTTTGGGATATCAATTTCAACTTATATATATGTAATTGTAACGTTACTCATCGTATATATAATTCCAAGATTTTTTAAAGCTATACCTGCACCATTAATAGCTATTATCGTATTGACTGCCCTTTATATGTATACAGGTTCTGACGTTAGAACTGTGGGAGATTTAGGTAATATCAAACAAGCTTTCCCTCACTTTTTAATCCCTAATGTTCCCTTTAATTTAGAAACTCTTCAAATTATTTTCCCTTACTCTTTATCTATGGCTATTGTAGGTTTAGTTGAGAGCTTACTTACAGCTAAAATTGTAGACGATGCTACAGACACTTATAGTAGTAAAAATAGAGAGTCCTGTGGTCAAGGTATCGCTAACATGATTACCGGATTATTCGGTGGCATGGGAGGTTGTGCCATGATTGGTCAATCCGTCATCAATGTTAAATCAGGTGCAAACAGTAGATTGTCTACATTTACAGCGGGTATTGTACTTATATTTATGATTATTGTACTTGGAGGACTTGTAGTTCAAGTTCCAATGCCAATTTTAGCAGGTATTATGGTTATGGTTTCTATTGGTACATTTGATTGGAATTCCTTTAAATATATTAAGAAAGCACCAAAAACGGATGCAGTCGTTATGCTTATTACAGTGATTATTGTTTTAATGACGCATAATTTAGCTTTAGGTGTTGTTGCAGGCGTTGTTTTCAGTGCTTTATTCTTTGCTACTAAAATTTCAAAAGTAGAAGTTATTTCTGAAGAGTTCGGTAAAATAAACCGATTATCTTTTAAAGGACAAATCTTTTTTGTTTCTATTGATTCTATGATGGAGCAAATAAACTTTGAGATTGAAAATAGTACCATAGAATTAAACTTCAATAATGCACACTTATGGGATGATTCTGCAGTAGATGCAATTGACACGATAGTACGAAAATTCGAAGAAAAAAATAATATTGTTCGTATAGAAAAATTAAATTCAGATAGTCATAAAGTTGTTTCAGAGTTAAGCCAACTAAATGAAAATCATTTAAACTAAAGGAGCGTTATTTATGTATAAATCAATTTTATTAGCAGCAGATGGATCAGAGAATAGTTTGCGTTCAGCAAAAGAGGTTTTAAATTTTATAGATGATAATACGATTGTTACTATTCTTACAGTTGTAGATGTTGAGGAATCGAAAACAGATGTTTTACATGGTAAACAAAGTTCCAGTTTGACGAATGAAAGAGAAGACAAACTCTCTCATATCACTGAGTTATTTGTAGAGCATAATGTAAAATATGAAATGAAAATTGCACATGGTGTTCCTGCGGACACAGTTGTTTCAGTTGCCAATAGTGGAGAATTTCAAGCTATTGTTTTAGGAACACGTGGATTAAATAGTTTGCAAGAAATGGTGTTAGGTAGCGTCAGTCACAAAGTAGCAAAACGTTCAGAAATTCCCGTTGTTATTGTAAAATAGTCTGTCTAACTTAATCCTTTCACGGATTGAGTTTTATTTTAGAGGTGAATAATAGATGAAAACCAAAAATTTCTATTATGGTTGGGTTATTGTATTTAACGAGTCCATATTGTGAAACTTTGGAAGACTTACAACACGATATAACCACAAATCAACACTCTACGATTTTTTCAGAAGAAAATATAGTTGGCGCATTTGAAATTAAAGAAAACATAATAGTCAACATTTATATAAAATTTTCATTTCTCAAAATGAACAGAATAATGGAATTAGTAAATTAACTATGAAAATGATTTTCGAAAAATTTACTAATAAAAATAAATAGACCGTTTATACTCCTCATAAAAATTGTAGAAATTACCACTTCTATGAATCTTTAGGGTTTGAAAAGTATGGTGAGGCTATTTTATCAGATAAATTAACATTATTTAAATATGCTAAATATAACTAAAAATAATATCTCCATTATATATAGTTATGTATATCTCCTGGAGTTTATTCAACTAATATCTGACAGTAATTAACATAATAGATGATTATGGGTAGTATCTTTGTATAACTTATTCATTTCTTTGATATAGTGTTTCTTCAATTTCAGCTATTTTTTCTAATATATTTTTAATATCGATTTTTGAAAATTCATCAATATGATTACCTTTTTTAAATTAATTACTTCAAATACTTTTTATATTCTGTATAACTATAAGGATCTTTCAATTTTTTACCGTTTACATAAACAGTTGGCGCCTCTTTAACTTTTTTATCTTTATAAAGTTTTATATCTTTCTGAGCATCTTTCCAAGATTGACTATTTTTATTTTTATAGTCTTTTTTAATTTTTTTTGCTTTTTTATCACTAATATTGAGTTTATCAATTTGTCGGTCAATTAATTGTTCAGTTAACCATTCATTTTCATGATTAGGTTGTTTTGAAAAAATTAATTTTTGAAATTCTAAATAACGGTTAGGGGCAATATTTTGAACTACATGACTAGCTCTAGATCCTTTGATTGCATCTTTACCTAAGAATGCCATATTTACAAATTTATAATCAGCCTTATCTTTATCAAGATAATCTTTTTGTAATTTAAGCACAATATTAGTTTCTACTTTTTTACAATAAGGGCACTTGTAGTATCCATAAATAATTATTTTCTTTTTGAGCATCCTACTAAAATAAAAACAAGACATATTATTAAAATTACGTTACTCTTTTTCATATTTTTTCTCCCACAAAATATATAGCACATCAAATATTTTAATATTTGATGTGCTATAGTTTAATCTTATATATTCATTATAATATTAAAGTATAAATATAAAGAATATAAGAACAACTACTATATTAATAGGTAACAATGTGAAGCACATTTTTTTTGCTTTTTCCTGTAGTGAGTATTCTTTACTTAAATCACGTTCAATAAAAAATGTACTTCCAATTAAGATAATAAATAATAAAATATAAAGTAAAAGACTTTTAATCACTAAGTTTGTCATTGGAATTGCAAAAATAAATAAGATAGTTGCTTGACTTATAGTGAAAAAATATTTATCTATTAATTTTTTCATCTTTTCACCTACGCATGATTACAAGCAATAGATTCTCCAGCATATAACGCTCCCATTCCTGCTGCGACTCCCCAGCCAACAGGTCCGCTAACTCCTAATGTTACCATTGCTCTTGATGTAGCTGTAGTATGAGCAAAACCAGTTACAGTTATAGCATCGCAAGCATCTCTATTACTCGTACTTGTACTATTTTTTTGTTGTTTTTCAACTTCTTTTTTAAAAGCTACTAAATTTTCTTTCGCTTTTTTACCATTTTTTCCTTGCATAGTTTTATTATATTGATTCACATAGTTCTCAACATCATTAACTGTAACATCTAAACTAGAATTGCTTAGTTCATTCTTTAAATATTCTTTATCAATAATTTGTAATTCACCATTATCATTTCTTTCGAGATTATCATAAATAATATTGGCTATATTTTGATTGATTTTGTAATCTTCTTGATTAGCCTCCTAATATTTTTATATTTAAACCTTAACAAAAAATCATATTCTATTTAAACATCTAATTTACATTTTTTATTATTTATTTATAAAATTTTATAATGGTGGCTAGCAATTAGCCACTATTTTTTCGTGAGAAAAAATCCTAAGGGACTTGGAGATGTTCCCCCAACAAGCCGGAGACACTACCATGTATGTGGCTAGAAAAGCCAGTACTCCAAACCACTATATTACTTAAATAACCTTTGCATGTTTTATATGCTTAGGTTACGTTAAGTAATAACTTTCGAAGAAAGCGTGGTGAGAATGAATGAGTGAACGAGATACATTTGTGGTTAGCGACGATACTCTTAGGAAAAACCGAAAACCTAACCGCAAGGAGCCACAAGGGAGAAGTCGAGAGAAAACGCCTAATTGATTAAATAAAAGTAGAGATATGAGAGAAGTTCAAAGTGAAAAGTACGATCAAGATTTAGAATATAATCGAAAAGAATTTTTAAAACAACTTGAAAAAGATTGGTAAGAATAAAGAAAAGCTTAAAAAAGGAGAATTTTAAATGAATTTAAAGAAATTTTTTGTGTTAATAATGGTTTCTCTTTTATTTTTTTCATTAACTGCTTGTGGTAACTCTACAGAAAAATCAAAAAATCAAACTTCTAATAAAAATGAACTACCAGCAATACCTAAACAAGTATTTTCATCTAGTAAAATTAATGAAAATATCAGTAAAAAAGAAATTAAAAAGAGTGTTTCAAAATATTTAGATATAAATCATGCTTTAATTGAAAATATTGAAAGTTTAAGTAATAAAGATAACTTAAATAAAAATGAGTTAAAAAAATTAAATTCATTAACTGAAATGAATGATAAAAATGATAGTAATTTTTCTAACTTTATTCAAAACACTAATTTACCAAATGGATATAAAGATGGAGTGTTTAAAACTAAAGATTATATAACAACTGCTAATCAGTACTTAAAAAAATTGAATACACAAATACAAAAAGTAAATAAAAATTCTAATTCAGATAATCTATCTATAAAAGATATTGATGAAATAAATTCAATTAATGAACAATATAAAAAAGACGTAAATGGAAAAAAACAAAAAGAAGTAGAAACATTTTTAAAAGATAAAAATATAAAAACTAAAGCATTTAACTAATAAAATACTTAGTTGATTTTTGAGTGATTAAAATTTTATACACGAATGTGATCATAAAGTTTTAGAACGAATTTGCGTCCACCTTTTATTTTTTATATAAATAGTCACCAATAAATTCTACTAAAAAATGAATAATTGTACCTAAAATAATAGCTAATAAACAAAGTAAGATAATACTATATTTGTCGCTTAGTGAAAATAAAGAATACAATAAAATCAAAATTACAACTAATGTTGTTTTAAAAGTGTTTTTGAAAGTCTTTTTATTTATTTTCCTCATCTCCTTCTCTAAATTTAAATTAACAAAAAATAATATTTACATAAATGAATTTTTTTTATTATCAGTCTATAAAAGTTCTATATTCAATAAAAAGAAGAATCAAAAACCAACCATTAGTATTATTCTAATGGCTATTATCTTGGTCATTTAGGCTATTTAATGTTTATTTTACTAACAGAATAAATCTATATAATATTAACTAATAAAAATAGATAATAAAGTGTCAGATCAATGGTATATAAAGGAGGAATAAACAGTAGTAAAGAAAAGACTTAAACGCTGTTAAATCAATGTTTAAACCTTTTAATTTGTTTGACATAATCAGTGATTTATAGGAAGTTATTTCGTATATTATATATATTTTAAGCCTGTTGTTGAGACATTTATTGAAAATATTGCTTATAATGAAACCAAATTAATAAACATTAATAGCTATATTTTTATTTATTAATTTGATGATTTGAAACTATGAGTGGCTAGTAAAGATGAAAAAGTACTCTTAAACTTTGATGTTATAGGTTTTTTACGTTTTTTATGCTTTTTTGTTTCTGTGGGAATGATAGCGCTCAACCGGCATGGTTGACCACTTTTCATACTAACTTTTAAGTTTGTATATAAATGGACAGTGTCTAAAAAATTATTCACTGGTTTTGTTCAAATTTTAGTTGGTGTACTTAAAATACAGTTATTTGACTCATATTTGCGTTTTAAGAGCTTATATAAAATTACCTCTAAATCTTTGAAATACCCCTTAAATTTAAAAATAAAGGTATTTAAAAATGAAAAAAGCTACTAGTGAAATCAAGCAAATCGTGAAGAATTGGAAAAAGAAAAGAAGGTTAATCAAACTCGCCACATTAAAGAAATGTATCTCTAAATAAAGTAAGAATCGATGAGTGGGTATGCAGACTTATCGATTCTTTTATATGCTTTCAAAGGGTTGGAGTCTCTTTGAAATAGTATTAAGCTCATTAAAAAGGTGCATCTCCCTGAGGAGAGACGCACCTTTTTTTGTCCGTAAGGGTTTAGAAGAGTTGTTTGTCTTTAGGGAAGACATCGTCGCCTAGTGCGCGTTGTGCTAGGATGTTCAAGTAGTTCCATGGACGGTTAAAGTCTGGTTGGAAGAAGAAGTCGACTAATGCGAGTTCTTCTAATGTCCAGCCTGCATTGACTGCAACCGATAGTGTGTTGATAGATTCTACTAAGTCTTCCGTACTCATAATTTGTCCGCCCAGAATGCGATGTGTATCTTCATCGAACATGATTTTAAGATGAACTGTTGTATCGTCTTGACGGAATTTAGGACGCACAGGTACTTCGATATATTTTGCTCCTAAGTTGCCGTCGTAACTGTCTTTTTCTGTTTCATGTACGCCTGTTTGACCGAATTTGTAATCGAATAAAGAAAGACCAGATGTGCCTGAAACGCGTGGCATCTTCATGTCTTTGCCTGCCATGTTGCGTGCTGCTACGTAACCTTGACGACGAGAGTTAGTTGCAAGTGCAATATAGCGGTCTTCGTTGATAGGCGCAAATGGAATAAGCGTTGCGTCGCCACTTGCATAAACGTCTTTTTCTGATGTTTCTAAGCGGTCGTTGATTTTGATAATGCCTTTTTTACCGAGTTCAACTTTGCCGTCTAACCATTCTGTTGCAGGTTTAACGCCGACAGCAAATAATACTGTATCTGCTTCGTATTCGCCGTCATCTGTGACTACGGCTGTGACATTGTTGTTATCGTCTGCTTTCAAGGCTTTAACGCTCGCATTTCCTTTGAATTTTAAGCCGTGTTCGGCAATGTTTTTCTCTAAAATATCTGTAAATTCTTTATCTAAATAAGTGTTGATAATACGATCGTGGTCATCCATAAGTGTTGTATCGATGCCGGCTTTGGTAAAGGCTTCGGCTGCTTCGATACCGATATAACCGCCGCCGACTACAATGGCTTTCTTCGCATGTTGAATGCGTTCTTTGATTTTGCCGGCCCATTCTTCACCACGCATAAATAAGACATTATTGTACTCGTTGATGCCATTGATTGGTAGTTCGTTTGGTACAGCGCCTGGGCTTAAGAATAATTTATCATAAGAGACTTCTGAAGTGTTGCCATCTTTTTTAATAGTCACGGTTTTATTTTGAGTATCTAAATCCGTTACCGTTGTTTGAAGATGCAAGTTCACGCCTTGTTCTTTTAACGATTCTGCATCTGCATAATGCAAGGATTGTAATGATGGTGCAACATCTTCTAAATAACTTTGAATACCACAAGATAAGAATGAAGGTGTCTCGGCACTTTCAAATACTTCGATTTCCGCCTCTGGATCTGATATTAATAATGTTTCTATTGCAGCATAGCCTGCATGTGATGTTCCGACTACTACGTATTTCATAATAGTGAAGTCCTCCTTTGGTTGAGCATTTCCGCTCTTCTTTATCTATTTTAAAAGTTGATTTAATTTTCTTCACATTTGTATTTACCCTTCAGAAGGCGTTTTATTCAGTAGAGTAGGGTAATATAGGCAGTGTTAATAAAATTGTTATAATTGTGATCGTTTTAGGATATTTGTTGTTTATTTTATTAACAGAATAAAGATACAAATTGAGAATATTCGTTTTAATATAGATAATACAAATAAGATTAATCAAATAACAACTAACGATTTTACTTTATTATTCTAATCACTTATTTGAGAAATAGGAGTTTTTTTAATGAAGAAAAACAAAAAAGTAACCATTAATACTACTTTTCATGTAATTAACTGTATAATGATCTTTATCGTAGCCGCATTGTTAAAAAAATATGTTTTATCAAACACCATGATATTTTAGGTACGATACTTTATACAATAATTATGCTAATAAGCACAGTAGTAATATACAATGTTCATTTATACTTTTTAAAAAAATTAAAAAAATAATTCATGAAGAATGCTCTTTTTTGTTAATTTATACTGTAAAATTAACTTTGAAAGTATGTACAGGTATACAAAATTATCATAAAAGTCTAAAAAAATAGACGAATTAAATTGCCCGTTTTTTATGCATGTAAGACTAAATAAAGATACAAAATGTACGTCAATGAGAATAAATAAAAACTTATAATCAAGATAAGAAGAAACTCGTTTCACTTGTTTTAAAAAACAAGAGAAAAAGGAGTAGATCATGTTAAAAATCAAAGACGAAAATTATTTCAAAAGATCACTAAAAATATTCATAATAGCAACAAGTCTTTTATTACTAAGTTTCACTCTATCAATTATATTCAATCCATCATTTGAAACATTTAAAAATATATCAAATAAAGTACCTTCTAGTCTTGATAATGCACAAGGTTTAAATAAACTATGGCAATATATATTAAATAATGCCATCCGAGTCCCATTTCAAATGTTTATCTTTTCTTTAATCCCAATACCATTTCTATATTTTTTAAATATAGTTTCCACAAGTATAATTACAGGAATTGCATTTGGTTTCGCAATCCATTTTGATTTTAATAAAGGTCTTCTTATGGTTTTATCTTCTATACCACATGCAATAATTGAAACATTCGCAATGTGTTTTGTTATCAGTGGTTTATATAAATTAAATAAAACAATCATTAGAAAAATAAGTAATCTTTTTAGAAAGAATAAAAAACAGAATTTTTCGTTTGTATTAGCTTTTAGTAATTTACTTAAAATATATTTTCTAATTGCTTTGCCTTTATACATACTCGCAGCATTTTTAGAGACATACTTTACAGATTTTATTTATAACTTATTTACCTAACATCAATGTTGCTTTATTCCAATTGTTTTATTTTGGAGGCTAGTAAATGATACCTGTCATAAGACAATTTATTTCATTTTTTTTAATTTTAGTAACCTATGGATTAATACACAGAGGCTACATGAATATTAGTTGGGATATTCTAATAATCATGTGTGGGATATTTTTCGGTTTTCTCGTTATGTTTTATTTTTCAGTTTATAAAAGTTCAGAATTCAGTAAAAGAAAAATAAAAATAATAGCCTATATCAGTTCTATGTTAACGATTATTATTATTTTTATCCTGGGACATTTAACATGGATCTTATTAACAAAATAAATTTCAGTAAAATAGCTCACACTATGCCGACATTCGTCTACAAGTTTAGTTAAGGGTTCTTCTCAACTTCAATAAATTTTCTCGGCATAAATGCGTGTCTAATCTTTTTTAGAACGACTAATCAAAAAATAATCTAAAAAATCACAAACCAAAATTAAAAAAATAAAAAAGCCTAAATACTCTCTCGATTTGTGAGAAAGTATTTAGGCTTTTTGAATTAATAAATTTCTTACTTCTTATGTTTATTTAACAATTAGTACTGGGACAGAACTTCTTTTAGCAATCTTATGTGTAACATCTCCTAAAACATGTTTAATATTCAAATCGACTCTATGATTACTCATAATTACTAAATCAAATTCACCATTATTTATATCTTTAGAAGTAATTTTTTCTAAGATTGTATCTTTAATATGCCCAAAATCTACATCTATTTTATATTGAATATCTCTTTTTTCTAATTCACGTAAAAATGGAGTGAGTTTTTTTTCTTTTTCTCTAATAATATCTTCTTTATGCTTATTATAATACTTGACACTAATTGCAAGATCATTTTCTGTTACAACGTGATAAATTACAACAACTGAATCTTCATCGGTGACTTTTTCTAAATAGTCAGGGATAGCACTAAAATCATTTTCGAAATCATAGGGTAATAATATATTTTTGAACATCTACACCAGCCTCCTATTACTTATTATTTAGATGTCTATTACTTATATATACCCTAAATATATATACTTATTCTGGTTCTGTTGCAAAGTAAAAAATATAGCTAACTACTATTTGAAATTTTAAGATACTTTTTTAGAGCATTTAGAGAGATTTATAGAATAATAAACAGGTTAAAAAGTAATAGGAAAATAGGAATTTGGATAAAAAAATCAATCCTATTTATAGAATTGACGTCGACTGAAGACTATGAAATCAACTAAAATAATAGTATTCAGACAATTTAAAGTGGTCTTGTAACAATTGTAAATAGTATGCAATATTAGAGGTTATAGTATCGATCAATTCTTATTCAATATTAACTATAAGTATTGTTATATCAGCGTTTATGATAATTTTAAAAAGAGCACTTAATTAAAAGAAAATAGAGATATAGATGTATTCTAATATTGATTGGACCATTTCAATTAATATTATTAAATAAGCAGTTAACATAAGTGATAATTATCAGAAGTTCCGTCACTATAAAACTAATTATTATCCATTTTTATCCTTTCTTTAAGATTGAGAGATAGTAAAAAAGTTAACTACACTTGTAGCTAACTTTTTTTGTTCGAAGAAAATAAAAATGCACCTAAGAATAATAAAGGAAAAATAACGAATAAACGAGTAATAAAAAGGTTTTTGCCAATAATGATAGGTAAAAATATATAAATAATAAAAGATAATATGAAACAAAGAAAATATATTTTTTTATTTGTACTCATGTCATCACATCTCCAGTATTATTGTATTATAACTTTTTTAATTGTTCTTTAGGTTGCCAATCTCCGCTATTAGTTCAGAACATTATCTAAAGATTGCTACCAATCTAAAAATATAATACTAATGTAGGAGGCTAATAGATAAATGATAACTTTTATATACCAACTTATTTTATTTTTTATAATTATAGGAACGTATGCTTTAATGCGTGGAGGATACATGGATATTGAATGGAATTTTTTATTATCTATGTATGGCATGTTCGTTGGATACTTGGTAATGTTCTATTTTTCGATTTATGCTAATACTGACTTTAGTAGAAGAACAATAAAAATAATAACAACAATCAGTATTATTTTAATGACTATTATCTTAGTTATTTTAGGACATTTGTTGTTTATTTTACTAACAGAATAAATATACAAAAGGAGAATATTCTTTTTAATATAGCTAATACGGATAAGATTAATCAAATAACAACTAACGATTTTACTTTATTATTCTAATCACTTATTTGAGAAATGAGAGTTTTTTTAATGAAGAAAAACAAAAAAGTAACCATTAATACTACCTTTCATGTAATTAACTGTATAATAATCTTTATCGTAGCCGTAGTGTTAAAAAAATATGTTTTATCAAACACCATGATATTTTAGGTACGATACTTTATATAATAATTATGCTAATAAGCGCAGTAGTGATATACAATGTTCATTTATACTTTTTAAAAAAATTAAAAAAATAATTCATGGAGAAAGCTCTTTTTTGTTAAATTTATACCATTGTATAAATATCATTTGAAATAAAAAACGCTTGAATTCTTTTCATCGTCTCTTTCCAATAATATGGATGAATAGAAAATTCCATTTTGCTATATAAGACCTTATCAATACGTCTATTTTCATTATTACTTTCTTGTTATTGTTTTTTATTTGTTTTTTGTCTCTGTGTACACGCGACCATACAGTAAATAATAAATAGTTACTAAAAAATTGCAGGCAAAAATATACAATATTGACATTAAAAATACAAAATGGGAATCGGCTATGTTTGGAATTATTATATATTCTATAATTTTTTGTATATATATCAACGAAGCAATAGCCTTCAAAATAATAATGACGATTCTTTTATCATATTTTAACCACTTGGGAGAGAATCTCATTAGTAATACACTTAATATATGCATAGTTGTACAAACAAGTAATGTTATAAAACCGATATACCAATATTTATCCAAATAATATTGATGTTCAGCGGCTACAAAAAAATATAAATTATAAAAAGTTAGATACGAGACATAGAGACTTAATATATTTACTATTAAATATCGCTTCGCTTTATTTATGGGATTATCAATTTTCTTTTCAAAAAATTGGAATAGTGCAAGCAAATTAATAACTAATGCAAAACCTGTAGTAATGATTAGATAATTAGGTGTTCTTTCAAGTGTAAGATCAAATTGATATTGTATATATGAGAAAAATATAAACAATAATGAGAATATATTTACTACTTGTATTGCTGGTTTTCTTAAACGATTTAATGATTCTTCCAATTTATTTAGCCACCTTTATGAAAATATTGAACTGATGGATGTCCCAAAATGTTTTACATTATTAATGCTATCAGACATTAAATTTTTGAAACTCTTCAACATAACAAAATTTCTTATGACGCTCACTTTTTCATTAGCTTTATCCTTAACAATATCAGTAGCAGATTTACCACTGAAAAATTTCTATTCAGACAAGAGTAATATGCCTGTAACGACTACTAAATCTAATCCCGCTCCTATTGGTCTAGCAATATTTGCTCCTATAGAAGTTGAGAACTATGTTGATACATTTGAGAATCTTTTAATTAATATATGTAACATTTTGATAATATGAATTTATGAATAATTAAAAAGGAGCATTTTAGGTATGAAGCAATATATGTTATCAAAAGTATTGTTAAGTGTATCTATTGTAACAGAGTCTGTTGTAGCTCCAATAGTAGTATCTAATGCTAATCAAATTCATGCAGCTGACAAACAAGATGGTATTAGTAACTTAACTCAAAAAAATAAAAGTGTTCTACATTTATCTATTACCGATAGTAATATTACTGGTAAAATAAATGATAATGAAATCTTAACACTATCAGATGGTAAGACGACAAAACAAATTGGTATAAATGTACTTTAGGTACAGCTACTGATGCTGTTATTGACGGCATATCTGGTGGCGTTACTGGTGCTACAGCTTACATGTTCTTTCTCAATTAAGGAAAAATGAAGTAGTTCAGTTCTAGGTAGCGGCAATGCTAAAAATGAAGAAATATATTTAGATATTGAAGAGAATGGCAATATTTTAGAAGTAAAAGAGTCTCTTACAATTTAAAAATTGTAGAGACTCTGAATATAAACTTGAGTTTAGTTAGCATATCTACTAAATAGTAATTGATTTGTGAAATATTCTTTAGGTTCGATTGTTTTTTTAATTTTACCTGTTTCTTTTAACCATAATTGTAAATCATTGTAAAAGTCAGAACTCATTGATAAATCGTTAGTGAAACATTTTGCTGTGGCTTGTATTGTGGATTTGTTTAAATCTTCACTTACGTCTGTATTCGTATATGAAGAATAGATATTAATTGCTTCTTCAAGGTTAGTCTTAATGTATTGAATTGCTTTTTGTATAACTTTAATAAATGTTTTGATTTTTTCTTCTTCAGAGTGTAACTTATCAGGGGTAGTGATAAAAATTAATTGGCAAAAGTCAGGAACATTGTAATCTTTTAATGCGAAATAATCGACATTTAATCCTTTACTTTTTGCTTCTAAAATTTCAAAGTTTTCAAAGATAAGTGTTGCTGCATCTGCTTTATCATTTAACAACGCATCAGTATGATAAAAACTATTATTTATTGGTATAATATCACCATCTGTATATTGAGCACCATCAGTTTCAATCATGGTTTTTGCAATAGCAATACCACCAAGACCTGGAGCTCCTGGGTACTGAAGACGTTTGCCAATTAAATCTTTTGGTGTTTTAATACCTTTATCTTTTTTATACATTATACCGCCGTTGGTGTGTAAGAATCTTGCGAAGCCTACAACATTTTGGTTGGATGCTTTATCTTCTACTAAATGGATAGGTTCTGTAATTGCGATATCCATTGTACCTTTTTCGATTTCATCTAAAGCATCAAAATGTTCTTCAGGTTCAATCATCTCAATCTCTAAATCTTGTTCCTTAAACCATCCTTTTTCTATACCTAAAATTAATGGCATGTGATCAGGATTTAAAAACCATTCTAAACCAACTCTTAATTTCTCCATAAAAAAATCCTCCAATAACTCAATTTTCTACGCAAAAAAGTGAATACTGAAAGACGTCAAGTAATATGTAAGTCACTTTCCTACGATGGTACTAACCAACAGGTTTAAGGGTTGAAAGTAAGTACTTTCTCTCAGCAATCAATCGCACCCCTAGTGAATATGTTGTTATATACATTAACATAACATATATTCTAGGTTAATTAAATCTGATATTTTGTTTACATTTACTTTATCAGATTATTTCATTTGTATATTTATATCATTTTGTCGATCATTTCATAATGTGTAAGATAGATATATTTTGAAGTAATTAAGTAAAAAATAAACGGAATTTTCAATTTAATTTAAAAAATTAAAAAATTCCGTGAAATATATTTCGTTTTTTAGTAAACTGTCTACTAAGGAAGAAAGTAAGTAGTGAGATATTGTCTGATTTGAAGCCATACCTCACATCTAAATTAAATATAAGGGGATGACAGTAGACTATGGATTTATTAATTGGTACGTTGTTTTTAGTTTTAGTCTTAGTGATTTTTACGTTATTTACATATAAAGCACCTAGTGGTATGCGTGCGATGGGAGCTTTAGCTAATGCAGCCATTGCGACATTTTTAGTAGAAGCTTTTAACAAATATGTAGGTGGAGAAGTATTTGGTATTAAATTTTTAGAACAACTAGGTGACGCTGCGGGAGGTCTTGGTGGTGTCGCTGCTGCTGGGTTAACTGCCTTAGCTATTGGTGTTTCACCTGTGTATGCATTAGTTATCGGAGCTGCTTGTGGTGGTTTAGACTTACTTCCAGGGTTCTTTGCTGGGTATATTGTAGGTTATCTTATGAAATATACAGAAAAATATGTTCCAGATGGTGTAGATCTTATTGGTTCAATCGTTCTTCTTGCACCACTTGCACGTTTAATTGCGACGGGTTTAACGCCAGTAGTGAATAATACATTACTAAAAATTGGTGACATTATTAAAAGTAGTACGGACACAAATCCAATTATTATGGGGATTATTCTTGGAGGCATTATTACTGTTGTAGGTACAGCGCCGTTAAGTTCAATGGCTTTAACCGCCTTACTTGGTTTAACTGGCGTGCCAATGGCCATTGGTGCTATGGCTGCATTTAGTTCGGCATTTATGAATGGTACGCTGTTCCATCGTTTAAAATTAGGAGATCGTAAGTCAACGATTTCAGTAAGTATTGAACCGTTATCTCAAGCTGATATTGTCTCTGCGAACCCGATACCAGTGTATGTGACAAACTTCTTTGGAGGAGCTGTTGCAGGTTTAATTATTGCTTTATCTGGTATGATCAATGACGCAACAGGTACAGCAACACCTATTGCAGGCTTCTTAGTGATGTTTGGTTTTAATAGTCCAATGAAAGTGATTATCTATGGTGTTGTAATGGCCATTGTAGGTGGTTTAGCAGGCTTCCTTGGTTCTCTTGCATTCAAAAAATATCCAATTGTTACAAAACAAGATATGATAGATCGTGAAGCAAAAAGAAAAGTTAAAACAGCATAAATATGAGTAACTTCTTTGTCAAAATATGGCAAAGAAGTTTTTTTGTTATATGTTTTGAATTTCTATCTTATATTTTTTGTGTAATAATATAATAAAAAGTTATACATATTGTACTATCAATACACATTATGTGTATTGGGTTTTAAATGTTAAATCTCTGACAAAGGAGTGGATCAAGATGCAAAATTTAAGAAATAGAAATTTTTTAACATTACTTGATTTTTCAAAAAAAGAAATGGAATTCTTACTTAATCTCTCTGAAGATTTAAAACGTGCAAAATATGCAGGCATCGAACAACAAAGACTTAAAGGTAAAAATATCGCTTTAATTTTCGAAAAAAATTCTACGCGCACACGTTGTGCCTTTGAAACGGCAGCTTATGATCAAGGTGCTCATGTGACGTATCTTGGGCCTACAGGTACACAAATGGGAGTGAAAGAAACGGCTAAAGATACGGCTCGTGTTTTAGGTGGGATGTATGACGGTATCGAATATCGCGGATTCTCTCAACGTACTATTGAAGAAATTGCAGAATATGCTGGTGTTCCGGTTTGGAATGGTTTAACGAATGAAGATCATCCAACACAAGTGCTTGCTGATTTTTTAACTGCAAAAGAAGTATTAAAAAAACCTTATGAAGACATTCATTTCACATATATTGGTGATGGACGTAATAATATGGCAAATGCATTGATGCAAGGTGCAGCGATTATGGGGATGACTTTTCATCTTGTGTGTCCAAAAGAGTTAAGACCTAAAGATGAGTTACTAGAAACATGCCAGTCATTGGCTGATAAAAATGGCGGTACTATTTTAGTGACTGACAATATTGACCAAGGGGTGAAAGGATCGGATGTGATTGCTACAGATGTGTGGGTGTCGATGGGTGAGTCCGATGATATTTGGGAAGAACGTATTAAATTATTAGAACCTTATCGTGTAACAAAAGAATTAATAGAAAAAACAGGCAATCCACATACCATTTTTGAACACTGTTTACCTGCTTTCCATAATACAGAAACAGAGATTGGTAAACAAATTAAAGAAAAATATGGTTTGAATGAAATGGAAGTCACAGATGAGGTTTTCGAAAGTGATCGTTCTGTTGTCTTTCAAGAAGCCGAAAACAGAGCACATACGATTAAAGCAGTAATGGTGGCAACTTTAGGCGAATAGAGAAAAAGGGGGACCTATGGATGTCTAAAATCGTGGTCGCATTAGGTGGTAATGCTTTAGGAGAATCACCGAAAGAACAATTAGAACTTGTAAAAGGAACAGCTCAATCATTAGTCGGTTTAATCAACAAAGGATATGAAGTGGTCATTAGTCATGGGAATGGACCACAAGTGGGAAGTATTAATTTAGGGTTAAATTATGCAGCAGAACATGAACAAGGCCCGCCTTTCCCATTCCCTGAATGTGGCGCAATGAGTCAGGCGTATATCGGTTATCAGATGCAAGAAAGCTTACTTAATGAATTACATGCACTAGGGATTAATAAAGAAGTCGTGACACTTGTGACACAAGTCGAAGTAGCAAACGATGATCCAGCGTTTCAACTTCCAACGAAACCTATTGGCTTATTTTATACTAAAGAACAAGCTGAAAAAACTAAAGAAGAAAAAGGATATACTTTTATGGAAGATGCAGGACGTGGATATCGTCGCGTTGTGCCTTCTCCTCAACCTATTAATATTGTTGAACTTGATAGTATTGAAACACTCATTAAACATGGTACGCTTGTGATTGCAGCGGGTGGTGGCGGCATCCCAGTTGTTAAGGAACGAGGTCGTTATCAAGGTGTCGATGCAGTCATTGATAAAGATAAGACAAGTGCATTACTTGCAGCGCATTTACAATCGGATCAATTAATTATTTTAACAGCTGTTGATTATGTTTATATTAATTACGGAAAAGACAATCAAGAAGGACTAGGTGACGTCACAGTCGATGATATGAAAGGATATATTGCCGATAATCAATTTGCGCAAGGCAGTATGTTGCCAAAAGTAGAAGCAGCTCTTCAATTTATTGAAAAGAATCCCAAAGGTAGCGTGTTGATTACTTCTTTATCAGGTTTAGATGATGCGTTAGAAGGTAAAATTGGTACACGTATTACAAAATAAATAGTTATATTAAATCGCTTGAGCCTAATATATGTATTTTACATATGTAGGCTCAAGTTTTTTTATGAGTTATTCAAATATCTAATGGTTACAAGTTACACTTCGGGTTGTCTGAGGTTATATTCATAGACCATTTCATTTTAAAACATCCTTTGATTTAATCAAAGAATAATGTAAACTTATAATTATATAAAGTTTACAATTATGAGTTTTATTAGTGTATTTTAAAAGATAGGAGTGACAAACATCATGACATTAAATCTAGCAGAACGTGTATTGAATGGAGAAGCGTTAACTAAAGAAGAGTGTCTAAGTCTATTTCAAGACGAAACGATTGATACGTTTGAATTATTAAATGAAGCCTATATAGTAAGAAAACATTATTACGGTAAAAAAGTAAAACTGAATATGATTTTAAACGCGAAAAGTGGCATATGTCCGGAAGATTGTGGTTACTGTGGTCAATCTGTCAAAATGAAAGAAAAACAACGTTATGCTTTAGTGGACCAAGAACAAATTAAAGCAGGGGCACAAGTCGCGACAGACCATAAAATTGGAACGTATTGTATTGTAATGAGTGGACGTGGTCCTTCGAATAAAGAAGTAAATCATATTTGTGATACGGTAGAAGATATTAAAGCTATTCATCCACAACTTAAAATTTGTGCGTGTTTAGGTTTAGTCGATGATGAACAAGCGACACAATTAAAAGAAGCCGGTGTTGATCGCTATAATCATAATTTAAATACAAGTGAACGTTACCATGAGGAAGTTGTTTCAACACATACATATGAAGATAGAGTGAATACGGTTGAAATTATGAAAGAACATAATATTTCACCATGTTCTGGTGTGATTTGTGGCATGGGAGAAACAGATGAAGATATTATCGATATGGCATTTGCGTTAAAAGAGATTGATGCAGACAGTATTCCAGTAAACTTCTTACATCCGATTAAAGGTACCAAGTTTGGTGGGTTAGACTTGTTATCTCCAACAAAGTGTCTACGTATCTTAGCTCTGTTTCGATTGATTAATCCTACTAAAGAAATTCGAATTGCGGGTGGTCGTGAAGTCAATTTACGTTCACTTCAAGCAACTGCACTTCAAGCAGCCAATTCTATCTTTGTAGGCGATTATTTAGTAACAGGCGGACAACCTAATGAGCTTGATTACCAAATGATTGAAGATATGGGATTTGAGATAGACGGGTAGTGAACATATTATAAAACACCTTCTAGCAGTTTTGGTTAGAAGGTGTTTTATTTAATATCTATTTTTCAGTATTTTTTCTTGCTTTATACGCATGAGTTGCTGCTGCACTTGCATTTTGAGAAGCTTCTGCGGCATTTTCATTGGCTGCTCTAGCGCTATGTGCCGCTCTTTCTGCCCATATTGCAGATGCTTGGGAATTGGATGCTGCTAATTCTGACGCGTATTTTGCTGCTTTAGCATCTACACTTGTTTGAGTAACAGTAGAAAGAATTTGTTGTTGTTGCCCTTCCATACGTGCTTGATGTGATTCTGTTTCATATAAATTAATGGCTTCTTTTAAAGTATCAGCGCGTTGGTTATAAAGATAACTAAACATTGAACGTAAAGAATGAATGTGAGTATAAGCTTTTGGAATACGTTGTTGGGCTTTAGAAGCTGCTACAGTGTGGTGTATATCAGTTAATGTGTGTTGATGACGTTGAATATTATGTTGATGCTGTTGAATATCGGGTTGATCTTTCAGCTCTTTTTCAGCTTTTTTATATCCTTTCGATTTAGTAATTGATTTGTTTTCAGGTCTGATATTTTTATTTTTGACGAACCAGACGATAAGTAAAATGAGTCCAATCATCATAAGGCTAGTTGAGTGATAGATAAACAATGATATGAGTATCATCACAAGACTCGGTAATAATAATATTAACATGTTTTTCTTTTTGACTTGTTTTAATGTTAAGTGTTTTATCTCTTGTTCTTCTTGACGAATGAGTTTATTTTGAAACTCTTTTTGATCATGTGCTTTAATTAATAATGCGATATCTGACATTAACTGTTCTTTTGTTTGATACATATATTAACTACTCCTTATTCCATATTGAAATCTGAGAATTTAACTTGTGTAACGTCTTTATCTTTAGGTGAGAGGTCAACGAGTTTTTGATGTTTATTATCTAATTTAATCATTGTATATTTATAATCGTCATCATCCGCATCATCTCCTCTAAGGGCTGAAGGATTTGCTGTAAAGGTTCCAATATACTCTACATTTTTAGTGGGATATTGAGATTGACCTGTTTCAACGCTTGTATAAAACATAAAACTATCTTTGTCGGTAGCGGATTGATTCATCGCCTTACCAATATCATTTTGGAAATCTTTTTTAGAAATGTTATTTGTAGTTAGTAATGTGAATAAAGGTTTTCCGTTATCTGTGGTTAATTCTATATAGCTTTTAACATCTTGATAAGGTGTTTCGTCATAGTCAACGTCTTTACTATCTAGTGTTTTTTTGACTTCGTTGGCATCTAACTTACTAATTAAGCTAGGTGGAATTTCTAAAGAATCATCGAATGCAATCATTTTCATCTTGCCGGCTTTCGTGAGGTATATCCAATCTACTTTTGATTCTCCATTGGAATTACTTACGGTATATAAAAAGTGTTCCTTTTTATCATTAATAATATCTTTAATAGAAATATCTTTTTTATGTTCGATACTTTGGCTACATCCTGTCAGTGAAAAAGTGAATATTGCTAAGCTCATTATGATGAGGAAAGGTTTGAATTTTTTCATAGTAACAACTCCTTAATAAAATTTTTAAAATGAACATGTAGGATGTATATATTACAACCTACATGTTATGAGGTCATACTTCATTTCTTAGATAAATCATTTGTAGTTTGATAAGTTCTACGGTGAATTGTTTTAATAGATGATCAGGAGAAATCAATCGTAACGAGCGATGATATTGAAAACACAAGTCAATTGCTTCATTAGGATTTAAATTCATTTGAACGTCATATGTTTTATCGTTTTTATTTAAAATTTTAATGTCATCACGCATTTTTAACGTTTCGTATAGCTTAAATGTCATTTCATATGTCACTTGAACACGTAAGTCATCTTGATGTGAATATTTAGGATAACGTTTAATAAAGTAGCTATTTTTACTTTGTTCAAATTGAATTTGTAACTCAAGATCTGAGTGTAGCGTTGATTCATATAGATAATGTCGAATATTATCTATATCTCGTTGAATCGTTCTAGGATTCACATTAAATTCTGTTGCAAGTTCTAATTTGTTGACTGTTTCATTTTTTAATAATTTATCGTAGATATTTAATACTCTAAATGCTTGTTCCATAGGCGAAAGCTTCCTTTCACAAAACCTAAATTTATTATAAGAAACGACCTTAGACATGATAGGTCATTTCTTTAAAAGTTTTTATTTTATAAAAATTGTATTTTTCGCTTTAAATGGCGTACTATTTAAATTTGAAAATTTAAGTTAGTTATATCGTGTCTAACCTAGTCATTTCCCAGGACATATGAATAAAGAATGAACCATTCTATTAATTCAGATGGATTAGTCGATATGAGTTTTAAATAAGGGCGTAGTGTATGATTTTGATTCAATTTGTGAAAGATTTTAGTGAAATTGCAGTTTAATAATGTTTCATCGTTAGTGCATGATTGACCAAATTCAATACGTTCATATTGAGCGATTATCGTTTGTGGCGTTTCATTTAGATTATTGAGTTCTGTAATGATTTCGTGATATATCATGTCATTCACCTCCATTTCTCACGTTGGAAACTAAAGGCGCCTGACAAGGCGACTTCTTTATTATTAGAAGGGGAGGTACTTTTAAGAAATAGAAATCAGCATAATGAAAAAAATGCCACTCTTATCAATTGAGGTAAGGGTGGCACGATATTGAGATAAATTTAGAAATGGTATATAAAAGTCTCGCGCATTCATGCGCGAGACTTTTTGTCATTGATATTTCTTCTTTATCCTGATATCAAATCTTTTTCATTTATAGAATAGTCTTGTTTGAGAAGAATATATATAATCATTTAATGACGTTTTTGAAAATTTTTTCCAAAAGAAGAAATTGCCTAATGATGACAATATGAAATGATATAATATCTTTGAAATGATAAGAAATTTTATAGAAAAGAAGGGGTATCATGTCTCAATATGTCATTACAAATGGAAGAATTTATACGGAAGCACAAGTTATTGAAAAAGGGTATCTTGTCGTAGAAAATGGCAAAATTAGTGATATTCAAAAAGGTGATTATAAAGGTCATTTAAATCAAATAGATGTAGCAGGAAAGCATGTGTTACCAGGTTTTATCGATATTCATATTCATGGTGGCTATGGAGAAGATGCGATGGATGCATCGTATGACGGCTTAAATCATTTAGCTAAACAATTATTGTCTGAAGGTACAACAACATTTTTAGCAACAACGATGACGCAATCTGATGAGAATATTGAAAAAGCATTGAACAATATTGTCGCTTGTTATGAAAATCAAACGTTAGGTGAAGCGGCTGAAATCGGTGGCGTACATTTAGAAGGACCATTTATTTCTGAACACAAAGTAGGGGCACAAAACCCTAAATATGTACAACGTCCTACTGTTGAAAAAATTCGACATTTTCAAGAGGTAGCGAAAGGATTAATTAAAATCATTACTTTTGCCCCAGAAGTCGAAGGTGCTCATGAGACGTTAAATGAATTGCGTGATGATATCATCTTTTCAATGGGACATACTGTTGCCACATTTGAAGAAGCAAATGAAGCGGTAGAACGAGGTGCGAAACATGTAACGCATCTTTACAACGCTGCAACACCTTTTGAGCATCGTAATCCAGGTGTGTTTGGTGCCGCATGGACCAATCAAAGTTTAAACACTGAAATTATTGGTGATGGGATTCATTCACATCCTGCTGCTGTAGATATTGCATATAAGCAAAAAGGACCTACTCACATGTATTTAATTACAGATGCCATGCGTGCCAAAGGTATGAAAGATGGTGAGTATGATTTAGGTGGACAAAATGTGATTGTTAAAGGGAAAGAAGCACGTTTAGAAAATGGCGCACTTGCAGGCAGTATTTTAAAAATGAATGAAGGACTGCATAATTTAATTCAATTTACGCATGATAGTTTAGACCACTTATGGCGAGTGGCAAGTTTAAATCAAGCCATTGCACTTAATATTGATAAGCAAAAAGGAAGCTTAAGCATAGGAAAAGATGCAGATATCGTAATTGTAGACGACCATATACAAGTGGATACAACGATTAAATCAGGTACCATTCATCATTTTTAAGACTACTCGCATGGTGAAAAATGAATAATTTAGTATCTCTTTATCTTTTTAGGTTTATATATATGAAGTTTAGTGTATATACATAGTAAATCTACATAATATATGAATTCGAAGTAAAGGAGGGATAGATAATGCAAAATGATTTAAGATTTCCAAGTGCAAAAAATTTCTTTACTACTTTAGGATGGTTATCGGTCATTGCTTTATTAGCAGTTGTAGTAGTCAATGCGCTTTATAATAGTTCTTTTAAAAGTTGGTCAGATATCAGTGTGAATTTCACTCAAACGGATTTAATTTTCTTGATTACTTTCGCAATTATTGCGATAGTTTGTATTATTATTTCATTGCTTTTAAAATTATTTAAACATCCATAGGAAGTAAAGTTAATATATTAAAAGGGACAGAACTCGAACGTTCTGTCCTTTTTAGTGGTTTAAATAATTAAATATGACATCATCAATAATAATATCTACATTCGGATGCGTTTGTAAAATAGAGGCAGGTAATGTTTCAGTTTTTGAACCATTCACTAAACGCTCAATAGCTTCTTGTTTACGTTCTCCAAAAGCTAATAAAATGATACGTTTTGCGCGCATAATAGATTGTAATCCCATAGAAATAGCTTGTTTTGGAACATCATCAATCGTATTAAAATGAATACTATTGGCTTTAATCGTAGAATCAGTTAAATCTACAACGCGTGTTTGACTATCAAAAGATGTACCTGGTTCGTTGAAACCGATATGGCCATTTTCTCCAATACCTAATAATTGAATATCGGGTTGTCCTATAGAGAATAGACGCTGTTCATAAGCATATGCTTCGTCTTCAAGATCAGGTGCGTCTCCTCTTGGAATGTAGATATGATCTTCATTCCATTCGTTATGATTAAATAAAAGCTCATGCATATATGTGTAGTAGCTTTGAGGGTGTGATGAATTAAGACCCACATACTCATCTAAGTTAAATGTTTTAATATCATTTAAATTCACACGATTTGCCGTTAATAATTCAGATAATCGTGGATAGATTTCTGTCATCGTATTACCTGTCGCTAATCCAAGAGTAGCTGTCGGCGTACTTTGTATTAACTTTAATAACTCAACTGCTACATAATCACTTGCGATAGATTTGTTTTTTAAATTGATCAATTTCATCATCTAAACGCCTCCATATGTTTATGAATTCCAATATGAAAAAGCATTGTTCATAAATTCTCTACATAAACATTATACCCAACCAACTGCTAAACAATCGATTGTGCTAACATAATCTATATACATCACTTATATTGGAGAATAAAAATGAAAATAATAAAAATTGTTAGTATGTTTCTTTTAGCGATAATCATTATGGTTATTTCTCAAACGATTGCGCTATTATTTGATACATTGATACCATTTTATGGAATTGGAACAATTTTATCGAGTATCACTTATATTTTACTTACATTTTTCATCGTAAGATGGATAATTACTCATGTATTTAAAGAGGCGCTATCTTCATATCGAATTACAAAACCTGTATTTCATCCGATTTATTTGATTTTAGGTATTGCATTACCGTGCGTAGTATATGCGATTTACTTTATTTTTATACCGGGAGATTTTAAGATACATCATTTTAACTCAATCAGTAAGACGATACACGACTTGAGTTACATTATTTTTATGCAAGCTGCAGCTGGTGCTATTGTCGAGGAAATGGTGTGTCGAGGTCTTTTAATGGGCTATATTGAAAAGAAAACGAACATTCGAATCGCAATCGTTGGTACTTCACTGTTTTTTGGCGTGATTCATTTATTGAATGGTGCTCTAAATGTTACAAGTTTCCTTTTATTGTTAGCTAGTGGCACTTTAGTTGGTATGATGTTTGGTATAGCAACATATCGATTTAACACCATTTGGGCGAGTATCACTTTACATTTCTTTTGGAATGTCTTTCAAGTCGTTTATATCACTACAAAAGAAACTGACTATAACGTCTTTCAATATGTTTTACGTTTTAAAAATATGGTGCTTACGGGAGGACAGTTTGGTTTTGAAACATCTATCGTCTCTACCATAGGCTATACCATTGTGATTATTGTTCTGTTAATGTGCCGTAGTCCATATAAAGATAGCAACTTATAACGCATTCAAAAGTAGTCGTAATTGTTCTATACTTAAAGTAAAGATAAATAAACGTAGTTAAGGAGAAAAGTTATGAAAAAGATAGTGGTAGTAATGCTTATTCTCATATTATCTATTGGCTTAGTGGGATGTCATCGATTGTCTAAAGAGGATAGTGACCATTCGGACAAAGCGGATACACAAGAAGAACATTCAACAGAAGACAATAAGAGTTCTGATGATCAAGATATCAGTCTAGAATCAGATACAAAGGTACCGGATCATGTTTTTGAAAAAACATCAGTACGACATGTACAGATTTCTGAGAAAACGATTAAAAAAGATATTAAAAAGTATATTAATATTGACAAAAAGATTAACGATACGATCAATACATATAAAATAAAATTATATTCCAATCAAAAATTATCCAATACAGAAGCAAATAAATTAAAAAAACTTGTTCAATTAGAGAATGAGAATGATACAAATTTTGCACAATACATTCAAAATAATCAGATGCCAAATAATGACTATGCGATCTATACTGATAAAATAAGTCGTTATATTTCAACAGCCAATCGCATAGAGCAAAAAAGTTTAGAAATATCATTAAAATCAGATGATGATACATCTATTTTTAATGATATTGAGCAAGTGAATAAAGATCAAGATATTGTAAATGATCGAGAAAAACAAGATATTACAAATTTCTTGGAAGATAAAAATATTAAAACTGAAGCGTTTAATGAGAATTCAAATCATATTGATATAGATTAATCGAATGAATTAAAAAAGGAGTGGGCCGATGAATTCAAAATGAATTCCGATCCACTCCTTTTTTGGCGAAATAGTTGTCGACTTCATTTAACAGGTATACTTTTTTAGCTAAACATTGCGATAAAGTAACTCACAATAATCACAATACCCGTCACGCCATTATGAATCATATGAACCATCATACTATCTCTGACGTTATGACGACGATGATAAGCGAGATAAAAAATCATCGCCATCATGATATACATTAAAACGGCTACCCAATTTGAAATACCATGTTGGGAAGCAAAAATAAGTGAGGATAAAATAAATGGTAACCAAAAACTGCTACGTTTAAACAGTGTCTCCTTAAAGATACTTCGATAAATTAATTCTTCTAAATAGGGCGCTACAAACGTAAGGGTAAGTGCAAATACAATGACAGGAAACGCTTGCCCAAGTTGATCGGGAGAAGGCTTCGCGCCTTGAAAGTTACCAAGTAATGCCTTATCATTTTCTGTCTGTGCTTGACCTGTTATTGCCATCATTAGAAAACTCATTCCAATAACAATAACGCGAAGTAATAGTGCCCATCCGATATTAATCATAATATCTTTGCGTTTAAACGGTCTCATTGGCTCATATGTATGCCGTTGATAATAACGTCTAACCAGCCAAATAACGACAGCAGCTAACAGCATAAATAATAATGTTGCTAGTGTTCCACTTGTAATATCCATTTTTGCAGAAAAATTAGTAATAAATAAAATAAGAACAATAGGAATCTGAGCAAGTAACATCCATCCTATAAAAATAAGAACATTTAAGAAGCGGTTCCCTTTAGGATAACGTTCATCTTTTTTGTGATAATGAGAGTCAAGATTTGAATCTGAATGCATACGTGTTTCTGTAATACCTTGTTGAGTCATGGTTGTATCACCTCTAATGTTTTTATTTGAACTATGTATATTGCAACTTGAACATAACATACTCTGATTTCAACCTACAACTTACTTTATAAAAGAATTGAACTATTTATGAAAAGAGTGAGACAAAACTCGTTGTCCCACTCTTTATTTTGAATTAACCAATATTTAAATGTTTACCAGGTAAAGCTTTCAATAAATATGAATCATGTGTAATGATAATTAACTGTAAATGTTGAAATTCTCTTAACATTTGTAAGATGATATCTTCGTTCACCATATCTAAATTTGTTGTTGCTTCATCTAAAATCAAGACATCTGGTTCTACAAGCAAAGCTTTTGCTATCCATAGCCTTTGGAATTGGCCACCACTTAAAGTACCCACTTTTTTACCAAGTAATTGTGATTCTAACTTACATTGCGACATGACTTCTTTTATTCTGTCCTCATGTATAGCTTTAGGATAATGAAAATGAATTAAAGGTTGTTTTAATATCCAATGAACTGTTTTATTTGGATCAAGTGTACTCGAATGATATTGAGGCACATATTGGATATGTTTCATCCATTTGTGTTGTGAAATATGGCCAAGTTCTAAATCGTTATATATGAGTGTACCTTGATAATTTGAATCTAATCCTGCAATAATTTGAGCCAAAGTAGACTTTCCGCTTCCACTTACGCCACTTATCAATAAATGATCGTGTGTCTCTAATGTATAATTAAAATTTTTAAATATCTGTTTATTAGAAAAAGCTTTATTTAACTGTTTAATCTGTAACATATTGATATCTCCTATTAGCTAGTTCAATCAATTGCTTCGTGTAAGCATGCTGAGGATCACGTAAAATATCAGAAGCACGCCCTGTTTCTACAATGTTTCCGTTTAGCATGACACTGATATGTGTTGCATAGTTTAAGACTAAGTTTAAATCATGAGTTACAAATAGCACTGTCATATCATGTTCTGTCACTACATGATGCAGTAGAGCCATTAAACTATGACGATTGTTTTGATCTAGCGCACTAGTCGGTTCATCTGCAATTAAAAACTGTGCTTCTCTTACAATAGCCATGACAAGTGCAACTCGTTGTGCCATACCACCACTCAATTCAAAAGGATACTGATAATAAATGGATTCAGGTTGGTCCAATCCGAGATGTTTAAATTGACGTAATACAAATGCTTTTTGTTGATCACGTGTTAATGAAGATGACATAGAGTCAAACAATGCATCAAAGTGTCGCTTGATACGAACATTTTGGAAAAAATTGCGATTCGCATCTTGGAACATTGCATCCGTTTGCGTTAAATCGAGATGAATCTCACCACGATAGGTTAAATCATCTTCTTTCATATTCAGTACAGTACGTGTAAGTAAAGATTTACCACTCCCACTTTCTCCAATTAAACAATGAAAGCTTCCTTTTTCAATCTTTAAATGTATCTGTTTAAGTAATGGTTCATGTTTGTGATAAACAGATACATCATTGATATAAAGGACTGTATCTAATGTAGGTGACGACGATTGAGTATTTGACATATGAGTGCGAACCCTCCTAATAAGACACCTGGAAAGATAAATAACCAGGGCGCAGAATAGAAATAACTTTTACCGTCATGTAAAATGGCGCCTAATTCAGGAATAGGGGGTTTTACTCCTAAACCAATAAAGGCGAGACCGGAAATACTTAACATTAACTTACCAAAATCTGCAGTAACAAGTGCCATAATGTCACTGATGAGATGTGGCACAATGTGATGTATTGTAACTTGGAACTTCGACATCCCACTAAGTGGCGCAAATTTAACGAACGGTTGTGTCAGCGTGTCACGTGCTAAATTTCTGAAATACCGCAAATAGCGACCGAGCCAGCCGATGATGAGTGCAAGACATAATCCTACTACAGAATTATTAATAAAACCAAGGACGACAAGCGCGATAATGATAGCTGGTAAAGCGATTAACATATCTGCAAGTGCCATAATGATAGAATCTAACCATTTACCTACTATAGCTGAAATAAGACCAATGATCAGTCCAAGCACGATTGTCCCTATCATAATGAATGCAGTAAGACCAAGTGTAATCAAGCTACCTACAAATAGTCGTGTTAGAAAATCTCTACCCAAATCATCCGTACCAAGTAAATGATGTAAACTTGGGGGACGTAATGCTTGAGATTGATGAATTTGATTTGTTTTATCATATAGGGCATAAGCGAGTACAGCTAAAATGATTATTGCAATAGGCCATATGAAATGTTTAATCTTCATACGTTACTCGCCCTCCTAACGTTTTCGACATATTCAAACGAGGGTCACTTTTTTCTAGTAAAATATCACCCAGGAAATTCAATATCATAATGATTGTAATCATCATCATTAGAATACCTAGAATGAGTGGATAATCCCGAAGATTAATACTAATAATAAGCAATTTTCCTAACCCTGAAATACTAAAAATGACTTCTAAAATAATGACTCGACTGAATAAACGAATAAAATTATTAATTGTAATCGTAAGTAATGGCGCTAAGATGTCTTTAACTTGTACGTAAATACGATCTTTTAATTTAAACTGACGTAATGAGGCAAGTTGGTATGCTTCATTACGAAGTGTACGTTCAAATAGATGACTGCTGAGTAAAACCATATGACTCCCTTCAACTAAGACTAAAATAGCGATAGGTAGAATAAAGTATTCAAAGCTATAACTTCCAACAAATGGTAGAAGATGCCATTTCACACCGAAATAGTAAATAAAAATAATGGCTAACCAATATTCTGGTAGTGATGTCACCACTTGAGACGCACGTAATATGAATATAGACCACTTTTTCTTAGGATAATTCCCACAGAGATAGCCAATAATATAGCCAAGTGGAAATAAGATGATGGCTGAGATAAAAATAAGTTTCAAGGTAGGAGCAACGGCTTTAGCAATACGGTCAGTGACAGGCTCGCCGTTACTAAAGCTCGTGCCTAAATCGCCTGTAAATGCATGGCCTAACCATTGTAAATAACGAATAGGAAATGCTTGGCTTAATCCAAGTTTATCTTGAGCCATCTTAATTCGTTCATCTGTGATTTGTGCGACACCATGTTCATGTAGATATTGAATCGCTGGATTTCCAGTTGTATGTTCAAGTAGCACAAATAAGATAAACGAAATAATAATGAAATATAATATAAGTTTAAGTAAATGTTTAATCATACTAATCATGATGAGATACCTTCAATTTATCGTAATTAATGGGTGCATCCGTTTGTCCTGAGAATTCGAATTGCTTAATTTTAGGACTTGTAACAAACACTTCGTTTGGATAAGCAATTGGCACTTCAAGATACTGTTGATTGATGCGATGTGAGATGTGATTAAATGCACGTTGTTGATCATCCTTATTGGTAATGGTTGAGAAGCGGTTAAGCATTGTTGTTAGCTGAACATCGTTTGCGAACATACCGGGCTTATCTCCGTCTTGCTTAAAGCGTGCATTTAAAAAGTTATATGGCATGAGCGCATTCGTATAAGAACGATAGAAAATAAGATCATAATCTTTTCGGATAGTGAGTGTTTCATAATACGTTTGGGCATCTAAAACGTTAATATCCAAATGAATACCTACGTTTTTCAAATCTTGTTGCATAATTTCTGCTTTTGTTTTCCATTCAGGAAATTCATCAGTTTGTAGCGCTAATTTTAAAGAAAGGTCTCGTCCATTTTTTTCAAAGTAGCCCCGATCATTTTTTTTATAGCCTAATTGTTCTAATAAGCGTGTCGCTTGAGTAGGATTATATGAATGGGTGTGTTGATTTGTATCATTCACGAATTCTACGCCGTCTTGGAATAATCCTTTAAGCTGCTTATTTGATGATAAGTGATCAGTATTAATCGATTTACTGATTGCTTCGCGCATCTTTTTATTTTGAAGTAATGAGACCTCTGGATTAAAGGCCATGAACTGTGTTTCTGTACTTGGATATTGTTTTACCTTTAAATCTTGATTACGGTATGATTCCTTGATTTGTTGAGGAGTCAAATGTCCTAGTGAACCCCCTGTAATATCAATAGAATGACTTTCCATTGCAAGATGTCTCGAATCGCTATCTTCAATTGTTTGAAAAATTAAATCGTAATCCAGTGGATGATGGTTGCGATAATATGGATTTGGTTTAAAAGACACAGTCTCATTTGTTGAATTTGCTACTTTGAATGGACCTGTACCAATCGCTTTTTCAAATTGACCTGTCGTTTTACCATCTTTGACGGCATTTGGACTCATGATACGAAGGGGGCGGACTTGTGATAACTCATTTAATACCTGATTAGATGGTGTTTTTAAATGAATGTCTACGGTATAGTTATCTTTAAGAGTGACCGATTTCAGTTTATCCAAGGTTTCCATAGGATTCGTTTTATCGGTTGCTTTCGCACGTTCAATTGAAAATTTGACTGCTTTTGCGTTAAAAGTTGACCCATCATTAAATTTAATGTTGTGTTTTAAATGGAATGTATAATCTTTTCCATTATTAGATACTTCCCAAGATTTAGCTAAACCAGGCTCAATCTTTCCATTTTCTCCATATGTAACAAGAGGTTGATATATTGCACTGTAGACAGGCATCGGAACATCAAACGCTTGTGCATCTAACTGGGTCGGGTTAAATTCTCGTGCAAGAGATACTTTCACTTCTTTGTGTTGATGTTGATCATGTGTACATCCAGTTAATAGTAGGGAGGCACACATTGCGAATGACAAAAGCAGATGCTTTTTCAAATTTAAAACCTCTTTCAATTTATATTCGTCACTTATTAATGATACATGGAAACATTTATTTTGAAAATAAAAATGTCTACAAAATTATATGTTTTGTAGACAAAAAGAATCATTTTAATTATAGAATTTGTATCTTACATATCACTAATTATCTTATTTTCTAATGTGTTTCTCCTAAAGCTACCTTAACATCAGGGTGGTCTGAAATCGCATTGATTGCTGCTGTAAGTCCTTTTGTAATCGTATCTAAAGACAGCGAAGGTGTATTAGGTTTATCTATGACTTGTTCTGGAATAAAGGGCACATGGATAAAGCCAAATAGTAAGTTAGGATAATACTTATCTGCAAGGTAGCCTAATTGATAAAGCACATGATTGCAGACAAATGTGCCTGCGGTATTCGATAAACTTGCTGGAACACCCGCTTTTTTAATTGCTTCGGTCATTGCCTTAACAGGAAGATTTGAAAAGTAAGCTGGCGCTCCATCTGGATGAATGGCAACATCAATGGGTTGATGTCCTTTATTATCTGCAATACGTGCATCATCAATATTAATGCCTACACGTTCAGGTGTAATATTGAAACGTCCCTCTGCTTGTCCAATCGATAATACCACGTCGTAATGATGATGTTCTAATTCATGTTGAATCACATCTTTTGATTTGTGAAATACAGTTGGGATTTCTAATGTTGTAATGGTATGTGCCCCAATAGTAGGGTCCAGTTGTCTAACCGCTTCTAATGCCGGATTTACCTTTTCTCCGCCAAACGGATCAAATGCAGTAACTAAAATATTCATAAGAAAACCTCTCCTTTAATTTTTTACAGTTTAATACGTAAGGTATAAACACTTATTTACATCATTAAACAGATGATGATATAAGGCAACGTAAAAGATATATGAACAGTTTGTGAATTATTTAAAATTAAGAATAAAATTAAACTAGAAGGGTAAAATAATTATGTAAAAGGAGTGGTATTATGACAAAAACAGCAGTCATTACAGGTTCAGCAGCAGGATTAGGAAAAGGAATTGCTCAACGTTTAGCCAATGATGGATTTAATATTGTGATTCAAGATATTAATCAAAAAGCTCTAGAAAAAACAGAACAAGAATTTAAAGAGAATGGATATAACGTGGTAGCATTTCATAGTGATGTTTCTAAGAAAAAAGAGCAAGAAGAATTGGTTCAATTTGCAGTGGCAGAATTTGGTCAAATTGATGTATTTGTAAATAATGCTGGTGTAGATGCGGTATCACCTATTTTAGATATTACAGAAGATGAATTGGATAAATTATTCCATATAAATGTATATGGTACGTTATTTGGAATTCAAGCGGCAGCAAAACAGTTTATTAAGCAAAATAGTAAAGGTAAAATCATTAACGCATGCAGTATTGCAGGACATGAATCTTATGAGGTATTAGGTACATACTGTGCTACTAAACATTCAGTACGTTCTCTCACTCAAACTGCAGCGAAAGAATTAGCTGAAAAAGGTATTACGGTGAATGCTTATTGTCCTGGAGTTGCTAAAACTGAAATGTGGGATCGTATTGATGCTGAAATGGTTAAACTAGACAGTAATCTAAAACCAGGTGAAGCATTTGAACAGTTCTCATCAGCAATTAAACTCGGGCGTTATCAAGAACCACAAGATGTGGCTTCTTTAGTGTCATTCTTAGCATCATCAGATTCAGATTATATTACTGGACAAGCTATTTTAACTGATGGTGGACTAGTTTATAGATAAAATAAAGAATGATAAAAGTGAAAAAATAACAAGCCTCTCTTACAATTTAATGTAAGAGAGGTACTTTATTAGATTTAAAAATATGTTAGTCATTCACTTTTTCAGTATATAACCCTTTATTCTTTCTCGAAAAGACTACCAAATCGTCACGATTTATTAAGTCATCGGTAAGTTGTAATTCTGTAATGGTATTCGAGTCATAATATTTAATATAGAGTGTTTTTGTCGTTAAATTAAAAACAGTTTGATATAACGTATAATAAAATCCATTGTCTGAAGGGCGAACAGCGCCTTTTGGTACACTCACATGGTCTAAAATTCTAAATGCATCTAAGATAGGATGGTCATCGCTATTTGGTAATAAGTGATGAACAAGATAAGCTGCTCGAACAAAACGTTCGCCAGATGTATACCCTCCAGGTAAACCGAATGTGCCATTCGTATTCCCTAAGTTCAATTGTTTTGAAAATGTATTGTCAATGTTATATGGTGTCACATGCATATAGTGTTTCAAATTTTCATAATGCCAATTTAAATCTGGGTTATTTGTGAGTACGCCAATTGGATTATCAATCACGACGATACGTCCTTCAACAAATGTCACTTCCACAGTTCTGCCTGTCGCATCAGATAAATGATAATGTAATGGAGGAACTTCGTTAATATCACTATATGAATAGGCTACAACGTTAACTTGTTTCGCATTTTCAATAAGTTCTTCAATAGTTCTGTTATAGCCGAGCGCCCACACAAGGACTTCTGTTTGCGAAATATTGATATAGCCTTCACGAATGTCTGTCGCATATGACGCATATCCACGATCGTATTGATTTGACATGGCAAGTCCATGTTCATTGACGCCATCTCCAAAAACAAATCCCTCCATATCAGAACCAGCACCTGCAAAGGCATACAACGTTTCCCCTTCATAGTCGACATGCGATTTAAAGGAGTATCCTCGAGGTTGAACTGCAGGAAAGCCGTTCAAAGGATAATCGTAATCCATCGTTCTTCCAAAAATAACATCTCCATTGCTGGCTTGAAATGTAATGCCTGTACACATATCGTCGTCTCCTCGTAAATTAATTTTTAATTGCTGTTTTAAAATATAAACCTAAAACAAATGTTAACACATAAGCAACGCTACTAATTACATATGCCCACATCACTCCTTGATTATCTACAACAAGAGAAATACCTAAAGTACCAAGTGAGAAAAATATACTGCTTAATAAATTATTCAGTATATAGGTAGATGTTAGGGCTTCTTTTGGTACTTCACGTTGTACAACTGAGTTTAAAGAAATATAGCGTGAATCTTCGAAAATTCCCATTAATAATGACATGAGTAAAGCAAGTAAAACAGATTGATGTAGGATAAAGCTGGTATTAATAAAAGCTAATATGAGCGGAATATAAATAATAATAGGGTAACTTATTTTTGTGAAAAATTGATCTTTATCATTCATCCATAACCCAGCAATAATTGTCCCACTAAAGAAGGCAGCATTGATGAGTCCAAACCAAAAATCATCGACATGTAAAAATGTTCTCGTATATGTAAGAATAATTGCAGCAACCCAAATGGACGTTGCGACAGATTCGAAAATTATAGATAGATTTAGATATAAACTCAGTTTATTGGAATAGTTATGACGTAATACAGTTTTAAAGCTATTTAATATATTTTCTTTTTCATTATTATAAATATGTCGTTCTGAAAGTTGAATAATAAAGAAGTATGATAGGATTTCTAGTACAAGCGCAAATAAAAATAAATATTTAGCGCCAATCAGACTCATCAGAAATCCACCTAATGCCCATGTCGACAATTGAACAATACTACTCATCATATTCATTAAAGCGTTCGCTGACGTTATGTATTCTTTCTTTTCAATAAAAGGAATCATCGCATTCTTAATTGGGTTGGTAAATCCATCAAATAGAGCATTTATAAATAGTAAAATAAAAATAAATATTGGAGATCGTTCGAACATAAGTAAACTTGCGATGATGGATAGACTTACAAGTTTAAGCCCTTGGAAAATCCATAATACTTGTTTTTGGGTAAAATACTGATAAATATAATTTGAAATAAAGCTACTAACAAAGAGACCTGATGTGAAAATAATTGGAATCATAGAAGCGGCAGTCGTTTTTGAGGTCATACTATATACTACCGAAATTAAGCCGACAACGGTTAACACGTCTCCAGTATTTGCGAATAGCTGACTATAAAAAAGATGGAAGTAATCTTTACTGTGCTTCTTCATAACAATCACCTTATGTAAGTTTCAATTTAAGTTATTATAGCACAGTGGGTATGTAAAAGTACCCTTTAAAAGTAGGTTGATACTTATAAAGGGTACATGTCATTATGCGTGAATATGTTCAGGAACATCTTTAAAGTTTTCTAAACGACGATTCCATTCCTCATCACTAATATGGTGTTTTGCAACGTAGCGATTACGCTCATGTTTGGCACAGTCATATGAACATGCGCCAAGATATTTTGCTTCATTTTCTTCGGATACTAAAATTTGTTTATTGCATTCTGGATTTGCACAGTTAATATAACGTTCGCATGGTGTGCCATCAAAGTGTTCTTTACCAATCACTGTTTTATCTACATGGTTCACATCGACACTAATACGTTCATCGAAGACGTACATTTTACCATCCCAGTACTCACCTTTTGTTTCTGGATCTTTACCATACGTAGCAATACCGCCATGTAATTGGCCTACATTTTCAAAGCCTTCTTTTACAAGCCAGCCTGAGAATTTTTCACAACGGATGCCACCCGTACAATACGTCACAATGTTTTTACCATCTAATTTTTCTTTATTTTCACGAATCCAATCTGGTAAATCTCTGAAGCGTGTAATATCTGGGCGAATGGCGCCGCGGAAATGACCTAAGTCAAATTCATAATCATTACGTGCGTCTAAAATAACAGTGTCATCATCTTCTAATGCAGCTTTAAACTCACTAGGTGAGTAATATTTACCAGTTGTCACACGTGGATCAACATCATCTTCTAAACCTAAAGCAACAATTTCTTTTCTAGGACGTACGTGCATTTTTTTGAATGCATGCCCCTCAGCTTCATCAATTTTGAAAGTCATATCTTTAAAACGTTCATCTGCATGCATATGTTCAATATATTGATCTGTATCTTCTTTTGTACCAGATAATGTACCGTTGATACCTTCTGTAGATACTAAGATTCTACCTTTTAAGTTATGCTCTTTACAAAATGCTAAATGTTCGGTAGCAAATGTGTCAGGGTCATCAATTGTTGTATATTTGTAATACAATAACACTCTATAATCCATTTTCTGATTCTCCTCTAAAAGTTAATTTATCTGTATGTTAAACGTATCTAAATTGTTATTTATATAAAAATCGACATTATAATATTTTAACAAAATTATAACTTCTTTCAATATTTGCGCTCATAAATCAGTCAATTGACCTATACAAGGAGAATCATTTTACTTATTGAAATCGATTACATATAGTAAGCTTAAGTTTAGAATGTTTCAAGCGTATAATAAACTATGTAAATGAATGACATAAGGAGGCTTATTTAATATGTTGGATAATAAATTACCTAAATTAACGTATAGTGGTAAATCTAAAAGTGTGGTTCCTATTGTTTCTGAAAGTGAATTACAAACAGTTACAGCTGAACCATGGTTAAAAATTTCAGATGAAGGACTTCAACTTGAAGGACTTATTTTTGATAGAGAACATAACTTATTTTTATGTGAAGTATTTGGTGGAAAGATTTTCAAAGTTAATCTACCAAGCAAAGATATTTCTGTAGCGTTTCAATCAGAAAAACAAAATCCAGCTGCAGTAAAAATTCATAAAGATGGACGATTGTTTACATGTTACTTAGGTGACTTTGAATCTACGGGTGGTATTTTTGTAACTGATGAACATGGAGAACACTTTGAAGAGATTATTTCAGACATCAATACAGATTATTGTATTGATGATATGGTATTTGACAGTAAAGGTGGTTTTTATTTCACCGACTTTAGAGGGTATTCAACGAATCCTAAAGGTGGCGTCTACTACGTTTCTCCTGATTTTAAAACGGTGACACCCGTGATACAAAATATTTCTGTTGCTAATGGTATCGCACTTAGTACTGATGAAAAAGTACTGTGGATAACTGAAACAACGACGAATCGACTTCACCGTATTCAATTAGAAGATGATGGTGTGACTATTGCACCGTTTGGAGCAACCATACCGTATTATTTTACTGGTCATGAAGGACCTGATTCTGTTTGTATTGATAGTGATGACAACTTATATGTTGCAATGTATGGACAAGGCCGAGTTCTTGTCTTTAATAAAAGAGGGTATCCTATTGGTCAAATCTTGATGCCAGGTCGTGATGAAGGGAAAATGTTGCGTTCTACGCATCCGCAATTTATTCCAGGTACAAATCAATTGTTAATATGTACCAATGATATTGAGAATAATTCAGAAGGTGGATCAATGATTTATACAGTAGAAGGTTTCGCTAAAGGACATGAAAGCTATCAATTTCAATCGTAAATAGCTATAAATTACAATTAAAAACATCCTTACTTATCGTAGTGAGGGTGTTTTTGAATTGTATTATTGTAGATAGGATTTTAATTAAAAAAAAGATAAGTATCATGTGAAACATAAATAGATATCGATTATACTAAAGAAAAGAATAGGACATACATCATGTATGAGAGGAGTATTGGATGAAAGACAATTGGATAACACATAAAGCAGATAGTCTCGTAGGATCATTCTATGACCAACAATCATATCAATTTCAACAAGAAGGGTTTGAAACGACACTTTCCTTTGGAACAGCAGGTATTCGTGGTCGATTTGGTTTAGGTCCAGGACGTTTAAATCGATATACCATTCAACGTCTAGCTTTAGGAATTGCATATTATTTACAAGATAATATGGCACAACCTTCCATTGTCATTCATTATGACATTCGTCATTTATCAGCAGAATTTGCAGACATTATCGCGCATATTTTAGCGTCTCATCATATTAAAGTATATGTATCGGATACATATCAAACGACTCCGCAGTTATCTTATGCAGTGAGAAATCTTCAAACGTCTGCAGGTATTATGATTACAGCTAGTCACAATCCTAAAGATTATAATGGCATTAAAGTATATGGTGCTGATGGAGCACAGCTCGACGATGTCGCCTCACTTGAAGTAGCTAAGTATATTGAACAATTAGATGATCCACTTCATTTAGATATTGAATTAAATGAGACGTTAATTAAAGAAAATATTTTACCTTTACCAAAAGATATTAATCAGTACTATTTTGCGGAAATTAACCAATTGATTGGTGACATACCTCCATCAAACTTAAATGTGGTGTATACGAGTTTACATGGTACAGGAACACCTATTATTCCGAAGGTGCTAAGCCATCTTCACTTTAATAAGATTGAACTTGTTGACGCACAATGTAAAATTGATCCTGACTTTAGTTCTGTAAAAAGCGCCAATCCAGAAGAACATGAAGCGTTTGATCTAGCTATCAAACAAGCCCAATACTCTAAAGCTGATTTAATCATTGCGACAGACCCTGATGTGGATCGAATGGGATTCGTTGAACGAGATCATGATGGTCATATTCACTATTTTAATGGCAGTGAAATAGGTGCGTTAATGATTAAATATTTAGTCGATTATAGGACGCTTCCTAAACAGCCAGTCATGATTCAATCCATCGTAAGTGGTGAACTAGGTAAACGTTTCGCAAAGCAACATGGGGTCACTGTGAAGGAAGTCTTAATTGGTTTTAAATTTATTGCCAAGGCCATTCGCGAATTACGTGAGGATGAAACATTTATTTTCGCTTATGAGGAAAGTTATGGTTACCTTGCGGGTGAATTTGTAAGAGATAAAGATGCGATTCAAGTTGTTCCGTTAGTCATTAAATATGCTTCTATTTTAAAAAATGAAGGTAAAACATTACATGATGCCTTAACGGATATATATGAGGAAGTAGGATATTATCGCGATCAACCTACATCTAAAATATTTGAAGGACAAAAAGGTCAACAAGAGATTGCAACGTTAATGGAACACCTTCGTCAACACATTCCAGATACGTTGGGCGGATTAAAAGTAATCGCAGTTGAAGACTATCAAAGTCAAAAGAGAATCAATAAACGGAATGATAAAGTTGAAGCGATATCTCTGCCAAAGTCAAATGTAATTCGGTTAATCTTTGAGGAGGGATTTGTCGCATTACGTCCTTCAGGAACAGAGCCTAAACTCAAATTTTATCTTTCACTTAATGTTGACGATTTTGAACAAGTTTCGCATGATATCTATCAATATATATTTAATGATAATAAATAAAAATAGAAAAATAAGTGTAAAAGAATAACACCTTATATCGAGTCTTTGTACTCATGATATAAGGTGTATTTTAATTAATTATTAATATTTTCTTAAAAAGTCGAGTTGACGATGATATAATTTATCAGCAATATAAGCTTGGACGCGTGTAAGCACTTCTTCAATTTCTTGTGTCAGATTAGATAATACACGGACTGTAAAACCATGTGTAGGTAATTGCGTAATACCAATACGGCAATCGTATTGCTTTGTATAATCTTTAATTTCATCATACACATCTTCAATGAATTTTTGCGTTATATTAGGGTGTATACAATAAGCCGAACCAAGATGTGTATAGTTTTCCATATAGCCAATCGAACTCATTTTTGTTTCACTTGGGTGCATGCGTAAATTATCGTAGGTGATAAGCACATCATCTACATAAATTTCATTAATTAAATGCATGTAGTCGTAAGTGAATGGTGTGTCTTTTTCAGAATAGCCTGGGGTTAAAATATCGGTATAGAACATTGATGCACTTTTATCTAAATTAAAGACGTTATGTTGGAAAAACTTTGCTCTTTCATAAGCAATAATAGGATCTCCTACATATTCCATATAACCATCTTTTGCTATATTGAATGTTTGGTATTGTTTCACGCAATCGTTTAACGTCTTATATATTTTAGTTGCACCTTGAGAGGTCAAAGTGACTTTAGCATCTTCTTCAACATTAATATCCATACGATAACGATCGCCATCTAAATAACCACCGCCAACATTTACGATATAAAATGTTGGAATCGTAGAGAAATTTAAATAAATTGGACGAATAACCTTTAACGCTTTTTCGAAAAAGATATTACGGGCAACAGAACGCTCACCATTATTAAAAACAGTGAGATTCAATTGTCCAGTCCAAAAAGGTTTTGAATCGAATTGATGTTGTACCATTAAGCTAATCCTTTAAGTAATACATCGCGTTCAATCCATTCAATGACATTATCTAAACCATCGTCGGTTTTTAAATTTGTAAATGTGAAGGGACGATTGCCACGAAATGTTTTAGTATCTTCTGCCATTTGGTCAAGTGATGCGCCAACAAATTCTGCTAAATCTGTTTTATTAATGATAAAGTAATCAGATTTAATCATACCTTGTCCACCTTTACGTGGAATTTTTTCACCTTGAGCTACATCGATGATATAAATAGAGAAATCTACTAATTCAGGACTGAAAGTAGCAGCTAAGTTATCGCCACCTGATTCGATGAAAATAAGTTCAATATCCTCATGACGATCTAATAATTCATCGATTGCAGCAAAGTTCATTGATGCATCTTCACGAATTGCTGTATGTGGACAGCCACCCGTTTCCACACCGATAATTCTATCTTCTGGTAAAACACCAGTATTCACTAAGATTTTTTGGTCTTCTTTTGTGTAAATATCGTTTGTAATCACGCCAATACTCATATCTTTTGATAGACGACGTACAAGTTTTTCAATTAATTGTGTTTTACCTGCACCTACAGGACCGCCTACACCAATTTTAATTGGATTTGCCATGTATATTACCTCCTATGAAATAAAGATTCTCACGTTTACGTTTTCATGCTCCATTTGATTCAGTTCTAAGCCAGGAGCTGTTAAACCGAAATCATCTTCGCTTAATGTGAGAATGTGTTGTCGTGTCCGTTCGATATGTGGAATCATCTCCGTCACAACTTGTTGTCCTATTGTTTGACCTAAGGGAATTGCACGTACTGCATTTTGCGTTAAACTGGAAACGTTCTGATATAGATAGTAATCAATAATCGTTTCAATATCGACGCCTAAATAATGTCCTAGCATTGTAAAACAAATAGCTGGATGCAGTTTTGCACGTTTATCTTTCATTTGTTGATGATACCAATTAATCCATGGACTATCATAAAGTTCTATAGCAAGTTTTACCATACGTGTACCCATTTGTTTAGTACCTACACGTGTTTCTCTTGGTAAACTTTGGACATAAATTAATTGATCAAGGTGTAATACTTTTTCTGTATCACCATTATTTAAAGCGTTATAAACTAAACGCATTGCAAGGCCATCTGAATAGGTTAACTGCTCATTTAGAAAGAGTTCTAACCATTCTCTAAATGATGTAGCATCATGAACTGTCTGACGTTGAATATACGTTTCTAGTCCAAATGAATGACTAAATGCGCCAGTAGGGAATTGTGAATCACAGAACTGAAATAGTCGTAAATGTGAATGATCAATCATGTGAATGACCTATATGTCTGAAGGCTTTATTCACTTTTCGATCTTCATGGCTATAGGGAATACCTAGCGTTTTTAATAAATCTTCTACTAGGTAGTCATATTGTACAAGCATTTCAGTTTCTGTGAATTGCGCAGGTAAATGACGATTACCTAATTGATGCGCAATATCTCCCATTTCTTGTATGTTACGCGGCTTAATGACAAGTAAATCTTCCGAGTTTACATCTACTACAATCATATTGTTGTCATCTTGATATAAAATATCGCCATATTGTAAATCGATAGGTTGTTTTAAACGAATACCGATTTCATTACCGTGATCTGTTGTGACACGTTGAATACGTTTAACCAAATCAGAGTTTTCAAGATATACTTTTTCTACATGCTTTTGTTTTTCCTCTGCAGAAAGGTTAGCGATATTGCCTTGAATGTCTTCTACTATCATCTGAGTACCTCCTAGAATAAGAAGTATCTTTGTGCTAATGGTAATTCAGTTGCTGGTTCACTTGTGATTTTTTCACCATCTACAAATACTTCATATGTTTGTGGATCAACATCTAATTTAGGTGTTGCATCGTTATTTTTCATATCTTTTTTAGTAAGATTACGGATACCATGGACTGGTCGAACCATACGTTCTAAGTTTAGTTGGTTATAAATACCATTTTCGTATGCTGTTTTAGAAACGAATGTAATCGCAGTGTGTTGTTTATTTGCACCATATTGACCATACATTTTACGATATTTCATAGGCTCTGATGTTGGAATAGAAGCATTTGCATCACCATTCACAGCTGAGTTAATCAATCCACCTTTAACAACAAGTTCAGGTTTTACACCGAAGAAAGCTGGATTCCATAGAACTAAGTCAGCTAATTTACCTTTTTCGATTGATCCAACATAGTCAGAAATACCATGTGTAATCGCAGGGTTAATTGTATATTTTGCGATATAACGTTTAATACGATTGTTATCGTTATAGTCAGTATCACCTTCTAGAGCACCACGTTGTTCTTTCATACGATGAGCTACTTGCCATGTACGTGTAATGACTTCACCCACACGTCCCATAGCTTGAGAGTCAGAACTTACCATGCTAAATACACCCATATCTTGTAATACGTCTTCAGCTGCAATCGTTTCTTTACGAATACGTGAGTCTGCGAAAGCAATATCTTCAGGGATAGATGCATTTAAATGGTGTGTAATCATAACCATATCTAAATGTTCATCTACAGTATTATGTGTGTAAGGTAATGTTGGGTTTGTAGATGAAGGTAAAATATTCGGATACGATGCAGATTTAATTAAATCTGGCGCATGTCCACCGCCAGCACCTTCTGTATGGTACATGTGTAAAACACGGTCTTTTACAGCGGCCATTGTATCTTCCATGAACCCAGCTTCATTTAATGTATCAGCATGTAATGCAATTTGTACATCAAATTCATCTGCTACATCCAATGCATGACTTAACGCTGAAGGAGTTGCACCCCAGTCTTCATGTACTTTTAAACCGATCACACCAGCATGAATTTGTTCAATTAATGCAGTGTGGTTTACAGCTTGTCCTTTACCAGTGAAACCAACATTAATTGGTAAATCTTCAGCAGCTTCTAGCATACGATGGATATGCCAAGGTCCAGGTGTAACGGTTGTAGCTTTAGCGCCTTCTGATGCACCCGTACCACCACCAATATGTGTTGTCACACCACTTTCAAGCGCAACTTCTGCTTGTTCGGGGTTAATAAAGTGAACGTGTGTATCGATACCACCAGCTGTTACGATTTTACCTTCAGCAGAGATAATATCAGTTGTTGAACCAATAATAATATCTACGTTATCCATGATATCAGGGTTACCTGCTTTACCAATTGCAAAGATATAACCATTTTTAACACCGATATCTGCTTTAACAATTTTGTCATAATCTATAATTAATGCATTTGTTAATACTAAGTCAGCCACTTTGCGGTCATCACGTGTAACGTTAGGGTTTTGAGCCATGCCATCACGAATAGATTTACCGCCACCAAACGTTGCTTCTTCACCGTAATTTGCATAATCTTTTTCAACAGTTGCAAATAAGTTAGTGTCACCTAGTCGTACTGCATCGCCAACAGTTGGACCATATAAACTTGTATACTGAGATTGAGTCATTTTAAAGCTCATTACTGTTTACCTCCCATTTTGTTCACATTTTTTTCGCCATTATCACCTTTTGGCGCAGCATATTCATCATTTTCACCAGTTGGACGATAAACGCGATCTTCGTCAATTTCACCGTTAACTAAACCTCTGAAACCATAAATTTTACGGTTACCAGCATATTCAACGAGTTGAACTTTTTTCTCATCACCAGGTTCAAAACGAACAGCAGCACCAGCAGGAATATCTAAGTGTTTGCCATATGCTTTTTCCCGATCAAATTTTAAACCTTCATTGGCTTCAAAGAAATGGAAATGTGAACCAACTTGAATTGGACGGTCTCCAGTATTTTTAACATTGATCACTGTTTCAAAATGACCTTGATTAATTTCAACTTCTGTATTTTTTATTTTAATTTCACCAGGTTTCATTTAAAAATCCTCCTTACACGATTGGATGATGAATAGTGATTAATTTAGTTCCATCTGGGAATGTTGCTTCAATTTCAATATCAGTCAACATGCTATCGACACCTTCCATGACATCATCTTTATTTAAAATTTGTTTACCGTAACTCATTAAATTAGCTACAGTTTTACCATCACGTGCACCTTCTAGTAATTCATCACTAATAAGTGCTAATGCTTCTGGGTAATTTAATTTTAAGCCACGTGCTTTGCGTCGACGCGCTACTTCAGCAGCTACCACGATCATTAATTTATCTTGTTCTCGTTGAGTAAAATGCACTGTTATACCTTCTTTCTTTTAAAAATAAGTACTGCAACATTAATCATAAAACTGTAGAATATTTTTAACAAGTAATTTATCTTTTAAATTTATTTAAAATCACTTTTTAAATTAAATTTGTATATATTTTTAATGTTACAAAAGTGTTTAAAAGATATAATAATTAGAAAGGAAATGAATAAAATAATAAAGGTGAGTTTATGAAATATGTAGAGATTTTCTTAAAAAATATTGCTCAAGTCGTATTTATGAATAATAAATGGTCAGGGCTGTGTATTCTTATAGGATTATTTATTGCAAATTGGAAAGTTGGATTAGGAGCAGCAGTGGGAAGTCTCATTGCACTTGTTCTAGCGCCGTACTTTAATTATAGTGAGGATGAAATTAATAATGGATTAGCTGGATACAATTCAGTATTAACAGCAATCGGGTTAGCATTATTCTTAGAAGTATCTTTAATGAACTGGATTGTACTTATTGTGGCAACGATTCTTACTTTACCAGTTGGAGCTGCAATCCGAGAAATTTTAAAACCATTTGGTATACCGATGTTAACATTCCCATTTGTCCTTACGACTTGGTTAATTTTAGCAATGGGCACGCAATTTTCAAAAATGCATATCACAATAGATATTTTGCCTACTAAAATTAAACATCCAGACATCAGTCATTCACATGTGAATTTTATTAGTGGTATCATTACAAATTTTAGTGAAATTTTCTTAGTGACATCAATCATGGGTAGTCTGTTAATTATTATTGGCATTTTTATTGGTTCAGTAAAAGGCGGTATCTATGCGATAGTATCAAGTGTTTTAGCAGTGATATGTATCACATTACTAGGTGGAGACTATCCCACTATTACTGATGGATTGTATGGCTATAACTCAATATTAACGGGTATTGCTTTGGGTGCGACGTTTAAAACAAAATTCAGTCGGATTCTTGCAGTGATTACTGGTTTATTATTAACAGTAGTGATGCATGGTGCATTAGCTACAACATTAGCTCCAATTGGTCTTCCTATTTTCACCGCTCCATTTATTTTTGCAACGTGGCTTGTGATGTTTGCAGGTAAAGAGCAACATGAAGTTAAAAGTTAGAACATATTAATGAGAGTGAGACCGCATTTCTTTTTGAATGTGTTGTCTCACTCTTTTTTTATTATTTATGCTAATTTAGATATGATATGGATGAGAAAGAAAAAGGAGAGGGTTAATATGAAACGTATTTATGTTGTGGGAAGTATGTCGATGGATTTGGTTGTGTCGACTGACCAAGTGCCAAGTAAAGGTGAAACAGTATTAGGAAATACATTTTTCACTACACCAGGCGGTAAAGGCGCGAATCAAGCAGTGGCAGCAGCAAGATTAGGTGACCATGTTCACATGGTAGGGTGTATTGGCGATGATATGTTAGGTAAACAAATTCTTGAAAATCTAAAGCATAATCATGTAAATGTTGAATATGTAAAAAAAGTAAAAGGACCTTCAGGTACCGCCCACATTACACTAGCTGATAATGATAATAGTATTATTGTTGTACCTTCAGCAAATCATAAAGTCACAGTCTCTTTGGTAGACTCAGCTTTGTCAAAAGCAAATAAAGGAGATATTGTGTTACTTCAACAAGAGATTCCAACTGATGTTGTTGCTCACACTGTTCATTATTGCTATGAACATGAACTTACTTCTATTTTAAATCCAGCTCCATATAGAGACATTTCAGATGATATATTGGAACAAGTAACATATTTAACACCAAATGAAACTGAAAGTGAAAATATGTTTGAAGGAGACATTGATCAAGCGTTAGAACGTTATCCTGATAAATTGATTGTGACACAAGGTGCATTAGGTGCTGTATTTTACGATGGTTTAGAACAAATTGAAATTCAAGGAATTGAACGAGAAGTAAAAGATACCACAGGCGCTGGGGATACATTTAATGGTGCGCTTGCAGTCGGATTACAAAAAGACGATTCGCTTGCTAAAGCTATTGCATTTGCTAATGTCGCCGCTAGTCATTCAGTTACAGCACTTGGCGCACAAGGTGGTATGCCCACAATAAATGATATAGCTCAAGATTTAGATATGTAGGTTTTGTATATAAACGTGTTAAGTCTATTTTAAAATAAGCGTATTCAAAAGTTGAAACACATCTGTTATAAATAATATAAAATTATTATATAATGTTGGAAGGTATTATAATATTTATATAACTTAAAGGAGTAACTATATGACTAAGACATATTTACTTAGCACGCTTATTGTTTTAATATCTATAGTTTTATGTGCATGTCAATTTTCAACATTGTCATCATCAAAGAAAGACACTAAAAAGGATAAAGAAAATATCGCAAATATATATGCGAAAAAAAGTACTCAGAATAAAAAAGATTGGCAAGTGTATCAAGGTGATATTGCACATGTATTTTATCATCCAGTGATTACTGAACCTAAAGTAGCTTTTACACAAGAGAAGAATCAAGCTAAGGGTAATTTTGATTGGATGATTACAGCTGATGAGTTTAAGCGTTCATTAAATGAACTCTATAAACACCATTACATATTAATAGATCCACATGAGGCTTATGATTTAAAAGGAAAGACAGTTACTAGAAAAGAATTAAAATTACCTAAAGGTAAGAAACCATTAATTTTATCCATTGATGATATGAATTATTATGAGTACATGAGAGGTCATGGATATGCAGATCGTTTAGTGTTAGATCAGAAACAACATGTCGTTTCTGAAACTAAAGATAAAAATGGTAAGGTAACAACAAGTGAAACAAATGATATTGTACCTATATTGAATCAATTCGTGAAAGACCATCCTGACTTTTCACTCAATGGTCAAAAAGGCGTCGTTGCGCTAACAGGATACAATGGCGTGTTAGGTTATCGAACAAATGAGTTAAATAATAAAGATTATCTAAAACGTAAAAGAGATGCTAAAAAAGTTGTCAAAGCAATGAAAAGAGATGGTTGGACATTTGCAAGTCATTCATGGGGACATATCGATTTTGCAAATAGCTCATATCATCAAATTGTTCGTGACACGAAACGTTGGAAAAAAGAAGTAGAGCCAATTATAGGAAAAACAGATTTATTTATATATCCACATGGTGCTCAAGATAGAGGTTCTAAAGCATATCAATATCTGGTTCATGATGAAGGATTTAAATTTTTAGCAGGTGTAGGACCAAATAATTTTACAGATATCAGCAATGATAGTGTCTATCAAGATCGTGTTGCGATTGATGGATTAAATTTATATGATTTTAAATATAAATTAAAGCCATTTTTAGATCCGAGTAAGGTGTATAGTGAGAAAGATCGTCAATATTTTAAAGGAGATAAATCCTATCAATAGTATGGTATAAACAAAAGAGTTGGACAAACTTCGTAAGACCATTTGTTCAACTCTTCTTTATTTTATAATTAAAGAATATATATTAGATACTTAGTTGTAATTCGCCTGTAAAGTTGTTATAAAATATATTATACAATATTTTAAAAATAAAAAGTAGGTAATATAATGTTTTTGAAAGTAACACAAAGTATTGGAATACTTAGTTTATTTACATTATTAGGAACTTCAATCTCTCATGCAGCAGAAACACCTGTGGATATTACAAATAAAGAAGGTAATGTCGCAGTAAGTTCAAATTATGAACCTGATGGTGTAACGCTTACGACACAACAAGGCCAAATATTATATAATTTCCAAGGAAATAAAGAAGCGGACCCTGCTTCTTTGTCTAAAATGATGACCATCTATTTAACATTAGAAGCAGTTCATCAAGGAAAACTTAAGTTAGATGATAAAGTTAAAATCACGAGCGCATATGATCAATTATCTAAAAAGCCAAATTTAACGTCTGTCCCTTTAAATCAAGGTCAAATATATACTATTAAAGATTTATTAACACAGGCGGCCTTACCTTCAAGCAATTCAGCCGCGATGATTTTAGGAGAACAAGTGAGTGGCAATACGTCAACATTCACAGACAAAATGAATGCGCAAGCTAAAGCTTTTCATATGAAGCATACATATTTTGTGAACCCAGCAGGTGCTGCTAATGATTTACTTGGACAACAAGCACCAAAGAAATATAAACAGGATATTTATCCTAAAAGTACGGCAGAAGATATTGCGATATTATCTCATCACTTAATCGCCAAACATCCAAAATTTTTAAACATAACGCAACTTAGCCAAGATACTCAAAAAGGTTATACTTTTAATAATACTAATTTATCAATTAAACATGAGCCACTTTACTTAAAAGGTACAGACGGATTGAAAACGGGTACGAGTGATAAAGGATATAATATTGCTTTAACTAACCAACAGAATCACCTTCGACTCAATGAAGTGGTTATGAATGTGTCACCGTATATGGATAATAATGCCAAATACAATCGTAATCGAATAGGGAATGCGATTTTTAAACATTATCGCAAAGAATATGAATACAAAAAAGTGTTATCTAAAGGAGAACATAAGATTGACGGTAAGACATACAAAGTAGATAAAAATTTATATGATACCGTTCCTAAAGATAATAAAAAATGGGATATACGAATCAATAAATATGGGAAAGCTTATGTGCACTATAAACGTGATTTCTTACCAGAAACGACGTATCCACGAGTAAATGCTAAAAAAGTATGGAAATGGTTCTAAATAAAAGCGGGATACACTTTAACGTACTATTAAATGTGAGATTAATATCAAACAATTTAATAAGTCAGTACGATATTTGTTTCCCGCTCTTGTTTTATTTTAATAACTTTAAATGAACCTCTCTCGCTCCACAAATCATGGTAACGATATCTGAAGACACTTCATCAATGGATTGTTGACCATACTGAATCCAGTTTAGAATAACGCTTAAAATGCCTCCAGTTAGAAATTCTCCATAAATGAACTCATCTATGTAAAATTGTCCAATTTGTTTATCAAATTCAATTTGTCGTTTAACCACTGCATAAATTTGATTATATAAAATTTGATAAACTTCACTATAAATATTGATAGAAATGACACTTTTTACCATTGTTTTGTTATCACTAATGAAAAATAAAATATCTTTCATAAATTTATTGAAAAATTGTCTCGGATCTTTTGGATCAATTTCAGGCAAATGTAACGTTCGAAAATATTCAATTAATGTACCAACAATATGATTAAGTAAATCATACTTATCATTGAAATGACGGTAAAATGTAGAACGACGTACATTTGCTTTTTCGCATAAATCTTGAATGGTGATATTTTCAAAAGATTTCGTTTCAAGCAAATCTGAGAATGTAGTAATGAGTGCTTTTTTTGTTCGTTGTACACGTAAATCTTGATTATTCATGCTGTGCACCTCTCATTTAGGACATTTTATCAAAAATGTCACTTAAGTTACATTTTCACTTAACTGACTCACAATAATATTTTATAAAATGATTATAATATAAGCGAAGGGTAGATTAATTTCTAAAGCGTTTACTTATAGTTTACTACTTTTCATAGATTACTTAAAAATATAAATAAAATGGGGAGTGAATCATATGTACTATAGTAATGGAAATTATGAAGCATTTGCACGTCCGAAAAAACCTGACTATGTTGCACAAAAATCTGCTTATCTTATTGGCTCTGGATTAGCATCTTTAGCTGCTGCATGTTTTTTAATTAGAGATGGGCAAATGGATGGGTCAAACATTCACATTTTAGAAGAATTATCTAAATCTGGTGGAAGTTTGGATGGTACTGAACTTCCAATGAAAGGCTACGTTATGCGTGGTGGTAGAGAAATGGAAAATCATTTTGAGTGTTTATGGGATTTGTTCCGTTCCATCCCATCACTTGAAATTGAAGATGCTTCAGTTTTAGATGAGTTTTATTGGTTAAATAAAGAAGATCCAAACTACTCAAGATGTCGTGTTATTGAAGAAAGGGGTCAACGATTACCTACAGATGGAGACTTTACTTTAACAAAACAAGCCATGAAAGAAATACTCCAATTATGTATGATGAAAGAAGAAGATTTAAATGATGTGAAAATTTCAGATGTCTTGTCAGAGGATTTCATGAATTCAAACTTTTGGATTTATTGGAAGACGATGTTCGCTTTTGAACCTTGGCATTCTGCAATGGAAATGCGTCGTTATTTAATGAGATTTGTGCATCACATTGGAGGTTTAGCTGATTTTAGTGCCTTGAAATTTACTAAATACAATCAATATGAATCACTCGTATGCCCTATGATTGCATACTTAACGTCCCATGGTGTGCAATTTGAATACAATGTTCAAGTGCTTGATGTTAAAGTAGATGTGACTACCAAAGACAAAGTTGCTAAAACAATTGAACTAAAACGAAATGGTAATAAAGAAACAATTCAACTCACACCCGATGATCTTGTATTTATTACGAATGGTAGTATCACAGAAAGTTCAACTTATGGCGATAATCACACACCTGCGCCTCCTACAAAAGACATTGGCGGAAGTTGGAATTTATGGCGGAACTTAGCTAAACAAAGCCCTGAGTTTGGCAATCCCGAAAAATTCTATAAAGATTTGCCAGATAAAAGTTGGTTCGTCTCAGCAACGGTAACGACAAATAATAAGACAGTAATTGAAGCTATCGAACGTTTATGTAAACGTGATCCATTGTCAGGAAAAACGGTAACAGGTGGGATTATCACAGTTAACGACTCTAAATGGCAAATGAGTTTTACTGTGAATCGTCAACAACAATTCAAAGAACAATCTAAAGATGAAGTGAGTGTATGGGTTTACGCTTTATATTCAGATGAGAAGGGCGATTATATCCATAAACCGATTGTTGAATGTAGTGGTCATGAAATATGTCAAGAATGGTTATATCATATGGGATTACCTATTGATCAAATAGAATGCCTCGCAACACAACATTGTAATACGATTCCTGTATATATGCCTTACATTTGTTCATATTTCATGCCAAGATCGATTGGCGATCGACCACTTGTTGTCCCTCAACACTCTCGTAACTTAGCCTTCATTGGTAACTTTGCAGAAACAGAAAGAGATACAGTGTTTACTACAGAATATTCTGTAAGAACAGCGATGGAAGCAGTTTATCAATTACTGGACATAGATAGAGGTGTTCCAGAAGTCATTGCGACAGAATTTGATATTCGTGTCTTATTAGATGCAGTCTATGAACTTAATGATCGTAAAGACTTAAAAACAATAGCCAAGCAAAATAAAATACAACAAGTTGCATTACACACGTTTTTAAAAAAGATAGAAGGTACGTTTGTAGAAGAACTCTTGACGCAACATAAATTATTATAATAGTGTGTAGGTAAATGTTAACCCCCGCGTGTTCGAGAACATGCGGGGGTTAAATCATGATTATTCAATATATCGTCTTAAATGTTTTGCTGTAACAGAATTATTAATATTTAGAAGCCCTTTAGGGTCTCCAGCATACAATAATTGTCCTCCATGTTCACCAGCAAATGGTCCAATGTCAATAAACCAATCTGCTTCTGTCATCATCGTTAAATTATGTTCGATTAAAATGACAGTATTCCCTTCATCAATCAAATGATTAAAGCATTCAATGAGAATAGGCAAATCGTCTTCATGAAGTCCTGTTGTAGGTTCATCAAAGATAAATATTTTTTAAGTTATTTTGTTTTGCACCAATAATTTCGATATCGGACATATTTTTTACCTCATTGTTGTTATTACCCGACAATAGTAGATTTATTTACTTTTCTAAAGGAAGAATAGTAACGTCAAGATTAAAATAGGACTTTAAAAATTCTTTATAATTTTCACGTGTGATAGCGAACTGCTCTTTTTTATATCTTTTAGTAAGAGTAAGGTGATTATAAGACATTGTAGCTCGACCGAAATGTTGTGGCTTTGTAATCATGAGTTGCTTTACAAATATAGATTCAGGATGTGAGGTATTGTAGTTAATCATTTCATCAAAATCATGAATATCACGAGAAATAAACTCTGCTTTATAACGTGTTACCCACGTGGTTTCTTCCAGTTTTTGAAGAAGATACGTCGTAGGGGTTTCAAAAATGGCACGAAATTGACCTGTCTTTTCAAACACAATTTGTGTCGCTTCAATTGAAGTTATTGGGAGTGCTTGTAATGGTAAATCGCCAAATCCCACATCAGCAATATAGTAACCATTATTAATAAGCACAACTAGTGATAAATGAGAGCCTTTAGGGCTGTAGTTGCCATTAGGCTGATGAACGGTTGCTGACATTCGAAACACTTTAAAACCTTTAGCTTCTAAGTAGCTACCGAAGAAGTGATTCATTTCATAGCAAAACCCACCACGATGTTGATATATAAATTTATTAAATAAATAATCTAAATCAACTGAAATCTTTTCTTTATTTTGAACACTAATATTTTCAAAAGGAACGGTTAGCATAAAACGTTCCATGTAATAGTTAAGTGCATCTAAAGTAGGGTGAGGATAACGTTGAGACTCAATATTTAAATAATCTTCAATTGCTTTAATATCCATAATTTTTCCTCCTTAATCGTTATGTACCAAAATATAAAATAGAAAAAACGTGTGTTCTTCAATGAACACACGTTTGTTATTATAGTTCTTGTTTCTTAAAAATAGATAGTGATGAAAAATAAGAAATGACAAAAATAATAAAGCCAAGCAATGCATAACTACCAGTTGCTACTAGAACGAGTGGATTTGAAGCAATTTTACTCATTGAACCGGCTTGTACAAGTATTGGCATAATAGCAAAGAACCACATGGATAAAAATAATGCAACAGCAACAACTGCTGTAGTAAGCATAATGACATTTGAATTCTCAGGACCAAATTTAAATGTGAGTGGAAACATTAATGCATACGTACAAGCCATCCCAATACCTATGAACGCGGAAAATAATGTAACCATAATATCTTGAGTCACGATCAGACAAATGATGGCGCCAATCATTAAACCAAGTAAAATGAGTAAACCATAAAAAGCAAAGTACGCTTTTACATAAGTATTTCTATGTGTAGGGAGGGTAGAGACATAGTACATCCATTTAGAATCTTTTTCACGTTTTAAGTTATCTGATACGGGAGATAATAACATGACCATTAGCATGAAACAACACATCATTGGACTAAAAAACGCAAACACAATACTTAATATGAGACCAATAATTAAATAGGTTATGAGAGGTTTTTTAGAAGCATAAAAACTACTAAGTATAAGCCCTTTCATTATTTATCACCTCGCATAATTAATTTTGTAGCATCATCAATATTTTGAAGCGGGCGTGCTTGTGCAAAGTGCTGACGTTGCTTGACTAACGTTTGACGTTGACCATGACGTGTTCGTGAAGCAATGATTACCTCTTGAGGTAAGTCTAAAGGAGATGTCTCATCTGTTTCGATAATGCCATAATCAGTTAGTAATATATGTTTGTCTTCTTGTAAAAGAATATGACCATCGCGCATAAAAATAAGTGTTGTAGCAAGTTGTTCCATATCCTCAGAAATATGAGATGAAAGTAAAATACCATGCCCCTTTGATACATAATTTTCGAGAATTTCTAACACTTCTTCTCGTCCTGAAACATCCATACCAGCTGTCGCTTCATCTAAGATTAATAATTTTGTATCATGAGAAAGTGCGATGGCTAATGCTGCTTTCATGCGCATCCCTCTAGAAAAAGTAGAAATTTGATTATTTTTAGGTAATTCAAATGTTTGAATAAGATTGAAAAATTGATCACTATTCCAATGTTTAAAAATATTTAAAAATACTTTATCAATCTCTGTTATTGTCAATTTATTCGGTACGCGTAAATCATCAAAAACGACACCCACGTGCTCCTTATAATCTTTATCTTTTTCAGAAATAATTTGATTGAAAAAAGAAATCTCTCCTGAATCTTTAAATCGATTACCCACTAATGTGTTAATAAGGGTAGATTTACCTGACCCATTTTTACCAATTAAGCCAATGACCTCTCCTGGATTTAAAGTGAATGAAATACCATTTAATTCGAAATTTGAATTCTTATACGATTTATTAAGTTGTTGTACTTGAAGTAAATGTGTCATCTAATGATCCTTTCTTTATAGAAATGAAAACTATGAATGATAAAATTTATATGTTTTTAATAAATGACTAAATCCATTATAAATAAACAAAATGATTAAAATAAAGATTCCTAACGTTTGAGAATGTCCAGTTTCTAACGAATAAAAACCTAAAAATATTGTGCCAAACATAATTAAAGATAGGTTAATATAGAATGTTTTGAACAAAGAGTTAAAGTAAATATGTCGTTCTCCTTCGTCTAAAATGTTAATTAATTTCTCAGAATAATTTTTTTCCCCTAATTTGGGATAGCGAGAATCAAATTTACGATAAAACAATCCTGTAATTACCGAGGAAATAATCGTTGTCATAAAAGGGAGTAATGCCCAACTACTAGCACTAGAATTTCCATTTCCTAAGACAATGATAAAAAGAGCAATAAAGCTAATTGTTAATTCTAGATAATAAATAAATGAATTTTGCATATATGCTAAATTAGCTTTCTTATCATATGAATCTGCCTCATCTTCATCAATATGTGTTTCAGATAAACGTTTGTAATGAACGGCCTTTTTTTGAATAATAATTAAATACATACTTAAGACTAGAATAAGCGCCACACAGATTAATGAGATTAAAATGACATTCGAATGTGTAGCATAATGATAATTTCCAAAGAAGTGAAAAGTATGGTTGTAGTTAATGAATAGAGCTATACATCCTCCAACCAGTCCACCCATTAACAAAGTGATTATAAAACGACCTATTTTCATAAATCTTCCTCCTCAATCATAAAGATAGATTCAACAGGTTCATTAAAAATACGAGCTATTTTCATAGCAGTTAAAATAGAAGGTGTAAAGTCATTTCTTTCAATGAGAGATACAGTTTGACGTGAGATGCCTGCTTTTTTAGCAAGTTGCGTTTGATTATAACCTTCTCTCGCTCGTAATTCTTTCAATCGATTTCGCAATCATCATCATCTCCTCACAATTAGTGTATATTATTATAGTCATTTTGACAAATATATTTGTCAAAAAGTGTTTAAAGTAAATTATAGGTGAGACTAACGGTTGTCTGACGTTAGACGCTCGGATGTCTAAAGAGTCTTACTATTTAACACTATCCATTGTGCAATGTCTTCAAGATTATAATGCTTGATAATATCTTGATATATATCTTCTAAATTTATTTCAGAAAGTGTAGAAATCAATGTATGTTCAATATGATTTAAAGCTATACTGATGTTACATTGTTGTGCTTTGTGTCCTTCTTTTTCTCCTAAAAAGTTGGTAAGTAAATGTTGACTTGAGAAGATATTGCCACGACCTTCAATAGCTAAAAAGACATCGTAAAAAGTAATATCTTTGAGTTTTTTTCTAAGTGTAAATCCTCCATTTTTACCAGTTGTTGAATATACTAAATTTTCTTTTACTAATGCTTTTACTATTTTTTTCAAGTAAGAATCAGAAACTTTAAGTCGCTTGCTTAAAGCGGTAGATGTCATTACTGATTGACGAGGGAGTTGATTTAAAATTAATAAGACATATATGGCTTGTTCCCAACCGGTAGATAATTTCATATATAAGCCTCCTATCAAATCCATTATATAATATTTTTATATTATATTTAAAAAATAAATTAGTTAATATATAATTGTGTTTAAAGACAAAATATATCTCAATTATCTTTAATTGAAAATAGGGAGACGACAGCAATGAAAAAACATCTAAATACTTCAATAACATTTTATATGTCTATTCTTTTTACGACTATTTTTATGGGATCATCTTTTCCAACTGGTAAATATTTAATTTCGAATGAACATGTTCCACCTATGCTTCTTGGTGGATGGCGATTTGTTATCGCAGGGTGTATGATGTTAATCCTTACATTTATGAGAAATGGAAAAAGGGGCATTCTACCCACAAGTAAAGGGAATAGTTATAAAGGATTTATATTAGTATTCGTTATTGGATTTTTACAAACAGCAGGGACGATGGGATTATTAAATCTTGCAATGGCATTTGGCGTGTCATCTTCTATATCATCTATTCTATTATTTACGAATCCGCTATGGTTGGCCTTTTTAGCGCATTTTATTTTAAATGAAAGGTTAACAAAAATTAAAATTACTTCACTTATACTTGGTGTGTTTGGAGTAGGATTATGTCTCGGATTAGATGAAACATTACTTGGATGGGGAACGCTTTTTGCACTAGCTGGCTCATTATGTTGGTCAATCAATACAATAGTGACAAAAAAGGTAGTATTTGATAAAGGACCCTGGATTTTAACAGGGTGGCAACTATTATTCGGTGGTATGTTTATGCTTATAATGAGTCTCGTTTTAAAAGAACATTATACATTTAGTTCTCTTAATCATTGGGGATGGATATGGTTCTTTTGGCTTATTATTCCAGCTTCTGTAGGTTCGTTTGGATTATGGTTCTATAGCTTAAGTCAACGAGAGGCAACTACGGCGAGTAGTTTCTTATTTTTAGTACCCCTATTTTCGACACTATTTTCAATTATAGGATTAAGAGAGCCCTTCACACTTCATTTAATTTTAGGAGGTTTATGCGTTGTGGTGGCATTAATTTTAATTCATCGTCAACCGAGAGAAAATATTTTATAAAATATAATATTCAATACATTGAATATAAATACATATATTAATAGAAATTAGATTACATAAAACTTTAGTTAAGCCATTTAAAATTGTCTTAATTTTAACATAATGAAAAAATATGAAAACTTGTCATTACTATATGTTTGAGAAATAAAAAATTTAAAAAAACCTCTTCACAGAGAATGTGATTTTGTGTAGTATATCTTTCATATGATTTTTAGAGAGAAAAAGGAGGAAACAATAATGAAAGATAACAGAATGATGTTCTTCATATTTATGTTAGGTACATTTACAGTTGGAATGGCAGAATATGTTGTTACAGGATTATTGACTCAAATTGCAGGAGATATGAAAGTATCTATTTCGAGTGCAGGTTTACTTATTAGTGTGTATGCTATTAGTGTCGCATTAATCGGTCCATTAATGCGTGTATTTACTTTAAAAGTGCGCGCACAACGTTTACTCCCAGTATTGATGGCCATTTTTATTATAAGTAATATAATAGGGATGTTAGCACCGAATTTTCCAATACTACTGTTATCTCGATTATTGTCAGCCTCTATGCACGCACCGTTCTTTGGCGTATGTATGAGTGTAGCAGCAACTGTTGCTCCTCGAGGTAAACAGCCTCAAGCCATTGCTTTAGTACAAGCGGGCTTAACTATTGCGGTAATGATTGGTGTACCATTCGGTTCATTTTTAGGAGGATTCGCGAACTGGCGTTTTGTCTTCGGCGTGATGATTCTTTTAGCCGTTATTTCAATGATAGGTATGATTAAATTTGTACCAGATATCTCTCTAAGTACAGATGCGAATGTTAAAAAAGAAATGAGTGTGTTTAAAAACCCTCATATTTTAATTGTAATGGCAATTATTGTCTTTGGTTATTCAGGCGTATTCACAACTTATACGTTTATGGAGCCAATGATTCATAAATATGCACCATTTGGAATTGTTGGTTTAACTGTATGTTTATTTATGTTTGGCCTTGGCGGTGTGGTTGGTAACTTGCTTACAGGTAATGTACCAGAACATAAACTTACCCAGTACTTGTTCTATACCTTTGTGTTACTTTTTATAACGATTGTTTTATTTGTAACAGCAGTGCATAGTGCGATTTTAGCAATTATTATTTGTTTCTTATTTGGTTTCGGCACTTTCGGTACAACGCCTCTATTAAATAGTAAAGTGATTTTAAGTGCACATGAGGCACCGTTACTTGCAAGTACACTTGCAGCTTCAGTCTTTAATATTGCAAACTTTTTAGGTGCAATTGTGGGATCAATACTATTATCAATGGGATTCTCATATCTTACGATTACATTTGTATCAGGCGGGATCATTATCTTAGGAATTATAATTAATACAATTAATCATTTTTATGAAAAAAAACATATAACGTTTAATCACTAATAAAAAGCGTTCTAAATTGGACTTTTTCAATTTAGAACGCTTATTTGCTATTCAGGTTTAACTTTTAATGTTGGTTCATACATTTCGTGATTAAAATGATTTTTAGAAAATTGACGTAAATCATTGATGAAATGTGAAATGTTTTTATCTAATTTATCTTTCGTTTTCACAATGATTGTACGGTCGAAATCACTTTTTTCAAAATAATCTCCATAAATACGAGCAGCTATAGAAAATTTAGAGATATAACTTTCAAGTGTTTCATAACAATTTAATAACGCACGAATAGGTGCATTGGCTTCTTCCTCGTGATGGCTCATTGTCCCTAACAACTCTTGGATTTGATGATCTAGTTTGTTAAATAATTGGGTAATATCTTCACAATATTCTAATGTTTGTTGTTTATTATATTTTGCGCCTTTTTCACCTAAGTCAACCTTACATATTTTTGAGGCTTTATAGGCGGTTAGGTCAATCATACTCATGATGTCATTTTTATAATCTTCCTTTTTTTCCGCTTGTTGTTTTGTAAATTGATATTTAATACCTAAAAATGTTCCAATAAGTGCGAAAACACCACCTACGATTGCTGCTAAAAATTCACTCAAGTTTCTCAATCCTTTCAATAGTAGTCAACTATATTTTACACCATAAAATGTAAAGTGAATGTTAAAGAACAACCTTAAAATCGACAACTTGAGGAATACGAGATAAATCGTGGTGCGTCATATAATCAATTAGTACTTGTGCGCCTTCTTCTTGAATATCTTTAACGACTGGCGCTTCTGCAAACATTTTATAATCTCCGCCTCCAACTGCACGATAGTTGTTCACACATATGGTATACGTTTTTGTGTCTTCTAAAGGTGAATCGCCGACTTTAATATCTGAAACACGTTGTCCTATAGGTGCACCAGCATGAATGGTATAAGAGATTCCTCCATACATATCATAATTAAAATGTTGAGGTTTTGGAGATAAAAATGTGTCACTGACTGTGATTTCATTATTGTCACTTACACTAAAATAACTTGCTGATTTTTCTAAAGCGGCTTTAATTCCTTTGCCATTAAGTTCTAAAACTTGGAATGTGTTAGGAAAAGGATAGTTATTAATGATATCTCGCATTGTGACTTGTTGATTAAAGCCTTTAGCTGAATCAAATAGTGCAGTGCTTGCTATATCTGCACCACTTTTTTCTAACAGAATATAATTTATCAGATTAATAAGTGAATGAGGGTGTGTTCGAGCTTCGAACTGATGAGTGACTAGCATTGGTTCTGATAATGTTGTAATGTCCGTATCAAGCCAATCTTCAAGTTCATTTAAAAGTGAATGATCGTTGTTAGATAATGTTAATGAAAGATGAGAAGGCACAGATACAAGAGTGCTCTGTTTATCTGTAATTCGATGTTCATAATCTAATGTTAATGTCACCTTACCAAATTCTGTACCTCGTGTACCTGGTTGGATAATGGCGGTGTCATTTTTTATCATTGCAATATCACGATGTTGGTGTCCTGTTATAAGCACGTCAATATCTTTATGGAAACGTTCTAGTATATCAGATCCTTCATTTTCTCCAGTTAATTCTTCAGTAGGTATATCAGTATCAAGACTTCTTTCAAAACCGCCATGATAAGACACAACGACAACATCTGATTTTTTACGAACGTCTGGTAAAATACATTTTAATGTTTCAACTGCACTGTTGAACGTTAATCCTTTAATATGGGCAGGTTGTTCCCAATTTGGAATGAATTGTGTTGTTAATCCAATGACGCCAATAGTTATATCGCCACGTTTAAAATAATTTACGCCTTGACCAGTCAAAGGTGCGTTATTGTGATCAAAAATATTTGCACACAAGATAGGGTGATGAAGATGGTTTAAAGTATTTTGTAAATAAGGTAATCCATAATTAAATTCATGATTACCTAATGTACCAAAGTCAAAATTAAGTCGATTATAAATATCAGTAAGAGGTTGACTTGATTGTTCTTCAGTTGCTAGGTAATGGCATAAAGGAGAACCTTGTAAAAAATCACCATTATCAATTTTAAAACTATAGTCATCGTGTTGACGTTCTTGTTCGATCAGTTGATTTACTTTTAATAGTCCCATAGGAAGATTTTGGTTTCTTTTTGAAAAGTCAGTGGGAAAAATATAGCCATGTATATCACTTACGATATAAAAAGAGAGTTGTGTCATAGGTCATTTCCTTTCATAAATAAAGAGATAAAAAGGGAAGTAGTTTATTGAACGCCACATACCTTTATTATCTCTTATGTGTTGTATTACTATTATAAATTATTGAATTGAACCTGTAGCAAGCGTTTTACTACCTTGTTTTAAACGAATATTCGCACCTGAAATAGGTTCAGATGTTTTAGCTGTAAAAGTTAACGTTGCGTTACCTTGATCATCAGTGGTTACACTTTGTTCTTGACTATAGCCTACCGTATCATAATTTTGCCCATCTTGAGAAAAACTTGCAAGCTGTCTACCACCATCTTGATAAACACCTAATTTTAAATGATCAATAGTTGTGTTTTTAGCCATGTTTGTTAATTCAACTTGAATATTAAATGGTTGATTTACTGATACATTATCTGGTAAATGGAATTGAATATTATTGCTAGAAATCATTGAATTAGAAGTAGTTGTATCTTGAGAAGACTGTGATGTATTTGTATCCTCTTGTGAATGATTGTTTTCAGTCGTATTATCTTCTGTACTATTCGCTTTGTTATTACCATTATGGCTACCATGATTTTTATGATTACTATTTAGTTGTGATGATGTACTGCCATAACTACCTAGTTTAAATGTTGAACGATCGTACCATTTATAACCAGTTGGAGGTTGTGACCATGGTTCTTTTTCAGGTTCAGTTGAATGTTGTGGTTGTTCGAAATTAAGAAGTGGCGTAGGTTGATCTAACTTAATACCTGTTTCTTTTAAATTCGGTGTATTATCTTTTTTTCCAAACCAAGTTGTAATATTTTCAAGTAATTTACTATTATCTTGTTCTTTAAACCCATCATACGTTTTCTTAGTTCTTCCATTATCTTCACGTACATATTTAGGTGTACTATCTTCGACTAATGATGAATCTCCAATGAAGGCTGCTTTTCCTTTGCCTACTTTTGAGATAGCAACATAAGGGCCTTCTGCTATACCACCGCCATTGTAAATACCTTGATCGACTGCATGAGACCAACGTTGTTTTTGAGATAAATGGTCTGGTAAGAAAATAATACCTTTTGCTTTTGTAGGATCTGTAATGGCAAGAGTTGAACCAGCATGCATTGATACAGAATGTACACCTTCAGTAATACCAAAGCTGTCACTAGATGATACAATATTTTGAGTGTTTAAATCACCTAAAGCGTTGTAACGAAAACGTACACCGAAGTGTTCAGAAAGCCAATCTGAACTTTTAACATTGCGCATAGCTTTAGCATGTTTTTCCTCATTTGTTAAATCTTTGGTGATATCTTGATATGCACCACGACGATAACCATTCATCACTTCTGAAGAATCGAAACGATTTAAGTTTCTGTCTGCATTATAATGATCAGAGATAAAGATGATATTGCCACCTTTTTCAACAAAATTAAGCATAGCTTGTTGTTCTCTCTTTTTAAAAGGAATATTGGCTTCTGGAAGAACGAGAATATTGGTACCACGTAGTGTATTAGGTGTAATATTAGATTCTCCATCGATTTGTTTCACAGTATAGCCTTGTTGACGCATTGAATCAGCATAATCGGAAAAACCACCGTCAATGACCCAATCAGCAGCTCCTGCCGTTTGGCCGTGTGAAGCGTCAAAAGCGACAGTTTGAGTGGTAGTTTGATTTGGTGCAGCGTGACTGATTGGCGTTGTAGATAATGTAATTGCTGAAGCTAAAATAGTACTACTTAATACTTTTATCCATTTCATATTTTTATCTCCCAAATATATTTTTAAATGATTTATAGAAAAAGTATAATAAAAAAATAAGTTGATAATAGATTATTTAGAGAATGTTTAAATAAATTTTACAATTCTTTAACAGTGTAAAACAATTCTATAAAAAATTCACACATAATAAATGTTATTTTGGTTAATATTGTGCTACTCTTAATATTGTCAAATGAAATGTGTTGACAAATTACATGAATGTATACATAGCGAACGGGGGCAATATGTTATGAAGCAATTGAAGTACCTTTTAGTATTAGCGCTATCAGTTATTATTTTTGCAGCAGCATGTGGAAATAATAGCTCGTTAGACAATAATAAAAGTAGTAATTCGGATGGTGGATCAAGTTCAAGTAAAGATGGCTACACACCTAAAGAATTAACTGTACAATTCGTACCATCACAAAATGCAGATACACTTGAAGCAAAAGCAAAACCGCTTGAAAAATTATTATCTAAGAAATTAGGTATTCCAGTAAAAGTTTCTGTATCAACAAATTACAATACAATTGTTGAAGCAATGAAATCTAAAAAAGTAGATGTTGGTTTCTTACCACCAACTGCTTACACGTTAGCACATGATCAAAAAGCAGCTGATTTATTATTACAAGCACAACGTTATGGTGTGAATGAAGATGGTTCTAGTAATAAAAAACTTGTAAAAGATTATAAATCAGAAATCTTAGTTAAAAAAAATTCAGGTATTAATAGCTTAAAAGATTTAAAAGGTAAAAAAATCGCATTACAAGATGTAACTTCAACAGCAGGTTACACATTCCCAATTGCAACAATAAAAAAAGATACTGGTATTGACGCTACTAAAGATATGAAAATCGTAAACATGAAAGGTCATGACCAAGCTGTGATTTCATTATTAAATGGCGATGTTGACGCTGCAGCTGTATTCCAAGATGCACGTAACATTGTTAAAAAAGATCAACCCAACGTATTTAAAGATACTAAAATTCTTAAACTAACAAAACCAATTCCTAACGATACGATTTCAGTTCGTCCTGATATGAACAAAGACTTCCAAGATAAACTTAAAAAAGCATTTAAAGACATCTCTAAAACAAAAGAAGGACATAAAATTATTAGTGAAGTATACTCTCACGAAGGCTATACAGATGCTAAAGACTCAGACTTCGATATCGTAAGAAAATATGAAAAAGAAGTTCAAGATATGAAATAATTTTCACAAAGACAGAATTAAATAAGTGATAAAGAGAAGAGGCTAGGGCAGTAATATAAGAAATGCATACATCATTTCTTATAATCTTGTCCCGACCTCTTTCTCTGTATTAAAAAGAAGGGTGTAAACATACATGAGTCAGATAGAGTTTAAAAATGTGAGCAAGATTTATCCTAATGGTCATGTGGGGTTAAAAGATATCAATTTAAACATTGAAAAAGGTGACTTTGCTGTTATCGTAGGTTTATCAGGTGCGGGGAAATCTACTTTATTAAGATCTGTCAATCGTCTACATGATATTACTTCAGGAGATATTACAATTGAAGGTAAATCGATTACTAAAGCTAAAGGTAAAGAATTATTAATGATGCGTCGTAATATAGGAATGATTTTCCAACATTTTAATTTAGTCAAACGATCTACTGTGTTGAGAAATGTATTAAGTGGTCGTGTCGGTTATCATCCAACTTGGAAAATGGTATTAGGATTATTTCCAAAAGAAGACAAAATTAAAGCAATGGATGCGTTAGAACGTGTGAATATTTTGGATAAATATGACCAACGTTCAGATGAACTGTCTGGAGGTCAACAGCAACGTATTTCAATTGCACGTGCCTTAGCGCAAGAGCCAGCGATTATTTTAGCAGATGAGCCTGTTGCATCTTTAGACCCACTCACTACTAAACAAGTTATGGATGACTTGAAAAAAATCAATGAAGAGTTAGGTATTACCATTTTAATTAACCTACACTTTGTTGATTTAGCATTAGAATATGGCACACGTATTATTGGTTTACGTGCAGGAGAACTGGTTTATGATGGTCCGGCAAGTGAAGCGAATGAAGATGTATTTAATGAAATTTATGGCCGTAAACTTAATGACGATGAGAAGCTAGGGGTGGAGTAATATGGCAACACCTACTACAAGTAAATATGATCAATATTTAAATAAGAAATTCTCTTTCAAAACTAGTTTAACTCTATTTTTAGTGATTGCGCTCGTCGTGTGGAGTTTTTTATATACGGGCTTTAGCTTTAGTGACTTAATGGTAGGTATTCCACAAATCGGTTCTTTCTTTGGGCAAATGGTTCCACCAGATTGGAGTTACTTAAGTACCATTACAAAACCTATGTTAGACACAATTCGCATGGCGATTGTAGGAACATTCTTAGGATCCATCGCATCAATTCCAGTTGCATTGCTCTCTGCAAGTAATATTGTAAAAACAAAATGGATTACGGTTCCATCACGTTTTATTTTAAATATTGTACGTACCATTCCTGATTTATTATTAGCTGCTGTCTTTGTTGCAGTTTTTGGTATCGGACAAATTCCAGGGGTATTGGCATTATTTATTTTAACCATTTGTGTTATTGCGAAATTGTTCTATGAATCGCTTGAAACAATTGATCCAGGTCCAATGGAAGCGATGACGGCAGTAGGTGCAAATAAAACAAAATGGATTATGTTTGGAGTAGTTCCACAAACAATGTCTACATTTTTATCTTATGTATTATTTGCATTTGAGATTAATATTCGTGCCTCAGCAGTTCTTGGATTAGTAGGTGCTGGTGGTATCGGTTTATTCTACGATTCAACTTTAGGATTATTCCAATATCCAAAAACAGCGATGATTATTCTGTTCACTTTAGTCATTGTTGTCATTATTGACTATGTCAGCTCGAAAGTGAGGGAAAAACTCGCATGACACGAGAACAGCATCAGTTAGAAAAGAAATATCCAGTGAGATCAAAGGAACACAAACAAAGAATGATTAAACATTGGCTGATTGCCATTGTTGTTTTAGCTATCATTGTTTGGGGATTTGCAGGTATGCCTGCTTTAGAATTAAAAGCTAAATCAATTGAAATTCTTAAATCTATTTTTAATGGATTATTCCATCCCGATTGGGGTTACGTTTATATTCCAGCTGGAGAAGACTTGCTTCGTGGTTTACTTGAAACGTTTGCCATTGCTGTTATTGGTACATTTATCGCAGCAGTGATTTGCATACCATTCGCATTTTTAGGTGCCCGTAACTTAGTAAAAGTTCGACCAGTCACAGGGATTACTAAATTCATTCTTAGTGTCATTCGTGTATTCCCTGAAATTGTTATGGCGTTAATTTTCATAAAAGCAGTAGGTCCTGGTTCATTTTCAGGGGTACTTGCATTAGGGATTCATTCAGTAGGGATGTTAGGTAAATTATTTATAGAGGATATTGAAAGTTTAGACTTCTCTTCAGCCGAGGCTTTAAAAGCAAGTGGTGCGAATAAAACTAAAACACTTGTATTTGCGGTTATTCCTCAAATTTTACCTTCATTCTTATCCCTTATTTTATATCGCTTTGAATTAAACCTACGTTCAGCATCTATTTTAGGTTTAATCGGTGCTGGGGGTATTGGTACACCACTGATCTTTGCACTTCAAACACGTTCATGGGATCGAGTAGGGATTATCTTAATCGGCTTAGTGATTATGGTAGCCATTGTTGACTTTATCTCGGGAGCTATTCGTAAACGTATTGTGTAATAGAAGACATAATTGAATGTTTTTATAAACAAATAGAGCTATTGCCAGGACTTAGAAAACTGGACAATAGCTCTTTTATAATGCATGAAAGAAATGTTGTTACAGTATTAGTAACAGATACTTAGAAAAATACAGTTAATGTTTTTTAGGAATAACGCGTCTAAAGCTAATACTTCTAAGGTTAGTATAAGAGTGAATATGCTAAAATCATTATATTTTGAAGTATTAGTTTCATATTCTTTAGTAAGGGGCGTTACTAAAGAATATGTAACGTTATTTAAGGGTTGTGAATGATGATAACTAAGTGTAGGTTCTGTTTTTAAATAATGCGGTGGTTCATTGATGTGTGATTCGATACATAAGTCGTGTTGTCAAAGTAACGTGTTGTTTGAATAGTATTTAATTTAGTGTCATGAGGTTGAGTCGTCGTTGTTCACTGTTTCATTAAGCTCTGTTTTTCAACATAACTATTAAAACCGTTGTCATTATTTTCTAGCGTGTCTTTATTTCATCCATTTTCCTCTACAAGACCATTGAAACCGATACCTTATCTTCAGATAGATTTCACTGTGGCGCTGAAACATTATAAAAACCTGTGTGTTGATTCTAACGGATGACGGGAATGTGATTCATGTTATAGTTAATACCCTGATTTATGTTGTCATTATTTCTAGGTGTAATGAGTCATTTGTTTTGGTCATGATTAATTAGTATTGTTCTTTGAAGCAATAAGCTGATGAGGTATATGATAATGGTATTGTTAATCAATATTCTGCTAGGATGTGAAAAAATGAATGAAGATGCTATAAGTTTTGTACCGAATACCTATTTAAAGTGATGTATAGTCAAAGGCAGTTAGTTCTTAGTAATGATCATTCTACATACATAAAGATAATGATTTTATTTTTCAAAAATAACCATACCTATGTACATTTATAAACTAACATATTCATAAAAAAACAACCTTAATATTCCCTATCATCTATATGACAGTTTTGTCATACACTTAAAAGTTGATAGGATAAATCGCTATTAAATAAAACTATATGATGATATTGAAAGGGTGTAGAACATGATTTTTCGAAATGTAGTGGCAGGTGATTTAGAAAGGTTAATTCAATTAGAAAATGAAGGGTTTACTAAAGAAGAAGCAGCAACAACTCAAGCTTTAAAACAGCGTATTGAAATCATTCCGGATACGTTTATTGTTGCAGAAGAAAACAATCAAATCGTTGGCTATATTAATGGTCCAGCTATTTCGAATAAGTGTATTACAGATGATTTATTTGCATCGATTAGACCTAACCCCAATATGGGTGGTTATTTAAGTGTACTCGGTTTAGTTGTAGCGAAAGATTTTCAACATCAAGGCATTGCAGGACAACTGTTAAATAATTTTGAGAATATAGCAAGGCAACATGTACGTTTCGGAGTCACTCTCACTTGTCGCGATACTTTAGTAAGTTTTTATGAATCACATGGATATATTAATAAAGGATTATCAGATTCTAATCATACAAATGTAGCTTGGTATAATTTAGTAAAAGAATTATAAAAATTAATGGAGACTGGGACATAATTCCTAGCAAAATAGCCAGTAAATGAGTTTATTATAAATCATTTATTAGCTTCTTTATTTACAATACTACGTATTGTTGGTTCGCTTTCTTAGGGGACAGTTTCAGCCTGTAGTCTTCAGCTTGTACTGTTCCCTCAAGAGTCTCCCTAAAATATTTAAAAAAATAGGGCACTTTCGTATAATTTAATAAACATCACTAAACTAAATTAACTAGGTGCCTTATGTATAAAGATTATAACATGGCTCAACTTACTCTACCAATGAAAACTTCAGTTCTTATCCCCGCAAACGATATTTCACGATATGTAAATGATATTGTAAAAATAATTACTAAGACTAAATTCGATGAATTCAGACATCATCGTGGTGCCACATCATACCAACCAAATGATGTGGTTATCACAAAATCAAAAGCCTTCTAAATAAAACGATTAATCGATTTAGATTCAATCCAAGAATGAATGTTTTATTAGAATCATTATCTATTCAATTTCATAGTCAGTGTTTGAAACAAAATTTTATAGATGATCAGGCCATTTTTATTGATGGTACGAAAGTTGAGGCAAATGCCAATCGATATACACTTGTATGGAAAAAGAGTATTCAAAACCATGAGTCAAGGATGAATGAAGATTCTAAAGTACTCTATCATGAATGGGTGACAAATAAAATCAGACTTGAGATTAAAGAAGAGCATGATAATGACATAACAAAAGGAGAAATAGATTTAATTGGTAGTCATTTAAATAAAGAAATCGAAGATTTAAACCAACATATTGATAACGAAAAAATGTACTAAAAAAAGAAAATAGATACGGCTCAAAAGAACTAAAATTAAAAAATATAAAAAGCAAATTAATGATTGCTCTAAGCAAAAGCATAGATACGAAGTCCAAAAATCTATTTTAAAGGATAGAAATCGTTATTCTAAAAAAGACCATGATGCCATATTTATGAGATTGAAAGAAGATTATATGAAAAATGGACAACTCAAGCTAGGATATAATTTATAAATAGCGACAAATTCTCAATTTGTTTTATCTTATAATGTGTATCAAAATCCGACTAATACAAGAACGATGAGACCATTTTTTAATTCAATTCAAAGATAATGAAGAATTATAACAGGGAATATTTTAAAACCCAAATTAATAAAAAGCTTTCAGAACCAAAAATAAAAATCATCTACAGTCAAAGAAAAATTGATGTGGAGCCTGTTTTGGATTTATAAAGGTTATTTTGGGTTTCACTTGAATGTTTATTCGAGGGATAAATAAAGCCAAAAGAGAGCTAGGATTTGTGCTAATGGCACTTTATATAAGAAAAGTAACAGCTCAGCAAACTAAAAATAATCAAAAAATTCTAAAAAAGATAATTTCTATATTATTTCAATAGAAATTGTCTTTATTTCCTTATTCTGGAACTTTATGTCCCGGACTCTTTTTTAATTATAGTTAATACTTATAATCAATATAATTACAATTATCTTGATTTCAATGATGGAAATATAAATCCGAAATATTTATAAAACTACATATTTTTTAATAAATGAACAAAATTTTAAATTATAAAGTTTTGCAAAATACATTTATTTGTGTTGATATATACATGTAAATAGTAATATAATGATTAAAATTCTATTGAACTATAAAAGTTAGTTAGAGCCAAATTAATTAGAAATTTAGGAGAATATTATGTCAAAAAAAGAAAAAGATTTTAAACGTTCTTTTGGGGAAGAAAAAGCTAGAGTTAAACTTTACAAATCGGGGAAACATTGGGTTAAAGCAGGTATTAGAGAACTTCAATTATTAAGAAGTTTAGGTTTATCATTTTTTGATAAAGATGTTGAAAAGACAAATGATTTGCCAAAATCAACCCAGCATAACTTAAAAACACAAGCATTGAAGACTACGGGACTCGTCGGGGGTGCATTTACATTTGCAATGTTAAATGATCATCATGCTTTTGCAGCCTCAGAAACACCTATGACTTCAGAAATTGCATCTAATAGTGAAACAGTCGCAAATCAAAACTCAACCACAGTTACAAACTCTGAAACCTCAACAACCGAGTCTATTTCAAGTCAAACAAGTACCTCCGAAGATGCTACATCTAGTACAAATTCAACAGAAAAAAGTGCTTCATCATCTACAACAGATAGTCAAACAAGTACAGATTCAACAGAAAAAAGTACTTCAGCATCTACAACAGATAGTCACACAAGTACAGATTCAACGTCAGATAAATCTACATCAAATTCTGAAAAACAAGATAGCTCGATGTCAAATTCTGATACTAAAGCTTCAAGTTCATCAACTACTGATAATTCAACAAGTAATAATAGCGCTACTTCAGAGAAAGATACTAATAGTCAAGCCAACACTACATCTACAGATAGTCAAAAAGGTAGTACTTCAACCAGTGATAATAGCATTACGTCAACAAGTACAAAAGATAATCAAATAAGAAAAAATTCGACAGAATCAAATAGTATAACGTCATCAAATTCTACATCAGACAGTAATAGTGATTCAACAGTTTCTACTAATTCAACGACGTCACAGTTAACGAGTACTTCAGAAAGTCAGATAAGTACAGATTTAGGTTCCATATTATTAGTGAGTGATTCAACGAATACATCAACAAGTACAGCACCTTTATCATTAAGAACATTCAGTAAGTATGCAGTTAACACTTTAGCAATTCCTACTACTGTGACAACCTATGTTGCTAGTGCACCAACTACAGATGTTGTCACAGTGACTAAAGAGAATTTTAGTCAACATTTTAATCTTAAAGATGCTGCAATCTATGATGCTAATACAGGTATTGTTACTCTTACTCCAGATACACCAAGTCAAAAAGGATCCATTACTTTAAATACTAAAATCAATTCAAATAAGAGTTTCAATTTTACAGGAAAAGTAAATTTAGGGAGTCGTTATGAAGGATACTCACCTGATGGAGTGATAGGAGGAGACGGTATAGGATTTGCTTTCTCTCCAGGAACGTTAGATGCAACGGGTAAAGAAGGGGCAGCTGTAGGTATTGGAGGATTGACGAATGCATTTGGCTTTAAATTAGATACATATCATAATACGTCTACTCCAAAATCTATTTCAAAAGCTTACGCAGATCCAAGAAATGTTGGTGGTGGCGGTGCTTTTGGTGCATTTGTTTCTACAAATTCAAGCGGTATGGCTACAACTGAAGCAACAGGAGCTGCAAAATTAAATGTACAGCCTAATTCAAATACTTTCCAAGACTTTGTAATCGATTATAACGGTGATACTAAAGTTATGACAGTGAATTATGCAGGTCAAACATTTACACGTAATTTATCAGATTGGCTTAGAAGAAATTCTTCTCCAAACTACGCGTTATCAATTACTGCATCTACAGGCAGTGCTCAAAATCTGCAACAGATTCAATTCGGAACATTTACGTATACACAAACCGCAGTAACTCAAGTTAATTATGTCGATATAACTACTGGAAAACAAATAATCCCATTTAAAACGTATGCTGGAGATGTAGATAATGTTGTTACGTTAGATAATCAAGAAAATTTACTTAATGCTTTAGGTTATAAGTATGCATTTACAGATAGTTCAAATGCGCCAACATTCAATGCAACTAATAATCAAGTAAAACTAACCAATACTGGACAATCTGTTACGTATTACTATCAAGATGTTAAAGCACCCACTATTAATATGAATAATCAAATAAATGAAGTATATTCACAAATAAATCCAATATTTGTGAATGTTAGTGATAATAGTGGGGAAACTCTTTCTATAACTGTTAATGGGTTGCCTGATGGATTAACTTATGATTCTCAAAGTAATACAATTACTGGAATACCAACTAAAATTGGAAGTTATACAGTTAATATTACAGCTACAGATAGTTCAAATAATTCATCAACACAATCAATTAATTGGACAGTTACAAAAAATGTAACTAGTGATTCAATATCTACATCAACTAGTACTAGTACGACAAATTCTCAAAGTAAATTAGCATCTGAAAATATAAGTACGTCAGCAAGTGAGTCAGCATCAACAAATGTGAGTGACTCAGCAAGTGCAAGCACGTCATTAAGTGGATTAACATCAACAAGTGTGAGTGGCTCAACAAGTACGAGTCTTTCAGACTCAGCAAGTGCAAGTACATCATTAAGTGAGTCAACGTCAACAAGTGTGAGTGACTCAACAAGTGCAAGCACGTCATTAAGTGAGTCAACATCAACAAGTGCGAGTGATTCAACAAGTGCAAGTACATCATCAAGTGAATCAACATCAACAAGTGTGAGTGATTCAACAAGTGCAAGTACATCATTAAGTGAGTCAACATCAACAAGTGTGAGTGATTCAACAAGTGCAAGCACATCATTAAGTGAATCAACATCAACAAGCGTGAGCGATTCAAATAGCGCAAGCACGTCATTAAGTGAGTCAACGTCAACAAGTGTGAGTGACTCAACAAGTGCAAGCACGTCATTAAGTGCATCAACAAGTACGAGTCTTTCAGACTCAGCAAGTGCAAGCACATCATTAAGTGGATCAACAAGTACGAGTCTTTCAGACTCAGCAAGTGCAAGCACATCATTAAGTGAGTCAACGTCAACAAGTGTGAGTGATTCAACAAGTACAAGTACATCATTAAGTGAGTCAACATCAACAAGTGCGAGTGATTCAACAAGTGCAAGCACATCATCAAGTGAATCAACATCAACAAGTGTGAGTGATTCAACAAGTGCAAGCACATCATTAAGTGAGTCAACGTCAACAAGTGTGAGTGATTCAACAAGTGCAAGTACATCATTAAGTGAGTCAACATCAACAAGTGTGAGTGATTCAACAAGTGCAAGTACATCATTAAGCGAGTCAACGTCAACAAGCATGAGTGACTCAACAAGTACAAGTACGTCATTAAGTGCATCAACAAGTACGAGTCTTTCAGACTCAACAAGTGTAAGCACATCATTAAGCGAGTCAACATCAACAAGTGTGAGTGATTCAACAAGTGCAAGCACATCATTAAGTGAGTCAACGTCAACAAGCGAGAGTGACTCAACAAGTGCAAGCACGTCATTAAGTGAGTCAACATCGACAAGTGTGAGCGATTCAACAAGTGCAAGTACGTCAGAAAGTGAGTCAGCATCAACAAATGTGAGCAATTCAACAAGTGCAAGTACGTCAGAAAGTGAGTCAACATCAACAAGTGTGAGCGATTCGACAAGTGCAAGCACATCATTAAGTGAGTCAACGTCAACAAGTATGAGTGATTCAACAAGTGCAAGTACGTCATTAAGTGCATCAACAAGTACGAGTCTTTCAGACTCAACAAGTGTAAGCACATCATTAAGCGAGTCAACATCAACAAGCGTGAGTGATTCAACAAGTGCAAGCACATCATTAAGTGGATCAACGTCAACAAGTGTGAGCGATTCAACAAGTGCAAGCACGTCATTAAGTGAGTCAACGTCAACAAGCGAGAATGACTCAACAAGTGCAAGCACGTCATTAAGTGAGTCAACGTCAACAAGTGTGAGCGATTCAACAAGTGCAAGTACATCATTAAGCGAGTCAACGTCAACAAGCATGAGTGACTCAACAAGTGTAAGCACATCATTAAGTGGATCAACATCAACAAGTGTGAGTGATTCAACAAGTGCAAGTACATCATTAAGTGAGTCAACATCAACAAGTGTGAGTGATTCAACAAGTGCAAGCACATCATTAAGTGAATCAACATCAACAAGCGTGAGCGATTCAAATAGCGCAAGCACGTCATTAAGTGAGTCAACGTCAACAAGTGTGAGTGACTCAACAAGTGCAAGCACATCATTAAGTGAGTCAACGTCAACAAGCGAGAGTGACTCAACAAGTACAAGTACGTCATTAAGTGGATCAACAAGTACGAGTCTTTCAGACTCAGCAAGCGCAAGCACATCATCAAGTGAATCAACGTCAACAAGTGTGAGTGATTCAACAAGTGCAAGCACGTCATTAAGTGGATCAACGTCAACAAGCGAGAGTGACTCAACAAGCACAAGTACGTCATTAAGTGCATCAACAAGTACGAGTCTTTCAGATTCAACAAGTGCAAGCACGTCATTAAGTGGATCAACGTCAACAAGCGAGAGTGACTCAACAAGCACAAGTACGTCATTAAGTGCATCAACAAGTACGAGTCTTTCAGATTCAACAAGTGCAAGCACATCATTAAGTGAGTCAACGTCAACAAGTGTGAGTGATTCAACAAGTACAAGTACATCATTAAGCGAGTCAACATCAACAAGCGTGAGTGATTCAATAAGTGCAAGCACATCATTAAGTGGATCAACGTCAACAAGTGTGAGCGATTCAACAAGTGCAAGCACGTCATTAAGTGAGTCAACGTCAACAAGCGAGAGTGACTCAACAAGTGCAAGCACGTCATTAAGTGAATCAACAAGTACGAGTCTTTCAGACTCAACAAGTGTAAGCACATCATTAAGCGAGTCAACATCAACAAGTGTGAGTGATTCAACAAGTGCAAGCACATCATCAAGTGAATCAACATCAACAAGTGTGAGTGATTCAACAAGTGCAAGCACGTCATTAAGTGCATCAACAAGTACGAGTCTTTCAGACTCAGCAAGTGCAAGCACATCATTAAGTGGATCAACATCAACAAGCGAGAGTGACTCAATAAGCACAAGTACGTCATTAAGTGGATCAACGTCAACAAGCGAGAGTGATTCAACAAGTGCAAGCACGTCATTAAGTGAGTCAACGTCAACAAGCGAGAGTGACTCAACAAGTGCAAGTACATCATTAAGCGAGTCAACGTCAACAAGCATGAGTGACTCAACAAGTACAAGTACGTCATTAAGTGCATCAACAAGTACGAGTCTTTCAGACTCAACAAGTGTAAGCACATCATTAAGCGAGTCAACATCAACAAGTGTGAGTGATTCAACAAGTGCAAGCACATCATTAAGTGAGTCAACGTCAACAAGCGAGAGTGACTCAACAAGTGCAAGCACGTCATTAAGTGAGTCAACATCGACAAGCGTGAGTGATTCAACAAGTGCAAGCACATCATTAAGTGGATCAACGTCAACAAGTGTGAGCGATTCAACAAGTGCAAGCACGTCATTAAGTGAGTCAACGTCAACAAGCGAGAATGACTCAACAAGTGCAAGCACGTCATTAAGTGAGTCAACGTCAACAAGTGTGAGCGATTCAACAAGTGCAAGTACATCATTAAGCGAGTCAACGTCAACAAGCATGAGTGACTCAACAAGTGTAAGCACATCATTAAGTGGATCAACATCAACAAGTGTGAGCGATTCAACAAACACAAGTACGTCATTAAGTGGATCAACATCAACAAGTGTGAGCGATTCAACAAACACAAGTACGTCATTAAGTGGATCAACATCAACAAGTGTGAGCGATTCAACAAGTGCAAGCACGTCATTAAGCGGATCAACATCAACAAGTGTGAGTGACTCAACAAGTGCAAGCACGTCATTAAGTGAATCAATAAGTACGAGTCTTTCAGACTCAGCAAGTGCAAGCACATCATTAAGTGAGTCAACATCAACAAGTGCGAGTGATTCAACAAGTGCAAGCACATCATCAAGTGAATCAACATCAACAAGTGTGAGTGATTCAACAAGTGCAAGCACATCATTAAGTGGATCAACATCAACAAGTGTGAGTGATTCAACAAGTGCAAGCACATCATTAAGTGGATCAACATCAACAAGTATGAGTGATTCAACAAGTGCAAGCACATCATTAAGTGAGTCAACATCAACAAGCGTGAGTGATTCAACAAGTGCAAGCACATCATTAAGTGGATCAACATCAACAAGTGTGAGTGACTCAACAAGTGCAAGCACGTCATTAAGCGGATCAACATCAACAAGTGTGAGTGACTCAACAAGTGCAAGCACATCATTAAGTGAGTCAACGTCAACAAGTGTGAGTGACTCAACAAGTGTAAGCACATCATTAAGCGAGTCAACATCAACAAGTGTGAGTGACTCAACAAGTGCAAGCACATCATTAAGTGGATCAGTATCAACAAGCGTGAGTGATTCAACAAGTGCAAGTACATCATTAAGTGAGTCAACGTCAACAAGTGTGAGTGACTCAACAAGTGCAAGCACATCATTAAGTGGATCAACATCAACAAGTGTGAGTGACTCAACAAGTGCAAGCACGTCATTAAGTGGATCAACATCAACAAGTGTGAGTGACTCAACAAGTGCAAGCACATCATTAAGTGAGTCAACGTCAACAAGCATGAGTGACTCAACAAGTGTAAGCACATCTGAAATGCAGCATTCAATGCATCTTGCACATAGTGATTCTCAACTTCCTAAACACCATGAAGATTTACCTGAAACCGGTAAAGAAAATTCAAATTCTTCAATACTTGTTTCAGCTGTTGCAGCAATGTTGACTGGTTTAGGTATGATTAGAAAATCTCGTAAAAATAAAAAAGATAATGATAGACAAAGACGTTAATAATTAAAAAGTAAGAGAACTTTAAAAGGCTAATGACTTCTCTCTTACAATTGAAAAATTAATAGTTGTTTATAACGAAGGATTTAAATGTCTATTAATATGAGTCAGGTGTCTTTTCTAAAAAATAGAGACTAAAGCATAATATTTGGTAAATAGTTTTAATTTAAGTACCAAAATAATTTATGTCTTTAGTCTCTTTGATATAATTAAACAAACGTTATTTTAAAAATTTAGGTGGAATTATGTTCAAAGAACAAGAATATAAAGTGTTATATAAAAGAATTATTTTTACGTGTTTTATTTTAGTCATTTATATTTTAGGAAGTCATATTTCAATCGTTAGTTCTAATTCTTTTCATAGTGGCAATGATAGCTTTTTTAAACTTGCTATATCTAACGTTGGAGGAGATCTTACAAATTTAAATATTTTTTCATTAGGTCTAGGTCCTTGGTTAACATCGTTAATTCTAATCATGTTATTGAGTTATAGAAATATAGATAAAATAACGAAACAAACACGTGCAGAAAAACATTATAAAGAGAGAATATTAACGTTACTATTTGCAGGTTTTCAAAGTTATTATGTAATTAACACATATATAAATAATAATTTTATTAAAGATAATAATATAATATTACTCATGCTGACTTTAATTACAGGTGCCATGCTATTAGTTTGGTTAGCTGACCAGAATATCACTTATGGCATCGCTGGACCTATGCCAATTGTACTTATAAGCTTAATTAAATCACTATTTAATAATCAGCATTTTGAAAGCATACACATCAATCCTTTACTAATTATTTTAACCATTATAGCTTTAATAATTGCCTTATTATTATTGTTATTTATTGAATTAACAGAGTATAGACTTAGTTATAGAGATATTATGAATAATGCAAATAAAAAATCGCCAACATATTTAGCTTGGAAATTAAATCCAGCGGGTAGTATTTCAATTATGATGAGCTTATCTGTATTCGTACTTTTAAATAATTTAATCCACCTTATTGGAGCAATTTTTGGAAAGCATTTGAATTTGTATTTCTTAAGTTTTTCTAATTCAATAGGTATAACAAGTTACTTTGTTATTCAAATTATATTGAACTATGTCTTGTCTCGCTTTTTAATTAATACGAAAAGAAAAGCTGATGAATTTTTAAAAAATGGAAATTACTTTGACACTATTTATCCAGGCAAGGATACTGAACGTTTTTTAAATCGTAAAGCTCGAAAAGTATGTTGGATTGGAGCAATTATCGTAGCATTGATTCTTGCTTTTCCAATGTATTTGACATTACTTGCACCTGGTTTTTCTAAAGAAATATATTTTTCAGTACAACTTATTATATTGGTATACATCAGTATTAATATAGGAGAAACAATACGTACATATTTATATTTTGACCGTTATAAAGAAATTTTAAATAAATATTGGTAGGAGATTGTTATGAAACAGTTTATACCTGCATGGTATGACTCTAAAAATTGGTGGAATAGCACTACACAACCGTTTTATATAAAAAGAAAAGTCACAGAATTTGACGATATGATTAGTTTAATTTCTATGCATCAAAAAAATAATTCACAGTTCAATACCATTATTTTAAATTATCAACCGATGCTAAGATTATTTCTTCATAGACACGGACTATATGAAATGTCTTATTGGTCACTTTTTGATGATATTCAAGGGGTAGCCCAAATGTCGCCACAAGCGATAGATTATAGAGATTTAGAATGGCCAGAAGATACCGAGTTTATCTATACGCCATTTCAAGTTATAGCAATTACCAGTGAAACTACTTATTCTAAAATGAATTTTAGCCAAGAAGGTTATCTCTTCGAAATAGAAACATATAAAGAGAAGTCATTGCAAGTTAAATATTTATTTGATGATAGAGGATTCATTTCTTCAATTGAAAAGTTTCAAAATAATGGACAACCTAGTTATAAAGAATATCTAGATATTAATGGTCATACTATTATGATACAAAGTCTTATAACACAAAAAGTTGAAATTTCTTGTGATTTTTATAGTCAATTTGAAAAAATAGAGTATTCGAGTATTGAAGAGATTATTTATGAAAAATTAAGTCAATATTATTTTAAATATATAGAACATCATGACAAAGTCATCGTCGCAGCTGATCAACATCATAACGACATGATTAACAAGATATTTGATTTAAAAAATCTTTGTTTTTCAGTATTTACTCAACGTAATCGAACATTAGAGGAATCAATATTACAATCTATTATTCAGGCACAATATTGTATTGTAGATACATTAGAAAATGAACAACTTATTAAAGATTTTGTGAAAAAGCATGATATCGCTAACCACTTTAGTTTAATGCGTATTACACCCTTCGATGTACAAACGCTACCTAATATGAGTAGTCAACTCTATGAAACCAATATTGGAGTTTGGATAGATAGTTTAAATGAAGTAAGACTCAAAGAATTAATAGATATACTTATACAATATAGTGTAGAAAGAGAAAATATCAGATTGCATTTATTAACTAGAAAAAATGATACTGATATTCCAGAATGGCTTACTTATAAAATTAAAAATACTAACGAACAATTAAATAAAAATGAGGAACAGTTATCTTTAGAAGTACGAGATATTTTAGAAACAGAAGTTGAAGAAATTGAATATATTAAACTTATTTTTGTACCTTTTGAGGAGCATTTATTGAAAGAAATGTCTCACTTACGAGTAATGATAGACTTAGGAAATGAGCCTGACTTATACTTGCAAATTTCAAGTATCAGTGTAGGTATTCCGCAAATAAATCAACTTAAAACGAATTATGTTGACCATAAACTAAACGGTTTAATTATTAATGATACGTCTGAATTGATTATGGCTCTAGATTTCTATCTATTAAATCTTAAAAATTGGAATTATTCATTTGCACACTCTATAAAATTAAGTGAAGAATTCAGTTCTTCTAAGATTATTACACAGTTAAACCATTTGATTGAAGGTGAAAATAATGGGACGTAAATTTAGAGTACTACAAATAGGAGGACATGATTTGGGTTCACTATTTAAGGAAAAAGAAGATGTCGAATGGGATTATCTTGACGATGCAGTATTTCATTTTGAAAGTGGATATATTGATGCAGTTCAAGAGATTATAAAGGTCTATGGTGAATTCAATCTTGTCTTTGTGCAAAGTCCATATTCACAATCACTCATGAAACTATTACATTTAGTGAGTGTCCCGCATAATACAGTCATAGATTTTCATGTATGGTCAGATCTCTTTGAAAATGATTCTTTAGTAAGATCTAAATTAATAAAACCTTTATATTATGAAAATGAAGAAATGTTACACCATAAATTATTTTCAGTCACTTTCGTGAAACAATATGGTGATAGAGTTTCTCCTATAAAAGTAATGGTCAATCCTAGTTTTAAAGGAGAATATCATTATCAAGGAAATAAGGCACTCGTACTTGAGGGAGATTTTGGAATGGAGTTTACACCATTACTTACATGGACACAAAATCTTGTTAATGATGCAAATATAGTTAACGAAATTTGGCCTGAATATACGATAGAAGGAGATATTGATCTTGAATATACGCTACGAATATTTCCATTTGGATCAACGGATATACCAGAAATGACCTTTCACTATCACCAAAAAGACTTATTGAACCCCATTCAATTACCACGATTATCTTATCAAGCTAATATAAGTGTGTCACTTAAAGCAAAAGGAAAAGGTAAGCTTAGTGTTGGAGCAGTACATAAGAGATGGTCACGTCTTGAAATGGGTCAATTTATTATGGGGGGACAACGATTTTCAGATGATTCTAGGGACGAATTTATGTATTACTTTAATCCGGGTGATATGAAACCACCACTTAATGTTTATTTTAGTGGGTATCGACCAGCCGAAGGATTCGAAGGTTTTTATATGATGAATAAAATGAATGCCCCATTTATCTTAATTAGTGATCCAAGGCTAGAAGGTGGCGCATTTTATTTAGGATCAGAGGAGTATGAACAAAAAATCATTAAGGTAATCAAAGAAGCTTTAGGATTTTTAAAATTTAAAGACAATGATTTAATATTATCTGGATTATCGATGGGGTCATTTGGTGCACTTTATTATGCTACTGTGCTTGAACCAGCTGCAGTTATTATAGGTAAACCACTTATAAATATTGGTACGATTGCGAATAATATGAAACTACTTCGCCCTAATGAATTTGGCACTGCTAATGATGTGTTATTAGCAAATGAGGGGGGGATTTCAAAACAAGATATTGCTAACATGGATCAACGTTTTTGGAATAAATTAGAACATAGTCATCTTTCAGATACCATATTTGCAATTGCATACATGAAGCATGATGATTATGATGCCATGGCATTTCACAATATATCACCTATATTAAGCAAACAACGTGCACATGTGATGAGTCGTGGTGTACCAGGTCGTCATAATGATGACTCACCAACAATAACAAACTGGTTTATTAACTTTTATAATATGATTTTAGAAGATAGTTTTGGGAGAGATTCACGTGCAAGCACTAAATAATTATCGTATTGAATGGCGCTATATCCATCCTTCAACATTTATGTATGGAACGATATTACAGTTTAAAAAAGAAGGTACGTTGTTTAAAAACCCGCTTATGCCTTCAGGAACAGTGATTCATGCTTGGCATATGCTCACACGCTTTGATATAGACAAGGCAGTACCCTCTCTTCCAATTTTAAGAAAAGGGTATCATTATGAAATTAAACTAAATTTCGACGTTCAACCTCCACGTGCTGCATACGTTAAAGTCACATTTTATCGAAAAAATGATTCTGAATTGTCGTATTTAATTATTGAAAAGGAAGATGAAATCACAGAATTTAAATTTCCTCAAGAAGCCTATGCTTATAAAATTGAACTTATCAATTCTGGATTAAATTTTCTTTTATTTCATAATATCATTATTAATGAGTCAGAAAATAAACATCCTAAACATGATACCACTACAGATAAAATTGAAATAATAAATAAAGTTATTCATCAGACCAACACTACTAATGGAGGTATATCATATGGCAAATCGATTGAATGATATGATTAATCGTATGCGCTTAAAACGAATAGATAAACTACTATCTGAAGTCAATCGCTATAGTCAATTATTTGCCACATATTCTGATGAAGCGCTTCAAGCCAAAACTAGCGAGTTTAAACAACGATTAAAAGATCCAAAAATATCTCTAAATCAATTATTACCAGAAGCCTATGCTACGATACGTGAGGCATCTAAACGAGTGTTACATATGTATCCAAAAGACGTACAAGTCATGGGCGCTATAGTGATGCATCAAGGAAACATCGCTGAAATGCAAACAGGTGAAGGAAAAACATTAACTGCGACGATGCCTTTATATTTAAATGCATTAAGCGGGAAAACAGCTTATCTTATTACGACAAATGATTATTTAGCGAATCGAGATTTACAAGAAATGAAGCCATTATACGAATGGCTAGGTTTAACAGCATCCCTAGGTTTTGTAGATATACCTGATTATGAATATGATGAGGGAGAAAAAAAGAAATTATATAATCACGATATTGTCTATACGACGAATGGGCGTTTAGGATTCGATTATTTATTTGATAATCTTGCTGACCATATTAATGCAAAATATTTGCCAGAACTTAATTTTGCAATCATCGATGAGATTGACTCTATCATATTAGATGCGGCGCAAACACCTCTTGTTATCTCAGGTGCACCACGTGTTCAATCAAATTTATTTCATATTGTTAAATTATTTATTGAGATATTAGAAGAAGATGAGCATTTTAAAGTAAATTTAAATAAGAAAGAAGTTTGGCTCACTAAAGAAGGAATTGAAAAAGCAAATCATTATTTTAAAGTCGACAATATGTATAAGATTAAATATTTCGATTTAGTCCGTGTTATTAACTTATCATTACGTGCAAAGTATCTTTTTCAAGATAACTTAGACTATTTTATTTATAACGGAGAAGTGGTATTAATCGATCGTATTACTGGACGGATGTTGCCAGGTACTAAGCTTCAATCCGGACTACATCAAGCACTTGAAGCAAAAGAAAATGTCGAATTATCGCAAGATTTTAGTGTTATGGCAACAATTACTTTCCAAAATTTATTTAAGCTATTTAATAAATTTTCAGGTATGACAGGAACTGGAAAACTTGGAGAAAAAGAATTTTTTGAATTATATTCAAAAATAGTGATTCAAATCCCAACCCATCATCCAATTATACGCGAAGACAAAGAAGATAGAGTTTATGTGAAATCTGATGATAAAAACAAAGCAATACTTGAACAGATAATTCATATTCATCAAACGAAGCAACCCGTATTACTTATTACGCGCACCGCTGAAGCTGCTGAATTTTTTTCTGCCCAATTATTTGAACAAAATATCCCGAATAATTTATTAATTGCTCAAAATGTAGCAAAAGAAGCACAAATGATTGCAGAAGCGGGACAGCAAGAAGCTGTCACCGTGTCTACAAGTATGGCAGGAAGAGGAACAGACATCAAACTTGGTAACGGGGTATACGAACTAGGTGGACTAGCAGTTATTATTAATGAACATATGGAAAATAGTAGAGTGGATCGACAACTCCGTGGCCGTGCTGGAAGACAAGGAGATCCTGGACAGTCTCAAATATATGTTTCGTTAGATGATTATATTGTAAAACGATGGAGTAATACCAAATGGGCTAATAATGATAAAATCAAAAAAATAGATTACCAAAAATTACAATATAGTCCATTTTTTAGAAATAAAGTGAGAAATATTGTGAAAAAAGCACAACGTGTGTCTGAAGAAACAGCGATGGTTAATCGAGAAATGGCAAATGAGTTTGAGAAAAGTATAGGTATCCAACGTGAACATATATATAAAGAACGTGATCGTATTTTGGCAATAGATGATTTTAAAGAATTTGATTTTGAACAATTAGCACGTGATGTTTTTGAATATGACATTAAAACAAAGTATATAGTCACTGAAAACGATGTAATTCATTATATTTACAATCATCTAAGTTTTAATTTTAAAGATGAAACGATGACTCAATATCTTGAATCTAGAGAAAGTATTATCAATTTCCTTCTTCAGCAATTTAATAAACAATTGGAAAAGAATCTTAATACTGTTAATGATGCGTATTTAAAATTAAGATTTTTACAAAAAGCAATCCTTAAAGCTATTGATGTCGAATGGATCAATCAAGTAGATCAATTACAACAATTAAAAGCAAGTGTGAATAATCGTCAAAACGGCCAACGTAATGCGATTTTTGAATATCATAGAGTAGCATTAGAAACATATGAACATATGACAATGAATATTAAAAGAGAAATGATTCGAAACTTATGTCTAAGCATTTTAACATTTGATAAAAAGCAAGATTTAGTGATACATTTCCCATAAAGTTGAGGTGTTGTTTAGTGACCATTTATAATATAAATTTTGGAATTGGCTGGGCAAGTAGTGGAGTAGAATATGCACAAGCTTATCGCGCCAAATTATTAAGACAAATTAATCAATCAGCTAAATTTATTTTTTTAGATTTTATTTCATCTGAAAATATTCAAACATTAACCCACAATATTGGCTTTAAAGATGATGAGGTTATATGGTTATATCAATATTTTAGTGATATTAAGATAGCACCCACGACATATACGATTGACCAACTGATTCAAGATTTAGGTAATCCTGTTACTGCACGTATTCAAACAGGAAAAGTATTACGTTTATATATCGGTAATAATCAATCTTATGTAAGTTGCTATTTAAAAGAGGAAGATAAAGAAGTTGTAGATCGTGCTGAGTTTGTTGTGAATGGAATGCTGATACGAAAAGATTATTATAGTTATGTTCGTACGTTTTCAGAGTATTATGCACCAAAGGATAATCGTGCCAAAGTGTATATGAGACAGTTTTATAATGAAGATGGTTCTGTGGTATATCGAGAGTATATTGATGGAAATTCGAGTATATATGTGTTTGATGATGCTAGACTATACAGTAAACAACAGTTTGTAGCTTATTTCATGCAACAGTTACATTTAACTTCGGATGATATAGTCATTATTGATCGTTCTACAAAAGTAGGGCAAGCCATTCTTGAAAATAAAGGTCCTAGTAAAGTAGGAATTGTAGTTCACGCTGAACATTATAGTGAAAATTCAACAGATGATACTCATATTTTATGGAATAATTTCTATGAATATGTATTTTCTAAAGCCCCTTTTATTGATTTTTATATTACAGCCACAGATTTACAAAATAAAATCTTATCTGAGCAATTTAAAAAATACACATCATATCAACCACGTATACGCACGATTCCAGTGGGCAGTTTGCAACAGCTTAATTATCCTAAGGAACATCGTCAACCTTACTCGATGTTAACTGCCTCAAGACTAGCTAGTGAAAAACATGTAGACTGGATTGTTAAAGCAGCAATTAAAGCTAAAAAAGAAGTACCTAAATTAAGGTTAGATATATATGGGCATGGTGGCGAAAAATCAAATATTGAAAATATTATTAAAGAAAATCATGCAGAAGATTATATTCAATTAAAAGGACATGTCAACTTAGATGATATTTATGTGAATTATGAATTATTTGTTTCTGCTTCTACAAGTGAAGGGTTTGGGCTTACTTTAATGGAAGCAGTAGGTTCTGGTCTTGGTATGATAGGTTTTGAAGTCAATTATGGCAACCCTACATTTATTGAAGAGGGTAAGAATGGATATCTCATTCCAATCGATAAAGACAATCAAAATATAGAAGATATTACTGATAGCATGGCAAAAAAAATCATTCAATATTTCAATAAGGGATTAACACGTCCTCATGACATGTCTTATAAAATTGCAAAACCTTATGAAACAATAAATATCACGCAAAAATGGCAAAATTTAATTAATGAGGTGCTACAATGATTAATTTATTTGAAACATTTAATGATGCATCACAAAAATTACAACAATCTCTTTATCTTGCGGATTATCGACATCCAACAATTGTGATGGATGACAATGGTTTTTTACCTGATGATGTCATATCGCCTTATAAATTTTTTGCTAATTATAAACAATTTAAAGATGATACACCAACTTTTTTTAATGAGGTGAATATTCCTCCTTTATGGGAAATTGCGGGAAATCAAAATATTGCAGAAATTATTGATAATGGCAAAGTGAGAGGGCGCATATTTTACCGTGAACATTTTAAAAATAGAATTGTAAATTTTGTTGAATGGTTTGATGAAAAAGATCGTTTACGTTCAGTCGATCATTACACTAAAGAAGGAGTCAAATTTGCACATACGGTATATGATTTAGAAAAAACTCCTATCTTAAAAACATATGTGAATCGTGAAGGTAAAGAAATCATATATGAAAACTTTGTTACCAAAGACATTGTACTAGATTGGAAGGGTCAATCACATTTCTTTGCATCCAAACACGACTTCATTATTTTCTTTTTGAATCAATTAGATATAGATATTTCTAAGATTATTATTAATTCTCTTGCAACCCCATTTTTTGTACTTTATTATTCTGATTTTATTAAACAAGCCGTACTATTTTGGCAAGAAAATAGTGAGAGTCATGTCCCAGGAAATATGAAACTCCTATTAGATAAAGAGCAATGTCATACATCGGTTATTATTCCAGATAAACAAGAATATGAACGTATTATAAGCCATATCGAAGCAAATTATATAGATAGTATTCAATCAGCGGGATATTTATATAATTATCAAAGGAATAATAAATATACAAAACGCATACTGAATTTAACAAATTCCGATGATATTCCATATATTGAAGAATTGATAAAATTACATCCAGAGTTTGAATTTCATATCGGCGCGATAACTGAAATGTCTTCTAAATTATTAAATTTAGAGCAGTATTCAAATGTAGTGCTTTATCCAACAGTTACGCCAAAAACAGTTGATCGTTTGTTTAAAAAATGTGACATTTATTTAGATGTTAATCATGGTGGCGAAATTTTAAATGCACTTGAAAGGGCTATGTTAAACAATCAACTGATACTTGGTTATAAAGAAACAATACATCGACCTTCTTTTGTGGCAGATGACAATATAATTTCAATGCAACACTATCATGACTTAAGTAATATCTTAAATATTATTGTGAAAAATAAAGAACAATTTAAAGAACGACTTAAACAACAAAAGTTACACAATAATCAAATTGATAAACGACAATTTAAAAAGACTTTAAAACAAATATTAGGATTAATTTAAGTATTTAGAGTTTAGGAGTGATACATTGGAAACAGTATATCTAGCTGGAGGGTGTTTGTGGGGTGTACAAGCATTTATTAAAACATTGCCAGGCGTTATAGCTACTGAAGCAGGACGTGCGAATGGAACGACGCAGCGACTTGATGATGAATATGATGGCTATGTAGAATGCGTTAAAACAGTTTTTAATCCTGACATCATTTCAATTCATGATTTAATGCATTATTTATTTGAAATCATAGACCCATACAGTCTGAATAAGCAAGGCGTAGATAAAGGACCTAAATATCGTACAGGTGTTTATAGTGAAAATGAAAACCATCTTAAAGAAGCACAACAATTCATTCAACAACGTTCAGATAGAGATAAAATCGTTGTGGAAGTACGTCCTTTAGAAAATTATGTTAAAAGTGCAGACGAACATCAAGATAGATTAGATAAACATCCTGAAGACATCTCGTTATGTCATATCTCTAAAAGTATATTAAATAAATACAATTAAAAAGAATGGGACAGCATTCATATCGTATTCGTTGTCCCATGTGCGCTTTATTATTTCTTAGAAAATGTATCGATAAGACTAAGTGCAGCTAAACCTAATAGATCTAAAGCATGTTGTGCGCCAACCTTACCATGACCTGCCTCAAGGCGTTTATATACTGCAACGCTTAATACACTAAACGTGACAAGTGATCCTAAGCGAGAGATATTTTTATGCAAGACACTTGTGGCAAACAAACCTGATGCAATGAACTCAATCACACCTGCTAATTTCATTGCACGTTCCGATAATTTAAAATCTTGTGTAAATAGTTGTTTAGTATAAGGGTTACCGGTAAGTTTACGTTTTGAAGCGGCATACAAATCTTTAGCGAGTTTTAAATTGGTAGCATAACGTAATATCATTATCTAAACGCTCCTTTATATTATATTTTTTAGTTAAACTAAGTATAAAAGTCGCGTTAAAAAAAGTTAAATAAAAACGTTCAGCATAAATGTGTAATGCATTCACGCTGAACGTTTTTATTTATATAGTTATTGAATTAGTTTTTACCGAATGTATCAGCAAAACTTAAAGCAGCTAAGCCAAGTAAATCTAAAGCGTGTTGTGCGCCTTCTTTACCGTGACCAGCTTCAAAGTGTTTGTAAGCTGCAACGCCTAATACGCCAAATGTTGCAATAGAACCTAAACGAGAAATATTTTTGTTTAAGAAACTTGCAGCAAATAATGCAGCAGCAGTAGCTTCTACTGTACCTGCTAATTTAACTGATTTTTCTGGTAAACCAAATACATTTTTAAATGTATCAATCATTTCTTGGCTACCTTGTAATTTTGGTTTTGATGAATCATATAATTCTTTTGCAAGTTTTAAATTTGCAGCATAACGTAAGATCATTAATAAGTACTCCTTTTTTAGTTAAATTATTTTATTATAAAATAAGTATAATTTTTATACTAGAAATTATATGATTATTGGTAAGTAAAGTCAATAAAAAGCGTTAGATAATTACCTTTTTATAAGAAAGTGTTAATCAGTACACTTTAGAAACTATATTGAACGTGTCATAATAATACTATTGTGACAAAATCTATGAAAGGAGTTATATTATGGAAACATCGATGAATTATAATCGAATGACTACAATTTTCTTTATTTCGGGTATTATTGTTATGGCAAGTTTATATACTGCTTTACCCCTTACCTCGGTATTCGCAAAAGATTTTGGCATTTCAAATGCTGTTGCCTCTCTAAATGGTGTGATCTTTTCAATTACGTATTCACTAAGTTGTCTATTTTATGGTACAATTTCTGAAAAATTTGGACGTATTCGTACGATTTTATTTGGACTTATTGGACTCGTCATCATATGTTTACTTATAGGCTTCATTCATTCGTTCACACTACTTATTATTCTTCGTGCAATTCAAGGTATATGCGCGGCAGCTTTTTCACCTGTATCTATTACTTATGTCACTGAAACGTATTCCCCAGTAAAACGTGTGACTGCGATTAGTTTTATTAGTACAAGTTTTATGTTATCTGGTGTCATTGGCCAAAACTTGAGTGAAATTGTAGTACGTTATACTAATTGGCATATGGTGTATTTTATATTAACGTTACTTTACATTTTTATAGCAGTACTTATATATAAATATATTCCAGAAAGTCCAGTGAAAAATCCTCAACTCAAACTAGTAGGTTTCTTTAAAAACTTTAAAGATTTTAAAGATAATAAAATAGTCATATTATGTTATCTTATTTCTTTATCTTTACTTACAATGTTTATTAGTATGTATACAATCTTTAATCATTATATTACTTCTGATATTGTGGGTGGCTCGGAAGCAACAGCCATTAATGCTAAACTCTTTGGTATTATTGGGATGTTACTTTCATTATTAGCAGGACGTATGAGTGATCGTACAGGAGTTAAACATGTTATCGTAGGCTCATTAATTGTCAGTATCGTTTCTCTTATTTTAATGGGTTTCACTACAAATGTTATTTTATTAGTGATATGGAGTGTATTATTTGTAGGAGGTATTGCGTTTGCAATTCCATCTACTATTTCAAAAGTAGGTATGGTTGTCAATCGAAATCAAGGTTTCTTCTTATCTGTTAATACCTTTATTCTGTTTTTAGGAACAGCCATTGCGCCATTATTGATGATTCTTATTCAACCATTATCTAATTTCACATTACAATTTATAATGATTGCGACCATCGGCATCATCGCTCTTATAGTCGCTTTACTTTTACCAGGTAGAAAAAATGAAATACGATAATATATATGATATATAAAAGAATGACCAATGAAAAAATACAGGGAGTGTGACAACACTCATTTAGGATCTATTGACATACTCCCTATAACTTATGTATAAACTTAAGCTACGAAATATCCGATCAGACAAATTGCACCAATGAGTACAAATAAAACGCCAGGTAAATATATTTTTTCTCTAAGATCAATATCTTGTCTATATGCGACAAAGCTACTAATAGAGATGAGTATGATACCAACTACTAGTAAAATAATAGAAAGTATAAGCATCAACTCAGCCTCCTTCATATCAAAATTAATGAAAACGGTGTTCTCTTAATTTTATTATATTAGGAATAAACAAGTTTTTATAGCGATTTATTAATATAATGTAAAAATGTTATCATTTTTGTAGTTATTTATTAATAAAATTTATAAGAAATTTACATTTAATAAAATAATTAAAAGGAGTAGAAAATGAATTCTAAAAGAATTGTTTTCTACTCCTTTGGTTATATAAATGATCTTTGCATATCATTGACGTCTAAATACTTTCATTTTTTAAAGAATAGATTAATGTCATGAAGTTTTGAATAAGAGAAGTGAGACGATGATCTGCCCGGTAAACGATAGAGATATAGCTTGAAGGTGGGCCTTCTTTTAATGACTTACCAATAATATTAGGATGATGGAATAAGGTGCTTTGGCTTACAAGACTTAGATAATTAGAATCTTTAATAATTGTTAATATACTACTAATACTATTTGATTCCATATGAACATTTAAATCAATAAAATTGTTTTTTCGCCAATCATCAATACTTTCTCGTGTTGAACCACTACTATGAATAATGAAACGATACGCATTTAAATCTTCTAATGAAATATCTGTTTTTGAAGCCAAAGGATGTCTTTTATCCATTGCGATAACAAGTGGATTTTCTTGAAGACGTTTCACTTTCAATTCTTTTTCATTGAATCCTTTTTCTGAAATAACACCGATATCAATCTCTCTATCTTTTATTTTATTTAGTATTATAGGAGCAGTATCTACAATTAAATTAATATCAATATTTGGATAATCGTGCATATATTTTTTTAAAGTGCTAGGAAGAATACTATAAATAGGTGCATGGCTTGCTCCAACGCGTAAAGTTCCACGTTTAGATTGTTTGAATTCTTCAATCATATTTGTTGTTTCATCAATTAAATTTAGCATTTTATTAGAATTACGATAAAGTAAGTCTCCAGCATCGGTTAAATTGAAACATTTCCCTTTTTTAAAATATAAAGGTATTCCAAGTTCGTTATTTAAATTTTTTAGATGAAATGTTACAGTTGGTTGCGTTATCCCCAGTTTTTCAGCAACAGCATTTTCATTCTGCAATTCAACAAAATTTTTAAAAATCAGCATTTGTTTTGTATTCATAAATTAAATCCCCAAAATATATAAATTTTTTCTATTCTATTATTTATATTAAAGAAAGAATTTTGAGATTACGTTAATAAATTGTTTAAAGTTAGTTAATGTTGATACAGTATAATGGACTATACAGTATTGTCAGTAGAGAATTGAATCAGAATTCTGTTACGCTCTTATGTATTAAATTGAAAATTAAGGGTAATAACAATGTTGCGTAACAAGTCTTACAACATAAAGAATTTACATTTAAGGAGAGATTTACATGTCAGAAAGGCTACTTGTGATTTCTGATATTCATGGACATCGAAAAGCCCTTGCCACACTTTTAAAACGAGCAAAATATAATCCCAAAAAAGATCAGCTCGTACTTATGGGGGATTATGTCAATAATGGACCGGATTCATTTGGAACATTAAAGTTAGTTAAAAGGTTAAAACGACGTGGTGCGATTGCTTTAGCAGGTAACCATGAAATGCGCTGGTTAAATAGTAAAAATAAAAAGATTAAGCGTTGGCATGCGTTCTTACGTGAATTATCTGCTGTTGAAGTGATTGGTAATTATATTTTTGCACATGCAGGAATAGATACCAATAAACCTTTGAATAAGCAGATTAAAGAATATACTACTGGGCATTATTCACATTCGCTTAATCGTCAGATTCCTAAAAATAAATATCTAGTTCATGGCCATGTACCGAATTATCGCTATGGATTAAAAAAAGACGACATTTATAAAAATAAAAATGAACTATCTATAGATACAGGCGCAGGACATAATAAGTTTTTATCGCTGATTGATTTAACAGGTCAATATCAGTATTCAGTAGAGGTAACGAATATTCGAAAAATGAATATAAAACGCTTAAAAATATAATAGTTAATGGTGTTTAATCTTTGATGAAAATAAATAAATAAAAATATAATAAGACATTCAAGTTTTATGTAAAATGTTATATAATGAAATGGAATATCACTAAAAAAGGGTGGCATTAATGAATAAAAATACGCAAAACGAAAATCGTAAAATGTCGAAGTTAAGTTCGTATTTAAAAGTGTCATGTTCAGCTTTAATATTAAGTAGTTCACTTGTAGGTTACGGGTTTACGAAAGATGCATTTGCAGCAACACAAGATGCAGAAACAGCAACTTCTGAAACTTCAACACATGTTCAAAAAGATTTACAAGATGCAATTAATAAAGCGAAAAAAGACATTAAGCAACTAAAACATTTAAGTGCAGTTGAGTTAAAAAGTTATAAAGAAGATATTGAAAGTGCTAAAAATCAGACTGAAATTAAAAATATAATCAAAGAAGCGAAAAAAGAAAATAAAGCAACAGCACAAGAAAACACAACGGACGTTTCAAACAAGGATAATAGTACTGAATCATCTAGCACTCAAGATGCGTCAACAGAAGAAAAAGCTACAACAAGTCACGACACTTCTGCTGATGATACATCTAATATATCAAATGATTTAGATAACATCGTATCAGATTTAGATGTTCTATCTAATAAAGTTGATAGCGGTCAACAAAAAGATGCAACAACATCAAATGAATCTTCGTCTTCTGAATCAAATACTTCTGAAAACACAACTGATGAAGTAACGAAAGAGGAATCCACTACGGAAGAATCATCAAAAGAAGCACCAACAACTGAGGATCCTTCAAATCAACCAACCTCTTCTAAATCAGAAACGTCTATTGTTGATAAATTAGATAGTATTAAAAATGATATCGATAGTGCTAAAAAAGACATGGAAAGTTCAAAAGAAAACAATTCAAACCAATTACCAAGTGATGACAATAATACTGAAGAGGCGACAACTGAATCATCTAGCACTCAAGAAGCGCCAACAACAGAAGACACAACACATTCTAATTCAAACCATCATGTATTAGATGAATTAGCTAAATTAAACAATACGCATAAAGATCAAGACTTAGATACAGATGTACGACATCATCAATTTGATAAAGTGAATCACCAATTATCAGAAACTGAAAAAATTAATCAAGCTATTGCTAAAATTGAAAATAGTAAAGATGATGCCAGTCATTTATATATCAATCGTAAATTAGATCAATTATCTGATTTACGTGATAAAATTCAAAATCAAGCTGATTTAGCGAAAAAAGATAAACAAGCTATTGATAATGACATTGAAACTGTACGTAAAAATATAGAGAATAACCGTGATATTATTCTTAATCGTTTGCAACAAGCGTCTGACAAACAACATGCAGTTGAAGATATATTAAACAGCGTGTTTAGTAAAAATGAAGCACAACACATCTTGAAAAATATTAAAACAAAAGGGCAGTCTGATAAACAAATTGCAGATCAGATTATGAAACAAATTGATGGATTAACTTCAACAACGAGTGATGACATTTTAAAATCTATGTTAGAACAAGCTACTAATAAAGAGGATTTATTAAAAACAATTTTATCTACACGTTTAGGGCAAAATGAAGCGGCTACTATTGCGAAACGATTAGCCAATGACCATTTAACAAATTCACAAATTGTTGATCGCTTAAAACAAGCATTTAATCAACATGGTCTTGTGTCTAGTGATGATATTTTAAATGATATTTTAGATAAAACGTCTAATCGTAAACAAGCTATTGAAACAATGTTAGCAACAAAATTAAACCAAGCAAAAGCGAAGGTTTTAGCTGATATTATTTCAAGAGTACAATCTGACAAAGCGAATGCTTTGGATTTAGTGAAAAGTACAATTAACGGTAAAGCAAATGACTTATTACAACTTCAAAATAGCTTAGGTCAAGCCAAAAATAGATTAAATTATATTCTTGATCCAATTGTAAATCGCCCATCATTATTAGATCGTATTACGGGTAACACAAGTGGTTCAAATCTTGGTTCAAGTCTATTAGGCAATCTTCCTTCAGGTAGTAGTTTGCTTGATGGATTAACAAATGGAAACAGCTTACTTGACGGTATAAGTGATATTCCTAATCCAACACAAGGCTTATCATTAGGTCATTTAGGCGATGATGGTTTACTTAGCGGTTTATTTAATAGTGATGGAAATTTATCATTACCTGCAACAGGTGAAGCCATTAAGAAAAACTGGATTCCGATTGCAGCAGTGATTGCTATTGCAGGTGGGGCACTTGTATGGTTCAGTCGTCGTAAACATCACCAATCTAATAACTAAACCAAATAAATAGGAGTAAATAATTAATGCCATTGAACATTAATTATTTACTCTATTTTTATATGGTGAGTTGTTGCACTTAAATGGACAACTCAACATATGTAAAAGATGTATCCAAAGTATGAATAATAATCTATTTACTTTACATCATCATTGAATGTCATATGCATTAGACATAAACTTAAAGTATGAAAAAACAATTTGAAAATGACTCAATTGTAATTATGACGTAGTACATGTTGAAGTGATTAAGATTAAAGGGGTGGGGAGCATGGAACACAGTGAAGGTGTATCTCATACAGTATCTGATAACAAAGAGAAAAAACGGTTTCGATTAAAAATGCCTGGTGCATTTACAATTTTATTTATTTTAACCATTATTGCAGTGTTAGCAACTTGGATTGTGCCAGCAGGTGCGTATTCTAAGCTTTCTTATCATGCAGGAGCGCATGAATTTAAGATTGTCGATGCACATCATAAAACAACGACAGTCCCAGGGACACAAGATCAACTTGACAAATTAGGTGTCAAGATTGATGTGAACCAATTTAAATCAGGTGCTATCAATAAACCGGTATCGATTCCTGGAACTTACGAGCGCTTGAAACAAAAGCCAGCGGGTCCCGATCAAATTACGACAAGTATGGTAAATGGAACGATTGAAGCTGTCGATGTCATGGTATTTATTCTTGTGCTTGGTGGTTTAATAGGCGTCGTACAAACGAGTGGTGCTTTTGAATCGGGATTATTAGCATTAACTAAAAAAACTAAAGGACATGAATTTTTACTGGTCTTTATGGTATCCATCTTAATGATTTTAGGTGGAACGTTATGTGGCATTGAAGAAGAAGCGGTCGCTTTCTATCCAGTGTTGGTACCTATCTTTATAGCGATGGGCTATGATTCCATTATATGTGTAGGGTCTATTTTCCTGGCGAGTTCTATTGGGAGTACGTTTTCAACCGTTAACCCTTTTTCAGTAGTCATCGCCTCTAATGCTGCAGGAACAACCTTTGTAGATGGATTATATTGGCGTATTGCTGGACTTATTGTAGCAACCATCTTTACGATAGGATATTTATATTGGTATGCAAAACGCATTAAAAAAAATCCCAAACGATCATACACTTATGATGATAAAGTGAAGTTTGAACGACAATGGTCAGTGATTAAGAATAATAGTGAAGACAGTATCTTTACCTTACGTGAAAAAATTATTTTAATACTCTTTATCTTGCCATTCCCAATTATGGTTTGGGGCGTCATGACTCAGGGATGGTGGTTCCCGATTATGGCGTCTATGTTTTTAGCCTTTACCATTGTGATTATGCTTATTGTCGCATTAGGTAAGAATGGATTAGGTGAGAAAAAAGTGGTCGATGCATTTGTTAATGGTGCATCAAGCTTAGTAGGCGTATCATTAATCATTGGTCTTGCACGTGGTATTAATAGGATTATGAATGATGGACTGATTTCAGATACAGTGTTACATTTTTCATCATCACTCGTAAAACATGCGAATGGCCCACTGTTTATTCTTGTATTATTGATTATCTTTTTCTTCCTAGGATTTATTATTCCTTCATCATCAGGATTGGCTGTACTTGCCATGCCAATATTTGCACCACTTGCTGATACAGTAGGTATTCCTCGATTTGTGATTGTTACAGCGTATCAATTTGGACAATATGCGATGCTATTTTTAGCACCAACAGGATTGATTATGGCTACATTACAAATGTTGGATATGAAATATTCACATTGGTTTAAATTTGTATGGCCAATTGTCGTTTTTGTATTTATCTTTGGCGGTGGCTTATTAGTTGCCCAAGTATTAGTATATTCATAATAAAAAGCCATTGAGTTTCAAATTTTTGAAACTCAATGGCTTTTTTATGCATTTATTTAGGTTGAATGTAGTGTAAAGATGAGGCAGTATCCGCATCAATTTGACGATAGGATACAATACCCAATCCTTTTACATTTGATTCTGAAATAATGATTGAGCCATCATCATTGACTTTTTCAACGAAAGCAACGTGGCCATATAACGCACTTGCTCCAGATTGGCCTGCTTCAAATACAACTGCTGTATGATTTTTAGGAGTTGTACTTACATTATACCCTGCGTCTTCAGCGCTATTATCCCAGTTATGTGCATCGCCCCAATGACCGCCTACATGTTTATCAAATTGTTGAACACGTTCGTACACATACCAAGTACATTGACCATATGGATACGGTGAAGCAACATCTGAAATTGAAAATGGCTTAAATGCACTTCCTGAAACATCTGTGCCACTACTTCCTGTTGATGTTGAGTATTTATCTAAATCAGGCATGTGTTTTTTATCAAAATCAGTTAAATTGTAATGTTCAATTAAGCTATTTAATTTCGTTGCATAGTTTGGATCAGTCGCATAAGTTTGGCTTAAATGACGTGTTGCTGAACGATAACTTGGTGCAATATTTTTCCAAGATGATTTATAAATTGTAGGATTACCGTCAATACCATGTTTGATTAAATCAGCATAATCTTTTAATGAAGCTTTAAGATTTGGATATTTACGGAAACTAGCATTAATACTAAAAATATTATTATTACTACTAGCTTCAAGTGTATTGAAGTTAACTGAAGCGCCTTTATAACTACCTTTCATACCGAATAAATTGTAGTTTGGTGCTTGTGCAAGAGCGCTATTACCTGAACTTGATTCTAAAATAGCCTGCGCAATCATAACAGAAGCATAAATATCATTATCTTGCCCAATTTTATGCGCATCTTTAGCAATAGATGTAATAAATTCACGTGTTGCTTTATTTTCTACTACTGCAATATCTCCATTAGTAACATTGTTCCCATCTAATTGTGGTACATCTTGGAATAAACTTATAGCGCGTGTATTACTTTGTTTAAAATCATTTTCAAATGATTGTGGTGCTTCTTGTTTATGTTTTAGTTGTTTCTCCGTTGGCAATTGCGGATTGTCTTTATTTGTGTCTAGTTGGTCTTGAGTTGTTGATGTATCTTTTTTTGAATCTTCACTTTGTGATGCTTGAGATGTGCTGTCTTTTTTAGATGATGTATAGTCTTTATGTGTTTGTGTTGCTTTATCACTATATTTATCAAGAAGTGCATCTAGTACATCCTCTGATTGTTGACGATCTTTATTAGGTGTTGCTTGCTCTTCTTGAGAGGTTTGAGATGTTGTATTTTTTGTTGTTTGCTGTGATGTTGATTGATTGCTATTTTCAGATGTCGAGGACTCATTAGTATTAGAATCATTTAAATCTGAAGCTAATTGATTCAATGAATCTAAGGCTTTGCTTACGCTAGAATCATCAGTTGAATGATTGTCATTACTGTTACTATATTTAAATGATGACTCAGACGATTGATCTGACTGATTATTTTCTGTTAGTACCTCAGATTGATTTGATGGTGTGGTATGACTATTTGACTTATCAGATGAGTCTTGAGGTGAAGGATCAATTGTTGTGTGTTGATGTGATGATTCAGTACGATCTTCATCTGAAGAAGTTGTATTCGTTGCATTTTTGTCATCATTAGTATTAGATGAAGATGAATCACTTTCAACATGTTCATATTTAGAAATATCATCATCAAAATGGAATAAAGATGAAATCAAACTTGTTAAACTAAAGCCATTTTCAAAGTGACTAGGATCTAAAAAGTTTGATGAGAATGAATGATTTGAACCATTCATGTTAAATACAGATAATGGTGTATGATACGTGTCTTCATCTTTAGTATTAGATGAACGATTATTTTTCGAATGTGTTGATGATGGTTTAGAATGAGAAGCGGCATCTTCATTTGAAACTGTGTCTGATTGACTTTCTTTTGACTGAGAGTCTTGCTTTTTATTATTATCAGAGCTATCAGAAGTTGAATCTTCTGAAGAAGGAGTTTCATTGCTTTCAGTACGTGTTGTTTCTGATGTAGAAGTTGAATCCTCATTATTTGATTCAGATGTTTTAGTTTCTTTTGTATTCTCTTCAGCTTGAGCAACACTAGATGTAAATGTTGGTAAAACCAGAGTTGTAGTTAGCAAATATATCATAAATTTTTGCTTCGACATCAATAAACGCTCCTTAATTTTGTATAATATATTTTATAAATCCGTCTTAAGTCAGACGATTTCTATCGTATTTTAACGTAGCATTAGTTTTGTCGCTAAAATTATTTTCTGCTATAATGCATGAGTACCATTTTAATTGTTGACGTATATCAACTAATTATGGCATTCGTGATAAAAGTATTATACTAATTCTACGATATAAAAAACAATGTTTTAAATCATATTGATATAAATTCTTAATATTTCATTTTTAGGAGAGTGAAAATGAAGAACGCGTTTAAACTATTTTTGACAGACTTAAAGCGTGTCGCTAAAACACCTGCTGCTTGGGTAATTCTAGGCGGTTTGGCAATTTTACCTTCATTTTACGCATGGTTTAATTTATGGGCAATGTGGGATCCATATAGTAATACAGGTCATATTAAAGTGGCAGTTGTAAACGAAGACCAAGGCGATAAAATTCGAGGTAAGAAAATTAATGTAGGTAATACGCTCGAAGACACATTGAAGAACAATGATAAATTTGATTGGCAATTTGTCAGTCGGGAGAAAGCAGATCATGAAATACGAATGGGTAAATATTATGCAGGAATTTATATACCTAAGAAATTTACACATCAAATTACGGGAACACTTCGTAAACATCCGGAAAAAGCAGATATTACATATAAAGTGAACCAAAAAATTAATGCTGTTGCCCCTAAAATGACTGATACCGGTTCGACAATTATTGTTGATGAAGCCAATAAACAATTTAATACTACTGTAACGAAAGCATTATTGAAAGCAGCAAATAAAGTAGGTCTTCAAATTGAAGACGAAGTACCAACTATCGATAAAATTAAAAATGCAGTCTATACTGCCCATCAATCTTTACCTAAATTGAATAAAATTGCAGATAGAATTGTTTATCTTAATGATCATCAAGATCAGCTTGATCAATATGCGAATCAATTCCGTGATTTAGATACCTATAAAGATGATATTTTAAATGCTCAACAAAAATTAAATGATGTCAATGCAGCGATTCCTTCTTTAAATCAAAAAGCAAAACTCATTCTCGCATTGAATGAATATATGCCTAACATTCAGAAATTAGTGAATGTAGCAGCAGATGATATTCCTCAGACATTCCCTAAAATTAATAGAGGGGTAGAGATTGCGAGTCAAGGATTAGACTTAGCGAATCAACAACTTAATGATGCGCAAGGTTATTTAGGTATGGCTAAGCAACGTGTTGGGGATTATCAAGAGGCAACTAGGCGAGCACAAGCAGTTAATGGTAATGTGAATAATAATTTACGACAACAAAGTGCGACAACTAATGACAACGGTATGCCTCAATATACGATTCAAAAACTAAGTAATAGTTCGAATAATGATCAATTACCTAATGGTCAGATTCTTTCGAATGAAGATGTTAAATCAATGAATAGTGGACTTGCTGAAGCATTACTTGCATTATCTTCAAATGCGGATAAGCAAGCTAAGGCATCACAATCTGATGTAAAAGCATTAAGAGATATAACGTATGGTGTCATTGCCTCTAATCGTCCAACAGAATATAATGACATGCTTCGAAATATTAAAGGACGTTTAGAAAACACTTCAAAATACAATCAACAATTGATTGATGTATTAAAAGAATTACAACAACGTGAACATGTGAATTTAGCACCACAAATTAAACGAATCGAAAGTACCAATAACCGTATTAATGATACGTTACGTTCTACTAACCAATTGATTGATGCATTATCAAGTGGTGGTAAAGGTAGTGCGGAGTCTATTAATGTATTAAGAAGCTTGCCAGCTTTAAATTCTGGTTTAGGTAGTTATAGAGATTACATTAAAGATAATTTAAATCATCGTTTACTTGTAGTTTCTAATGATATTACAAAACAATTAAGTGAAGGCCAAGTTGTATTATCAGATGTGCAATCTAAATTAAATACGATTAATCAAGTGATTCAAGCAGGTCAAGATATTGTAGGTAATGGTCAAACTCGTATTGCAACACTTCAAAGTGAATTACCATCACTTGAAGCGGGATATATTGAAGCAACTCAAACTGCTAAAAATTACTTCCCAACAGTACGAAAAAATGTAGCAAAAGCTGCAGACTTTGTACGTAATGATTTACCTGATTTAGAACAACGTCTTGCGAATGCAACAGCTACTGTTAATGCTAACTTACCAACATTATTTGATAAGTATGATAATGCAGTAGATTTATTAGATGAGAATCAACCAAAAGCAAAAGAAGCTTTAGCGAATTTAGCGAACTTTGCACAAACAAAATTACCTGGTATCGAAAGAGATTTAAATAAGGCTAATGATATATTCAATCAATTGGACGATGACGATGCAGTAGATAAGCTTGTTAATAGTCTAAAAAATGATTTGAAAAAACAAGCAGATGTTATCGCAAACCCAATTAATAAGAAAACTGTGGATGTTTTCCCAGTCAGAGATTATGGTTCAGGGATGACACCATTCTATACAGCATTATCCATTTGGGTAGGCGCTTTATTATTAGTGAGTTTATTAACAGTGCATAACAAACATGAAGAATTAGCAGATCAGTTAACGAAACGGCAAGAATATCTTGGTAAAGGAATGTTCTTTATCTTGATGGGTGTATTACAAACCCTCATTGTTACAACAGGTGACTTATTCTTACTTCATGCGCAAGTAGAATCACCATTGCTCTTTGTACTCGTTGCATTATTTGGAGCCATAGTGTTTAATACCATTGTTTATACGTGTGTATCTATATTGGGTAACCCAGGTAAAGCGGTAGCCATCATTCTTTTAGTATTACAAATTGCAGGCGGTGGCGGTACCTTCCCAGTAGTTACACTACCTAAGTTCTTCCAAAACATTTCACCTTACTTACCATTTACGTACTTAATTGATTGTTTACGTGAAGTTGTAGGTGGTATTGTACCAGAAATTTTAATTACAAAATTAATTATATTTGGGCTCTTCGGTCTTGGTTTCTTCTTAATTGGATTTATTGCTAAACCATTCTTAGATCCAATTATGACTAAAATTGCAAAACGTGTAGAAGAAAGTAAAGTAACAGAATAGAAAATAAAATAGCCTGATTGATAATGAAACATCATTATCAGTCAGGCTATTATTTTTAATTAGATTTGTTATTAGATTCACTACTACGATTAGTATGACTTTCAGTAGAAGACTTCGTACTTTGTTGCGATGAAGGTTTTTCTTCTGTTGAAGGTTGTTCAGTTGATGTTTGCTCTGAAGATGGTTTGTCTTCTGTGCTTTGAGATGTGGGTTGTTTTGATGTGTTACTTTCTGAACGATGTTGTGATTGTGACGTAGTTGATGATTCACTTGTTTTTGGCTGTGTAGTCTGAACAGTAGAGGGACGTTGCGTCGTTTGTTGTTGTTCTTGTATTGATTGACTGGTTGGCTCAGATTGCGCAGTGGTACCATTGTCAGACTGACTTGTTTCATTAGATTGAACTGTATGACTTTCAGAAGTAGTTTCTTTTTTATCTTTCTTTTTATTAGATTGTGTTTGATTTGAGTCAGATTGATTGGAATGAGTGGCTGCAAAAAAGACTGAAAATCCTAATGCCACAATAAGTAATATAATGACTATAGTTGCTAATATTTTTTTCAAATGATAGTCCTCCATTTTTAATTCATTTCTTTAGTTTATTATAATCAAAGTTCAACAAATAGGTAGTATGTATATAACCAAATCATATTACATTTTATTTACATAATTCTGTGATAGATACATCTAAAGTACAGTGAATTAAGACAAAGAGTATGAGATAATAATAGTGAAATAAAAATCCATTAGAGAAAGAAGGACAATCATGAATAAAATAGTTAAATCTATAGCATCAGTTACTTTAGCATTTGGGACAATGTTAGGCGTAAGTACAACTGTTTTACCAATCGAGGATACAGCGCATGCAGCTACAAAGCCATATTATGTATATAACGGGTATGTAGATAAAGACGCAAAATTTGTAACCAATAAACAGTTTATTAAAGCAGTTAAATATGGAAATGTAACAATGAATGGAATAAAATTTGAAAAAGTGCATAGTAATAAAAAACTTGAAAAATATAACCAAACATTTACTGGTGTAAGTAAAGATGGTAAAAAGGCGAATAAAGTTCAATTTAGTGTTAAAGGGGATTTGACATATAATCAATTGAAAAAAGCGTATGGCTCAGACTTTAAAAAAGTAAAGGGTACTCCAAGTGATAAAAAAAGTGGTATTTTCGAATATCAACCTAAGAAAGATGGATTAATTGTTTCTTTTGTTATAACACATGGAAGAACAGTAGAAGTAGATATTGGCTATGAAGGTGTCACAACAAGTAAATAAATGAGAAATACGAGCGGAATTGAGTTCAATTCTCGCTCGTTTTTATTATTCAATGTGACATAATACTGCAAATTCGAGTTGCATTGTTTGTGAGCCATTCTCATTACTAATTGTAATATACCGCTTTAATGTATCAATACGTTTAATATAAGCTGCAATAGAATGGATCGTACCATTTTTAAAATAACTAATCATAGCGAGTTGATGAGTTGTATATTTTTCAATTAATCGTCTATTCAGAATATTGAATTGATCATCCGACAAAGAGGGCATCGTTATTTTATTTTGATTTTCGATAAAAGTTTTTATTCGTTCATATTGTTCAGGCATCACTGCAAAAGGTTATATATATGTTGAAGAATATAGACTATTTTGTTTAAAATGAATCATATTTTAAGAAAAAATGAACAAAGTAAAAATATTAAATAGTCTTTTTTTATTACGTGTAATAAGTTTAATATGTATGATGTAAAAAGAATTTGAATAGTGTATACTTATACTATTAAAATTAGAAATGAGATTATTATGAAAATAGTAGAAGTAAAATCTAAGAATGGTACCAATTTTATGATTTTAGATGGTAATAATGAACCTATAGTAGATGCAGTAAGATATTTGAAGTATCTGGATAGTGTTAAGAAAAGTTTAAATACCAAGAAAACCTATGCCTATGCACTAAAAAATTTTTTTGTTTACTTAGAAAGTAAAAAGATATGCTATAAAGAAGTTAGTTTTGATAACTTTGTTGATTTTATAAGATGGATGAAAACACCTTTTGAATATGAGAATGTCCTCTCTTATCACCGAAAAGAAAAAAGCATTAGTCCTAAGACAATTAATCTGACTATGACTGTAGTATCTAATTTTTATGATTATCTCTATAGGAGTAAAAAATTAGATGTTAATTTCTATGATTTTATGCATATGGAAAGTAAATACTCTAAAAAATATAAAAGTTTCATGCATCACATAAATAAGGACTATAGAACGTTGAAAAATATTTTGAAAGTTAAAGAACCAAAGAAAAAAATAGAAGTGTTAACTAATGCGGAGGTTAAGAAATTATTAGAGGAAGCTAATAATATTAGAGATAAATTCTTAATACAATTACTATATGAAACCGGATTACGTATAGGTGAGGTATTATCATTACGTATTGATGATATTAAATTTGACTTTAGAAAAGGCCATCAAATAGTTTTGAAAAATAGATTTAATGATAATGGTACTTATTTGAAAACTGGGGAAAGAAAAATATTTATTTCCCAATCGTTAATTGATTTATACGATGATTATGTCTACGAAATAATTGACGAACTTTCAATATGTTCTGATTATCTTTTTGTAAAAATAAAGGGGAGAAATGTAGGAGAAGCTATGAATTATAGTGATATATATTCATTATTTAAAAGGCTAAAACATAAAACATCTATAAATGTTCATCCTCATTTATTTCGCCATACACATGCAACTGTTTTTTATAATGAAACTAAGGATATAAAACAAGTTCAAGAAAGACTTGGTCATAGTAATATACAAACGACTATTAATTTATATGTTCATCCCACTGAAGAAGATATACGTGAAGATTGGAATAAAGTAAAGCATCAATTTCAAGTTTTTAATAAAGGGGAATGACTATGTCAATACCAATTAATTTACCTACAAACAGTACTATGATTAATGAATTATGTACATTACAAAGTAGAACCATCAATATAAAAGGAGAGGTTTTAATAACTGAAATATATGATGATTACTTTTTTAAAAATGATGAGTGGCACATTACAGCTTTTAACAAATTCAAGCAATTTCAAGATAGTATCAAGAACTATAAAGACAAAAGAAAAAATGTTTTCTTTAGGATTAAAAGTAAAAATTTGAATTTAGAATTTAAATACCTTTTTTTGAAACTGATAGTTAAAGAGGATTGGTCCTTATCTAATTTATTTAATACTGGAGCAGTAAAGCTTAATAAGATTGCTAAGTTCTTTAATGAAGTTTATCCAAATTTAAATTCTTTACTTGATTGTGATATAAATACATTAGAAAAGCACTGGTTTAATTGGCTGACTGAAAATAATATACCAATAAAAAGAAGATCATCAACAATAGTTTTTGGTGATTATGAATACAAAAGCGGACTGGCTTCTTTTTTAAAGAATATGTACATTAATCTAATTAAGTTCATTGATAAGCGAGAAGAATGGGAAAAAGATAAATGGGATATTAGAAATTTAGAAAAATATGGATTGAGTTATAATAAAACACTAACTGGCAATTATTTAAACTTTGAAAAAATTGAGTCAATTAAAATGCGAGAATTAGCAAAAAAATATTTAAAAAATCGTTTGATAACTGGTGATATAGCATTTGCTACAGCAAGGTTTTATATAAGAGTTTTAACTAGGTTTTTTCAAAATATATCTAAAAATAAAGAAACAAGGAATAGTTTAAATGAACTAGATAGATGTCATATCGAAGCATATATAGAATTTTTGTTTGAATATGCAGCTAATAAAAATTTGCAAAGTACTAAGAATTTTGTGAGAGAAGAATTAAAAACAATTAGAAGGTTCTTAAACGATATTATAACTCAAAACTATGCTATAGCACCGTACCAAGATATACGATTTTTAATTTATCCTCAAGACTTACCTAAACACGAAAAGAAAAATAGTAGCCAAATTGATTATATCCCAGATTTTGTATTGGAACAGCTTTTTGAGCATATAAATGATTTGCATAAAGATTTAATACCTGTAGTTTGGATAGCTTTTAAAACAGGATTAAGAATTTCTGATGTATTGACATTACAAAATAATTGCCTTGCAAAAGTTAATGGAAAGTATTCAATAATCACAGATATTGCTAAAACTTTTGTTAAAGGACATAGAATACCAATTGATAATAAATTAGCTGATATAATAGCAGTTTTAATAGCCGATTCTAAAAGTAAAAGTACAAAAGATAATAATCCTAATAATTATATTTTTGCTATTTATAAAGGAAAAAGAAAGGGAATGCCCTTTACACAACATATGGTCAGAGCACACTTAAATCATTTATCAAAGACTAAAAATATTATTGATGAACAAGGAGAAATCTTCCATTTCAAAACTCATCAATTTAGACATACCTATGCAGTAAAATTGTTAAATGGTGGAGCAGATATATTAACGATACAAGAATTATTAGCACACTCCTCACCAGAAATGACTCTAAGATATGCTAAGTTACTTGATGATACAAAGAGAAAGGCTTTTGAATCAGTTATTGATCAAGGAGCTTTTAGTTTTGATGTTGACGGTAAAATTAAAAATATACAGCATAGTAGTGAACTATCTGAAAAAGCATTGAATTCTTTATGGCAAGAACATAAATTAAACGCAATGGACAATCCTTATGGCACTTGTCATGCTAGATTGAGTGGTGATTGTCCATACATGGAAGCTCCGCCATGCCTGACTTGTAATTCTGGGAAACCATGTAAGGATTTAGCTATTGGATTTTCTGATTTAGATGTTGAAAAATATGAATTACATATCAAATCAACGGTCAAATCTATAGAATTAGCTAAAAATAATAATAGACAAGATATGGTTGAAAAGCATATAAATATATTAAATAAATATGAAGAAATACTAGGTAATATAAAAGATGGAAACATTATATTCGGGAGAAGTAATAGAATAAAAGTATAGAGGTTAAGATGGAAAAATTTAATAGACAAGAACAATTAAAACAGTTGCATGCAGAACGAAAAGTTAAAACCGAGAAAAAAGTTGATAAAGCAATAAATGATTTAGTTCAAAAAAATAAAGAAATTAACTTTAACATCGTTTCTAAACATTCAAAAGTTTCGAAAGCTACATTATATAAAAATAATAAAATTCGAAAGAAAATAGAGAAGTTACGTGAACAAAACAGAGAAATATTTGTTCATAAAAATAAAAATGACGGTAAAGATGCGTTAATCTCCTCTTTAAAAAGAAAAGTAAATTCTTTAGAAAAAGAGAAAAAAATGTTGAAAGAAGAAATTAGCGTTTTATATTCTAGGCTGTATGAGGATATTTAAAATAATGGACAATAAAATTGAAAAGATTCTAGAAGATATTAATAAATTACAAGGCTATAAAGTAACATATCAATATGCTACTGCTATAAATATAAAAGATAATAACATGAACCCTTGGTTTGAAAAAATTGAGGAAATTCTATTGAATGTAAAAGGAGTTATACGCATTTTATCTCCTGACAACCCCCCGGTAAATTATGATTATTGGATTTTACCTGGAAGATATAAAAGACATACAAAAGAATATCACGAAAAACTAGAAAAATTTTTAGAAAAATTTGCTACTAATGCAAATATTAATGATGGATTGTTTGATCAAAATAATATACATGGATACAAATATAAAAAATATATATTCACTCCACATATTGAAATTACTCATGAGAACACTTTGAATTTATTTTTTTTAACCTTAACTATATTTAACAATGGTACATTTGTTATAGAAATCATTGAAGACTTAGAGAGTATAAACTTTGGAAGCGACTTGTATAGTACTTTCTCATGTGTAAAAGATAAGATATATCCTCTAATTAATCAAGAAAAAAATAATAGACAAAGACAGTATCAATTGTATGGTAATAGACATTGTAAAAATATTAGAGATGTTTCTAGACAAATTAATAGAATTATAAAAATTAATAGTAAGGATATTTTTGAATATAAAGTATCTAAAAATATGGGTTTTGAAGTTTATTATTTAGCTAATGAAAATGAATTTACTGATGATCCTTTCTATGAGGACGTGAAGATTCAAGAGTGGTTAGTAAATGCGCCTATTTTTTCATTTGAAGGAAAAAGTAAACATTTTAGGCAAGATGGTTATAGCGATAATTATATAAACTTCTTGAATAAAGCATCTGTTTTTGTAGTTTGGATGGATGAGCAAGAAGGAGATGTTTTAGAAAAATGTTCTCAAATGGCACTTTATTTCAATAGTTCTGCTAATTTCTTTTTCTTAGAAACTATGTTAAATGAATTACAATTGTATGGGTATCAACAATATAATTTAAATGGAAAAAAAGAAGCCCTATATTTTAGACAATGGATACTAAATTTCAAGAGATCTATTGCAATTATTTATAGAACAGAGCTTTTACCTAGTTTATATTTATATTTGTATCTAAAGAATAATAATGATTTTAAATCTCCACAATATATTGAAGAATTAAACAAAGAAGAATTATTACTAATTGAATTGGAGCAGTCATATAAGGAAGAAGAAAGAAGCGAAAAATTAAATAAACTTTTGTTAATAATAAGTCTTTTATCAATTTTCCAAGTAGTAGAAATTTTTTTCAGTGATAAAAATAATATATTTAATATCAGTATGATACTTATAATGATTTTGCTAGAAGTATTTCGAAAAAGGTAATTATAAGAACACTATTTAAACTTTTTAAAAGTTTAAATAGTGTTAAGTGATACTACAAACGTTAGCATTATTTAAATTATATATATTATTGTTAGTATCAGAAAAGGAAAATGTATTACTAATTTCATCCTTTTTTAAAATTTTTCCTGTATATTTTGAAATGTTACCGTCTTCCCAATATGAGATTGTACATAACTCATCATTTTGAATTTTTATTTGAAAAATCTGATCTAAATTATCTAATGAATCATGTGTTAGCAATGGTTTTTCTATTTTATTTTGATCCTTTATAATTTGTTCTAAAATTTCAAACTGTTGCGGGAGAGTCGCAAAAGCTTGCCATTTGATTTTTCCACGCCCTTGAGGGATTTTAGGGTTTAAATATTTTCTTGGTATTTTTCTATAATCAGTTTCATATTTATATTCATCTGGCGCATTAGGATTTGGAATCATGTTTACCACCTCATCATCATTGTAGAACGTATGTTCTTTTTTGGCAAGGATTATATAATTTTTTAATGTGATTAATTAATTAATTTAAAATAAGTTATTTTCTATATGGAAAAGTTGAGTAAGATTATCGAGCATTTATAATTATAGTAACTGGAATATGATGTTTGGTATGTTAATAGTATTTTCTCTTTTAAAAAATGTGAACATAAAAAAATAGAGGCTGGGACATAATTCCTAACAAAATAGCCAGTAAATGAGTTTATTATAAATTCATTTACTGGCTTCTTTATTTACAATACTACGTATTGTTGGCTCGCTTTCTTAGGGGACAGCTTCAGCCTGTAGTCTTCAGCTTGTCCTGTTCCCTCAAGAGTCTCGCCAAAATACTTTGTATTTATATGTAATTTTACATTGAAATACTTTAAAAAAATAAGGCCCTTTCGTATAATTTAATAAATATCACTAAACTAAATTAACGAGGTGCCTTATGTATAAAGATTATAACATGACTCAACTTACTCTACCATTGGAAACTTCAGTTCTTATCCCCACAAATGATATGTCACGACATGTCAATGATATTGTAGAAACAATTCCTAAAACTGAATTCGATGAATTCAGACATCATCGTGGTGCAACCTCATACCATCCAAAAATGATGTTAAAAGTCATTCTATATGCCTACACACAATCTGTGTTTTCAGGTCGTAAGATAGAAAAATTACTTAATGATAGCATCCGGATGATGTGGCTATCACAAAATCAAAAGCCTTCTTATAAAACGATTAATCGATTTAGAGTCAATCCAAAAGTAGATGCTTTATTAGAATCATTATTTATTCAATTTCATAGTCAGTGTTTGAAACAACATCTTATAGATGATCAGGCCATTTTTATTGATGGTACGAAAGTTGAGGCGAATGCCAATCGATATACATTTGTATGGAAAAAGAGTATTCAAAACCATGAGACAAAAATGAATGAAGATTCTAAAGCACTCTATCATGAATTGATAACAAATAAAATCATACCTGAGATTAAAAAAGATCACGATAATGACTTAACAAAGGAAGAAATAGATTTGATTGGTAGTCATTTGGATAAAGAAATCGAAGATTTAAATCAACATATCGATAATGAAAAATGTACTAAAATAAGAAAACAAATACGGCTCAAAAGAACTAAAATTAAACAATACAAAAAGCAAATTAATGATTACTCTGGGCGAAAGCATAAATACGACGTCCAAAAATCTATTTTAAAGGATAGAAATAGTTATTCTAAAACAGATCATGATGCCACATTTATGAGAATGAAAGAAGATCATATGAAAAATGGACAACTCAAGCCAGGTTATAATTTACAAATAGCGACAAATTCTCAATTCGTTTTATCTTATAATGTGTATCAAAATCCGACTGATACAAGAACGATGATACCATTTTTAAATTTAATTCAAGAGACCTACGGTCATTTACCTGAATATATTGTAGCTGATGCAGGTTATGGTAGCGAACCCAATTATATGGCAATTATAGATGATTTTAATCGAATACCACTTATAACCTACGGTATGTTTATAAAAGATAAAACTAAAAAATATAAAAGCGACATCTTTAACACTCAAAATTGGGATTATGACGAAATTAACGATGAATATATTTGTCCAAACAATAAGCGATTGGGTTTTAAAAGATATGCCTATCGCCATGATAAATATGGGTTTAAGAGAGACTTCAAATTATATGAATGTGATGATTGTTCAGAATGTCCTCTGAGACACCAATGCATGAAATACAATTCAAAAACGAATAAAAAAATAATGAAAAATTATAATTGGGAATATTTTAAAGCCCAAATTAATAAAAAGCTTTCAGAACCAAAAATAAAAACCATCTACAGTCAAAGAAAAATTGATGTGGAGCCTGTTTTTGGATTTATGAAGGCTATTTTGGGTTTCACTCGAATGTCCGTTCGAGGGATAAATAAAGCCAAAAGAGAACTAGGATTTGTGCTAATGGCACTTAATATAAGAAAAGTAACAGCTCAACGAGCTGAAAATAATCAAAAAAATTATAAAAAAGACAATTTCTATATTATTTCAATAGAAATTGTCTTTTTTCACTTATCTAGATACTTTATGTCCCGGACTCTTCGATATTATGAAGTTTTATGAAAGATAGAATTATATCAGTTTTTGTAGTACATTTAGACTATTAAAATTTGTTTATTACATTCTTGGCGGTTTCACTTATCAATTTATCATTAGGTTTATCACTTTTATTGTCTTTATTCGTAAAAATGACTAAAATAATAGGTTCAGATTGGTTCTTAGGATAAATAAAAGCTACATCATTTCTAGAAGCATATGTTATTGCTTGACCACTTTTATCAGCAACCTTATAGTCTTTTGGAACACCATCTTTAATTAAAGTGTCTCCGTTTTTATTATTTAACATTAAATCAAGTAAGAAATTTTTATTTTTTTTGCTTAATTTTCCATTTGCGATAAGTTTATTTAAAGTCTTGCCGAAAGCAGCAGGCGTTGAAGTATCTTTTTTGCTCTTTGGTGAATAGTAATTTAATTCTATTTCATATCTAACTGGATTTGTTACTTTATCTCCCAATTTTTTTAAACGTTTTTTAATTTTTTTGATTCCACCGATTTCGTTTATAATTTTATTGTTTGCTGTATTATCACTATACTTCATTGAAGCCTCAATAAGTTCTTTTAAAGTGATATCTTTTCCTACATATTTTTCTAAAATAGGAGAATAAGCAACTATATCATCTTTGTTAATATGTACTTTTTTATTTAACTTATTATAAGGTACTTGTTCTAACAAAATAGCACTATTTATCGCTTTTGAAGTTGAAGCATAGGCAAATCTCTTATCGGCATTAAATTTTACTTCCTTACCACTTTTAGTATCTAATGCATAGACACCAATATTAGCATTATATTTCTTTTCTAAATTATTTAACTCTTTAGCATGTGAACTGGTTGAATTACATGCACTTAAAACTAAAGCAATTGCAATTAAAAGTATTAACTTTTTCAAAATATACCCTCCAATATTACGGTTGTAATTTCTATAAATCAATAATATTACAATTGTAATATTCGCGTCAATAGTTTATTATAAATATTTGAAAGAAGGTGTTGAAATGGCTAAGTTATTAATAATGAGCATAGTAAGCTTTTGTTTTATATTTTTATTGTTATTATTTTTTAGGTACATATTAAAACGCTATTTTAATTATATGTTAAATTATAAAGTTTGGTATCTAACTCTTCTTGCAGGATTAATTCCTTTCATCCCTATTAAATTCTCTTTTTTTAAATTTAATAATTTGAATAATCAAGAGCCCACAGTTGAAAGTAATTCACACAATTTGAATCCTAACATAAATACCACTAAACCTGTTCATGAGTTTACAACAGACATCCATAAGTTTAATTGGGATTCAATAGATAATATCTGCACAGTTATTTGGATAGTTTTAGTTATTATTTTAAGTTTTAAATTTTTAAATTCTTTATTATATCTTAAGTATTTAAAGAAACAGTCACTTTATCTAAATGAAAAAGAAAAAGATAAAATAAACAAGATACTTTTCAATCATCAATATAAAAGAAATATTGTGATTCGAAAAGCAGAATCTATTCATTCTCCAATAACTTTTTGGTATGGAAAATATATTATTTTGATTCCCAGTTTATATTTTAAAAGTATAAATGACAAAAAACTAAAATATATAATATTGCACGAGTATGCTCATGCTAAAAACAGAGATACTTTGCATTTAATTATCTTTCATATTTTTTCTATTGCTATGAGTTATAATCCACTAATACAAATTGTAAAAAGAAAGATGATTCATGACAATGAAGTAGAAGCCGATAGATTTGTCCTTAATAATATTAACAAAAATGAATTTAAGTCTTATGCGGAAGCTATTATGGATTCCGTATTAAAAACCTCATTTTTCAACAAAAATATATTAAGCCATTCATTTAATGGTAAAAAATCATTACTCAAAAGAAGATTAATTAATATAAAAGAAGGCAATCTGAAGAAGCAGTCAAAATTAATTCTAATTTTTATTTGTATTTTTACTTTTTTTATCATGATAATTCAAAGCCAGTTTTTAATGGGGCAATCCTTAACTGATTATAATTATAAAAAGCCCTTACAAAGCGATTACCAAATTTTAGATGAAAGTAAAAATTTTGGTTCAAATAGTGGATCTTTCGTTATGTACAGCATGAAGAAAGACAAATACTATATTTATAATGAAAAAGAAAGTAGAAAAAGATATTCTCCTGATTCAACTTACAAAATTTATTTAGCACTGTTTGGACTTGACCGTCATATTATAAGTGATAAAAATTCACGTATGTCATGGAATCATAATCATTATCCTTTCGATTCTTGGAATAAGGATCAAGATTTAAATACGGCAATACAAAACTCAGTTAATTGGTACTTCGAACGTATTAGTAATCAATTATCAAAGAACTATACTTCTGATCAACTCAAGCAATTAAATTATGGTAATAAAAATTTGGGAAGTTATAAAGCCTATTGGTTGGAAGATAGTTTGAAAATATCTAATCTTGAACAAGTAATAGTTTTAAAAAATATGATGGAACAAAATAACCATTTTAGTAAAAATGAAAAGAAACAATTATCTTCTTCGTTATTGATTAGAAAAAATGAAAATTATGAATTGTATGGGAAAACAGGTACAGGTATAGTAAACGGGAAATATAATAATGGGTGGTTTGTAGGTTACGTAATTACAAATCATGATAAGTATTATTTTTCTACACATTTATCAGATGAAAAAGCCTCTGGTGAAAATGCTAAATTCATAAATGAAAAAATATTAAAAGAAATGGGTGTTTTAAATGGCCAATAAGCAAGTTGAAATATCTATGGCTGAATGGGATGTTATGAATATAATATGGAATAAAAAATCAGTATCAGCTAATGAAATTGTAGTTGAGATTCAAAAAAATAAAGAAGTTAGCGATAAGACGATTAGAACATTAATTACAAGACTATATAAAAAAGAGATTATAAAACGATATAAATATAATAATATTTATTTTTACTCATCAATTATTAAAGAAGATGATATTAAAATGAAAACTGCTAAAACCTTTCTTAATAAATTGTATGGAGGGGATATGAAAAGTTTAGTGCTTAATTTTGCGAAAAATGAAGAATTAAATAACAAAGAAATTGAAGAATTGCGAGACATTTTAAATGATATTAGTAAAAAATAAATAGATATAGGGTTCAAACATAATACATATATAAATTATGTTTGAACCCTATTAAATTAGATTTTTTATGAGATTAGTACATATAATAAACGGCGCCCACTTAATCATGCCACGTCCTTGTGGTATATTAGCGTCTAAATATTCTCTAGGAATGTTACGATAATCTGTTTCATGTTTGTATTGATCAGGAATCATTAAAACCACCTCGATAATATTATAGAACATACGTTCGATTTTAGGAAGTGGTTTCTCATAATATAAATAAATCTTATATTTAAAAATTAAAATAATGAATTTATATATCATAAGACCACAAGTTTAACAAAGGGGAAGTAAACTCGTGGTCTAATGTTATGACGTAGTATAACTTTTTATGAAGGAGTAAATAGAACTATTACTCCTATTTATAGTATAACACAATTTTATAAAAAAATATTTAAATAGATAACCAATTGCTATAATGATTGTATAGATATGAGTAATGAAGTATGATATGAGTAGTTTAAAGAGAAAGAGGAAGACGCATATGAAAAAGACAACAAAAGTATGTGTAGCTACAACAATAGCGTTTAGTACACTATTAGGTGCTAGCGTCACAGGTGCACTTGTTCAACAGCCGACTGCACACGCAGCAACGTCATCATATTACAACTATAATGGTTATGCGGGTCAAAATGCTTCATTCGTATTAGATAAAAATTTTAAAAATGCGATTAAAGCTGAAAATGTTAAATTTAATGGCATTAAAATTAAATCGACAACATCTAATAAATCGGTATTGAAATATGATCAATACTTCAGAAATGTATCTAAAGATGGTAAAACTGCCTCGTTATTAGATATGGAAGTCAAAGGTCAACTTTCATTAACACAACTAAAAAAAGTATATAGTAAAGAGCTACAAAAAATTGATAATGGTAACAACAACACAACAGGTATTTATTACTATCAACCTAAACAAAATGGTATGACAGTTTGGTTTGATGTTAATAAAGGTAAAGTAGACCGCGTCGTATTAGGCTATAGTACAGTACAAAAAGCAATGAATTAAATGGGTGATTGAAGTGAACGTATTCGCTTCAATCATTTTTTATACACATAGGCGAATAAATATTAAATGATTATATAAAGGTATTTCAAGTTAAAATTTTAAAATCGTCTTCTGATCGATAATTAAAAGGTTTTATTATTGGAAATTAACATTTAGTGCTACGATAGAATTATATACATGAAATGTATATTATGAACCACTGCTTCATGATAATTACAATAAATATACCATTTACTTGAAGGAGGAATACAAATGACAAAGGGGCCAATTCAAGTTAATAATGAAATCGGTACATTAAAAACAGTGCTATTAAAACGACCAGGTAAAGAGTTAGAAAATTTAGTACCTGATCATTTAAGTGGATTGTTGTTTGACGACATTCCATATTTAAAAGTGGCACAAGAAGAGCATGATCAATTTGCAGAAACACTTAGAAGTGAAGGGGTAGAAGTCGTTTATCTAGAACAACTTGCTGCTGAAGCGATTGAAAATGAAGATGTAAGACAGCAATTGATTGATGATATTTTATCAGAATCTCAAAAAACAATTTTAGGTCATGAGAAAGAAATTAAAACATATTTTTCAACATTATCAAATCAAGCATTAATTGAAACAATGATGTCTGGGATACGTAAAGAGGACATTCAACTTGAAACAACGCATCTAGTGGAATATTTAGATGATCGTTATCCATTCTATTTAGATCCGATGCCCAATTTATATTTTACACGGGATCCTCAAGCAAGTATTGGTAGAGGTATGTCGATCAATCGTATGTATTGGCGCGCAAGACGTCGTGAATCTATTTTTATGACGTATATTTTAAAATATCACCCTCGTTTTAAAGATGCAGATATACCGGTGTGGCTTGATCGTACTTCACCGTTTAACATTGAAGGCGGAGACGAGCTTGTGCTTTCTAAAGAAGTATTAGCTATCGGTATTTCAGAACGTACATCAGCTGAAGCCATTGAGCGGCTAGCAAGAAATATATTTAAAGACGAATACACTACATTTAAAAAAGTACTTGCGATTGAAATACCTAATAGTCGTACATTTATGCATCTAGATACTGTATTTACAATGATTGATTATGACAAATTTACAGTGCATGCAGCTATTTTTAAAGAAGAGAATCACATGAATATCTTTACAATTGAGCAAGATGAAATGAAAGATGATATTAAAATCACACACTCTAGACAGCTACGAGAAACGTTAGCCAATGCATTAGGTGTAGATAACGTAGAATTTATACCTACTGGTAATGGAGATGTCATAGACGGTGCTAGAGAACAGTGGAACGATGGGTCTAATACATTATGTATTCGTCCAGGCGTTGTGGTGACATACGATAGAAACTATGTCTCTAATCAATTATTACGTGATAAAGGTATTAAAGTGATTGAAATTAAAGGTAGTGAATTAGTACGTGGTCGTGGAGGTCCAAGATGTATGAGTCAACCTTTATTTAGAGAAGATATATAATGTTTTCACGTGAAACAAGTTATAATCAAAAACGTTAGTCATTTGGCTAGCGTCTTTTTATATTAAAAAACATTCCATTAGTCTACAAAAAGTGTAAAATAGATATCATACTTATAAATTGGAAGGACGAAACAATATGGCATTTATGACTATTAATTATAAATCACCTACGATTGGGATGAATCAATCGTTTACAGCCATCGTTCCAGAAGACGATAGCTTTTTTAAACAACATGAACCTGTAAAACCATTAAAAATGTTATTACTGCTCCATGGTCTATCAAGTGATGCGACATCGTATATGCGACTAACGAGTATTGAACGTTATGCAGAAGCACATCAGTTAGCAGTGATTATGCCGAATGCAGATCACAGTGGCTATGCGAATATGGCTTTTGGTCATAGCTACTATGACTATATATTAGAAATTTACAATTATGCACATCAAGTGTTACCAGTATCTAAAAAAAGAGAAAATAATTTTATTGCAGGTCATTCAATGGGTGGTTACGGAACAATAAAATTCGCTTTAACTCAAAGCCATTTATTTTCTAAAGCAGCGCCATTGTCAGCGGTATGTGATGTACAATCATTACTCCATATTGAGTGGAATGACTTTGATCCCAAAGCCATTGCCGGTGAAGCTTTAAAAGTTAAAGGTACAGAGTTAGATACCTATCACTTAGTGGATGAAGCGGTTGATAAAGACGCAACACTTCCAGAACTCTTTATTCAATGTGGCACAGAAGATTTCTTATATGATGATAATCAACGATTTATGAAATATTTAGATGAAAAAGGTATCAATTATAAATATGAAGAAGGACCTGGGGAACATGATTATGCTTTTTGGGACAAAGCAATTGAACGTACAATTGAATGGTTAGTAGAGAAATAAAAAATATCCCTTTGTGATGATACGTCACAAAGGGATGTTTCGTTTTATTTAATGATTTCAATCGTAAATGGAACAACAAAATCTTCGCCTTTATTCATTGCAAGAATAGCTAAAATAGTATAGACAAAACCAGCAATACCTACAACGAATAAAGTTAAGTAACCAATTAACACTACAGTTAAAACTAAACTTGCAATGCCATAAATTGTATAACTAATCGCATAATTTAAATAATTTTTTCCTTGTTGATTTAAATATTCAGATTCATCTTTCTTCATAATCCAGATGACAAGTGCTGCAATAAACCCAGTAACTAAAGACAGTAACCACATTAACATGCCCATCGTTTTTTCATTTTGCGATACATTTGTAAATGCATGAGGATGTTTAGATTGATTTTGTAAATTCATAATTTTTTGTCCCAACTTTCTTAGAAATTTAAAATACTTAAGCATAGTATATCGAGACATTACGACAATTTTTGTCGCATCATTTAATTGCAACTTACATTTTTAATTAAAATATTGTTTAATGAAAGAAACGACTATGTAAAAGAGGGGTATCAATGACTAAATCAACAGATGTACTTGACCTATATTTAAAGTTCATGGCAGGTCAACGTCTAACGAAACTAGAAATCAAGGATATACTTGAAAATAAATCAGAACGCACCGTTCAACGCTATATTGCTGATCTTAATACATTTTTTAAAGATAAAAATAAAAAAATTGTTATGAATCAAGTAGACAAAAAATATGAATTGATACGGGATGATAATGTATCCTTTGATAAAGAGCAGCTTCTTGCCATCTTAAAAATTCTTATTGCTTCTCGTGGTTTATCTAAAAAAGAAATTCAGTATGTTATTACTAGACTCAAACAACAGGTTTCTGATGAAAATTATAAAATTATTGAAAAGGCGATTAAGTCTGAAATGATAAATTATGTGCCTATGAATCATGGAGAACCATTGTTTCACAAGTTATGGAAATTAAATGAATTGATTCAACAAGAGAAAATCATTGAATTTGAATATTTTAATGCGATGAATCGCGGTAGAATACATAAAATTAAACCTATGTATATTACTTATTCAGAACTCTATTTTTACCTTGTAGGTATCAATAAGAAAGAGCAAGTTATTATTTTTAGAGTAGATCGAATACAAGAGTTTAAAGTTACGGATGACAAATTTAAGGTTACGGATGATAAATTTAAGGTGCCGCATTCTCCATATATAAGAGAAGGAGAGTTGAAAAAACGGATTTATTTTATGTATGGCGGTGAATGGAAGAAAGTTGTATTCGAATTTAATGGAGGCATTATTGAATCGGTATTAGATCGTTTTCCGACTGCAAAGTTGATTAAAAAAGATTATATTAATAATCGTTTTACTGTAGAAATAGAAGTGATAGGAGATGGGATATTAATGTGGTTCTTATCTCAGGGAGCACGTGTTAAAGTATTGTCTCCTACAGATTTAAAACAAAAACATATCAATGAAGTTGAGAAGATAATAGAGAATTATAGGTAGACAAAAATTGACCATCTCTAAGTGTACAATAAGATAAAACATACAAAGAGGTGGCTACATTATGATTAAATTAGATCGAGTAGCAAGAAGAAAAGCGGTGAAATCATTATTGAAACCGAATATATTTAGAACGCTAGAAGAACAAGTAAATATTTATTTGTATCAAAATGAAAGATACATTGAAAATAAAAAACGAAAATATTTAAAAAAGTGAATAAATAACTGTATAAATAACTATATTTTTAAATTAAAAGGTATAGCAAAATATTTATAAAAATTTTATAATAAAAATGTATCAATCATGTGAAAGAAGGAAATGAATTTGATACCAAAATATACGCAAATAGAAATCAGTAAACGTATTCAATCTACAATTGATGCGAGCCATTTAAATATAGATGAATATGCTAAACAATATTGTTATGACATCACAAGACTCCAACGACTTTTACAGCCGACACTAATTTGGATTGCAAAAGATTATCAACTCGCAGCTAAGATACTTCACACTACTCCTAAGCAACTCTTAGCATCATTACCTCAAGAGGAATTAGATAGCATTTCATTTCGCGCCTTAGAGAATACGGAAGAAATCAACAATAAAGTACAACAACTAGATCAAATTTTTCAACTACTTACATATCAACTGAAGATTGGAAGTGATACTCATGACTGAGGTATATAAAGAAACGATTGAACGTATTCTTCCAATTGCAAAGCAATTTATCTCAAACTATAACATTCAATATCCGATTAAAGATAGCGTAGAATTATTGTCTAACATGGGTTATTACATTGTTAAAGCACAAGCGCCAAATAATTTATCAGGTTTTTATATGAAGAAAGATAAATATCCATTTATCTTTGTGAATACAAGTCATAGTAAAGGACGTCAGAATTTTTCCTTGTGGCATGAAGTCTATCATCATTATATGGGGCATCAAAATGGAATTAGCGAGTTTGATCCCGAGTCATTAGTAGAACGTGAAGCAGAAATATTTGCAGGTATTGTGCTTCTACCTAATTCAGAAATTGAAAAATGGATGGATAAAGAAAAAGACATTATGAGACCTGAAGTACTTGCACGAATGAGTGTCTACTATCAGATGAGTTTTAATGCAGTGATGATTCGTGCTATGCAATTGAATCCGATACCTTACGAAAAATATCAACAACTCAAAGCATTATCTCGAAAGGACCATTCTGAACAGTTATATGCAATTTACACAGAAAATAACTTAGAAACTGACATTTTAGAGCCGACAAATGATATACAAATTTCACAAAATATTATGATAATTCTAGAAAAGAATTATAATGATGGGTTAACAACTGGCGCTAAAATTAATGAAATGATTCAGAGAATTGAGGTGCTTAATAATGAAACATAACGTTATTACACCACCAATTGTAGATACAGATATATGGGTGTATCTAATCTTATCAGGGTACTATAAACGGATTATTGAGTATTATGGATATTTGCAATTTTCAGATGTAGTAGAAAGAGAAATTATGAATTGGCAGAAAAACAAACAAGAATTTTCAGAGATTGCAAACAAGTTCTCGGAGTTAAAAGCAAAAGGAAATGTGAAAATCATTCAATTTGATAGCTTTGATAGCTTAGACCAAGCGAGTATTAATCATACGTTGAGTGAATTTGGACTAAAAGAAGTTGGTATTTTAGAAAAAAACAAAGGCGAATTTACAAGTTTACTTTACGCCTTACACAAAGATATACATAGATTTAAAACAAATGATCGCAAGTTTAAGGTTGAAGTAGAAGATTTCATTGACGAAGACTTTACCTTTGTTAATTGGACAAACATTCTAGATAACTATAGTAAAAGCTTTAATGAAAAAATCCAATCAAAAAAATTAGTTGATAGCAAACAACTAAAAATGAAACACCAAAACGAAACATACAAAAAAGAAAAACAAGACCCACGATGGGATAAATTAAAAGAATTAATGGGGTAAAGTAAAAAGTTATGGAGAGAGGAAGAATATGAGAGTATTTATATTTTTATTTATAATTGCTTTAGGGATAATTGTATTTAAAAAATTCAAAAATTCAAAAAAATACAATTTATATTTAGCAATAATAATAGCAATTATGATGATTATTTTCTTTTTTATAATAGTAGCTATTTTTAAATATTTAGTAATTTTCTTACTAATTGGAGTTGGGATTTATCTATATAAAAGATTTTATAGAAAGCAAAAAGACGATATCAGATTTGATGAGTAAATAAATTAAAAAGGAAGAAAAATTATGTTAAATAAAAAAAACAGAGTTGAAGCAGTTAAAAGTTTAGAAAAAGCCTTAGAAAAATTTGAAGAAGAAAAAGCTAATATGGTAACTCAATCAGAGAAATTATATGCTGAAAGATTAATTTTAAAAGATAATATAAAAAAAGTTTGGCAGTTTTTGAATAATATGCGAAATAAACCTGAAGAAATAAAGGTGGAAGTTGAAAAATTAAAGATTGAATTTAAAAAATTTGAAGGCTTTGTTCAAGAAATTAATGAAGAAGTAGAAGCTTCAAGGAAAAAGACAGTTGGAGGAGCTGGAAGTGGTATAGCGGCTGGTGTAGGTGTAGCAGCTTTTGGACCTTCAGCAGCTATGGCTATTGCTACAACTTTTGGTACAGCGTCTACTGGTACAGCAATTTCTACTTTAAGTGGTGCTGCTGCAACTAATGCTGCTCTAGCATGGCTAGGTGGAGGCGCTTTAGCAGCTGGTGGAGGGGGAACTGCTGCAGGATCAGCATTGTTAGCTCTATCGGGTCCAATAGGATGGACAATTGGAGGAGTTAGTATAGCTACAGCTGGCTTGCTTAGAAATTCAAAAAATAAAAAAGTAGCTAACGAAGCAAGAACAAAAGAAGTAGAAGTTCAAGCTCAAATTAAAATGTTAAAAGGTACAAGTGAAGAAATTATTGAAACTACAGATTTAACAGAAACTACGAATATGTTAATCGACCCATTCTATGATGATGTATTAAATAGAACTAATAAATATAAAGCCGATTATAAACTGATTAAAGAAGCGGGCGATACAGATTTAATTAAAGACTTAGGTAGTTTAATAAATCAAGCAAAAGGTGCTACTGAATTATTAAATAGAGCCATAGGTAAGGCGGAATAATTATGGAAGAAGCGATTAGTTTTGAAAAATTTTTAGACCTAAACTATTTAACAGAAGACAGTCTATTTAAAATTAAAAATGTTAATGAATCTACAAATAAACTACTAGAAGAATATAAAGAAATAGCCATTAATCAAGTCATTCAAAATTTTGGATTAGATAAAATATTAAATATTTACAAAGATGGCGGTAATGTAACTACTGTACATAATGCCGAAAAAGGTATATATACCAATAAAAAAGTAAAAGAAAAATTTGATGATTTAAAACAATACAATCGTAGTGATTATTCCAATAATATATATAGCTACGATGAAAAAGGAAATAAAATTTTAGAAGTTATGGGTTTAAATAGTTTAAGAAATCAAACAAATTTGAAAATTAAAGAAAAACATAACCCAATAGCAAATACTATAAAAATAAAAAATGAAAATAGAACTAATAGTCAAAAAAGCCATTCTAGGTATAAGACAAGTGAAAATTATAAAGAACAAATATCTAATTTTTTAAATGATTCTTTTAATGAAGATGGTAAGTTATTTGATAGATATAATTCCGCTAATAGTTATGAAAATGCCAAAGAATTACACATAGATCACATCGTCTCAGCTAAATCAATACATTATAGAACAGATTTGACATTGTTTATGTCTAAAGAAGAAAAACAATTATTAGCATTAAACCCTAATAACTTAGCCTTTACTAAAGGACCTGCTAACCAATCCAAAGGTGAGCATGACTTATTAGTTTGGGCAAATAGTAAAAGTAAAAAAAATCCTAATAAAACTAATGCTGAATATTTCAATTTAGATATTAACGATATGAATAAACTACATCAAACGGCTGTAAAAACAATTAATGAGAAAGCAAAGATTGCCAGAAGAAAGTATTATACTAAAGAAACTTTTAAAGGGAGTACTAAACAAGGTATTCAAGTGGGCATGAAAGAAATGCTAGGAATGCTACTTTATGATTTGCAAAATGAATTTTTTAAAGAGATGAAGTATTACTTTAATAATTTTAAAAATTTTCATAAAAATAAAGTTAAATGGCAAGAATTAACATTATGCTTCAGTAGAATAAAAGATAAAGTATTTAATAGAGCAAAATCTTATTTTGTAGGATTTAGTACAGGATTTATTAGTGGTTTTCTAGGCAATATATTAACAGTTATTATAAATACATTCAAAACAACTTATAAACGATTAGCGAAATTAATCGGTGAGACATTTAATGGGGTAGTTAAATCAGTTAAGTTATTACTAACGGCTGAAAATGATGAAACAAAGTATAAAGAAGCAGTCAAAGTTTTTACTGCTACTGTAATTGGAGCTTTAGGTGGAATTATGACAGAAAGTTTAATTACCTACTTAAGAACTACACCTTTTTCAATTTTTGCAGAGTTAATTGGTGCAACTGTAGGTGGTATTTTAACAGGAATGACTGTTGCAACAACTATGTATATGATTGATGACTTCAAAGGATTTATAGATTCTTTGAAAGGTATATTTAAGAAAGATGAATATTCTCAAGAAGAATTGAAAGCTAAATTTGAAGAATTGTTGAATAAAATAGATGAAGAATATACTATTATTCTGAAAAGAATCAGAAGAGAATATTTGAAGTTAAATGAGATAACATTAAAGGCATTTGACATGAAAATAAGCGCCAATGAAAGATTGACCAATACAGCCATTTATGCTTCTACGATGAATGTCAAAGAAAATGAAATAGTTGAAGATTTGGAAGATATCGATGATTTCTTTTTTAATTAATGTATAGAAATGAACTTCTTTACTTATATAATCTAAGTATGATTTTACGTTTTTAATGTAATTAATTAGTTGGTTTGGAAATAGTACTTAAACAACTCATCTAACAAGTTGGCACTTTTTGTAAAGATATAACATAAAAATTATTTATTAAAAAGTATTTTATAAACGCAAAAAATATCACTTCAACCCAAAGAGGAGCGTAAGTTTAGTGTACAAATATTACATAACTTCGGTTGTTATTTTTCTAGTATTTTCACTGATATGCGGTATGGCTCTTGTTGAAAATAATAGTGAAAAAATATCGGTAGTAGCAGTGGGAGATAATTTAATTCATCCTGTCGTATATCATGATGCACAATATTCTGATGGCACATTTAATTTTAAACCAATGTATTCTAATATAAAGAAGGACATAGCTAAGCCTGACTTAGCTTTTGTCAATCAGGAGTCTCCACTTGGTGGGGATGATATTCCATTTTCAGGATTTAAACGGTTCAACACACCTAGTCAGGTAGCAAGTGACATTGTTGCAACAGGGTTCGATGTGATTAATGGCGCAAATAATCACTCCTTAGATCAAGGAGATCAAGGGATCACAAATCATATACAGACTTGGGAAAAATTTGATCATAACGTATTGTTTACAGGAATATACAATTCGAAAAAAGAGGCGAATCGTGTACATACCATTTCTAAAAATGGCGTGAAAATCAGTGTATTAAGTTATACATACGGAACAAATGATATGGTCTCAAACTATCCATATACAGTAAAAACGTTTGATGAAGCTACTATTAAACATGATATACGAAAAGCAAAACAACAAAGCGACGTCGTCATGGTGTCGGCACATTGGGGAAATGAAAATCACCATACACCAAATAAAACACAGAAGAAGTACGCTCAATTATTTGCAAATGAGGGTGTAGATGTCGTCATTGGCACGCATCCACATGTGATTCAACCAGTAAAGTGGGTTAAAGCAAAAGATCATCACCATAAAACCTTGGTAGCTTATTCTTTAGGTAATTTTTTAAATGGACAATATGGTGGAGATGAAAATAATCAATTGTTAGGAAGGATAAACTTCGATGTAGTAAAAGAACCTAAAGGTGTACATTTAGAAAATGTTAAATGGACAAGCATGGTCAATCATTACGAACAAGCACGTCCTACCAATAAACAAACACGACAACATTTTAAAATTTATAACCTTGATGATTACACATCACAATTAGCAGAGAAACATGGATTACAGTATGATTCAAAAAGTGAATGGAATATCAAACATTTACAGGATATTACAAAAGATGTTATCGATAATAAATTTTTAAATGAAAAAAGTTTATAAAAAAGAGCGACTAAATATGTATTAATGACATATATAGTCGCTCTTAATTGATTTATTTAAATGTTCTCCCAATATCCATTATTTGTTTTGATTAGCAAATGATTTAGAGATATCACGTAGTGTTTGAGGTGCGTCATCCCATTTCATTGTGACTTCAGTGAAGTGCATGTGATTTGGATGGGTATTAATATCATCAAACGTTTCTTTTAAATCTTTTGAAGATTTAACGTCATGTACTTGTACAGTATCTCCACCAAATACTTTGGGTAATGCTTTGTAATCCCACATGTTGATATCGTTATATGGCTCTTCCATACCATGAATGAGACGTTCAACAGTATAACCATCATTATTAATTAAGAAAATCACAGGTTTAATATCTTGGCGAATCATTGTTGATAATTCTTGAACAGTCAATTGGAATGACCCATCACCAATTAATAAGATATTACGACGGTGTGGATTAGCTATTTGAGAACCTAATGTAGCTGGTAATGTGTAACCAATTGAACCCCATAAAGGTTGACCGATAAATGACATGTTTTTAGGTAAAGCTAAACTGTAAGCTCCAAAGAAGGATGATCCCTGTTCTGCGATTAATACATCATTGCCACTAATAAAGTCCTGCATCATTTTAAAGTAAATATCTTGAGTTAACGTATCATCAGTTAATTCATAGTCACCTGATTTTGGTTGTTGATAAGAGGGGAATGAATGCTTATTTGTATAATCTATCGTACTTAATGCTTCTAAGAATTCAGGCAATGCAATTTCTGTATCAATCGTATCGTTTAATTTGAATAGACGATGATTCATCATGACCACGTCGTTAATATCAAATTGATATGAAAAGCCTGCAGTGGCTGAGTCAGTTAATTTGGCACCAATATTTAAAATAGCATCGCTATGATTGACATAGTCTTTAATGTCATCTTTAGCAATTTCTCCATCATAAATACCCATATAGTGTGGGTTTTCTTCATTGAATGCCCCTTTACCTAACGATAATTGAACAACTGGAATATTCGTTTTATTGACAAATTGTTCTAATTCATCATGTAGATGAAAACTATTGATTTCATGACCTGCAATAATTAATGGTTGTTGAGCTGAACGTAATTTATCAGCCACCATATCTACATATTGAGATACATCTTGTTGAGGTGTTTTTTCAACTTTGAATGGTTGTTCAACTTCAATATCTGACACTGCTACATCGATTGGTAAGTGAATGTGTACAGGTCGACGTTCTTGAATTGCAGCATTGATTACTCTAGGAATTTCAGTTGTTGCATTTTCAGTTGTAATATAGGCTTGTGCAGTAGTAATAGGTTCAAACATGTGTCGATAACTATCAAAGTGTCCTTCACCTAAAGAGTGATGCACATATTTGCCTGCCTTTTCAACAGCTCTTGTTGGTGCGCCTGTGATAGCAATGACCGGAACACGTTCTGCATAAGCGCCTGCAATACCATTAACAGCACTTAATTCGCCAACGCCAAATGTTGTTACGAGTACGCCTAGTCCATTCATTCGTGCGTAACCATCAGCTGTATAAGCACCATTTAGTTCATTCGTTGTTCCAACCCATTCAACGCCTTCATGACTGACGATGTCATCTAAAAATGCTAGGTTAAAATCTCCTGGAACGCCAAATATTTTATTAACTCTTGCTTCATGTACTGCGTCCATTAAATATTGTCCTACGCGTCGTTTCATATTCAATTCCACCTTTGTATTGCTTTTGTTTACATATATAGAATAAGACTGGTTGTAAATAAAGTCAACCTTATTGACCTTTTAATGAAAGTAATTAGAAAATTTACTATAATAATTAATAATGATTTTGAAAAGGAACGAGTGAATATGGATCGAAATAAAAATGATTATGAGCACATGCTATTTTATTTCGCTTATAAAACGTTTGTGACGACTGCAGATGAAATTATCGAAAAATATGGTATGAGTCGACAACATCATCGCTTTTTATTTTTTATCAATAAATTGCCTGGTATTACGATTAAGCAGTTACTAAACACGTTAGAAATATCAAAGCAAGGGTCTCACGCAACATTGAAAAAGTTAAAAGAAGAAGCATTAATTATTGAACAACAATCTGAAGAAGATCGAAGAGTAAAGCAATTATTTCCTACGCCTAAAGGAAGTAAACTAGTAGAAAAATTAAACAAAGCACAAGATGAATTAATGCAACAAACGTTCCAAAAAGTTGGAAAAGATTGGTATGCGATTATGGAAGAATTATCGAATTATCGAGAAGGGTTTCAAGATATTAAACATTTAAAAGATGAAAAAGAATCTTAAAAAAGAAGCTGAACTGATGTACATCGACAGTTCAGCTGTTTCTATACAATTTTAAGGAGAAAATATATTGTCTATGATCAATAAAAATGAAAAGTTAATTTAACTTATTTCAAAAGAATTAAATATACTTGCATTTAATGTACACCGTACGATAGAATGTTTGATTGTAATAAAACCAAATAATATGGTAGATTACATTATAAAATGTTAAGGGGTTCAATTAAAAGTAACACTAGACTGTCAATAAATATTTTTCACGCATAACGGTTATTTGTTAAAAGTACATAAAAAATGAAAACAATTGAGCGCTAGCCATGTCTTCCTTTACAACAGTTATAAAGAATGCAATTCGAAAGTATATGATTTAATATAAAAGAGGTTAGAGTAAAGTAGAATGTTAAGATATCACGTGTTAGTATTCTCTTTTCCTAACCTTATTTTATTTATAGAAAGAAATAGTGTAGAATGTGGCAACATATTATATTGCAAGGATATATTTTATATCGTTACTGATTTAATTGAAGGGGCAGTATTTACATATTTACTTGCAGATGTTTTCTTTGCAATATATTGTATAATCTTTATATTTATAACTTTAGAACATTTTATTTTTAATGTATGACCGAGTACCAGTTTTAAAGTTTCTAAATGGAATAGGAATATTTGTAGAACGTGTTTTGAGATTTCATACGATTTATTTATTTACACACTCGTTAACCATTACGTATCACGTTTTTGATGCCATCGATTTAAAAAGTGTTATTTTTATTATGCTTGTGGTATTATTACAAACCATTGTGATATTATTTGTGAAAGGAGTACGATTAATAAAATGATTCACATACTCCTCCTCTTAGTCATTGTCATTATATTGCAAGTGCTGATGAGACATTTTCTTAATAAAATAGAGTTAGAGTCAAAGTATAAAAACATCATTACTTATATTCCATTTGGTTTAGGATTATTTTTTACTCAAAATGTATATTATGAACGTCAGTATCCACATTGGGAAATACCACTTAAAGAAAAGTTGAATTTAAAATATATTTATCTTCTTACTTTCTTAGAGTTTGTTGCGATATATATTTGTTTATTTGTGATGAAAAACTAAATATTATTGTCAATACATTCTCTAAAATGACATAAATATAATGCAATTCGTTCGATTGACTTTAAAAATAATACCAAATGAGTGTATAATATATTTAGTCTAGACTTGTTTTTCATGAAACAAATCTAATGTACGCTAAATTTAAAAGGAGTGACAATAATGAAAAAACTTTTAGTTACAACTATTATTGGTTTTGTAGGCTATATTGCTTTCAAAAAATATCAAAACAAAGTAAACGAAATGCCAAATATCGAATATTAATCATATTAACCGAGATATTTCTAATATTGAAATATCTTGGTTTTTTGTCTTAATATGTTGATGTACGAAAGAATTAATTATAATTAAATTGAATCATTTATAGTTAAAAATATTATTAAGTAAAAAAACATAATTGAAAAAGATATCAAAAGAGACCTTGATATACTAGTATTAGGCTCTATTCCAATAAAGATAGCCTAAATGAGATAAAATAAAAAATTAAATAATGATGTAATAAAAGCACTTTAGCAGTTTTACTTGCTAAAGTGCTTTTTTTCTGACCATAAAACAAGACGCTCTTTAATTATAGAGAACGTCTTATCTATGAGCTCAATACTATTGTTGATTTTGGTTAGACGTGACATCTTGACCAAAGAAGTCGAAGATATTTTTCGCACTATCTGTGTTATCAATGTTACCACGGAATTTATCAGCACCTGGGCCATATGCGTAAGTATTTACGTCTTCACCAGTATGACCATATGTTGTCCAACCAGTATGAGATTCGTCATTAATTGGTTTTTGGATGGCGTCTTGTAATGTTGTTGTTGCTTCTGCAATTTTTGGATCATCTTCATTTTTAGCTTTATCTTTAATGTCTTTTAGTTCTTTCGCTGCATCTTTAACTTTATCTAATTGTTTTTTAGGGAAGTCGACACCATAACCTTCATTGATCACTGTTTCAGGGTCTTTACCTTTAGCAATTTGTTCAGTCATGTAACTGCCAGAATGTTTCATTTTATGAATAGCGTCTGGATTCCATACATAATCTTTGCCTTTAGCTATGGATAAACCACCAGTTGAGTGGTCAGCAGTTGCGACAACTAATGTATCTTTATGATTTTTTGCATAGTCGATAGCGTTTTGGAATGCTTTATCGAAACCGCTCATTTCTGACATAACGCCAGTGATATCGTTAGGGTGTCCTGATTTATCAATTGAAGCACCTTCAACCATTAAGAAGAATCCTTTATCATTTTTTTCTAATTTAGATAATGCGCTATCTTCCATATCTGCTAATAGTGGATTTTGTTGTGGTGCATCAATTTGTAAAGGCATATTTTTTTCAGCGAATAATCCTAATACTTGATCATTTTTAGAGTTAGCTAAGTCAGTTTTATTGGTTACATAGTCGTAACCATCTTTTTGGAATTTCTCAGTTAAATTACCATTTTCTTTACCGAAGTATTTAGAGCCCCCACCTAAGATAACGTCTACTTTATGTTGGCCATTAATTTTATCATTATAAAATTGTTGTGCAATTTCATCTTTTTTATCACGATCATCTACATGTGCCGCATACACAGCTGGGGTTGCATCAGTGACTTCTGCTGTTGTCACTAAACCAGTTGATTTACCTTGTTCTTTAGCATATTCTAATACTGATTTTAAAGGTTTTTTATCATTATCTACAGAGATTGAACCATTATATGTTTTATGACCTGTAGCGAAAGCTGTACCACCTGCAGCTGAGTCAGTTACATTTTCTTTAGGATCATTAGGGTTAGTACGGTTAGTCCCTTTTAAATATTTATCAAAAGCAGTTTGATCTAATTCTTTGGTATTAGGATTATCTGCATAATAACGGTAAGCTGAATTATAAGAAGGACCCATACCATCTCCAACCATGAAAATCACATTTTTAGGATTTTTAGTGTTACCGATGGCCATGTAATCGCCATCTTGACCTTGTTGACCTTGAGCACCTTGTCCAGCACCAGATGCGAATGACACATGTGTTGTACCTAATACTGAAGCAGCTAGAATTGAAGTTGCTACTGTGGTTTTTCCAAATTTATTGATGAAACTCATTATTAAAAAAGCCCCCTAATATGTAAAATATAGATTACTTACGTCTTTATATTAAGAAACTTTATTTGATTTGAAGTAAGTATTTAGTAAACTTTAGTTTAAGGTATTGTAAAAAATTATTAACTTATCATATTCTATGATTTGATAAATTAATTTAATATAAAGAATTGAAAATATATGTTATAATAGTATTAAATAAAATAGTTTGATCTTATTAAGAGTAAGTGGAGGGAATTGGCCCTATGAAACTTCAGCAACTGCGCTTTGCGTGAGGTGCTACATCCAACAGGATTTCCTGAAAGATAAGAAGATGTCGACAAGCGCTTCTTATTTAAGGAGGGCTATTTTATTTACCCAAATTAAAAAAAGGTGGTAAACATATGACAACATTACAAGAACTATTTAAAGAATTAGATAATTGGGAACAGCACAGTCCTAAAAGTTGGGCAGGAAGTATGGGAAGAACAGCAAAAATCAATGATATCCAAAGACAAATTAAAGAAGCAATTACCATAGAAGATATTAGAAAGTATATTTTAAATAAAGAAGATTAAAAGTAAAAGAAGTATAGGAGTGAGATGGTGTATTCAAAATGAATTCGAATCTCGCTCCTTATTTTTTTATGAAACAGTCAATCTCGAACATATTCAATTTAAAGAAAAAGCGTTAAAATAAAGTTAAAGAAATCATGTCATGAATAAATATATAGAGGTGAATCAATAATGATATTCGTAATGTTATCTCCTTTACTGATAATTGTATTTATCGCATTATCTATTATGGAAGAAAGAAAACGTAAGAAAGAAACGAAACATAAAGAAAATAAATTTGAACAAGAAAAAAATAAAATGTCTAATCCTAATGACAATAATGATCATGACGCAAAATAAAGGATGAAAAAAATGAAAGTATTGATTGTCGAAGATGATGTCGTCATTGCAGAAAGTCTAGGGAATGAACTCTCACATTGGAACTATGAAGTGAGTATTGCTAAGCAGTTTGGTAATATTCTTGAAGAATTTAAAACTGTAGAACCTGAACTTGTGTTATTAGATATTAATTTACCTACATTTAATGGTTATCATTGGTGCCAAGAGATACGTAAAGTATCTAATGTCCCAATTATTTTCATTAGTTCGCGTACTGACAATATGGATCAAATTATGGCAATTCAAATGGGGGGAGATGACTTTATTGAAAAGCCATTTAATTTGTCACTTACTATAGCGAAAATTCAAGCATTGCTACGTAGAACATATGATTTAACGGTTTCAAATAATGAGATGACTGTTAAAGGGTGTAAACTCGTTGTTGATGAAGCCACACTATACTACAACAATGACTCTGTACAACTTTCGTTTACTGAACTACAAATTTTGAATAAATTATTTCAAAATGAAGGGAAATATGTCAATCGTACAGCAATTATTGAAAAATGTTGGGAATCAGAGAATTTTATTGATGATAATACGTTAGCAGTAAATATGACACGCCTACGTAAAAAGCTGCAATCTATCGGTATTGTTGATTTCATTGAGACAAAGAAAAATGTAGGATATAAGGTGTAAATAGTATGTTAAAAGCGTTTATAAAATCGATACGTCATCAAATGATGATAGTAGCTTTATTTTTATTACTTTTCTTGGTGATTTTTTTTCTTTTTAATTTGCCTTTCAATGCCTTCTTTCTAGGTATGGCAATTATTCTTTTCATAATGATTATTTTTTGGTTGATTCAACTTAGTGGATTTCAAGAAGCAGTGTCTTTAAAAGAAGAAGTTGCTGACTTAGAAGATGAATTACAACGTGTAAAAAATGAACAAGCTGCATACCAAGTCAACGTTGAGAACTATTTTTTAACATGGGTGCATCAAATGAAGACACCTATTACCGCTTCAAAACTCCTTCTAGAAAGAAATGAAGATAATGTAGTAAATCGTGTGCGTCAAGAAATTATACAAATTGATAACTATACGAGTCTTGCACTCAGCTATTTAAAATTGATGAATCAAGAAACGGATATGTCCTTTTCAAAAGTGACCATTAACGATCTCGTTAAACCGCTTATTATGAAATATTCGATTCAATTCATCGATCAAAAAACAACTATTCATTACACACGTTGTGAAGATGAAGTACTGACTGATGTTCAATGGTGTACGATCATGATAGAACAAATTCTTAATAATGCTTTGAAATATGCAAGAGGTAAAGATATTTGGATTACGTTTAACAACGAAAATCATGTGCTATCTATACGAGATAACGGTGTAGGAATTAGTAAAGCCGATCTTCCCAAAATTTTCGATAAAGGGTACTCAGGCTATAACGGAAGACTTCATCAACATTCAAGTGGCATCGGATTATTTATTGTTAAACATATATCGGCACATTTACATCATAAAGTAGAAGTATCTTCAACGCTCCATGAAGGAACTACATTTGACATACATTTCCCAGAAAATAATTAAACTTTCAATAATGTAAGGATAGCTAGTAACATTTTTAAGAAATGATTAATGTTACTGGTTTCTTTTTGTTTTATGATAGAAGTAAGTGATAAATTAAAGAGTTTAATAAAAAGAAAGGAAGCATGGATATCATGTTGTTAGACGTGAATAATGTAAAAAAAATATTTGGAAGAGGCCTGAATGCTACGACCGCATTAAATGGCATTTCATTTAATGTGGATAGGGGTGAATTTGTAGCGATTATGGGTGAATCTGGATCTGGGAAGTCCACTTTACTTAATTTAATTGCAACTTATGATAAAGCTACTGAAGGTACGATAACGATTGACGCGCAAAATATCCGTCAATTGCGTAATAAAGAAATCGCTTATTTCCGTCGAGACCATTTAGGTTTTGTTTTTCAGGATTTTAACATTTTACCGACGATGACAAATAAAGATAATATCTTAATGCCACTTGTACTTGCGAATCGCTCACATCAAACGATGCGTCATCGTCTTTATCGCTTAAGTTATCAGTTACATATTGAACCACTTCTTAATAAATATCCTTTTGAAATATCAGGAGGAGAACAACAACGCGTGGCTATCTGTCGAGCACTGATTAATGAACCAGATTTGTTACTCGCAGATGAGCCTACAGGTGCACTTGATTCTAAAACTTCTAAAACGATTATGGAACTATTTAGAGACATTAATAAAAATGAGCAAACCATTTTAATGGTGACACATTCGGCTGTAGATGCTTCCTATGCCAAACGTATTTTATTCATTAAAGATGGCCGTTTATATCATGAAATTTATCGTGGGGAGGAACTACAATCAGAGTTTCAAAAACGTATTGCTGATAGTTTAGCAATGCTTCACGAAAGTGGTGATTAAAATGACTTTTCGCTTGGTTTGGACGTTAGTCATTCAGAATTTTAAGACACAGCGTCATATTATAATTCCATTTATTCTAGTCATCAGTACATTATTTGGTATTGAATTTATTTTATTATCCTTAAACATGAATACGTCGCTTCATAAGCATAGTGATGTTATTCCAGTTTTTATTAGTATAGGAAATTTTTTTATGTGTCTATTTGGACTCCTTTTTATTCTTTATGCTAATCGTTTTATTATGCGACGTCGTCAAAAAGAGCTTGCCATGAATATGATTTTGGGTATGGAAAAAAAGCATTTTAGGTTAATGCTGTTTATAGAAGGAATATATCAATATATTATCATTGGATGTCTGAGTATTATAGGTGGTTATTTATTTGGTGCATTAACTTATATGTCGTTAAATAGAATATTAGGTTATACACATGTAACTTTAAAAAAATATCCATTTGATATAAGTGCAATGAGATACACCTTATTGATGTTAGCAATAATGATGCTATTTTTATTTATTGTCAACAATATAAAAATCACATTTCAAAGTCCTATTAAGTTAATACAACAACAACATCCAACGGAAAAACAATGGTCCAAACCTTTACTCTATATCTTATTGATTGTTGGGATCATAACTGTTGTTGACAGTTATATGATTGCCTTAAAAGATACACTCATTTTGGTTTCATTACGTAATATTTTTATTGCCCTTATTTTAGTGACAATAGGAACGTATTGCTTATTTATATCATTGAGTGTCTTAGTGATAGATTGGCTTCAAAGGGTTCCGAGTATTTATTATCGACCTAAATATTTTTTTACTATTTCTGGTTTACGTTCAAGAATGAATTCTAATTCTATTGGTTTGGCTAGTTTAACCATGCTATGTACTTTTCTTATTGTGACTCTAGGAATGAGCGTCGCTACATATCGTAGTGTAGACCAACGTGCGAATCATTTAATGCCAACACAATATCGTATTGAATTGAGTGGAGATGTGCATCATAGTACTACGAGCAAACATAAAGTACGTCAGCTAGAAAATGAGATTAAGAGACATGCTGATGTTGATGCTTTCAGGGAATATACAAGTGGAAGTGTTGCAGTCACTTATAAGAAGGGTTCATTTGTAAAGCGAGATAATGAAAACAGTCCATTAGATTTAAATAGTATATATTTAATTGTAATGAATCAGAAAGATTACAATACAATCAATCATACGCACCTGCGACTTAAACATAATGAAATGGGAATATTAGCGAATCATTTCATATTTCAAAAGTTAGACCATATCAAATTAATGAATCAAACATTTAAAACAAATCAGTTAAAGGGAGATCATTTTTCATTTCCATTTCCAGGAGCAGTCACGCTTGTTACTCATAATGTAAATCAACAACGTCAATTGATTTATTATTATCAAACAACAGCAAATATTAACTCATACATTGCTTTTAATCTTAAAACACATGATACACAGTCCATAGATCATATTAATTCTAAATTGATGAAACAATATGATATTCAAATTGATAAAAAAGATGAATTAAATAAGGAAATGTTTGATATTTATGGTGGTCTCATTTTTGTTGGCACTATTGTTTCTTTAGTCTTAATGATTGGCACATTTACGATGATGTATTATAAGAATATTGCTGAGGGATATGAAGATCGAAAAAACTATCGAATTATGCGTCAAGTAGGTTTAGAAGAAGAACGAATTAAATCTGTTATTAATGACCAAGTAGTTATTATTTTTACTTTACCTATTATAATATCTATGATACATGTACTATGTGCTTCTAAAATGATTTATACTTTGCTTGGTATTTTAGATGTTAATGATATAAAATTATTTTTAACAACTTATATCGGTGTCTTAGTGTTTGTAATGATAATCTATGCTTTGATGTATGTAATGACGTCTCGTGTATATTATCGTCTCATTCATCGTTGATATATTAGTAAAAAGAAATCCTCATTCTTATATATAAATGAGTGTAAGACTTTAGACAGTAGGGTATAAGGATAAAAAAAGGAGGCGGAATAATGGCGAAACAATATGATGATGCAACAATTAGAAATAGTAACAATAACATTAAACGTACTGGTGAACACGTTCTTACTTGGATAGGTGTTGCGATTCAAGCATTAGTTGCAATTATGTTTTTAATGATTAAACCATTTATTGGTAATGCTGATTTTAAAGAACAAATTATTAATGAAACACAAAAGCAAGGCAATGAGGTTTCTATAACAGAAATAAATAATGGTATGGATGCATTAGGTGGTTTATTTAATTTCTTTACATGGGGCGCGTTCATCCCATTAATTCTTGCAATTATTGGCGGTATTTTAATTAATAAAAAACCTAAACTTGCAGGTATCTTATTAATTATTGCAGGTATTTTAGCGATTGCTACAAACTGGATCAGTTTAATTTTATGGTTAATTGCAGGTATTATGTTACTTGTTCGTAAACCTAAGCATGACATGTATGGCAATGCTGATTATAATGATCATCATAAAAGAGACCATTATGATGTAAATGCAAATAACAATGCATTCATTTTGAATGAAGAAGAAGAAAGACAACAACAACGTTATATTAAAGATCATTATTCAAATAAAGATCAAGCAGCGGACAATAATAATGAAAGAGAGCACGATACACACGTAAATGATTCAAATGATGACGACTATCGTGATCAACGTTATTCAAATCATAAAACGAATAAACGAAGTAATGACTTTATTCAAGATGAAGCAAGAAAGCTTCAAGAAGAAAAAGATAACGATCCATACAAATATTAATAATATGATATATAAAAGCGATGGTATTCCTAAGTTAATACCATCGCTTTTTACGTTAATTTCTACTATATGGTTTGGATAAAATATATTAGACATTAAATTAAATCTAAGTGTTCTCTTAGTGTAGAACCTTTATACTGATGTCGATATAAACCACGACGTTGTAATTCAGGTACAATGAGTGTAACTACGTCGTTTAAACTATCTGGTAAAGAAGGTGGCATTAAGTTAAATCCATCTGCAACACCTGCATTAAACCAGCGTTCCATTTCATCTACAATTTCTTTTGGCGTACCTATGAGTGTCAGATGTCCACCACCCGCATTAAGGTAACTTAGCAGTTCTCTTACAGTAGGTTGCTTATCTTGAATAATTTCTAAGATGGTTTCATATCGACCGACGGGACCGTTAAACTCTTCTAAAGAAGGTAGTTTAGGCACAGGAGCATCTAATTCCCACTGACTACAGTCTTGTTGAATGAAAAAACTGAGTTGCTTTAAAGCGGCTTTGATAGGAAGTCGTTGATCAAGTTTTGCTTTCTTTTTCAATGCTTCTTCATGTGTATGACCTACATAAGTGACTAGTCCAGGAAAGACTTTAATATAACGCTTGTGGTCATGTTGTGCCATTTCACTATCTAAGCGCTCGCGATAACGTTTTGCTTGCTTCATATTCCAAGAAACAGAATATACTGCATCTGCATATTTTGTAGCTAATGCAATACCTTGTTTAGATGCACCTGCTTGCATCGCCACAGGTTTTCCTTGAATGCTACTTGGTGTTGTTAATGGTCCATGAACTTGAAAATATTTGCCATTGTGGTGAAGCGGTTTGATATTGCGATTTATCATTGTATGATGATGCCGATTTGGTTTGAAATCTTCAGTATGCCAAGAATCAAACAATCCATTCATGACTTGAGCAAACTCTTCTGCTTTCTTATAGCGTTCATCATGATTGGGTAGATGGTCCATGCTGTGATTTTGAGCTTCGGCATCTGTCATGGAAGTGACTAAATTCCATCCCACTCGTCCACCACTAATATGATCTAAACTAAGTAACTGACGTGCTGCAGTGAATGGATTAGAAAATGTACTTGAAATGGTAGGAACTAATCCAACATGTTGTGTGACTTGAGATATAGCAGTTAAGTTAATCAGTGGATCAAACCAAAAACTTGGCATAGAAGTATAGCTAGGGATAAAAGACTGATTATCTGCGAAAAAGACTACATCTAACAACCCTTTTTCAGATAACTGAGCTAATTCTTGATAGTATTGAATATCACCGATACGTTCAATACTTGAATTGGGAAGTTGCCAAGCAGCTTGATGATGACCACATCCATAGATTAATATACCGAGATGAAGTTGATGTTGATGGGTCAATTTAATTTCTCACTCCAATGTTCATTTTATTTCTATTCTAAGATAAGGAAGACCAGTTATATATTAATTCATGGTTAAACCACCATCGACAGTAATATTTTGACCAGTCATACCATCTGCTGCTTCGCTACTTAAATAAGCAACCATATTAGCAACATCTTGTGGGGTAGTCACTTTACGTAATGGCGTAGTCTGTGCAATTAAATCAAAAACGTCTGGTGTAGTGACAGCACTAGCATCAGTTGTTTTAAGCAATCCTCCTGACACTACATTAGCAGTAATACCATATTGCCCTAATTCGGCTGCAACATTACGCGTGAATCCAATCAATCCAGCTTTAGCTGTTGTGTATTCATGATATGGGACAACGGGATGTTGATACAAATTTGTGCCAATGCTTACAATGGCACCAGAACCACGTTCTATAAATTGCGGAATGACACTTTGAGTAACATTAAAAGCGCCTTTTAGGGTACCATCAATTTGTTGTTGATAGTCTTCCCATGCTAAGTCTTTAAATGCCTTTTGCGCATTAGGATCGAATTTAAAATTAACTAATGCGTTATTGACCACAACGTCAATTTTTCCAAAATGATGTGTTGCCTCATTAACTAAACGATCAACTTCATCACGTTGTGTGACATCTGCTTGAATTGCGATAGCTTTGTCACCAAGCTCCTTTGCAAGTGCCTCAGCCGCTTCACGACTTTGATTGTAATTAATGATTACTTCAAATCCTTGTGTAGCTAATGTTTTTGCAATGACCGCACCTAAACCACGGCTACTTCCCGTTACTAATACTGTTCTCGTCATAAAGATCGTGCCTCCATTTACTTCATTTACAGCGAAAAAATATGCAACCTTCACATTAGGAAAGTTGCATTAAAATAGATCTATCATTATTGAGAACAGTTTGACACATCTCAACAGGTCATCTTATTTTATACGACACTTTCCTACGCTAGTATAAGCTAGTTCAGGTTCAAAGGGTTTGAGGTTACACCTCATCTCAGTTTTAAAACACCCCTAGTGCATATGATTTAACTATAGTTTCACTTTATGCCTTCTATTATCAGAAGTCAAGCGCTTCCATTAAAGAATATATTGATTACTTTTTTATTTGAATATAAAAATAAAAATTTATATAATTTATTTTTATAATAATTTTCAATTATATGATTGAAAATCAGATATACCGTGGTTAAAATAGAAGTTACACTAAATAGGTGCTTTATAGGATAAGTAATAAACAGTTTAACGTTGAATGAAGATTTAACGTTTTTATTTTTTGCAAATAAAATATTGAGGAGAGCGACACGTATTATGAATTGGCTAGCAATTATTTTATTTTTAGCCGTTGTTATGGGGGTCAGTCTTTATGCGTTCTGGCGTTCAAAAAAAATAAAGACTGATAGTGCAGATGGCTATTTTATGGGAGGCAATAGTTTAACAGGATTTACGATTGCCTCAACGATTATTATGACTAACCTATCTACAGAACAAATTGTAGGGCAGAATGGTCAAAGTTATGGTAAGGGTATGGAAGTGATGGCTTGGGAAGTCACAGCTGCTGTAGCAGTTGTCTTACTTGCATGGATATTCTTACCAAAATATTTAAGGTACGGTGTGGATACCATTTCTGAATTACTTGAAATGCGTTATGGTACCTTTACTAAACGTTTCGTTTCTATATTATTTATTTTCACTTATGTTGTATCATTTTTACCAGTTGTCTTATATTCTGGTTCATTAGTATTTAATAAAATGTTTAGTATTGGGGAATACTTAGGAGTAAGTGATGCCACAGCAACGATTATTATTGCATTTGTCATTGGTGCAGTAGGTGTTATCTACTTATTCATCGGTGGTTTGTCACTGAGCGCATTTAGTGATTCAATCTATGGTGTCGGATTAATTATAGGTGGTTTGATTATTACAATTTTAGGTTTACATCATTTAGGTGATGGGAATTTTGTAAAAGGATTCGACCACATGGTCCAACGTACGCCTGAAAAACTAAACGCTTTTGGGGCCATTGATTCAGATGTTGTTCCATGGCCAACATTATTCTTTGGTATGTTCTTTAATAATTTATTCTTTTGGTGTGCGAACCAAATGATTGTACAAAAAGCCTTAGCTGGTAAGAATTTAAAAGAAGCACAAAAAGGTGCGATATATTTAAGTTTATTCAAGGTATTTGGTCCTATTTTTACAGTGATTCCTGGTGTTATTGCATATAATTATTTCAATGGGGGTATAACATCTAATGATAATGCTTATCCTGCATTGATTCAGGCGATTTTACCTGATTGGGGCTATGGTTTATTCGGAGCAGTTATTTTTGGAGCCATATTAAGTTCATTTGTTGGATCATTAAACAGTACAACAACACTCTTTACTTTAGACTTTTATAAACCTATTTTTGGTAAGCGTGCTTCAGATCAACATATTGCACGTGTCGGTCATATCGCGACAGTTGTGATTGGCATTATTGTAGTAGGTATATCTCCACTTATTGCCCTTTTCCCAAGTGGATTATATGCGATTGTGCAACAGTTCAATGGTGTATATAGTATGCCAGTACTTGCATTGGTCTTAGTTGCATTTTATTCTAAGCACACATCTAAACTAGGCGCTAAAGTAGCTTTAGTTACACACATTGTGTTATATGCTGCAATTAGTTTTATGGTGCCACAATTAAATTATTTATATACTTTTAGTTTTATGTTCTTTATTGATTTAGCTATTATACTTGTCTTTAATAAATTTAAACCTTCCAATACGTTTGACTTAAATACTAATAAAGCTAAAGTGGATCTTACACCTTGGAAATATCGTTATATTACAGGCGGTATTGTTCTAGGTTTAGTAGTACTTGCTTACATTATCTTTTCACCACTTGTACTTGCTAAATAATCATTTATAAATAGGTGTACGTTTGAAAAGAGTAGACTTTTTCGACGTACACCTTACTTTATATATTTATAAAGAAAGGAAGATAACACAATGCACAAAATCGGTTTGATACCTTCACCGGGTGTATCTCATAAACACGTAGAAGCTGTTATTCCAGATGTAAAAGAACAGCTGAATCAACGTGTGAATGATCAACAAGAATGGGTATTTCAGCTCCACGTTGATTTAATGATTGGCTCAGCTGAAGATGTACATGAAAGTATTGATAAAGCGGCAAAAATGAAAGAGAAACATGATTGGGATTTTGTTGTATGTATTACAGATTTACCAAGTATTTCTGGAAATAAAGTAGTGATTAGTGATTTTAATAATGATAAACAAGTAGCGATGCTATCTTTACCTTCATTAGGTTGGATAGACCTACGACGAAAATTAAGAAATAGTTTAACTTCTATTATTGAACAATTGTATTATTCAACTTCAAGAGTGGCTCCCAAGATTCATCCTCTTATACATCCTAAAGCAGTAGAACCAAATGAAGATGAAACGCCAAAGCAACGTTATATTCATCGATGGTTTATTCTCAGTTGGATTCAACTTATTTTAGGGTTAACACGAGCAAATGAACCATGGAAAAATATTTTTAATTTCAAAAAGATTATTTCAGTTGCTTTTGCAACTGGGACTTATGTATCGATTTTCTCCATGCCTTGGGAGCTGAGTATACAGTACTCCATAATAAGATTTATTATACTTATGCTTATTGCTATCCTAGGTATGACAGGCTGGTTACTCTATGCACATCAATTGATTGAACGTAAAACGGCTAAGTCACAGCGTGTGTATCGCTATATTTATAATTTTACTACCGTATTCACATTATTTATTATTACACTTTTAAATTATATTATTTTATATCTTTTATTAGCGATAAGTGTATCATTGTTTGTTCCACCAAGTTTATTTAATCAATGGACCAGCGCACATCCTCATTTTACATTTATAAATTATGTAAAATTAGTATGGTTTGTATCTTCACTAGGTTTACTTGCTGGGGCAATGGGGTCTACTGTAGAGAATGAAGAGAAAATCCGTCAGATTACTTATTCGTATCGACAATATCATCGTTATAAAGAAGCAGAACAAGAGAAGAAAGAAAAAGAACAAGCTCAATCATCTTCTCATGATGCATCAAATCAACAAGTTGAAGAAAGTGCATCCAATAAACAAAATAATGATAATCAACAAGATGAACATAAAAAACAAGATCATAGAGAGGAGGAAACAACATGAGTGAAGAAAAATTAATTGGTCTCGTTGTGGCGCCAGGAGTGACAGAGAAATTAGCACAAAGTTTAATTAATGACATACCCAATATATTATCAGAACAAGATAATCATCAACGTGACTGGCAAGTTGATCTCGTGGTGGATCCTCTTACTGGTTTTGCGGAAAGTGTGGAAGAAATATTCAAAAAAATTCAAGATTATCATAATAAAAGAGAATGGGATTATGTTGTAGGAATTACAGACTTACCTATGTTCTATCATCAAAACGTACTTGCTTTAGATATTAATAAAAAAAATGGCGCTGCAATATTTTCATATCCTGCATTTGGATGGCGTCCTGTAAAGAATCGCTTTAAACATGCTATCGTAACCATTATTAATGAACTTCATTATTCTGAAAGAGCGCATATAGGTTATGATGACAATAATAGGGTTAAGAAAGAAATCAATAAACAATTTCCTTTTTCACGTATTGAGAAAACAGAAGTACATTTAAAAGAAACAGGAAACAATCATTTAAGATATTTATCAAATTCACGCAGTCTTGGAATGATACGACTTGTCAGTGGGATGACCTTTGCGAATAACCCACTGAATATGATGGCAAGTTTAAGTAATATTGTAGCGATTGCTTTTACGACAGGTGCATTCGGATTGATTTTTTCAACCATGTGGAATATGGGTCTTGATTTTTCTGTATGGCGATTATTTGGAATTTCCATCATGGCAATTTTAGGTATGCTCGTTTGGATAATGGTATCCCATGGTTTATGGGAATCTACAAAAGAAGCTAAGCATAAAAGAATTGTAATGTTATATAATTTAACAACTATCATGACTTTATTTATAGCCATTGTTATATATTATATGATTTTATATTCATTATTCTTAATAGCAGAGCTGGTTTTATTACCTCCAGGATTCTTAGGACAACAAGTAGGTTTAAAAGGACCAGCCAGTGTTCAACTTTATTTAAGTATTCCTTGGTTTGCAACCTCAATATCTACTGTTGCAGGAGCAATAGGTGCAGGTTTGCTTAATGATCAATTAATTAAAGAAAGCACATATGGTTACCGTCAAAAAGTACGTTATGAAAAGAATAACTAATTAGTAATAATGAAGTGAGAAACACTTCATTATTATTTTTTTATATAATATAATAAATTTATAGAAAACACCTTTAAAGTCATTTAAAATAATGAATAAATATAAGTGTGAATGGATTAAACTAAGACACAGACAACCTACAACACGAACAGAATTATGTGCATCATAAGAAAGAAAGTAGGTAACATCATGAAATTTTGTCCACAATGTGGAAATCAAATTAAAGAAGGTCAATCATTTTGTAATAAATGTGGTAGTGATTTAAAAGTTTTTAAACAATATAGAGAGAATCAATTATATGAAAGTGCGGCATCTCAAAAAAACAAAAGGTGGCCATATATTTTATTCGTAATACTTATAGTAGCTATTTTAATTTCTGGAGGTTTAACATACTATTTCTTTTTTGTGAAACCAGAAATGGTAAAGAGTGAGGAAGTGACAAGCACACATCATAAAACTAAAGAAGACATCAAAAAGACAGTGAGACAAGGAGAGAAAAAATCTAAACAAAAAAATGATAAAGAGATACGTATGAAGTCTCCAAATATTGATGTGATGTCCGAAGATTTTGAAAATACATATTTAAAGAGTGATTGTAGAGACGGCTATTATGGTATTAAGGTAGGTATGACAAAAAATGAAGTTGAAAAATTAATAGGTAAACCTACAGGCATATTGGAAGTGCCAGGGTTCAAATGGAAATCAACGAAATATGGAAATATTACAGTAGATTATAGCCCTAATAATGAAGAAGGTAAGGTAATAGCAGTAGGCGTAAGCCCAGATAATGTAAAAGTAGATGATTTTTTAAGTCGCTATTATTCATATGATAGTTATACACCTACTGAAATTATTTATAACAATGATAAAAGTAACGGATATTTAGTTGCAGTTGATATTGATGGCAATCATATTGCAAAAATTCAGTGCTTAGCTGAAAGATAAAAACAGATATCAACATGTTCACAAGCATCTAAGAATTTAACCTCAAGAAGTGAAAGTAGGTAATAAAATGAAATATTGTCCACGTTGTGGGAATCATATTCATGAAACTCAACGCTTTTGTAATCAATGTGGGAATGATCTAGAAGCATTTGAGCAATATAGAAATCAAATGATCACTAATTCAAAGCGAAAAAAATGGTCTTTTATTGTAATTGTCATTTTAGTTATTGCAATGATTGTCGTAGCATGTTCGACGTATTATTACTTTTTTGTCAGACCAGTAGATGCACCTAAAAAAGATACACCAGTGCATCAAGTATCTAAAAAAGATAGTGAAGAAGGTAAAGTTCCAAATGATCCTGATAAGGAAGGGAAAGAAACGATAGAGAATAAGAAATCACCACAGATTAATGTAATGAGTGATGATTTCTTAGAAAATTTCATGCATAAAAATACATTGAATGGATATATGGGGATAAAGCCAGGAATGACTGAAAAGGAAGTTGAGAGGATAGTTGGAAAATCAACAGGAAAAATTCATATTGATGGTATGGATCATGAATCTATTAAGTATGGAGATTTGGCAGTTAATTACGATCCACACTCTAAAGAAAAGATTGTCACTTCAGTGGGAATTGCTCCAAATAATATAAGTGAAGAAGAATTTATAAGTCATTACAATAATTATGATAAAAGAAATTTTAGAGATATTGTTTATAACAATATCAAAGGAAATGGTTATGAAATTGTAGTATATTTAGATGGAGATAAGGTGGGACTTATATTTGCGGTTCCAGAATATTAATAAAAAAGTGCGAGTCCATAATAGGATATTGCACTTTTTTTATTAATATTATTTTTTTAGTTCGAATAAAAAATGTATTTTTATTTTAAAGCAAATATTCCCTAAACTTTCTTGACTTTCTATATGAAACTCGTTAAAGTATTAGCATATTATTCTGACAATTCTGATAGGTATTAGATTAATAAATTTGTAAATACTGAGGAGGGACCATAGGTTTATGTCAGTATCAAAGATAACGTATGAGAGTTTTGATGGTGATCCATTTATTGACTCCATTTCTACTGACGACGCGACAAAGGGTGCCTATGAAATTTTAAAATGGGCTTATACTACGTATGGTGAAGATATCGTTTACTCATGTAGTTTTGGGGCAGAGAGCATGGTACTTATTAATTTGATTTATCAAATTAAACCAGATGCTCAAATTGTATTTTTAGATACAGATTTACATTTTCAAGAAACATACGATTTAATTGATAGAGTAAAAGAATGTTTTCCTAAGTTACGTATTGAAATGAAGAAACCAGAATTGACGCTTGAAGAACAAGCTGAGAAATACAATCCTGCATTATGGAAAAATAATCCAAATCAATGTTGTTATATTCGTAAAATTAAACCTTTAGAAGAGGTACTAGGTGGGGCGATTGCCTGGATTTCGGGACTACGAAGAGATCAATCTCCGACTCGTGCTAAAACAAATTTCATTAATAAAGATGAACGTTTTAAATCGATTAAAGTATGTCCTTTAATTTATTGGACGGAAGATGACGTTTGGGATTATATTAAACAGCACGATTTACCTTATAATGAACTGCATGACCAGCATTATCCAAGTATTGGTTGTATTCCTTGTACAGCGCCAGTATTCAATTCAGATGATTCCAGAGCAGGACGTTGGTCAAGTTTTGAAAAAACAGAATGTGGACTTCATGTTGCAGATAAACCGTGATGTAAGGTTTAAAAAATTTTATACAAAAAACATAGTATTCTGATAAGGATTTAAAAATATTCTATATTCGATTTTTACTGGAAAGTCGAATATAGATTACATAATATAGAGATAGTAAGTATTTTAAAATAAAATAAAGATTGAAATGATAGAGGTGGATGAATTGAATCTAAGTGTTACCAATAGTCCTTTTACTGAAGGACAAGCCACACAAATTAATGAATTATTACAGACACTTACACCAGAACAAAAAGTATGGTTAAGTGGCTATTTAGTCGCAAATCAACAACTTACATCAGGAACATCTGACACACAAGGTTCACAAATAGGAGCTGTTTCAAAGGATACTGAAACAATGCTTCAACAAAATGAACCAACAATTCAACCTGAAAAACGAGCGATTACATTATTATATGGTTCAGAAACAGGAAATGCGCAAGGTTTAGCAGAAATATTTGAAGAACGTCTTTCAAATATTGGACATAATGTAACGTTAAAAGCCATGGATGAATTTAAATCTAAAAATCTTAAAAATGTTGAAGATTTATTTATTATTACTTCCACACAAGGTGAAGGAGATCCACCAGATAATGCAGCCGAATTACATGAATTTATTCATGGTAGAAAAGCTCCTAAATTAGAGGGAGTAAGATTTTCAGTACTTGCATTAGGTGACCAAACTTATGAGTTCTTCTGTCAAACAGGTAAAGATTTTGATAAAAAACTTGAAGAACTTGGTGCCGAACGATTATATGAACGTGTTGATTGTGATGTGGATTATGAAGAAGATGCCGAAAAATGGATGGCTAATGTCATTAATACTATTGACTCAGCACCTGAAGGTACACAAAGTGAACAAGTTGTAAGTGAATCAATTAAATCTGCGAAAGAGAAAAAATACTCAAAAGCGAATCCATACCAAGCTGAAGTATTAGAAAATATTAATTTAAATGGTAGAGGATCTAATAAAGAAACACGTCATATTGAATTCTTATTAGATAATTTTGGTGAAGAATATGAAGTAGGAGATTGCTTAGTCGTTTTACCACAAAATGATCCAGCTTTAGTTGAATTACTGATGAGTACATTAGGATGGGATCCGGGAGATCAAATTCAAATCTCAGAAGATGGAGATACGATTTCTTTAGAAGAAGCATTAACATCTTACTTTGAAATTACAAAATTAACGAGACCATTACTTCAAAATGCAGCAGCATATTTTGATAATGAAGCGTTAGAAGACAAAGTTCAAGATAGTGAGTGGATACAAAATTATATTGAAGGTAGAGATTTTATTGATTTACTCAATGATTTCCCACCTGAAGAATTAGAACCTGAAGATTTATATCAAATCCTTAGAAAATTACCTCCTAGAGAATATTCTATATCAAGTAGTTATCAATCATTACCTGATGAAGTTCACATTACGGTTGGTGCAGTAAGATATAATACACACGGTAGAGATCGTTCAGGTGTATGTTCCGTTCAATTTGCTGAACGTATTCAACCAGGAGATACTGTTCCAATTTATCTTAAACGTAATCCAAACTTTAAATTCCCTAAAAATGGAGATACGCCTGTTATTATGATAGGACCTGGTACAGGAATTGCGCCATTTAGAGCACATATGCAAGAACGTGAAGAATATGGTTATAAAGGTAATACGTGGTTATTCTTCGGCGATCAACACTTTACTACTGATTTCTTATATCAAACAGAATGGCAAGAATGGTTAAAAGATGGTTTTCTTGAAAAAATGAATGTCGCTTTCTCACGTGATACAGATCAAAAAGTATATGTACAACATCGCATTGCTGAACATAGTAAAGAATTTAATGAGTGGTTAGAAAAAGGTGCATCAATCTATATTTGTGGTGATGAAAAAAATATGGCTAAAGATGTACATCAAGCGATTCGCAATGTATTAGTGAAAGAACAAAATTTAACTGAAGAAGATGCTGAAAGCTACTTAAAACAAATGAAAAAAGATAAACGTTATCAACGTGACGTGTACTAAAGAAAGGGTGGAGAGTGAATGGCTAAAACGATTAAACAAATTGCTGATGAGTTAAATGAAAACCTTGATGCGTTAGAACATTTAAAAACTGAAAGTAATTATTTACGCGGTACGATTGAAGAAGGCTTAGCAGATCCTTTAACTGGTGCTATTTCTGATGATGATACCAAATTACTTAAGTTTCATGGGAGCTATCAACAAGATGACCGAGATGTACGTGATGAACGCCGTAAACAAAAATTAGAACCTGCATATGCTTTCATGATTCGTGTGCGACTACCTGGAGGTAAAGCAACACCTGAACAATGGATTGCAATGGATGATATTTCTAATAATTATGCGAATCATACATTGAAATTAACAACACGTCAAACATTCCAATTTCATGGTATTTTAAAACGAAATTTAAAATCATCTATGAAAAAAATTAATGAATCAGTGTTAGATACGATTGCAGCATGTGGGGATGTCAATCGTAATACAATGTGTAACCCAAATCCATATCAATCAAATATTAATAAAGAAATACTTGATTATGCTACAGCTATCAGTGATCATTTATTACCTAAAACGAATGCCTATCATGAAATTTGGTTAGATGGAGAGAAAGTGCTTGATTCTAAAGAAGAAGTAGAACCAATGTACGGGGAAAAATATTTACCACGTAAATTTAAAATTGGTATTGCCGTACCACCATCAAACGATATTGATGTATTTTCACAAGATATTGGTTTAATTGCAATTGTAGAAAATGATGAACTCGTTGGATTTAATGTGGCTATTGGTGGTGGCATGGGTATGACGCATGGTAATCCAGATACATACCCTCAAGTAGGACGCATTGCTGGATTTATTCCTAAAGATAAAGTCATAGATGTATGTGAAGCATTACTTACAATTCAACGTGATCTCGGTAATCGTTCAAATCGTAAAAATGCACGTTTTAAATATACAGTAGATCGTTTTGGTGTAGACAATATTGTTAAAGAATTAAATACACGTCTAGGCTGGGAAATCAGTGAAGCTCGTGAATTTAAATTTGAACATAATGGCGATCGTTTAGGTTGGATTGAAGGTGAAAAAGGTGTATGGAATTATACATTATTCATTCAAAATGGACGTGTAAAAGATACAGAAGACTATAAGTTAAAAACGGCGTTAAGAGAAATTGCAGAAACACATACTGGTGATTTTAGATTATCTCCAAATCAAAATTTAATTATTGCTAATGTAACTGAAGAGAAAAAAGCAGATATTCAATCTCTTATTGATAAATACGGTTTAACTGATGGTAAAAATTATAGTGGTTTAAGACGTAATTCAATGGCTTGTGTAGCATTTCCAACTTGTGGTTTAGCAATGGCTGAATCAGAACGTTATTTACCAACGCTATTATCTAAAATTGAAGATTTATTAGATGAAGCTGGTATTAGTGAAGAAGAGATTACTATACGTATGACAGGTTGTCCTAATGGTTGTGCAAGACCTGCATTAGCTGAGATTGCATTTATTGGTAAAGCGCCTGGCAAATATAATATGTATTTAGGCGGAAGCTTTAATGGTGATCGCTTAAATAAACTATACAAAGAAAACATCGATGAAAAGGAAATCCTTGAAAGCTTAAGACCAATTTTAATGGATTATGGAAAATCACGTCTCGAAGGTGAACATTTCGGTGACTTCGTTATTCGTTCGGGTGTAGTAGCTAAAGTTCATGATGGTAGAGATTTTCACAGCTGATTTTTTAAAGAAATAGAAGGCGAACGGGGTGATAAGATGGGAAAGGTTTATCTTGTAGGTGCAGGACCTGGTGATCCTGATTTAATAACTGTAAAAGGTATGAAAGCGATTCAAGCGTCAGATGTGATTTTATATGATCGCTTAGTAAATAAAGAGATTTTAGATTTTGCAAAACCCAACACAAAGTTCTTCTATTGTGGTAAAGATCCAAATAAGCATTCATTGCCACAAGAGGAAACAAATCGTATGTTAGTGAATTTAGCGAAAAAAGGTCATACCATTACACGATTAAAGGGTGGCGATCCTTTCGTTTTTGGACGTGGTGGTGAAGAAGCAGAGATATTAGCGGATAATCAAATTCCATTTGAAGTTGTTCCTGGTATTACATCAGGAATTGCAGCTCCTGCTTATGCAGGAATTCCTGTTACTCACAGAGATTATAGTTCCTCAGTTGCGTTTGTTACAGCTGTGAATAAACCAGGTATGACGAAAGAAGCATATTGGGAACATTTAGCGCATGGTCCTGAAACATTGTGTATTTATATGGGTGTAAAACGTTTGCCTGAAATTTGTGAACTATTAGTGCGTCATGGTAAGTCAGTAGATACACCTGTAGCGTTAGTACATTTAGGGACAACAGTTTCTCAAAAAACAGTCACTGGAACATTAGGTAGCATTGTACAACGTGCATCTGAAATCAAAAATCCTGCAATGATTGTGATTGGTGATGTTGTAAATATGCGCCAAAAAATTAGCTGGTTCAAAGAACAAGTATCAGATGTTGAAATGACATTACCATAATTTGAAAAATATCTAATATAGGAGGACGACAATATGAACCATATGCCGCTCATGATTGATTTAAGCCAGAAATCGATTGTCATAGTAGGTGGCGGAAAAGTTGCAACCAAAAGAGCTTCAACTTTAATCGAATATTGTGCTGATGTTCATATTGTTAGTCCTACTATTTCAACAACTTTAAAAGAATTATTAGATAACGAAAATATCACTTGGAGTCAAAAAGAATTTGAGCCACAAGATGTTGAACATGCCGACCTTGTAGTGATTGCCACAAATAATAACGACGTCAATACAAAGGTGTTAGAAAGTGTTCCTCATCATGCATTGTGTAATCATGCTTCGAAAGCCCAAGTTGGAAATGTTACGATTCCAAGTATTTTAAAACGTGGAAAACTTTCTATTAGCGTGTCAACCAATGGAGCAAGTCCTAAATTGAATAAAAAAATTATTTCAAGAATAAGCGATATGTACGATGAATCATATGAAATGTATATTGATTTTTTATATGAAAGTAGACAACTAATTAAACGATTATCAATCGAGCCATCTAGGAAACAGGAGTTATTACAACACATTTTATCTGATGAGTATTTAGATGAGGTTAAGCAACAAGAATTCACACGATGGCTTCATTTGCAAGTTTAGATATGAAGGGATATGTGATATATGAGAAAATTGTTTATATTTGCATTAGCTGGATTTTTAGCACAACTTGTTGATGGATCACTCGGAATGGGATTCGGTGCCTCCTCATCATCTATATTATTAACATACGGCATAGCACCTGCGATTGTTTCAGCAACGGTACATTTTTCAGAAATAGCAACGACTGCTGCATCTGGTACATCACATTGGAAATTTGAAAATGTACATAAGCCAACCATGTTGAAACTCGCAATACCAGGATCAATCAGTGGATTTATCGGTGCAGCATTATTAACTCAAATACATGGTGACTATATTAAACCTTATATAGCACTATTCTTACTTTCAATGGGTTTTTATATTTTGTATCAGTTCTTATTTAAACGTCACAAAGCCATTCATACACACGTAGGCACACTTAGTAGTGCGAAACTTGTTCCACAAGGAGCCGTTGCTGGTTTTCTAGATGCCATCGGTGGTGGAGGCTGGGGACCAGTCAATACACCGTTGTTACTTGCAAGTCGTAAAATTCAACCACGCTATGCCATTGGTACAGTGTCTGCAAGTGAATTTTTTGTAACACTTTCAACATCATTAAGTTTTATTATCTTTTTAGGATTTACTCAAATTAATTGGTGGTTTGTCATTGCATTAAGTATAGGCGGTATGATTGCCGCACCAATTTCAGCCTATTTAACTAAAATATTACCCATTAATATTTTAGCAATTTGTGTAGGTGGTCTTATTATTTTTACAAATAGTAATGCTTTAATGACGTATTTCATCCAAGACACTACAGTGACAAATGTTATTCGATTCGCAATTATTTGTGCGATTATTGTATTAGTTATTATTACTATTATTCGTAACAAAAAATTGTCTTTTTCTTATAAATAAAGCCGAGTAAACTAATCAAAATAATTAGAAAAGGAGTTATCAACGATGCCAACAAATGAAGATATTATCAATTATACAATTAAGCCACATGGTGGAGAGTTAATTAATCGAGTTGTAGAAGGAAAAGAAAGAGAAGCATTAATTGAAAAAGCGAACGCTTTTAAATCATTAACTTTAAATCCTTGGTCAATTTCAGATTTAGAATTAATAGCTATTGGTGGTTTTAGTCCACTTACTGGATTTATGGGAGAAGCGGATTATAAAAAAGTTGTTGAAGATACACATCTTGAAAATGGACTAGTATGGAGTATTCCTATCACTTTACCTGTCACTGAGGCACAAGCGAATGAACTTAATATTGGTGATGATATTGCTTTATATGGTGAAGATGGCGTACTTTATGGTACTTTAAATCTTGAAGAAAAATATACGTATGATAAAGAAAAAGAAGCTCAAAATGTCTATGGTACGACTGAAGAAGCCCATCCAGGTGTCAAAAAAGTATATGAAAAAGGAAATGTTTATTTAGCAGGTCCTATTCAATTAGTAAATCGTCCTAAACATGATGAATTTTCAGATTATCATTTAGATCCTGCTGAAACACGTCAATTATTCAAAGACTTAGGGTGGAAAACAGTAGTCGGATTCCAAACACGTAATCCTGTCCACCGTGCACATGAATATATTCAAAAATCTGCATTAGAAATTGTAGATGGCTTATTATTAAATCCTTTAGTTGGCGAAACTAAAGCAGATGATATCCCTGCAGATGTACGTATGGAAAGTTATCAAGCTATCTTGAAAAATTACTTTCCTAAAGATAGAGCACGTTTAGTTATCTATCCTGCAGCGATGCGTTATGCAGGTCCACGTGAAGCAATTTTACATGCTACAGTTCGTAAAAATTATGGTTGTACACATTTTATTGTTGGACGTGATCACGCAGGTGTTGGTGATTATTATGGGACTTATGAAGCACAAGAGCTTATCTCTCAATTTGAAGATGAATTAGATATTCATATTTTAAAATTTGAACATGCATTTTACTGCGAAAAATGTGGCAATATGGCTACAGCTAAAACGTGTCCACATGATGCATCAGACCATGTACATTTAAGTGGTACGAAAGTAAGAGAAAAATTACGTAATGGCGAATCATTACCAAAAGAATTCTCAAGACCTGAAGTTGCAGAAGTATTAATTAAAGGATTAAGACAAAAGTAATTTGGGGGAGTATATAAAATGAGTCAATCAACAAATATTACATGGCATGATTCAGAAGTAACTAAAGAAGATAGACAACGTCAAAATGATCATAAAAGTGCTGTCATTTGGTTTACAGGTTTATCTGGTTCTGGTAAGTCAACAATCTCTGTGGCACTTGAAAAGGCTTTATTTGAAGAAGGTAAACATTCATATCGATTAGATGGCGATAATGTCCGTCACGGTTTAAATAAAAACTTAGGTTTTAGTCCAAAAGACCGTAAAGAAAATATTCGTCGTATCGGTGAAGTAAGTAAATTGCTTGTAGATGCAGGAACAATTGCAATTACTGCATTTATTTCTCCATATAGAGAAGATCGTGATGAAGTACGTGACATTCTAGAAGACGGAGAATTCATTGAAGTATATACGGAGTGTAGTGTAGAAGAATGTGAGAAACGAGACCCTAAAGGTTTATATGAAAAAGCACGTTCAGGTGAAATTAAAGAATTTACAGGAATTAGTGCACCTTATGAAGCGCCAAAACATCCTGAAATAACTATTAATACTGAAACACAAAGTATAGATGAATCAGTTGAACATATTCTTAATTACTTAAAAGAACACCAATATATTTAATGAATAACCAAACGAGTGAGATAACGAATTCAAAATGAATGTTATCTCACTCGTTTTTTGCTATACATTCTTGAAAATAATAAATAATATTCCCCTATGTTATGAAATAAAACATATTTAAAATAATCAGATATATTACATCATTTGTAATGACACTGTTGATTAAATTGATAAAAAGATTGATATTAAAGTGTTTTGATGATGTAACAAAAGAGAGATTTAATTACAAAAACCGTCGTATTATTATGATTCAATTACAAGGTATTAACAACGCCCACAAACGCTTGTTTATCTGATAAAGTATGTCTTGTCGTTAATTAACGAGAAAAAATAATTCGAAGTAATTTAATATTGAGATGTCATTTGAAAGTAGCCACGTGATAAATAAAAGAAGAATGTTTTAAAATTCTAGGAGGATATTTAATTATGAAAAAAATCGCTACAGTAACTATCGCCACAGCCGGAATCGCTACAGTTGGATTTGCGCATCATGACGCACATGCAGCGGAAAATAATGGATATAACCCTAATGACCCAACTTCATATAGCTACTCTTATACAATTGATCAACAAGGTAACTATCATTACACATGGCAAGGTAATTGGAGTCCTGATCGTTTAAATCACACTAATGATTCAAATAATAGTCAATCTAACTATAATAATTACAATAATAATAACTATAATTACAATAGCAATTATTCATATACAACAAACAACAATCAATCTTATACAACTAATAATACGACAGGTGGATTAGGCGCTAACACTGCGTCAACATCAAATAGTAATGTAAAAGTTACAACTCAAAGTGCACCAAGAACACAATCAACTGCTTCAACTCAAGCATTCTCAGGTAAAACAAATTCAGGTGCGAATTACTATACTTGGGGTCAATGTACATATTATGTATATGACAAAGTTGGTGGCACAATTGGTAATACTTGGGGAAATGCAAATAACTGGGCTAACGCAGCAGCGCAATCTGGTTATACTGTAAACAATACACCTAAAGCAGGTGCTGTAATGCAAACGACTCAAGGTGGTTATGGTCACGTTGCATATGTTGAAAGTGTAAATAGTGATGGTTCTGTTACAGTATCTGAAATGAACTATCAAGGCGTAGGTGTAGTATCTACACGTATAATTTCAGCAAGTCAAGCAAGTTCATACAATTACATTTCATAATTTAAGGAAATGAACTATTTAAAAATTAATGTAAAATAATGACTAAGATATTTAAACAATAACGTTATTTAAAAGAGCAAGTATATGAATTCAAAACGAATTCTAACTTGCTCTTTTTTATTTTTAAAAATTACATTTAATATGATTTAAATCACTTTATAAAGGGAAATATATAACTACTAATTCCTATAGTGTTCAAATATAAAGGTGGTGATTCACAATGGCGTTAGGAGTACTTCAATGGATCCTAGTGATCGCAATTGTGGTAATTACGATTGGCGTCATATTTGGTCTCATTTGGGGTTCACTTTTTGAGGAACGCTTTTATAGAAGTCGTTCTAAAAAAGAAGAAGAAGCACGTATTGAGAAAAATCTTAAAATGGCAAAAGGGCATACCGATGATGACGTAGTATATGATGAAGAAGGTCGTGCATCACTCAAAGAAGATTATAAAAAACAATAAATATTGATAAACCTTTAAGAATCCTTTTGATTTTTAAAGGTTTTTTCTTATCAAAATATTTATATTAATTAACTTTATGCAATTATATACTTTTAACAAATAAAAGTGATAAAATATATATGTTAAAAAATTCACATGAACTATTTAAAGTTAGGAGTTATTATAATGCTACTGTTTATAGTAGAAATTATCATAATGATTGTAGCCATTATGCTAGGATTGCGCACAGCAGGTGCTTTAGGCTGTGGTATTTTTGCTATTGTGGCCCAACTGATTATGATATTTGGATTTCAACTTCCTCCTGGTTCTGCCCCTGTTACAGCAGTACTAATTATTCTGGCAATTGGTATAGCTGGAGGAACGCTACAAGCTACAGGCGGAATTGATTATCTTGTCTATCTTGCTTCGAAAATCATTGAACGATTTCCAAAATCAATTATTTTTATTGCGCCTATGATTGTATTTGTCTTCGTATTTGGAGTAGGGACTGCAAATATTGCTTTATCACTAGAACCTATTATTGCTCAAACCGCAGTAAAAGCTAAAATCCAACCTAAGCGACCACTGATTGCTTCAGTACTAACTGCTAATTTGGCTTTACTTTGTAGTCCAGCTGCATCTGCAACAGCCTACGTTATTTCAGTACTTGCAGGTCATGAAATTTCAATGGGTCAATATTTGAGTATTGTCTTACCTACATCATTAATCACTATGTTTATGTTAAGTATATTTTGTACGTTTGTAGGACGTAAAAATACAATTACTGAAAGTGAAATTGCTCATACACCTGACGTTGATGTAAATCATGCTTTTTCTACTAGAGTAAAGATAGGTGTTTTAGCATTTATTTTGTGTGTGTTTGGTATTCTTACGTTTGGTATTTTTCCTCAATTCATGCCTTCATTTAATGTCAATGGAAAAGATGTCACTGTATCAATGACAGAGATTGTACAATTCTTTATGTATTTAAGTGCAGCAATTAATTTATTGATGTTGAAAGTGAATACGAGTGATATTCTATCTTCAAATATTACACAATCTGCTATTGGTGCATTATTTGCAGTACTCGGACCTGGTTGGTTAGGTGCGACAGTATTTAACGCACCTCATAATTTACATATCATACAAAATGATGTTGGCAAAACGATTCAAAATATGCCCTGGCTTGTGATTATTCTTGTAGCTGTAGTAGCGATGATTGTTATTTCACAAACAGCAACAGCATCGATTATGGTACCCATCGTCATGAGTATGGGAATTCCACCCATGTATTTTGTAGCAATGGTACAAACATTAAATGTTAACTTTGTTATACCTGCGCAACCAACGTTATTATTTGCAGTTAATTTAGATGAAACAGGACGTACACGACCTACAAGCTTTATTATTCCAGGATTCTTTGCAATAGGTGTTTCAGTTATTGTTGGTTTTATAATAAAAATAATATTAGGATATTAGTTTATAATAGAGTATTTGTAATATAAACGATTTAAAGTTTCATGACAATTTAATAGATTGAGAAGGCCTTTTGTGCCTTTTTGAATATTGAAGAGAAGAATTGTATTCTTCTCTTATTTTTATTTTAAAACAGAGAATTTCAAAAAAATATATATTCATTAAAAATGAATAAAAATTCAATGTTTATAATTTATTATTTGTTCAAAACGTTTATTTTTAATTTAACAATGTTGATATAGTTAATTTTTTTCGATAGTTTCAATGGAATAAAATATATAAATATTCAGTTTTCTAAAATAATTTTATGAATGTAATTTGCATTTTTATTTAATTTTAGATATTGTCATCATGTGAATCATTCACGTAAATAAAATATAAGTCGTACATATAATATTCAAAGGAGGATCTTAGTTGAAAAAAGAAAAAATAATGGATTGGCCCACCTTTATAGGTACTGTTATTGTCTTGCTTTCAGCAGTTATACCTATGATGGTCTTTCCAAGTGCAAGTGAGAAAGTTATTACTGATATAAATAGTGCTATTTCTAACTCGATAGGATCTGTTTACTTATTTATAGGTTTAGTCGTTTTATCCTTTGTACTCTATATTGCTTTCGGCCGATATGGTAATGTGACTTTAGGAAAAGCAAGTGATAAACCTGAATTCAATAATTTTAGTTGGGCTGCAATGCTATTTTGTGCAGGTATTGGTTCAGATATTCTTTATTGGGGTGTTATCGAATGGGCCTTCTATTATCAGGTACCTCCAAATGGTGCTAAAGGAATGACTGATGAGGCTCTTACATATGCAACGCAATATGGTATGTTCCATTGGGGACCTATTGCATGGGCGATTTATGTATTACCAGCTTTGCCTATTGGCTATTTAGTATTTGTAAAGAAACAACCAGTATATAAAATTAGTCAAGCCTGTCGTCCAGTATTGAAAGGACAAACTGATAAGTTTTTAGGTAAATTAGTAGATATCTTATTTATATTTGGACTATTAGGAGGAGCGGCAACCTCTTTAGCATTAGGTGTGCCATTAATTTCTTCTGGAATTGAACGATTAACAGGTATAGATGGAGACAATATGGTTATTCGCTCAATTATACTTTTCACAATCACAGTCATTTTTGCAATTAGTTCTTATACTGGTTTGAAAAAAGGAATACAAAAATTAAGTGATATTAACGTATGGTTATCATTCTTATTACTTGCATTTGTATTTATTGTAGGTCCAACAATCTTTATTATGGAAACAACTTTAACTGGTTTTGGGAATATGATGCGAGATTTCTTCCATATGGCAACTTGGATGGAGCCATTTGGTGGAATTAGAAACCGTAATGAAACAAATTTCCCTCAAGATTGGACTATATTTTATTGGTCATGGTGGCTTGTATATGCACCATTTATTGGTTTATTTATTGCTCGAATTTCAAAAGGTCGTCGTCTCAAAGAAGTCATATTAGGAACAATTGCTTATGGTACATTGGGATGTGTCTTATTCTTTGGAATTTTTGGTAATTATGCTGTTTATTTACAAATTAGTGGACAGTTTAATGTGGTTGATTTTTTAAATAAACATAGTACTGAAGCAACAATTATAGAAGTTATGCATCAATTGCCATTTGGTTCTTTAATTATAGTGTTGTTCTTAATATCTGCATTTTTATTCTTAGCAACGACATTTGATTCAGGTTCTTATATTTTAGCGGCTGCTTCTCAGAAGAAGGTAATAGGGGAACCATTAAAAGCTAATCGTTTATTCTGGGCTTTTGCTTTATGTCTATTACCTTTCTCCCTTATGTTAGTTGGTGGAGAACGAGCTCTTGAAGTATTAAAGACTGCTTCATTATTAGCAAGTGTACCCCTTCTATTTATATTTACGTTTATGATGATATCCTTTATTATCACACTTAATAAAGATCGGATTAAACTGGAAACAAGAGCAGATAAACTAAAAGAAGTAGAGCGCCGTTCACTTCGTATTGTTCAAGTTAAATCAGACCCTGAAGACGATAATTTATAATGTAAAAAATGATAGTACATTTAAAAGAGTCCGGGACATAAAGTATCTAGATAAGTGAAAAAAGACAATTTCTATTGAAATAATATAGAAATTGTCTTTTTTATAATTTTTTTGATTATTTTCAGCTCGTTGAGCTGTTACTTTTCTTATATTAAGTGCCATTAGCACAAATCCTAGTTCTCTTTTGGCTTTATTTATCCCTCGAACGGACATTCGAGTGAAACCCAAAATAGCCTTCATAAATCCAAAAACAGGCTCCACATCAATTTTTCTTTGACTGTAGATGGTTTTTATTTTTGGTTCTGAAAGCTTTTTATTAATTTGGGCTTTAAAATATTCCCAATTATAATTTTTCATTATTTTTTTATTCGTTTTTGAATTGTATTTCATGCACTGGTGTCTCAGAGGACATTCTGAACAATCATCACATTCATATAATTTGAAGTCTCTCTTAAACCCATATTTATCATGGCGATAGGCATATCTTTTAAAACCCAATCGCTTATTGTTTGGACAAATATATTCATCGTTAATTTCGTCATAATCCCAATTTTGAGTGTTAAAGATGTCGCTTTTATATTTTTTAGTTTTATCTTTTATAAACATACCGTAGGTTATAAGTGGTATTCGATTAAAATCATCTATAATTGCCATATAATTGGGTTCGCTACCATAACCTGCATCAGCTACAATATATTCAGGTAAATGACCGTAGGTCTCTTGAATTAAATTTAAAAATGGTATCATCGTTCTTGTATCAGTCGGATTTTGATACACATTATAAGATAAAACGAATTGAGAATTTGTCGCTATTTGTAAATTATAACCTGGCTTGAGTTGTCCATTTTTCATATGATCTTCTTTCATTCTCATAAATGTGGCATCATGATCTGTTTTAGAATAACTATTTCTATCCTTTAAAATAGATTTTTGGACGTCGTATTTATGCTTTCGCCCAGAGTAATCATTAATTTGCTTTTTGTATTGTTTAATTTTAGTTCTTTTGAGCCGTATTTGTTTTCTTATTTTAGTACATTTTTCATTATCGATATGTTGATTTAAATCTTCGATTTCTTTATCCAAATGACTACCAATCAAATCTATTTCTTCCTTTGTTAAGTCATTATCGTGATCTTTTTTAATCTCAGGTATGATTTTATTTGTTATCAATTCATGATAGAGTGCTTTAGAATCTTCATTCATTTTTGTCTCATGGTTTTGAATACTCTTTTTCCATACAAATGTATATCGATTGGCATTCGCCTCAACTTTCGTACCATCAATAAAAATGGCCTGATCATCTATAAGATGTTGTTTCAAACACTGACTATGAAATTGAATAAATAATGATTCTAATAAAGCATCTACTTTTGGATTGACTCTAAATCGATTAATCGTTTTATAAGAAGGCTTTTGATTTTGTGATAGCCACATCATCCGGATGCTATCATTAAGTAATTTTTCTATCTTACGACCTGAAAACACAGATTGTGTGTAGGCATATAGAATGACTTTTAACATCATTTTTGGATGGTATGAGGTTGCACCACGATGATGTCTGAATTCATCGAATTCAGTTTTAGGAATTGTTTCTACAATATCATTGACATGTCGTGACATATCATTTGTGGGGATAAGAACTGAAGTTTCCAATGGTAGAGTAAGTTGAGTCATGTTATAATCTTTATACATAAGGCACCTCGTTAATTTAGTTTAGTGATATTTATTAAATTATACGAAAGGGCCTTATTTTTTTAAAGTATTTCAATGTAAAATTACATATAAATACAAAGTATTTTGGCGAGACTCTTGAGGGAACAGGACAAGCTGAAGACTACAGGCTGAAGCTGTCCCCTAAGAAAGCGAGCCAACAATACGTAGTATTGTAAATAAAGAAGCCAGTAAATGAATTTATAATAAACTCATTTACTGGCTATTTTGTTAGGAATTATGTCCCAGCCTCTTTTGAATAATATTGATAATGAATTAAGTTATAACTCTTCTTCTTTTGGTATAGGATAATGTTCGAAAATGTCTCCAGATTCAATCGCAGAGCTTAAATTTTCTAACCATTTACAATATAATTTTGTGTGGTTCAGTTGGGATTGTATACGATCTATTTTTTCTTTTTCTTCTCCACTTAAATTATTAGTTTGTATTATGTTTTGAAGAATGTTTTCTGCTTTTTTCGTTGCTTCTAAATTTGTATCGACTTCACGTTCCCATTTTTGTGTGAAAAAGTTTCGAAAAAAATTAAAGAAATCTTTCTCGGCTATAAAATGTTGTTTGCGACTGCCACGGGTAAATTGTTGCTTAACGATATCGTATTCTTGCAATTTTTTTACACCAGCACTCATACTAGGTTTGCTCATTTGTAAATGTTCACGCATTTCATCAAGCGTCATACTGCCTTCAAAAACCATCGTACCGTAAAGATTACCAACACTACGGTTTGTACCATATAAATCCATTGTTTCACCAATTGAGTTGATAACTAAATCTTTCGCTTCCTCTATTTTTTGATTGATATTATTAGAATTGCTCATATTGCACCTCACTTATTTTGATCTTCATAAGATGTGAAATATTAACACAAATTTTACATTCTCACTCATTATATGATTTTTTCTTATGAGTTTCAAAAGTCAATTTTAATTTCCATAATATTTAAAATAATATAAAAAAATATATAAAGATGCTTTTTGCAATGACGTAAAAAATATGATAAGCTACTTTTGTAAAATTCGTTAAATAAAAATTTAACAAACTTAACGGAGGTAGTATGATGGAACTTGTAAAAGCATTGTCTAATCGCCAATATATCGATGGTGAATGGGTAGAGAGCGCTAACAAAAATACTAGAGATATTATTAATCCATATAATCAAGAAGTGATTTTCACTGTTACTGAAGGTACTAAGGAAGATGCTGAGCAAGCTATTTTAGCAGCACGTCGTTCATTTGAAAATGGTGAGTGGTCACAAGAAACAAGTGAAGTCAGAGGTAAAAAAGTAAGAGCAATTGCTGATAAAATTACAGAAAATCGTGATGAATTAGCCAAATTAGAAACACTAGATACTGGTAAGACATTAGAGGAATCTTATGCAGATATGGATGATATTGCAAATGTGTTTAATTATTTTGCAGGTTTGGCGGATAAAGACGGAGGAGAAATTATTGATTCTCCAATACCTAACACTGAAAGTAAACTTGTTAAAGAACCTGTAGGTGTAGTTACACAAATTACGCCTTGGAATTATCCATTATTACAAGCTTCATGGAAAATTGCACCTGCATTAGCAACTGGTTGCTCATTAGTAATGAAACCAAGTGAAATTACACCATTAACAACAATTCGTGTATTTGAATTAATGGAAGAGGTTGGATTCCCTAAAGGGGTTATCAACCTAATATTAAGTAGTGGTGAAGAAGTAGGAGATACATTATCAGGTCATAAAGAAGTTGATTTAGTATCATTTACAGGTGGAATTGAAACTGGTAAACACATTATGAAGAATGCTGCAAATCATGTAACTAATATTGCATTAGAGCTTGGCGGAAAGAATCCAAATATTATTTTTGATGATGCTGATTTTGAATTAGCTGTAGATCAAGCATTAAATGGCGGATATTTCCATGCAGGTCAAGTTTGTTCAGCAGGTTCAAGAATTTTAGTTCATAACAATATAAAAGAAAAATTTGAAAAAGCTTTAATTGAACGTGTTGGAAAAATTAAATTAGGTAATGGATTTGATAGTGACACAGAAATGGGTCCAGTGATTTCTCCAGAACATAGAGATAAAATTGAAAAATATATGAAAGTTGCTAAAGATGATGGTGCAACAATTGCTATCGGTGGGAAACGTCCAGACGATGAAGATTTAAAAGAAGGTTTATTCTTTGAACCAACTGTAATCACTAATTGCGATACTCATATGAGAATTGTTCAAGAAGAAGTATTTGGCCCTGTTGTTACAGTAGAAGGGTTCGATAATGAAGAAGAAGCGATTGCACTCGCAAATGATTCAATTTATGGTTTAGCAGGTGCAGTATTTTCTAAAGATATAGGAAAAGCACAACGTGTAGCTAATAAATTAAAACTAGGCACAGTTTGGATTAATGACTTCCATCCTTACTTCGCTCAAGCGCCATGGGGTGGTTATAAACAATCTGGTATTGGACGTGAGTTAGGTAAAGAAGGATTAGAAGAATACTTAATCTCTAAACATATTCTTACAAATAGAAATCCAGAACCTGTAAATTTCTTTAGTAAATAACTTTTACAATTTAACTATAAAGGACCGTAGACGTATTATTTTACGGTCCATTTATTTTGAAGAATAAAGACGTATCAAATCAAACTAAATTGTATTTAAATAGAAGATTTATATTTTTATAGGAGGACGACAATATATGAGTAAAAATCAATCATATGATTACGTAATTATTGGCGGAGGAAGCGCTGGATCAGTATTGGGAAATCGTTTGTCAGAAGATAAAAATAAAGAAGTACTTGTACTAGAAGCAGGACGTAGTGATTATCCATGGGATTTATTTATACAAATGCCTGCAGCATTGATGTTTCCTTCAGGAAATCCATTTTACGATTGGAGATACCAAACTGAAGAAGAACCGCATATGGGACGTAAGGTAGACCATGCTCGAGGTAAAGTATTAGGTGGTTCAAGTTCAATTAATGGTATGATTTATCAACGTGGTAATCCAATGGATTATGAAGGCTGGGCTGAACCAGAAGGAATGGAAACTTGGGACTTTGCACATTGTTTACCTTATTTTAAAAAACTAGAAAAAACATTTGGAGCTGCACCATATGATAAATATAGAGGACATGACGGTCCGATTAAATTAAAACGTGGACCAGCCACAAATCCATTATTTAAATCATTCTTCGATGCAGGTGTTGAAGCAGGTTATCATAAAACAAACGACGTCAATGGATATAGACAAGAAGGCTTTGGTCCATTTGATAGTCAAGTACATAATGGCCGTCGTGTTTCAGCTTCACGTGCCTATTTACGTCCTGCAATGAAGCGTAAAAATTTAACAGTTAAAACACGTGCATTTGTTACTAAAATACATTTTGAAGGTAAGAAAGCTACAGGTGTAACGTTTAAACGTAATGGTAAACTTCATACTGTGAATGCTGGTGAAGTAATTCTTTCAGGTGGTGCATTTAATACACCTCAGTTGTTGCAATTGTCTGGTATCGGTGATTCTGAATTCTTAAAATCTAAAGGTATAGAACCACGCATGCACTTACCTGGTGTTGGAGAAAACTTCGAAGATCATTTAGAAGTATATATTCAACATAAATGTAAGCAGCCTGTTTCACTACAACCAAGCTTAGATGTAAAACGTATGCCTTGGATTGGATTACAATGGATATTTGCACGTAAAGGTGCAGCAGCTTCAAACCACTTTGAAGGTGGTGCTTTTGTTAGATCTAACAATCAAGTTGCATATCCAAATTTAATGTTCCATTTCTTACCAATTGCTGTAAGATATGATGGTCAAAAAGCACCAGTGGCGCATGGATATCAGGTACATGTTGGTCCTATGTATTCAAATTCACGTGGTAGTTTAAAAATTAAATCAAAAGATCCATTTGAAAAACCAAGTATTGTATTCAATTATTTATCAACAAAAGAAGATAAACAAGAATGGGTTGAAGCAATTCGAGTAGCACGTAATATTTTATCTCAACCTGCGATGGATCCATATAATGGTGGTGAAATCTCACCAGGACCATCTGTACAAACAGATGAAGAAATTCTTGATTGGGTACGTAAAGATGGCGAAACTGCTTTACATCCTTCTTGTAGTGCTAAAATGGGGCCAGCGTCAGATCCGATGGCAGTTGTAGATCCATTAAGTATGAAAGTACATGGCATGGAAAATTTACGTGTTGTTGATGCATCTGCTATGCCTCGCACTACTAATGGTAATATTCATGCACCAGTTTTAATGCTCGCTGAAAAAGCAGCTGATATCATTCGTGGTAAAAAACCATTAGAACCACAATATGTTGATTACTATAAACATGGTGTTAGTGACGAGAATGCTGGAGCAATGGAATTCGATCCATACTATAAACATTAATAAGATAGTTATATGAAATAAGGGTTGGAATCAAAGATGATTCTAACCTTTTTATTTTAAATATCCCCTTCTACAACATTTTTAATACGTAAAGGCATATAATGAATGACAGAGAAGGAGTGATATGAAATGATTAAAGATTTAGTGCAACGTTTACAAGATAAGGAAAAGCGTATGATCGAGATTCGAAGACATTTACATGAATATCCTGAGTTATCATTTCATGAAACTGAGACACCCAAATATATTGCTAATTTTTATAAAGATAAAGAGTGTAAGGTAGAAACAAATATAGGACAAAATGGTGTAAAAGTAACGATAGATAGTGGTAAACCTGGGAAAACGATTGCTATTCGAGCAGATTTTGATGCGCTTCCCATTCAAGAAGATACTGGTTTATCATTTGCTTCTAAAAACGAGGGAGTCATGCATGCGTGTGGACATGATGCACATACAGCATATATGCTTATTTTGGCAGAAACATTGATAGAAATGAAATCTCAGTTCAGTGGCAAAGTAATTGTTATTCATCAACCCGCTGAAGAAATGCCACCTGGTGGAGCTAAAGGTATGATTGAAGATGGCGTATTGGATGGCGTTGATCATGTTTTAGGCACCCATGTGATGACTAATATGGCTCCTGGTAAAGTCTATTATCATAAGGGTAACGTTCAAACAGGACGTTCTTACTTTAAATTAATTGTAAAAGGTGAAGGAGGACATGGTTCTTCTCCGCATACTTCAAATGATGCGATTGTAGCGGGAGCTAATTTCGTTACTACCGCTCAAACAGTGGTCTCACGTCGCCTTAATCCCTTTGAAACGGGTGTCGTCACAATTGGATCATTTGATGGTAAAGGTCAATTTAATGTGATTAAAGATAAAATAACCATTGAAGGTGACGTTCGCGCTTTGACAGATGCTACACGCGATCGTATTGAAACGGCTTTAAAACAAATGGTTCATGGTTTGGAAGAAACATTTGGTGTAAATTGTGAATTTACATTTAGTAAAGATTATCCTGCATTGTATAATGATCTTGACTTTACTGAATATGTTGCAGAAACCATTAACCAAGCAAAATTAGCTGATGTTAAAGGCATAGAAGTATGCGAACCTCAACCGCCATCTGAAGACTTCGCTTTTTATGCTAAAACATTGCCAAGTACTTTTATATATTCTGGAGCAAAACCGAGAGAGGGTAAAGCATATCCACATCATCATCCTAAATTTACGATTGATGAGTCAAGTATGTTAGTTGCAGCAGAAGCAGTAGGTGCAGTAGTATTAAACTATTTAACTATTGAATAAGCAGTCAAAATATATATTTAAGCAATAATTCTACATTTTTAAAGTAGAAGTCAAGTGTATACTCTAGTATTAAAGAATTTGTCATGATAGTATTATCCTATATTTAGATATTGGGGTGAGTTGATGAGTTTTTATGATTTTATGCAAGGATTTATTGATGATAAGACCCCATTAGGTGAACTTGCATCATGGATAAATCAAGACCAAAATTTTCCAAAACATGAATATCTTGCTGAAAATATACTTGATTACTTTTCTAAGACGTCGATGTTGGATCATGAATTCTTAGAAATTGTTAAACGTTCCCTTTCATTATATGAAGGAAGATAGAGATGAATAGCAGAATTAAAAATGATAGCTTAAAGCTAGTTAAGAAATGAAGGAACTAAGAAATGACTTTAACTGATAGTTATAAAACATATGTAATAGAAGAAAAAGAAGAACAGACTATGTCTATCGAAAAAAATAATGATATTCAATTATATACAGTACTTGAGTCAATAAACGAGTTAACAAACGATTCAATATGTGTTTTGAATCACTTGTTTGTTAATGAAGGTAATGAACCTCAATTTGAATCTAAATTTTTAGAGCGCACTAAATATTTACAAGATGTGCCAGGATTCAAAGCTTTACGTTTTTTACGTCCTCAAACTAAGCATCGTCATTATATTATTTTGACGTTATGGAAAGATCGACAATCGTTCTATGATTGGCAAAGTTCAGCCGCTTATGATAAAACGCATAAAAAAAGAGGCACTAAACAAGGTGTCGATAATAAAATAGTTAATCGCGATTTATCTTATAATGTAAGAATAGAACTTGCTAATTTAGAAACGAATGTTGATATAGATAATATATTTAATATTCAAAGATTAAGTTTCTAAAAAAGTAATATACTGGTATAGAAACTTAATCTTTTTTATATTTAAAACAAATACCGCATAGGATTGCGTGAAATTAAGATGTGTGATTTTATGAACGATGAAAACTTAAAAATTGGAAGGAAAATAAAGTAATGAATCATTTAAATTTATTAGCACCAGAGACATATAATATTGTATCTGAAATAGAAAAACATGCTTCAAATCAAAGTAAACAAGCAATTATTTATGAAAACGGTGTAGAAGAACCCATTAGTGTTACATACTCTGAATTAATTAAAAACGCTAATAAAGTAGGACATGTATTATTAAACCATGGACTAAAAAAAGGCGATAAAGTGTTAATCATGATGCCACGTGCTATCATCACGTATGAACTTTATATTGCAGCATTAAAATTAGGTATTGCAATTATCCCAAGTTCTGAAATGTTAAGAACAAAGGATTTACAATATCGTATTACGCATGGAGAAATTAATGCAGTTATTGTATTAGCTGATTTTATAGAAGAATTTAGAGATATTGAAGAATATAACGAATTAACAAAATTTGTGATTAACGGAAATCAAGAGAATTGGATTAGTATTGAAGATGAAAAAGCAAAGCAAAGTGATAAATTAGACATAGCCAATACAACAAGAGATGATGTTGCTATTTTATCTTACACTTCTGGAACTACAGGTAATCCAAAAGCTGTTACACATTCTCATGGTTGGGGATATGCTCATATGAAAATGGCACCTGAACATTGGTTAGCTATAAAAGAAGATGACTTAGTGTGGGCAACAGCTGCACCTGGTTGGCAAAAATGGGTATGGAGTCCATTCCTATCTATTATGGGATCAGGAGCGACAGCATTTGTGTATAATGGTAAATTTAATCCTTCCCGTTATTTATCACTATTACAAAACTTTAAAATTAATGTGCTTTGCTGTACACCAACAGAATACCGTATGATGGCAAAATTAGATAACTTAGATCAATACAATTTAGATCATTTACACAGTGCAGTATCTGCAGGGGAACCATTAAATAGAGAAGTAGTTGAACAATTCCGTAAACATTTTAATTTAACAGTGCGTGACGGATATGGACAAACAGAAAGTACGTTACTAATTGGTTTCTTAAAAGATACAGAACCACGTCCTGGTTCTATGGGTAAAGCTATTCCGGGTAGTCGTGTAGCAGTTGTTGATGATGATGGAAACAAAGTGGATACAAATGTAAAAGGTAATATAGCATTACCACTTGATTTCCCTGGATTATTTAAAGGTTACTTTAAAGATGAGAAACGTACAAAAGAGGCACATGCAGGAGATTATTACATTACTGGAGATTTAGCACATATCGACGAAGATGGCTATTTCTGGTTTGAAGGTCGCCGTGACGATATTATTATTAGTTCTGGTTATACTATTGGACCTTTCGAAGTTGAAGATGCACTCACAAATCATGAAGCGGTAAAAGAATGTGCAGTTGTAGCAAGTCCACATCCAATTCGTGGCAATATTGTTAAAGCATTTATTATTTTAAAAGAGGGCTATAAACCAAGTGATGATTTAGTGAAAGAGTTACAAACTTTCTCTAAAAAAGTAGTCGCACCATATAAATATCCACGTGCGATTGAATTTGTAGAAGATTTACCAAAAACAAACTCTGGCAAAATTCGTCGTGTTGAATTACGCGATGCTGAACGCACAAAATATAACAACGCTCAAAATAAATAATCATATTCACCACACTGATAAATTAGTATGTCACTAATTTATCAGTGTTTTTTTATGATGAGAATACTGATGTATCAGATAACATGAATATTGAAAATTTGTCTATATTTAGAAAAATTAAAAATAAAGATAATTTTAATTGTATTTCACGTGTTATTATGACATACTTTTAAATAATTAGTATGACATAATAAAAATTTGAGGTGATTTATAATGACTAAATATATTTATGCGTTTGATGAAGGACAAAAATCAATGAGAGATGTATTGGGAGGTAAAGGAGCTAATCTATCTGAAATGAAACGCTTAGGTTTACCTGTACCAGATGGTTTCACCATTACCACAACAGCATGTATTGAGTATTTAAAACAAGGTAAGTCATTATCTACTGACATCAAAACAGAATTAATTGATCACTTGGCTTCATTTTCAGAGAGAACCGGAAAAATATTCTCTTCTGATACTAATTTATTACTTGTTTCTGTAAGAAGTGGTGCAAAAATTTCTATGCCAGGAATGATGGATACAATATTAAACTTGGGCTTAAATGATGAGAATGTAGAAAAATTAGCTAAAAAAACTGGGGATAAACGTTTTGCTTATGACTGTTATCGTCGTTTATTACAAATGTTTGGTGAAGTCGTATATAGTGTACCTATGCAAGCATTTGATACATATTTCGAACAGTATAAAAAACAACATCATTTTGAGAATGACGCTGCCATTAGTGCAGAGGGTTTAAAAGAAATTTGTAAGCGCTTTAAGGAAATATATGTAGAAGAAGTACATAAACCTTTCCCACAAGAGCCTTTGAAACAACTGGAAGAAGCTATAGAAGCTGTATTTAAATCTTGGGATAATGATCGTGCTCGTATTTACCGAGATTTAAATGATATTCCACATGACATCGGCACAGCAGTAAATATCCAAGAAATGGTTTTCGGTAATAGTGGAGATAATAGTGGAACAGGTGTTGCTTTTACGCGTAATCCAGTGACTGGCGAAAATAAATTATTTGGTGAATATTTACTTAATGCACAAGGAGAAGATGTTGTTGCTGGTATTCGTACACCTAAAGATATCTCAACATTACATGATCAAATGCCAGAGGTTCATCAAGCATTTGTAGATGTGACAAAACAATTAGAAAAACACTATAAAGATATGCAAGATATTGAATTTACAATTGAAAATGGACAATTATATTTACTCCAAACTCGTAATGGTAAACGTACAGCACGTGCAGCTATTCAAATTGCTGTAGATTTAGTGAATGAAGGTATTATTACTAAAAAAGAAGCAATGAAAAAAGTTGAAGTAAAATCAATTGATCAACTGTTGCATCCTAATTTCGATGAGTCTTCATTAAAAGAAGCAACAGTTGTATCTAAAATGGGATTACCTGCGAGTCCAGGTGCTGCAACAGGTCAAATTGTATTTACTGCTGAAGAGGCGAAAGCACAATCAGATCAAGGTAAAAAAGTGATCTTGATGAGACCAGAAACGTCTCCTGAAGATATTGAAGGTATGATTGCAAGTGAAGCGATTGTAACCACACATGGTGGCATGACGTCTCATGCAGCAGTTGTAGCTCGTGGAATGGGTAAATGTTGTGTGACAGGATGTTCTGATTTAGAAATTAATACGAGTGCTAAGACGGTATACTATGGCAATCAAACACTACATGAAGGAGATATGGTTTCAGTTGATGGTTCAGAAGGTGACATTTATTTAGGTGAGATTAAAACAGTCAATGCTGAGCATAGCGAGTCATTCAATCAATTTATGGAGTGGTCAGAAAAGACAGCTCGTTTAAAAGTACGTATGAATGCAGAAACACCTCAAGATATTAAAGTGGGTTACCAATTTGGTGCTAAAGGCATCGGATTAGTACGTACAGAGCATATGTTCTTTGGGGCTGAGCGACTAGTAGAGATGAGACGTTTCATCTTATCATCCTCTCGTGAAGACCGTCTCGAAGCACTTAATCATATTAAACAATATCAAGTAGAAGACTTTAAAGAAATTTTTAAATTATCAGGTGAACATCCTACAATAGTACGTTTACTTGATCCGCCATTGCATGAGTTCTTACCACATTCTGAAGAGGATATTGCGAATGTTGCGAAGCAATTAAATATTTCAAAGGAAACATTAGATAAACGCATTGTGGATTTAAACGAAGTGAATCCAATGCTTGGACATCGTGGTTGTCGTTTAGCCATCACATACCCTGAGTTATATGAAATGCAAGTAGAAGCGATTATTGAAAGTGTATTTAAATTAAAAGAAGAAGGCATTCAGTGTAAACCAGAAATTATGATTCCGTTAGTGTCTACAGTCGAAGAATTTACTACTTTAAAAGAAAACCTTGTTAAGACTATTGATCAATTAGAAAAACAACATCAAGAAAGCGTAGATTACTCAATGGGAACAATGATCGAAACGCCTCGTGCATGTCTTATTTCAGACGAATTAGCAAAATATTGTGATTTCTTCAGCTTTGGTACGAACGATTTAACACAATTGTCATTTGGTTTTTCTAGAGATGATGCAGGGAAGTTTATAAATGTGTATACTGAAAGAAATATATTGAAACTTGACCCGTTCCAAACATTAGATGAAGATGGCGTTGGAAAACTAATTGAAATGGCAGTTAAACAGGCAAAGAAAGTGAACGAAAATATTAAGATTGGTGTATGTGGTGAATTAGGTGGAGATGCAAAATCTATTCATTATTTCAATCACTTACCAATTGATTATGTATCATGTTCACCATTCCGAATTCCAGGAGCAATTTTAGCGACTGCTCAGAGTCAAGTGGAGGAAAGTGAGTAATCAAAAATGAATGAAGTCGAGTCACAAGCACATAATTTAAAATTATTTATTGTTTCAGATTCAATTGGAGAAACTGCTCAACGTATGATTCATGCAACTTTAACCCAGTTTCCAGATTTAAATAATGTAGAAATAAAAAAATTTCCTTATATTAAAGATGAGGAAGAATTTTTAAATATATTAAATTTAGCGAAAGAACACCACGCAATAGTAGCTACGACATTAGTAAGTGAATCATTTAATGCACTTGGTCACGAATTTGCTAGAGAACATCATATCCCATATGTAGATTATATGTCTGATTTAATTAGCATTATTGAACACGTGACAGGTGAAAAACCATTGATGGAAAGTGGTGCGTTAAGAAAGTTAAATGAAGCTTATTTTAAGCGTATTGAAGCGATTGAATATTCAGTTAAATATGATGATGGTAAGCATTTTTCTGATATAGGCGAAGCGGATGCGTTGATTGTAGGGGTATCACGTACTTCAAAGACACCATTAAGTATGTATTTAGCGAATAAAGGCTACAAAATAGCAAACATTCCTTTAGTACCTGAAGTTAGTATTCCAGACAGTGTTTTTAAGCAAAAAGGGTTACAAGTATTTGGATTAACTGCAAGTCCACAGTATATTGCAAATATACGAAAAAGTCGTGCTGAAACATTAGGTTTGTCGAAAGAGTCTCAATATAATAATTTAAATCGTATAAAAGAAGAACTCAGTTATGCAGAAGAAGTATTTAAAAAATTAAATGCTACAGTGATTAATACTGAGTATAAATCAATTGAAGAATCAGCTTTTTATATTGAAAAGTTTTTACAAAATAATAAATAATCATTATATAAGGTTGTAAGTAAATCATTAAGTGATTGTAATGACATCATGTTATAATAAAACTTTGATCATTCAACTATTCTTACTATTTAACTTATATTGATAAATTTTTTGCTTAATTTAATGATAATGAATTCATTAATTCGAATATTTAAGTTTTTCTGATTTACAATTGACTATATTTGTTTTAACATAGTAATGAAAGACTTAACACATTACTAAAACAATATATTGATTACTAGATATTAGGGAAACAAGAGCAACAGGTAATTATAATATATTGTGAAACATAATTTTTGGAGAGGTGTACAAACATGACAGAATCAAAAGATATGATTATTGTCGGTGCTGGTGTAATTAGTACAACAGTTGCATCTATGTTCAATGAACTTGTACCTAACTGGAACATCGATCTTTATGAACGTTTAGATCGTCCAGGTATCGAAAGTTCAAATGAACGTAACAATGCTGGTACTGGTCACGCTGCATTATGTGAATTAAACTATACTGTAAGACAACCAGATGGTACGATTGACATTGAAAAAGCAAAAGAAATTAACGAACAATTTGAAATTTCTAAACAATTTTGGGGTCATTTAGTAGAATCAGGACAAATTAAAGATCCTAGAGATTTCATTCATCCTTTACCACATATCAGTTTCGTACGTGGTAAAAACAACGTTCAATTCTTAAAAGAACGTTACGAAAAAATGAAAGATTTCCCTATGTTCGATGATATCGAATACACTGAAGACATCGAAGTAATGAGAAAATGGATTCCATTAATGATGCAAGGTCGTTTCGATGATGGCTTAATGGCTGCTAGTAAAATCGACGAAGGTACTGACGTTAACTACGGTGAATTAACTCGTAAAATGGCACATAACTTACAAAACGACGATTCAAACGTAAACGTCAACTATAATCATGAAGTACAAGACTTCAAACGTTTATCTAACGGTAAATGGCAAGTTAAAATTAAAGATTTAGCTAACAATAAAGTCTTTACTAAAGAAGCTGACCATGTATTCATCGGTGCTGGTGGTGGATCTATTCCATTATTACAAAAAACTGGTATCGAAGAAGGTAAACATATCGGTGGTTTCCCAATCATTGGTCAATTTATCGCTTGTACAAATCCAGAAGTTATCGAACAACATGATGCGAAAGTTTATGGTAAAGAGCCACCTGGCACACCACCAATGACTGTTCCTCACTTAGATACTCGTTATATCGATGGTGAAAGAACATTATTATTCGGACCATTCGCAAATGTTGGCCCTAAATTCTTAATTCACGGTTCTAACTTAGATTTATTCAAATCAGTTAAACCACACAATATCACTACGTTATTAGCTGCAGCAGTTAAGAATATGTCATTACTTAAATATTCATTTGACCAAATCATCATGACTAAAGAAGGTTGTATGAACCACTTACGTACGTTCTACCCTGAAGCTCGTGATGAAGATTGGCAAGTATATACTGCTGGTACACGTGTACAAGTTATTAAAGATGATGAAAAAGAAGGTAAAGGATTCATCCAATTCGGTACAGAAGTGGTTGACTCTAAAGACCACTCTATCATTGCTTTACTTGGTGAATCACCAGGGGCTTCTACATCAGTTTCAGTAGCGTTAGAAGTTATCGAAAGAAACTTCGAACAATATTTAGATGAATGGAAACCAAAAATCAAAAAAATGATTCCTTCATATGGTGAATCATTAATTCATGATGTTGACTTAATGAGAAAAACTCGTCGTTTAACATCTAAACAATTAGAATTAGGTTTCTATGAAAATACTAATGCTAAATAAGAAAAATTAGAAAACTGTTAACAGGACATCACGTTCTGTTAACAGTTTTTTTATTAAATAAATTTAATGGTTATAACTGCTTAAAAACATGAAAAAAGTGATGAGCACGTGACTCATCACTTTTAAATAAAAATCTGACTATTAATTTTTATTTACTGAAGCATCGTAGATTGAATCTACTGCATCGCCTAAAGCTTTATCAAATTCTTCTTTTGATTGGCCTGCACGTAAATCACTTGCTAATGCACGTGAGAAGCTTGCAATTAATTCATCATTGTCTTTTAATAATTTGTTTGCTTCGTCTCTGCTGTAGCCACCAGATAATACAACAACACGAACAACATTTGGATGATCAGCTAATTCTTTGTATAAGTTAGCTTTAGTAGGGATAGTTAATTTTAGCATTACTAATTGATCATCATTTAAAGAATCTAAGCCTTTTTTAAGTTCAGCTTTTAATACTTCTTCGATTTCAGCTTTGTCTTTAGCGTTAATGTTTACTTCAGGTTCAATGATAGGTACTAAACCTTTAGCAATGATTTTTTTAGCAATTTCAAATTGTTGTTCAACAACGTCTTTGATACCTTGTTCATTTAATTCTAAGATGTTAGAACGCATTTTAGTACCGAAGATATGACGTTCAACTGCACGGTCTAAAGTTTCATCTAAGTTGTCGATAGGTTTCATTAATTGGACACCATTTTGCTCTTCAGCTAAACCTTTGTCGACTTTTAAGAAAGGAACGACACCTTTATCAGCTAAGTAGTCACCAGTATATTTACCTTCAACTTCACGATCCATAGTTTGTTCAAATAGAATCGCACCTAAAATTTTATCTGAAGTAAATGAAGGTGAAGTGACAACACGTGTACGCATATCATGTACAAGTTGGAACATTTCGTCATCATTGCTGTATTGATCTTCGTTTACACCATATTCTTTTAATGCTTTTGGAGTACTACCACCACTTTGGTCTAATGCAGCGATGAATCCTTTCCCATGACTTACTTTTTCTAATTGTTCTTTATTCATTATGCCTTTCACTCCTTTAATAAACTTTCAATATCATTATCGTAAAAAATAATAATATTCTCAAGTATAAAGTAATTAATTATTGAAATTTCTTAATTAACAATTTACAATTTTATGAAATTACCGTATTTATACATTTAATGTAAACATTCAAACATATTCAAAGGGGATTGTTATGAAACAACGTATATTAATTATTGGTAGCCCTGGTTCTGGAAAATCAACATTGGCATATCAACTACATTTAAAATATCAACTGCCACTTTACCATATTGATCAAATTCAATGGCTTAATAATAAAAACGTCATTACTTTTGAAGAATTAAAACAAAAACTTGAATCTATTGTAGTAAAAGAGGAATGGATTATTGATGGAAATTATTCTAGTACACTTAGTATGAGATTAAAATATGCAACTAAAGTCATATGGATTAAAGAACCAAGAGTAAAATGTATACTTAGAGTAATCAAGCGTTACATATATTCACTATTTAACAGAGAACATATCGGAGGAAATCCTAAAACATTAAGTTTTGAATTTATTAAGTATATTTGGGATTTTCCTAAAAATAATGAGCAATTTATCATGCAACAAATGAAAAGATCAATACCAAATGTTCAGTGGATCATCGATGATTCTAAAGTATTATCTTTACGTTTTCTTTAAAATTTTAATATATGTAAATATTAAATAGAATATTTTATAAAACTTTAGTGTATCGTATATTTTTTGTTAAAATATGCTATTCTAAAGTAAGTTAAGTTCTTATTAATTGAAGTTAGTCTTTATTTTTAAATCGTTTATATATGATAACTAAGTTCTTAATTAATACTTATATACTTTCTTGGAGGAACAGTAATGAAGAAAAATAAAATTTTTGCTGTATTAACAACAAGTGCTCTATTATTGGCGGCTTGTAGTAATGGAGATAATGCATCTGATAGTGGACAAAAAGATGGAAATCAGAAAAATGAGCAATCTAGTAATAAAAGTGGTAATAGTCAAAGTGATGCATTGAAAAAGAATAATGATAAAAATACAAATGAAAATAAAGTAGATTATCCTAAAGATGGTGTTAAAGGGATTTATGTAACAAGTAATTCTACACAGGGTAAAAAAATGGATGAGTTAGTTAAATTCATCAAAGATTCTAATTTAAATACCATGGTTATCGATGTGAAAGATGATACAGGTAACATTACTATGAAATTAAATACTGGCAATAAACAAGTGGATAAAAATACGCTTGATATTGTAGATGGTAAAAAATTATTAAAAAAACTGCATGATAATAATATTTACCCAATTGCACGTATTGTAACATTTAAAGATACAAAATTAGCAAATGAACACCCTGAATGGACATTCAAAAATAGTGATGGTTCTGTTTGGACAAATGGTAAAGGGGATAGCTTTGTTAATCCATTTATGAAGGAAGTATGGAAGTATGATATTGATGTTGCAAAAGCAGCTGCAAAAGCAGGCTTCCAAGATATTCAATTTGACTATGTACGCTTCCCAGAAGGATTTGAAAATCAAGCAGATAGCTTAACTTATAATAAAGGTGAATATAAAAATAGTCAGATGAGTTCAGGCGACCAACGTGTAGATACAATTACTAAATTCTTAGAATATGCAAATAAAGAATTAAAACCAATGGGCGTCAATGTGTCAGCTGATGTATTTGGTTATTCTGCATTAGTTGAAAATGCACCTGGTATTGGTCAAAGCTTCCCTAAAATCTCTAAAAATGTAGATGCCATTTCATCAATGATTTATCCATCTCATTGGAGTAATGGAGATTTCGGTTTACAAGCACCAGATACGGAACCATATAAAACAGTTAATCGCTATATTCAAAAAGAAAATAGTTTATTAGATACATTAGGTAAAGATAAGCCTATTTCAAGACCATGGATTCAAGACTTTACCGCTTCATATTTAGGTGCTGGTAATTATATTGATTATGATGCAAAAGCGATATCTGAAGAAGTTCAAGCTTTAAAAGATAACGGGGTTAATGAGTTCTTATTATGGAATGCAGGTAATGATTATACAGAAGGTGTTAATTATAATCCAAAAAAAGGCAATGCTAAAGAACAAGACCCTGAAGGCGTAGAACAAACTAAAAACAAAGATGATCAACATTCTGATAGTCAAGATAATGAACAAACGGATAATAAAAATAAATAATATGGAGACCGTTTCTCGTGTATTAATTTAGTATGGAAACGATTTATCTTGTAAAACTATTTAAATGAAAGGAGTGAGTCAGCATTCATTTTGAATTTGTTGACTCACTCCTTTTTTATTTATTAAAAATGTTTAGTAGATCAATAAGAATGACTATGATGTTTTCGTTTAAGTAATAATGAAGTTCCCATAACTAATAGAAGTGAGGCTAAAAGTTGAGTTGAGTGTTGTTGTGTATCGTCTCCAGTACTTGGGAGTGTTTTAACAGAAGATTGTGATGTTTGAGTATTTTTAAGTGACTTAGAGGATGGCACCTCAGAAGAAGCAACTGTTCCTACATAATAACGATTGAGTTCACGTGCACAATCAACAGAATTAACTTGTTTATCATTAGAAGAGGAAGGTGTTTTAGCAGCTTTAGCGATACCTGATTCTGCATGAATACGTGTATCTTGAAGTTGATTAAAGTCACTATATGTACCATTTTTGTACTCAACTTCGCCATTTTTATAAACTTTATACATTCCACTGCCTTCATTTAATCTATTATGACTTATAATTTCAAAGTATGCGCCTTTGTCAACAGTACGACCAAGTCGTTGTAGATTTGGATTACCTCCACTATTAGATAATGCATCTGTAGCAATTTGTTTAGCATTTTCTTTAGTCACTAAGTTAGCAGTATGTGCTTCTACAGATTGAGTCGTTGTAAGTAGCATTGTACTTGTTAAAAGTGTAGATGCGATGAAAGATACTTTCTTCATAATGAAAACCCCATTTCATTCATGATCAATTACAACTAGAGTGTAGCATTTGAATAGATCAGAAACAGGGTTTTAAAAAAAATCATAATAAATCTTTAACTTAACTTAAAGAATAAATGTTTTGTAAACATTAAATCAATATTTATCACATGATTTATATAAGGTATTAATATTTCTTTTTAGAAAAATATGAAATGGAACAAGCCATTAAAATCATAAAAATAATATGAGCAATCATCCATAAACCGTATTCTGTCCAGTTAAAGTGAAAGAATGAACGCTTTGCCATAGCGATGAGTGACGGATAAAGAGAGGCAAAAACAATCATTAATAAGACATAACTTAGTTTATATAATGGTTTAAAGACATGATAAATAAGTAAGAAAATAAAATATATTAACCATCCTATAAAAATATGAATGGCTAGTTCTAATAATAATGGCGTTTTGCTTGGGTCAATTAAGAAATCAATATTAATTAACAATAAAGTAAGATGAGTCGATTGAACTAAGACATCCATTATAGCCATTGTAATTAATAAGATGATACTTATAACTAAAGCACTAAGACAATGATAAAAATAATAGATCATAATTTCGCTCCTTCTTATATACATAGTATAAGAATATTCCCTGAAATATTTGGTTTAACACTTTTTAAATTTTTAGAATATTAAAAAAACATATTGACCAACGTTTAAATCAATGATAAGTTATTAATAATTCAATAATCTATTAACTCTTATCAAGAGTGGTGGAGGGATGTGCCCTACGAAACCCAGCAACCGTCATGGTATGACATGGTGCTAATTCACATAAAGTTAATCATACTTTAGAAGATGAGAGAAAGTGTATCGATGCTTTCTCTTAATAGTAGAAAGTATTTTTTTATGTCTTTACATATCTAGTAAGAGTAAATGAGAGTTGAAAATTTATAAAAAGGTGTCAATACATATGAAAAAATTAATAGGTATGATCAGTATTGTATTAGTAATTATTACGCTAACGGCTTGTGGAAATCAGAAAGAAGATAATAAAAAAATTACCGTAGCAGCGTCGCCAGCACCTCATGGTGATGTGTTGAAAAAAGCTAAAGAAGAAATGAAGAAAAAAGGATATGATCTAGAAGTCAAAGAAGTTAATGATTATAAGGTGCCTAATAAATTATTAGATAAAGGCGATGTTGATGCGAACTTCTTCCAACACGTTCCATACTTGAATGCTGAAAAGAAAAGTCATGGTTATAAAATTGAAGAATTAGGTAAAGTGTTTACAACGCCTATGGGTGTATATAGTAAAAAATATAAAAATTTAAAAGACATTCCAGATGGATCGACGATTTACGTTTCTAATAATCCTGCAGAAGAAGGACGTTTTCTATCTTTCTTTGTTAATGAAGGATTAATTAAATTAAAAAAAGGCGTTAAAATTGAAAATGCAAAATTTGAAGATATTGCTGAAAATAAAAAACACTTGAAATTTAACCATCAACAAGGGGCAGAGTTTTTACCAAAAACATATGAGAATGGTGAAGGAGCTGCAGTCATTATAAATTCAAACTATGCGCTTGATAATGGTTTAAAACCGTCTAAAGATGCTATTGTTATGGAAGGTGAATCATCACCATTTGCGAATACGATTGCTGTTCAAGAAGGTCATAAAAATGATGAAAAATTCCAAACATTATTAAAAGTTATGCAATCTAAAGAAATCAAAGCGTATATTAAAAAAGAATATGGTGATGATGTTATTCCATACGAAAACAAATAAATCATAAAAGGTCTCTATTAGAGGCCTTTTGTGATTTATTTTTATAATTGTTTAAAAGATAGAAACAATACATTTTAATTTTTCTGAAAATATTTACAAATCTGACAATTATTAGTAAGATATTGTTTATTATCATAAGAATTGAAGTCAATAAAGAAAGTTAGATATAAGTTATTGACACTTTGGGAGAGGATGAGTCAGTTTGAGTAAAGCAGAGGACATGATAAAAGAAGATAGTAAGTATTTTGCTACATCAGGACGTATAAAATATTATCCATTAGTGATTGATCATGGGTATGGGGCAACTTTAGTAGATATAGATGGAAAAGAATACATCGATTTGTTAGCTAGTGCAAGCTCACAAAATGTGGGTCATGCACCAAAACAGGTAACAGAGGCGATTAAAAAGCAAGTAGATAAATTTATTCATTATACCCCCGCATATATGTATCACGAGCCTTTAGTGAAACTGTCTAAAAAGTTATGCGATATTGCGCCAGGCGATTATGAAAAACGTGTCACATTTGGTTTGAGTGGTTCGGATGCGAATGATGGTATTATCAAATTTGCACGTGCTTATACAGGACGACCCTATATTATCAGCTTTACAAATGCTTATCATGGCTCTACATTTGGAGCGTTATCAATGTCGGCTATCAGTTTAAATATGCGTAAACATTATGGCCCATTATTAAATGGATTTTATCATATTCCATTTCCAGATAAATACAGAGGGATGTTTGAACAATCTAAATCAAATACTGTTGAAGAATATTTAGCGCCATTAAAAGAGATGTTTGTTAAATATGTTCCAGCTGAGGAAGTAGCTTGTATCGTGTTAGAAACGATTCAAGGAGATGGTGGACTATTAGAACCAGTAGAGGGCTATTTTGAAGCACTTGAAACGTTATGTCGCGAATACGGCATTTTAATTGCCGTTGATGATATCCAACAAGGATTAGGTCGTACAGGTTCTTGGAGCTCTGTGAATCATTTTAACTTTACACCAGATCTCATTACATTTGGTAAATCATTAGCAGGTGGATTACCAATGTCAGCGATTGTGGGTCGAAAAGAAATTATTGAAAGTCTTGAAGCACCAGCACATCTATTTACGACAGGGGCAAATCCAGTAAGTTGTGAAGCGGCTCTTGCTACGATTGAAATGATAGAAAACGACGACTTACTAACAGCTAGTTCTGTAAAAGGAAACTACGTGCGTCAACGTATGAATCAATGGGTAGATCAATACGATTACGTAGGAGATGTGCGCGGTATTGGGTTATCGATTGGAATTGATATTGTTAAAGATAAACAGTCAAAAGAAAGAGCTGCTGAAGAAGCATTGAAAATTTGTAATTACTGTTTTGAACATGGTGTAGTGATTATTGCAGTTGCTGGGAACGTCTTACGTTTTCAACCGCCACTCGTTATTACTTATGAACAGTTAGATAAAGCGTTAGATGTTATTGAAGAAGCGCTTCAAGCACTACAAGATGGTGATTTAAATCAATATAGTATAGAAGGACAAGGTTGGTAAAATATATTAAAAGAGTCCGGGACATAAAGTATCTAGATAAGTGAAAAAAGACAATTTCTATTGAAATAATATAGAAATTGTCTTTTTTATAATTTTTTTGATTATTTTCAGCTCGTTGAGCTGTTACTTTTCTTATATTAAGTGCCATTAGCACAAATCCTAGTTCTCTTTTGGCTTTATTTATCCCTCGAACGGACATTCGAGTGAAACCCAAAATAGCCTTCATAAATCCAAAAACAGGCTCCACATCAATTTTTCTTTGACTGTAGATGGTTTTTATTTTTGGTTCTGAAAGCTTTTTATTAATTTGGGCTTTAAAATATTCCCAATTATAATTTTTCATTATTTTTTTATTCGTTTTTGAATTGTATTTCATGCACTGGTGTCTCAGAGGACATTCTGAACAATCATCACATTCATATAATTTGAAGTCTCTCTTAAACCCATATTTATCATGGCGATAGGCATATCTTTTAAAACCCAATCGCTTATTGTTTGGACAAATATATTCATCGTTAATTTCGTCATAATCCCAATTTTGAGTGTTAAAGATGTCGCTTTTATATTTTTTAGTTTTATCTTTTATAAACATACCGTAGGTTATAAGTGGTATTCGATTAAAATCATCTATAATTGCCATATAATTGGGTTCGCTACCATAACCTGCATCAGCTACAATATATTCAGGTAAATGACCGTAGGTCTCTTGAATTAAATTTAAAAATGGTATCATCGTTCTTGTATCAGTCGGATTTTGATACACATTATAAGATAAAACGAATTGAGAATTTGTCGCTATTTGTAAATTATAACCTGGCTTGAGTTGTCCATTTTTCATATGATCTTCTTTCATTCTCATAAATGTGGCATCATGATCTGTTTTAGAATAACTATTTCTATCCTTTAAAATAGATTTTTGGACGTCGTATTTATGCTTTCGCCCAGAGTAATCATTAATTTGCTTTTTGTATTGTTTAATTTTAGTTCTTTTGAGCCGTATTTGTTTTCTTATTTTAGTACATTTTTCATTATCGATATGTTGATTTAAATCTTCGATTTCTTTATCCAAATGACTACCAATCAAATCTATTTCTTCCTTTGTTAAGTCATTATCGTGATCTTTTTTAATCTCAGGTATGATTTTATTTGTTATCAATTCATGATAGAGTGCTTTAGAATCTTCATTCATTTTTGTCTCATGGTTTTGAATACTCTTTTTCCATACAAATGTATATCGATTGGCATTCGCCTCAACTTTCGTACCATCAATAAAAATGGCCTGATCATCTATAAGATGTTGTTTCAAACACTGACTATGAAATTGAATAAATAATGATTCTAATAAAGCATCTACTTTTGGATTGACTCTAAATCGATTAATCGTTTTATAAGAAGGCTTTTGATTTTGTGATAGCCACATCATCCGGATGCTATCATTAAGTAATTTTTCTATCTTACGACCTGAAAACACAGATTGTGTGTAGGCATATAGAATGACTTTTAACATCATTTTTGGATGGTATGAGGTTGCACCACGATGATGTCTGAATTCATCGAATTCAGTTTTAGGAATTGTTTCTACAATATCATTGACATGTCGTGACATATCATTTGTGGGGATAAGAACTGAAGTTTCCAATGGTAGAGTAAGTTGAGTCATGTTATAATCTTTATACATAAGGCACCTCGTTAATTTAGTTTAGTGATATTTATTAAATTATACGAAAGGGCCTTATTTTTTTAAAGTATTTCAATGTAAAATTACATATAAATACAAAGTATTTTGGCGAGACTCTTGAGGGAACAGGACAAGCTGAAGACTACAGGCTGAAGCTGTCCCCTAAGAAAGCGAGCCAACAATACGTAGTATTGTAAATAAAGAAGCCAGTAAATGAATTTATAATAAACTCATTTACTGGCTATTTTGTTAGGAATTATGTCCCAGCCTCTTTTTCAGTATACTCCCCTTAAAAAACAATTGAATGTTTCTTAAGAGGATATGAGAAATATAAGTGAGTTCATTATCTTAATCTTTTGGTACGACATAATCATCTTCATCATTCTTTTTAGAATGTTTAATACCATAGAGTACATAAATAACAATACCAACTAAGAACCAGATTAATGTATAAAGTTTAGCTTCAAAACTTAATCCCCAGAATACAAGCAAGACTAATAAAAAGGTAATGACAGGTAATACAGGGAAGAATGGCACTTTAAATGCTGGAACTGGTAAATCTTTGCCTTCACGTTTTCTTAAACTATACATTGCAATAGATACAAACATAAATGCAATTAATGTACCTGCTGAAATTAATTGAGCTAAGAAAGCAAATGGGAACATTGAACCAATTAAAACACCGATAACAGTGAGAATAACAAGCGCTCTATTAGGTAAATGTTTATCATTTAATTTGGCTAACCAAGAAGGTAATAATCCGTCACGACCAAATGAATAAAGTAAACGTGAACCAGCTAACATCATACCGATTAATGCTGTAAACATACCGATGACTGAAATAGCTTGAACTACTGCTGCTACTACACCATGTCCACTTTGACGAAGTGCCCAACCTACAGGTTCAGCATTCCCAGCATATTTTGAATAATGGAACATACCAACTAATACTAAAGCTACAGCTACGAATAAAACAATCGCAATGATTAATGATCCTAAAATACCACGTGGCATCGTTTTTTGCGGATTAATAGCTTCAGCTGAGTTGGCAGCAATTGAATCAAACCCTATGTATGCCAAGAAAATCATTGATACCCCTGCATAAATACCTTGCCATCCACCAAAATCACCAGTTTCAGTGACTTTATGCTCAGGAATAAATGGAACATAGTTACTTGCTTGAATTGCTGTTAATCCAACAATAACGAATAAAACAATCGCTAGAACTTTTAAAATAACAAGAATATTTTCGATACGAGCAGCTTCACTCATACCACGAGATAATAATAATGCAGTTAAAATAATAACAATTGCTGCAACTAAGTCTATAATTCCTCCATTTGCACCAAAAGGGTTAGATAAAGACTTAGGTAACGCAATACCTAAAGGAGACACAAGTCCTCTTAAATTGGCTGAAAAACCAGAAGCTACAAAGGCAACGGCAATAAAGTATTCGGCAAGTAATGCCCAACCAGCTACCCATCCAAAGAATTCACCAAATAAAACGTTAATCCAAGAATATGCAGAACCAGCAAACGGCATGGCTGCAGCCATTTCAGCATATGAAAATGCAACTAAACCAGCAACAATTGCAGCTAATAAGAAAGATAAAGCTACGGCTGGACCAGCATGCTCTGCTGCTACTACACCAGGTAGTGTGAAAATCGATGTTGATACAATAGTACCTACACCTAATGCAAGAAAATCTTTAACACGTAACGTACGTTTTAAATGTCCATCTTTACTTTGATAGATAGTGGGATCTTCTTTTCTAGTAAAATTTTTGAAAAAACTGGCCATAATTATGAACCTCCACTAATAAGTTTAAAATTTAATTAATTAGCTTGTTAGCTATATAACATTTATTATCATAGCATAAAAGAATGGTATTTTGTCTAAAATTTCTGAAAATTTCAAGTTTTCTTACTTTTGATTAAACAAGAATACATAACTAGAAAATTTAAATGATAGATTCGATTATATCAGATAAATCTAAAATAAAAACAATAAAAAAGAGTATATTTACTCTATAAATATAAAAAGTAGTAATTATATCAATATTGGCACTATAATGATAGAAGACAAGTCAAGTAATTAGACCTTTTTAATTGTGTCATTTTACAATGGTTAAAGTATGTTGACCTATTCCGATATGGAATGGTTCCTATCGAAAATATGTATTTTATTAATATTTCGATGCGTACTATAATAGGAAACGTAATAAAGTTACAACGTATTCAAATATTCTAATAAGTATGTCTTACTATCATTCCCTTAAACATGACATATATAATAGAAAACTCCCATCTCATATTTGAATATGTCTAATTAACTGAGGTTACACTTCAACTTTAAAAATTGAAGTTATTTAAATATAAAGAAGCCGCAATTAACATGTGACTAAGTCTTTCCCTCTTTTTCCCTAAAAAAATAGACATGTGTGTGGCTTCTTTTTAATTGGGTATAAAAAAATAGAAAAGTAATTTTGAAATAAAAACTTTAAATTACAAATGTAAACTTGAAAGGATATGAATATAAAATGGCTAAAGAAAACTATTCTGCTGCAGATATGGTCATTGATACTTTAAAAAATAATAATGTGGATTATGTATTTGGTATTCCAGGTGCAAAAATCGACTATTTATTCAATGCATTAGAAGATGATGGTCCAGAACTTATCGTTACGCGTCATGAACAAAATGCTGCAATGATGGCACAAGGCATTGGACGTTTAACAGGTAAACCTGGTGTTGCATTAGTAACAAGTGGTCCAGGGGTAAGTAACTTAACAACTGGATTATTAACAGCTACTTCAGAAGGTGACCCTGTATTAGCAATCGGTGGTCAAGTTAAACGAAATGATTTATTACGTCTTACTCACCAAGCTGTAGATAATGCTGCGTTACTAAAATCATCAACTAAATATAGTGCAGAGGTTCAAGATCCTGAATCATTATCTGAAGTTATGACAAATGCAATCCGCACTGCAACTTCTGGTAAAAATGGTGCAAGTTTCATTAGTATTCCACAAGACGTTATTTCATCTCAAGTGCAAAGTAAAGCAATCGACTTACCAGAAAAACCTCATTTAGGGGTACCAGCAGATGAAGAAGTGAATGAAGTGCTTCAAGCGATTAAAGATGCTAAATTCCCTGTATTACTTGCAGGTATGAGAAGTTCTAGTGAAAAAGAAACAGAAGCAATTCGTAAATTTGTTGAAAAAACAAGCTTACCTGTTGTAGAAACTTTCCAAGGTGCTGGTGTGATTAGTCGTGAATTAGAAGACCATTTCTTTGGTCGTGTTGGTTTATTCCGTAACCAAGTGGGTGACGAATTACTAAGAAAAGCTGACTTAGTAGTTGCAATCGGTTATGATCCAATTGAATACGAAGCAAGTAACTGGAATAAAGAATTAGATACTGAAATTATCTCAATTGACGAAGTGCATGCTGAAATTACAAATTACTTACGTCCTAAAAAAGAATTAGTAGGTAATATTGCAGGTACAATTCAAATGATGTCAGAAAAAGTATCTGAACCAATTATTGATCAAAAACATTTAGATGACTTAGAAGAATTAAGAGCAAATATTATCGAAGCTACTGGCATTAAATATGAACATGAAGACGGTATTTTACATCCAGTAGAAATTATCAATACAATGCAAAAAACGTTAACTGATGATACAACTGTTACAGTAGACGTAGGTAGTCACTATATTTGGATGGCTCGTAAATTTAGAAGTTACAATCCAAGACACTTATTATTCAGTAACGGTATGCAAACTTTAGGTGTTGCGTTACCATGGGCTATAGCAGCTGCATTAGTACGTCCAAACACACAAGTTGTATCAGTTGCTGGTGATGGTGGTTTCTTATTCTCAGGTCAAGATTTAGAAACTGCTGTACGTAAAAAATTAAATATCATTCAATTAATTTGGAATGATGGTAAATACAACATGGTTGAATTCCAAGAAGAAATGAAATATAAACGTGCAGCTGGTGTAGCATTTGGTCCAGTAGATTATGTTAAATATGCAGAATCATTTGGAGCGAAAGGTATCCGAGTAACAAGTCCAGAAGAACTTGAAGCTGCAATTAAAGAAGGTTACGAAACAGAAGGACCAGTTTTAATTGATATTCCAGTAAATTATAAAGATAATGTTAAATTATCAACAAATATGTTACCAGATTCTTTAAATTAATTTTCTAAAAAATAGGAGTGAATATTAATATGGGTCACGTATTATATCAACATGGTACATTAGGTACATTGATGGCAGGTTTATTAGAAGGAACTGCAACAATCGATGAATTATTAAAACATGGTGATTCAGGACTAGCAACACTTACAGGTTCAGACGGTGAAGTTATCTTCATTAATGGAGAAGCTTACCATGCAAATGAAAAAAAAGAATTTGTTAAACTTAAAGGTGATGAATTAACACCTTTTGCAACAATTACTAAATTTGAAGCAGATGAATCTTATAAAACTTCTAATAAAGATTCTGAAACAGTATTAAATGAAGTAAAAGAACATATGTTAAGTGATAATTTATTCTCAGCAGTAAAAATCACTGGTAAATTTAAAAAAATGCATGTTCGTATGATGCCAAAACAAGAACCACCATATACAAGATTAATTGATTCAGCACGTAGACAACCTGAAGAAACTCAGGAAGATGTTAACGGTACAGTGATTGGCTTCTTTACACCTGAATTATTCCATGGTATTGGTTCTGGTGGTTTCCATATTCATTTCGCCAACGATGATCGTAATTTCGGCGGACACATTTTAGATTTTGAAGTAGATGATGTAAAAGTTGAAATTCAAAACTTTGAAACATTTGAACAACACTTCCCAATCGATAATAAAACATTCACTAATACTGAAATTGATTATGCAGATATCGATGCAGAAATCAGAGAAGCTGAATAATATATCATCATTAGAGTTCGAATCGTTTAAGATTCGAACTTTTTTTATTTCATTAAAATAATATTTTAAGCAATTCAATTTAATGGTATAATGATTTCGAATTTTATGTTTATGGAGGTATATAGGATGCAATGTCCAAATTGTGGTCAGTCATATCAACAAGGAGATTTATTTTGTGGAGAATGTGGAACGAAATTAGATCAGATTACACCATCTACAACAACACCAGAATCATTAAACTTGGATAGTCATATAAACAAAAGTGTAAATCACTCTACTTCAAGTTCTGTTACTTCGCCAAATGCTATATCAAAAGAACAGCCTACAGTGAATCAATACAACAATATTGAGTCATCTCAAACGCAAGATGCACCTGATTATACATCTTATCAACAACGTTATGGTAATCCTGGTGCTTCAAGTCAAAAAGTTAAATCTGTTGTCGAAGAAAGTAAAAAATTCTTTAAACAAGTGTTTAAACGGCATGATACAATCATTGAGAGTCATCATTCATTTAGTTACTCATTATTAGCTTCATTAGTGATAGTGGGCTTATTAATTTTAGGATTTTTTATTCATTTTATGATTGAAGATAGTTTTGGTTATATCATTTCAGGAGTATTTACTATTGTTCTAAGAGTAATACTAGGCATCGCTATTGCTATAGCTATTCTTTTCTTTATTACTTATGGAGTGATACGTTTAACTGTACTTCAACCTTTTCAAATTAAAAAAGTTTTGTCAGACTTTATTTTAACGAATACATTATCAGTGCTTATACTTTTGTTAGGATTTATTTCACTATTTTTAAAACTTTATATTTTAAGTGGGGTATTAGGAGTATTTTCGATTATCTTATTATTCACATCATGTATATATTTAATTGCTAAATATAGTGTAAATAGAAAATTACGTATCCCTAGTTTTTACGGTGTTATCATATTTTTCGTTATTATTGGATTTGCATTACATTTATTTGGATCATCGTTAATTAGTCAATTCGATGATTTCGGAGTACTACGTAGATTATTTGGAAGAGGTTTTAGTGACTTATTGTAAGCATTATGGAAGTAAATTTGTTCCAATTTAAAATGTATGTACTCAATGTGATACGCGTGTCATTAATGAATTTAAGTAATCACCATCTTTAAGAAATAATATAAAAAATACATAGGGCAATAAAAATTTTCAAAGAAATAGAAGATGAGGCTATTAAAAAAGTTCAAGATATAGTAAGTCGATAATATCTGATATATTTTTATTGTATAAGTCTCAAACTAAAAATAATATATAATATTTTATAAGGAGAATTGAGAAATGTTAAATGCTGAACCTATGATTAAGAAGATGAAAAATCAAAAAATCAATTATGATAGGGTGTTGAAAAAACTGATTAATCAATGGGAGCGTGAAGGCGTTCGCCCTAAAATTTTATTACATAGTTGTTGTGCACCTTGTAGCACATATACATTAGAATATCTATCTCAGTATGCAGATATTGCTATTTATTTTGCTAATCCTAACATTCATCCTAAAAATGAATACTTAAGACGTGCCAAAGTCCAAGCACAATTTGTAAAAGATTTTAATGAGAAGACTGGATATTCGGTAAAATATATTGAAGCTGATTATCAGCCATATGAATTCATGAAGATGGCGAAATCGCGTGGTCTTACTGAAGAACCTGAAGGTGGAAAACGTTGTACAGCGTGTTTTGAGATGCGTTTAGAGCTTGTCGCAGAAGCAGCAGTGAAGTATGGATATGATTATTTCGGTAGTGCATTAACATTATCTCCTAAAAAGAATGCTCAATTAATTAACGAACTCGGTATGGAAGTTCAACGATTATACAATACATATTATTTACCTAGTGATTTTAAGAAAAATAAAGGTTACGAACGGTCTATAGAAATGTGTAATGATTATAATATATTTAGACAATGTTATTGCGGATGTGTATTTGCAGCGATGGAACAAGGTATTGATTTTAAAAAAATTAATCGAGAAGCTAAAGCATTTTTAGAACAATTTTAAAAGGAGTAAGAGAGAATGAGTTAACCATTCTTTCTTACTCCTTCGCTTTTAGTTATAACGTACGATGGATAAAACGCACAATAGCTAAAATAGCAATAACAAGGGCAGATAGTAGTCCAGCAATTTTTATACCTTTCTTCTCTTTTTCAGGTTCAGGATCTTTATTTTCCATCATTTCTAATAGTTCACGTTCAATTTCAAGATCCAAAGCTGTTTTCTTTTCACCATTGTAACCGATACTATTATCGTATTCTTGAGAAGATTTGGCATCTTCAATGTTATTCTTATCTTTAGTTTGTGACTTTGTTTGTTTATCTTCTATAGTCATCAACATACCCTCCGATAGTACGTGCTACGTGTAATATTAGTATAGTACACTTTATCGTTTAGTGAAATATTTTAACGTCTAGCATCTAGTCCAATAATCTCACTAATATGACTATAATGGTTTGCTTTTAAATATTTAGCAATATCTCGATTAATCTTTTTAGTTAAACCAGGGCCTTCTATCACGAGGGATGAGTAGATTTGTACAAGTGACGCACCATTTCGCATCATTTGAATAGTATCTTGTGCACTAAAAATACCACCTGTACCAATGATTAAAAATTCGCCATTCGTTTGTTGATAAGCCCATTTTACAAGTTCTAAATTACGTTTAAATAAAGGTCGACCACTTAATCCTCCGTCTTCTACTTTATTTGGAGAAGATAATCCATCACGTTGACGTGTGGTATTGGCTAAAATCATACCATCAAAGGTTTCTGTAATTTGAGGTAAAATAGTTTTAAAACCTTCAAGTTCTAAATCTGAAGTTAGCTTTAAAAAGATTGGGACATTCACTTCGTGTTGTGCTTTATAATCTATTAAAGCATGACATAACATTGAAAATTCATCTTTATCATGGAAACTTTGTAAGTTTTCAGTATTAGGTGAGCTAATATTCACAGTGAAAAATGATACATCTGCTTTAAACGCATCGATGACTTTAATATAATCTTGATAACGCTCTTCGTAAGGTGTCGTTTTATTAACGCCCACATTTAAACCTACAGGAATAGTGTAAGCATGACGTCTTAAATTCCATAAAGCTTTATTCATCCCCATATTATTAAAGCCCATACGATTGATTAAGGCATCATCTTCAAGTAAGCGATACATACGCGGTTTAGGATTGCCATCTTGTGGTTTAGGTGTAATGCCACCAAGTTCAAGAGCACCGAAACCAGCATTTTCAAGTGCTTTAGGCACTTCACATGATTTATCAAAACCAGCAGCTAAACCAACTGGATTTTTAAATGTTATCCCTTTAATGTTTTGTGAAAGAGAGGGGTGTTCATATGTAAATAATTTATTTACAAAAGGTAGTAAAAAAGCGTTTTTCTGAGTGAATTTTAAGGCATCTACTGTTAATCCATGTGCCTTTTCAGGTTCGATTTTGAATAAAAGAGGTTTAATTAATTTGTACATAATAATGCTCCATTTCATTGTATTTGAGGCTTACGATCCTCATTTAATATCATTGAAAAAACATTCCTTTAATAGACTAGCACGTTCGATTAAAAATGAATAGTCAAATTTGAAAGTGTTTGAAAAATTGCCTAACTTTAAATCATTTTGGAATGACAAAGGTTAAAGCACATCCATTTAGGTAATAGAATAGTAGATAAAGAATTGGACTAAGGAGGATAATTAATGAAATCAGATTGGAAAAATCAATTACCTTTAGAGGGTATTCAAGATATTTCACCAGTAAGCGGTGGAGATGTAAATGAAGCATTTAAAATTACAACAAACGATGATATATATTTTTTATTAGTTCAAAGAAATCGTAAACCCTCTTTCTACGCTGCCGAAATGGCTGGACTAGAAGCATTTGAAAAAGCAGATATTACAGCACCAAGAGTGATTGAAAATGGCGAAATTAATGGCGATGCGTATCTATTACTCAGTTATTTAGAAGAAGGCGGTAAAGGAAGTCAAAAAGAATTAGGACAACTTGTAGCCAAAATGCATAGTCATCAACAGTCAGAAGGTAAGTTTGGATTCGAGTTACCTTATGAAGGGGCTGATGTCTCATTTGATAATACATGGTCAGAGTCTTGGAGTGAAATTTTTGTAGAACGGCGTATGGATCATTTAAGAGATGAACTATTACGTAAAAATTTATGGAATGAAGAAGATAATAAAGTATACGAACAAGTACGTTCTGTTATGATTAATGAATTAGAAAATCATAATAGCAAACCGTCTCTTTTACACGGTGATTTATGGGGCGGTAATTATATGTTTTTAAAAGATGGGCGTCCCGCTTTATTTGATCCAGCGCCGTTATATGGAGATAGAGAATTTGATCTAGGTATCACTACTGTCTTCGGTGGATTTACACAAGAGTTTTATAATGAATATGAAAAGCATTATCCTTTAGGAAAAGGAGCAGAAAAACGCTTAGAGTTCTATAGATTATATTTATTCATGGTGCATTTAGTTAAATTTGGTGGTATGTATGCAAGTAGTGTGAATCGTTCAATGGATCACATATTGGCCTAATAAAATACTTCGGGTTAAGTCGTCTTAATCCGAAGTTGTTTCTTTCGTCTTTAATGAAGTCATCATATCATTAGATGTTAAAACGAACGATGAAGTGGATACATTATTGCATAAAGTGAAAGCGTTAGGTGGTAAGGTGATTGATGAACCTAAGACTTCTCAAGGTTATTACGGTGCAACATTTGCTGATCCAGATGGACATAAATATAATTTCTTAGTTTGTTAGTTCAATTAATTTTATAAAATACGCCAATTAATATACGCCCCAAAGTTAGAATGAGATCTAATGGTGGGGCGCATTTTTAATGAAAAAGTTATCATGAAGACGTTTTTTTATCTTTATATAGATTCATATAAATAATAGAAATAATGATTAAAATCGCGCCGGTTATGAATTTAGGCGTTAATGGTAAAGGGAAAAACGGGAAAGAAAATATAAACACAAATATAGGATTGAGGGTTCTTATAATATTCGCTTCACGAAACGAAATGTATTTCAAACCTTCATAAAATAATAAAAGTCCTATTACGCCACTACACAAAGCAGAAAGTAAAATAGAGAACAAGCCTATGCTTATATGTATGGTATGTAAATGATTAGTCACAATTAATATGATACCTAGCAACAAAGTAGAAGTCGCCTGATTGTATAGTAAGATGGTTTTAGAATCAATGTCTTTGACGGTCTTTTTAGCTAACATATTCGTTAGCGCAAAAAAGAATGTATAAGATAGGGTGACAATCACACCTAATATACTGTTAAAATCACCTGAAAAATGAGTAATCAAGAATGAACCTATAACAGCAAAAATTATAGGAAAGGTATCGTTTTTGCACAACGTTTCATTTAGAAAGAGCACTGAAAGAAACAACGCAAATATAATATAAAATCTTCCTAATAATCCAACACTAACTGGATCTAACAAACTTAAACTTACATATTGGAGTAAAATACCTATTGTATTAGTAATACCTAAGAGCCATATAAATTTGTTATGATAGATTTTTATTTTACTTTTATCGAGTAATACAGTTATTAATAATATTAAAGTTGAAAACAAAGCATTAAAAAAACTTGCTTGAATAGGTGATAAATCAGTGAGTGAAAGTTTGTTTAATATTGGGGTTAAAGACATGATTGCTATGGAAATAATATTAAATAAATACCCTTTTTTAACCTTATTCATGGTATGCCCCTAAATATTTAAAAATTTCTTCATATAACCCATCTTGAAATGATAATAAATTTTTGTCTAATGGTTCTTTCGTAAGTATTCTTTCAGTAGTTTCTGAATATTTCGGTATATCTTTAAAATAGCTTACTTCAGCTTTTGTAATTGTAGTGGTATGGCCATTTGGTAGTATATAGTAACCTAAATAGTCTATATCACTTTCATTGATGACAGCGCCAGACTCTTCATAAGCCTCTCTGATAGCTGTCTCATTCATCGTTTCATTATGGTTTACCTTACCTCCTGTTAATTCCCATGCTCTTTTTTTATTTTTAACAAAAACAAGATTTCCTTGATAGGTTAAAACAATTAAAACAGAATCATATTTTGTAACTGTCTCATTAAATTGAAGTTTGATATGATTTATAATCATTTTTATCTACCTCCTTTATGAGGTAGATATAACTGTAGAATCCAAAATTTTTATTAAAAACATTTAATATTTGATCAATTGATGAAATCAGTTTAAAACTGATTGAGTCGTTCTTAAAAGTCTTTCGTGAGACTACTTTAAAACCATATTTATTAGCTATCTTTTCTAAATCATTTACGCTATATTCCGTTTGATAACCAAATTTCCAAACTTTTAATAAAATTTTTATTTTCTTATCTAAAATACCAAACGAATATTTATTTGGTGTCATTAATATAAGGTGTCCATTAGTTTTCAATACTCTATACATTTCCTTCATGACTTTATCAGGGTTTAGAAAATGTTCTATAACACCTAATGAACTAACTGTATCAAATGTATTTTGAGGGTAAGGTAAATTTTGAACATCTCCAATAACATACTTAAATTTGATTCCAGTTTTAATCATATACTCAGTTGCAATACTTTTTGCATTTTCAGAAATATCAATACCATGTCTTTCAATTTTATATTTCTCAATAAGTTTGAATAGGATGGCCCCATCCCCGCATCCAGCTTCTAATACTTTATCGCCAGGACTAAAATAATATTCATTATAAATAAATGTTTTTAATTTATCTTTTGCTCTTTCAATTCTTGATGGTGGGAAATTATATGATACTTTATTCATAGATGCACCTTCTTAGTTGTTTTATATATTATTATATATTTATTTTATATAATATCATAATTATTATCGTGATAAGTTATGATGTTTGATTCTATACCTGAATATATCTTATAAATAAATATTTGTGGCTTGAACTATTCTACGATAGACTATGAAATATATTTGTTGAGTGGCATATAGAATCAGTCGCATAAACGAACATAAGTGAGCAATCACTTCATTAAGTAGTTTTAATTATTAAAATCAAAGAACTACTTTATATTTTCTCTAGGAAAGGGTTTCAACAAAATGAGCTGTGATTCAATTAAGAACTTTACTCAAAATATGGACATAAAAAATCTGCCCTCAAAGTCAGAACTTTGAAGGCAGTCTAAGTCTTGATAATAAAATTTTAATTTTTTTGAATGTTGCCGTATTCTTCTCTTAAGTCATACACTTTATCAGGTGTAACGTCTTGACCAAGTGGATCGACAACTTTCATAGTTGAGAATGTATGAAGGACTTGGCCTCTAATCATTCCTAAATATTCTTGTCTTAATTGATGTTGTTCTTGTTTTTCTTCAACACTCAAACTTTCAACTTTTTCTTTATTTGCTAATTGATTAATTCTATCTAGTAATTCTCTCATTATTTATTCCTCCTAATTTGTATGAGCTGGGAAGTGGGGTACAATATACGTTCCAACTTCTTCTATGAGTTCTTCGATATCACGATCATCATTTGTAAATCTTAAGATAATATGATTTGTATTAATGGATTCATAAGCTTTTAATATTTGTAATAAATTTTTACGTCCAGTACGGAAACCACCTTTAATCGGTTTTACGGTTTCGTTTGGATTTCGGGATAAATCAATCATTAAAATATTCATAAATGGCTTGAAGCGGTCAGTATCACTGTGCCAAGCTTCAACTAATTTCTTTTGATCTTGAAAAGGTTGGGCGTAAAATAACCAACCATCCATATGCTGTTGTAACCAGGACATGGATTGTCTTGAGTAGCCTGTACCAAACATCGGAATTGTAAGATGTTTAGGCAATACTTGTAACCCTGAATCCTCATATAATTCAAAAATTGAATTTGAAATGTTGGGAGAATGTGATTGCCAAAGTGCTCTTAATGATTGAATGGTTGTTTGATAACGTTCTGTTAATTCACTTTCATCTACTTTAAATGCAGGGAATTCGAAAGAACGATCACCGGTAGCCATACCGAGTAATAAACGTTGATTGGAAATAAGATCAAGTGAGGCTGATGATTTAGCTAGGTGAATGGGATGTCGTAACGTTGCCACAATACTGCTGGTCCCAAGTGCAATTTTTGAGGTAAACGCACTTAAATACGTTAGGAAAACAAATGGGTCGTAATTTTCAGTTACAGGTCCTAAATGAGGACTATATAGTGGATTATCTCTTACGAATAAACTTGTAAATCCTAATCGTTCAGCTTGTTGTGCAAACTTCACTTGTTCGTTAAAATCAATATGCTCTTTATTTTTACTATCAAATGGTATGGATAGACCTAATGTTAATTTATGATTTTTAAAGGTACGTTTAAAACCCTCATGATTTTCTATCTTGGACATATCATCCCTCCTAACTAAACTTTACATAAACAACACTTATTATCTAAACAACAAGTGTTGTTTATAATATAACCTAAATAATCATTTTATGCAAGTCGCATGCTTTTCTATAAAACAACACTTACAATCATTAAGACTGTAAGTGTTGTTTATAGAATTATAGATTTGTAATATGGTGAAGTAAAAATGGTAAGTTTTGATTAATAAATTGCTCAGCACTTAGTTCGCTTGTATTTAACCAATGTCTTGCCAGTCCACATAAACCAGCGGCTAAAAAGCTTGCGCTATTTTCAATAATACTAGAATCGTGCTCGGGATATTTATGTTGTAACATAAGGGTAAACATAGCTTCCAACTCGTTGTTAATGCATTTATGAGCATGGTTACAAAATGTCTCACGATTGAGTTTGCAAGCATTTTGTACATTTTCCAAATAATATGCTATCGAGACAAATAATTTAGAGATAATCTGACCATTGAGCGTTTCTGAAATAGACAACGTTTCTTTAATATCTTTAAGAACAGTCATTGATAATGAATAATCTAATATTTCATATTTATCATTAAAGTGTGCGTAAAATGTAGCCCGATTAACAGTAGCACGGTCAGTAATATTTTTTACTGTAATTTGGGTCATTTCTTTTTCTTGTGACACATTTAGAAATGCTTCTACGAGTAATTGTTTTGTACGTATGACTCTTGGATCCATTTTATTGCTTGGCACAAAGACACCCCTTTCATTTTAAAATGTGATTACTTTAAATTATTAAACGAACAAAGAAGGTTGTCAAAGAGTATGATTACTCTTTCTATTTTAAACTATTATAATAGAAGAAATTTGTTTTTTCTTTTTAAATTACATATATATTGTTGGTCAAAATTCTTAAAATATCCATAAAACTAGAAAAATTTAAGAAAATGATAAAATAAATATTCTGAAAATTTAGAAAATGTGTTATAGTATTTTTTATCATTACTTAATACAACAACAAAATATTATAGGAGGTATAAGAATGACAACAGAACTTAGAAAAATAAGCGTTGGAGATTTTATTTTTAGAGTACTTTCCGGAGTGGCTATTGGGATTGTGGTAGGTTTAGTACCGAATGCCATTTTAGGTGAAATCTTTAAAGCTCTTATGCATCACCATCCTATTTTTGCAACATTACTACATGTTGTTCAAGCATTACAATTTACTGTACCAGCATTAGTAGGTGCGTTAATTGCGATTAAATTTAATATGACTCCTCTTGCGATTGCAGTCGTATCAAGTGCAGCTTATGTAGGAAGTGGTGCTGCTCAATTTAAGAATGGGGCTTGGATTATTGCAGGTATTGGTGATCTAATCAATACGATGATTACTGCTGCAATTGCAGTTTTATTTATTCTACTTATTGAAAAACGTGTAGGAAGTATGGCATTAATTGTTTATCCAACAATTGTTGGAGGTATCTCAGCTACAATTGGTGTGCTCATCCTACCATATGTACATACTATAAATATTGCGATTGGTAATATGATTAATAGTTTCACTGAATTACAACCCGTATTGATGTGTATGTTAATCTCAATGGTATTTAGTTTTATTATTATTTCCCCATTATCAACAGTAGCTATTGCTATTGCCATTGGTATTACAGGTTTGGCAGCCGGTTCAGCTTCAATTGGTATTTCAGCTACTGAAGCGGTTTTACTTATTGGCACAAGTCAAGTAAATCGTGTTGCAGTACCAATTTCTATTTTCTTTGGTGGCGTGAAAATGATGATGCCAAATATGGTGAAATATCCAATTATTATGCTACCTATTTTGATTACCGCAGCGGTGTCTGGTGTAGTGGGTAGTCTTATCGGTATTGCTGGAACAAAAGAATCTGCAGGGTTTGGATTTATTGGGATGATTGGGCCGATTAGTGCATTTAAATTTTTACATGTCGATTCAGCCGTTATGAGTATCATCCTAATTATTATTGGTTTTTTTGTTGTACCTTTAGTAACAGCATTTATACTAGATGTTGTTTTACGCAGAGTCTTAAAATTATTTACAAATGATATTTACAAATTTATGGGATAAACGCATTAGCCTGGGACATGATGAATTGTCTCAGGCATTTTTAAATTTAAACGATAAATGCCAATAATGTTACAATAAAATAGAAAAAAGATTAAAAGGATGAAGGGTTAATGGCGAAAAAAATTGAAGCTTTAGCATTAAAAACAGCAGAATTAACACGACGTACACATGAACTAGGCATTCCAGTGATGATATTATTTGAAGGTGTACCTGCATCTGGGAAGACGCGCTTATCTAATGAGTTATTATTAAATTTAGATGCGAAGTATACACAATTTATTGCGACACAGTCACCTAAACAGGATGATTTAAGATATCAATTTTTACAAAAATATTGGAATACCTTACCTAAAAAAGGTGATATAAATATTTATTTTAGAAGCTGGTATTCTCATTATCTAGATTATAGAGAAAATAAAATTAAACACGACAAATATAAAAACTATGATGTACTCAAACAACAAATTTCTTCTTTTGAAAATATGCTTAAACGAGATCACTATGAAATCATTAAGTTTTTCATAGAAATTAATGAAGAAAAACGTCAAGAACATATTCAACAAACCAAAGATAATCCATTGACGCGTTGGAAAGTTCAAGAATATAGTAATGTACTTTCAACAGATATTTATCTTAAAGACATGCGTCAATTTATAAAAAATGATAAAGCATGGGAAATCATTGATTATACCGAAAGAGAAAAAGCGATTGAAACAATGTATGAACATATTATCAAACGTCTTGAAACAGCGATTGAGAAGCATGAGCAAAAAGAAGAACAGCGAGACGGTAAATTTCATTCTAATTTTAAAACACACCTTTTTGATAGAAAGGTGGATAAAGTAAAAAAAGATGAATATAAACAGCTCATTGAGGAATTGCAAAATCGTATGAGAGAAATTCAATTCGCTTTATATGATAGAAAGATTCCACTTATTTTAGTATTTGAAGGTATGGATGCAGCTGGTAAAGGCGGAAATATTAAACGAATTAGAGAAAAATTAGATCCAACGGGTTATCGAGTGAATGGCATTAGTGCCCCTACAGATGTTGAATTAAAACATCATTATTTATGGAGATTTGCGAAAGAAATGCCAAGAACAGGGCACATCGAATTATTCGATAGAAGTTGGTATGGTCGTGTATTGGTAGAGCGTGTCGAAGGTTTTGCTACTGCCGATGAATGGCAACGTGCATATGATGAAATAAACGCATTTGAGAAAATGTGGACAGATGAAGGAGCGATTATTTTAAAATTCTTCCTTACATTAGATAAAGAAGAACAATTAAAACGTTTTAAAGATCGTCAAGAAAATGTTAATAAACAATGGAAAATTACAGATGAAGACTGGCGAAATAGAGAAAAATGGGATTTATACGTGGAATCAAGTCACGATATGGTTGAGAAAACAAATACATCCTATGCACCATGGCTTGTTGTCCCTGCTGATCATAAAAAAACCTCTCGTATTGAGATACTAAAATATATTATTCGTAATTGTGAAAAGGTACTTTGGGGAGTAAAGGATTATTAAAAATAAATAAGGAAACTTAATACGTACAAGCTCTTGTTTTTTTATCAAAAATAAAGAATTTAAATAGCCAATTACATTTTAAAAATATTACAGTAATGTAACAAAACATTAATTTGTAATATTACTAATGATGTTAAAGTATTGTAATTTTTGTAAGAAAGTATTGTAAAACGTTAATTTATAATAAAAATAAACTCCATATTGATAGATTTTATATATTACAAGAAGTATTTAATATATTTCAATATTACAAAATGATGGATTAATTGTAATTTTTTGTAAAATAAGCGTAATACTATTCTACGAATTTTGTGTTATAGTATCTATTGTCAAAAGTTAAACAACAAATCAAAACAGAAATTAATCTTAAAAAAAGAACGAAACATAACGAAAATATATATTTCAATTTTGGAGGAATTATTTATTATGAAAAAGACAGTAATCGCTTCGTCATTAGCAGTAACTTTAGGTTTAACAGGATATGCTTTAACAAACGATCACAGTGCACATGCATCTGAACAAACAACTAACTATTCTCATTTAGCTGACTTAGCTCAAAATAACCCATCTGAATTAGATGCTCACCCAGTACAAGCTGGTGCATATAACATTTCATTCGTAAAAGACGGTTTCAAATATAACTTCACTTCAAATGGTAACACTTGGTCTTGGAACTACACTTACGCTGGTGGTGCTGACACAGCTCAATCAACTACTGACTATACTGAGTCTTATAATCAAGCTTCAACTCAATCAGTAAGTTCAAATAATCAAGCTAGCGCTTCAAATGTAAAAGCTGTTTCAGCTCCAGTACAAAGAACGTCTAGCTACAATAACTACAGTGCTCGTACAACTTCATACTCAGCACCAAAAACTACTTCATACTCAACTGCTTCAACTGGTGGATCAGTTAAAGCTCAATTCTTAGCTAACGGTGGTACTGAAGCTGCTTGGAATGCTATCGTAATGCCTGAATCAGGTGGTAATCCAAATGCTGTTAACCCAATTGGTTACAGAGGTTTAGGTCAAACTAAAGAATCATGGGGTACTGGTTCAGTAGCATCACAAACTCAAGGTATGGCTAACTATGCTAAATCACGTTACGGTTCATGGGATGCAGCAATTGCTTTCCGCCAAGGTCACGGTTGGTGGTAAGATTTAAGTAGATAACTGGATAGGACATCGAGTTATCAAAAAAGGAGGACGACAATGTCGTCCTCCTTTTTTTATTTTGGTTCTACGTCAAATCGGACTGATGAGTCCAAATATTGAGATTAAGCAACCTTAAGTTGTTTAATCTCTTTTTTTGTTGTTGAGGCAAATAGTCGCGAAGTTATAATAATTCGATTACGCAAATTATCATAATTTCTATAACCAAAAGATACCCTTTTAATGAGTTTGATTTTATTATTAATTCCTTCTAACGGACCGTTGGTCAGGTTAGAATATGTCATAGTATTTTCAATGAAAGCTGCTAATCGTCTTAAAGTTCTAATGACTGGGCGTAATTTAGGACACACATCTGAAAGATGAATAGAAAAGAGTTTATGATTAAATTTCTCTATTTGATTTTCTTTTAATAATCTTCTTAGCTCATGAACGTAGTGATATGTATTAAATAATTCTACATCTACACCTAATAAGTAATTTATAATGCTTTTTTCGGTTTTCCACTCTTTAAATAAATGGACTTTATGATAATTAAATGTTTCTAGCATTTCAAAAGGTTTAAGAAATAGTTTCCAATAACTTTTATATTTATTATAAAGCGGTCTATTAGAGATTCTATAACTATTCATTACATGAACTCTAGACATATTTAACGCTCGATTTAAAGATTGAACAATATGAAAACGATCAATAATAATCTTCGCGTTAGGAAATAATTGTTTGATTAGTGACATATATGGTTCATACATATCAATCGTTACTGTTTTGACTTTTTGTCTGAGTTTTAAAGAATAGCGATAAAAATGATCTTTAAGCGATTTCAACTTACGATCCGCTACCACATCTACGATGCGGTGCGATACAGCATCTGCATAAATAAAGCTCATTTTTCCTATAACATTTTTAACACTTTTAAATTCGTCCATCATTAAGTGTTCAGGTAGAGCATCAAAAGAAGACTGACCTACGTCGCTTGCCGCTTGATTAATCACTCTAGACACAGTCATTGATGATACTAAGCATGACTTAGCGATAGATTTTTGAGACCGGTATTCTTGTGCTTTATCTAAAACTGCAAGTTTTGTTTTATTAGAAATAAAACAATGAGCGTCGACAATATTAGATTTAGCAGTAAAATGACTGTCACATGATTTACAATAAAATCTTTGTTTTTGAAGTTCTAAATAAGCGGGCATTTCCATAATTTTAAGTAAAGTAATCGTTGAGGTTTTCTTACCATTTTTTACTATAGAGAAATTTTCATTTTTAGTTGAACAATTTTCACAATGTGTAGGTTGATAAGTGAGCTCGGCATAGTAAAACAAGCTCATTCGTCCTTTATGTTTTTTCTCAATCACTTTATCTGAAAAATTTAGATTTTTATCTTTAATTCTTAATGTATTTAATATAGACTTACACATAGGCGCATTACCTTTCTTTTTTATTTTGTGTGGTAACTAATAATTATAGAGGTAATTGCGCCATTTTTGTATTCAAACATAAAAATTGGACTGATGATTTTTAGTCATCAGTCCAATTTATTATAGAGCCTTTATTTTTTAATATAATATTTTTAATTTCTTGCTTAGTACATATCAAACTACTTTCTTTTAATGATTAATTATTTTAATTATAATTAATATAACTATATTGAAAGAGGGTGATATGAATTGAGTATAAACAAAATAGTGAAATTAGGATTATATCATAGTGTATATTGGTCGGTTACTCAAATGTCGCTATCTCACTTATTTACAAAAGTGCCTAGTTCTTTTTTTGAGACATATCATCATTGGTTTAAAACATTCCCATTAGAGCAAGGAGGGCAGTTATGGAATCGTCTTTTTCTTATTAATAGATGGAAAGAGTATATTCCAGAAGGAGAATGGGTAAATAAAAATATTTATAATAAGCATGTTTTGAAACCACTAACTCAAGAAAGTGTTTATAAAATGATTATCGAAATGAGACGAGCTGAATTAGTACATTGGCTTTCTATATTGCCAGTTATTGTCTTTGTAAAAGCACCTAAATGTATTAAAACAATAAATATACTATATGCTTTATTAGCAAATGTACCGATTATATTGACACAACGTTATAATCGACCAAGATTAGAAAGATATTACCAATTAAAGTACAAGAGAGGTATCGATGATGGCGAATAAAACAATTGTCGTTATTGGCGGTGGATTAGGAGGTATATCAGCTGCTATACGTTTAGCGCAAAGTGGTTATCACGTAGATTTATTTGAAAAAAATACACATATAGGTGGTAAAGTGAATCGATTAGAAACCGAAGGATTTGGTTTCGATTTAGGCCCTTCTATCCTAACTATGCCTCATATTTTTGAAAATTTATTTTACCATAGTAATAAAGAAATGGCAGATTATGTGACAATTGAACGCTTACCACTTCAATGGCGTAGTTTTTTTACAAATGGTAAAGTGATTGACTTATATGAAGATTTAGAACAGACGGAAAATAAGAATAGCCATTTAACAGACTATGATATTCAGCAATTATCTAATTTTCTAAATTATGCAGAAAAAATACATCGATTTACTGAAGATGGATACTTCACTTTAGGTTTAGATACGGTAACGGACATTCTTAAATATCAGGGTCCTTTTAAATCTTTAAAAGGTGTAGATTATTTTTCAACAATGCAACAAGCGATTAATCGATATATAAACAAACCTGAACTTCAAGATATGTTAGGATATTTTATCAAATATGTTGGATCTTCTTCATATGATGCACCTGCTGTATTAACTATGTTAGTACATATGCAGTATGAACAAGGATTATGGTATGTCAAAGGTGGTATTCATCATTTAGCCAATGCTTTAGAACGACTTGCTGAAGATGCAGGAGTTCAGATTCATAAAGGTATTGACGTAACAAGCATTGATACCTATTTCAATCAAGTCACAGGAGTAAGACTTGATAATGGTCAGCACATTCATGCTGATTACATTGTCTCTAATAGAGAAGTAATACCAACGTATCGAGATCTACTTCATTTTTCTGATAAAAAGTTGGAAAAGTTAGAAAAAATATTTGAACCCGCCAGTTCTGGTTATGTGATGCATTTAGGTGTTAATACATCTTATCCTCAATTGGCTCATCACAACTTCTTATTTTCAAATGATTCTAAACAAAATTATCATGAAGTTTTTCATGAGAAAGTGTTACCACAAGACCCTACCATTTATCTCGTTAATAGTAATAAAACAGACGAAACACAAGCTCCTAAGGGATATGAAAATTTAAAAGTACTACCGCATATTCCGTATATCCAAGATCAACCGTTTACTAAAGAACAATATGATGAATTTCGAGAAAGAGTTTTAGATAAACTAGAACACATGGGTTTAACCAATTTAAGAGAACATATTATTTATGAAGATGTATGGACGCCTCATGATATTGAGAGCAATTACGCATCGAATAAAGGTGCCATTTATGGAGTGGTGGCAGATAAAAAGAAAAACAAAGGTTTTAAATTTCCTAAACAAAGTCAATATTTTGATAATTTATTCTTTGTTGGTGGTTCTGTCAACCCAGGTGGAGGTATGCCAATGGTAACACTGAGTGGACAACAAGTAGCAGATAAAATTAATACCATAGAAGAGGCGAAATTATTAAAATATCAGCCTTAAGGAGACACTCAATGATGAAACGATTAGCTAAACTATTATACCCATTACTCGGTGCTTCAATAGCGAGCGGATACTTTATGTATAATCGTCAACGATTACTTCAATATAATAAAAAAACAACTAAGAAAAATTATCCATCTGTCAGTATTATTATTCCGGCTAGAGATGAAGAAGTTCGATTACCACGCTTATTGACGAGCTTAAATCAACAGTCTATCTCTCCAGAAATTATTGTGATGAATGATGGATCTAAAGATAATACTAGAGTAGTAGCATTATCTTATGGTGCTAAAGTAATAGATGTCGTAGAAGGTGACGATGCACGGTGGTATGGTAAATCGTTTGCTTGTTATCAAGGTGTTCAGTATGCAACGTCAGATATTTTTATCTTTATAGATGCTGATGTACAACTATTAGATTCACATGCTTTAGAATCTATATTACAAGCTTATGAAAAACAATCATATCGTGGACTATTAAGTATTCAACCCTATCATCTCGTCAAAAAAGCATATGAACAGTTTTCAGCTTTATTTAATTTGATGACAGTTGTTGGAATGAATCAATTTTCAAGTTTATCTCATCATAAGCAAACATTAGCATTTGGTCCAGTTACAGTAATGAAGAAAGAGGATTACGTTTTAACCCAAGGTCATAAAAATGCTGAATGTCATATTATTGAAGGATTTGCTCTTGCTCAAGCTTTCTCGAATTATAATCTACCTGTATCGTGTTATGAAGGTAAAGGATTTGTAGGATTTAGAATGTATGAGGAAGGGACTAAATCACTGATACAAGGTTGGACAAAACATTTTGCGACTGGTGCTTCTAGAACTGAAGGTACGATAATGTTTATGATTATGACATGGATGATGGGAATAACATTTAGTCACATCTTATTGTTGCTCAGTTTTGTTACAAAAACCGTATCAAAAAAATGGGGAGGATTATCTTACTTCTTATATCTTATTCAATTTATAAGATTGCATAAGCGTGTAGGGAGTTTTTCGATATTATTTTTAATCATGAATCCATTATTATTTGTGGTGTTTGTATTTGTATTTATAAATTCATATTGTCAGACACATTTTACTAAAAAAGTAAGATGGAAAGGGCGTACTTTTAAAATTAATTAAACATGTAAAGTATAACAGGGGGACGCTTCATGAGTTTTGTAGAAGAAAGTTATCAGTACTGTCATAAAATAATGAAAGATTATTCTAAAAGTTTTTCATTTGCATTTGATTTATTACCAGAGCGACAACGACGAGCTATCTGGGCAATTTATTCCGTGTGTCGGATTATTGACGATAGCATTGATATTCATCAAGATGTCGATTATTTATATAAAATTAAACAGGATATACAACGGATCGAGCATCAATCATATATTCAAAAATCGTTTGAAAGTGATCAACATATTATGACTGCTTTTGCAGATACAGCTCAAACATTTCCAATGAATTACTATGCATTATATGAATTAATAGATACTGTTATGAATGATCAATCCTTTACAATGTTTGATACTGATGATGCCTTAATGGAGTATTGTTACGGCGTCGCTGGAACAGTTGGTGTATTACTTATACCTGTATTATCTACTTCTCCTACAAAAGAAACATATGAAAATGGAAAACAACTAGGGGAAGCTTTACAACTAACAAATATACTTCGAGATGTAGGTGAAGATTATCACAACGGACGTGTTTATTTAAGTATCGAACGATTAGAACAATGTGGCGTATCAATAGATGATGAAATGAATAGTGGCCCTTCTGAAAAATATAAAAAATTGTGGGAATATTATGCAACGATTGCGAAGAATGACTATGAAGCGGTACTTAATCATCTAGATGTGTATGACAAAGAAGCACGTTTTATTATAGAATTAGCAGCTCGCGTATATAAAAGCATTCTTGATGAGACAAGAAAAGCGAATTACACACTTAATCAGCGTGTTTACGTTTCCAAATGGAAAAAGAATCATATTTATCGTGAATTAAAGAAAGAATATAAAGTAAAAGAATAGGTGGGACGTTTATGGATATTGCCGTTATAGGCGCAGGAATCACTGGATTAGCGTCAGCAGCACGATTAGCTTCACAAGGACATCATGTGACAATATTTGAGAAGAATGGAAAAGTTGGAGGAAGAATGAACCAACTTAAAAAAGATGGTTTTACTTTTGACTTAGGTCCAACTATTGTTATGGTACCTGATGTATATAAAGCTATATTTGAGGAGTGCGGCAAACACTTTGAAAATTATATTGATATGCGCCAATTGTCACATATTTTTGATATCTATTTTTCAGATAAAGATAAAGTAAGTGTCTCTACGGATTTACCTCAATTAAGTCAAACTTTAGAAGCGATTGAACCAGGTGCTACACATGGATTTATGTCATTTTTAACAGATGTCTATAAACGTTATGACATTGCACGTAAGTATTTCTTAGAGCGCACTTTCCGCAAACCAAGTGAATTTTATAATCCGATTGCTTTATATAGAGGCATGAAATTAAGAACACTTGGTAAAGCAAATCATCTTATTGATAGCTATGTTAAAAATGAAAAGATTCGTAAATTACTTGCTTTTCAAACACTATATATAGGAATCGATCCAAAGCAAGGTCCTTCTATTTATTCAATTATCCCAATGATAGAAATGATGCATGGCGTATATTATATCAAAGGTGGCATGTATAGCTTTGCTAAAGGTCTTCATCGTCTTACACAAGATTTAGGAGTCAGTATTGAATTAAATTCAGACGTTCAAGAAATTATTATAGATCCTAAATTTAAACGTGCGGATGGTTTAAGAGTGAACGGAGATATTCGTCGTTTTGATAAAGTATTATGTACGGCAGACTTCCCATATGCAGCGCAACATCTTATGCCAAGTCATTCTCCACTTAAGAAATATACACCTGCTAAGATAGATAAAATGGATTATTCATGTTCTGCATTTTTAATTTATGCAGGAGTAAACAGAGATTTGAAAGATAAAGTTCATTTGCATAATGTGATTTTTGCTGAAAATTTTAGAGGGAATATTGACGATATCTTTGAAGGAAGATTACCGAAAGACCCTTCTATATATCTTTATTTCCCCTTCGTTGAAGATGAGGATTTGGCTCCTGAAGAAAAAACAAGTATGTACATTTTAATGCCAGTACCTGAGCTTAAAACAGGTCAAATCGATTGGAACAATCCAGCCATAATTGAACAGGTTAAAAATGAAATTTACAAAAAAACAGAAACAATTGAATCACTTAAAGGATTACGTAACGATATCGTATCCGAAACTATTTTTACACCCTTAGATTTTGAAACACATTATAATGCTAAATTCGGTACAGCCTTTGGATTAATGCCTACTTTAGCACAAAGTAATTATTACCGTCCGCCTAACGTGTCCCGTGATTATAAAGATTTATATTTTGCAGGCGCAAGTACACATCCAGGCGCAGGCGTACCCATTGTATTAACAAGTGCTAAAATAACAGCAGAGGCTATGTTAGAAGATATAAAAAATATGAAATAGAATAAATAAATCTGAAAATTGACAATTATCAGTGTAATGTTAAAATAAGACTTAATACGTAAGAACTTATCGAGAGAAGTGAAGGGATTTGGCCCAATGAAACTTCAGCAACAGGCTTCATAAATATAAAGTACTGTGCTAACTCCAAGAGGATAATAAATAACCTCAAAGATAAGTGACATATATCTCATGAAGCTATATGCCACACAAAAGTGGTATATAGCTTTTTATTTAAGGAGGAATAACATGGTTATTTCAAAAAGATTAGCAGCCATTCCTGATAGCTATTTTGGAAAAACGATGGGACGTAAAGTAGAACATGGCCCTTTACCACTTATTAATATGGCAGTAGGCATTCCCGATGGTGAAACACCAGAAGGTATTATTGAGCATTTTTCTAAAGCGATTCGCATTCCTGAAAATCAAAAATATGGTGCCTTTCATGGTAAAGAATCATTTAAAGAAGCCATTGTTAATTTTTACCAACGTCAGTACAATGTGACATTAGATAAAGAGGATGAAGTATGTATTTTATATGGTACAAAAAATGGACTAGTAGCTTTACCTACATGTGTTGTTAATCCTGGAGAAAATGTGCTACTTCCGGATCCTGGATATACAGATTATTTAGCAGGAGTGATGCTCGCAGATGCCAATCCGGTTCCATTAAATTTAGATCCTCCAGATTATTTGCCAAATTGGGATAATGTAGATAAGAGCGTACTAGACAACACGACGCTTGTTTATTTAACGTATCCCAATAATCCAACAGGATCAACGGCTACAAAAGAAGTATTTGATGAAGCAATTGAACGATTCAAAGGTACAAAGACAAAAATCGTGCACGACTTTGCTTATAGTGCTTTTGGCTTTGATGCTAAAAATCCAAGCATACTTGCTTCAGAACACGGTAAAGATGTCGCCATTGAAATTTTCTCACTTTCAAAAGGATATAATATGTCAGGTTTCCGAGTGGGTTTTGCAGTAGGAAATAAAGACATGATTCAAGCATTAAAGAAATATCAAACGCATACAAATGCTGGAATGTTTGGTGCGTTACAAGATGCAGCGACGTATGCACTTAATCATTATGATGAATTTTTAGAAGAACAGAATGAAACATTTAAACGGCGTCGAGATAAGTTTGAAGCAAAATTAAGTGAAGCCCATCTACCATTTGTGCATTCTAAAGGTGGTATCTATTCATGGTTACGTACGCCTCCAGGTTATGATAGTGAAACCTTTGAGCAATATTTATTAAAAGAGAAATCTATTTTAGTTGCTCCAGGTATACCATTTGGTGAAAATGGAAAACATTACGTGCGTATCTCACTTGCATTAGATGATAAATGGTTAGAAGAAGCAGCTAGTAGGTTAATTGACCTAGCTGATATGTATAAAGCAAAGCATAGTTAAAAAATTATGAAGGAAGAGGATCAATATATGACCAAAATTAAAATTATGAGTGTAAGAGATGAAGATATACCATATATTAACGAGTGGGCGAAACAAAACAATGTTGATGTTGATTTAACCAAAGAAATGTTAACAGAGACAACAGTTGATACTGTAAAAGGATTTGATGGTCTATCGTTATCTCAACAACATCCAATTTCAGAAGAGGTTTTTGCGAAATTGAAACAATATGGAATTAAGCAAATTGCACAACGTAGTGCAGGATTTGATACGTATGACTTAGATTTAGCTACTAAGTACGACATCATTATCTCAAATGTACCCTCGTATTCTCCAAGTTCAATTGCTGAATTTGCTGTTACACAAGCCATCAATATTGTAAGGTATCAAAAACGTATTCAACATAAAGTGCATAATTATGACTTTCGTTGGGAACCTTCTATATTATCGCAATCTATCCGAGATTTAACTGTGGCAGTAATCGGTACTGGACGCATAGGTTCGATTGTGGCAGAAATTTTTGGAAAAGGTTATAACAGCAAGGTTGTCGCTTATGACCCATTTCCAAATAACGCTTTAGCAAAATTTGTTGATTATAAAGATACATTAGAAGAAGCAATTAAAGAAGCTGATATTGTTACCGTGCATATTCCAGCTACGAAATATAATCATCATTTGTTTAATGACGTTGTTTTTTCAAATTTTAAAAAAGGTGCCATATTTGTGAATGCGGCAAGGGGATCAATTGTAGATACACAAGCTTTACTTTCTGTTATAGATAGTGGTCGAATTAAAGGGGCTGCATTAGATACGTATGAATATGAAAGAGGATTATTCCCAGGTGATTATCGTGGAAAAGAGATAGATGATGTACTGTTAAAGCAACTTATCAAAAGAGAAGATATTATTTTAACACCACATATTGCTTTCTATACAGAAGCGGCTGTCAAAAATCTCATAGTAGATGCACTTGATGCAACTATGGATGTTTTAACTAGTGGTACGACTAAACTAAGGGTAAATTAAAATAAAAAAAGTTGGAGTATTACCTCCAACTTTTTTTATTATTCTTTAACATCATAGCCTTGATCTTCAATAGTATCATGTAAGTCTTTTGTTGAAACAAGTTCATCATTATAATCTACACGAACTTCGTTTTTATCAAGGTCTACTTCAGCAGTTCTGACACCATTAATTTTAGCTAATGCTGATTCGATTGTATTTTTACAATGGTCACAACTCATACCATCTACTTTAATGACTTTATTAATCATTGATTGTCACCTCCGAATATTTCATAATTACTATACCCATATTTTACGCTTTTTAAATTTTTATGAAAGTATAAAGTTTAAAATTCATTTATAATTTCATTCGTTTTAGACGTAATGCATTAGTTACAACGCTTACAGAACTTAATGCCATCGCTGCACCAGCAATCCATGGAGCGAGTAAGCCCATAGCAGCAATAGGAATACCAGCAGCATTATAACCGAACGCCCAAAAAAGATTCTGTTTAATATTTCGAATCGTTTTATGACTTGCGTGAATAGCTTTAGGTACTAAGGCAATGTCTCCACCTAAGATAGTAATATCAGCTGCTTCAATTGCGACTTCAGTACCTGTTCCCATGGCAATACCAATATCTGCTTGAACTAAAGCAGGTGCATCATTAATACCATCGCCAACCATCGCAACGTTTTCACCTTTATCTTGAAAATGAGCAACATGTTTAGCTTTATCTTCCGGAAGAACGTTGGCGATAACATGATCAATACCAACTTCATTTGCAATAGCTTGAGCTGTGGAGTGGTTATCACCTGTAATCATTACCGTACGTAAATCCATGTCTTTTAGTTCTTGAACTGCAACTTTGGCTTCAGATTTAACAGTGTCTGCTACAGCGATATAACCACGTAATATCTGATCATATGCAATCAACATGACAGTTTGTCCTTTTTGTTCAATTTGGGTAATTTCATCTAATAAAGATGCTGTATCAATATGATGATTTGACATTAATGATCGGTTGCCTATGAATAATGTCTTATTATTGATTGTAGCTTTAATACCATGACCTGGTAATGTTTCATAGTGCTCTATATTTGTTAAAGTAAGCTGTTTTGTTTTAGCGTACTTAACAATCGCGGTTGCCAAGGGATGTTCAGAATTATTTTCAGCAGAAGCTACATATTGTAATAAAGTATCATCACCTTTAAAGTAAGTCACTTCTGGTGTACCATGTGTCAATGTACCCGTTTTATCAAATACAACTGTATCAATTTGATGAGTACGTTCTACATATTCGCCACCTTTAAACAAGATACCTTCTTCTGCTGCACGTCCTGTACCAACCATTATAGAAGTTGGCGTTGCAAGTCCTAATGCGCATGGACAAGCAATGACTAATACAGAGATCATGGCAACGAGTGCATCTTCAAATTGACCAGGGTGAACGAAGATAATCCATATGATAAAAGTGAGTACGGCAATACCAATAACAATAGGTACGAAATAGCCAGAAATTATATCTGCTAAACGTTGAATAGGTGCCTTTGAACGTTGCGCTTCTTCAACTACTTTAATAATATTAGATAAAGCAGTATCTTGACCTACTTTTGTTGCTTGAATGGTAATGACACCATTTTTATTTAGTGTTGCACCAATCACTTCATTATCAACCGTTTTATCTATAGGCATGGATTCTCCAGTTAGCATGGATTCATCTACTGTTGTTGTCCCTTTAATGACTTTTGCATCTACTGGGATTTTTTCTCCTGGTTTAACAAGTAATGTGTCTCCAACTTGAACGTTTTGAAGCGGAACCATTGTTTCTGTTCCATCATCTTTAATGAGACGTGCTTCTTTGGCTTGTAAATTTAATAATTGATTTAAAGCGTGTGTTGTTTGTGATTTTGCACGTGCTTCTAAATACTTGCCAAATAGAATTAAAGTGATTAAAACAGCACTGGTTTCAAAATAAAGGTGGGGCTGTGCGTTTGAATCTAATAACCATTTACTCATTTCGTAAATACTATAGAAATAAGCTGCACTAGTACCAAGTGCTACAAGAACATCCATATTGGCACCACCATTACGTAAATTCTTGTACGCGCCAACATAAAATTGCCATCCTATAATAAATTGAATGGGAGTGGCTAAGATAAATTGAAACCAAGGGTTCATAAATATTTCAGGTAACGGTACATTAAATAAATGAACAAGCATAGTTAAAAGTAATGGAAAAGCTAATATTGCTGAAATAATGAGTTTATTACGTTTCCTTTTTAATTCTTGAACTTTACGAGAAGCTTGTTCTTTTTTTGATTGTTTAGGTTTAGCATCATAGCCGAGATGTTGTATTCGTCCAATGAGCGTATCAACATCAGTTTGACCTGGATAATAATCGATTGTTGCTTGTTCTGTGGTTAGATTGACTGTTGCTTGCTTAACGCCTGTTGTTTTATTTAATACTTTTTCAATACGATTAGAACAAGCGGCACACGTCATACCTATAACGTCTAGTTCACTTTTATCTGTTTCAACGTCATATCCTAATTTTTGGATCGTTTCAATAAAATCGCTTATTTCATATTGATCATTAGGATAATCAATGGTTGCTTTTTCAGTTGCCAGATTCACTTGAGCATGAACGCCATCTATTTTATTCAATCGTTTTTCAATACGATTAGAACAAGCGGCACATGTCATACCAATGATATTCAAGGTAATTTGATGATTTTGAGTCATATTTTCGTCCTCCTACCATCTTCAATATACCCCCTTAGGGTATATTAGTCAATGACCTTGCTTAATAAAAAAAGAACAACGTTACTCTAAATAAAATGAGTATATTGTTCTTTTATTCATGATAGCTATGAATATTAAAAGAAATCAGATGGTTTAAAATGACTTAAATCTAAATCTTTAAAATTATTGAAATTTGGGTGAGTGATAGATTGTATAAGTTCACCACTTTTAGCTTCATTATAGTATTGGTTAGCTTCATTCATTAAATCATGATCTTGAACTGTTTTTACAAGCCCTAAAATGATAAGAATAGTAATGATACCCTTTAGAATGCCTTTCATATTGTAACACTCCTTTTTTATCTCTATATGAGTCATTTTTAGATTAATTATATTATAAAGATTCTATGTTAAAATTTCATGCATCTGTAGTATGGACTTTATATCATTCAAAAGTAGTAAGTGTAATCATTTTGTTTTAAAAATTAAAGAAATGGGAACGGTTAAGTAAATAAAGAAGGAGTGAAGATGTATGGACTTATTAGATTTTCATAAAAAAATTAAAGGTTATACACAAGAAAAACAACCAGGTTCTGAAAAAGACATGGATCCTAGACCTATTGCTGAAATGGAAGAATACAAAGCAGGCGGTAAACTAAAAGGAAAAGTCGCATTAATTACTGGTGGTGACTCCGGTATTGGTCGTTCAGTAGCGATTTTATATGCCAAAGAAGGCGCTGATGTAGCTATTGGTTATTATAATGAACATGAAGATGCTGAAGATACTGTCAATCGTTTAAAAGAAATCGGCGTTAAAGCAAAAGCATATTCTCATGATTTAAAAGATGCTGATCAATCAAAAGAACTTATTGAAAATGTTGTTAACGATTTTGGTGGTCTCAATATATTAGTAAATAATGGCGGCGTGCAATTTCCTAATGAAGACTTTTTAGATATTAAACCAGAACATTTCAATGAAACATTTAAAACAAATATTTTTGGGATGTTTTTCTTAACACAAGCTGCAGTACCTCATTTAAGTAAAGGTGATGCAATTGTTAATACAACAAGTGTAACGGCTTATCGTGGTTCTGGTCATCTTATTGATTACTCAGCAACGAAAGGTGCTATTGTGTCGTTCACACGTTCTATTGCAACATCATTGATGGAAAAAGGAATTCGTGTTAATGGTGTAGCGCCAGGTCCAATTTATACTCCATTAATTCCATCAACATTTGATGAAGATAAGGTAGAAAATCAAGGTGGAGATACACCAATGGGTCGACGTGGTCAACCTGCTGAACTTGCGCCAGCTTATGTATTCTTAGCAAGTTATGCAGATAGTTCTTATATTACAGGTCAAATTATCCATGTTAATGGTGGCGACTATATTACGTCTTAGTATGTAGTACTTACGAAGATAATAAAGTATTCTGTCTACGTATAACCGTAGGGAGAATACTTTTTATATTTATAGAAAGAAAAGAGGAAAAGACAATGACTGAAAAAGAAAAAATGTTAGCACACGAATGGTATGATGCAAATTTTGATGAGGAATTAAGAATGGACAGACAGCGTGCTAAAGACTTATGCTTTGAATATAATCATACGCGACCTAGTGATAGAGAAAAACGACAAGCGATTTTAAAAGAATTACTTGGCTATGAAGCGAAACAACTTTCAATCAGCAGTCCATTTGACACAGATTATGGTTGGAATATAAAAGTTGGAGAAAACGTGTTTATCAATAGCAATAGTTATTTAATGGATGGTGGTGGCATTACGATTGGCGATAACGTCTTTATAGGACCATCATGTGGACTATATACAGCACATCATCCACTTAATTATCAAGATCGTAATAAAGGATGGGAATTGGCAAAACCTATTCATATAGGAAGTAATATTTGGTTTGGTGCGAGTGTGACAGTTACGCCAGGCGTTTCAATTGGTGATGGCTCAGTTATTGCAGCAGGTAGTGTTGTAACAAACGATATTCCACCGAATAGTTTAGCTGCTGGAGTGCCAGCAAAAGTGATAAGAACGATTGACCAAAATGAAACAATAAATATGCCTAATCACTTTGAATAATATAGTAACCAACCTTTAAGTAGGAACACGTATACTTAAAGGTTGATTTTTTATATAAAATAACAATGTGTATTGAAATTAAATATTTATTATATAATATAATTAAATGATATAATTGTAGAGTGCTGAATATGTGTATTACTATATGTGCATCATTGAAATCGTTCAATTCATTTTAATGAAACAACTTAAGAGAAATAAAAGCAACTTAGAAAGGATAATGAATATGACACTTAAGACATGTCTTACAAATCAATTAAGACGTAAATCGAATTTTTTATTTACGCCAATACGAAGAAAAAATAAATCTGCTTATACAAGTAAAGTAATGACTTACGCTAAATATTATAAAAAGAATAATGTTAAGGAATATCAGATATTATATCAAGTGAGAGATGGAAAAAGTATCACAGATAGTCCATATGCAATATTTAAAAGTTTAATTCAGCAACCTCGTTATCGTAAATATAAACACATATGGGTAGTAGATCATAACGAAACATTGCTATTTTATAAAGCAAGATTTAAGCACTATAAAAATGTAGAGTTTGTTATTAAAGAATCAAGAGAATATTTGAAAGCATTAACGGAGAGTAAGTATTTAATTAATAATTCTACTTTTCCATCCTATTTCATTAAAAAGCCAAAGCAAATCTATATCAATACATGGCATGGGACACCTTTAAAATATATGGGATTAGACATTGAAAATAGTCTTTATGGTTCTCAAAATATTATTAAAAACTTTTTAAGTAGTGATTACTTAATTAGTCCTAATCACCATACGACGACAATTTTTAAACGAGCCTTTAGACTTGAAAATATTTATGGTGGAGAATTGTTGGAAATTGGATATCCTAGAATTGATTTAACTTTAAATTCAAATCGAAAAGACATGATTAGCGAGTTGAATCATTATCTTCATATTAGTAAAGAACAAAGTATTTTATTGTATTGTCCAACTTGGAGAGGCGAGGATGTCAATGCACCAGAGGCAAGTTTAAATCATATCGTTGAAGAAGTTGAAAAACTTAAACATCACCTAGATTATCAAGTGTTAGTCAAAGTACATCCTTATTTATATAAAGACGCGCTTAAAATAAAACGTTTAAAACCTTATTTAATTCCTGATTATTTTGATACCAATGAAATATTAGCGATCGTTGATTTAATGATTACAGATTATTCAAGTATCTTCTTTGACTATTTAGTAACCAATAAACCGATTGTCTTCTATACTCCAGATTTGGATGAATATCAATCATCACGAGGTATGTATATTGCTAATCGTGACCTACCTGGTCCTGTCGTTCATCATATTGAAGATGTGATTACAGCGATCAAGCAAAAAGTATATGATGATGATTCAGTAAAGAAAAAATATCAATATTTTAAAAGTCAATATACCTATCTAGATGATGGAACTGTTACTGAAACACTTATTAACATACTATTTGAGGGTAAACATAAGCGTTCTAAACGTAAGATCTGTGCTAAGAAAAGAGTGTTAATTTATCCTGGTGGTATGAAAAATAATGGTATTACAACGTCTATCATTAATTTATTAGAAAATGTCGATTATGAAACATATGACATTACATTGTTTACTAATAAAAGTAAAAATCTTGAAGTTTTAAATAACTTAAATAGTATTAATAAGAACGTTAGGATTATTTTGAGAGTACCTCCATTAGCAGCATCATTGAAAGAAACGTATAGTATCGATTTCGTAAGACAGAGAGGATTAAAAAGTACGTTAGAGCATTTGATATATCCGAAGAAAGTATACGAAAGAGAAATGCGAAAAGTATTAGGTCATAGCCAATTCGACTATGCGATTGATTTTAGTGGGTATTCTATGTTTTGGGCTAATTTAATTTTAGCAACAAAAGTAAAACGTAAATTGATTTATTTACATAGTGATATTAAAGCAGATATGGAAAGAAAAGTTAACGGTGTTAAAATACATTATCAAAATTTAAAAGGTGTACTCTCGCTGTATAGTCAATTTGATCAATTAGTATGTGTATCCGATGCTTCTAAAAATCAAAATAAACAGAAGATCAATGATAAATCATTGAATAAGAAATTTGTCACTTCTAGAAATACGATTAATTTGAATAAAATCAATCAATTAAAATTAGATGACTCTGAAAAATTTGAAAAACAACACCAATCGGTACTCGTACGCATCAATAATGGGGATATAAGTTCAGTACCATTTAAGGAAGACGATTTCAAAATTGTAACTGCAGGACGATTATCACCTGAAAAAGGCTTTGACTTACTTATTGATGCATTTAGTAAAGTACATGTCAGTCATCCGCATACAAAGTTATATATTATGGGAGAAGGCCCTATCCGTGTTCAATTAGAACAACAAATAAAAAGGTTGAAATTAGAAAAACATGTCTTTTTATTAGGTCAAAGGAAGAATCCATACTATATCATGAAACAAGCAGACGTCTTCTGCTTAACGTCTCATTATGAAGGACAATCAATGGTATTACTTGAAGCATTAACTTTAAAAGTTAATATTATCGCGTCAGATATTATAGCAAACCGCTATGTACTCGGTAATGGTAAATATGGCACTCTTGTGAGTCATGATATTGATGATATCACCGTCGCATTAGAACAGTGTATTCAAAAACAACCATCTCAATATGAAGTATTTAACGCACAAAAATATAATCAATTAGCACTTAAAGAGTTTTATAAACTACTCAAATAGTAAAAAACGGTTAGCATATTAATAAAAGCTAACCGTTTTTCTATTAAATAGTGATGTTGTTATGTTTATTATAAGTCAAATAAGCTGTAATACCTTCTTCGATACTATATTTAGGTTTGTAACCTAATGCTTTGAGTGGGGTAATGTCAGCACAAGAATGTTTAATATCTCCAAGACGGGGATCTTCAAATTGATAAGGTATATGATAATCAAAGCCATGTTCAAACGATTGAAAAACAGCTTTCAAATTTGTTTGTGTTCCTGTGCCTACATTATAGATAAAACCATCCGTTAGAGTAGTATTAAGAACAATTGATAGAGCATTGATTAAATCATCGATATAAACAAAATCACGTGTTTGTTCACCATCTCCATAAAATGTAAAGGTTGAATGATTTAAAAACTTAGTATTCATAATAGAAATGACTCCTGAATAATCAGATGTTGGATTTTGTCTAGGACCGTAAATATTAAAGAATCTTAGACAAGTACAAGGAATTTGATATAAATGATTATAAATCTTAGCATATTGTTCTCCAGCGTACTTTTGAATAGCATATGGAGATAATGGAAATGGTTTAGATTGTTCTACGGATTTAGGTAAATCGGGTAGATGACCATAAATAGCTGCAGAAGAAGCAAATATGACTTTTTTAATATTTGGATTATATGTTCGAATAGCTTCTAATATATTGACAGTAGCATCTATATTAATACGATTGGATAATTCTGGCTTTTCGATAGTTTCTACTACACTCACCATAGCAGCTAAATGAATGACAAAATCAAATTGTTCTTTTTGTATTAACTGTGTTACAAATTCAAAATCGGTGATGTCTTTAATATAAATATGTTCATTGTTCACAAAAGGTATATTCTTTAAAAAACCGGAACTTAAATTGTCAATAACATGTACTTCTGTGTCATGTTTCATAAAATATTCTGCTACATGGGAGCCAATAAAGCCTGCTCCACCAGTGATAAGTGCTTTCATATATATACTTCCTTTTCTAGATGTCGGTTGATTGTGTTGTGATTATTATACTTTATTTTATTTAAATTATAAATTATTTATATAATAAAGTGTATTGATAGGGCTACATTAGTATTTGAATAAAAGGTCAAACAAACAATTTTGTAAGCGGTTGCAAATGAAGGAGTAAGCATAGTAAAATGAAGTTAATGATAGAAAATATCATGATTAAGAAACAAAGGGTTAGAGAATGAATTTAAATACTTAAAAACATATAGGGGGTAATGAAGTATGGTAGTACCTTTCAAAAATGAACCTGGTATTGATTTTTCTGTACAAGAAAATGTTGAAAGATTTCAAAAAACGTTAGAAAAAGTAAAACATAGTTTAGGTAAAACGCTTCCTATTGTCATTGATGGTGAACATATCATTAAAGATGATACATTCGATTCAATTAATCCAGCGAATACATCTGAATTAGTAGCTAAAGTGTCAAAAGCGACAAAAGACGATGTAGATAACGCATTTGAATCTTCAAACAAAGCTTATGACGCATGGCGTAAATGGTCACACAAAGATCGTGCTGAATTAATGCTTCGTGTCGCAGCAATAATTCGTCGTCGTAAAGAAGAAATTGCAGCAGTCATGGTGTATGAAGCGGGTAAACCTTGGGATGAAGCAGTTGGAGATGCGGCTGAAGGTATTGACTTTATAGAATATTATGCTCGTTCAATGATGGAACTTGCAGATGGTAAACCGGTCTTAGATCGTGAAGGTGAACACAATCAATATTTCTATAAACCGATTGGTACAGGTGTAACCATTCCACCCTGGAACTTCCCATTTGCAATTATGGCAGGTACAACATTAGCACCAGTGGTTGCAGGTAATACAGTGTTATTGAAACCTGCTGAAGACACAGTGCTTACTGCATATAAACTGATTGAAATTTTAGAAGAAGCAGGCTTACCTAAAGGTGTGGTAAACTTTGTGCCTGGTGATCCTAAAGACATTGGTGACTACTTAGTTGATTCTGTGCATACACATTTTGTGACATTCACAGGGTCTCGTGCAACAGGAACACGCATTTACGAGCGTAGTGCAGTTGTGCAAGAAGGTCAAACTTTCTTAAAACGTGTGATTGCTGAAATGGGTGGTAAAGACGCGATTGTAGTAGATGAAGGTGTAGATACAGACTTAGCTGCACACTCTATTGTAACGTCAGCGTTCGGATTCTCCGGTCAAAAGTGTTCAGCATGTTCACGTGCCATTGTGCATAGCGCTGTTTATGATGAAGTCTTAGAAAAAGCAATTGAGTTAACAAAAGATTTAACAATAGGTAATACTGTCAATAATACATTTATGGGTCCTGTTATTAATAAAAAACAATTCGATAAAATTAAAAAATATATTGAAATTGGTAGTAAAGAAGGAAAAATTGAAATTGGTGGAGAAGTGGATGATTCAACAGGTTACTTTATCCATCCAACAATCATTTCAGGATTAACATCTTCTGATCAAGTGATGCAAGAAGAAATCTTTGGCCCTGTAGTTGGCTTCACCAAATTCGATAACTTTAATGAAGCCATTGATATTGCAAATGATACAGATTATGGCTTAACAGGAGCGGTCATCACAAACAATCGTGAACATTGGATTCAAGCTGTAAATGAATTTGATGTAGGTAACTTATATCTAAATCGTGGATGTACTGCAGCTGTTGTAGGTTACCACCCATTTGGTGGTTTCAAAATGTCAGGTACAGACGCTAAAACAGGCAGTCCTGACTATTTATTAAACTTCTTAGAACAAAAAGTCGTATCAGAGATGTTCTAACATAACTAAGTGGTAGGTGCTGTGGAAAGTCGAATTCGTTCGATTTTCCATAACTTTTTTTATAGTCTAAATAAGAAAATAAATACGCTAAACAATGTATGAATCGTATATAAAATTTATGAAAAATGAATAAATAAATGATTGTAAAAGTAAGTGAAAAAGGTTATCATTTAAGTGTTGAGAATGATTATTAATTACAAATAGAAAGTGTGACTGGAATGATAAATGTAAGCACTGCATCAAAAGATAAAAAGTATGTAGTTAAACAAATTGATATTCAAAATAAAAATATGCTATATCGTTTAGGTGCCTTTGGCTTAAATGTAGGTAGTAAAATCAGTATTAAACAAAAGTGCTTGTTAAATGGACCAAGTGTTGTTGAAATTAATGGCCAATGTGTAAGCATTCGTCAACGTGATGCACGTTTAATTATGTTAGAGGAGTAAGCCTATGCACGAAAGCTTCTGTATATTAGGTAATCCAAATGTAGGAAAGACATCATTGTTTAATGCACTAACCGGTTCGTATGAATACATTGGAAACTGGAGTGGCGTTACAGTTGAAAAGAAAGTTGGACAATTAAAGAAAGATATTGGCAATTTAATCGATTTACCGGGTATTTATGATTTATCACCTATTTCTAAAGATGAAACAATCGTCACAGACTATCTGATGACAAATACATTTACAGGTATGATTAACATTATTGATGCCAGTCAATTAAAGAGAAACCTTCAACTTACAATACAATTAATGGAATTAAATGAACCTATTATCATTGGATTAAATATGGTAGATGTGGCAACGCAAAGAGGTATTAAAATTAAATATGAAGGTCTAATGAGAAAACTGAAAGTACCTGTATTTCCCATTGTTGCTCGTAAAGGAAAAGGTACGGAGGAATTGCTAAATGAATTGTCTTTTTTAAATCCAAAAGAAAAACGTAACTTCAAAATCAGTTATGGTAAAGAAACTGAAGATGCGATTAAGCAAATGACTTCTATCATTCAAGCACATACAGAATATCCTTCAAAACGTTTACGCTTTATAGCAATTCAGTATTTATTAGACAATCCGGAAATCGAGCGAGAACTACCTTCAGTCATTTCCGAACAAATTGAACCTATTAAAGAGAAGTTAAGTCAACACTTAGATATATCAATACGACAACATATTGAAATAATTCGAAATCAATACATTGATCGTCTATTAGATGGTGTCGTTGAATATCCGAATGAAGAACAGCAATTTTTAACTGAAAAACTCGATAAAATAATAATGAATAGATACTTAGGTATTCCAATATTTCTAGTCATTATGTGGCTGATTTTTCAAACGACCTTTACTTGGATAGGAACACCATTATCAGATCAGCTCGATGCTTTCTTTAGCGGACCGCTCACAGACTGGTTAAAGGCAGGCATGCATTATATACATGTTGCGCCATTTCTACAGAATTTGATTACAGATGGTATTGTAGCTGGAGTAGGTTCAGTCTTAGTATTTGTGCCACAAATTATTGTATTATTCTTCTTTATTTCACTTTTAGAAGATTCAGGATATATGGCACGAATTGCAGTTTTAATGGATAGAACAATGGAATCAATAGGATTAAGTGGTAAATCATTTATTCCAATGATTATTGGATTTGGTTGTAATGTACCTAGTATTATGGCAACACGGAGTATTGAAAATGAAAAAGAAAGACTCATCACTATTTTAATTGCACCTTTCATGTCATGTTCGGCGCGATTGCCAGTATATGCTATTTTTGTAGGAGTATTTTTTGAAAAGTATCAATCTCTTGTAGTGCTAAGTTTATATGTATTAGGAATTGTAGTGGCATTAATTGTAAGTACATTACTTAACAAGTTTATTCTTAAAAGTGAGAATTCCGTATTTATTGTAGAACTACCTACATATAGAGTGCCATCAGTTAAAACGTTATGGAGAAGTACTTGGGAAAAAGCAAAAGGATTTGTTAAAAAAGCAGGTACATTTATTTTTGGTGGTTCTGTAGTCATTTGGGCATTGAGTTACATCGGTCCTCATGGGGTGAATGTACAGATTGATGAAAGCTTCATGCATAGTATTGGAGAATTCTTTGGACATCTAATTGCTCCATTAGGATTTGGTAGTTGGCAAGCAGGCGCTACGTTAATTCCAGGATTCTTAGCCAAAGAAGTCATTGTAAGTTCTATGGCTATCCTGTATTCTTCTAGTGAAGGTGGTTTAGTGAATGTCATTCAACAACAGTTCACACCTTTATCTGCCTATGCCTTTATGATTTTTATATTATTATATGTGCCATGTATTTCAACTGTTGCAACAATTCGTAAAGAAACAACATCATGGAAATGGACACTTACAGCATTAATTTATCCAATTTTTACAGCGTATATATTAACATTTGCATTTTATCAAATAACAAAACTATTTATATAAGGATGATGACAATGACTTTATTAATAAACGTAATCATTTTTGTTGCTATTTTTGGTTACGCTGCGTATACATTATATAAATTCTTTAATCGCTCTACTCAAGGAAAATGTGGTGGTTGTGATACAGATTGTAGTTGTGATATTAATGCATCTAGCGAGTTAAATGAATTAAAATTAAATCATATAAAAAACAATAATTAATAATAAATAAAACCCGTTGAATTAATTCGACGGGTTTTATTTACTAAAACGATATAACGATTGTTTGATCATTAATTAATCGTTTTAATATTAACTAATTTATGAAAAATTTCATCCATTTCTTTAGGTGTAAGTGTTGTCTCCTCATTTTTTTGCCACTCTAAAAAACCATCTATAATTGAACCAAAAACATAGAAAACTAAGCTTTTAGGAATGGTTTCTTCAAGTGCTATCCGATCCATATTTTCATAAAAATCATTTTTGATAATATCTATAAGAAACTGATTTCTAACTTTGTTGTATTCATTATCTTCTTCTTGCATGTATTCGATTCTAGACAATGTTTCACGATTTAATGAATTAGACAAAACTTGAAACGGACGATTAATACGTTCCTTAATATCAATTGCAAAGTAATTTTTTCCAATGACTTCAAGTAAATAGACGAGTAGTTCATATTTATCATAAAAGTGTTTATAAAATGTAGTACGATGAATACCAGCATTTTCACAAATTTTATGAACTGTAATAGAAGAGAAGGGTTCTATTTCTAGTAAAGCATATAAACTACTCGTTAACGCTTTCTTAGTCTTTATCACTCTTAAATCTTTATCATTCATGTCTTTCTCCCCTAACATGTAAACTATAAAATATTTATATAGAGATACATAATATATGATTATAGAATAGAAATATCTATAAATAAATAGAGAATAACTAATAAATTATAATTTAATAAAAGAAATGATTTTTTATGTTTAGCATTAAATAATTTACAATATAGAAAAGTTTTAACTAGGATGAATAGGGTATACAAAATTTAAAGAAATTAATTAGAATTATAAATAAAAATTAAAAAATTATAGAAAAATAGTATTCTTTATAGAATGATTCAATGTTAATTCGATAAAAGATAAAAATACTCTATACTGGAGGATGGTATAATATGAAAGGTAGTAAAAGATTAGATCAAATTAAAGAAGATAATAAAAAGCAACTTAAAAAATTATTTAAGTATGACAAAAATAATGCTTTATCATTTAGTAAACAAGATCGTGAAAAAGTTCAAGATAAATTTGGTGTATATGTTATTTTTGATAAAAAAACACCAATATTTGTAGGTCAAACTGGAGGATATTCAACAGGTTATCAACCTATTACGAAAGACTTATTTAATAAAATGGGACAATATAACTTAAAATCTGGTGTAGGCACAACAAAATTTAAAAAAGGCTTAGCTCAACAAAAAGGTGTAAGCGAAGACGATATTAAATCAATCACAGCTGAAGATTATGGATTAAAATTCCAATATGTAAATGTGAAAGATGAGCCAGCGTTTATCAATATATTAGAAATTTTAGCATTAGAATATGCTAAAGATAAAGGTTATGAATTATATAACTTCAATTAAGAATTATTGTGTTATTAAAATAAACTTAGTATTAAAAAGTTATTAATAAATGTGTCAGAATGGATTAATGGGAGCGAGAAGAGGAATTCAAATGAATTCAGTCTCGCTTCTTATTTTTTATTACAATACAATAGAGTAAGGAGGAAGCTATATGTCTTATTCAATGCTTTATCAATCTCCAGTAGGTAATTTAGAAATCATTACAGACGGAGAAGTAGTGACGCAATTAGAATATTTATATCAATACACACATTTACGTTTTCCTACAAATCATGAATTATATATTTTTAAAAAAGTAAAACGATGGCTTGATGACTATTTCTTAGGAAATAATCCAGAGATTGATTTTCCTTTACAACCTCATGGTACACCTTTTCAACAAGAAGTATGGGCTTATCTTAATACGATTCCATATGGAGAGCTTACTACTTACGGAACGATTGCCAAACATATCGGTCAATTATTAAACAAACCAAAAATGTCTGCACAAGCTGTAGGTGGAGCGGTAGGAAAAAATCCAATTTCTATCATCATTCCTTGTCATCGCGTTGTAGGAAAAGATGGTAGTTTAACAGGATATGGTGGAACAATTGATAATAAAATTAAATTGTTAGAAATTGAAAATGTGAATATGAGTCAATTATATCGACCATTATACACAACTAAACCATAAATAAAAGGCGCCTAAGACATAATTCGTTGTCTTAGGCGTTTATAATGTGTTGGGGAGATGGGATGACGAATTCATTTTGAGTTCGTCGTCCCATCTTTTTTAATATCTGAGTGATATACATTATTCAGGAGAATGATAATATCTAATATCATCTTCAATGTTTTCTAAATAAAAGATATTTTTATCGTTTTCTACGTTTTCAATCTCATGATCGAAAGATAAATCATCAAAACGTCTGAAGAATGATTCGTATTCTTTTACAGATACTTCTTGACGTTCATTTAATAAAGCTTGATGTGCTTTTTTATCTAAGTGTTGTTCAAAACCTTCCACTACTGTGGCGCTAAAGAATTCTCCCACAGACCCAGAACCATAACTAAAAAATCCAATTGTTTGCCCAGGAGTTAAAGTTCTGTTTTCAAGTAATGAAATTAAGCTTAAATAAAGTGATCCAGTATATATATTACCTACATAGCGATTATAGTATACAGCATCTTCATAACCAGACGTTAATCGAGATTGAGTCGTTTCATCAGTATCATTAATGATAGAATCTAATGCTTTTTTGCCCATTTTAGTAAAAGGCACGTGGAAACATAATGATTCAAAATCGGATAATGATTTATCTTCACGACGTGCATACTCTTTCCAACTTTCTTGGAATGATTCAATATATGCGTCTTTTGATAACGCGCCTGCAACAAGTGGATATTTATGGCCAGTCGGTCTCCAGAAATCATACACATCTGCTGTATAAGCAACAGCATCATCGTTTAATTGTAAAATACGAGGCTGATGTGAAATTAACATTGCCACTGCACCAGCACCTTGTGTAGGTTCACCGCCTGACTCGATACCATAACGTGCTGTATCACTTGCAATGACCAATACTTTTTCGTTAGGACGGTTTGCAAGATAATCTTTAGCAAGTTGAATTGCAGGTGTAGCTGCATAGCAAGCTTCTTTCATTTCAAAACAACGTGCAAAAGGTTGGATATTTAATAAATGATGAATTTGAACTGCTGCAGCTTTAGCGTTGTCGATAGCAGATTCAGTAGCAACGATAACCATTCCAATATGTTTTTTATCATCTTCTGTTATAATATCTTTAGCAGCATTGGCTCCCATTGATACAATATCTTGAGATACTGGACTTACTGCCATTTGTGTTTGTCCAATCCCAATTAAAAATTTGTTTGGATCAACTTGACGAGCTTCTGCAAGCTTCGCCATGTCTACATAGTATTTAGGGACATAAAAATTGATTTTATCGATACCTATATTCACAGGCATGTCATCCTTTCGAATAGTCTAATTTTAACAATACAATACTCTGTATTTTACCAAAATAAATTACTAAAATACAATTATATATATACTACAGGCAAGGAGATAAAGAATGAAACAAATCGCTATTGTAAGTGCTAAAAGAACGCCAATTGGCAGATATAAAGGGAAATTGAGAAATTATTCAGCTGTTGAACTAGGTACAACAGCTTTAAAAGGAGCTATTGAATCAATTGATATCGATCCAGCTCTTATTGAACAAGTTATTTTCGGAAATGTCTTACAAAGTGGTATAGGACAAAATTCTGCACGACAAATTGCTATTAAATCAGGTATTCCTGATACAACTCCAGCGATGACGATTAATGAAGTATGTGGTTCAGGACTGAAAGCAATTATTTTAGGGAAGCAACTTATTCAGTTAGGGGAAGCTAAAGTCGTTGCTGTTGGTGGTGTTGAAAGTATGACTAATGCACCTAAACTTATTTTAAAAGACGGAGAAGATCCTGTAGAAAGTTTTATGCATGATGGATTAACGGATGCTTTCCATTATGTTCCAATGGGTGTCACAGCAGAAAATATAGCCGAAAAATATCATGTAACACGTGAAATGCAAGACGAGTTTGCTAACCATTCTCATGCTAAAGCTGCAAAGGCAGTTGAAGAAGGTAAATTTGATAATGAAATTATAAAAATGACAGACGCTGAAGGTAATGAGATGACTTCTGATGAAGGTATAAGACCAAATAGTAGTGTCGAAAAATTATCTACTTTGAAAACAATATTTAAAGAGAATGGAACAGTCACTGGTGGTAATGCTTCAAGTATTAATGATGGATCATCTGCCCTTATTTTAATGGAAGCAACATTTGCAAAAGAACATGGATTTGAAATTCTTGGCATAGTAGGCGATTACGCTGAAGTAGGTTGCGATCCACAATACATGGGGTATGCACCTTTTTATGCAGTAGAAAAATTATTAGAAAAAACACATCAACACATTAATGATATTGATATTATAGAAATGACTGAAGCATTTGCAGCTCAAAGTATACCTGTTAAGGATCATTTAAAAATACCTGATAACATTTTAAATATTTATGGTGGTGCCATTGCGCTAGGACATCCTATTGGTGCAAGTGGTGCACGTCTTGTTACAACACTTGTGAATGCTTTAGAACAAGAACATCAACATACAGGTATCGCAACAGCTTGTATTGGCGGAGGACTAGGTATTGCTTTAATGATTGAAAAGGGAGTACATTAATATGAAAAGTTTAGATAAAAACTTTCGTCATTTATCAAGAGAAGATAAATTAAAACAATTAGTAGACTACGGGTGGTTAGATAAAACGAATTATCAAACATTATTAAGCAATCCAGTTATTGATGAGGAAGTGGCAAACAGTCTCATCGAAAATGTCATTGGCCAAGGCACATTACCAGTTGGATTATTACCTAAAATTATTGTAGATGAGAAAGAATATGTGGTACCTATGATGGTTGAAGAGCCATCAGTTGTTGCTGCTGCGAGTTATGGATCGAAACTTGTTAACCAAACTGGAGGATTTAAAACGATAAAAAGTGAACGCTTGATGATCGGACAAATCGTATTTGATGATGTTAAAGATACAGAAGACTTAACACAACGTATTCAAAAACAAGAAAACCAAATTAAACGTATTGCAGATGAAGCCTATCCTTCTATCATCCATCGTGGAGGTGGTTATCGTGGTATTGACATAGATGCATTTCCTAATGAACAGTTATTGTCTCTTAAAGTATTTGTTGATACTAAAGATGCGATGGGTGCAAATATGCTTAATACCATTTTAGAAGCAGTGACAGCCTATCTAAAAAATGAGTTAACAGATCAAGAGATATTAATAAGTATCTTATCTAATCATGCAACGTCTTCTGTTGTAAGGGTAGAAGGTGAGATTGATATCAATGATTTAAATCGCGGCGATTATTCTGGTGAAGAAGTAGCTAAGAGAATGGAACGTGCGTCAGTGCTTGCACAAGTCGATATTCATCGGGCAGCAACACATAACAAAGGAGTCATGAATGGAATTCATGCCGTTGTTCTAGCTACAGGTAATGATACACGAGGTGCTGAAGCAAGTGCGCATGCTTATGCTGCACGCGATGGTCAGTATAGAGGTATTGCTACGTGGAAATATGATGAAGCCCGAGGACGTCTTGTGGGCACAATTGAAGTACCGATGACTTTAGCCATTGTTGGCGGAGGAACGAAAGTATTACCAGTTGCGAAAGCGTCTTTAGACTTACTCAACGTTGAGTCTGCTAGAGAATTAGGACATGTAGTAGCTGCAGTAGGTTTAGCACAGAACTTTTCAGCTTGTAGAGCCCTTGTTTCAGAAGGTATTCAAAAAGGACATATGAGTTTGCAATATAAATCATTAGCGATTGTTGTAGGCGCTAAAGGTGAAGAAATTTCAAAAGTTGCTGAGCAACTCAAACAAGAACCTAAAGCGAATACTGAAGCGGCTGAACGCATTTTAAAATCAATACGCCAATCTTAAAAATAAGCCATGAGAATTTAGAAATGGAAGAGATTCCATCACTAAACTTTCATGGCTTATTATGTTGTGTCAATTAATAAATGTAATTGTAATTACGCGCAGCAGATGCACTAATATAACGCGTACTGTATGCTAGTGGACGGTTATAATTATATTCTGAAACAAGAATCTTTCCATTACTGTAAACACGTTCAACGATGGCAACATGACCGTAATATCCTGCAGTTGATTGCATAATAGCATAGCGTTTAGGCTTATGTCCTGTTCTATAACCAGCACGTTGAGCTCTATAGTACCAGTTTTTTGCATTGCCCCATTGATTTGAAACAGGTTTACCTAATTGAACACGGCGTTTATATGCCCACCAAGTACATTGATATTTATTATAATAGTTATAACCAGCTGCTTTAGAAGTATGTGTATGTTCAACATTTTGATATGTATAAGTGCCAGTAAAAATAATTGTCGTAGCTAATATTAGACGTAAAATGAATGTTTTAATTTTCATTAAGTTCTCCTCAAAAATTAAATAATTTAAAATCTAAAATAATAATATTATTTAAAAAGTTGTAATACAATATAAGAAATGAATTATACAAATAACTGTAATACTTCTGAAATATACGTAATATATTGTAGCTAAATTTGTGCATAAAAAAGACGCCACAAGGGCGCCTTAGTGAGATGATACTTCCATGTAATGTATAACTACATTTTGTTGAAATCATACATCTGTGAATTGGTTAAAAACAGCTAATGCTCTTTTAACACTAGTCACTGGTATGTTTTCAAGACACGGATTTGTTCGAAAATATAGCAATATTTCGTTTTGGCTCTTCACGTCTTTAGGAAAAGTGTTATCTTGATTAATCCAATTTACCAATTCACCTAATGGTGTGTCATCGCCTATAAAATTTTGCATAAATTCGTAAAAGCTCAATTCATCACCTCATATTTGTTTGAGCCGATTTTGATTATAACATTTTTTGTAATTTGAAAATATAGTTTTGTTTATATGAAAAATAATTTATTTATAAATATTATTTTTCCATAAAGTATACATATTTGAGTAAGTTATCGAATGAATTCAAAATCTAATGAATTTACATTTTTCTTACAAAAATAATGTATAATAAAAAAAGAATTTTTTAAGAAGGTGAGCAATTGGATATCAAGCATATGAAATATTTTATGGAAGTTGTGAATCAAGGTGGTATGACGAATGCTTCTAAATCTTTATATATTGCTCAACCAACTATAAGTAAAGCAATAAAAGATATTGAAAATGAATTAGACATGCCTTTATTCGATCGACAAAAGCGTTATTTAGTTCTTACAGATGCAGGAAAAGTGTTTTATAAAAAATGTGAAGAGATTTTAGCATTATATGATAATATTCCAAATGAAATTAATGGCTTGCTTGGTTTAGAAACAGGCCATATTAATATTGGAATGTCAGCAGTGATGGATATGCAACAATTTATTAATATTTTAGCGGAGTTTCATAAATTATATCCAAACGTTACCTATAGTCTTAATGAAAGTGGGGGTAAATCGATTGAAAATCGTTTGGTTAACGATCAAATAGACATTGGCATTACGACCATTCCTATAGATGAGAACACATTTGATTATGTGTCTTTATATAGTGAAGATTTAAGACTTATAGTGAGTGAAGAACATCAGTTAGCTAAGCGTTCATCTGTTACTATGGCTGACTTGAAAAATGAAGATTTTATATTATTCAATGAGGACTTTTATCTTAATGATAAAATTATAGCTGCTGCAAAAAATGCTGGTTTTATCCCAAATACAGTGTCCAATGTATCACAATGGAATTTCATTGAATATTTAGTAATAGCACGATTAGGCGTTAGTATTTTACCAGAACATATTGCCAAGATGTTAAAAGATGAGATTAAAAGTATAAAAATTGAAGACTCAGGTATGAGCTGGGAACTTGGAGCAATTTGGAAAAAAGATAAACTTTTAAGTTATGCAACGTCTAAATGGATAAAATTTATGACTGAGAGATTGGAAAACAAGTAAACGGTTCATTTTTATAAATAGTGAAAAACCTTAACGTAGGTTCTCTCACTATTTTTTATTTTTAAAACGGTTCCATAGAAAATAACTATAAGTTATATATAAAATCAATATTTTTATAATCTGTCAATATAGATTACAATTTTGAATATAGACTAAAAAATCGCTGTAACAAATTCGACAAATTTATGGAGGTCAGTCGTTTTGAAAAAAGCATTAAATATTATAGAGATTATTCTTCAAATCGTATTGGTGGTAGTGATTAGTATTATAGGTTCACTGCTACAAAAATGGCTACATATACCATTAGCAGGAAGTATTATCGGTATGATATTATTTTATATTTTATTACATTTTCAAATTATTCGCGTTGAATGGGTTTCTAAAGGAGCCGACTTCTTATTAACCACAATGGTCTTCTTCTTTATTCCTTCAGTTGTAGGAATTATGGATATTGTTTCTAATATCACTACAAGTTATATTATTTTCTTCCTCTTGATTATTATTGGTACAAGCTGTGTGGCACTTGTTTCTGGATTTATTGCTGAAACAATGTCTAAGAAAAAACCTCATACTAAGAAAGGAAATCATTAAAAATGGATATATTAAAAGGCGTTTTAATGATATTATTAACTGTTGTAATGTATAAACTTGCTCAAATATTACAACGTAAATATAATAACCCATTATTGAATCCAGCATTAATCGGTTCACTTGGAATAATTATTGTTTTACTTTTAACACGTCAAAACTATCACGATTACATGATTGGCGGTCAATGGATTAACCATCTATTAAATGCCACTGTTGTATGTCTTGCTTATCCACTTTATAAAAATAAAGATAAGATTGTAGAAAATATTGGGGTCATTTTTTCAAGCGTCATGGCTGGCGTGATATTGAATTTTGTGTTAGTGTTTAGTTCGTTAAAGTTATTAGGTTACTCAGAAGAAACAATCGTAACTATACTACCTAGATCAATTACAGCTGCTGTAGGAATTGAAGTCTCTCAAGAACTTGGAGGTACAGATACGATTACAGTACTGTTTATCATTACTACTGGATTGATAGGTAGTATGATGGGTTCAATGCTACTTAAGGTTGGTCAATTTAAAACATCAATCGCGAGAGGTTTAACATATGGAAATGCATCACATGCTTTTGGAACTGCAAAAGCGTTAGAACACGACATCGAATCTGGCGCATTTAGCTCAATTGGAATGATTTTAACAGCAGTTATTAGTTCAATTCTTATTCCAATTATGATTAAGTTGTTTTACTAAAGGGAATACAGAAACAAATTGTATATTTAGGAAAGGGGCTATTTAATCAATGGCGAAGATTAAAGCAAATGAAGCATTAGTTAAAGCATTACAAGCTTGGGATATTGATCACTTATGGGGTATTCCAGGTGACTCAGTTGATGCAGTAGTAGATAATTTAAGAACAGTTAGAGATACTTTCAAATTTTATCATGTACGTCATGAAGAAGTTGCAAGCTTATCAGCTGCAGCATATACAAAGTTAACAGGTAAAATCGGTGTAGCTTTAAGTATTGGTGGACCTGGGGTTGTTCACTTATTAAATGGTATGTATGACGCTAAAATGGACCGTGTACCTCAACTTATTATTACAGGTCAAACGAATAGTACATTATTAGGTACAAAATTCTTCCAAGAAACTAACATTTCTAAAATGGTTGACGACGTAGCAGTATTCCATCATCAAGTTCAAAAAGGTGATGACTTATTTGAAATTACAAACGAAGCGATTCGTACTGCATATGAAAAAAATGGTGTAGCAGTTATTATTTGTCCAAATGATCTATTAACTCAAAAAATTAAAGACACTACAAATCGTCCAGTAGATACGTCTAGACCAGTGTTACCAACACCATCTTATCGTAGCATTAAAAAAGCTGCTAAATTAATTAACAAAAGTAAAAAACCAGTTATGCTTGTTGGGGTAGGTGCAAAAAATGCTTCAACTGAATTACAAGACTTCATTGAAGCAGCTAAAATCCCTGTAATTCATACATTACCAGCTAAAACTGTTTTACCTGATTCACATCCATACAGTGTGGGTAACTTAGGTAAAATTGGTACAAAAACGTCTTACCAAACTATTCAAGATGCTGATTTATTAATCATGGCTGGTACTAACTTCCCTTATGCAAATTACTTACCTAAGAAAAATATTAAAGCGATTCAAATCGACACAAATCCAAACGTAATTGGTGAACGTTTCGATATTAATGTTGGTATTGTTGGTGACGTTAAATTAGCATTCCATCAATTAACTGAAGCAATCAAACCAGTACCTCATCGTTCATTCTTAGACAAAACGTTAAAACGTAAAGCTGTATGGGATAAATGGATGGAAAAAGACATGAATAATACAAGTGCTCCAATTCGTCCAGAACGTTTAATGAAAGCTATCAATGATTACAGTAAAGATGACGCTGTATACTCAATCGATGTTGGTACTTCAACTGTTTGGGGTACACGTTACTTAGACTTAAATGTTAATAATAAATTTATTATCTCAGCATGGTTAGGTACAATGGGTTGCGGTCTTCCAGGTGCTCTTGCTTCTAATATTGCTTACCCAGGTCGTCAAGCAATTGCAATTACTGGTGACGGTGCATTCCAAATGGTAATGCAAGACTTCGCAACTGCTGTTCAATACGATTTACCAATGACAATTTTCGTATTAAATAACAAACAATTATCATTCATCAAATATGAACAACAAGCTGCTGGTGAATTAGAATATGCCATCGACTTCTCTGATATGGATCATGCTAAATTCGCTGAAGCTGCTGGTGGTAAAGGTTATGTATTAAAAGACCCTAACCGTATTGATGAAATTGTTGAAGCAGCATTAAATGAAAATGTACCAACTGTTGTTGATGTACATGTTGATCCAAACGCTGCGCCATTACCAGGTCAAATCGTTAACGAAGAAGCATATGGTTATGGTAAATGGGCTTACAGATCTATCACAGAAGACAAAGAATTTGACTTCGATAAAGTACCACCAATCTCTGTAGCTGCTAAACGTTTCTTATAAGACATAGATTCGAAACACTGACGAAAGTAATGCTTTTGTCAGTGTTTTTTTATGAATATTTAAATTAAAAAAATGTAAAATATTAGTAAAAAAGATATTGAAAACGCTTTATATTATAGGTATAATTAAATTGTTAAAAAAGAACTGCGTGTTACTATTCGATTAGGCATGAGCAGATAAGCTATCATTATTTTTGTCATAAATGATGGGCTTATTTGGTCATGCTTTTTTAATGCGTAAAAAAGATATATTGAAAGGATTGAATCAAAATGTTTAAAAAGCTATTTGGACAATTGCAACGTATTGGTAAAGCATTGATGTTACCTGTGGCAATTTTGCCTGCAGCTGGATTATTACTAGCAATTGGAACAGCTTTTCAAGGTGAAGCATTACAGCATTATCTTCCATTTATTAAAAATGGAGTAATTCAAAATATTGCTAACATGATGACAGGTGCTGGTGGTATTATTTTTGATAACTTACCTATCATTTTTGCACTCGGTGTAGCAATAGGACTAGCAGGTGGAGATGGTGTAGCAGCCATTGCAGCTTTTGTCGGATTTATTATTATGAATAAAACAATGGGAGCATTCTTAAATGTTACGCCAGCACAATTGGAAGACCCATCTAAAGGATTCGCAAATGTTTTAGGCATACCTACACTTCAAACTGGAGTGTTTGGTGGGATTATTATAGGGGCTCTAGCAGCTTGGTGTTATAACAAATTTTATAATATTTCCTTACCATCGTATTTAGGGTTCTTTGCGGGTAAACGTTTTGTGCCGATTATGATGGCAACGACATCGTTTATTTTAGCTTTCCCAATGGCTTGGATTTGGCCATTCATTCAAAATGGATTAAATGCATTTAGTACAGGTTTGTTAGAATCTAATACTGGATTGGCAGTATTCTTATTTGGATTTATTAAACGATTACTTATTCCATTTGGTTTACATCATATTTTCCATGCGCCATTCTGGTTTGAATTTGGTTCTTGGAAAAATGCAGCTGGAGAAATTATTCGAGGAGATCAACGTATTTTTATTGAGCAAATACGTGAAGGTGTTCATTTAACTTCAGGTAAATTCATGCAAGGTGAATTTCCTGTTATGATGTTTGGATTACCAGCAGCAGCATTAGCAATTTATCAAACAGCTAAACCTGAGAATAAAAAGGTAGTTGGAGGTTTGATGTTATCAGCAGCTTTAACATCATTCTTAACTGGTATTACTGAACCGTTAGAATTTTCATTCTTATTCGTAGCACCATTATTATTCTTTATTCATGCAGTACTTGATGGATTATCATTTTTAACACTTTATCTACTACATTTACATCTAGGATATACATTCTCTGGAGGATTCATAGATTTTGTTTTATTAGGTATTCTTCCAAATAAAACACCATGGTGGTTAGTGATTCCAGTAGGATTAGTTTACGCTGTTATTTATTATGTTGTATTTAGATTCTTAATTGTTAAATTCAACTTTAAAACGCCAGGTCGTGAAGATAAACAAGCCTCTGTAGCTAATACATCTGCAAGTAAATTACCTTTTGATGTGTTAGATGCAATGGGCGGTAAAGAAAATATCAAGCATTTAGATGCTTGTATTACACGTTTACGTGTTGAAGTCAATGATAAGTCTAAAGTAGACGTTGAAGGACTAAAAGCTCTTGGTGCTTCAGGGGTGCTTGAAGTAGGAAATAATATGCAAGCTATTTTTGGTCCTAAATCAGATCAAATTAAACATGATATGGCACGCATTATGAATGGAGACATCACAAAACCTAGTGAAACCACTGTGACTGAAGATACATCAGATGAGCCAGTACAGTTGGAAGAGGTAAAAGAAACGGATATCTATGCACCAGGTACGGGTCATATCATCCCATTATCTGAAGTACCAGATAAAGTATTCTCAGAAAAAATGATGGGTGACGGTATTGGATTTGTTCCTGAAAAAGGCGAAATTGTAGCACCATTTGATGGTACAGTTAAAACGATTTTCCCAACGAAACATGCCATCGGTTTAGAATCTGATACAGGAATTGAAGTATTAATTCATATTGGTATCGATACAGTGAAATTGAATGGTGAAGGCTTCGAAAGTTTAGTTGATGTCAATGAACCTGTTACACAAGGTCAACCATTAATGAAGATTAATTTAGCATACTTAAAAGAACATGCGCCAAGTGTTGTCACACCAGTGATTATTACAAATCAAGATGATAAAACATTAACATTCGATGATGTTGATTCAGTAGATCCTGGTAAGCGTATTATGACAATTAAATAATAAAACAAGCCTGGGACATCATATGTGTCTCAGGCATTTTTAATGTATTGGCGGTCGATGACTGAATTGAAAAGGTGTTGTCTTAAGGTTTTCAATGCTAGTTCTCTTTGCTATAGTAGGGCGACGAATTCAAAAAGAAATCTTTCTCTTTTATTTTTTATTTAATACACAACATTATTTAGTTATATCATTCTCAATTAATAATTTGATTGCTTTATGATCTGTAGCATTTCTAAATAAGTCATAAGCATTTTCAATTTCGCTTAATTTACTATAATGTGTCACGAGTTGTTCAGGTTGAATGATTTTAGATTTGAGTGCTTCCAACAATTCTTCAGTGGTATTAGCAGAAACTAAACCAGTTGTAACGTTGATATTTTTAATCCATAATTTTTCGATATCAAATTGAACGGGTAAGCCGTGAACACCAACATTAGCAATTGTTCCATCGACGCCAATCAACTTTTGACATAAATCAAATGTTGCTGGAATACCAACTGCTTCAATAGCAACATCGACGCCACGATGATTGATATCTTTGATTTGTTTAATTGCTTCATTCACATGACTAGAATTAATTGTATGAGTCGCTCCAAATTTTTTGGCTGTAGCTAAACGATGATCATCTAAATCAATCATAATTATTTTTGAAGGTGAGTAGAATTGAGCAGTTAATAAAGAAGCTAATCCAACTGGTCCAGCACCTACAATAGCAACAGTGCTACCAGGTTTTACTTTTCCTTTTAATACACCAATTTCATAACCAGTCGGTAAAATATCTGAAAGCATCACGAGTGCTTCATCAGGTAAAGAAGTAGGAGCATGATATAAAGAATTATCTGCAAAAGGGACTTTCACATATTCTGCTTGCGTACCATCAACAAGATGACCTAATATCCATCCACCTCCATTTTCACAATGAGCATAGATACCTTTTTTACAGTAATAACATTTGCCACAAGATGAGATACAAGACACAATGACTTTATCGCCGACTTTGAAGTTATTGACATTCGAACCAACAGATTCAACAATACCAATACCTTCGTGACCTAATGTAGTATATTGAGGAACTTCAGGTGTGTCTCCTTTAATAATATGTAAGTCAGTACCACAAATTGTTGTTTTGACCATTCTAATAATAGCGTCAGTACTTTCCGTAACAACTGGTTTTTCTTTATCGACGAGCTTAGCTACGCCAGGTTTTTCATAGATGTAAGCTTTCATGTTGATTCCTCCAATATAAATTGTGAATTATTTCACAAACATTATAACATTAATTTAATAAGATGTATTCTATTTTGAAGAGAAAATCATTGAACTATTGTTGAACGTATTTAACAAGAGGATTTAGATGAAAAAATAAGTGTAACATCGTAAAATAAGTATGTATAAGAGAACGAGACCGTTAAATTAAATAAGTAGGTGAAAATATGACTAAAAATATTGAAAGTATAGAACAATTTCATCAATTTATTCAAACGCATCGATTAGTAGTGATTCATGTTATGCGGAATCATTGTTCAGTATGTCATGCGGTATTGCCACAAATTGAAGATATCGTCAATGATTATTCTAAAGTCCATTTTGCTGTTATCAATCAATCTAATGTAGAAGCTATTGCGGGAGAACTATCTATATTTACTGTTCCAGTGGATTTAATATTTTTGGACGGAAAAGAAATGCATCGACAAGCGCGTTTTATTGATATGCAAGATTTTGAGCACCAATTAAGTTTAATGCATGAGAGTTTAAAATAAGTTAAGAAAGCCTAAACACGATAAATGAATTGTTGTGTTTAGGCTCTTTTATTACTATTTATTTAAAATTGATTCAATGAGAGCATCAGCACGTTGTTGATGCTCTAAAATAATATGACTTGATTGTTTGAAACGAGTAAGTTCATCTTCTTCCAATTTCAGTTCAATGACACGATCAGCACCATTACCGTTAATCACTGTTGGCGTTCCAATATAAAGGTCATTTAGTCCATATTCACCTTCAAGATAACTTGAAACATTCATAATCACATTTTTATTAAATAAAATAGCTTCTACAATACGTACTAAACTTAATGATATACCAAAGTTTGTAGTACCTTTTCGAACGTAAATATCATATCCCACTTGAGTGGTTTGCGAAGCGATAGATTGTTTGAACGTGGTTTGGTCTACTCCTTTATTCAGTAAATCAAGGACAGGTTCACCGGCAATTTGAGCATGAGACCAAACAGCTACTTGAGAATCGCCGTGTTCGCCAATAACAGGCGCATAGACATTTTGTGGTGCCACATCAAACGTGCGACTTAAGAAAAATTCGAAGCGAGCTGTATCTAATGAAGTTCCTGATCCAATAATTTTATTCTTAGGAAATTGAGACACACGTTTTATAACATAACTCATAATATCGACTGGATTAGATGGAAGTACAAAATAACCATCGAAACCATGAGCAATGACTTTTTGAATCATAGGCACAAAGATATTCACATTATCTTCTAATAATTTTAAACGTGTGTCACCTTTATCTAATTTTGCACTTGCACAGATCACGACGATATCAGCATCACTACAATCACTATACGAACCAAGATGTACATCTACAAACTTATCACCAAAAGGTGTAGCATGATTTAAATCCCATACATCTGCTTTTGCTTTATCTTCATCAATATCAATAATAGCTAGTTCATCGACTAGTCCTTTAGCTACAACTGTATGTGCAAACGCAGAACCTACGAATCCACTACCAATCAGCACAATTTTATTTCTTTTCATTCAGCATAACCTACTTTCTAAAATAGAATAAAAATTCTGATAATTATATTTAGAATAGCACTTATCACTACTTTTTTAAATATTTAAAAGTTGAATAAGCGATTTACTAAAATATAACGACTCTGAGGTATATAATAATATAGAGTATAGGAGGTCAAAAGATGAAAAAACGATTATTAACCGTAGCGACATCTGCAATTCTTGGAACTTTAGCTTACATTAAAGTAAAAGAAAAACGCAGTTATCAAAGCTTTATTACTGAAAAATATATTCGTATGTCTGGAATGAAAAAAACATTTGAAAATACGAATGATGCTAAAAAAGCATTAGAGGAAGTTAAACCTTTAACAGCTGGTAAATATGATGGGACGGATTATGAATTTAAACATCGTGCGCATACTAGAAGTATTAATGGATCTGTCACATATATTGTTAATGATAAAAGAGAACCTCATCAAGATGTTGTGCTTTACATTCATGGTGGTGCTTGGTTCCAAGATCCATTAGATAATCATTTTGATTTTATTGATCAACTTGCAGGAGAATTGGATGCACGAGTGATTATGCCTGTTTATCCTAAAGTACCTCACAGAGACTATCGAACAACATTTGAATTACTAAAAAATATTTATCAAAAAGAAATATTGGAAGTTGAAAATCCGCAACATATGACGATAATGGGAGATTCAGCAGGCGGTCAAATCGCTTTATCATTTGCACAATATCTTAAAAAAGAAACACAATTACCACAACCAGGACATATTGTGATGCTGTCTCCAGTTCTTGATGCAACATTTAATAATCCTGAAGCTAAAAAATATGAAAAAGTAGATCCTATGCTAGGAATTGAAGGAAGTAAATATTTCATTCAATTATGGTCTGGTGATACGCCAATAGAAGACTATAAAATATCGCCAATTAACGGAGATTTAGAGGGTCTTGGTCGTATATCTATTTTTATAGGCACAAAAGAAACGTTATATCCAGATGCATTAAAGCTCTCTAAAATGTTAAATGATAAAGGAATTGAACATGATTTTACACCTGGTTATAACTTATTCCATATTTATCCTATTTTCCCATTACCAGAACGTCAAAAGTTCTTTACACAACTGAAAAATATAATGGGAAAAGATTAAATACTAGTTTGAACATTGGTGTTATTTTTAAAAGCACTCGAATAAAGAATAAAACATCTATGATAGCACATATGACTAGGCTGTTTTTTTAAAAAGATAATAATAAAATAATGAGTAAAATGAATATCATTCTAAGAATTTGAAATGCATTGAAAATCGAATGTTTAGGTTGTAAAATTTCAGCAAAATTCAATAAAAACATGTCACTTATTAATAGTCTAGCAGTAAGTAACATATTAATTCGCATTTTATATAAACATAAAAACAGATACTAACTTGTATTATTCTCTAGAGTTAGTATCTGTTTCTTTATATTCAGTATTAATAGTATCGTTATGTGAAGATAGGGCATCTTCTTTTTCTATTTCAGTAAAATTTGAAGTCGAATGTGGTGATTTGTTTTTATTGATTGTCTCGTGAGAAGATTGAGAACTGTTGTTGATATAACGATGATCAGTATCTAATACAGAATTACTCATGTCATTTCCTTGTAGACTGCCAATCAAAATAAAGATGAGATAACTAGAACAAGCCAGTAAAACTAAAGAAAGATAAATGCCAACTGCAATTTTAACAGGTTTAGCCATAGATTTATCCATTTATGTCCTCCTAGAGTCATAGCAATGTTTACTTATAAACTAACATGAGAGTTTTAAGTAAATGTAAATAAGAAGTAAATATTTATCGATTTACTATTAATAAATGTAAGGTAATTAAATTTGTCGATATTAATTTGAAATAATCAATAATTTATTCGAGAAAATATTGATATTCTATTAACTTTTTTATAATTTTATACTATTTTTAACTGAATATTTACATTTTTAAAACTGACTAAATATTAAGATGATAGCATACCCTTATTAAAGTGTTTAACGCATTCATTAAGATAATATTAAATGAAAGAAAAAATATGTTTAAAGAGAGGGACTTCAGTTTGATTCTCATTATCATTTGTATCGCTTTGATATTATTTCTAGGAATTAGAGAGAAAAAGCGACATACACACCGTTTAAATAAGATTCCTCTACGAATAAATATTAATGGTATTCGTGGTAAATCAACTATTACAAGAATGATTTATAGTATTTTGCGAGAAGATCAATATCATGTCATTGGTAAAACAACAGGCACTGATGCCAGAATGTTGTATTGGTTTACAGAGAAAGAATATCCTGTCCTTAGAAAACCGCAAGGCGCCAACATAGGAGAACAAAGAGACATTGTGCAAAAAGTAGTTAAGCAAAAAGGCAATGCGCTTGTTAATGAATGTATGGCAGTGAATCCAGATTATCAAATTGTCTTTCAAGAAGATTTAGTAAAAGCGAATATTGGTGTCATTGTCAATGTTATGGAAGACCATATGGACGTATTAGGGCCGACACTTCAAGATATTGCTCAAGCATTTACTGCAACGATTCCCCGAAATGGAAAATTAGTAGTCATGAAGGATGAGTTTACAGACTTTTTTGCTAAGGAAGCTAAAAAACGTAAAACTGAACTTATTGTTGTAGATAAAAATGATATACCTGAATCATACTTAAGGAAATTTAATTATTTAGTATTTCCTGATAATGTCGCTATCGCTTTAGGTGTAGCGCAAGCTGTAGGAGTTGAAAAAGACGTTGCACTGCGCGGCATGTTAAATGCACCTCCTGATCCAGGAGCGGTTGAAATTAAATATTTTAATGCAAATAACACAAAAAATGTATTTGTTAATGCGTTTGCTGCTAATGAGCCTCAGTCTACGAAAGCGATATTAAATAAAGTAGAATCATACGATTATCCTTATACAAAAAAAGTAGTGATTCTTAACTGTCGTTCTGACAGGGTGGATCGAACGCGACAGTTCGTTGAGAATTTTATTGAGGACGTCGAATTCGATACCTTAATTTGTACAGGAAAAAGCACGCAAATGGTTACAGATTTAATGCAACATCTACCTGAAAAAACATACATAAACCTTGAAAATCATGATTTTTCAGATATAGAAAAAGCGATTCTTAGTGAATCACATCAGGCACTCATATTTTGTGTTGGAAATATTCATGGTCCAGGTGGAAAAATAGCAGAATTTATAGAAGGGATAGAATAAAATGATAGGTTCGGAATTATACTTTTCCCTATTTGTTGGTATTGTATTAAGTTTAATTTTTGCAGAAAAATTTGGGATTAATCCCGCAGGTCTTGTTGTACCTGGTTATTTAGCACTTATTTTTGATCAACCCATTATGTTACTATCTGTGTTGGTCATTAGTTGTCTCACTTATTTTATTGTTACGTTTGGTATTAGTAGATGGGTCATTCTTTATGGTAGACGTAAATTTGCAGCGATGATTTTAACTGGTATGGTTCTAAAATTTGTTTTTGATTTAATTTATCCACTCACTCCATTTGAAGTTGTAGAGGTTTCAGGTATCGGAGTTGTTATTCCTGGTATTATTGCCAATACCATTCAAAAACAAGGTGTTGTAATTACATTAGCTACGACAATGTTATTAACATGTATTACTTATGTCATCTTGTTCTTATATAGCTTTATTAATTAATCGCGAGCGAGGAGCGCATAATAATGAAAAAGAAAAAACGATTATCAGCGAGCGAATGGTTACTTAAGCAATCGAAACGACATAAACGAAGAAACTTTTTGTATACGTTTATTGTCTTAGTTATCACAGTAGTACTTCTAATTTTTGCTATTCGAGCTGTTAAAGTTGAACCTGTAGAGGCGATGCCACATTCGGGTAATAGTATTAGAAATACATATTTAGGAAATATCACTTTGAATAATGACATCAGAAAAGTCAATTTAAATGATGTTTTTAAAAGTTTAAGACAGCCATTACAACAAAGTGATTTTTCCACAGCTTCTTTATATGTGAACCAATTTTCTAAAAATCCTAAAGAAAATATAAACAAAAACATAGAAAACATTATGTTTTTAAAAAAACAAAATATTAAAAGTATCAATTTAATTAATAGCACTATAGATAATGTACAAGCGCAAGATTTATCCAAAAAAGTTGAAGCACAAACAGATTATAATTTTTTAACTGGAAATGGTTCGAATCCAATTAATAGTAAAACAGTGCAACAAAAAGTTAAAAATAAAAAAGTCGCTAATGTTTCGTTCACAGATATTGAATCGTATTATGAAGATCCTTTAAAAAATACGACATCTATTAGCTTAGATCCCAAAATTTTTGTACCATTAATTAAAAACTTAAAGGAAAACAATGATCTTGTAGTTGTGAACGTAGATTGGGGGATTCCTAACGAACGTAATGTAACAGATCGCCAAAAAGCTTATGCCCATGCATTAGTTGATGCAGGTGCAGATGTAATCATTGGCCATAATACAGTTATACAAAGTATTGAGAAATATAAACATGCTAGTATTTTTTATAGTTTAGGAAATTTAACCTCTGCTGATTTTCTATCAAAAAATCAAAAAAGTATAGTTGTTCAACATGATTGGGATGGTCAGCATCATCAATTTCAAATTACACCTGTTCGCTCTGCAGATGGAAAATTAACAAAAGATCATATGAATAGTATGGAGTCACAACGTTATTACAATAATATTAAAGATAAAACAATTCATCTGAAAGAAAAGAATGGGGGGTATTCTTTTGAATATTAAACAACATTGGTTACCTATTGTTACAACACTCATTATTATTGCTATTTTATTAATGGTTACATTTGCTAGAGCAAATGAAGGTCTCGATAATTACGAAAAAAATGAATTAAATAAAGCCACGGAGCAATATTTATCTAAAGGGGCCAAGTAGTATGAATATCTATAATAAAGTGACACTATCAGTCATTTTAGTGATTACAATTTTAATCTCATTTATATTTTATTTTTTTAATAAAGAAGATAAACTTGATAAAGATGATCTATATGAAAACAAGATTGCTAACCGTAAATCAGCAACCTCTGATGAGCAAAAAACGTATGGTGTCGCTTCAAACAATGCTATCGCAACACGTGTAGGTAATAAAATTATTGAAGATGGTGGTAATGCAGTTGACGCAGCGGAAGGTGTCGCTTACGCGCTTGCAGTAACAGAACCTCATTCATCTGGATTAGGTGGTGGCGGCGCTACACTTACATACGATGGTAAAAATGGTGAAGAACCTCGCATGTATGAATATAAAACAACATCTTCATTTAATTACAAAAAGGGAGATAAAATAGGGACACCCGGTTTTGTACGCGGTTTACATGATATGCATGAAAAAGAAGGTAAAATGGATGAGAAAAAAATCTTAAACTATGTCATTCCATTAGCTGAAGATGGCTTTGAAGTAGATTCAGAGTTAGAACGTAGCTTGAAATTATTTGGTTCTGACATTGATCGAAACTCTCCCTTCTTTAAAGGCAAGCGTACAGTTCGTGAAGGTGCAATTGTAAAACAACCTGCTTTAGCAAATACTTTAAAGAAAATTCGAGATAAAGGACCGGATTATTTTTATAATCATATTGGAAAAAGTTTATCTAAACAATTAAAAAATCAACTCACTGAAGAGGATTTTAAACAAGTAAAGACAGAAGAAAAGAAACCTATTAGTACAAAATATTTAAACAATACTGTTTATGCTGCATCTAACCCATTAGGTGGAATCTTAATGGAACAAGGTTTGAAGATTGATGAAAGCGTAAATTCTGCAAATGATCGTACAGATTATATTACAGGGATTGTCAAATCTCGTGATATTATGTATCGAAATAGAGATATTGTTAATGGCAAAGAATCTAGTAGCAATACCTACTTGTCTCAAGATTATTTATTAGATAAGATTAACGGTATCAATTTTGACGAACAAGGTAGTGACTTCAATACACAACGTATTGATAACACAAGTACAACACACTTTGTAGTGATTGATAAGAACGGTAAGTTAGCAAGTACTACAAATACATTATCAAGCTTCTTTGGAACAGGTAAATATGTTAAAGAAGGTTTTTATATGAACAACTCGCTAACAAACTTTTCAACAGATCCAAACAGTCCAAACTATGGTGAGAAACATAAAGCACCACGTTCTTATACGTCACCTACTATTATTGTTGGACCCGACTTCTATATGGGTATTGGTTCGCCTGGAGGAAATAAAATTCCAACGATTCTTAATGAAGTCATTGTAGATTATTTAAGAGGAAATGGGACGTTACAAGAATCTATTAATAAGCCACGTTTTTATAATGATGGTGGAACAATCTTCTATGAAAATGCTATGGATGATAATGATGTCAATATTTTCAAAAGTCTAGGTTTTGGTGTAGAAGAAAAACGTAACGATCCTAACTTTGGTAGTGTTCAAGGTGCGGTTTATAACAAGCAAGATAGAACAGTGGAAGTTGGACAAGATGTAGGAAACAGATAATAAAAAGGGACAAAAATCAATCGGTTTTTGTCCTTTTTTTATTTACTTAAAATAAGTATTGAAATAATTATTTAAAACGCTATCATAAATACATAGATAGCTAAATTTAATTTATATATAATAGAAAATATAAAAATAATAAATTGTCATTAATATAATTATATGAATAGTGATATAAAGGGTGAGTCGTATGAAAGAAGCAGTATTAGGTATTGATCTTGGAACTAGCGCAGTTAAAATTATTGCGGTAAATCAATCAGGCCATGTGATTACTTCAACAAGTGTGCCTTTAAATTTAATACAATCCCAACCTGGATATAGTGAACAAGATCCAGAGGAATGGTTTAATGCAGTTAAAACAGGCATATATCAGTTAAATCATTCTGATGAAATGAAATTATATAAAGTGAAGGGTATCTCATTCTCAGGGCAAATGCATGGGCTAGTAGCTTTAGATAAAGAAGGTCACCCTGTACGACATGCTATTCTTTGGAATGATACACGTAATTCAGAACAATGTAAGCAAATTAGATCGGTTTATGGAGAGCGATTAAATGGAAATCCGATTCTTGAGGGTTTTACACTTCCTAAGATGATGTGGGTAAGTACTCATGAACCTGAACTATGGAAGAAAGTAGATGTGTTCGTTCTTCCTAAAGATTATGTACGTTATCGTTTAACAGGTAAGATTCACATGGAATATTCTGACGCTGCAAGTACGCTTCTTCTTAGTCCAGAAACGCATGATTGGTCAAAAGAAGTTGGAGATACATTTGATATAGGAGATGTTTATCCATCACTTGTGAAATCCACAGACGAAGTTGGAATGATTCAAGGCCCCTTAGCGAGTGAACTTGGTTTTACATCTCCAGTAAAAGTATTTGCTGGGGGTGGAGATAATGCCTGTGGTGCCATTGGTGCAGGTATAATCAATGATAATGATACATTATGTAGTATTGGTACTTCTGGTGTAATCGTAAACGTAGAAAAAAGTAATCAAACGCAGTATAAAAATAATATACATTTTTTTGATCATAGTGTTCCAAATACATATTATGCAATGGGAGTAACGTTGGCTGCAGGATATAGTCTTAATTGGTTAAAGAGAACATTTTTTGATAACGATACGTTTGATGAAATTGTTAAACAAGCGAGTACCTCGTCAATAGGTGCAAATCGTTTATTATTTGCGCCTTACCTAGCTGGTGAGCGTACACCACATGGCGATGCATTTATTCGAGGGAGTTTCATTGGTATTAGCGGTAACCATTCTAAATCAGACTTTGCACGAGCGGTACTAGAAGGTATTACCTTTTCTTTATATGATTCAATTCAATTGATGCGAGAAGCGGGAAAAGAAATTACACATATTACTTCAATTGGTGGAGGGGCAAAAAGTGAATTTTGGCTTCAAATGCAAGCTGATATTTTCAATGCATCTATACGTAAATTGAAGCATGAAGAAGGACCAAGTATGGGGGCAGCAATGATTGCGGCGTATGGATTACAATGGTTTGATTCTTTTGATGACTGTGTAGCACAATTTATAGACGTTGAACATATATATGAACCAAATTTGCAACGACACCAACAATATGAATCTTATTACAATATTTATAAACAAATCTATCAACATACACATCAACTTACAGAAGCATTATTAAAGATTTAAAGCGTTTAGCCCATGATTATTTAGAAAGAAACTCGAAGAATCAGATGACAAAGTAGGGACAGACATCGTTTTTATGTCCCTACTTTTTTAATAGTAAATTCCGATTAACATTCCTTTTTATAATTAAAATATTATATTTATGACAAATATATTGACAAAAATCTAATATAGATATTAAATAATATATATAAATTCCTCATTCCAAATAACACTATCTGTTAAGTATGGAAAGGAGTGATAGTTATGAACGATACTCATTTCATTGATCAACTATCACACGTAAATATGATTGAGACCCTTTATTTAAATTCTAATGATTTAAAACCCTCTATGAATCTTTTCCTAAATGTATTATTTAAACGATTATTACTAGAATATTATGTATACATTCGTACAATTTATAATAAGTATGCATGTTTAGAAATGCCATTTCTATCCTTTCAACTTTTTTCCAATCATTTTCATGATTTATGTTATATCATGTATACACTCATCGATACGCAAAATATAACAACTTATTCTAACGTTTTAGAATAGTAAAACGATATAGTTAAGTATGTTTGTGTGTATAAGAGATCCACCCCATTAAGAAATAGAGTGAGTAAGAAAACAATAAATAATTGATAAAATTCAATCAAGTGGTGAACATTCATATTACTAAAAGATGTATTATAACTGAGTGTATTTATAAACATCTTTTTCAGTAGAAGTGAGTATATTTCTCGTTTCTACTGTTTTTTTATGAACAAAATTAATATTTTGCGTCTAATTTTTTTTACATGAAAATTAAATTCGTTAAAATACTTAAAATGTGAATTATTTCACAAATAAATTTTAGATTTACTGTATTAGGTGTTGAAAACGTTTTCCAAGGGGTGTACTATGACATTGGCTAGGAAATTAGAGAGAAAGAGGTTATCGGGAAATGAATATTATTTTAGGCGTTGGGACTCTTGTATTAGTATTAATTGTAATGACACTTTTCTTAAACTTTGCACCATATGGAAAACAAGGATTACAAGCACTGTCGGGAGCAGCGTGTGCAACTTTCTTGCCACAGGCATTCTTAAGTTATGCGATAGGTGGCGTTTTCCATATTCACTTCTTCCAAGTGATTGGAGATTTAGCAGGGAGTTTAGCTGGCGTTGCAGTAGGAATTTTGACATGTGTTAATTTAGGTATTTCACCAGTATTTGCAGTTATCGTTGGTTTAGTATTACATGATTTTAAATTATTACCAGCATTTATTGCAGCGTATATTATTTCATTTGGTATTAAATTTATTGAGAAAAAAGTACCAGAAGGTTTAGACTTAATTGCAGTTATTTTAATTGCTCCAGCCGTTGCATTTGGCTTAGCAACAGTCATTAGCCCAGGAGTAATGGCTGTATTGCAACAAATTGGTGGTGCAATTACTGCTGTAGGAGACAGTCATCCATACGCTTTAGCAGTGATACTTGGATTAGTCATTCCAGTTACAGGTATGACACCATTAAGTTCAATGGTACTGACAAGCTTATTGGGTTTAACAGGTGTACCAATGGCAATCGGTGCATTAACTTGTACAGGCGCTTCATTTGTTAACTACGTGATGTTTAGTAGATTAAACATTGGTGGTCCATCTAAAGCATTTGCAGTTTTTGTTGAACCGCTCACTCAAATTGATTTAATTGCTAAATATCCATTACAATTATATGGAACAAATGCCTTGATTGGTGTAGTAAATGCATGTATTGTAACATTTAGTGGACTAGTAATAAATGTAAAAGGTATGGCTACACCAATTGCTGGTGCAATTGTATTGTTTGGCTTTAATACACCTATGAAAGCAGTAATTACAATCATTGCTGTAGCAATTTCAAGTATCATTTTGGCGTTCGCGATCAGTACATTGATTAAAAAATTCAATCTCATGGATTTATCTATCAAATTACCATCTAAACAAAAACAACCTAAGGAGAGTGTTTAAGAATGGCTACTAAAAAAAGTTATGACTATCAAAGTGCGTTTGATATTATTGGACCAGTCATGATGGGACCTTCAAGTTCTCATACAGCTGGAGCAGTAAAAATAGGGAATGCTGCTTTTAATGTACTCGGAGGCATTAAACCAGAAACATTAGCAATTCATTATTATGAATCATTCGCAAAAACACACCAAGGGCATGGTACAGATTTAGCAATTGTAGGTGGTGCAATGGGTTATAGTACGTTCGATAATCGAATTAAAGATTCATTAACTATTGCTAACGATTTAGGTATTCATGTTGACATTATTGAAGAAGATGGAGAAAGTATTGGAGAACATCCAAATTGTGCTTATTTAATTGCTGAAGCAAATGGACGTCATATTGAAGTGATTGGTAATTCTATAGGTGGCGGTACCATTAAATTGAGAAGAATTAGTGTTGAAGGTATAGATGTTAACTTTAATCATGGCTTACCCATTTTAGTCATGGATGGATCTAAAAATAAGTCGGAAGTGAATCATTTCTTAAATGAAGTAAACGAACTTGGCGTAAGTATAGACGAAGAATTGGTTGAAACAGATGATGATAATAGTTTAGTTGTTTTACCGTTAACAAAAGCAATCAAAGAATCAACATTAAATCAAATCAAAGAAAAATATAATCACTTAAATATATCCTATATAAAATAAAGGAGGATTAAAAATGTTCGATTCAATTAGAGAAACTATAGATTATGCTGTTGAAAACAATATGTCATTCGCGGATATTATGATTCAAGAAGAAATGGAATTATCAGGTCAATCACGTGATGAAGTTAGAGATTTAATGAAAGAAAATTTACAAGTCATGCGTGATGCTGTAGTTAAAGGGACTACAGGAGATGGGGTAGAAAGTGTCACAGGTTATACGGGACATGATGCAGCTAAAATCCGTGATTACAACGAGAATTATCATGCTTTATCAGGCCATGAAATGATGGAAGCAGTTAAAGGCGCTGTAGCAACAAATGAAGTCAATGCAGCAATGGGGATTATTTGTGCAACACCGACAGCTGGTTCCTCCGGTACGATTCCGGGCGTATTATTTAAATTAGAAAAAACACATGGTTTAACAGAAGATCAAATGATTGATTTTCTATTTGTTGCATCATTATTTGGACGTGTGGTTGCAAATAATGCGAGTGTTGCTGGTGCAACGGGAGGTTGTCAAGCAGAGGTAGGTTCAGCATCAGCTATGGCAGCAGCAGCTGCAGTATCTGTCTTTGGTGGTGAACCAGAAGCTTCGGGTCATGCGATGGCATTAGCTATTAGTAACTTATTAGGCCTTGTGTGTGACCCAGTGGCTGGACTTGTTGAAATTCCATGCGTCATGCGTAATGCCATTGGTTCAGGAAATGCATTAATTTCAGCTGATTTAGCTTTAGCTGGTGTGAAAAGTAGAATTCCAGTCGATGAAGTCATCGAAGCGATGGACAAAGTAGGGCGAAACTTACCTGCACAACTTAGAGAAACTGGACTAGGTGGTTTAGCAGGTACACCAACAGGAGAAGCCATTAAACAAAAAATCTTTGGTAATGCAGAAGACCCAGTCAATAGTTTTTCATAACATTTAAAATCCTAAACCATTCTTGAATGACAACATATTCAAGAGTGGTTTTTTTACGCCTTAAATTATCAGAAAATTTCAAAAAAGTAATTGCAATATTTCACTTTTGGATATAAAATAACTCAAAAGGGGATGATGATATGCTTAGATTATATCTCTTATTTTTAGCCTTCATCATTAATACAACGTTAACACGTGTATGGACGATCGAAGGAACTTGGGAGAATCTTTTACTTCAATCAATGTCCATGAGTATAATGTTTGTATTTCTTTTTTACTATGTGTGTTTTATGCTTGAAAATAGAAAACATGAAAAAATAGATAGCCTTAGAGATGAAGAATAAACAAAAAAGTCGAGACAGTTATGTGAATAACAAGATCTCGATTTTTTTATGAGTTATTTATCCGTATTTAAATCATATTGATAGAAAGCTAAATCAAGCCAACGTTCAAATTTATAGCCTACGTTTTCAATCGTACCAGCATGTTTAAAATTGAATTTTTCATGAAGTTTAATACTTGCTTCATTTGATGCATCTATGCCTGCAACTATAGTGCGATACTGGCGGTGTTTAGCATCATCAATTAAATGCTCGAGTAAATGTGATGCCACGCCTCTTCCACGATAATCTTTATTTACATATATAGAATGCTCAATAGAATATAAATAGGCTGGCCAATTTCTAAATTGACCATACGTGGCAAACCCAGCAACTTTATTATCTATTTCAAATATAAATATAGGTTCGTGTGCAAGCACTTTTGTTTCGAACCATGCTTCTCGTTCATCAAGACTTTGTGGATTATAAGTATATACAGCCGTTGTATTCAGTATGGCATCATTATAAATATTTAATATATCAGGTAAATCTTTACGTTCTGCTTTTCTAATCATGATAAGCACCTACTTATAGTATTTATTGTTAATTTAAGCACTTGCATGAAGTTAAATCAAATATATGTCATATAATCTAACATTTTATTTAGAAAAATAAATGATATACTATGAATTAAGAATTTTAAAATTAAAGGAGTACTACTTAGTGAAAAATTGGACAAATCGACTCATGACCATTATTGGTGTGATTTTGATATTAGTAGCAGTATATTTATTTGCGAAACCATATATTGATAATTACTTACATGAAAAAGATAATGACGATAAAATAGAACAATATGATAAAAATGATAAAAGCAATACATCAAAAGAAAAACCTACGATTCCAAAAGATAAATCGAAAATGGCAGGGTATATCAGTGTACCCGATGCGGAAATCAAAGAACCTGTTTATCCTGGTCCTGCGACACCTGAACAACTTAATAGAGGTGTAAGTTTTGCAGAAGGTGATGAATCACTTGATGATCAAAATATTTCTATTGCAGGACATACATTTACTGATCGTCCACATTACCAATTTACAAATTTAAAAGCAGCAAAAAAAGGCAGCAAAGTTTATTTTAAAGTTGGAGATGAAACTCGAGAATATAAAATGACAAGCATTCGAGATGTAGATCCTGAAGATGTTCAAGTATTGGACGAACATAAAGGGGAAACTAATCAACTGACATTAATAACGTGTGATAATTATAATCAACAAACAGGCGTTTGGGAAAAAAGAAAAATTTTCGTAGCTAAACAAATTAAATAAATATTTTAGTTGACCGCTCATCTTCTCATTGATGAGCGGTTTTTATGCATAAAATTTTATTCTTTGTATGTAATTTCTAAATGTGAATATAGTTTCACTCTTCAAGTACTGACTTCAATCCCAATCATAAGGTGGATATAATGGACGATGAAAAGTATTGTAAGGGGGAAACCACTCATGATTAGAGCCATTGCAGTAGATATGGATGGGACATTTTTAGATACAAATAAAGAATATGACAAAGCGCGCTTTGAGATAATTTATCAAGAATTAAAACGAAGACATATTGAATTTATTGCAGCCAGTGGTAATCAATATGCTAAGTTAAAGTCTATTTTTGGAGAGCGAGACATGTACTTCATTTCTGAGAATGGTGCAGTGATTTATCATGGTAATCAATTGTATAATTACCGTAGTTTTGATCAAACCATATATGAAAAAGTAGTGAATTATATTCATCTTGATCAACATATCGACGAATTCATTGTATGTGGACTTAAAAGTGCATATATTTTAAAAGATACGTCAGAAGCCTTTAAAAAGGATGCCCATTTTTATTATCGTCAATTAGAAGAAATAGATACATTTCAACCTTTACCTAATGATGCATATGTGAAGATTGCATTAAATATTAATCGTGAGACACATCCCACTTTGGATACAGATTTAGAAACAAAGTTTAAAGAAGAAATTAAACTGGTTTCAAGTGGCCATGATAGTATTGATATTATTATGCCTAATATGACAAAAGGCCAAGCGTTAAAACGTTTGTTAAAAAAATGGGAAATGTCACCATCTGAATTAATGGCATTCGGTGATGCTAACAATGATAAAGATATGCTAGAATTTGCAGAGCATAGTTATGTTATGGCAAATAGCCATGATCAATCATTATTTGATATTGCAAAATTTATAGCGCCAAGTAATGATGAACAAGGGGTACTTCAAATTATAGAAGAAAAAGTATTAAAGAGTGAGACAGAATAATTCGTCGTCTCATTCAGTAGTCGACTACTAACACATAAAAAAGGCCTAGGACATCATAAGTTGTCCCAGGCCTTTTTATATATTAAATCTTAGTTTAATTGAGTGTCACATTTACCTGTGTTAATTACAGATAATGCAGCATTTAATCCACCTTCAACTAAGTTTCTAACTGCTTCATCTGAGAAGAAAGCAATATGAGGTGTCACTAAGATGTTTTCATTTTCAATTAATTCAAGTAACGTTTTATCTTCAATTTCTTTACCTGTCCAGTCATATGTGAAGTAATCAGCTTCATTTTCATATGTGTCAATGGCAGCACCGTATAAAGTACCATTATTTACAGCATTAATTAAAGCTGGTGTATCAATAACAGCACCACGAGCGGCATTTACTAATACAGCGCCTTTTTTCACTTTGCTAAACATGTCAGCATTGAATAAGTGGAAGCTTTCTTTGTTAGCAGGTACATGTAAAGAAATGATATCAGCATCGGCAATGGCTTCTTCAACTGAATCTTTATATTCTAAGAAATCTAATGAGTTGTTTGGATATGCATCATAGCCTACTACTTTTGCGCCAAAACCAGCATAAATTTTACCAGTTGCAGCACCAATACGGCCTGTACCGATAATTGCAACAGTCATGTTTTTAACAGGTGTAGACATGATAGGTGCAGCCCATTTGAAATTATGTTCTTGAACGCGTTTTTCAATTGCAGGGAATTTACGTACTAATTGTAAAGCGATTGATACTGAGTATTCAGCAATTGTTTCAGGTGAATAACTTGGTACGTTAGAAATTACAATATTGTGTTTTTTTGCAAGATCTAAATCATACATATCAAAACCAGCAGTACGTTGAGCGATTTGTTTAATACCGTATTTTTCAAGTTTAGGATAAACAGAATCTGATAATTTACCGAATTGCATTGTAGTTACGCCATCGAAACCTTCTAATTGATCTACTGTGTCTTCGCTTAAAATTTCTTCAGAAGTAACAACTTCTACATTGTGTTCTTTACCCCAATTTAAAGCGTCTTTTTTTTCGTAATCACGAGTTCCGAAAAACATAATTTTTGTCATTAAAATAACCCCATTTCATTTTGTATAAAAAAGTTAAAATTTAATAAATACGTAAGACTAAAGTTAAAGTAAGAGATTTGGTACAAAATCATTAAATATTATCTCTAACAAAACTTACAACCCTATTATATTGTGAATTAGTTCACAAATCAATTAAAAAGGATTTTTTATTTTGTATAATGTGAAATTATATACATAAAATATCATTTAAAATGAAATATTACAACTTAGAATTAGACAAATCATTTTGAGCTAATTATTTTGGCTAAAATAGTTTGTATTTTATAATTTGAGTAAGATTTTTAATAGAGGAGTGGATGACTATCAATCAGATTCAAAATACCATTATAGATGCGTTTAAATTTAGATTTGCTACTAAGGAATTCGATACAACAAAAAAGATAAGTGATTCTGAATTTAATACCATTCTTGAAGCAGGACGATTATCTCCTAGTTCGTTAGGCCTTGAGCCTTGGAGATTTCTTGTGATTCAAAACGAAACGCTGCGTGAGAAATTAATACCTTATAGTTCTGGTGCACAAAAGCAACTTAAATCTGCCAGTCATTTTGTACTAATTTTAGCTCGTAAGAATGTAACACAGACGTCTGATTATGTACAGTCATTTATTAGAGGGATTAAGCAGTATGAAGAGAGCACCATTCCAATGTTTGAAGATAAAGTACAGGGATTCCAAACACGTTTTCATATTAATGACAACGCTAGAACCATTTTGGATTGGGCGTCTAAACAAACCTACATTGCATTAGGTAATATGATGACAGCAGCTGCATTAATGAATATTGATTCCTGTCCAATGGAAGGTTTCGATTTAGATGGCGTAACTGAGTTATTAGAACATGAAGGAATCATTGATAGTAATCAGTTTGCACCTTCAGTTATGGTAGCTTTTGGTTACAGAAAAGAGAATCCTACAAAACCTAAAACACGTCAACCACAAGAAGATGTAATTGAATGGTTAAATTAAGCATAGTTTTGTAAAAAAAGGGTAAATAATAAATATACAAAACGTATCAATGATGAAGTGAATTTAACATTACTTTATAGAGAGTTACGTTATGATTTATTTATAAACAAAGAAAGAGGGATGAAAACGTATGGCAAAAGTAAATGTTAGAGATTTTTTAGATGAACAATATGATTTATTTATAAATGGCGAATTCCAACCAAGTGAAAGCGGAGAAACACTTACGGTAACTAACCCAGCAAATGGTGAAGAATTAGCTAAAGTTGCTAAAGCAAATGAAAAAGATGTTGATAAAGCAGTGCAATCAGCACATGATGCATTTGATAGCTGGAGTAAAATTTCTAAAGCAGAACGTGCAGATTATTTATTAGAAATTAGTCGTCGTATTGAAGAAAATAAGGAACATCTAGCAACAGTTGAATCACTTCAAAATGGTAAACCTTATCGTGAAACTTCAACGATCGATATTCCTCAAGTAGCTGAACAATTTAAATATTTTGCAGGAGTATTAACGACTGATGAAGGTTCGGTTAATCAAATAGATAATAACACTATGAGTTTAGTTGTAAATGAACCTGTGGGAGTCGTAGGTGCAGTAGTAGCATGGAACTTCCCAATCTTACTTGCATCTTGGAAATTAGGTCCAGCATTAGCAGCGGGTAATACAGTGGTAATTCAACCTTCTTCTTCTACACCATTAAGCTTAATTGAATTAGCTAAAATTCTTCAAGATGTGTTACCTAAAGGTGTAGTCAACGTCATTACTGGTAAAGGTTCAGAATCAGGTGATGCGATTTTCAAACATGAAGGTGTAAATAAATTATCATTCACTGGTTCAACTGATGTAGGCTATGGTGTTGCTAAAGCAGGTGCTGAACGTATTGTGCCGACTACATTAGAACTTGGCGGTAAAAGTGCTAATATTATCTTTGATGATGCAAATTTAGATCAAGTCATTGAAGGCGTTCAATTAGGTATTCTATTCAACCAAGGTGAGGTATGTAGTGCCGGTTCACGCTTATTAGTACAATCATCTTTATATGATAAATTATTACTAAAATTAAAAGAAGCGTTCGAAAATATTAAAGTAGGTGACCCATTCGCTGAAGATACAAAAATGGGTGCACAAACTGGCCCAGAACAAATTGAAAAAATTGAAAGTTATATTAAATTAGCAGAAGAAGATGACAAAGCAAATATCTTAACGGGTGGACATCGTATTACTGATAATGGTTTAGATAAAGGCTATTTCTTCGAACCAACAATCATTGAACTTTCAGATAATAGTCATAAATTAGCACAAGAAGAGATTTTTGGACCTGTTGTTGTTGTTGAAAAATTCGAAGATGAAGAAGAAGCAATTAACATTGCTAATGATTCAGAATATGGTTTAGCTGGTGGTGTCTTCACTACAAACTTACTTCGTGCATTAAATGTTGCAAAAGCAATTCGTACTGGACGTATTTGGGTTAATACGTATAATCAAATTCCAGCTGGTGCGCCATTTGGTGGTTATAAAAAATCTGGTATCGGCCGTGAAGTTTATAAAGATGCAATTAAAAACTATCAACAAGTTAAAAACATCTTTATTGATACAAGTAATGAAACAAAAGGCTTATACTAATTAAAATATAATTAAATAGTTTAATAAATGTTTTGAAATGTCGACAAAGGTGTATACTTTGTCGGCATTTTTTTATGAAGTATGATTAAGAAATAGAAAAGTATGACGGATTTTATTTTGAAGTTGTATAGTCCTCTTGGTAACCCCAATTCAACTTATATGAAGGCTTTCTGATGAAAATCTAAATATTAAGATCTTCAAACTGAAATCAAAATTTAATATAAATTGTATTTTCAATTTAAATATTGGTGGTTAATATATTATAAATACGTCTTTATATTTTAAGTTTGATAAAGTTTAAATACATTATATATTTTGAAAAGGAAAAATGATGAAACGTTTAAAATTTTTAGTTATTTATTTAGTTATTACAATTATAGTAAGTGGTTGTTCAAACATTGACAATGTAAAGCATCCTAAAGAAGTATATACACCTAAGTCATTAACTGTTGGGTTTATCCCATCTCAAAATGCTCAAATTCTTAACGCTAAAGTAAAACCTTTGCAACAATTATTATCTGATGAGCTGGAGGTTCCTGTAAAAGTACATATAGCAACAAATTATAATACAATGATAGAAGGATTGAAATCGAAAAAAATCGATATTGCTTTTATTTCTCCTGTTTCTTACACATTAGCTCATGATGCTCATGCAGCAGATGTATTGTTAAAGTCAAAAGGTTACCTAGTAGATAATAAAGGGAATCAAACACATCACCTTGTAGATTACTATCGATCTCAAATTGTGGTTCGTAAAGATAGTAATATTAATCATTTAAAAGATTTGAAAGATAAGAAGATAGCATTGCAAGATGTGGAATCAACGTCAGGATATATTTATCCTTTAGCAACATTAATGGAAAAAGGAATAAAAAAGTCTGATATTCAAATTCAACAAGTGAAAGGTCATGATCAGGGATTAATTGCATTATTAAATCATGATGTAGAAGCTGTTGCTACATATCAAGATGCTCGGGCAGATTTAAAAAAAGATGATCCCGATATTTATCAAGAAACTAAAGTGATTTATCGTACAAAGAAAATTCCTAATGATACCATTTCAGTACGTAATGACATGAGTAACAAATGGAAAAATAAAATTAGTCAAGCATTTATTGATATCAGTCATACAAAAAAAGGTAAACATGTTATTAGTGATATTTATGGTCATCAAGGTTATGAAAAAGCAAAAGATAGTGACTTTGATACTGTAAGAAAATATCGAGATATTGTAGATTAAAAAAAGATTGGATGATTGTGGCACTGAACCCCCTTAAACGGGAACTTAATAAAAACACTATGTTCTAGGCTGCTAATTCTCTGTATTTTACAGGGGATAAGTAGCCTAGTTTTTGTTGAATTCGATTATTATTATAGTTTTTAATGTACTTTTCGACAATATCTATTACAATGTGATTAGGGCTATTAAGCTCATTGTTGATGTAGAAAGTTTCAGACTTTAGCGAGGAATGGAAACTTTCTATCGGGGCATTATCGGCAGGTGTTCCCTTTCGGGACATACTTCTGATAATGCCTTTTTCTTCGCATAATTTATAATAAGCATAGGATGTATAAACACTGCCTTGATCACTATGTAATATACACCCCTCGGGTATATCGATTTGATTTAATGTATCATTAACTAAACTTTGGTCTTGTTTATCATCTATTTTATACGCCACAATTTCTCCGTTATAAATATCCATTATCGAAGATAAATACAACATAGAATGACCAAATGGTAAATAAGTAATATCGGTTGTTAATACTTCTATGGGACAACTCGCTTTAAATTGTCTTTGTAATAAATTGTCTGTTTTGTAATATGGTTTACCTATTCTTGTCGTCTTTTTAGGTCTAACTCGGCAGTTCAATTGATGTTCCTGCATAATTCTCTGTACTCTCTTATGATTAATTGGTGATGTATAACACTGATTAATCAAAGCTGTAATCTTACGATAACCGTAGGTATAATTATTAGCTTCACATAATTCAATGACTTTTTGTGTTACGGTATCATTTTTATAGGTTTTGTTTTTCCATCGGTAATATGTTGATTTAGGTATGTTTAATACTTCTAGTATCAATTTGATTGAATATTTTACTTTTAATTGATCCACTAAATCTATGACTACTGCTGGTACCACTTCCTTTCCAATGCCTTGTACTTTTTTAAAATATCCAATTCTATATCTTTTCTCTTATTTTCTAATTTTAATCGTTCTATTTCTGACAATTCTTCTAATCCTTTACCGTAGGTATATTGTTTCCCAACGTGTTGTGAAAATCTATAACTTTCCTCATTTCGATACCATCGCCACCAAGTTTCCACTTGTGTTCTATTTTTAATATTTAATTCTTTCATAATTTCTTTTGTCGAAAAACCAGCTATTTTCATTTCAACTGCTTTATACTTTGTTTCTACTGAATAAGATACTCTTTTCATAGAAAAAACACCTCCGCATGATTCATTTTAATATGAATTCAACGAAAGTGTTTTTATATCATTCCCACTAATTGGGGTCAGTCCATTGTCATCCAACCTTTTTTTAATCAGGAACCACACTTACATCTCCATGAACAGTCACACTAAACCCTTCAGGTGATGTTAAATTCGTTTCTTTAGCGTGAGGTTGATAGATATCAATATGTGTTAATCCATAAGTGTTCTTATTGTCTGGATTCACTTGATTAGATTGCCATGTATTCACAGCAATGTGATGATGATAGTGTTGTGTAGAAATAAATAAACTTTGAGGGAGGTTTGAAATATGTTCAAAACCAAGTTGATCAATATAGAATTGACGAGCCTCCATCAAATTATGTGTTTTTAAATGGAGATGTCCTAGTTTTCCATCTGATGGAAAACCTTGCCAACCCTTTTCAGTACGATGTGAAATTAAATCTTGTGCATCAACTTCAAGGGTATCCATTTTAATAAAGCCATTCTCCCATTCCCAACCACTAGAAGGGCGATCTTGATAGACTTCAATACCATTACCTTCTGGATCATTGAAATATAGCGCTTCACTTACTAAATGGTCACCGCCACCAACAGGCTGATTTAAACGACTCATATGATATAGGAAGTTAGCTAAGTCTTGTCGTGAAGGTAATAAATAAGCGATATGAAAAAGGCCAGCTTCTCTAAATTCAGGATGACGTCCATGATTTAAAAGATGAAGCGTTAACGTGTGACCATGTTCTCCAACATTAAAAATGGTTTGTGTGTCAGTTTTCTTTTTAATAGAAAAGCCGAGTACTTCAGAATAAAAGTGATTCATTTTGTTTAAATCTTTAACATTTAAAGTGACGTTCGTCACTTGCATTGCTTCTTTTGAATGAAATGTAGTCATGTATCATTGCCTCTCTTTTTTATACTAAGTATATTAAATATACTAGAATGATTAATAGGAAACAAGATAAATAACTTAATTAAAAAAATCCTCTAGAGAATGATTCTCTAGAGGATTTTATTTTACTCTTATCCTAAATAAACATCTTGGTAACTATCATTTTTTTCTAATACATCTTTTGCAAATGGACAAGAAGCGATAATTTTTAAGTTGTTTTGACGAGCATGTTCTACAACTGAATCAACTAATTTAGTTCCTAAACCTTGACCACCTAATTCATCAGATACACCAGTGTGATCGATTTCAATTTCATTGTTATCTACTTGTTTGTAAGTGATTTCTGCTTTAGGATTATTTTCGTCTTCACCTACATAAAATTTATTGTTACCTTGTTTAATTTCTTCAGCCATATTACTTCACTCCTTATATAATGTCTTAGTATTATTTATCACATTTTCGCTAAATTAAAACATTACATAAATAAAATTTAGAATATAAAAATTATAAAATATTTAATTACAAAGTCATTGCTTTTTTATAAAAGAACAGATATAGTTGAGAACGAAATTATTACGTTTTGGAGGGGTTTGTGTGAAGAAGATGATCGCATTCATCAGTTTAATGTGTTTGTGCCTCATATTAGCTGCTTGTAGTACAAATCGCGATATCACTCACAAACATAAAAAAGTAACAACTGGGAATAAATTAAAAATTTATACCACTGTTTTTGCGTTTGAAAGCTTTACAAAACAAATTGGTGGTAAATATGTGGATGTAGATACGATTTATCCACCGGGTGCTGATATGCATACATATGAACCTAGTCAACGGGATATGATTAATATTGCAAAAAGTGATTTATTTGTTTATTCAAGTGATCATCTTGATCCAGTAGCGGCTAAAATTACAAAATCAATGAATAATAATGATATGAAATTGGCAGTCGCAAATAATTTAAATAAACAAATCCTTTTGAATGAAGATGATGATCACGATGAACATGGACATCACCATAAAGCAACATCATATGATCCTCATGTTTGGCTTGATCCAATACTAGACCAACAATTCGCAAAGAAAATTAAAGATGATTTAGTTCATAAAGATCCTGCGCATCGTAGATATTATGAGCATAACTATAAACAATTAGTTGAAGATTTAAAACAAATTGACCATACATTATCTAACATAACGACGCATCCTAAACGAGATAAAGTAATTATTTCTCATGATTCATTAGGATATTTAGCGCGACGTTACCACTTCGAACAAGAAGGGGTTAGTGGTATGAATAATAAAGAGCCAAGTCAGAAAGACATCTTAGCGCTCATTAATCAAATAAAAGACACACATGAACCGTATATTTTATATGAACAAAATATTTCTTCAAAAATAACCGATGTGATTCGTAAAGAGACCCAAACTCAACCTGTAAATTTTAATAATTTAGCAGTATTGTCTCAATCTCAATCAGAAGATCAAACACTCACTTTTCAATCCATTATGAAAAAAAATATTCAAGCCCTCGATAAAGCATTAAACAAATAAAAAGGAGAGCAAGAAAGAGTGGCGTTACATTCTTTCTTGCTCTCTTTTTTTATTTTTAATTTACCATCTAATATAACTTACAGTTGTATTGTAATATTCTTCAAAACCATGAATACCGTCTGCACCACCAAGGCCAGATTCTCTCCAACCTGCATGATAACCATTGACTGCTTCTTCTGCCTCACAGTTCGCATACACTTCTCCAAATTTTAAACGTTCAGTAGCTGTCATAATTTCTTTTAAGTTTTCAGAGAAAATATAAGATGATAGACCTGCATTAGTATCATTTGCCATATCAATAACGTCATCAAAGTTTGTATACGTAGTTATAGCAAGAACAGGACCGAAAATTTCTTCTTTAAAAGCACTATCAGTCGTTTTTACATGATCTAAAATTGTAGGAGCGTAGAAGAATCCTTCACGATCTAATTTATAGCCACCTAATACTAAATCTGCGCCATGTTTTACTGCTTCTTGAACTTTATCATCAATACTATCTAATTGTTTTTGATTAATGATTGCACCATAGTCAGTGTTTTCATCATATGGATCTCCAACTTGAAGCGCATCCATTTTATCTTTCACTTTGTTAATAAAGTCATCATGTACATCTTCATGAACAAAGATACGTTCTGGACATGTACATACTTGACCAGCGTTATTAATACGTGCAGTAACGATATAATCAACAGCTTTATCTAAGTCAGCGTGTTGTGTGACAAGAACAGGCGCATTTCCACCTAGTTCTAAGTTAAGTTTTTTAATGCTGTCAGCTGCGTTTTTGAATACAGCTTTACCTGCTCCCATACTACCTGTTAATGAAACAAGTTGAATATCTTTATGAGTTGCCAATTGTGTTCCAACTGTTTCGCCAGTACCTGGAACGATTTGAATAAGACCAGCTGGAATAGTTGAATCACGGAAAAGTTCAGCGATTTTTAATGTTAATAATGTTGTTTCTTCACTTGGTTTGATAACGACAGAACAACCCGTTACAATAGCTGGAATCACTTTACGCATAAGCACTAAAATTGGAGCATTCCAAGGTACAATACCAGCCGTCACACCGATTGGTTTTTTTGTCAGTTGAATAGTTTCATTTACTATACTATTTTGTAATACTTCACCTTTGTTACTCATACTTAAACTTGCCATATAATCAATGAATTCTATTGATTTATCAATTTCACCTTTAGCTTGTACTATTGTTTTACCTTGTTCTTTAACGTATAAATGAGCAATGTCATCTTTATGTTGTTCAAGTAAAGGAATTAATAATTTTACATGCTCAGCACGTGTAGGAGCTGGTACTTTTTCCCATTCAAGTTGAGCGTGTTTAGATTTTTCAATTGCGTCGTTTACCTCTTCTTCAGTAGCGAATGTAATCGTATCGATTGTTTCTCCCGTAGCAGGATTAATCACGTCCATTGTTTCGTTTGACTTACTTTCTACAAATTCATTATTAATAAATAGTTGATTGGTCATTAACGACACCTCCATACCTATTATTCCCGTAAAGTATTAAATTTAATCTATAAAAATAAAAGATTCAAAAGGAGATTAATGTGCTCCCTTTGAACCTTCTTTTTTTGAATATTTAAAATGTCTAACCCCTTTATATAAAATAGGAATGAGTAGAATAAAGCCAAATAACCCCATAATTGGAAATACTTTGCCAATGAGTGAAATAAAGCCGATAAATGTACAAATGAACGTCACGATTGTCATGACGATAATAAGTACAAAATATTGTTTTGAAAACGGTGTTGTGAAACGAGAGGCGAATGCGTACATTAAGCCTACAATAGTATTATAAATAACTAGAATCATAATAATAGACATGATAGTTCCCAAAATAGGTGAGATATGTCGTGCCAATAATAAGGTTGGAAGCGCTACGGATTTAATATCATTAAATTTTGTAATTAAGCCTAAATTAATCATTAAAAGTAAAAATGTAATAATGACGCCACCAATTAATCCACCCCAAATAGAAGCACGTTGGTCATGTAAACGTCCCCCCATTACACTTAGAAAACTGAAGGCAGCAGCAATTTGTAAACTGGCATAATTGATACCATCAAACCACCATCCAAGTGAAATAGATGATTTATGCTGTGCATATTGATTTGCACTTTCAAAGTCAAGATGGCCAGTTGCAAGATAATATATCGCAATAATTGTGACGACGATAACTAAGAAAGGTGTAACGATACCTAGTACTGCAATTAAACGATCAAATTTTAAAAATAATGTAACCAAAATAAGACTTACGAGAATAAGTGAACTAAGCCAATAAGGTAAATGAAAACTTTCTTGAATTGTAGATGCACCGCCCGCGCTCATAATAATAGCGAGTGAAAACAAAAATAATGTTAGAACAATATCAAATAATCGAGCAATCATAGGATGCAAGTAGTAATGAATGGATTCTGAATGATTATGTGATTTTATGTTGTAACCAGTATTTAAGACGAACATACCGCCAAGTGTGATGATTAATCCTGTAATAATAATCCCTAATACACTGAATTGACCGTTACTTGTGAAAAATTGGAATATTTCTTGACCCGTAGCAAAACCAGCACCAACGACAACACCTACAAAGGCAAATGCTACGATCATCGATTCTTTTAAAACTTTCATTTTTAAAAATCCTTTCTAAATCAAACACATGAGAATATATTAATCTATTTTAAAGGACATTTTGTTAAAAATAAATATTAAAGTTTACTTGTAATGAACATTGTATTTCTCAAAAATACATTCGAAAGAATTTGTATAAATTTTAAGTTATATGGGGTATATAATAGTTTATAGTTCTCATATAAATGTTATTAAAAAATGTAATAAATATACTATACAGTATTCAGTAAAATTTGATAGGATATTGCAATATATTCAATTTAAATAAGGAAGGTGTAGATATGTTATTTGATTTACCTGTAATGCTAGTTATTGTGTTATTTCTTGCATTAGGTATTTTCAGTCAATGGTTAGCAAATCGAATTAAATGGCCTTCGATTGTAGTAATGTCGATTGTTGGTTTATTAGTGGGACCTATATTAGGACTAGCAAATCCTGAGCATACGCTAGGTTCAGAGGTATTTAGTCCAATTGTATCTCTTGCGGTGGCAATCATATTATTTGAAGGAAGTAGTAATTTAGATTTTAGAGAATTAAAAGGTATTTCTAAGGCGGTTATACGTATTATTACGATAGGAGCCACAATTGCATGGGTGCTTGGCGCCATTGCCTTACATAAAATTTTAGGTTTTCCTATTTCTATCGCTATTGTTATGGGAGGATTACTTCTTATTACTGGACCAACAGTGATTCAGCCACTGTTAAAACAAGCCAAAGTTAGAAACAGTGTAGATACTGTCTTACGTTGGGAAAGTATTATACTTGATCCACTTGGTCCAATACTAGCATTAGCTGCATTTTATGTGTATCAAATAATTGGACAAGGTTTTGGATTCCAATTACTCTTTATATTTATTTTTAAAATGTTGGTTGTAGCATTAATTGGTTTTGGTGCTTCATTCTTCTTCAATTGGCTCATCCAACGCGATGTCATACCACAAAATTTAATGCCTTCTATTCAGTTGGTGTTTATATTGCTCGTGTTTAGCATCTGTGACCAAATTCTCGATGAATCTGGTTTATTAGCAGTAACCATTTTTGGATTAATGATGGCACGTTATAAACGACATGATTTAATTTATAAAGAGTCAGATCATTTTATTGAAAATATGTCTTCTATTCTAGTTTCAACGGTGTTTATTTTAATTACATCATCATTAACACCATCTGTATTGATGAATGTATTATCATGGAAGCTTGTGATTTTCTCACTTGTCATGATTGTGTTAGTACGTCCAATTGCGGTTTTATTATCTACCATTGGTACTGAAATCACTAAAAAAGAGCGTGCGCTTGTAGCCATGATGGCACCAAGAGGGATTGTTGTATTAACTGTAGCACAATTTTTCGGTGGATTATTCTTAAACGATAATATGAAAATGGCATCTTATATTACACCGGTAACATTTGGTTTAGTATTTATTACCGTAGTCATATATGGTTTTAGCTTTACACCAATAAGTAAAATGCTTGGTTTAGCAAGTACTGAACCTCCAGGTGTCATTTTAGTAGGTGAGAGCGAATTCTCTTATCACTTAGGTACACAGTTACAATCGCATGGTATTCCAGTTATGGTGTTTAACTTGTTTAGTAACACTTCTGATAAAGCTGAAGAACTCGGTTTTGAAATTTTTAAAGGAAATTTATTATCAAGTAGTGATCGTATGTATGCAGACTTAATTCGCTATAACAAATGCTTATTAATGACTAAATCATTTATTTTTAATAGTCTTGCATTTAATGAGTTAGTTCCAGAATTTGGATTAAATAATGTAAATATGATGCCAGTATCATTTACAGATGATCAAGCACGTAATAATTTAAATGGACCGCTTCGTAATCATATTTTATTTGATGAAAAGCATAGTCCAAGATGGTTTGACAATGTGATTACTAATCAAAATATTGTCGAAGTTCCAGCCTCTTCATATCATGATATTACAGATAAAGATATGATTATTTATCACATTAGTGACGATAAAGAAGCAACATTCCATAGGAGTACAAAATCAATGGATGAATATGACAATGGAACATATGGTATTTTAAGAAACGTATATCAATAATAAAAGCGCCCGGCGACCGTTCATTTGAAATGTCGCCGGGCATTATTATAGGTTTATTTTAAATATCTGTCGTGCATTAATAATTTTAACATGCGAATTTGTTCCATAATGTCTTTACCGACATTCGTATCTCTAATTTTTTTACGTTGTAATTCTTCATCAACGACACGTCGTACTGATAGTTCATCAGCACCATCAGATAAGACATTCTCTTTAGAATCAAAGAATTGGTGTGCTACAAGTTGCATACCAAATGAATTGTAAAGTAATGTGTAACCTGCGATACCTGTAGTAGATTGATATGCTTTTGAGAATCCACCATCAATGACTAACATCTTACCATTGGCTTTAATAGGATCTTCGCCATCGATTTCTTTTACTGGTGTATGTCCATTGATAATACGACCTTCATCAGGATTAAGTCCGAAATCTTTTAGCATTTTGCGAATCATATCTACATCTTCACGTAAGTAATAATACGGGTTTTTCGGTTCTTTATGAGACGCTTTATCTTCAATGAAGTAGCGCTCAAATGTAGTCATGGCACGTTTACCAAATAAAGAACTATATTTACCTGTCCATAAATACCATACAAGATCCGTAGATAAATCATCTGTTTTCTCTTTGTCGTTAAATGCTAAGCGTACGTGACGTTCAAAGACATCTAATAAATCACGGCCTTTATGTTTTACACCTTCAATTTCAAAAGCTTCCATTTCACCATGATCATCTACAGGAATGCAACCATGAATAAGAAGATTACCATTATAAGGGAGGTATAATTTACCTTTTTGCATTAGAAAGGCCATATGACGTTTTAATTTTTCAGATTGTTGGAAAGACAGTAATAATTTATTAACAACATCTTCTTCTTCTGGTAATAATGTTGCAGGATCTTTAGGATCCACAGTACTAAAGCAAGTATCTTTTAAAGGATACGTTTTACCATAAATTGTAATTTCGTTTGTATCATAATTTATTTTTTCTAAAACTAAACGGTCTTCCATTTCAAAACTTGGTCGACGTTTAATAATTGGCATTTCAAGCTTAAATTGAATCATTGCAATGGCTTGGTGAATCTTAGTGATTTGTGCTTCTTCGTGTTTAGATAAGCCCACTTTTTTATCCGGACGTTTTTTCGGTTTGAACGCTGGGTTATCACCATCGTAATGTTTTTCAGCTAAAGTGAGGAGGGGCCTTAAATTAATACCATATGCATCTTCAATAATATCTAAGTTATCGTAGCGTGCACATATACGTAGTAAATTGGCTAAACACACTTTAGAACCTGCATAAGCTCCAATCCAAAGTACATCATGATTACCCCATTGAATATCAACAGAATGGTAGTCAATTAATGTATCCATAATTTTGTCAGGTTCTGGACCACGATCGTAGATATCACCCACAACATGAAGATGATCGACGACAAGACGTTGGATGGTATACGATAATCCAATAATTAAATCATCTGATTGCTCAAGCTCGATAACTTGATTTAAGAGTGTTTCATAATACGATTTTTTATTATTAAATTCGTTATTTTTATAAAGCAACTCTTCAACGATATATGTATACTCTGAAGGTAAGGCTTTACGTAGTTTTGAACGCGTATATTTTGAAGAACAATACGTGATTAAATCAATCAAACGTTCGATTGTTAAGATATACCATTCATTTAACTCACGTTTTGAATTAAAGTCATTCTTAATGAGCTTTAATTTTTCTTCTGGATAATACACTAGCGCAGCTAAATCATCTATTTCTTTTTGGGATATATTACCTGCAAAGATATCGTTAATTTTAGCACGGACATTACCAGAGCCATTTCTTAATACGTGTTGGAACGATTTATATTCACCATGAAGATCGCTGACGAAGTGTTCAGTACCTTTTGGTAATTCTAAAACGGATTCTAGATTAATAATTTCTGTTGCAAGTTTTTCAGGACTATCAAATTGCTGAGATAGTAAATCTAAATACTTTTTCTTTAATTCACTTTCCGTAGATTGAGACATTTGATTTCACTCCTGTATGGGAAATTTATTAAATAGTAAGCTGAGTAATAAAACCGCTTACATAAATTATCGTTAAAAAGCATCACTTTTTCAACAGTGATGCTTAAATTGTTGTAAATTTAATTTGAAAGTAAAAGTAATGTACTTATTTAGCGTTATTTTTTTTGAAGAATAGACGATAGAGTACATATAGAATAATAATGATCAGAATCACATACATAAAGTAAGAATAGGTATGAATACCAGACATTAATACGTCGAAACTATCGCTAAGAAGACGACCAAGTAAAATTAAGGCAAAGTTCCAAATCGTTGTACCTAGTAATGATAACATCGTAAATGTTGCAACGTTCATTTTATTGATACCTGCTGGAATAGTGATTAATACACGTAAAACAGGAATGAAACGACATAATAGCACTGCCCACGCACCATAACGTTTAAACCAGTCGTTCGCACGTTTCACATCATTTCCTTTAAGTTTGAACCATTTACCATATTTATCAACAAATCGATAAATACTTTCTTCTTTAATTAAACGACATAAATAATACAAAATAAGTAAACCAATAAATGAAGCGATTGTTGAAATAATAAATAAAACTAAAATTGAAAGACCTGATTTAACTGACATTAAACCTGCAAATGTTAATATAATTTCAGAAGGAACAACAGGTAAGACATTTTCTAATAAAATAAGAATAAAAATGGCTGCATAACCCCATTGGCCTATAAAATTGGTAATAATTTGTTCCATTATAAAATTAAAAATCCTCCGTTATTAAACATTACTCGAATAAAAAATTCATAGTAAATTCATTATATAAGAATTTACTATGAATTGCTTGTTATAACTTTATAAGGATTGTACAACTCATTTTAAGGACTTTAAATATTGATGATACAATTGTTCTGCTTCATTATCATCTTCAACGCCATAAACATTCATTCTACCATCTTTGAATAAGGTGATTTCATAATTACCGTCTTTAATTAGTTTTGCAAATGAGGTTGATTTTACAATATCACCTGGGAAATGTTCAGCATAGTCAAAAGCAGTAGGTTGATATCTAAATAAATAGGTTTTTCCACATAAGCTTTCAATCTTCTGTTGTTGTTTCGTTTCTAATAATTCGTAATGAGCTTTACCACATACGTCACATTCAGCATCTTTTAAAACATCGATATTCATTGCTTTATAATCAATGTTAAATGCATCAAGAGTAATTAACTTATGAGAAAATCCATGACCAGATAAATAACGAATCGCTTCTGTGACCTCATAGCTTGCTACTTGTGTAATCACAGGTGGTAATACGCCGTTAATAGCACAACTCTCTGCACTGGTTGGAATTTGTTTTAATAAACATTTCAAACAAGGTCCTTTGAAATCAATGCCGTAAACGGTACCTTTACTGCCTACAGCAGCACCATACACCCACGGAATATGATGTTTGTGACAGGCTTCATTAATAAGATAACGAATTTTGAAATGATCCATACCATCAATGACAATATCAGGATTGACGGCTTTTAAAATATCCTCAATAGTTGTAGAGTCAATTTCTTGATAATAAGTTTGAACATTTACATTTGAATTAATGTGTTCAATCTTTTGTTTAACTGCGTGAACTTTAGGGACCATATGATGAGCATCATCTTCAGTATAGAGTGCTTGGCGATGTAAATTAGATAATTCAACGATATCCATATCGACAATGGCTAAATGATGTGCACCCATACGTGCTAAAAGCTCCGCAACGTGACTTCCTAACGCGCCTGCACCAAGTATTAAAATGGTTGCATTGGAGAGGGCAGTTTGGCCATCCTCTCCAAATGCATGGTAACGCAATTGACGGTTATAGCGTTGCATTATAAGAATCCTAAACCTTCAGTAGGGCTTGATGCTTGGGCTGTATATTTTACTGGAATACGTCCTGATTCATATGAGAGACGACCTGCATGAATACCAAGTTTCATTGCTTCAGCCATTTTAACAGGGTCTTTTGCACCTGAAACTGCAGTGTTTAAAAGAATAGCATCAGCGCCTAATTCCATCGCATGACACGCATCTTTTGGTGAACCAATACCAGCATCCACAATAACGGGAACATTTGAATTTTTAATAATGTAACTTAAATTAAGTTGGTTATTAATACCACGTCCAGTACCAATTGGAGAAGCAAGTGGCATTACAGCATGAACACCTAATTCTTCTAAACGTTTCGCTAATACGACATCATTAGAAATGTAAGGACATACGATATAACCTTTTTCTAATAACACTTTACATGCTTCATATGTTTCAAATGGATCAGGTAACAATGTTTCATCGTCACCAATCACTTCGACTTTAATCATGTCACATACGCCAGCATGTTTTGCAATTTCAGCGATACGAATCGCTTCTTCAGCAGTTTTAGCGCCGGCTGTATTTGGAAAAGTAATAAAGTCTTTAAGATTAATATTTGCTAATGGATTAGGTAAGTTTTTATCATATAAATTCATACGTCTTACAGCAAAAGTCAGCACATTCGCTTCTGCTGCTTCAATCGCTTTTGTTTGCGTAGCTTCATCTTCAAATTTTCCTGTACCTAATAATAAACGAGATTTAATTTCTAATGGTCCAATGTTAAACATTTTATCCGCCTCCAACAAATTCTAATAATTCTAATCGATCATCTTCACGTACTGTATGTTGATCGTAGTCTTCTTGTTTAATTAAAGTTTTATTATGTTCGACAATGACACGTTTAGGATCTAATTCAAGAGATTCAAGTACAGATGTAATAGATTGTTCTGAATCAAAATTGAATGTGTCCCCATTAATGATACACTTCATGATTTAACCTCCTTGAAGCACTAAATGATTCATATCGACGCGGTTTAACACCGGTGAGTATCCAATTGGCGATATCACGACCAATAATAGGCGAAAGTAAAATACCGTTACGATAATGACCAGAAATCACATATAAATCTTCATCAATACGGTCCATTATCGGTATTTCTCCTTCAGTATATGGACGGACACCAGACCATTGTTTAATGACTTTGCCGTGTGCGAGTTCTGGTATACGTTCATTTGCAAAGTGGTGTAACCAAGAGATACCATCGTCTGTATTACCAACTGAATAGTTATCAAACTCGCTTGTGGCACCAATTAAGAAACGATTTGGATATTTTGGTACGATGTAACAGCCATTGGTCATAAATACGGTTTCTTTTAAATCCAAATGATCATTTTCAATCAGTAAGACTTCACCTTTTACACCGACTACATCTCTAGGTAATGAGTATTGAGTTAATAATTTAGATGTCCATGCGCCCGCTGCCACAATGACTTTCTTAGCTTGTAATGTGCCTTGTGACGTTTCAACATCGTAGTACCCATTTTGGCGATGAACAGATTGTACCTCTGTATTAAAATATCGCTTAATTTGACGTTGCTTTAAAGATGTAAATAAAGCTTTAGTGTAGTGATTGGCATTAATTTGTCCATCTTGTGGAATGTAAATAGCCATTTCACTTGATGTTACTGTACCATTCGTTAAATGAGTAAGTTCCTCATCTGAAAGAACAATGACGCTAGAATCTAAACCGCTTAAAAATTGATACTGCTTTTCTAAACTTTCAACATCTTCAGGACGATTAGCCACTTTAATTAATCCTGAATTTTGAAACTGAATATCAATACCTGTCTCATCTTCTAAATCTTGACATAATTGTGGAAAGAGACTTCGTGATTCAAGAGCAAGCCTAAATAAATCAGTATCTTCAGTAAATTCATTTTGAGCACCTAACATACCACCTGCTTTATATGATGCGTGTTTACCTGGCACGTCACGATCGATAAGTGCAATGTCAAGGTGAGATTGGCTTAATTGTCGCGCAATAGACATGCCAATCACGCCCGAACCTATGATTAAAACATCATGCATCTTTCAACCACTCCTTTCGCAACAGTTCAATTTGTTGTAAAGATGCGTTCATAAAAAAAGAAATCGCACAAATTCCTTTAAAACCATGAGGTAATTGAGGAATCGTTTTTTCAGTGATACCTCCAATGGCATAAATGGGAATAGGAATCTCTAACACACGTTGAATCTCTGCTTTTGATCGAGGCAATTGATTAGGTTTTGAAGGTGTCTTAAAAATGTGACCAAAAAAGACATAATCAAGATCGTGTTCATAAGCTGCTTTAACAGATTCAATTGAATGTGTAGACATACTTACTTCAATCTCTGGATGCGTTGATTTATAGCTAAATGCATCTTCATCCATTTCTCGAAAATGAATATGAGAGAGGTGAAGTTGTTCAAGTAAATGTACATCACTATGAATAATGATTTTTGATTTAGGGAATCCTTTTTCTATAAGTGATGTTAAAAATGAAGACAAATCACTTGATGACATGGGAGTACGAAACAATAACCCATCTATTCCATCCGAGATATCAAGAAAATGTTGTACATCATCATTGGTTAAATCTTTATATTTCGTTATCGCTATAAAAATGAACATCACTCCTTATTAAACAAAAAACGCTATTTCCCTGCAGTAGGGAAATAGCGTTTTGTTTAACTTTACGATATCCTAGTCGCCACTTTCCTACGCCAGTACAAACTGGATCAGGTTCCAGGAATTATAAAGTTCGTTCTTTACTCTCAGCCTTAAACAAAGGCACTTCCAGTGGATCGTTTATTCAGTTGTGTTTAAAATAAACATCAGCATTTTTGCTTCATTTTTATTCTACAACCTTTTTTAATAGAGTTCAAATACAAAAATAAATTAGATTTATAGTAATATATTTTTTAATCAAGAAACCACGTTTTATATAGCCATGTATAAATTAAATAAAAAATATTCAAAAAGTAATTGTAAACGTTTACAAAAACTGTTAATATTATAAAAAATATATCAGAAAGCCTATGAGATGAGGCTCGAAAGGCGGTTGGAAACAACAGGGAAAGACGTGATTGGGAGTTTTCATTGTCAACGTATAAGTAGAATCAACACAATTTTAAAGGGAAGCAGGAAAAATAATTATGGTACAAAGACAAAAGAAAAGTAAGGTTCGTTGGTATTTCGCTATCGCATTCTTTATTATTGGGGTTATTGCATATATGGATAGATCTAATATCTCATTTATTGCACCTCAAATGATGGAAGATCTTCACATGACAAAGCAACAATTTGGTTTATTAGCTTCATTCTTCTCACTGGGTTATGCATTGATGCAAGTCCCTTCAGGTATGTTAGCAGAGAAGTTTGGTCCGCGTAAGATGATTTCAATCGCATTATTATGGTGGAGTGCATTTACAATTTTAACGGGAATGATTAAACATCATGGTCTATTATATTTAGTACGTTTCTTATTTGGTATCGGAGAAGCGCCAATGTATCCATCTAATGCAGTATTCAATTCAACTTGGTTTGCTAAAGATGAAAAAGGGAGAGCATCGAGTGCGTTGTTAGCAGGATCATATTTCGGTCCAGTATTAGCACCAGTAGTTACCATCGCAATTGTTAATGCATTTAACTGGCAAGCTGTATTCTATATTTTCGGTGCGGTTGGTATTGTGATTGCAGCACTTTGGGCAATTATTGCTAAAGATTTACCTGAGCAACATCGCATGGTCAATGAAGCAGAAAAACAGTATATCATGCAACATCGTGATTTAGTAGAAACAACTAAATCCGTAGCACCTTGGAATCAATTTTTTAAACGCATGAGTTTCTATGCTATTGCAGGGCAATATTTCGTAGTTCAATTTGTTATTGCTCTATTCTTAATTTGGTTACCTACTTATTTAACTGAGCAATATCATGTACAATTTAAAGATATGACAATTAGTGCTTTACCATGGTTTATTATGTTTATTTTAATTTTATCTGCGGGTGCGATTTCAGATAAAATTTTGCATAGCGGTCAAAGTCGTTTTGTAGCGAGAGGGTTAATTGCAATTGTTGGCTTTATCGTATTTGCTATCTCCATCTTCTTTGCAGTTCATACACAAAACTTATATGTGACCATCTTTTGGTTATCACTTGGCTTAGGTGGTATGGGTATTTCAATGGGAATGAGTTGGGCAGCAGCAAATGACATTGGACGTAACTTTGCTGGTACAGTATCGGGTTGGATGAACTTATGGGGAAATATTGGTGCGTTAATCAGTCCGTTTTTAGCAGGTGCATTAGTATCATCACTTGGCTGGACAATGACATTCCAATTATTAATTATTCCAGCGGTGATTGCAGCTGTATTATGGTTCTTCGTGACACCAGACAAACCATTAATTAAAGACGAAAGTAGACATATTAAATAATATTTATACATTATCTACAAAAGTAAAAGCTTGGGACATCATCAGTTGTCTCAGGCATTTTTAATATATTGACTATCGATGACTGAATTGAAAATCAATGCGGCCTTTCTTCTTACTATCGTTTTCTTTTTATAATAGACGGGTAAAACGTTATAATTATATTTGGAAGGTGATTATATGATTATTATTAATGCGAAGCTTAAAATTAAAGAAGATGTGCGTAGTGACTATTTAGATTTAATGAACAAATTAGTTCAAAGTTCACGTCAAGAACCAGGAAATACATTTTATTCACATTATGAAGATGTAGCCGAACGTAACACATTCGTTGTTGTTGAAAATTATAAAGACCAAGAAGCGGTTCAAGCACATAACCATTCAGATCATTTCAAAGCATTTAGTGAAAATATAGGAAAATATGTCGCTGAAGAACCTGTCATTGATGTAGCAGAAACAAAATAATAACTAAACTTGCCTTGTCTAAGTGATATTTGTGCTTAGGCAAGGCGTTTTTCATGTTATGATAAGATGTATGAAAAATGAAAGGAAAGATAGTAGTGGGACATGTGATTGCTTCATTAATAAGGTTTGATAAGCCTAAAATTAATCTATGGAAAGGTATACGCCAAGGATTATTAATGATTATCCCAACATTGATAGGGTATTTACTAGGACATTTTAGTTTTGGTCTACTCGTAGCAACCGGAACTTTGGCACATACTTATGTATTTAAAGGTTCAGCACAATCAATGTTAAGAACAGTCATTATTTGTACGTTATCCTTTACCATTTGTATGATGCTTGGAACATTAACTGTCAATCAGCCAGTTCTGTACGGCGTATTATTATTAATCGTTACTGTCATTCCATTCTATGTATTTAATGTGTTAAAAATTGCGGGTCCTTCATCCACATTCTTTTTAGTTACATTTTGCTTATCCAGTAACTTACCTGACGCTCCAGAACAAGCACCGATTCGTGGCTTAGCGATTTTTATTGGAGGAATGTTAGCGACATTAGTCGTCATTTTAACTATTGTATTCCAAAAACAAAAAGCTGAAGATCGAGCGATTACCTCTGACTTTCAGACGATTAATAATTTAATGCATCACTTTAATGATGCTGAAAAATTTAAAGACATTTCACAAGACACAGTAACGAAATTTAAAAATTCAGAGAAACTATTGATTACATCGACTACTGCGATGAGTGAAAAGTTAAGTTCTCGCTTTGAAAAGTTATTGCTTCTGCATACATCAGCCCAAGGAATTTATGCCGAGTTACTTGAACTAAATGAAAAAAATATTCGTCCCATCCCTCAAGAACTGATTGAGATGATGGATATGATTACAAGAAATGCCTATAAATTATCTTCAAAACGAGAAAAATGGACGAAAAAAGTCGATGTGGATAAACCATTTGAAAGTCTGATGCAACACATACTTAAAATAGATGAAATTGCGCAATTACAACCGGAACAAATAGAATCTGAAGCGAGTATTCGTAAGCCATTATATAGTAAACGTATCGTTCAAAACTTAACACTCGATTCCATTATTTTCCGTAATGCATTAACGTATGCTGTTATTATGGGCGCGGCTATTTTTGTATCGTTATTTTTCAATATCCAACGCTCATATTGGATCCCATTATCCGCTCATACAGTATTATTAGGATTAACGACGATTCGGATGTTAGACCGTTCATTAGCACGGGGTCTTGGAACAATTGTAGGGACCTTACTTCTATCAGCCATACTCTTTTTCCAACCTCATTTAATTGTCGCAGTCATTTTAATGGGGCTGTCTGCTATGATGACAGAAGGATTTGTCGCAGCAAATTATGCTTTTGCAGTTATTTTTATTACAACACAAGTCATCCTGTTAAATGGTTTAGCCTCTGGTAATTTATCCATTGATATTGCGTATACACGAATTGTTGACGTATTGATCGGGATTGTGATTGCGGTCATTGGTGTTTTAATCATTAATCGAAAAAATGCGTCAACCATGTTACCTACTGTGATTGCAGAAGTGGTACGTAAAGAAGCGGTTATTTTCCAATATTTATTTTCAGAAAATAAATACCAAGATACAGCACGTGATAGAACAGAAAGTTTATCATTATCTGTAAAAATGAATAACATGACACAAGTGTACAATTCAGCTAATGGTGAATTATTCTCAAGTAAAGAGGCCATTCGTTACTATTATCCAAGTATTTTTGCCTTAGAAGAAATTAGCTTTATGTTAATGCGTGCAATGCAAGACAAACAACGTCAACGCATTTCAGAAAAACAAATGGGAGAATATCTTGTCACATTTGAAAATGTAGCAAAACATTTTGAATTACGCGGTAGTCTTAATGAAAAAGAATTGACGGATTTACCACAGTATAATTATTTAAAATCTGCCTTAATGAAGTTACAAGATAATTGTGTAGCAACACGTAAAGACGTTGATCATACAAATCATCAGAAAACGGTGGACGCTTAATATCAATGTATGACGTTTCATTATAGCATAGGGTGGTAAAGCTTACTAAACACTATAGAGGAGCGTGACATCATGCCTTGGACAATGAATGATTATCCACAAACTTGGAAACATTTAGATGAATTAGAGCGTAAAAAAGCAATTGATATTGCAAATGCGATGTTAAAAGACGGCTACAAAGAGGGAGACGCTATTCCTATTGCAACAAAACAAGCAGAAGAATGGTACAAAGATGCCAGTAAAGAAGAATTAGAAGAATTAAAACATAAACATATTACTCAACATCAAAAAGATCCATCAGCACGACCTGAACTTAATGATGAAGATGTTCATGTATATTATGAAGATCATGAATGGAAAGTCAAAACAGAAGATGCAAAACAAGCGTCTGATACATTTAGTACTAAAAAAGAAGCAAAACAACGTGCTAAAGAAATTGCTGATAATCGTGATACACAAGTGATTGAACATAAAAAAGATGAATAATGTATAAAGTCCGAATAGCAATTAAATCTGCTATTCGGCTTTTTTTATGACTAAATGACTCAGACTAAATGAGTAGCGTAAAGTCTAGGTTATCATTTTTAGTTCACTTAAGAGTTAGATATAATATACAGTGATGATTAAAGGAGGCAACAAATATGTACGTAGAGAGAAAACCATCATTGTACATTGAAGAGTTACGCAGTGAATTCAAAGAAAATATTAATAAGTTTAAGAATGGAGATGAAGCATTCGATAAACTCGTGGGTTTCGTAGAACTCGATCATTTATACTCTTCTGCATTAAAAGAGATTAGTACAAAATTAGATATTTTAGATGACAATTTTAATCATATTTACAAACATAATCCAATTCATCATATGGAACGTCGCGTCAAAGAAATGACGAGTTTAGTTAAAAAATTGCAACGTAAAGGTTTAACTATAGATGCAGAAACAGCGAAAACCAATATTTTAGATATCGCTGGTATCCGTGTGGTGTGTAATTATCTTGAAGATATTTATGTGATTGAGAAGTTATTATTAAAACAAGAGGACGTTAAATTACTTAAACGTAAAGATTATATTGAACATCCAAAAGAAAATGGTTATCGCAGTCTTCATATAGTCGTGTCGATTCCAGTTTTTCTAGCCGATAGAGTAGAGGCTACACCAGTAGAAATTCAAATTCGAACAATAGGTATGGACATGTGGGCAAGTTTAGAACATAAAATTCGTTATAAAAATAATACCAATACTGAGGACTATAAAGATAAACTTAAAGAATGTGCAGTAGAAATCTCAGATGTCGAAGCAAAAATGCAAACCATTCACTCAGACATTCAAGATAAAGATAAATAATTTAGTCATATAGCGAAACGATAGAAACGTATAGCTATTGTTTCGCTTTTTTATGTAAGATAAAATGATATATTTTTATGATAAAATAAATGAATAGTAATATATATTTTTTGGAGTTTTAAAATGATTGAGCAGAATTTTAAGTCACAACGATATGAACTAAAACAATTTAAGGGTGAACACATTGAAGTCGCATTTGCCGGAAATAGGGATGCAGATAAAACCATCGTATTTATACATGGAGCAATGATGACATATCGCATTATGTTGTTGTTTGAACCTTATTTTAGAGACAACAACCTGATTTTTGTTAATTGTCCAAGTAGAGGCGAAAGCTCTAACATTGTAAGAGAACAACATACGTTAGATGATTATTCTGAGCGTATCAATGATGTGCTTTCACAAGTTATAGAAACATACGGTATTAAAAATTTAGTTATCATAGGTTATTCTATGGGAGGGATGATTGGCACACGCTTATTAAAATTTAATACTTTACCTATTTCACATCTAGTTTATTTAAATAGCGCCGCACGTATTACACCAAATCAAAGCATGTTGTCACGTTTATTTACTTCAAATAGTAAAAGAGATCATTTTAAAGATGAGATGATTGCTTTTAAAAATTTACCGCAATATATTTTGAAAAAATCTTTTCATAACAAAAATAATAGCATTCGTAATTTATTTTCATATATTGCACCCATTAAAACAATTATTACAGATATCATTTATTCTACAAACGCAGATTACCTTCCAGATATAGAAGAAATAGAACAATTTCCTAAACTTTTATTTATTTCAGGTGAAGATGACGAAATCATTCCTTACACGGATTCACAAGAAACAATGAAAATGTATAAAAAATATGGCGGTGAAGTAAATGAAGTCATATATTCTGGTATCGGACATATCGACTTTCCTGCTGTCTTGGATAATCTGCCTAATGGCACAATAGGTATTATTGACCACATTAAACAGTGGATTCAAGAAGAATGAGACCACCGGCAGACTTCATAAGCAAATGTTAAAATAATACTTGCTTATGACGTAGCGTCATTAGCTATGTTAACAGTAGGAGGTGAATGATATGTCACACTATACGATTGGAGAATTGGCAAAACAGAGTAAAGTCACGATTCGAACACTACAATATTACGATCGAAAAGGATTACTTATAGCTCATCGACAAACAGACTCTAATCGCAGATATTATACTGACGAACATGTAAAGCAGCTTGAACTGATTTTGGTATTAAAACAATTAGGATGTACGTTAGATGAAATAAAGACATTACTTGATGAAGATACAAATATGAACACGCTTAAAACATTACTTTCATTGAGAAAAGATGCGTTACATTCAAAAGTAGAGATGTACAGTCATACATTAAATCAAATTGAAAAAGTCGAAACATACATTTCTGAGCAGTCAAGTGCGCCTATTAACCATCTTACTGATATTGATGATGCTATGAAACAAGAATATAAAATAACATACTTTAGAAAAAAGATTTGGATAAGTGTTGGCATCTTAGGGATCATACAATATAGTGGTTTGCTATTAAGTCTATTAAGACGTTCAATTAAGCCATTGATTGTTATATTACCCATCTTAATCACATATGCCATTGTGCTGACAGCAATATATTTAAAAAAGGTGTTATATCTGTGTCCGAATTGTCACCATACATTTAAACCTACATTAGGTGCTTTCGTAAAAGCGAAACATACACCTAAAACAAGACAATTAACATGTCCTAACTGCCATCAAACACATTATTGTATCGAAGTATACCAAAACGAATCGTAATAAACACCTGGCTTATCATGAGCTAGGTGTTTTAAATTACAAAAAAGTAAGCGCTTGCAAAATTTGAAATGGTGTATTACTATACTTGTATACAAGTTAACGTATTGAGGTGAAAAGATGGAACAACATTATCCGAAACAATGGAAAAACAGAATGACTACAGGGGAAAGTATCGCTGCGGAACTTAGGTTTCAGATTGTTAATAGTACGCTTGAACCCGATACATTACTAACTGAAAATCAAGTGGCTAAACAATTCGATGTCAGTCGCTCTCCAGTTAGAGATGCATTTAAATTGCTGCAAACGAATCAACTCATTCACCTCGAACGTATGGGTGCAAGGGTTCTTGAATTTGGTGAACAAGAAAAGAAAGAATTATATGATTTGAGATTAATGCTTGAATCCTTTGCATTTTCAAAATTAAAGCATATTGATAGAAAAAAAGTGATTAAAGAAATGAAAAAACATTTAGAAATGATGAAAGTCGCTGTTCAATTTGAAGATGCTGAATCCTTTACGCAACATGATCTTCAATTTCATGAAGCATTGATTCATGCCTCTCAACATCATTATCTTCAAACATTTTGGAATCATTTGAAACCCATTGTAGAAGTGCTTGTATTATGTTCAATGAGAGAGCGAATGAGAACAAATAAAGAAGATTTTGATAGAATACACCGTAACCATTCGATATTTATAGAAGCGGTAGAACGTTATGATACGGATGCGTTAAGAGAAGCGTTTCATTTAAACTTTGACGATGTAGGTAAAGATATTGAAAGCTTTTGGTTACAATAAATAGAAGGAAGAAGGAATACATATGAAATACATGATTGGAGTAGATATTGGAACAACAAGTACGAAGTCAGTACTTTATGATGAACAAGGTCAATTTATTACAAAGCATCATATTGGCTATCCTTTACATACGCCAAATGTTGATGTTTCAGAAGAAAATCCTGATGAATTATTCGATGCCGTATTAATGACAGTCAAACATGTGATTCGCGAATCTGGGGTGCATAAAGAAGATATTAAATTCATTTCTTTTAGTGCGCAAATGCATAGTTTAATTGCATTAGATAGCCAACACGAGCGCTTAACTGAAAGCATGATTTGGGCGGATAATCGTGCGAATCGATATGCTGACTTGATAAATGAGCAATATGGGGGACATGACATTTATAAACGCACAGGTACACCCATTCATCCTATGTCACCACTCTCTAAAATCTTTTGGATGAAACATGAACAACCAGATATTTATCAAAATACTGCAATGTTTGCGGATATTAAAACATATATTTTCTATCAACTTTATGGAAAATACGTGATTGATCACTCTATGGCTTCAGCAACAGGTATGTTTAACTTACAACAGTTAGATTGGGATCAAGAAGCACTTGAATTACTTGGTATTTCAGCCTCTCAATTACCTCAGCTTGTACCAACGACACATATTTTAAAAGGGATGAAAAAACGTTATGCCACATTGATGGGTATTGATGAAAATACACCGGTTGTAGTTGGCGCAAGCGATGGCGTGTTATCAAATTTAGGCGTCAATAGTTATAAAAAAGGGGAAGTTGCAGTCACAATTGGGACATCAGGTGCGATTCGTACAGTTATTGATAAGCCGCGTACAGATTATAAAGGTCGCATTTTCTGTTATGTCTTAGATGAAGACCATTATGTGATTGGTGGACCGGTCAACAACGGGGGTGTCATTCTTCGATGGTTAAGAGATGAATTACTCGCCAGTGAAGTTGAAACAGCAAAACGCTTGGGAGTGGATCCTTACGATGTGCTTACTAAAATAGCGAGTCGTGTTAAGCCAGGTGCAGATGGCTTAATTTTCCATCCGTATCTTGCAGGAGAACGTGCACCCTTATGGAATGCGAATGCGCGTGGCTCATTCTTTGGCTTAACATTGTCACATCAAAAAGAACACATGATACGCGCTGCACTTGAAGGGGTGTTGTATAACCTTTATACCGTCTATTTAGCACTTATCGAAGTAATGAATGAAACACCAAATACGATTAAAGCAACAGGTGGCTTTGCGAAAAGTGAAGTATGGCGTCAAATGATGGCAGATATTTTTGATACGGATGTCATCGTACCAGAAAGTTATGAAAGTTCTTGTCTAGGTGCGTGTGTCCTTGGTTTAAAAGCATTGGGAGATATTGAAGATTATTCAATTATTGAAAATATGGTTGGCACGACTTATGCACATCAACCGAACCAAGATACAGTAAATATGTATCAACAACTTGTAACGATATTCATAAACTTAAGTCGTACGCTTGAAGATCGCTATGAAGAAATTGCAGATTTTCAACGTAAACATATGAATTAATCGACGTATTTAAATAAATGAAACATTAAAGGGGAGAAGACAAATGGGAACAATATGGACACTAGCAAGTGTGGTCATTGGAATCGTATTACTACTGACACTGATTATTTTCTTAAAACTAAACACATTTATTTCATTAATTATTACATCTATTGTAACAGCCATCTTATTAGGCATGCCTTTAAATAAAGTAATGGAAACGATAGAAGCAGGTATGGGCGGCACCCTAGGTCATATTGCACTGATTTTTGGATTAGGCGCGATACTTGGTAAATTGCTGGCAGATGGTGGAGGCGCCAACCGTATTGCGGATACACTGATTGATACATTTGGACCAAAACATGTTCAATGGGCAATGTTGATTGCAGCCTTCATCGTTGGTATTGCATTATTCTTTGAAGTAGGATTAGTATTACTCATTCCACTTGTTTTTACAATTGCTAAACGTGCGAAAGTGTCACCACTGAAACTAGGATTACCTATGGTAACAGCATTATCTGTGACACATGGTTTTTTACCACCACATCCTGGTCCAGTAGTTATAGCAAAAGAATTAAAAGCGAATATTGGACATGTGTTACTATATGGGATTATTATTGCCATTCCAGTGACACTCATTGCAGGTCCAATCTTTAATAAATTTGCACAAAAACTCATCCCATCTGCTTATACACGTGAAGGGGATATTTCAGCACTTGGTTCACAAAAAGAATTTAAAGCATCTGAAATGCCAAGTTTTGGTTTAAGTATACTCACTGCTGTATTACCTGTTATTTTAATGTTATTATCAACGGTTGTTCAATTAGTGACTGGACATGAAACTGCTAAAAATCTGTTTGAACAAATCATTTACTTTATCGGTACAGCAGGTACAGCGATGTTAATTTCAGTCATCTTTGCTATTTTTTCAATGGGCTTACATAGAGGAAGAAAAATGGATGACATTATGAAATCTGTAACGAATGCTATTTACCCAATTGGGATGATGATTTTAATTATTGGTGGTGGCGGTACATTTAAACAAGTTCTCATTGATGGTGGTGTAGGGGATACGATTGCTAAGCTATTCGAAGGTTCAACTATGTCACCTATCTTACTAGCATGGATTGTCGCTGCAGTATTACGTATTGCACTAGGTTCAGCAACAGTCGCAGCAATTTCAACAACAGGTATCGTCTTACCATTATTACAACATTCAGATGCCAATGTGGCACTTGTCGTACTTGCCATTGGTGCAGGGAGCGTTATCTTATCACACGTTAACGATGCTGGATTCTGGATGTTCAAAGAATATTTCGGATTGACTGTGAAAGAAACATTCTTAACTTGGTCATTACTTGAAACCATCATTTCAGTATCGGGCATCATCTTTATCTTATTCATTAGTTTATTTGTATAACTTATTAAAGAAGTAAGAGAGAAATCATTGAATTTCAATCTTGCTTCTTATTTTTTATATCATGGAAGAATACAGTCAATCGCTATGAATGACAATAAAAGAATGATAAACTTACTTATAATATAAAAGACAGAATGCGCAAAGGAGATATTCGAGTTTGAAACAGATAAAGAAAGCCATCATACCTGCGGCTGGTTTAGGGACACGTTTTTTACCAGCGACAAAAGCCATGCCTAAGGAAATGCTTCCTATTTTAGATAAGCCAACGATTCAATATATTGTTGAAGAAGCGGCACGTGCAGGCATTGAAGATATTATTATTGTGACTGGTAAACATAAACGTGCGATTGAAGATCACTTCGATAATCAAAAAGAACTAGAAATGGTCCTTGAAGAAAAAGGGAAAACAGACTTACTAGAAAAAGTACATTATTCTACAGATTTAGCGAATATCTTCTATGTACGCCAAAAAGAACAAAAAGGATTAGGACATGCCATTTATACTGCGCGTCAATTCATTGGTAACGAACCGTTTGCAGTATTATTAGGTGATGATATCGTAGAGTCTGAAGAGCCAGCAATTAAACAATTAATGAATGTATATGAAGAAACAGGACATTCTGTTATTGGAGTGCAAGAAGTGCCTGGAAATGTGACTCACCGTTATGGCATAATTGATCCATTAGAGAAACAAGGTCGTCGCTATGAAGTGAAACAATTTGTTGAAAAACCTGAACAAGGTACAGCACCTTCTAATTTAGCGATTATGGGACGTTATATTTTAACGCCAGAAATTTTCGATTATTTAAAAACACAAAAAGAAGGCGCCGGTAATGAGATTCAATTAACCGACGCGATTGAACGTATGAATAGTGCTGTTCCAGTGTATGCATATGACTTTGATGGTGATCGTTATGATGTTGGAGAAAAATTAGGCTTCGTTAAAACGACAATAGAATATGCGTTAAAAGATCCTAAAATGAAAGATGAACTCGTAACATTTATTAAACATTTAGGATTATAATAATTAAAGTGCCTAAGACATTGAAGAACAAGTGGTTATTCTTCAATCTTCTTAGACACTTCAATCTCATCAAAACTAAACCTAAAAACAGGACACACCCTATTTTCCGCTAAGGCGTGCCCTGATTAGAGAAGGTATAAATTGTCGACAAACACTTCTCTAATCATAAATCCTCAACATCCCAGAAAATTTTTTTCTGAGAAACTTTTCCTCAGCGTCTTAGGACTTCTCCTAAGACATTTTTATTATATAATATAAAATTTGAATATCATAGATGTTGCAATAGCAATAATTCGACTAATAATATCACTTTTCGAGAAAATTAAGATTTTCTTGGATAAGTGATATTTTATTTTTAAAGAAACTCAATTCTAGTATATTATTGATGAAAAAGCGAAGTTTGATAAAATTATAATAAATAAACTAAAACAGAGGTGTTATTTATGAAAAAAAATATTAACGTTGTTGGTGCAGTCATTTATTCAGAAAATAAAATCCTATGTGCACAACGTAATGAAAATATGAGTTTACCTCTAAAATGGGAATTTCCAGGTGGAAAAATAGAAAAGGGAGAAACAGAAGAAGAAGCTTTAATTAGAGAAATAAACGAAGAAATGAAATGCGATTTAACTGTAGAAAATAAAATAATAGCAGCTGAATATGAATATGACTTTGGGATTGTTAACCTTACAACTTATAAATGTACATTAAATAATGAAATGCCAACTTTAACAGAACATAAAGAAATAAAATGGTTAGAACCCGATGAACTTGCTAAATTAGATTGGGCGCCTGCTGATATCCCAACTGTAGAAATAATCGTTAAAGGTAAAAATTAATGGAAGACAAACTAATATTAAATCTAAATCAGTCCTTAAAAAAAGGATTTATTGATAAAAACCTGACAAATGAAAGTAATTTAACTCCTAAGTTACTTGTAAATAATAAAAATCAAAACGTGCTTACTTCTATTATTAATGAATTAGAAAAATGTTATTCTTTTTTTATATCTGTAGCATTTATAACAGAAAGTGGTTTGGCAAGTTTAAAAGCTATATTCAATGATTTAAATCATAAAGGGATCAAAGGTAAGTTAATCACTTCTAATTATTTAGGTTTTAATACACCTAAAATGTATAGAGAATTATTAAAACTAGAAAATATAGAAGTTCGATTAACTGATGTAGAAGGCTTTCACGCTAAAGGATACATATTTGACCATGAAGATTACTCTTCAATGATTATAGGAAGTTCCAACTTAACATCGACTGCTATGAAAATAAATTATGAACATAATATTTTATTATCTACTCATAAAAATGGAGAGTTAATTTATAATTTAAAAAATCAATTTGAAGTGCTTTGGGAAAATAGTATAAATCTAAATTCTCAATGGGTTAATGATTATGAAGAAACATTTGAGTCTAAATTATATAAAGATTTTCTGAAAATAAATAGAGAACAAAATCATCTGGTTAATCGTTTTAAAAAATCTAATGAAATCCAACCTAACATTATGCAAGAAGAAGCATTAATGTCTTTAAAAAAACTTAGAAATTCTGGAGAGAAGAAAGGATTAGTAATTTCAGCAACTGGAACAGGTAAAACGATTTTATGTGCCTTAGATGTTAGAAACTATAATCCTCAAAAATTTTTATTTATTGTTCATAATGAAGGTATTTTGAAAAAGGCAATGAAAGAATTTAAAAAAGTTTTTCCGTTTAATCAAGAAACAGATTTTGGTTTTTATACTGGTAAATATAAAGATATCGAATCAAAATATCTTTTTGCAACAATTCAAACATTGTCTAACAATAATAATTATGAGATTTTTGATAAAAAAGAATTTGATTATATTGTTTTTGATGAAGCTCATAGAACAGATGCGTCGACCTATCAGATTATAATGAATTATTTCCGACCTAATTTTATGCTTGGTATGACTGCTACACCTGAAAGAACTGATGAGGGAAATATTTTTGAGTTATTTGATAATAACGTTGCTTATGAAATTAGGCTACCTAAAGCTTTAGAAAGTGATATTTTATGTCCGTTTCATTATTTTGGAGTAACTGATTACATTCATAATGGTGTAACAAGTGATGATTATACTGAATTAAAAGATTTGACTTCAGATGAAAGAATAAAACATATTATTGAAAAAACAAATTATTATGGATACTCAGGTAGTCAGTTAAAAGGACTTATTTTTGTAAGTCGAAAAGAAGAAGCGATCGAAATAGCTGAAAAATTATCTCTTAATAATATTCCGAGTAAAGCTTTAATAGGTTCAGATACTCAGAATAAGAGAACAAAAGTAATAAATGAATTGATTAATGGAAAAATCAATTATATTGTCACTGTTAATTTATTTAATGAAGGAATAGACATTCCAGAAGTTAATCAAATAGTGATGCTAAGAAGTACTCAATCCAGCATTATATTTACTCAACAACTTGGAAGGGGCTTAAGAAAAAGTTCAGAAAAAGAGTTTGTAACGATTATCGACTTTATTGGAAATTATGAAAATAATTATTTAATTCCTATTGCTTTATCAGATAATCAATCTCATAACAAAGATGACTATCGAAAATTTCTGACTGAACCTAATAAATTAAGTGGTGTGTCAACTATTAACTTTGAGGAAATAGCTAAAAAGAAAATTTTCAAATCAATTGATCATGCTAATTTAAATAGTACTAAAATAATAAAAGAAGCATTTGAAAACGTAAAAGAAAGAATAGGTAGAAGACCTATGCTTATGGATTTCATTACTCAAAATTCTATTGATCCGAAAGTCATTATATCTAAATTTAATAATTATTATTTATTTTTGAAAAAGTATAATTATATTGGGGAAATTTTTAGGAAAGATGCTGTAAAAAATCTAACTTTTTTATCAAAAGAATTACTACCAGGCTTGAAAAAATCTGATTATGAAGTCTTAGAGAATATGATAAAAGGAAATGATTATTCGCTAAAATCTGAGGATGATATGAAAACTTCTTTAAATATTTTGTCGTTAAATTACTTTGGTAAAAATGAAAAAGAAAGGTATGGAAGTCCAATTGTAGATCCTAATACAAAAAGACTAAGTAAAACTTTTTCTGAATATCTTAAAGACGAAGATTATCGATCATTTGTTTTTGATATTTTAAATTTGGCAAAGTATTATAATGAAAAAATTCAAAATTCAGGGAATGACTTAATTTTATATAATCAATATACGCGCTTAGACTTTCTTAAATTAGTCAATTGGAGAAACGATAAAAAAAACATGGCAAATAATATATATGGATATAGAGTGCTTGATGGATATATACCATTATTTATTACTTATCATAAATCAGAAGATATAGATGATAGTATAAAATATGAAGATCATTTCTTAAATCAAGAAGAGTTGGCTTGGGTTTCAAGAAAAAACGTATCTTTAAAGAATAAAGAAATAAATCAAATTATTAATCATAAAGAGGACGGTAAGACAATATATATTTTTGTTAAGAAAAATGACTCTGAAGGCTCGCAGCATTATTACTTAGGAGAAGCTGAGTATATGAAAGGTAGCGCAAATGAGACAACTAATGTCACAGAAGATAAGATTGTAACTATGAATTTTATAATGAAAACTCCAATTAGGGATGATATTTATAGATATTTAGTAAATTAAATAGCGATTTATCGTTAGTTTTAATTAAATTAAATAAATTGAGTGAATATGTATTTAAACTTATTTTATCACTAAATATTTTTTAGAAAAGAAGCATAAGATTTAATGATTTTATGCTTCTTTTTTTAATTAATTAGCAAAGAATTTGAAGGAATTGAAATTTTTTCTATTCCCTAACATACTTGTCATTTAAATTCAACTTACATGTGAAAAAATGAACAAACAAATTTTTAAATTATTGAACTATTTGTGAAAATCATCACATATCCCTTTTAAAATAAAAAAAAGCGTGTATGATAAGAATTGTAAGGAATAAGTAATTGGAGTGATACTAATGAGAAAGGTAATAGAAGGCGTTATTTTTTCTGAAGAAGGTAGCTACGATATTTATTTAAAAACAGGCGTAAACCAAGGATTAATTAGTGATATAAAAGATGGATATATGACAATTGATTCAATGTCTTATTTAGATGCTGAACGTTTATACTTCTATGGTCTCGAACGTAAAACACTAGTTACAAATTAAAATACAGAATTGAATGACCTCCTATAACATTCATGAACGTATAATATCATGCCCTCGTTGGTGAGCAATCGAGGGCATACCCTAAATATACCCCCAATCATTTTTGGATAATGTGTTAAAACCCACATCTCACTTCCCTTGATGTGGGTTTTTTATTATAAAGATTTAAAGTTGTTCTTCACTTCGTTATATTGATACTCTTGATTATACAATTTGAACTTATAGCCATCTTCACTAGAAAAAGGCATTCGAATATTTAGAATGTGATCCATTCGTGCAATAAATTCTCTTTCTTGACGTGTGCGTTCTTTGACACTCATGTTTAACCATTCTTCTTTAGTAAATAAATCTTCGAAACGAAATGAAAAACTTGTGCGGCCTACTTTTTGACGTAATGCTTGAACTAATGGACTAAAATCTTTCGCAATCACAGACATATTCTATTCCCCTTTATTTATAGTAATATATATCTTCACTTTATTACGTTTACTTTTAAATTACAATCTATAAATGAGACTTTAAATTGATACAGACGTTTATTTATAGAGAATTATGGAAATTGAATGAATAAACAACAATAAAGGATGATGAATATGGCTAAATTAACAGATAAAGTTGCGATTATTACAGGTGCGAGTAGTGGAATTGGTGAAGCAACAGCCAAACGACTTGCTGAAGAAGGCGCTAAAGTTGTGCTAGCTGGTCGTAGTGATGAGAAGTTACAACGTGTTGCAGAACATTTGAATGAAGGAGACTACCTTATTACACCAACCAATGTGATGTATCGTGATGACGTTGATGCGCTCGTAGAAAATGCGATTGCTAAATTTGGAAAAGTCGATATCTTTGTCAATTGTGCAGGCATTAACTTATCTTCTAAAATCACAGATTACAAAGTAGACGATTGGGATAAAATGGTTGATACGAATATTAAAGGGTTATTATATGGTCTGAATGCCGTACTTCCTCATTTTGAAGAACAATCTAGTGGTCATATTGTCAATATGGCATCTATTTCAGGCTTTGAAGTTAATAAGACAAGTGCATTATACAGTGCAACGAAATCTGCTGTATTACGTATCGTAGAAGCTTTAGAAAAAGAGCTTGCGCGAACAGGCATTAAATCAACAAGTATTTTACCAGGAATGGTAGATACGCCTATGACAGAAGGATATGACTTTGGTGATAGAAAGAAATTAGATCCTGAGAATATAGCTGATGCGGTGATCTATGCAGTGACACAACCTGCACATGTGAATGTTAATGAAGTCATCGTTCGTCCAGTTTAAATCTAATGAGAATAAGAGCGTTTCTTGCCTATGGTAGGGAACGCTCCTTTTTTATCCGTCAATATGAGTGTTGAAATGTTACACTTATATTGAAAGATAATATAACTTAAAAGGGTGATAAAGTAATGGAACAACGTTTATTTGAATTGCTAGATGTATTAGTCAAATATAATACGGAGAGTCCTCCTGGACGTAATACGGATCCTTTACAAGATGAGATTGAGCACATATTAAAAACACTAAACTTTGATATTCAACGTGAACATTTATATGAAAATGATAGTGTTATCGTCGCAACATTAAAAGGGGAAGATGAGGATGCACCTAAATTAATTCTCAATGGTCATGTAGATGTGGCAAATGTGGACGATGATTCTAATTGGCAATATCCACCGTTTCAATTGACTGAAAAAGAGGGATGGCTATATGGTCGTGGTGTGAGTGATATGAAAGGCGGTATGGCCTCGCTGTTTTATGTGCTTGAAAAACTACATCAAGAAGGACGACGACCTAAAGGAGATATTGTCGTGCAATCTGTAGTAGGAGAAGAAGTGGGTGAAGCGGGAACAAAACGCGCATGTGAAATCGGTCCTCAAGCAGATTTAGCATTAGTATTAGATACAAGTGAAAATATGGCACTTGGACAAGGCGGGGTCATTACAGGGTGGATTACTGTTAAAAGTAAGAATACCATTCATGATGGCGCACGTAGTCAAACGATTCATGCTGGCGGAGGTTTATTTGGTGCGAGTGCAATTGAAAAAATGACTAAAATCATTCAAGCACTGAATGAACTTGAACAACACTGGGCAGTAATGAAACATAGTCCTGGGATGCCACCAGGTGCGAATACAATTAATCCAGCAGTTATTGAAGGGGGACGTCATCCTGCTTTTATTGCTGATGAATGTCGTTTATGGATTACGGTTCATTATTTACCGAATGAAAGTTATGACGACGTTACAAAAGAGATAGAAGCGTATTTAAATCGTGTTGCAGATGCAGACATTTGGTTGAGAGAGAACCCGTTACAGTTCGAATGGGGCGGTGAATCAATGATAGAAGATAAAGGAGAAATTTTCCCAAGTTTTACGATTCCATTAGAACATCCCGGCTTTAAACAATTACAAGATGCGCATTATCACGTTCATCATAGCGAAATGAAACATGGTATGAGTACCACAGTGACAGATGGAGGTTGGACAGCTCATTTTGATATTCCAACCATTTTATATGGTCCAGGTAGTTTAGAAGAAGCTCATAGTGTGGATGAAAAGATAGAAGCACAAGAACTTCAAACTTATAGTGATGTGTTATATACATTCTTAAAACACTGGTATGAACATCCTGAGAAATAAATTAAAAAGCCAAGTCGTGCTTATGAATGACACGACTTGGCTATTTTATAGTCATATTATTTTTTTAATGTTTTTCGAAGACGATTGACCCAGCTAGCTCTTCTTTTGGAAACGACGGGCATTCCTGAAGGCTGGGTTGTCTCCTTTTTTAGCTTTTTACCATATTTAACTGCTTCTTTCATCAAGTAAGCTTGTGAATTTAATGGTGATAAATCATTTTGAACGTAATGATAATCACCATATTGATCTTGATAACGTCCTTTTTGATTATCAGATAATTGTAAATTCATAAAGTCTACAAGACGTTTACCGATTTCTTTATCTTCTACAGGGAATAAGATTTCAACACGTTTAATCATGTTACGTGTCATTACGTCTGCAGATGATAAATAAATACGTTCGTCACCATTATTGTAGAAGTAGTAAATACGAGAGTGTTCTAATAGACGACCTACAATACTGACAACTTCAATATTTTCGCTGACCCCTGGAATGCCTGGTTTTAGGCAACAGATACCGCGAATAATGAGTTGAATTTTAACACCCGCTTGAGATGCTTCAAATAATTTTTCAATGATGGCCTTATCAGTTAAGGAGTTCATTTTCATCATAATTTTACCGTTACCATGTTGACGATGACTTGCAATTTCTTTATCAATGCGATCAATAAAGACGTCACGAATATCGAATGGTGCGACAATTAATTTATTATATTCAGGTTTAACTGAGTAACCACTTAAATAGTTAAAGAAATTAATGGCATCTTCAGCAATTAATTTATCTGTCGTAATCACACCCATATCTGTGTATAGTTTTGCAGTTTTATCGTTATAGTTACCTGTACCTAAGTGTACGAATGAAGTTAATTCGCCACCGATACGTTTAACGACAAGAGCAATTTTACTATGGGTTTTTAAATGGGTCATACCATAAATAACGTGACAACCTGCATCTTCTAACATACGTGCCCAATGAACGTTATTTTCTTCGTCGAAACGCGCTTTTAATTCTACAAGTACAGTCACTTGTTTACCATTTTCAGCCGCTTCTTTTAAGCTTTTAATAATGGGTGAATCTTTACTTACACGATAAAGCGTTTGTTTAATCGCAATCGTGTTAGGATCTTCAGCTGCTTCACGAATAAAGTCTACGATAGGCTCAAATGATTCGTATGGGTGATGGAAAAAGACATCACGTTTTAATGCAAGATCATACACATTATTGTTACCTAATGAACGTGGAATTTGTGGTGTATATTTATCATATGTTAAATATTTCAATTTATGGGATAGATGGTCAACTAAGCCAAAGATAAATGTTAAATCTAAAGGTCCATTAAGTAAGTAAACGTCTTGTTCATCCACTTCTAAAGTGTCTGTTAACCATCCTAAATCTTCGATAGACGCTGTACGATTGTCGACTTCTAAGCGTACAGCAGAACCACTTTTACGTTCTTTTAAGAAGCGTTCAATTTCGATAAGTAAGTCTTCAGCACCATCTTCATGAATCGTTAAATCAGCATTTCGAGTAATTCTAAATGTAAAGGTATTTAATACTTCATAGCCTGTAAATAAGTGATTAATGAAGTGTGTAATGACATCTTCTACCATGACTACATATTGTTTTGAACCTTCATTATAAGTTAAAAATCTAGGGATAAGAGATGGAATTTGAACAATCGCTGAGTTAATGGCATCATCTGTATCGATATCTACGAAGATATTTAGACTTTTATTATTTAGTTTTGGGAAAGGATGGTATGCATCTATACCAAGTGGTGTTAACGTTGGTAAAATCGTGAGTTTAAAATCTCTTTCTAACTTGCTTAAAATAGAGTCAGATAAGTTTTCTGGTTTACACATAACAATGTCATAATTGCGTAATTCTTCGATAAGTTCGTTATAGCGTTCATATTGTATATTGACATATTTTTTAGCTTTTTCTTGAATCGCATCTACTTGTTCTTGTGGTGTCATTTGTGTTTTGTTTTCAGGTTTATCGAATCCCATTTTTACTTGGTCTTTTAAACCAGCCACACGCACCATAAAGAATTCATCTAAGTTCGAACTAAAGATAGATACGAAATTTAATTTTTCTAATAGTGGATTGTTGTTATCATAAGCTTCTTGTAATACACGATAGTTGAAATCTAACCAACTGAGTTCGCGATTATTATAGTACTTCGGCAAGCTAATATCATAGTCTCCCAATTGAGTTTGCATATTCAAAATACACCTCGTCATTTCTTCGATTATCAATCTTTCTATTTGTAAAAATATATAGTCTATGACAGAACTATCTACCTATAATATAGCATACAAATTTTAAGATTTTGTAAAGACAATGGATACTGATCCTTTAAGAATCTTTTCGATATGCTTTTTCTGTCTTAATGCTTGATATTTCTCAGCAATCGGTTCACCTTCAGTATAATGTACGGTCAGTTCATAATCGTCATTGCCTTTTTTCGTTTCTTTTAAACTCACGTCTTGAACAAAGCTAGTTTGTGAAATATTTAAAGCATTCACAAATTTAATAATGCCACCTAGTGCTTGAATTGTTTCAATTTCCTTATTACTGAACCAATCTGTTTCTTTACAATAGAAATTAAGTAAAGATTTATTTTTAAAACTTGCTAAAAGGGCGAGTTTAACGCGATCTTTATGTGTATAACCATTAATCATTGAGTTCGCGATAATATAATACGTATGTGGAGAACTTGAATCTGAATCAATAAATCTACCTAAATAATAAATATAGGTCGCTTCTTCAAAGAGACGTTGCTCTGTGTCATTAATCTTTAAATCACCTAAATCAAGTAATTGTTTTAATAAAGATTGTGCTAATTTTAGACGACCTTGTGAGCTATGTTCTTCGATGTGATAATCATGGGCTAAGAAATAAATCGATTCTTTACGCACATTATTTTTGTCAAATACATCTGGATAGCGTGAGCGAATTTGTTTAATAATATAACCTTCACGTAAGCCATTTCTTGAAAATGTGAATTGCTTCGCATCTATTTTTTTATAAAGTGTCTTAAATACTGACACCGCTGGAAGAATAATATCTGCACGATCGCGACTTAATCCATCTAGGTTATTTAACTCATCACGTGAACTTTTACGTATAACGTTGTACACTTCATCAATATCTTTATCTGACATTGTATAATTGTGTACACCACTTATAGGATAAGCGTGTTCGGATTGATGAATACGTGCTACGTTACGTGCAGAACCACCGACGCCGACTAATGCAACATCTTGATCTTTAAGCCAATCTAATGTACTAAATTGTTGAGATAGAAATTTCTCCATATCTTTGATCGCGCCTTTATCATTGTGATCTTTGCCATCAAAGAATTTATGTTTTAATGTTACTACACCGAAAGGAAAACTGTGTGATTCAAATAATTCTTTATCCTTAAATAAAGTAACTTCAGTTGAACCGCCACCGATGTCTACAGATACGCCATTTTCAATTTCCGTAGTATGAGTAATAGCATAATAACCATAATATGCTTCGTCTTTTTCAGGGATAATTGAAATTTCAATATCAAGTTCATCTTTTACTTTTTTAACAATGTCATCCTTATTCTCAGATTGACGAATTGCTGCTGTTGCGATAGGATGTAATTCTTTTACGTTAAATTTTTCAGATACAGATTTAAAACTGCGTAATGCTTCAATGAGTACTTTAATACCTTCTTGACTCATTTTATTTTCTTTTGTCAAATATTGACTCAAGCGAGCAGGCGTTTTAATGTTGAGCAATTCATTTAATCCTGCCTCTTTGCTAAATTTAAAGATAACTAATCTAATCGTATTCGAGCCAATATCTATTAATCCTATACGTTCTTCCATCATGGCCTCCTAAGTCTTTCAATACTTCCTATTATAGTTTTATTTTACATGAATTTTATTAATAGAAAAAGATACGAATCATATTTACATTTCTTTGGATATAGAAAAGAATTCAAATGTAAAACGATTTCATTTTTAGTATCACGTTTAATCTAAACTGTTTAGTGGAAGAATAAGGTTGTATTAGAAAACATGTTCACTAGGAGTGTGACAAGATGAGACGTTTAGAAAATAAAATTGCAGTCATCACAGGTGCAAGTACAGGTATTGGACAAGCATCGGCAAAAGTGTTAGCGCAAGAAGGAGCACATGTCTTAGCACTTGATATTTCAGATGAATTAGAAAAAACTGTAGATGACATTAATCAAGAGGGCGGTAAAGCGACAGCTTATAAAGTTGATATCTCTCAAGATCAACAAGTGAAAGATTTTGCTGAGAAAGTTAAACAAGACTATGGTCACATTGACATTATCTTCAACAATGCAGGTGTAGATAATGGGGCAGGACGTATTCATGAATATCCAGTTGAAGTATTTGATAAAATTATGTCTGTCGATATGAGAGGTACATTCTTAGTAACGAAATTCTTATTACCATTAATGTTGGATAATGGAGGTTCAATCATTAATACAGCTTCATTCTCAGGACAAGCAGCAGACTTGTATCGTTCTGGTTATAATGCTGCTAAAGGTGGCGTCATTAATTTCACTAAATCGATTGCGATTGAATATGGACGTGAAAATATTCGTGCGAACGCGATTGCACCAGGTACCATTGAAACACCGCTTGTAGATCATTTAGCTGGTACATCTGAAGATGAAGCGGGTAAAACATTCCGCGATAATCAGAAATGGGTCACTCCACTTGGTCGTTTAGGACAACCTGAAGAAGTAGGTAAATTGGTTGCTTTCCTAGCATCAGATGATAGTTCATTTATTACAGGTGAAACGATTCGTATTGATGGTGGTGTGATGGCATACACTTGGCCTGGTGAAATGTTAAGTGAAGATAAATGGAAACATTCTGTAGAATAAATCATAATAGATATATTAGCGTTTAAGTGTGAGAGATGGCTTCAATGTGAAGCTGTCTCTTGCTTTTTATGTATTTAGATAAATTACCATATTTTATAAAAATGTTATAATGTTGTTGTCGTCTTTCCCTTAGACGGTCGTACGTTTAAAGGGGGTGAAGTTATGACGTTAATATTTGTACTCGTTATCGCACCTATATTAAATAGGTGGCTCAATATATTGTTTGATTATTGGTTTGAACAATATAAGAATAAAAAAGACGGCAGATAATCCAATACACAAAGAACCCCTAGTCTAGGGCAATAGACTAGGGGTTCGTATCGTTATGACGTTAATACTCGTTAATGTGATATTAACATAAGTAGATGTAATATTTCAATATTCAAATTACCATTTGATTTGATTGTACGTTTGGTCATTTAAAGAACGTACAATTTCAGTGATTAATCGTACTGAATTTTCATAATCATCTGTATGGAGAACAGATACATTTGAGTGCATATAGCGTAATGCTACACCAATGGCAATTGTTGGAATACCATCGTTAGCAACATGGATACTACCAGCATCTGTACCACCGCGTGGTGTTGTATCCCATTGAACCGTAATATAATGTTTTTTTGCCACTTCTTTAATATGTTGACGTAAGCCTTGATGTGCCACATTTGAAGCATCCATTAAAATAATGACTGGACCGTCACCAATGGCTGTATCACTACCATATTGTGCCATTCCAGGTGTATCGTATGCGACCGCAACGTCGACTGCGATAGCTAAATCGGGGTTGATTTTATTTGCTGCGACTTTAGCGCCACGTAAACCAACTTCTTCTTGTACAGTACCACCTGCATATAAATTAATACCAATCGATTCATCTTTAAGATTGTTAAGTACGTCAATAGCCAGTGCACAACCGTATCGATTATCAAATGCTTTGGCAGTTAAATATTTACCATTTGCAAGTTGTTCAAACTCACTATAAGGTGTAATCATATTTCCAATTTCAATACCGTATTGTTCAGCATCTGCTTTACTTCTAACACCAATATCAATAAACATGTCTTTGATATCGATAGACTTTTTGCGTGCGTCTGGTTCGAGTACATGTGGAGGTTTAGAACCAATGATACCTCGTATCTCTTTACCATCGTCAGTCGTGATGGTTACTTTTTGAGATAACATCACTTGGCTCCACCAACCGCCAATAGGTTGAAATTTAATAAACCCATTATTGTCAATTTTAGTAACGATGAATCCAATTTCATCTAAATGACCAGCTAACATTAATGATTTAGATCCCGTTTTACTTTCCCTTTTACCAAAGATACCACCCAAACCATCTTCGATAATCTCATCACTAATCGGTGTTAAATAGTCTCGCATTTTTTCTTTAACTTGGTATTCATAACCAGCGATACCATTAACATCTGTTAATGTTTTTAGTAATTCGATAGATTCTTTCATACATTGAGTCCTCCTAAAATGTTGTTAAGTGTATTGTAGCATGGATAAAATGAATTTTATGAACAATAGTTTATCATATCTATGCAAATTAAATGTATCCCATTCATAGTTGGTAAGTGATATAATTTGTTTAAAATTAAAGATGGGGAAGTAGATGAGCATAATGAAAAAAGTCTTAACATTATTTGTGTTGTCAGTGTTAAGTGTTTGTATATTAGGGGCTTGTAGTCAATCACGTTCAAAAACATACGAAGGTGATATTGATGGTAAGCATGTTCTTACAACATTAACTTATAAAAAAAATAAAGTGATTAAACAATCAACTGTCAGTACTTTAAAATATGATGATCTGGGAATGTCTAAACAAGAAGGTGAAAAATCTTTTAAAGACTATCGTCCATTAAAAGGGGAAAAGGGCGTAACATATACGCTAAGTAGTAGGCATCAAAAAATAGTTGAAAACATAGATATTGATTATAACAAAGTAAACTTAAAAGACGTTAGTCGTTACTTTGCATTAGCACATTATTCTAAAAACTATAAAAAAGTGACAATGGATGGTACGGTCAAAGAACTTAAAAAAATTGGATTCAAGAAAAAAAGCAATATGAATGAAGAATAATAAAAAAGTGAGACAACCTTTCGATGATATAGATTGTCTCACTTTTTTGTTGACTATTGAATAAGTTTTAATTTATAACTTGCGATATCTTCAATATGTCCATTTTTTCTTTTAATCACAATATGATCTTCTGTAATTTCATTTGGACTTTTAACACCTACTGCAGCTGCAACATTAAATAATCCCTCGTGTAAACTCGTCACATAGTTTGTGACACGATATTGCTTTTCTTCAACAATTAAAGCCTTTTCTTTTTTAGGATCCGTTGTTGCGACGCCAACTGGGCAAGTATTTAAATGACATTGTTGGCTCATAATGCAACCAATGCTGATCATCATACCTCTTGCAATATTACATAAATCAGCACCAAGTCCAAGTGCAATGGCTATTTTATCTGGTGTAATAAGTTTTCCAGATGCGAATATCTTCATATATTTGCGTGCATCATAACGTTCTAAAACACCAGTAACGATTGGAAGGGCAGTAAAAAGTGGGAGGCCAACACCATCTTGTAATTCTTGGAAAGTTGCCCCTGTTCCACCTTCACCACCATCAACAGTAATAAAGTTTGGATAAATATCTAGGTTAATCATTTCTTGAACAAGGGCTTCAACTTCATCAACTCTGCTTACCACAATTTTAAAGCCCACAGGTTTCTGACCGAGTTTTTGCAACTTAGCTACAAATTCTAATAACTCTTTTGGATTATTAATGAAATCGAAGCGGTTAGGTGAGTTGATTGTCTTATAGGGTTCGATATTACGAATTTTAGCAATTTCTTCTGTAACTTTATTGCCCTCCATATGACCACCACGTGTCTTAGCACCTTGTGCAAGCTTAATTTCAAATGCTTTAACTTCTTTATGGTTTGCCACATTTAAGAAAGCTTCTTCACTAAAACCACCGTCTTTATCTCTCACGCCGAATAAACCTGGTCCAATTTGATAAATAATATCGCAGCCACCTTTAAGATGATATTCAGATAATCCACCTTCCCCTGTATTCATCCATGTGCCAGCACGTGCAAGTCCTTGAGATAATGCAGTAATCGCGCGCCCACCTAATGAGCCATAACTCATACCAGATTGGCCTACTAAACGTTTGACTTTAAAGGGATGTGCTAATTCTTCGCCTATAATAACTGCATGATCATCTGATAAATAATAAGGATCGATGTGTTTATTCTCACGATGTTCTTCACGCTTAAACAATCGTTCATTATCGATTGAATAAATAAATGTTGAAATCATTGAATGGTTATCAATTTGAAGTTCTGACTTTTGTAATGGAAACATAGCGTTTCGAATATAAAAGCCTTCTTCATAGTTTTTTTCTGTACCAAAACTAGTCATTCTTGAATGATATTTACCTGCTAAAACGATATCAGTATATTGATTTCTTGAAAATGGTTTTCCTTCGGTATCATTTGCAAATAAATATTGACGTAATTCTGGTCCTATTTTCTCTGAAAAGTAACGTACTCTGCCTAATACAGGAAAGTTACGTAACACACTATGTTGTTCTTGTCTTTTATCTTTGAATAAAAGATATAACCCAACCATTAATATAGAAAGTAACACCATAATAATAAGAATATTAACTATAAATTGCATGACAGTAAGTAAAGTTGTCATGCCCATCCCCCCTCAATTCTCTTTATACTGTAAATCTTACATCAAAAAATTTTATTTACAAATATAAATAAATAGATTTAATATTTATCTTTAAATATCAAATTGTGGAAAAGTTAGAATCTCTTATGACAATAATGTTTTTAAATGATAAAGTACTATATGCGTAGATCGTTGAGGTGATATATGAAAAAAGAAAAAGATGTGATCACACAAGTGGTATCAAAAAATCGATGGAGTAGTCCTAAAATAATAAAAAAGGATTTTCTACTCATTCCTTTATTTATCTTTTTCCAAATTTTAACGCCTATTATTATTGTTTTTGGCGTATTAGGTGTGACGGCTATGGTTACCCAACAACCACCGCCATCTTATTTATATAATGTGATGCTAAGTCTAAGTTTTGTGATTGCCCAATTTATTGTGTTAGGATTATTTTTCACATTACATAAGTTTTATATTGCGAATGTTGTACGACGACAATATCGTATTGCGATTCATCAGTATTTGAAATTTATGATCATCATCGTAATGGTTAATGTGATGTTATATTATGGTTTTAATGCATTGGCACACATATTACCGCATCCTTTTGGCTATGTAGACACACAAGCACAACGTCGTTTAGAAGGATTGTTTATTCATCCAAGTGCACTGATATTCACTTTTATTTCAGTAGTATTATTGCGCCCCTTAATTGATGAGTTACTATTTCGTCATCTATTGATTCATGAATTAGGTAAAACATTTAATCTTTTAGTAATGATGATTGTTAGTGTGTTAATAGAAACCATTGTCCAAGTATATGATTTAATTTCAATATTGGAAGCCATCCCTTACATGATTATTTCAATAGGTGCAGTGATGGTATATATGAAAAGTGGGAAAAATTTAGCAGCGTCCTATCTTTATCATAGTACTGTACAACTCATCATATTTATTATTACAATGATTGATAAGCTTGTTTAAATAGAAAGAATAGGAGAGTTATATGACTTCGGAACATAATGATACATACTACCAAACCTCAGAGCAACGACCGATAAGAAATGAATTTGATTCAAAACGTATTGTTAAACGTGATTTTTGGCTAATACCTACATATTTAGTCATGAATATAGTTTTTCCGTTGATTCTTACATTTATTGTGATGGGAATAATTTCAGGCATCACAGGTGGTCATATATCGGAAAGTAAGTTTACAAAATATTATTTAGGATATGCCCAAGTCTTTACCTTAATTGGTCAATGTCTTGTATTAGTAGTCTTTTATTTAATGCATCGCAAAACCATTATTCCTATTGCCATCTCACGATTCAAAGCTTTAAAAAAACATATTCCACTCATTATCATTGTGATGGTGGCCCTTTATGTGTTGCAAGGCGCATATGGTTATTTAATGGAATTTTTACCGAAACAATATCAGTTTGATGATACAGAAAATAACAAAATGATTATTAAAATGTTTGAAATCAATTGGCTTTGGCCTGTTTTATTTTTAGATATTGTGATTATTACACCTTTTGTAGAAGAATTATTATTTAGACATTTGTTAATTCATGAGTTAGGTAAAAAATTAACGTATGGTGTGATGTATGTCGTGTCAGTGCTCGGGTTTGCAGGATTACATATGACAAGTGCATCATCACCATTTGAAGTTGGCCCTTATTTAATTATGGCTACAGGATTTGTTGTGGCATATCACTTAAGTGGTCGAAATTTAGCGATGACGATTACCCTTCATATGATAAATAATTTTATTTCTTTTATAGCGATTATTATGAGTATCATTTGGGGTTAAGAGTAAGAGGTAGAGTCATTGAAATTCAAAAAATAGTAACATTGAATTTCATTACTTTGCCTCTTTTTTTGTTATGATAAAAAAGAATATGTCATCTCATTAAAGAGTAAAGATAAGGAGGAAACGCTTGTGTTATTAGAAGTAAAACATCTGACCTACAAAGCAGATCAACGAACGATACTCAATAATATTAATTTTAAATTAGATCAAGGTGAAACCGTTGCAGTGGTTGGTCCTTCTGGAAGCGGAAAAAGTACATTCTTAAAGCAACTTAACAATTTAATTAGTCCGACTGAAGGAGAATTATTATTTAAAGGAAAACCATATGATGAGTATCGTCCTGAAGAATTACGTTCTAAAATTAGTTACATGATGCAACAAAGTGAATTATTTGGAACGACAGTAGAAGATAATATGGCTTTCCCAGCATTAACGCATCATGATCAATTTGATGAAGATAAAGCGAATGATTTACTTAATAAAGTCGGCTTGTCAAACTATAGTCTAGATTCAAAAGTAAAACATATGTCTGGTGGAGAACGTCAACGTATTGCTATTGCACGCCAGTTAATGTATCAACCAGAAATATTACTTCTAGATGAATCAACGAGTGCACTTGATACGCAAAATAAAGAAAAAATTGAAGATATTATCTTTAAATTAGCAGATGAAGGCGTCGCTATATTATGGATTACGCATAGTAATGATCAAAGTATGAGAAATTTCCAAAGAAGGATTACTATTAAAGATGGTCAGATTACAAATGAGGAGGTGTTAAATCATAATGAGTAATACAGCGCTTTGTTTAACAGCATTATTATTATTAATTCCTATTATTATTTCATATAAAGAAGGCTTACATATTATCAAAGATTTAGTCGTCGCTTCGATTAGAGCGGTGGTTCAATTATTAATTTTAGGATTGATATTAGAATATATTTTTAAAATTGATCAAGTATGGATATTATTGATTGCAGTATTAGTCATTATTATTAACGCTTCTTGGAATACCATTAATCGTGCATCGCCTGTTATGCATCATGTGTTTTGGATTTCTTTTGTTTCTATATTTATATCAACAGCAATTCCATTAGCATGTGCAGTGCTTGCTGGTGCCATCGATTTTAAAGCAAATGATGTCATTCCTATCGGCGGTATGCTTGCAAATAATGGTTTAATTGCCATTAATTTGGCATATCAAAATTTAGATCGTGCGTTCGTTCGAGATGTAGACGATATTGAATCTAAGTTAACATTAGCAGCAACGCCAAAGCTTGCGTCTAAAGGGGCGATTCGTGAAAGTATTCGTTTAGCGATTGTTCCAACAATTGATTCTGTAAAAACATATGGATTAGTGTCTATTCCGGGTATGATGACAGGATTAATTATTGGAGGTATGGCACCATTACAAGCCATCAAATTCCAATTACTTGTTGTGTTTATTCATACTACTGCAACGATTATGTCTGCATTGATTGCAACGTATTTAAGTTATGGTCAATTCTTTAATGCACGTCATCAACTCGTAGCACGTACAACGAATATAAAAGACAATAACTAAATCTCAATGACATATTTTTTCGCACAAAAATTTAAAAAATTATTATATAATGAAACAGTTACGAATGATAAAGGTTACCATTGCGTAACTGTTTTTTTATACCAAAATATATAAAGAAAGGAGTTCTATGCATGTCTGTCATGCGAGTGGCAACCTTCATTATTAGTGTGTTTATCGTCGGTATGGTTGAGATGATGGTTGCAGGAATTATGAATTTAATGAGTGGAGATCTCGGTGTCTCTGAAGCGATTATTGGTCAGCTTGTGACTTTATATGCATTAACATTTGCTATTTGTGGCCCCATACTTGTTAAGCTTACGAATCGCTTTGCAGTACGACCGGTCTTATTATGGACACTCGTTGCATTTATCATTGGAAATGCCATGATTGCGGTGGCGCCTAACTTTACTATTTTAGTGATTGGACGTATCTTATCTTCAGCAGCCGCGTCACTCATTATCGTTAAAGTCTTAGCTTTAACAGCGATGTTAACGATACCTAAAAACAGAGGAAAAATGATTGGTGTCGTTTATACTGGATTTAGTGGGGCTAACGTATTTGGCGTCCCGATCGGTACGATGATTGGGGATGCAATAGGTTGGAGATTTACGTTCTTATTTATTATTATTGTGAGTGTGATAGCTGGTGTACTGATGATGGTATATTTACCATCAACATCAGAATTAAATCAAGTTCAACGTCAATGGGGTTCAACTTCAAATAAACAGCCAAATACATCTAAAATTTTAAGACCGGTGGAGGTAGTCAAATATTTAGCAATTACTTTTTTAATTTTAGTAGCAAATTCTGTGACATTTGTTTATATTAATCCTCTTATTTTGAATCATGGTCATCAAATGGGATTTGTATCATTGGCGTTATTAGTGAATGGGATTGCAGGAGTGATTGGTACGTCGTTAGGTGGCATATTAGCAGATAAACTTAGCAGTAAACGTTGGCTAATCATTGCCTTTTCTATTTTTATAGTTATGATGTTGATAATGAATCTTATTTTGCATACTGTTACCCTATTATTAATTGGATTGTTTATATGGAATATTGTACAGTGGAGTACCAACCCAGCAATTCAAAGTGGTATAATTGAACACGTTGAAGGTGATACGAGTCAAGTGATGAGTTGGAATATGTCGAGTCTGAATGCGGGAATAGGATTTGGGGGCATTATTGGAGGACTCGTTGTTTCAAATATCTCTGTTCAAGCAGTCACGATTGTGAGCGCGATGGTTGGAGCTATGGGTCTTATTATTGTCATAAGTTTAAAAAATATGTCTTATATAAAAAATTAAGTAGGAAGTGGAACAGAATTCATTTTGAATTCATTGTTCCGCTTCTTTTTATTTATATATATAACAATAAGGTGTTTGAGGAGAATAAGATGGCCACGGCATAGTGTGGTATGTCGCAAAATAGATTAAATCATCTATCATGTGTTTACTGAGATAACGTTCATGTTCTAATGAGTTCACACCATGCGCTTTTAAAATCTCTAATTTTCCAAACCAAAACACTAAATCTAAAATATGATAAGCAGATTGAAACGGTGATGCATTAGAAAGGCACCAGTCAAAACGTAATTTCCAACAATGGGGATTGTTGTCAAGTTGATTTAAAAATGAAATTGCAGGTGTTTCAAAATAATGCGTTGTCACCATACGGGCTTGGTCTTTACCAGTTTGAGCTTGAGAAATGTGAAGGTGTATATCATTTAATGTCATAACTTCCACAAAGCGCTCAGGTGATAATTTTCTAGATTCATTGCGAATATAAATATTGCCTTCCTCTTTCGTAGTACCTATAACAACCGGTTTAGTAAATTGAGAAAGGGGACGAGACATGTTTGACTCTTGAATAGGTGCATAAATCAATTCAAGACCTTTTGATTTTCCGCGTGATGCTTCATCATAAGCCATTAATGATAATATCTCTAAAGTTGTTAAATGAGTCATTCTTTTTTTAGGAAAATAGGTATCTTTCAGATAGGCAAAATGGGCTGCTTTCTTTTGTCCTAATAAATGAGAATCAAGACGTAGCGTTCCACTTAATAACATCACTTGATGATAGTATTTATCTAATTCTGGTCGTTGCATTAATGCCATAATACTCATACTACCAGCAGACTGTCCCATTAATGTTATATTGTTTGAATCTCCACCGAAATATTTAATAAACGTATGTACCCATTTGAGTGCATTAATTTGATCAGACAAACCATTGTTTTTATTATAATCGCTATTGAAGTAAGACCAGTCTAAAAACCCTAAAGCACCTAAACGATAATTAAACGTAATTACAATGACATCATATCGAGCAACAATATGTTCAGGTGTATAAAGTTCTTGAGAACCATGTCCGTTCACAAAGCCACCACCATAAAAATAGATAATGACAGGCTTATTGTTATATTGATTGTTTTGACACCAAATATTTAAATATAAGCAGTCTTCACTTTGATTAAATAATTGAGCATGTGATGAGAAGAAGGTTTCGAGTTTGTTGTAGGGTTGTGGTGGTATAGATTTAAACGATGTTGCCTCAATGGTCTTATCCCAAGTTTTTAAGCATTTCGAGTGTTTAAATCGATGTTCATTAATAGGTTTATCAGCATAAGGAATCCCGAGAAAGTAATTAATTTTCTTTTTAGTATAGCCTTTAATATCTCCGCCATGTGTTTTAATTAAAGTCAATAGTATCATCTCCATACTTATCTTATGTCTAATATAACATTAAAAAAAACGTCTGAAACAAGTTGAGACAATTCTCTAACTTGTTTCAGACGTTTGAATGATTATTCGTTACCTTTAGCAGCTGCTTCAGCTTCTTCTGGTGAGCCGTCTTTCATTTTTTTATTGATTTTCTTAGCACGTTTGAAGTAAATACTATTGAAGTGACTTGAAGAACCAATTTTATAAAAAATGAGTGACAACACAATAATAGCAATAAAGTCATATGGGTAGTGAATCCAGTTCATACCTTTAAATTCCTTACTACCTACAAATGACATAGCAGCTAATAAAATAAGATAGACAATAATCCATAAGCTACCGCCAATTTGTTTTTTAGTATTTTTCCAATTCATTTTATATTCATAGAAGAAGTAAATTGGTAAACCTAAAATAATAATTAAAATAACTTCTGCTGTAGTAGGCCACATTGCCCAATAAATGGCCAGTGATGCTAATACGAATGATAAAGGTGCCATGATTTTTAATAATTTACCACGGAAGGGACGATGCAATTTAGGTCCCATTTTACGTAACGAAATAACTGTAGTAGGGCCTGTAAGATAGGCTACTAATGTTGCAGTCGAAATAACAGCTGCAAGTACGCCCCAATCACGGAATAACGTTACCATGATCATACTCATGACAGCATTAAATGCAATCGCAACACGTGGAATATTATATTTTGAATTAATTTTTCCTAAGAATTTAGGAATATGACCATTTTTCTCCATAGCGCTTAATACACGACCAGTAATGGCTACAAATGATACGCCAGTACCAAATGGAGATACTACGGCTTCAATATAAAGTAAAATGGCTAACCAATTAATACTTAATAAAATTGCCATGTCTGCAAATGGTGAATTAAAGTTAATACCGTGCCAACCATGTGAATGAATCATTGATTGTGGCATTGAAGTGATAAATGTACTTTGTAAGATAATATATAAAATTGCACTTAATATTAGTGAAATGCCGATACCACGTGCAATGTTTTTCTCAGGATTTTTAATTTCTGAGCCCATATTAATGATCGTTTGGAATGCATTAAATGAGAAGATAATACCTGATGTTGTTGTTGCTGCAAAGATAGGAGCACTACCATATGGCATAAATGTATTCAAGGAATGACCATAGTTTCCTGAATCAAACCCTGAGATCGTTAACATAATAATTGTTAGGAGTGGCACCCCTAATTTAAATACAGAAATTAAACTTGTAAATGAGGTTAATAATTTTACAGACCAATAATTTAATAATGAAAAGACAATGATGATAATGTAAACAACAAATAAACCAACTGTACTTATTGAACCATTATGCATCAATGCCTGAGTTGGCTTAGCCCAGTCCCAAGGCCAAGAGCTGATATATTGGACTGCAGATACTGCTTCAATTGGAATAATCGTTACGAGTGAGACCCAATTTGCCCATGCAGCAATGAAGCCAAGTAATGAACCATGTGTATATTGAGCATAGTTACTCATGCCACCAGATTGTGGAAACATTGTTCCTATTTCAATATAGTTATAAGAAATCGTTCCAATAACTATGAAGCCTATGACCCATGAGATAATGGCTGCTGGTCCAGCAACTGAAGATGCTTCCCAAGCTCCAAAGAGCCAACCAGAACCAATTAACGAACCTAAACCGAGTAACACGAGTTGCGTCAAGCTAATTTTATTATCGTTTTTATTCTTTCCCATAAATACTCCTTTTAATTTATTTTATTTTTTATAAAAAAAACACGATATAATTATACGCTTATCATTTAATTAGTCAAACTAAATATTTAAGAGATTTCAAAATATTATTAAAAGGAGTTTATTAAATTTTTTCTATAATATAATGATGATAATGTTATGAAAAAGTATGTAGTGAAACCGATGTAGAAAGGGAATAAATGATAAATAAAAATAGAGATGATAGGCATAGAATCGTATGATTTGAAATAATACAAAAAACCCTGTAAAGAAGTTTTCTTTACAGGGTTAAAACATTTAATTAATATTTTTGGTCACCATTTAATTTAACTAGGATTTTAGCTTGTGATTTATCATTAACTAATTGATTGAATCCTGATTCAACGATGTCAGCTAATTCAATTTTATCTGTGACAACGCTCTTAACATCTAAGCTGCCATTTGCGATTAAATCAATTGTTTGTTGGAATGTTGTTGGTGTATAAGCAATAGTAGACGTTAATTTAACACCAGAGTTTGTCAATAACATTGGATCAAAGTTAACTTCGTGTGCAAAGATTGAAACAATGACAACACTACCTCTTGGGCGTGTTACTTTTACAGATTGTGCTAATGTTACGCCAACACCAGCTACTTCAAAGGTTACATCTACACCGTTTTCAGTATGTTCGTTTACGAATTCTAATGGGTCAGTATTACCAGAGTTTACAACGTGAGTTGCGCCCACTTCTTTAGCTTTAGCTAAACGTTCTTCTGATAAATCAAATACAAAGATTTTACTAGCACCAGCTGCTTTAGCTGCAACGACTGTTAATAAACCAATTGGACCTGCACCAAAGATAGCCACTGTATCACCAAATAATAAGTTACCTTCTTTAACAGCTTGCACTGCTACTGCTGTTGGTTCAACTAATGCACCTTCTTGAGCAGACACATTTTCAGGTAAGTGATACACATTGTCTTCAGGTGCATTAGTAAATTCAGCGAAACCACCATCTGAACCCAATCCGATGAATGTATACCCATCATATAAATCTAAATTTTCTTCTTTTTCACGTGCAGAAACAGTTGGGTTTACAACGACACGGTCACCTTTTTTATATTTTGTAACGTCTTTCCCCACTTCTTCAACGATACCTGAGAATTCATGTCCTAAAGTTACAGGTGCTTTTTGACCTAAGAATGGATCAGGTTTGTCAGTGGAAATAAATACTGGACCTTCTAAATATTCGTGTAAGTCAGTACCACAAATACCAGCCCAAGATACTTTAACTTTTACTTCGTTATCTTTTAATTCTTTTGGTTCACGATCTTCAACGCGAACATCTTTTTGACCATACCATACTGCTGCTTTCATGATATATAACATCCCTTTCATAATAAAAAACACTTTGTAATTATAGATTAATACGAGGAACTCAGAAATTCAAATATATATAAATGAATTGTTAAACACTTTAGAAAAATTTGACAATTTTTCGAACTTTAATTGTAGACAATATAAAAAAGTTGGAATGTACTATTTACAAAGAATAGTTGTATATAAGTAATGTTAAATTTAAAAACTTAAAAAAATAATTAGGTAAAAAAATTAATTATTACATATAAATAATGTTTCAAAAAATTATAAAGGGTATATAAGTATAGGTGGTGGAATTTTAACGATTTCTATTAAAATGCAATTTTTTAAAACTTTATTACGCAATGGCCATATGGTTCTTGATTGAGACAATCAAAAATAGAATACTTTGGCTTTTTTGTATTTAAAATTTTCCATCATTAATACGATAGAAGGGGACATCCTATGACGCTTAGTATAAAGAACCTTACTAAAATTTATTCTGGAAATAAGAAAGCAGTCGATAATATTTCTTTAAATATTGAAGCTGGAGAATTTGTTGCATTTATTGGAACAAGTGGTAGTGGTAAAACAACAGCATTAAGAATGATTAATCGCATGATTGAACCTACAGAGGGTTCAATTGAAATGAATGGTAAAGATGTACGTAACATGAATCCAGTAGAATTACGTCGTAGTATTGGATACGTGATTCAACAAATTGGATTAATGCCACATATGACTATCAGAGAAAATATTGTGCTCGTTCCAAAACTTTTAAAATGGTCTAAAGAAAAGAAAGATGCTAAAGCAAAAGAGTTGATTAAATTAGTCGATTTACCTGAGGATTACTTAGATCGTTATCCGTCTGAACTGTCGGGTGGACAACAACAACGTATTGGTGTAGTTAGAGCGCTTGCAGCAGAACAAGACATTATTTTGATGGACGAACCGTTCGGTGCATTAGATCCTATAACTAGAGATACGTTACAAGATTTAGTTAAAGATTTACAAAAAAAGTTAGGAAAAACGTTTATTTTTGTAACTCATGATATGGATGAAGCGATTAAGCTAGCAGACAAAATTTGTATTATGTCGAAAGGCCAGATCGTTCAATATGATACACCGGACAATGTTTTAAGATATCCAGCAAATGATTTTGTTAGAGAATTTATTGGACAAAATAGACTGATTCAAGATCGACCAAACATGAGAACGGTTGAAGATGCAATGATCAAACCAATTACTATTCAAGCTGACGATTCTCTTAATGATGCAGTCAATATTATGAGAACCCATCGTATAGACACTATTTTTGTAGTGAATAATAAACATCGTCTTTTAGGGTTTTTAGATATTGAAGATATAAATCAAGGATTACGTCAAGGTAAAGAATTAATTGATACGATGCAGCGTGATGTTTATAAAGTACATATCGATTCAAAACTACAAGATTCAGTGCGAACTATTTTAAAGCGTAATGTACGTAATGTGCCTGTAGTAGATGATCATGATACATTAATTGGACTGATTACACGAGCAAACTTAGTAGATATTGTGTATGACTCCATTTGGGGTGAAGAGAATGAAACGAGTCACTCTTCTAAAACCTATTCAAATGAAGTTGAGCGAGAGAATGAACGTCAAAATGAAACACAACAACGTTTAACAACACAAGGTACACAACGTTATCATGAAGATATTATGAACGGAACAGATAGAGAACATACCCATAATACGGATGATACGGGAGTGGATCGTTAATGAGAGACTTTTTTGCACAATACGGAGAAGAACTCGTATCGAAAACGATAGAACATTTCTATATTTCTATTATTTCGTTACTTATTGCTATTGTCGTAGCTGTACCACTTGGTATTTTATTATCAAAAACAAAACGTACGGCGAATGTTGTATTGACTATTGCAGGTGTACTTCAAACGGTACCAACACTTGCCATTTTAGCGCTTATGATTCCAATTTTTGGTGTAGGTAAGACACCAGCAAGTGTAGCTTTATTTATCTATGTATTATTACCTATCTTAAATAATACAGTATTAGGAGTTCAAAATATTGATAAAAACATTATTGAAGCTGGAACAAGTATGGGGATGACAAAACTTCAATTAATGAAAGATGTGGAATTACCCCTTGCCTTACCATTAATTATTAGTGGTATACGTCTTGCAAGTGTATATGTCATTAGCTGGGCTACACTTGCGAGTTATATTGGTGCAGGTGGTTTAGGTGATTTAGTATTTAATGGCTTAACTCTCTATGAACCACCAATGATTATTAGTGCTACAATTTTAGTGACTTGCTTGGCACTGATTGTGGATTTCTTATTATCTTTAGTTGAAAAATGGGCTGTACCTAAAGGTCTTAAAGTATCTAGATAGTTTAAAAGGGAGGAATGAACAGCTATGAAAAATATTAAATATATATTTATCGTTCTTACATTGTCTCTCGTAGTATTATCTGGATGCGGCTTACCCGGTTTAGGTGACAGTAATTCGAAAGACAGTGTGAAAATTACAGCGACTGAAAGTAGTGAAACCAAAATAGTAGCAAATATTGAGAAATTAATGATTGAACATTATACAAATGGAGATATCAAACCAATCATTATTGGAAATTTAGGTTCAAGTATTGTTCAACATAATGCACTTATGCGTGGAGATGCTAATATGTCAGCGGTGCGTTTTACAGGAACAGAGTTAACCAGTGTACTCGATGCACCCCCAACTAGAGATGCGAATAAAGCCATGGATGAGTCACAGCGATTATTTAAAAAGAAATATGATCAAAAATATTATCATTCACTTGGCTTTGAAAACACGTATGCGTTTATGGTAACAAAAGAAACTGCTGATAAATATCACTTAGAAAAAGTATCAGACTTAGAAAAATATAAAGATCAGTTACGCTTGGGTATGGATACTCAATGGATGAATCGTGCCGGAGATGGATACCCAGCTTTCCAAAAAGAGTATGGCTTTAAGTTCAAAAGTGCACGTCCAATGCAAATTGGTTTAGTGTATGATGCACTTAAAAACAAAAAATTAGATATTGCCGTTGGTTACTCCACAGACGGACGTATTGCGGCATATAATTTGAAAATCTTAAAAGATGACCGTAACTTTTTCCCTCCATATGATGGCAGTCCATTAGCCACAGAAGAATTAATTAAAGACCATCCAGAGATTGATAAAGCTTTAACAAAATTAGAAAATACAATAAGTACAAAAGAAATGCAAAAACTGAATTATGAAGCAGATGGAAAAGGAAAAGAACCAGCCGTCATTGCAGAAGAATTTATTAAAAAACATAACTATTTTGAAGATAAGAAAGGTGGTCAATAACAGTGAAAGGGAATGTGTTAAGTTCGCTTTATGAATATTACACTTTGAATTTTGGCTATCTGATGGAACTCTTTTTTAAACATTTATTGATGTCTATATATGGAGTATTGTTTGCATGTATTATTGGCATTCCAATTGGTATTTTAATTGCACGTTATTCAAAAATAGCATGGCCAGTGATTACTATTGCTAATATTATTCAAACCGTGCCAGCTATTGCAATGCTTGCCATACTTATGTTGGCGTTAGGACTCGGTCCATCAACAGTTGTATTTGCAGTATTTTTATATGCCTTGCTACCGATCATAAAAAACACCTACACAGGTATTACAGAAGTTGACTACAATATTAAAGACGCAGGTAAAGGTATGGGAATGACCAATAACCAAGTTATGCGTATGATTGAGCTTCCACTATCGCTATCTGTAATCATCGGTGGTATTCGTATTGCACTTGTTGTAGCAATAGGAATTGTTGCTATTGGTTCATTTATTGGTGCACCGACGCTAGGAGACATTATTATTCGTGGAACGAATTCTACTGATGGTACAGTCTTTATTCTTGCAGGTGCGATTCCAATTGCATTAATTGCGATTTTAATTGATATTGGTCTACGTTTATTAGAGAAAAAATTAGATCCCACACATCGTTCTAGTAAACAAGTACAAAGTTTAAGATAAATTAAAAGCGTTGCTTAGACGATGACTAAGTTGTTACTTAGTTCGTCAGTAACGCTTTTTTTATTAGAATAATAGTGAAGCAAGTGGTGGTACGATTACAACAATAATCACACCTACAATTACTACTGCAATACTTCCCATTGATTCTTCTGTTTCTCCTAGTTCTTTAGCAGCGGCAACACCAAGTGTGTGTCCACTTGTACCAAGAGCTAAACCACGTGCAATTGGATTTGAAATTTTAAACATTTTTACAATTTTTCCACCTAATGCTGAAATAACGACAGCGTTAAGGATAACTGCTAATGATGTTAATTCTTTTACACCACCGATACCGTCAGATACTGGTAAGGCAATCGCAGTTGTTGCAGCTTGAGGTAACATAGACGCACTAATTTGATCACCTAAGTGGAATAATGTTGCAACTAAATAGATTAAGATTAAAGCTACTAGTGTACCCACAGCAATACCACCAAAAATTTGTAACCAATACTTTCTAAGTACTTGACGTTTTTTATAAAGTGGAATCGCGAAACTAATTGTTGCAGCTTCTAAGAAGAAGTTGATAATATCTCCACCAATTTTATAGTTATCATAACTAATACCTGTTACTTTTAAAAAGACAATTCCTGCCACCATCGCTACAAATAAAGGTGCCAGTAGGAAAAAGCCATTTGTTTTTTTATAGAAATATTGTGCAATAATATATGGAATTAATGAGACTAAAATACCAAAATAAGGTGTTGTAATACCTAAGTGATCAGCCATTAGTTTTCCTCCTTAAGTCGTGTTTTTTCATTTTGTTCTTCAGTAGGGAATAATGTTTTTGTTACAAATAATTGTGATACATAGCCCACACTGACTAATAATAATAATGTTGAAATAATAATTAATAGAATAATTAAAATTGGATGTTGACTTAAAAGTGGTAACGAATTAATAACTGATACACCGGCTGGTACGAATAAGAAGCCGATATTATTTGTTAGAGCGGTTCCCACACCCTCTACTTGACGTAATTTTACGACTCCTGAACTTAATAAAATAAATAATAATACGAGTCCGATTACCGATGCAGGCATTGGAAACGGAATAAATGATTCAATAATTTTTGAAACAAATAATACAGCAACAATAGTTAATACTTGGATAAAGAAATTGTAAGTTTTACCTGCTTTCTTATTTCCTTGAGTATTAGCGGTAGTTGAATTGTTTTTCGCCATATTGATACTCTCCCTCTTTTTCTTTTCTCTTGATGTTAGTATAAAATGAAACCGATTTCTTGAGTTAGATTTAGAAGTGAGTTACGAAAATTAATAGGTGAGTTGCAGTATTTTCCAGTTGAAAATCAGAAAGTGTTTATAGAACAATAAATGAACTATGATGGCATTAAAAAAGCTCTTAATCTAACACTTGATCATATGAAGTGTTAGGTTAAAAGCTAACTTAGAATATATATTAAGCAAGACCAATTTCTTGTTTAAATGATTTCATAAATGAACGACTAACTTGAAATTTAACATTCGTTGTCATTGTCACTTGATACGTATAATTAAACCAGTGTTCGACACTTTCGATATACTGCTTGTTAATAATCGTAGCTCTATGAATTTTTATAAACAACTGCTTAGGTAATTTCTTCTCATAATAATTGAGCGGTTCTGTCGTTTCATATGTTTTTTTTAAAGTCGTAATAGTCGAAATTCCATTGTTCACAGAAATTGCAACAATATCGTCTAAATTGATGACATAAATACGCTCATCCACTTCGATAGGAAGTACACTTTGATGATTAGTATAAGAAGAAGTATTCGTTTGTGATTGTGGAGAGTGGATAGGGTCTGACAATGTTTGAATCTGTTGTTTAGCGTTTAATAATCGTTTTACTTTTTGAACTGCTTGTTCAATTCGTTCTAATTCAAAAGGTTTTAATATATAATCAACTGCATCTAATTCAAATGCTTTTACTGCAAACGTATCATGTGCCGTAGCAAAAATGATATAAGGGGATGGTTTCATTTTTCGAATTTTATGAGCTAAATCAATCCCATTTTCATCCATTAAATTAATATCTAAAAACACTAAATCATAGGTGTGACAGAGCAGTTTTTCTAAAGTGTCTTCAATATTTTCAGCTTCATCGATTATTTCGAAATCAGATATTTCATTTAATAAGTAATGTAATTCATTACGTGCTAATGGCTCATCGTCAACAATAAGTGTCCTCATTTAACGTTCCTCCTTGATTAAATGATATGGAATCATACAGGATACTGTTGTTCCGTGCTTAGATGTATCAAAGTGTAATTTTGCATTAGAACCATATAAACCAGTGAGACGGCGATTTAAGTTTTCTAGTGCACTACCAGTTCCAGTTTCTGAAGCCACACTGATTTGTCCAAGTGAGGGTAATTTTTCAGGCGCTATACCATGTCCATTATCACTAACTGATAGTTTTAATGAGGCTTCTTTGTATTGAACGTCTACACAAACAATGTTATCTTTTCGTCGATGTTTGAATGCGTGTTTAATTGCATTTTCCACCAAAATTTGAATGATGAATGGTGGAATTAATACTTGTTTATAGGCATCATCAATATGATATTTAATTGTAAATCGATCTGGAAAACGTGCTTGCTCTAATGATAAATATGCTTTGACTTGTTGTAATTCTTTTTCTAAAGTAATCGTGCTATTACGCGCACCTTGTAAGTTTGATCTGAAAAATTGACTCAATTGCAAAAGTAACTTGCGTGCTTTTTCACTGTCAATACGTACAAGTGCTGAAATGGTGTTAATCGCATTAAAGAAAAAGTGTGGATTAACTTGAGCTTGTAGAGACTTAATTTCAGCATCTCGTAATAATTTACTTTGCGTTTCGGCCAGTCCCAATTCTAATTGACTTGAAAAAATATCTGCTAAACCCCGAGCAAGTTGTTTAGTTGATGTCGTAATATGATTATAGTCTGTAAAATAAAATTTTAAAGTACCTGCGACGTTTCCATTCGTCATTAAGGGCACAACGATAGCTTCTCGAAGTGGACAATTCGGATTATTACATCCAATGTCCTCTTTTGAATTGGCTTCTTTTAATTGGCCTGTACGTATGACTTCTTTAGATAAATTAGTAATGATTTCTTTTTTAGCGACATGATGATCACTACCCGCGCCTACGTGTGTTAAAATATCGGTTTTATTAGTAATTGCCACAGCAGATACTTTCATTAGCCTCAGTATAATTTCAGCTACAGGACGAGCAGATTTTTCATTTAATCCTGAACGAAAATAAGGTAGTGTTTTGTTTGCTAATTCAAGGACGTCATGAGTTTGAATTGCACGTGTTTGCTCTTCTTGTTTTAAAGTAGACAGAATAATAGATAAAAATAACGCAGTTCCAATACTATTAATTAATATCATCGGTAAAGCAATAAATTTTACCAATGCCCAAGCATTAGAAACATCATCAGCAAAAATTAAAATACAAGCCATCTGAATACTTTCGTTTATTAATCCAATCATGGCACCTATTAAAACAGTTGGATAGCGATTATGTCTCATGGTGCGATATCCATAAAATCCAGAAATTAATGCAATGATGACTGATGAAAATAGGTAAATATAAGCATTTGCGCCACCAATGAGGATTCGTGATAAGCCCGAGATAATACCAACGATAATCGCTACAAAAGGACCACCAATTAAACCAGACATTCCAATCGTTAATACCCGTGTATTCGCAAGTGACGTTTCATTATTTAGATGATAGTAAATATTACTAGAAATAATTTTGCCATGCTCAATTTCAATTCCAGTAAAGTTAGAAATAATTGCGAATAATGAAAATAAGATGGTGAGTTCTATTTGAGCACGTAATTTTTCACGTGCACTCATAATCGTCTTGAAGTGATTAATATTCATTAAAATGTAAGCAATAATAATAATTAAGCCTACACGTTCAAGTAATAAAATAAATAAATTAAACATTTTTGCACCTATTAAGTATATTAATAAAATTCAAAATTTTTACTACACTTTTTATTATAGTATGGAAAATTTAAAGTTGATAGTTTAAAATGTTCACTTATAAATACTTAGCACTTAATTTATATTAAATGATAATTTATTTTGGAAAATAATATTTAAAAAGAAAAAAAGATTTTTATATCCCATTATAGTAAGCTATGATAAAATTTTAATGTAGTTTAAAATTATATAGTTTTTGGGCAAGGTAGGAGGAATTTTTTTATAATGGAGTCTTCAAAAGAATTTAAGGGAGATAATCGGTTACTCGTTGGAATTATTATTAGTGTATTAACATTTTGGTTGTTTGCGCAATCGTTACTTAATATTGTGCCAACACTACAATCATCATTTAATACCGATTTGGGTACCATTAATATTGCAGTGAGCTTATCTGCCTTATTTTCTGGTTTGTTTATTGTAGGTGCTGGAGATGTTGCTGATAAATTTGGTCGCGTCAAAATGACTTATTTGGGACTAGGCTTAAATATCATTGGTTCATTATTATTGATTATTACACCAGTTCCATGGTTATTACTGATTGGACGTGCTTTGCAAGGTTTATCAGGTGCATTCATTATGCCATCAACTCTTGCGATAATTAATGAATATTACATAGGAAAAGAAAGACAACGTGCATTAAGTTTTTGGTCTATTGGCTCATGGGGCGGAAGTGGAATATGTTCATTGTTCGGTGGATTTATCGCTTCAACAATAGGATGGCAATGGATTTTTATTATTTCTATTGCTTTGTCAATACTTTCATTTTTCTTAATTAAACACACGCCAGAAACAAAAAATGAACCAGATACGGATACAGACAATAGCGGTTCAAAATTTGATTTTATAGGTTTGATTTTATTAGTTATTACATTATTAAGTGTCAATGTGATGGTAACACAAGCTTCTGATCGTGGATTATTATCACCTGTCATTCTATCGTTATTTGGAATATTTTTAATTGCTGGTATATTCTTTGTTCTTCGTGAATTTAAAACTGAGAACCCACTTGTTGATTTTAGTTTATTTAAGAATAAAGGATATAGTGGTGCTACACTTTCAAACTTCATGCTAAATGGAGTAGCAGGTGGTACGCTTATCGTAGTAAATACATATTACCAAAGTCATTTAGGTTTCACTTCATTACAAGCAGGTTTAATCTCTATCACTTATTTAGTAGCAGTGCTTGTAATGATTCGTGTAGGTGAAAAACTATTACAAAAATTAGGTGCTAAAAAGCCATTGCTTATAGGTAGTGGATTTACATTTTTAGGGTTACTACTTTTATCCCTCACCTTCTTACCTAATTTGTTTTATATTATTTCAAGTATTATTGGTTACCTACTATTTGGTATTGGGCTTGGTATGTATGCCACACCATCTACAGATACAGCAGTTGATCAAGCGCCAGATGATAAAGTGGGTGTTGCCTCTGGATTGTATAAAATGGCTTCATCACTAGGAAATGCATTTGGTGTAGCTTTATCAAGTACGATTTATGGTGTTTGTGCAGCGAAAATGAATTTAGAACTTGGTGGTTTAGCGGGCGTACTCTTTAATGCCATCATCGTTTTAACTGCTTTCTTTGTCATTTTCTTCTTAATTCCAAATAAAGCTAAACGTGCTTAATTAAAACTGGATATTAATAAAATTTAAATCTGAGGTGCGAATAGAGTACCTCAGATTTTTTATATTGAATAAAAGAATAAATGTAAACATAATAATGAGTACTTATACAGGGGGATAATGACTTCTACGTCAATTATTGAAAAATAAAAAAAGTTCTAAATTTATCAAATTATTTAGAATATTCTGTTTATATTATTGACGATACTTTATTAAAGTAGTATTTTAAAAATAATATTAAAAGAAGGAGTCGAATATTATGAAAATAGCAATTGCTGGTTCAGGAGCGTTGGGAAGTGGTTTCGGTGCAATGTTATATCGCCAAGGTAATGATGTGACACTCATTGATGGTTGGGAGCCACAAGCAACAGCTGTAAAACATGAAGGTTTACATATTGATATAAATGGAGAAGACTATCATTTAAATATTCCTATGTATCAAGATACAAAAATACCAAGTGATCTTCAATTTGATATTGTATTTTTATTTACAAAAGCTATGCAACTTGAGAGCATGCTAACACATATCCAGCCACATATTCATGATACAACAATTATGGTTTGTACAATGAATGGTCTAAAACATGAAGAACGTATTGTAAATTATGTAGATAAATCACGTATTGTTCGTGGTGTAACTACGTGGACGGCCGGCTTAGAATCACCTGGACATACTCATTTAATGGGTAGTGGTCCAGTAGAGATAGGTTCTCTTGTGCCAGAGGGACAGAATAATGTTGAAGTGATATATAATCTATTAGAACAAGCGAAGCTCAATCCACATAAAAGTGAAGACTTGCAACAATCTATTTGGAAGAAGATTTGTGTAAATGGGACAGCAAATGCGCTATGTACAATTTTAGAATGTCGTTTATCAACATTAAATGAAAGTGAATATGCAAGAAAACTTGTATATGACATTACTAAAGAGATAGTAGAAGTTGCTACTGTTGATGGTGTACATTTAAATGCAGATGAAGTCTATCACTATCTTGTCGATTTAAATGATAAAGTAGGTCCACATTTCCCATCAATGTATCAAGATTTGATTAATAATAATCGACGTACTGAAATTGATTACATTAACGGAGCAGTGGCTCGCTTAGGTTCAGAACATCATATCGATGCGCCAATTAATCAATTTGTAGCGAACATGGTACATGCCAAAGAAGAGCAACGTCAAGCTAAGTAAATAGAATGCAAAAGTGAGTTAAAAGTGATTAACTCACTTTTTAATTTGTAATCATTAAGGGTAAATATAATATATAGTGAGATAAGGAGTTGTGAAATTAATGAAACAATCAACGAAAAGAGTTATCATGACGGGCGTTATTGGCGGATTATTAAGTGGTGCAGTTAAAATGGGATGGGAAGCACTCATCCCTCCTAGAACGCCACAACGTGAAGAAGAACCACCACCAATGACATTACTGCATAAATTGAATTTACCTGACAATGTTAAACATGCTACGTACCGTTATAACGAGAACGATATACCTATAACTGTCATGGGTGTTCATTATGGCTTTTCAATTGCAAATGCTATAGTATATGGATTACTTGCTGAAAAGTGTCCAAAAGTGGCGACATTAAGAGGTACATTCTTCGGTATTTTGATTCATATTGCTTTTCATGAATATATACTGCCTAAATTAAATCTAACACCACAAGTTAAAGATTTACCTAAAGAAGAACGCATTTCAGAATTATTAGGTCATATTGTTTGGATGAATACGATTGATTTAATACGAAATAGTCATCGATAAATAAAAAAGGAAGCGCGTGATAGTCACGCGCTTCCTTTTTGATATAATTGATCTTATCAATGGTTAGAAGTGCTTGAGGATGTTTCTGAAGTAGTTTGACGCTTTGTTTCTATGCGTTGTCTTAATTTTTCTCCCTCAATTTTACCCACTTTCGCATAATGGCTATGAGCAAAATGCATTTGAATAATTAAAAAAGTTGCACTTATAGCCCAATATACACTTAACGCTGATGCTGAATGTAATGATGCATAAGTAATAAATAAAGGGGATAAGACCATCATGACATAATAAGATCGACGTTCATTTTTAGGATAATGAATTGAGTTGACAAGAGGTTGTATAAAATACATCACAGCTGCAATGATGGTCATGATTATGTCAGTATGCATTAAATTAAACCATAAAAAATGAGGATGCTGAGTAATACCACCACTTGTTGGATATTTAATTGACGTATATAGTCCGAGAAGAATTGGAATTTGAATTAAAATTGGAAATGTGCCAATTAAATTTTTAAAAGGATTGATTCCATACTCATTATATTTTTTCATTAATAATTTATTTGCTGCACGTCGTTCTTCAGGCGATTGAGCTTCTTTAATTTTTTCTTGAATTTTATTAATTTCTGGTTTTACGACCTCTGTTTTGCCACGAATAACATGAATATTTTTTACTTGAATACACATGAGTGGCATCAGTATTAAACGCAATATAAATACAATGACGATAATAGCTAAACCATAGTTTTCATTGAATGCATGTCCTAAGACATGAAGTAAAGCATCCATCGGTTTTACAAATACAGTATAAAATAGGCCGTGTTGTTCTTCTTTATGAGAATAGTCACAGCCTGCAAGCATTATTAAGGCCATCAGTAATAAGAACCATTTCTTTTTCATATTTAAACTCCTATACACTGGTCTTTAATAATCTTAGTCTTAGTGATATAAGCTTAACATAATAATGAAGAAAAGAAGAAATACATGTTTTAATAGATTATATTGGTCGTTTGGATTGCGTTATGATGTTTAGGATAAAATAACTCCATAGACTTGTCAGTAATAAGACGAAGCTAAATAATGTTATTTTCGCTTGTAATGGTAACCATGACATCATAAAACACCAATCAGAATTTGATAATAAGAGTGTTGGAAGTAAGTGGAGAATCGCTAAAATAAGTGTAAAAGTTAACAGCATCATACTTATTTTGATGAGTAATCCACGAGACATCGTTTTAAAATGAATAGACTTAAATTTAAAAATTAAACGATAAATTATTAGAAAAACACTTGCTACAGCTATTAGCAAAATGATAGTGATGATGATAAATAGGATATTCCACTGATTAATAAGATATTGTAACGTTTTAATATGTTGACCATTACTCATTTGTGTATTGAGATGCTGTGCAAGTTCGGCTACATTTTTTGAATAGCTATTAGCAAGGACTACAATGCCATAATCTTTTTTTGGATTTAAAATAATATATGAAGAATAGTTTTCAAGTGTGCCAGGATGATATACAATTGTTTCTGAATGATTATCATCAATAAACCAACCTGTTGCATAGTGAACGTCTTGAGAATTATCTATTGCTTTAACTTTAGGTTGATGTGTTAGTTGAACTAATGATGCTACCTTTTTTGGCGGATTAAGTTGAAACTTCAACCAAGAGGCTAAATCTTTCGTGTTAGTCATCATATAGGCAGCTGGATTATCTCCTAAATTAAATTCAGGACTATCAGCATAAGCTTTTCCTTTTTTGATTACATACCCTTGAGCATCATTGTTCTTTTTCATATTACTTTCCTTTACAGTTGATTGTGTCATATGTAATGGAGTGAAAAGATGTGTGTTTAAGTAAGTCGCATATGATTGATGTGAAGCCTTTTGAACAATCAAACCTAAAATATCATAATTCATATTGGAATATTCAAATTGCTTGCCAGGTTTAGCATCTAAGTTACGTCCTTTGATACTATGAACAAGGCCTTCTAGACTGTTTGTGTCTTTTGTGATTTTGTCATCATTTGTGATGTCTCCTGAAATACCACTTGTTTGAGCAATCAATTGATCTACTGTGATATCTACTTTTTTATGATTATATTTCATATAGAAACCTGGAATATAATGACTGACTTTATCATTGAGATTGATTTTATGTGCCTCAACAAGTTGCATTATTGCATAACCCGTAAATGCTTTGGTATTTGAAGCAATTTCAAAACGCGTATTTGGTGTGACTTTGGATTTCTTTTTAATATTTGAAAAACCATAGCCTTTATTAAGAATCGTCTTATTATTTTTTACAATAAGAATGGACATTCCTGGAATATGATCGTCTTTCATTTTATTAACAATCATGTTATCGATATAACTTTGTGACGATGGACTAAACATTGAATAACTAGGTTTTAATTTAATAGCTATGGAAAGAATAATGATTCCTACTAATAAAATCATCCCAATCATGATAAAATTTTTTCTCATTTTCCCTTACTTCCTTACTTAATACTCCTTAAAATTAAACCTCTAAAAATAGTATAGCAAGTTTAAACTTAAACCGCTCTATACAAATATTAAATACTGTTGATACCTCTTTATAACTATTAAAAAAAGATATACTCTAAAAATATAATTGTAAAAAGTTACTTAAAATGTAATTTATACTATATTATTTCCACGTAAATGTATACTTTTTCACTAAATAGGAGTATATTTTATCCATTAAAAATGAATATAAAAAGAGGTAAGGATGGATTATGTTCACTCAATTTAAAAGACTTATTATTGGTAAGCCAAAAAAAAATAGAGACTTAAAAAATGAAAAAATAAGTAACTTTAAGGCTTTAGCAATTTTATCTTCTGACGCATTATCTTCAGTAGCTTATGGTCCAGAACAGATTTTAATTACTTTATCTATGGTTGGCGCTATTGCATCTTGGTATACATTACCTATTGCGGCTGCTGTTTTAGTGCTACTTGCAGCATTGATTCTATCATATCGTCAAATTATATATGCTTATCCTAAAGGCGGAGGAGCGTATATGGTTTCTAAAACAAATTTAGGAGAAAAATGGGGATTGCTTGCAGGTGGCTCTTTATTAGTAGACTATATTTTAACCGTCGCAGTAAGCATTTCATCAGGTGCGGATGCTTTTGTTGCAGCATTTCCAGGGTTATATCACTATAAAGTATTCATTGCATGTTTATTGGTACTATTTATTCTAATAATGAATTTACGTGGTTTAACAGAGTCAGCAACTGTGCTCTCTTATCCAGTTTATTTATTTATAATTGGATTAATAGTCATGATTGTTATTGGAACATGGCAAGTGGCAACCGGACAAGCAGAACCTCATATGCAGGCGACAGTAGGAACCGCAGTGCCAGGTGTCACATTATTTTTATTACTTAAAGCATTTTCTTCAGGTGCATCATCTCTAACAGGTGTAGAAGCCATTTCGAATGCAGTAACAAACTTTAAAGATCCTGGATCTAAAAATGCAGTTAAAACGTTAATTACTATGGGAATGATATTAGCTTTCTTACTTGTAGGTATTGTGGGATTAGCATATTGGTATGGTATTATGCCACAGACTGAAACAACTGTATTATCTCAACTTGCAATGAATATTTTAGGGCATAATGTAGGATATTATTTTGTACAAGTAACGACTGTCATGATTCTTGTCCTAGCAGCTAATACTGGATTCACAGCTTTTCCAATGTTAGCTGCAAGTATGTCAAAAGATAAATATATGCCACGTATGTTTAACGTAAGAGGAGACCGTTTAGGTTATTCAAATTCAATTATTACATTAGGCATTTGTGCAATGTTGCTTATTATCTTTTTCCATGGTAAAACTGAAAATCTTATTCCTTTATATGCAGTAGGTGTGTTTATTCCATTTACACTAGCTCAATATGGAATGGTTTTAAAATGGATTCGTGGTCGTGAAAAAGGATGGTCTACTAAACTTATTGCAAATGCTATAGGGGGTACTATTACTTTTATCGTATTTATGATTTTCTTAATTACGAAATTTAACCAAGTATGGCCAATCTTAATTTTTTTACCGATTGTTGTATATATATTTACGCGTATTAATAGACATTACAAGGATATTGCTGAGCAACTTAGCACAACTAAAATTGTTCAAGATATGCCAGTGGTCGATAAAAATCTAGCGATTGTACCCGTTAATACGATCACTACAGCATTAAATAAATCTATTTATTATGCACATATGATTGCAGATGATGTGATTGCTGTACATGTATCTTTCGGAGATCAAACTGATAATTTATTTATTGAAAAATGGAATAAACAATATCCAGATATTAGACTAGTGACGTTACACTCAGAATATCGCAGTGTCATTCGTCCGATTTCTCGATTTATCGATAAAATTAATAAAAAAGCGAATGATCAAAACTATGTCATCACAGTGGTTGTCACTGAATTTATTCCTAAAAAACCATGGCATAACTTTTTACACAATCAAACGAGTTTGCGATTAAAAATGCATTTATTCTATCAAAAAAATGTTATTTTAGCGACGGTTCCTTATAAATTACAAAAGTAGAAGAAAATAAAAAGAACTCGAGAGATACAGGTCTCTTGAGTTCTTTCTATATATTAATGATTTAATTCCTTGGCAAGTACAATTTCATTATAGTTAATATTTTCACGTAATTGTGCGGCAATTTCATTTGTAACTTTATTTCTAGAAATCAATTCATCTAAAATTTGACGTTGAGTATACAATGCATCTAATTTGGCATCATATTGTTGTTGAGTATTTAATTCATACATGAATTTATTTTCCTCACTTTGACGTTTTCGATTATGATGTTGTCTTAACTTACGTGATAATGCATAATATTGGTTGATAATTAAACTGACTTCGAGAACATTTGTGCTATTTTGTTCTTCTTGAAGTCTTAAAGTCACCTGACGATTAACAATACGTATGATGTGTTGTACTTTTTTAAAGTTATGTCTTAATTCTTTTCTGTCAGTATAGCGTTGTTGTTCAAATGATGATTGATTCACACTTTTACGTGAATCTTTTCGCGCTTTAAATCTAAGTATGATTAACTTACTAAAACGATTCAATTTCTCAATAAAAGACATTTCTCTAAATGATTGTGTCAATTCCATTACTTTGCGATAATCACTTAAATCTTTTTTAGTAATACGCTCCTGTTTAATTAACTGTTGAAGCGTCTCAGTTTCAACATCTTCTGCAATGTCTCTTAATCGATGTAATTCTTTCGTATTTTTATCATCACTTTCCATGTCGATTAAAAATGATAATTCATTAAGATATTGATTCAGAATAAGTCGATAATCAATATCTTTGTGTGTATCTGCTTTTTCTTTTAATGTGCGAATAACATGTTGAATCATGAAAATTTTAGCTGATTGATAACTCATACCTTTGAAGTGTGATTGTTGTTCGGATGGCGTAATGAATGGAAGGATCATTTGTGCAAAAATTAAACTGATAAGTACCATCATTGAAGCAATAAAGAGTAAATCATTTCTATGATCAAAGTTTTGATTGCCGTTAATAATGAATGGTAACGTTAACGCCATTGACAATGAAATCGTTCCATGAATACCACACAAGGTCATAATAAATGCATAACGTCTCCGTTTTGGTGGTTGTGTTTCTTCTTCTTCATCGAGATATGCTTCAACGTTTTTTGGATAGTAAAAATCTTTAAACCAAACATAGACCCAAATAAATCTAAAGATATAGATGGCAAATGCTATGAGGAATGCCACCACAATTAGAAAAACTAAATTTTGTGGTTCATTACGTACAATTTCTAAAATAACTTCTGGCACAATATATCCTAAAACGACGAAGACAAAGCCATTTAATGCATAACTTAATGTATTCCAAATTTGATTGTAGTTCATTTGTAATTCAGTTTGGGCACGAATGAGACGATCTCGTTCTAAACCATGAATTAACCCAGCTACCACAACTGCAATAATCCCAGAAGCATGGACTTCTTCTGCAATAAAATAAATGACAAAAGGAGTAAGCAATTGGATGAAAGTCAATGTATTACTATCTTTTAAACCTTTATTAGACGTGAGGTAAACACGTAAACTGACGACTAAAGCACCAATTATTGCACCTACTAAAATACCAAGAAATGTTGAGAGTAAAAACTGACCAATTGCATTCATAGCTGAAAAACTACCTGTTACCAGAGCAGTGACTGCAATTTTAAAAGAAATAATACCTGCAGCATCATTTAATAGAGACTCTCCTTCTAAAATTGCCATAGACCCCTTGGGTAATACTTTACCTTTAGTAATGGCTGATACAGCAACTGCATCTGTCGGACATAAAATAGCTGCAATAGCAAAAGCAGCTGGCATCGGTAAATTAGGCCAAATCCAATGAATGAAAAAGCCAACTCCAATCACAGTTGTAAATACTAATCCCATGGCCATAAGCACGACAGGTTTTCGGTATTCTAAAAGCTTTTCTCTAGAAACATGTGTCCCTTCCACAAATAAGAGTGGGGCAATGACAGCCATCATAAAAACTTCTGGTTCAAATTTAAAATGTAGTGGAATGGGGAAGATGAATAGCGCTACACCTAAGGCAATTTGAATGAAAGCTGTTGGAATGTTGGGGAAGCGATGATAAATAATAGAACTAATGATAACGGCAAGTATAAATAATAAAAAAGCTTCTAACAATTCCATATGTATTGTGACTCCTTTCTTTTTTAAATACTTAATATTTTATCATGATTAAAAAATAATAAGAAATTTTAGTATATGTCATTCTTAAGACATAGAAAAGCGAAACTGAATTCAGTTCCGCTTAATAAAATATCTAATGATTGATTGATTCTCGAGGTTGCTGACGTGTTTTTTCAGCTAAATATTCAGCATTTTTCTTATACTTTTTATAGAACAAGAATAAGAATATAAACCAAACTGGTGAAATAAATATGGCTACTCTCGTATCAGCACTAAAGAACAATAACACAAATACAAACAAGAAAAATGCAAGAATAACATAAGCCAGTGCTTTACCGCCTAGAAGTTTAAATTTATTGTGTTTATGTTCTTCAGGATTTTTTCGTACATATATAATGTAAGAAATAATAATCATTGCCCAAACAACTATAAATAATACAGTTGAAAGTGTAGTGACATAAATAATTGAATTGCATCTGGAAAGATAAAATTTAATAATGCGGCTAAAAGTAATGTCCCAGAAGATACAAGCATTGATAAGTAAGGCACACTATGATGATTTGTCTTACTTAACATTTTGGGTCCTAGTCCTTGTTTAGATAATCCAAATAAAATACGACTATTTGAATAAATACCACTGTTCGTTGCAGAAGCGGCTGCTGTTAATACGACAAAGTTAACAAGTCCTGCTGCAAAAGGTAAGCCAATCATACTAAATAACATTACAAATGGACTTGCATCAGGGTTAATCTTATTCCAAGGAATCACTGACATGATCACAAGTAAGCCTCCCACATAGAATAATAAAATTCTAACAGGTACATTATTAATTGCTTTTGGAATCACTGTGCGAGGATCCTTAGTTTCTCCAGCTGTAACACCTATTAGTTCAATACCGATAAATGAGTAGACAGCAATTTGGAATGACATTAAAAATCCAGCTGGTCCATTTGGAAAAATACCACCATGATTTACAAGATTACTAAAAGACGCATGTCCATATGACGTTTTAAATGAAAAGAAAATCATAACTAAGCCAACGATAATCATAGCAATAATAGTAATAATTTTTATAATAGAGAACCAAAATTCTAACTCTCCAAATAATTTTGCACCAAGCATATTAAATGAAATAAGTAAGAGTACGATAAATAATACAGTTAGCCAGTGAGGAACGTTTGGAAACCAAAAACTAAAATATTGTCCCATTGCCGTTAAATCAGACATACTTGAAACAATCCAAGATAACCAATATGTCCAACCAATGACAAAACCACCGAATGGTCCCAAATATTCGTTGGCAATATCTACAAATGAATTGAAACGTGTATTACTAAGTAATAATTCTCCAAGTGCTCTCATGAAAGCAAATAACACTATACCAATAATTAGATAGGTGATTAGTAGGGATGGCCCTGTTAACGAAATCGTTTGTCCAGAACCTAAAAATAATCCTGTGCCAATAGCACCACCAATTGCAATTAATTGAATGTGTCTATTACTTAATTCTCTTTCTAACTGTCTTGCCATAGACTTCCCCCTCAGAAAGCCATACGATAATTACGTAAGCGCTTTCTTTAAATTTTAAAAACTTGTTTAACAAATTGGAAAAGAGTGAAGATCAATTTGTAATTAATTAGAATATTCAGATTTTTAAAAGTTTACTTTTTTAAATTTTGTTAAATATGTAACTTTGTTAAAAGTTAATTTTATTATACTCTTAATTTTCAAAAAAACAAATGTGTGTATACAACTATGAAAAACAGAATAATTTATATTTATAATAATCTATGGCATAATAGATAAAATTTAAAAATGTATTAGAGGAGTAGAGGAATGAGAATCGGAGCGATTTCTGATCTACATATAGACAGACATCCTAAACTAAAATCAAATGTATATCTAGAAACATTGATTAAAGTAGTTCAACATAGAGAGATTGACTTACTATTAATTGCAGGAGATATTTCGAATTATTTTAGAGATAGCTATCAATTTATTAAAGATTTAAAAACTACTTTACATATTCCCGTATTATTTGTTCCAGGAAATCATGATTATTGGAAAGTAGAGGATGAAACGACATCTCAAGATATTTATGATTTTTATAGAACAAAGCCAGAGTGTTTGTTGGATCATCCATATGTAATTAATGATAATTGGGCTATTGTAGGCCATACTGCTTGGTATGATTACAGTTACGCTGATAAAAAGTTTGAAGAAACTCGATTAAAAAAAGGGAAATATTATGGGGCCACTTGGCAAGATAAAGTGAAAATCGATTGGGATGAAGATGATACGATTTTATCCAAAAAGGCGGCTAAGCATGTTAAACAAGCATTGGAGCAACTTCAAGATAAACAAATTATTTTAATGACACATATTGTGACACATTCTAAATTTGTAGTACCTACCCCTCATCGTATTTTTGATTTTTTCAATGCATTTATAGGTACATCAGATTTCGACCGATTATATCAACAGTTTCCGATTAAATACAGTATTATGGGGCATGTTCATTTTCGTAAATCTTTAGTAGAAAATAATATAACCTTTTTATGTCCTTGTTTAGGTTATAAAAGAGAATGGCGAACAGCAGATATATATTCAGAAATGAATCATGCATTAATAGACTTTGTAATAGAATAAAAAAGAGCAAGAAACGACGTTCAGAAGGCAGTCGCTTTTTGCTCTTTTAATTTATGGTTTTACATAGATACATTTTTTACCAGGGGCGTTAAAGCTACGCTCCATGAATTCTTTTTTAATTTTTATAATCTGGAAGCGATTAGGTACTAATGCAGGCACAATTATTTTTCTTAAAAAGTGACTCCATAAAGGATCAATATAATAGTAATGTGTGTCGTCATATCCAATAAGTAATGTAACGTGAATGTTAGACACAAGCTGACGCGTGTGGTTATCAAATTTAAACGTTTTACGTGAAGGTTTTTGACCTAAGCTTGTATGATACATAAGAATCGGTTGTCCTTGATCAATCACAGTTTCTAATTCTTCTAAATTCGTACCAGTGCCATCTACGATACGTGAATCAAATGTTTGTAAATATGGAACATAAGCAGAAGGGAAAATCGTTTGGTGATGACCAAACTTAACAAGTAAATGATGACCAACATAGCCTTTATAGGGATTATTTGGATGCGTAGGCCAATGTTTCATAATATCAGTAGCTTTAATATTATGATGATTATATTGTAATAACATAGCTGCAGAAACGCCTTCACAACCCATAATCATAGGGATTGGAAAAAGTTGACTTTTAGGCGTAACTGATAATAATTTTTTATTCATTAACGTTCTCCTTTATGTCAGTAAAACATTGTTTTAAAGTAAATTTATTATATACCTTGATTAGAGTAGCGTATAATCATTTGAATTCTTTGTATTAACAAAATGTGGGTCAACATATTTAAGACAATAAGAAGAATGTTGATATAGTAATTGATGTTAAAAATTCAAACCCAAAAGTGATTAAAGATATCATGCTTAAAATGTATCTTATTCATATACTAATTTTTAATATGCAACAGAAAGATTGAACAGTTAATATAAAATAAAATTGGGAGTTATGCATTTAAAAATGAATATATGCAAACTCCCAAGTATTATTTTATTTTGCGGCATGAACAATATCATTCATGTTATGTTTATTGCGTCAAAAATCTTTATTGCACATTATACCAATAGATAACATTAAAGGACCTGCTTTCTTTTGATTCTGTAGATATGGGTTTAGTCCTTAAGATGTCATAGCTTCTTATTTAATCTGATTGTGTTAAAAAAGTAAGTCAATCTTATTTTTCTAGGATGCATGTTATCATTAATACAAATTAAAATTTATTAAATAATACGTGATTTTCAAGATGTACATGTTCATGTGTTTCACGTTCTAAATGTTCAAGGCGTGTGTAGACTAAACGCCAAGTATTACATGCTTCACTAGGTGGCTGATACTGATTTGTTAAATCGCTCATTTCTTCTAATAGATGTCCAGTTTGAGTATGATCTTCAACTAAACTTTCAATAACCTGATGCGCATTCTTAACTTGTTCACCACGTGCAATTTTAATGAGTAATGGAAAATCATGATTATCTTCTTTATCCATATGTTCAAGCATACCATCACGATACTGGCGATATAACTCTTGTAATTGAAGTAAATATGGATGGTTTGGTCCATGAACTTTTGCAATTTTAGTGACATAAGGTGAAAGGTTTTTAAATTCTTCACGCATTGTTTCATGGTAACGTGATTGAATATATTGAATTAAGGAAGGGACATCTAAATATTTAACGTTGATATTTCCTGTTGAATGTACAGGTAAATGATTAATTTCTTCTATAATTGTATCGACATTTACTTTTTTATTTTTTACTGCATTTTTAATTGAGATATTTCCACCACAACAAAAATCTATTCCGTATTTTCTGAAAACATCCGAACTTAATGGAAAATCAGTAACGACATTAGCAACAATTGAATCTTTAGTGACCATAAATAAATCCTCCTTATTTAACTATAGTTTATTATAGTAAATAATAATCATTTTCAATTAGAGAAGAATAAGTTGTCATGTATTTGTTGAAAAGTCATTACAAATTTGTGAATGTTAAAAAATACTTGAGATATAATAATTGTCTCAAATATTTTTTAACATATTAGCAGTCGATGTTTATATTAAAAATGGATGCTAGATTACGTTTATTAATATAAGAATATATTAGATACGTTGATATTTTTTAAAATATAAAAATTGAAGTAAAACTATGAGAATTGCTGTGATAACAATTACTGTGAGATAAGGCATTACATTATACTGTCCTTTAAGACCAACTAAAGGAGACACTAGACCACCAAGGATAAATTGGAATAAACCTAGTAAACTAGAAGCATTTCCACTTCCACCAGTACGTTCTTCCATAGCCATTGAAAATCCTAAGGGGCCGATTGAAGTGACAGGACAAACATTTAAAAAGAAAGCGACTAATAAGAGCCACAATGGACCTTGTAATATCAAAGTAAATACAACGAGAAGTACACCAATAAGTTGAATGAAAGTCAAATAAATTAAGATTTTAAAACGATGTATACGTTCAACAAGCAAAGCAACGATTTGACTCACAACAATTAAACCAATGCCATTGATTGCAATCATTACGCTAAATTGTTGAGGCGTCATATGGTATATTTTCTGAGTGATAAACGGAGAAGCAGATGAAAAACTAAATAACATAACATAAGTTAATCCTTGTAAAAACATTGGAATAATAAATCTTGGTCGTTTAAGCAAACGTCCAAAGTCAGAAAATATATGTTTGAAATTGGCAGTAACATGCTCAGAATGATGTGTGGTCGGCATATTGAAAGTAACGCCACATAACATGATTATGCTAATAGCTGTTAAAATAACAAAGATAATTCTCCATGAGCCAAGAGAAAGCGATAAACCTCCAAGTAATGGCATTAAAATAGTTACTATACCATTTACAACCATAAGAGAAGCAAGAAATTTAGCTAGAGTATTTCCTTGGTAATAATCTCCTGCGAAAGCTTTAGCGATAACAATAATACCTCCGGCAGTTAATCCTTGTACCAAACGTATCAATAAAAATAGTGGAAATGTTGTAATAAATATTGCACCACATGAAGCTAAAACGAATACACTAAGAATTATTAGTGCAATTTTTTTTCGACCGAATACATCTGATAAAGGTCCGAATATAAACTGTCCAAGTGCTAGGCCAATCATTGCAAAGGATAGGGTAAGTTGTATGCTTGACGTTGATGTATTAAATTGTTGCTGAACTGCTGGTAAAGCGGGTAAATACATATCTATAATCATTGGACCAAATGCTGTCATTGTTCCTAGAACAATGAGTAATAGCATCGGCAATTTAGTATGTGTTGAGTTATGCATAATTGTACTCCTTGAAAAGATTTGCAATGTACATTATATAGGTTTTTGAGAAAATATGTAATTTCAAATATAAAAAGCTCTAAAAAGATTGATTTAATCAATCTTTTTAGAGCTGAAATTTGTCACAATACATAAGAATATTAATTATTATTACCAAGAATACTGTTTAGTTTTTTCTTGATATCATCTACTTTATTATTGACATCATCTAATAGCGCATTCACTTTGTTTTCATTTGCGTTGTTTTGTTGTGCATTATTTGCTTCTTTTAACTTATTAACTTGGTCTTGATAAAATTGAGTTAATTTAGAGTCTTCTTTAGTAATCTCATTATTTTTTAATTTATCAATTTGAGATTGTATTTGTCTAAGACGTGATTCAGTGTCTATTTTATCTTTAATATCATTTTTTGCATCTTCAACTTGTTTCTTGATATTATCGCTTTGATTTTGAACTTCTTGTTGATAATTTTTAGATACATCATTTGTTGCATTATACGTATGTTGTTTATTGTCCGATTCCTTTTTATGATCAATATAAGATTTAGTCGCAAAAATGCCAATAATTAAAAGAAGAATTGCAATAATAGCGATTAACCAACGTTTTGATTTTTTATTTTTTTCATTCTCTTCTTCTAGTAATTGTTCACGTCTAAAGTCACGATCGTTATAGTAACGGTTAGCATTTTCATCATAATCGCCCTGATTTTGATGATGATACTCTTGACGAGGTTCATTTCTTCTGTAATTTTCTTCACTTTGACGTCTCTGTTGACGTTGTTGATACTCGCGACTTTTTTGATTACGTTGTTGATATTGATCATCGTATTGATATGAATCTTTGTATTTTTCAGTACGTTTCATAGATTTCACCTCTTTTTAATCATTTAACTTAATTAATCGAGCAATATTTTCAGCAGTTTGTGTTAAGAATCGTTCTCCATTTTCTAATAAATAGGGGAGTTCTGATGGCGTTTCTATAATGCTAAACACAGTATCAATTCCATGTTGATATACGGCTTGATAATTTTTTCCTAAACTACCGCATATACCAATAACAGGTAAGTCGAATTGTTTGGCTGCTTTTGCCACTCCGATAGGTGTTTTACCATAAATCGTTTGTACATCTATTTTTCCTTCTCCTGTAATAACTAAATCGGCATCTTTAATGCTTTGAAGAAATTGCGTTTCTTTTAAGACAATATCAATGCCATTAGATAATGACGCATTGAAGAAAGTGAGAATACCAGCTCCTAATCCACCGGCAGCTCCAGCACCAGGTATATCTTTAACACTGATATGATATGCTTTCTCTATCATATCATGATAATTTGCGAGTGCGGAATCCAACTTTGGTATCATCTTTTCAGTTGCTCCCTTTTGTGGTCCGTAAATATATGTTGCACCATTAGAACCTAATAAAGGATTTGTAACATCACATGCCACTTCAAAGGTAACGTCGTTTAATCTATAATCTAATTTTGACGCATCTATATGAGTTAAATGAGCAAGAGCGCCACCACCAAGTTCAATTTCTTCATTATCAGAGTTTAGAAATTTTACGCCAAGAGCGGTCAGCATACCACTACCACCATCATTTGTTGCACTCCCCCCTATGCCTAATATAATTTTAGTCACATTATGGTTTAGAGCATCTTTAATTAATTCGCCAACGCCAAATGTTGTAGTAATTAAAGGATTACGTTCATCTGTACGAATTAAATCTAATCCTGAAGCTGCTGCCATTTCAATAATAGCCACATGATTATCTCTCGAACGAGCATAAGATGCAGTCACTTCTCTAAAAAGTGGATCATGTACTTTAATGCTATGAATTGTCGCATCTAATGCTTCTATTAAAGCTTCGGTTGTACCTTCGCCACCATCTGCCATAGGGATAACCTCTGTTTTAAGCGCATCACCGAATATATTTTTAAAACCCTGTTCTATAGCTAATCCAGCTTGTTTAGCAGACATACTCTCTTTAAATGAATCTGGCGCAATAACCATTTTGTTTATGTTCAACGAGATCACTTCCGATTAAAATTATAAATAAAAAACTAAATTAAAATGATTTAATGTTTAAAATATAAAAAAAGTATATAATGATATTTAATTAAATAGAATTGATTAAACACTATAATGTAACATTATTGTAGTGGAGGAGTAGTGTAAATGTCTAACTTTAAACAACACGAATTTTACATCTGGGTCATAGGGTTATTATTATTTTACGGTTACTTAGGTTTAATTATTCCTTTACATGGAATCGATTGGTTTTTTGGAAGTCATCAAGGCATAAGTACCTTTTATCATCATTTTGATAATTTGAATGGACGTTATATTAGTAATTTAATTGAACTTGTAGCAGTGCGTTCGGTAATATTACGTATGATTATGTATTCAATAATATCAGTAAGCATTATTTTATTAATACTCAAATTGATACGCCAAACATTTTCAATCCGTCATCTCATGCTTGCAACTATGTTATTGCTTATTATACCTAATTCAGTTTTTTCAGAGAGTTATGGAAGCTTTGGCTACTTTTTTAGTTATGCTTTTGGAATGATATGTGTTCTCTATAATTTGTATTTTATAAGTCAAATTTTATTTATAAAAGATGAACTAAAAATGTACAATGTCATTTTATTTTGGATCAGTTGTTTCAGTGGGCAATTATTTGCTGAATCATTAACTTTTTTCGTTAATTTGGCTTTATTCACGACATTAATTGCTTATTTTGTGTTAAAACGTAAAATTAACTTTAATTTATTAATAGGGTTTCTATTATCATTATGTGGTACATTAATAATGTTGATTAACCAAACGTACATTAATTATCTAAGTGACATTCAAGCAATGAGAGCACACATTGATGGTTTAGGTTATGTTCATAAATTAAGAGTTACAATATTAAATGACCTTCCACGTTATATGTTTTTTAATCATATTATCATAGTGTCTATGATTGCGATTGTTATAATTGGATTACTTATAAAAAATACTCGCTTTCAAACGTTTTCTAAAATCAGACAATTTATATTAATGATTGGTATACTTGTATTGCCTATATACAAGATATTTATTTTTGAACCCTTTAATTTTAATCAAACAACTTTGATTACAAGTTATGGTCTAATTAATTTCTTATTATGTTTTAGCTTTTTCGTCAGTATAAGTATGGCTAGTTTTATTATAGTTACAGATAGCTACTATCGTATTATTTTAATAGCTGCTTTTATTTCTATTATTTTAAGTGCTATACCTATCTTTTTCATTTCAGAGGTAACGTCTCAACAGTTCTTTATTGTATATATAATGTGGTGTGTGATATTGATTACTTTAGTTACTGAATTACATACTTTAAAACAAAGCTATGATAATATTCTTAAAATTTGTGTAGGATGTTTATTATTCGTATTTATTGCTATTTTTACGATTGTGCATTTTAAATATGAAGCTAGATTAAATAATATTCAAACTCAAATTCAACAACATAGAAATGAAATTATTGTAAAACATTTGCCATTTGAGACATATTTCTATGAAATGACTCCAACTGAAGAAATCGAAAAGGAAAATTTCAAAGAGTACTATCAAATTTCAAATAATAAACAACTTAAAATATTGCCGTTTGATATTAATGTAATAGAAGACAGAGGAGATTAACTATGAAGTTAAAACAAACGCACTATGAAATAATTAAATTCGTCATAGTGGGTGGGATTAATACACTTGATTATTATTTAGTGTATCTCATTTTACTAAAATTATTACACATTCACTATATGGTGAGTCATATTATTGGATTTATAGTAAGTTTTATTATTTCTTATTATTTAAATTGTTATTTCGTTTATAGAGTTAAACCAACCCTTAAGAAATTTTTAAGTTTTCCATTAACACAAGTAGTAAATATGGGAATGCAATCTTTGTTTTTATATATCTTTGTAAGATGGTTTAATTTCCCTTCTGAAATTGCACCGTTTGTAGGACTTATCGTTACAATTCCGATTACTTTTATATTATCTAAATGGATTTTAAAAGACTAAAATTTAAAAAAGAGCTAGAATTATGTATTTCTAGCTCTTTTTTTTATAAATAGGAAATTAGGTTTGACTAAAAAATTAATTAGCTTATTTTTATAAAAATGATAGAAATAAAAAAATATTGTAATTCAAATTTTGATAGTACATACTAGTAATACTAAGTGTTTAAGGTGGTTAACTAGATATGACCCAAAACGAAAATCTTAAATTGGCGCAAAGAGGCGCTTATTTAAGTTTAGTTGTTTATATCGTTTTATCTGTTGCAAAATATATTGCTGGATATGTGTACGATTCGGCAGCTGTAAGAGCAGATGCATTGAACAATATGACTGATATTGTTGTATCTATCGCTGTTATTGTGGGGTTAAAGATTTCAATTAAGCCAGCTGATAAAAATCATCCTTATGGTCATTTGAAATCTGAAAATATTTCAACGCTTTTCGTATCATTCATTATTATGTTTGTAGGTATCCAAGTAGTGATTGAAAATGCACCTCGAATGTTGACAAATGAACACCATATTCCAAATTTTATTACGATTATTATTAGTATGATGAGTGGTGTCATTATGATTGGTGTTTATGCTATTAATCATAGGCTTGCAAAACAAACTAAAAGTAGCTCATTAGACTCGGCCTCAAAAGATAATTTATCTGACGGTTTAGTCAGTATGGGTACTGCTATTGGATTATTATTTACACAATTTGGTCTACCTATTATTGATGTGATACTTGCCACTGTATTAGGATGTTTAATTATTTATACTGGGTTTGGAATATTTAAAGATTCAATTTTTGCATTGAGTGATGGATTTAAGGAACAAGATTTAGAAGAATATCGAAATCTTGTTCAAGAAGTTACAGATGTAAGAGAAGTAAAAAATGTAAAAGGACGTTATCACGGCAGTAGCATTTTTTTAGATGTAACGATTGTAGTAGATGCAAATTTATCATTACAAGAAGCGCATGATATTTGCGATAGAGTAGAAACACATTTAGAAAATAACGGTATATCGTCTGTATATGTTCATCCAGAACCAAATACATTAGATGAGAAATAAAAAAGAGCGGGAGTATACTCCTGCTCTTTTTTGATTCGATTTACCACCAACCATTTGATTCTCTAAAACGTATCGCTGCTCCAATTGATCCATAACGTTCTTTTGCATATTGAATCATGCCTTTAGTTTGAGTTTCAACTGATCCATACCCCCATGATTGGTTAGTTTGGCCTAATCCATGGTATTGACCATTTGATGCATTAGGGTTACCGCCGGATTCAGGAAGGACAATTTTCTCCCACATTTCTTCTGTGCCTCCAGCAGCTAAGAAACGTTGATATACTGATTGTGTACGACTTGAAGTACTAGAAGTTGTCGTGTTTGAACTTGATGCATTTAAATTAGATGTATGACTTTGATTATATTGGTATTGATGTTGTTGAGAAGGGGATGTTGATACCTCTTCTGCGTGTGCCTGACCAGTTTCTAAACTAGCGGCACCTAATGAGAGCATGGTCATTAATGCAAAAATTGATTTTTTCATGATAAAAAACTCCTTTGTGATTTGGATATTAATGTTCAAATTAAAACATTGCATCCCAATAAATCTAGATGTTGACTACGGTATGTTCACTATAACAGTTAATTTAATGACATAGGTTACTGTCATATCAAGAATAATTATCAAATATGAACACGAAGTAACAAATATCTCAACCGTTTATCATATATTCCGAATTAAATTATAAGTAGTCCTATTATGAAAAAAAGTGAAATAGTTCTATAATAATGGTGTAAAGATAAATAGATATTAAATTAAATAATGAGGAAAGTATTTATAATTCAATCGTTATACTCATTAACTTTCTATTAACCTAAGGAGTGTTATATTATGCCAAAATTAATTTTATGTCGCCATGGACAAAGTGAATGGAATGCGAAAAATTTATTTACCGGTTGGGAAGATGTTCAACTGTCAGAACAAGGGAGAAATGAAGCCATCACTTCAGGTAAAAAATTAAAAGAAAACAAAATTGAAATTGATGTTGCTTATACTTCTTTATTAACAAGAGCATTGGAAACGACTCAATATTTATTAGCTGAATCTGACCAAGAATGGATTCCCGTTCATAAAAGTTGGCGCTTGAACGAACGACACTATGGAAAATTACAAGGGTTAAATAAAGATGATGCCCGTAAGGAATTTGGTGAAGAACAAGTTCATCAATGGAGACGTTCTTATGATGTATTACCGCCAGCACAAACTGAAGAACAACGTCAATCTTATTTAAATGATCGTCGTTACCGTCATTTAGATCATCGTATGATGCCTTACTCTGAAAGTTTAAAAACAACATTAGAGCGTGTTATTCCAATTTGGACTGATCATATTTCACAACATTTATTAGATGGGGATACTGTACTTGTAGCAGCACATGGTAACTCTATTCGAGCATTAATTAAATATTTAGAAAACGTATCTGATGAAGACATTATAGGCTATGAAATTAAAACTGGCGCACCGTTAATTTATGAATTAGATGATGATTTAAAAGTAACTAATCATTATTATTTATAAAAGTGTGAGCAAGAATTTTTATTTATTGTAATATAGTAGATACAATAAAAGGCTAAAGCATTAAAGAAGTGCTTTAGTCTTTTATTAATGTAGTGGAGTAAGATTGTTTATAAAAATAGTTAAACGGTTTTAACTAACGTCGATATTGCTTAATCATCTTTAATGCACGTTTACGTGTTTTAATATTAGAACTTTTTAAGTTGCGACGTGCAGTTTGTAAATCTTGTTTCATAAATAGTCCTCCTTTTTATAAAGAATAAAGGAAAAGATGGTTTATGTAAATAGTAATTATTACGATTTAAAAATCGGAATAAGGAGATGATACCATGTCGCATAGTAAAAAGTTAATTATGATTTTCACTATGCTATTAGGTGGCTTTTTTGGTTTATTAAATGAAACCTTGTTGACCACAGCATTACCGAGAATAATGAAAGATTTTCATATTGAATATTCTCAAGTACAATGGCTCACAACAGCCTTCTTACTAACAAATGGAGTAGTTATTCCATTATCTGCATTTATTATTCAACGTTATACAACAAGACAAGTCTTCTTAACTGGAATTATTATATTCTTTCTAGGCACTTTACTAGGAGGATTTAGCCCTAATTTCACTACTTTATTAATTGCAAGAATTATCCAAGCATTAGGTTCTGGTATTATGATGCCACTAATGATGACGACGATATTAGATATATTTGAACCGCACGAACGTGGAAAATATATGGGGATGTTTGGATTAGTGATTGGTTTAGCACCAGCGATTGGACCTACATTATCTGGATATTTGGTTGAATACATTAATTGGAGAGCATTGTTTTATGTTGTAGCTCCAATTTCAGCAGTGACCTTTATACTTGCTTTAATTTTTATTAAAAACGTTGGAGTAAAAGTAAAAGCGCCCATTGACATACTATCCATTATCTTATCTATTCTCGGATTCGGTGGTATGTTATATGGGGTAAGTTCTATTTCTCAGAAAGGTTGGAATGACCCAGTCGTTCTGAGCACTATTATTTTAGGCATTATTTTTGTAGTTTTATTTATTTGGAGACAAGAACGACTTGAAACTCCTTTATTAAGTTTTAAAGTATTTAAAAATAGTCAATTCACAGTAGGTATTGCTATTATGGCTGTAACGATGATTTCGATGATTGGATCTGAAACGGTATTACCTATGTTTGTACAAAATGTGTTGCAACGTACGCCTGTTGATTCTGGTTTGATATTGTTACCCGGAGCAATTGTAATGGCAATCATGTCAATCATATCTGGGCGTTTATACGAAACGTTTGGCGCACGAGTACTTTCAATGATAGGTATGCTTATTGTAACGATTACGACGTCCTACTTTGTAGTTATGGATGAGCATACGTCAACAATTGTTTTAGCAACTATTTATGCGATTCGTATGATTGGTATTGCTTTAGGGTTAATGCCTGTAATGACGCATACAATGAACCAACTCACTCCAGAATTAAATGCCCATGGATCTTCAATGACAAATACAATTCAACAAGTAGCGGGTTCTATTGGTACAGCTGGTTTAGTAACAATTTTAAGTGTAGCAAGTCAGCATTTTAAACCGACACTCAGTGATTATCAAGGAATGGCTAAAACAGAGATGATGAAACACATTCAAACAGACGCAATGATACATGGTTATCATTCTGGCTTTTTATTTGCAGTCATTATCACAGTCGTTAGTTTATTATTAACTTTTTTACTTAAACGAAAAAAGGATTTAAATGAAGAAAGTCATTAACCTCATATCTAAACCTTCTATTTTATTTAATAGTTTAAATAGTTATTGACTATTCATAGTGATGAGATTAGAATTAATTTATTCTGACTAATTTAATAGGAATATGGAGGAGTTATTAATGAAAAGACTTTTATTTGTAGCTTTGACACTTATTTTTGTATTAGCCGCATGTGGTAATAGTGGTTCATCTGACAAAAATAGTGATTCAAAATCAAGTAGCAGTAATAGTGATAAAAAAACATTACGTGTAGGAACTGAAGGGACTTATGCACCTTTTACTTTTCACAACAAAAAAGATCAGTTAACTGGTTATGATATTGATGTAATTAAAGCTGTTGCGAAAGAAGAAGGATATAAACTTAAATTTAATGAAACATCTTGGGATTCAATGTTTGCTGGTTTAGATGCAAAACGTTTTGATGTCATTGCAAACCAAGTGGGTATCAATAAAGAAAGAAAAGAAAAATATAAATTCTCTAACCCTTACACTTATTCAAGTGGTGTCTTAGTTGTTCGTGATGATGAGAAGAATATTAAATCATTTGATGATGTGAAAGGTAAAAAATTAGCGCAAACATTTACTTCTAACTACGGAAAACTTGCTAAAGATAAAGGTGCTAACATCACTAAAGTAGATGGTTTCAACCAGTCTATCGATTTATTATTATCTAAACGTGTGGATGGTACTTTTAATGATAGCTTATCTTATTTAGATTATAAAAAACAAAAACCTAATGCTAAAATTAAAGCAATTAAAGGTGATGCAGAACAAAATAAATCAGCATTTGCATTCTCTAAAAGTGTCGATGATAAAGTTGTTTCTGATTTCAACGATGGTCTGAAAAAACTTAAAGAGAACGGTGAACTAGCAAAAATTGGTAAGAAATGGTTCGGTGAAAATGTTTCTGAGCCTAAATAGTCAACAACAACACGCATTAGATGCAGCAACTCAAGCATTTGGACCCATGTTGGAAGGTTTAGTAAAATACTCTATTCCAATTACAATTGTGACATTTATTTTAGGTTTGATTATCGCTTTGTTTACGGCGTTAATGCGTATTTCATCTAGTAAAGTATTAAGAGGAATTGCACGTGTATATGTATCTATTATTCGTGGCACACCAATGATTGTACAACTCTTTATTATCTTTTATGGTATTCCAGAACTTGGACGTCTAATTACTGGAAATGCAGACGAACAATGGACATTGTCTTCTGTTGTTTCAGCGATTATTGGATTGTCTTTAAATGTAGGTGCATATGCATCTGAAATTATCCGTGGTGGTATTATTTCTATTCCAAAAGGCCAGACAGAAGCGGCATACTCTATTGGAATGAATTATCGTCAAACGATTCAACGTATTATTTTACCTCAAGCGATTCGTGTTTCAGTTCCAGCTTTAGGTAACACATTCTTAGGATTAATTAAAGACACATCATTACTAGGATTTATCTTAGTAGCTGAAATGTTCCGTAAAGCGCAAGAAGTTGCTTCTACAACATACGAGTACTTTACAATTTATATTCTCGTAGCCGTGATGTATTGGGTTGTTTGTTTTATTATTTCAGTCATCCAAGGCTTCTATGAATCATATATTGAAAGAGGGTATAAGGCATGATTGAGTTATCCAATATTCATAAATCTTTTAATGATAAAGAAGTAATTAAAGGTATTGATTTGAATGTAAAAAAAGGTGAAGTTGTCACATTAATTGGTCGTTCCGGTTCGGGTAAGACTACATTATTGCGTATGATTAATGCGTTAGAGATTCCAACTGAAGGCAACGTTACTGTGAATGATAAAACGTATACTGCTAAAGATAAGAAATCTCAAATTGAAGTACGTAAACAATCAGGGATGGTATTCCAAAGTTATAATCTTTTTCCACATAAAACGGCTTTAGAAAATGTGATGGAAGGTTTAGTAACTGTAAAGAAAATGAGTAAATCAGAAGCTAAAAATAGAGCATTAGACTTACTTGAAAAAGTAGGTTTGACACATGTTAAAGATCAACGTCCTCATGCACTCTCTGGTGGTCAACAACAACGTGTGGCGATTGCGAGAGCTTTAGCGATGAATCCTAAAGTGATGTTATTTGATGAACCTACATCTGCACTTGACCCTGAACTTGTAAATGATGTGTTGAAAGTTATTAAAGAATTAGCAAATGAAGGCATGACGATGGTGATAGTTACTCATGCAATGCGTTTTGCAAAAGAAGTATCTAATAAAGTTGTATTTATTCATGACGGTGAAATTGGTGAAGAAGGATCTCCTGAAGAATTATTTGATCACCCTAAAACTGATGAATTAAAACGTTTTTTAAATGTGATTAATGAAAATTAAAAAAGAATCGTCGTTTGAGATGTTTCATCTTGAACGACGATTCTTTTTATTGAATAATGCTTTCTTTCTTCACATAAATAGATTTTAGAAATATTTATATTTTAAACTGATAGTAAAACAGTAAGCTCAAATTGAAGTACTTTATTCTCATATTGATTAAATGTCATAATTTCAACGGTTAAACTACCAAATTGTTTTTTCAATTTTTTATCTAAAACTTTAACTTTTACATATAAGTTATCATTTGGATAGACAGGTTTAATAAAGGTTACATTATTTAAATGAGTCCCTGCAATGATGTCTTCTTCATATTTATTTTCTTCAATCCAAAGTTTAAAAGAAAGAGAAAGGGTATGCATACCTGATGCTATAATCCCTTTATACATTCCTTGACCTGCTTTTTTCTTATCTAGATGCATATATTGAGGGTCAAATTGATGAGCAAACTCTAATATTTCTTTCTCAGTTATTTTGTAATGTTTACTAATGAATGTATCTCCTATAGAAAACATACTGTATTTCATAGTTATATGCCTACCTTAAAGTATACTTATAATGCAATGATTATCTTCTATTTTTGATCCATTGTTGAGTATGATAAAGAACAGGTTTAATTGGCTTAATGAAGTCACCAATATATTCATAAACACTAGCATTAAAGCCTTTTTTGAACTGTTGGACACCATAATCTTCAGCATTTTCACTAAAGTCTCCAGTAATACCATAGAAGTTGTAACGGTCAATGTTATGCTCTTTAGCAAATTTAATCATTTCCCACTGTAAACGATAGGCCCCCATATATTCATTATATTTTGGGTTAGAACCACTAGATAAATAATATACTTCATGTTCATTGTAGATATATAATGCAGCTGCTAGATTTAATACTTCACCTTCTGCTGCAATTTTATCTTTTGTTTGGTTTATTTTACGTTCATTGCTATCAAATTGTTGTTGAAGTTGATTGCGTTTATTTTTGTTCTTTTTAGAGTTAGGGCTTTCTTTTAAAACTTCTTCAATTTCAGTAAGTTGTTTTGTTAAATCCTCATGTTTATGTTGTAGAGTAGACAAATAATCTTTTAAATCGATATAAGCTAATTTTAGCATGGCATGATCTTTATATGTTTTTTGCATTTCATAGAAATAAGGCTCATCTCTAAATTTAAAGCCATGTTTTTCTTCAGCCATTTGGAACAGTTCGAAGAAAGTATGTGTGTCTTCCATAGGTAATGTTTTAACTTTTACGCCCATTTCATACGTCTTTTTAATATTACGACGTGTTTGATAGTCCATTTCTTTTAATAATTGGTCTTCAGTTTTATCTTTAAGATCAAGTACAGACAACCAACGAATTTGACTCATTGTACTATAACCTACAGACCAACCTTGATGTTTATATCCTAAGTCTTCAAGTGTTTTAATCACTGCACGATTATCGTAGCTTTTTAAAATTTCTCCATCTGCATTACGTAGGTTTTCTAAAATATATGGATCTACTAAAACAAATAGACAATTTTGTTTTTTTAAATATTCTGTTAGTGATTTGAAAAAGAAGTGAACCAGTTTGATATTGCTATAATCCATTACTGGACCACGATGTGTGTAAAAATATTTATAAAATTTTAATGCGCGTGCTTCAGTCATTAATGTTGCTGCAATGACATCTCCACTATCATCTTTAACACCTACAACATGTACATCATGTTTCATCTCATTTCTATTATCCAAGTGTATTCGAGATTGTGTATAGTGAGAAAAATGTTCGGATGTGAATTTTTCAAATTCTTCAGGTGTTAAACTTACGAATTTCATGATTATCTACTCCTCTGTGTTTTTAAGAATTCTAAACTATTTTATCAAATTAGTTCTATTATTACACACATTTAGTAAATTAATTTACTCGTACTTTAGTATTAGATAATAATTATTTTTTAAAATATATAACTATAAAACTTAAAATATAATATTTTTTAATAGTCTAGTTTATATTGCAAAACCACTGTATGATAATCAGTATAAGCATAGTATAATAGTAAGAGTTATATTAGGTTAGATTAGAAAAAGTAGGAGTGAACATATTTGAAAAGATTGATTTTATCATTAAGTGTATGTGTCATATTGCTAGCGGGCTGCGGTAATGATGAATATGCTAATAAAATAGATAAAGCTGTAAAACTACAAGATAAAAAACAAGAACGACTTGCTAGGAATGAACAAGGCGATGTGGTAAAACACTTTGATAAAAAAGACGCTAATATATATGTGTATGAAAAAGGTAAATATGTTGTATTAGCATATAGACCATTAAGTAATAACGATGAAATGCATTATTATACATATCAATTTAAAGACAAGAAGGCAACTTATTTAGAGCACTTTGATACGAAACAATATATTAGTACACATGATTCGGATTATAAGGAAGAAAATCTTAACTAATTGAAACAATCTTAAGGAGTATATATGAAAAAATTGATTTTTATTGGAGCTGGGATCATATGTTTAATCATTATCGTTGTCGCTTGCTCTCGAAATAAAAAAGAAACAACCCCAGCTCATACGAAAAATGGAAAAATTTTAATTGTAGAATATGGAGACTATAAATGTCCTTATTGCAAGAAAATTGAAGATAACGTCATGCCTATCATAAAAAAAGATTATATTGATACAAATAGAGTGGAATATCAATTTATTAATGCAAGTTTTCTTGGAAAAGATTCATTAATGGGCTCTAGAGCAGGGAATGCTATTCAATCTATTGCACCAAAAGAATATCTTACATTCCAAAAAAATATATATGCTCATCAACAAGAAGAAAAAAAAACATTGGATTACTGAAACATTACTAGATAAAGAAATTGACCAATTAAATATTTCTCAAAAACAAAAAGATCGCATAAAAAAAGAATATAAAACTAAAAATAGCGATGCTTGGAAGGAAGCAGAAAAACAGAAAAAGTTAACAAAAGAAAATCATATTCAATCTGTTCCAACAGTTTTTATCAATGGTAAAAAAGTAGAAGACCCTTATAAAGTTAAAGAATGGAAACAATATTTATAGCATAATACAAAAGACCTAACTTAGTGTTGTTTAAATATTAAATTAGGTCTTTTAATTATGTTTTTATATAGTTTATGAAATATTTAAAAATCTTACATTTAAAATCATTATTTTTATAAAAAAAGGGAATAGAGATAAAAGAAATAAAGTTAGAACAATTAATTTACTTTAATTAAGTCGTTTAGTTTGTCATTTTCATTAGATTTATTTAATATACTGAGTATAATAATTATATTAAAGTAGAAGATAGATAAAATGAATACTATTAGTTTTATCATTTCACTATTGGAGGGAAAATAAATGGCTAACTTTAATTTAGATCCAGTTCATTCAGGTGTGAATTTCTCAATACAACACCTTGTAATTAGTAATGTAAAAGGACGTTTTAACGATTTTGATGCAGATATTACAGGTGACTTTCATGATTTAAGTTCTTTAAAAGGCACTTTTACTGTTCAAGCTAATTCTATTGATACTAAAGTAGAAGATCGTGATAATCATCTTAAAAGTGAAGATTTCTTAAACGTTGAACAATATCCTGAAATTAAATTTGAAATTATTAGTGTTGATGACCATTCAGTTACTGGTAATGTAACAATTAAAGATCAAACACAAAAAGAAACATTCGATTTAGATTATAAAGGTATTAGCTTAAACCCACTTAATAATAAAAATACAGCAGGTTTAGTTATTACTGGCGAACTTGATCGTGAAAAATATGGTGTTACATTTAACCAACCATTAGAAACTGGTGGTTTCTTATTAGGTAAAACATTAAATGTGGAATTCGATTTAGAATTTCCTATTGAAGAATAATAAAGTTAAAAAACAGGCAGAGTTCTAACTTTGCCTGTTTTTTTATTGTCTTAAAATATAATAGTTGTTAAATTATAGAAATCACCATTTTAGAAATTAGGAGAGATAACGATGTCAATCGATGTAAAAGAAAATAAAATAATTTTTAAAAGAACATTTAAAGCTCCTATCAATGATGTATTTGATGCCTATACAAATCCATCGTTATTTGAGCAATGGTTTCATCCTCAAGGCGCTAAGACAAAAGTATATCGTTTTAATACTGAAGAAGGCGGGGAAGCCTTCTTTGCAATAGAAACCTCAGAACAGACAAGCTATACATTAACAGAATATCGAAAAGTGGATCGTCCGAAGTATCTTGAATACTTTGATTACTTTGCTACACCTGAGGGAAAAAAAGATACGCGTTTACCTGGTATGCATATTTCAATCAATTTTAACTCAGATAATAAACAAATGACTACTATTACGTCTACGTCAGTGTTTCCAACTAAAGAAGCAGCTCAACAAGCAGTAGGTATGGGAATAGAAGCAGGTATGAATTCAACATTAGATCAACTAGAAGTCTTACTTAATGAATAAATCGTCACGAGGATGTCAAAATTAAATTGAACTTTTAAGTTATAATAATATTGAAAAGAGGATGATATAGTATGAAAGAAAGATATTTAAAAGTGCTGGGATTATTTTCAATTAGTACTTTAATTCCAACATTATTAATTAATTCAAAGTGTTTAAATAATGGCGTCATAAAATATATTTTAAGAACGGCATTAGGCTATGGTATTTTTGCTTCAGGATTACGTTATTTTTCAAAATTAAAAAAAGCACATTAATATCATGACAAGAGCAAGATATGGAAAATAAACCTCCATATGTTGCTCTTTTTTAATCTTCTCTATTCAAAATGCACTTCACTATATATAATATAAAATTATAAATGAATTAAGGAGAGGGAATATGACAAGTAACCATACAACAATTGAAGATACATATACTACAAAAGATCTTATTAAAGCGGCTGTAAGACAGGTACAAATGAAAGAAGTTATGGCAACTCAAACACCTGGACGATATTTACTAAAGTCAATGATGTCAGGATTTTTATTAGCTATTGTTACAGTATTTATGTTAGCAATCAAAACACAGTTTGCAGGAACAAATGATGGACTTGTTAATTTATTAGGAGCAATCTCATTTAGTTTAGCTTTAGTTCTTATTGTTCTAACTAATTCAGAATTACTTACTAGTAATTTTATGTATTTAACTGTCGGATGGTACTACAAAGTAATTGCAGTTAAAAAAATGTTATACATATTCTTATTTTGTTTTATTGGAAATATTATAGGTGGGTTTATTTTATTCTTATTAATGAAGGGGACACATGTGATGACACCTGAAATGGTTGCAAGTCTAAGTAAAACAGTACATTTAAAAACGGTAGAATCAACTTGGTTAAATATTCTTATCAAAGGGATATTCTGTAACTTCTTTATTAATATTGGTATTTATGTTTCAATGCTTTTTAAAGAAGGTTTAGCGCGCGCATTTTTCATTGCTGTTGGTGTGATAGTATTTGTATTTATGGGATATGAACACGTTGTATTTAATGCTGGATTATATGCAGGAATGATTTTTTATAATAGTGATGCATTATCATGGATAGATGTGCTAAAAAATATCGTATTTGCTTTTGTAGGTAACTATATTGGTGGAGGTATTTTTGTAGGGCTTGTTTATGCCTATTTAAACGGAAAAAGAGACAGTATAAAAGCATAGTAAGACGATCAAAGAGCGGAAATATCGAGAGACATTTCCGCTCTTTTAATCCCCAACATATTGACTTAATATTCAGAAAATCTTATTATTTTAATCAACATTAAAATAATAAGGGGGAAACCATTTGGTTGCGAATATTCTAGTAGCTCATGGCATGAGAAAAGGAGATCAAAATAAAGCACTCGGTGAATTTATAGATAGTTTATTACAAGATGAAACTTACGCTTATGAGCTTGCTTTTATTGAAAGTGAAGAAAAAAGTGTTGAAAATACGATTATTAATTTAATAGAAAAAGGAGAAACGCAATTTAAAGTTGTACCTTTACTTATATTTTCAGCTATGCATTATATTGTAGACATTCCAGAGATGTTAAGAAACATTAAACAAGCACATCCAAATATAACCTATGAAATTAGTGCACCTCTTGGTACGCATCCATATATGGTAGATTTAGTAGAACAACGTATTAATGATGTGGATATAAAAGAAGACTCAGATGTGGCAGTTGTATTGATTGCACATGGTAGCTTTTCTTATACTAAAGCACATGATGAACTAAAAGAATTGAGTACTAAGTTAAAGCAAGACAAACCTATATATTGCCGTACGTTATATGGAGATATTACGTTTAAAAATGATTTAGATCAACTTTCAAGACAATATCATCATCTTATTGTGGTTCCAATGTTTTTATATGATGGACGTTTAGTTAATAAAGTAAAAGGTCTTATATCAGAGATGGATATTGCTAATGAATTGCACATTACCCCGTCTATTAATTTCGACCCTATTTTAAAATCGATTATTCGAGAGCGATTAAAAGAATTAACAGTATAGTAACTACATACATCTTTCATTATATGAGTGCTAAATCCTCACTTATGTAATGGAAGGTGTTTTTTATTAGGGAAATCCCCGATTTTACATTTAAGTGTGAAAATAATCACAAATTCAAAAGAATATGGTATAAAATAGCCTTGTAAAGAATAGTGAGTGCAAAACTATTTGAATTTAATAATAATTAAATGTAATAAAAGGGGCATTGATATGGCTAAACAAAAACTCGTAATGATTGGTAATGGTATGGCTGGTTTAAGAACAATTGAAGAAATTTTAGAACGTTCAGATTCTCAATTTGACATTACAATTATTGGTAAAGAACCTTATCCTAATTATAATCGAATCATGTTATCCAACATTTTACAAAAGAAAATAACAGTTGAAGAAACGATTATGAATGATTATGACTGGTATAAAGAACATCATATTGAACTAATTGTAGATGATCCAGTTGAAAAAGTAGATAGACAATCCAAAACTGTCACTACATCTAAAGGTATCACTGTAGCTTATGATATCTGTATCTTTGCGACGGGTTCAAAGGCATTTGTTTTACCTATACCTGGATCAGAATTACCAAGTGTCATCGGTTGGCGCACAATTGAAGATACTGAGCGTATGATTGAAATTGCTAAAACAAAACGACGTGCCATTGTTATTGGTGGAGGTCTTCTTGGATTAGAATGTGCAAGAGGATTAATGGATCAAGGTATGGATGTAACAGTTCTTCACTTAGCAGAATGGCTGATGGAAATGCAATTAGACCGTAAAGCTGGAGATATGTTAAAAGCTGATTTAGAGCGTCAAGGTATGCATATCGAACTACAAGCAAATTCTAAAGAAATTATAGGAACAGATGATGTAGAAGCTATTAAGCTAGCTGATGGTAGAGTAATAGAAACAGATTTAGTCGTTATGGCTGTTGGTATACGTCCATTTACCGAAGTAGCTCGTGAAGCGGGATTAGAAGTGAATCGAGGTATCGTTGTTAATGATTACTTGCAAACATCTGATGAACATATCTATGCCGTGGGTGAATGCGCGGAACACAACGGTAAAGTATATGGTTTAGTTGCACCTCTTTATGAACAAGGTAAAGTGCTTGCTGATTATTTAACAGGTAAAGAGACTGAAGGATATAAAGGTTCTACAACATTTACGTCTTTAAAAGTATCAGGTTGTGATTTATATAGTGCAGGACAAATCGTTGAAGATGAAACTGTACACGGTATCGAAATCTTTAACAGTGTAGATAATATTTACAAAAAAGTCTATCTAAGTGATGGTCGAGTGGTAGGTGCCGTTTTATATGGTGATACAGATGATGGTTCAAGATTTTATAGTATGATGAAAAAACATGAATCACTAGAGGACTATACACTAGTGTCACTGCTTCATAAAGGCGGAGAAGAAAGTGGAACTTCAATAGCAGACATGCCTGATGATGAAACAATTTGTGGTTGTAATGGTGTAGATAAAGGTACGATTGTCAACGCAATTACAACAAAAGGGTTGACTACTGTAGATGAGGTTACAAAAACAACCAAAGCAGGAAATTCTTGTGGTAAGTGTAAAGGACAAATTGGAGAAATACTAAAATGTACATTAGGTGATGAATTTGTAGCTGCTAAACCAACGGGTATTTGTGCATGTACTGATTTGACACGTGATGAAATTGTTACTCAAATTAGAGCTAAAGGTTTAAAAACATCAAAAGAAGTTCGTCACGTACTTGATTTTAAAGATAAAAATGGTTGTCCAAAATGTCGCCCAGCTATCAACTATTATCTAAATATGGTATATCCTCATGAACACCAAGATGAAAAAGCATCAAGATTTGCGAACGAACGTTATCATGCAAATATTCAAAATGATGGTACTTTCTCAGTGATTCCACAAATGCGTGGTGGTGTCACAGATGCTGACCAATTAATTCGTTTAGGTGAAGTAGCGAAAAAATATAACGTGCCTCTTGTTAAAGTAACAGGGTCTCAGCGTGTAGGGTTATATGGTCTTAAAAAAGATGAGTTACCAAAAGTTTGGAAAGATTTAGGTATGCGCTCTGCCTCTGCATATGGTAAGAAAACGCGTTCTGTGAAAAGTTGTGTTGGTAAAGAATTCTGTCGATTTGGTACACAATATACTACACGTTTAGGTATTCGATTAGAAAAAACATTTGAATACATAGACACACCTCATAAATTTAAAATGGGTGTTTCTGGTTGTCCAAGAAGCTGTGTAGAATCAGGTGTTAAAGACTTTGGTGTCATTTCAGTAGAAAATGGCTATCAAATTTATATTGGCGGTAACGGTGGTACAGAGGTCACTGTAGGTCAATTACTTACTACTGTTGAAACAGAAGATCAAGTGGTACAACTTTGTGGTGCGCTTATGCAGTATTACAGAGAGACTGGAATATATGCTGAACGAACAGCACCATGGCTTAAACGACTAGGATTTGATCATGTTAAGGAAGTGCTTTTAGATGAACAACGTCAAAAAGAACTTTTTGATAGAATTATGGATGCAAAACAAGCACTTGAAGAAGAACCTTGGGAAGCTATTGTTGAAAATAAAGAAGCACAAAAAATATTTGAAGTCGAGAAAGTGTGAGGATGAGTGTAATGGAAAAAGTTAAAGTAACAACTATGGATGAATTAACACCATTAATTGGTAAAAAGGTTATCGTTAAAGATAAACAAATCGGTATATTTTTAACAGAAAATGGAGAAGTGCATGCTATTAATAATGTGTGTCCACATAAAGAAGGACCGTTATCTGAAGGTACTGTAAGTGGAGAATATGTTTATTGTCCACTCCACGATCAAAAAATTGATTTGAATACGGGTGAAGTGCAAGAACCTGATACAGGTTGTGTTGAAACATATCAAGTTGAAATTCAAGATGGAGACGTATTTATATGTCTCTAGTCACTAAAAGTGAATTTGGAAAAGTATATTTAATTGGAGCTGGTCCTGGCAATCCTAATTTGCTAACTAAACAAGCAGAACGATTAATTCGTCAAGCAGATGTTATTTTATATGATCGTCTTGTCAATCCATTGATATTACAATATGCAAAGCCAACTACTGAAATCATAGATGTTGGAAAAAAACCTTATACTAAACATATTCAACAAGAAGATATCAATTTAAAAATAGTAGCAGCAGCGAAAAAGTATAAAATTGTTGTACGTTTAAAAGGTGGAGACCCAGCAGTGTTTGGTCGAGTAACTGAAGAAATAGACATTTTAAAAGAACATCAGATTGCCTATGATATTGTACCTGGGGTAACTTCTGCGAGTGCAGCGGTAGCTTCATTAGACTTAGGTTTAACGATGCGCTCAGTAGCACTAAGTGTTACATTTTCCACAGGTCATTTTAAAGATGATATTGATCAAGACATGGATATACGTAATTTAGCTAATGGTGGAACTTTGGCAATTTATATGGGAATTAAACGATTAAATGATATTATTAATCAAATTAGAAGATATACTAAAGAAGATTATGATATTGCTATCATTTTTAATGCTACGTGTTATAACGAAACCATAGTGGTTGGTAAACTAAGCACTATTGAACATCAATTATCTAAGCTTAATATTAAACATGATCCAGGAATTTGTATATTAGGCCATATCATTAACTATATGGATGACGAAAAGATTATACACTCAAAACAAACAATAGATGAAACATTGTACGTTATTAAAGGGAATAAAGACTTAGCCCTTTCAAAAGCAGAAGACTTATCTCAACAGTATTTAAAATGCTTAATTCAATATAATGAAACTTATCATTCTTCACAAAAGTATTTATATGAATCGATCATAACGCAGCACCAAAATATTAAATATATTGAAGTGTAGTTCTTTACGCTTCGAATGTCATAAGTGAGATAACACGATATTTAAAACGTGTGTTATCTCACTTTTTTTAGGGATTCTTTTATATGAAATAGGTAATTCCCTAATATAAAAACCATGTGAAAAAATGTACAATTTAAATGAAATTTCTTTAAATAACATTGGACATAAGTAACGTATTACCTTTGCAGGTAGGAGGATTTATATAAATGGGAAAATTCGGATTAAACTTTTTCAAACCAACTGAAACGTTTAATGGAAATTGGTCAGTTTTAGAAAGTAAAAGTAGAGAATGGGAAAAAATGTATCGTGAAAGATGGAGTCACGATAAAGTAGTAAGAACCACACATGGCGTAAACTGTACAGGATCATGTTCGTGGAAAGTTTTCGTTAAAAATGGTGTGATTACGTGGGAGAATCAACAAATTGACTATCCAAGTTGTGGTCCAGATATGCCTGAATTTGAACCTCGGGGATGTCCACGTGGCGCGTCATTTTCATGGTATGAATACAGCCCACTTCGTGTAAAATACCCTTACATTAGAGGTAAACTATTAGATCTATGGACAGAAGCACTTGAAGACAATAATGGAAATCGTATCGCCGCATGGGCATCTATCGTTGAAGATGAAAAGAAAGCTAAATTATATAAAGAAGCACGTGGTAAAGGTGGACATGTACGTGCAAGTTGGAAAGATGTAACAGATATTATCGCAGCACAAATTCTTTATACTATTAAAAAAGATGGTCCGGATAGAATCGCTGGTTTTACACCTATTCCAGCAATGTCGATGATTAGTTATGCATCTGGTGCGCGTTTTATTAATTTATTAGGCGGGGAAATGTTAAGTTTTTATGATTGGTATGCTGATTTACCACCTGCATCTCCTCAAATTTGGGGTGAACAAACTGATGTACCTGAATCAAGTGATTGGTACAATGCTTCTTACATCATTATGTGGGGCTCTAACGTTCCACTTACTCGTACGCCTGATGCCCATTTTATGACTGAAGTACGTTATAAAGGTGCAAAAGTGGTTTCTGTAGCACCAGATTATGCAGAAAATGTTAAATTTGCTGATAATTGGTTAGCACCTAATCCAGGAACAGATGCCGCAGTTGCTCAAGCTATGACACATGTCATCTTACAAGAATTTTATGAAGATAAACCAAGTGATATGTTTGTTAATTATGCAAAGCAATATACAGATATGCCATTTGTATTGATGCTGAATGAAGATGAGAATGGTTATAAGGCAGGACGATTTTTACGTGCAAGCGATTTAGGTATAAAAAGTGAAAATGGTGAGTGGAAACCAGTGATTCACGATGCGATTAGCCACAAACTTGTGGTTCCAAACGGTACAATGGGTCAACGTTGGGAAGAAGGCAAACAATGGAATTTAAAACTTGAAACAGAAGATGGAAGTAAAATTGATCCAGCTTTATCTGTTGCAGAAGAAGAATATGAGTTACAAACCATTCAATTCCCTTACTTTGATAGTCAAAGAGACGGTATTTTCGAACGACCTATCCCAACTAAAAAAGTTAAATTAGCAGATGGTAAAGAAGTACGTATTGCTACAGTATATGATTTAATGGCTAGTCAATATGGTATTAAACGATTTGGTCATGAGTTAGAAGCTAAATCTTATGAAGATAGTGAATCTAAATATACACCTGCATGGCAAGAAAACGTTACAGGTATTAAACAAGAATTAGTGACACAAGTCGCAAGAGAATTTGCACAAAATGCTATTGATACTAAAGGACGTTCGATGATTATTATGGGTGCGGGGATTAACCACTGGTTCAATTCTGACACCATTTACCGTGCTGTATTGAATTTAGTTCTCTTATGTGGATGCCAAGGTGTTAATGGTGGAGGTTGGGCTCACTATGTTGGGCAAGAAAAATGTCGTCCAATCGAAGGATGGAATACTGTAGCTTTCGCTAAAGATTGGCAAGGTCCACCACGTTTACAAAATGGTACAAGTTGGTTCTATTTTGCAACTGATCAATGGAAATATGAAGAATCTAATGTAGATAAATTGAAATCACCACTTGCTAATAACATTAAACATCAGCATCCAGCAGATTATAATGTGACAGCAGCACGTTTAGGTTGGTTACCTTCATATCCACAATTTAATAAAAACAGTTTGTTATTTGGTGAAGAGGCAAAAGATGCGGGCGATGATTCAAATGAAGCTATTTTAAAACGTGCGATTGAATCAGTGAAAAATAAAGAAACAGAATTTGCTATTGAAGACCCAGATTTAAGAAAAAATCATCCTAAAACATTATTTGTTTGGAGATCTAACTTAATTTCAAGTTCAGCTAAAGGTCAAGAGTACTTTATGAAACATTTACTTGGTACACGTTCAGGATTAATGGCTGAACCGAATGAAGATGATAAACCAGAGGAAATTAAATGGAGAGAAGATACAGTAGGTAAATTAGATTTACTTGTATCATTAGATTTTAGAATGACTGCAACGCCTTTATATTCTGATATTGTGCTGCCAGCAGCAACTTGGTATGAAAAACATGACTTATCTTCAACAGATATGCATCCATTTATTCATCCATTTAATCCAGCAATTGATCCATTATGGGAGTCACGTTCTGACTGGGACATTTACAAAACATTGAGTAAAGCAATTTCAGAAATGGCTAAAGATTATTTACCAGGTACATTTAAAGATGTGGTAACTACACCACTTGCACATGACTCTAAACAAGAACTAGGTTCTGAATACGGTATCGTTAAAGATTGGTCTAAAGGTGAAGTAGAAGGTATTCCAGGTAAAACTATGCCTAACTTCTCTATTGTAGAACGTGACTATACTAAAATTTATGATAAATATGTTACATTAGGACCTTTACTTGAGAAAGGTAAAGTAGGTGCACACGGCGTTAGTTTTAGCGTTAAAGAAGAATACGAAGAGCTAAAAAGTATGATTGGTACGTGGAATGATGACGATGAACATTCTGTTAGAAATGATAGACCACGTATTGATACTGCACGTAAAGTAGCTGATGCAATTTTAAATATCTCTTCGGCAACGAATGGTAAATTATCTCAAAAATCATATGAAGATTTAGAAAATCAAACTGGAATGGAATTGAAGGATATTTCAAAAGAACGTGCATCTGAAAAAATTTCGTTCTTAAATATTACAGCTCAACCAAGAGAAGTTATCCCAACAGCAGTATTCCCAGGCTCTAATAAAAATAATCGTCGTTATTCTCCATTTACAACAAATATTGAAAGACTTGTACCTTTTAGAACGCTAACTGGAAGACAAAGTTACTATATCGATCACGAAGTATTCCAGCAATTTGGTGAAAGCTTACCAGTATATAAACCAACACTTCCACCAATGGTATTTGGCGCAAGAGATAAAAAGGTAAAAGGTGGACAAGATGCACTTGTTCTACGTTATTTAACACCTCATGGAAAATGGAATATTCATTCAACATATCAAGATAATGAACGTATGTTGACTTTATTCAGAGGCGGTCCAGTTGTTTGGCTGTCTAATGAAGATGCTGAGCAACATGGTATCAATGATAATGATTGGCTTGAAGTTTATAACAGAAATGGTGTTGTGACTGCAAGAGCGGTAACGTCACACCGCATGCCTAAAGGTACGATGTTTATGTATCACGCACAAGATAAGCACATTGAAACACCAGGTTCTGAGATTACTGATACTCGTGGGGGATCACATAATGCACCTACAAGAATTCACTTAAAACCTACGCAATTAGTTGGAGGATATGCACAAATTAGTTATCACTTCAATTACTATGGACCAATTGGAAACCAACGTGATGTGTACGTCGCAGTTAGAAAAATGAAGGAGGTAAATTGGCTTGAAGATTAAAGCGCAAGTTGCAATGGTATTGAATTTAGATAAATGTATTGGCTGTCATACATGTAGTGTGACATGTAAAAATACTTGGACCAATAGACCGGGTGCAGAATACATGTGGTTTAATAATGTAGAAACAAAACCAGGTGTAGGATATCCAAAACGTTGGGAAGATCAAGAGCACTATAAAGGTGGTTGGGTATTAAATAAAAAAGGTAAACTTGAACTTAAATCAGGTAGTAAGTGGTCTAAAATTGCCTTAGGTAAAATCTTCTATAATCCAGATATGCCGTTAATCAAAGATTATTATGAACCATGGACTTATAATTATGAACATTTAACCACAGCTAAAGAAGGTAAACATTCACCAGTTGCAAAAGCACATTCATTGATTTCAGGAGATAAACTAAATCTTGAATGGGGACCAAACTGGGAAGATGATTTAGCTGGTGGACATGTAACAGGACCAGAAGATCCAAATATTCAAAGAATTGAAGAAGATATCAAATTCCAATTTGATGAGACATTTATGATGTATTTACCTCGTCTATGCGAGCATTGCTTAAATCCTAGTTGTGTCGCTTCATGTCCTTCAGGGGCTATGTATAAAAGAGATGAAGATGGTATTGTTTTAGTCGATCAAGAGGCATGTCGTGGGTGGCGCTACTGTATGACAGGTTGTCCTTACAAAAAAGTATATTTCAACTGGAAAACAAATAAAGCTGAAAAATGTACATTCTGCTTCCCAAGAATTGAAGCAGGAATGCCAACTGTATGTTCAGAAACATGTACAGGAAGAATGAGATATTTAGGCGTTTTATTATATGACGCTGATCGTGTACACGAAGCGGCTTCAGCTGAAAATGAACAAGATTTATATGAAAAACAACTTGATATCTTCTTAAACCCATTTGATGAAGAAGTGATTGAACAAGCAGAAAAAGATGGTATCAGTTATGAATGGATCCAAGCTGCTCAAAATTCACCTGTGTATAAATTAGCGATTGAATATAAATTGGCATTTCCATTACATCCTGAATTTAGAACAATGCCAATGGTATGGTACTGCCCGCCTTTAAGTCCAATTATGAGTTATTTTGAAGGTAAAAATTCAGGTCAAAATCCTGATATGATTTTCCCAGCCATCGAAGAGATGCGTTTACCTATTGAATATTTAGCAAACTTATTTACAGCAGGTAAAGTAGAGCCAGTAAAAGAAGCGTTACAAAAAATGGCAATGATGAGAAGTTATATGCGTGCTCAAGTCACAAACAAACCATTTGATACTTCTAGATTAGAACGTTTAGGTTTATCAGAAATTCAAACAAAAGAAATGTATCGTCTATTAGGTTTAGCTAAATATGAAGATCGATTTGTTGTACCATCTTCACATAAAGAAACCTATTTAGATACGTATCACGCTCAAGGTAGCCAAGGATATGGCGGTGAATATTTCGGAGATAATTGTGAAGGCTGCGGTGTTCCAGTAGGTTCAACGTCAGGAAAATCTGGTCAAGAGATTTATAATGAGAATTTCTATGGAGGTATTTTCCGTGATTAATCTAACACAATTTAAATACTATCAAGAAAGTTTTGGATATCTTGCACAACAACTTAATTTTCCAGAAAAATTAACATTTCATCCTAATACATTTGAAGAAACGATTCATCCTTCGCATCCAGGATATTCAGATTTAATGAAATATCGTGAAATTATGTACCAATTTACTTTATCTGAAATTAAAGCAATTTATACGGATACGTTTGATTTCAATAAAACATCACCTCTTTATATGACTTACAATAAATTTGATACTCAAAAAGAAAGAGGTCAAATGCTCGCAAAACTAAAAGTACTTTATGAAATGTTTGGATTAAAAATGGTAGATAATGAATTATCAGATTATCTACCATTGATGTTGCAGTTTTTACATGTAGCAAGTTGGCATAATGATCCTCGTGCAGAAGGCAATATTGAGTTAGTGATTATGATTATTGAAGATGGTACATATGAAATGGCAAATCAATTAGCTAAGGAGAATAATCCTTACGCTTATGTGATTCGTGCATTACGAGAAACATTAAAAGCTTGTTTAGACATTCCAAAAGAGGTGACACATCATGCTTAATCAATTTCTTTGGATTATTTACCCATATTTATGTGTGGCAATTTTTATCGTTGGTCATATTGCTCGATATAAATATGATCAGTTTTCATGGACTGCAAAATCGAGTGAGTTTTTAGAAAAAAAACAACTTAAATGGGGCAGTCTGTTATTTCACTTAGGAATTATTCCAGTATTTTTTGGTCATGTGGTGGGGTTAGCTATTCCAGCAAAATGGATAGATGGACTTGGCATAAGCGAAAGTACATATCACTTTGGAGCTGTTTATATTGGTAGTATTTTTGGTATAATGACTCTAATTGGAATGTTACTTTTAACAGCAAGACGTTTAACGATTAGTAATGTGAGAAAGTTAAGTTCAGCTTCTGATATTTTCGTAAATTTCTTATTAATATTGATTATATTTATGGGATGTTTCTCAACTTTAGTTACTAATGCAATGGTAACTGACTTTGATTACCGTCAAACGATTTCTATATGGTTTAGACACTTATTTACATTCTCACCCAATGCAGCACTAATGACAGGCGTTCCATTATCATTTAAAATTCATATCTTATTAGGATTTACAATATTAGCTTGTTGGCCATTTACACGTCTTGTACATGTATGGAGTATTCCATTAGCATATACAAATAGACGTTATATTGTATATAGAAAACATAAAGCACCTCGTGCACATTAAATATAAAAGGAGTACGATATATGATTCCGGAACCTTTGTTTGAACCGGTACATTTTCAGCAGGAACTTGACACACTTAGAAAAAAAGTAAACTGTGATTTTGCTGCTGTTGCACTATATGAAAACCACGAACCTTCTGGACCTATTAAATGGCAATATGTTTCAGGTAATTTAAACAGTCGTTATAAATTGATTGTTTTGAGAAAAGGCAGAGGCTTAGCTGGGACAGTCATGAAAACAGGAAAGCGAATGGTTATAGAAAATGTTTCCAAAACAATAACACCAGAAGAAAAAATTAAGTACCCTATTTTGATGAGTGAAAACTTAAACGCGCTCGTTGCTATACCATTATGGCATGAACAGCATGTTGCAGGCGTGTTATTATTAGGACAAAGAGGTAATAAAACATTGCCTAAAGTGATTAATCAATTAAATATTAAAGGCCGTTTGTGGGAATTTAATGAAGAAATCTAGGTGATATATGTGTTAGAGTTATATAATCTGCAAATGGAAGACTTACTAAAAAAATATTATGAAACTACAAATGAAAAAATTGTTTTTGTAAATAAAGAAGGAAAAGTCATTGCAATGAATGACGCCGCTGAAGAAATTATTTCAAAAGATAATAATTATAGTGCGATGACAAATGCGATTTGTGATCGTTGTGAAGGGTATTCAAATGAATTTGAACTTCAAAGTTGCAAAAATTGTTATTTAGACACATCTAAACCAAACGATATCAATTTTCAAGTGTTTATGAAAACAGTAGATCATAAAGTTCGACCATTTACAGCTTCTTATCAAGCGATTGATGAAGATAATGAGATATATGCATTTACACTTCAAGATATTTCGCCGCAAATTGAAAGACAAGAAAAAATGTATCAACGTCAGATGATGAGAAAAACAATTTCCGCGCAAGAAAATGAAAGAAAACGTATTTCTAGAGAACTACACGATAGTGTTGTACAAGAAATGCTAAATATTGATGTTGAACTCAGATTGCTGAAATATCAAAAAGAATCCTCAGAACTTGTCCAACAATCACAACGTATTGAGGGATTAATGTCTAAATTGATTGATGATATAAGACATCTATCAGTTGAATTAAGACCCTCATCTCTAGATGATTTAGGCTTGGAAGCGGCTTTTAAATCATATTTTAAACAATTTGAAAATAATTATGGTATGCAAATTGTATATCAATCTAACATTCAAGATAAAAGATATGATAGTGAAGTAGAAACGGTGGTTTATCGTGTGGTACAGGAAGCGGTATTTAATGCATTAAAATATGCAGGCGTAAGTTCGGTAGATGTCTTTGTCCAGGAGGTTGGACGTTTATTAATGGCTGAAGTGATTGATCATGGTCAAGGTTTTGATCCGAATTCTCAACCACAAGGTACAGGACTAGGATTGTATGGTATGAATGAAAGAGCAGAGCTTGTAAACGGAAAAGTGAATGTAGAAACACATTTAGGAAAAGGAACGATTATCACTTTAGAAGTGCCACTCTAGAGAGCGTAAGGGGACTGACTTATAATTGAAAATAGTAATTGCAGATGATCATGCAGTAGTAAGAACAGGTTTTTCTATGATATTAAACTTTCAAGAAGATATGGAAGTTGTAGCTACGGCAGCTGATGGAGTAGAAGCGTACCAGAAGGTGATGGAATACAAACCGGATGTATTAATTATGGATTTAAGTATGCCACCTGGTGAGTCTGGCTTAATTGCTACTAGCAAAATTTCTGAAAGTTTTCCTGAAACAAAAATATTAATTTTAACAATGTATGATGATGAAGAATATCTATTTCATGTTTTAAGAAATGGTGCTAAAGGATATATTTTAAAAAATTCACCAGATGAACAACTGATTTTAGCAGTACGAACAGTGTATAAAGGTGAAACGTATATTGATATGAAACTAACGACGTCATTAGTAAATGAATTTGTAAATGTTTCTAATCAAGATGAAAAAGCAACCAATGATCCTTTCAAAATACTTTCTAAAAGAGAATTAGAAATATTACCATTAATTGCAAAGGGATATGGAAATAAAGAAATTGCTGAAAAATTGTTTGTATCCGTTAAAACAGTTGAGGCACATAAAACGCATATTATGACTAAATTAAATTTAAAATCTAAACCAGAGCTTGTAGAATATGCGCTTAAGAAGAAACTTTTAGACTTTTAAATATGTTGAAAGACTTAAATAATGACACTCATATTATAATTTTACCAGCACATAATATTCATGTGTTGGTTTTTCTTTGTCTTATTATTTAAATATAGGGGGATTATTAGAGAGTATAAGGGAAAATCCTTATGTTCATATTTTCACAAAGTGATTAAAATTTAAATGTAATCAGTAATTAATAACACAAATTGACTATATTGATATGTGGTTTAATTATCGATAATAGAAAATAAAAATTGATGAAGGTGAAAAAATGAATAAAACTAAGGGTGGTTTTCAACTTACGTTACAAACTTTAAGTCTTGTAGTTGGATTCATGGCTTGGAGCATTATTTCTCCATTGATGCCATTTATTTCACAAGATATTAAAATTAATCCAGGACAGTTATCAATTATTTTAGCGATACCAGTTATCCTAGGATCGATTCTTCGTGTACCATTTGGTTATTTAACAAATATTATTGGCGCTAAATGGGTATTCTTTTGTAGTTTCATTATATTATTATTTCCTATTTTCTTCTTAGGACAAGCCCAATCGCCTGGTATGTTAATGGCGTCTGGATTTTTTTTAGGAGTAGGAGGAGCCATTTTCTCTGTAGGTGTCACTTCAGTTCCTAAATATTTTTCAAAAGACAAAGTAGGATTAGCAAATGGTATTTATGGAATGGGAAATATTGGTACAGCAATTTCATCATTCTTAGCACCTCCTATTGCGGGTATTGTAGGATGGCAAACAACAGTAAGAAGTTATCTTATTATTATCGCTATTTTTGCAATATTAATGTTTTTCCTTGGAGATGCTAAAGAACCTAAAGTTAAAGTACCTTTAGGCGCTCAAGTTAAAGATTTATCTTCAAACTACAAACTATATTATTTGAGTTTATGGTACTTTATTACATTTGGTGCTTTTGTAGCATTTGGTTTATTCTTACCTAACTATTTAGTTAATAATTTCGGAATAGATAAAGTAGATGCAGGTATTCGATCAGGAGTATTTATCGCATTAGCAACATTCTTAAGACCTGTGGGTGGGATTTTAGGAGATAAATTCAACGCGGTTAAAGTCTTGATGATAGATTTTGTTGTGATGATTATCGGTGCAGTTATTTTAGGTGTTTCAAGTCATATTGCCTTGTTTACTATAGGTTGTTTAACAATTAGTATTTGTGCTGGATTAGGAAATGGACTCATCTTTAAACTTGTGCCATCTTATTTTGCTAAAGAATCTGGTACTGCAAATGGAATTGTTTCTATGATGGGAGGATTAGGTGGTTTCTTCCCACCACTTGTTATCACGTATGTTACTTCATTGACAGGTTCAAGTCATTTAGCATTTATTTTACTAGCTGTATTTGGAATACTTGCTTTTATTACAATGGGTCATCTTTACAAAAAAGAATACGCAAAATAAATAAACAACGTAGTGCACTAGCACTACGTTTGTTTATTAGCTTATGCTAAGTATCTATGTTTTCAATAATCTAATGTAAAATGAAATATGAATACAACGTACTTTGTTTGATGAGAGGTTGAAATAATAACACAAGCTGAAACTACCCTCTAAGAGAGTAAGGCAATAATACGAAGAATTATAAATAAGCCAGTAAATGAATGTCTCATCACTCATTTACTGGCTATTTTTCTGAAAGTTATATCTCAACTTCTTTTATTTATTCTACTGTAATTGTAGTACCTTCGTCTTCTTCAGTGACATTCTTAGGTAAAATCACCACTAAAACACCATCTTCATAACTTGCTTTGATTTGATTTTTATTAATATCTTCGAATTCAAAGCGTCTTACCAATTCTCCGCTTGAGCGTTCACTTAATTGAACACTACCTGTTTGCTCAGATACTTGTTTAATTACTTTAATCGTTAAAGTAGCATGTTCATATTTAAGATGAATGTCTTGTTTCTTTACGCCAGGTAATTCGGCTTCTAGAACATATTGATTTTTTTGACTGTAAACATTTGTTGGGAAGCTTTTAGTTGAAAATTGGTTAAATACTTGTTCACCTAGATCACGAAATACATCTCTTGGATTATTTTTAAAAATAGCTTGATCAAAAAATTCTCTATTATTCATATATGAAATCTCCTTTTCAGAGTAATATGTCATAAAATATATTGAAATTTTACAATATCATTATATAAATAGAGATACTACACGTAAAGTAAAAGCAATTTGAAAGTTTGAAGAATTAAAAAGTGAAAGATGTGGAATAAAGAAACATGACAAAAGACGTCGATATTATGTATTAGTTAGAAAATAAAAGAAAGAAGGAACAATAATTACTTAGCTTTTGTCATGTGTATTAACTATTCAGCATTAGAGCCGAAGTTCTCTGAAATAATATGTCTTAAGCTACTAGCAAGGCCATCCGCTTCATCGTCAGAAATATCAAAATCATTAAACACTTGATTAGAAATTTGCTCTAATACTGGTTTAATGTCTCTACCATTTTGAGTTAATGAAATTTGTAAATTACGTTCATCTTCTTTTTCTCGCATGCGTTGTACGTAACCTTTTTTCTCTAATTTTTTTAAGAGAGGCGTTAAAGTTCCAGAATCTAAGAAGACGCGTTGACCAAGGGACTTAATGTTTATTTTTTCGTCGTTTTCAATAGCCATAAGAACCATAAAACTTGTGTATGTTAAATCATACTCTTTTAGATAGTGAGTATATTTTTTAATTACCTCTTTTGAAGTAACATAAAGTAAAAAACATAATTGTTTACTTAAATAACTGTCCTTTACATACATATTCTTTCCCCCTCAACTTACTTAAAGATAGTATGAACAATAGCTATTGTCAAGACTATTGTTAGAGTAATATATAAGTTTTTTAATAAATTTAAAAGTAAATTTAAATAAGTCTACATATAATTTTAGATTGTTGATTTATTTCAAATTCTAAATTAAATTATTAGTATATTTTGTTACAAAAAAGATGTATCACTTTAAAAAAGTTACTATTTCATTCATAATTATTTAAATGATAAAAGAAGCTATTTTATTGAGTAATATGATGAAGGAGTGCTCTGATGAGTAAGAAGCAAAAGATTATTAGAATTATTATTATATTAGCTATTTCTCTTGTATTAGCTATTGCGTTCTTCTTTGGAACGAAAGCGTATCAAGGGCATAAAAATGTGCAACTTGTAGACAATTATATAGAACAAAAACATTTGAAAGATAAAATTAAATCAGAAAAAACATTATATAGTGCTAAAAGAGGCGTTTATTATAAACAAGTAGTGTTTAAAGACGAACCTAATTTAACATATATCATTCAGCCAATTGGTACACGTAAAGGTATTTTAGTTGAAGGATTTGATACGGAAACCAAGAAAAGTATTAAAGGTGCAAAACATAACTATTTCAACCAAAATTATAAGCCATAATATATAATCAATACGTAGAACCAGAGATATTAATGATGATTACTACTCAAAAAAACAATATCTATAGAAAAATAGATATTGTTTTTTTAAATGAAATTTTTTGTTAAATGGTAAAGGTAAACGAGTTAGTTAAAAAAGATTTTAGAGTAATGTAATTCATTTATAAACCGCTCTTACATTGAGAAGGTTAAAGATAGTGATTGAATTCCAACATCTATATTCTAAAAATATTCTCACTTTTCTGTTTTTAATTAATTATTTTTGCCAAATTAAATATGTATATTATTTAATAGTTTTTAATTTGTTATATCCGAATTTTGAATAATTTGATATAATTAAGCGATGTCAGAAGAAGGGGGTTTCAACGTGACTCTGTTCAAGAGAAAAGTTAGCCTACCTATGCAAGTATTAATTGCATTAGTGCTAGGTGTAGTAATTGGTTTATTATTATTTGGACAAACAGGTGTTGCAAATTATATTAAACCTTTCGGTGACGTTTTCTTAAATTTAATCAAAATGATCATCATCCCAATTGTATTCTGTTCACTTGCTTTATCTATTTCGAATTTAGGGGATTCGAAAAAAATAGGAAGCTATGGATGGAAATCAATTCTTTATTTCGAAATTATTACAACCATCGCCATCGGTTTAGGTTTAATTATTGGTAATATTTTTAAACCAGGAATTGGATTAGATCCTGATAAGTTACCTAAAGGCGATATTACTAAATATCAATCAACTGCGTCTGCCGCAGAACAATCTACATACGGTAACCACTTTATTGATACAATCGTAAATATTATACCAACTAATATTTTTGAAGCTTTAACTAAGGGTGAGTTATTGCCAATTATTTTCTTCGCAGTATTCTTTGGTTTGGGATTAGCTGCGATTGGAGAAAAAGCTGAACCAGTTAAAGGTTTCTTAAACGGTACATTAGAAGCCGTATTTTGGATGATTAATAAAATCTTAAAATTAGCACCAATTGGTGTATTTGCATTTATTTGTACAACTGTTATGACATTCGGTGCTTCAGCTTTAATTCCATTAGCTAAACTTGTTTTAGTAGTTGTGTTTGCGATGATTTTCTTCATTATTGTTGTTTTGGGTATTGTAGCAAGAATTTGTGGAATTAGTATTTTCTCAATCATTAAAATACTTAAAGATGAATTATTACTTGCATTCTCTACTTCAAGTTCTGAAGCAGTGTTACCAGTAATGATGAATAAAATGGAGAAATTTGGTTCACCAAAAGAAGTGACTTCTTTTGTTATACCAATTGGATATTCGTTTAATTTAGACGGATCAGCCTTATATCAATCTATCGCCGCTTTATTTGTTGCTCAAATGTATGGTATTCACTTATCATTATCTGAACAAATCATTTTAATGGTGACATTAATGGTTGCATCTAAAGGTATGGCAGGTGTGCCAGGAGTATCTATCGTAGTGTTATTAACAACATTGGGGGCAATGGGCTTACCAGCTCAAGGTCTTGCGTTAATTATCGGTGTAGATCGTTTGTTAGACATGGTTCGTACATGTGTGAACGTTATTGGTAATGCATTATCTACAGTAGTTATCTCTAAATGGGAACATGTTTATGATAAAGAAAAAGGTAAGAAATATCTAGAATCAATTTAAAAAAAGAAATCTGACATTTTTAGCGTCGCTTGGATAAGCGATGCTTTTTTATTCAAAAAGAAAAAGCGAGATAACTGATTTTAAATGAATGTTATCTCGCTCTTTATACTGCCTAATATATCAAAAGTTACATGCCTTTCATATCATGCATTTCATGAATTTTCATCATGAGACCATGTGGCACTTCATCATGATTTACTTTTGATACTCTAGAAAATGAATCAGAACCTTTTTCTTTTACTAAAAAGACAAAATCGCCTTTTTTTACTTTTACATTAGTGTTAGAAGGTAATTTAACATTTTTCTCTACTTTTTCAGTTTGTTCATTTACCATTTTATCAATAGTGTGACTATCTTTCATATAGCCATAGTAGGATTCTTTTTGCTGACCATTTAGCATTACAATGACTAAAATAATGCTAACAATTAACATAATTGCAATTAAAAAAATTCCTAACCCTAAACCTTTTTTGTTCTTCATTAAGACTCTCCTTAAATATATTAATTTATTTATACAAAAAATAGAATTAAATTGCAATAAAAGTTTCACAAAAATTCAATTGTACTTCAACTAATATAAATGAAGCATTATAAATAAGCAAAAAAAAGTAGATAGAATTCATGATACATTCTATCTACTCTTATTAACAATCAAATTAAAGATCAATTGTGATTGGTGTATCAATATCATCATCATTCATTAAAGTAATCGTTTTTGGATTTATTTTTAACACACATAAATTAGAATCCTCTTTAGAATCGAAGAATGTTTTGTCTTGTGTTTCCCACAACCAATCAATGACTTTCTGATCTTCTACAATGTCAATACTTGCTTCTATTTCAACAAAACTATTATTTGTTGTTTCATTATATCCTAGTAAAATATATGCTTCTGGATTACTTTGAATTTCTTTTACTTTAGAACTTTCATTGCTTGTTTTTGTATATAAATTAAGACCATCGTTATAGAACACCATATATCTGCTATTCGGTTTATTATTATATGCAGTTGATAATACGCCAATTTTAGAAGTATTTAAAACTTTCTCAATCGCTTGAGTCACTTTTTGTTTGTCCAAACTAATCATCTCCTTATTGTATTTATATCCTTTTAAAATTAAATTTAAACAGATTTGATATAAATATATTTCACTTCATCATGATGCAACGTTATGTTAAATGGATGATTGGTTTCTTCTTGTATAAATAGTTCTGTTTTAGGTTGATTGCATCTATCTAACTGATGAATAATACTTTTTTCAATGTATACAGGTAAATTATCTTGAGACATTAATTGATGGATCGTCCCATGTTCTTTATTTAATGTATTTGCGATGATTAAGCTGTTTTCGTTTAATTTATTTAGTATTTGATAATGCTGTTTACTGTCAGACAAATAGCGATCATTAATTTTATTAAATAAGATAAAATGATAATTTCCATCTTTTTGACTCATTAAGTAATTATTTGAAATATGGATAGGCACATCGATAAATGCTGCAATAAATTGATAAAGATGCATAATTGGAAGTAAACTCCCATGTCGATTAAATAATGCAATAAACATCGGATCATCTTCAAAAAGGTGATAGCAAATACCACCTCCATATTTTAATAGCGCCGTTAAATGACAAACTAAATCTGCTAGTTGAAGTGGATGCCTACCGTCATTTGTATACTTAAAGCAACGTAATGATAAGCTACTATAGACAAATTGGGTCGAAGGTATATTAGAATTCTTTATAAAATGAACGTAGTTTTCGAAATGAGTATTTGCATGAGTAAATCCGCGTTGGTATTCAATTAATATATTTTTCGTATCAATATTTTCAATGTCAACAAAATAGTAATCAAAATTAAGACGCTTCATTGTATCATAGACTTCTTGTAACTTTTCGTACTGATGTAATAATCCTTCCACTAAAACACCATATTTAATCGAACGATTTTTGTTTCTAAGTTTTAAATATGATAGATGAATATCTTGGATAGTCATTGACTTGGTATCAAATACGAGCATAAATCGTACACTTTTTTTATTCCATTTATAATCTTGATTATTTTCTAGAAACGTCATAATTAAATCGTAAAAAGTAGTGAACTCAGATTTATTTTTGATAATGACAGCTAAACTGATATTTTTTTCAAATAATTTTTCGAAGCAGCGATTGAGTAAGTTTCCGTTAATTGAATGTTGATTCATATCACTCATATCATTAATCAAAATGGCTGGTTTAGGTAAATAAGATAAATCGATATCATAATGATCATTAAAAACAAACTGGAATAATTCATTAATATTTTTAAAATGAATAAATGCCTTTGAAGATTGAGTATGTTGAAAGGCTTCTAATTGCTCAAGATCAATGATAGTTGTTTCGGTTGATAATTGTTCAGTTGTTTCAAACTGAGAGATTAATTCAAAATGCTTAGGTTCAATGTCACTCTTCAGTCGTATCGCAGATATAGGATCAGAATGATTCAGTTGAGAACGAAATTGTTTTGGACTTAAATTAAGATAATTTTTAAATTGATTAGTAAAATTGGTATGACTACTAAAACCGGATTGTTCAGAAATACTTGTAATAGAGTCATTTGTACAAATGAGTAATCTAATAGCATGATTAATTTTCAAACTTGTATAATAATCTTTAAAATTAATATTCAATATACGTACAAATAAATTTGAACAATATGACTCAGAAATAAGTACATGTGCTGCAATATCTTGTAGAGAAATATTGGAAGTGATGTGATCATGAATGAATGTAAGTATATTAATTAAGATGTGCTGTTCAACAGGAATCTTTGGAATATATATATGAGGATGTCTAATAACTGCTTCTTTATAAAAAGTTTGTATGATCTTTGGAATAACTTTGTCATCATGATGAGATGTGTTGTACATATGTTCTATATTATTTAAAATGATTGATTTGATAAAATGACTTGATTGTAAGAGATGTGCATCAAAGTGGCAATTAAAAAAAGCAGAGTCTTCAAGATAAAAGTAAGCCATTGGTATTTTGAGCTCAATCAGATTTCTTCCTTTATTAATTTGATATAAATCACCTTGATTAATGATTGCAATATGATTTGATAATGGGTGATACTTTCCATTGATTGTCATTTCTAATTCATTAGTTAAAGAAAATAATATAAGCACATGGTTGATGTTTCTCCTAGGCATAGAAGTAATATTTTCATGTAAAAAAAGAGTACTGCTCATAAATAAGTCTCCTCATCTAGTATAGTATTTGTAAGCGGGGATTTAGGTCTGTTTGAATAATAAGAGTTATTATATATGAAAATAAAAGAGATATTAATAGTTAAAAATAAAAAAATTTCGTTTATTTTTAAGTGAAAACGTTAACAATTTTATAGATGCACAATATTATTATTTTTTTTAGAATGTCGCATGAGACTATTGAAAATTTTTAGTAGGTCAATGAAACGAATTTAAATGCATAATAAATATAGATTTTGAGTGAAGAGATATAAGCTATTAAACAATGATTCACTTGAAATTAAAAATGACTAATTCTGTACATACATCACGATACAACATCATTTGAATATATAGCATCAAGAATGAATTTACTTATATATTTGATATGAGCCCCATATATTTAAAATCACTATTTAAATGTATATCAAGACACAACATCTTAGAGCATTAGCAACCGATATACAATAGTTTAATGAAACGAACGATTACGGTATTTTAAATAGAGAAAATGACATCACTCCGTAGAGTAAGCAACTTAGAATAAAAGATGCATGCAAATATAAAAGGTATTAACAGTAGCTAACTATTATATTTAGAATCATTATAACTCCCCAAAAATTTCTATTTAATGTGTAACAATTTTACATCATAACATCTAAATATACTTTTACTTAATTAAACATCACGAAACATATTCAAAGTTAAGAATGTCAGAATTAGTATTAAAAAAACCTGGGACAACATGCGTTGTCCCAGGTTTTTTGATGTATTAGCAAGTAGTAATTAAATTGAAAATACAGTAGATCAAGTTTTAAACTCTAGTAGAGGCGCTCTAGTACAAAGATGTTCATAAAGAAACTAATATCCAACACAAAGTGAGGTTAAATTGTAGAAGTGAGACATTGAATTTTATTTTACTTTCACCTTTTCATTAAATTAAAATTAATTATATAAAATATTTATAAGATATTGCTTTGTTTTTTGGAACCGATTACAATTATATAATGAATATTAAAATGAGTTTCATATATAGGAGGTTAGTAGAATGAGCTATAAGAAATCGGCTGAAGATATATTAGAAGCGATAGGCGGAGAAGATAACTTAGATGCTATGGCCCATTGTGCCACAAGATTAAGACTTGTATTAAAAGATGAAAGTATTATAGATGAAAAAAAGTTATCTGAAATGGATGTAGTTAAAGGAACCTTTTCTACAGGAGGACAATATCAAATTATTATCGGCTCAGGAACAGTCAATAAAGTATTTGCAGAGTTAGAAAAAATAACAGGAAAAGAGCCATCAACAACTGCTGATGTAAAAGACAAATCGTCGAAGCATATGAATCCTTTACAACGTTTTGTTAAGATGTTGTCAGATATATTCGTACCAATTATACCAGCCATCGTTGCCGGTGGATTATTAATGGGTATTAATAATCTACTTACAGCGCCAGATTTATTCTATCATCATAAATCATTTATAGATGTTCATAGTCAATTCGCTGGATTAGCAGATATGATTAATGTTTTTGCTAATGCACCGTTTACACTATTACCTATTTTAATTGGCTTTAGTGCATCGAAACGATTCGGCGGCAATCCATTTTTAGGTGCAGCGTTAGGAATGATTTTAGTACATCCTTCATTAATGAGTGCATATGATTTTCCTAAAGCAGTTGAAGCGGGTAAGGCTATTCCACATTGGGATTTATTTGGATTACATATTAATCAAGTTGGATATCAAGGACAAGTGTTACCTATGCTTGTGGCAGCCTATATCTTAGCAACTATTGAAAAAGGATTACGTAAAATCATTCCTACTGTATTGGATAATTTATTAACGCCTTTACTTGCAATATTGAGTACAGCATTCTTAACTTTCTTATTTGTAGGACCTATCACTAGACAGCTTGGTTATTGGTTATCAGATGGTTTAACATGGTTATATGAATTTGGAGGTGCAATTGGTGGATTTATCTTTGGATTATTTTATGCTCCAATTGTGATTACTGGTATGCACCATAGTTTTATTGCAGTAGAAACAACTTTAATTGCAGATCAAGCAAAAACAGGTGGATCATTTATTTTCCCAATCGCTACAATGTCAAATGTAGCACAAGGTGGGGCAGCGCTTGCTGCTTTCTTAATTATTAAAAATAATAAGAAACTTAAAGGTGTGGCTTCAGCAGCTGGTATCTCAGCTCTTTTAGGTATTACTGAACCCGCTTTATTTGGAGTTAACTTAAAATTAAGATATCCATTTATTGGTGCAATAACAGGTTCAGCTATAGGCTCAGCCTACATTTCGTTTTTCAAAGTTAAAGCCATTGCTTTAGGTACTGCAGGATTACCTGGATTTATTTCAATTAACCCAGCTCATGCTGGTTGGCTTCATTATTTCATAGGTATGTTTATTGCGTTTATAATTGCAGTGATTGTCACTTTAGTTTTATCACGAAGAAAAGCTTACAAAGCTGCAGCAGAATAAAAGAGGCTGGGACATAATTCCTAACAAAATAGCCAGTAAATGAGTTTATTATAAATTCATTTACTGGCTTCTTTATTTACAATACTACGTATTGTTGGCTCGCTTTCTTAGGGGACAGCTTCAGCCTGTAGTCTTCAGCTTGTCCTGTTCCCTCAAGAGTCTCGCCAAAATACTTTGTATTTATATGTAATTTTACATTGAAATACTTTAAAAAAATAAGGCCCTTTCGTATAATTTAATAAATATCACTAAACTAAATTAACGAGGTGCCTTATGTATAAAGATTATAACATGACTCAACTTACTCTACCATTGGAAACTTCAGTTCTTATCCCCACAAATGATATGTCACGACATGTCAATGATATTGTAGAAACAATTCCTAAAACTGAATTCGATGAATTCAGACATCATCGTGGTGCAACCTCATACCATCCAAAAATGATGTTAAAAGTCATTCTATATGCCTACACACAATCTGTGTTTTCAGGTCGTAAGATAGAAAAATTACTTAATGATAGCATCCGGATGATGTGGCTATCACAAAATCAAAAGCCTTCTTATAAAACGATTAATCGATTTAGAGTCAATCCAAAAGTAGATGCTTTATTAGAATCATTATTTATTCAATTTCATAGTCAGTGTTTGAAACAACATCTTATAGATGATCAGGCCATTTTTATTGATGGTACGAAAGTTGAGGCGAATGCCAATCGATATACATTTGTATGGAAAAAGAGTATTCAAAACCATGAGACAAAAATGAATGAAGATTCTAAAGCACTCTATCATGAATTGATAACAAATAAAATCATACCTGAGATTAAAAAAGATCACGATAATGACTTAACAAAGGAAGAAATAGATTTGATTGGTAGTCATTTGGATAAAGAAATCGAAGATTTAAATCAACATATCGATAATGAAAAATGTACTAAAATAAGAAAACAAATACGGCTCAAAAGAACTAAAATTAAACAATACAAAAAGCAAATTAATGATTACTCTGGGCGAAAGCATAAATACGACGTCCAAAAATCTATTTTAAAGGATAGAAATAGTTATTCTAAAACAGATCATGATGCCACATTTATGAGAATGAAAGAAGATCATATGAAAAATGGACAACTCAAGCCAGGTTATAATTTACAAATAGCGACAAATTCTCAATTCGTTTTATCTTATAATGTGTATCAAAATCCGACTGATACAAGAACGATGATACCATTTTTAAATTTAATTCAAGAGACCTACGGTCATTTACCTGAATATATTGTAGCTGATGCAGGTTATGGTAGCGAACCCAATTATATGGCAATTATAGATGATTTTAATCGAATACCACTTATAACCTACGGTATGTTTATAAAAGATAAAACTAAAAAATATAAAAGCGACATCTTTAACACTCAAAATTGGGATTATGACGAAATTAACGATGAATATATTTGTCCAAACAATAAGCGATTGGGTTTTAAAAGATATGCCTATCGCCATGATAAATATGGGTTTAAGAGAGACTTCAAATTATATGAATGTGATGATTGTTCAGAATGTCCTCTGAGACACCAATGCATGAAATACAATTCAAAAACGAATAAAAAAATAATGAAAAATTATAATTGGGAATATTTTAAAGCCCAAATTAATAAAAAGCTTTCAGAACCAAAAATAAAAACCATCTACAGTCAAAGAAAAATTGATGTGGAGCCTGTTTTTGGATTTATGAAGGCTATTTTGGGTTTCACTCGAATGTCCGTTCGAGGGATAAATAAAGCCAAAAGAGAACTAGGATTTGTGCTAATGGCACTTAATATAAGAAAAGTAACAGCTCAACGAGCTGAAAATAATCAAAAAAATTATAAAAAAGACAATTTCTATATTATTTCAATAGAAATTGTCTTTTTTCACTTATCTAGATACTTTATGTCCCGGACTCTTTTATTAAAGTTTTTGCTTACGCCATAAGAAAATACTTACAATAGTGACTAATATTAAAGAGATTCCTACGATAACCAGCCACGAAACGTAACTCTTATCATCAATAGGTAATGGAACGTTCATACCAAAGAAACTAAAGACAAGGGTAGGTAGTGTCAGTAATACCGTGAAAAGAGTTAATGTCTTCATAATATTGTTCATTTCATTTGAAAGTAATGAAGAATACGAAGACGTGATACTTTCTAAAATACCTGTGTATAATTCAGTTGTTTCAATCGCTTGGTTATTTTCAATGACTAAGTCCTCTAACAAATCTTCATCTTCTTCAAAACGTTTAATTGCAGGCAAACGGAATAATTTTTTAATAATCGTATCATTCCCTTTTAAAGCTGCTAAAAAGTAAACCAAACTTTTTTCTACTTCCATTAAACGATAAAGTTGTTTATTCGTAATACTATTTTTCAAATCTCTTTCAATACGGATTCTTGATTTATTTAAAAGACGCAAGTTTCTGTTATAGTGATTTGAAATAGTAAGTAAAATATCTAAAGCAAAGCGACTATGAAATTTTAAATTTACGTTATCTTGTCTTGAATAATTTTCAAGAAATTCATTTTCAGCATCACAAATTGTAAAAATCACACCATTTCCAATCACAATACCTAGAGGAATGGTAACAAATGAGAGAACATGACGATTCGTAGAACTTACAATAGGCAAGTCGACAATAATAAGAGAATAGCCAGTATCTTCATCATATTCAATACGTGCACTTTCATCTGCATCAAGAGGATCACGAATAAAATCTTCTGGCAGATTGTACTGTTCAATTAATTGCTCAATTTCTTCTCTATCAGGTTCGACAACATTTATCCATGATGCAGATTGGTTTATATTTGTTTCAACTATTTCATTAGTAGTTGAGTGTTTATATGCAGTCAACATAATCGATAGTTCCTTTCTTAGTCTTTATTTCGCTGTGTCAATATTTAAAGCTTTATATTGATGCTGAACCATGATTCTTAAAGGTCCATTATAAATAATTTTAAAAATATGATTGGTTAAATCTTCAACTGAAAGACGGTGGGGATCATTCACCCAAAATTTAACAGTAGATATTGTTGCACCAGCAACATAACTATGAAAATATTTTTCTGGTATACCTTCAATCTCATGATTTGTACTAATATATTTTTGCATATTTTCCCCGATTAAGGAATAAATTTTTTCTTCAAGTTTTGACTTCCTATTTAATTGTAAGATCGTTTGATAAAAAGTAATATTATCCGAAATATGTTGAAGCATATTTTTTAAAATAATATTAATAAAATTTTTAGCAGTATCTTCTGGATCTTTTCCCATAATATTATGAAGATGATTTAAGAATGTCATTTGAGAAATAAATTCATCTTCCATATCTGATAATAATAAATATTTATCTTCATAATGTAAATAAAAGGTACCTCTATTAATATCTGCACGATCTGCAATATCTTGAATTGTAATTTTTTCTAATTCCTTTTCATTTAATAATTCGATAAATGAAGACTTAATTGCTGACCTCGTCTTACGAACTCTCCGATCTTCTTTCATTCTGCATCAATCCTTTATAATTAATTAACAATATTAGGCATAATGTTCATTAATTAACGATATGATCATTATTGATTATTGTATTGAAGTGATAACCTCATTATAATTTACAACGTATTAAATATTCAACACATTGTTCAATAAATATAGGGAGGTAAGTAAAAATGAATATTTTTTAAAAGTAAATTACTATGGTTAGCACCAATTGCAGCTATTTTATTATTAGTGATATTCTCTTTAGTGTTTTATCCTGCATTCAATCCAAAACCGAAACAAATACAGATTGCAGTGGTAAATAATGACAAAGGTATAGATATTCAAGGTAATAAAGTGAATATTGGTAAAACAATTGAAGATAAATTAATGGATAGTGATTCTGATATTGTTAAATGGATTAAAGTAGATAAAGAATCAGATATTAAAAAAGGGCTTAATGATCATGAATATTACGGCGCAGCTATTTTTAATAAAAATTTTTCAAAAAATGCAATGAGTAAAACGCAGTTGATTATTTGAAAAAAGGTGTATTATATTATTTAGATATCTAACTAAATGAGATATGCAAAAATGGAATATAATTATTAATATTGGATTAGTGTGTTAGCATATAAAATGAAACACTATTCTGATACTATTTATATTAAATGCGTTGTTTGGTTTAACAGGGGCTGTATGGTCATTATTAATCGCTAAAACAATTTGTTCACTATTAGCAATGTTTATTGCATGTGTTTTAAGGAATGAGTTAACCTTGGACACACAAGCGTTAGTAGAAGAATAAAATAATTTGATATTAAAGCGAGCTATAAGGGAGGAGATCTCTTATTTAGCCCGCTTTAAATTTATATAAACGATGACATATTACAATAATTATTGTTAAATAAGTTATATTACTTTATTATTGTTAAATGAGTATTTTTTATAGGAGGACGTCAATGGTCATTTTAAAGCGAAGTTCTAAAGTAGCTATAGCGTTATTGATGATGTTCCTATTTTTATTCGTGCCGAGTATGACAAAAATAGCTTCTGCGCACGCTACTTTAGAAAAAACAACCCCAGCACAAAACGGTATCGTATCAAAACAACCAGATACAATCGAATTAACATTTAATGAGCCAGTAAATGCCGAATATTCAGGGATAACGATATATAATGATAAAGGAAAGAAAGTTGCTGATATTAAACCGAGTACAACAGGACATTCAGATACTTTATCTTTCTCAGGCGATCAATTAAAAGAAGGTACACAACAAATTAAATGGCATACTGTATCTGCTGATGGTCATGAAATTAGTGATCAATTTGAATTTTCAGTTGGTAAAAAAACAGCCAATGGTGTAGATACTACTCCTGTTGCATATGAAACGCCTGCATTTTGGTTTGGTGTGTTTAGATATATCGCTGAAGGCGCAACAATTATTTTAGTTGGTTTATATTGGTTAAACGGTATTGCACGTAGAAATAATTTATCAACATTTGATATTTTCCCTAGACATGTCGCTGTATCATTGATCATGATGATGGCATATATTATGTCACTTGTACTTTATCTGATGACTCTATCATCTGATATTTTGGATTCAGTTTTAACATTTAATCCAAGTGTCTTAATTCAATTCCCATATATACTGAGCGCTGTTGCTTTAATTATTTTAAGTGGATTATTTGTATTAAGAAATATGGAACGAACATGGTATTGGGCTATTTCGATAATTATGATTTTAGCTTTAAGTATGTCAGGACATGCTTGGTCTCAAAGTGTTCCTGTTTGGTCAATTATACTTAGAACATTACACTTAGCTGGTATCAGTTTATGGCTAGGCGCATTAATTTATTTGTTTTCTTCAGTATTTACTAAAAAACGAGATGCAGTTGATTTATTACGCGAAATCTTATTTAAAGTGAATGGAGCTGCTGTTGTAGTTATCATTATTACAGGTATATTAATGTCGATTGATGAAACTAAAATTTTATCAATATGGTCTAATATGCAAACATGGACAATATTATTAATAATTAAAATCGCAGGAACATTAATGATGATGGCTTTAGGATTTATGCAAACAACGCGCGCCTTAAACAAACGTTATAGAATTAATAAAGTCTCTTTAATCGTAGAAGTTTCTATTGGTATTATTTTAATACTTGTTGGTGTTATTATGAGTCAAATTAATATTCCATAAAAGGAGATTGTAAAATATGCTTAAAAAATTATTTGCTTCAGGTTTAGTGTTCTTCTTTTCATTAGGTTTATTTAAATATGCTGATGCACATGTGACGATAAATCCAAAAGCAGTTGAACCTGGATCTTACGAAAAAGTGGATGTTCGAGTGCCTGTTGAACAAAAAGATCATACTGAAAAAGTCGAATTAGATATTCCAAAAGAAGTACAAGTGTCAAATATTCAACCTGTAGAAGGATATAAATATAGTTTAGATAAAGACAAAAAAGGTAATATCACAAAAATCACTTGGAAAGCGAAAGATAAAGGCATTGGTCCTAATGAATTTATCGAATTCCCACTTCTTGTAGCAAGTCCTAAAGAAGAAGGCACATATTCATTTAAAGCTGTGCAGACATATGATAATAAAGATAAAGTAAAATGGACGGGCAAAGCGAATAGTGAACATCCTGCTCCAACATTGGAAGTGGAAAAAAATGCAAATGCTGACACTGTTAAAGGAGACAATGCTAAAAAAGATGAAAGAACTCAATCATCTTCAGGTGGTTCTATCGCATTGTGGATTATTTCACTTGTTGCCATTATTTTATCTTTAGTTGCATTATTTAAACATGCAAGAAATAAATAAGACATATAATAAAGTGACTTCTAGTGCTTGCTAGAGGTCATTTTTTCGTAACATGATTTGATTACAAAATTTTGTCACTTTAAAGACGAAGATAATCGATTATAATAATTGAAGTAAGGGAGGATTTTTTATGCGCAGATTATTATATGCTTTTTTAGTCTATATGATTATTGGACTTGTAAGTGGATTTTACTACAGAGAGTTAACGAAAGCACATGATTTTACGGGCGATACGCAACTAGCTCTTGTTCACACACATACATTAATATTAGGTATGTTTATGTTTTTAATTTTACTTCCGCTTGAAAAAGTATTTAAGTTAAGTAGTTATTATTTATTTAATTGGTTCTTCATTGTATACAATATCGGTGTTATTGTTACTGTGGGAATGATGCTGACAAAAGGTACTTACCAAGTCACTGGAAAAAGTTTTTCACCAGAAGCATTTGCTGGATTTGCAGGTATCGGTCATACAGGAATGCTTGCTGGCTTATTATTACTTTTCTTTTTACTAAGACAAGCCATTTTAAAAGAACAAAGAGATTAAAATAATAATTTGAGACACAATAGATTTAAACCTATTGTGTCTTTTTTTATAATTAAGCATAAAGAGACTACAAGAGGAGGACGTCTTAATGATTCATTATTCAAATCATCCGCCAAATGTTAAAGATTATTGTGAATTAAGAGTAAAAGCGGGCATGAGTCCTAAATCAGAAACAGCAGCACAAAAAGGATTACCCCATGCATGCTTTAATATTACTATTTATGAAGAATCAACATTGATTGGGATGGGTAGAGTCATTGGAGATGGGGGAACTGCATTTCAGATTATAGATATTGCTGTGCATCCATATTATCAAGGACAAGGTTTTGGGAAAGAAATCTTAAAACAAGTGATGGCATTTATTGAAAATCATGCAGAAAAAGGGACATATGTCAGTCTGATTGCAGATTATCCAGCTGATCAATTATATAAGAAGTTTGGATTTCAATCTACCGAGCCCAAATCTGGTGGAATGTTTAAAAAATATTAAAAAAGAGATGAGATTAAATGTCTTTTAAGTTCGTTATGTTATATCTAGATTATGCTTTACGTAGATATTCTAAATAAAAACCTCTAGGTGATGGCTTTTAGATTACAAAATATAAATGAATTTTTAAGTTCTAATAAGCTAAATAAAGCTGAAACAATTATTTGAAGTACATCTAGTACATAAATTAAATATATTATTTAATAAAATATTCATAAAATAATATACACATATAAAATGAATGATGATAATATATAAATGAACAAATACACCTATTGTTCAGTACAATATAGTAAATGATTGTGAGACATTGAGTCATAATATAGTTATATTTTAAATAAAAATGTTTCATCATTTACACCTATACAGCTAAGAATAAACATCAAGAATAGGAGTGAATAATCACTGTGAATTATCGAGAAAAATTACAGAAGTTTAGTATCCGTAAATACACAGTCGGTGCTTTTTCAACTGTTATTGCGACATTAATTTTCTTAGGTTCACCTCAAGCACACGCCAGTGAACAACTACAAAAAGATGCGCAAGTGATTCAAGCAAAAGCTAGAGCCCAAGAACAAACTTCAAATGAGACAAGTAACAAGCAAGTTCAATCTAACACAGAACCTAAAGCTTCACTTGTATCTGAGAGTCAAAAAGAAAACAATGAAACTCTAAATAAAGTTCAGACTACAGATACATTAACAAATGATTTAACATCATTTTCATCTCAAAACGAAAACAAAGATACATCTCATACAACAACAGATTTAAAAGAAAACAATGAAGCTAAATCTCAACTAAATAAATTAGATGATATAAATGTAACCGAGGTAAATGAAGGACATAGTCATGACAACCGTAATCGTACTCGTTACGAAGATAGAGAAGCATCAGATGATACACTAGTATCTTCAACTTTAACAACAATTGATGCTGATAAACTTCAAGCAGCTTATGACCGTTCTTACGCTGAATATCGAAAAATTGATAGAGAACAATCTGATAATAAAAAAGTTGCTAAAATTAAAGCAACATTTGACAAAGTTAATGACTTTTTTAGTACTAATGATAATACAAACCAAGCATTAATAAATGAATTATATAAAGAAATAGAACAAGCTAACGCTTTAATCGGTTCATTACCACAACGACAAGTAAGTACAATCAGTACAAGAGCAAATAGAGAAGCACGTGCTGTAAGATCAAGTAGACGTCCTGTACGTGGACAAGGTGGGACGAGACCCCCTAGCAATACTGCTAATACTTATACACCACCAGTAGTTCATAACTCTAGACCAAAACCTGGCTCAAAAGTAAAAAAGAATTCAGATTTGTATAATAATGCTAAAAAAGAATGGTATGTAGAAAATGAAAATGATGGTTCCGGTTATTGGTCAGGAACGTTTTTACATGCAACGAATAAAAGTGCACCATATTACGCTACACGTTCTCATTATCGAAATATGAGTCCATCTAGTGTTAGAGGTATTGCAGAAATTTCATCAATTAGACAAAATGATGGATATTTATGGACGATTAATTTTAATAAGTATCATATTAAACGTAATGGCATGGTATTTTGGTTTGGTTTACCTAAAGGTCAAACGCCAACGGGACCAGTACGTTTTACTACCACAGATGTAAATGGTCATGAAACATCATCATCTGGTACTGGAGACGGTAGAGATCAAGCATTATCAAGAATGTGGGATTCTGCTGGTGGTATTACTTCTAGTGCATATAATTTCAGACAAGGAAATCCTTTGAATAGAAGTGAGTTCTATAACGATTCAGTTAATCATATTTATAATTTAGGGGATTTTGCACGTGGTAATGAAAATCAACCATTTACATTCTTTGAAAGAGAAGGTGTTCCAAATAAAATTAAAGTAGCTGGAGACGATATTTATCGTTATTTAACTGGGCAAGTAGATCATAATCAAGGTATTGATCATATCTATGCATTTCAAGCTAGAGGAACAGATAGTTATACCATTCAATTTAAAACGTCTGGTAGCTCACAAGATAGATTATATTATGCAGCAGGTGGTAGAGGGATTGAATTTAATGAAATCAACAACTATAACCAATTATATTTAGAGCCGCTAGAACAGTATAATGATCGTAAAACTAAAATTGTAGATGTTATCGATCGCGTACTGCATATTGACCATGTTGAATCAGCTTATGATGTGCCAGAGCGTAGAATAATGAAAAAACATTACTTAGATGGCGATTTCGCTACACACGAATATGCTGAAGATGTTTCAAGTTATCTAAGTAACCCTAGTGATCATGTAATGGGTTTATTCCCTAGAGTGCCTACTGATCGTTATAGAGGTAATTTTGGTGTAAATCCGCTTAACTCTTATGAAATTCATGAAATGTTTTCTGAAGAAAAATTAAAAGAGGCTGCGAGAACAGGAAGACCAATTGAAATTTTTGTTGGGTTTAATGTAAGTGATGCATACCATAATGGTGAAACAATCAAAAAAGTAAATTTATTTGTCAAACCAAAGTTAGAACAATCTATTGGATTCTATTCAGATAATGCACCCGATAATAAAGAGAATTCACCTGAATCACAAGCTGCACATCATGCTGTCTTTTTACAACAAGAAGGTCAAATGCTTAATACAGTGACTAATGGTAATAGTAAGGATTATCATCAAAATATTCGGATTCAATTTAAAAGTAACGAGTCTGCAAATGTATGGGAAATCTCTGGATATCCACCCTCTCTACGAATTGAAGATGCAGTAGATAGACCCAATACAGAACTTGAGAAAAATAAAGTATTGGTTGGTCAATTGCCACCAGGACGCCATGTGATGACAGCGAGAATTGGTAATGAAACTAAAATCTTTGAAGTCATTGCCAAACCCAATCCGCCAGTTATTTCAACACTTGCGGCACAATTAGGACAAAAAGGTGGTAAAAAACCAACTATTACAGTGACACATGTACCACAAGATGAGAGAGCAAAAGTACGTTTAGTTTCAGGTGGTACAGATGGTGCAGGTCCTGGCACATCACCTTTAGGCTATACTGTACTCGCAGAAAAGATGGCAAACTTAGATGGCACGGTGACATTTGAAGAAAGTGATTATACTAATCCTTTACCTAATAATGGGGTTATTAGAGCAATTACATACTATGAAGATCCAGTGCAATCCAACTTTAGTAATTCGATTAATGTAGGACTAGATACTACACCGCCAACTTTTGGTGACGTAAGAGGCCTTCAAGATAAATATTATCGTGGAGATAACGTTAATATTTCAATTCCTGTTTCTGACAATGCATATGGTTCAGGTGTGGAAGATGCATCTATCACTGAAAATAGTGGTTTACAAGCAGTATTTAATAGAGATACTTCTGGAGACGCAGGTACTTTAGTGATTACTGGAACGATTTCTAATAATGCAACATGGAACAGTGATATTCTTGTTCAACCTGTAACACATGATAGAGCAGGTAATAATACTAATGTAAGTCCATATCATCTTCATATTGGAAAGTTATCAGATGATAAACCAGTTCAGTTATTTAGCCAGCAAGAATTGAAAACAGTGGGTAATCCTAATAGTATTTCGCAAAGCGAAAGAAATGATATCATTAACTCGCTTAAAGCTAAAAATAGTAGTTTGACATCATTTTTAAGTACACTTAACCCGTATATGGTTGGTAATGATGGTAGAGTAGTCTTGACATTTAAAGATGGTTCGACTCGTATCATTGATCCGACTCAAGTGATTACATATAGACCACAACGTAAATCAATATATACTGAGCCAGGTAGTTCAAATACAAAAGAAGCATTTATTACAATTGCTAAAGGTCAAGAGTATACAATTGGACCTGATTTAAGAAAATATTTCTCATTAAGTAATGGACAAGATATTCCTAATAATGCATTTACAACTATTAATGGTAGTTCAATACCATCAGCTCAAGCAATGAGTCGTCTAAATGCAGGTGTTTATACTTATAACGTAGATGCATTAAATGCTTACAACCATAGTTCAGAACGTTTGACAATTAAAGTTAACGTAGTTGATGTCAATACATTAGCAGAAAATCAACGTGTTTACCGTTCAACAACTAAAAATTTAAGTAATGATGAAATTACACAAGTTAGAAATGCCTTTAAAGCTGCTAATCCGCAATTAAATCTAAATGATAGTGATATCAGAATTGAAAACGATGAACCTTTAAGTAATCATCCAAGTCGTGTAAGAGTGACGATTACTAAAGGTGAATTAACAAAACAATTCATTTCAACATTTGATCATATGGATTTCTTAAAATGGATAAATTTACGTAATGATTATACTGTGACTTGGACAAGTCAAAAACTTAATGGAAGAAGCACAGATGGTGGATTTGAGTGGTCTCCAGATGGTAAAACAATAATTTATCGTTATGATGCAACGATTGGAAGAAGAATAACAGGCAATGACGTATTATCACTTTTAAGAGCAACGCCTAAACATGCAGGGTTGAGAAACCATATAGAAGGTCAAGAGAAAATATTAGCAGAATCAGGCTCAGCTCGTGGATTTAAACCTGTAGGATATTCTAAAGGGAATAGTATATATTCGGATGGAGAACATCCATTTACATATGATGGTCAACCTATTCAAGTATTAGACATAGTTGACAGCAATACTGGATATAGCAACTCTGCCGTTGCACGCAGTGACTATAGACATACAAGCAGCAATTCAACAGTGATGAGTGGTGATATTCCAGCCATGAATGGCGCTGCTGGTTTCCATTTAGATAAAGTGCTTAAACAAAATGGTACTGATAATGGAATTATGGGTGCGGTAGATAAACAACAATTGTATTTAACGCCTTATGGTGCAAAAAGCTATATTGAACGCCTTGGACAATCAATGTCATCAACAGACAATGTGATTAATATCGTATTTGTACCAACTGATAAAGTAACGCCAAATATTGTATTAGATAATTATAATGATCATGTTGTATTTTCAGGAGAAACTTTCAGAAATACACTTACATTAACTGATAACTTTGGTATTAAAAATGTTACTGTACCTAATGACAGTCAAATACCTATGAATGTATTAAATCATTCAACATTAAGTGGTGTTGCCCCTAATGTATCTACCCCAATGTCTAAACAAGTGAAAGTTAAAGTAACAGATGGTAGTGATAACGAAACAACGGCTGTATTTAATGTATTAATCAAACCATTAAAAGATAAATATAGTGTCATGACAACTGCTGATGAGTCGCATCCAATACGTATAGCGAATATTAGTAACAATGCAAGTTTATCTGAGACAGATAGACAAGCTATTTTTAACAGTTTAGATATTTCGAAATCAATTACCAATAGAAATTACGTTACAGAGGGCAGTAATGAAATAAGAAGTAGAGAAATTAGTAATGTTCATCGTTCAGGTAATAATGCAAATGTTGAAGTGACTATCACTTATGCAGATAATTCAAGAACATCCATTACTGTACCAGTAAAACATGTCATTCCTAATATCAGAGGAATAGAATTATTTACAGTACAAGGTCAGCCATTCCCAAGTGGTAAAGGAACAAATAATAATGACTTCTTCGTTATAAACAATGATCAACCTTTGACAGATGCTACTGTGACTTGGATTGGTAATGGACCAGATATTAACTCTACAACAGTAGGTGTCCCACAAATTTTAAGAGCAAACATCTTATTTGATGGTGAAACAACACCCATTGAAAAAGAAGCACACTATAGAGTAGTTAAAGCGAAACCAAAAAGAGTATATCAAACAACAATAAATGGTAATTTCTTATCTGCAAATGAAGGCTCGTCATCTAATGTAGGAGCATTTGTAGAAGGTATTGCAAATTATTTACCATCGGGTACGAACTTCGATTGGGCACCTGGTTCTGGACGACCTTTATCAAATAGTCCAGGTGTTTTCACAGAAACAATTAATGTGATATATCCTAACGGTCAAGTAGACCCAGTTAATGTATTGTTTAAAGTGAAACCAACTACGCCTTCAATTGATGCTTTAAGTACAAAATATAAAGCTGATTTATCTGGACAATCTATTAAAGTAAATAATGTTCCACATAATGCACAGGTTAAACTATATACTGAAGATGGTAGAGAAATGAGTAATACAACTATGACTAGAAATCGTGATGGTTCAGTGTCTATTACAATTCCAGGAGTATTACCACTTGGTAATATTAAAGCTAAATCAATTATCACGGTTGATCATGTAACGATTACTGAACAAAATAATAGTGGTTCTGTTGTGAACTCAACACGTTCAGAATCAATAGAATCAGATTTAAGTGCATCTTCACCTGTAACAAAACAACTTGAAGCGGTAGACGGCGGATTAAAATTTGTTAAAGGGGACAACATTGATTTAAATAATCCTAGAACTTACATTAAATCTAATTCAGATATCATACGAGTAGAATGGGAACAGAATGCTAATCAATGGAAAAACACAATTGGTACTACAACTAAACGCGCCATTGTCACATTGAGTAATGGAGAAACGAGAACAGTTTCTATTCCAGTAACCATTTATGCACCAGCCACTGCTAAAGCACCACAACGTGATGTGGTCGGTCACGCGTTAACTTATGGCGATGACGCAGCAAATTATGTGACATTTGAAAATAATTATATGAATGGGGCTACAGTGACTTGGAAAAATAATAATGCTCCAAGTAATAATATTGCTGGCGTTCAAAGCTTAACTGCTGAAGTAAGGTATAACGGTATTAATCACGTATATAATGTCCCAGTAAAAGTATATGAATATAAATATAAATTTAAAAAATCAGAGTATAGTACGATTGTAGGAACAAGTTTTGAAGGAAATGGAAATATTAATAATTATGTAGCATTAGAAAATGCGAATGGTTTACCTACAGATGGTTTCCATTTTGTTTGGACTCAAAACACCACAGCTTCTCATAGCGACCAATGGTCAAATTTAGCACATCCAAATCAAGCTTTTAAAAAAGAAGCGAGATTTGAAGTATTAGATAACCAAAACCACGTATTCTTTACTTCTGATCCAGCAATATTTAAAGTGACAAATGCAGTTCCAAATCCAGCAACTGTTACACAAAATGATGTTGGTGATGTAGTCATTTCACCAGGGGTAGGTAAAAACTTAGGCGTTAATGCTGGAAATATAATTGTAAATCCAGATAGAATTACTGTTAAAAAAGGAAATCAAGTTATTGGTACATTTGTCAAAAATAATACAGGCAAATGGGCAAAAGCTAGTGATTCTATAAACACACCTGGTTTATCAGTTTCTCCAGATGGTAATGAAATTATTTATGACAAAATGTCAGTTCCAAATGATACATTGATTAACACCGAATCAACGACAGGTAATGGAGAATTGACAAGTGAAGCTGCTACAAGTGCAACTTATAAAGTTAAGCCAGCAACACCATCTAACACAACATTTGCATTTAAACAAAATGGTGAGTTCGAAGTTATTCCAAACAATGCTAATACATCAACAACAAAAAATCCTACAGATAAAGTTAAAATTAGCTATGTTGAAAAAATGGGTAATAGTGCAGAACAATCTAGAGAATTAATTGTAACTAAAAATAATCAAAATCGATGGTCGATGAATAATCAGCCAGATTATGTGATATTTGATTCTATAACAGGTAAAGTGACATTTAAAGCTAATTCTTTAAAACCACATGTACTGATTAATACAGAATCTATTGCTGGAAATGATGATAATTTTAGCCATAATACTGTTGGAGTTGTGGGACCTGATCATCATGATGTTATCATTCATGAGATAGTCAAAGAACCTGGGGAAAGAGTTAGTAATGAGGAACTTAATAATGCAATTAGTGTAGATAATAAAGATCATGCTAATGTAAACGAAGGAGTAAGTTTACCTACAAATTTACAGAGTGATACAACGCAAGCAGTACCAACACGTATTACTTATAGAGATGGAAGTATAGAAATTGTAAATGTACCAATTAGAACCCATGCAGATAAATCGAGTATTAGAAATACTTTACCTAAACTTGACGCACAAGGAGACACTAATGGTAAAACACCATCAAGTGTGAGTGCATATAATAATGAAATGCAGCATTTACATGATGAAATTGAAGCAGTTCGAAGAAAAGCTAATGAAGTGTTATCAAATGATAGAGCAACAAATACTGATGTTGCAAATGTGACAAATAATATTAATGATGTCTCATTGAAAATTCAACATGCAATTTCATTACTACAAAATAAAGCAGATAATAGTGCTTTAGTTGAAGCAAAACGTCAACTTGATGAAGCAACGGCAGAACAAGATCCAACGCCAGGAATGACACAAGTAACATCAGATAATTATAGAGCGAAAAAAGCAGAAGCAGAGCGAATTAGTGCAGAAGCCCAAGGCGTGATTAACAATGGAGATGCGACAGCTGAAGAAATCAGAAATGAGAAAGCGAAAGTAGAAGAAGCATTAACTCAATTAACTGAAGCAAAAAATGCATTAAAAGCAGATAAGTCAGTGTTAGAACAAAAACGTCCAGGATTAAATCATGTGGGAGTTACCGAAGGTAAGAAACCAGCGAGCGTGACTGCATACAATAATGAAATGACTAAAATTCATGATGAACTTGAAGCAGCAAAAACAGAAGCAGATAGAGTGATTCATGATGACAATGCGACACCAGCACAAGTGACAGCGGTTATCGCAAAAATAGATGTAGTACAACCTAAGTTAGACAATGCCATTAGTTTACTTCATGACAAAGAAAATAATAGTGAGTTAGTTGAAGCGAAACGTCAACTTGATGAAGCAATAGCAGAACAAGACCCAACACCAGGAATGACGCAAGCAACAGCAGATAACTATAGAGCGAAAAAAGCAGAAGCAGAACGAATTAGTGCAGAAGCTCAAAAAGTAATAGATAATGGTGATGCGACAGTTGAAGAAATCAGAAATGAGAAAGCAAAAGTAGAAGAAGCATTAACTCAATTAACTGAAGCAAAAAATGCATTAAAAGCAGATAAGTCAGCGCTAGAACAAAAACGTCCAGGATTAAATCATGTGGGAGTTACCGAAGGTAAGAAACCAGCGAGTGTGACTGCATATAATAATGAAATGATTAAAATTCATGATGAACTTGAAACTGCAAAAACAGAAGCAGATAGAGTCATCAATGATGATAATGCGACACCAGCCCAAGTGACAGCGGCTATCGCAAAAATTGACGCGGTACAACCTAAGTTAGACAATGCCATTAGTTTACTTCACGATAAAGAAAACAACAGTGAATTAGTGAAAGCAAAAGCGAAATTAGATGCAGCGACTAGCGAGGAAGATCCAACGCCAGGAATGACACAAGCAACAGCAGATAACTATAGAGCGAAAAAGGCAGAAGCAGAACGAATTAGTGCAGAAGCCCAAGGTGTGATTAACAATGGAGATGCGACAGCTGAAGAAATCAGAAATGAGAAAGCGAAAGTAGAAGAAGCATTAACTCAATTAACTGAAGCAAAAAATGCATTAAAAGCAGATAAGTCAGTGTTAGAACAAAAACGTCCAGGATTAAATCATGTGGGAGTTACCGAAGGTAAGAAACCAGCGAGCGTGACTGCATACAATAATGAAATGACTAAAATTCATGATGAACTTGAAGCAGCAAAAACAGAAGCAGATAGAGTGATTCATGATGACAATGCGACACCAGCACAAGTAACAGCGGCTATCGCAAAAATTGACGCGGTACAACCTAAGTTAGATAATGCCATTAGTTTACTTCACGACAAAGAAAACAACAGTGGATTAGTTGAAGCGAAACGTCAACTTGATGAAGCAACGGCAGAACAAGATCCAACACCAGGAATGACGCCAACAACAGCAGATAACTATAGAGCGAAAAAAGCAGAAGCAGAACGAATTAGTGCAGAAGCTCAAAAAGTAATAGATAATGGTGATGCGACAGTTGAAGAAATCAGAAATGAGAAAGCAAAAGTAGAAGAAGCATTAACTCAATTAACTGAAGCAAAAAATGCATTAAAAGCAGATAAGTCAGCGCTAGAACAAAAACGTCCAGGATTAAATCATGTGGGAGTTACCGAAGGTAAGAAACCAGCGAGTGTGACTGCATATAATAATGAAATGATTAAAATTCATGATGAACTTGAAACTGCAAAAACAGAAGCAGATAGAGTCATCAATGATGATAATGCGACACCAGCCCAAGTGACAGCGGCTATCGCAAAAATTGACGCGGTACAACCTAAGTTAGACAATGCCATTAGTTTACTTCACGATAAAGAAAACAACAGTGAATTAGTGAAAGCAAAAGCGAAATTAGATGCAGCGACTAGCGAGGAAGATCCAACGCCAGGAATGACACAAGCAACAGCAGATAACTATAGAGCGAAAAAGGCAGAAGCAGAACGAATTAGTGCAGAAGCGCAAAGCGTGATTGACAATGGAGATGCGACAGCTGAAGAAATCAGAGATGAGAAAGCGAAAGTAGAAGAAGCATTAACTCAATTAACTGAAGCAAAAAATGCATTAAAAGCAGATAAATCAGTGCTAGAACAAAAACGTCCAGGATTAAATCATGTAGGTGTTACCGAAGGTAAGAAACCAGCGAGTGTGACTGCATACAATAATGAAATGGCTAAAATCCATGATGAACTTGAAGCAGCAAAAACAGAAGCAGATAGAGTGATTCATGATGACAATGCGACACCAGCACAAGTGACAGCGGCTATCGCAAAAATTGACGCGGTACAACCTAAGTTAGACAATGCCATTAGCTTACTTCACGACAAAGAAAATAACAGCGAATTAGTGAAAGCAAAAACAAAATTAGATGCAGCGACTAGCGAGGAAGATCCAACACCAGGAATGACGCAAGCAACAACAGATAATTATAGAGCGAAAAAAGCAGAAGCAGAGCGAATTAGTTCAGAAGCCCAAAGCGTGATTGACAATAGTGATGCGACATCAGAAGAAATCGCTCAAGTAAAAGCAAAAGTAGAAAAAGCATTAACAGCATTAAATCAAGCGAAAGATGATTTAAGAGCAGATAAAACAGAATTACAACATAAACTTCCAGAATTAGATCAACGTGGCATTACCGAAGGTAAAAAACCAGCAAGTATCACTGCTTATAATGAAGCTCTAGGAAGAATACAAAGTGAAATTGAAGAAGCTAAGACGAAAGCACAAGAAGTGTTAAATAAAGAAAAAGCAACACCAGCAGAAGTGAAAGAAGCATTAGACAAAGTGAAAGCAGTCTTACCAAAACTTACTGAAGCGATTAGTTTACTTCACGACAAAGAAAACAACAGTGGATTAGTTGAAGCGAAACGTCAACTTGATGAAGCAACGGCAGAACAAGATCCAACACCAGGAATGACGCAAGCAACAGCAGATAACTATAGAGCGAAAAAAGCAGAAGCAGAACGAATTAGTTCAGAAGCTCAAGAAGTAATAGATAATGGTGATGCGACAGTTGAAGAAATTAGAAATGAGAAAGCAAAAGTAGAAGAAGCATTAACTCAATTAACTGAAGCAAAAAATGCATTAAAAGCAGATAAGTTGGTGCTAGAACAAAAACGCCCAGGATTAAATCATGTAGGAGTTACCGAAGGTAAGAAACCAGCAAGTGTGACTGCATACAATAATGAAATGGCTAAAATCCATGATGAACTGGAAGCAGCAAAAACAGAAGCAGATAGAGTGATTCATGATGACAATGCGACACCAGCACAAGTAACAGCGGCTATCGCAAAAATTGACGCGGTACAACCTAAGTTAGATAATGCCATTAGTTTACTTCACGACAAAGAAAACAACAGTGGATTAGTTGAAGCGAAACGTCAACTTGATGAAGCAACGGCAGAACAAGATCCAACACCAGGAATGACGCAAGCAACAGCAGATAATTATAGAGCGAAAAAAGTAGAAGCAGAGCGAATTAGTGCAGAAGCTCAAGGTGTGATTAATAACGGTGATGCGACAGCTGAAGAAATCAGAGATGAGAAAGCAAAAGTAGAAGAAGCATTAATTCATTTAACTGAAGCAAAAAATGCATTAAAAGCAGATAAGTCAGTGCTAGAACAAAAACGTCCAGGATTAAATCATGTAGGAGTTACCGAAGGTAAACAACCAGCGAGCGTGACTGCATATAATAATGAAATGGCTAAAATTCATGATGAACTGGAAGCAGCAAAAACAGAAGCAGATAGAGTCATCAACGATGACAATGCGACACCAGCACAAGTGACAGCGGCTATCGCAAAAATAGATGTAGTGCAACCTAAGTTAGATAATGCCATTAGTTTACTTCACGACAAAGAAAATAATAGTGAGTTAGTTGAAGCGAAACGTCAACTTGATGAAGCAACGGCAGAACAAGATCCAACGCCAGGAATGACGCCAGCAACAGCAGATAACTATAGAGCGAAGAAAGCAGCAGCAGAACAAGTAAGTGCAGAAGCGCAAAGCGTGATTGACAATGGAGATGCGACAGCTGAAGAAATCAGAGATGAGAAAACGAAAGTAGAAGAAGCATTAACTCAATTAACTGAAGCAAAAAATGCATTAAAAGCAGATAAATCAGTGCTAGAACAAAAACGTCCAGGATTAAATCATGTAGGTGTTACCGAAGGTAAGAAACCAGCGAGTGTGACTGCATACAATAATGAAATGGCTAAAATCCATGATGAACTTGAAGCAGCAAAAACAGAAGCAGATAGAGTCATCAACGATGACAATGCGACACCAGCACAAGTAACAGCGGCTATCGCAAAAATAGATGCAGTACAACCTAAGTTAGAAAATGCCATTAGTTTACTTCACGACAAAGAAAATAATAGTGAGTTAGTTGAAGCGAAACGTCAACTTGATGAAGCAATAGCAGAACAAGATCCAACACTAGGAATGACGCCAGCAACAGCAGATAACTATAGAGCGAAAAAAGCAGAAGCAGAACGAATTAGTTCAGAAGCTCAAGGTGTGATTAACAACGGAGATGCGACAGCTGAAGAAATCAGAGATGAGAAAGCAAAAGTAGCAGAAGCATTAACTCAATTAACTGAAGCGAAAAGTGCATTAAAAGCAGATAAATCAGTGTTAGAACAAAAACGTCCAGGATTAAATCATGTAGGTGTTACCGAAGGTAAACAACCGGCGAGCGTGACTGCATATAATAATGAAATGGCTAAAATTCATGATGAACTTGAAGCAGCGAAAACAGAAGCAGATAGAGTGATTCATGATGACAATGCGACACCAGCACAAGTAACAGCGGCTATCGCAAAAATTGACGCGGTACAACCTAAGTTAGATAATGCCATTAGTTTACTTCACGACAAAGAAAACAACAGTGAATTAGTGAAAGCAAAAGCGAAATTAGATGCAGCGACTAGCGAGGAAGATCCAACGCCAGGAATGACGCCAGCAACAGCAGATAATTATAGAGCGAAAAAAGCAGAAGCAGAACAAGTCAGCAGAGACGCACAAAAAGTGATTGAAAATGACGATGCAACATCTGGGGAAATTGCGCAAGCAATAGCTAAAGTAAATGAAGCTACAGTTGCATTAAAACAAGCTAAACATGATTTAATTCCAGACAAAACTTTATTGAATAATGCTAAAAACAATTTAGAAACAAGCATTAATCAGGTGCCTGAAACTAAAAATATGACTAGTGATTCTGTTGAAAATTATAGAAATAAATTAAGTCAAGCAAAAGATACATTAGCTAATGCACAAAAAGTTATTGATAACCTAACTTCAACAGTTGATGAAATTCATAAAACTATCGAAAATGTGAAACGTGCTAAAGATGAACTTGAACAAGCTAAACATGACTTAATATTAGATTATGATGCTGTCATTAAAAAAATTAAACAACAAACTGATTTAACAGAATCACAGAAGGATAAATTAATAGAAAAGACAAAAGCTTCTACAACTTCTGATGAATTAGAAAATATTAAACATAATACTAATTTATTAAATGATGCGATGAAACAATTAAAAGAAAACATCGCTGAAAAAGATAAAATCAAAGCAAGTATTAATTATACTGATGGAGATAAAGATAAAAAAGATACCTATGATGATGCTTTAAAAGAAGCTGAAAAACTAATTAATGATGCAAAAAATCCTATTATTGATCCTAGCGTGATAAATCAACTTAAAGATAAGATAATTGATGCTAAAAATAATTTAAATGGTGCAGAAAAATTACAAAATGCTAGAAATAATGTTAAACACATATTGGAAAACTTAGAACATTTGAACAATGCACAAAAAGATGCGTTTAACAATATGGTAGATAATGAAAATTCACGTGATAATTTAGATATAATTATTAATAAAGCTAAAGAAGTGGATAAAGCTATGAAACATTTAATTGATGAAATAGCTGATAATTTAGATATCAAGCATTCTGTTAATTATTCAGAAGCTTCACCAGATAAAAAATCCGCTTACGATGAACTTATTAAAAAAGCTGAAGACTTAATAAATAAAGGTATTGGTACAAATGCATCACTTGAAGAAATTAATAAATTAATTCAAGATATTAAAAAAGCAAAATATGATTTAGATGGAAAACATCAAGTTGAATTAGCTAAACAAAAAGCTTTAGTAGAGTTAGAAAATGAAGTTAACCGATTGAAAGATGAAATTGACAACAATCCTAACCTTTCTAAAGAAGATAAAGAAAAACTTAAATCTAAATTAGAGCGTCTTCTTGAAAATGCAAAAGGTCAGATTAATAATGCAACTACATTAACAGACCTTAATAAGATTAAAAATAATACTCAAAAAGAAATCGATAAATTAAAAGCATTAATTGATGCTAAAACTTTGGCTAAACAAGAAATTATTGATTTTGCTAATAAAAAACATCAAGAAATTCTAAATAATTCTAACTTAACTGATGCTCAGAAACAAAAAGTGGTAGCTGAAATAGATAAAACTTTACAAAAAGTGCTTGAAAACATTGATAACGCCAATGACATCAATGAAATTAACCGTAAACTTAAAGAGGGCAAAGATAATATAGCGAAAATTGTTGCAAAAGAAATTACTAATGCGTTAATAGATAATAAAATTAAAGAAATTAAAGCACGCAAAGATTTAACAGATGAACAAAAAGCTAAATTAATTGATTATCTTGAAAAACTTAGACGTGATACGTTAAAAGAAATTGATAAATCACATATTGATGATATCGGTTCAATTATCCAACAATTAATGGACAAATTGAATATGCTTGATATTGATAAAATTGAAAACATCTTAAGTCATAACAATAAAGACAATAATCAAAATCAATCAAATATTGACGGTATTCAATCTAATAACAGTCATTTATCTAAATCACATAGATTACCTGATACTGGTTCAGAAAGTACATCTATTCAATTAGAGATTGAATTAATGACACTATTAGTTGGTCTAGGATTAGTATTAAAAAATCGTAGAAAAAAACAAAAAAATAACAAGAATAAAAGATAAAAAAGATATAACTTAGTATCTTTAAAAATAAAGAGCAGGAAACCACTATAAACTGGGTTTCTTGCTCTTTTTTTATTAAATAAATATGAACTATGCTTCAAAATCTATAATAATTCTTCCAGCGTTTTCATGATTAAGTACTGTCTCAATAGAATGTTTTAAATCTTTAAAAGCAATTGTATTTTTAATTTCATGTAATTTATTAGATTTTAAATCAGTTGCTAATCTTCTCCATACACGTTGACGTAATTTCATTGGTGTCATAACTGAATCAAGTCCAACGACGCTTACACCGCGAAGAATAAATGGAAATACTGAAGTTTCAAAGTGGTTACCTCCAGTCATACCAATTAATGCAACACCGCCACCATTTGTTAGATGCTTTGCTATATAAGGTGTTCCAGGACCACCGCAAGGATCAATAGCAGCTTGCCAAGTTCTTTTTCCTAATATTTCATTACTATCTTCAGAAATACGATCGATAACTTCTCTTGCTCCTAATTCTTTTAATTTATTTGTAGCTTTTTTATTTCCAGTACTTGCTACAACTTTATAACCAAGTTCATTTAACATCATTACAGCTAAAGACCCAACACCACCAGAAGCGCCACGTACAAGTACTTTATCGCCTTCAAGTGTCATAAAGTTTGCTTTTTCTAATTTTTCTATTGCTAAACCAGCTGTGTAACCAGCAGTCCCATAAATCATCGCTTCTTCAAGTGTTAGATTTTCAGGACATTTAACAATCCAATCTGATTTAACACGGGCATACTCACTAAATCCACCGTAATGATTGACGCCTAAATCATAGCCAGTAATAATAACTTCTTCACCTTTTTCGATTGTAGGGTCATCAGATTCTACGACTGTACCTGCCAAATCAATTCCAGGAACCATTGGATATGATTTAAGTACACCGCTATCTTTAACAGTGGCTAAGGCATCTTTATAATTAATACCAGAATATTGAACTTTTATTAAAACTTCACCTTCAGGTAAATCATTGATTGATAAATCTTTGAAATCACTTGTGACAGTGCCATCATTATCTTTTTCAACCATAAACGCTTTGAAATTTACACTCATAAAATCGTACTCCTTAAAAATAAAAAATTAGATGTTAATTGCATATCCTAAATAACCATACCACATTTTAAATGAGTCATTAAGTTAAAAAGTTTATATAAATTAAATATAAAATAGTCTGTATTTTGATAAAAAATAATTATATTGACAGTAAAACAGCATAAATATATAATTTTATTGATAATGATTATCACTTGATAATAATCATGTTGATAGAGATATAAAACTGCAATTTTAAAATTTAGATGTAGAGAATATACATTTTAAAATATTTAACATCAAAAGATAATCACTAAATTTTAATGAGGTGAATTTATTATGAAGAAATTACCAACTATTTTACTAACATCATCACTACTATTAACAGCTTGTGGTCATAATAATCACGATAATGCTAATGAGAAAACTTCAAAAAAATCTACAAATGAGAATAAAGTAGCATTACAGAAAGCAGCTAAAGAATATAGAAAATATACAAATGAACAGTTAGATCAGTTTTTAAAAGGAACTGAAGAATTTGTATCTGCAATAAAAGCAGATGATATTGAAAAAGCAAAATTTTTGTATCCTAAAGTACGCATGTATTATGAACGTTCTGAACCCGTAGCTGAAGCATTTGGCGATTTAGATCCTAAAATCGATGCCCGCCTAGCTGATATGAAAGAAGAGAAAAAAGAAGATAAGTGGACAGGGTATCATAAAATTGAAAAATCTCTTTATCAAGAAAATAAAATAGATGAAATGACTAAGAAGGATGCTGATCAATTACTAAAAGATGCTAAAGAATTAGATGCTAAAATAGATACATTAGATATTACACCTAAGTTAATGCTACAAGGATCAGTGGATTTATTAAATGAAGTATCTACATCAAAAATTACTGGAGAAGAAGAGATATACTCTCACACCGATTTATATGATTTTAAAGCAAATATCGAAGGTGCTCAAAAAATTTATGAATTATTTAAATCTGAATTAGAAAAGAAAGACAAAAAATTGAGTTCTACAATTATGGATAATTTTAATAAAGTGAATCAATTACTTAATAAATATAAAAATAATAATGGTTATAAAGATTATAGTGCAATAACTAAAGAAGATAGAAAAGCGTTATCAGATGCAGTTAACTCACTAGGAGAACCATTAAGTAAAATGGCTGTGATTACAGAATGAGTAATATAAATCATAAAAATCACCCTCAAATGACTAGACGTTCATTTTTAAAGTTACTAGGTATAGGAAGTGCTGGTGCTGTTATTGGAGCAAGTAGTGTAGGCAGTATCTTTTCGTTTAAATCTATGTTTGATACTCCTGAAAGTGAAGAAAACGATTCATATGAATTTTATGGACATATTCAAGCTGGTATTACTACACCAACTCAAAAAAATTGTAATTTCATTGCATTAGATTTAAAGTCCAAAGATCAAACATTAATTAAAGATATGTTTAAAAAATGGACTCAAATGTCTGTTAGTATGACTGACGGTGCTATTATTGGGGGAAATAGTAACAATACACTATTACCACCTGTAGATACTGGTGAATCAATAGGATTAGATGCTAGTAAACTCACTTTAACATATGGCGTGAGTAAGTCTTTTTTGAAAAAAATAGGATTATCATCTAAAATTCCATTTGATTTTAGAGATATACCTCATTTTCCTAATGATCAATTAGATGAAGAGTATAGTGATGGAGATATTATGATTCAAGCATGTTCAAATGATCCTCAAGTTACTTTTCATGCTATACATAACTTAATACGACCTTTTAGAGACATCATTAAAATTCGTTGGTCACAACATGGTTTTATTTCTGCTAAAAAAAATGAAACACCGAGAAATTTAATGGCATTTAAAGATGGTACAGTTAATCCACGAAAAAATAACGATTTGAAAAAATATGTATTTATTGATAATGGATGGGCAGAAAATGGAACGTATTGCATTATAAGACGAATCCAAATACATATTGAGACATGGGATCGTACCGCATTAGAAGAGCAAGAAGCAACATTTGGTCGTAAACGTTCTACAGGTGCACCTCTAACAGGTAAGAAAGAATTCGATAATATTGATTTAAATGCTAAAAATAATAAGGGCAAGTATGTTATCGATGAGAATGCGCATACACGTTTAGCTCGTGAAGTAAAAACTTCTATTAAACGTAGAGCATATAATTATAATGATGGTACAAATGCTAAAACAGGTGACTTAGATACTGGACTCATGTTTATTTGTTTCCAAAAATCTATTCAACAGTTTATCGATATTCAAAATAATTTAGGACACAATGATAAATTAAATGAATATATCACACATCGAGGTTCTGCATCATTTCTTGTATTACCAGGGATACAAAAGGGAGGTTATATCGGTGAAACACTCTTTAATTAGGATATCGATAATTACTCTCTTAATCATTATTACACGTCTGTTTTCATTGACTTCAGTTAGTGTTGCAAATGATAGTCAATTAAATGATGCGTATGTAGCTATCTCTGATGCGAAATCGACGTTAGAGCACAAACAATTAAATTATAACGAAAAACAAAACGTGTTGAATGAAGTAAAACATAAAATAATGTCTTTAAATATTAAAGAAAATAAAAAAGGAAAAGATGTTAAATCGAAACTTCATATGATTGATCAAGCAACGACTACAAATAAACAAATCGAATCGTTATCGGAGTTAACAAAATCTCTCATCGTTTACGAAAGTTCTGTATCGACTGATGATATTGATAAAGATATTAGAAATTTAAAAAAACAAATTAACGCAAAAGATAATATCATGCAAGAAGCTGTAAAAAATAAAGATAGATCAAAATTACAATCTATTAATAATATGTTAAATCAAATTTGGAAAAAACATGAAACGGCCATCAGAAATTATGATGAAAATAAATATGGACAAATAGAAGTATACTTGATGCAGTTACGTGTAGCTATTCAAAAAGAACCATTAGACATAAAAAAAGTAGATAATGCTTGGAAGACATTTAAAACAAGTATTGATACTGTTGATAAAAAGCAATCCAATACTGAAAAAAATCAATATAAAGTTACCCAACTTAATATTGAATTAGAGAAAGCAATCAAAGGTATCGAGAGTCATCAGTTAAAACAATCAGATGAGGCACTGACTAAATTTATACAAATATGGCCTTATGTTGAAGGCAAAATTCAAACTAAAAACAGTAGTTTATATACAAAAATTGAAGATAAAATTCCATATTATCAAAGTATTTTAGATAATAGTAATAAAGATCGTATTAAAGAAAGTTTAATAAAAATAAATTCTGAAATTAAAGATACTGTAAGTGAAGACGCATATTCATCTATAGATGTAATGATTATATTTTTACGTGAAGGATTAGAAGTATTATTAATCATATTGACATTAACAACTATGACAAGAAATGTTAGAGACACTAAAGGGACAACAAGTGTCATTGGTGGCGCTATATTAGGTTTGATTTTAAGTCTCGCATTAGCACTTATCTTTATTCAAGTACTAGGAAATAATGGATTATTACGTGAAGGTATGGAAGCAGCACTAGGAATAATAGCAGTTGTTTTAATGTATATTGTGGGTATATGGATGCATAGACGTTCAAGTGCTAAGCGATGGAATGATATGATTCAACAAATGTATCACCATGCAATAAGTAATCGAAACTTAGCATTATTAGGTACAATTGGATTAATATCCGTTTTGAGAGAAGGCGTTGAAGTCATTATCTTTTATATGGGAATGATGGGAAGTATAAAAACTTTAGATTTTGTTATAGGAATTATACTAGCCATTGTTATTCAAAACAGTTATACGATTGATACCTATATATTTTATTTTTAGAGTACTTTCTATTTTAATATTTATTATGGCATTTAAAATGTTAGGAATTAGTATTCAAAAATTACAATTACTTGGAATGATAACACAACATAGTATTGAGCATATTCCAACACTTAATATCATTGGTTTTTATCCAAGTATTGAAACGATGAGTGCACAATTAATTTATATACTATTAATTGCTTATTTCACTGTAAAACATACTAAAACAAAGCATCATATCTAAATTGAAAATAAAGTCTCAAACGAGTAGATTAATTTACTCGTTTGAGACTTTTGCATTTGATTCGAATTCATTAATGTCGAGTAGTTATTTTAGTTAAAAGAATGCTTATTTCAAATAAAATAATGAGTGGTAAAGTCAAAAATAGATTCAAAGTGATATCTGGTGGTGCAAGAATACTAGCAATAATGAAACAAGTAAAATAAATATATTTGCGATATTGGTGTAATTGTTTAATATCTATTACATCCATTTTAACTAGTCCCATACAAAACATAGGTAATTGAAAGACGACACCAAATATAAATAACCACCTTATTAATTCATGTAAATAAGCATTAAAACCAATCACTGGTTGAATATACATTGTTTTCGATAATGTTAATGAAAATTTTATAATTAATGGAAATCCGATAGTATAGGCGAAACCGACACCAATGATAAATAACGCAGTACATAATAAACTATATTTATAAATAAAAAAACGTTCACGTCGATGAAGCCCTGGTGATATAAATGCCCATAATTGATAGAAAATAATAGGAAGAACTAAGCACAAAGTTACAAAACTAATGATTAGTATATAGACTTGAATCATTTCAGTGAATGAAAAAGTATGTAAAACAACTTGAGTGCGTTTAATATGGTAAACAAAAGTTGTGATCCACCATTTAGATGATATGTATACTAACGGCAAAGTAATTAAAAATGAAATAAGTATATTAATTAAACGTCGCCTTAATTCTTCAAAGTGTTCGAGTAAGGTCGAACTAGTTTGATTTGTCTCGCTGTTGTTTAGAATGTTTACTGGGTGTTTCCTCCACCTCATCTGAATCAATGTGTTCAGCTGCAGACTTAAATTCTCTTAAAGTACTGCCAATCGCTTTACCAAATTGTGGTAATTTTTTAGGACCAAAAATAATTAATGCAACAATACTAATAATGACTAAACTGGTAGGTCCAGCAATGCCTAATATAAATAACTCATGAAACATCTTAAACACCTCACTTTAATATAATCTATCTTTACTTTATACTTATTGATAATTATTATCAATACATATTTTAATTTATAAAAAAATAATTTAATATAGTGTTTGAAATGTGTTTGATAAGGAATAAGATATTATCTGGTTTTGAGAAAAATAAGTACAATAAAAAGAGGGAAAATATGAAAGAAGAAATTGAAGAAATTAAAAAAGATAATGTAAGTGAGTTAAGAAAAATTGCAGAAAAAACGTTTTATGATACTTTTAAAGGTAGTTATACTGATGAAAACTTTAAAAAATTTTTTAAAGAAAACTATAATGAAACGAAGTTATTATCAGAAATCGAACATCACCAATCATTTCACTATTTCTATAAGGTCGATGATGAGATTGCTGGTTATTTAAAATTAAATATTAATGAAACACAAACTGAACCAAAAGGTGATCAATATTTAGAAATTCAACGCATTTATTTTGATAAGGATTACCAAGGTGGAGGAAGAGGAAGTCAATTTATTCAATTAGCTATTGATAAAGCAAGGGAGTATAATAAATCAAAAATATGGTTAGGTGTTTGGGAAAATAATCCTTCTGCCATTAGCTTTTATAAAAAGCAAGGCTTTGAAATTACAGGACAACATGATTTTATTAATGGTAATGTAATAGACACGGATTTAATTATGGAAAAAGAAATTTAAAATAACACAATAAAGCACTAAGCGTACAGAAAAGTTCTGTACGCTTAGTGCTTTATTATTTATCTAAAATATCTCTCATAAGTTGAGTTAATTTTTTTAGAGATTGATTATTACGATTTATAAGTGCATGTTGATGAATGGTAGGAATCCTATCATGAATTAAATGATTTAGTAACAATTCTTCGTCTGTGTACCAAACTTTTGCTAGACTATTCAGCACATCAATATAGACGCCACGTTCTTCTTTATATTCTTCGTGGTTAGGAGTATATAAACAAACTTTTTTATCAATAGTTAGGGCATCAAAAATGATAGAAGAATAATCAGTAAGTACAATGTCTGATACTAAGATTAAGTCTTGTGTTTCGATATCCATAGGAGCCTCAATGACACCTTCTGGAATAGCATCATCACCTTCAATATGCCCCTTATATATCACATAGTATTTTTCTAGTAACTCTGGTGTCATCGTTAAAGGCGTAAATGATTCTGTATTTTTATGCCATGTTGGCGCATATAATAAAACAGGTTTTGTATGATTGAGTTTTAATTTTTCACGTATTTTTCTTTGCTGATTTTGATTATCTTTATAGTTTAGTAAATAACTTACTCTTGGATAACCAAAAGGAAGAAATTGAACCGTTTCATTAGGAAAAGCAGTCTCAAATAAACCTTCTGAAGCTTTTGAATCTAATAAGACATATGATTGGTGTTTCCATTTATTATATTTTCTTGCTCTGTAATTATAAATAGTTTGATTTTGATAAGGTTCTTTACTATCTAAAAATAATTCTTTAATAGGTGTACCATGCCATAATTGAATGACTGTACCATTAGGTTGGTAAGCTTCAGGCATATAACTTTCAATGACTACAATTTTTGCAGTTTCAATAAGTTCTTTATTATGTTCTGCATCAATGGGAAGGAAATACGGTCCACGTCTATCGTCAGTAATGTAATAAGCTTCTGTTGTTGGATTTCGTTTTACAAAATAATTAAAAAGGTATTTAGAGTTACCCCTATAGCCATAATCGAATCCTAAAAATACGACATGATTTTTCAATTTGGATGTATCTTTAGTATAGATATAACTTAATTTTTTATGATTTTGAATAGCACGTTGATGAATTTTATTGTACATCCATTTAGGTAATTTAAATTTTGTTGTTACAAGCCAGCTATCAGCAAAACGAAGAGTTTCGTCAGCTAATGGATGCTTATATTTAGGAAATGGAATCGAATGGCCGTGGATATAAGCTAATTTATTTAAATCAAAGTGATTGGCAATTTTAATTTCTCGTGTATCTAATGAATTCCAAAATGAACTAGATGTCTGTAATTCTTCAATAAAATCAAAAACAACATGTCCATCTATATCGATCTCATTTTTTAAAATAGTGATGACTGCTAGATCCATAATAGATTGAATTTGATATTTTGAAAGGTAAATCAGCGCAGTATCAATATTATAAATGATATTTGGATAATGATTAATATTATTCATCCAAGCGAGAAAACTTAATTTATCATTCCCAAAATAACGACAATCATTAAGATAAACACCATGGATTGTGTAATCAACCGCAATAGAATGTTCACCTAATGAGACAGCATTAAGCATGTCTTGATTAATTTTTATTTCGTTAGAATAGGGGATAAAATGTGAATACCCTGCAGATTTAGCTTTATTAAGTTGTATATCTAGATGTGCCATATTAGATATATTTATTTGTTTAATCATTATGCATTATCCTTTAACTCCTAAATTTCATATTTTTATTTTACCATGCACTTTTAAAAAATTCATATTTACATGAATGATAATATAAAATCGTATGTTAATGAAAATTCAAATAGATTTTACTACTATTGTTGACATAAATTATTTTTACAGTATTGTCAATTGTGACAAGAAGTGTTATATTATTTTTGTGAAAATATTCACAAAAATAAAAAGTGTAATATTCTAATTTTAACTTGATTACAATATGTTAATTTTTGTGAATACCTGTTAAAATTAGAAAAGTGAATTTTTAGTTGTTTAGCTAGATAATTCATCAATATAATAAAATATTAAGGAAAGAAGCGTTTAAACTATGTTAGTACATTCTTTTAACCCTTTTGGTAACTTAGTGTTATCTAGTTTGATTGCAGCGATTCCAATCATTTTATTCTTGTTATGTTTAACAGTGTTTAAAATGAAAGGTATTTATGCAGCAATTACTACTTTAGTAGTGACTTTACTTATCGCTATCCCATTCTTTAAATTACCAGGTGGTATTGCGACAGGCGGTGTAATCGAAGGATTCTATCAAGGTATTATTCCCATTGGTTATATTGTTATCATGGCCGTTTTATTATATAAAACGACTCAAGAATCAGGTCAATTTAGTACAATTCAAGATAGTATCATGAGTATCTCTCAAGACCAACGTATTCAATTACTATTAATTGGTTTTGCGTTTAATGGTTTCTTAGAAGGTGCTGCTGGTTTTGGTGTGCCAATTGCAATCTGTGCATTATTACTTGCTCAATTAGGTTTCAAACCTTTACAAGCAGCAATGTTATGTTTAATTGCTAATGCGGCTTCAGGTGCATTTGGTGCAATTGGTATTCCAGTAGGTATTGTGAATACACTTCATTTACCAGGTCACGTACAAGCCATGGCTGTTTCTCAAACATCTACTTTAACTTTGGCAATTATTAACTTTATTATTCCATTCTTATTAATCTTTATTATTGATGGATTTAAAGGTATTAAAGAAACATTACCTCAAATTTTGGTAGCATCAATTACGTTTACTGTATTACAAGGTTTAATTACAGTATTTGTTGGACCAGAATTAGCTGATATTATTCCACCATTAGTAACAATGGGAGTTTTAGCAGTATTTTCTAAAAAAGTTCAACCGAAAAATATCTTTAGAATTCAAAAAGATGTTAAACCAGAAGCAGTTAAACCGCATAGTGGTAAAGAAATTCTATATGCATGGAGTCCATTCATTATCTTAACGATTATTGTTATGATTTGGAGTGCAACTTTCTTCAAAAACTTATTTGCACCAAATGGTCCTTTATCAGCATTAGTATTTAATTTCAATTTACCAGGCACATACAGTGATGTTACACACAAACCAATTATGTTAACTTTTAACTTTATTGGTCAAACTGGTACTGCCATTTTACTAACAATTATTATTACAGTATTAATGTCTAAAAAAGTTAGCTTTGGTGATGCAGGTCGTTTATTTGTTGAAGCATTTAAAGAATTATGGTTACCAATTGTAACAATTTGCTTCATCTTAGCAATTTCTAAAATCACAACTTATGGTGGTTTAAGTGCAGCTATGGGTCAAGGTATTGCAAAAGCAGGTGGCGTCTTCCCAATCTTATCTCCAGTATTAGGTTGGATTGGTGTGTTTATGACAGGTTCAGTAGTAAACAACAACTCACTATTTGCACCAATCCAAGCTTCTGTAGCACAACAAATTGGTACAAGTGCACCATTACTTGTTGCAGCTAATACTGTTGGTGGGGTTGCAGCTAAATTGATTTCACCACAATCTATTGCGATTGCAACAGCAGCTGTAAAACAAGTGGGTAAAGAATCAGAATTACTTAAAATGACTCTGAAATACAGTATAGGATTACTTATCTTTATCTGTATTTGGACATTTATCTTATCTATATTTATGTAGATATCATTAAAAGGATTGCAATTCGGAGAATTCCGATTGCAATCCTTTTTTATTTGAAAATAGAATAAAAATAATCGTAAATTTTATCTGGAGAATAATGTTCAAGAGTTCGATGACTTGATTTAATCATGTTTTCTGAATGCTCTTTCTTTTGAATAGCAAGATCAATATATTTTGCTAATGATTGTGCATTCGCATAGTCTGCTAAATAACCATTTTTATTATGTTGAATCAGTTGTGAAGGTCCAAGTGTATCTTTAAAACTAATAACAATATTGTCTTGAGCCATTGCTTCTAATATGACCATTCCAAACCCTTCATTTCGTGAAGGGACGACAGTCATTCGACTTTGCGCTAATTTTTCATTAAGGTGTTGAGTGGCTGGATGTATGGTTATTAAGTCATTAAGCTGGTAATGATTAATAGTTTCTTGTAAATTTTGATGTTCTTGACCTTCACCATAAATCTCTATTTTATAATTTTTCTGTATAAGCGTATCTTTAATGAGTTGGACACTTTCGATTAAAATATCATAACCTTTTTCATATTCTAGACGTCCGGCACTTAAAATAATATTTTTTTTAGGTAGATTTAATTTTTTAGTTCGAATAATATTAGGAACGACATATACAGGTGTTTCAATGAATGATTCATAATGGTTTTTATCAGTAAGAGTTAAAGTGGTTAGTGCGTCTAGATGTTGATAAGCATCTAATATTTCTTGTCGATACGCTTTGGGATAGGCATTTAAATTCATATGTTCCATACCTATTGTCATTGCATGTCCATGATAATATTTAGAAATAAATATATTAAAACTTGCTCTTGTACCTATGAGTACATCGGTATCTATATCATTAATTGCACGTATCAGTTTATGTTCAATATACTTGGAGAATTGATTTAAACCAGGCTCATGTTTTGAAAGGTAGATAGGCTTTAATAAAGGAGTGTATTTATTAAGTCGATTCATAAAGATAGAAATCACATTTTGTGGTTTTAGTCTATAATCAACTAAGTGTTTTATTTTAATAGAAGAATTGAGTTTGAAGTAAGGCATATCTTTAGCTCTAAAAATAGAAATAATTTCAACGTTATGACCTTTGTCCGCTAAGGTATTTGCTAATTCAGTCATTGCTTTAACTGTGCCACCTAAGGCGTATATATTATGCATTAAAAAAGTAAATGATTTCATGATTGTACCTCGTTATTAATAATATTATAAAAATTATAGCATGTAATAAACCAACTGTATAAATATTGTAAGCTTTATAATAAAATTAAAATATTTTTGAAAATAGAAACGAAATAATGTAATAATTCGTGTAAATACTTTTTTCAAAGAGAAATTATGTATATAATTACTATAGTAATTAAAATGTTATTTACGCTTTTAACGTCAAATTAATATTTATTTTTTATCAATTAAAGAAAGCGTTTTAAATTAAAAATGGTCGTGTTTATTTCGACTGAAGATGTGATTATAAAAGGGGGACTGGGTTGTTATGAGTATAGAACATAGCAAAACAGATGTCATCTTAATCGGTGGCGGAATCATGAGCGCAACATTAGGAACATTACTAAAAGACTTATCTCCAGAAAAAGAAATTAAAATTTTCGAAAAATTGGAACAATCTGGTGAAGAAAGTTCAAATGTTTGGAATAATGCTGGCACAGGTCATTCAGCTCTATGTGAATTGAATTATACAAAAGAAAATAAAGATGGCAGTATTGATGTAACAAAAGCAATTAAAATTAATGAACAGTTCCAAGTATCTAAACAATTTTGGGCTTATCTAGTCAGAACTGGTCAACTAGAACATCCAGGTAATTTTATTCAATCTGTGCCACATATGAGCTTTGTTAAAGGTATTTTAAACGTAGACTTTTTGAAAAAACGTGTAAAAGCTTTAAAAGAAAATATTTTATTTCAAAAAATGGAAATCACAGAAGATCGGGATCAAATTGATGAATGGGTGCCGTTAATGGTAGAAGGTAGAACATCACCCGTTCCTATTGCATTATCTCGTGATGAAACTGGTACAGATGTAAACTTTGGAGCACTCACTAAAAAATTAATTTCTAATTTAAAAGAACGTAATGTAGACGTTACGTATCATCAAGAAGTTCAAAATATTGAACGATTGAACAATGGTTATTGGAAAGTGACTGTCAAAGATTTGAACTCTAATACAATTCATACGTTTGAATCTGAGTTTGTGTTCATCGGTGCTGGAGGAGCAAGTCTTCCACTTCTACAAAAAACTGGAATTAAGCAGTCTAAACATGTAGGTGGTTTCCCAGTAAGTGGTCTTTTCTTACGTTGTAAAAACGAAGACGTTATTGAACGTCACTATGCAAAAGTATATGGTAAAGCAGATGTTGGAGCACCGCCGATGTCTGTACCACATTTAGATACACGATTTGTAAATGGAGAACGCTCTCTATTATTTGGACCGTTTGCAGGTTTCTCACCTAAATTTTTGAAAACAGGATCCAATTTAGATTTAATTCGCTCTGTTAAACCGAATAATATTGTGACGATGTTAACAGCAGGAGTTAAAGAGTTCAATTTAACTAAATACTTAGTTTCTCAATTAATGCTTAGTCATAAAGATCGAATGAATGATTTAAGAATCTTTTTACCGAATGCTAGAGACGAAGATTGGGAAGTTGTTATTGCTGGACAACGTGTTCAAGTGATTAAAGATACAGAAGATAGTAAAGGGAACTTACAATTTGGTACAGAGGTCATTACTTCTGATGATGGATCACTTGCAGCATTATTAGGTGCTTCTCCAGGAGCTTCAACAGCTGTCGACATCATGTTAGATGTATTAAAACGCTGTTACAAAAATGAATTTGATGCTTGGATTCCAAAAATTAAAGAGATGATTCCATCGTATGGACTTAAACTTAATGAGCATGAAGAAGTTTATAACGCAGTAAATAAAGAAGTAAGAAAATATTTAAATGTGAAATAATCAAAAAAACAGGTAGTGTCCTTTTTAACACTGCCTGTTTTTGTCTAATAAGTTAAAATAGGGTATGTGGAAATAGAATTTTAAATGTCGTGCCACTTTCAGAATTACTAGATACACATATTTTACCGTGATGTAAATCAATGATGGACTTAGTAATTGCTAGTCCTAAACCATTACTATTATCACTAGCATTGAGTTTATAAAAACGATCAAATAGATGTGGTATCGCTTGTTTAGAAATAGTTTGTCCTTCATTTGTTACCGCAAACATAATATGATTATTTTCTTGATTCAAAGTAATATCGATAATGCCATTTATATCTGAATATTTAATAGCATTTTGAATTAGATTCGAAAATGCTTGATGTAAAAGGCGACGATTTCCCTGGAAATATATGTTATGCATATCAGATAATAACATCAATGATTTATCATCAATCGTGTATTGTTCATGTCGAATGATATCAGTAATGAGTGAAGATAATTCTAAATTATCGTCAACAGATAAGTGATTCGCATTATCTAATTCAGATAGTAATAGTAGTTCTTTTATTAAGTTACTAAGACGTGTAATTTCTAAATGAATATCATTGATTAAGCTATGACGTTCATCTTCTGAATGCGCAAATTGTAATTCAGTTAATAGTCTTTCAATATGTGTAAGAGGTGTTTTAATTTCATGTGAAACATTTTGAACAAAATGTTGACGCATGTCATCTAATTGTTTTAATGACTGACGCATGGTATCAAAGCGAAACTGTAAAGTTCCAATTTCATCATGACGTGTACGAGAAATGGGTGTTTCAAAATTCCCATTCATTAATTGTTCTGTCGCCATTTTTAACTTTTTAATAGGTTTAATGATCGAGTATGTTGAAGCAATAACAAGCGAAATAGATATCAGCAATAAGAAAATAAGTAATACCAATAAAAATATTCTAAACTCGCCGAATGTTTTACCTATATCTGGCCGCATAAATACTGCTATAGGTTCATGGTCTTCATAAAATCTTATGCCCACCGTGTTATCTGTTTCGTTATCAAAGAAACCTGTCACAAATAATTCAAAAGGTTTGTTTTTTATACCGTGATAATCATGACCACGCATAACTTGGTTAATAGATGATGAGGACAGTGTATCTTTTCTAAAAGGTTCACCATAAAATGTTTTTTGTCCTTGTTTATCGACGGTAACGATTTGATAATTCATTTGTCCTAAATGTTGAAAATAAGACTTTACGTATTTTGAAGGAAGTTGATGTTCGTATGTACGAGCTTCTTTTAAAGTACGCATAATTTTAGTGTCATTATTTTCTTTGAGATTGAAATGATAATATATATTTGCAATGAAAAAACTAACTAATGCACTAAAAATAATCACAGTAATAGTATAAATCGCAATGCGACTATATAATGTTTTAAACATCTTTATTCACCTTGTATCCCTGTCCCCTTACTGTTTGAATTTCAATAGTTGCTTCTAATTTTTTTAAGCGTGCTCTTAAACGCTTAATATGAACATCTACTGTTCTTTCATCGCCTGCATAATCGAAACCCCAAATTTTTTCAATAATAGACTCTCTTGTGAAAATTTGTCTTGGATGAGTACACAATAAAAATAGAAGTTGGAATTCTTTAGTAGGAAGATTCATTTTTTTAGATTCTACACTTACCTCCATAAATTCATCATTTAAACTAACATTTCCTATTTCAATCTTATTTTGTATATTAATTTGATAACGACGCAAAACGGCACGAATTCTAAATAATAATTCTTTAATTTCAAATGGTTTAGTTACATAGTCATCTGTGCCACTGACAAATGCGCGTTCTTTATCACTTAATGCATCTCGTGCTGTAAGCATAATAACTGGTAATTGATAGCGATCTTTTAATAATTGACATAATTCAAATCCATCCATACCTGTCATCATAATATCTACAACTGCGATATCCACAAGATGATGATTAAGATATTTTAAAGCTTGTTCTCCACTCGAATGTGTCACTGTTTTTATATGATCCGCTTCTAAATGTTTAGAAACATAATGCAAGAGTTTTGGATCATCATCTACAATTAAACATTTTATCATTTACTTTTCGCTCCTTTTCTTGTTATTATACGAATCTTTAAAATCTAAGACAATTTTCTTTGTTGTTCATATTCAGTTCATATTTACTCTCTATACTGTTTAATAAAGATAAATAGGGAGGAAAAAAGAAATGAATTTAGCTTGGAAAGAAATAAAATTTTATAAATTTCGATATATATTAATTATGCTAATCATCTTTTTACTAGGAAGTATGGTATTGTTTATTAATGGTTTAGCTCAAGGTTTAGCGAGAGAAAATGTGTCATTTTTAAACAATCAAAATGCACAAACATATATTATTGAAAAAATGAAAGAACCTAAAATTGAAAAATCACAACTTGATTCAAATCAACAAAATAAGATAGAAGATATTATAAATCAACAAGCAACACATCTTGGACCTCAAACATTAAAATTAAAACAACAAGATCAAGATATTCTTACTTTCTCTACCTCTAAAGAAGGTCGTCCCTCTTTAAAAGAAGGTCGATATCCTAATCACTCACATGAAGTTGCAATAAATGATAAATTAACAGGACAAGATGTAAAAAAAGGGGATACGATTAAGTTTAAAGGTCATAAAGAAGATTATAAAGTAAGTGGTATTATTGAAGATACAATGTATTCTCATAGCTCAATGGTTATGATGAATCATTCAGATTTTAAAGCACTTAATAAAAATTATTCTACATTCTATCCAGTTAAAGAATTAAGTAAAAAAGATAAAAATAGAATAAATGATATTTCTAATGTAACAACTGTTAATGAAAAAACATTGACTGATAACATTGCAAGTTACCAAGCAGAACAAATGCCATTGAATTTAATGATAATTAGTTTGTTCGTGATTACAGCAATTGTATTAAGTGCATTCTTTTATGTTATGACCATCCAAAAAATCTCACAAATAGGTATATTAAAAGCAGTAGGAATTAAAACGAGACATTTATTAAGCTCATTAATTATAGAGATTATTTTAACTACTATGGTGGGTGTTATTTTAGCCACAATACTTATTTTAATATTAAGTTTAATTATGCCAGTGACTATGCCATTTTATTTAGGTTACGGTACAATTTTATTAATGATTGTTATTTTTCTTATTGTAGGATGTATCGGTGCCTTACTATCATTTATCAAAGTATTAAAAGTGGATCCAATTGATGCTATTGGAGGTATGGAATAATGACATTAAAACTCGAACATATTAGTAAAACATTTGGAGAAGGTTTAGCGAAGACAAACGTATTAAAGGATATTAATTTAGAAGTTCAACCAGGAGAGTTTATTATTTTAAATGGTGCATCAGGTTCAGGTAAATCGACACTATTAAATATATTAGGTGGGTTGTTGACACCTACTGATGGTAAGATATTATATGAAGGTCATGATTTGTATTCAAATTATAAAAATAGTACAGAATTAAGACTTAATGATATTGGTTTTATTTTTCAAGCATCACACCTTGTTCCTTATCTAACTGTTGAAGAGCAACTCACTGTTATTGCTAAGGAAGCGGGAGTAAATAAAAAAGAAGCTGCTTCAAATGCTAAATATTTATTAACAGAAATTGGTCTCAAAGATCGTTTGAATGCATTTCCACATATGTTATCAGGAGGAGAAAAGCAGCGTGTAGCAATTATGCGTGCCTTTACAAATAATCCTAAAATCATTCTTGCTGATGAACCAACAGCAAGCTTAGATGCAAGTCGTGCTACGAAAGTAGTAGAGATGATTAGGGAACGTATAAAATCTGAACAGATGGTAGGTATTATGATTACACATGACGAGCGATTATTTGACTATGCTGATCGCGTCGTAAAATTAGAAGACGGCAAAATACTTAATTAAAAAGTGAGTAGTATGAATATGATGGAAAAGTCTGGGTCATATAAGAAAATGATCCAGACTTTTTGTATATTAAAGTAATATCCAAATTGATACTATAAATAGTCCAACTAAATACAAAGTCAAAAGTAATTTATATTGATACATAAGTGCAAGGAAATCGCGTAAAAGCGCTTTATCTAGAAAATGATAAGGCGTTGAACTTCCTAATCCTATTATGTTTATATTTAACTTTTGTGCAAGACGTAAGGCTCTTAAAATATGAAACTGACTCGTCACACATAAAATATTAGGGACATTTTCAAACGATGTATTAATGAAAGATTTAGAATATAAAAAGTTCTCATATGTACTGCTTGATTGTGATTCCATCAATATTGAAGAAGATGACACGCCACATTTCATGAGATAATTCTTCATTGCTAAAGCCTCTGAAATTGGTTCGTCAGGACCTTGACCACCACTTACCAATATGTTGCAATTATGCGACTGTACTTTATAGATTTTTAAAGCTCTATCCAGTCTAGAGGCTAGCATAGGAGTGACTGTTTCAGTGAATATACCTGCGCCAAGTATAAGAATCACATCATATTGTTTATGGGTTTTAGCACGTCCAAATGCAGAAGAAAAAATTAAATATATAATGAAAGTGTAACAAGCACTAAATAAAATTAAAGCAATCCATAAAAACATGCCATTTAAAATAGATAATGGTATTGTACTAAGATATATAAATATACCAATAAATAAGACACCATTTATTAATCTACGAAACATTTTGTTTAAGAAACGGGTTCCTTTTTTTATTTTAAATAGATGAGAATGTTTGACAAGCAAACCGATGGTAGAAATGATAATTAATATAAACAATCCAGTTGGTAGAGTCATGGTCATGATATTAATGAGATTAATGGTGAAACATAATATCACGCTTGTAATAAAAAAAGAAAGGGAGATAAAATGTCTTATATTAAACAAAACACTTAGGATAATAATTAAAACAATAAATAATAAAATGATTGCTAGCATATTTAATAACCTCATATCTATTTATATATTTAAATGTAATGAAAGGGTCACAATTTAGCAACTATTATATTTTTCTATTTGTTTTCAACGTGGAAAATTATTGATATTATTTAACAGAGTATAAAAATTAACTACATAATATATGAAATTATTTAAGTAAGGAGATTTGTAATGAATAGAATCTCAAAAAATCATATTGAATTTATGAAACATTTCATAGACGATACAAATACATTAACGTCTAAACTTTTAAAAGATCAACAAGTAAAATATGGTGTTTCTACTGAGCAATCGAATGTACTACGATTACTTAGTCATCATCAAGCTTTATCTATAACAGAAATTACTGAAAAACAAGGGGTTAATAAAGCGGCAGTAAGTCGTCGTATAAAAAAATTAATAGAAAGTGACTTTGTTGCATTACAGAAGCCTAACGATAAAATAGATCAACGTTTAAAGTATATTGTCTTAACAGAGAAAGGGCACCAATATACGGAAGAAAATAACGAAATTATAAGTCAAATTGTGAATGATATGGTTAAAGACTTATCTAGTAGTGATATAGAAAAAGCTCTGAGTGTGCTTTATATTATAGATGAACGTGTGAAGCAGTTTAATGCTAAGGTAAAATAAACGTTAATCGGAAGTTATCTCCACAAGAAAAAAGGGTTATAATATTTGTGTGAAAAATATAAATGACATTGCATCTTATGAGAGGAAGTTGATGAGAAAATGAAACAATGTCCTTATTGTGGACAAGAATTAAATAAAAGTGATAAGCAATGTTCTAATTGTGGAAATATGATACCAAAAGAAAAAAATAAAGCAACATCGTCCTCTCAATCAGAACAATCTAATTTAAAATTTAAAAAGTTTATTCCGTGGGTCATTATAGCTTTCATTGTTGTTTTAATTGGTATTGTTTTCATACTATTAAGAAATTTCAATTCCCCCGAAGCTCAAACTAAAATTCTTGTAAACGCGATTGATAACAATGACGCTCAAAAAGTAGCGACATTAATTAGTACTAAAGATGTTCCTGTAGATGATGAAGAAGCAAGTGTTTATATTCAATATATTAAAGATGAAGTTGGAATGATGAAATTTATTCACGATGTCAAACACACAACAGATAAATTAAATAAAAGTAATCATGATTCTGCCTATATACAAACAAAAACAGATAAAAATGTATTAAAAATTAGTAAAAATGGAACGCGTTTTTTAATCTTTAATAACATGAGTTATAGACCACCTACAAAAACGGTTATTGTTAAGCCGAAAATAGATACAAAATATAAATTTAAAGCTGGTGGAAAACGTAGAGTCATTCATGCAAAGGCGAATCAAGCAACTTCTATTGGCAAATACATTCCAGGTGTTTATGCTATCGATGCTGAAAAAGACACGGAATATGGTCATTTTACAGGTCAAATGAAATTTGATTTTAGATATGCTAAAGGAAATACTGTGGATGTTAATGAGAACTTTAACGAAGCTGCACTTAAAGTTAAATTAAAGGGTAAAAGTGACTTAGATAAAAACACATTAAAAGTAACTATTAATGATAAAGAAATGAAATATGATGCATCAAAAATATATGGTCCATATCCTCAAAATAAAGACATTAGTGTTTCAGCTACAGGTATGGTTAAAGACAAAACATTTACGTCTACAAGTAAAACAATAAAAGCAAAAGATTTAGGAAACATTAATAGTGCCATACTGGACTTTGATGAAGATAAAATTTCTGATTATGTTTCAAAGAAAACTGAAGAAGAAAGTATACTTAGAGTTACGTTAGAACCATTTTTTAATCAATATGCTTATGCTCTAAATAATGCTATTAATCAACAAAATTTTGATATAATAAGTCCATTTCTAAAAAATAAGTCTGATGCATATATAGATATAAAAAATCATTTAAGTGATTCAAAGCATTTTGAGTTCTCACAGTTGTTAAGTGCAACTCAAAGTGGAGATATTATTAAAGCTAAAGTACAACAAATTAATCAACGCGGAGAAATAGAATATGTCACTTATGAAATAGAAGAAAATAAAGATAATGGAATATTACAAATTATAAACATTAAATAGATACTAAGGAGAATATTTAAATGGAACAAAGACATAACCAAGATAAGCATTCCTTGTTATTTATTATTATTCTAGGTATGTTGACTGCTATAGGACCTTTAGCGATTGATATGTTCTTACCCGGTTTACCTGAATTGAAAAATGATTTCAACACTACGACAGCTCATGCTCAATTAACACTATCGTTTTTTATGATTGGTCTTGGAATTGGTAATTTATTTGTAGGACCGATTTCCGATAGTTTGGGGCGTAAAAAACCTTTAATTATCGTTATGACCATTTTTACTCTTGCAAGTCTCGGAATCATATTTGTTCATAACATATGGCTTATGATTATCTTAAGACTTTTACAAGGTATTACTGGGGGAGGCGCGGCAGTTATTTCAAGAGCCATTGCAAGTGATTTATATAAAGGTAATGAATTAACTAAATTCCTATCTTTATTAATGCTAGTTAATGGTGTTGCTCCGGTTATTGCGCCTGCGCTTGGAGGTATCATTTTAAGTGTAGCAGTTTGGAGAGTCATATTTGTTATATTAACTATCTTCGGTATATTAATGGTAATGGGGAGTCTAACAAAAATACCAGAATCGTTAAGTTTAGAGTATAGAGATAGCAGTGGTATCAAAGTGATATTTCAGAATTTTAAAAGCTTATTAGGTACACCACGATTTGTGCTACCCATGCTCATACAAGGTGTTTCATTTATTTTATTATTTAGTTATATTTCTGCTTCACCGTTTTTAGTTCAAAAAATTTATGGTGTCTCTCCACTGCATTTTAGTTGGATGTTTGCTGGAATAGGAATAACATTAATCGTCTCTAGTCAATTAACAGGAAAATTAGTAGATTATATTCATACGCAAACACTTTTAAGGTTATTGACATGTATCCAAATTATTGGTGTATGTATTGTTTCGTTAACGCTCATCCAACATGGATCATTCATTTTTTTAGTGATTGGTTTTATAACATTAGTAGCTCCAGTTACAGGTGTAGCTACTTTAGGGTTTTCTATTGCGATGGAGGAAAGTACCACTGGTAATGGTAGTGCTTCAAGTTTATTAGGACTTGTGCAATTTTTATTTGGAGGTATTGTTACACCTTTGGTAAATGTAAAAGGAGAATATAACAGTATGCCTTATCTAACAATCATTATTAGTGCAATTGTAATCCTTGTTATTTTACACCTTATTAATTTTAAAGTGTTTAAAACAAAAAGATAAATAAAAAGGAGCAAAACAGAGTTTAATTTGATTCTGTCTTGCTCCCTTCTTTATTATCTCTGTAACTTAATTGTATTGGATAATAAAGAATTTGCTACTTCTTTAGGACTTTCTTGGCAACCGCTTCTTAGCCAATAAAGAATTACTCCAATTTGACCGCTAATGGTATAAGAAATAAAAAGTCCTCTATTTTGAATTAAGGTTTCATTTTCAACTAAAATCTTATCGTAATATTTCTTTGTAATATCTAAGTAGTCCATAACTAAACTTCTATTTGGATTTGAGATAAAAATAGCGTGAAAAAAAGATTTCTTTCTATATATATATTTAAGAATAATATGAAAGAATTTAAATACTTTTTCAGGCTCTTTTTTTATATTGTGAAAATTATTAGAAAGTGCTTTTAATAATTTTTCATACTTATTTAGATGGTAACTTTGGATTGTAGACAATAAGTCATATTTATCCTGAAAATTATCATAAAATGTTGAACGATTAATTTTACTTTGTGCACATATCATTTTAATTGAAATTTGTTCGAAGGGATAATCTTCTAGCAAATCGATCATACTTATTATAATTTTATATTTCGCTTTTAATTTCATGCATGTCACCTAAATTTAAAAAATAACCGACAATTTTTTAAGTTTTGTTGGTGTTTTTTTTATTGATATGTCTTTATAATATATAAAGTGATTTTTAAAAGCAAATAGGAGGAAAGTTCAATGAAGAAAATGGTGTTAATCAATATCATTACTATCGTTGCTTTAGTTATTATCGGAGTAGTTGGATTTTATTTCTATCATAATGCAACTAGCTATGTAACAACTGATAATGCTAAAGTTGACGGTAATCAAATTAAAATTGCGAGTCCAGCATCTGGACAAATTAAATCTTTTGACGCAAAACAAGGCGATCAATTGAAAAAAGGTGACACAGTCGCAGAAGTAACTGCTCAAGGTCAAGATGGTCAAACTCAAGATCAAAAAATTAAAATGCCACAAGATGGTACAATTGCTAAAACTGATGGAATGGAAGGCTCTATCGCTCAAGCAGGTTCACCAATTGCTTATGCATATAATTTAGATGATTTATACATTACAGCTAATATCGATGAAAATGATTTAAGCAGCATTGAAAAAGGCGATAAAGTTGATGTAACAATCGATGGTCAAGATTCTAAAATCGATGGTAAAATTAAAGAAATCGGAAAAGCAACTGCAAATAGTTTCTCATTAATGCCATCATCAAACAGTGACGGTAACTATACTAAAGTTTCACAAGTGATTCCTGTGAAAATTTCTTTAGACTCACAACCATCTAAAAATGTTGTTCCTGGAATGAACGCTGAAGTTAAAATTCATAAAGACTAAGGGGGTCATAAAATGACAGTGACCTTCATTATTGGATATATCGTTGCAGCGGTCATTTTAGTTGGTTTAATTAATTTATTCGTGTTGAAATCACGTCATAAATCTAAATTAAATCAATCAAAGGGACAACAAGTAAATGAAGAATCTAAGAGTCAAAATAATCCATCTAAATTTAAAATGAGTGACTTAGAACAAAATAACGATGCAAAGAATGCATCCTCTCCTCAGATCAGTGAAGAGAAAAAGCGTTACTTTAATAATGACCAATCTCATTATAAGGAAGGTAACGATATCAATAATGATAAAAGAAAAAATCATTTTGAAGAAGAACAAGAGCAACAAGATTCATCTTCAGAACAAATTCATCCTGAGCAAAAACAAACGTCACATTCCTTACATTACTCAGACGATGAACAACGCAATACGCATTCTGAAGATACAGTAAATCATAATGATAGAGATGTTAATAATCAACATCTTTCCAAAGATTCTATTTATGAACCTATTAATCCTGATTCACAAGAAGGACGTGTGAACGAACGTATAAAAAATCAAAACCAAGATTTTGTCTTCGGTAAAGGGATTACAAGAGGCAAAATTTTAGCTGCTATGTTGTTTGGTATGTTTATCGCAATTTTAAACCAAACATTACTTAATGTAGCTTTACCTAGAATTAATACAGAATTCAATATTTCTGCTTCAACTGGACAATGGTTGATGACAGGATTCATGTTAGTAAACGGTATTTTAATACCAATAAGTGCGTTCTTATTTAATAAATATTCATATCGTAAGCTATTTTTAATAGCGCTTGTATTATTTACAATTGGCTCATTAGTTTGTGGTATTTCAACTAACTTCCCAATTATGATGGGAGGACGTGTTTTACAAGCGATTGGTGCAGGTATATTAATGCCATTAGGATCTAATGTAATTGTTACCATTTTCCCACCTGAAAAACGTGGTGTGGCAATGGGAACAATGGGTATCGCAATGATTCTTGCTCCAGCGATTGGGCCATCATTATCTGGTTACATCGTCCAAAATTATGATTGGAATATCATGTTCTATATGATGTTTATCTTAGGACTACTTGCTTTCTTATTTGGATTAGCATGGTTCAAAATTTATCAAAAAACAATCAATCCAAAAGCAGACTATCGTGGTATCGTATATAGTACAATTGGATTTGGTGCTTTATTATATGGTTTTAGTGAAGCTGGTAACAAAGGATGGGGTTCAACTGAAATCGTTATAATGTTTATCATTGGTGTTGTGTTCATCATCTTATTTGCTATTCGTGAATTAACAATGAAAGCACCAATGCTTAATTTAGAAGTGCTAAAATCACCAACATACACACTTACTACTATTATAAACATGGTAGTAATGATGAGTTTATTCGGAGGTATGATTTTATTACCATTATATCTTCAAAATTTACGTGGTTTCTCAGCATTAGATTCTGGTTTACTATTATTACCAGGTTCATTATTAATGGGGGTATTAGGACCTGTTGCTGGTAAATTACTTGATACAATTGGTCTTAAACCACTTGCTTTATTCGGTATTGCAGTGATGACTTACGGAACGTATGAATTAACAAAACTGAATATGGATACTTCTTATCTTCATATTATGAGTATTTATGTAATACGTTCAATAGGTATGGCATTTGTTATGATGCCGTTAATGACTGCAGCTATCAATGCTTTACCACCTCGTTTAATTTCTCATGGTAATGCGTTCTTAAATACGATGAGACAATTAGCTGGTTCAATTGGTACTGCGATTCTCGTTACTGTAATGACAACTCAATCTACAAATCATCTGAATGCATTTGCAACTGAATTAGATAAAACTAATCCAGTCATTCAAGATCATGTACGTGAAATGGCCGCACAATATGGGGGTCAACAAGGCGCATTACAAGTTATCTTGACTTATGTAAATAAATTAGCCTCAATCGAAGGGATCAATGATGCGTTTTGGATTGCTACAGCATTAAGTGTCTTAGCATTCGTTTTAAGTTTATTCTTAAAAGGTAAAAAAGGTGCTGAAGCTGAACATGACAGATTGATGAGTAAAGAAAGTAATAAATTTTAATAAATAAAAAAGGTATTGGACATATAAAACGTTCAATACCTTTTTTTATTTTATTAAATATAAAATGAGATGACATGTCTATTTGATTCTAGGATGACGATTTCTAAAGAAAAAGCTTATAAATAATAACGCTAAACTACTTGAAAGTAAGATCAGTGCATTGTGAATAGCATCTGCTTCAGTAATAATTTGATTTGGTGGTAAATCTAAGAAAAAGGAATGCAAGTTCTGAGAGATTTGCTTTCCTAACATTTGAATTGTATAACTAAAGGAAAAAGCAATCATTAACGCAACAGCGATAATGATGAAATTAATCACTTTTAAAATCGTTCTATTAAATACAATGGTTAAAATTGAAATAATCATGCTGCCAATACATAAAACGAAAAATATATTAAAAGCTAGAATAAATTTATCGATTACACCTTGTAAGTTAGCGACTTCACTAATATTAATATTGAGTGGTCCAATCTGAGTAGTTGTATTTTGAAAATTTTTAATCTCAGAGAAATCAATCGCTTGATTTGCAAGAACAAAATTTAGAATAGGCTGTTTATACATGCTATAACAAGTAATCCCTACAAGTATAAGAATGATGATATGTATAATTAAACTTATCCACGAATTTTTCTTTTTACCATAATAAGCTTGTTGGTTAACACGGACATATGGGGGGCGATTTGTTTGATATCTATTAGGATTTTGATTTTGCATTATTATTACTCCTTTGCCGTCATTCATTTGTTTTCTATAGTTGACTCATTTATACTGAATTTAATATGCAATAGGCAATTATATGAACTAGATTGCTCATTTTTAATCATATAAATAGTATTATATCGTTTTTTTAAGCTTTCTGTAATAAAGTTTGATTAATTTTATAAATTTATAAGGTAGGTAAAAATTTTATGAAAACACGCATGGTAAATAGAATTGTTAATAAATATTTACTACATAATCGCTCAATTCAGTTTAAGAGTGAAGACGAGTTTAACTCGTTTATGGAGCGTAGAAAAGATATTAATAGAGCGAAACATAAGCAACCTCCAACTTTAAATGTGAAAGCAAATCTTGATAAATTATCTTTAGGAGATATGCAAGTGTTTAGATTTAATTTTCGTCACGAAACTAAAAAGAAAATTTTGTATATTCATGGTGGGTATAACACGTTACAACCTTCTCCATTCCATTGGAGATTAATGGATAAACTTGCACTCAACACTTTATATGAGGTCGTTTTACCGATATATCCTAAAGCACCAGAGTTTCATCTTAAAGATACATTTAAAGCAATTAATAATGTATATGAATCGTTATTAAGTGAAGTTAATAATGAAAACATTGTTATTATGGGTGATGGAACTGGTGGAGCACTTGCACTTAGTTATGTACAACAATTAGTAGAAAATGACAAACCTTTACCATACAAAATATGTTTAATTTCTCCGATGCTTGATGCAACAATGACAAATCCTCAAATTACTGAATATTTGGTTGAAAAAGATCGCTTTGTTAATATTCAAGGGCTTCAAAACATAATGAATGTGTGGAGTGATAAAGAACCATTATCAAATTCTTTAATTTCGCCGATATATGGAATAAAACAAGGATTGCCACCAATTATAATGTTTGGTGGTGGTAAGGAAATTTATTATCCAGATATGCAACGTTTGGCATATGAATTGGAAACGCATCATCAATCTATACAATTTTTTGAGTATCCAAAAATGTTTCATGACTTTGCGTTATTCCCAATTCATGAATCTCATAAGGTGATTAAACAAATTAATAAGGCAATTCATGAATAATGATAAGGACTAAAGTAGAATCGAGTTAGATTTTACTTTAGTCCTATATTTTTATATTGAATATTTATTGACTTGCGATAATAATTCACTAATTATATCATGTTGGCCTTTACAATGATAATAAGTATCGAGAGATTGTGCCAATCTTAAGTTTTCTTTGGGTTCATAAGTTGTAGTATGTAACTCTATTACATTTAAAAGTTGTTTTTCAACGTCTTGCGAATATCTTTTTAGATTAGCTATTAAATCATTTTCATCCGTAGTCGTTTTAATTTCTCTATCTAATGCTTCTATCGCTTGTTTTTGTCCTTGGTAAAAACTAATATTAAATGTTCGTTGAATGAGCTCTCGACTAGGTCCATTCATAAATAGTGAACGGTTTTCATTTAATTCAATTAAATGTATTTTAAGTGTATCACTAAGGTCAAATAGTGTGTTTTCTAAGATTTCAGAAATAGTGTCTGTCATTATGCCTCTCCTTTCTTTGGAATGCCAATTTGATGTCCTAATGATTTAGGCCAGCGCTTATCATATTGAGAATCATAGTATATTTGGATATTAGATTTATAGTGTGCGGGGAAAGAAGCAGGTCGGCGTGTTGAACGATTAATACCCATCATCATTATTTCGCTTGTTGCAGCTAAAGTTTCATCATTTTTAAATAATTCTAAAAAGAAGTGAACACGTTTTTCATCATAATTATAAATACGAACACGAACTGAAAATGATTCTTCGAAGTGTAATTCCTTTAAATAGGTTGTATGTTCTTCGACTGTAAATGTTGTATAATTAAGCGCTTCTCTTTCTTTCAATGATAAACCATTATAATGATTAAATTCACTAATAACTTCACTGAAAACTGAATTATATTCTGCATCGTGCATATGTTGGTTAAAATCAACTTGAGAAGATACTACACTTTTATGAATAATAAATGGATAGTTCATAATATTTTATCCCTTCTTTAAAATTTTATAAAAATACTTTACTAACATAAAATAACACATACACAATATTTAATTCATGGTAGAATGATAACCGTATGGTTAAATAGGAGGAAACAGAAAGATGACCATGATAATTCGATATCAAACTAAGGACGAACCACTAACTCAAGTTGAACAAATCAGTTATGTACCTAATAATGCTACTATTGTGTGGTTGGATTTTGAAGATGCAACATCCAAAGAAAATGATTTTTTGATTGAAAACTATAATTTTAACTATTTAGAATTAGAAGATGCCATTAAAGGGGTACCACGAGTTAAATATAAATCTTATGATGATTACCAATACATGGTATTTCATAGTATGCATAAAGATAATTTTACTCCTATAGCATTGAACGTATTTCTAGACGGAAAAACATTAATTACTTATCATCAACATCATTTTGAATCATTAATGGAAGTTGTCAAGATGAATGCGCGTAAACATGATCCAGATTTAGATTGTGCTGATATCGTTATACATATCCTTGATATGATGGTAGATAAATATTTTGATTTTGTTTATACCATTGAAGATGAGGTATACAACTTTGAAGATGCACATGTAGATGATACACATAGTAAAAAAGTAATGGATAATGTCTTTCAATTACGTTCTAATCTTATAAAAATAAAACGTGTATTATTCCCAATGCAGGAACTTGTGAATACAATTAAGACTGAAGGTAACTTAATTGTAGATTATAAACATTCAATGTATATTCAACATATTGATGATCATATTATTAAACAAAATAATATTATTAGAACCTCTCAAGAAATGACAAATGAAATTCGAGAAAATTTTGAATCTTATTCTTCTTTTAGAATGAATAGTATTATGCAAGTATTGACACTCGTGTCAGTTATATTTTCTCCTTTAACATTTATAGTAGGCGTATATGGAATGAACTTTGAATATATGCCAGAGTTAAAATGGCATTATGGTTATTTTATTTGTTTAACTATAATGTTACTCATTTCAATTGCATTAATTCTCTTCTTTAAAAAGAAAAAGTGGTTTTAATATAGAACATAGTTTAAGGAAAGTAGGTTGTTACATGAGTGATATCCAAAGAGAGCAAAGAAAAAATGAACATGTAGAAATTGCAATGGCACAACAAGATGTCCCTCAATCAGATTTTGACCGTATGAGGTTTGTACATCATTCAATTCCAAATATCAATGTGAATCAAGTGGATTTAACGAGTCATACTTCAAATTTTGATATGACATTTCCCTTGTACATTAATGCAATGACAGGTGGAAGTGATTGGACTAAGACAATTAATGAAAAGTTAGCAGTCGTTGCTAGAGAAACAGGCTTAGCTATGGCTGTAGGATCTACACATGCAGCTTTAAGAAATCCTAAGATGGCTGAATCATTTAGTATTGTACGTAAAACAAACCCTGAGGGCATTATATTTAGTAATGTAGGCGCAGATGTACCAGTAGATAAAGCTGTTAAAGCAGTTGAATTATTAGACGCACAAGCTTTACAAGTACATGTGAACGCACCACAAGAATTAGTGATGCCAGAAGGGAATAGAGAGTTTTCGACATGGTTAGAAAATGTGGAAGCAATTGTTCAACGCGTGAGTGTACCTGTTATCATTAAAGAAGTAGGATTTGGCATGAGTAAAGAATTACTACAATCTTTAGTAAATATAGGCGTGACGTATGTAGATGTGAGTGGAAAGGGTGGCACTAATTTTGTCACGATAGAAAATGAGCGTCGTTCAAATAAAGACATGGATTACCTTTCAAATTGGGGCCAATCGACTGTAGAATCACTACTTGAAAGTATAAGTTATCAAGATAAACTAAATGTATTTGCAAGTGGTGGATTACGCACACCTTTAGATGCAATTAAAAGTTTAGCTTTAGGTGCAAAAGCTGTTGGCATGTCACGTCCATTTTTAAATCAAGTTGAACATGCTGGTATCACTAGTACCATTGAATATGTAGAATCATTTATAGACCATATGAAATCTATTATGACAATGTTAGATGCTAAAGATATTAATGATTTAAAACAAAGTAAAATTGTTTTTGATAGTAAGTTAATGTCTTGGATAGAACAAAGACATTTAAAAGTTGAACGTGGATAATATTAATCGCTTTTGAAGAAGGATGACCTTTTCAAAAGCGATTTTTTTATTGAATGAGGTGTTACTTCCATGTTTCTTCTGGTAATAGACAATCAGATTTTCTCATTCTAGAGACATATGGATTTCCTTTAACAGTATATCTTAAGTGTTTTTCTGTCCATTCACCTTTATTTGGGATACCTATACGTGCACTTTCTTCAATCTCTCTAGGAAATTTTCTATTCTTTACATCAATAGATAAACGACATTGATTAATTGTTGAACCATCTATTGCTCTAGGAATATTAAATGCTTTAGTCCACTTTCCTGGCCCATTTGTAAGTTCGAAACCAGATTTATTTCGGTTGATTTTCATAGTTTCGATACCATCTTCAGGTTCAACTGCACGTATTAAGACACCTTCTGGGATACCTTCTTCACGTGTTACTAAATTAATAAGTAAATGCGTATGCATAACATGGCCATATATGGTTCCACCACGTTGATATAAAGAAGTGACTTTAGGCGTTTGTTTCCCACCAAATCCATGTGCTGCTTTATCTTTAAAACCTAAATAAGCTTCTGTTTCGACAATATAGCCACTATAAGTTTGTGTTTGATCTTGATAACTAATTTTAACGCCTAATAAAGATTTAGCCGTTTCAATTGTTGGTTTATTTACAAAGTCCAATATAAATACCTCTTTCTTTAAATGAATCATTTGGATGCTTGTCTAAATTTTTTAATAATTTTATTATAGTGGAAAATGTTAGAGTTAGAAAATATTAAATGCATTGATAGAGAATGAAAAAACATTTAATAGATAGCGTTTACATTTTTAAATTTATATAAAACCTATGGAATATTAATTAAAAAAGTGTAACAATATGTATTGATGATAAAGTCAAAGTTTAAAAGTAATAGATGAAATTTAAAGCAGTTTGCTACAATGAAACTAACTTTTCAAAAGTTGGTGAATAAAGAAATGATATATTCAATATTTATTTTTGTATTATCAGGTCTCTGTGAAATTGGTGGAGGCTATCTAATTTGGTTGTGGTTAAGGGAAGGACAATCAAGTTGGTTAGGGTGGATTGGTGGACTAGTGCTTGTCTTATATGGTGTGATTGCTACATTTCAAGTGTTTCCAACCTTTGGACGTGTCTATGCGGCATATGGCGGAGTGTTTATTATAATGAGTATCATATGGTCATTTGTATTTGATAAACAAATTCCAGATAAGTATGATGTCTTAGGTGCTGTTGTATGCATTATTGGCGTATTAATAATGATTTTACCAAATAGAGCCTGATCAAACGTGTTGAGAGGGAGACGTAAGTAATGATAGTTGAAGTAGAGAAACAAAATCATGGTATAGATTTAATTAAAATAGATAATGACGATACGTATATTGTATTTACAAACTATGGAGCACGAATTGTGTGTTGGAAATATCATGATAATAATATTGTGTTAGGTAATAAAGTAGAAGCGGATGAATTTTACCCTGAAAATCCATATAAATTTGGAGCTACTATTGGACGATATGCAGGACGTATTGAAAATGCTTCTTTTAATTTGAACAATAAATATTATCAATTGGAAGAAAATGAAATGACTAATCAACTTCACGGCGGTAGTAATGGTTTAGACAGACGGTTGTTTGATTATGAAATACAAAATAATATAACAAATATTAAAGTTATATTTAAACTTCAGATACAATCAAAAGAGGATGGTTATCCTGGAGATATGATGATTAAGGTTATACATACATATGATGTTGAACATCGCTGGACGATTGAATATGAAGCAACATCAAATGAAGATACATTATTCAATCCTACAAATCATGTGTACTTTAATCTAAATAGAGATAATAATGTCATTGATAATCACTCTATAATAAGTGAACAATTAAAAATGTATCCTATTGATCAGAACCATCTTATTTCCAGTCAACAGCCTATTGATTTATTAGAACGATTTAATCATCGACCTATTCAATTTCAAGATATTTTTAATTCTGAAGATAAACAAATTAAAGAACAAATATATTTTAATAAAGGTCTCGATCACCCATTTGATATTGGTCATCATCGTCTTATCGTTGAAAATAACGAGTTTGCGTTAGATGTAGAAACAACAATGACTAATATAGTAATTTTTACTTTTAATGATACATCAGAATGGAAGAGTGATTTTAATATTTATAAACCTCATTCAGGTGTAGCGCTAGAAACACAATACTTACCTAATGATATTAATAATGAAGGCAATAAAGCTAAGTCAATTCTAAAAGCTAATGTTCCATTTTATGCGAAGACAATATATCATATTTCAGAAAAATAACTTTATTTTTATTCAGAAACATACCACTATGACATTAAGTGATAGTGGTATGTTTCTATTTATTCATTGCTTTTTCTTTTAATAATTTCAATTTTTCAATACGTTTAGGAGATAAGTAAGGATTATTAATAGCTTTATTTAAACGATCTATATTTTCACGGTCATTATAATAAATATCATTCAAATTTTGAACAGATAAGCGTGTAGGAGATTCAGCAGTTTTAAGGAGTAATAAATGATCTTGTTGCTGCACATAACCTTCTTTTAAAACACGCATATAAAATCCTGTTTTACCTGAGGAAGACATCCGCTTAACTAAATGTTTAATACCATACTTTCTTTGAATCTTCCAGCAAGGTTCACGTATTTCAGAAACTTCTACAATTGCCTCTCCTAATTGATATTGATTTCCAAAATACACATCATTTTCATCAAGGTCAACGAGAGTTAAATTTTCACCAAACATTGCATAATCAGGTAGTATATTAATATCATCTTTATACATTGCATAATTTTTCTTACTAAAACAACAAACAGCTTTGTGTGGACCACCATGGTCCTTATAAGCTTGTTCATCCTCACTGAACCCTGTATAAGATAACCACATTTTTCCAGAAAACATTGTTTTATTTAAAGCAGAATGCATTGGACGTTTTTGATCATAGTTTAAAGTTTCAATTTTACCAGTTGAAATAGCATATACGGGAATCATGTTATGGTCTCCTTTTTTATCATATCTGTTATTTTACTATATTTTTAAAAAGTATAAAAATATCTTTTGATAAATTAAATGAATGTAAAATAGACCTAGGTATTTTAAAAAGGCTAGTGTAAAATAATAAATGAGTATATGAAAAGGAGTTATAGTACCGATGAAGGATGCGAAAGAACTCAAATTAATGACGACAGATGATGCAGTAGCTCAAATCCAAGATAATATGATTCTTGGAATTGGAACAGGAAGTACAATTGAACTATTGATTCCTAAGATTGCAGAGCGTATTCAACAAGATAATTTAAATGTTACAGGTGTATGTACATCTAATAAAAGTGAATTTCTTGCTAAACAATATAATATTAATGTGGTTGATATTAATGATATTACTTATATAGATTTAGCTATTGATGGTGCAGATGAAATTGATTCAGATTTAAACCTTATTAAGGGAGGCGGTGGTGCCTTATTCAGAGAGAAAGTCATTGATGAAATGGCAAGACAATTTATAGTTTTAGCAGACGAAAGTAAAATAGTAAATTACTTAGGTGAAACTTTCAAATTACCTATTGAAGTTGATAAATTTAACTGGTTACTGATATCTAAAAAAATTGAAGCATATAATGATATCTCAGTCGAACGAAGAATGAATGAGGATATACCATTTATTACAGATAATGGGAATTATATTTTAGACTGTGAATTAAAAAGTAAGATAGATCCTTATCAATTACATGAATTTTTAATTCATCTCACAGGTGTGCTAGAAACAGGTTATTTTTTAGATATGACAACACAAGCGATTATTGGCACTCAAGAAGGAATTAAAGTAATTAATAAGAAGTAAAAAAGAGAGGAACATGTTTAAGTTCCTCTCTTTTCTTTTTATTTATTAGATTTATGGATATCATTGATTTCTTCTTTTACATTATCCACTACAGATGAGCGTCTATCTTCTGTATATTTAGAAGATGATTTTAAATGATGATCACCGTCTTGGACTTCAGATTCATTAGTCTGTGTATGAGTCACATTATTTTCTTGTAACGATTGATGTGACGTTTCTTTTTTATCCAATTCACTATTAGATATCTTATTTGAATCATCTGTGTCATCATTTACATGGTCTAAATAATTATTAGGTTCTACTTCATCTAATGATTGGTTTGTTGTTTTATATAAGATAAAGCGAATGACTAAACTTAAAAGAATGAAAATAATACCAACAATTGTAGTACTTAAAGCAATGACTTTCATAGAGAATAAGTCGCCAGTTTCTTCGCTAAATAAGAATACTTGAGCAAATGTCATTGCAGCATGGAATAACATTGCAATATAAATCGTACGACCTTTAGTTGCTCTAATTAATTCACCGACAATCATTGAAAACATAAATGTATATAAGAAGTGATAACCTGCATATTGCATTCCATATGTCGTGTTAATAGTCCAAATAGAATACATTAAACCTACAATGATTGAAGCAAAAAATGTATTGACTTTACTTTCAACAATATTTTGTAAATATGAACGGAATCCAAATTCAGCAAAGAAAGCCATGAAAATATGACCAATCATAATTGTAAATACAGATACTGATAAATCATTGGCTTGTAATAAAATAAAACTATCAGCAAATCTATTGAAACTCATCATTCCAATAATAAAAATAATGAGCGGCAAAATTAACGCAAGTATTATACGTTCAATAACTCTAATATCAATAGAGAAATTCAAACCAGCTAGTTGAGTACGCTTATTTTTAAATGCAATAATACAAATTATTGCAGCAATAAATGGCGCTAAATTATTAATACTAAACACAAAACGTTTAATACCAATAGATGCTTGAAAGTCTCGCAGGATTAAAGACAATGCCATTGTAACAACGAAAAATACAAAAATTGTTAAAGCCCATTGAAATCCTGAAATACGTTTCGTCTTCATGTATGTAACCTCCATTAGGGTAACCATATATATTCTTTTCTTAATATTATACATATTACAAGGGGATAAATAAATTGTCCATTTTAAATATCATTAAAATGTAATAGTATTGAATTATTTTTAAATTTTTGAAACTAATATTTAATGTCTGAATCATAAATTAAAGGGTAAATAATTTAATAAAAATGGGTATTGATTGTATAAAATATGTTATATGATTAAGATAACCTTAAATAATTAGGAGGCATCTAATATTATGTACAGTGAAAGCAATCCAAAACTATGGAAAGGAAGAGTAGATAGTCAAAATGATCCTAAGCAGTTTAAGCATTTTCAGACCGTCACATTTGCTAATTTAGAAAAAATAGAAAATCGTTTTGATAAAGTTGGTGTAGGTTTGTTAGGCTATGCCGTTGATAAAGGGATTGAACTGAATGAAGGAAGAATTGGTGCTAAAAAAGGACCAGACGAAATAAAAAAAGCGTTTGCCCAATTACCTGATTTAAGTGAATGTGAATCTCTTGTTGATTATGGAAATGTAGAATATACAAAAGGTTCTCTAAGTGAAGTTCAAGAAGAAATGGGACATTTGGCTGCTCGAGTTATTCAACAGCATCACCAATCTTTTTTTATTGGTGGAGGACATGATATCGCATACGCACAATACCTAGCAACGAGACACACTTATCCTGATGCTTCTATTGGCATTATTAATATCGATTCACATTTTGAGACGCGTGCTGATGTACAATCTAATTCTGGTACAATGTTCAGACAAATTTTAGAAAAAGATGATAATGTTGATTACTTAGTTTTAGGCTTATCTCAAGGTAGAAATACACGTTCTCTATATGAATATGCTGAAGAAAAAGGAATTATCTATGTATATGCAGATGAAATTTTAAATGATTTGTCTCCAACCATTAAAGATAAGATTGAACGTTTTATTCATCAGCATGAAACGATTATGTTTACAATTAGTATGGACGCCATCGATAGTGCATTTGCACCTGGAGTAAGTGAACCTACTGTCCTCGGATTGAATCCTCATTCTGTATTTAATATAGGTAAACGCGTTATATTAAGTGGAAAGACATCTTCTATTAGTATTGCTGAAGTCAATCCAAATTATGATATTGATCATCGTACTGCTCAACTTGCAGCGAATTTTATTCACCATTTTATAGAGTAGTTATTTTAAAAATTGAAATGAACTTTTAGATAAGAGTAGTCCACCATTCTAAGTAATGGATATCTACTCTTATTTAGTTATAAGAAAAGTTTGATAATTATGATACTATAGACTATACAACATTTTATTGGACTTAGAGAAAGGGAAGTGACATTGATGACAAGTTTTAACGACGTTGTAAAATGGAGACGCATGTTTCATCAATATCCTGAGTTATCAAAATACGAATATAAAACGACGCAACGTATAAAAGATATATTAACTTCATACAATATTAAAATGATTGACATTCCAATGGAAACGGGCCTAGTAGCAGAAATAGGACAAGGAGAAAAATGTATTGCTGTTCGTACTGATATTGATGCGTTACCTATTCAGGAGCAAGTTAGTCAAGACTTTACTTCTACTAATGATGGAGTGATGCATGCTTGTGGACATGATATTCACATGGCTAGTATCTTAGCTATTGCTACCAAGTTAAAAGAAGAAGAAGAACAATTAAATGGAAGAGTAAGGTTTTTATTTCAACCAGCTGAAGAGCTTGGGTATGGTGCTAAAGCCATGGCTAAAACCAATGCATTAGATGATGTACAAGCGATTGTTGGATTTCACAATTATCCAACATTAGATATTGGAGAATTTGCAATTAAATCTGGTCCTATTACGTCTGCTGTAGATCGTTTTGAATTTAAAATTCATGGCAAGGGAGCTCATGCTGCCAAGCCAGAGCAAGGCAATGACCCTGTAATGGCGTTAGGGCAATTAATTACAAGTTTGCAAACAATTATTAGTCGTAATTTATCTGCCTTTGATAGTGCTGTCATTACAATAGGAGAAGTGTCTTCAGGTAATACTTGGAATGTTATTGCAGATAATGCTTATGTTCAAGGCACGGTACGTTCATTCAAACCTGAAGTACAAGATTATATTGAACAACGTATGCATGATATTGCTAAAGGATTAGAACAATTATTTAATATAGAGATTGAATTAATTTATACACGTTTACCAGGCGCAGTTATTAATGACGTAGAGCTTACAAAACATGCTAAAGAAGCGGCAAAAAAAGTAGGATACACAGTAATTGATTTAGAACATCCATATACAATTGGAGAAGATTTTTCTGGTTTATTAGAGCATCATCCAGGTGTGTTTGCATTTATTGGATCGAATAGCGAATATGATTTACATCATCCAAAATACAATCCAGATGAACGTATTTTAGAAAAAACACCTGATTATTTTATAGAACTGATTTATCAATTATTAGCATAATATTTATTAGAAAATTTTAGAATTATGATTTAATTACTACTTAACGTGATAAACCAATGTTGAGTAATTAAATAGGAGATGATTTTAATGGGTGCACAAGATCCAAGAACTAAATTTAAAGATTCTGATTATAAAAAACAAGAACAAGAAACACCAGGTTATCAATATAAAATGTCACCTAAACCAGATTGTGGTGAAGAATCATATGAAGGTCATGGTCGTTTACAAGATTATAAAATGTTGGTAACTGGTGGCGATTCAGGTATTGGACGTGCAGCAGCAATTGCTTATGCTAAAGAAGGCGCTGATGTAGTTCTTAACTACTTACCAAGTGAAGAACAAGATGCACAAGAAGTTAAAGAAGTCATCGAAAAAACTGGAAGAAAAGCAGTACTTATCCCTGGAGATGTGAGAAATGAGCAGTTTAACTATGATTTAGTAGAACAAGCTTATAATGAATTAGGTGGCTTAGACAACATTACTCTTGTTGCGGGTCATCAACAGTATCATGATGATATTCATGGATTTACAACTGAACAATTTGCTGAAACATTTGAAACAAATGTGTATCCAATTTTTTGGACTGCTCAAGCAGCAACTAAATATTTAAAACCAGGTGCTTCAATTACAACGACATCTTCAGTACAAGGGTATAAACCAGCTGCAATTTTACATGATTATGCCGCTTCTCAAGCAGCAATTATTTCATTAACAAAAAGTCTTTCTGAAGAATTTGGAGATAAAGGTATTAGAGTGAATAGTGTAGCGCCAAGACCATTTTGGTCACCTTTACAAATCAGTGGTGGACAACCTCAATCAGCAATACCAGAATTTGGCCAAGCTACTCCACTAGGCCGTGCAGGTCAACCTGTTGAATGTGTGGGACCATATGTATTATTTGCTTCAGAAGATGGTAGTTATTTAACTGGTCAAGTTCATAGCGTTACTGGTGGTATTCAAATCGACTAATTTAGTTAAACGTTAAGTATACTGGCGAGAGATTTTTAGAAATCTCTCGCTTTTTATTTTATAAAGGAGAATTAAAAATGAAAGGGATTAATCCAAATCAATTATCAGATATTCAAAATTATAAATTATTAAGTGGTTCAGTTATACCTAGACCTATTGCGTTTGTAACATCGGAAGATGAAAAAGGTAATTTAAACGGTGCACCATTTAGCTTTTTCAATGTAGTGAATAATAAGCCACCTATGATAGCAATTGCAGCACAAAGAAGTAATGGTAAGCGTAAAGATACTGCTATAAATATTGAAAAAACAAAAGAATTTGTTGTGCATATTACAGATGAATTCAATATTGAAGATATCAATGAGACGGCTGCACCTTTAAAATACGAAGACAATGAATTAGAACGCACATCATTGACTCTTATCAGTTCATCTATTATACAGACGCCTGCTGTGAAAGAAGCTAATATTCGTTTTGAATGTAAATTAGATCAAATGATTCAATTAGGTACTAAAAATGATGGTGCGGATTTAATTATAGGAGAAGTTGTTATGTATCATATAAATGAAGATGTCTATTTTGAGGATAGTAAAATTGATTTTAATCAACTTAAACCCGTAGCACGTTTAGCGGGAAATAATTATTCTAAACTCGGAGACACATTTACAATTAAACGTCCAGAATCATAATAATATGAATTTTACATGTAATTGTATTGACGATGATATATGAATCTTGTACCTTTAAATATAAATTCAATTAGTATTAAGGAAAGTAGGTTAAATATGGAAGAAGGGAATAAAGGGCATGCATGGGCACTACTACCTCTTGTGCTATTTATTGCATTATTTTTAGGAATAGGAATCGCTACTGGAGATTTTAGTAATATGCCTTTAAATGTTGCGATAACGATTACTGTGATTGTAGCATTAATGATGAATAGAAAAGAAAAATTTTCAAAAAAGATTGAAATATTTACCCAAGGAGCAGGGCATTCAAATATTGTCCTAATGGTTTTCATCTTTATCTTAGCAGGTGCATTTTCAACTACTGCTGAAAAAATGGGTGGTGTTACGTCTACAGTTAATTTAGGACTATCACTCATACCACAAAATTTTATTATTGTAGGATTGTTTATAATTTGTATGTTTGTCTCTATCTCTATGGGAACCTCAGTTGGAACTATCGCAGCACTTGCACCTGTAGGATTTGGATTTTCTCAGGCAACTGATATTTCAGCTATGTTAGCGATGGGAACAGTAGTAGGCGGTGCGATGTTTGGTGATAATTTATCAATGATATCAGATACCACAATAGCAGCAGTACGTACTCAAAAAACAAAAATGAGCGATAAGTTTAAAGTTAATTTTTGGATTGTTTTACCAGGTGCAATTCTAACAATTATCATTTTATTTTTCTTAACAAATGGTGTACATATTGATCATTCTAAGCAATATGATTATAACTTAGTGAAAGTCATTCCTTATATTTTAGTGCTTGTTTTAGCCGTCATTGGTGTGAATGTTATCGTAGTTTTAATTAGTGGTACTATCCTTTCTGGAATCATTGGTCTTATTGATGGTTCTTTCAATTGGAAAGGTTTATTAACTGCTATATCAAAAGGAATTATTGGAATGGAAGATATTGCAATTATAGCTTTACTTATTGGTGGGCTTGTTGGTCTTATTCAACATAATGGCGGTGTAGAATGGTTGCTTAATTTTGTGAAATCGAAAGTGAAATCGAAACGTGGTGCTGAATTTGGTATCGCTAGTCTTGTGAGTGTAGCGGATATCGCTACAGCAAATAACACAATTTCAATTATTATGTCAGGACCATTGGCTAAAAATATTGCCGACGAGTATGAAGTAGATCCTCGTAAATCAGCAAGTCTTCTTGATATTTTTGCTGGATGTTTTCAAGGTCTGTTACCCTATAGCCCTCAACTTATTGCAGCAGCGGGTGTCGCTGGAATATCTCCTTTTAGTATGTTGCCATATTGTATTTATTCAATTTTATTAGGCATTTGTGGAATTCTAGCAATTGTATTTAGATTTCCACGTCTTAAGACGAAATAAATGATATATAACAAGTTAAAATCATCTAAATTTATATTTTTTTTAATTTCTGATAGTTGAAATTTTGGTAGTATTTATAAATGCGTTAAAATATAACTAAGAGTGAAAGTAGGTGAGATGAGTGGCAAAATATAATGTAGAAAATGAACAAGTTGAGATTCATATTGAGCGTTTATTTAAATATTCTCCAGAATTGGTTTATAGTGCTTGGACAGATATAAACTTATTAAAGCAATGGTTTATGACCTCCCAACGAACAAATAAATTATTTGATGCAGATATTCATGAAGGTGGACAATATCGAATAGTAGATGCTCGTAATGGTAAACAAAATGTAATTCAAGGTAAATATGAAGAATTAGTATCCGATGAATACATCAAAATGACTATTGGAATGCCAGAATTAAGCGATAGTCAAGATGTTATTGAAGTAGAATTTGAAGAGCGTGAATCAGGCGGTACGCAAATGTTCTTTTACTATCAATCTATAGTAGAAAAAGAACGTCGTTTAACGGCTTTAGAATATAAACATAAAAAGAAAGAATATCATGATTCTACTGCACATGGTTTAGAATTAATGTTTGATCGAATGAATGAAGTTTTAGATCAATATGTAGAGGACAATGATATGTTACTTTAATTAAAATGAAAAGACCTATTGAGTAAAAGTCAGTTATTACTTAATAGGTCTTTTTATTTATTGTAATTCACCGTTTTCTTTTCGCTCATTATATTTTCTTAGTAGCGTTTCAAAAAAGATATGATAATTAATAAAGCTAGAATAATCTATATCATTGTATAAATAAAATGTATGGCTAGAAACGTAAACATTATAATTTGCCTTTTGTGCTAATGTATTGTCTTTCATGGTTGTAACAGAAATAAAATAACGTTGGCGCAATTGAAGTAAATTAGTAATCTCAGTTAATTGGTGAGTTTCTCCAGATAAAGAAATCACAAAAAATAAGTCATCTTCATTAGAGTAGTTAAGTACCATTTTAATCTCATGTTCATCATGCAATACAATTACATTTTTATGCATAGTTAATAAGATACGTTGTGCTTCTTCAGCTACATTTTTCTGAGCTCGTCCAGTACCATATAAGTATACATTGGTAGCTTTATCAATTTTTTCAGTAATAAGGTTAAAATTTACCCTTTCTAGGTAAGTAAATGTTGTTTCAATTTCTTGTTTAAATTGTTTGATTGAATCGGTAGGAACTTCATGTAAAGATTGACTTTCAAATTTTAAATAAGATTTAAAATCACTATAGCCATCAAAGCCTAATTTACGTGTGAAACGATGAATAGTTGCGTTTGATGCATGTGTATATTGTGATAGTTCTTGTATTTTTAAAGTTTTACATTGTTCTATATGTGTATTAACAAAATGAGCTATATGAAGATCATTGTCATTTAATTTATCAAAGTTAGTATTAACTCTCTCATCTAATAACATATAAACACCTCAAGTTATAATATTGAAAATTTTTTCATCTATAGAAAATATAAACTGATTATACAAAAATATTTCAAAATGAGTCAATATCATTGTATATATGAAAGCGTTTACTATAATAGAATTAAGATATTAAGAAAGCGCTTAAAAAAGTGCAATATCATATGATTAACTATGATATTTAGATTTGGGGGTCAGCATATGAACGCAATAAAACGTTTTGGGAGCGCAATGATAGTTCCAGTATTAATGTTTGCATTCTTCGGGATTATATTGGGGTTTGCAACACTATTTAAAAACCCAACAATAATGGGTGGTTTGGCAGACAGTCACACATTTTGGTTTAAATTTTGGTCAGTCATTGAATCTGGTGGTTGGGTTATCTTTAATCACATGGAAATTGTATTTGTAGTAGGTTTACCAATTTCACTTGCTAAAAAAGCACCAGGTCACGCAGCATTAGCAGCTTTAATGGGTTACTTAATGTTTAATACATTTATCAATACCATTTTAACGCAATGGCCACATACGTTTGGTGCAAACTTACAAAAAGGTGTTGAAAATGTTACAGGTTTAAAAGCAATTGCAGGTATTCCAACATTAGATACTAATATTTTAGGTGGTATCATTATTTCAGCTATTGTAACTTGGATACATAATAGATATTACAGTAAGAAATTACCTGAAATGCTTGGTGTTTTCCAAGGTTTAACATTTGTAGTCACTATTTCATTCTTTGTTATGTTACCTGTAGCAGCCATTACATGTGTAGTGTGGCCAACGATTCAAAGCGGAATTGAATCATTACAACACTTCATTATTGCTTCTGGTTATATAGGCGTATGGTTATACCATTTCTTAGAACGTGTATTAATACCTACTGGACTTCACCATTTTGTTTATGCACCAATTGAAGTAGGTCCAGTTGTAGCAAAAGATGGTTTAAAAGCAGAATGGTTTAGACATTTAAATCAATTTGCCGAAAGTAGCAAACCATTAAAAGATCAATTCCATTATGGTTTCATGCTTCAAGGTAATGGTAAAGTATTTGGCGCAATTGGTATTGCTTTAGCAATGTATTCTACAACACCTAAAGAAAATCGTAAAAAAGTAGCTGCATTATTGATACCTGCTACATTAACTGCTGTTGTAGTTGGTATTACAGAACCATTAGAATTTACATTTTTATTTATTGCACCATTCTTATTTGTTATTCATGCATTATTAGCTGCAACAATGGATACAATCATGTATGGTTTTGGAGTAGTTGGTAATATGGGTGGAGGACTACTTGACTTTATTGCAACAAACTGGATTCCACTTGGACAAAATCACTGGATGACTTATGTAGCTCAAGTTATTATTGGTTTAATTTTCTCAGCAATTTACTTCTTTGTATTTAGATATCTTATTTTAAAATTTGATATTCCATTACCAGGACGTCGTGCTGAAGAAGAAGTGAAACTATTTTCTAAAAAAGATTATAAAGAGAAAAAAGGTGAAGATAGTACAGACACTTCAGGTTTTGAGCCTAGTAATGAATATGAAGAAAAAGCATATTATTATTTAGAAGGTTTAGGTGGAAAAGAAAATATTAAAGATGTGACAAATTGTACAACACGTTTACGCTTAACTGTTAATGACGAATCAAAAGTAGAAGATACTGCATATTTTACACATCAACAAATGTCACATGGACTTGTAAAAAGTGGTAAGAATGTACAAGTAGTTGTAGGGATGACCGTACCACAAGTACGAGAAGCATTTGAACACTTAGTATTTGATGAAAATGACAAAAAATAAGATACTAAAAGGGTCGAAACATTTTGTTTCGACCCTTTAACTATTCTAAGAAATACGTGCATTATGTAATGCGCGAGCTTTATATGTGGCTGATAAAATATCAATATTTCGACAAGCAATAAACTGAATGAGTTTCGAGAATATTTCTGGTTTACAACATACGCTAGCATAATTATTGTTTAATGTATAAGTTAAATCATATTGATTAGAGAAATATGTCATTATATCAATAACTTTATCTTTAATAAAAGCATCTTGTAATCCATCTATACATAAATTAAAGCGTTTAGAAGAAGAATAATATTGTCCAGAATCCAATAAGATGTGTGTATTTCTAGAAGAAAGAATTTGGTAAATAGAAATTTGGTAAAAACTTAAAAAACTAATGAAATAGGGTAATTGTTGTTTAGGCAAGCTGATTTCAAGGGCTGGAGTATTGTTATATTTAATAATGTTGTATTGAAATGATTCGCAAAATTGAACATTTCTGCAAATTTTCATTAATTGTCTTTTAGTCGATCTTGATTGCAAACCTACAATATTTAGAATGTAAGTTTCAAATTTATCTATCCACATGCAAGAACCTCCCAATTCTTAATAATATGTAGTCTTCATGTCATTATCATTCTTAAAATGAAACACGTCGTTCCCATATACAGTCTGATTGTATCACTCTTTATTATGATTATCACTACGACTTTTGAATGAATTTTAATTTAATATTTTTGTAATATATTCGTAACTCTATTTAAAAAAGAAAAAATAAAGACATACATATTTTAAATATTCTGAAAATTCATTGTTTTACTTTTTCTCCTGTGATACTCTTATTTCATTATTTAAAATAAGAGGGTGACATCATGTTAAGTAAAGTAAGTGAATTTGCAACTAAGACATTTTTATTATGGATGTTTATTGCTGCTATTATAGGTTTTATATTTCCAACTCAACTAGCGACGATGGGTCAATTCGTCCCATGGCTATTAGGAATTGTGATGTTAGGCATGGGAATGACAATTAAACCTAGTGACTTTAAATTAGTTTTTAAAGAGCCGAGGTCTGTTATTATCGGAGTGATCTTACAATTCACTATTATGCCTACCTTGGCCTATACTATTGCTAAAATATTTAATTTACCAGCTGAGTTAGCAATTGGAGTGATTTTAGTTGGATGTTGTCCTGGCGGAACATCAAGTAATGTCATGAGTTATCTAGCTAATGCTAATGTCGCGTTATCTGTAGCGATTACAAGTGTATCTACTTTATTAGCACCATTTGTAACACCGGCTTTAATTTATTTATTTGCTCATGAGTGGTTACATGTATCATTTTTAAGTATGTTATGGTCGGTCATTCAAGTTGTTTTATTACCAATAATCATAGGATTCCTTTTACAACTTGCTTCCAAAAAAGTAACTCGGGAAGCTACTAAAATTTTACCAATTATTTCTGTAGTAGCGATTTCATTGATTTTAGCGGCTGTTGTTGGAGGGAGTAAATCACAAATTCTTAAAACTGGATTCCTTATTTTTATTGTAGTCATTTTACATAATGTAGTGGGCTATTTATTAGGTTATGTTTTAGCGCATGTATTCAAACTTGATAGAAGAGACAAAAAGGCCGTTTCTATTGAAGTTGGAATGCAAAATTCAGGTTTAGCTGTGTCTTTGGCAACTGTACATTTTAGTCCACTAGCAGCAGTGCCAGGAGCTGTATTCAGTTTTGTTCATAATATTTCTGGACCTATTCTTGCCAAATATTGGTCTAAACGTTAATGTAATATGTTAAACTTACCTATAATATTAAGTTTAAAGGAGAAATATCATGTATAAAGCAATAGTATTCGATTTTGATGGTACAATTGTCGATACTGAACAACATTTATTTAATATTATTAATAAGCATTTAATTAGTCATAAAGCAACACCAATTACACTCGATTTTTACCGTGAAAATATTGGTGGAGAAGCAAAGGATTTACACGAATATTTGGAACAGACGATTGGAAAAGATAATAAAGAAATTATTTATAAAGAACACCATCAAACAAGTAATCTATTAGAAATTAATCCTACGATTAAACAATTAATGAAATACTTGAAGCAACGTCATATTCCTATGGCAATTGCGACAAGTAGTTATAAAAAGGATATTTTTCCAGTATTTAAGAGTTTAGGTTTAGATGAATATATAAATATTATTGTTGGGAGAGAAAGTGTAGAATATGTAAAACCAGATCCAGAACTTTATTTGACTGCGGTTCAGCAGCTTAATTATTCTCCAACTCATTGTTTAGCTATTGAAGACTCTGTAAATGGTGCTACAGCTGCTTTTCGCGCTGGATTAGATGTTATAGTAAATACAAATGATATGACTCAAAAACAAGATTTCTCAACTATTCCATATATTGGTAAAGATTTAAATGGCGAAGAAATTATAAATCGTTTTTTTGAAAAGGGTCATGTGTGAATGACATGTCGTGGCAATTAATCATCTTCTTTTTAGCTGGACCCATTATTATCGGAATAGGAAATCTTGTTTTAGGTCCAATATTTAATAAACGTATTCATTTTAGAGTTCGTATACGTTCATTCATGATAGGATCAATGATATATCTTATACTTGCTTTTATAGCGTATTTCTTTTTGTTACAAGGCAAATTATAAAGTGATTGACCAATATAAGAATAAAAAAGGAACCTTTTTCTAAGGTTCCTTTTTTATTAAATAATTATTTTTAGAATAATTGTAAAGACTAATAAAACAATTAAAATCGCATCAATACCTACCATTACGGTAAATCTAGTGCTTTTAGATCCTTGAGATTTAGCTTGTTTCATTGCATTATAATTTGGTATGAGACTTAAAAATAATAAAACAATAATTAATATTATACCAATAGTGACTGACATATATATTTATTCTCCTTTTCTTTTTTCAATCCATTCCCATATAAATCCCGCAATAATACCTACACAGATTCCTGTTAAAACACCGAACTTTGGAGAAGATAATAATGTTCCTATAATTAAAAAGATTATAACAGCGATAGATAAAGTAATACTAAATTTTATTTTACGTTGATCAGAATTAAAGATTGAAAATACAATTAAGTATAGTAAGAAAAATACTAAAGTTGCTAAAAGCGTTCGTAGTATAAGCAAACTTACCATGTGTTGTTGTTCACTAAAAAAGTTCAGTAAAAAGAACACAATAGCAAAAATAATAGATACCTTCATATCCTTTTTTAATACATGCTGCATAAGGTTAAACTCCTTTAAGTCTATATAAGCAGTATAGCATACTGCTAAAGTATCAATTAAATATATTAATTTAGTAATATGATTCTCAACTAAAAATAACCCAATAACACAAATATTAGATTATTCATTTTTGCAAAAAGTAAAAAAATTTAAGTAAATTGACGAAACCGCTTTCGACAGAATTTAAAAAATATATTTTATTTTCTGAAAATTATAGTATAATAACTTCAATAAGGTAAAGGATATGTCGACTAAGAAAACGTAATAAATATTTTCTAAAGGTTAAAAGTATCGCACCTTAGTCCAAATAGAGATGGGGTATTTTTATGGATAATAATGAATTACATAGGGGACTGAGTGCACGTCAAATTAGAATGATTGCGCTGGGTGGGACAATCGGTGTAGGTTTATTTATGGGGGCAACAAGTACAATTAAATGGACTGGACCATCAGTTATTTTTGCGTATTTAATCGCAGGGATATTCTTATTTTTAATAATGAGAGCAATGGGAGAAATGATTTATTTAAATCCAACAACAGGTTCATTTGCAACATTTGCTAGTGAATACATACATCCAGCTGCTGGCTATATGACAGCGTGGAGTAATATATTCCAATGGATTGTCGTTGGGATGAGTGAAGTCATTGCCGTAGGTGAGTATATGAATTATTGGTTCCCTCATTTACCACAATGGATACCAGGCGTGATTGCAGTAGTATTATTATTAATAGCAAACTTAGCTTCAGTTAAAGCGTTTGGAGAATTTGAGTTTTGGTTTGCAATGATAAAAGTGGTAACAATTGTATTAATGATTATTGCTGGATTAGGATTGATTTTCTTTGGAATTGGTAATGGAGGACACCCTATCGGTATTTCTAACTTATGGAAACATGGTGGATTTATGCCAAATGGATTAGTTGGTTTCTTCTTTGCACTTTCAATCGTTATTGGTTCTTATCAAGGGGTTGAGCTAATTGGTATTACTGCAGGTGAAACAAAGAATCCTCAAAAGAATATTAAAAGTGCTGTAAATGGTGTTATATGGCGTATATTAATTTTTTACATAGGTGCTATTTTTGTTATTGTTTCAATATACCCTTGGAATCAATTAGAAAGTATTGGTAGTCCTTTTGTAGCTACATTCTCTAAAATTGGTATTACATTTGCCGCAGGTTTAATCAACTTTGTTGTATTAACTGCTGCATTATCAGGATGTAACTCTGGTATTTTTAGTGCAAGTCGTATGATATATACACTTGCTCAAAAAGGGCAAATGCCTAAAATCTTTACACGTGTAATGAAAAATGGTGTGCCATTTTATCCTGTATTAACTATTGCAATTGGTATTTTAATTGGAGCATTATTAAATGTTATTTTACCTTTATTTATAAAAGGCGCTGATAGTATTTTCGTGTATGTTTATAGTGCATCTATTTTACCAGGTATGATTCCATGGTTTATGATTTTAATCAGTCATATTCGTTTCAGAAAATTACATCCAGAACAGGTTGAAAATCATCCATTTAAAATGCCAGGAGGCACAATTTCTAGTGTTATGACAATTATCTTTTTACTCATTGTTTTAATTGGTATGTTATTTAATAAAGACACAGTTATTTCAGTGGTTATAGGTATTATTGTCTTAGCAGGGGTTACAGTGTATTACTTTATTCGCGGTCATCACAAAAATGATGCTATAAAAAGAGTAAAATAACGATAAAAATATATAATAAAAAATCTGAGACGTGCATAAACGTCTCAGATTTTTTAACGTTTGGATAGTAAATCCCTAAATTAAACATAGACTAATATCAAGTTTTTTTAATTGTAGACCGAGACCCCAACATAAAGTCATTCAAAAAGAACGTCGACGCCCAACATAAGTTGGGAATGAAGTGGAACAATGAGTTTTATCCCACTCCTTTTTTATTAATGTTTAAATTCAATTTTTGATAAATACTTGTGGTAATTATCTAATGAAATCTTTGACTGTGTCATATAGTCTAAAGAAGCGTGATAATTACGTGCTATAAAGCGGTAAAATATAATATCAATCGTATATAATTGTGCAAATAATGCAGTTGTCGCACTCATACACAGTTCGTTTTTATAATCTTCATTATACGTTAAAACTAAATCAGAATCTTTTGCAATTGAATTATTGTTAGAACTTGTAATTGTAATCATTGAAAGGTTAAAATCTTTAACGACTTTTACCATTGCTTGTAGTTCGCTCTGTTCACCACTATGGGTAATAAAAACGACACAATCATTTTTATTATGTGTAGACAACATTGTAGTTAGTAAATGTGTATCTTGAACTAATTGAATATTGAGACCAATACGGGATAATTTCTGATAAAATTCAAGCGCACACACGTATGAACTCCCATAACCATATAGAAAAATGGTATGTGCCTGTTTAAATGTTTCGCAAATAGCGTCAATAGTTTGGTGATCTATAAAATGATTACTTTGTTTTAACGACGCTTTAGTTTGAAAATATAATTTTTGTTTTAAGCTTTCTACTGATTCATTTTCTACTAACTTGATATTATACGGTGTGACTTGTTTAGGAAACCATTGCTTAATTTCATCGCGTATAGCTTTAAAATTTTGATTAATTAATTTTTGACTATAACGATTCATAGTAGACACACTAATATTAAGCTCATCTGCAATCGCTTCATTAGACATTGAAACTAATTTATGTGGAGAATTTAATATGAAACGTGAAAGTTTCTGTTCACTTTTAGAAGACGAAGCGTAGACTTCATCTATCCTACTTAAAATATTTGTCATCCAATCACCTAATTTATTAAAAGTTTTTCTTTCATCATAAATAGATAGATGAAAATGAAAACATCTCTATCTAGGCATGTGAATACATCATATATTACATCTAAATTCCCACAAATATCGATAAATAACTGTAAAGTGATTAAGTTAAGTAAAGGTTTACGTAACAGGATTACCGAAATAATGTGATATTCTCCCACCAATATGACATTATTTCGTGAATTAAAAAACAGTATGCAGTTTTTACTTAATATTAATCAAGCATTATTATACATACTATAAATTACAATGACAATTTACCTACTAAACTTATCGAAAAAATAAGGTTATTGATAATTATTAATTTGATTATAAACTTTATAAATATGATTTTGACGTTCTTGCAAATCGACGATTAAATTTCCATTTTTAAAATTTTGAAGAGGGATTTGTTTTAAATGAGTCATCAATTCATTGTATTTTTCGAAGCAATACGTTTGTGAATCAGAACAATGAGATGAAATACTATTTATTTGATTATGTTTAAAATGCGCACGACAATGATTAATAAAATTATTGTAATCTTTAATTCCCAAAGATAAATGTGCTATGTCCATAAAATAATAATATTTAGCTTTTTCTAGTAAAATTAATAATTGAATTAAAATGTGTTGATCGTATATTAAGGTTTTATAATGCATGGTATACTCATCCTTTAAAAGAGGGTGTTAAGGATATTTGGTATGTAAGCATTTAGTATTTGAGAATGAAAGTGAGAATACACGAAAATTTCTTCAATACTCACTTTATTCATTGTTTTTAGGTTGTAGAAATTCCTTATAGTTATGAATAGTAATATCGTATGTTTGAATTTTTTTTTCAAATGAATAAGAAATATCAACAATATTCAATATTGATAATTCACGAGTTCTACCGAATCCAATTTCATAAACAATAGCAAACCATTGACCGTTACGGCACAGTAAGCCGATGAATATCACATTTTCTGCAGTAATTTCATTATTTTCTGAAAAGTCAACAAGCATAACATGTCTTTCGTTACTATAAATTAAAATATCTGAAAACAAATGTGGTAATGTTAGAGAATGTGTATCTTCTAATTTAATATTATTGGAGATATGTTTCAGTATTTTTAGCATTTGTGTATTAGGTGTTTTTAAACATTGGTTCATAATTGAATGAATGTCTTGAGTGTAAGGTAATGTAGAGTGAGATTGACTTTCTTGCAAAGTTAAAAATAGTGCAATAAGTTCGGATTCATTTAATTTAAGATGAAAATAATGATCAGTATTTTGAATTTCATATCCACCGCGTCTTCCTTTATGAGCGTATATATGAACTCCTTTAGATTCTAAATCATCAATATCTCTAGTAATTGTACGGGTAGAGACATTAAATTGTTTTGCTAAATCAGACGCATTGATTTTATGTCCTTGTTGAATTAATGAAATAATTTGATTTTGTCTTTCCATTTTATTCAATATACTCACCACCTATGAACATTACATATTACATTAATTATAACATAAGACTGAGATTCAAGACATTTTTAGTAATAAGTTGATTGGAAGTGTAATAATAAACTATTTTTATTTAGAAAACGCTTACAATCATTAGATAATTATGCTAATATAGTATTTGTAACAGGGTAGAACGATTTCAAACAAAGGGGTAGGGGCTGTATAACAGATAGCTCAAGGTGAATCGTTCGGGTTACATCGAAACATCTTCAATATTTATTACTTACTTTCCTTTCTATTTTGTCGGCTAGCAAATGACTAGCCGATTTTTTATTTAAAAAAAATAATATGTTATATGATAAGATGAATAAAAACGTTGAGGTGACATCATGCAAAAACAACAACTTCAATTTATAGATAAGCATATTACGGATTGGTTCCAACATTTAGATGGTATTATTCCTAATTTAATTAAAAACATGGTTACAGAAACAAAAGAAAATCGATTCGATTTAGTTACAAATGTAGATAAACAAATACAAAATGATTTCGAGGCCTATCTGGAAAAGTATTTTCCTACACATCAGTTATTAGCTGAAGAAAAAAATAATGAGGGTATTGAACCTTATCAGGGACACCTTTGGATTATGGACCCTATTGATGGAACAGCCAATTTAGTGAAACAACAAGAAGATTATTGTATTATTTTAGCTTACTTTGAAAATGGACAACCTAAATTATCTTATATTTATGACTACGCTCATAAAATAATATATAAAGCAATTGAAGGTAAGGGGGCCTTCATGAATAATGTCAAACTTGAGTCTCCAGAAGTATTATCGCTTAAAGATACTATTGTTTCATTTGGTTCAGAATACGTGAATGAAAAATTAAGTAAAGCTTTGTATCAATCGTCTTTTAGTGTGAGATATATAGGAGCTTGCGGATTAGATTCAGTGCGAGTGATAAAAGGACAATTTGGAGCACATTTTAATACTAATCCTAAACCTTGGGATATCGCAGCACAGTTTTTATTCGCCAGAGAATTAGGATTAGTGATGACACAGATGGATGGACAACATCTTGATTTCGCTAAAGGTGGCCCCTTTATTATTAGTAATAAAGGGTGCTACGAGGAGATATTAGCTATTATTAATGATAAACACTAATCCTTCTCTTCTTAGTTATTTAATATATTTCCTACTAAAGTTGTATAGTAAATTAAATCATTTAATATATAATAATGGAGATATATTTTAATATAAGTAGAATAGGAGGAGGAAGATGCAACGTCCTGATAGAAAAAAACGTTCCTCTAGTAAAATAATGAAATGGATTATTAGTATACTTGTTGTGTTAGCTGTCGTTACTGTAGCCGTTATCGCGACAACGATATTGATAACAGGTAATAAAATTCATAACCCGCTTCATCGTCAACAATCTGAATTGCGTTCTCATAATGTTAATTTAAAAAATGGAGATCCATTTACAATTGCCTTATTTGGTGTTGACTCTAATGCACAACGTAAAAGCACAAATGATGGTGAACGTAGTGATACAATAATGATTTTATCAGTGAATCCAAAGAAAAAAACGACTGAGCTTGTAAGTATTCCACGTGATACTCAAGCAGAAATCGTAGGAAGAGGTACAACTGAAAAAATTAATCATGCTTACGCTTATGGGGGGCCTACCATGGCTGTTAAATCATTAGAAAAACTAATGAATGTGCCAATAGACCACTACGCTACTATTGATATGGATGGATTACACGACATGATTGATTCGGTAGGCGGTGTTAACATAGTAAGTAATGATACATTTACAGTTCAAGGTACAACATTTACTAAAGGGCAATCTACTCATGTTGATGGAGATACAGCCATGGCATTTATTAGAAGTCGTAAAGAAACAGGTGCAGGTGGTGATTTTGGACGTCAAGAACGTCAACAACTAGTTTTACAAGCTATGGCAAATAAAATGGTTAGTTCTTCAGTGATTACACATTTGCCATCATTAATTACTCAAATTCAAAAGAACGTCACAACTGATTTAACATTAGGAGACTTAAATGAAATTAGAAGTCATTATAAAGAGGCTAATGATACAGTTAATCGTCATCAGCTAGAAGGGACAGGTAGTATTCAAAATGATGGATTATGGTATTTTATTCCTAATGAAAGTTCAAAAGTGCAAATGACAGAGGTATTAAATAATAATTTGAAAAAATAAAAAAAATATATAGCAATTAAAAAATCTGAGACTAATTTATAGGTCTCAGATTTTTTATTTAAAGATATAAAAATTTAAAAGTATATTCTTTATTTAAAAGAATAAAGAAAGGTCAATAGATATGATTGAAAGCCTTAACATTATATGATTTTAGTTATACAATAATATTAATTCTGTATTGAATATGGGGAAATAATACAGAATCTTAATGAAATTGGTTGTTTATGGAATATAAATATAAGGTGGGGAAAGCAATGCAAGAACATTTAGTTTTAACCCTAGATGATGTGGATTACCTTGTAGAACCTGGAACAAATTTACTTGAATTTATTAAATCTCGTGATACTTTCGTTCCTTCAATTTGCTATAACGAATCCATGGGTCCAATTCAAACCTGTGATACTTGCATGGTTGAAATTGATGGTAAAGTTGAACGAGCGTGTAGTACAGTAGTTGACCGTCCGATGTCAGTCAATACTCAAAATAAACGAGTGAAAGCTAGCCAAAAAGAAGCATTAGATAGAATTTTAGAAAAACATATGCTGTATTGTACAGTATGTGATTATAATAACGGTGATTGTGAGATTCACAATGCAATGGATGCATGGGGATTACAAGAACAATCATATGAATATAAAACAAAGCCTTATGAGAAAGATTATGGTCCTTTCTATCGTTATGACCCAGACCAATGTATCCTATGTGGTAGATGTGTAGAAGCATGTCAAGATGTGGAAGTTAACGAAACACTTTCTATAGATTGGGATCGTGAGCACCCACGTGTGATTTGGGATAATGATGTTCCAATAAATGAATCGTCTTGTGTATCATGTGGTCAATGTGCGACAGTGTGTCCATGTAATGCAATGATGGAAGTCAATATGGAGGGCAATGCGGGATATTTAACTGATACAGAACCGGGTTCATTAGCATCTATGATTGATTTAACTAAAAAAGCTGAACCAGGTGATGGATTGTTATTTGCTGTGTCGGATTCTGAAGCAGAGATGCGTAAAGAAAGAATTAACAAAACTAAAACAGTATGTACATATTGTGGTGTAGGATGTTCATTTGATGTATGGACAAAAGATAGAGAAATCTTAAAAGTTCAACCATCACACGACTCTCCAGCAAATAAAATCTCTACTTGTGTAAAAGGCAAATTCTCGTGGGGACACATTAATTCGGATCAACGTTTAACTAAACCTTTAGTACGTAAAAATGGTGAATTTCATGAGGTTGAATGGGAAGAAGCCCTCGATGTTATAGAAAAGAACTTTAAGCGCATTAAAAATGAATATGGTGGCGATCACCTAGCATTTATCGCCTCTTCAAAAGGTACAAACGAAGAGTCATACTTAATGCAAAAACTTTCTCGCCAAGTATTTGGTTCAAATAATATTGATAATTGTTCGAGATATTGTCAAGCACCTGCTACAAAAGGATTATTTAGAACGGTAGGACATGGCGGGGACTCAGGTTCTATTGATGACTTGGAAAAAGCAACTATGACGGTACTTATTGGTACAAATACAGCAGAAGCACATCCAGTTATTGCTTCAAGAATTAAACGTGCACAGAAATTGTTTGGACAAAGAATGCATGTCTTTGATATTCGTAAACATGAAATGGCTGAACGTGCAGATGAATTTTATCAACCTAAACCTGGTACAGACTTAGTATGGTTGAGCGCTGTGACAAAATATATTATCGATCATCATTTACATGATATTGAATTTATTAAAGAGTGGGTTGACAATTTTGATGAGTATTATGAATCATTAACTCCATTTTCATTAGAATATACTGAAGAGGTTACAGGAATTTCAAAAACGCGATTAATTAGTTTTGCGGAAGAATGCGCAAAAGCAGAATCTGTAGCTATTTGTTGGGCAATGGGTGTCACACAACAAGATATTGGTAGTGATACAAGTACAGCAATTTCAAATCTTCTTCTTGTAACAGGTAACTATAGAAGACCTGGCACAGGGGCTTATCCATTACGTGGCCACAATAATGTTCAAGGTGCAAGTGATATGGGAAGTATGCCGGACCAATTTCCAGGTTATCAAATGATACACAATGATGAAATTAGATCGAAATTTGAGAAAGAGTATGGTGTTACATTGAATCCAACGCCTGGTCGAGATAATCATCAAATGATGGATGGTATTCATGAAGGACAAATTCATTCACTATATTTGTATGGTGAAGATACTGGAATTGTAGATTCAAATATTAACTATGTACAATCTGCATTAGAAAAAGTTGAATTTTTGGTAGTTCAAGATGAATTTTTAACATTTACAGCAACGTATGCAGATGTTGTGTTACCAGCTAGTCCTTCATTAGAAAAAGATGGCACATATACAAATACAGAGCGTAGAATCCAACGTATTAATCAAGCACTATCACCTTTAGGTGACTCAAAACCTGACTGGGTAATTTTCCAATTGATTGCTAAAAGAATGGGCTTTGATTGGAATTATAGTCATCCTTCAGAAATCATGGACGAAATTGCACGCTTAACACCGTCTTATTCAGGTGTTAGCTATGAAAGATTAGAAGGTTTTAACAGTTTACAATGGCCTGTAGCACCAGATGGTACAGATCAACCTACATTATATCTTGATGGCTTTAATTTCGATAATAAACGTGCAAAATTATTTGAATTAACATTTGATAATTTCTTTAAAGAAGATGAAGTATATGATTTACATGTAAATAATGGTCGCGTACTAGAACATTTCCATGAAGGAAATATGACATATCAAACAGAAATGATTAAATATAAAATGCCTCACGCATTTGTAGAAATTTCACCTGAATTAGCCAAAGATCGCGATATCCATGAGGGTGCAGAAGTAAAACTTATTTCTGATACAGGAGAAGCTACTTTAGTTGCTACAATTACTGATAGAGTTAAAGGAAAAGAAATATATATTCCTTTAAATAATGATGCTATGAGTAATGGTGATATAGGTGCTATAAATAAATTAACTAATAGTGACGTGGATTATGCTACACACACACCATCTTATAAACGTACACATTGTCGTTTAGAGGTTATAACTAGAAAAGGTAAATCTCCTTTAAATCCAACGAATTTCCGTGTAGATAAACATCGTCATCCGCAATATAGTGTCCAAGTTCAGAAAAAATGGAAACGTAAGGATTATATTTTCCCAGGAAATGTGGTGGATTAATATGGCTGAAAGAATAACTAAAATTAATCGTCTTGAAAAATCAAAAGAACAACTTAAGTTGGAAAGTTTGAATGAAGTTACAAATGCAATTGTTGAAAATAAGGATAGTATTTTAAAAGCTATTCGTATTATTAAAAATTTAGATGATGCAAAACTCTTAGATGCTATTAACGGTGGTATTAAAGGTCGTCAAGTTATTATAAATAAATTCGCTACGGAATTAAATAAAGATATGTATACTGGACTCATTACAAATTTAGCTCCAATGGTATTTATGCTTGGGAATTTAGAAGTTAAAGAACTAAGTCAATTTTTAAATAAACTTAATAGTGGCTTACAAGTAGCTAATCAAGCAAGTCCAAATGCCAAAACGACAATACGAAGCTTAATGAGTGTATTAAAAGATGATGATATGAATCGTAGCTTAACGTACATGATAAATTTACTTAAAGGTATGTCTAGAGAATAAATTGAATATATACGACTCCTTAATATAAGAACGAAATGACTTATGTTGAGGAGTTTTTTTAGAAATGAATTTGTAAAATATAGTATACATCCATTATGATAAAGTAGAGTGTATAAATTAAAGTGTAAGGAGAGAGGACTTATTCATCCAAATATTATTAAAATAATGACTATTATTTCTAATATTTTTGTTGTATTAGGAATTATATTTTTAATTATGATGAAATTAATGTTAGCGATAGCAATGTTTGCCGTTTCATTGGCAATTAGTCTTGTTATTTTTAATGTATTATTTCGAGATCGTACGGGCATGAAAATTATTATTAATATTTCGTTTGCCATCGTCATTATTGCTATTATAGTTGCATACAGTATGTTATCTAAATAAGACAATTAGAGGAATTTCAATTTATGAAATATAGAAATAGTAATCAGTTACGTTTATCTATTATACTTTTTATTATTGTTCTCATCATATTGATTGTATTACTTTGTATCAATCATAAGGATATACTACGTAATGATCGAAGATACAGTTTTCAAGAGGCCCTTCAAAAGCAAACCCAATCGAACCAATTAAATACCATTGATAAAAATAATCAGTTTGTTCTAGCGAATAATAATGAAGTGAAAAGAGCAATGAGTATTTCTAAAAAAGACAATGATTTAAAATATATGGATCTATCTAAAACGGTTCCAATGAATGAAGATGAGGTAAAACATATACTTAAAAATAAAGGTATTTTAACAGATCAGGCTCAAACATTTTTAAAAGCCCAAGATAAGTATCAAGTGAATATTATATATTTAATGAATCATGCAATCATAGAAACAGCAAATGGTCAATCCGAACTGGCTAATGGTATTAAAGAGAATAATCATAAATACTATAATTTTTTTGGAATTGGTGCATTTGATCAAGATGCCATTGCTACTGGTCATAGTTATGCTAAAGAACATAATTGGACAACACCAAGTAAAGCAATTATGGGCGGTGCAGCTTTTATTCGTCATCAATATTTTGAAAACGAACAAATTACGCTTTATCAAATGAGATGGAATCCTAAAAATCCAGGGTCTCATCAATATGCGAGTGATATTGAGTGGGCAGATAAAATTGCAGATAATATGAAAAAAGATTATGAACGTTTGGGTATAAAAAAAGATAAGATACGTAGGAATTACTATATATCTAATAAATAGAGATATTGAGGTGTAATAGAATGAAAGTTGCAGTGATAGGTGCTGGTATCGGAGGTTTAACGGTTGCAGCACTTTTACAAGAACAAGGGCATGATGTCAAAGTCTTTGAGAGAAAGACTGATATTAAAGAAGTAGGTGCAGGTATTGGTATCGGTGATAACGTTTTAAAAAAACTCGGTAATCATGATTTAGCTAAAGGTATCAAAAATGCCGGACAAAATTTAAAATCATTAAATATCTATAGCGATAAAGGTGATTTGCTTACATCTGCTAAGTTGAAAGAGGGAACATTAAATGTGACATTATCTCGTCAGTCATTAATAGAGTTAATATCTTCATATGTAAAACCTAATACTGTATTTACTGATTATGAAGTGACTAAAGTGGATGTTCAATCTGAACTGCCAATGCTTCATTTCTCAAAACATGCAAGTCAGACGTTTGATTTATGTATTGGAGCGGATGGTATTCATTCAATCGTTAGAAAAGCATTATTCCCAGACTCTAAAGTGATTTATCAAGGTTATACATGCTTTAGAGGAATGATAGATGAAGCGGACATAATGAATCAATATACAGCAGATGAATATTGGGGAAGACGTGGACGCGTGGGCATTGTGCCTCTAATTAATAATCAAGCCTATTGGTTTATTACAATTAATGCAAATGAAAAAGATCCTAAATATGTATCATTTGAAAAACCACATTTGCAGGCTTATTTTAATCATTATCCTAATCAAGTGAGGGCATTGTTAGATAAACAAAGTGAAACAGGTATTATTAAAAACGATTTATATGATTTAAAACCTTTAACTTCATTTGTACATCGTCGTACAGTCTTATTAGGAGATGCTGCCCATGCAATGACGCCAAACATGGGTCAGGGCGCAGGACAAGCAATGGAAGATGCTATCGTTTTAGCTAATTGTATCGCTTCTTATGACTTAGAAAAAGCATTACAGCGATATAATAAATTACGTGTAAAACATACTAAAAAAGTAATAAAACGTTCTCGAAAAGTCGGAAATATCGCTCAAAAAGATAATAAACTAGTTGTTGCATTGCGCAATGCTATCATGAAACGTATGCCAAAACGATTTTTTAGTGGTCAAACTAAATTTTTATATAAAACAAAAGACAAATAAGGAGTTATCATAGAATTCACTATGGATTCTATGATAACTCCTTATTTTATTTAACCTTATTTTTTATTAACAACAAATTGCGGTTCTTCACCATTCAATTTTTTAATTGTATCATTAGCTACAATTTTAGACATCATTTCACGAGCTTCGAACGTAGCATTACCAATGTGTGGCGTAATGACTACGTTATCTAAAGATTTCAAGCCTTCAGTAATATCTGGCTCAAATTCATACACATCGAGAGCTGCACCTTCAATATCTTTATGCTTCAATGCATCAACAAGTGCTTGTTCATTAACGATTGGTCCACGCCCTGCATTGACTAAATAAGCAGTAGATTTCATTTTTTTAAATTGTTCTGAATCAATCATGTGGTGTATATCTGGATTGTAAGCAGCATTGATTGTAATAAAATCAGAGTGTTCTAATAATGTATCTAAATCAACGTATTTAGCACCAATTTCACGTTCTTTTTCCTTTTTTTGGTGAGGACCTGTATAAAGGATATCCATATCAAATCCTTTTGCACGTTTAGCTACTGCACTACCAATTTCTCCAAATCCGATAATACCAAGTGTTTTGCCTGAGACTTCACGGCCTCTAAAGAATAATGGCGCCCAACCATCAAATCCTTTTGTACGAGAAAGTTTGTCACCTTCAACAATACGACGAGCAATTGCTAATACTAAGCCGAATGTTAATTCAGCAGTTGCAGCTGTAGATGCTTTTGGTGTATTTGTAACATCAATGTTTTTTTCACGTGCATAATCTACATCTACATTATTAAATCCAGCGCCATAATTGGCAATAATTTTAAGATTTTCACCACTGTCAATTACTTCTTTATCTACATTAGTGGATAAAATACTAATTAAAGCAGAAGCATCTTTGACACCTTTTTTTAATGTTTCTTTATCGATGATACCTTCACCTTCATACATGTCTACTTCAAAATGTTCTTTGAGTAGATTTAAACCAGCTTCTGGAATTTTACCAGCTATATATACTTTTTCCATCCATCTCACTCCTTTGTATTCTTTCAAATTAAGTATAATGGAAGAAAGATAGGGACACAAAGAATTTATATGAATAAAGTTACTGTATTATTTTTAAAGCAATTACGGATATTAAGATTAAACCAATACAAAATATACGAATAAATTTTTTTGATTCATTATAGAAAATCATACCTACAATGGTACCTCCAGCAGTCCCGATCCCTGTCCATATTGCATAGGCAGTTCCCATCGAAATCGTCTGCATAGATAGTTTTAAAGTACTAAAACTAAATATAAAAGTAAGCGCACCTAGTAGAATATATATTTTTTTATGTGTACGATTCAGTTCATTTAAGAAAACAACACCTAAAATCTCAAAGCATCCTGCAACTAAAAGGTATAACCACGCCATTTTATAGACCTCCTTCAGATTGGTCATCAGTAGAAAGCTTTAATCCGATAATACCTATAATTAATAAAATAATAAATAATAATTTCATAAGTGAAATGACGTGATTAATAAATAACATATCAACGATAACTGTTCCTGCAGCGCCTATACCAACAAAGACAGCATAAACAGTACCTACTGGAAGTTGTTTTGTCGCAGAAAGCATTAAATAAAAACTTAAAGCAATAAATAATAAAGTGATGAGCCAAGTAAACGTATTATGAGCGTAATTTAAACACGTAACCCAAACAACTTCTATCAATCCAGATAAAATGACCTTTAACCATTGCATTATATCCATTACTCCTTATAATATTTTTGATAAGTAAAAATATTTTCTCAAACAATTATGAGTTATGCAATTTTAGAAAATAAAAAAGTGAGAAAGAATTCATTATGAATTCATTTTCTCACTTTTAAATTAATGAAAATATAATCTTAAAGGTTATCTTAAACGGTAATATATTTATATTCAAGTTATATCAATCTTAGATATTTACGATAAATGAATATAATTATAAGCACTTACTTCGCTTGCTGAAATTGTACGTGTATCAGTCACGTATGCGCCACCTGTGTAATTCATTTCTGAAATTGTAATTGATCCATCACTATTTACACTTTCTACATAAGCCACATGTCCTAAACTTCCTGCTGTCAGTGTTGATAATGTAATTCATTTTTTCATAAATAAAGTCCTCCCAAATACTATTCAACAATAGGATAATTTTAGCGATATGTTGAATATGTTTTAACATTAACTTGTCGCTATTAACGATAAGTCATACTTTATCAGATAAAAACATGTAGTAGGGCATTGTTACTTTACCGTAAATAAAATTCAAAATTCTTGCACAACTATGTAATAAAAATCTGTTTAATATTTCTTGCAAACTGCACGTTTGCTATACATTTTCTAATTTTTTGAAAATATTAATAGAATTTATATTACAGCACCTTGTAATAAACTTATTTTATATAAAGATATATACATAAAGGATAAGCGGTTACATTTATGGAGATTTATGTGATATCATACTACTAATAGTGTTTGTAAAAATTTAAATTAGGCTATAGAATAAAATAATACTATTTTGAAGATGCAGTATTTATATCTGCATCTTTATTTATTGATAATAATTTTTTTAGATGACTATTAAAAATTCTAAATAGAGAAATGAGGAATGATAACTATGAAAATTGCAATAGTAGGATCAGGAAATGGTGCGGTTACAGCTGCAGTAGATATGGTCAATCAAGGACATGAAGTCAAATTATATTGTCGAAATTCATCAATTCACAAATTTGATAGAGCGTTAGAAAAAGGTGGATTTGATTTTAATAATGAAGGTCATGAAACGTTTGTACCTTTTACAAATATTAGTGATGATATTGAATATGTATTAAAAGATGCAGAAGTGATACAAGTAGTGATTCCTTCATCTTACATTGAATATTATGCAAAAGTGATGTCTCATTATATAACGGCGGAACAAATTATTTTCTTTAATATCGCAGCAGCTATGGGATCAATTCGATTTATGAATGTATTAGAAGAACGTCATATTAATATTCAACCTAAATATGCAGAAGCTAATACCCTTACTTACGGAACACGTGTAGATTTTGAAGAGGCTCGAGTGGATTTATCTCTTAATGTAAGAAAAGTCTTTTTCTCAACGTACAATAAGAGAGAGTTAAATGAATGTTTTGATAAAGTGAGCCAATTGTATCCACAATTAGTAAAAGAAGAAAGTTTGTGGAAAACGAATCTAGAAAATGGAAATCCTGAAGTTCATCCAGCTCCTACACTATTAAATGTAGGTCGTATAGATTATGCAGATACATTTGCATTATATAAAGAAGGTATCACAAAACACACAGTGCGACTTTTACATGCTGTAGAATTAGAACGTCTAACTTTAGGGCGTAAATTAGGTTTTGAATTATTAACTGCTAAAGAAGCGCGTATTCAACGAGGTTATCTAGAACGTAAAGACGAGGATGAACCGCTAAATCGTTTATTTAATACAAGTCCTGTATTTTCACAAATTCCAGGACCGAACTCTGTAGAAAATCGTTATCTTACTGAAGATATCGCATATGGACTTGTATTATGGTCAAGTTTAGGACGTGAAATTGGTGTAGATACACCGAATATTGATGCGATAATTACGATTGCCTCGACTATTCTCGAACGTGATTTCTTTAATGAAGGGCTAACAGTAGAAGAACTTGGTTTAGATAAATTAGGATTAAAATAAGTATAATGTTTGGTATAGAAAAGAGGTCTTAAGAAAAAAGAAAAAGGAGCAGATATATGAAAAGAAAACCCACATTTCTAGAAGCAATATCTACAATTATTGTCATGGTAATAGTTGTTACAATTGGATTTATTAAATTCAATATCCCTATTCAAGTATTGTTACTTATCGCCTCAACCTACGCTGCTTTTATTGCTATGCGTGTTGGTTTAAAATGGAAGGATTTGGAAGAAGGAATTACACATCGATTGACAACAGCTATGCCTGCTATTTTCATTATTTTGGCTGTAGGTATTATTGTAGGTAGCTGGATGTACGCAGGTACTGTACCTGCATTAATCTACTATGGACTTAAGTTTTTGAATCCTAGTTATTTTCTAATTTCAGCATTTATCATTTCGGCTATATGTAGTTTAGCAACCGGAACAGCTTGGGGGTCTGCGTCTACAGCTGGGATTGCCTTAATATCTATTGGAAGTCAACTTGGTATAAATCAAGGAATGGCAGCAGGTGCAATTATTGCAGGTGCAGTATTTGGAGATAAAATGTCACCTTTATCAGATACAACCAATCTTGCTGCACTCGTAACAAAAGTAAACATTTTTTCTCATATTAGAGCAATGATGTGGACAACCATTCCAGCATCAATCATTGGACTTATCGTATGGTTTTTTGCAGGATTAAATTCCCAAGGTAATGTAAATACTAAGCAAATAAAAGTACTTTTAAATGAACTATCTAGTATTTATAATATTAATTTTTTTGTATGGATTCCTTTAATTGTGATTATCATTTGTTTAATATTTAAAATTTCAACTGTTCCATCTATGCTTGTTTCAGCGTTGAGTGCTATTTTGATAGGTAAGTTTAATAATGGATTTAAATTTGTAGATGGTTTTAAAGCAACGTTTGATGGTTTTACATCATCTATGACTGGGCATTCTCATGTTACCGAAAATGCAAAAACATTGATTGAACAAGGTGGAATGATGAGTATGACACAAATCATTGTGACCATTTTTTGTGGTTATGCATTTGCAGGTATTGTAGAGAAATCTGGTTGTTTAGATGTAATGTTACAAACTGTTGCAAAAGGTGTTAAATCTGTTGGTACCCTCGTTCTTATTACTGTGCTATCGTCCCTAATGTTGGTGTTTGCTGCTGGTGTGGCGTCAATTGTTATTATTATGGTTGGGGTACTTATGAAAGACATGTTTGAAGATATGAATTTAGATAGAAGTAATTTATCTCGTACATTAGAAGATTCCAGTACTATGGTTCTACCATTAATTCCTTGGGGAACATCTGGTATTTACTATGCGCAACAATTAGGAGTTTCAGTTGATCAATTCTTTATTTGGGCAGTACCATGTTATTTATGTTCTATATTAGCAATTATTTATGGATTTACTGGCATTGGAATACGTAAAAAAATAAATTAAATGATTAATTCGATGTTTAATTCCCTTACAATATGGAAATAACAAATTAGGATTAAAGTATTAATGAGAAACATAGTAGCGATGTTATTTAAAAAAATACATTCATTTTAGATATCCTAAAAAATGAATTAAAAGTGGATTTAATTTTTGTGGCGAGAATTCAATCCATAATAACGAATTTGATTAATATGATAACTTAAAGCGTTCTAAACACTAAAGTTTCGAACGCTTTTTGTATGTATGCATAAAAAAAGATTTAGAATTCATATTGAATTCTAAATCTTTTTTCTTTATCAATTTAATTAATGAATGAAATTATATGAAGCAGCTTCACTTGAAGAAAGTGTACGAGATGTTACTACACCTACACCATGTCCATAATTCATTTCAGATACTGTGATTGAACCATTACTATTTACACTTTCAACATATGCTACGTGACCGTAAGCACCAGCAGTAGATTGCATAATTGCACCTGCAGATGGACGGTTATTTACTGTGTAACCAGCAGATGCTGCAGCATTTGCCCAGTTATTTGCGTTACCCCAAGTTGAACCGATTTTACCACCTACACGGTCATATACATAATATGTACATTGGCCAGAAGTATAGTAGTTTCTACCTGAGCTAACAGAGTTAGAAATTGAAACACCTGTTGATGACGGTGCAGTTACAGTAGTTACTTTTACATTACTATTAGAAGTAGAAGCAGAAGCTGAACCTAAACCACCAGTTTGTTGATTATTTGTTGTGTAAGATTGTGTTGGATTACTAGCAACTTGATTTGAGTTATTAGTATGATAGTTGTTATAACTATATGTTGAATTTGTATTAGAATAATTATTATATGTATTGTAGTTATAATTATAATTATAGTTAGAATGATTTAAACGATCTGGGCTCCAGTTACCTTTCCAAGTGTAATGGTAGTTACCTTGTTGATCGATAGTGTAAGAGTAGCTATATGAAGTAGGATCGTTTGGATTATATCCTTGTTCAGCTGCATGAGCTTCGTGTCCTTGTCCGGCGATAGCAATTGCGGCAACTCCTGCAGTAGCGATTGTAGCTGTAGCGATTTTTTTCATTATAAATTTCCTCCTGAGAATTAAATTAATATTATTTTATATTTAATAGTCATTTGTTAACTTAGTCTTTAAATCATTTTACTTAACGACAAGAAATACTTTATCAAAAAAATTACAATTTGTGGGGAATGTTAATGATTTGTAATTTTTCGATAATATAAAAGCTTGTAAATTTAATTATTAGTAATATTTTTTAATATAAAAAAAGCTATTATGACAGTGTTTACAGAAGAATATGAAAAAAATACTCATTTTCTTGTAATCTTTTTGTAAAATAATAGAAAAATAATTTATAACAAAATAATTTAGCCTATTGAATGATTCCTTGATTAAACAAATACTAAAAAATCATTTTATATGTCCTCTTTATACATAAATAAAGTAAGTTTATATTGAAAAACAATAAAATCATACTATAAGATAATAAAGTGATAAAATAAGTCAAAATATTGCTACTGCTAATACCGAAATAAAACATAAAATTGTATATGAAGATAGATCTCCGATACGCATACACAAGTATCGAAGCGATAATTCAATAGAATTAAGTGGTGAATAAAGGGGAGAAATGTCATCGCTTATATCTAGTCTTTATATTACAAACGAGAGGAAAGACGTATGATAGATAATTTTTCGGTAAAGCTTTTAAAAAATACGAGAATAGTAAAACAAAAAGAATCCAATATCAAACTTATATATTGGTTAAAGGGTTCTGGAAAAATAAATTTAGACTTAGATACATATAATATGAAAAAAAGAGATCTCGTATTTATTATGTTAAATGATTTATATTCGATAGAAGGCGAAACGAACTCTGTTATTGCAATAATTGAAATTTCATTCACAGATTATTTAAGATTTGCAGACGATTATATCAGACAAAAAGGATATAAATTTTCTTCTATTGAACGAAAACAATTAGAATCATTTATTATTAATCTTCTTGAATTTGAAAGTCGAAAACCTCGACTTCCACACATAAGGGATAAATTAGTTAAACATTTATGTGTAGAATTAGGTTATATTCAAAGAAAACATCGTCAAAACTATAAACTAGACAATCCACTTGTAGATGAAGTTCATGAATATATTATTGAACATCATCATGAAAAGATTAATAAACAAGCATTAGCGAATTCACTTGATATGTCTAACAAAGAGTTAAGTCAAGTGATTAAATTTCATACACCTTATCATAATATTGCTCAATATATTAATGATATTCGTTTGAAATTATGTTTACTTGATATTTTAGATAGCAGTGAATTTATTCAAGATATTGCTTATAAACATGGATTTAATCATTTTCCGAGATTTATTGCATTATTTAGTAAGAAATATGGGATGACTCCAGGTCAAGCACGAAAAAAACAATTTGCTCCAATATATAAGACTACCGAAACGGTTGAAATATCTTTAGATTATGAAGCACAGTTACTTATAGCTGAGGCCAAAAGTAACTATCATACCTAAAATAGGATTAAGTCCAATAATAAGTAAAAAGATAAAGTATTTAGACCTTTACTCATACTTAATATGAAGTAAGTATATGTATGATATAGAGATAAACTTAAAACACTTTAAAATTGTATCGCAATACTAAAGTCTGTCTTCTAGAATTGTTGTATAAATTGCGAGGTGGCGACTATCATGACAAAAAATGATATGGATGTACTATTATTTTATCTTTTATTTTATAAAGCAGTCGATGAACTTTTAAAATATTCTAAAAACTTAAATATTGAACACTTAAATGTACTATATGCTATTATTGATTATCATAAAACGAGCCATCAAGGTATGGATATTGAAACACTAATGAAAAAAACGTATTTATCTAAACGAACTTTACTTTATCTTGTGAGCCATTTGTATCACGAAAATTGGATTTTTAAATCTTATGATGCAAATGATCAACGAAGATTAAGAATCTTGCCTGTAGAAATGTATGAAAGAAAAATGAATCATTTATTATTAGAAATTGGAGAATTACTTGAAAATAACTATCTTAAAACATCAATCAAGAATATGAATTATTGCAAGTTAACATATCTAATTACTATTTATAAAGTTTTAAGTAAGATTGAAAAAAATATTAAGCACTATCAGTTAAGTTTAAATGATTTGCTTGTTTTAGGCATTATTTGGTTGAATCAAAATGATATCTCGTTGAAATCGATAAACTATTTTTCGCGTTGTCAGTCTATAAATATAAATTTAGTAATTAAACGATTACAACAAAGTGGTTATATTTTGAAAAAAAGAGATGATCTAGATGAACGTAGAGTATGTATAAAGTTAAATATGTCAAAAAAGAAAGAAATTCATGATATCTTGAGTCATTGTAGTAAAATGATAAAAAAGGAATTAACATTATAATTTGTTTCAAAAAATAGAAATAACTAGTGATGTAAGAAAGGCTTATTCTCATACATTACTAGTTATTTTAGGTGTATAACGCATGAAATAATTATGTATAATTTAATTTGGCAAATGAGATTTTAATATATAATATCATTTTAATTTCATAAAAATATTGAAATATTATACTTAAATGTTATAAAATAATTTTTATAGCATAAGAAATGTTTAGTGTTGTAGTAGTTAGTATACATGAACCTTGTAGCAACTAGATGTACATCAGAGGAGTGGTTTAGAATATGGGACAAATTAAAGACATCAATGATTTAGTTAACGCAACATTTCAAGTGAAAAAGTTTTTTAAAGACACTAAGAAAAAATATAATCTGAATTATGAAGAAATTTATATTTTAAATTATATTGTTAAAAGTAAAAAAGATGAAATTACTTCAAAAGAAATTGCAACGTATTCAGAATTCAAACCTTATTACTTAACTAAAGCATTACAAAAATTAAAAGATTTACAATTATTATCAAAAAAACGTAGTATACAAGATGAAAGAACAGTTATTGTTTATGTAACAAAAGAGCAACGCGGGAGAATTAATGCTTTAATTGCTGAATTAGAGAAATATATACAATAGAATGATGATGGGGTAAATGAGTGAGACAGAATGTCTGTCCACTCTTTTTTAATTCTATTATACTATGTGAATGAGATGCTTTATATTATTAAAACCGAGTGTTAAACTATGATTAAATATATCAAATATCGAATAGGTGATAGTCATGTTAGATTCATTTTTAATAAGTAGTGATATTCAAAGAAAATGGATTGAAAAATTTAAAACAATTGAAGATACATTTAAACAAAGAGCAGCAAAAGAAGATATTGAGTCTAAATTCCCATTTGACAATATAAAATGGCTTGTAGAGGAAGGTTATAGTGTGTTAACTTTACCTAAATCATATGGTGGAGAAGGTGCAACCATAGAAGATATGGTCGTTTTACAATCGTATCTTGGAGCCATAGATGGCGCTACAGCACTATCTATAGGCTGGCATCTAAGCGTTGTAGGGCAATTATATCAACAGCATATGTGGAGTCAAACTATGCTTGATCAATTTGCAAAAGAAGTAAAAAATGGCGCACTTGTAAATAGAGCAGTAAGTGAAGCGGATACTGGTAGTCCTACTCGTGGTGGAAGACCTGCTACGCATGCAATAAAAACTAAAGACGGATATAAATTAAATGGTGTGAAAACATTTACTTCTATGAGTAAAGCATTGACACATTATATTGTTGCTGCATTTGTAGAAGATATTCAAGAAGTAGGCTTCTTTTTAATTCCTAGAGAGAGTAAAGGTTTAGAAATTGCAGATAATTGGAATATGTTAGGGATGCGTGCAACGGAAAGTCATGATTTAGTATTAAATGATGTTATAGTTCCATTTGAAAACTTTGTAGAAACGAAACATAAACCGCAACCCAATGGATGGATTTTACATATACCAAGTGTATATTTAGGTATTGCCCAAGCAGCGAGAGATTATGCTATTGAGTTTGCCAAAACGCATTCCCCTAATAGTATTGATGGAACAATTGCTACGCTACCTACTGTACAACAAAATGTTGGAAAAATGGAATCACTCTTATTATCTGCTCGTCATTTTTTATGGAGTACAGCTAGAGGTTACAATCAATATAATGAAACACTTAATATTTGGAATGAAACATCTGCAAGTAAAATTTTAGTCATGAATCAAGGATTAGAAGTAGTGGATCTTGCTATGCGAATAGTAGGGGCGAAAAGTTTAGAAATGGATCGTCCATTACAACGCTATTATCGTAATATGCGTGCGGGCCTACATAATCCTCCTATGGAAGATGCAGCATATATGAATATTGCAAAATCTATACTTGATTTAATGTAGAATGAATTTTTTATGTATAATATGTTTAAAGAAAGCTATGATTACGTATAATGTAGTCATAGCTTTTTTACATATTTTTGGAGGGATTTAATGACTAAAATATATTTTAATCATGATGGCGGCGTTGATGATTTAATATCACTATTCTTATTACTACAAATGGATAATGTTGAATTAGTAGGTGTAAGTACAATCGGTGCAGATTGTTATTTAGAACCTTCTCTAAGTGCTTCATGTAAAATTATAAATCGTTTTTCAAATTTATCTATTGATGTAGCTCCTTCATATGAAAGAGGAGTTAACCCTTTTCCGAAAGACTGGAGAATGCATGCCTTTTTTATGGATGCGCTTCCTATTTTAAATGAGAAATGGATTGATAAACGTTCTGTAACGAGTACATTTGAAGCTTATGAGGATATTATTAATGTATTAAATAATAGTAAAGAAAAGGTGACTTTATTGTTTACTGGTCCGTTAACCGATTTAGCCAAAGCAATCAAACATGATAAAGCAATAGTAAACAATATTGAAAAGTTAGTTTGGATGGGAGGAACATTTTTAGAAAAGGGAAATGTAGAAGAACCCGAACATGATGGCACAGCTGAATGGAATGCTTTTTGGGATCCTGAAGCTGTTAAAACAATATTTGATACGTCTATCAAGATAGAAATGGTAGCGTTAGAAAGCACTAATCAAGTACCATTGACGCCAGCTATTCGTCAAATGTGGGCAAATCAACGTCAGTTTATAGGAGTTGATTTTTTAGGAATCAGTTATGCAGCTGTACCTCCTCTTACTCATTTTGTCACAAACTCTACTTATTTTTTATGGGATGTATTGACGACTGCTCAAATTGGTAAAGAAAGCTTAACAGATTCTATAGAACTTAAAGTAGATGTATATACAAAAGGACCAAGTCAAGGACGTACATATAAGAGTGATGATGGACGTATAGTGCGTGTCGTTAATCATGTCAATCATGACGAATTCTTCAACTATATCACGTTTTTAGCTAAAAAAGTATCTCATTAACTTCAAATGTAAACTTTTTATATAAAACAGTTTACATAAGTGGTATAATTTTCTTCATAAAAGGAGGAAATCAAATGAGTACAAAAAATTTAGTATATACAGCTTTAATGACAGCGGTTATTTGTATTTTAGGCCTAGTACCCGGAATACCATTACCATTTATGCCTGTACCAATTGTATTACAAAATATAGGTATCTTTTTAGCAGGAGTTATATTAGGACGTAAATATGGCGCACTCAGTGTTATTATCTTCTTATTATTAGCAGCCACAGGTTTACCATTATTATCAGGTGGACGTGGCGGAATAGGTGTGTTTGCAGGTCCTTCAGCAGGATTTTTATTCTTATATCCAGTAGTGGCATATCTTATAGGTTTAGTAAGAGATCGTTTTAAAAATCATATTAATTTCTTTACATTATTTATTGGTATGCTTGTATTTGGTGTTTTATTATTAGATATTGTAGGAACAATCATTATGGGGTTCATTATACATATGCCTATAAGTAAAGCATTCTTATTGTCATTTACATTTGTTCCAGGAGATATCATTAAAGCGATTATTGCAAGCTTGATTGGTACAACATTACTTAACCATTCACGTTTTAAGAATTTGATATAATAGTACAAAATATACATAGTAAGGTGATGGTTGCTATGACACACATAACAATGAAGCAGATTAAAGAAAATGGAAAAATATACTTAGAAAATGAGTTGAATATTATATATTTAACACCTTCTGATCCAATTACATATCACATGAATAAGTGGCAGTACAAAACGTTACCTTCAATTAATCAGTGGTATGCAGATATGGAGAAACAACGAATTTTGCATAAAAAACAACATTCTTCTCATTTATCTTTTACATTTCCAGAAAACCAATTACTTCATTCTACATGGTTAGAAGCGATACGCAATGAAGGATTTCAATTAAAACTACTTGAATTGTATGCGATAGACAGTGCTACATTAAAACAATTTGAGAGCAATATTCAGGTAGATATTGAACCTGTAACTTCATTTAATATGGAAGATTATCTAAGTGTTTACAATGAATTTTCAAAACCGTATGGCGAAGCGTTTGTTAAAGAAAGTGAAGAACGAACGAGAGAAGCAATATTAAATCAAATAGATGACGTCACTCGTATAGTTGCATATTATCTTCATAAACCTGTGGGGATTTTGGATGTTATAGTTACAGATGAAACTGTTGAAATTGATGGGTTCGGCGTTTTAGAAGACTATCGTCATAAAGGAATAGGTACTACGATGCAGTCCTATGTAGGCCATTTAGCCGGTTCTCGACCAGTCATATTAGTGGCAGATGGCGATGATACAGCAAAAGACATGTATATAAAGCAAGGCTATATTTTTCAAAGCTTTCAATATCAGATAGTTAAAGAAGATGCGATATAAATAAAAGTAGGGAGTGAAAAATGAATTTATAATAAATTCTATTTCACTCCTTTTATACGTTCTGGATGACTATAAATGTTAAAAGAATCACCTCTAATAAAACCAATAGCAGTAATATTTAAGTCATGTGCCAGTGTTATTGCCAATGTGGTAGGTGCAGATTTCGATAATATAACACCGACACCGATTTTAGCTGCTTTTAGTAAAATTTCAGATGATATGCGTCCACTAAAAATAAGTACTTTATTTCTAACAGGAATTTGATGAGTAAGACAAAAACCGTAAAGTTTATCTAAGGCATTATGTCTACCTATATCTTGACGATGTTCAAAAAATGCCTCACCATCACTAATTGCTGCGTTATGCAAGCCACCTGTTTGTTTAAATAAGGTACTTGCACTTTGTAAACCTGTCATCATATTTAAAATTTGTCTTGGAGTGAGAATGATATTAGACATAGACGTTTTAGCAATTGCTGCATCATTTTGAAAATAAAATTCTCGACTTTTTCCACAACATGAAGCAACCATGCGCTTTGTAGAATACTCAAAACGGTCGCTTAATGACTTAGTTAATTCTACATGAGCAAACCCTTTACTATCATCAATTTGTAAATGTTTAATTTCTTCTTTTTTATAAATGGCTCCTTCAGATGCTAAAAATCCTATGACTAACTCTTCTAAATGTGTCGGACTGCAGATTACTGTAGCAAATTCTTTTCCATTTACCATAATCGTTAATGGAAATTCGGTTACATAGCTGTCTTCAGTTTCGATGAGTTGCTCATCTTCATACCTAATAATTGGTTGATTTTGAACGGCATCTTTATCCATGAATGTCTCCCCTTTGGTTATAACTACTTTATACTGTATCATTATATTCACAAAAAGTATTTCAATATTGAATGATTATATAAAACTTTATATTTTAAAATTTAGAAATAAATATAAAATACGGTAAAACTGTTCAAAAGATATAAAAAGCGTATAATATTTGATTGAATAGGGGGCATAAAAATAAATGACTGTAAAACGATTATTAGCGGTGTTAGGGACTTTCATTATCATTATAGCAGGTTGTTCAAATTCAAAAGATAATGACAATAGCAAGCAATCTTCAAAGTCAAATAATAGTGATAATCCTAAAACTGAATTGAAAGTTTCAGCAGCAGCAAGTTTAAGTGATGTAAGTAAAGCATTAAAGAAAGAGTTTGAAAAAACACATAAAAATGTAAATGTAACATTTAATTATGGTGGATCAGGGGCAGTAAGACAACAAATTGAAAAAGGTGCGCCAACTGATGTCTTTATGTCTGCAAATACGAAAGATGTAGATATGTTGAAAAAACATAATCAAGCTCATAATACATATAAATACGCACATAATCAGTTGGTATTGATTGGTGATAAAAACAGTGATCAAGCTTCAGTAAAAGATTTAAAAGACAACGAAAAATTAGCTATTGGTGAAGTGAAAACTGTACCAGCAGGTAAATATGCGAAACAATATTTAGATGATCAACATTTATATAGTGATGTAAAAGATAAAATTGTATATGCCAAAGACGTTAAACAAGTATTAAATTACGTTGAAAAAGGTAATGCTCAAATGGGATTTGTATATGAGACCGATTTATATACGAATAATGAAAGAACAGATAAAGTAAATGAGATTAAAAAAGCGGATTTGAAAAGACCTATCACTTATGAAGCGGGAGCAACATCAAATAACAAATTTGCTAAAGAATGGATAGAATTTTTAAAATCTAAAAAAGCGAAAGATATTTTAAAAGAATATCACTTTAAAGTATAGGGGGATGACATATGCCTGATTTAACACCTCTATGGATTTCTATTAAAGTAGGATTTATCAGTACGATAATTGTCTCTATATTAGGAATTTTTATTTGTAGAACGTTATATAAAAGAAAAGGGCATGCAACTCAATTTCTTGAAAGCTTAATATTATTACCTATTGTTTTACCACCGACAGTACTAGGGTTTATACTTATTATTGTTTTTTCACCTAGAACATTTGTGGGCCAATTCTTTCAAAATGTACTTCACTTACCCGTAGTATTTACAATGACAGGTGCAGTAATTGCATCTGTCATTGTTAGTTTTCCACTGATGTACCAACATACTATTCAAGGATTTCGAAGTATTAATCCTAAAATGTTAAATACTGCACGAACAATGGGAGCAAGTGAACGTAAAATCTTCTATCGTTTAATTCTACCATTATCTAAACGCTCAATTATTGCGGGTATTATGATGAGTTTTGCGAGAGCTATTGGAGAATTTGGTGCAACATTGATGGTTGCAGGATATATTCCAAATAAAACCAATACTCTGCCACTTGAAATCTATTTTTTAGTAGAACAAGGAAAAGAGAATCAGGCATGGTTATGGGTACTTGTACTCGTTGCATTTTCTATTACAGTCATTAGTATGTTGAATTTTGCGAATCGTGATAAAGTTCAGGAGGTAGACTAGATGTTACAAGTTAAATTACAACATCAGTTAAAGCAAACGTTGATTCATATTAACATTGAAGATACAAAAGCTAAAATATATGCAATACAAGGTCCCTCCGGTATTGGAAAAACGACAATATTAAATATCATTGCGGGATTAAGACAACCAGATGAGGCTTATATCAATATTGATAATCATCTATTAGTAGATACTGAAAACCATATTAATGTAAAGATTCAACAACGCCAAATTGGCTATTTATTTCAAGATTATCAACTTTTTCCTAACATGACGGTTCTTCAGAATATTACATTTATGACTAAACAGTCTAAACATATTGATGAGCTTATTCAACGTTTAAATATTAGCCATTTAATAAATCAATTTCCGCCGACACTGTCTGGTGGGGAAGCCCAACGTGTAGCACTCGCGCGAACTTTAAGCACGAAACCCAATTTAATTTTACTTGATGAACCTTTTTCAAGTTTAGATGATATTTCTAGAGATGAAGGCATCCATCTAGTTAAGCAAATTTATGAGGAATGGTGTATACCTATTATTTTTGTAACGCACTCTAATTATGAAGCAGAAGTATTAGCAGATGAAATTATTCAAATTAAATAAATAGGAGTAGGATATCGAAGTTTAGAACGTTTTAGATTTCTGTCCTACTCCTATTTCGTTATAATAAAAAGAAGAGAGAATGTTGAGAGAGGTTTCAAATAATGACTCAAGAACGTTATTCAAGACAAATTTTATTTAAAGATATTGGAGAACATGGACAACAAACCATTAATCAGAAACATGTATTGATTGTTGGAATGGGCGCTTTGGGTACCCATGTAGCTGAAGGACTTGTTCGTGCTGGTATTCAAGAGTTGACTATTGTGGATAGAGACTATATTGAATATAGTAATTTACAAAGACAGACATTGTTTACAGAAAGTGATGCAGATCGTATGTTGCCAAAAGTGGTTGCTGCACAAGATCACTTAAGACATATTCGTTCTGATATAAAAATGAATATTTATATTGAACATGTAGATGCTCAATTTTTAGAGCAATATGCAACGAGTGTAGATTTGATTATTGATGCAACGGATAATTTTGAAACAAGACAATTAATCAATGATTTTTCCTATAGATATCGCATTCCTTGGATTTATGGTGGAGTAGTTCAAAGTACCTATGTAGAAACTGCATTTATTCCAGGTCAAACCCCTTGCTTTAATTGTTTAATGCCTCAGTTACCAGTTATAAATCTGACATGTGATACTGTCGGTGTGATTCAGCCAGCCGTAACGATGACCACAAGTTTTCAATTACGGGATGCTTTAAAGATATTGATTGGTAAACAGATTCCCACAAAGCTGACATATGGAGATATTTGGGAGAATACACATTGTTCTTTTGGTTATAGTAAAATGCGTCGTGATGATTGCCCAACTTGTGGTAAGAATGCTAGCTTTCCATATTTATATGCTCATTCGACTTCATATGCAACTTTGTGTGGTAGAGATACAGTTCAATATGAAAATAAAGACATTACAAAAAAAGTATTAGTTGATTTTCTTACAGCACTCGATATTCGTTACCATGAAAACCAATATATGTTAGTATTTGAATTTAAAAAACATAGAATTGTATATTTTGAGGGTGGGCGAATGTTGATTCATGGTACAACTAAGAAATCTGAAGCAATACATTTAATCAATCAACTATTTGGATAAGGAGAGAATGATGATGCATCAGCATGATAACAAAGAAGTTAAAAAAATAATTCAATGTGCAGTGTTAACAATTTCTGATACACGAAATAAAGAAACAGATAAAGGCGGTCAATTAGTTCAAAAGTGTTTGAAAGAACTGAATATAGAAGTGACAGAAGAACACTATCATATCATTAAAGATGACAAGGAAGACATCCAATCTCAAATTGACGAATGGTTAGCATCAGATATTGATGTCATTATAACGACTGGAGGCACTGGTATAGCACAACGTGATGTGACTATAGAAGCTGTAAAACCACTTTTAGATAAAGAAATTGAAGGATTCGGCGAACTTTTTAGATATTTAAGTTATACGGAAGATGTAGGAACAAAAGCGCTTCTCTCAAGAGCATTAGCGGGAACAGTTATGAGTAAATTAATCTTTACGTTGCCGGGATCAACTGGGGCAGTAAAGTTAGCAATGACTAAACTCATTATTCCGGAATTAAATCATATGGTTTATGAACTCCATAAATAAAATAGTCATAAAAAGCATTGTAAATCATAGGTTTCCCTAATTGAAAATGCTGCTTATGACTATCATAATAGAAGAAAATCATAAAGATTAATCTAATTGACGGTGATAATCTCCAGATTTACCTCCAGATTTTGATTCAAGGTATGTGTCACCAATGATCATTCCTTTATCAGCTGCTTTTGTCATATCATATACTGTGAGAGCTGTAACTGAAGCAGCTGTTAAAGCTTCCATTTCAACACCAGTCTTACCTGTAGTAGAAACCGTAGCAGTAATGCTTAATTGATAGTGGCGTGGTGTGTTTGCTTGATTCCAAGAGAATTCAATATCTATTCCAGTTAAGGGCAATGGATGACACATAGGAATAATAGTCGATGTATTTTTAGCAGCCATTATACCTGCAATTTGAGCAGTATTAAGTACATTACCCTTTTTATTTGTATTGTCTATAATTTGACGGTAAATCGTCTCATTCACTGTGATGCTTGAATGCGCTTTAGCGATACGTTTTGTAATACTTTTATTAGAAACATCAACCATTTTTGCATTACCTTGATGATTGATATGTGTAAAATTTGACATAAATAGCCTCCTATAGAAATATCTAAAAAATCATAACATATAAATAAAGTTATAAACATTTATTTTTAATGAGTACATCATTATCTTACTGAGTTTATAAAATAGTATAGCATGAATTTATCGTGTAATTGGAGTTGATAAAATGGTAGTTGAAAAAAGAAAACCAATACCTATTAAAGAAGCAATTGAACGTATTGTAAAACAAGATATATATACTCAACAAAATAATATATCATTAGAGGACAGTTTAGGATATGTCTTAGCAGAAGACATTGTAGCAACTTATGATATACCACGTTTCAATAAATCGCCGTATGATGGTTTTGCTATAAGAAGTGAAGATTCGGCTGGTGCCTTTTCAAAAAATCGTAAAACGTTTAAAGTGATAGATCATATTGGTGCAGGCACAGTATCTCATAAAACAGTTGGAGAAAATGAAGCAGTTCGTATTATGACAGGCGCTCAAATTCCTGAGGGTGCAGATGCAGTAGTGATGTTTGAACAAACTGTGGAAAATGGAGATACATTTACGATTAGAAAACCTTTTGAAGAGAATGAAAATGTGTCGCTAAAAGGAGAAGAAACTAAAACAGGAGATATCGTTTTAAAAAAAGGACAAGTCATTAATCCTGGAGCTATTGCAGTACTAGCGACCTATGGTTATACAGAAGTGCCTGTATTTTTAAAACCAAGTATTGCAGTTATTGCTACTGGAAGCGAATTATTGAATGTAGACGAAGAATTACAACCAGGAAAAATTAGAAATTCTAATGGTCCGATGATACAAGCGTTAGCTGATAAAATGAGATTAACGATAGAGCCTTATAGTATACAACAAGATGACTTAGAAAGTAGTATTCAAGTCATCACTAAAGCAATGAAAGATCATGATATTGTCATTACTACTGGAGGCGTTTCGGTAGGAGATTATGACTTTTTACCAAAGATATACAAAGCAATTCAAGCAGAAGTGTTATTTAATAAAATTGCGATGCGTCCTGGAAGTGTGACAACTGTGGCAGTTGCAAATAAGACGTATTTATTTGGTTTATCAGGGAATCCATCGGCTTGTTTTACTGGTTTTGAATTATTTGTTAAACCAGCAGTGCAACATATGATGCAAGCCAAAGCAGTTTACCCTCAAGTTGTGAAAGCAACATTAATGGAAGATTTTGCGAAAGCCAATCCATTTACAAGATTTATTCGAGCAACTGCATCTTTTACTCATAATTGTGCGACTGTGGTTCCATCCGGATTTAATAAATCGGGTGCTGTGGTAGCAATAGCACATAGTAATGCAATGATTATGTTGCCAGGGGGTACAAGAGGATTTAAAGCCGGCCATACGGTAGATGTTATTTTAACTGAATCGAATGTTTTCGAAGAGGAACTATCATTATGATTTTACAAATAGTTGGTTTTAAAGATTCGGGTAAAACAACGTTGTTACAACAATCTATTACATTTTTAAAATCTCAAGGCTATCACATTGTGACGATTAAACATCACGGACATGAAAAAGATGATATTACACTTCAATCATCTAATGTGGATCATATGAAACATTTTGAAGCTGGTGCAGATCAGAGTATTGTTCAAGGATCTGCTTATCAACAAACAGTAACACGTAGAAATCAGCCGTCGCTTGAACAACTGATAAAAGAAAGTGTAACTATTAGTTATGACGTTATTTTAGTTGAAGGGTTTAAAAATGAGGATTATGACAAAATAGTGGTATATAAAACCCAAGAAGAATTAGAAGAACTGAGACTTCTTACACATGTTCAATATTTTTATAATTATAATAATGAGAATGCTTTAAAAAACTATGAGCAATGGTTACTAAAATGGATGAAACGAAAGGATGAACATAAAAATGAAACAATTTGAAATCGTGACGAATCCAATTGAGCCCGAACAATATAGAACATTTACTTTAAATGAACATCAAGGAGCTGTTGTTGTATTTACAGGTCATGTTCGCGAATGGACTAAAGGGGTGAAAACAGAATATCTTGAGTATGAAGCTTATGTTCCAATGGCTCAAAAAAAACTAAAACAAATTGGAGAAGAAATTACACAGCGTTGGCCAGGAACGATAACAACGATTGTACATCGTATTGGTCCCCTACAAATCTCTGATATTGCAGTATTGATTGCTGTCTCTTCGCCACATCGTAAAGATGCCTATCGTGCAAATGAGTATGCGATTGAAAGAATTAAAGAAGTTGTGCCAATTTGGAAAAAAGAAATTTGGGAAGACGGTGCAGAATGGCAAGGACATCAAAGAGGAGATTATAGTCAAGCAACTAAAGGAGAGGCTTAAATGAGAGTATTATATTTTGCAGAAATAAAAGAAATATTAGAAATGAATTCAGAAGACATTGATTTAATAGAAGATATTACAGTAGAAACGTTTAAAGAATTATTATTTGAACGTCACCCATCCATTCGTGATAAAAAATTTCAAGTAGCTGTAAATGAAGAATTTGTTCAACTTAATGATATTGTAAAGCAAGATGATGTTGTTGCGTTAATACCTCCAGTTAGTGGTGGTTAAATATGAAAGCAATTATTCTAGCTGGGGGACACTCTAAACGTTTTGGTAGTCCTAAAGCATTTGCTTGTATTCACGGGGAAATGTTCTATAAACGAATTATTAACACATTAACAGAAACGAATTTATTTGACGATATTATTATAAGTACAAACAAACAACTTAAGAATGAATTTGAGTATAAACATATTATGGTAGATGAAGAAACACATGCAGATAAAGGCCCGTTATCAGGAATCTACACAGTTATGAAACATTATAATAATGAAGAATTATTTTTTGTGGTCTCTGTAGATACTCCTATGATTACTAAAGAAGCAATAAGTCAACTATATCAATTTACAATTTCACAGCGTATGGAACATCAAGCCGATATTATAGCTTATTCAGACGATGATAAACCTATACCGACCATTGCTTTTTATAGTCGAGGAGTCATTTCGAATATTGAAAAAGCACTCAATTCTAATGATTATAGTTTACAGCATGTATATAAAAATGTGATAACATGTTTTCTAGATACTAAAGAGGTTCAGCCTTTAAAAAATTGGTCTAAAAATATTAATTATCAAGATGATTTGAATACTTTACTTCATCAGATTAATGATTAAAGGGGGACACGTTAATGACGATCCAAATTAAAGATAAATTAGGACGTCCTATAAGAGATCTACGAATTTCTGTAACAGATCGTTGTAATTTCAGATGTGATTATTGTATGCCAAAAGAAATATTTGGTGATGATTTTGTTTTTTTACCTAAAGAGGAATTACTTACATTTGATGAAATTACAACAATTGCCAAAGTTTATGCTGAATTAGGCGTGAAAAAATTAAGAATTACTGGTGGAGAACCTTTATTACGACGTGATTTATATAAATTAATTGAAAAACTTAATCATATTGAAGGTATTGAAGATATTGGTATGACCACTAATGGTTTACTTTTAAAAAAACATGGTCAAAAGTTGTATGATGCAGGATTGCGTAGAATTAATGTAAGTTTAGATGCAATTGATGATGAAGTATTTCAAGCAATCAATAACCGTAACATTAAAGCTTCTACCATCTTGCAACAAATTGATTATGCAATATCTATTGGATTTCATGTAAAAGTAAATGTAGTGATACAAAAAGGAATTAATGATGATCAAATCCTACCTATGATTGAATATTTTAAAGATAAACATATTCAAATAAGATTCATTGAATTTATGGATGTAGGTAATGATAATGGTTGGAATTTTAGTAAAGTTGTTACGAAAGAAGAAATGCTATCTACTATTGAAGAAGAGTTTGATATAGAACCTCTTCCACCTAAATATTTTGGTGAAGTTGCCACATATTATAGACATAAAGATAATGGTGCACAGTTTGGTCTAATCACAAGTGTTTCAGCTTCATTTTGTTCTACTTGTACAAGAGCAAGATTATCATCTGATGGGAAATTTTATGGATGTTTATTTAGTGTGATTGATGGTTTTGATATTAAATCATTATTGCGTAGTGGTGCTACACATCAAAAATTAAAAGACACGCTCATTTCATTATGGCAAGCACGTGATGATCGTTATTCAGATGAACGAACAGAACAAACAGTAAGAAATCGACAACGAAAGAAAATTAATATGAATTATATTGGTGGTTAATCTATACAGAAGCAAGTGATAATCATATGTGATATCACTTACTTCTGTATTTTAATTTGATAGTATTTTTAATTAATTTTAATAATTTCAAAGTAATTTATATTAATCACTAAACAGATATAAATTAATATTTGTAATAGATTAAATTGTGCATATGTTATATAATTAAATTAAGCAATTTTATTATATTATGTATTTATACAACTTAGAATCAACTTTGGAGGCATGTACTATGAATAATAAAGTGACTCGCTTTATTGAAGCGGAAAGAGAACTTAGTCAATTGAAGCATTGGTTGAAAATGACGTATAAAATTTCTATTGAGGAATTTGTTGTTTTATTTAAAGTGTATGAAGGTAAAAAAATTAGCGGAAAAGAGTTACGCGATACATTACATTTTGAAATGTTATGGGATACAAGTAAAATTGACGTCATCATCCGCAAAATTTACAAGAAAGAATTAATTTCTAAATTACGTTCTGAAACAGATGAACGACAAGTATTTTATTTCTTTAATGCGTCGCAACAAAAAGTATTAGATAAAATGAAAAATGAAATTGAAGCTATTAGTATTGCAAATTAATTAAATAAAAAGAGCACCTCTAATATTCTATAACGAATCATAGGGGTGCTTCTTTTTATATATTAAATGAAAGATTAATACGTATTACCATTCACTTTTCTACCATGAACAATTAAATAAAGTACCGTACATAAAGCGGCTACAATAGCCATAATGAAATAAACTTGAGTATACGTGATTGAACCTGTAAATAATCCAAGCAACGATGGACCAAAACCAATACCAATATCTAATCCAATAAAGTAAGTTGAAGTTGCAATTCCATATTTACTTGAAGGTGACACTTTAATTGCAATGGCTTGCATAGAAGAAGAGAGATTTCCATAGCCAATACCTAAGAACACGCCAGCAAGTAATAATACCCAACCATTATAGCTAAATACTAATAAAACAAATGTGATAATTAAGGCAAGAAATGCTGGATAAACCACAACATTTTCATTTTTTGCATCAATCATCCTACCAGCAATAGGTCGAGTGATTAATGAAGCGACCGCATAGAAAATAAAGAAATAACTAGATGCTTCTAACAAATGACGTTGCTCAGCAAAAGATTTTAAGAATGTTAGGATTGAAGCATAGTTCAACCCGATAATCATCATCACAATTGCTACTGGTACAGCTTCTTTAGCAATGAAATTATGAATGTTGAAACCAGAAGCTTGGGCTACTTTTCTATCAATTGCATTTTTAGTAGGATTAAAGTCAATTTTAATAAAGACTGAAACAATTAAACTTGCAATTCCTAGTATAAGACAGATAAGAAATAGTAAATTAATTGAGAATGATTTCAATAATAAAATTCCAAAGAAAGGACCAATGGCTGATCCAAGAACAAGACTTAGTGAAAATAAGCTAATGCCTTCACTTTTACGTTCTACAGGGGTAACATGTGCAGCAATTGTACCTGTAGCTGTCGTTGCGATAGCTGTAGCAATTCCATTTAGGAGTCGTACTAACATCAAGATGGTTATCGATCCTGGGATAAAATAAAGTAACTGAGTAATGATTAGAAAAATTAAACCAGCAATTAAAATCTTTTTAGGACCAAAACGATTGACATACTTTCCCGTTCCAAAACGTCCTATCAATGATCCGATAATAAATAGTCCTACAACAAGTCCAGATAAGCTGTCCGACACATGATAGGATGTTTTAGAATAATCAGCGATGATAACTAATAATAAGTACATACACAAATAAACAAAGAAGTTAATCATAAAATTGATCGTAAAACTTTTAGTAAAAATAGGTTGTTTAGTAGTACTAGTCTGATTCATGAGGATCCCCCTTCAATAATGTGTTATGTAATTTTTTCATAATTGCTATGACGTGATCCAAATCATCATTAGATATATTAGATTGATGGATTAAATCTTCTTGAATAGGTGTAATACAAGCATTAATGTTCTCAAATAATTGCTGTCCTTTTTCAGATAAACTTAATAGCTTTTCACGTTTGTCAGTACCTGGAGTAACCAAAAGTAAATCTTTTTCAAATAGTACTTTAATAATTTTACGCGCAGTTGGTTTTTCAATAAAACGACGTTTAGATATTTGAACTAAAGTCGTTTGGTCATATGTAGCAATATCTTTAAGCACTAACCACTGACCTGTATGTAGACCAAACTGATCTAATATAGATTGAGTACGTTTAATATAAGGACGATAAATACCAATAAAACTATTAAAAAATTCATTTGTGAGCATTTTGAATTATCTCCCTCAAAAATAGTTAGCAAGGCTAACTAATTGATGACGAAAAATATTATACGCCGATTTCATTCATTTTTCAACACTAAATATAAGTTATAGAGTAAAGTATAGTGAAATTTGTTAAAATACAATTAAGTTTAAATTAGTAAAGGGGATATTGATAAATGAAGTTGAAATTTGATCATATGATTCATTACGTCGATCAATTAAAAGGATTTAAATATCCAGGTGAGTTATTAAAAATTCATTCTGGAGGCAAGCATCATCAATATGGCACTTTCAATCGTTTAACTTATATAAATGGAAATTACATCGAACTCTTAGATGTTGAAGATGTCGAAAAGTTAAAGAAAGAAGCTAAAACTGAAGAGGGTAGAGTCGCTTTTGCAACGAAAATTGTTCAAGATGATTTTAAGCAAGGATTTAAAACAATGGCATTTAGAACGGAAGATATAGAGAGGGTAAAACAATCTTTAAACGAACGTCATATTGATACGATTGGTCCTATACATATGGACAGAGAAGATAAAAAGGGTGAAAAGATAAGATGGAAGTTACTCTATATCGCTGATCCCGACTATATGGTTAGGCCACCTTTTTTTATTGAGTGGAATAAAAATAAAGTCGATCATATGCAAAATTTAGACTCATTTTTTCAGAAACAATTTAAAATTGATAAAATTATTATAGATAGTTCTAAACGCTCTAAAACCTTAACTAAGTGGCAAAGCTGGTTTAATATGGACATTATAGAAGAAAATGAGAACTACACTGACTTAAAATTAGAGGGGGATACTATCGTTTATCGGATTCAAGATGCGGCTCAATCTGGATACAATACCATTGTTTTTAAAGATAATGAAACTACGACTCCTTATTCAATTATTATTAAAGGAGCCAAATATCGTTTCGAACCGAATGAAGGAACTAATTAAATAGATAGGTATAAGTACTATGTGCGATAAAAGCAATATGAATAAAAACTAGTACTAGAGAGATTAAGCTTAATATTAAAGAAAAACGATTTGTTTTTAATAATATAAATAAAATGGTAAGTACAAGTGATAAAGCGACAAACATCACTCTCAGACTAAAAAAATTTATAGTTAAAGGATGAGCCATTGTATAAATTATTGCAATAGCATTACATACAATAAATATAAGTAAAATTATATTTCTCAATTTTAAAAACCTCTTTAATAAAAAATAGTAGTGTTTTTCATTCATTAAGTATAACAAAAAGAATAGCTTTTTGAAGAAAATTCAACTTCTATTATGAGTTTGTCGACACTCTCAAATCTACAATGTATAATGATAAGTAATGCAAAGATAAAGGAGTTTTATATAGCATGGAAAAGATGAATATCACAAATCAGGAACATGACGAATTTGTAAAAACTCATCCGAATGGTGATTTATTGCAACTGACAAAGTGGGCAGAGACAAAGCGCTTAACTGGATGGTATTCAAAACGTGTGGCAGTAGGTGAAAATGGTGAAATTAAAGGTGTAGGACAGTTATTATTTAAAAAGATACCGAAGTTACCATTTACATTATGTTATGTATCACGTGGATTCGTAGCCGATTATAATAATAGAGATGTACTGAGAGCACTTTTAAATGAAACAAAAAAAATCGCTAAAGAAGAAAAAGCGTATGCGATTAAGATTGATCCAGATGTTGAAGTAGAACATGGCACAGAAGCACTTAAAAATTTAAGAATGCTTGGATTTAAACATAAAGGGTTTAAAGAAGGATTATCAAAAGACTATATTCAACCTCGTATGACAATGATTACACCTATTGATAAGACGGATGATGAAATTATTCAAAACTTTGAACGTCGTAATCGTTCTAAAGTTAGATTGGCGCTTAAACGAGGTACTAAAGTTGAACACTCAAATCGTGAAGGGCTTAAAACATTTGCGAAATTAATGCAAATTACGGGTGAACGTGATGGCTTCTTAACACGTGATATTAGCTATTTTGAGAATATTTATGACTCATTACATGAAGATGGGGATGCAGAATTATTCTTAGTGAAATTAGAGCCACAACAAGTGCTTGATGAAACGAATAAAGATCTAGAAGCTCAAGAAGCAGAAAAAGCTAAACTAGAAGCGAAGTCAGAAGCACGTCCAAATGATAAAAAAACAGCTAACAAATTAAATGATGTAAAAAATAAGATTTCTAAGACAACTGAATTAAAAGAAGATTTAGAAAGATTAAATCAAGAACATCCAGAAGGCGTATATTTATCAGGCGCATTACTTATGTTTGCAGGTAAAAAATCATATTACTTATATGGAGCTTCTTCAAATGATTATCGTGATTTCTTACCGAACCATCATATGCAATATGAAATGATGAAATACGCAAGAGATCATGGTGCAACAACGTATGACTTTGGTGGCACAGATAATAATCCATCAAAAGATTCTGAACACTATGGATTATGGGCTTTTAAACGTGTATGGGGCACTTATTTAAGTGAAAAAATTGGTGAGTTTGATTATGTCTTAAATCAACCGTTATATCAATTAATCGAACAAGTTAAACCAAGACTTACAAAAGCCAAAATTAAACTCTCTCGCAAATTAAAACGTAAATAATTAATTTACAGTATTGTAGATACAGTATTTAGTCTGAACGATTCTATGAAGAAACGTTCAGATTTTTTTACCAATATTAATAACTTATTATAGGAGAAATAACTAAATGATTAAAAAGATGCTTCAATTTTCATTAGGTAATAAGTTTGCTATTTTCTTAATGGTTCTTTTAGTTATTATAGGTGGCATATATTCAAGTGCTAAACTTAAATTAGAATTATTACCTGATGTTGAAAACCCAATTATTTCTGTCCAAACGACGATGCCAGGCGCTACACCTCAAACGACACAAGATGAAATTAGCTCGAAAATTGATAAACAAGTCAGATCACTCGCTTATGTAAAAAGTGTAGAAACACAATCGATATCTAATGCTTCAATTGTGAAAGTTGAATATAACAACGGAACTGACATGGATAAAGCTGAAGAAGTACTGAAAAAAGAAATAGACAAAATCGATTTTAAGGATGGAGTAAGTGAACCAGAATTAATACGTAATTCCATCGATGCTTTTCCTATTGTAGCTTACTCATTTACAAATGAAAGTAATGACTTAAGAACTACTACAAAGGAAATTAATGAACAATTAATACCTAAACTTCAAACTGTTGATGGTGTTCAAAGTGCACAACTGAATGGACAAACTACCCGTCAAGTTACTTTAAAATTTAAACAAAAGGAATTGGATAAAGTAAGGTTATCTGCGGAGGATGTTGAAAATTACATTAAGACAGCGACAAGAGAAACACCACTCGGTTTATTCCAATTTGAAAATAATGAAAAATCCCTTGTTGTGGATGGTCAATTTAAATCAGTCAGTGCATTAAAAGATTTAAAAATCCCGCTTTCTATAGCAGGCCAAGGACAATCAAGTGATTCTAACGATAATAGTATTAGTAGTACTGGCCAAGAGGGTAGTCAATCATCTAGTGCAAGTCAATCGCAAACGAATAGCTCTTTAAAAGGAACAAATGGTCAAATGCCAAGCGTGCCACTTAAAAATTTAGCTAACATCACTGTGGGCGATGAACGAGATTCTATTTCAAAAACAAATGGTAAAGACGCAGTAAACGTACAAGTAATGAAAGCACAAGATGCAAATACAGTTCAAGTGGCTAGAGCAACGCAAAAGAAAATAGACGAGTTTGTTAAGAATAATAGTGATATCAAAGCTACAAAAACAATGGACACAGCTAAACCAATTGAAGATTCATTATATACTATGATTGAAAAAGCGGCATTAGGTACCATCGTCGCAATTATTGTTATTTTATTATTCTTAAGAAATATTAAAACAACAGCGATATCTATCGTTTCAATTCCGTTATCTATTTTGATTGCACTTATTGCACTGAAATTAAGTAATGTATCACTTAATATTTTAACTTTAGGTGCATTGACGATTGCGATTGGTCGGGTCATAGATGATTCTATTGTTGTAGTAGAAAATATCTATCGACGATTATCAGATCCAAGTGAACAATTAAAAGGGAACAATTTAGTTATTAGTGCAACGAGAGAGGTATTTAAACCTATTTTATCTTCTACGATTGTTACAATTATAGTTTTCTTACCGCTAGCTTTTGTTTCCGGCTCAGTAGGTGAAATGTTCCGACCATTTGCGTTAGCTATCACATTTAGTTTACTGGCTTCGCTTCTTGTTTCTATTACTGTTGTGCCAGCCCTTGCCTCAACATTCTTTAAAAATGGAATAAACATAAAGGGCAATGTTAATGAAGAAAATAAATTAGGAGGGATTAGTAAGGGATATAAACGAGTACTTGGTTGGTCGCTTAATCATAAATGGCTTGTTCTTATTATTAGTATTGTTATATTAATTGCGAGTATAGGAATTGGTGCAGCTAAATTAGGAACAAGTTATATTTCTACAGGGGAAGATAAGTTTTTAGCGTTAACTTATACACCTAAACCAGGAGAAACTGAAGAAGCAGTACTTAAACATGCTGAAAAAGCTCAAAAATACCTTCAAAGTAAAGATAAAGTTAAAACAGTTCAATTTTCTGTAGGGGGACCTTCTCCAGCAGATCCAACGGGAAGTACGAATAGCATGGCTATTATGGTGGAATATGATTCGGATACGCCGCACTTTGAGGAAGAACCAGATAAAGTGGTTACACATCTTTCTAAAATGAAAAACCCAGGTAAATGGAAAAATCAAGACTTAGGTACAGGAGCTGGAAACAATTCAGTGGACGTAACTGTTAAAGGACCTTCTACTGATGCAATTAGAAGTACAGTAACTAAAGTTGAAAATAAAATGAAATCCATTAAAGGTGTAGCAGATGTCAATTCAGATTTATCACAAACCTATGATCAATATGAAATCAAAGTAGATCAAAATAAAGCAACAGATAAAGGTATTTCAGCTGCACAATTAGCATTGAATTTAAATGAGAACTTACCAGAAAAAACAATTACAACTGTTAAAGAAAATGGTAATAATATAGATGTAAAAGTAAAACAGAATAAACAAACAAATTGGTCTCAAAATAAACTAGAAAACATCGACTTACATGCACCAAGTGGAGAAACTGTTAAATTAAAAGATATTGCACGTCTAAACAAAACAACAACACCAAGTAAACTTGTTCAAGAAGATGGCGATTATGCTACAACAATTTCAGGTAAAATTACCGCTTCTGATGTTGGTGGAACTTCTAGTAAAGTGATGCGTGAAATCAATACAATTGATAAACCTAATAACGTTAAGTTTAATGTTGGTGGTGCAACAGATGATATTAATACAGCTATGAGCCAACTCGCTTTTGCAATGCTTATTGCTATTGTTATTGTGTATCTTGTGTTGGTTATCACATTCAAAGGTGGTTTAGCACCATTTACAATTCTATTCTCATTACCATTTACAGCTATTGGTATAGTATTTGCATTATTGATTACCGGAGAAACCATTTCAGTACCAAGTTTAATTGGTATGTTGATGTTAATTGGTATTGTTGTTACAAACGCAATTGTATTAATTGATAGAGTGATTTCAAATGAACAACAAGGTATGTTAATGAAAGAAGCTTTAATTGAAGCGGGTGGAACCCGAATTAGACCTATTTTGATGACTGCAGTTGCAACAATCGGTGCATTATTACCATTATTATTTGGGCAAAATAGTTCAATTCTAATTTCTAAAGGAATGGCCGCTACAGTCATAGGTGGATTAGTATCATCAACACTACTAACCTTAATCGTAGTGCCAGTTATCTATGAAATACTCTTTACTTTAAAAAACAAACTTACACGTAAATAAAGATAAATTTAGGATAAGTCAAAAAAAGCAATTGAGACGTATGCACATACGTTCAATTGCTTTTTTATTAATACATAGTAAAAGTTAAAATAATATATATTACAAAAATAATAATAGATATAATATTTAAAATTGAAACACCTTTATAATCGTTTTTAAGTGCTTTAAAAGCTGTAACTTCTACATTTCCTACAAGAAGAAGCAATACAACAAATACCCACCAATTTTCACTAGGAAATTGGATCGTAGTGATAGCTACTACAAATAATAATAATATTCCCATAATAATACGTAAAATATGTACGAACATTGATTTCATTTTAAAAATACTGATATAACTCACAATAAGATACAATATGGGTAATAAAATTAAGTATATTTTCACTTGATGACATCCTTTCTATTACGACTAATATCATAGCATTCATGAACTTTAATGCCTAGATATATTGAAAAATTATTTCTGACGTAATTTTGAACGTATATCTGAAATTTCTTTTTCAATTTCTTCTAATTGTTTTACTAAAGGATCAATCTGTTGATTTAGTGATTCTTTTTTCTCTAAATCATTTTGTAAACGAATATAATCGTATTTAAGCTCAGCTAATTGTGATTCTAAGTCCATGTCTAGTCGAACTCCTTATTTATTAATATGATTAGTAATGATTATAGCATGAAACAAGTAACTTCTAAAAATACTGTTAATTGTGTTAGAGTAATTAGTTGTAATGGAATATTAGGGAAGAAGGGATGAATTGTGACTGAGCAATTTATAATAATTATTTTGTTAATTGCATTAGGTTACTTACTTAAACGTATTAATTTTATTAAATCTGCAGATAGTCAAGTATTGTCTACGCTTGTATTGAATGTCACATTACCTTCTTTAGTTATTGTCAATTTAAATAGTGCGAATCTTGATTTATCATTTTCTATTTTACCAATTATGATGCTCATCTATGGCATATTAGCCAAAGTAATTATGGTTGCATTATTTAGAAAATATGATAATCATGTCAAGGGTTCAGTAGGTATGATGGCAGCGTCATTAAACATTGGTTTATTTGCTTATCCACTTGTAGAAACAATTTGGCCTAAAAATGGTATGATTTATTTTGGTATGGCCGATATCGGTGGGGCAATTATTATGTTTGGAGTCACTTACTTTGTAGGTAGTTATTACAGTGAAGGAAGCGATCAATTTAATTTCAAATTTTTAGGGAAAAAGTTAATTTCTTCAGTACCACTCGTTACTTATATTGTAATGTTTATACTTAATATGGCTAATATTCATTTACCAAAAGCTTCAATTGACTTTTTTACCATTATTTCTAAAGCAAACATGCCACTATCAATGATTTTACTTGGAATTATGTTGAGCTTCAGAATTGAAAAACAATTTTTACCAATTGCAGTGAAATATTTAATTGTCCATTACGGACTTGGATGTATTGCTGGTTTATTAGTCCACTTTTTCTTACCAACATCGGATGATATGATTAAAACAACGTTATTAATTACATGGTTACTTCCTGTGGGTGTGGCAATTATTCCATATTCAATTCAGTTTAAATATAAAACATTGCCATTAGTTGGAATGGTTACTAATATTTCTATTGTGATAAGTATTATTATTATATATATTTATCAAGCTATCTTTGTATAAAAACTATATATATGAAAAAAGCAAGCGATTTTTAATCATCGCTTGCTTTTTTACTTTATAGTATGATCACCCTTTTCCACCCATAAATGCAGGATAGTTCATCATACCACCATCAACATATAATGTTGTTCCATGAACATAACTAGCTAAATTAGAAGCTAAGAACAATGCACCGTTTGCTACATCTTTTGCATCACCGATTTCTCTAGCTGGAATCATTTCTAATGTTTCGGCACGTGTTTTTGGATCAGAGAATTTTTCTTTTGTATGCTCAGTCACAACGGCACCTGGAGAGATATTATTAATACGAATGCCATGTTGGGCATATTCCATTGACATTGTTTCCATCATTAACTTAAGACCGCCTTTACTTGCAGCATAGTTAACGTAATTTGGCCAAGGAATGGTATCATGCACGCTTGAAGTATTAATAATAATACCTTTCTTATCTTCTTTTAAAAATTGTTTTACCGCTTCACGTGAACCAATAAATGCACCAGTTAAGTTAATATCAAGAACTTTTTGCCATTCAGCCATAGACATTTCATGACTTGGAGTGGCTTTTTCAAAACCAGCATTATTAATCATGATATCAATTGTTCCAAATTCTTTAACAGCCGTTTCTACTAATCGTTTCACATCTTCTTCGACTGAAACATCGGCTTGCACCGTAATTGAGTCACCGCCAGATTTTTTGATTGTTTCTTGAAGGGCATCAAGTTCTTTCATATGACTTTCTGATCTATAATTTAAGACTACTTTCGCTTTTTCTTTACCAAAAACTTCCGCCATTGCTTTTCCTATGCCACTGCCAGAGCCAGTAATAACAACAACTTTATTTTCTAATTCAGAAAACATTGTATGACCTCCTCAATATACTTATTTTAAGTTTCCTAATATAATTGCTGCGATGATAATCAACGCAATACCTGACCAAATCCCAATCATTTGGCGTCGATCTTTTTTCTCACCTAATAAGAATATACCACCAAGAGTAGAAACTATAACTAATAATTGTGATAATGAGAAACTTGTTGCTACACCAACTTTAGGTTGAGAATAGAACATAAATAAGTTACCTATTCCCCAAACAATCCCTGGAATAATATTAAGTGTGGTAGATTTAATATTTGTTTCATGTCTCATTGAAAGTAAAAATCCACCAATAGCCATACCAACTGATTGGAAGAATAAGGCATCAGTACCATTTACGCCAAATATATTCCCGATTACTACATAACCTACATAACCTAATGTACCTACAACTAGAATCACCATTGCTTTACTAAAATTAGGATCTTTTGTAGAACGCTCATTTTTTCCTTTTAGTGATGTAAGGGCAATCCCTGTTACTAATAAAACCATTGCAATAAGTCCTAAAGTAACTTGTAATCCAGTACTCCATTCACCTAAAAAGATAGCACTAAATAAAGTTGTACCTACTAATTGTAAACCAGTAGAAATAGGCATTGTTTTAGATACGCCGACAAGGTTAACAGATTGTAATTGAGTTCCTTGACCGAATGCCCACATTGCACCAGAAATTAACCCTACAATGATGACAGTAGGGTTATCAAATTGTGCATGACCTGTAAGAAGTAAGATTAAACCAATAACCAATGTACCTAACGTTGTACCTCTAATTTGATTGTATGGACCTCCTCCTACAAATACATTGATTAATACGAGACTTCCCCAAAATAATGCAGGTAATAAGGCGATTAATATGTTAATAATCTGCATTTATTACTCACTCTCCTTTTCAAAAATAAGTGCTTTCCTTTCCATAACACTTGGTGAATATTTTATATTATTTGTGATTGATATAAAACGCAATTGCTCATTTTTTTATAAAATATAAAAGACTAATATTATAAAAATGTATAGCCTAAGTATTTTAGTAAGCTGAATTTAATATAGGGGTTTTACTTTAAATTAATAAGTTGAGATGGAAAGTAACACTATTGCTATACATGTTACAATATTAAACGTATGAAAATAAAAAGTAAGAATGCGAAAGGAAATTTGAATGAAATCATTAATTCTAGCGGAAAAACCCTCAGTAGCGAGAGATATTGCAGAAGCACTAAATATTAAAGAAAAACATAATGGATATATTGCAAATCATTGCTATATAGTGACATGGGCTTTAGGTCATTTAGTAACAAATGCGCAACCAGAACATTATGATAAAACATATAAAGAATGGAAATTAGAAGATTTACCTATATTACCTAAGCAAATGCATACTGTGGTCATAGGTAAGACAAGTAAACAATTTAAAATTGTAAAATCTTTAATATTAAATAAAGATGTGAAAGACATTATTATTGCTACAGATGCTGGACGTGAAGGAGAACTAGTAGCACGTCTCATCTTAGATAAAGTAAAAAATAAAAAGCCAATTAAACGTTTATGGATTAGTTCGGTGACTAAAAAAGCAATACAACAAGGCTTTAAACATTTAAAAGATGGACGTGAATATAATCACTTGTATCAAGCAGCTCTTGCACGAAGTGAAGCGGACTGGATAGTGGGTATTAATGCTACTAGAGCACTGACAACTAAATATGATGCTCAACTTTCATTAGGAAGAGTACAAACACCAACGATTCAACTGGTTTATCATCGACAACAAGAAATTAATCATTTTAAACCTCAAAAGTATTACACACTTTCTTTAAATGTAAATGACGCTATATTTGATATTCAAACGAATCAAAGATTTACTAATAAAGAAGAAATACAAAAATTATCTAAAAAAATAGAAGGACAATCAGGTCAGATTGAAGATGTTTCAATTAAGCAAAAAAAATCTTACGCAAAACCTTTATATAATTTAACTGATTTACAACAAGCATCATACCAGCGATTTAAAATGGGACCCAAAGAAACTTTAAATACCTTACAGAGTCTTTATGAACGTCATAAACTATTAACATATCCAAGAACAGATTCTAACTACTTGTCTAACGATATGACAGATACCATACAAGAACGTCTCCAAGCCTTATTAGCGACTGATTATAAATCACATGCTCGTCAGTTATTGACTAAGTCATTTACAACTAAGATGCATATTTTTAATAATCAAAAAGTGTCAGACCATCATGCGATTATCCCAACTGAAATTAGACCCAACTTTGATACATTAACTAACAGAGAAACAAAACTATATTTAATGGTTGCACAACGATTTTTAGAAACATTAATGGATCCTTATCAGTATGAAGCGACACAGGTTATTTTAAAAGTAGGAGAATATCAATTTAAACATGCCAAAAACGTCACACGTAAATTAGGATTTAAAGCACTTAGTAACAATGATTCAACTGCTAATAAGACTATCACTTTTAGCAAGGATGAGACCTATCATGTACAACAAGTCAAAGTAAGCGAACATGAAACAACACCTCCTGAATATTTCAATGAAGGTAGCTTACTTAAGGCGATGGAAAACCCACAAAATTATATTCAATTGAATGACAAAAAGTACGCTAATACCCTTCATAAGACGGGAGGAATTGGAACAGTAGCGACGCGTGCAGATATTATTGAAAAACTATTCAATATTAATGCAATAGAATCAAAAGATGGAAAATTAAAAGTGACATCTAAAGGAAAACAAATATTAGAGCTTTCTCCTAAAGCGCTGACTTCTCCTTTAATGACTGCAGAATGGGAAGAAAAATTACTTTCTATTGAGAAAGGTAAATATAACGCTAAACAATTTATTAATGAGATGAAAGATTTTACTAAAGAAATTGTTGGGCAAATCAAACATAGTGATCAAAAATATAAACATGATAATTTAACTTCTACTGAATGTCCCAATTGCGGTAAATTTATGATAAAAGTAAAAACTAAAAACGGTCAAATGCTAGTGTGTCAAGACCCTAGCTGTCACACTAAAAAGAATATTCAACGTAAAACGAATGCACGTTGTCCTAACTGTAAAAAGAAAATGACATTGTTTGGAAGAGGAAAAGAAGCGGTCTACCGATGTGTATGCGGTCATACTGAAACCCAAGCACAAATGGATCAACGATTGAAAAATAAAAATAATGGTAAAGTTTCTAAAAAAGATATGAAAAAATATATGAATAATCATGATGAATTGGATAATAATCCTTTTAAAGATGCATTAAAGAACTTAAAATTTTAACTAAAATCGAACTTATAATGAAATAAGTCGATAAAAGTTCGCTTTTAGTATTGTTTTTTTAAGTAAGTAATATTAAACTATTAAAGTATTTCAAAAAAAGGAGTTTAAAGCTGTGAAAAAATACTTCCAATTCGACGAGTATGGTACTAACTACAAAAGAGAAATCATCGGTGGTATCACAACTTTCTTATCAATGGCTTATATATTAGCCGTGAATCCTCAAGTCTTAAGTTTAGCAGGTGTTAAAGGTATATCTGGTGATATGAAAATGGATCAAGGTGCCATTTTTGTAGCGACAGCATTAGCAGCCTTTGTAGGATCTTTATTCATGGGACTGATTGCAAGATATCCGATTGCGCTTGCCCCAGGGATGGGGTTAAATGCGTTCTTTGCATTTACAGTTGTTTTAACAATGGGAATTCCTTGGCAAATCGGTTTAACAGGTGTGCTGTTTTCAGGTATATTCTTTGCGATATTAACAGCAACTGGATTGAGGGAAATAATTATTAATGCAATACCCTATGAAATGAAAATGGCGGTTTCGGCAGGTATAGGGCTATTTATTACTTTTGTAGGTTTACAAAGTGCAGGTATTATTGTAAAAAATGATTCAACGCTTGTAACATTAGGTCATTTAACTAAACCATCAGTACTTTTAGCTATATTTGGGATTGCTATAACAATCATTTTATATGCTAGAAAGGTTCCAGGTTCAATCTTTATTGGTATGATTATAACTGCAATTGTAGGGATGATTACGGGTCAAATTCATACACCATCAGGTATTGTAGGTAAAATTCCAAGTATTACACCTACATTTGGAGCAGCTTTTGAAGCATTTAAAGATCCAGGCCAATTATTTACAATCCAATTTCTTATTGTTATTTTAACGTTCTTCTTTATTGATTTCTTTGATACTGCAGGTACTTTAGTAGCAGTAGCAACCCAAGCAGGTATAATGAAAGACAATAAATTACCAAGGGCTGGAAGAGCATTATTTGCAGACTCGCTTGCTACAATTGTTGGAGCTATTTTTGGTACAACAACAACAACCTCTTATATTGAATCTACTTCTGGTGTTGCAGTAGGAGCACGTACAGGTTTTGCAAGTATCATAACTGGTTTTTGTTTCTTATTAGCATTATTCTTTAGTCCGCTAATCGAAGTCGTTACAAGTGCAGTAACAACACCAGCGTTAGTTGTAGTTGGTATTTTAATGGCGGCAAACTTTGCTGAAATTAATTGGAAAAAATTTGAAGTAGCAGTACCAGCATTCATTACAATCATTATGATGCCTTTATCATATTCAATTGCTACAGGTATTGCATGTGGGTTTATCTTCTATCCAATAACAATGTTAATTACTAAAAAACATAAAGAAGTTCATCCTATCATGTATGTATTAATGGTATTATTTATTTTATACTTCGTGTTTGTACACGGTTAGACATAAAAAGACACATTTAATTTTTGAATTAAATGTGTCTTTTTAATATTGAAATTATTAATTATTTTTATCATCTTTTTTGTATTGTGTATAAATAACTTTAGAATCTTTATTAGGAATGTAAGTTGGGGCGTTGAGTACAACAAATATAAAGAATACCATTAAGAAAAATAGTATCCAATGCGTAAACATACCAATAATAGGTAGAAAAGCAACAAATGATCCAATTAATCCAATAAATGGAATCATTGCCATTGGCTTAATTGTGTTTTGAGAATCTACTAATAGAATGATTCCTAAAATAAGATAAAGTAAAGCATTTAATAATAAAGGTTGCCAACCAAACCCAAGAATAACTGAGCCTCCTAAAAAAGGAATACCATAGAAAAATTCACTAGCTATTAAGAAGATACTAATAATTGCTAAAGTAAGTTTCACATTTCTTTTCATTTATATTATATTCACCTCCGATAAAGTTCATGAATTTTAAAATAAATTAGCATTAAAAATGTATAGCTATAATTTCAAAATTCATTACTCTCTATATCTATTATAAAGGTTTATAGAAAAAAGGGAAAAAATTTACTCAAAATGGTTGAACTACATAAAAATTTCCAGTACAATACTTAAGTATGTGTTAGACGTAAATAAAAAAAGTTAAAGAAAAACCTTGATTTATCAGTGTTTTTCTTGTAACATATTTAATGTTGGACTTGAAGAAAGCGATGAAGCGAAAGGTTACTGACACACCCGGCCGCTTTGCCATGGCGTTGTGTGAGATAGTTTTCGTGGAGAAGTCTATCACTTCAATGTAGACGAACAAGGAGGGAAAATTATGGCAAAACAAAAAATCAGAATCAGATTAAAAGCTTATGATCACCGTGTAATTGATCAATCAGCAGAAAAGATTGTTGAAACTGCTAAACGTTCTGGTGCAGATGTATCTGGACCAATTCCGTTACCAACAGAAAAATCTGTTTATACAATTATTCGTGCGGTGCACAAGTATAAAGATTCTCGTGAACAATTCGAACAACGTACACACAAACGTTTAATCGACATTGTTAACCCAACACCAAAAACAGTTGATGCTTTAATGGGCTTAAACTTACCATCTGGTGTAGACATCGAAATTAAATTATAATAGATCAATTTAGGAGGTGGACTTTCGATGACCAAAGGAATCTTAGGAAGAAAAATTGGGATGACACAAGTATTCGGAGAAAACGGTGAATTAATCCCTGTTACAGTAGTAGAAGCAAATCAAAACGTAGTATTACAAAAGAAAACTGAAGAAGTTGATGGCTACAATGCTATCCAAGTAGGTTTTGCAGACAAACAAGCATATAAAAAAGATGCTAAATCAAATAAATATGCAAATAAACCAGCTGAAGGTCACGCTAAAAAAGCTGGCGCAGCACCTAAGCGCTTCATTCGTGAATTCAGAAACGTTAATGTTGATGAATACGAAGTAGGTCAAGAAGTCACAGTAGATACTTTTGAAGCTGGAGACATTATTGATGTTACAGGAACTTCAAAAGGTAAAGGTTTCCAAGGTGCAATTAAACGTCATGGTCAAGGTCGTGGACCAATGGCTCACGGTTCTCATTTCCACAGAGCACCAGGTTCAGTAGGTATGGCTTCAGATGCTTCAAGAGTATTTAAAGGTCAAAAAATGCCTGGACGTATGGGCGGTAACACAGTTACAGTTCAAAACTTAGAAGTTGTTCAAGTTGATACTGATAACAATGTTATTTTAGTAAAAGGTAATGTACCTGGACCTAAAAAAGGTTTTGTAGAAATTAAATCTTCAATTAAAAAAGGTAATAAATAATAAGTAGCGAAAGGAGGAAAAAGCATAATGGCTAATTATGATGTATTAAAAGTAGACGGATCAAAATCTGGTTCAGTTGAATTAAGCGATTCAGTTTTCGCAATCGAACCAAACAACAGTGTTCTTTTCGAAGCAATCAATTTACAACGTGCTTCTTTACGTCAAGGTACACACGCAGTGAAAAATCGTTCAGCTGTTCGTGGTGGTGGACGTAAACCATGGAGACAAAAAGGTACAGGACGTGCACGTCAAGGTACAATCCGTGCTCCACAATGGCGTGGTGGTGGTATCGTTTTCGGACCAACTCCAAGAAGCTATTCATACAAAATGCCTAAGAAAATGCGTCGTTTAGCATTACGTTCTGCATTATCTTTCAAAGTTCAAGAAAACAACTTTACAATCGTTGATACTTTTGGTTTTGATGCACCAAAAACAAAAGAATTTAAAAATGTTTTAACTACACTTGAACAACCTAAAAAAGTGTTAGTAGTAACAGAAAACGAAGATGTAAATGTTGAATTATCTGCACGTAATATTCCTGGCGTACAAGTAAGTACTGCTCAAGGATTAAACGTATTAGATATCACTAGCGCTGACAGTGTAATCATTACTGAATCAGCTGCGAAAAAAGTTGAGGAGGTGCTCGGATAATGGAAGCTAGAGATGTTCTTAAGCGCCCCGTAATCACTGAAAAATCTTCTGAAGCAATGGCTGAAGATAAATATACTTTTGACGTAGATACTCGTGCTAACAAAACTCAAGTTAAAATTGCAGTTGAAGAAATTTTCGACGTTAAAGTTGAAAGTGTAAATATCATCAACTACAAACCAAAGAAAAAACGTATGGGCCGTTATCAAGGCTATACAAATAAAAGAAGAAAAGCGATTGTAAAACTTAAAGAAGGTTCAATCGACTTATTCAACTAAAATAAAATAATATTACCATTAAGGAGGTAAGCGACAATGGCTCTTAAAAAATATAAGCCAATTACAAATGGTCGTCGTAATATGACTACGTTAGACTTCGCTGAAATCACGAAGACTACACCTGAAAAGTCATTATTACAACCGCTACCGAAAAAAGCGGGTCGTAACAATCAAGGTAAATTAACAGTTCGTCACCATGGTGGAGGACATAAACGTCAATATCGTGTAATTGACTTCAAACGTAATAAAGACGGAATCACTGCTAAAGTTGATTCAATTCAATATGATCCAAACCGTTCAGCTAACATTGCTTTATTAGTATATGCTGATGGTGAAAAACGTTACATTATTGCACCAAAAGGATTACAAGTAGGCCAAACAGTTGAAAGTGGTGCTGAAGCAGATATCAAAGTTGGTAATGCTTTACCATTACAAAATATTCCAGTTGGTACTGTAATTCATAATATCGAATTAAAACCTGGTAAAGGTGGACAAATTGCTCGTTCAGCAGGTGCAAGTTCACAAGTACTTGGTAAAGAAGGTAAATATGTATTAATCAGATTACGTTCTGGTGAGGTACGTATGATTTTATCTACTTGCCGTGCTACAATCGGTCAAGTTGGTAACTTACAACATGAACTTGTTAACGCTGGTAAAGCTGGTCGTTCAAGATGGAAAGGTATCCGTCCAACAGTTCGTGGTTCTGTAATGAACCCTAACGATCACCCACACGGTGGTGGTGAAGGTCGTGCTCCTATCGGTAGACCATCTCCAATGTCACCATGGGGTAAACCAACGCTTGGTAAGAAAACACGTCGCGGTAAAAAATCATCTGATAAACTTATCGTTCGTGGACGTAAGAGAAAATAATAACAACTTATTTGAGTGTGCGGCTTAACAGCTGCACGCACACAATAAGAAGGGAGGCGCCCAAATGGCTCGTAGTATTAAAAAAGGACCTTTCGTTGATGATCATTTAATGAAAAAAGTAGAAGCTCAAGACGGAAGTGAAAAGAAACAAGTAATCAAAACATGGTCACGTCGTTCTACAATTTTCCCAAATTTCATCGGTCATACTTTTGCAGTATATGATGGTCGTAAACATGTACCTGTTTATGTAACTGAAGATATGGTTGGTCACAAATTAGGTGAATTTGCTCCAACTCGTACATTTAAAGGACATGCAGCTGACGATAAAAAAACTAGTAGATAATAATATATATAAGTAGAGGAGGATATCCTAATGGAAGCAAAAGCGGTTGCTAGAACAATCAGAATCGCACCTCGTAAAGTAAGATTAGTTCTTGACTTAATTAGAGGTAAAAATGCTGGAGAAGCTATTGCTATTTTAAAATTAACTAATAAAGCTTCATCACCAGTAATTGAAAAAGTATTAATGTCCGCTTTAGCAAATGCTGAACATAACTATGACATGAATACAGATGAATTAGTTGTTAAAGAAGCATATGCAAATGAAGGACCAACTTTAAAACGTTTCCGTCCACGTGCACAAGGTCGTGCAAGTGCAATCAACAAACGTACAAGCCACATTACAATCGTCGTAAGTGACGGTAAAGAAGAAGCTAAAGAAGCTTAATAACTATTTAAGGAGGGAATACTGTGGGTCAAAAAATTAATCCTATCGGACTTCGTGTTGGAGTTATCCGTGATTGGGAAGCTAAATGGTACGCTGAAAAAGATTTCGCTTCTTTATTACACGAAGATTTAAGAATCCGTAAATTCATTGATAACGAATTAAAAGAAGCGTCAGTTTCTCACGTTGACATTGAACGTGCTGCTAACCGTATTAACATCGCAATCCACACTGGTAAACCTGGTATGGTAATTGGTAAAGGCGGTTCAGAAATTGAAAAACTTCGTAATAAATTAAATAACTTAACTGATAAAAAAGTACACATCAACGTTGTGGAAATTAAAAAAGTTGATATGGATGCTCGTTTAGTAGCAGAAAATATCGCACGTCAATTAGAAAATCGTGCTTCATTCCGTCGTGTACAAAAACAAGCTATTACAAGAGCTATGAAACTTGGTGCAAAAGGTATCAAAACTCAAGTATCAGGTCGTTTAGGCGGAGCTGACATTGCTCGTGCTGAACAATATTCAGAAGGAACTGTTCCACTTCATACTTTACGTGCTGACATTGATTATGCACATGCTGAAGCAGACACTACTTATGGTAAATTAGGTGTTAAAGTATGGATTTATCGTGGTGAAGTTCTTCCTACTAAGAATACTAGTGAAGGAGGAAAATAATAATGTTACTACCAAAACGTGTTAAATATCGTCGTCAACATCGTCCAAAAACAACTGGTCGTTCTAAAGGCGGTAACTTTGTAACATTTGGTGAGTATGGTTTACAAGCTACAACAACTTCTTGGATCACATCTCGTCAAATCGAATCTGCTCGTATCGCTATGACACGTTACATGAAACGTGGCGGGAAAGTTTGGATTAAAATCTTCCCACATACGCCTTACACTAAAAAACCTTTAGAAGTACGTATGGGTGCTGGTAAAGGTGCTGTTGAAGGCTGGATCGCAGTTGTAAAACCAGGTCGTATTTTATTTGAAATCGCTGGTGTATCTGAAGATGTAGCTCGTGAAGCATTACGTTTAGCAAGTCACAAACTTCCAGTAAAAACTAAGTTTGTAAAACGTGAAGAATTGGGTGGTGAAACAAATGAAAGCTAAGGAAATTAGAGACTTAACCACTTCAGAAATCGAAGAACAAATCAAATCTTCAAAAGAAGAGCTTTTTAACCTACGCTTTCAGTTAGCTACAGGTCAATTAGAAGAAACTGCACGTATTCGTACAGTTAGAAAAACAATTGCACGTCTAAAAACTGTTGCTCGTGAAAGAGAAATTGAACAAAGTAAAGCTAATCAATAAAGTATAAGAAAGAGGAGGTTACAAAAGTGAGTGAAAGAAACGATCGTAAAGTTTATGTAGGTAAAGTTGTTTCTGATAAAATGGACAAAACAATTACTGTACTTGTTGAAACTTACAAAACACACAAATTATACGGTAAACGAGTAAAATACTCTAAAAAATATAAAACTCATGATGAAAACAATTCAGCTAAATTAGGAGATATTGTTAGAATTCAAGAAACTCGTCCTTTATCAGCATCAAAACGTTTCCGTTTAGTAGAAATTGTTGAAGAATCAGTAATTATTTAATACAAGATTAGAGATAAGGGAGGTTTAACTAATGATCCAACAAGAAACGCGTTTAAAAGTAGCAGACAACTCTGGTGCTCGTGAAGTACTTACAATCAAAGTATTAGGTGGATCTGGTCGCAAAACAGCGAACATTGGCGATATCATCGTATGTACTGTTAAAAATGCAACACCAGGTGGCGTTGTTAAAAAAGGCGACGTTGTGAAAGCTGTTGTTGTTAGAACTAAATCAGGCGTACGTCGTAACGATGGTTCTTATATCAAATTTGATGAAAATGCATGTGTCATTATTCGTGATGACAAAGGCCCACGTGGTACTCGTATCTTTGGTCCTGTTGCTCGTGAATTACGTGAAGGTAACTTCATGAAAATCGTATCATTAGCACCAGAAGTACTATAATTTATTAAAACCATAATATTTAAGGAGGTGCCCACATGCATATCAAAAAAGGTGACAACGTTAAAGTTATCGCAGGTAAAGATAAAGGTAAAGAAGGTAAAGTAATCGCTACTGAACCTAAAAAAGACCGCGTCGTTGTGGAAGGTGTTAACGTTATTAAAAAACACCAAAAACCAACTCAATTAAATCCTGAAGGTGGAATCTTAGAAACAGAGGCAGCAATCCATGTTTCTAACGTACAATTATTAGATCCTAAAACAAATGAACCAACTCGTGTTGGTTACAAATTTGTAGATGGTAAAAAAGTTCGTATCGCTAAAAAATCTGGCGAAGAAATCAAATCTAATAATTAATAACTAGTTGAAAGGAGGATCCACTTTGAACCGTTTAAAAGAAAGATATAATACTGAAGTTACTCAAAACTTAGTTAAAAAATTCAACTATAGTTCAGTAATGGAAGTACCAAAAATCGAAAAAATCGTTGTAAATATGGGTGTTGGTGATGCAGTTCAAAACTCTAAAGTGTTAGATAATGCTGTTGAAGAGTTAGAATTAATCACTGGACAAAAACCATTAATCACTAAAGCAAAAAAATCAGTTGCAACATTCCGTTTACGTGAAGGTATGCCAATCGGTGCAAAAGTAACACTTCGCGGAGAAAGAATGTATGAATTCTTAGATAAATTAATCGCAGTTTCATTACCTCGTGTACGTGACTTCCAAGGTGTTTCTAAAACAGCTTTCGATGGTCGTGGTAACTACACTTTAGGAATTAAAGAACAATTAATTTTCCCAGAAATCGATTATGATAAAGTAAGTAAAGTAAGAGGAATGGATATTGTTATCGTAACAACTGCTAACACTGACGAGGAAGCTCGTGAATTGTTAACAAACTTCGGTATGCCATTTCGTAAATAATCTCTAAAAGGAGGCTAATTAAGTGGCTAAAACTTCTATGGTTGCTAAGCAACAGAAAAAACAAAAATATGCAGTACGTGAATATACTCGTTGTGAACGCTGTGGTCGTCCACATTCTGTATATCGTAAATTTAAATTATGCCGTATTTGTTTCCGTGAATTAGCTTATAAAGGCCAAATTCCTGGCGTACGTAAAGCTAGCTGGTAAGATAAAAGAGTTTGAAAGGAGGCAACAATAAATGACTATGACAGATCCAATCGCAGATATGCTTACTCGTGTAAGAAACGCAAACATGGTGCGTCACGAGAAATTAGAATTACCTGCATCAAATATTAAAAAACAAATTGCTGAAATCTTAAAAAATGAAGGTTTCATTAAAAACGTAGAATACGTTGAAGATGATAAACAAGGTGTTATTCGTTTATTCTTAAAATATGGTCAAAATAATGAACGTGTTATCACAGGATTAAAACGTATCTCAAAACCAGGTTTACGTGTATATGCTAAAGCGAACGAAGTGCCTAAAGTATTAAATGGTTTAGGTATCGCATTAGTTTCAACTTCTGAAGGTGTTATCACTGATAAAGAAGCTAGAAAACGTAACGTTGGTGGAGAAATCATCGCATACGTTTGGTAATAATAAATAAGGAGGTGCCATAACATGAGTCGTGTTGGTAAGAAAATTATTGACATCCCTAGTGACGTTACAGTAACTTTTGACGGACAAACAGCTACTGTAAAAGGTCCTAAAGGTGAATTAACTAGAACTTTTGATGAAAGAATGACTTTTAAACAAGATGAAAACACTCTAGAAGTTGTAAGACCTACTGATTCTAAAGAAGATAGAACAGTTCACGGTACAACTCGTGCGTTATTAAATAATATGGTACAAGGTGTTTCTCAAGGTTTTGTTAAAACTCTTGAACTTGTTGGTGTAGGTTACCGTGCTCAAATGCAAGGTAATGACTTAGTATTAAACGTTGGTTACTCTCATCCTGTTGAAATTAAAGCTGAAGATGGCATTACTTTCGCAGTAGAGAAAAATACAACTGTTACAGTATCTGGTGTATCTAAAGAACAAGTTGGAGCTATCGCTTCTAATATTCGTTCAGTAAGACCTCCAGAACCTTATAAAGGAAAAGGTATCCGTTACCAAGGTGAATATGTTCGCCGTAAAGAAGGTAAAACTGGTAAATAATAGATAACTCTCTAAAGAAAGGAGTAATACAATGATCAGTAAAATTGATAAAAACAAAGTGCGTTTGAAAAGACATGCTCGTGTGCGTACTAAATTATCAGGTACAGCTGAAAAACCACGTTTAAATGTATACCGTTCAAACAAACATATTTATGCACAAATTATTGATGATGTTAAAGGTGAAACTTTAGTACAAGCTTCATCTCAAGATAAAGATATCGCTAGTGATTCTACTTCTAAAGTTGATTTATCAACTAAAGTTGGTGAAGTAATCGCTAAAAAAGCTTCAGATAAAGGTATCAAAGAAATCGTATTTGATCGTGGTGGCTATTTATATCATGGTCGCGTTAAAGCGTTAGCTGAAGCTGCGAGAGAAAACGGATTAGAATTTTAATTTAAAGGAGGGACAAATACATGGCTCGTAGAGAAGAAGAAACGAAAGAATTTGAAGAACGCGTTGTTACAATTAATCGTGTTGCTAAAGTTGTTAAAGGTGGACGTCGTTTCCGTTTCACTGCATTAGTAGTAGTAGGAGATAAAAATGGTCGTGTAGGTTTCGGTACTGGTAAAGCTCAAGAGGTACCAGAAGCTATTAAAAAAGCTGTAGAAGCAGCTAAAAAAGATTTAGTAGTAGTTCCACGTGTAGAAGGAACAACTCCTCACACTATCACTGGCCGTTATGGTTCTGGTAGCGTATTTATGAAACCAGCTGCACCTGGTACAGGAGTTATCGCTGGTGGTCCAGTACGTGCCGTATTAGAATTAGCAGGTATCACTGATATCTTAAGTAAATCATTAGGTTCAAATACACCTATCAACATGGTACGTGCGACATTAAATGGTTTACAAAACCTTAAAAACGCTGAAGATGTTGCGAAATTACGTGGCAAATCAGTAGAAGAATTATATAATTAAGGAGGGAAAATAAATAATGGCTAAATTACAAATTACCCTCACTCGTAGTGTTATTGGTCGTCCTGAAACACAACGTAAAACTGTTGAAGCGTTAGGTCTTAAAAAGACTAATAGTTCAGTAGTTGTTGAAGATAACCCTGCAATTCGTGGGCAAATCAACAAAGTTAAACACTTATTAACAGTTGAAGAAAAATAATTAAGGAGGTGCCTAAATAATGAAATTACATGAGTTAAAATCAGCTGAAGGTTCACGTCGTGTACGTAATCGTGTAGGTCGTGGTGCTGGTACAGGTAATGGTAAAACTAGTGGTCGCGGTCAAAAAGGTCAAAAAGCACGTTCAGGTGGTAGCGTAAGACCAGGATTTGAAGGTGGACAATTACCTTTATTCCGTCGTTTACCAAAACGAGGTTTCACTAACATTAATCGTAAAGAATATGCTATTGTTAACTTAGACCAACTTAATCAATTTGAAGATGGTACTGAAGTAACTCCAGCTTTATTAGTTGAAACTGGTGTGGTTAAGAATGAAAAATCTGGTATTAAAGTACTAGGTAATGGTTCACTTGATAAAAAATTGACAGTGAAAGCTCACAAATTCTCAGCTTCAGCGGTTGAAGCTATCGATGCTAAAGGTGGAGCACACGAGGTGATCTAATGTTTCAAACGTTTATGAGCTTCTTTAAAACTAAAGAAGTTCGAAACAAGATTTTCTTCACATTAGCAATGTTAGTAATATTCAAAATAGGAACTTATATTCCGGCTCCTGGAGTTAATCCTGAGCCTTTTGAACAGCAAGGTTCTGATCAAGGTGTCGCTGCTCTTCTTAATACGTTTGGTGGCGGAGCCTTAAAGAACTTTTCTATCTTTGCTATGGGTATAATGCCGTACATCACTGCTTCTATCGTAATGCAATTATTACAAATGGACATTGTCCCTAAATTTACTGAATGGGCTAAACAAGGTGAAGTAGGTAAAAGAAAGCTTAGCAATGTAACACGTTATTTCGCTATCATATTGGCATTTATACAGTCAATTGGTATGGCATTTCAATTTAATAACTATTTAGGCGGTAAATTGATTATTCATCAATCTGTCATGAGTTATTTATTGATTGCTGTAGTTTTAACAACTGGAACTGCATTTTTAATTTGGCTTGGTGATCAAATTACACAATTTGGTGTAGGTAATGGTATTTCAATCATTATCTTTGCAGGTATTTTATCAACGTTGCCATCATCAATTATCCAATTTGTGCAACAAGCATTTGTTGGTAATGACGATACAACGTTAGCATGGTTAAAAGTCATCGGTTTAATTGTTGGATTAATTTTATTAACAATTGGAGCGATTTATGTATTGGAAGCGAAACGTAAAATTCCAATTCAGTATGCTAAAAAACAATCTGCACAACGTTTAGGATCACAAGCAACATATCTACCTTTAAAAGTAAACTCTGCAGGGGTTATTCCAGTCATCTTTGCGATGGCATTCTTCTTATTGCCAAGAACATTAACATTGTTCTTCCCTAAAGCTGATTGGGCGCAAAGTATTGCAGAATATGCTAACCCTTCAAACACTTATGGTATGATTGTTTATGTTATATTAATTATTGCATTTGCATATTTCTATGCCTTTGTTCAAGTTAATCCTGAAAAAATGGCTGACAACTTGAAAAAACAAGGTAGTTATGTACCAGGAATTAGACCTGGGGAACAAACAAAAAAATATATTACTAAAGTACTTTATCGCTTAACTTTTGTAGGCTCTATTTTCTTAGCAGTTATTGCTATTCTTCCAATTATAGCGACAAAATTTATGAATTTACCTCAATCAATTCAAATTGGTGGTACAAGTTTATTAATCGTTATTGGTGTAGCAATTGAAACTATGAAATCACTTGAAGCACAAGTGAGTCAAAAAGAATATAAAGGCTTTGGTGGTAGATAATTTGTAGGAGGGCAATTTATGAATATCATTTTAATGGGTTTACCTGGAGCTGGTAAAGGTACTCAAGCGAGTGAAATTGTTAAGAAATTCCCAATACCACATATATCTACTGGTGACATGTTCAGAAAAGCGATTAAAGATGAAACTGATTTAGGAAAAGAAGCTAAATCATACATGGATCGTGGAGAATTAGTCCCTGATGAAGTTACTGTAGGTATCGTTAAAGAAAGAATTTCTGAAGACGATGCAAAAAAAGGTTTCTTATTAGATGGATTCCCTAGAACAATTGAGCAAGCTGAGGCATTAAACAACATTATGTCTGAGCTTGACAGAAATATTGATGCTGTTATCAATATTGAAGTTCCTGAGGAAGAACTAATGAATCGTCTTACAGGTCGTCGTATCTGTGAGAAATGTGGTACAACTTATCATCTTGTATTTAATCCTCCAAAGGTTGATGGTGTTTGTGATATCGATGGTGGAAAACTTTATCAACGTAAAGATGATAATCCAGAAACAGTATCTAATCGTTTAAGCGTTAATGTTAAACAATCTAAGCCAATTTTAGAGTATTACGATGAAAAAGGCGTATTGAAAAACATTGATGGTGCGAAAGATATTGACGAAGTAACCAAAGATGTCATTGATATCTTAGATCAATTAAAATAGGTCAACTAATGTGCGATCTAGATTTATGTGAACTTTGATTAGGTTTCTCTGGCAAGAATTTATTTTTTGAGTGTCGTATGACGATCATAATTCCCGCATTTTGTTAAACTTATAATAACTATTCACTATATTAGATTCGTATCGTTGAAGTTGTCTATTGACGATTACCTTACTATTGTAAAAAGGGGGAAGTTAATCAATGGCGAAACAAGATGTAATAGAATTAGAAGGTACAGTACTTGATACTTTACCAAATGCTATGTTTAAAGTAGAATTAGAAAATGGTCATGAAATTTTAGCACATGTAAGTGGTAAAATTAGAATGAATTATATTCGTATTCTACCTGGCGACAAAGTAACAGTAGAAATGTCTCCGTATGATTTATCACGCGGTAGAATTACGTATCGTTATAAATAATCGTCACTCCATAATATAGGGAGGTATAAAAATGAAAGTAAGACCATCAGTAAAACCTATTTGCGAAAAATGTAAAGTCATTAAACGTAAAGGTAAAGTTATGGTAATTTGTGACAATCCTAAGCACAAACAAAGACAAGGTTAATAAAAGAGAGGTGTAAAAATATATGGCACGTATTGCAGGAGTAGATATTCCACGTGAAAAACGCGTAGTTATTTCATTAACTTACGTATATGGTATCGGTACTTCAACAGCTAAAAAAATTGTTGAAGAAGCTAACGTATCAGCTGATACACGTGTAAAAGATTTAACAGATGACGAATTAGGTCGTATTCGTGAAGTAGTTGACGGTTATAAAGTAGAAGGTGACTTACGCCGTGAACAAAACTTAAACATTAAACGTTTAATGGAAATTTCATCATACCGTGGTATTCGCCACCGTCGTGGTTTACCAGTTCGTGGTCAAAAAACTAAAAACAATGCTCGTACTCGTAAAGGCCCAGTTAAAACTGTAGCTAATAAGAAAAAATAATAGGTAAAGGAGGCAAAATATAAATGGCACGTAAACAAGTATCTCGTAAACGTAGAGTTAAAAAGAATATTGAAAATGGTGTAGCACACATCCGTTCAACATTCAACAATACAATCGTAACTATCACTGATGAATTTGGTAATGCTTTATCTTGGTCATCAGCTGGTGCATTAGGTTTCAAAGGATCAAAAAAATCAACACCATTCGCTGCTCAAATGGCATCTGAAACTGCTTCAAAATCAGCAATGGAACATGGTTTGAAAACTGTTGAAGTAACAGTAAAAGGACCTGGACCAGGTCGTGAATCAGCTATTCGTGCATTACAATCAGCTGGTTTAGAAGTAACAGCAATCAGAGACGTTACTCCAGTACCTCACAACGGTTGTCGTCCACCAAAACGTCGTCGCGTATAATTTTTATTGATTGTTATTGTTACAAATCACTGAGCGAAACAATTTTAAAATTAATTCGACGTTATTAAGGAGGATTTTGTAAATGATAGAAATTGAAAAACCTAGAATTGAGACAATTGAAATTAGTGAAGATGCTAAATTCGGTAAGTTCGTTGTTGAACCACTTGAACGTGGCTACGGTACTACACTAGGAAACTCCTTACGTCGTATCCTACTATCTTCATTACCAGGTGCAGCCGTTAAGTACATCGAAATTGAAGGTGTTTTACACGAATTTTCAGCTATAGACAATGTTGTTGAAGATGTTTCTACAATTATTATGAACATCAAAAAATTAGCATTAAAAATCTATTCTGAAGAAGATAAAACATTAGAAATTGATGTGAGAGATGAAGGCGAAGTAACAGCAAGTGATATTACTCACGATAGTGATGTTGAAGTTCTAAACCCAGAACTTAAAATTGCAACAGTGTCTAAAGGTGGACATTTAAAAATTCGTCTTGTTGCTAATAAGGGTAGAGGTTACGCATTAGCAGAACAAAATAATACTAGTGATTTACCAATTGGTGTAATTCCTGTAGATTCACTATATTCACCTGTTGAACGTGTAAACTATACAGTTGAAAATACACGTGTAGGTCAAAGTAGTGATTTTGATAAATTAACTTTAGATGTTTGGACTAATGGTTCAATTACTCCACAAGAGTCTGTTTCATTAGCTGCTAAAATTATGACTGAACATTTAAATATTTTCGTTGGTCTTACAGATGAAGCGCAAAATGCTGAAATCATGATTGAAAAAGAAGAAGATCAAAAAGAAAAAGTACTTGAAATGTCTATCGAAGAATTAGACTTATCAGTACGTTCATACAACTGTTTAAAACGTGCAGGCATCAATTCTGTTCAAGAATTAGCGGACAAGTCTGAAGCTGATATGATGAAAGTGCGTAATTTAGGTCGTAAATCTCTTGAAGAAGTTAAATATAAATTAGAAGATTTAGGATTAGGTTTAAGAAAAGAAGATTAATAAGTTAAAGGAGGTTAACTCATGGGTTACAGAAAATTAGGTCGTACTTCTGATCAACGTAAAGCTATGTTACGTGACTTAGCTACATCACTTATCGTAAGTGAGCGTATTGAAACTACAGAAGCTCGTGCAAAAGAAGTTCGTAGTGTTGTTGAGAAATTAATCACTTTAGGTAAAAAAGGTGACTTAGCATCTCGTCGTAATGCTGCTAAAACATTACGTAATGTTGAAATCTTAAATGAAGATGAAACTACACAAACTGCACTTCAAAAATTATTTGGTGAAATTGCTGAACGTTATGCAGAACGTCAAGGTGGATACACTCGTATTCTTAAAGTAGGTCCTCGTCGTGGTGACGGTGCTGAATCAGTTATCATCGAATTAGTAGATTAATTTTATATATAAATACACTAACTACTTGTATTTAAAGCAAATGAGTGCAACGATAATGTTTGCCACATACAAATATTGTCTAGCTCAGAGTACCCCATCAACTAAATACTAATATAAAGCGTGAACTCAACTAAAATGTGATGGGGTGCGCGCTTTTTTAATTTTAATGAATCTATAATGATTAAAAAGAGTCGTGCTTTTGAGGCATGACTCTTTTTATATATAAAAGACGTTTACTCATGTACATCTAGTTTTTATTCATGTAAACTAATGTAGTAACTATTAATAAAGGAGGAAGGCTGTGAAAACTGATAATAACAATATCATCGAACTTAAACATGTACATTTTCAATATCAAAAAGATGCGGCCTTCACTTTAGAAGATGTGTCATTTAATATACCAAAACATCAATGGACATCCATTGTAGGACATAATGGTTCGGGGAAATCTACAATTGCAAAACTTATAGTTGGAATAGAACAAGCAACTGAAGGAGAAATTTTTTATAACAATCATTTAGTTACGCCTGATTATTTAAGAGAGGTTAGACGCCATATTGGTATTGTCTTTCAAAATCCAGAAAATCAATTTGTAGGTTCAATTGTGGAATATGATGTAGCTTTTGGACTCGAGAATCACGCAGTATCTCATGACAAAATGAAAGCAATCGTCATTCAATCTTTAGATAATGTAGATATGAAAGAATATATGGAATATGAACCACATTCTTTATCGGGAGGCCAAAAGCAACGCGTGGCTATTGCAGGAGTCTTAGCACTAAGTCCAGATGTCATCATTCTTGATGAAGCAACCTCTATGTTAGATCCCCAAGGTAAACAGTCTTTACTTTCATTAATTAAACAAGTTAAACAAGAGAAAAATTTAACGATTATTTCTATTACTCATGATTTAAGTGAAGCGTTAGAAAGTGATCATGTCGTCATTATGAATAAAGGCAAAGTTTACAAAGAAGGCAAGCCAAATTTTATTTTTTTAAATACACAGTATTTAGTAGAGATTGGCTTAGATTTACCATTTGCAATGAAAATGAATCAAAAGCTAGGCTTTAAAGATGAATTCACTACATATGAAGGGCTGGTTGATAAATTATGACCATTCAATTTAATCATGTTTCATATATTTATCAAAAAGGCACTCCTTATGAATATCAAGCCTTAAATGATATCAATCTCAAAATTGAGCAAGGTAAATACTATGCGATTGTTGGTCAAACAGGAAGTGGTAAATCCACACTCATTCAACATTTTAATGGGCTATTAAAACCAACAAAAGGTAGTATTACTTTTGATAATAAGGAGATTACTCATAAAACAAAAGACAAGCATCTACGAGAATTAAGACAACAAGTAGGTTTGGTTTTTCAATTTCCTGAATCACAATTGTTTGAAGATAGTGTGGAAAGAGAAGTGGCATTTGGTCCTAAAAATTTTAAGATGAATGTGGAACAAGTTAAGTCATATGCGTATCAGTTACTCTTAGATTTAGGTTTTGATCATCATATTATGGAACAATCGCCATTTGAAATGTCAGGTGGTCAGATGCGTAAAATTGCATTAGTTTCTATCCTTGCAATGAAACCGAATATAATTATTCTTGATGAGCCTACTGCTGGACTTGACCCAAAAAGTCGTCAGCAAGTGATGGAATTAATAAAATCAATTCAAGTCAATCATCATAAAACAGTCATATTAGTGTCACACGATATGAATGATGTGGCGCGATATGCAGAAGAAATCATTGTAATGAGACAAGGGAAAGTAATAGAACAGTGCTCTCCTAAATCATTATTCAGACAACACGAAAAACTGAAAGATTGGCATATTGCATTGCCTGATGTAGTACAACTGCAATATGATGTTGAAGATAAATATCAAACCATGTTTAATGATATTGCCTTAAATGAAGATGAGTTTGTAACATTGTATCAGGAGTGGCAAGAACATGAAAAATAAACTTATTATAGGACGTTATTTACCTAATAACTCTGTGATACATCGTCTTGATCCTAGAGCAAAGTTGATTTTTGTATTTGTATTTATTATTTTTATCTTTTTTGCTCATTCTTTTGCTACATTTGCTTGGATAATATTATTAATTCTATGTTTTATGAAAATGGCTAAAATTCAATTTTGGTTTTTAATTAAAGGATTAACACCGATATTTTTCTTCTTAATCTTTACGTTTTTAATGCACATCTTCTTTACTCACGGTGGGACTACGCTATTAGAAATAGGTTTTATTAAAATTGATAGTACAGGGGTATTAGAAGGTATTTTTATTTCTTTAAGATTAATAACAATTGTTATGGTTGCAACAATTATGACATTATCAACAAGTCCAATTGACTTGACTGATGCTTTTGAAAAGTTAATGGCCCCATTGAAACTATTTAAAATTCCTGTGCATCAATTAAGTATGATTATGTCAATTGCTTTAAGGTTTATTCCAACATTGATGGATGAATTAGATAAAATTATTCTTGCTCAAAAATCAAGAGGTTCTGAAATCAGTTCGGGTAGTTTAATGACAAGAATTAAAGCTTTCATTCCATTAATGATACCGCTATTTATTTCTGCCTTTCAAAGAGCTGATGAATTAGCAATTGCAATGGAAGTTAGAGGATATGATGCTAATGTACAACGTACAAGTTATCGTAAGTTGTCATGGCATAAGAGAGATACTTTGAGTCTATTCAGTCTGATACCTATTGGAATGATATTATTTGTATTAAAATATATGGGAGTGTAAGACATTGCGCATACTAGTAAATATTGCGTATCAAGGACATGGATTTCTTGGTTTTCAAATTCAACAACAAGGTAGAACTGTTCAACAACAATTTGAAAAAATTTTAAAACGTATGCATCGTCGACATGTACGTATACATCCATCAAGTCGCACAGATCGTGGTGTGCATGCTTATGAACAGTATTTTCATTTTGATACAGAATTGAATATTGAGCCTAAACAATGGAAATATGCGATGAATAGTGCGTTACCTGAGGATATTTACGTGAATAGTGTGAAACAAGTAGATGACACGTTTCATTGTCGTTATGATTGTGTAGGTAAGAGATATCGCTATAAAGTGTATCAAGCAGAACATCGCAATCCATTTGAAAGTGGTCTTAAGACATTTATAAAAGATGACTTAGATTTAGATAAGATGAATGAAGCGGCTAAACACTTTATTGGAACTCATGATTTTACTGGATTTTGTTCACAAAAGACTGAAGTTGAAAGTAAAGAACGTACACTATACCAAAGTGAAGTTGTAAAAACGGACGAAGGTTTTGACTATATCGTCACAGGTTCTGGTTTCTTATATAATATGGTGCGTGTCCTTGTAGCTTTTTTAATAGAAGTAGGTAAAGGGAAGCGACAACCTAACGAAGTTCCTGAACTGCTTAAAGCTAAAAATAGAGATAATGTGCCTTTTACAGCACCCGCTGAAGGATTATATCTTGAAAAGATATATTTAGATCCAGAAGCACTTAAAAATGACTTTGGTGAGGATGTAAAAATACATTACAAAAAATCATTACAAAATGACTAATATGCATTGACAAATGGGCTTATAAAATATAAGATAGTTAACGGTATTGTTTTATATCATCCCACGATAAGCCCCGGAAACTTATTGTGTTACAAGATATATAAGCAGATTAGACAGGAATAAAATAAATGAACATTACGCTTTGAAATCGTAACAGAATGACCTAGATTGCAGGCCTCGTTCGTAGGTTCGACTGCGATGAGTACCTGTAATCTAAGACGAAGCATTTATTTTTAGGAGGATAATTATTATGCGTCAAACATTTATGGCAAATGAATCAAACATTGAGCGCAAATGGTATGTTATCGATGCTGAAGGCCAAACATTAGGTCGTTTATCATCAGAAGTAGCATCTATCTTACGCGGTAAAAATAAAGTAACTTATACACCACACGTTGATACTGGTGACTATGTAATCATCATCAACGCTGAAAAAATCGAATTAACTGGTAAAAAAGAACAAGATAAAGTTTACTACCGTCACTCAAATCACCCAGGTGGTATTAAATCAGTGACTGCTGGTGAATTAAAACGTAACAACCCTGCTCGTTTACTTGAAACTTCTATCAAAGGAATGTTACCAAGTTCACGTTTAGGTGAAAAACAAGGTAAAAAATTATTTGTATACAGTGGCGCTGAACACCCACACGCTGCACAACAACCAGAAAACTACGAATTACGTGGTTAATTAGAAGGAGGAAATTACATTGGCACAAGTTGAATATAGAGGCACAGGCCGTCGTAAAAACTCAGTAGCACGTGTACGTTTAGTACCAGGTGAAGGTAATATCACTGTTAACGATCGTGACGTACGCGAATACTTACCATTCGAATCATTAATCTTAGACTTAAACCAACCATTCGATGTTACAGAAACTAAAGGTAACTATGATGTATTAGTTAACGTATACGGTGGTGGTTTCACTGGACAAGCTCAAGCTATCCGTCATGGTATCGCTCGTGCATTATTAGAAGCTGATCCAGAATACAGAGGTTCTTTAAAACGCGCAGGTTTATTAACTCGTGACCCACGTATGAAAGAACGTAAAAAACCAGGTCTTAAAAAAGCACGTCGTTCTCCACAATTCTCAAAACGTTAATATCGGTGTTATATCAACGTTTACAGCACTTCTCGAAAATACTCGAGAGGTGCTTTTTTATATGTTTTTTGCATAGATGTTACCCTTTAAAATACCCCTCGAATTATTTTCGTCTATTTTTCTTCTTCAAATTAGATTTATTAATTGCTAATTTAGTAAACCTTTTATGACGATCATTTCTTTTAAATATCATCAGTTCCATATTTACTTCTCTTTTAACTTTCTTAAAAATAGGTACTTTTTCAGGATTTTTTCAAGATAATCTTCTATATATTTTTGTATAGCAGTTTGACCCATAAAAATACCTCCTCATATTATTTAAAAATCAATATATTTATGAAAATTTTCAGCTAACTTTTCTTTAGATGATTGAGTAATATGAGTATAGATATCCATTGTTGTCTTAATATCACTATGTCCTAATCTTGATTGTACATCCTTCAGTTTTGCACCAGATTCAAATAATAGCGATGCATGAGTATGTCTGAAGCCATGAACGTGTATCTTATGTAAATCCTTATGACGATTAAAGAATGCTTCTAATTTGTCGTTAGGAGTAGATACATGCATGTACTTCATTTGATTAAGTCTAGTATGATAAGTTGCAAAAATAGGCTGATTTTTGTCCTCAGCTACCTTAAAACCATATTCTTTATATTGATTTACTTGTTCACGTTTCCATTCTTTTAATAATTGAATTGTAATTTCGTCAATATCTAACCATCTATATGACTCTCTTGTCTTTGGTGGTTGAAGAATATGTTTATTATTAATTTTAGCTAATGTCTTTTGTACATATAAATCTTTTGATTTGAAGTTAATATCAGACCAGTGCAAAGCTAATACCTCACCTTTACGCATACCTGTAAAAGCAAGTAGACGAAATAGACAAGTAGCTTGTAATTTGTTTTCTTGATCTAGGTAGTGCATAAATAATTTTAGTTTTTCTTTAGTGAGAAAATTTCTTTCCTTTTCTATGAATGCTTTATGCTCTTTTCAACTAGGTAAAGTAATGTATTCCATAGGATTACTATCAATTAACTCTAGCTTCATAGCATAGTTGAAAACAAGTCTTGCTTGTATAACATAGTCATTAAAAGCCTTCATTTCATTCGTCCATTCATTGACTACAGTTTGACAATATACAAGAGAAATCTCTTTGATAGGCATTCTTCCAAACTTCGACAAGATACGTTTATTAAACTTACTTTCTTTACTAGCTAGTGTAGTACCTCTTATTTCATTCTTATGGTTTTCTAACCATAACAAATAAACATCCTTATAAGTATATTTGTTGATTGACTGTATGGCTTTTTCTAAGCCCATTAATTGTAACTTTCGCAGCTCTATTTGAGCTTCTCTCAACGATTCATAACTTCTGCTAGTTCTTTTCGTTTTCCCTGTCACTTTATCTACACCAAGATATACGTTAAATTTTTAGCGAATTTCTTCACTTTTTAATGTTACTTTTTTAATATTTGTCATTTTAACCCTTCCTTATTTGCTGGCCGGCAGTAAACGGTCAGTATAAATCACAAAATAAATGATAAAATAGTATTGATAATAATTTTTCAACTATTACTGAGGTCAAAAGTATGCAAAAGATAAGTAGAAGTATTGCACATTGTAAAATTTGTGATGATGTAATTGAATCAAAGTATACCCATGATTATGTACGATGCAAGTGTGGAGCGATTTTTTTAGATGGTGGTAAAGAGTATCAAAGGTACGGGTGGTGGCCAGAGAAAGTTCAAGGAAAAAGTAGGGATGAAATAATTGATTTTAGTTTTTCAGAGTATGAGGAAGGAGAATGGTAAAATCAAAATTCTTTTAACTTTAAAAAGAATTCGACAAACATGATTCTTAAAGGAAAAACTATTAATGACTTCACACAAGAACAGAGAGATAAAATGACAGCCGATCAAAGAAGAGAACTAAGGGGTAATACAAGATTAAAAATTAAACAAAATGGTTATTACGCGAATGTCAGGAAGTTGCGTAAAGACAATTCACTTCAAGAATATGATAAAAAGGATTATTTTTTCGGTAAATCAATAGGAATACTTGAATAGTAGATATATAAGTTATGATTAACTAATAAAATAAGGTGTGATGATATGCTTGAAGTTGACAAAGAAAAAATTCAAAAAATGCTTGAAAGTGATGTGACTTCGGATGAAATAGTCGAATACTCAGGAATAGGGTATACTACTGGGAGAGAATTAAAAGATGGAATTACAAATATTGATGAAGCATCATTTAGAACTCAAGTTAAGTTAATATATGGATATGAAATAGCATTTGAAGGGTATGTGCCTGAAGAAAAGAGTCTAGAAAAAAGAATCTCAAATGTTGAAGCTGCTATAAATATTAATAAGATAGATGGCATAATGTTATCAGATAAATATATTGAAAACATGTATGATATGGCACATGGAAGAATTAAAAGATCTGAATTTTCGGAGTATGTTTTGCAAAGCACTAGAAGTAAATTAGATTAAAAGTAAAAGTCAGCAAATGCTGGCTTTTTATTTTTGCGCATGAAGATTATTAACAGAATAAAAGATATATGGGATAATAAAAATAATATACAAAATAAAACGAGGTACTTTATATGAGTAAGATAACTAAAAAAGACAATCAAGAATTCAAAAGATCTCTTAAAAACTTTAAAAATGAATCAGATATAGAAAATGCATACAAAAGAATATTCCAAAAAAGATATATAGATGGAAATCCAAATGCTACATTACATAATGCATATGGTAGTGATGGATTTTTGAGATCAGGGGACTTAGTTTTAGCGTTGAGAATGTTAATGGAGTTTAAACAAAATTTAGACTTATTAAAAGTTTCATCTAGAGCAAGGATCATAGCTCAAGTAATTTATTATTTAAAACAGTTTGAGTTAAATGGCGAAGAGCTACCAAACGTAATTTTTAGTGGCGATGAAGATGAAATGTTTGTAGTATATGCCCCTGTACTATATGACTATTTAAAAAAGGATTTAGATTGGAGTATTGCACCAAGTGACGCTTGGATTAAAAATATAGATTTAATGAATCAATTAAACAATGATCCTAATTTATCTACTTTTGTATTTAATATTAATACAAAGAATTTTGATATTAATGATGTATTAGATGCTATAGATAGTTTAGTAAATAATGATGGAGTAATGTACAAAATTAAAGTAACAGAAAAAAATATAAGGATTGTTTTTGATGAATTTGTAAGATTTATATTTTCGCGTGACAGAAAAGTTAAAGTTGGAATTAACCCAGAAAAACAACCACATTTGCTCGTATCAATCTTTATAAATTCAATAATAGGTAATCCAAATATTTATCCTGTACCAACAAAAAGAAACGTACTACAACTTCCCGATAAAAGTGAAATTTCTATCGATACCAACGCTTATGGCGCATTTTTTTCAAGGTATGAAAGAAAATATACATTATCTGAACAAGATCATATTAAATCAATAGCAGATCAACTAATAGAAGAGACATCAAGACGCTTTGCTGGAGATTTCTGGACACCAACTATTTGGGCAAATAGAGCTAATGATATTATTTCTGAAGTAATAGGAGATAATTGGAGAAATGACTATGTTGTATGGGATCCTGCATGTGGAACGAAAAACTTAACTAGGGATTATTTGTTTGACAATCTTTATTGCTCAACGCTTTATCAAGAAGAATTAGATATTTCGAATGATTATAATCAAAATTCAAAAAGTTTTCAGTTTGATTTTCTTAATGATGATATAAATATCAATCCGGAAAGTAATCCTTATGAAATCAAAATGCCTATAGAATTATTTGAGTCATTAAAGCAAAATAAACCTTTTATCTTCTTTGCGAATCCACCATATGCGACAGCAAACAATGCAGGAGCTAAAGGAACGTCGAAGAAAAGTGTTGCAATAACTGAAATCAACAAATTAATGAAATCAAATGGTTTGGGTAAGGCATCTCAACAACTTTATGCACAATTTTATTATAGAGTAATAAAATTAGTTGAGGATTTTAATCTTACAAATGTTCATATAGCTTTCTTTAGTAAATCTCAATTTATGAACGGTGGAGATTATTGGACTCATTTCAATAACAAATTATTCAGTAACTTTAAGTTTCAAAAAGGTATTTTGTTTAATGCTGGTGAGTTCTCAGATGTAAGTAATGATTGGGCAATTACATTTAGTGTATATAAGAAAAGAGATGTTATGAAAAATGATTATTCTAAGCTGTTTCCGATGTCAGTAGAGCATTTAGAAATAGATGGGATAGTACAAGATAGAATTAAAGTGATTGAAGAGATAGAGCAAGATAAATTTTTGTCAGAGTGGGTAAGAAAAAATACTGAAATTAAAAGAGAAAATATGAATGAACCATACCCACGTTTTTCATCCGCATTTAATATAAATGAATCTATGAACTTTAGGGGAAGATTATTACAGGGATCAATAGGTTACATGGTATCTGTTGCAAATAATGTATATAAATCGCAAAGAGATGTATTTATACTTAGTGGTTGTGCTTATATGGGAAATGGAATTTCGATAACTAAAGAAAACTTTAATAGTATAGCCATCACTTTTGCCACAAGAAAAGCAGTGAGACATGACTGGATAAATGATATGGATAATTTTAAAGCCCCAGATTTTAGAGAAATAACAGATATAGAAAAGGATGAATTTATATCTGACTGCATAATATATAGCCTGTTTAATATAAATGCAAGTTATCAAACTTCTCAAAGGGACATAATTTATAATAATCAATCATTTGATTTGAATAATGAAATGTTTTTCATGGGTATGGAAGACATAAAAAAATTAGCTGAAGATAACTATAATTATGATATAGAAAGTCAGCTTAGATTTGAAAAAGGAGAAAGATATGTTTATTCATTAATTAAGACAATGAATATAAGTAAGGAAGCTACTTTAGTATATGATCAAGCAGTGGAACTTTTAAAAGTTTCATTTAAGTATCGCAATTTAGCAAATGAAGATCATCCAGAATGGCATGTTAACAATTGGGATGCTGGTTTCTATCAAGTATTTAAATTAATTAATGAGTATAAAATTGAAGGATTTGATGAGTTCAAAAATTCATATAATGATTTAGAAAGAAAAATTGAGAATAAGGTATATGAATTAAAAATGCTACAAGAGTAGTAAAAGTAAAGTATTATAAATAAAATATTAAATGTATTGAGGTAATTATGGATCATAACGCATCATCATCTATATTTGGATGGCATTTTCAAATTAATAGCGCTATTGTATATTTTATTAAATATATAAAAGATATTAAAAGTATAAGAATCGAAGGAAAAGATGAAGATATTGAATTGTTACTATTTAATGAAAAGAAAATATTAATTCAAGCTAAATCGTATTCTAAGTTAGGGAAAGATAGTAAAGCATTAAAAAAATTAGAAACAGGTTTAAATACACTATTTTTGGGAGCTCAAAAAAATGAAATAGATAAGTTAATTTATACAACTAATTTTCCGAATCCAATTGGAGGTACAAGTTCTCAGCATCATATTTTTATGGGTGATGGAATTATTGAAAGAACATTCAATGAAATCCCTGCTAATTATAAGAAAAAAGTAGTAGAGATTATAGAAAAGCTTTCAGAAAAATATAATAAAAAATATAATACTGATATTTTAAATATATCAGTAATAAATTTTGATGGAGAAGATTATGAAACTAGATACAGAACTATCTTACGCATAATTAGAGAATTTCTAAGTAATATTTCTGTAAATCCATTTTACTCAAAAAAATTGTTAGAAATTTGGCAAAGTGAATTTTTGTTTAATGCTACCACAAGTAACGTTTCTATTGATCTTACCAAGAATCAAGTTATCTGGCCAATAATAGTCATGAACTCTCAACTATTAGAAGATGATAAAAACTTTGAAAAGCTTATTGATGAGTTTCAAATGGATGAAGAGGAAATAGAGATAGTACTATATAAATATACTACTTTTATTGATAAACAATCAGAAAAATTTTCTTTTGTGATGAAAGTAAATAGTGATTATGAAATTTATAGAAAAAATAAAATAGGTAATGAAAGAGGGATAAAATCATTTATTAATGATAAATGGACTGACTATATTTATTTAGTAAATACAGATAAAATAGAAGAAGAAGTAAAACAAATAATAGTTAAAATTATTTTATTTAAAATTCTGAATTTAAAAACAATGGTTAAAAAACTTAAAAAGGAGGTAAAACTTGAAATTTAATACTCTTTATCTAGATTATGAGGGAATGAAAAGGCAATTCGATTTTTCATCAAATAATAATCTAGTTTATAGTAAGAAAAATAGTGTAGGAAAGTCTACTTTACTAAGAATACTTTTATTTAGCCTAGGTTATGCAATTCCAGGAACAAAAGGAATAAAATTTGAAAAATTAAAAACAATTTTATTTTTGGAGATAGGTAATAGAAAAATAACGTTGATAAGAAATAATAATAATCTCGAATTGATAGAAAATGATATTTCTCACCATTTTTTGTTACCCGATGAAGATATATATCTATTACAGGTTATTTTTAATTCAGAAAATAAAAATGTTTTAGAGAACATATTGGGTAGTATATATTTGGATCAAGAAAAAGGTTGGACGCTTTTAAATAAAGGATTCGTCATCGGAAGGATATACTTTAATTTATATGAATTAGTTGGAGGATTAGCTGAAAGAAATATTGAAGAATTACAAAAAGAACTAAACGTTCTAAAACAAGAAAAGTCGAAATATATTGCAATGAGAAGTATATATTTCTATCAAACATCAGTGATTGAAGAAAAAAGTAATTTAGAAATGGACTATATTGACAAAATAGAAAATGATATTTTGTTATTAGAATTAGAAAAAAAACAATTAATGAAAGATCTAAATGAAATCGAAAGAGCGATTGAAGATAACGAGAGTTTTTTAAAATTTATAGAAAAAATGAAAATAGCTGTAGAAATTGAGGGGAAAAGTGAACTAGTTACAAAAGATAATATTGTGGGATTTGAAGAATCTCAATTGTATATTTATACCAGAAAAAAATTAATAGAAATAAAAATAAAAAAAATAGAATCAAAGATTTCTAAATTGAGGAACAATCTTTCAAAAGAATATAGCTTATTAAATCTAGAAACCGAACTTCAAAAATTTGATAGTAGAATAATGAATATTAATCTAGATTTTAATTTGATTGAAAAATTAATAAAAGAAATTGAGACAAAAGAAAAATACAAAAGAGAAGTACTAAGGAAAAAAATAATTGTAAATAATAATATTATAAGTGAACTTTATGAATCAATTGTTGATTATGCGGAAAGGCTAGGTATTGAGCAATATTTGGATTTAAGATCTGATTTTATTTTTACAAATAATTTAAAGAGATATTCGGGTGCTGTTTTACATAAACTAGTATTTGCATTTAAATTATCTTATATAAAATCTATTCAAAAATATTTGGGGATTAGTTTGCCAATATTACTGGACTCTCCATCTGGAAGAGAGGTAGACAAACAAAATATTGAAGAAATATTTAAGATTTTAAAAGAAGACTTTAATGAAAATCAAATCATATTAGCATCGATCTTTGATAATTATAAGTTAGATGAAATCAATGTTATTGAAATAAAAAGCGGAATCTTTAAAGATAATGAATATATTATATGAATGTAGGTGTAAACATGTTCGATAAACTAAATGAAGTTCAATTCCATATAGAAAATATGTTGGATGTAAAGAAAGGAATAGTTGAAAATCCTTTCTTTGAGTTAGCACAAGATGGATCTAATGTACTTAGAGTTTTAAATAACATGAGTAAAATAGCCGCTCAAAAAAAGTTTATGTATTTTTTACAAGGATTTAACCCGGAATAAATACCATCAGAAGAAAAATTAAAAAAGTTAAAGGAATATGTAAATAATGAAGAGAAAGCTGTGTTTATCTCGGACACTTTATCAAAAATTTTACTGTCTAAATCTACATATGCAAACATGTTATTAGGTTATTTGTTGAATTATATCATCGAAAACAATGAAGATTTAGATATAGATTATTTGATTATAGTTGATGCACTTCATAACTTTTATGATAAAGATATCATTAATTTTAAAAAAATATACAGTATCAATTCAAGAATTTTTACTACTACAAGACTTCGAAAAGAAATTGGAAATAACAATGATTATTTTAGTGCGATACAAACTATTGAAAAACTTAATTTTTTGAGGCTAATTATTAAAGAAGTAGAGATTGAGACTAACCTAAATTATGATAATGATAATCTTGAATTCAGTGGTATAGATGTTGATCAAAACGAATTTTATAGAAAAAATAATGCGGGTGAATTACTTTATAGTACTATTAAGAAAGTAAAAATACTTAATTAAATTTTTGAAAATAACATTGTAATTAAGTACCGCCGGCCAGCAGTCTATTTAGTTACCCCTGAGTGATATTTGATGCAATTCTATACAATTGAAAAAACAGAAATCCTTTAGTATCAAGGTATAAGACAGTCTATACAACTGTACGAAACCCTAAAGTTTTTTGAACGTAAAAAACCAGGTCTTAAAAAAGCACGTCGTTCTCCACAATTCTCAAAACGTTAATATTGGAATTGTTGCAAACTTGTTTGCTTACAAGTTCAATATGCAAATTGCGTCAGCAATTTGTGTTCAATTAAAATGTTTAAAGCACTTCTCAAAGTTGAGAAGTGCTTTTTTATATAAAAAGGCTAGTAGTTCTAAAAAACACTAGCCACATGTATATCTATTTATTTTTCATAACTTCTTCAACCACTTCTGTCATGTCATTATGAATAACTAAACTTGCTTGTCTATCATACGGTGTAGCGTCTCTATTAATAATTACAAGATTGTCTCCTGTAAAGTTAGAAATAAAGCCAGCAGCAGGTTGTACGACCAAGGATGAACCTAACACAATGACAGTATCTGCTTTTTGGATTTTATCTAATGCTCTAAAGACAGTAGGCTGATCGAGCATTTCACCGTATAATACGATATCAGGGCGAATGACATCACCGCAGTTCTCACAATATCTTAATTTGTGTTCTATAACATATGATTTCGTATATTCTTTTCCACAATTGATGCAATAAAAGCGATTCAGTGTACCATGAATTTCATCAATATGTTCACTTCCAGCATCTTCATGTAACCCATCGATATTTTGGGTAATCACACCTAAAGATTTGCCTTCTTTTTCTAACTCTGCAATCCATTCATGGACGATATTAGGTTTTTTATCTGCTACTAGTAGTCGTTTATGATAAAAGTCGATAAAGCTTTCTTTATTATCATTTAAATGATCAATACTTAATAAATATTCAGGTGAATAACCCTCTTTTGAAATTTCATCAAATAATCCACCCATGGAGCGGAAATCAGGTATACCACTTGCAACTGATACACCCGCACCAGTAAAAAATACAATTTTGTTTGATTTATCAACAATTTCTTTTAATTTTTCAATTTTATTTCTCAATCTGAGCACCTCGTTTATAATAATGACTAATATAACTTTTTTAAAATGAATTTTATACTATTATTACAACATATTTTTACCTTTATTTTCTAGTTTTAAAACAAGTAATAGTATAGAATGAAATTGCGCTTAAAATCTTTATGAGATATATGTGTTCATTTTATATGGACATGTTTAATAAAATAAGTTGGATGTGAGAATTTGAATGAATAAATACGATCGTTTAGAAGAAATTACTAAACTCGTAAATCAAAAAGGAACAGTTAGGACAAATGAAATCGTTGAAGATCTTAATGTATCTGACATGACAGTACGTCGTGATTTAGCTGAACTAGAAGAAAAAGGATTACTAACTAAAATACATGGCGGTGCACGTAGTAATTCAGCTTTTCAAATTAAAGAAAAGTCTCATCAAGAAAAGCACACAGAGAATATTGAAGAAAAACGTGCTGTCGCAAGGAAAGCTGTTAACTTAATTGAAGAAAACGATACGATTTTTTTGGGACCTGGAACAACAATCGAGTTACTGGCTCAATTAATAGATCGAGAATCATTAACAGTGATTACGAATTGTTTTCCAGTATTTCAAATATTATTTGAAAAGCGTTCGCTAAATTTTAAAGTTTACTTATTAGGTGGAGAAATGAGAGAACTTACTGAATCATTTGTAGGTGAAATGACGAATACGCTCCTTAAAACAAAACGATTTAGTAAAATGTTTTTTAGTTGTAATGGAATAAAAGATGCAGATGTGCTCACTTCTACAATTGACGAAGCGTATACACAACAACTTGCACTTCATCGTTCACTTGAAAAGTACTTATTAATTGATACTTCAAAAATTGGAAAAGAAGATTTTACCCAATTATGTCATTTAGAAGATTTAACAGCAGTTGTTGTAGATAAAAATGATGAAGATAATGTACAAAAATTAAAAGCTTATACAGAAGTGATACATTAATTGAATGATACCAAGATTGTTTATTTAAACAATCTTGGTATTTTTTTAGATAATTGAACGCAATTAAACATAAAAATAAAACATTTTGTTTAAAGAAACGAAAATTCAAACAATATTCGAACATTTATTGTTGATTATTTGTTTATTTATGTTTATAATTTAGGTGTAAAGATTTGAAAGCGCTTTTTCAAACACATGTGTTTAATTATCTTATTTTCAAAGGAGAATCATTATGACAATTTTTATTGGTTCAGATGTCGCTGGTCAACGTCTTAAAGATGTTGTAAAAACATTTTTAAAAGAAAATAACCATGATGTAGTAGATGTAACAGAAGGAAAAGAATTAGACTTTGTTGATTCAACATTAGCAGTTGTACACGAAGTACAAAAGAACGATGATAATTTAGGAATTGCAGTGGATGCTTATGGTGCAGGTAGTTTTATTGTTGCTACAAAAGTAAAAGGAATGATTGCTGCTGAAGTATCAGATGAACGTTCAGCATATATGACACGTAGTCACAACAATGCACGCATGATTACAATGGGTGCTGAAATTGTAGGCGATACATTAGCTAAAAATATTGCTAAAGAATTTGTAAATGGACACTATGATGGCGGACGTCACCAAATCCGTGTAGATATGTTAAATAAAATGTGCTAATTGGAGGAATAAATAATGAAAATTGCTATAGGTTGCGATCACATTGTAACTGATACAAAAATGGAAGTTTCACAACACTTAAAAGCTCAAGGACACGAAGTTATTGATGTAGGTACGTATGATTTTACACGTACACATTATCCTATCTTCGGTAAAAAAGTAGGAGAAAAAGTTGCTAGTGGAGAAGCAGATTTAGGCGTATGTATTTGTGGTACTGGCGTTGGTATTAGTAATGCAGCAAACAAAGTCCCAGGTGTAAGAACAGCATTAGTACGTGATATGACATCAGCACTTTATTCAAAAGAAGAATTGAATGCTAATGTTGTTAGTTTCGGCGGTAAAGTAGCAGGTGAATTATTTATTTTCGATATCGTTGATGCATTTATTAAAGCGGAATACAAACCTACTGAAGAAAATAAAAAATTAATTGCTAAAATTAATCATTTAGAAGCACATAACGATAATCAAGCTAATCCTCACTTCTTTGATGAATTCTTAGAAAAATGGGACAAAGGTGAATATCACGATTAAGGAAGATGTGAAATGATTCTAACATTAACTTTAAATCCTTCAGTTGATATCTCTTACCCATTAGAACAGTTTCATCTAGATACTGTGAATAGAGTTAAAAAGACGAGTAAAACTGCTGGAGGAAAAGGATTAAATGTAACACGTGTATTATCAGAATTTGGCGAAAATGTGTTAGCAAGTGGCTTTTTAGGTGGCGCATTAGGTCAATTTATTGAAGAACAATTAATGGATGCTCAAATTGAACAGTCTTTCTTCAAAATAAAAGGAGAAACGCGAAATTGTATCGCTATTCTACATGAAGGACAACAAACTGAAATACTCGAACAAGGACCAACTATTGACAAGAGAGAAGCAGACAGCTATAAAGCACATCTTTTAGAACTATTTAAAAAAGCCAATGTTATAGCGATGTCTGGAAGTTTACCTAAAGGTCTTAATACCAATTACTACGCTGATATTGTGAAATTAGCAAATGAACAAGGGCTACTCACGATTTTAGATAGTTCTGGTCAATCATTAATGGATGTATTGTTGAGCGAAAGTAAGCCTTCAGTGATAAAACCTAATATTGATGAATTATCTCAATTATTACACACTACTGTCACTACAGATATCGATAGTTTAAAAGAAGCGGTTACTCAACCCATCTTCAAAGGTATTGAATGGATTATTGTTTCTTTAGGTGGCGATGGCGCTTTCGCTAAACATCATCAAACATTTTATAAAGTAAATATCCCAAAAATAGAAGTCGTTAATCCTGTAGGGTCTGGTGATTCTACAGTGGCAGGTATTGCATCAGGTCTTGTTCATCAACAATCCGATGAAGATTTACTGAAAAAAGCGAATGCATTTGGAATGTTAAATGCAATGGAGCATCAAACAGGTCATATCAATGTAGATAAATTTAAAGAACTATTCAAACAAATTGAAGTTATAGAGGTGTAATTCATGACAAAATCACAACAAAAACTAGCATCAATCGAACAATTAAGTAATCAAGATGGGATTATTTCAGCTTTAGCATTTGATCAACGTGGGGCATTAAAAAGAATGATGGCTGAACATCAAACAGAACCTCCTACAGTTGAACAAATCGAACAATTAAAAGTACTTGTATCAGAAGAGTTAACACAATATGCATCTTCTATTCTTTTAGATCCTGAATATGGCTTACCTGCTTCTGATGCACGTAATAAAGAGTGTGGTTTATTACTTGCATATGAAAAAACTGGATATGACGTGAATGCAAAAGGTCGTTTACCAGATTGCTTAGTAGAATGGTCTGCTAAACGTTTAAAAGAACAGGGTGCCAATGCAGTTAAATTCTTACTTTATTATGATGTAGATGATTCAGAAGAGATTAACATTCAAAAGAAAGCTTATATTGAACGAATTGGTTCAGAATGTGTTGCTGAAGACATTCCATTTTTCTTAGAAGTGTTAACTTATGATGATAATATTCCAGATAATAAAAGTGCTGAATTTGCAAAAGTAAAACCTCGTAAAGTAAATGAAGCAATGAAGTTATTCTCAGAAGAGCGATTCAATGTTGATGTGCTTAAAGTTGAAGTACCCGTAAATATGAATTTTGTCGAAGGATTTACAGAGGGTGAAGTTGTATACACAAAAGAAGAAGCAGCACAACATTTCCGTGATCAAGAAGCAGCGACACATTTACCTTATATTTATTTAAGTGCTGGTGTATCAGCTAAATTATTCCAAGACACATTAACATTTGCACATGATGCAGGTGCACATTTCAATGGTGTGTTATGTGGACGTGCGACATGGTCTGGTGCAGTTAAAGTTTATATTGAACAAGGAGAACAAGCTGCAAGAGAATGGTTACGTACAACTGGTTATAAAAACATTGATGATTTAAATAAAGTACTAAAAACAACTGCAACATCTTGGAAAGCAAAATAACTTAGGGGAGGTTATTCATATGAACAGAGAAGAAGTACAATTACTTGGTTTTGAAATTGTCGCATATGCTGGAGATGCACGTTCAAAATTATTAGAGGCATTAAACGCTGCTAATGAAGGTGATTTTGATAAAGCTGAACAACTTACGGAGGAAGCAAATGAATGTATTGCAAATGCACATAAAGCTCAAACAAACTTATTAGCTCAAGAAGCGCAAGGTGATGACATTGCATTTAGTATTACAATGATTCATGGTCAAGACCATTTAATGACAACGTTATTATTAAAAGATTTAATGAAGCATTTAATTGAATTATACAAAAAAGGGAGCTGACCCCTATGAATAAGTTAATAGCATGGATAGAAAAAGGAAAGCCGTTCTTTGAAAAAATATCTCGTAATATTTATTTAAGAGCGATTCGTGATGGATTTATTGCAGCAATTCCAATTATCTTGTTCTCAAGTATATTTATTTTAATCACATATGTACCTAACGTGTTTGGCTTTACTTGGAGTAAAACGATGGAAGGTATATTGATGAAACCATATAACTATACCATGGGAATAGTTGGTTTGATTGTAGCTGGAACAACAGCGAAGTCTTTAACCGATTCCTACAACAGGAAATTAGATAAAACCAATCAAATTAACTTTATTTCTACAATGATGGCTGCGATGAGTGGATTTTTATTCTTAGCAGCAGATCCTATTAAAGAGGGTGGATTTTTAAGTGCATTTATGGGCACAAAAGGATTATTAACAGCCTTTATTTCAGCCTTTATTACCGTAATTGTTTATAATTTCTTTATTAAAAGAAATATTACAATAAAAATGCCTAAAGAAGTACCACCAAATATTTCTCAGGTATTTAAAGATATCTTCCCGTTGTCAGCGGTTATTATCATTATTTATGCATTAGATTTATTATCAAGAACATTTATTCATACAAATGTAGCGAACGCCGTATTAAAAATCTTTGAACCATTATTTACTGCGGCAGATGGCTGGATTGGTGTCACACTTATCTTCGGTGCTTTCGCATTCTTCTGGTTTGTAGGTATACATGGTCCATCTATTGTTGAACCAGCAATCGCTGCAATTACTTATGCAAATCTTGAAACAAACTTAAATTTGATTCAAGCAGGAGAACATGCAGATAAAATTATTACACCTGGTACACAAATGTTCGTTGCAACTATGGGGGGTACCGGTGCTACCTACCCTGTAACACTACTACCATTAAAATTTAAAAGTAATCTCCCTTATATCAAGCGTATTTACCTTACCATTCTCATTATACTTTCTAGGGACAAAGTCAAATGCAATCTCTTTAACTGTACTCAAGATTAACTCCTCTTTTTGCTCTACATTTAACTTACTCCAACCTTTAATTAAAATGTTATCAATCATATTTAATTGTTCATTCGTAACTGTTTGTGTACTTTCCATTTCTGTACCAGCACGTTCAACCTTATCAAGTATCTCTTTAGTTTCGTCCATTAAACTAAAATACTCATCATCTTCAATATAACCTAATGACCATGATCGTGTAAGTTTCTCACGTTGTTTCATAATCTTATCTATGTCGTAGTCTAATTCAGGTGTACTTTCTTCTACAATATCCACCTTAAACTTATTCATGTCATATGTTTTGAGCAACTCTATGAACTTATCTTCTACTTCACTTTCATTGAATGAAATAGTTTGAACATTTTTGTCTTTTGAACACGTATCACATTTATAACGTCTTACTTCGTAAGAATATCCTTTTTTATCAGTTATCTTACCAGCGTATAGATGTAGCTTATTATGGCACTGGGGACACGTTAAAACGCCTCTAAAGATAGCATGATGTTTTACCTTACTTCTATGTGTTTTGTTCTCTATAACGTCTATAATTCGCTTATAATCACTTTCTGATAGCACCGGCTCATGCGTATTCTCAATATACATATCTCCATACTTAGTATGGCCACGTAAGACTGGGTTTTTCATCAATCTAATAATAGAAGTCCTATTCCATTTCTTAATCTTAGGTACGTTGACCTTTTTCACATTCATCTGTCTAGCAATTTCATTACCCGATACACCATGTTTAAATTGCTCAACAAGATAATCAATTACCCACTTATGCTCATTAGGTACAAGTTTTCCATCTACATTGTCATAGCAAAAAGGGGCTTCTCTAATATAGTTACCTTCTCTTACTGCTGCACGACTACCAAACAATGCACGTTCACGTATTGTAGCACGTTCCCACTCAGCCATAGCACCTACCATAGTGATAAATAACTTGCCAATGGCAGTAGTGGTATCAAACACTTCAGTAGCACTCTTGAACGCTACGTTATACTTCTCAAACGTTTCTAGCATCTCAAGTAAGTCTTTAACATTACGTGTTAATCTATCCAATTTATAAACCAACACTAGATCATAATATTCTAGGTTATCCATAATACGTTTTAATGCTGGTCTATTCATCGAGCCACCACTTACACCAGCGTCAGTAAACACTTTGAATTCGCTCCAATTCTGTACTTCACAAAAGGCTTTTAACTTTCGTTCTTGCTCATGGATAGAATAACCTTCCGTTGCTTGCTCATAGGAACTCACTCTTGTGTAGATTGCCACTTTCATCAAATCACCTCAAAAAAAAGTAAAAAAATAATAAGGGTAGATGGACTACCCTAAAATTATTAATAACCTGCTTCTTCATATTCTTGATCAACTAATTCATTGTATTCATCAACTAATGTATTATATTGAGATTGAGGAACGCTTGAATTTACTCTTGATTTATTTCCAGGACGATTTTCCATAGTATTATATTCATCAACTATGTCATTATATTCAGAAGCAGTTACAAGATCATCTGTGGAATCGTGTTCGATATTGTCTACTGAAGTGCTAGGTTCAGATTTAAATTTATCTTGTGCGCCTTCTTCGTATAACGCGTTAATTCTTCCTTGCAGTTGAGAATATTCTTTTTCTGTAACGCCTCTATCAACATGGTCCATAGTTTCACCGTCTGTTAAAGAATTATACTCATCAACTAATTCATTATATTGTTGTGCGGTATAAGGATATTCATTTTCTTCATCAGATTGTTCGTTTTGATTTGTATTGCTATAATCATCATCTTGGTTAGAAGAATTTTGTTCATTTGTAGCGGTTTCTTGTGTATTTTGTTCTTCATTAGAATTATCTTTGTTTTCTTGAGATTTCTTCCCTTCTTTAGATTTATCATCTTTTTTATTTTCTGATTTCTTTTCGGTTTTATTTTCTGATTTAGTATCAGAATTGTCATCAGATGTATCGTTACTACCACATGCGCCTAATATTAAGGCACTACTAAAAATTAAAGCTAAAAACTTTTTCATATGTATTTCTCCTTTACTATATATCTTTATATTCAAACACTCGTAATGGCTCAAACTGAATAACATATTTACCATATCGAGTGGAATAACCATATTTTTGTTTATAATGTTCAATACTTTGTAGGACAAAACTCTCTGTAACTTCAAAAAAATTAGCAAGTTCATATAAATTATGTATGCCTTGCAAAAATGCTTTTACAATATCTTTGAGAGGGACTAACTTTTCGTAGGCTAACCTACGTGCATAACCTTCGAATTTTCTATGATTAAAATTACTTTGATCAACTATGTTTCCATATGTAAGTTCGTTATGAGCAAGTTCCTCTGCAAGTGTTTCAAGTTTGGAAGTGATAGGCAGATTACGATTAATTAAAATCATATCCCCGAGCCATAAACCAGATAATCTTTTAGGTAAGTTATCACATTCAATGACTTCAATATAGTCATGTTCAATTAACATATCCTCATATTTCCCCACATAAAACACCCTTTATTTTCTTTTACTTCTTATGTATTCAGCGTAATCAAGAATTTCTTGCCATTCTTCATCTGTTAAATCACCATCAAGATGTGCTGCTAAATGATTAGGTTTTTCTTGTTGTTCATTTTTAGGAAAGAAATCATCAATGCTGCAATTTAAGATATGTGAAAGGTCGAATAAAACATCTTGATTAGCTTTTCTTAGACCTTTTTCGTATCTACTAATTGCTTGTCTACTAACATCTAATTTATCGGCTAATCCCTGTTGAGTTAAACCTTTTCTTTCTCTAAGGCTTTTAATTTGATTTCCAATGTAAAGTGCTAGTTCTTCTTGGTTCATTTTAAATTTCCTCCGTTGTTTTGTTAAATTTATTATACATTATATGTCACCAATTTGGTAGCTTTATTTTGCAAAAATATATTTTTTTTAGCACTTTTCTATTTACATGTCACCGTATTGGTGCTAAGATTGATTTTGTAAGTGAGGTGATTACTTATGCAATATAAATTATATGCCTTGCGTAAAGGTGACTTTACTCAAGAAGAAATGGCTAAAATTCTAAATATTAGTCGTAACTCTTACATCAATAAAGAGAAAAGTAAAACACCATTCACTTCAGATGAAATGTTTATTATTTCAAATTTATTAGGTAAGAGTATGGAAGAAATTTTTTTACCACGTTGTCACCAATTAGGTGACAAAAGCACCAAAATTAATTTTAAGGAGGAACTAAAATGAATGAATTACAAAAAATAAATGAAGAAGTAGTAATAGAAGAATTAAAAACGTTGAAAGTAGTTTTAGAAAAAACAAAGCAACAACCAACTCCACAACAGATTGAGGCTGTTGCGAAACTGGTTGAAGCTGTACGTGCTACAGCATTTAATTACTAGCGTGTAACATTACTTACTTGATTTTCATCTTTGCAAAGAATTGCATTCGTAACATTGTTCAAATTTATAAATTGATTTTTGTTTGCAAAGATAGTTGATTCATCAATGATTTCAGAATGAGTTACAGTAGTATGTCTGCCATCAACATATTTAATCACTACAGCATAATTATCATTTAATGAATCATTTATTGATTTAGCTTTCATATTATCACCTCCTTAAAAGGAGTATAGCAGAAAGGAGCATAAACATTATGCAAGATTTACAAACATTTAATTTTGAAGATTTACCAGTAAGAAAATTAGAAGTAGATGGAGAAGCTTATTTCTTAGGAAAAGATGTAGCGGAAATATTAGGTTACTCAAATAGTCGTGATGCATTAGCAAAGCATGTAGACATTGAAGATAAGCTAACGTCGCAAGTTGCGACGGCAGGTCAAAACAGAAACATGGTAATCATCAACGAATCTGGTTTATACAGCTTAATCTTTGACGCTGCTAAACAAAGTAAAAACGAAAGTATCAGAAAGAAAGCTAAACGCTTTAAACGTTGGGTAACCGAAGACGTTCTACCACAACTTAGACGCACAGGAACTTATTCAATTAATCCAACCATTCAAGAATTAGCAAATAATCCAGAATTAATAAAAATGTTGGTTGAACAAATTGCAAGATTAAATGATTCAACAACTAATCAAAGCAAAGATTTAGATTATTTAAAACAAGCAGTTACAGGCGAATATGTAACGCCACAAGATATTGTTGCAATTAAATATGCGATTACAAACAAAGCAGAGAAATTTGTAGAAGGATTAGGAGTTCAACTTTCACTTGATGATGTAATGACTGTAGATGTTTACGAGTTAGCTAAAGAAAACAAACGTCAAGAGCAACAGAAGAATTATCACATCGGTAAAGCTAAGAGTAGATTACTCGTATTAACTAAAAAAACATCTAGGTATGAAAGGTAACGCACCTAACAATCACATCAAACGTAAAGATGTAGACTTAGCTATTCAATTTATTAAAGATGTTAGACCATCAGCAATCGAAATTTAAGGAGGTAACAAAATGACACAAGAACAAAAAGAATTACTAACTTATATTCATTACACTTTAGAAATGAATGTTAACGATAAATCGAAAACATACGATCACTCTATCGAAGAAGCTGGAAAAGTAACAACGTTAGAAGTAGATAGAGAACAACATTTAGAAGAAATCATGCGTTGGGCATTACAAGAATTAGAAAAACATTTCGAATTAATTCCTGAACCAGAAATTGATTAGTGCCAACAATCGAACAAGCAAATTAAGGAGGAAACAGAATGTTCAAACGCAAAAAGAAAAACAGAATTGAATTAAAAGTCAACATAACAAACCGCAATGAACTAGATGAATTGCTGGAGACAATTCAAAAAGACATTGCAGTTTTAAAAGATGATTTTGATAAATTAGATCAATTTAAACTTACTTTCGATTTAGAGTAATTTCGACCCCACACTTCGGACAATTAGCTTTATAATTTCTGAATTTGAATGTCACTTTTTTATCACATGCTGGACATTTCATTTTCTTATCAAATTTAGCTAATTGTTTATCCAAAGCTTTTCGAAAATCTTTATCAAATTGTTTTTTATCAAAATCAATAGAAACATTTGACTTTTTAGCCATAGATAACACCTCCCTTCGATAAGGGATAACTACATTATACAGAAAGAGGAATAACAATGAACTTTTTATACAAAGTAGCATTAGTTTTTGTAACAACGACTATATTATGGAAAATTTCAAAAATAGAAAAATATTCAAAACCTATTCAAATAGAATTTTCAGGTGTTTCTAGCGATTTAAGAGCAAGCAAATTTAGAGGATAGAAACAAGTAGAAAAATAAATAGTGTTTAAAAAACATAAGTAAAGGAGGCATAACCATGCTAAAGAAACTAAAAATAGCACTCCTAATCGTCATCTTGGCGGAGGAGATTAGAAGTGCTAGGAAACCAAATATCGAATTAAATGCAAAACAGCTAGCTAAAATAGTGAACGATGAAAACGCGAAGAATGCTGAATTATTTATTTTCTAATAAATCTAGTTTTTCTAAAAGTTGGATAAGCATTTCATCATTAGCTTCTCTAACAGCACGAGTTCGATAACCAGATAATATTAGTGCGCTTTTACTATTTGTTTCTTTCGAGAAAATTTCTAGTAGTTCTTTAGCACGTTCATTACGTTGGTTGAAAAACTCTTGTAATTCATACGGTTTGATTTTACTCATATTCACACCTCCTTAGAGGTGATTATACACGAAAGGAATGATCGATATGTCAGAAGAAATGTATAACTACTTTTTAAACTTCATGTACAAAGCTGGTGCATTACAAAAAGTAATTGAGGAGGAAGAACGTGAGAAAGCTAAGAATAAGTGATGAAGATAAAAGCATTTATATCGCTGGAACAATGGCATTAGCACTATTCACTTTTCTAACACTATGTGGAGTGTTCATAGCACAAGCATTAGGTGTAGGAGTGATTGCTGGAGTGGTAACTCACATATTCTTCAACGAATACTACTACAAAATAAAAGACTGAATGCTATCGGCAAATAGCAAACAGTCGAACACTAATTAAATAAAATTCAACTCAATCATACAACGGGAGGATAAATCGTGCAAGAACTAAATATAGATGAGAAGAACGCAATCGAACTTTCAATGCTTGCTATCGAAAATAGAACGCTTAAAAAACGTATAGCGTCAAAAGATGAAATCATAGATGACTTAATGAAAGATATCCGATACTGGTCAACAATGTACCAATCAGCAAGCACTAGAGCAGATAAGAACGCACAAGATATAGCTAGATGTACGGAGGTGCATGAACGTGAAAGAAACAGTCACTTATATAATCAAGCGAAAAGATAACGACTTATATGTAACCAACATGCCTAGTCATAACTTCCCAGCAATTAAATACTCAACTGAATTCAGAGATGCAAAAGAATTTAACGGAGTAGATAAAAGTTCGATAGATATGACAGAACACAAAGCCATCAAACATACGCACATAGAACAAGATAAATATGAGGAGGTAGAACTTGATGAGTGAAGAAAAACAGGAAGCTCAAGAAAAAGTAAGCATACTCAAAAAGTTAAAGATAAATAATATCGCTGAGAAGAACAAAAGGAAATTTTATAAGTTCGCAGTTTACGGAAAAATCGGCTCAGGCAAAACAACATTTGCTACAAGAGATAAAGATGCTTTCGTCATTGACATTAACGAAGGTGGAACAACGGTTACTGATGAAGGATCAGATGTAGAAATCGAGAACTATCAACACTTTGTTTACGTTGTGAATTACCTACCTCAAATCTTACAAGAGATGAGAGAGAACGGACAAGAAATCAATGTTGTGGTTATTGAAACTATTCAAAAACTTAGAGATATGACATTGAATGATGTGATGAAAAACAAGTCTAAAAAGCCAACATTTAACGATTGGGGAGAAGTTGCTGAACGAATTGTCAGTATGTACAGATTGATTGGACGACTTCAAGAAGAATACAAATTTCACTTTGTCATTACAGGTCATGAAGGTATCAACAAAGACAAAGATGATGAGGGCAGCACCATCAACCCTACTATCACTATTGAAGCGCAAGAACAAATTAAAAAAGCTATCACATCTCAAAGTGATGTATTAGCTAGAGCAATGATTGAAGAATTTGATGATAACGGAGAAAAGAAAGCTAGATATATTTTAAACGCTGAACCTTCTAATACGTTTGAAACAAAGATTAGACATTCACCTTCAATCACGATTAACGATAAGAAATTTGTAAACCCAAGTATCAGTCAAGTAGTAGAAGCAATTAGAAACGGAAACTAAAAATTAATTAAAAGGACGGTAATCAATTATGAACTTCAATTTAAATTTACAAAACGCTCAAAAATTAGGTAACTATATGCAACCAGGTCAATATAGTGTGAAAGTAAAAAACTTCGAAAGTAAAAACTCTAAAAATGGACACCCTCAATTTGTTATCACATTCACTCACAGAGAAGAAGGAGACTTCACTCATTACGCTAACGCTGATATGGAAAATGAGTTTGCTAGAAACTGGATCTATACATTCTTAGATGACTTAGGTGTACAAGGTAATAACGGAATGTTCAATTTCACAGAAAAAGATGTTATCGGCAAACCTATCAATATTGAATTAGAACGTAAATACAATGACTACACAGATAAATGGAACACTTCATTAAAACGTGTTTGGAAGTTTGATGGCACACCAGTATTTGAAAAATATGAAATTAAAGATAATCAAAAGAACAATAACAACGAGCAACAAACAAGTAAACCTAGTTTGAACAGTCCGAATAATCCATTCGCAAACGCTAATGGTCCAATTGATATTAGTGATGAAGACCTTCCATTCTAATTGGAGTGATTTAAGTGCAGCAAATTGTTAAGTATCAACGAAATAGCAAAGGTTTATACGATGTGGTTATTACCAACGTTGAGATACCTGAACAAGCTATTGATTTATTGAACTTAGGCAAGCCTATTAATGTTGATTGTTCAGTGATAGATCCAAATTCTATCACTGGCAAACAACGTAGGTTGATATTCGCATTATGTAACGATATAGAAGCACATACGGGACAGCCTAGAGATTATATGAGGCAAATGTTCCAAGACTACGTGAAGTTCTTATATGGATATGAACAACGAATTTCATTAGCTGATTGTACAAGAACGATTGCTAAACAAATTATAGATGTGATGTTCGAGTGGATATTCACTAATGGAATACCACTTAACTACAAAACAAGCGAAATGATGAAAGAAGATAAAAATTATCTCTATTGGGCAACTATTACAAGACATTGTGTCATATGTGGTCAGCCTAATTCAGACCTAGCACACCTAGAAGCAGTAGGTAGAGGAATGAATAGGAATAAGATAAATCACTATGATAAACACGTTTTAGCACTATGTCGTAAACATCATACGACGCAGCACCAAATGGGGATGGAAAGTTTTAACAATTATTATCAACTACAAAACAGTTGGATAAAAGTTGACAGTAAATTAAATGCCATGCTGAAAGGAGAGAAAAATGGTTAAATCAATATTTTTACAAGATGGCGAAGAAATATTCGTAGATGATGAAGATTACGAAAGAGTAAATCAGCATATATGGTTTAAAGATTATAGTGATAACACAAGAATGATTGGAACTGTTTTAGCAAATAGAAAAAGAATTAGCTTGACGAATTTTATAAAAGAGAAATCATTTCAAAAAGAAAAAAATAATAATTTCACAAAAGATAACTTGTCAAATAAAGGAAATCATTCTAGATGGTCAAGACCAAGTTATAAAAGTATTTCTAAATATAAGGGTGTTACTTGGAGAAAAAATCGAAAAAAATGGGTTGCTTTTATAAAAGTAGATGAAAAATCAAAGTATTTAGGTAGTTATAAGTCTGAAGATGAAGCAGCTATCGCATATAACAATGCTGTTATGGAGTATTGGGGTGGCAATGGTTATCTAAATAAGATAGGGAAAGATGATAGAACTCACAGAGATTACACCACATATAAAGATCGTCAAAAAAGAAGAAATAACAGAACTGAATATTACGGGATATTTCTTAACAAAAATAAAATCGGTGCAAGGATAAATTATCGTAAAAATGAATTTTTTATAGGCAATTTTAATGATAAAGAACAAGCTGCCCTAGCTTTCAATAAGTGTTCTGTATTTTTATTCGGTGAAGAGACTAAACTAAACAACGTTTCTATGACAGATGAACTCAAAGAATTTATATCTAACTGGGATATACCAGACAAGATCAAAGCACTGAAAGAAGGTGCTAACGATGAATAATCTATTAATTGATGATTATCCGATACTTGTACTTCCTAAGTTAGCTACTGAAATAGGTTTGAATGAAGCAATTGTATTACAGCAAATGCACTACTGGTTGAAGAAAAGTAATCATAACTACGATGGTAGACGCTGGATATACAACAGTTACAAAGAATGGGAACAACATTTCCCATTCTGGAGTAACGCAACAATCAGACGTACTATCTCAAGTTTAGAGAAACAAGAACTATTATTCGTAGGTAATTACAACAAGGCTGGTTTTGACAACACAAAATGGTATTCAATTGATTATTTCAAACTTGAGGGAGTGAGCAAACGACTTGCTCAAAATGAGCAAACGACTTGCTCAAAACGAGCAGATGCAGTTGCTCAAAATGAGCAGACCAATACCAGAGATTACACAGAGATTACAACAGAGACTACTAACAATAATATAATGTCGGGCAACCCGACTTCGTCTCGAATACCTTATAAAGAAATTGTTGATTACCTCAATGAGAAAACTGGTAAAAACTTCAAGCATAAAACAGCTAAAACAAGAAAGTTCATTGAAGCAAGATGGAACCAAGATTTTAGGTTAGATGACTTCAAAAAGGTAATCGACATCAAAACTGATGAATGGTTGAACACAGATAGCGATAAATATCTCCGACCTGAAACGTTATTTGGTACTAAATTCGAAAGTTATCTAAATCAAAAAACTCAACCTAGTGGCATGGATCAACTAAACAGAATGAAGTATGACGAAAGTTATTGGGACTAGGAGTGATAAGTAATGCAATCATTAGGAAGTTTAGCAAGAAATATCAAGCCTAATCGAAACATTGTAGAAGAAGAACATAACCTTAAATGTGAAAGATGTGGTAACACCTACGACTATTACAAATTCAGTAATGGACAAGAGTTCAGACATGGTTGTGATTGCTCAATGATTGCTGCTGGTAAAGAAGCTGAGCAACAGAGAAAGCAGAAGTATCTCAATCGTATCTTTAACCAATCTAATGTGAACGCATCTTTACGTGATGCAACTGTTAATAGTTACCAACCACAGAATGAACATCAAGTAAAAGCTAAAAATACAGCGATTGAGTACGTTAAAACATTTTCCCTAGATGAACCTAAGTCATTAATACTACAAGGCTCATATGGTACTGGAAAAAGCCACCTAGCGTATGCCATAGCAAAGGCAATTAAGCAACAAGGGTATTCGGTAGCATTCATGCACATTCCAATGTTAATGGAACGCATTAAAGCAACATACAATCGTAATGCTACTGAAACGACAGATGAACTTGTACAGCTACTAAGCAACATAGATTTACTTGTACTTGATGATGTAGGTGTAGAAAACACTGAACACACATTAAATAAACTATTTTCAATTGTAGATAACAGAGTAGGTAAGAACAATATCTTTACTACTAACTTTAGTGACAAAGAATTAAATCAAAACATGAACTGGCAACGGATCAATTCACGTATGAAACAAAATGCAAGAACGGTTCGAGTGCTGGGAGATGATTTCAGAGGACGTGACGCATGGTGACGGTAGACAACATTAAGCAAATACTTGAGTGTAACGATATATATGCTCAGAAAATGGTTGATTGGTCAAATGGTGATGAAGAAGCATTAATTTTCCTTATGAATTGTAAATTGGAAGAACGTCGAATTAGAGAGTCTGTGGTTGAATATGGGACTTAGAGAAAATCAACCTAACGCCTACGACCTGTTTGAAAGTGACGGTTGGAAAGTATTGAGAGTGCTACCTAGAGACGATGGCACTTTCTACTTAACCAACTTAGGTGGAATGGCAGATAAATATTTTAAACCATCTGTCACAAAAGAAGAACTAGCAGAGATGAAACGTAAGCATAAATTATTTAAGCGAGAAGAACTAAAGCAACAAACAACAATAGATGATTTCTTATTCTAGGAGTGACAACGTGAGTAAATACAATGCCAAAAAAATTCAATATAAAGGTGTCGTGTTCGATAGCAAAGTCGAATGCGACTACTACCAATATTTAGAACGTAACTTAGGTAATGGATATGATCGTATCGAGTTGCAACCTAGATATGAGTTAATACCTAAATTCGATAAGCAACGTAAAACGGAATATATCGCAGACTTTGCACTATTCAAAGATGATGTGCTAGTCGAAGTGATAGATGTAAAAGGAATGCCAACAGAAGTAGCGAAGTTGAAAGCGAAAATGTTTAGACATAAATATCCAAAAATCAAACTTACATGGATATGCAAAGCACCTAAATATACAGGGCTTGAGTGGATAACATATGAAGAACTAATTAAAGTACGCAGGAAGCGTAAGAAGGAGAAGATGAAGAATGGTAAAGATTAAACGAAAAGTAAAAATGACATTACCAGAATTAATTGAGTGGGGATTTAAACAAAAGGAATTGCTGCCATTTTTTTATGGAAGTAGAGAAGGGTCATTTGTGCAATTCACACCTGATGGTTGGGTGAATATTACTGGAATAGAATCGACAGACACTTTCACAGTAGAAGTTGAAGAAGAACTTACTGAAAATACAGTTTTACCATCAGTGGTAGTAGTTAGAACTCAATATTTTCCTAACAACGGACATTCAGTCAATGTAGCTAAAATCAATTCTAAGTCTATAAAACAAGTCATTGAGAACCAACCTAATAATTCTAAGTTTGAATATCATTCAATTTATTTGATGGAAAGTGAAAGAATAGGACAACTCATCTGGAAAGATGGCGAATTGGTAGGTGATGAGTAATGGCAACAGTCAAAGCTGAAGTAGTTATCAGAGGCACGATTGAATTACCAGCAACTAAAGAAACTGACGAAGAAATGGATAGAGTAGTCGAACAAGCGAAGAAAAGTCCAGAAAAAATTTTCGATGATATCGACATTAAAGATGTAGATTTTCGTTATGAGCATTGGAAGTGATCGTATGAGAAACGTTGTAAAAGTACATGGTAAGAAACGTTACCTCATGGTAATTCAAGGCAAAATGCACTACATTCCTTTAGATAAACTCGAGTATGCACTTGAACACGGTATTACAAAAGGAGCAATCAGAAACAGATTGAATTATGGTTGGACGATAGAAAGAGCAGTTACGGAGGGGATAATTGATGATTAACGAAAACAGACTAGCAGAGAAAGAACAACATGGAGCATTGTCAGAACAAGAATATAAAACGTTAATGGAGTTAAGAGCAGCACACGAAAGAGCATTGAAACGTAAAAGACGTGAGCAACGTATCGCAAGAGCAAGACGTTCAGAAGAATTAGTCGCTAAACACAGAGTGAGTAGTAAGTGGTTTAGATACTTAGCAGAGAACGATATATTTCCAAAGGTAAGGGGATAAGCGAATGGTAGAAAACGTTACAATCGAACAATTAGAAGTTGGAGATAATATTTGGTTTAGACGACCAGAAAGTTATTCAACAACAGGGATAGTCAGAGAATTACATTTTAACGGTGGTAAACCTTATGCAGTTGTAGAAGTAGGAAAACACACTTTTAATATTAGTAATCATTATGAAATTGCAAAAGTGGAGGAATAGAGAATGATAATTAGTGAATTAATGAGAAATGATGTAATCAGAATATATACTCGCGATAAACTTCGTAGTTTTTTAGCGATTGTTGATGAATCTGGTGCAACTAATCAAAAGTATGGAATTTACTTTTGGGCAAAAGTTGAAACAGAAGCAGGCAGAAAAATTGAGATAGATGATACTTGGGACTTCGTGAAAGTGAACGAGCCTTTCACTCGTAAGATTAATTTAAATCAGAAAGAACAAGACAGTAATATACCCAATCATTATAAAGGTAGTGAAAATATAGATGTTATTGACTTCTTATATCAACAATTACCATTTGAACAATTCAAAGGCTTTATGAAAGGTAACATGATTAAATATCCAGTTCGTGCAGGTCGAAAAGATGATGAACTAGCAGATATAAAAAAAGCTAGAGATTATGCAGATAGATTGATTGAAAAAATGGAGGCCGAACAATGATCTATTTAGGTGGTGACATGCTAAGTATAGGACAACAAATGCGTCGTGAGTGGGAGAAACAAGAATTACAGCGATTAGGCTTTAAAGTCTATGCACCACACGACGATAAGGATATCAACGATAAAGCGAATGCTAACCAAGATAAACTAGCAGAACGTATTGTGTTCAATGACACGTTAGGCATGGAAACAAGCGATGTCATGATATTTGATTACTTACCACATGCACAGGGAACAATTTGCGAAATGGGTTACGCACAGCATCTTAAAAAAGCAAGTAAGAAGAATATTAAGATTTTTGTCCAATGTACTGACATTAGACAAGGCACAGGACATATTTCAGATGAGCAGGATAGAGCAGAGTTCAGTATCAATCAATATGTGTATGGCGTGATTATGGATGTCACTGACGGTAGAGGTATTCAAACGTTTGATGAGATATGCGAGGAGTTAATCTCATGATACTTAGCAACACAATTAACCAACGCTATCGCTATGCTACACAAGGCAAGACACCTACACAAATACAGCGGAGGTTACGTGAGTTAGATGTCAAAGGCTTTGTGGTTAGGGTAGCAGGAAGTAGAGTGACGATGAAAGTTAGTGAGTGTGACATAAAAAGGAACAGGGAGTGTTTACGATAGACATCAACAATCTCTACACCTACAAAGCAACATGCACCAATGTTGTGGACGGGGATACGATAGATATATTACTCGATTATGGCTTTGATACCTACGCTAAACGTCGTGTACGTTTGCTAGGTGTCGATACGCCAGAAAGAGGACAGGATAAGTTTAAAGAGGCAACAGCGTTCACTAGAGAATGTGTAGAACATAAAGATATCTACGTTCAGACGTACAAGAGCGATGTGTTTGGTAGGTATCTTGCAAATGTATGGTACGAGGACGGGACACGTAGTTTGAATGATGATCTAAGGGACTCAGGGCTATTGAAAGAGAAATCGAAATGGAATGAGGGATAGGAATGGCAGAAGTTAAGTTATCTATAGAAGAATATCACAATGTTGTTAAGAGTTTGTACACTTTAATAGAAAAACTCTATGAGATGACAAAGAAATGTAATGATTATAAAAAACAACGTGATGAACTTATCAGTGATATGGCAGAAGTGAAAAGGAAGGCAGAAGCGTTTGATGAGATAAAAGAGTTGGTTAGTTGGTTTGAAGAAAATGACCGCTATGAGTTCGAGGGGCAAGTAGGAAAAATAATAAAAATCATTAAAGATTTGGAGTGTGGTAGTGATGAGTGAAGAAACTATATACCTAGATGAAAATGACTTACTCAGCTTATTGAATGGTGGTAGTTTTCATACATTGGTCGGCGAACAAAAAGTAGTTATTAAGCAGTCGCCACTTAAACCACCAGTAGCACCTGCGTTGAATTACAGATATCAAATAGTTGATACAAAAGCAGAAAGTGAACGTTTTTCAAGAATGATACAACATTCAATTAATTCAAATATTGGAGGAACAATAAATGACAATTTTACCAATTAAAAAACTAAGTGAGAAAGCAATTTTACCAACAAGAGCAAATCCAACAGATAGTGGATTAGATTTATATGTAGCAGAAGATACAACAATTTTAGCGCACAGTACAAAAGTAGTACCAACACACATTGCGATTGATTTAGCGTATGGATATGAAGCGCAAGTGAGACCACGTTCAGGTAAATCAAAAGATACAAAATTACGTGTAGCGTTAGGTACAATCGATCACACTTATAACAAAGAAATTGGAATTATCACAGATAATATCGGTGATGAGGCAATCGTAGTTAAAGCAGGCACACGCTTAGCGCAGTTGGTTGTTACACCAGTGATGTTACCAGAGCCAACGGAGGTACAAGAGTTTGATGAAGTGTCGGAAAGAGGAGCGTATGGAAGCACAGGAGAGTAAGGATATAGTAGCAGAGATTAAAAGAATACTTCGCAAAGAGTAAGGAGTAGAGAATATGTTAAAGAATACATTAAAAGTTACATTCATGGATAATGAATTTAAAAATTTCCATAATATCGAAAAAATAGACCTAAATTTTAACAGTGATGTATATCGGCTAATTCGTAGAGATAATAGAAAAATTTATTTATCAAAAAATGAAATTTATTCTTTTGTCGCTGGTGTGAATGTAGAAGTAGATACATTTAATTATGAAAGAGGTGTGAAAAAATTGAAAAACTTCGAACAACCGACAATAAAAATATTAAAAAGATTATTTGACGGAAAAGATGAAACTAATATTCATATATCTCATCTGAACCTAGTAGATTATGAAGTTATTGAAATGATAACTAATTATAAACTTTCAGAAACTCATACAAGAAACCGACATTTTAGAGATGTAGTGACTTTGAAGTTTAAAAAGAAAGAGTAAAGAGGTGCTGGGGAAGTGAAACAATTCCTAATCAGAGAATTCACAGATAGCACAGGGGAATAAAGAAGATATTTATCAACGTGTAAAGGAAGTGCTTAGAAGATGAAATATAATACTGAACAAATACGAGAAGAAATAAGAAAATATTTTGATGGTAACGAAGAAGTAAAGAGGAAAATGGAAGATAATTATATTCATCATTCAAAAAAAATCAATGCAATTTACAACATGGTGCCACCTGATGAAGAAGAAGCTAGAAAAGAATATCGAGATACAATGGCAAGAATGAAAGATGAATTTTTATAGGAGTGAATAAGTGTGACTATAAAATTAATTAAATTCATTTATTTAGCTAGTATGCTTGCACTTGGAATGTATTTAACGAAAAAAGCAATTGTCATTTTAGAAAGCGAAGATGATATTGATACTGCACCGAATGATTATGCATTAGAAACGGATCAATTTGATTTAAACAGAATTAAAGTAGAGGTGAGTGAGTAGTGTTCGAAAGAATAAAACAACCAATAATGTTTGCTAAACAAAAAGAAAAATGGGTTGCAGTTTTAGACGAACCTGAAAACAGAAAGTTATTTGAAGAAAAGTATTCGAACAATAACGGTGAATGGGAAATTTTCTATAAACCTCATGACGAGTTTTATAAAAGTTTAAAAATAGAAATAGAAAAAGAGAAAAAAGAAGTACAAGCAACAAGGGAAAAAGAAATCAAAAATCCAGATATAAATGAAGATATTAAACGTATAAACAGTAAAGAAAGTTTGGTTGATTATTTACTAAAAGAATACTATAACAGTTCCAAAATAATCATAGATGAGTTTTCAACTGATGCCGAAATATCAGAAACAAAACTCAAAGCTAATTATAATGAGTTATTAAAACTTAAAGATAAATATATTGGAGGTTAAAGATATGTGGACAGCATTAACCATTATACTCGGCATATTGCTACTCATTGCGATAGGTAACAACACAGTCTTACGTCAGGAGTTAGACGCACAGAGATATACGAATGTGTATCTGTTTACTAAGTACGTGAGAGATTGCGATATTGAAGATGTGGAGTTTGAAATAGAAAGAGCAAAGAAACAGTTTAAGTAATGGAGGTAATGTAATGACATTCGGAGAAAATCTAAAAGCGATTAGAAAAAGAATGAAACTTACTCAACAAGAGATGGCAGATAGAATGGATATAAGCCAATCATATTTGTCAGATATGGAGAATAGTAGAAAGTGTCTGAATGTGAATACTGCATTACTAACTGCTAAGAGATTAGGAATATCTGTGAATGAATTAGTTAACGATGATATAGACGTAACTGAATATAATAACTAATGGAGGTAATCACTTGTACACACGAGATGAAGTAAAAGGAATGATTAATGATTATAAGTGGATGCGTAATATTATAGAGTCGCAAGTCTATGACGCAGACAGTACATCTATTGCGCAATATGGTATCGAGTCTGTAATGCCTAAAGCCAAAGGTGGTACAGGTGATAAGGTATTAGTTAAAGTACTTAATAGGAATAGAGAGTACCGACGTAATGTAAAGATACTTAATAAGATAGAGTTCATTGATAAGTATGAAGAATATATAACAGATGATAGGAACTATCACATATTACAAATGCTTAAACTAAACATGCAACACAAGACTATCAAAGACTTAATGGAAATCAATAGTGACTCTAAGTTCTATGCATGTATCAACGAGATAGTTAATGTGTACATGGATGCACAACAAGGACACTACGATAAAGAGAAGACATCGAAGAGATAGAAGACATCGAAGGTAATGTGCATTAATGATATATATAACTTTATAATATAGCTATACGAATTGAATAAATACTCGAAGGCACATCACATAGGTGGTGTGTCTTTTTGTTTGGAGTTAATGAAGATGAGTAAAGCATATGCAGACTATATAGAACAACGTACAAAGAATAAAGGTTTCTACTCTAATGCGAAGTGGCGTAAGACAAGACTAAAGGTATTAGCACGCGATCATTTTGAATGTGTCATGTGTAATGCAGAAGGTAGATTGACAATTAATCAGAAACAATCTCTAGAAGTTGACCATATTAAAGAGTTAGAAATAAGACCAGATTTAGCATATGAACTTTCTAATCTAAGAACACTGTGTAAATTCCATCACAACAAACGTCATGGAAGATTTGAACATAATCCAAACAGTCGTAAAAACAAATTCAATGATGAACAATGGTAAATCCCCCCGTCTGAATAAATCGCTTGATGAAAGGCTTCGCGGAAACCGGCGCTTGGGTCAACTCCGCAGATTTATTCATCAAAAAGATACGTAAGGGGGTTAGACATTTCGAAAAAATAAAAAAATGAGCAAAGGGGGGGAGGGGCTTGAAAAAGGATGAATACCTCAAAGATAAATTAACACCTAGTCAAATTGAACGAATTAACGCTTCCGAAGATTACTTAATGGAGCAGATAGATGCAGACAATGATATAGAAGTTGAAAAAGTTGAACGCTACGCCAACTTACTTAGATTATTTTACGCGTTAGATGTTTATATCGAACAGTCTGGGCCAATTACAGTAGTGAAAAACGCTTCACAAGAGTATATCAAACCTAATCCAGCTATCGCAGAAAAGAATAAAGTAAATGGATCGTTGCTAGCACTTGAGAAATCATTCCATTTAGAAAGAAAAGCCGAAGAAAGACGCAGACAAGAACAAGCGAAAGGACCTGATTTAACATGAAGATACCCGAACATGTTACAGACTATATAAAAAAATATAAATCAGGCAACGTTATCTTTAACAAAGAGCGCATTAGACTTGTATCTTTTTTAGAAGATAATATCTTACAACGTGATGACCTTTATTTTGACGATCAAAAAATAGAAGATTACATCAAATTTAGTGAGAAATGGTTTTTTAAACTACAAGACTTCCAAAAATTCATTTCATGTTTTGTGTTCTTATATGAAAAAGATACTAAAACACCTTACTTTTCAGAGTTTTTTATTTCAATGGCTCGTGGTGGTGGCAAGAATGGTTATATCAGCACGTTAGCAGCGTTCTTTATGACACCATTACACGGTATCCCTAAATATAATATGTCAGTAGTAGCTAATAGTGAGAAACAGGCTCTAGTAAGTTTTAGAGAAATTTATGAAATGATAGAAAGTAACAACTTATATATTACAGGAGAACGACCTAATAACCCTTTTTATTTAAGTAAGGTGTATGTGGAAGGAACAAGCACCAAATCACAATTCTTATTTGATACTTCTAATGAGAAAACAAAAGATGGCGCTCGTGAAGGTTGTATTTTCTTTGATGAAGTACATGCTTATGAAAAAGATACAATTATTAACATTAAACGAAGTGGACTAGGTAAAGTAGCACATCCTCGCACTTTCTACATAGGCACAGATGGGTATGTAAGAGAAGGTTTTTTAGATAGATTAAAAGAAAGAGCAGACAATGTTTTAAAAGGTATTAATCCAGAAGATAGATTATTCCCTTTTATTTGCAAAATTGATGATAAAGAAGAAATAGATAAACCGGAACTTTGGGAAAAGGCGAATCCAATGTTTGAAAATCCTAAAAGTGAATATGGCGCTCAATTATTTAAAGAAGTGCATCAACAGTATTTAGGACTTCAATTTAATCCATCTAATCGACCGGAATTTATGACTAAACGAATGAATATGCCTGAAACCGATACTCAAAGTGTTGTAGCACCGTGGGATGACATAATGGCTACAAATCGACCTATACCTCCACTTGAAAATAATGAATGTATTGGTGGACTTGACTATGCAAGTTTAAAAGACTTTGCAGCAGTCGGTTTATTGTTTAGATCTGGTGATGATTATATTTGGAAAACTCATTCATTCGCTAGAAAAGAATTCCTTGATAAATACAAATTAAAGCCACCTATTCATGAATGGGAGAAAAAAGGCTTGCTTACTATTGTAGATGAGCCAACGATAAATCCTAAACATATCATTGATTGGTTTATTGAAGCGCAAAAGAATTACGGATTACAAAAAGTTGTAGCAGATAACTTCCGAATGGACTTGCTTAGACCTCTATTTGAGGATGCAGGTATCGAATATGAAGTAATTAAAAATACACGCGCTATTCAGTCCTTACTTGCACCAAGAGTTGAAGATATGTTTGCACAACATCATATCATCTTTGGTGATAACCCTTTAATGCGTTGGTACACGCAAAACGTTGCCGTCAAAATACGCAAAGACGGCAATAAAGAGTACGAAAAGAAAGAGCCAATAAGACGTAAAACTGACGGTTTCCAAGCTTTTATACATGCATTGTATAGAGCAGATGATTTAAAAGATTCTAATTTGGAAGAAGAAATCAATCTGTTAAGAAGCTTGAGATTTTAAAGAAAGGAGGAAGTAAGCTATGGGACTGTTCGATAAGTTATTCCGAAAGAATAAAGAGATTTCATGGATGTATGACTTAGAGCTTTTACAAGATACAAGTTCTAAAGCCTATATCAAAAGAATGGCTTTAAATGTAGTCGTTGAGTATGTAGCGAGAACAATTGCTCATTCTGAATTTAGAGTAAAAGAAAGCGATCATGTTATTAAAGATGATATATATTATCTATTGAACATTCGACCTAATCCTAATCAAAACTCTACACAGTTTTGGCAGAAATTCATTTATAAACTTCTTGTTGATAATGAAGCGTTAATCATTAAATCAGATGATGATTATCTGTATGTGGCAGATGAATTTGAACATGAAACAGAATTAGGACTATTACCACATCGTTTTAATTCGGTTATGGTGAATGATTATAAATATAATCGCTACTTTTCAATGGATGATGTGATTTATTTAGAATATGCCAATGAAAAACTAGATAAATTCTCGTTAGGACTATTTGAAGATTATGGTGAAGTATTTGGCCGTATGTTAAATATGCAACTCAAGAAAAATCAAATACGAGGTATTTTGAACGTTGGAACAACTAAGTTAGATGTTAAAGGAATTCAAGATTATATCGATATGATTTTTAATACTTTTGAGAAGAATCAAGTTGCGATTGTACCTTTAACTGAAGGTTTAAATTACGAAGAACATTCAACGAATAACTCTAGTGCGAATGGCTCAGATTTTAAAGAATTACGACAAGCAATAGAAGATATTCTCATCTATATTGCACGTATCATAGGTGTATCACCTTCTCTTATATTAGGGGAAAATGCAGACCTAGAAAAAGCGATTGAAGCAACTAATAAGTTCTGTTTTAAACCATTAACCAAGAAATTAGAGTGTGAGTTAAATGCTAAGCTATTCTTCAAAGATGAGTACTTAAAAGAAAACAAACGTATTGAAATTGTCGGTATAGATAAGAAAAACCCAATCGAATTAGCAGAAGCGATTGATAAGCTACGTTCTTCTGGTACTTATACTGGTAATCAAATTCGTGTCATGCTTGGCGATGAACCAGGAGATGATGAACACCTAGATGAATACGTATTAACTAAAAACTATGAATCAGTTTCATCAACAGAAGGGGGTGAGACTGATAATGAGTAATCCGATTGTGAGAAATGTCACGCCAGTTTTTAGAAACGAAACTAAGAATAACAAGCACATTTTAACATTGTCAGGCACTATTGCTAACTTATCTTTTCTTGACGACACTATCAGCGCTAAAGCTGTGAAAGATTCGCTTGATAATGTTAAAGAAGATATTGTTATTCGTTTAAATTCTGGCGGTGGTGATGTGTTTGAAGGGATAGAAATTTATAATTACTTAAAGTCCTTATCGAATCACATTACAGTTGAAGTCACTGCATTAGCTGCAAGTGCTGCATCATTAGTTGCAATGGCAGGAGATAAGATTATCATCCGAACAGGTGCAAATATGATGGTACACGAGGCTTCTACAATGGCTTTTGGTAATAAATCAGACATTCAGAAAACATTGAATGCTTTAACTGCAATTGATACATCTATTGTTGATATATATCACGATAGAACAGGTTTAGATCGTGATGAGATTGATAATCTGATCGCTAATGAAACGTGGTTAACTGCAGATGAAGCAATCAATAAAGGTTTTGCAGATGAGAAATCATCTCGTAAATCTGTTGAGAAGCAGAAAGAAGGTGTAGAAAACTTGAAAGACTCTAAGTATGTAGCAAGACTTAAAGAGCAAAGAAGCATTCTTAATGCAATGATTAATGAAGCAGAAGAAGGAACTCCAAATGAACCTTCGAGTGATGAGTCAAATGAACAACGTATTGCAGATTTAGAAAATGAAGTTAAAAACATTAAGTCACACCTAGATAAATTAGAAAAAGGCGATGACGAAGGTAATGAAGGCGAAGGCCAAGGCGGAGGCACTAATCCACCGCCAAAAGAAAATAAATTTTCAAGATTCGCATTTTAAGTAGCTATTAACAATTGATGTTAATAGTTATTTTTTATGCATAAATTTAAGGAGGAATATTATGGCTATTAAAGTCGGAGAAAAATTAAAGAACTATCAAGACCATAAAGCGCATTTTGCTGAATTAGTTCGCAATGGTGCAAGTGATGAAGAGCAATCAAAAGCATTTGGAGAAATGTTTGATGCATTATCAAATGATTTACAAGAAGAAATTTCAGCAGAAGTGAATAATCGTGTAGTAGATAACGGTATCTTAGCAAAACGCTCACAAGATCCATTAACTTCAGAAGAACGTAAATTCTTTAATGAAATTAATACAGAAGTTGGTTATAAAGAAGAAAAATTATTACCTGAAACAGTCATTGAACGTGTGTTTGATGATTTACAATCAGAACATCCATTACTTTCAAAAATCAACATTCAAAACGCAGGTTTAGTAACACGTATCATTAAAGCAGAACCAACTGGTCAAGCAGTTTGGGGTAAAATCTTTGGTGAAATCAAAGGTCAATTAGATGCAGCGTTTGATGAAGAAGAATTCAAACAATCTAAATTAACTTGTTTCGTAGTTATCCCTGATGATTTAAAAATGTTTGGGCCTAACTGGGTAGAACGTTTTGTTCGTACTCAAATTGAAGAAGCTATTTCAGTTGCTTTAGAAGCTGCTTTCTTAACTGGTGAAGGTGCATCTAAAGACCAACCAGTAGGTTTAATGAAAGATATTCAAGAAAACGGCGGTGTAGTTGATAAAACTTCTTCTGGTACTTTAACTTTTGCTGATGCAGATACAACTGTGAATGAATTAAAAGATGTATTAAAAGGCTTATCTGTTAAAGAAAACGGTAAAGAGGTAAACATTGACGGTAAAGTTGTATTAGTAGTTAATCCACAAGACTCATGGGATGTACAAGCACGTTACACTTATTTAACTGCTAACGGTGGTTTTGTAACTGTATTACCTTATAACGTACAAATCGTATCATCTGAATTTGTTCCAACAAATAAATTAGTTGCTTTTGTAACTGATCGTTATGACGCAGTACGTGGTGGTGGTTTAACAGTTAAGAAATTTAACGAAACGTTAGCTTTAGAAGATTGTATCTTATACACTGCTAAAACGTTTGCTTATGGTCAACCAGCTGACAATAATGCATCACGCGTGTATAACTTAGAATTATCTACTGCAGTTCGTACTTCAACTCCTGCAGGTGGAACTACAGATAGTACTGCACAAGCCTAAGAAAGTAGTTGATACTAATGCCAAGCGTTAAGATATCAGATGAAATTTTAGATGAATTTAAAGAATACACTAAGATTTCTCATGATACGGAAGATGAACACTTATTACGTGTTTTAAATATGTCTTATGAGAACTTAGAAACACGTTTTGGCGTATTTGATATTAATAGTAATTTAAACGGTAAAAACTTAGTTTTTGCACGCGCTCGATACGATTATGAAGATTTATTAGAGTTCTTTAACGACAATTATCAAGATGATTTGTTACACTTTGGCTTTTTGACATTAAGAGAGCGTGATGCAAATGAAAAGTAAATTTAAAAAACCGTTTATTACAACAAAAAAGTTAAATACGCGTGTTCATTTTTATGAATATCAAGAGAATGAAGGTCCAGAAGCAGGTGTAAAACGTAAAAGAGTTTTATATCATTGTTGGGCATATGTTCCACAATGGAAAATGACTGAATTACAACAAGCAATTGCAAATGGTACAGAACATGATGTGAAGATATTTATACGTGAAACTCACGGACAATATATACCAAATGAAAAGCATTACGTTGCAATAGATTCGCCATATATTCATCAAGATTTGAATATTAAATTAGTACAACCCGATGTAGAGAACGAACAATTTTTAATGTTAACTGCAGGGGTGGTATCTAATGGCGAGTAATAATTTTAGTGGTATTCGTGCAGAAGGTTTAAATCAATTACAAAAAGATTTGGAAAAGAGATTCAGTCGACAAAGAATGAACAAAATCATAGATAAGGCGTTGATTAAGGCGGGCAACATTGTATTAGACGCTATCAAAAGTAATATACGTTACTTTAGAGATACTGGCGCAGAATATGAAGAAGCTAAGTTATCAGCGCCTTATTGGGACAAAGGCGTTCGTTCAGTACGTGTATATTGGGAAGGACCACATCACAGATATTCTATTGTCCATTTAAACGAGAAAGGCTTTCACGCTAGAAATGGTAAGTTTATTCGGCCTAAAGGTTTCGGGGCGATAGACAAAGCTTTACGTACAGCTGAGAAAGAGTTTTATAAAACGGTCCAGAAAGAAGTGGAGAAATTACTATGATTGATATATTAAATAAAATATACAGCGTCCTAAAAGATGACGAAAAACTAATGAAAATACTAGATATCAAGAATGTAAAGTTCAATGACTATCCTGACGTTAAAGACATCACAAAGCCTTATGTCGTATTAGATGATTTTGATGATCCTATTCCCGAAGTACATTATGACGGAGAACGTGCAGCATATAGTTATATTGTTCAAGTTGATGTATTTGTGAAAGCTAGTACAGATTACAATGCACGATTAAGAAGAAACGAAATATCACAACGTATTAGTGATTTGCTCTGGAAAGAATTGAAAGCGGGGCAAGTAAGTAATTTAGGAAATGAATATAACAAAGAGTTTGCTTTGTATCGCTCAACAAGACGATATGAAGCAATTTTTTATGAGGAGGAAAATTTAAATGGTTAAATATGCTAAAACGCCAAAATCATTTATTAACATTAAAGATTTAGGTTTCGCTTTATTAGAAACAGATGAATTAGACGGTACTATCAAATATTCAAACGTAACACAAACTCGTGGTTTACAAGAAATTTCAGTAGAAACTGGTGGAGAAATTGTTAATGCTTACGCTGACGGTTCAATCATTGAATCAGGTACTACTGATGGTGAAGGTAAAATTTCAATGACAATGCATGCTTTCCCACAAGAAATTCGTGAGTTAATCTTCAATGAGATTTATAACGAAACTGGAGTATATTCTGAAGAACGTGGTAAACAAAACAACTATGTAGCAGTATGGTTTAAACGTGAACGACGTGATGGATCTTATCAACAAGTTGGTTTAACTAAAGTTATGTTTGCTGATCCAAACTTAGAAGGTAAAACTGCCGAAGAAGATTGGGAGTTCAGTTCAGAAGAATCAGAAGGTACTGCAATGCACCGTATCGCTGACGGTAAACGTAAAATTTTATTCGATAGTTCTCGTGAAGGTGCTGATGTTGATTCATTCTTCCAAGAATTATTAAATGGTGCTTATGACAGTAAAACAGAAGTAGACACTGCTTCTGCATAAGGAGTGTTAATTCATGGTTCAATATAAAGTTTTAAAAGATGCTAACGACCTTAAAACTGGTAAGGAATACCGTAAAGATGAGGTTGTGGAAGAAAAGGTAAAAGTAGTCGACGACTTTGAAAAACGTTTGAAGAAAAAAGGTTATGAGTTACCATTCTTCGAACGTGTTGAAGATAAATAAATTAATCTTTAGGACTGCATTTAGCAGTCCTTTTATTTCGAAATAAAAAGGAGTTTTTTAGACATGTCAAACAAATTAAAACGTAACTACATTCGTTTAGTAGAAAACCCAGAAGCAGAAGAAATTAAACTTGAAACATACTTAACACCACATTTTATTCCATTAGATGTTTTATATGAATCAGTGGATATTATGGCTGAATTAGAGAAAGCAGAAAATGGAGAAGTTGAATTATCATTCAAAGAACAATTAGATAAATTAATTGATGTAGTAGTTAAAATTTATGGTAAACAATTTACTGCAAAAGATATTAGAAATCGTCTACATGCGCCTGACGCACTTGAAACGTTACAAAAACAAGTACAATTCATTGCTAATGGCCAACAAGACGAGGAAACAAAAAAGTTTATTCAGAGCATCAGCTAAACAAATTAAAAAAAGAAGATTTAACTTACAATGGCATGTTGAAGAATTTGGATAAAGTTGTAAAAGATATGGTGGAAAATGGTACACCAGCAAACCAAGTTCTTGAAATGCCATTTTATTATATACTTCAAATTTTAGATGAACGTCATCTAAATACTGTTGATACTGATGAAAAAGCCGATGCGCTATTCTCTGCATTGTAGCCTTAGTCATTGGTACTAAGGCTATTTTTTTATACCTAAATAAGGAAGGAGGGACAGTAAGTGGCTGAATCAAGATTTAAAGGTTTATCAATCTTAATGAATATGCGTGACGTTGGTATTGAACGTACAATGAAACAAATACGAGCGCAATTCAAAACATTAGATTCAGAAATGCGTAGATCTAATGCTAATTTCAAGCACTCAGAGAAAAACATGCAGTCTTATGCCACAAGAACGAAAGAATTAACTAAAGCGATTGATGTAACTGAAAACTCTATGAAAGATATTTCTAATCAGTTAAAGAAAATGACTTTAGAAGAACAACGTTCTAGTGTTGAAGCCGAAAAGTTACGTCAAGAATACAGTAAGCAACATAGAGCATTACAAATGTATCAACGACAATTGAATTCAACTGAACAAGAGATGAAACAATTCGGTACAACGACTAAACAAACAATTTTCTCAATGAAAAAGATTAATGACGTTCTAGGTACAATGAAACGTCAACTTAACATTGCAAATATGGCGTTTCAAAGTACAGAAAAATCTACAAGTAGTTATAAAAACTATTTAAATCAATTAAACACAGTTATTCAAAAACATCAAAATACAATTAGAGTATTAGAAGGTCGCTATCAAAAGGTTGCTAGAGAACAAGGTGTTATGAGTAAAGAAGCGTTAGAGTTAAAAGAGAAAATCTTACAGGAAAAAGCAACTTTAGGGCAACTAGACAATCAATATAAGAAAACGACTATGGAAGCTAAACGATTTGCTTTTGAACAAAAAACTTTAACTGCTTCGATGTCTGAAATTCGACAAAAAATGTCGCAGGTAGCACAATCTTTAATAATTAGTGCTAATAAATTTAAAATGAGTGGACAAACTGCTCAAGCATATAAAGCGCGCATTTCTGAATTAAACAATGGAATGAAACAACAGCAACTTATTGTTCAAAATTTATCTAGACAGTATGACTTTGCTAAAAAGCAATACGGTGCAACTAGCCAAGAAGCGCAACAGCTTAACGTAAAGTTATCTGAAGAACGTTTGAAATTAAAAGAGTTAAATACTCAATTAAATCAAACAACACAAGCACATAATCGTCTAGAAATGGAACAAAAACAAGGCATTTCTTCTATGACTCAAATTAGAGCGAAGATGTCACAGTTTAACGATACGTTATCTCTATCAAGAAGTAATCTTGCTCGTGCAGGAGAAAGTGTAAAAGCCTATGGTAATCATTTAAACACACTTAAAACTAACATGTCAGAGCAACGTGTAGTGTTAAGAGAATTAATCGCACAATACAACCATGTAGCCACTGCACAAGGACGCGACAGTCAAGAAGCTAGAGAATTATCTAGTGCTATCACTCAACAAAAAATCAAGATGAATGAACTTGAGAGTGAACTAGACCAAACAACACAAAGTTATAAGCAATTAGAAACAGAACAACGAAACGCGCAACGTTTAGCATCTAGTGGCTTTGGTAGAAGTATTCAAAGTGTTAATAAGTATAAAGATTCTATTAGAAATGTAGGCTCTACTATGAGAAGTGTAGGATCTACTTCAATGCTTTATATGACTATGCCAGCGGTTGCAGGTATGGGAACAGCTATTAAATCTTCTATTGATTGGGAACAAGCTTTAGCAGGTGTTGCTAAAACGACTAATATGAGTGGTAGCGAATTAAATAAAATGGGCAATGAGATTACTAAAATGAGTAATACAATGCCATTCGCTGCAACAGAAATAGCAGGAGTAGCAGAAGCAGCAGGACAATTAGGTATCAAAAAACAAGATATCACATCATTCACTAAAACAATGATGAATTTAGGTGTAGCTACAAACCTTACTGCTGATGAAGCTGCAACAGAATTTGCAAGATTTGCTAATGCTGCAAATATGCCAATCAAAGATGTAGATAGATTAGGTTCAACAGTTGTTGCTTTAGGTAATAGTACAGCCACAACCGAAAAAGAAATTGTTGAAATGGCACAACGTTTAGCTGGTGCAGGCGCACAAGCAGGTTTTAGTTCTGATGAAATTATGTCAGTTAGTGCAGCGATGTCATCAGTAGGAATCGAGGCAGAAGCCGGTGAACAATACCGCCGGACTACAAAGAAATTTGTAGCTTAAAAATGGGCAAAATCGGTAAAAACTAAAGGTAATTTGATAATGTGTCTTTTTATTATACCTATTATCCAAGTCAATACCGAGGTAAGTTAGAAATTAAAGATTTTTAACAACCGTAACGCATAGAGTGTGAAACTAATAATAGAATATAATCACTCCACGAGTGTCCATCTCCTAACATTTAGTTGAGGATGAAAATGTATGCTGAACTTATAGGAAACTATAAGAACTAAAGGATAAAAAGCCTTTAGGGTAACAAATGGGTACTGCCATGACACAGATTTGGAATAAGATGACAAAAGCTGTTGCCGAAGGTGGCGACACTTTAGATAGCTTCGCTAAAACTGCAGGCGTTAGTGGTAAAGAATTTGCACAAATTTGGGAGAATAACCCTAGTAAAGCATTATCAATGTTTGTTAAAGGGTTAGGCGACACTGAAGGTGGAGCAAAAGGTGTATTAAAAGCCTTAGATGATGTAGGTATCAAAGGGATAAGAGAAGCCGATACAATTAGACGTATGGCTAATAATCATCAAGTTCTAGATAAAGCGCTCAAAACAGGCTCAGAAGGTTGGAAAGAAAATAGTGCTTTGACTGATGAAGCTAACATCCGTTATGAAACAATGGGTAGTAAGTTGAAAATGTTAAAAAACACTTTCATCAACTTTGCTAGAACAATTGGAGATGCAGTTGCACCTATCGTTTCATTCTTAGCAGATAAGTTGACCGGACTATTCGAACACTTACAAGGGACAAGTAATGCTACTAAGATAGCAATCGCAGCATTCACTTTATTAGGTGCTGCCATACCTCCACTTATTGTTGTAACTGGTGTATTAGCACATAGTATCGTAGGTATCTCAGAAGCTATGACGTTACTTAATGCTACTAAAGGCGGGGCTAAGTTCTTTAGCCTATTTAATGGTGGTATTAAAGGTCTTTTACCTAATATCGGACAATTATTAACTAAGATACCTCTACTTGGAAGCGCATTTACTTTATTAACTGGTCCAGTAGGAATAGTCATAGGAGTAATTACTGCTTTAACTGCAGGTATCGTTTATCTATGGAAAACAAATGACACATTTCGTAATTTTGTAATAAATGCATGGAATTCGATCAAGAATACTGCGACTTCTGTATTTGGATTTTTAAAGGTTTTTATACCAGGTTCGTTTAAATTTATTAAAGATATGTCAATTAAATTTTTAGTATCTTTAAAAAATGGTTTTGTCACAATAGTAAAAAGTATAGTCAATGCAGGAAAAAGAAATTTCAATATTTTGAAGGCATTTTTATCTTTTTTATGGTCGTCTATAAAAAATAATACGCTAAAAACTTGGTTGTTAATCAAAGTTGGAGTATTGAATATCATTCGTGGTTTGACTAACGGGGCTAAGAAAATCATCGGTTCACTAAAGATTTTTATAACTAAAACCTTTAATTTAATTAAAACGATATCATTAAGAATTTGGCTATCTATAAAAAACGGTACGATTAACGCCATGCGTTCAATGTATAATGGTACCAAAAAAATAATTGCCAATTTGAAAAACTTTATGATTAGAAGTTGGCAATTTATCAAAAATAAAGTTGTTGCATTTGCTAAATCTCTAGCTAGCGGAGTAAAGAAAAACTTCAGTAATTTATACAATTTTTCTCGTAATATTTTTGGCAAGCTGAAAAATTTTGCTATAAATATTTGGAAAAACATACGAAACAAAGTCGTTTCTTACGCCAAATCTTTATATAGTGGCGTGAAAAGAATTTTTAGTAATTTATACAACTTTTCGAAAAATATTTTTGGGAAATTGAAAAATTTTTTATCAAATATTTGGAAGAGTATTAGAAATAACACTGTAAAATTTGCTAAGTCTTTATATAGTGGTGTAAGAAATACGTTTAGTAAATTATTTAATTTTACGCGTTCTATTTTTAGCAAATTAAGAAATTGGATGTCATCTACTTGGCGAAAAATCAGAAACTCAACTGTTGATTTTGCTCGTAGTTTATACAACGGAGTAAAACGAAGTTTTTCAAATTTATATAACGGAACAAGAAATATTTTTTCTAAAACGAAAAATTTCATGTCAAATACTTGGCGAAGTATCAAAAATAATACAGTGAATATGGCAAAAATTTTATGGAGTAGTGTTCGTAGAACGTTTAATAATATGTCTAGCGGACTCAAAAATATTATTGGGCGAATCAAGGGCCATATCACTGGTATGGTTGGCGCAGTTAAAAATGGATTAAATAAATTAATTGATGGTGTGAACTGGGTAGCTGGCAAATTAGATATGGATAAATTACCAAAAATCAAATTGTCTACAGGTACAGAAAGCACACATACCCAAAATTATGTAACTAATGGCAAGTTAAATCGAAACACATTAGCAACTGTAGGGGATAAAGGTCCAGGTAACGGTCCAGGTGGTTTTAGACACGAAACAGTCATTCCACCTAACGGTAAAGCTTTCATCACGCCAGCTACAGATACAACAATTCCACTTGCTAAAGGAACTCGTATCTTAAATGGCGCACAAACGCATACTATGTTGAGTAACAATATGGTCCCTAAATTCAGTATAGGTACTAAGTTAAAAGACTTTGCAATGAATACCTTTGATAGCGGTAAAAAAGCTATTAAAGGTGGTATAGATAAAGTAAAAGATGCTGGTGGTACTGTAAAAAATACAGTGAAAAATACTGCTGCAAAAGGAATAGCTAAAGGTATAGAAGTTACTGAAAAAGCAAAAGATGTTGGCAGTGCTGTAATTAAAGGTATAGGAGATGTGTTTGATTACATCGGTCATCCAGGTAAATTAGTAAACAAAATTTTCGAAAAAGTAGGATTTAATTTCGATTTTCTTAAAGGTGCTGAATTACCTTACATGTTAATGCAAGGTGCTTATAAAAAGCTTAAAAATGGTGTTAAATCTTTATTCGACGGTTGGCTAAACGATGCAGGCGGTGGAGATGGTTCGTCATTTACTGGCTATCATATTAATACAGGATATTATCCTAATGGTGGCGCGCCTGGCTATGGATTTGCTGGGGGACATCATTATGGTATTGACTTTGGTACTCCATATGGTACTACCATTAATTCTACAAATGATGGTAATTTAAAAGAAATTCACAACTTTGGTGGTGGACTTGTAGCGCGTCTTTTAACAGGTCAGTTCACTTTATTTTTCATGCATTTATCTAAAATTTTAAAACATGGAAAAGTAAAAGCGGGAGAACCTATTGCTAAAACTGGTAACAGTGGTAACTGGACTACTGGACCTCACTTACATTTCCAAGTCGAAAAAGGTCGCCACGATACAATTACAAACGCGAATACAGTTAATCCACTTAAATGGCTTAAAGGACATGCAAAAAGTGGTGGAAGCGCGCCTAAAGCAGGTATTAAATGGGCGCCTCAAATTAAACAAGCTTTACGTATGAACGGTTTACCAACGTCATCAGCATATGTTAATGCATGGGCTAGACAAATAGATAGTGAAAGTAGTGGTAATCCTAGAGCTGTACAAGGTGGATATGTCGATGCTAATACTGGTGGTAATGAAGCAAAAGGTCTAGTACAAGTTGCAAGAAATACATTTAATTCAATGAAGTTTCCTGGACATGGTAACGTATTTAATCCGTTAGACAACTTACTAGCCGGTATTCATTGGGCTAAGTATAAATACGGTAAAAATATGTTAAGTGTTATTGGACACGGACATGGTTACGCCACAGGCGGTTTAATCAAAAATGCAGGTTGGTACAACATTGCAGAAGGTGGTTATCCTGAGTGGATAATTCCAACTGATCCATCTAGACGCAATGATGCTATGAAGATGTTGGCACTTGCTGCACAAGATATTGATAAAAAAAGTAGTACAAGAGGTAATAAACGACCTAATTCGTTACCTAAACCAAATAGTGGTAATGATAATGATGTTTTACTTCAAATGTTACAAGCACAACAACAACAAATCGCTTTATTAACTCAAATTGTAACAAGTAATCAAACGATTGCTGATAAAGACTTTAGTCCAACGATTGATAAATACACACACGAACAACAAGTTTTTAATTCTATTGATAAATACAATAGACAAAAACAAAGAAAATCAAGATTTAAACCAGGGGAGGTCACATAATTGATTGATACTATAAAAGTTAATAATAAAACACTTCCATGGTTAGTAGTTGAAAGAGGGTTTAAAATACCCTCTTTTAATTTTGGTATTGAAACTGAAGAAGTATTAGGTAGAAGTGGAAGTGTAGTTAAACAAAGACAACTTAAAGAATATAAATTCGAACTTCCATTAATTATTAGAAATGATTATCTTTCATCAGGTGGCGTAAAAACGCATGATGAAGTGTTAAATGATTTAGTTAAGCTGTTTGATTATGACCATGCTGTACCTTTACAATTCAAATCACAAAAATGGTATTGGAACGCTTATTTTGAAGGGCCGATTGAGTTAGAAAAGTATAGCAAAACTTTTTGGCAGTTCAGTATTAATGTTGTTCTAGCTGATCCATATAAATACGCAGTAGAAGGTACTAAAAACACAGCTATTTCAGACCAAGTATCAGTAGTAAGTACAGGAACAGCCGACAGTCCTATCATTGTACAAGCAACAGCATTAAAGAATGCGAGTTATTTCTCTATCACGAAGAATGATGAAGATTATTTCATGATAGGTGATGATGATTTAGATAAAAAGGTTGAAGATTATACACCAACTTTATTTAATGATGAGATGCGTTCTTTCTTCGGTTGGACTAAAGTCACTAACGGTACTATTAACGACAACGTTACTGGGGGAACAGTTGGTGGTTCTATGGCAATGAGTTCTTCAAAAGACGCTTTTATGCTTGATGAAAGTAGTATTACAGGTACGAGTGGATGGAATGGTGCAGAATATAAGCACTCATTTGGTAAAAGCACTCAAGATTTTAGTTCAACAGTTAAAATACATGTTAATCAAGGTAAAAAAGGTGCAACACATGCGACACAGTATATATATGACACAGATAACCGTGTGATTGCTTCTATTGGTTATAGCAACCCTAGAGCAACGCAAAACATTGGAACAATCTATGTAACGCTATTCGACCAAAACGGTAATCAAAAGAAGATATACAGTTATACAAACGCACCTAAGTTTTACACATGGAAACATATAGTAATTTATATGCGTTTAAAACGTATTGGAGATAAGTTTTATATAAAAACATGGAAATATGATGAAGTAGAATATCCTAAGCGAATTACTCCAGTAGATGTGACCGAAAAAGTATTTGTGGATGCAGGAAACTTCTATCAACGACCTATATCGGCAGTGAGTATCTACATTGCTAAAAATGGTAGTAACTATCATATGCCTACAACAATTTTAGGTAGTTATAATCATGAGATTTTACCTAAACCACCTAAAGCAAGAGATTTGATCATTAAAAAAGGTGACTTAATTAATATCAATATGGAAGAAAAAACAGTAACGATTAACGAAGAACCTGCACTTGATTTAAAAACATTCGGTAGTGACTTTTTCAACATAAATAAAGGTATGAATGAATGTATGATTTATCCTGAAAACACATATGACACGACAGTATATTGGCAAGATAGATTTTTATAGATTGGAGGTTAGATAGTGAAGAATGTAGGAATACATGTACTTGACTTTAATGACAACATTATTGATTTTATTAGTCAAAGCGATGGTGCATTGATTAATGCTGAAATGAGTATGAATGTAGAAGAAAAAACAGAAACCTTTGATTTTACGATTGAAAATACTCGAGCAGAGAAATTAAGAGAGCGTAATCGTATTATTGCTCAAGATAATAACGGTACATTCAGAGAATTTATTATCATCCACATTGCAGATAACTTCGACGGTACAACTGAAATCGAATGTAACGCAAGTTACCTAGAAGATTTGAAAACAGCAAAACCAATTAAACCTAGTAAATTTGAAGCACATACAACAACGCAAGCATTACTTAAAACACTTGCTGATACAGGTTGGGAAGTGTCTGATGATACTGAATACGGTGGCAATAGAACAACATCATGGACTTCTCACACTAATTCGTTTGATTTAATTTACATGCTTTGTACTACTTACGATATGGTCCCTAGTTTTTATATTGAATTAGGCGCACATACTGTTGAACATCGTTATGTATCAATTACTAAACCTAAAAACTTATTCAAAGGTAAGGAAATTACTAAAGGTAAAGACTTAACAGGTATGACAAGAACGATTGATCTATCTGAAGTGAAAACTGCTTTACTTGCAGTTGGTCCTGAAAAAGAAGATGGCTCAAGAATTGAAACTGTTGTAGTAGATGATGAAGCACAAGAGATTTTTGGACTTCCTAATCGTTATATTTGGGATGTATATGAGCCTGAAAGTAATGATGAGAACATGACACTTAAACGATTAACCACACTTGCTAAAACAGAACTTAACAAACGTAATCAAGCAGCGATTAGCTATGAAGTATCTTCAACTGATATCCATAAATATTATAACGATGTAACAGTACATCTAAGAGATATTGTAAGAGTGAAAGATAGAGATTTCAGACCACCTTTATATATAGAGGCTGAAGTTATAGGTATTAAGTACAACTGGTTAGCAGATGAAAGTGAATTTACCTTTGGCAATGTCATTGAATACGAAGAAACAAAGCTAAGAGAGTTCTTTACTAGAAAACTTGATGAAATTACTAAAAAACTGAATGACAATATTTCTAATGTAAACACAATCGTGAGTGACGTTGTAGCTGGGGAAATGGAATATTATGAACGTAAGATATTCAAAGGTGCAGAGCCACCAGAAAACCCACAGAATGATACATTATGGTATGACACGTCTAATCCTGATGTTGCAGTGTTACGTAGATATTGGAACGGAGAATGGATAACTCAAACAGCTGATGATGTAGAAAAAATCGGTGGACTTAGACGTGAGCAAGTAATGTATCGAGATTTAAATAATAGTTTCATCAATTTAACTATTCAACATAGCAAGTTACAAAATGATGTGTACGATGTGTTAAATAATGAGTATCTTGTTGATGATGATTTGAAATCAAACTTAAACCAAGCATTGTCAGATGTAGATAGTGTGTATCAAAATATCAAGACTAATTTAGATAGCATGGATGAAGATACAGCTACAATAGGTAAGTTGGTTGACACCCAAACTTTATTTACAGCGTATCGAGAAAAGCTACAAACATTATATAAATATGTTACTGACGCTAAAATTTTTATTGATAAACGCTTGAAGTTACTTCAATCACAATATACTGATGAGAAATTCAATGAAGCTATGCAAAATGTTGCAACTGGAATCGGAGGCACATGGAATGCTGAAACAGGTCAATTACTTGCAGATATTCCAAGTCAACAAGAATTAGAAGACGCGTTGAAAGCCTACATCAACGGTCAAGACGAAGCACTGAAGCAGCTTATTGACGGTGAAGTTAATAGCAAGATAATACAAACTAAGGATGAATTAAGCAGCAACATTAGTGAAGTGAGTGCTAAAGTAGACGGCATTCAAGTCGGTGGAAGGAACTTAGTTTTAAAAAGTGATGTACCTTATTCTAACTCTAACTATTTAATCGCTGATTATACGTTATCTAAACCAATGGAAGTAGGTAAGACATATACAGTCACAGTTAAAGGGAAAGTAGAAAATTCCAACGGTGGTTTAGCAATTTTACGTGATAACGGTAGATACTTTATAACATCGAATGCAGATAAAATTTCAGATGAATTATATAAAGTGACATTTGAAGCAAACAAAGACACATTTATCACAGATAATATTAGATTATATAACTATCCGATAGATACCCGAGTGAGATCAAACATCGAGTGGGTAAAGTTAGAAGAGGGTAATATACCAACCGACTGGACACCTGCGCCAGAAGATATTCAAAAGGCAGCACAAGTTTATACGGATGAAATGCTAGAACCAATCACATCAACACAGATACAGCAATCATCGGATATTAAACAACTTAAAGATGGTTTTACATTAAAAGCTGATAAGAAAGATATTACCACATTATATGATGATAGTATTGCTCCGTTAGAAAGACAAGTTAATAACAATTCCTCTGAGTTAAAAATACAATCGGATAAAATTGATAGTAAAGTATCAAATGAACAATATACTGCAGATGTGGACGCCATCATTTCTAAATTGAATAGTGCGGAATCACAACGTATACAATTATCTAATCAAATAGCCGATAAAGTAAGTCTAATCGAATATAAAAACGGTATAGATTCAGTTAAATCTACTAATCGAAATTATTTACAGTCATATTATTCGGCTACACAAAATAGTACATCTGGTATAACAAAAGGACCTTATTACGTAGAATTAAACGCGTATCAAAGAATTAATTTTTATTTTTACGATAGAAATAACGGTGGTAACCCGTCTTTAAAACAAAACACTGATTATATTTTAAAGGTACATGAGAGTAGTCCGGATATAAAAATAGGTATTTTTTATAAAAGAGGATCTTATACTATTGCTGGTTACACTACTGATAAAGTTATACGTTTTAATACAGGTAATAGAGAAGATATTTTAATTATCGCTATTTCCCAATCTAATGACCAATATATAGGTAAAATCAGTTTATACGAAGGGACAAAAGAACTTGATTGGTCACCTGCACCAGAAGATATAGAATTATTAGGTTTAACCGCTGAAAATAATGCTAAATCATATATAGATGACTATAAAAATGAAAACGAAACAAAACTGAAACTCATGAATACTGAAATAAATCAAAACGGACAAGCTATCCAATTAAAAGCTAGTCAACAAGATTTCAACGCTAGTCGTAAAACTTTATCTCAAGTCATTTCAGAAATATCAGCCACAACTAAGGGGATAAATTTAAGTTACGATGAAAACGGTAATATTCAATCTTACACTATGGGTAGGAACGGCATTCAACTTAGAGGCGATAAGGTAGATATTACAGTCAATAAAGACTTCAACGTTATGGCAAGTAGAGTGGATGATAAGGTTGGCAAAGGTGAGATTATCAACCGTTTAAATTTAAGTCCAGAAGGCTTAGATATCAACGTTAATAACATTGGTCTTCGTGGTGGAGATAGTGTTGACTATATAGATATTAGAAATAATTCTATCCTGTCGTATGGTTCTTTCACACGTACTTGGGCAAACGAAACTGATACCGCTAATTTAAGACTAGGTATTCAAGGCGGTACTGTAAAAGTACAAAATAGAACGACTGGATATAACTTATACTTAACCGAAAAAGGTTTATCTACCATGCTTGCTGGTGCAGGTGACGAAACAGCAGGTACATTAGAATTCCACTCTAAAAAATATAATGATACTTCTCGTGGTGTACGACTACATTCCACTTATGGTGCAGTAGCCTTAGAAAGTGATTACAGTCGTATTATTTTAAATGCGAACTTAACTGTAAATATCGAAAGTAACTACGGTATTTATTTCAGACCATATCGTGATAACCGAACTGGAAACAATGAATTTGCTATGTATGTAAAACAAAACGATAGTGGTGCATACACAGATGGTGTTATTAAATACGGTAACGTTTCAAGTGATACTTCTCAATACGGTTCAGGCTTGAGATTTAGTAAAAGTTCGGTTAATAGTACAATCTATGCAACAAACAAAGACGGTGATATTGGGACTGGTCACTTCTTTGCAGATAAATTATATGGAGATTTAACCGCTAAAGGAAGTAATGGTTATATTTTAGTAGACGATGCATTGCGTATAACCGATAAAAAAGGTTACAACAATGGTGATGTGAGATACAAAGACTTGCAATGTTTAGATGTACAAGCTAACTCTATAAGGGTTAATACTGCTAAAGACTTTTATATTGGTGTGTCTACTGGTGAATTGCGAGTGACAAATAACTTACGGTATAACGGTGGAGATACAGGGTATAAAGACATTCGCTTTGCTAACTGGCACGCTATGTCATCTGAAAAATTCAAATATGACATAAAAGAGTGGAATTATAGTGTATTAGATGCGTTTAGAAATGACTTGAGATTGTATTCATACAAGTTAAATTCAGAAAAAGAAACAAACTATGCACGTAATCATCACGGAATTATTATTGAACGAGAAATACCTATTGAATGGCGACATGGAGATGGTTTTGACGGTAATGAGGTCATGTTTTGGAATACTAAAGCTATTCAAGAATTAATTAAAAAAGTAGATAAATTGGAGGAACAATTAAATGAACAATCAATTACAAGCTAATCCAAGTTATGTTATCGAGGAGTTAGTTACTCAAAACGCTAAACTTTCACAAGAAAATGCAATGTTAAGAGCAGTAATTAGAGAGCAAGAAGAACAACAAAATAATGAACAAACAAGTGCTGAAGGAGAGTAACCTTTAGCACTCTTTTTATACCAAATTTTAGGAGGAATTTATCATGGCAAATGAAATCGTAAAAAACACAGAAAGTTACATCTTAGTACAAGTGAATGAAAAAGGAGAAGAAGCAGCTTTATCTAATGACTTTAGAGGACAGTTCTACCCTACTACTAATGTAAATACCGCGACTAAATTTGATGATTTAAATAAAATTAAAGCACTTGCTAGTCGTTTAAACAGCTTAAACGAACTAAATTATGAATTTGGTATTATTCCAGAAAAAGTAACTGTTAAACCAGTAAAGCTAACAACTTTATTAGAGTACGTGGGAGAAACTGAAACTAACGCAGAATAGGAGTTTTGAATATGAAAGAAAATTCATTTAACTACAAAGTGTTAGCTATCTTTATCTTTGGTTTTGGCTTACTTATGTTTGAAAGAGGTTTCTTTTGGACTAAGGAACAAAATACAGTATTAAGTGATAGTGATTTCTATCTAACGCTCCATCAAGTTATGCCTATTTGGTTATGGGGTGTTTTAGGAATGCTTTTCAGTTTGTTTATCATTCTTGCACCTATCTTTTTACCTAAACAACAAGTGAATAATAAATTTAACTTCTTACTTATTTTTGGTGGTAGTGGGAATGCAATTTATTATTTCTTACTCACTTCTGCAAGTATCTTTAATGCGATTAATTGGTTAAGTCCAGTACAGTTTGCAACCTTAGCAATGATTAATGCATTAATCGCTTATTATGGGGGTACAGACTTTGCAGGAAAAAGATGAACGTTTCGTATTAAGAGAAGAGTGGATAGATAACACGAGTAAAATTCATCGAAAAATAGATGAGAATGATAAACGACACACTAGTGAATTGAAAGACTTGAATAATAAGGTAGATAAACAAATCATCTATCAAAAACAAGCGTTTGAAAGTCAAGAACGTTCAGAAAAGCATTTAGAGAAATTGAACGAAACAATGAAGAAATTCGGTGAAGATTTCACTGATGTTAAGTATCAAGTTAAAGATCATAGCAAACAACTTGAAACGTTTAGTGAAGTCATTAAAGAAAAACAAGGTTACAACGTAAAAATTATAGTTGCAATTATCAGTGGTATTGCTTCGGTACTAGTCGGAGCATTAGGTTTTGCAGCTGCATTCTTTTAAACAATCTAAGTCGGCACTTATGTGTCGGCTTTTTATTTTGAATAAGGAGTGGAAGAAATGGAAAGTATTATCGCATTTGCAACAGTGATTTCAGTTATCACAATCGCATTAACACAATTAGTTAAGCAAGCTGGCGTACCTAAAAATATTGTACCTTTAATTGCTATTGGTATTGGTATCGTTTTAGGTGGTATTACAGCCTTTATTCCTGAAATTGTTACCGAATTATCAATTGGTGGTCGATTGCTTGCTGGTTTGATTAGTGGACTAATGGCTACTGGTATTTGGGAAACAGTTCGACCACGTACAGGTTCAACTAAAGACAAAAATAATAAAATTGGTGGAGGTCGTGCATAATGGCAGAAAAATGGAATGGCGTTCCCGTTAAATATGATTTTTTACCGATTGGAACACGTAGAAGCGGGCAACCTTTAACAAGTAAGAAACCTTTATTTGCAGTAGCACACGATACTGGAAACCCTCACACAACAGCACAAACAAATGTGAATTATTATAGAAATACTTATATGGAAAGTTGGGCTACCGTTGCGAGCGCTCATATCTTCGTTGACGATAAAGAGTGCATTGTATGTATTCCAGTAACAGAAAAAGCATGGCACGTAGTATATAATACACCTACCGACAACCAATGGTATGGTGCAGACGCTAATGATGTAGCATTTGGAGTGGAAGGTAGTTACTTCCCAGGCAATATTGAACGTTCACGTAAGTCGTTAGATAACATGGCACGAGTACTTGCTTATTTATGTAATTATTGGGGCATTGATTACAAAACAGAAGTGCCAGGCCACCAAGACATTCAAGCAGATAAAATTGATCCTGGTAACTTATTAGAGGCTTGTGGATATTCACGTAACGTAAAAAATTTAGATAAACAAATCGCTAAATACATCAATGGCGTTAAAAAACCAGCGCCGAGCAAGAAATTATCAAAAAAAACAAGCAAGAAACCGACACCTTCGCCACAAAGTGTGGTTAAGTATAAGCAAGCAATTGAATACATGCACAGCTTGAAAGGACAATATATCGACTTTGATAAAGAGTGGGCTTATCAATGTGTAGATGTCGTTGTAGACTTCATCTATCATGTAACAGGCGGCGTACGTTTCATTGGTAACGCTAAAGAGTTACACACTAAAAACGCCATGCCGAAAGGTTGGAAAGTGGTTAAAAATACAAGAGATTACGTGCCGCCTATTTGTGCAATTCCAATTTATACGTCAGGAATTTACAAAAAGTGGGGACATACTGGTTTAGTTTGGGACAATAGCGGCGGTACAAAATCATTTACAATCTTAGAACAAAACTTCGATAGTAAAGCCAATTCGCCAGCTAAATTACGTGAAGATGATTACACAGGCTTAACACATTTCATTGTGCCAGACTTCGCAGACGATAGCGTTGATTTAACTGATATTAAAGAAGTACAAAAACCTCAACGTAAATCTAAAAGTTCAATCAAGTTAGAGAAAAAGCCACCGCTAAACTTAACATGGAGTAATCAACCATACTTCAAAGCGGTTGCAGATAGCGAGGGCGTTAGAATTTGTAGACCTAACCATAATAACGTAATGGTTGTTACGAGTGAAGAATACAATCCGGGCGACGTGTTCTACATTTATGAAATTCGTAATGGTTGGGCTAGAGTTTACAGTCCTAGCAATGACGGTTATGTATGGTATGAACGCTTAATCGTTAAAGATATCTACAAAACAGCAGGTGGTAAGAATTTTGCAAAAAAAGATGATAAACAAGCAGTAGCGCAACGTAATATTCTTGCAGATACAACAGGAATAAAAGTGAATAGTATTCCACCATTAAACATGAAAAAGTCATCTAAAGCTAAATTCAGAGCGCGTGTCGATTATCATGGTGCAGCGTTAGTTAAATTTAGAGGTATAGAGTGGTACGTGACAAACAATACTTATAGAGCAGGATATGATCAGTTCTATATCTTTGAAATTAAAAATGGTTGGTGTCGTGTCTATTCTAGAAATAATAACGGATGGATATGGCATGAACGTTTGAGAATTGTAGAAGTGTATTAATATGATATAATCAACTTGGGATAATATCCTATACGTTTACAAATTTCATTATGTTTTACGGAGGGACAAGTTTAGTGCTTGTCCCTCTTTTTTTATGTTATAATAAGTATATGAAATGGTCATTCCTGAAATGTACTCAGATTAATCTTCATGCTTTGCATGGAGGTTTTTTTGTGGCTGACATCAATGTCAGTCGCAAATATGTTATAATCAAACAGAAATTGCGGTACACATCTGAGGAGTGTAGCTGAGTATAACTGTTGCGACGGTTATCTCTTTATATGTTATAATATAAACATAGTTTAACGCTAAACGATCTAGCCATAATTCTATTCGGGTTATGGCTTTTTATGTTATAATTAACTCACAAGGGTTTCACACCCAGTTAAAAACTTAATGATCTTTTGGAACAACTCACTTGAGCATGTTCCCTTCTAAGCTACCTAACATGTCACTGGGTAGCTTTTTATGTTATAATAAAAATACCCAGTTTATGATAATTAGACGAATATCAGATTTAACTTAAATGAGTAAATCGTTCAGACCACGTTCTTATGAGCGTGGTGTTTTTTTATACATAAAAATAGTGTTACAAGCACTACATTAGTCGTACCATTTATGTTTATGTGGTTAACTAAATCAAAAAGAAATAAAGCCATTGGTAGAGCATCGGTTGTACCAACCTTCTTTGGAGTAAATGAACCAATTTTATTTGGTGCACCACTCGTATTAAATCCAGTATTTTTCATACCATTTATTTTTGCACCAATAGTAAACGTATGGATCTTTAAATTCTTTGTTGATGTACTTAAAATGAATAGTTTTAGCATCTTCTTACCATGGACGACACCAGGGCCTCTTGGTATTGTGATGGGTACAGGCTTTGCTTTTTGGTCATTTGTGTTAGCGATTGTATTAATCGTAGTTGACGTTATGATTTATTATCCATTTTTAAAAGTATATGATGAACAAATTCTTGAAGAAGAACGAGGCAATAAAGAAGTAAATAATGAATTAAAAGAAAAAGTATCAGCAAACTTTGATACGAAAAAAGCAGATGCAATTTTAGCAACTGCTGGTGCAAATGAAGCGACAACAACTGAACCAGCACCTTCCGATGAGGAAGTATCGGCTAAAGAGTCATCAAATTCAATTAACGAACAAACTAACGTTTTAGTCTTATGTGCCGGTGGCGGTACAAGTGGATTACTTGCAAATGCGTTAAACAAGGCTGCTGAAGAATATCAGGTACCTGTAAAAGCGGCAGCTGGTGGTTATGGTGCACATATGGATATTATGAAAGACTATCAATTAATTATTTTAGCGCCTCAAGTTGCTTCTAACTATGAAGATATAAAACAAGATACAGATCGATTAGGTATTAAATTAGCAAAAACTCAAGGTGTTGAATACATTAACTTAACTCGTGATGGCAAAGCAGCATTAGACTTCGTTCAACAACAATTTGAAAAATAATTAGGAGATGAAAGTATAATGAAAAAATTACCAGAAGATTTTATTTTCGGTGGTGCAACAGCAGCTTATCAAGCAGAAGGTGCGACTCAAACAGACGGAAAAGGTCGTGTAGCCTGGGACACTTATCTAGAAGAAAACTATTGGTATACAGCTGAACCTGCAAGTGACTTTTATCATAAATATCCAGTTGATTTAGAATTAAGTGAAAAATTTGGTGTTAATGGTATCCGTATATCTATCGCGTGGTCAAGAATTTTTCCAACAGGTTATGGAGAAGTTAATCAAAAAGGTGTAGAATTCTATCACAATTTATTTAAAGAGTGTCATAAACGACACGTTGAACCGTTTGTTACATTACATCATTTTGATACTCCAGAAACACTTCACAGTGATGGAGATTTCTTAAACCGTAAAACGATTGATTATTTTGTAGACTATGCAAAATTCTGCTTTGAAGAATTTACTGAAGTCAACTATTGGACTACTTTTAATGAAATTGGTCCTATTGGTGATGGCCAGTATTTAGTCGGTAAATTCCCACCAGGAATTAAATATGATTTTGCAAAAGTATTCCAATCTCATCATAATATGATGGTCGCACATGCAAAAGCAGTTAAATTATTTAAAGATAATGGATATAATGGGGAAATTGGAGTAGTTCATGCATTACCAACTAAGTATCCATATGATCCTTCAAATCCGAAAGATGTAAGAGCAGCAGAACTTGAAGATATTATTCATAATAAATTTATCTTAGATGCAACATATTTGGGAAAATATTCTCGTGAAACTATGGAAGGTGTACAACATATTCTTTCTGTCAATGGCGGTAAATTAGATATTACCGATGAAGATTATGCTACATTAGATGCTGCAAAAGATTTAAATGACTTCTTAGGTATCAATTACTATATGAGTGATTGGATGAGAGGATATGAAGGAGAATCAGAAATTACACACAATGCTACTGGAGATAAAGGTGGCTCTAAGTATCAACTTAAAGGTGTAGGACAACGTGAATTTGACATAGATGTTCCTCGTACTGATTGGGATTGGATGATTTATCCACAAGGTCTTTATGATCAAATTATGCGTGTTATAAAAGATTATCCTAACTATCACAAAATTTATGTTACTGAAAACGGACTTGGTTATAAAGATGAATTCGACGAAGAACGTAAGACAGTTGATGATGATGCACGTATCGACTATGTTAAAAAACATCTTGAAGTCATTGCTGATGCGATACGTGATGGTGCCAATGTAAAAGGTTATTTCTTATGGTCACTTATGGATGTGTTCTCATGGTCTAATGGTTATGAAAAACGTTATGGTCTATTCTACGTTGATTTTGACACACAAGAACGTTATCCGAAAAAAAGTGCATATTGGTATAAAGCATTAGCTGAATCTAAAGAAATTAAGTAATTTTATAAATTTGACAGGACAGAAATTTTCATTTCTGTCCTGTTTCTTATTTTATTGAGATACTAGTATTAAAAAATAAGGAGTATAATTTTCTCGTATATTCTATGGAGTATTTATCTTTCACGTATTTTAAGAAAAATGATGATAATCATCTGCTATTTCCGACACTAAAAAAGAAGTCAATATTGCTAGAACATATAATGGCATTCTTAATTTAAATGAAAAGGTGAATGAAATTCAAGTTGATCAAAATGGCAAACCAAACAAAATGAGTGAAGATGATAAAAAGTGACTTGGATTAAAAACTATTTATAAAGGTAAACAAATAGAAGATTTAAACATTTATGAAGATAATTAAAATGGTATGCATTTTGACGTTAAAGTATCTAATAGCTCGTCTCGGCCATTAAAATCTTTGTTAGAAGCAAGTCCAAAAACGTATAAAAATTCTTAATATATAGAATCAACGACTCAACATAGCCAACTTCATGAAAATAAAGATGTTGCAAATAAAAACATTAAAGTTTATGAAACAAATAAAAATTAGGAGCGTTCATAATACTGACTCTCCTAATTATCTAGACAAGCATGAGCTATAAGTTCAATTAATTTAGTACGATGAGTATGTCCGTATACATTAGGAAGAATCATGATTTCATCGACTTCTAATTCGTTTTGTAATTGTATTAACTGCTGAGCTACTTCATGTGGTAAGCCACTAATCATTCGACGTTTATTTTTTTCTATTTTTTCTCGATCTCTTTCAGAATAATGACGTTGCTGTGCTGTTTCAATAGAAGGATATACTTTAGGTTGTTTAAGATAATTAATACGTATTAACCACAAATTTAATGTATCTACTAATTGCTTAATCGTTAATTCATTTTCTGCCGTAACGACAAAAGTAGCTAAAATAATATAGGGTGAATGCGAATGACCATGATACTCTGTAAAACGCGATTTATAATGTTGAATGACATGTGTTAAATTTGCGTGCGATTGACCCATATGAGCAATCACAAAAGGTAAGCCTTTTTTTGCGGCAAGCTCAGCACTTTGTTCACTCATTCCTAAAATAAACATCTCAGGTGAATGCTCTGTGTATGGAGTGGCTTCTAAAGTTTTGAAACGATGTGAATGAATAGTGTCATTCGTAAAGTATTTGTTCAAATCATCTATTTGTTGAGATAGTTTGGGTTTTTGAGTTTTAAATTCATTTAGCGCTTCGTTTACATTTTTGAAGCTAGGAGATCGCCCAATTCCCATATCAATTCGGCCAGGATGTTTGACTTCCATAATTTTAAATTGTTCTGCAACTTTGTAAGCACTATAATGGGGGAGCATCACACCGCCACTTCCAATATGAATAGAGTGTGTATGTTCAAGTAACATAGCCATTACGATTTCAGGAGCGCTTGATACAACAGAAGGAACTTGATGATGTTCTGCTACCCAATAACGTGCATAACCAAGTTTCTCTGATAGTTGAGCAAGTTCAATTGAATGATTTAAAGCTTCTTGTGGTGTATCACCTTCAAAGAGTGGTACATAGTCTAAGATACTTAATTTCAAGTTTAAGACCTCACTTTGCTTGGTATAATAAAGTATTAAGTGTTATCATACTAGACATTATAAAGTGAAAGCAGTTGAATTGCGATAAAATTGTTTGTGATATGACACTGTTTTTGAATACTGAAAGGAGTCTTTTATAATGAATAATGAGCAAGTTTTATTAGCAAAATATCCTGAAGGTATCCCCCAAGATGATACATTTAAATATGAAAATATTGACATAGTTGATCCGAAAGAAAATGAAATTCAAATTGAATCTTTATATATATCTGTCGATCCATATATGCGTGGAAGAATGACTCAAGCTGATTCTTATGTGGAGCCTTTTAAAATTGGCGAACCTATTCAAAGTCACATTGTAGGCAAAATTATTAAATCAAATTCTGAAAAATTTAATGAAGATGACATTATTGTAGGTATGTTACCATGGAAGCGTATTAATACAGTAAATGAAGAGAATGTAAGTAAAATATCTAATACAGATGTACCACTTTATTTATATTTAAGTACGTTAGGTATGACAGGTCAAACAGCTTATCACGGTTTATTAGAGATTGGTCAACCAAAAGAAGGCGACACTGTAGTAGTTTCAGCAGCTTCTGGTGCAGTAGGTGCTGTGGTTGGTCAAATTGCTAAAATCAAAGGTGCTACAGTAGTAGGTATAGCTGGTGGAGATAAAAAAGTGAATTATCTAACAGAAGAATTGGGTTTTGATGCAGGCATTGATTATAAAAAGGATGATTTTGCAGAAGCATTAGCAAAAGCCGTACCGAATGGCGTAGATGTTTATTTTGAAAATGTAGGTGGCACAATAGCCGATGAAGTTATGAAACATCTCAACCGTCATGCACGTATTCCTGTTTGCGGTACGATTTCTAATTATAATAATACTGAACAAGAAAAAGGTCCACGTGTACAAAGCACATTAATTAAACATCAAGCACTGATGCGTGGTTTCTTGGTAGCGGAATTTTCCGATGACTTTGAACATGCAAGTAAAGAACTGGCAACGTGGATACAAGAAGGAAAAATTAAAACAAAAGTATCTATAGAAGAAGGATTTGAATATTTACCAAAAGCGTTCAGAAACTTATTTACAGGTGAAAACTTTGGCAAACAGATCGTTAAAGTGTCAGAGAATGTATAATTTAAAATTCAGTAAAAGGTAGGTATATACTTATGAAAGCTATAGGATTTAAACAACCATTTAAATTAGAAGAAGGAAATGTATTTGAACCATTTGAATTAGATATGCCCCAGCCATCTTCTAGAGAGTTGCTTGTTAAAATACAAAGTATAAGTGTAAATCCGGTTGATACAAAACAACGCCTTACTGAAGTTAAAAATTCTCCGAGAATTTTAGGTTTTGATGCAGTAGGGACGGTTCAAAAAACTGGAATAGAGGTTACAATGTTTAAGGAAGGCGATATTGTATTTTATTCTGGTGCGCCTAATCAACATGGTTCAAATCAGGAATATCAACTTATTGATGAACGATTAGTCGCAAAAGCACCTAAAAATCTTTCGGCAGAACAAGCTGCTAGTCTTCCGTTAACTGGTATTACAGCGTCAGAAACTTTATTTGATGTGTTTAAAATTTCAGAGAATCCAAATCAAAATAAAGGGAAAACATTACTTATTATCAATGGCGCAGGTGGTGTTGGAAGCATTACGACTCAAATTGCTAAGGCATATGGTCTAAAAGTCATTACAACTGCGTCACGTCAAGAAACAATCGATTGGTCAAAAAAGATGGGTGCAGATATCGTACTCAATCATAAAGAAGATTTAAAATCTCAATTAGAACAACAGCACATTGAAGCGGTAGATTTCGTATTTTGCACGTTTGATACAGACATGTATTATGAAACAATGATAGATATAGTGAAACCAAGAGGACATGTTGCTACGATTGTAGCTTTTAAAGGATCACAAGATTTAAATTTATTAAAAACAAAAAGTGTTTCCTTTACACATGAATTTATGTTTACAAGACCTATTTTTCAAACAGAAGACATGATTAAACATCATTATTATTTAGAGGATATTGCTAAAAAAATTGAGAATGGTACGTATCAAAATACAACGACAAAAGTCATCAATGGCTTAACAGCAGAACATTTATATGAAGCACATCAAATATTAGAATCCAATTCCATGATAGGAAAACTTGTTATAAATGTAGAAGAATAGAGAATGATTTAACACCTCTTAGTGTCTATAAATAAGACATTAAGAGGCGTTTTTATTATTTTATAATATATCAATTTGATTAATTATAAAAATTCCAATATATCGTTAGATATAACATGAATAGGGTATAGAATTTCTAACTATCAGAAAGGAGAATAATATAATGCGAAAAAAATCTATAAGCATTGTATTTTGGATTGCATTAGCTATCTGTACATTATTTGTAGTGTATGGAGCGATATTACCTAAGCAATTAGAAGCAATCACGCAAAATATTACATCGTTTATTGCAGTTAATTTTTCTTGGTATTATCTTTTACTAGTTTTAATTATATTTTTTATTTGCGTATACTTATTATTTTCAAGATATGCATCCATTACGTTAGGTGTGGAAGGAGAAGAGCCAGAATTTTCATTACTTTCTTGGTTTGCTATGTTGTTCAGTGCAGGAATGGGAATAGGATTAGTGTTTTGGACTACAGCTGAGCCAGTTAGTCATGCCTATAAAGCAACGCCTATACATAAAATTGGTACACAAGCAGCAATTAATGATGCGTTCCAGTTTGCTTTCTTCCATTGGGGAATTCATGCGTGGGCAGTGTATAGCATTGTTGCATTAGTTTTTGCTTATTTTAATTTTCATAAAGGGTATCCAGGTTTAGTAAGCGCAACGCTTGTTCCAATTTTTGGAGAAAAAAGAATGAGAGGACCAATCGGAAGTGCTATAGATGTTTTAGCTGTTATTGCAACGGTTACAGGTGTAGCAGCTACCTTAGGTTTTGGTGCTTTACAAATTAATGAAGGTCTTCACTACTTGTTTAAAGTACCGAGTCATTTCGGCACACAAGTCATCATTATTATTATTGCAACTATTTTATTTAGTTGGTCTGCATGGTCCGGAATTGATAAGGGAATAAAAACTTTAAGTAATATTAATATGATTTTAGCTTTTATTGTATTAATAGGATTATTTCTAGTAGGACCTACTTTATATATTTTAAATACATTTACTAACGGATTAGGAAATTATATTTTTAATTTCTTTAGTATGAGTTTGCGTATTCCAATGGATGGTGGCGCAAAATTTCAATGGGTACAAAATTGGACTATATTTTACTGGGCATGGTGGGTGTCTTGGGCACCATTTGTAGGAATATTCATTGCACGTGTATCACGTGGTAGAACAATTAAAGAATTTATTTTAGGAGTATTATTTGCTCCAGCTCTTGTATCTTTCTTTTTCTTTGCAGTGTTCGGAGGAGCAGCAGTGTATCTTCAGCATAGTGGAATTGCTAATATTGCTAAAGAAGCAGCAGAAACTGCAACATTTGCCACTTTAGAGCATTTTCCATTGGGATTTGTATTAAGTATTGTTACTTTAATCGTTGTTATGATTTTCTTTGTAACTTCTGCAGATTCGGCTACTTATGTACTTGGAATGTTAAGTAGTAAAGGAGATATTAATCCTAACTCTTTCGTTAAAGTAAGTTGGGGTATTATTATGGCCTTATTTGCGATGATAATGATTTACACCGGAGGAACACAAGCAATTCAGAACTTATTAATTATTGCAGCACTCCCATTTTCCGTAGTTATTATTCTTATGATATGGTCTTTATTTAAAACGTTGAGTTCAGATCATCCGCGGGTATCAAAGAAAGATGTTTTAATGAAAAAAGATAATTTAAAATACAAAAAAACGAATAATATAAAAAAACGAAAATAATTATGAAAAACAGGTTTTTATTGTGTTAAATTTGGGAATATTTAATCTAGAAGGTAAACTTTAATAAATTTAAAAAAATTAAATAAAAAATTTTAATGTTAACGTTTTAAAAAATTTTTAAAGGGTACTTAAATTTTATAATTAAATAATTTCAACAATGACTAAGGAGGTGTGTTTAGAGGTGCATAGATTTAAAAACTTTATCCTTGGCCTATTAATAGTTGCGATTGTTGGTTTCTTATTGTTTATGTACATAGATGATAGTCGTATTAAGCGTTATCAAGACTATTTCTTACAATTCAATTGGTTCCAACCACTATTAATTGGTTTATCTGCTTTACTCGTATTAATTGGTATTATATTGGTATTTAGCATCTTTAAACCAACATATAGAAAACCAGGTCTTTATAAAGATTATAATGATGGACATATTTATGTATCACGTAAAGCAGTCGAAAAGTCTGCATACGATACATTAACTAAATACGATGAAATCAGACAACCAAACGTGGTTACTAAACTTTACAATAAGAAAAACAATTCTTACATTGATATTAAAGCTGATTTCTTAGTACCTAATGATGTGCAAGTAAAATCATTAACTGAAAGCATTAGATCTGACATTAAACATAATGTTGAGCATTTTACTGAAATGCCTGTTAGAAAATTAGAAATTAATGTTAGAGATCAAAAATCTGCCGGACAACGCGTACTATAAGGGAGGGATAACATGGCTGATAATAATCAAAATAGTCAAGATTCTACTCAACAAATTATCGACTTCCTAAAGTCGTATAAATGGCGAATTATAGGTTTCTTTGCATTCTTAATTATTGCAATCTTATTCCTGACTTTAGGGTTCTGGAAAACAATTTTAATTATTGTTTTATGTTTAATCGGAATTGGCGTTGGGTATATGAAAGACCGTACACAAGATTTCATGAACTTCTTAAATCGATGGAGTTAACATTCATTATTTAAGAATTCATATAAATTAAAAAATTAAGTATTAAAAATTAAATTTTATTTAAAAAGGAGAATTCACATGGCTGTAGATAATAACAAAGCTAAACAAGCGTATAATAACCAAACTGGAGTAAATGAAAAAGAAAGAGAAGAACGTCAAGAACAAGCACAACAATACAGAGAAGAACGTCAAAATAATCAACAACATTTTGAAAATAAATTAACGTTCTCTGATGAAGTTATCGAAAAAATTGCTGGTATCGCTGCTCGTGAAGTAAGAGGTATCTTAGATATGAAAGGCGGATTCACTGACAGTATTTCTAGTGCATTCTCAAGCGGTAACAACGTAACACAAGGTGTTTCTGTTGAAGTTGGTGAAAAACAAGCGGCTGTAGACTTAAAAGTCATCTTAGAATATGGTGAATCAGCTCCAAAAATCTTCCGTAAAGTAACTGACTTAGTTAAAGAACAAGTTAAATACATTACTGGTTTAGATGTTGTTGAAGTTAACATGCAAGTTGACGACGTAATGACTAAAAAAGAATGGGCACAAAAAAACCAAAAAAATAACAACAACAATAACAATAATAACAACAACAATAATTTCGAAAGATCAGATTTACAATAATCTTATTGAAAAAAGACCTTGGAATGTTCCAAGGTCTTTTTATAGTTAATATCATTTTTTAACAAGAGACGGAATAACATTCAAATTGAATGTTATTCTGCTTCTTAATTTTAATGTAGTGGATTATTAACTTTAATATAAGTGTAATGATGTGCTTCATCTTCTAAACGCATAGTGGTTACACATTTATAATCAATTGTTGCAGCAAATAAAGTATGAGTAATCTTTTGCATACGTTCTGTATCAACATCAGTCAACTTAGCTAATATATCTTGAATAGTATGACTGATATGATGCCACGTTATTTTTTCAAAATTTATATTTTCTACTTTTTCAGTAATTGTTAATATTAATTCAGCTAGATGATTTTGAACAGTTGAATAGAATACTTTATTAAAAACAGAGGTAGTAGATTGAGTAAGAATTCTAGATTTCTTATGGAAATGTGATGTTTTATACCCCATTTTGTTTAATTGAGTTTCATCAATACGTAATCCTTCGAAATCTCGAATATAGATTTTACTTAAACTACCATCTTGATTAAATGTAGCAATAGAATTTTGTAAATGTGCCTCTAGTGCGATTCCATATTTTACATATAGTGGAATAACTAGTCCTAATAATTGAGTCGCATAATCTTGAATCCATGCATAAGCCGCTTTTTCAAATGTCTTAAATTGATGTGTATGTTGATATCGTTTTATTAAGCTTTCAATCGGCGGTTCAGTATTGTTTGGATAATAAGCAACAAGACTAGACGGTATGACAGGTATTGTATCTTCTTCGATTAATGTATAAATATTTTCTCTAAATAATGTTCCCAGTTGTTCACTACGTTCAGTTTGGATTGTTGAATGATCTTTAGAATTATAAAAATGAATGCCAGCAATTTCATCTAAGGTTTCTATGCGATAAGGTTGAAAATCAGTGTCGTTTTTTAAAATATCATTCACAATTTTAGTAACTAAAGGTCCATTATGCGTTGTTTGTTCAGAAAGCGTACGTATTTCCCCAGTAATATGAACATTTGTAGAAAGTTTAATATGCGGGAATAGTTTAGGATATTTTGGCATTAATGTTCTGAATGATAAGCCAGCATAATAAGGTAAGGTCATATCAATAGGAATAATAAGTTGTTCATCTAGTTCTTGTTGATATTGACTAAGTAAAATATGTTCGAATTGCCAAGGATGGACAACCATTAAATGATAATCTTCAATTCTTATATCATTATATTTATTTAAAAGGTGAGTAAATAATTTATGAAAAGATTGTTGAAGCATATCATTATAGGTTGAAGATAAGGATTGAACATTTGCTATACTATTATGTATGAATACACATTTTAACTGGATTTCTTGACCGTATTCTGAACTATAATGAATATTCTCTTTAGCACTCATCCCTTTACGAAGCTTTGCGCCTGGATGAAGGGGATGACCTTCTATAACTGATTGTTCCGAACGTAAATAACTATCGTCACTTTTTGCAATTAATTCCCATAAAGGCTCGTAGTTTGAATGCATATGTTTAGCTTGATAACTTAGTGCCAGAATCATATTAGCAGCACTATTATTTAAATCTTCTCTAAATTGTTCACTAGCAGCGTTATCAAGTTTTGGCGCTTCAGCTAAAATTAAATCTAGAATATCATTTGGATGTTGGATTCTTTCATATTCATGATTATGATGTTTTAAGATATAAAAGGGGCCTTCCACATCTATCCGGTCGAAGGCATATCTCCCTTTTATTTGACTGTAAATATCGATATTTGATTTTGGAAAATGAATACATAATACGTCTTTATCTTTAGAAAACATAGATACGGTTAATTTGTTAGGCCTAATAATCTGACTATTATCTTTAGCGTGTATTAAGTTTTCACGATATAAAGATGTAATAAGACGTTGAGAAATTTTATCTCTACCTATTAAAATATATTGTTTAAAATGATCGATTAAATCAGGATAAAATTCATTTAAATATGTATAAACATCATATTCTTCATTAGTAAGTTGTAAGTTATGATTATTAATGGTTGTATTTTTATTCATATAACACCTCATCCACATTCTACAAAATTATAAATAGTTTGTATAATATCTAACTCTAAAATTAAACCTTTTTAAAAGATAGTTTAAATTTAAGACACAATATTTTAATAAATTCTAAGTTCATGTAATTGCTAGTAACCTTAATTAAATTTATAATTATTAAACTAGTTAAACTTAATTATGAAAACGAATGATAAGGCGGAGGATTTAAAAATGTTAAACGAGTGGAAGCATGCAGATCGAAATATGCAATATAGAGTAGTAAATGCTCTAATAAAGGAAAATATATGGACTCATTCAACTACCATTTTTAAAGAAAATCATTATGTAACGATTGAGTTTGAACAAGTGCTTCTAAACGTTCATTATAAATACGAAAGTGCATTATCTCGATATGAATTTGATGGGCCGATAATATATATAAATCATCAACATAAAGAATCAGTGGATAGTCTAGAAAAACTATTAGACATACTAGTAACAGACTTTCATATTGATATCCCATTCCATTTAAAAAGTGAACTTATTCATAGCAGAGATAGTTTCATTGAAGTATATAAAGCATTCGATACACGTCATGAGTATCTTCAAAGACATGATAAATATATAAATGCCTCAGAACGTTTAAATTTTTTTACTTGGCTAGAAAAGTTGAAAAAAGATAATGATATAGATGACGTACTATATTCTGAAAGCTTAATATTTGAAGGTCATCCTACACATCCACTTACTAAAACAAAATTACCTTTATCAATGGAAGAAGTGAGAACCTATTCGCCAGAATTTGAAAAGATTATTAATTTGAAAGTGATGCTAATACATAATGAGTATGTAAATGTTACAACCATTCTTGATCATTCTCAGTTCATTTTAAATGAGGTTATTCCTGAATATATTGACGAATTACATACATTCATGAATGATAGAGAACGTTTGCTTAAAGACTATAAAGTCATTTTAGTTCACCCATGGCAATATGAACATACTATTCGTAATAAATATAAGGAGTGGCTACAAGATTATATTTTGATATCTACTCCATTTCAGGTTCCATCTAAAGCAACATCTTCTTTTAGAACAATGTCGCTAATCAATCATCCTTATCATGTGAAATTACCAGTCAATGTTCAAGCTACTAGTGCAGTTAGAACAGTGTCCCCAGAAACAACAATTGATGGACCCAAATTAAGTCAAGCATTACATCGTGAATTAAATCAGTATACACAATTAGATGTTGCACTTGAGCCCTATGGTTTATTTGCTAAAACAGACAGTGACGATGCTAGACAACTTGCTTGTATTATTCGTGAAAAACCTTTTACAAAAGATGATGGTATTTTATTAGTTACAGGTGCATTAGTAAATAAAAATGTAGTAGATAATGAAATCACAGTAGATAGTTACCTTAAATGGATTAATGATGACATTAATCAACATACCATTCATCAGTTTATGCGAAATTATACTCGTCAACTGGTAACACCTTTATTAGCTTTAATACAAGATTATGGTATAGCTTTAGAAGCACATATGCAAAATACACTAGTGCATTTAGGACCAAAGTATCAAATACAATTTATAGTGCGAGATCTCGGTGGCTCTCGAATAGATATTAAAACACTAAGTCAAAAATTAAAGCATATAGAAGTGGAAAATAAAAGTTTACTTGCAGACTCAATTGAAGAAGTCATTATGAAATTTCAACACGCAGTCGTTCAAAATCAACTAGCAGAATTAATTTTTCATTTTAAAAAGTATGAATTTATAAAAGAAGAAGAACTTTTTAATATAATTCAAGAAGAAATAGAAGTAGCAATTAATGATACTAAGCCTCATGCAGATACATTAAGAAAAGTTTTATTTGGACCTACAATTACAGTAAAAGCATTGTTGAAAATGAGAATGAAAAAGAAAGTGAAAAAATATCTGAATATTAGTTTAGATAATCCAATAAAAAGAGAGGTGAATTAAGTGTCTCGTATTGTAATCAATTTATCAAAGATTGAATATAATGCACATGTATTAAAAATGTTGTTTGACAGCAAAAATATAGCCATGATACCTGTGATAAAAAGTATTGCTGGAGATGAACATATCATTAAACGATTAATGAAAGTAGGATTTAACTACTTTGCAGAATCTCGACTAGAAAATATTCCTCAGCAATTTACAAAAGATTGTCAATTTTTACTTTTGAGATCTCCTTTAAAGCATCAGTATGAAGATTTGATTAAAAAGAGTTACGTAAGTATTCAAACAGAAATGGCAACAATACATCAGTTAAATCATATTGCAAATGAAATGAGTCATCAACATCAAGTTATATTGATGGTCGATTGGAAAGATCAACGTGAAGGTGTATTACCTTATGATATAGTTGAATATATTCATGAAATAAAACTAATGAATAATATAAAACTTTTAGGTCTTGCATTTAATTTCATGTGTTTTAAGTCTAAAGCTCCAACATTAAATGATATTGACGAAATAAATCAATTTGTTCATCATGTACAATACGAAACAGGAGTATCATTTGAAGTTATTTCTGGAGGTAACTCAAGTATGCTTCCATTATTAAAACAATATGATTTAGGATGTATTAATGAGTTGAGAATAGGAGAAACATTATTTCGTGGTGTGGATACAACTACTAATCAAAATATACCTGAGTTATTTCAAAATGCAATATTACTTGAAGCGGAAATTATTGAAATTAAACCTAGGTATACGAAGACAAAAGAAAGTTACTTACAAGCTATTGTAGATGTGGGATATATTGATACTGTGATTGAAAAAATAAAACCACTCAATCATCGAATAGAAATTATGGGTGCTTCAAGTGATCATTTAATGATAGATTTAAAAGAAGAAATTAACTATAAAGTAGGAGATTGCATACCATTTTCATTAGAATACGAAGCGCTATCACAACTAATGTATCATCAGAGAATGGAAAAATATTATAGTGAAGAACAAGCTATTTCTCAACGTATTAACAATTTGAAGCAATCAAAATATATCAACAACAAATAACGCATTATATAGAATCTGAGACATCAATAGTGTCTCAGATTTCTTTATGCGTTGGCGTTGGCAGTCAACGTTTTCGTGATGGGCCAACGAATTCAAAATAAATTCTGTGCCAATCTTTATTTTTATATTTTATTGACAATGATAATCGTTATCAATAAAATGAAGATATACCTCAATACATATTAAGGAGTGTCATCATGAAAAGAACAACAATTTTTGGAATTATTTCAATATTACTGATTTTAGTATTAACAACTGCATGTGGAAAGGTAAGTAACAATGGTTCAAATTCATCTAATCAAATTTCGTCATCTAAAGATATTATTGAGATTAAACATGATTTAGGAACAACTAAAGTACCTAAAGATGCTAAGAGAGTAGTAGCTTTAGAATTTTCATTTGTTGATGCATTAGTAGCTTTGGATGTTAAGCCTGTAGGAATAGCAGACGATAATAAAAAGAATAGAATAATTAAACCGTTAAGAGATAAAATTGGAAATTATACATCTGTTGGTACGCGTAAACAACCAAATTTAGAAGAAATAAGTAAATTAAAACCTGATTTAATTATTGCTGACAGTAATCGACATAAAGGAATTTATAAGGAATTAAGTAAAATTGCTCCAACAATAGAATTAAAAAGCTTCGACGGCGACTATAATGAAAATATCGGAGCGTTTAAAGTTATAGCTAAATCTCTTAATAAAGAGAAACAGGGTAAAAAACGTTTAGACGAACATAAGAAAAAAATAGCTCAATATAAACAAGAGATTCAATTTGATAAAAATGAAAAAGTACTTCCAGCTGTAGCTTCTAAGTCTGGGTTACTAGCGCATCCAAGTGAATCTTATGTGGGACAGTTATTAGGTGAATTAGGTTTTAAAGAAGCATTAAATAAAGATGTGACGAAAGGATTAAGTAAATATTTACAAGGACCTTATTTACAACTCAATTCAGAAACATTATCTGAAATCAATCCAGAACGCATGTTTATTATGACAAATGGTGCAAGTTCTAATGAACCTTCTTATCAAGAATTGAAAAAAGATCCTATTTGGAACAAACTTGATGCAGTTAAAAATCATAAAATAGATGTGGTTGATCGTGATACATGGGCCCGCGCACGTGGTTTAATCTCTTCAGAAGAAATGGCTAAAGAAATCGTAGAAATCTCAAAAAAAGATAGAAATAAATAGGATGGATTGACAATGACTATACAAAAAAGTAATCGTCTTTCTGCTAATAAAAGATCAATCAAGAAGCGTATGACACTCACCTTTTCAGTGAGTGTTTGCCTTCTTGTTATTTTTGTTTATCTTAATTTAGCCACTGGAACTTTAAATATTCAAACTAAAGATATGTATCATTACTTTTTTACTTCAATTGAAAACAAGCAGACGTTTATCATTCAAAGTGTTAGAATGCCAAGGATGATTGTTGCCATACTTGTGGGAGGTGCCTTAGCTCTGGCTGGTTTACTCATGCAATCTATAACTAGAAATCCATTAGCATCTCCGCAAATATTTGGGGTAAATGCGGGTGCTTCATTTATTATCGTATTAGTGACAGTATTAATGCCTACGATGGGAAACTATGCAACCTATTTAGCGTTTATTGGGGCATTTATTGGTGGGTTAACTGTGTATTTATTATCTGGTTCTACGAAAAAAATAACACCAGTGAAATTAGCTTTAGCAGGAATGGCAGTACATTTGTTTTTTAGTAGTCTTACACAAGGTATTATTTTACTTAATGAAGATTCTAATTCTACTGTTATGTTTTGGTTAGTTGGCTCTTTAAATGGAATGAAATGGAAAGATGTAATGATAATTTGTCCTTGGATTCTTATGGGACTTATCATACTAATTGCATTTGCAAGACAACTTACAATAATGGAATTAGGTGATACACTAGCCAAAAGTTTAGGTCAAAAAACTGAAGTGATAAGAATCATTATCGGATTACTTGTTATTATATTTGCTGGGACATCTGTCTCTATTGTAGGACCTATTGGATTTATAGGATTAATCGTGCCACATATAGTAAAACGTTATGCACCGCATAATTACTTCATTTTAATTCCGTTAACATTTATAGTTGGCGCAAATTTATTGTTATTATCTGATACATTGAGTCGTTTAATTACATATCCCTATGAATCACCAGTTGGAATTGTTACTTCATTTATAGGAGCATTTTATTTCTTATTTATTACTTTAAGGAGAGTGAAACGAATATGACACACCACTCATTAGCTATTCGTTATGCACTTGTCGTTACGATATTAATCATAAGTATATTTATTAGCTTATGCGTCGGCGCAACAATGTATAATCCCGTTAAAGTAATAAATAGTTTATTGATACAAGATGATTTTATTCTAAATGAATATCGTATACCTAGAACACTTTTAGGATTAATAGTAGGAAGTAGTTTAGCTATTTCAGGAACAATCATACAAGGGGTAGTAAAAAATCCTCTCGCTTCTCCAGATGTTATTGGAATGACTAAAGGTGCAAGTTTAGCAGCGATTATAATTATTATGGTTTTTCCCAATGCTCCTTTAATCATTTTACCTATGGGTTCATTTGTTGGTGCATTAATAATCAGTTTAATTTTATCTTTTTTAATATCTCAATTTAATATTAAAGGATCTACCTTGGCATTAATTGGCTTAGCAATTGGTGCTATATGTACAGCAATTGTACAATTTTTACTAATACGAAATCCCATGGATGCAAATAATGCGCTTATATGGTTAACAGGTAGTCTTTATGGTCATACGATAGAAAATGTATATTCAATTTTACCTTGGTTTATTATTACGATTCCAATCGTCATTGCTTTAAGTCATCAACTCGATATCTTAAACCTAGGAGATTCAATAGCGATAGCATTAGGTACACGAATAAAACGTATTAAAATGATACTGTTGATTTTATCAGTGATGTTAGCAGGATCATCTATTTCAATAGTTGGAGGAATCAGTTTTCTTGGATTGATTGCGCCACACATAGCTCGAAAAATCGTCGGATATCGTCATGTTCACGTCGTAATGATGTCTGGTTTAATTGGAGCAATCCTCATTTTATTTAGTGATGGATTAGCAAGAGGTATTCATCCGCCACTTGATATACCAGTAGGCGTAGTTATTGCCATTGTTGGTGTTCCATACTTTTTATTGTTACTTAGAAGAATTTAAATATTAAAGAGTGAGATCGTATTCACAGTGAATACGATCTCACATTTTTTGTGAAATTTTAAACTTTTGTATATTGCAAGTTATTTGAAAATAAGATATAGTAAAGTACATATTGTTTATAAAAATACATATAAAGTTATATTTATATAATTAATAGGCGTTAATTTCGATGAAAATACAAAACAAATGAATAAATACAATTACCTATACAAATAGAAAGAAGGGTGAATATTGGAGAATTATAACAAACAGGAGAAAATAAAAGGAAGAATAAAATTTATATCGATGTCAATCATTGGTATTATTTTATTTTTAATACCCATTCCAATTGTACAAGATGGGGAGAAACAAACAACATTACCAGTGGCATTTTTGGCAAATTGGTTAAAAGATTTATTAGGACCTGCAATGTCAATTCTCATTATGACAATCATTACGTTATCGACTATTTTGACTATTTTATTTTCAACAATTTTAAAGGATAAAGTAAAACCAGGTGGTCTTATCGCGAATGCATTTCAAGTTGGCCCAGTGTGGATGATACTAAGAGTACTTGCAGTTGTATTTGCCTGGATGACTTATTTTAAAATTGGAAGTAAAGTGATATATTCAGAAGATACGGGTGGATTAGTATTTAATGACTTATTACCTACATTAGTAGCAGTATTTCTTTTTGCTGCCTTATTTTTACCTTTATTAATGGAATACGGTTTATTAGAATTTTTAGGACCATTGTTTAGACCAATCATGAGACCATTATTTACTTTACCAGGACGATCAGCAGTTGATAATTTAGCCTCATTTATAGGAGATGGAACAGTAGGCGTGCTTATTACAAGTCGTCAATATGAAAAAGGTATTTATTCAAAAAGAGAATCAATAGTAATTTCTACAACTTTTAGTGTTGTATCGATCACATTTGCTATTGTTATTGCTCAAACTATTGGATTACAACAAAAGTTTTTTGTATTTTATTTAACAGTAATTGTTTCTTGCTTAGTTGCAGCGATGATCATGCCAAGAATATGGCCACTAAATCAAATTCCAGATGATTTTACGAAAGAAGTATCTGAAAGTACACGACTTGAAAAACTTCCAGAAGGAAAAACTGCATTAGCTCACGGTTTTGATGAAGCTACAATTGTAGGGCTAAAAGCGCCAGGAGTTAAAGAATTTTTTAAAACGGGAATTAAAACGGTGATTGATATGTGGTTTGTTATTTTACCAGTAGTTATGAGTATAGGGACTATTGCTACGATAATAGCAAATTATACGCCAGTATTTGAAATCATAGGAAAGCCATTTATTCCTATATTACAATTACTTCAAATTCCTGAAGCTGCAAAAGCATCTGAAACTTTACTTATTGGTTTTGCAGATATGTTTTTACCTTCTATCTTAATAGCGACGGTACACAGTGAATTGACACGATTTGTGATTGGTGCTTTAAGTATATCTCAATTAATTTATCTATCTGAAGTGGGCGGTGTGATTTTAGGTTCTAAAATTCCAGTCAGTCTCGGAAAGTTATTTATGATATTTTTAATTAGAACTGCAATCACATTACCAATTATTGCTTTAATGGCACATTTATTACTATAAAAAAGAAGCAGGGTAAGGATTGATGAATGCAATTCCAATTCCTTCCTGCTTCTTTTTCTATTCTAAAGTTGATAGTACGTTTGCTTTTACAATTTCACTTGTTACTACTGGTGAATCTTCTGTTGAAGATTTTCCAGTATTTTTATGTGCTTCTTTAAACGCATCACTTTGGGTCCAAGCTTTGAAGTTTTCTTCATTGTCCCACCATGTATTAACATACATATCTTCAGTATCATTAGTATTATCAATTTGCCAAACTTCAATTTTTCTGAAACCGTCTAATTGTTCAATCTTACCACCTTTAGTGAAACGTGGTGCCATTTTTTCAGCAAATCCTTTTTTTACAGTAATTCGATTTGTAACAACAAACATAGTCAGACCTCCTTGGGTATTTATTTTAATAATATACAAATTCAAAGATATATCAAATAAAACATATGTAATAAATAAGAAAAATAAACATTTAAAGAAAGGTATCTATATACCGAAAATATGTTCGTATTTTAAGACTATTTATGTTAATATATTTTTAATAAAGGAGAAGATAAATGACAGGAAAAACGCATGTAGCTGCTGGTTTGCTTGTAGGAGCAATAACAGTTGACCATTATCATACAGATCTATTTTCTACTGTAACAGTAATTTGTTTAGCAATAGCAGGAAGTTTACTTCCAGATATTTGTCATACAAGAAGTAAGATTGGAAGACAATTTAAAATTCTTAGTTTGCTCGTTAGTACTATCTTTGGGCATCGAACATTTACGCATTCATTGTTATTCTTAGGTATGATAGGTTTTTTACTTATTTTAATTCAAACTCCGACTTATTATTTAGTTACTATTATCGGTGCAATGGCTTCTCATGTTATACTAGATATGTTGACACCTAGAGGGGTAAAGTTACTTTATCCAATACCTTTAGCGATTAAGTTTCCTTTTACTTTCAAAACTGGTGGTTTTTTAGATGCATCCTTATCAACAGCTTTTAGTATTGGAGCAATATACATAATATTTCAAGAGTTTATAAATGAAATTTTGAAATATGTGAGCCATTCATTGTCCGGATGATATCAATGAATATGATGGATTATCTTTCTTGTCTTAATATCAAATTTATAATTAATATGATAAATATATTTGAATGACACGAACTATCTATAAGGAGAGTTATAAATGCTAGATCAAAGTAAATTAGAAAAATACAATCAAGAACATTTAATTGAATATGAGAAAATGATGAGTAGTAATGAAAAAGAGCAATTAGATGAAAAAGTGAACTCATTAGATTTAGAATTTATTCAAGAACTTTATCAAAGTTTATATGTTAATCGTAAAACAATTACAGATGTTACTGCAGTTTCTGAAGTTGATTATAAAATTAAGGAAGCATTCACTGAACAAGATCGTGAATATTATGAACATAAAGGAATAGAAGCAATAAGAAATGGAGAATTTGCTGTTGTTCTTATGGCTGGTGGTCAAGGCACACGTTTAGGTTATAAGGGACCTAAAGGTTCTTTTGAAATTGAAGGTGTAAGCTTATTTGAACTTCAAGCAAGACAACTATTGCATCTAAAAAATGAAACAGGACATTGTATTAATTGGTATATTATGACTAGTGATATTAATCATGAGGAAACATTACGTTACTTTGAAAACCATGATTATTTTGGTTATAACCCAGAACGTATTCACTTTTTTAAACAAGACAACATTGTGGCTCTAAGTGAAAATGGTAGACTGATTTTTAATGAAAAAGGCTATATTATGGAAACACCTAATGGTAATGGTGGGATATTTAAATCGCTAGAGCATAAAGGTTATTTAGATAAAATGGAGAAAGATGGCGTAAAGTTCATTTTCTTAAATAATATTGACAATGTGTTAGTAAAAGTTCTTGATCCAGTATTTGTAGGATTTACAGTAGTAAATGATAAAGATATCACATCTAAATCTATTCAACCTAAAAAGGGTGAAAGTGTTGGACGATTAGTTAGTAAAGATAATAAAGATACTGTACTTGAATATTCAGAACTTGATGAAAATGTAGCGAATACATTTGATAATGCAAATATTGGCATTCACGCATTTAAGTTATCATTTATAAATCAAGCGGTAAATAATGATTTACCATATCATTTAGCCATTAAAAAATTGAAACAACTGGATGATGACTTTGGTTTGATTGAAAAAACATCTTTAAAATTTGAACTATTTTATTTTGATATTTTCCGATATGCGAATAGTTTTATTACATTACAAGTTCCAAGAAAAGAAGAATTTTCACCCTTGAAAAATAAAGAGGGAAAAGACAGTGTAGAAACTGCAACTGATGATTTAAAACGAATGAATGTAATTTAAAGGATGGTGGAATACGATGTCTAAATCATCTCAGCATACAAAAGATAATGTAATTGAATCATTTAAAGACATCATTCCACTATCTTTTGGTGAGGAAATTGGTAATGCAACCTCACATGGTGTTGCTGCACTAATGACTTTATTTTTACTGCCTTATGCAGCAGTACATAGTTATAATGAGTATGGAACACTAAGTTCTATTAGTGTCTCTATCTTTGTTATTAGTATTTTCATGATGTTTATTTCCTCTACTGTATATCATTCAATGAAAAATAATACATCGCATAAATATATATTAAGAATTATTGACCACAGTATGATATATGTAGCAATTTCTGGAACGTATACACCAGTCTTACTAACAGTTGTTGGAGGTTGGTTAGGATGGCTGGTCTTTTTGTTATTATGGGGAACAACAATATGGGGTATTCTATATAAGTCAATTTCAACTCATGTAAATTCCAAATTAAGCTTAATTGTTTACTTAGTTATGGGATGGGTTGGTATTATATTTTTACCTGTGATTATTATTAGAACATCTTGGTTATTTATTTTATTTATCGTATTAGGTGGTCTTTCTTATACTATTGGAGCATGGTTTTATGCACAAAAAAACCGTCCATATTTTCATATGATATGGCATATTTTTATCGTTATTGCATCACTCTTTCATTTTATAGGAATCGTATATTTTATGTAGACCTAGTTGAAAGGTTATATCATTGAGAATAACTTAGTTTATTAAGTGCTTATTTAGAAACAGGACTATGAATTCAAAAAGAATTCTATCCTGTTTTTTCTTTTTTTAATAATACATTAAAATTGTTTATGAATATAATTAAGGATATTCTATATTATGAACTTTTTAAATATATAGGAGGGCAAAGATGAAATTAAAATCAATAGGTATTGTAGTGACTTTGGTTTTAACAATGTTTATGGCAGCAATTGAAAGTTCAATTATTTCACTAGCATTGCCTACCATTCGTAAAGATTTGAATGCTGGTACAGCAGTGCCATTAGTCTTTACCGTTTATTTTATAGCACTTGTAGTAGCAAATCCTATTGTGGGTGAACTTCTCACAAGATTTAAGATTCTATATATAGCTGTAGTCGGCATACTATTATTTGGTATTGGAAGTTTTATGTCAGGCATGAGTGAGACGTTTATAATGTTAATTATTTCAAGAGCCATCCAGGGACTTGGCGCAGGAGTTATGATGTCTTTGACTCAAATTGTACCAAAACTAGCATTTGAAATTCCGCTTCGTTACAAAATAATGGGCATCGTTGGAAGTGTCTGGGGAATTTCAAGTATTCTTGGACCATTATTAGGTGGTGGAATATTAGAAGTTGCAACATGGCATTGGTTATTTTATATCAACATACCAATTGCATTGATAGCTATTGTTTTAGCTTTTCTTACTTTTCATTTTCCAGAAGAAGCGGAAGTACAACATATACACTTTGATGTAAAAGGATTATCTTTGTTTTATATTTTTATTGGACTTCTTATGTTTAGTTTATTAAATAAAACAGGTGTTACTTTTAATATTATTGCATTAATACTAGCAATAGTTATATTATTCGTTTTATTCAAATATGAAAATAAAACAGATATGCCTTTTTTACCAATAAGTGAATTTAATAAATCAATTTCACTGGTATTTATAACTGATTTACTTATAGCAATATGTCTAATGGGGTATAACTTATATATACCTGTTTATTTACAAGATTATTTAAAATTATCTCCACTACAAAGTGGATTAGTGATATTTCCACTTTCTGTTGCATGGTTAGCTTTAAACTTCAACTTAGCTAAAGTAGAATCAAAATTTTCAAGAAAAAAACTATATATAGGAGCTTTCATATCATTAATTTTAAGTAATATGATTTTAGTATTTGGACTTCATATTCCTCTTATTATTGCGGGAGCTGTGATTCTTGCAGGATTGAGTTTTGGCTTTGTTTATACTAAAGACAGTGTGATTGTTCAAGAAGAAACAAGTCCTAAATATATGAAAAAAATGATGTCATTCTATGCATTAACTAAAAATTTAGGATCATCTATAGGATCTACATTGATGGGGTCATTATATGCACTTCAATTTGGTTTATTAGGAGGTAACTTCTATAATATATTAACTGTAAGCACAATTGTTGCGCTTATATTAATTTTAATGTGGGTATTTTTATTTGAAGAGAATAAAGAAGGTATAAAATAATAATTTTAAGTTACTATATATAAATGATAAAGTGGCATTATAAAGTATGGATGAAAAGAGGAGGAAAGAGAGAAATGAAATTTTCTAATCAAAAATTTAATGGTATCTTTCCGACTCTTCTTATTCTTCTTATTTTTATTCTATCAGGTTGTATATTTTTAATATTTTTAGGATTTGGGTTATTTGGATTAAGTCGAATTCTTATTTTTTTAAAATTAGGATTCTTTACATACAATAAGGATTTATTCAGCAATTTAGTATATTACGGTAGCTATATAGTATTTGGATACTTTTTGCTATTTGCTATTGAGCATTTAATGGATTATTTTAGAAAGCAATTACCTAATAATCCATATTTTAATGGAACACTATTTCATTTAATTTCATATGTGATTACGACTATTCTATTCTATTTTGTTATTCATATTCATTACGTATATATTAAAATTGAATTTTGGGTTATTGCATTAATTATTGGAATACTATATTTATGTAAAATGATTTTTTATCCAGATAGCGAAGACTTGAATGATAAGAAGTAAACATAAGCTATAAATTCTTGATAAATTCAACACAGATTATAAGTAAATTTGTTAAAATGTAAATATAAAGAAACTTAAGGGGGATAATGAGTTGTTAACGGTAGAACAAGTAAAAAAAATAGTGGGAGACTTAAAAGACCCAATTATTAATGTGCCTTTAAAAGAAACAAAGGGAATTGTAGAAGTAAAAATAAAAGAAGAAATTCAACATGTAAGTGTTAAAGTTGCTATGGCTCAATTAGGAGGACAACCACAGCTTGATTTGCAAATGTCAGTGGTTAAAGCTTTAAAAGAAAACGGAGCAAATACAGTGGGCATTCGTTTTGAGGAACTACCTGCTGAAGTTGTGGAAAAATATACAGGAAAAGAAAAAGAGAAACCTAAGACAATTGAGGGATTATTATCACAGAATAATCCAGTGGAGTTTATTGCAATTGCTTCTGGTAAAGGTGGAGTAGGGAAATCAACTATAGCCGTAAACTTAGCAGTAGCATTAGCGAGAGAGGGTAAAAGAGTAGGTCTCATAGATGCTGACATTTATGGTTTTAGTGTTCCAGATATGATGGGGATAGATGAAAAGCCTGGTGTTCAAGGAAAAGAGATTATTCCTGTAGAACGTCATGGTGTTAAAGTGATTTCAATGGCATTTTTCGTTGAAGAAAATGCACCAGTTATTTGGCGTGGTCCTATGTTAGGAAAAATGTTGACGAATTTCTTTGTTGAAGTTAAATGGGGAGAGTTAGATTACTTATTACTTGATTTACCTCCTGGAACAGGGGATGTAGCTCTTGACGTTCATTCAATGTTACCAAGTAGTAAAGAAATAATAGTAACTACACCACATCCAACAGCAGCATTTGTAGCAGCAAGAGCTGGAGCTATGGCTAAGCATACAGAGCATTCTATTTTAGGTGTTATTGAAAATATGAGTTATTTCGAAAGTAAAGAAACTGGAAAAAAAGAGTATGTATTTGGTAAAGGTGGAGGACGTAAACTTGCGGACGAGCTCAATACCCAATTGTTAGGCGAACTACCTCTTGAACAACCTTCTTGGAATCCTAATGACTTTTCACCATCTATTTATCAAGAAGAAGATCGATTAGGAAAAATCTATAAAACAATTGCGCAAAAAGTAATTGCTGCAACAATAAAATAATAAATAAACATTAGTGTAAAAGTGCTCGAAAAAAATATCATTTCGAGCGCTTTTTCTATTGCAAAATATAAAAATTCTGATAGAATATCTTTTTGTGAGCAAGTTAGAAGAATTGCTTAAAACAAAAATAAAATTATTAAAATAATTTGTTGACACTAAATGAATTGTTTGATAAGATATAAAAGTCGTTTTCAAGAAGTGTTAATACATTTTAAAAAATGTAAATTCGGTGTAAAATTTACCATTGCAAAATCTTGAAAAACGATATAAAATATTAAAAGTAATCGAAATTAGTTATTGACTTTCGAAATTGAAGTTGATATAATTTAATAGATTATATTTTAAATGAACATTGAAAACTGAATGACAATATGTCAACGTTAATTCCAATAAAGTAACTTAAATGTTACAAACACTATTTAGTATTATGAGCTAATCAAACATCATAAATTTTTATGGAGAGTTTGATCCTGGCTCAGGATGAACGCTGGCGGCGTGCCTAATACATGCAAGTCGAGCGAACAGACGAGGAGCTTGCTCCTTTGACGTTAGCGGCGGACGGGTGAGTAACACGTAGGTAACCTACCTATAAGACTGGGATAACTTCGGGAAACCGGAGCTAATACCGGATAATATTTCGAACCGCATGGTTCGATAGTGAAAGATGGCTTTGCTATCACTTATAGATGGACCTGCGCCGTATTAGCTAGTTGGTAAGGTAACGGCTTACCAAGGCAACGATACGTAGCCGACCTGAGAGGGTGATCGGCCACACTGGAACTGAGACACGGTCCAGACTCCTACGGGAGGCAGCAGTAGGGAATCTTCCGCAATGGGCGAAAGCCTGACGGAGCAACGCCGCGTGAGTGATGAAGGTCTTCGGATCGTAAAACTCTGTTATTAGGGAAGAACAAACGTGTAAGTAACTGTGCACGTCTTGACGGTACCTAATCAGAAAGCCACGGCTAACTACGTGCCAGCAGCCGCGGTAATACGTAGGTGGCAAGCGTTATCCGGAATTATTGGGCGTAAAGCGCGCGTAGGCGGTTTTTTAAGTCTGATGTGAAAGCCCACGGCTCAACCGTGGAGGGTCATTGGAAACTGGAAAACTTGAGTGCAGAAGAGGAAAGTGGAATTCCATGTGTAGCGGTGAAATGCGCAGAGATATGGAGGAACACCAGTGGCGAAGGCGACTTTCTGGTCTGTAACTGACGCTGATGTGCGAAAGCGTGGGGATCAAACAGGATTAGATACCCTGGTAGTCCACGCCGTAAACGATGAGTGCTAAGTGTTAGGGGGTTTCCGCCCCTTAGTGCTGCAGCTAACGCATTAAGCACTCCGCCTGGGGAGTACGACCGCAAGGTTGAAACTCAAAGGAATTGACGGGGACCCGCACAAGCGGTGGAGCATGTGGTTTAATTCGAAGCAACGCGAAGAACCTTACCAAATCTTGACATCCTTTGACCCTTCTAGAGATAGAAGTTTCCCCTTCGGGGGACAAAGTGACAGGTGGTGCATGGTTGTCGTCAGCTCGTGTCGTGAGATGTTGGGTTAAGTCCCGCAACGAGCGCAACCCTTAAGCTTAGTTGCCATCATTAAGTTGGGCACTCTAAGTTGACTGCCGGTGACAAACCGGAGGAAGGTGGGGATGACGTCAAATCATCATGCCCCTTATGATTTGGGCTACACACGTGCTACAATGGACAATACAAAGGGCAGCGAAACCGCGAGGTCAAGCAAATCCCATAAAGTTGTTCTCAGTTCGGATTGTAGTCTGCAACTCGACTACATGAAGCTGGAATCGCTAGTAATCGTAGATCAGCATGCTACGGTGAATACGTTCCCGGGTCTTGTACACACCGCCCGTCACACCACGAGAGTTTGTAACACCCGAAGCCGGTGGAGTAACCATTTGGAGCTAGCCGTCGAAGGTGGGACAAATGATTGGGGTGAAGTCGTAACAAGGTAGCCGTATCGGAAGGTGCGGCTGGATCACCTCCTTTCTAAGGATATATTCGGAACATCTCGTAGAGATGATACGGAATAACGTGACATATTGTATTCAGTTTTGAATGTTTATGTTAAAACATTCATATTTAATTAAATATTGCATTTACTATTATATTTTGTTATAATACTTAGATGTGATTATTAATTAATGACATTGTACATTGAAAACTAGATAAGTAAGTAAATAGATTTTACCAAGCAAAACCGAGTGAATAGAGTTTTAAATAAGCTTGAATTCATAAAAAATAATCGCTAGTGTTCGAAAGAACACTCACAGATTAATAACTATATTAGATTAAGTTATTAAGGGCGCACGGTGGATGCCTTGGCACTAGAAGCCGATGAAGGACGTTACTAACGACGATATGCTTTGGGTAGCTGTAAGTAAGCGTTGATCCAGAGATTTCCGAATGGGGGAACCCAGCACAAGTTATGTTGTGTTATCGACAAGTGAATTCATAGCTTGTCAGAAGGCAGACCCGGAGAACTGAAACATCTTAGTACCCGGAGGAAGAGAAAGAAAATTCGATTCCCTGAGTAGCGGCGAGCGAAACGGGAAGAGCCCAAACCAATAAGCTTGCTTATTGGGGTTGTAGGACACTCTATACGGAGTTACAAAGGAATATATTAAACGAATCATCTGGAAAGTTGAATCAAAGAAGGTAATAATCCTGTAGTTGAAAATATATTCTCTCTTGAGTGGATCCTGAGTACGACGGAGCACGTGAAATTCCGTCGGAATCTGGGAGGACCATCTCCTAAGGCTAAATACTCTCTAGTGACCGATAGTGAACCAGTACCGTGAGGGAAAGGTGAAAAGTACCCCGGAAGGGGAGTGAAAGAGAACTTGAAACCGTGTGCTTACAAGTAGTCAGAGCCCGTTAATGGGTGATGGCGTGCCTTTTGTAGAATGAACCGGCGAGTTACGATCTGATGCAAGGTTAAGCAGAAAATGTGGAGCCGTAGCGAAAGCGAGTCTGAATAGGGCGTATAGTATTTGGTCGTAGACCCGAAACCAGGTGATCTACCCATGGTCAGGTTGAAGTTCAGGTAACACTGAATGGAGGACCGAACCGACTTACGTTGAAAAGTGAGCGGATGAACTGTGGGTAGCGGAGAAATTCCAATCGAACTTGGAGATAGCTGGTTCTCTCCGAAATAGCTTTAGGGCTAGCCTCAAGTGATGATTATTGGAGGTAGAGCACTGTTTGGACGAGGGGCCCCTCTCGGGTTACCGAATTCAGACAAACTCCGAATGCCAATTAATTTAACTTGGGAGTCAGAACATGGGTGATAAGGTCCGTGTTCGAAAGGGAAACAGCCCAGACCACCAGCTAAGGTCCCAAAATATATGTTAAGTGGAAAAGGATGTGGCGTTGCCCAGACAACTAGGATGTTGGCTTAGAAGCAGCCATCATTTAAAGAGTGCGTAATAGCTCACTAGTCGAGTGACACTGCGCCGAAAATGTACCGGGGCTAAACATATTACCGAAGCTGTGGATTGTCCTTTGGACAATGGTAGGAGAGCGTTCTAAGGGCGTTGAAGCATGATCGCAAGGACATGTGGAGCGCTTAGAAGTGAGAATGCCGGTGTGAGTAGCGAAAGACGGGTGAGAATCCCGTCCACCGATTGACTAAGGTTTCCAGAGGAAGGCTCGTCCGCTCTGGGTTAGTCGGGTCCTAAGCTGAGGCCGACAGGCGTAGGCGATGGATAACAGGTTGATATTCCTGTACCACCTATAATCGTTTTAATCGATGGGGGGACGCAGTAGGATAGGCGAAGCGTACGATTGGATTGTACGTCTAAGCAGTGAGATTGAGTGTTAGGCAAATCCGGCACTCTTAAGATTGAGCTGTGATGGGGAGAGGAAATTGTTTCCTCGAGTCGTTGATTTCACACTGCCGAGAAAAGCCTCTAGATAGAGATTAGGTGCCCGTACCGCAAACCGACACAGGTAGTCAAGATGAGAATTCTAAGGTGAGCGAGCGAACTCTCGTTAAGGAACTCGGCAAAATGACCCCGTAACTTCGGGAGAAGGGGTGCTCTTTAGGGTGCAAGCCCAGAAGAGCCGCAGTGAATAGGCCCAAGCGACTGTTTATCAAAAACACAGGTCTCTGCTAAACCGTAAGGTGATGTATAGGGGCTGACGCCTGCCCGGTGCTGGAAGGTTAAGAGGAGTGGTTAGCTTCTGCGAAGCTACGAATCGAAGCCCCAGTAAACGGCGGCCGTAACTATAACGGTCCTAAGGTAGCGAAATTCCTTGTCGGGTAAGTTCCGACCCGCACGAAAGGCGTAACGATTTGGGCACTGTCTCAACGAGAGACTCGGTGAAATCATAGTACCTGTGAAGATGCAGGTTACCCGCGACAGGACGGAAAGACCCCGTGGAGCTTTACTGTAGCCTGATATTGAAATTCGGCACAGCTTGTACAGGATAGGTAGGAGCCTTTGAAACGTGAGCGCTAGCTTACGTGGAGGCGTTGGTGGGATACTACCCTAGCTGTGTTGGCTTTCTAACCCGCACCACTTATCGTGGTGGGAGACAGTGTCAGGCGGGCAGTTTGACTGGGGCGGTCGCCTCCTAAAAGGTAACGGAGGCGCTCAAAGGTTCCCTCAGAATGGTTGGAAATCATTCATAGAGTGTAAAGGCATAAGGGAGCTTGACTGCGAGACCTACAAGTCGAGCAGGGTCGAAAGACGGACTTAGTGATCCGGTGGTTCCGCATGGAAGGGCCATCGCTCAACGGATAAAAGCTACCCCGGGGATAACAGGCTTATCTCCCCCAAGAGTTCACATCGACGGGGAGGTTTGGCACCTCGATGTCGGCTCATCGCATCCTGGGGCTGTAGTCGGTCCCAAGGGTTGGGCTGTTCGCCCATTAAAGCGGTACGCGAGCTGGGTTCAGAACGTCGTGAGACAGTTCGGTCCCTATCCGTCGTGGGCGTAGGAAATTTGAGAGGAGCTGTCCTTAGTACGAGAGGACCGGGATGGACATACCTCTGGTGTACCAGTTGTCGTGCCAACGGCATAGCTGGGTAGCTATGTATGGACGGGATAAGTGCTGAAAGCATCTAAGCATGAAGCCCCCCTCAAGATGAGATTTCCCAACTTCGGTTATAAGATCCCTCAGAGATGATGAGGTTAATAGGTTCGAGGTGGAAGCGTGGTGACACGTGGAGCTGACGAATACTAATCGATCGAAGACTTAATCAATTTTTTCAAGTTTTGCGACGCAAATCTTTACTTACTATCTAGTTTTGAATGTATAATCATTCATTTGTCTGGTGACAATGGCAAGGAGGTCACACCTGTTCCCATGCCGAACACAGAAGTTAAGCTCCTTAGCGCCGATGGTAGTTGGACTGACGTTCCGCTAGAGTAGGACGTTGCCAGGCATATATATTATTCCGCAGTAGCTCAGTGGTAGAGCTATCGGCTGTTAACCGATCGGTCGTAGGTTCGAATCCTACCTGCGGAGCCATGGCTCCTTGGTCAAGCGGTTAAGACACCGCCCTTTCACGGCGGTAACACGGGTTCGAGTCCCGTAGGAGTCATTTATTTGGAGAATTAGCTCAGCTGGGAGAGCATCTGCCTTACAAGCAGAGGGTCGGCGGTTCGAACCCGTCATTCTCCACCATTTAAATATCGGAGGGGTAGCGAAGTGGCTAAACGCGGCGGACTGTAAATCCGCTCCTTCGGGTTCGGCAGTTCGAATCTGCCCCCCTCCACCATCTTATTGGGCTATAGCCAAGCGGTAAGGCAACGGACTTTGACTCCGTCACGCGCTGGTTCGAATCCAGCTAGCCCAGCCATAAGAGCCATTAGCTCAGTTGGTAGAGCATCTGACTTTTAATCAGAGGGTCAGAGGTTCGAATCCTCTATGGCTCACTTTAAGCACTCCTTAATGGGGTGCTTTTTTATTATCCATTTTTAGTAGTGATTTTCATGAAAAATTTATAAGTATGACTTTCATAGTATGACAGTTACACCTTTCATTGGTATAATTATGAGTATGAAAGTTATAGACGGAGGAGAGATTATGGATTTTTCCAACTTTTTTAATAATCTTAGTACTTTGAAGATTATTACAAGTATATTAGATATACTTATTGTCTGGTATGTCCTTTATCTTCTCATTACTGTATTTAAAGGAACTAAAGCAATTCAATTGCTTAAAGGTATATTATTTATAGTTATTGGACAACAAGTAAGTAAACTTCTCAATTTAACTGCTACCTCAAAGTTATTTGATATTGTGATTCAATGGGGCGTTTTAGCTTTAATTGTGATATTCCAACCAGAAATTAGACGAGCACTTGAGCAATTAGGGCGAGGGAGCCTATTTAAACGCTATACTAATACTTACAGTCATGATGAAGAAAAATTAATCCAATCTGTATCAAAGGCTGTTCAGTATATGGCTAAAAGACGAATTGGAGCATTAATTGTTTTTGAAAAGGAAACTGGATTGCAAGACTATATTGAAACTGGTATATCAATGAATTCTGCAATATCTCAAGAATTATTGATAAATGTTTTTATACCTAATACACCATTACATGATGGGGCTATGATTATTCAAAACACTAAAATTGCTAGTGCTGCATGTTATTTACCACTTTCAGATAGTAATAAAATTTCTAAAAGTTTAGGTACAAGACATAGGGCAGCCGTAGGAATTTCTGAAGTTTCGGACTCATTTACTGTGGTAGTATCTGAAGAAACCGGTTCAATATCAGTTACTTTCGATGGTAAATTAAGACGTGATGTTTCTGATGAAGTATTCGAAGAGTTATTAGCTGAACATTGGTTTGGAACTCGCGCTCAAAAGAAGGGTGTGAAATAGCATGTTAGAAAGTAAGTGGGGATTAAGATTTTTTGCCTTAATATTAGCGATCTTTTTTTATCTTTCTGTTAATAATGTGTTTGGCAATATTTTTAACAATGATAATCTAGCTCAGAATTCTTCTAAAACAATTGAAGATGTACCTGTAGAAATTCTTTATAATACCAAAAATTTACATGTTACTAAATCACCAGATACTGTTGATGTTACTATTTCAGGACCACAATCAAAGTTATTGAAAATAGAAAGTTCAGACGATATCAAGGTCACAGTTAATTTATCTAATGCTAAATCTGGAAATTATAAAGAAGATTATATTGTTAAAGGATTAAGTAACGATATTAGTTATAATGTTAAACCTAAACACGCTTATATCACCTTGGAGGATAAAGATACTAAAACAATGCATGTTCAGCCTGATATTTCACAAAACAATGTAGATTCAAATTATAAAGTAAGTGAAACTTCTTTGAATAAAGACACTGTTCAAGTTACTGGTGGTAAAAAGCAATTAGACAAAATTGCATATTTAAAAGCGACATTTAAAAATGCGACTAATATCAGTGAGAATACTACTGATGTAGCTGAAATTACTGCATTTGACAAGCAATTGAATAAATTAAACGTTCAAATCAAGCCTAATAATATTAAAATGTCAGTGAAACTTGAACCTTACAGTAAAAAAGTAAAAATTAAAACCGTTAAAAAGGGTTCATTACCTGATGATGAAAGTTTAGATAGCATTAAACTAAATGAGAATGAAGTAGAAATTTATGGTAATAAAGATGATTTGAAGGATATTAATGACATAGAAGCCGATGTCAATTTAGATGATATCACTGAATCGACTGATAAAACACTTCAACTCAAGATACCTAAACAGGTTAAGAAATCTGAATTTAATGAAGTCACAGCACATGTCAATTTAAAATAGTAAACTAGATAATAAAGGAGTAATGAAAATGGGAAAATATTTTGGAACAGATGGTGTAAGGGGAGTAGCTAATAAAGAATTAACACCTGAATTAGCGTTTAAACTAGGTCGCTATGGTGGTTATGTATTAGCACATAATGAAGGAGAGAAACATCCTAGAGTTTTAGTTGGTAGAGATACTCGTGTGTCTGGTGAAATGTTAGAATCAGCTTTAATCGCTGGATTAGCATCAATAGGTGCAGAAGTAATGAGATTAGGAGTTATTTCTACTCCAGGTGTTGCATATTTAACACGTGAAATGGGAGCACAATTAGGAGTAATGATTTCTGCATCTCATAATCCTGTAGCTGATAATGGTATTAAGTTCTTTGGTGCTGATGGTTTTAAACTTTCAGATAAGCAGGAAGAAGAAATTGAACAATTATTAGATCAAGAACAACCTGACTTACCACGTCCAGCAGGCAAAGACATTATGCATTTTTCAGATTATTATGAAGGTGCACAAAAATACTTAAGTTATCTTAAATCTACAATTGATATAAATTTAGATGGACTTAAAATTACTTTAGATGGGGCGAATGGATCAACTTCTTCACTTGCGCCTTTCTTATTTGGTGATTTAGAGGCAACGACAGTTACAATTGGTTGTAATCCAGATGGATACAATATTAATGATGAATGTGGGTCTACTCATCCTGAACATTTAGCTGAAAAAGTTGTAGAAACTGAAAGTGATTTTGGTTTAGCTTTTGATGGAGATGGAGATCGTTTAATTGCTGTTGATGAAAAGGGTAACATCATTGATGGTGACCAAATTATGTTTATTATTGGTCAAGAAATGCATAAAAATCATGAATTAAATAATAATATGATTGTATCTACTGTAATGAGTAACTTAGGATTTTATAAAGCTCTTGAAACAGAAGGCATTCAATCAAATAAAACAAAAGTTGGAGATAGATATGTCGTTGAAGAAATGAGACGAGGCCATTATAATTTAGGCGGAGAACAATCTGGACATATAGTAATGATGGACTATAACACGACTGGTGATGGACTACTAACTGGAGTACAACTTGCTGCTATTATTAAATCAAGTGGTAAAACTTTAAGTGAGTTAGCAGCACAAATGAAAAAGTATCCACAATCATTAATTAATGTAAAAGTAACAGATAAACATCATGTATCTGAAAATGAAGATGTTAAAGCTGTTATGAATGAAGTTGAGAATGAAATGAATGGTGAAGGAAGAATATTAGTTAGACCTTCAGGAACTGAACCATTAGTAAGAGTAATGGTTGAGGCAGCAACAAATGAAGATGCTGAACGTTATGCTCAAACAATTGCTGATAAAGTAAAAGAAAAAATGGGATTAAATTAATAGTACCATTTAAAAACAAGAATACACTCTCTTTAAAGTTAAAGCCGTAGAACTGAAAACTTTAAAGAGAGTATTTTTTTAGCAAAAAATATAAATTAAATATCAAATTATAACTATAAGTTTATGAATTAAATATAATAATATTTGCAAATAATTATTAGAAAAGGGTAAAATAGAGAGTATTGGAAGAAAGGAGGATAGATGTAATAAAAATAAAATAAAGCGCCTGGACAAATAATTAAAATGTTAACCATTTAGTATTAATTAAGAGAATGCTAATAGACATATTAATTATATTGTAGACGAGGAGAATAGTTATCGATATAATCGGCGGATGCTATTCCGGATGTGGCACATTCGTTAGCTTATTATTTAAAACATATAGGTAACTAGATGTACAAATATAATAAGAACGCCAAATAGAAAACATAGAAATATGATGTTTAGAATCCAATACAATAAAACGAGCAATGTCTAATTAAAAAATTTTATATAACAGATAAAATTATCATATGACTATGTAATGGAGGAAAAAGAAATATGTGCGGAATTGTTGGATATATTGGCTTTGATAATGCCAAAGAATTATTACTATCTGGTTTAGAAAAATTAGAGTATAGAGGATATGATTCAGCAGGAATTGCTGTTGTCAATGATGAAGGGACTACTGTATTTAAGGAAAAAGGTCGTATTGCAGAATTAAGAAAAGTAGCAGATAGCAATGACATTGATGGTCACATTGGTATTGGTCATACTCGATGGGCTACTCATGGGGTACCTAGTCATATTAATTCACATCCTCATCAATCAAATAATGGACGTTTCACTTTAGTGCATAATGGTGTAATTGAAAATTATGAAGAACTAAAAAGCGAATACTTATCAGATGTAACGTTTAAATCAGAAACTGATACAGAAGTTATCGTTCAATTAGTAGAATATTTTTCAAATAAAGGTTTAGAAACTGAAGAAGCATTCACTAAAGCAGTATCTTTATTAGATGGATCGTATGCTTTAGGTATGTTAGATTCTGAGGATGAAGACACTATTTATGTAGCTAAAAATAAATCACCTTTACTTGTTGGTATTGGTGACGACTTTAATGTTATTGCTTCAGATGCATTAGCAATGATTAAAGTTACAAATCAATATAAAGAAATTCACGATCATGAAATTGTTATTGTTAAAAAAGAAAGTGTAACAATTAAAGATAAAGATGGAAATATTCAAGATCGCCCAACGTATACTGCTCAAATAGATGCATCAGATGCTGAAAAAGGTATTTATGATCACTATATGTTAAAAGAAATTAATGAACAGCCAGCAGTAATGCGTCGTATTATTCAAGAATACGAAGATGAAAATGGAGATTTAAATATTGATTCTGAAATTATTAAAGATGTATCGAATGCAGATCGCATTTATATTATTGCTGCAGGAACAAGTTATCATGCTGGTTTAGTTGGTAAAGAATACCTTGAAAAACTATCTGGAGTGCCAACTGAAGTTCATGTGGCATCAGAATTTGTTTATAACATGCCATTATTATCTGAAAAACCTTTATTTATTTATATCTCTCAATCAGGAGAAACAGCTGATAGCCGTGCAGTATTGGTTGAAACAAATAAATTAGGCCATAAGTCTTTAACAATTACAAATGTAGCAGGTTCAACGTTATCTCGTGAAGCTGATCATACGTTATTATTACACGCAGGACCTGAAATTGCTGTTGCATCAACTAAAGCTTATACAGCTCAAATTGCTGTATTATCAATTCTTTCTCAAGTTGTAGCTAAAGCACATGGACGCAATAACGGTATTGACTTATTAAGAGAATTAGCAAAAGTAACAACTGCAATTGAAACGATTGTAGATGATGCACCAGTAATGGAAAAAATTACTAAAGAATTCTTAGAAACGACTAGAAATGCTTTCTTTATTGGTCGTGCGATGGATTACAATGTAAGTTTAGAAGGAGCATTAAAACTTAAAGAAATTTCATATATTCAAGCTGAAGGATTTGCTGGTGGAGAGTTAAAACACGGTACTATTGCTTTAATTGAAGATGATACGCCAGTCATTGCGTTAGCTACGCAAGAAAATGTGAATTTATCAATTCGTGGTAATGTTAAAGAAGTAGTAGCACGTGGCGCTAAACCTTGTATTATTTCAATGGAAGGTTTAGAAAAAGATGGAGACACATATGTGATTCCTCACGTACACGAATTATTAACGCCTTTAGTATCAGTAGTAGCGCTACAATTAATCGCATATTATGCAGCTTTACACAGAGGATTAGATGTTGACAAACCTCGTAACTTAGCTAAATCAGTTACAGTTGAATAATTCAAAAAGCTGGGACATGGATGACATGTCTCAGTTTTTTATTTGATTTGTTAAATAATCAGAATCATCATACAATTATTTTAAGTAGAGGTGATCATTTGATAAATTTAAAACATATCTATAAAAAGAAACACGGAAAAACAATCATTAATGATTTAAATTGGCATATTGAAGCGGGAGATAATTGGATTCTTTATGGGTTGAATGGTGCAGGAAAAACAACACTATTAAATATCATGAATTCTTATGAAAGTGTATCTCAGGGTGAAATAGAATTGTTTGAAATGATACCAGGTAAAAAAGGATATTCTGCAGAAAACGTTCGTCAACATATTGGATTTGTTTCGCATAGTTTATTAGAAAAATTTCAAGACGGTGAGAAAGTGATTGATGTCGTATTAAGTGGCATATTTAAATCTATCGGTCTATATAAAGAATATTCTGATGAACATACTAAAGAAGCAGAAAAATTATTAAATTTAGTAGGAATGTTATCATATAAAGATCAATATTTAGGATATCTCTCAACAGGACAAAAACAAAAAGTAATGATTGCTCGCGCGCTTATACATCAACCTGATGTACTTATTCTTGATGAACCAGCATCAGGATTAGACTTTTTGGCTAGAGAACAGTTATTATATTTATTAGAAAATTTAAATAAGACATACGCTCATTTGACGATGATTTACGTGACTCATGTCATAGAGGAAATTATTCCATTATTTAGTAAGATATTTTTATTAAAAGAGGGTAGTTGTTTTGGTAAAGGAATAACAAAAGATATTTTAACTGATTCGATGATGTCTAAATTTTTTAATAACCAAATTGAAGTTATTCAATATAGAAATCGATATCATCTTTATATAAAACATAATTGAGTTTGCACTTTGGTTAAATAAATGTCACAATTTTAAGAAAGAGTTAGATGGAGGGTATCACGATGGCATTAGAAAATATTAAAGCAATATTCTTAGATATGGATGGAACACTATTGCATGAAGATAATAAAGCGACTGTAAAAACAAAAGAAGTAATTGATCAGTTAAGAGAAAAAAATTATAAGGTATTTCTAGCAACAGGACGTTCTTATTCTGAAATTCATAGTCTAGTACCAAAAGGTTTTAAAGTAGATGGTATGATTAGTTCTAATGGAACAAGAGGCGATATTGAAGATACAATTTTATTTAAACATAGTTTGACAATAGATAGTGTAAAAAAAATCGTGCAACTAGCTCAACAACAACACATTTATTATGAAGTTTTTCCTTTTGAAGGAGATAGAATTTCATTAATTGAAGATCAATCATGGATGGAAGATATGATTGATAGTGAACATCCACAAAATGAAGTGAGTGAAAGTGAATGGAAATCACGTCGAGATGCCATGAATGGTAAAATTAATTGGAGAAAAGATATTCCAAATGACGACTATTCTAAAATTTATCTATTCAACAAAAAGTTAAATAAAATTAAAACGTTTAGAGATGAATTAATACAAAATAAAGTGTTATTAAATATTAGCGTATCTAATTCTTCAAGGTTTAATGCTGAGACGATGGCTTATCAAGTGGATAAAGGCACTGGAATTAAAGAAATGATAGATCATTTCGATATTAAACAAGAAGAAACACTTGTTATTGGTGATAGCGATAATGACAGAGCAATGTTTGAATTTGGAGGATACACTGTTTCAATGAAAAATGCACGTCCAGAAATTCAGTCTATTACTGATGATACTACACAATATACAAATGAAGAGGATGGCGCGGCTTTATATTTAGAACAACATTTTTTAAATTAAAATAAGGTAAGAAAGTAGGAGAAACCTGCTTTCTTACCTTTTGTGTTAAATAGTGATTTATTTATCGTTATTCAAATTTTTTTGATGATTTAAGTCTTCTTTAATATGATTTTTTGTCTCATTAAAAGATGAAGGGTCGTTTTTTAACGCTTCTTTTTTATGATTTTTTTCTTTTCGTTTACTTTTTTTCTTTTCTTTTACAGGTCTATTCACATTCTCACCGCGACGTAAGAAATATTGAACAATACCCATTAGAATTATAAAATATAGAATTAAACGTACAATAATAATAAGCGTTTGAGCAATAATTAAAATCACTTGTGCTACATTTTGGGACATATTTCCGGTTAATACAGTTAATATTGTACCAAGTGGTTGTGTAATGATAATAATGAGTAGGTTAATTAATAAGATAGCTAAAAAGAATTTGAACCAAGTTTTACGTCCATTTTTAATGCCTTTAAAGCCGTCTTTAAAATGACCTATAGCACTTAAGTCATTTTTACGTGCAAATGATACAGTATAATTAATCATTAATATAAAGAAGAACCAATATACGATTGAAAGAATGAATCCCATAATGATAATTAAGATAATTTGTACAGTAAGTAAAATGCCAATAGCGTGATCAGATGTACTTACTGACTGTTGAATAGATGTGAATAATGGTGTTAATGCTTTATTAAATAAAAAGTTTAATCCTAATGTGATTAAATATAATACAGCATAAACAATAATAGTAATAAAAGCTAAAAGAAGACCTTTAACATATTTTCCTTTTTTAAAAGCAAAAAATAAATCAGAAAATTGAACAGCTTCTTTTTCAATGGCTTTAGCCATAATATTAAAAGCCCCCGCAAGTAATTGATAACCTGCAAGTATAAAGAATAATAATCCTAAGACTAGGACGAGTATTATCATAGATAATGACGCGCCAGCTGACTGTTGAAATTGTGCTGCTAGTTGCATCTGCATAAAGTTTTGAACGAAGAAAGTTCTAGCAATCACAAATGCCACAAATACAATAATAAAACTTACTAAACTAAATAGTATTGTTTTTATGAGTTGTGACTTAGCATTTTTAAATGCTAAACTATGAAATTTAAACAAAATAAGCACTCCTTTACGTTAATATAATACACAATATCAGAATTTGTGATTTTTTTAAATTAATATCTAACAATATTATGTTTTAAGTGTTAAAATATGCTAATGATTTAATAATGAAAGGAGACTTTATGGTGAAATTTGCAATTTTAACCGACGTTCATGGTAATTTTGATGCCTTACAAACTGTTTTAGATGATATTGATAATAGAGAAGATATCGATCAAATCTTTAACTTAGGTGATAATATTGGAATTGGCCATGAAACCAATAAAGTATTAGATATGATTTTCGATCGAGATGATATGGAAATTATTGCTGGTAATCACGATGAAGCCATTATGTCAATTGTTAATGGTACACCGTATCCAGAAGATTTAAAAAATAAATTTTATGAACACCATCAATGGATTGAAAGTCGAATGGATGAAGATTACTATGATGTATTAAATACACTACCAAGATATTTAGAAAAAACAATTTGTGGGAAAAAATGTTTATTTATACATTATGAAATTGAAAATCAAAGATTAGAAGAGGGGATTGATAAACAACCATTTGAACCTATTGTAGATAATCAAAAAGAAGAGATAGTTAAATTATTTGAAGATAAGGATGCGGATTTTATAGCTTTTGGACATAATCATCAATTACACTTGTATGATGATAATAACAAAACCTATTTCAATCCTGGTTCAGTAGGACTTAATAATGGTAAATATGCCGTATATGGAATCGTCACAATTAACGAAAATGAGTTTAGTGTTGAAAGAGTAAAATTACCGTATGATAATGAAGAATTTCTTCAAGGATTTGATGAAAAACATGTACCAGGCAAACAATTTATTTTCGATTATTTTATATAAGTAAAAAAAGTCGAGCAGAAACTAATATGAATTCTGTTCGACTTTTTACTTATATTGTAAACTGCGGACATTGTTTGTGTAGTCTTAATGATGAGCGTGCTCTTTATGTAATCCAGAGCATAGTACTGAAGTATCGTGATCATGTTGGGCTGTTTCTAATTGAATTGTCATATGTTGTATATTTAAGTGAAGTAATTCATGTTCTATTTTTTTAAGAAGTCCTTCACAGTCCTGAACAGACATAGTTTCAGAGACGACTGCATGACAACTTAACGCATTCATATCATTTGAAATAGTCCAAACGTGATAATCATGGACATTATAAATTTCATTATGATTTATAATTGTACTAATGATTTTATCTAAATTGACGTCACTTGGTGTACCTTCCATTAAAATATTAAGTGACGAACGTGAAATACCGATTGCACTTTTCAATATAATAATGGAAACTAGAATGCTTGCGATAGGATCAGCAATTGTAAAGTTAAATACGTATATAAGAATAGATGCTATAATGGCACCTAATGAACCAAGTAAGTCTCCTAAAACGTGAATAAAAGCACCGCGCATATTTAAGTTATGTGACGTATCACCGCTTTTAAACATGATTATTGCAACGATAATATTCACTATAAGTCCAATCACACTAATAATAAACATTTCAGTGGATTGCACTTTAATAGGATTGAAAAATCTTCTAATCGCTTCGATGATAATGACGCCACTAATAATTAATAAAGTTATACCATTAAATAAGGCAGCTAAGACTTCAAAACGCTTGTAACCGAATGTTTTAGTTGAAGTAGCATTTTTCTCTGCATAAATAAATGCGATTAAAGCAACTCCTAGTGAAACAGTATCGCTAAACATATGAAGTCCATCTGATAATAGCGCAAGACTATTAGCGATAAATCCTCCTAAAATTTCAACAATCATAAATAAGCCTATAATAATAAAAGAAATTGTTAATATCTTTTTGTTATTGGTATGGACATGATTATGAGTATGGTTATGATGGTGTGTGTGATTAGACATTTATTATTCCTCCTAAAATTTCAACAATCATAAATAAGCCTATAATAATAAAAGAAATTGTTAATACCTTTTTGTTATTGGTATGGACATGATTATGAGTATGGTTATGATGGTGTGTGTGATTAGACATTTATTATTCACCTCTTTGATGATGAGCATGTTGAATGGCTTGTTTTAATAAAGTAGAAACATGTTGATCGTCTATAGAATAAATCATGGATTGTCCATGACGTGACGATTTAACGAGGCCTGCTTGTTTTAAACTCTTTAATTGATGCGATACATTTGATTGAGTTAATTTTAATGTATGCGTAATATGCCCAACACTAGCTTCACCTTTATATAACAATTCTAAAATACGTAAACGGTTATAATCGCTTAACGCTTTAAATGTCTCAGTTAAACGGTTAAGCATGTATTCATCTATAAATATATCTCTATCTTTATTTGTATTGGACATCACATGAGACCTCCTCTTTAATATATTAATATATATTCATATATTAATATATAGTGTCCTTGTCTAAGTGTCAATGATATATAGTAAATAAGTTTAAAAATGATACTAAGTGGTATTAATAAACTATGAAATGAATTGAAGGAGGAAATAAGTTTATGAGTATATTAGTTATTGGTGCTAATGGTGGCGTAGGTTCTAAATTGGTTAACCAATTAAAAGAAGATCAAGTTGATTTTACAGCCGGTGTTCGTAAAGAAGAACAAGAAAGTGCGTTAAAAGATCAAGGTGTTAATGCCATTTTAATAGATGTAGAAAAAGATAGTATTGATGATTTAACTGAGAAATTCAAAGGCTTTGATAAAGTTATTTTCTCAGTTGGTTCAGGTGGTAGCACAGGTGCTGATAAAACAATCATTGTTGATTTAGATGGTGCAGTGAAAACGATTGAAGCAAGTAAAAAAGCAAATGTTAAACATTATGTAATGGTTTCTACTTACGATTCACGTCGTGAAGCATTTGATGCAAGTGGAGATTTAAAACCTTATACAATTGCAAAACACTATGCAGATAATCATTTAAGAAATTCTGGACTAACTTATACAATCGTTCATCCAGGTGGTTTAGAAGATAAATCAGGTACTGGTGAAATTAAAGCTGACTTGTATTTTGATGAAGGAAGTACAATTCCACGCGAAGATGTGGCTTCTGTATTAAAACACGTAGCGACTTCTGAAAATAAATTTGAAAATAAAGAATTTCAAATTCTTTCAGGGCATCAATCTATTCAAGAAGCATTATCTCGTTTTGAGTAGTTAAGTTAGATAATTAATTACAAATGAAAAGTTCTGTGTTAGAGTAGGACAGTGAGTTTTAAAACTTGCTGTTCTATTCTTTTTTATTAATATATATAATTTCTATTAAATTAATAATGAAATTGATATAATAAACATATGAGTGAAAATTTTTGTTTAACGATAGAAGCGAAACAGCTTTCATATAGAATTAGTTATCTGATATATTAAAAGCTTAAATAGATAGTAATTTAAAGATAAAGTGGGTCATCAATTGTTCTAATTATACATAATCATTTAAATACGATATTTCACTTTAAAATAAAGAGAGAAGCAATAACCGTGTTTTAGGAGGTGCAATCATGCCATTATTTTTAAAGCCTATTTTCTTTGAAAAAATATGGGGCGGTAATAAGTTAAATCAATTTAATTACGACATACCAAGTGAACAAACTGGAGAATGCTGGGGTATTTCTGCACATCCGAATGGAAAAAATATGATTGAAAATGGTCAGTATGCTGGTCAAACATTAGATCAAGTATGGAATGATCATAGAGAATTATTTGGAGACTTTCCAAGTAAAGATTTCCCTTTATTATGTAAAATAGTGGATGCAAGACATCCTCTATCTATTCACGTTCATCCTGACGACTCGTATGCATATGAATTTGAAAATGGTCAATATGGTAAGTCTGAATGTTGGTATATTATTGATGCAGAAGAAGACGCTGAAATTATACTCGGTACTTCTGCTGATTCAAAAGAAACATTTGAGAATAAGATAAAAGAAGACGCGGTGTTGGATGCAGTAGAAAGAATCAAAGTTAAACCAGGTGAGTTTTATTTTATACCAGCTGGAATGCTTCATTCTATAGGTTCTGGCGTTTTAGTATATGAAACAATGCAATCATCTGATATTTCATATAGAGTATATGATTATGAACGTAATCGAACTGATGGATCATCATTAGAAGTTAGCAAAGCATTAGACGTGATTCAATTTACTGCAAATGCACCTACTATAGTACCTGAAACTACAATTGTAGAAAATCATAAACGTAGCCAAATTGTATCTAATGACTTTTTTACAATGGTTAAATGGGAAATAAGTGGAACGCTTAATTATATGAAGCCTCGTGAATTTTGTCTTATTTCTGTATTAGAAGGTCGTGGACAAGTGATTACAGATGGTGAAATCTTTAAGCTAGAAAAGGGATCTAATTTTATTTTAACTTCTGAAGATTTAGATAGCGTATTTGAAGGAGAGTTCACTCTAATTATAAGTTATATTTAGTTAATCAATTTAATTTATAAGCAGACGTGTTGGAATAATTTCTATATCTAGCATGATTTTCTTGTGTGATAGCTGAATCTAGAAGTTTTTTATCTTCCGCTTCCTGTTAATCGGAAATCTAATAATGTTTAAATAATGAGATAGTATATTTTAATAGTGAAATGGAATTTTGTGAGGATTCATATGATTCTATTTCACTTTTTTGAATTTAAAAAGTGATTTAATAATACGTCAACTCTATTAAAAAAATATGATAAAATAAAAAAAACGAAATCTTATAGACTATTCATATATTTAAATTTAAGCGATCTAAAAATGACTAATAGGTGCTAAAATTAATATTAATATATACATGAATAAAGATGCTAAATTTAAAATAAGTAAGAAGGAGATTCTAGATGGCAGAAGAAGTAAATTACTTTTGGTTAAATTGTGGATATACAAGATGGAACCATAATGAACCATTAGTTGGACAAACAACTTTATTTGAGTCTGGAGCACAGTTCAATCCTACTCAGGGTTTTCGAGCGTTCAAAAAAGCTAAAATTGGCGATCAAGTGATTTTTTATCAAGTACAAACAGATACTGGATTATTAGGAATTGGGGAAATTATTAGTGTTCAAACAGGAGCACAAAATAAAATTAGAGTTGAATTTAAATTTAATGAAGAGTTAAAGCCTTTAACTACTGACTATTTAAAACGTAGTGAAGTGCTAGATTATCGAATGAATAATATGCGAGAAACGTTAATAAATCAACTCACAAAAGAGGAGTTTCAATTAATCGTTGAGTTAGGAAAAGGTAACATTCAATTACCTCGATATTTCTTTTTATCTGAAACTGAAAAATTTGAACCTGATACCCATTATACGATTTTTACACATACTTATAATGGAATTAAACGGAATGGTTATCATTTTTATAACCAATTAGAAGTAGGGGATAATTTAATATTTTATGATAAGAATAGTAATCAATCGGTCGTAGGAATTGGTGAAGTATCTCGTCATATTCATGAAAAACCTCCAATTCCTGGTCGTACTAATAGTACTGCAATTGAGATTTATTATGAAAAGAATATCACTCCTGTTACATTAGGAGCACTAAATAAACATCCTAAATTAAAGAACTTATACTTTTTACAAGAAAATGCTAAGCAAGCAATAGCAAGTATGAGTCAAGCACAATACGATGCTATTATAGACATGAGTGAAAATGATGGGATTAGAACACCATTTGAGACTATTAAAAAACCAGGATTCAATACGGATCATGATGAGACCATTAAACCTTTTATTTTACTCGTTGTAGATAAACGTGAAGAAGGTTTGAAAGCAGCCAATAATCTTTTACAAAAAACGAATGCTAATCCAGTTATTACTAGTGGTCACCCTGACTTTAGTGAAGATATGTTATATGGCAAATATCTACCTAATGAGACAGGTGCTTTATATTATAGAGAAGGTTTTATTACACAACTTATGCCTAAAAATGACAAAAGTTACTTAGTGATTGATAACTTTAATAGACTTGATCCAGATATATTTCAAACTTATATTAATGTTTTAGAAGGGTACGAAGTTACATTACCTAGATATAATAAAGACGGTAACATGATTACTTGGTCTCGTGAAAAAAATTCTTTTTATCATTTTAATCCTAATTGGCATATTATTGGCGTAACATACGAAAAGTTAGAAGATATCAAAAATAAATATTCACAACAATTTTTAAAATATACACGTATTGTAAAAGTGAACCATGATGCATAATGTCAAACAAGTTAGATAAAAACAGCATAATGTATAATTAGTTAAAGTGGATATAGAATTTGAAATAAATTCTATATCCACTTTTTCTGTGTTTAATGAGTCCTTGTAAAAGGAATATATTAAATAGGTTAAAAAGGAAGGTGACGGAACATGCCAATCGTTTATTACGATGGAAATTGTGTGTATTGTTATAATTATTGTATTTGGCTAATACAACATGGTTTACCTAAAAATTATGAGTTTGCGACTTTAAAAGGAGAGGCGGGACAACATTTATTTAAACAACATCCCGAAGCTAAAAATAAAAATAGTGTGATACTACAAGAAGGAGATCGTTTATATTACGAGACTACTGCAGTAGCAAAATTAATCACAACATTAAGTAGTAAAAAATGGTTAGGCATACTACTTAGAGTAATGCCATTACCAATAAGAAATTTAGGTTATCGACTGTTTGCTAATAATAGAGATAAAATGTGGAAAACACATTGGCATAAACCAAACGCATATGAAAAATCATTCTTTATTGATGATGATAGACAATAAATGAGAAAACTATTTTTTAATTGATAATATCTATATATTTTGATTATATATTATAAAGCTTTTGATAATGATTCTATATATTTATTCATAAGTATTAATGTTTTTTAATTGCGTGTGTAAAATGACTTTACAGATTATAATTATTATAATATAATTATGATTGTAAAAGAGAGACTTGACTGTATAAAAGTACAAAAAAGGAGAGATTCGATGACTCAACAAGATGTAGTAAAAGAATTAAATCAACAAGTAGCAAACTGGACAGTAGCATATACAAAATTACACAACTTCCATTGGTATGTTAAAGGTCCTAATTTCTTCTCATTACATGAAAAATTTGAAGAATTATACAATGAAGCTAGTCAATATGTAGACGATTTAGCAGAACGTATTTTAGCAATTGGAGGTAACCCAGTAGCAACATTAAAAGAAAGTTTAGAACTTTCAATTGTAAAAGAAGCAGAAACACATTACACTGCTGAAGAAATGGTTAAAGCTTTCTCTGAAGATTTAACTCAAATTTCTAAACAACTTGGAAAAGCAATTGAAGTTGCAGGAGAAGCAGGAGACGATGTTTCAGAAGATATGTTTATTGGCATGCAAACATCAGTAGATAAACATAATTGGATGTTTAAATCTTATTTAGTTTAAATATTCTATTTTAAAAAGAGCCATTGTGGACGATAAAACGTCTACAATGGCTCTTTTAACTTTTAATATTAACATTGATAAGTGATTATTCAGCGATTTCTAAAGCAATTTCCATCATTTGAGTAAATGATGTTTGACGTTCTTCAGCTGATGTAGCTTCATCTCTTAAGATATGATCACTTACAGTAAAAATACCTAATGCTTTTTTACCAGCATGAATTGCATTTAAATATAAGCCAGCTGATTCCATTTCAATACCTAAGATACCCATGTTCTTCCAACTATCGTTAAAATGTTTATCGGCATTATAAAACGTATCTGATGATAAAATATTTCCAACATGTGTAACTGCTCCGATATCATCAGCAACTTGTTTAGCTTTAGTAATTAACTCAAAATCTGCAATTGGAGCAAAGTGACCAGGAATATTAAATTGATCTACATAATTTGAATTAGTTGAAGCAGCTTGAGCAATAATGACATCATATAAATTCACATTCTCTTGTAATGCACCACATGAACCAATTCGAATAATTGTATCAACATCAAAGAAATTATAAAGCTCATACGAATAAATTCCAATACTTGGAATACCCATACCTGAACCCATTACTGAGATTTCTTTACCTTTATATGTGCCAGTGTATCCAAACATATTACGTACTTCATTAAATTGCTCAACATTTTCTAAAAAGTTATCAGCAATATATTTTGCACGTAATGGATCCCCAGGCATTAATACTGTTTTAGCAATTTTAGTTCCATTAGGTTGAATATGAGGTGTACCGTTTGTCATGAATATCTTCTCCTTAACATTTTTATTCAAAATAAAGATAACATTTGTTTAAAATTTTTGCGAATTTTTGTACTATATAAATGAGAGAAACATATAAATTATGTTAATACAGTTGGCTTTCGAGCAATACATTGGAGGAAATTTTTATGGAATATTCAAAATATATTGATCATACACTTTTAAAACCGGAATCAACACGTCAACAGATTGATAAAATTATTTCTGAAGCTAAGGCGTATCATTTTAAATCGATTTGCGTTAATCCAACCCACGTTAAGTATGCTTCTGAACAGCTTGTGAATTCTGATGTGCTTGTATGTACAGTGATTGGGTTCCCACTTGGAGCTACAACAACCGCTACAAAGATTTTTGAAACAGAAGATGCGATTAAAAATGGCGCGTCAGAAATTGATATGGTTATCAATATAGGCGCACTTAAAGATGGAAGATATGAAGACGTTCAAAAAGATATCGAAGGCGTAGTTGGCGCAGCTAATGGAAAAATAGTGAAAGTTATTATTGAAACTGTTCTTTTAACAGACGATGAAAAAGTGAAAGCAAGTGAACTAGCAAAAGCTGCTGGTGCAGATTTCGTTAAAACATCAACTGGCTTTGCTGGGGGAGGCGCTACACCAGAAGATGTGAAATTAATGAAAGACACTGTGGGAGACGAATTAGAGGTTAAAGCTTCAGGTGGCGTACGTAATTTAGAAGATTTCAATAAAATGATTGACGCAGGCGCTACACGTATAGGTGCGAGTGCTGGTGTCCAAATTATTCAAGGTTTAGAGTCAGATTCTGATTATTAATCATGCAGTTGATGTAACAGCATACAGATACAACAGCTTATTTTGAGAGGAGTTCAGAATGATGAGAATGATAGATATTATTGAAAAGAAACGCGATGGAAAATCATTATCTAAAGAGGAAATTGAATTCTTTATCAAAGGCTACACGGAAGGAGATATCCCAGATTATCAAGCCTCAAGTTTAGCTATGGCGATTTTCTTCCAAGATATGAATGAAGAAGAACGTGCAGCTTTAACTATGGCAATGGTTAATTCAGGTGATGTTATTGATTTATCAAAAGTCAATGGTATTAAAGTAGATAAACACTCAACTGGTGGCGTTGGAGATACGACGACATTAGTGTTGGCACCATTAGTAGCTGCAGTGGGAGTGCCAGTTGCCAAAATGAGTGGCCGTGGTTTAGGACATACGGGTGGTACGATTGATAAATTAGAATCTATTGATGGGTTTCATGTTGAAATCTCTGAAGCGGACTTCATTAAACTTGTTAATGAAGATCAAGTTGCAGTGATTGGACAAACAGGCAATTTAACACCTGCAGATAAGAAACTATACGCATTAAGAGATGTTACAGGAACAGTTAACTCTATTCCTCTAATCGCATCATCTATCATGAGTAAGAAAATTGCCGCGGGTGCTGATGCAATCGTCCTAGATGTTAAAACTGGAAATGGTGCATTCATGAAAACATTAGAAGATGCCGAGGCTTTAGCACATGCTATGGTTAGCATAGGAAATAATGTTGGTAGAAATACAATGGCTATTATTTCAGATATGAGCCAACCACTTGGTCGTGCGATTGGGAATGCTTTAGAATTAAAAGAAGCGATTGATACATTAAATGGTCAAGGACCTGAAGATTTAACTGAATTAGTATTAACGCTTGGTTCACAAATGGTCGTACTTGCTGAAAGAGCAAGTACACTTGAAGAGGCGCGTCAATTGCTCAATGAAGCCATTGAAAATGGCTCAGCATTAGATAAATTCAAAACATTTTTAGAAAATCAAGGTGGCGATGCTTCAGTTGTCGATTCACCGGAGTTATTACCGACTGCCGAATATCAAATTGATTATAAAGCAAAATCAAGTGGTGTAGTTTCAGAGCTTATTGCTAATGAAATTGGCGTTGCTTCAATGATGTTAGGTGCGGGAAGACAAACGAAAGAAGATGACATAGATTTAAGTGTTGGCATTGTGTTGAATAAGAAAGTAGGAGACAACGTCAATGAAGGAGAGTCTTTATTAACGATTCACAGTAATCGTGAAAATGTTGATGATGTAATTAAGAAACTTGACGAAAGTATCGAAATTAAAGCGCAAGCAAAAACACCAACATTAATTCATAAAATAATTACAGAGTAGGAGTGTTAAATATGACGACACCATTTAAAAGAGTACATTTAATTGTCATGGATTCAGTAGGTATTGGTGAAGCACCTGATGCTGCAGCTTTTAATGATGAAGGTTCACACACATTAAAACACACGTTAGAAGGTTTTAACCAATCATTACCTAATTTAGAAAAATTAGGATTAGGTAATATTGAAGATTTGCCAGTAGTCAATAAAGTTGAACAACCAGGTGCTTTTTATACTAAATTAAGTGAAGCTTCTGTTGGAAAAGATACGATGACAGGACATTGGGAAATTATGGGACTAAATATCATGCAACCATTTAAAGTTTATCCAAATGGATTTCCTGACGAATTAATTCAAGAGATTGAAGAAATGACAGGTCGAAAAGTTGTAGCAAATAAACCTGCTTCAGGTACTGCAATTATTGATGAATTAGGCGAACATCAAATGAAAACAGGGGATTTAATTGTTTATACTAGTGCAGACCCAGTACTTCAAATTGCTGCACATGAAGATATTATCCCACTTGAAGAATTGTATGATATTTGCGAAAAGGTTCGTGAATTAACTAAGGATCCTAAGTACTTAATTGGCCGTGTTATTGCACGTCCATATGTTGGTGAACCAGGAAACTTTACTCGTACATCTAATCGTCATGATTATGCTTTAAAACCATTTGGTAAAACTGTTATGAATACATTAAAAGATAGTGATTATGATGTTATTGCTATTGGTAAAATCAATGACATCTATGATGGCGAAGGTGTAACTGAAGCCATTCGTACAAAAAATAATATGGATGGAATGGATAAGTTAATAGAAGTTGTCAAAAAAGACTTTAATGGATTAAGTTTCTTAAATCTTGTTGATTTTGATGCTTTATATGGTCATCGTCGTGATAAAGAAGGTTATGCACAAGCCATTAAAGATTTTGACGAACGCTTACCAGAATTAATTGATAATTTACAAGAAGATGATTTAGTGATTATTACTGCTGATCATGGTAATGATCCAATTGCAGAGGGAACAGATCATACTAGAGAATATATTCCAGTGCTTATGTTTAGCCCTAAAATAGATGCATACCATGAATTATCAGGAGATACAACATTTAGTTCTATTGGTGCAACAATTGCAGATAATTTCAATGTTGAATTGCCAAAATACGGAAAAAGTTATTTAAAAGAAATGGGAGTTGAATAATTATGAAAATAATGAGATATTTGTTAGGTTTAGCATTTGGAACAGCAGGAATACTACATTTTACAAAGGAACGTCAATTTAGATCGATTGTACCGGAGTATTTACCATTACGAAAAACAGCAGTTTTAGTGACAGGCGTATTTGAAATGTTCTTTGGAGTTATGTTATTAGCTAAAAAACCTGCGGATTGGTTGAAAAAAGGTATTAATGCATTTTTACTTGCGGTTTTTCCAGGAAACATTTACATGGCAAGAAAGCAATTACCATTAGGAAATAAATCTATTCCTAAGTGGGCATTATACTTAAGATTACCACTTCAATTCATTTTAATAGCTATTGTAAAAAAATTATAATAAAACTTAAATAAACAATACCCTACCTAAAGCATTTAGGTAGGGTATTGTTTATTTAATTATTAATTATTTGCCTTCACCAAAAATGTCGTCCCATTGATTACGCTTATCTAAGAATTCTTTTGCGAGTGCTTTAGCACCTTCAAGAGAATGACTAGCAGCCCAACCGCATTGAACTTCATTGCAAGCAGGAACTTCTGTAGCTTCTAACACATCATTTAAAGTTTTTTCAATAATATTTAATACATCTTCATAATCATCGTGATCAATAAATGAAACATAAAAACCAGTTTGACAACCCATAGGACTTAAATCTACAACTTTATCAGAATGATTTCTAATATTTTCAGCCATTAAATGTTCTAATGAATGTAGCGCTGGCATATCCATATGCGCTTTATTTGGTTGTTTAAAACGTAAATCATATTTTTTGATAACGTCTCCATTAATCCCTTCCATTGTGCCTGCTAAGCGAATATATGGTGCAACTACTTTTGTATGGTCAAGATTAAAACTTTCAACGTTCATTTTAGTCATATTTATTTCCTCCTATAAATACATTGCTTGAATAATATGATTGTAACAAGAGTGCTAATCATTTACAATTTTCTTAATCAAGTAATTCAAATGCTTATTGTAAGAAAATTTTGTAAATTCAAATGAATGTGATGACAATCTATAGTAAATCCGATAAAATAAGTAATAATTAAATTTAAAGATACATCAAGAAATGGATTGACTTGATGTCTAAATAAATATGGATATTAATATTCGTGTATAAAAGGAGTATAGATTGATGAGTAGTAAACAAGAGATATTAGACTATATAGAGAATAAAAAGTACGATTATGTCGAAATAAGCCATCGTATACACGAGCGTCCTGAGTTAGGCAATGAAGAGATATTTGCATCAAGAACATTGATTGATCAATTAAGAGCAAATGATTTTGAGATAGAAACGGATATTGCCGGACATGCTACTGGGTTCATTGCAACTTACCAGTCTGAAAAAGAAGGACCAACTATAGGATATTTAGCTGAATATGATGCTTTACCTGGTTTAGGTCATGCATGTGGCCACAATATCATTGGGACAGCAAGTGTATTAGCAGGAATAGCACTTAAACAAGTCATCGATCATGTTGGTGGAAAAGTAGTTGTATTAGGATGTCCTGCCGAAGAAGGTGGAGAAAATGGAAGTGCAAAAGCTTCATATGTAAAAGCCGGTGTGATTGATGATATTGACATTGCACTTATGATTCATCCTGGAAATGAAACATATCCAACGATAAATACATTAGCCGTTGATGTGCTTGATATTAAATTTTATGGTAAAAGCGCCCACGCTTCAGAAAATGCGGATGAGGCTTTAAATGCATTAGATGCGATGATTTCTTATTTCAATGGTGTAGCTCAATTACGTCAACATATTAAGAAAAGTCATCGTGTACACGGTGTAATTTTAGATGGAGGTAAAGCTGCTAATATTATACCTGATTATACACATGCGAGATTTTATACACGTGCCACTACTAGAAAAGAACTTGATATTTTAACAGAACGTGTTAATCAAATTGCAAGAGGTGCAGCCATCCAAACGGGTTGTGACTATGAATTTGGTCCTATTCAAAATGGTGTAAATGAATTTATAAAAACACCTAAACTAGACGAATTATTTGAAAAATACGCCATAGAAGTTGGCGAAGAAGTAAGTTATGATGATTTTGGTTTTGGTTCGACAGATACAGGAAATGTTAGTCATATAGTTCCTACGATTCATCCACATGTTAAAATTGGTTCAAGAAATTTAGTAGGTCATACACACCGTTTTAGAGAAGCAGCTGCAAGTGTTCATGGTGATCAAGCTTTGATTCGAGGCGCAAAAATTATTGCTCTTATGGGACTAGAATTAATTGAAAATAAAAAACTATTTGATGAGGTTGTAGAGCAACATTCTCAAATAAAGGGGTAAATAAATGAAAAATGAATATAGTGTTCCAAAGTTAACGTTAAGTGATTTGTATAATGAAAATATTGTATATAATTCAAGGCCTTCTTATGCATTGAATCCTTGGCTCACAACAGAAGAGCATCAGTCTAATTTTTTGACTGGTCGTGAAATGATTATCGCTAAGGATATGCCGATTGTTGTACACGAAGCGAGTATTACAGATAAGTTACAACAACTATTTGATTTTATTGGTAAAAAAATACCAAAGCATCTTTATACATTTAGAGATCGTGAAACGTATGAACGCTTGTTACAAGAGATTATCAATAAAGAAGGGAAAAAAATATATTTTCAATATATCGAAAACAATGACATAGTAGATGACGAAGCGTATGCCATTGATAAAGACGTTTTTGTAGCTTTAAATAATAAATCACGTATTCCTGAATGGACAAATCATAAATATTTACCAGACCGTGAAATTGTGTCAATTAGAGATTTCAAAGGTCGTATCAAAGATTGGGATTATCCTTTTGTAATTAAGCCAGGAGATGAATTACCAACTGCAGGTGGTTATGGCGTAATGATTTGCTATAACGACGAAGACTTAGAAAAAGCAACTCAACGAATATTTGAAGCGGCCCATGCTACCGATAATTTAATCATTGAACAAAAAATAGAAGCAGTTAAAAATTATTGTGTCCAATTTGCATATTCTAAAGAAATAGGTATCACCTATCTAGGTACTGCCCATCAAATTACTGATAAATATGGTCTATACGCAGGAAATGAAAATGTGCATGATGTTCCAGAAAAAGTGATTCAAGCTGGTCGTGAAATTATGCAAAATGGAGTGAACTTAGGCTTTATTGGTGTGGCAGGATTTGATTTATTATTAGATGAAAATGATAATGTATTTGCTATAGATTTGAATTTTAGACAAAATGGTTCGACAAGCATGCTACTATTACAAGATGAATTAAATCCTAACTATCAAAAATTTTATAGTTATTTTTCAAGAGGAGATAATACTCGTTTCTTCAATGTTATTTTAAAATATGTTAAACAAGGCGTGCTTTATCCTCTTTCGTATTATGACGGTGATTGGTTTGGTAAAGATGAAGTGAATTCTCGCTTTGGATGTATATGGAATGCTGATTCTAAAGAAGAAGTTGAACAATTAGAACAAGCATTTATTAGTGAACTTGATGATACTAATTAAGTTAGAGTATAGGTTAAATTAATTATAAAAAAAAATATGGATGTTTGACGTTAATTTTAATATAATTTAACATTTAATTAGTATATTAAGAGAGAGGGTTTGTAATGGAATATAAGCATAATGACTATTTCAAAGAGATATTAATTAATGAAGTCATTATTTTGGCTAGTAAAAATAAAAAATTAATTCGTATTCATCATGAAGATGGTGATTACACAGGAATGTGGACGAATGAAGACATCGCAAAAGAGTATTTAAATCACTCAGACATTCAATTTGATCGACTATTAAATATTGATATTGATACGTTCGTTACGTATGATATGGATGAATTGTTTGATGAAAGTGATAAAATTTTAATCAATACTTCAAGTAAAGAAGAGGGACATATTGTCAAAGTTGTAGACATGATGAATGAACTCATGTCTGAATTAGACAAAATTCGTCTTAAAGAATTTGCAAAAGATATTTCAAAAGAAAATCATGTTTTTGGCTTAACACGTAAAGGGGAAAAAAGATTTATTCTTATTAGTGATAAAGAAAATCAAAAACCTAATATTATGCCTGTATGGAGTATTAAAAATCGGGCACGAAAAGTTCGTGATAAAGATTTTGAAGAATGTGATTTAATCGAAATTGAAGGTAGTGTATTTAGTGAATGGCTTGATAAATTAAGAGATAATGATCAAGCTGTCGCAGTAGACTTAAAACCTGGAGTCGTAGGCACCATTGTTTCTCCACAAAAAGTATCTAATGAATTATCATTTTAAATCAAATCCCAATAGGTTTCTTTTTTAAGAAATCTATTGGGATTTTTATGTTAATGTTTTTAGTTTGAATTAGCTTAAATGAAGGACACCGATTGCACCTGAAAATGCACCATTTTCAATATAAAAAGGATGACATCCTCGTAAAACAGTATAATCCTCAATAACTTTTCGTAGTAAGGGATTATTATTAAAAGAAGACCCAATATAAACAACATTTTTTGTTTGACATTCACGAGCTACTGTAATCGCCATCGTTGTAATCACTTCGCCAACGACACCCACGACAGATGCTAATTTATCTGAGTTAGTAAAATGTTCATTCATATTATTTAGTACATTGCCAAAGTTTGCAGCAGTGAGTTCACCAGGAATAGGCGGTTCAGAATCTTTATATATATGTTTAACTTTTAAATCGATAATATCTCTATTTCCAGATTGAGCGAGATTTGTAAGTGTTTCATAATCAGATATTTCAGTCAATAAATAACCTAAACCTCGAATCATTCCGCCACCCGTACCAATTCCGCCTACACGTTCTTGATGGTGACCATTATAATAGTGTAAAGATGTACCAGTACCTATGTTTGCAAATATGTATTGATTAATATGATGGCCTTGCTCCTTAAGTAAAATACCTAATCCCTTTGAAGCAGCATCAAATTCAACAAATATTTGGGATGATTGTTTGATGTTTTCAGCAATAACGCCTGCGTTACCACCTGTTAAATTGATTTTTTCGAATTCATTTTGGTTTAACCATTGAATGACTTTATTTATATCTGTTGTTAATTCAGTTGACAATGTACGGTGTGTATCATCTTCCATTGCTATTTTAATTAATGTACCGCCGGCATCGATACCTACTCTCATTTTTTTCACCTCTAAAATTAATATATGACATGTTAATACTATAATAATTTTGACGAATTGCAATTATTTTACAATATTATAAAATAAATAGTAAATATTAGAGTAAATAGATTATTTTATAAGATTTAAAGGTTATATATGATATTATTAAAACAACTTTGAGATATAGGGGTTAATTTTATGAGTATAGTAAAGCAATTTGAAAATATTACAATTCAGGAATTTGAAGAACAATATCGCGATGATGTCTTAAACTTTGAATTAAGCGAACGACAACAAATTTATTCATCATTACCTAAATCTGTATTAGAAGATGCTTTAAAAGATGAAAATCGAGTAGCTAATATTGCCATTAATGAAAATGGAGATGTAGTAGGATTCTTCATACTTCATCAGTATTATCAACATGAAGGATATGATACACCTGAGCATGTCGTTTATGTTCGATCATTGTCTATTAATGAAAAATTTCAAGGACAAGGCTATGGTACAACTATGATGATGTATTTACCTCAATATGTTCAACTATTATTTCCAGATTTCAATCATTTATATTTAGTTGTTGATACTGAAAATGAAGGGGCATGGAATGTATATGAACGTGCTGGATTCATGCATACTGCTACTAAAGAAGAAGGACCCATCGGTAAAGAACGTTTATACTATTTAGATTTGGATTCTAAACATGTATCGTCATTGAAATTAGTTGAGAATAAAAATTCAAATATTGCAATGTATCAAATTATTGATTTATTAAAAGATGATCAAAAAGTTGGATTTATTGCACTCGAACATCTAGATACTCATCTAAACATCGCTGCAATAGAAGTCTATAAAGATCAAAGAAAAGAGGGGATTGCTGGGAGTGCTTTAAGACAACTTCCTACATATGTACGTAAACATTTTAAAGAAATAAGAAGTATAGGTATTACATTATTTGGGGAAAATAATGAACTTAAGCCATTATGTATTAGTAGCGGCTTTGTTGAGACAGATCAATCAGATGACTTAGTTATTTTCAAAAAATATATTAATTACTAATTGAATAGCAATTGCGAAATCATAAAATGTCATTTATAATTTATCTTTGTTACTATTAATAAAAGCAATGTAAAGATAATAAAATCCTTTGAAAGGAAGTTTAGTTATAATGAAAATTCAAGATTATACTAAAGAAATGGTTGATGAAAAATCATTTATCGATATGGCTTATACTTTATTACACGATAAAGGGTCAACAATGAATCTCTATGATATTATTGACGAATTTAAAAGTCTCGGTAATTATGAATATGATGAAATTGAAAATCGTATTGTACAATTTTATACTGACTTAAATACAGATGGACGTTTCTTAAATGTTGGTGAAAATCAATGGGGATTACGTGATTGGTATTCAGTAGATGATATTGAAGAAAAAATTGCACCAACAATTCAAAAATTTGATATTCTTGATGACGATGATGAAGAAGATGAAAATCTTAAGTTACTTGGTGAGGATGAAATGGATGATGATGATGATATTCCAGCTCAAACGGATGACCAAGAAACATTAGATAATGCTGATGATGATGAAGAAGATATTGACGGTTCAGATATCGTTATTGAAGAAGATGAAGATGATGACATCGCTGAAGGTGAAGAAGAAGCATTTGAAGACGCAGAAGATTTTAATGACTAAATATTAGTTTTAATTGACTTTTGAATGAAAAATGTTAAAATTTTATTCGGGCTCCTTTAATTAGGACACGTGTATAAATGTTATACGCTCCCCTTACAAATTTGTGAGAGGGAGCGATTTTTTTATTTTTAGGAAATGTTTAAATTTTGTAGAGATAGAGTAAGGAAGCAACCCTTAATAAATTAGGAGGTCAGACAATGACAAAATTTATCTTTGTAACCGGCGGAGTAGTTTCATCTTTAGGTAAAGGTATTACAGCCGCTTCTCTAGGAAGATTGTTAAAAGACAGAGGACTTAAAGTAACAATTCAAAAATTTGATCCATATTTAAATGTTGATCCTGGTACAATGAGTCCTTATCAACATGGAGAGGTATTTGTTACAGATGATGGCGCTGAAACTGACTTGGACTTAGGACATTATGAACGTTTTATAGATATCAATTTAAATAAATATTCGAATGTCACTGCAGGTAAAGTATATTCACATGTGCTAAAAAAAGAACGTCGTGGAGATTATTTAGGTGGAACAGTTCAAGTGATTCCACACATTACAAATGAAATTAAAGAACGCTTATTATTAGCTGGAGAAAGTACAAATGCGGATGTGGTCATTACCGAAATAGGCGGTACAACAGGTGATATTGAATCTCTTCCATTTATTGAAGCTATTCGCCAAATTAGAAGTGACCTTGGCCGTGAGAATGTTATGTATGTTCATTGTACATTACTTCCATACATTAAAGCAGCTGGAGAAATGAAAACTAAACCAACACAACATAGTGTAAAAGAATTACGTGGTTTAGGTATTCAACCTGATTTAATTGTTGTTCGAACAGAATATGAAATGACTCAAGATTTAAAAGATAAAATTGCTTTATTCTGTGATATAGATAAAGAAAGTGTTATTGAATGTAGAGATGCATCGTCATTATATGAAATCCCATTACAATTAAGTGCTCAAAATATGGACGATATTGTAATTAAACGCTTAGATTTAGATGCTAAATACGATACACAATTAGATGAATGGCAATATTTATTAGATACCGTTAATTCATTAGATGGTACGATTACTATTGGCTTAGTTGGTAAATATGTAAGTTTACAAGATGCATACTTGTCAGTGGTGGAATCACTAAAACATGCAGGTTATCCATTGAAAAAAGATGTTGTAGTAAAATGGATTGATTCAAGTGAAGTGACAGACGAAAATGTAGAGAGTTATTTAAGTGATGTTGATGGAATTTTAGTTCCTGGTGGCTTTGGTTTTAGAGCAAGTGAAGGTAAAATTTCAGCTATCAAATATGCAAGGGAAAATAATATACCTTATTTTGGTATTTGCTTAGGAATGCAATTAGCAACTGTCGAATTTGCAAGAAATGTTGTAGGACTTAAAGATGCTCATTCAGCAGAACTTGATCCAAATACACCATATCCAATTATTGATTTGTTACCTGAACAAAAAGATATCGAAGATTTAGGTGGCACATTACGTTTAGGTCTTTATCCATGTACTATTAAAGATCATACTTTGGCACATGACATTTATAATGAAACAAATATTGAAGAGCGTCATCGTCATCGTTATGAATTTAATAATGCTTATAGAGAACAATTAGAAGATAAAGGAATGGTCTTTTCTGGTACTAGTCCAGATGGTCGTTTAGTGGAAATGGTAGAAATTCCAGAAAATGATTTCTTCATTGCTTGTCAATTCCATCCGGAATTCTTATCTAGACCTAATAGACCACAGCCAATTTTCAAAGCTTTTGTAGAAGCTGCTTATAAACACCAACAAAATTAAAATATCAAAATAGAAGCGGAATAGACTTTAAAAGTAGTCTATTCCGCTTCATTTATATCAATTTATATAGAAGATAAAGGTTGTACATGTTAGGCGCTAATGATTATAAAGTTAATTTATAATTCCAAGTCTCTAGTCATTTCAATCATTTGTGTATATATATCATAGTAAATGTAATTAAACGCCATTGTATGAGGTTGTACAATTTTATCGTAATCCTCAGTATATACAATCGGACGCGGAGTTGATAAGTTTACAAAATGCATAAGATGTTCAGGGAAATCTTCTTGTTTAGGACGATTGCATACTAATACAAAATCAATATCTTTGTCTATTAATTGTTGAACATCTTGAGCAACCTCCTTAGTATAAAAAGGAGAGAATAAAAATACACGATCAGTTGTGTCTAAATCATTTAAACTGTTTAATTCACTCAATTTTTTACTAGAATTTAATTTTTCATCACTTTCTAATATAAAAGTTTCAAAAAATTTTAAATCTCCATAACCATTAATATATACATATCCTTCTCCACCAATAGCTTGGATTAAACATTGAGCAGCCATTTGTATGTCTAACGCTTGGTCTTCTAAACGATTAAATATACCCGTTAATTGTGTTTGTAGTATCTTTGACATGATTATCCTCCATTTCATTAGTATTGTAATGAAATATAATATTTTATGCAATGAAGCTTCAAAAGTTATCAATTATTTTTAAATTAAGCATGCAATAAAAAATATTATCTGCTATAATAATTTTTGAAAATTTATGTAATTGGATACAAGGAGGAACTTTCATGCCATTAGTTTCAATGAAAGAAATGTTAATCGATGCGAAAGAAAATGGTTATGCGGTTGGTCAATACAACTTAAATAACTTAGAATTTACACAAGCTATTTTAGAAGCTTCTCAAGAAGAGAACGCGCCAGTGATCTTAGGTGTTTCCGAAGGTGCTGCACGTTATATGAGTGGTTTTTATACAGTAGTTAAAATGGTAGAAGGTTTAATGCATGATTTAAACATTACTATACCAGTAGCTATCCACCTAGATCATGGTTCAAGTTTTGAAAAATGTAAAGAAGCTATTGATGCTGGATTTACTTCAGTAATGATTGATGCTTCACATAGTCCATTTGAAGAAAATATTGAAATTACTTCTAAAGTAGTAGAATATGCACATCAACATGGCGTGTCAGTTGAAGCTGAATTAGGAACAGTGGGTGGACAAGAAGATGATGTTGTAGGCGGTATCATCTATGCTGATCCTAAAGAATGTCAAGAATTAGTCGAAAGAACTGGTATTGATACTTTAGCACCAGCATTAGGTTCAGTACATGGTCCTTATAAAGGCGAACCTAAATTAGGCTTCAAAGAAATGGAAGAAATTGGTGCATCAACTGGATTACCACTTGTTTTACATGGTGGTACAGGTATTCCAACTAAAGATATTCAAAAAGCAATCCCTTATGGTACTGCAAAAATTAATGTAAATACTGAAAATCAAATTGCTTCAGCTAAAGCTGTTAGAGATGTATTGAACAATGATAAAGAAGTTTACGATCCTCGCAAATACTTAGGTCCAGCACGTGAAGCTATTAAAGAAACAGTAAAAGGCAAAATTAGAGAGTTTGGTACGTCTAATCGCGCTAAATAAAATAATTATTATTAAAGGTTAAGGCAACCTGAACTGTCAGCAAAGTGTTCGCTTTGTTGACAGTTTTTTTATTTTATACAAAAATTTTACGATATATTATTAAAGTATTTGTATAAAGTTAGTCATGCTGAATGTTAATCAATTACTGACTCATGATTTATAAAAAATAAATTATCTCTTTTTAAAATTTATGAAAAAACAGAATTAAATAATTGTTTAAATTGATTTATAATAGTGTTATCAATCCGTTATATGAAATATTAGATTTTTGGATATTAATATTATAATTGCTAAGTTTTTTTAAAAGTTAGTATTTTACAAATAAATAATATATAATTTATAATGCGAATTATGTATAATTTTACAAAAGGCGAATAAAGGAGAAAAAATAAATGAGTCAAGAAGTAATTAAAATCCGAGGTGGTCAACCACTAAAGGGTGAAGTTACAATTAGTGGTGCAAAAAATAGTGCCGTAGCTATTATTCCAGCTACTCTATTAGCGCAAGGACAAGTGAAAATTGACGGTTTACCGCAAATCTCAGATGTTGAAACACTAGTGAGTTTATTAGAAGATTTAAATATTAAAACAAATCTTAATGGTAAAACATTAGAAGTTGATACAACAGACATTAAAAATGCACCGTTACCAAATAACAAAGTTGAATCTTTACGTGCTTCTTATTACATGATGGGAGCCATGTTAGGTCGCTTTAAAAAATGTGTGATTGGTTTACCAGGTGGTTGTCCATTGGGCCCACGTCCAATTGATCAACACATTAAAGGATTTAAAGCTTTAGGTGCTGAAATTGATGAATCAAGTGATACATCAATGAAAATAGAAGCAAAAGAATTGCACGGAGCCAACATCTTTTTAGATATGGTAAGTGTTGGTGCAACCATCAACATTATGCTTGCAGCTGTTCATGCAAAAGGGCAAACAACGATTGAAAATGCTGCCAAAGAACCAGAAGTAGTAGATGTAGCAAACTTTTTAAATAGCTTAGGCGCAAATATCAAAGGCGCCGGTACGAGTACTCTAAAAATCAGTGGTGTTGAAGAGTTACATGGAGCTGAATATCAAGTGATTCCTGATAGAATTGAAGCGGGAACGTATATGTGTATTGCCGCTGCTTGTGGTGACGAAGTAACAATTAAAAATATTGTACCTAAACATTTAGAAGCGCTCACAGTTAAACTAAATGAATTAGGTGTTGATATTGATATCGATGATGATAAAGAACAAATAGTAATTAAAGGTAAATCATCATATAAAAATGTAGATATTAAAACATTAGTATATCCTGGATTTGCTACTGACTTACAACAACCTATTACGCCTTTATTATTTATGACAGATGGTCCATCTTTCGTTACAGAAACGATATATCCAGCTCGTTTCCGCCATGTAGAAGAGCTCAAAAATATGGGAGCTAGTATTGAAGCAGATACGTCTACTGGTACTGCAACAATTAAACCTTCTAAACTTCAAGGTGCCAAAGTATATGCGAGTGATCTACGTGCAGGAGCTTGCTTGATTATTGCTGGATTACTAGCAGAAGGTGTTACAACAATTTATAATGTTAAACATATTTATAGAGGATATACAGATATCGTTAAACATCTTAAAGATTTAGGTGCGGATATTTGGACTGAACAAGTTTAATTATTTTTGATATACTTAAATATATTAATTGCTGAAGTATATTAAATACCTGCAATGTTTAAGAAGTTTTGAATAGAGGTGAAGACAATGGAAATCTGTCCATATCTCGAAGAAACCTTTAAAATTGTTGGTAGAAGTTGGAACGGTTTAATCATTAATTACCTATCTCGATGCGCTGATTATACTGCACACTTTTCCGATATGAAAAGGGATTTAAAAACAATTACTCCACGTGCATTAAGTATTAAGCTTACAGAATTAGGTGAGTGGGAATTAGTAGACAAAAAAGTCATTTCTACACGTCCTGTTTCTATCGTTTATGAGTTAACCGATAAAGGAAAAGCACTTGCTGAGGCTTTAAGACCAATTGAAGCATGGGCTAGAGATTACGTCACATTAGAACATAACGATTCAGTTAAATAATATAGTTAAAAGGTTGGAGTTTATATAAACTTTAACCTTTTAATTATGTTTAAATAACATCAAATCGGATATATATTAGACATACACATTCTTAAGGAGTGAATCATTGATGAGAAATTATACTCAACAATATATTAATGGTGAATGGATTGATAGTGAAAGTAACGAAACAATTGATGTAATTAATCCAGCAACAGAAGAAGTTATTGGAAAAGTTGCAAAAGGTAATGAAAAAGACGTAGAAAAAGCGGTTCAAGCTGCTCATGACGTATATTTAGAATTTCGCCATAGTTCAGTTGAAGAAAGAAAACAACTACTAGATAGAATAGTAGAAGAATATAAAAATAGAAAACAAGATATTATTGAAGCAATTACTGCAGAGTTAGGTGCTCCACTAACTGTTTCAGAAAATGTTCATTATCAAATGGGTTTACAACACTTTTCAGAAGCACGTAGAGCTTTAGATTCATTTGAATTTGAAGAACGTCGTGGAGATGATTTGGTAACTAAAGAAGCGATTGGCGTTTCTGGATTAGTTACACCATGGAATTTCCCAACTAATCAAACATCTCTTAAATTAGCAGCAGCATTTGCTGCAGGTAGTCCAGTTGTGTTAAAACCTTCTGAAGAAACACCATTTGCTGCAATAATTTTAGCTGAAATCTTTGAAAAAGCAGGCGTTCCTAAAGGTGTATTTAACTTAGTTAATGGTGATGGTGAAGGTGTAGGTAATCCATTAAGCGAACATCCTAAAGTTAGAATGATGTCATTCACTGGTTCTGGAGCTACAGGTTCTAAAATTATGGAAAAAGCAGCTAAAGATATCAAAAAAGTATCTCTTGAATTAGGTGGCAAATCACCATATATCGTACTTGACGATGTAGATATTAAAGAAGCTGCAAAAGCTACAACTGGAAAGGTTGTTAATAATACTGGTCAAGTATGTACTGCAGGAACAAGAATCTTAGTTCCAGAAAGTATTAAACAAGAATTCTTAACTGCCTTAAAAGAAGAGTTTAGTAATGTTAAAGTTGGCGATCCACTTGATAAAAATACTCAAGTAGGACCAATCATTAGTAAAAAACAATTCGACACAGTACAATCTTATATTGATAAAGGTATTGAAGAAGGCGCTGAATTATTATATGGCGGTCCAGGTAAACCAGAAGGATTAGATACAGGTTATTTTGCTAGACCAACTATTTTTGTAAATGTTAAAAATGATATGACTATTGCACAAGAAGAAATTTTTGGTCCAGTTGTTTCAGTAATCACATATAATGATTTAGACGAAGCAATCGAAATTGCTAATGATACTAAATATGGTTTAGCAGGATATGTAATTGGTAAAGATAAAGAAACACTTCAAAAAGTAGCACGTTCAATTGAGGCAGGTAGAATTCAAATTAATGAATCTCCAAACGAACCTTATTTACCATTTGGTGGTTATAAACAATCTGGTATCGGTCGTGAATGGGGCGACTACGGAATTGAAGAGTTCTTAGAAGTAAAATCAATTGCTGGTTATTTTAAATAATTAAGTATAATGAAATATTTTAATATAAATACAGTTCATGGAATTGTTTTAGTTCCATGAGCTGTTTTATTTTTTGAAATTTAATAAAATCATTTTGTAATTAAATTAAAAATTTGCTATATTAATTCTAGTATTTAAGATGCTAACGTTTAAAACATTTAAGTTATAATCATTTAGATGATTTGACAATGCTAGTAGCTAGATGATTTTTATAAAAATATAAGAAATGGGTGCAATTTATGCCTGAAAGAGAACGAACATCACCACAATATGAATCTTTTCATGAATTGTATAAAAATTATACGACAAAAGAACTTACGCAAAAAGCAAAATCATTAAAACTAACTAATTATAGTAAATTGAATAAAAGTGAGCTTGTCTTGGCAATTATGGAAGCTCAAATGGAAAAAGATGGAAATTACTATATGGAGGGTGTTTTAGATGATATACAACCTGATGGATATGGTTTCTTAAGAACCGTTAATTATTCTAAAGGTGAAAAAGATATATATATATCAGCGAGTCAAATTAGACGTTTTGAAATTAAACGAGGCGATAAAGTAACTGGAAAAGTACGAAAGCCTAAAGACAATGAAAAATACTATGGACTTCTACAAGTTGACTTTGTTAATGATGAAAATGCAGAAGTTGTAAAAAAACGTCCTCATTTCCAAGCACTTACTCCGTTATACCCAGAGGAAAGAATTATTCTTGAAACAGAGCCTCAAAACTATTCTACTCGAATTATGGATTTAGTTACTCCAATTGGTTTAGGTCAACGTGGTCTTATTGTTGCTCCTCCTAAAGCTGGTAAAACGTCATTACTTAAAGAAATTGCAAATGCAATTAGTACAAATAAACCAGATGCTAAATTATTTATATTATTAGTAGGTGAACGACCTGAAGAGGTAACTGATATAGAGCGTTCAGTAGAGTCAGCAGAAGTAGTACATTCCACTTTTGATGAACCTCCTCAACACCACGTTAAGGTAGCAGAGTTATTACTAGAAAGAGCAAAACGTCTTGTAGAGATAGGACAAGATGTCATTATCTTGATGGACTCTATTACGCGTTTAGCAAGAGCATATAATCTTGTTATCCCGCCTAGTGGTAGAACATTGTCAGGTGGTTTGGATCCAGCATCCTTACATAAGCCTAAAGCATTTTTCGGTGCTGCGCGTAATATTGAAGCAGGTGGTAGCCTAACTATTTTAGCAACAGCTTTAGTAGATACAGGTTCACGTATGGATGATATGATTTATGAAGAGTTCAAAGGTACAGGTAATATGGAACTTCATCTTGATCGTAAATTATCCGAACGTCGAATATTCCCAGCTATTGATATTGGACGTAGTTCTACACGTAAAGAAGAATTATTAATTAGCAAGTCCGAATTAGACTCATTATGGCAACTTAGAAATATGTTTACTGATTCTACCGATTTTACAGAGCGTTTTATAAGAAAATTAAAACGTTCAGAAAATAACAAAGAATTTTTTGAACAATTGCAAAAGGCAGCCGCTGAAAGTACAAAAACAGGAAAACCAATTATCTAAAATATATGATTGAGGGTTGCGTTTTCCTTCAATAACTATTATAATTACACAGTATTGGGTAAAAACTCACAAATAACTCTGTTCCAGATGGTTCAGGGCAAAGGAGCTGAAAAAAATGAAACAAGGAATTCATCCTGATTACCACAAAGTCATCTTTTTAGATACAACAACTAACTTTAAATTCTTAAGTGGTTCTACTAAAACTTCTTCAGAAACAATGGAATGGGAAGATGGTAACGAATACCCAGTTATTCGCTTAGATGTATCATCTGATTCACATCCATTCTACACAGGACGTCAAAAATTCGCTGCTGCGGATGGTCGTGTGGAACGTTTCAACAAAAAGTTTGGTCTCAAATCAAACAACAATTAATTTTGAACTTAAAATGCCTGCCTAATCTATTATGTATAGAATTAAGCAGGTATTTTTTTATTTCTAAACTATTTTATTCATTTGTTCAATGATAACCCAGTAATAAACTCATTTATAATAAACGAAAATATGATATAATTAAGCGATTATGTTTTGAAAAAGGTGGAACTTATAATGTATGAAACTTACCATTCTGGTTGGATTGAATGCATTACTGGAAGTATGTTTAGTGGTAAATCGGAAGAATTAATTCGTCGATTAAGAAGAGGAATTTATGCTAAACAAAAAGTAATCGTATTTAAACCGGCTATTGATGACCGGTATCATAAAGAAAAAGTTGTATCACATGATGGTAATGAACTAGAAGCCATTAATATTTCAACAGCTAGAGAAATACTATTACAAAATTTATCTCAATTTGATGTCATAGGGATAGATGAAATTCAATTTTTTGATAATGAAATTGTACATATAGTAGAAAAGCTAGCTGAAGAGGGTCATAGAGTTGTAGTAGCAGGTTTAGACATGGACTTTAGAGGTGAACCTTTTGACCCCATGCCTCAAATTATGGCTGTAAGTGAACAAGTGACCAAATTACAAGCCGTTTGTGCAGTATGTGGTTCGTCATCAAGTCGGACGCAACGTTTAATCGATGGACAACCAGCAAGAATTGATGACCCAATTATATTAGTAGGAGCAAATGAAAGTTATGAGCCAAGATGCAGAGCACATCATATTGTAGCACCTAGCATCAATGACAAGGAGGAAATATAGTGTTTGATCAATTAGATATTGTTGAAGAAAGATATGAACAGTTAAATGAAATGTTAAGTGATCCAGAAATCGTCAACGATCCAGATAAATTACGAAAATATTCTAAAGAGCAAGCTGATTTACAGAAAACAGTAGATGTTTATAGAGATTACAAAAGTAAAAAAGAAGAAGTAGCAGAAATAGATGAAATGCTAACTGAAACAGATGATAAAGAAGAAATTGAAATGTTAAAAGAAGAAGCATCTGGATTAAAAAGTGAACTTCCTGAATTAGAAGAACAACTTAAATTCTTGTTAATTCCTAAAGATCCAAACGATGAAAAAGACGTTATTGTCGAAATTAGAGCAGCAGCTGGTGGAGATGAAGCAGCTATTTTCGCAGGCGATTTATTAAGAATGTATACAAAATATGCGGAATCTCAAAATTTTAAAACTGAAATTGTTGAAGCGGCAGAAAGTGATCATGGTGGATATAAAGAAATCAGTTTTTCAGTTTCAGGTAATGGTGCCTATAGTAAGTTGAAATTTGAAAATGGTGCTCATCGTGTACAACGTGTGCCCGAAACAGAATCTGGAGGACGTATTCATACATCTACAGCGACTGTAGCTGTATTACCTGAAGTTGAAGATGTAGAAATTGAAGTGCGTAATGAAGACTTGAAAATTGATACGTATCGTTCAAGTGGTGCTGGTGGTCAACACGTTAATACTACAGACTCTGCTGTGCGTATTACGCATATTCCAACCGGTATTATTGCAACGTCTTCAGAAAAATCACAAATTCAAAACCGTGAAAAAGCATTAAAAGTATTAAAAGCACGATTATATGATATGAAATTACAAGAAGAACAGCAAAAGTATGCAGCTCAACGTAAATCAGCTGTAGGGACAGGAGATCGTTCTGAACGTGTACGAACTTATAATTATCCTCAAAGTCGTGTGACAGATCATCGAATTGGTTTAACTTTACAAAAGCTCGACCAAATTATGGAAGGTAAATTGGATGAAATTATTGATGCATTAACACTTTCTGAGCAAACTGAAAAACTGAAAGAACTAAATAATGGCGAGCTTTAAAGATACCTTACAAGAAGCGATTGAATTAACAAAAGAAAAAGGATTTGAGCAATCTAGAGCGGAATGGCTGATGTTAGACTTATTTAAATGGTCTAGGACTGATTATTTAATGCATATGTATGATGAGATGTCTCAAGCTGAAGAAGCAAAATTTTCACTTGCATTAGACCGTATGTTATTAGGAGAGCCTATTCAATATATTGTTGGTTTTCAATCATTTTATGGATATCAATTACAAGTAAATTCTCAATGTCTTATTCCACGTCCAGAAACAGAAGAAGTTATGCTTCATTTTTTAGAGCATTGTAAAGATGGAAGTACAATTGCTGATATAGGAACAGGCAGTGGAGCGATTGCAATTGTACTTAAAAAACTAAATCCAACCTTAAATGTAATAGCCACAGATCTTATTGAAGATACTCTAGAGGTAGCATCTGATAATGCACATCAATTAAAAGCGGATATCAGATTTCTAAAAGGTAACGCCCTTAAACCACTTATTAAAGAAAATATTAAATTAGATGGCTTAATTTCAAACCCTCCTTATATTGATCAAACTGAGATGAAAGATATGGAAGATACGGTAGTAAAGTATGAACCTCATATCGCGTTATTTGCTGAGGATGAAGGGTATGAAATTTATGAGATGATTCTAGATGATTTACCAAAAGTACTTAATAAAGGGGCTTATGTAACTTTTGAAATTGGATATAATCAAGGAGAAATATTAAAAGCACGTATTATAAATAAATATCCGCATGTGAATGTAAATCTCTTGAAAGATATTAACGGATTAAATAGAATGATTTCATTTAAGTGGTAATAGTGGAGTGGGAAAGAAATGTATTATTTTCTAACCCACTTCTTTTTCTTTAATAATTTCACATATGTGAAAGGTGTGATCAAAGTGAAAACAAATATATGGAATATGAAAGATTATAGTCAAGATCCCCACACGTTTTCTCAATTAGCAGAAATAAAAACTATTTATGAAAATGGTGGCCTAATTGCGATACCTACTGAAACAGTGTACGGTTTAGGTGCCAATGCTAAAAATGAACAGGCAGTAGAAAACATTTATAAAGCCAAAGGACGCCCGTCTGATAACCCACTGATTGTTCATATTTACAAGCAATCACAAATGGATGCATTTGTATCAACTATCCCTAAGGAAGCTAAGAAATTAATGAATGCATTTTGGCCTGGCCCAATCTCGTTTATTCTTCCTTTAAAACAAGGATATTTATGTGAGAAAGTGACAGGTGGTCTTAATTCTATTGCTGTAAGAATGCCAAGTCATCCAATTGGAAGAGCAATATTAGAATATGTTGATTTACCAATCGCAGCACCCAGTGCAAATATAAGTGGAAGACCTTCTCCAACGACATTTCAACATGTTTATAATGATTTAAATGGAAAAATAGATGGTATTGTGAATGGCGATCAAAGTGAAGAAGGCTTGGAGAGTACAGTTTTAGATTGTACCCAATTTCCTTTTAGAATAGCAAGACCAGGATCAATTACTCAAACAATGCTTAATCAGGTGGTACCTCACAGCGTCATTCAATATGATTATAATCAATTAGAACGTCCCATAGCACCAGGTATGAAATATAAACACTATGCACCTAAAACACCTGTATATATGTTAACTGAATTGACACAACCTATTTCTGAGTTAAATGAATCAGGGTTAGCATTTGTTTTACCTTCTAGTATGAAAAAGTATGTACCTAAAGATGGTATATTTATCTCTCTTTGTGAAAATCAAAGAGATGTTAAAGGGGCTAATCATAACTTATATAAAATTTTACATGACATTGATGATGATGAACGAATAAAAAAAGCATTTATTTATACTTTTGATAATATTGAAGGTTCTGAAGCAGTTATGAATCGTATGCTAAAAGCAACGGGAAATCAAATAGTTAAAGGAAGAGAATTATGAAGATAATATTTGTATGTACTGGAAATACTTGTAGAAGTCCTATTGCTGAAAGTATAGCTACAGCGCTTCTACCTAACTATTCTATTCAATCACGTGGATTATTTGCAATGAATGGACAATCCATTACTCCTGAAGCATTAGAAGTTATTTTAGAAAATAATTTACCAGAACCCTCTGTATCTCAAATATTCAGTCAAGATGACTTAAAAAGTGATTTAATTTTAACGATGACCAATAGTCATAAACGACAGTTAATCAGTCAATTTGGGACAGAATATCCTATTTATACATTATGTGAGTATGTATCAGAAACAGGTGAAATAGATGATCCATTTGGCGGTAGCATAGATACCTATCGTCACACATTTAATCAATTATATTCTCTTATTAGCAAATTGAAACACGAAGAATAAAGAGAAATATTACGCTAATAGTATAAGTTGAGTAATAAATAAGTTATAATAAAGAAGTATAGCTTGTCAGCTATGCTTCTTTTTATCTTTGCAAGTGAGGTGAAATAATATGCAAGAACTTACAACTTTACTGGATGAATTGAAAACTCAATCGTTTTTCAAAAAAGATGAGATTTGTGTGATAGGATGTTCAACTTCTGAAGTAATTGGGGAAAAAATTGGGTCAGTTGGTTCAATGGAAGTTGCTGAAACTATTTTTAATGAATTGGAACGTATAAAACGTGAAACGGGCGTTTCATTTGCGTTTCAAGGTTGTGAACATATTAATAGGGCGATTACAATTGAGCGTGAAGATTATAATCCATTTACTATGGAAGAAGTAACTGTTGTACCAGATGTTCATGCAGGAGGAAGTCTTGCTACATATGCCTATCAACATATGAAAGATCCAATAGTCATTGAATATATAAAAGTGCCTAAAGGTATTGATATTGGTCAAACGCTTATTGGAATGCACATTAATCATGTTTGTGTTCCGTTGAGAACAAGCGTTAAAAAAGTTGGTGAAGCTACAGTTACAATCGCTACTTCAAGACCAAAAAAAATTGGTGGAGAAAGAGCTAAATATGAATAAGTTCTAAAGGAAGAAGGGGAATATATGTCTTATATTAAAGAACAAGATCACATTATTTATGAAGCGATTCAAAATGAATACAACCGTCAAAACAATAATATTGAGCTCATTGCTTCAGAGAACTTCGTTTCAGAAGCGGTAATGGAAGCGCAAGGATCTGTAATGACAAATAAATATGCAGAAGGCTATCCAGGTCGTCGTTACTATGGTGGTTGTGAATATGTTGATGTTACGGAAACAATAGCTATTGAACGTATCAAAGCTTTATTCGGAGCTGAACATGCAAATGTACAACCCCATTCAGGTTCTCAAGCTAATATGGCAGTGTATTTAGTTGCTTTAGAGATGGGAGATACTGTGCTTGGAATGAATTTAAGTCATGGTGGTCATTTAACTCACGGTGCTTCAGTTAATTTTAGTGGTAAGTTTTATAACTTTATCGATTATGGCGTGGATAAAGAAACTGAAAGAATTAATTATGATGAAATTCGTGAATTGGCACAGAAACATAAGCCTAAATTAATTGTAGCTGGTACGTCAGCGTATTCTAGACAATTAGATTTTAAGAAATTTAAAGAAATTGCTGATGAAGTTGGTGCTAAATTAATGGTTGATATGGCACACATTGCAGGTTTAGTAGCAACTGGATTACATCCTAATCCTGTAGAATATGCTGACTTTGTTACCAGTACAACTCATAAAACGTTGAGAGGACCACGTGGAGGCCTGATTCTTTGCAAGGAAAAGTATAAAAAAGAGATAGATAAGACAATATTTCCTGGAATTCAAGGTGGACCACTAGAACATGTGATTGCTGCAAAAGCTGTTGCTTTTGGAGAAGCTTTAGAACCAGATTTCAAAGTGTATCAAGAACAAGTCATTAAAAATGCTAAAACTTTAGCTGAAACACTTCAAAATGAAGGATTTAGAATTGTTTCAGGAGGTACAGATAATCATCTAATTTCAGTAGATGTGAAACAATCAGTTAATTTAACGGGTAAACAGGCTGAAGAAACATTAGATTCAATTGGTATTACATGTAATAAAAATACAATACCTTTTGATCAGGAGAAACCATTCGTTACAAGTGGAATTAGACTAGGCACTCCTGCTGCAACGACGCGTGGTTTTGATGAAGTAGCATTTAAAGAAGTAGCTTTAATTATCAGTACAGCATTAAAAAATTCAAATGACCAAGCAAAATTGAAAGAAGCTAGTGATAGAGTAAAACAATTGACTCAACAATATCCGCTATATGAATAACAACATAAATGGAGGAAATGAATTATGAGTAAAGTACATGTATTTGATCACCCACTCATTCAACATAAATTGAGTTACATTCGTGATAAAAATACTGGAACAAAAGAATTTAGAGAGCTTGTTGATGAAGTAGGTATGCTAATGGCATATGAAGTTACAAGAGATTTACAATTGCAAGATGTAGAAATTGAAACACCTGTAACAACTATGACAGCAAAACGATTAGCTGGAAAAAAATTAGCAATTGTACCTATTTTAAGAGCAGGATTAGGGATGACAGATGGTGTATTAAGCTTAGTTCCAGCTGCTCGTGTAGGACATATTGGTTTGTATCGTGATCCTAAAACATTAAAAGCAGTAGAATATTTTGCTAAATTACCTCAAGATATCGATGAACGTGAAATTATAGTAGTTGATCCAATGTTAGCTACAGGCGCTTCAGCAATCGAAGCAATCAATTCACTAAAAAATCGAGGTGCAAAGAATATTCGTTTTATGTGTTTAATTGCTGCACCTGAGGGTGTTGAAAAAATGCAAGAAGCGCATGAAGATGTTGATATCTATATTGCAGCTTTAGATGAAAAACTTAATGAAAAAGCATATATTACACCTGGTTTAGGAGATGCTGGGGATAGATTATTTGGTACTAAATAGTACTATAGGAGTAAATATTATGAGAAAGATTATGACAGTCTTTGGTACAAGACCGGAAGCAATTAAAATGGCACCTTTAGTTAAAGCACTTGAAAAAGATTCAATGCTAGAACCAATTATTGTTGTAACTGCTCAACATAGAGAAATGCTTGATTCAGTTTTAAAAACATTCAACATAAAACCACATTATGATTTGAATATCATGAAAAAAGGGCAAACTCTTTCAGAAATAACAGCTAAATCTATTATTCAACTTGAGCAAATTATGAAAAAAGAATGTCCAGATATGGTACTTGTTCATGGTGATACAACAACTACTTTTTCTGGCGCATTAGCAGCATTTTATAATCATACCTCTGTAGGCCACGTAGAAGCTGGTCTTAGAAGTGGGAATAAATATGCGCCTTTTCCAGAAGAAATAAATCGGCAGATGGTTAGTAACATTGCCGATTTACACTTTGCTCCTACTATTGGTGCAAAACGCAATCTAATTCAAGAAAATAAAGATAAGACATCTATAGTGATTACTGGCAATACTGCCATTGATACACTAAATTTTACAATTAATAAAAATTATACTTCTGAGTTGATAGAAAAGCATAAAAATAAAAAAATTGTATTGCTGACCGTTCATCGTAGAGAGAATATTGGAAAACCTATGGAACATATTTTCAAAGCAGTTAGAGATATCGTTGAAGATATTGAAGACGTTGTAGTAGTTTTTCCTTTACATATGAATCCCGAAGTTAGAAAACTATCATACGCTTATTTAGAAAATCATCCAAGGATAGAGCTTATTGAACCATTAGATGTTGTCGATTTTCATAATTTTGCTAATCATGCTTATTTAATTTTGACTGATTCTGGAGGCATTCAAGAAGAAGCACCATCATTAAATAAACCAGTTTTAGTTCTTAGAGATGTAACTGAAAGACCTGAAGGTGTAGAAGCTGGAACATTAAAAGTAATTGGAACAGAGTATACACATGTGTATCAAGAAATAAGAAAATTATTAAAGAACAAACAAGTTTATAATAATATGGCCTATGCTCAAAATCCTTATGGAGATGGAAAGGCATCTGAACGTATATGTGATAGTATTAAATACTATTTAGGATTAACTGAAGAAATACCTAAAGAATTTGAAAAGTTAAAAAATTGTTGATTTATTTGTGAACATTTTATGACAATATTGGTGTTAATTTAAACAACAATTTGAATAGAATTGACACATAAATTACCCTATATTATTATTGAAATTGTATGAGTGGAACGGTTTCCATGATTGTCATAAGTTTTGGAGGCACAAAGAATGAAACGGTTCAGCATCATATTTAGACAATTCATTCAATATTACATTTATTTTTTAATATTGTTAAGTATTTTGTATTTTATTAAATCTAATTCTTTTTTATTAGGCTTAATAATTGGGACACTTGGGTCTCTAATCAACACATACATTTTTGAGATATATCTTTCTAGGGCAAAACAACCAGATAATATACATATTTCTACAGGTAATGTATGGAGATACTTAGTCGCAATTATTGCATGTATAGTATGGGTTGTCTTTAAAGAGAATGTAAATATCATTGGTATAATGATAGGCCTTATGATTTCTTATGTATTAATCATTTTTCGCCCTCTCTTGCTAAAATAGTAAACTATATACAGAAAGAGGTGAGTACATGGATCACAAATCCCCACTCGTAAGTTGGAATGTGTTTGGATTTGATATTGTTTTCAACTTAGCAAGTATTATGATGCTTATTATTACTGCTATTATTGTTTTTATAATAGCTATTGTTTGTACGCGTAATCTTAAGAAAAGACCTAGTGGCAAACAAAACTTTATCGAATGGATTTTCGATTTTGTAAGAGGCATTATTGAGAGTAACATGGCTTGGAAAAAAGGTGGTCAATTTCACTTCTTGGCGGTAACATTAATTTTATTTATTTTTGTTGCCAATATGCTAGGTTTACCATTTGCAATTGTTACACATGATCATTATTTATGGTGGAAATCTCCAACTGCTGACGCGACTGTAACGTTGACGTTATCTACGATGATGATTTTATTAACACATTACTATGGTGTTAAAATGCGTGGAACAAAAGCATATGTTGGTAATTACTTTAAACCTTTCTGGCCATTAGCAATTATTAATGTCTTTGAAGAATTCTCTTCAACATTAACACTAGGTTTACGTCTTTACGGTAATATTTTTGCTGGTGAGTTACTATTATCACTATTAGCTGGCCTGTTTTTCCAAAACGGCTGGGGCTGGATAATTAGTATTCCTGGCTTAATTATATGGCAAGGATTCTCAATCTTTGTCGGTACAATCCAAGCATATATCTTTATTATGCTATCTATGGTTTACATGTCCCATAAAGTTGCGGACGCACATTAACATAAACAAACATTTTAGGAGGAATTATTAATATGGGTTTAATCGCAGCAGCAATTGCAATCGGTTTATCAGCATTAGGTGCTGGTATCGGTAACGGTCTTATTGTTTCTAGAACAGTTGAAGGTGTAGCACGTCAACCAGAAGCACGTGGTCAATTAATGAGTATTATGTTCATTGGTATTGGTTTAGTTGAAGCATTACCAATCATCGGCGTTGTTATCTCATTCATGACATTATTCAGATAAGAAATGTTCGAGGCGAAGTCTCTTTGATCTTCGCCATTCGTTTTATTTAGTGGCAAAGTGATGATTAATAATGAAAGGAGTGTCAAATGCCAGTGAACGCATTAACTAATTCATTTGTTTTAGGTGCAACTACAGGTGGCGTTGAATGGGGAACAACAATTGTTACAATTATTACATTTATAATCCTATTAGCGTTATTGAAAAAATTTGCTTGGGGTCCATTAAAAGAAGTAATGGATAAACGTGAACGCGATATCAATAGAGATATTGACGAAGCTGAAGAAGCAAAATTGAATGCACAAAAACTTGAAGAAGAAAATAAAAAGACACTTAAAGAAACACAAGATGAAGTTCATCATATTCTTGAAGATGCAAGAATTCAAGCACGTAAACAACATGAAGAAATTATTAAAGATGCACATGAACGTGCAAACGGTATGATTGAAACAGCACAAAGTGAAATCAACAGTGAAAAAGAACGCGCTCTTGCAGATATTAATAATCAAGTTTCTGAGTTATCTGTTTTAATAGCTTCTAAAGTTTTACAAAAAGAAATTTCAGAACAAGATCAAAAAGGTCTCGTTGATAAGTATCTTAAAGAGGCAGGCGATAAATAATGGCAGATGTAGCAAAAAAATATGCTAAAGCTTTATTTGATGTCTCTATAGATAAAGATCGATTAGATTTAATGTATGAAGAATTACAAGAAGTTAGTCATGCAACTTTAAATTACATTGATGATTTAAAAGCAATTGATTCAAATCCTAATCAGCCTGCTTCTGAACGACGTAAATTCGCAGGTATTGTATTTGGGGATGCGAACTATTACTTAAAAAATATGCTAATGATTTTAGCAAATAATCGTCATTTAGCGCTTATCCATTCTATCTTTAAAGAATTTAAACATTTGTATGACCATCATTATAATCAAGGTGATGCTTTGGTTGAATCTGTATATCAATTGAATGAAGAAGAATTATCTCGTATTGAAAGAGTAATTCTTAACAAAACTAAATTGTCTAAAGTACATATTACAACTAAAATAAATCCTAACTTAATTGGCGGTTTTAGAGCAAAAGTTGGGACTACTGTATTAGATGGCAGTATAAAAAATGATTTAGAACAAATAGAGCGTAAATTTAAAAGAGTTAATTAAAAAAGAGGAGTGACATAGATGGCCATCAAAGCTGAAGAAATCAGTGCATTACTTCGCTCACAAATTGAAAACTATGAGTCAGAAATGTCTGTTGATGATGTAGGTACCGTCCTTCAAATTGGTGATGGTATTGCATTAATTCACGGATTAAATGATTGTATGGCTGGTGAGCTTGTAGAGTTTTCAAATGGAGTGCTTGGTTTAGCACAAAACCTTGAAGAATCAAATGTGGGTGTCGTAATCTTAGGACCTTATAGTGAAATTAGAGAAGGCGACGAAGTTAAACGTACTGGCCGTATCATGGAAGTGCCAGTAGGTGAAGAACTTATCGGACGTGTTGTAAATCCACTTGGTCAACCAATTGATGGACAAGGTCCTATCAATTCAACTAAGACACGCCCTGTTGAGCAAAAAGCAACAGGTGTTATGGATCGTAAATCAGTTGATGAACCATTACAAACTGGTATTAAAGCGATTGACGCATTAGTACCAATTGGTCGTGGACAACGTGAGTTAATCATTGGTGATAGACAAACAGGTAAAACAACGATTGGTATTGATACAATTTTAAACCAAAAAGGTTTAGATACAATTTGTATTTATGTAGCTATTGGTCAAAAAGATTCAACAGTACGTGCAAACGTTGAAAAATTACGTCAAGCTGGTGCTTTAGACTACACAATTGTTGTATCTGCATCAGCAGCGGAACCAGCACCATTATTATACATTGCCCCTTATTCAGGAGTAACAATGGGTGAAGAGTTCATGTTTAATGGAAAAAATGTACTTGTTGTATATGATGATTTAACTAAACAAGCAGCAGCTTATCGTGAATTATCATTATTATTACGCAGACCTCCAGGTCGTGAAGCATATCCAGGGGACGTCTTCTACTTACACAGTAGATTGTTAGAAAGAGCAGCTAAATTAAGCGATGCATTAGGTGGCGGTTCAATTACAGCTTTACCTATCATTGAAACACAAGCTGGAGATATCTCTGCATATGTTCCAACTAACGTAATTTCAATTACTGACGGACAAATTTTCTTACAATCTGATTTATTCTTCTCAGGTGTACGACCTGCGATCAATGCCGGTCAGTCTGTATCACGTGTTGGTGGTTCAGCACAAATTAAAGCAATGAAAAAAGTTGCCGGTACATTACGTTTAGATTTAGCATCTTATCGTGAGTTAGAATCATTTGCACAATTTGGTTCTGATTTAGACGAATATACTGCTAGAAAATTAGAACGTGGTAAACGTACGGTTGAAGTTTTAAAACAAGATCAAAACAAACCACTTCCTGTTGAAAATCAAGTGTTAATTATTTATGCCTTAACAAAAGGTTATTTAGATGACATTCCTGTAGAAGACATTACACGTTTTGAAGATGAATTAAATAGTTGGTCTAAATCAAATGCTTCAGAATTATTAGGAGAAATCAGAGAAACTGGTAACCTTCCTGATGATGCTAAATTTGAATCAGCTATTAATGAATTTAAGAAAAGTTTTAGCAAGTCTGAATAACTAAACTTTAAATCAAAAAGGTGGTGAGATAATGGCTTCTCTTAAAGAGATAGATAGTCGTATTAAATCGACGAAAAAAATGAAACAGATTACTAAAGCGATGAACATGGTTTCAAGTTCTAAATTACGTCGAGCTGAAAAAAATACTAAGCAATTCGAACCTTATATGGAAAAAATGCAAGATGCGATAACTGCTATTGCAGGCGCAAGTAAAAATTCAAGTCATCCAATGTTAAGACCAAGACACATTCAACGTAGTGGTTACCTGGTTATTACAAGTGACAAAGGATTAGCGGGTGCTTATAGTTCGAATGTGCTTAAACGACTAGTCAATGACATTAAAGAAAAACATACAAATAGTGATGAATATAGCATTATTGTTTTAGGTCAATCCGGTGTTGATTTCCTTAAAAATAGAGGTTATGAAGTTGAAAGTTCACTTGTTGATGTACCTGATCAACCTTCATTTAAATCAATACAAGCTATCGCTAAGCATGCGATTGACTTATTCAGTGAAGAACATATTGATGAACTTAAGATTTATTATAGCCACTATGTTAGTGTTCTTGAAAATAAACCTTCTGTTAAACAAGTTCTACCATTATCTCAAGAAGATTCTAGTCAAGGCCAAGGTCAAATGTCGTCATATGAATTTGAACCAGATAAAGACTCAATCTTAAGAGTTATTCTTCCACAATACGTTGAAAGTTTAATCTATGGAACGATTCTTGATGCTAAGGCTAGTGAACATGCAGCACGTATGACTGCAATGAAAAATGCATCTGATAATGCAACTGAACTTATTGATGACTTATCATTACAATATAATAGAGCGAGACAAGCTGAAATCACTCAACAAATTACAGAAATTGTTGGTGGTTCTGCCGCACTTGAATAATATTTTAAAGGAGGAAACAACATGGGTAATGGCCGTGTAACTCAGGTTATGGGTCCTGTAATTGATGTTCGATTCGAACATAATGAAGTCCCTGAAATTAATAATGCCCTAATTATTGAAGTCCCTAAAAATGATGGCACATTCAAATTAACATTAGAAGTTGCATTGCAATTAGGTGATGATGTTGTTCGTACTATTGCAATGGATTCAACTGATGGTGTTCAACGTGGTATGCAAGTTGTGAATACTGGTAAAGATATTAGTGTTCCTGTAGGTGAAGAAACACTTGGACGTGTGTTTAACGTTTTAGGAGAAACAATAGATTTAAATGAAAAAATAGATAGTTCTGTTAGACGTGATCCAATTCATCGTCGTCAACCTAATTTTGATGAATTGTCTACTGAAGTAGAAATCCTTGAAACAGGTATCAAAGTTGTAGACTTATTAGCACCTTATATTAAGGGTGGTAAGATTGGTTTATTCGGTGGTGCCGGTGTAGGTAAAACTGTATTAATTCAAGAATTAATCAATAATATCGCTCAAGAACATGGTGGTATTTCTGTATTCGCTGGTGTAGGTGAACGTACTCGTGAAGGTAACGATTTATACTATGAAATGAGCGATAGTGGCGTTATCAATAAAACTGCCATGGTATTTGGACAAATGAATGAGCCACCAGGTGCGCGTATGCGTGTTGCTTTATCTGCATTGACAATGGCTGAATATTTCCGTGATGAACAAGGTCAAGATGTACTTTTATTCATTGACAATATTTTCCGCTTTACTCAAGCTGGTTCTGAAGTTTCAGCATTATTAGGACGTATGCCTTCAGCTGTAGGTTATCAACCAACATTAGCAACTGAAATGGGTCAATTACAAGAACGTATTACATCTACTAATAAAGGTTCAGTCACTTCAATTCAAGCAGTATTCGTTCCTGCCGATGACTATACTGACCCAGCACCAGCAACTGCGTTCGCGCATTTAGATGCAACAACAAACTTAGAACGTAAATTAACTGAAATGGGTATTTATCCTGCGGTAGACCCATTAGCTTCAACTTCTAGAGCTTTAGAACCATCTATTGTTGGACAAGAACATTATGAAGTTGCACGTGAAGTTCAATCTACATTACAAAAATACAGAGAATTACAAGATATCATTGCAATTTTAGGTATGGATGAATTATCTGAAGAAGATAAATTAACAGTAGAACGTGCGCGTAGAATTCAATTCTTCTTATCACAAAACTTCCATGTGGCTGAACAATTTACTGGTCAAAAAGGTTCTTATGTTCCAGTTAAAACAACTGTAGCGGACTTTAAAGATATCTTAAATGGTAAATATGATCATATTCCTGAGGATGCGTTCCGTTTAGTTGGAAGTATGGATGATGTTATTGCTAAAGCTAAAGATATGGGTGTTGAAGTTTAAACTAATTAGGAGGTAAAGATAATGAACACAGTAAATCTTGATATTGTCACTCCTAATGGTTCAGTCTACGAAAAAGATGATGTTGAACTCGTTGTATTTCAAACTACTGCGGGCGAAATAGGTATCATGAGTGGACATATTCCGACAGTTGCCGCATTAAAGATAGGCCATATTAAAGTTAAGTTTAAGAATGGTACTGAGTATATAGCTGTTAGTGGTGGCTTTGTTGAAATTAGACAACATAAAGTATCTGTCATTGTTCAAACAGCTGAAACAGCTAGTGAGATTGATGTAGAAAGAGCTAAGTTGGCTCGTCAAAGAGCTCAGTCTCATTTAGATGAAGAGGATAACAGTGACATTAACCGAGCTAAACGCGCATTAGCTAGAGCGGAAAACCGTCTGCGTGTAGCTGAATTAAAATAATGATTAAATTAAATGATGTGGGATAATATTTATGATGAATATATTATTTCAATTTAGTGAGAATGGTTAATGAAAAAGTAACAGATATTAAAATATTATTGGTTTAGTTAATTATTCTTAATATATTAAAAGAGTTTGAGACATTTAATGGTGTTTCAAGCTCTTTTTTTATTGTAAATAAAAGAACTTAGAATGATAATAACTTTAAATTTTTATTTTAGTTACTTTTATTAAATATCGTAACGTTCTTATGTATCATTATTAACTTTTTTAATGTACAATATATTACAGAAATCTTTAAGGAGAGAAAAGAATGGAATATGTTGGGCAATTTGCAATAATACATCTATTTTTACATGTAATATGTATATGTATTGCGTACTGGGCATTACATTCTCTCAGATTAGATCAATTTTTTAAAAAAGGATATTCAACACAACTACAAGTGTGTATGATTTTCTTAGCAATTTTAATGGGTACTGCAGTAAGTAACTTTATCGTGGATTTATTACAGTATTCTACACAAATTAAATATTTATTTTAAAAAATGAATTTCTACTAATTAACTAAAAATGTAGATATACTAATTAAATAAGTAATTCAAAATGGGAAATGTTATAAGAAATAGGAGTTTAATGTGGAGGATTAATATGGATAAGATAATTATAAATGGAGGCAATCGCCTTACTGGTGAAGTTCAAGTAGAAGGAGCTAAAAATGCTGTATTACCTGTCCTTACAGCATCGTTATTAGCGTCTGAAGGACAAAGTAAATTAACCAATGTGCCAGATTTAAGTGATGTTGTTACTATCAATAATGTTTTATCTACTTTAAATGCTAAAGTGGATTATGATAAAGAAAACAGATCAGTTACAGTTGATGCTTCTGCTACACTAAATGAAGAAGCGCCTTATGAATATGTGAGTAAAATGAGAGCAAGTGTGTTAGTAATGGGACCTTTATTAGCACGTTTAGGTCATGCAATCGTTGCATTACCAGGTGGCTGTGCAATTGGTGCTCGTCCAATTGAACAACATATCAAAGGTTTTGAAGCCTTAGGTGCAGAAATTCATTTAGAAAACGGAAATATATACGCAAGCACTAAAGAGGGATTGAAAGGTGCAAATATTCATCTAGATTTTCCAAGTGTAGGTGCAACTCAAAATATTATAATGGGTGCTTCTTTAGCACAAGGAAAAACAGTTATCGAAAATGTAGCTAAAGAACCTGAAATTGTAGATTTAGCTAATTATATCAATGAAATGGGTGGTAACGTTGTTGGTGCTGGTACAGATACCATTACTATCCATGGTGTTGAAAAATTAACGGGCGTTGAACATGCAATTATACCTGATCGTATTGAAGCAGGTACACTTATTATCGCAGCAGCAATTACAAGAGGAGATGTTTTTGTAAAAGGTGCTGTTAAAGAACATATGACAAGTTTAATTTATAAATTAGAAGAAATGGGAGTTAACCTCGATTTTAATGAGGAAGGTGTACATGTTACTACAAATGGTGAACTTCAACCTGTAGATATTAAAACACTGCCTCATCCAGGTTTCCCTACAGATATGCAATCACAAATGATGGCATTATTATTAACAGCTGAAGGCCATAAAGTGGTAACTGAAACAGTATTTGAAAATAGATTTATGCATGTTGCAGAATTTAGAAGAATGAATGCTAATATTAATGTAGAAGGTAGAAGTGCTAAAATAGAAGGTAAAAGTCAACTACAAGGTGCTCAAGTAAAAGCTACGGATTTAAGAGCAGCCGCAGCTCTTATTTTGGCTGGTTTAGTGGCAGAAGGTACAACTCAAGTGACAGAGCTTAAACACTTAGATCGTGGTTATGTTAATTTCCATGAGAAGTTAAAATCACTTGGTGCAGATATCAAAAGAGTCGATGACTAATTTTTAAATAGATTTGAGGTAATAGTTATGGAAACAATTTTTGATTATAATGAAATAAAAAAAATCATTCCTCATAGACAACCTTTTTTACTTATTGATCGTATTGTTGAATATGAAGAAGGAAAGCGTTGTGTAGGTTTAAAACAAGTTTCAGGAAACGAACCATTTTTCCAAGGACATTTTCCTGATTATGCAGTTATGCCTGGCGTTCTCATTACAGAAGCTTTGGCACAAACTGGAGCGGTAGCTATGTTAAATAGTGAAGAAAATAAAGGTAAAATTGCATTATTTGCTGGGATTGATAAATGTAGATTTAAAAAACAAGTGACACCTGGTGATACTTTAATGTTAGAAGTTGAAATTACAAAAATTAAAGGTCCTATTGGAAAAGGTACAGCAAAAGCTACTGTTGATGGACAACTTGCTTGTAGTTGTGAACTTACTTTTGCTATTCAAGATGCGTAATTAAAATAAGAGTAGTAGCGAAATCATTCGTTTCGTTACTACTCTATTTTTATCTTTCAAATTTTTCTTCTTTTAATTTCGGTTTAGATTGCATCATTCTGTTAAATGTAATTTTTAATTCTTCTCCTGATAATCCTTCATCAATAAGTTGTTCTAATAGTGTTTCTGCGTATACCTGACGATGTGTATAAATATGACAATCGAAAATAATTGATATTTTCTTTTCAAATAGAGAGATATGTTTTATTGTTGCATCAAACAATGCTGGATCGTTAGAAGGTCTAGTAATTACCACTCTGATATCTAATACTGTTTGTGATTCATAAAATTTTTGCATGATATCATAATGTGTATCTGAAATTACAATTTCTAGAAGCCAACCTGTACCACTATTCTCTTTATTTATAATAACACCATCATAAAGTTCAAATTCTGAAATCCTGTTATCATCGCTTACTATTTGGAATCGAACTGCTTTAAAAGTCTTCATAACATGTCTCCCATACTCTTAAACATTTTTAAATTATATGATTATTGTTTTTTTGTTAAATAAGTCGTCTCATATCTTAATATTTTTCTTAAATATATCAGATATTAATACTAAAAAGGGAAGAAATCTAAAAAAATAGCTTTTTGACGTTATATTCAATTCTATTTAATATAACGATATAAGGAGGTGACACATGTTAAATAAGATAGTAATCGTTGGTCGTATGACTAAAGATGCAAAAATTTATGATAATGAGGAGGTGAAAATCGCAACGTTTAGTGTGGCTACTGAACGTAATTATAAAGATGAAAATGATGAAATAGCGTGTGATTATATATTTTGTAAAGCATTTGGTAAGATGGCCAGCAACATTGAAAAATATACTTCTCAAGGATCTTTAGTAGGTATTACTGGCCAAATGCGTTCTCGTAAATATGAAAAGGAAAAACAAACTCACTTTGTCACAGAATTATATGTTGAAACAATTAAATTTATGTCCCCTAAATTAAATAATGAAAAACTCTCAGATAGCTCACTAAATACAGACACTTATCCATTTGATAATCTCGAATTAATGAATATAAAATAAAACTCTCTATTTTTAATACTCCAAACCTTTCCAATTAATATAAAATAAGTCTTTCAATTATACTCAAATATACTCAAGAGGTCGGTATAAATATTCCGACCTCTTTAACTATGTATAAGACATTAGATACAACTCATTCATTGAATGATAAAAAAGACAGTGTATTTTTCTGAAATATTACAAAGTAATTACAGTTGGTTCTTTTATTATATATCTAATAAACACTGCCATTAAAGTGTTTATAGTATATATATAAGAAAAATTATTTACAAATCTATGTAATTTTAATGTAAAATAAGTATATTTTTTTTATTTCACTGTAACCTGCTAAGCTTTTTTAGATGTTAGAGTAGTATCCGTAAAATATTTAAGAAAACAAATGACTTAGGAGGATTATACTATTATGAAAAAGACAATTATTGCATCTTCATTAGCAGTAGGCTTAGGATTAGTAGCAGGAAACGTAAGTCATGCTGATGCAAGTGAAAATCAAATTAATAAAGAAAAATTAGCTCAATTAGCGGAATCTAACGATCAATCATTAAATCAACATCCTATTCAAGAAGGAGCTTATAATTACCAATTTAATTTAAATGGTAAAACTTATCATTTTTGGTCAGATGGAACATATTTTAAATGGGAATATTATCCATCAAACGGTTCAACTGTAAATAGTGCTAATCAAAATGTAGCTTCAACTCAATCAGCACAAAATGTATCTTTCCAAAATAATAATTATAATCATATAAATCAATCAGCTTCAACTTCAAATGTAAGTCAACACTATGCAAATGAAGCTCAAACACAACAAGCACCAAAAACAACACAAACTAAACAAGCAACTCAAACACAACAAGCACCTGCTAATGCAACTACAAATCAACCTAAACAATCAACAAGTGGTTCATCTGTAAATGTAAATAGTCATTTACAACAAATCGCTCAACGCGAATCAGGTGGAGATATTCATGCCATCAACCCTTCTTCTGGTGCAGCAGGTAAATATCAATTCTTACAATCTACTTGGGATTCAGTAGCACCAGCACAATATAAAGGTGTATCACCAGCACAAGCACCTGAAAGTGTTCAAGATGCTGCGGCAGTAAAACTTTATAATACTGCAGGTCCATCTCAATGGGTTACAGCGTAAAACTTAATAAATAATTTACTAGTGCCTGAGACAATATGAGTTGTCTTAGGCATTTTTATATATATTGATAGTAATGACTGAATTTAGAAAGATTTCTGTACTATTCTTTATTTATTATATTTATAATAATAGTTGTATGAATTAAACTTATTTCAATGAATATCTTTTTTATTTGAATTATAACAATGGTTTTGTTATGGTTAAATTAAACTAAAGACTACTAGGGGAGCCATGGAACATGGCTGAGATGAAGCATTCAGACCCTTATAACCTGATTTGGTTAATGCCAACGTAGGAAAGTAGTAATACATATTCATTCATTCTATTTTTTTGAATATTGACTACATTTCTACGTTGAAATGTAGTTTTTTTATTTAAGGAGGAATAGTTAATGAGTTTTTCAGATGAATTAAAGCAAGCGTCAAAGCCAATTATTGAAGAGATTTATAATGATGGTTTTATTCAAGATTTATTAAAGGGAAAATTATCAAAACAAGCAGTACGCCAATACTTACGTGCTGATGCTTCTTATTTAAAAGAATTTACTAATTTATATGCTTTACTTATTCCTAAAGCACCTACTATGAAAGAAGTGAAATTCTTAGTAGAGCAAATTGAATTTATGTTAGACGGCGAAGTAGAAGCCCATGAAATTTTAGCGGACTATATTAATGAACCTTATGAAGAAATTGTAAAAGAAAAAGTGTGGCCACCTAGTGGAGATCATTACATTAAACATATGTATTATCATGCTTATACACACGAAAATGCTGCATACACTATAGCTGCAATGGCACCATGTCCTTACGTATATGAAGTGGTTGCTAAATGGGGATTAGAAGATTCAAATCTTAATAGAGATGCACTTACTGCTAAGTGGTTTGATTTTTATAGCACTGAAATGGCACCTTTAATTGAAGTATTTGACCGTTTGTTAAATGAACTTACAGAACATTGTACCGAACAGGAAAAAAGAGAAATTAAAGAAGCATTTTTACAAAGTACTGTACATGAACGTCACTTCTTTAATATGGCATACATTGATGAAGAATGGGATTTTGGAGGAGCAAATCATGAATAAACCTAAGATTGCGTTAACAATTGCTGGTACTGACCCTTCTGGTGGCGCAGGAGTTATGGCAGATTTAAAATCATTCCATGCTTGTGGCGTATATGGAATGGCTGCTATTACAAGTATTGTGGCTCAAAATACTAAAGGAGTTCAACATATCCATAATCTAGAAACTAGTTGGGTTAAAGAACAATTAGATAGCGTATTTGATGATGAATTACCTCACGCAATTAAGACTGGAATGATTGCTACACATGAAACGATGGAACTGATTCAAACGTATTTAAAAAATCATAGCAATATTCCCTATGTTATCGATCCAGTTATGCTAGCAAAAAGTGGTGATTCCTTAATGGATGATGAAACAAAAAAACATCTTCAGAAAACGCTCTTACCATTAGCGGATGTCGTGACTCCTAACATTCCAGAAGCTGAAGAAATTACTGGCTTGAAAATTGATACTGAAGATAATATTCGTAAAGCAGGTCATATATTTATAAATGAAATAGGAAGTAAAGGTGTAGTAATTAAAGGCGGTCATTCTGCTGATTTAAATAATGCTAAAGACTTTTTATTTACTAAAGATGATGTCTATACTTTTGAAGAGAAGCGATTTAATACGCCACATACTCATGGTACAGGTTGCACATTTTCAGCTGTTATCACAGCCGAACTAGCTAAAGGTAAAACAATTTATGAAGCTGTAAAAAAAGCTAAAAAATTTATTTCATTAAGTATTGAACATACACCTGAAATCGGTCAAGGACGCGGCCCGGTAAACCATTTTGCTTATATGAAGAAAGTAGGTTTAGACGATGAATAGTTTAGAAAAGATAAGACAAGAGAATCCACTAGTAGTCTGTTATACCAATGATGTGGTTAAAAACTTCACTGCGAATGGACTCTTGAGTATTGGTGCAAGTCCAGCAATGAGTGAAGCTCCAGAAGAAGCAGAAGAGTTCTATAAAGTAGCAGGGGCACTGCTTATAAATATTGGAACATTAACTAAAGCAAATGAAAAAGATATTTTAGAAATTGGAAAAATTGCTAATCAACAAGGTACACCCATTGTATTTGATCCAGTTGCTGTAGGCGCATCAACATATCGTAAACAATTCTGTGAAACTTTTCTTTCTGAAATAAATGTTTCTGTGATTAAAGGAAATGCATCTGAAATTCTTACTTTAGTAGATTCAAATACTACAATGAAAGGCACTGATGGGGAAACAGACTTAGATGTAGTGACAATTGCTAAAAAAGCTTATGAAAAATATCAAACAGCAATTGTTATTACAGGTAGAGAAGATGTTATTATTCAAGATAATCAAATTGTCAAACTATCAAATGGTTCTCCATTACTGGCAAAAATCACAGGCGCTGGTTGTTTATTAGGCGGTTTAGTTGCTGGATTTTTATTTAGAAATACACATCCATCATTACAAGTATTAGAAGAATCAGTAAGTTATTATAATATCGCTGCAGAGATTGCTGAAAAAAGTGAAAAGGTTAATGGACCTGGAACATTTTTATCTCAATTACTTGATGAAATGTATCAACTTAACTATGATACTTATAAACAATTTGTAAAACGTGAAGAGGTTTAAATATGTTTGATTCAAAAAGCTTACAAGTCTATTTTATATGTGGAACACAAGACATCATCGGTGATCAAAATATTAAAGATGTTTTAAAAGCAGCATTAGAATCAGGAATTACATTATTTCAATTTCGAGAAAAAGGGCCAAATGCTTTAGTAGGGGATGAAAAAGAAGCCTTAGCTAAGGAATTAAAAACACTTTGTCATGAGTATAAAGTACCTTTTCTAATTAATGATGATGTGGATTTAGCTGAAAAAATTGATGCAGATGGTATACATGTAGGTCAAGATGACGAAATAATTGCTTCTTTTGCTAATCGTTTTAAAAATAAAATTATAGGGTTAAGTGTAGGAAACGTAAAGGAATATCAACAATCAGATTTAGAACACGTAGATTATATAGGTGTAGGTCCAATGTATGAGACATCTTCAAAATCTGATGCAAGTGCCCCTGTAGGTCCTGAAATGATTGCAACATTAAAAAATATTAATCCAAGCTTACCTATGGTTGCTATAGGTGGTATTACTGAAGACAATTGTGAACCTATAGCTAAAGAAGGCGCTGATGGTGTGTCAGTTATTTCAGTCATTACACATAGTCAAAATATTGACAAGACTGTTAATAAATTAAAGCACTATTTCAAATAAATATCTCTTTTTTTCAGTTTTTGTTTTCTAGTACACCCTATCTATGATAAAATTATTTCTACGTGAATATATCAATAGAGGTGTAAAAATGAAGAAGAAAGCGCTACTACCTTTGTTATTAGGGGTAATGGTCTTTTTAGCTGGATGTGACTATTCCAAATCTAGTAATAGAAATGGATTTTTCTACAATACATTCGTTGAACCAATGGCTAAAATTCTACATTGGTTAGGCCATTCTGTTTTTCATGATGATTATGGTATTGCAATCATCGTTTTAGTATTAGTTATTCGTATTATCTTATTGCCTTTCATGCTATCAAACTATAAAAATAGCCATATGATGCGTGAAAAAATGAAAATTGCTAAACCTGAAGTAGAAGGTGTACAAGAAAAAGTGAAACGTGCACGTACTCAAGAAGAAAAAATGGCTGCTAATCAGGAAATGATGGAAGTTTATAAGAAATATGATATCAATCCTATGAAGAGTGCTTTAGGCTGCTTACCTGTTTTAATTCAAATGCCTATTGTTATGGGATTATATTTCGTATTGCGTTATCGTATTGGTGGCGGTATTACAGAACATCCACATTTCTTATGGTTTAATTTAGTACATCCTGATATTTGGATTACTATTATTGCCGGTGTGTTATACTTTATTCAAGCATGGGTGTCAAGTAAACAAATGCCTGAAGAACAACGTCAAATGACTTATATGATGATGATTGTTTCACCTATTATGATTATTTGGATTTCATTAAGTTCAGCTTCAGCACTAGGTTTATATTGGTCTGTCAGTGCGGCATTCTTAATTATTCAAACATTCTTTGCAAATAAACATTATGAAAAAGTTGCAAAACAAGAAATTGGACCTATGGTTGAGGCACATAAAGAAAATAATTCAAATAAAAAAGGTAAAAATACGCAAGTTGTTTCTAAAAATAATAAGAAGAAAAAATAATATAAGCATAATACGATAAAAAAGTAGGAAAAGATAGATGATCTTTTCCTACTTTTTTTATTCTTCTAAGTGCCACTCGCTATAAAATTGAGATAAAAATAGTTTCATAAATTGATGACGTTCTTCAGCTAGTTGAAATCCTGTTTGTGTATGCATTAATTTTTTTAATTTTAATAACTTATCATAGAAGTGTCTAATAGCAGAAGGAGGTAAATCAACCATATCTTTTTCTGAAGGAATTGAATGATAGGGAGATTCTGTCCACATCGGCTCATTGAAATGTCCAGAAAATTGAAACGTTCTTGCGATACCTATAGCACCAATAGCATCTAAGCGATCAGCATCTCTAACGATTTGTCCTTCGATTGGAAGTGTAACATCGTTATTTCTACCATTTCGATAACTCAAATGTTTGATAATAAAAATAATATTCTTTTGAACAGTATCATCCAATTCTATTTTTTTAAAAAATTGATGTAATTCGCTTAAAGCATGGTGTTTATCAGTCAATTTATCATCTATGACGTCATGCAATAGAGCTGACAATACTATTGTAAGAAAATCGCCTTGATGTTCTTGTTTGGCAATATATTTAGCTAATAATGTGACACGTTCAATATGTGCAATATCATGTCCAGAGTAATCATTTTTATGAAATTGGTACATATATTCTTTAGCTAATAATATTTGTTCTGCTTGATTCATAAACTACTCCTTTAAAAACATGTATTGAATGAGTTTAAAGAATTGGTGATAATAATTGAGATATGCCTTCTTTAAACTTAATCCAAGTACTACGTTGATTATATAATTCTTTAGTCAACTCATATGAGACCTTCATATCTTTAATAAATGCTTTTTTAAGTTGAAGAGAAATATCTTCGTCATAAATGAACGCATTCACTTCGAAATTTAATGTAAAACTACGATTATCCATATTTGCTGTACCTACAGTAGCGATTTCATCATCGACAATGAGTGTTTTTGAATGTAGAAATCCATTATTATATTGATAAATTTTAACACCTGCGTCTAATAAAGAAGCGGCATTTTTTAATGTAGCCCAATAAACAAAAGGATGATCGGGTTTACAAGGAATCATTAAATTAACTTCAACTCCACCTAAAGCGGCAATTTTTATGGCATCAATAAAAGCTTGATCAGGAATAAAATAAGGTGATTGAATATAAATAGAATGTTTTGCTGACATAATCATTTTTAAATAACCATATTTAATTTGTTCCCAGTCTTCATCAGGACCACTTGAAGCGATTTGAACACCAATCTCGCCGCCTGAATCTACATCAGGAAAATATCTATCTTCATATCTGATATTGTCACGTGTTGATTGTGAATTCCAATCTAAGATGAATCTTAATTCTAATGCATTGACAGAATCACCTTCAAGTCTTAAATGAGTATCTCTCCAATAACCAAATTTTTTATCTTTACCAAGGTATTCATCACCAACATTAAACCCCCCAACATAGCCAATCTTGCCATCTATAATTACAATTTTTCTATGATTACGGTTATTCATTCTTAAATTGATTAAGGGCAATTTGGAAGGGAAGAAGGCTTCTGCGTGTCCACCTTTGTCTTTAAACTGTTTCAAATCTTTCTTGCGTAATGTTCTTGAACCCATATCATCATATAACATTTTAACTTCTATACCATCTTCAAGTCTGTCTTCGAGTGCCTTTAAAATACGACGTCCAAGACCATCACTTTTGAAAATATAGTATTGAATATGTATATAATCTTTAGCATTCTGAATATCTTCAATTAATGCGTCAAATTTAGCATGACCATCTGTAAAGATTTTTATACTGTTATCAGTAGTTAAGAATGCAGCATTATTATAGAGTAACATGTGCACCATTTCTTTAAACTTAACAATTTGATGATTACCTTTAGAAAAATCATCTTTTTCAAGCGCATTTAATTGCTCATCAACTATCATAGCTAAACCTTTACGATCTTCTTTTTTTAATTTAAAAATATGTTTGCGTTGTATTTGACGCCCTAATAATAGATATAAAATAAATCCTACTATCGGTAGAAATACAAGAACTAAAAGCCACGCCCAAATGGAACCTGCACTACGACGTTCCATGAAGATAATGATAAATGCGAAAATCAAGTTTAATATAAAGGCAGTGATTAATATGATGTTAATAATTAAAGAAGAATATGAGAAAGATAATTGCACGATCTCTACCATATTAATTGAACCTCCTAAATCGTTTAAAATTAATGTACTAACAAATATTGTACCATGCACTATAATAAATGGTATGATTAATTTTTAAAATAAAAATGTATAATTGACGTAATAAAGAGGAGATTATACGATGATATAGAAGCTATTGAAAGGGTGAATTAGTTGGAAAATCAAAATCATGCCCATCATTCTGAGCAAGTTAAATTAAATTTAAAATCTCGATTAAATCGAATAGAAGGACAAGTTAAAGCAATTAATCGAATGATTGATGAAGACGTCTACTGTGATGATGTATTAACTCAGATAAGAGCAACACGTTCAGCACTTAATAGTGTTGCTACTAAGTTACTGGAACATCACATGAAAAGTTGTATTATGGAAAAAATAAATCAAGGTACTGAAGAAGAAGCAATGGAAGAACTACTAGTGACATTTCAAAAACTAGTGAAAGATTAGTTAGGAGATTGTAATATGTTAAACAGTAATATTGTATTTATAGATAACATTGAAACAGAAGAACAAGCACAAATGTTAAATGAACGTTTGTTAAATATGATTGGAGTACATACAGTATCAATCGATATAGAAAGAAATAAGGTTAATGTTGAATATGAAACACCTACTAATTTAAATAGTATTGAAAAAGAAATTTATGACGCTGGATTTAAAGTACTTTCATAATAAAAAGCTTTAGTGTAACTTAAATAATTTAAAATAATTTTCAAATATGGTAGTAAAGCATGACTAATTAGGGTAGTATATCATTGAAGGTCAAAAAACGAGGTGAGATACCATGAACAAATCAGATAAGTTACAAAATGTAGTCAAATTATTATCATCTTTAGGCGTCAATATCAAAAAAACAAAATCTCGTTTCGACATTATTAATACTTTGCCTACCACAAAAACCGTTACTCAAGAACTTAAATAATATGTGATTGAAAAAAGTCTGAGACATTATTAGTTGTCTCAGACTTTTTTATATGTTGGAGATACATTATCGAAGTGGAACGATAATGTCAAAATGAGTTTTGTCCCATTCTCTTTTATACTATTTTCATGTTATTAACTGAATTAAAATATATTTATCACTAAGCATCTTTGGACGCTGGCTTTTGATGGTAATAAATAGAAAGTATAACACCAATACCTAGCATTAAACTCCATAATGCGCTACCACCATAACTAATAAATGGTAGTGGTATACCTGTAATAGGTAAGAGTTGAATCGTCATACCGATATTTTGCAAAATATGGAAGACGAGTAAAGAAATATAACCAATTAAAAATACCTTATTAAATGATGAAGTTGTTTTTATAGCTAAACGGATAAGATGGAAAATTAAAGCTAGGAATATAAGAAGTAATATCACTGCTCCAATAAATCCAATTTCTTCTCCAATGACAGAAAAAATAAAATCGGTATGGTTTTCTGGAATGTATACTTCTCCGTGATTATAACCTTTACCAAATAATTGACCGGATCCTATAGCTTTTAACGATTCCGTTAAATGGTAGCCATCTCCATTACTATAAGCATAAGGATTTAACCATGAATTGATTCGACCCATTTGGTACATTTTGATATGTAACGTTTTCTCAATCAGAGAGGGTTTATATATAATGGCTAAAATAATGCTACTTCCTAATACTGCTACAGTAATAAAGATAGGAGCAAGAATGCGCCATGTAATACTACTCACTAGCATGATTCCAACAATAATGGCACACAGAACCAATGTAGTTCCTAAATCATTCTGAAGTAAAATTAATATCATAGGTACCAGGGATATGCCAATGATTTTAAAAAATAAGATTAAATCAGTACGAAAAGATTTATTAAATGTAAATCGATTATGATTAGAAACGATTTTAGCCAATGCAAGTATCAAAATAATCTTCATAAATTCTGAAGGTTGAATACTAATTGGACCAAAAGCATACCAACTTTTAGCGCCATTAATAATAGGCGTAATAGGTGTTTCAGGAATGATTAATAAACCTAGTAGTAAGATACAAAAGAAGATATACCATATATATGTATTATTTTTTATTTTTTTGGGAGAAAAAATCATCACAATAAGTGCTAGTATTGCTCCTAAAATATAATAGATAATTTGACGAATACCAAAATTGGCACTATATTGGCCGCCACCCATAGCAGAACTGATTGTAGTCACACTAATGATGGCTAAAATCATTATTAATGCTATAAGTATCCAGTCAATTTTTCGAAGCCAATGTGTTGTAGGCTGTTGACGGGATGAATATTTCATAAAAAACTCCTTAAATTCTATGGAATAGTATATATAGATTTTACATGACTTTATATGATTATGCTACAAAATATAGAAGATGATATAAAGTCGAAGCAGTTTAATCTAAAAAATAACAATTAACATGAATGGACTATTCTTTAAGAAATATACATATTTTTATTTATTGGTAAATGCAAAAAACACTGATACTGTGATAATATGGACATTTAGAAAGAATAATTTAAATTACATATCGTTAATGAAAAGTATAATTAACAATTTAAACTTAATACATTATAGTATTATAATTATGATGAGAGAAACAAAAGCGTAATTAAACTTCAATTTATAAATGGCTTTTGTCATTATTTTTCTCGATGGAGGATATAAAACATGGTAAAAGAAAATATTTGTATCGTATATGGTGGTAAAAGTGCTGAGCATGATGTATCAATTTTAACAGCACAAAATGTATTAAATGCGATTAATAAAGACAAGTATCTTGTAGATATTATATATATTACAAATGATGGTCAATGGAAGAAAAAAGAAAATATTACAAAAAATATTAAAACTGTTGAAGAATTACATTTAGAAGACATAAGTCCTGGAGAAATTACATTACTTTTAAAAGAAAATGGGGAAGGAAGTAAATATGATGCTATTTTCCCATTATTACATGGACCAAATGGTGAAGATGGTACCATTCAAGGTTTATTTGAAGTGCTAGATTTACCATATGTAGGAAATGGTGTATTAGCTGCATCAAGTTCGATGGATAAATTAGTAATGAAACAATTGTTTGAACATCGCGGTTTACCACAACTACCTTATATTAGTTTTTTAAGAAGTGAATATGAAAAATATGAAGGTAATATTATTAAACTCGTTAATGATAAATTAACATACCCAGTATTTGTAAAACCTGCTAACCTTGGATCTAGTGTGGGTATTAGTAAATGTAATAATGAAGATGAACTTAAAAAAGGGATTGAAGAAGCATTTCAATTTGATCGTAAGTTAGTGATTGAACAAGGTATTATTGCACGTGAAGTGGAAGTCGCAGTTTTAGGTAATGATTATCCTGAAACAACATGGCCTGGAGAAGTAATTAAAGATGTTCAATTTTATGACTATAAGTCAAAATATAAAGACGGTAAAATCAGTTTACAAATTCCAGCAGATTTAGATGAAGAGGTTCAAATGACGTTACGTAATATGGCATTAGAAGCATTTAAAGCTACAGATTGTTCTGGATTAGTACGTGCCGATTTCTTTGTGACGGAAGATAATCAAATCTACATTAATGAAACAAATGCGATGCCTGGTTTTACAGCATTTAGCATGTATCCAAGTTTATGGGAAAATATGGGATTATCATACTCTGATTTAATCACTAAACTAATTGATTTAGCTAAAGAACGTTACGAAGATAAAAAGAAAAATAAATATACTATCGATTAAGCGAGGAGCCTAAGTATGATTGAAGTTTCTTTAAAACAAATTCAAAAATGGATATCTTGCGATATTGATGAAGCATATTTAGAACATCAAATTAAAGGAGTCACTATCGATTCTCGTCATGTAGAAAAAGAGATGTTATTTGTTCCATTTAAAGGTGAAAATGTAGACGGTCATCGTTTTGTAGAACAAGCACTAAAAGATGGTGCTGGTGCTTCATTTTATGAAAAAGGACAGGATATTAGCGATTCAATTCAAGGACCTATTATATGGGTAGATGATACATTAACTGCTTTACAACAATTAGCTAAAGCGTACTTAAAGCATGTTAATCCAAAAGTAATTGGAGTGACCGGCTCTAATGGTAAAACCACAACAAAAGATATGATTGAAAGTGTGTTACATACCGAATTTAGAGTCAAAAAAACACAAGGTAACTATAACAATGAAATTGGTTTACCTTTAACCATTCTTCAATTAGACAAAGACACAGAAATTTCTATTTTGGAAATGGGTATGTCAGGATTCCATGAAATTGAATTGTTATCTAAAATTGCGGAACCTGATATTGCGGTTATCACAAATATTGGTGAATCTCACATGCAAGATTTAGGTTCTAGAGAAGGTATTGCTAAAGCTAAATCTGAAATTACTATTGGTCTTAAATCTGATGGCACATTTATATATGATGGAGATGAACCACTTCTAAAACCGCATGTTGAAAATGTGAAAGATGCTAAACTTGTTAGTGTTGGTTTAAATCATGACAATACATTAGTATGTAAAGTGGAAAATAGTAAAAATGATGGTATAGCATTTACGATAAATAACAAGGAACATTATGAATTACCAATTTTAGGTATTCACAACATGAAAAATGCTACTATCGCTATTGCAATTGGACATGAACTTGGTTTAGATTACGACACAATTCAAAAGAATATAAGTAATGTACAACTCACAGGTATGCGTATGGAACGACATGTTACTAATAATCAAATTACGGTTATTAATGATGCTTACAATGCAAGTCCAACAAGTATGAAAGCTGCTATTGATACATTAAGTAATATGAATGGACGTAAAATCATTGTACTCGCTGATTCTTTAGAATTAGGTGAAAATAGTCAACGTATGCATGAAGATGTAGGTGCTTATTTGGACAATAAAGGTATTCATACGTTACTTACTTACGGTAATGATGCTAAGTTTATAAGTCGTACAGGTGGCCAGTTTGTGGAAGATGTAGCTTATTTTTCAGATAAAAATGAACTGACTCATTATTTAAAGTCTATTTTACAACCTAATGACAAAGTGTTAATTAAAGGGTCACGTGGTAATAAACTTGAAGAAGTAGTAAATGCTTTAATTTAATTATTCATAATAATTAAGAGTTGCTTAGAAATGAAAGGTTTCAAAGCAACTTCTTTTTATTATTTTAATAGAACCAATACTCTACTTAAAAATGTTATTTGCTGTAGATATGAAAATTGCTTTATTGCTATAACTATTTTTAGGTGGTACTATATAGAAGTTGACGTAATAAGAAGACCTTATATACAAAAACGTATATTGATAAATAAAAGAATTAAAAGGAGAATTATATTGCAAAATTTTAAAGAATTAGGGATTTCGGATAAAACGGTAAAAACCCTAGAAGAAATGGGTTTTAAAGAACCAACACCGATCCAAAAAGAAAGTATCCCTTATACATTAGAAGGAAAAGATATCCTTGGTCAAGCTCAGACAGGTACGGGTAAAACAGGAGCTTTTGGTATCCCTTTAATAGAAAAAGTTGTTGGAAAATCAGGCGTTCAAGCTTTAATTTTAGCACCTACAAGAGAATTAGCAATGCAAGTTGCTGAACAATTACGCGAATTCAGTCGTGGACAAAATATTCAAGTTGTTACTGTCTTTGGTGGTATGCCAATTGATAGACAAATTAAAGCGTTAAAACGTGGGCCTCAAATTGTAGTAGGAACACCAGGACGTGTTATCGATCATTTAAATCGTCGTACATTAAAAACGAATGATATTCATACTTTAATTTTAGATGAAGCGGACGAAATGATGAACATGGGCTTCATTGATGATATGAGATTTATTATGGATAAAATCCCTGCTGAACAACGACAAACAATGTTATTTTCAGCGACAATGCCTAAAGCTATTCAGACATTAGTACAACAATTTATGAAGTCACCACAAATTGTTAAAACAATGAACAATGAAATGTCTGATCCTCAAATCGACGAATACTATACAATTGTTAAAGAGTTAGAAAAATTTGATACATTTACTAATTTCTTAGATGTACATCAACCTGAGTTAGCTATTGTATTTGGTAGAACTAAACGTCGTGTGGATGAGTTAACAAGTGCATTGCTTACTAAGGGTTACAAAGCAGAAGGATTACATGGAGACATTACACAAGCCAAACGTTTAGAAGTACTTAAAAAATTCAAAAACGATCAAATTGATATATTAGTTGCCACAGACGTTGCAGCACGTGGTCTTGATATTTCAGGTGTAAGTCACGTATATAATTTTGATATACCTCAAGATACTGAAAGTTATACACATAGAATTGGACGTACAGGTCGTGCAGGTAAAGAAGGTATTGCTGTTACGTTTGTTAACCCAATTGAAATGGATTACATTCGTCAAATTGAAGAAGTAAATGACAGAAGAATGAAAGCTTTAAGACCACCTCATCGTAAAGAAGTGCTTAAAGCACGTGAAGAAGATATTAAAGACAAAGTTAAAAACTGGATGTCACGTGAGAGTGAAGATCGTTTAAAACGTATTTCTAGTGAATTATTAGAAGAATATGATAGTACTGAATTAGTAGCTTCATTATTACAAGAACTTGTCGAAGCAAACGATGAAGTTGAAGTTCAATTAACTTTCGAAAAGCCACTTGCAAGAAAGAGTCGTAATAATAAAGGTAATCAATCAAGACGTGGTGGTAAACGAAATAATAAATTTGATAACAAAAATAAACGATCAAAAGGTAATTTCAACAAGAAAAAAGGTAAAAAACAAGATCGTCGAGATAGACAAGATAAAAGAAAAACATCTATCAAAGGTCGTACATTTGCTGATTTACAAAAATAGTTGTTATAGATAAGAATAAATTTGCTTGATTGAGCTTGAGATATAAACATATGTCTCAAGCTCTTTTTAATTATAAGTTACCTATTAAATTTATAAATGCTTGTACTAATATTGTTTTAAAGAAAAAGAGGATAATTGATCGTATTTAAATAGATAGTATTCAGTTTTGGTTTTTACATTAATATCTATCATATTATTTTTAAAAAATAGTATGATATAATAAAAAAAAATTGTTAAGGAGTTTATTGTGCAATTACATCACTCTTTTCATAAAAGTCCTAAATCCGCATTTTTATATCATTGGTTAGTAAGTGGAGTCACGTTACTAATAGAGCTCATTATTTTAGGTGGTGGGTTGTGTTGTTGGAAAGCATTTCACTGGCCACATTTTATTTTTTATATTCTACTTGTGTTAACTATTTGTTCTCTTATTCGTTTTATTCTCCAACCTATCAATAGATACTCTTATAGATTTTATAATATAGAAAATAAGAACATAGAAATTTTAAATACTTTTATTTTTAAAAGGTACAAAACAACAAAAATTGAAAGGTTACAACTTTTAAAGGTTAAAACAAATCCGTTATTGAAACAGTTTAATCTTAAGAGAATCATTGTTGTAACTGCAGGTCATGAACTCACAACACCTGTTGTTTCTAATAAAGAAGCAGAACGATTAATATTACATATCTTATCACAAATGCGAGGTAGTAATGATGATATTTAAACCTCAAAAACTACATCCGATTTCTTATTTCACGGGTCTAATAAATGTTATAAAGCAAAACATTTTTGTCATTATCGTGTTTATTGGATTTAATATATGGAATTTTGATTTTACAAATATTAGACATTATATTGGACCAGGTATCTTTTTATTGATTATTCTTTTTTCTATGATTAATCAATTTCAAAAAGTACGTCTAACGCGTTATTGGATAGAAAATGATCAATTTATAGTCACATCTGGATGGTTAAATAAAAAACGCAAAGAATTAAATTTGAATCGAATTCAATCCTTAGATACCACACAAGGACTGATTAATCAATTAGTAGGTGGAGTACGATTACAAATTAAAACGCCGAGTGATGGTATTGAACTTGAAACGATTTCGAAACAACAAAGTGAATTGATTGAACGTACAATTAAAAAAAGACAACTTCAGTTAGATAGTCAAGAAATAGAGACTAATCATAAGCCCAATAATAGCGAACAAGAATTAATATCTGAAGATAATAGTAATAATAAAGTGATTTTTAAAATGTCTAATAAATTGTTGATTTTTATGTCATTGACCAGTGGCGTGATAGGTGTAGCATTCGCCACTATTTCTCCCATTATAGGTGCATTTGAAGATGTTATCCCGTGGGAAAAATGGACGTCTCGTCTTTTTCAATGGATACAGTCAGTGACGTTTTTAGTGACTATTATTATATTGACTGTACTTATATTTTGTTATGTTATAGGTACTCTAATTGTTTTTCTCCGTTATTATAACTATACAATCACACAACGTGATAATGAGTTGAAAATTACTTATGGATTACTAAATGTAAAAAATATCACAGTGCCTACTGAACGATTACAAGCAGTTATAGAAAAACAGTCATTTATTAGAAAGTTATTTGGATATACCTCTATATACTTTATTATTACAAGTGATTTAGAAGTTAAATCTAATGAAGATGTAAGTGAAAATGGAAAAATTATGATTCTTCCATTTATTAATAAAAAAGAGGCATATTCTATTATTAGAAAATTAATTCCTGAAATGCAATTTAACTCTATTACTGAAAATGTACCAAAACGAGGATATCATCGACATTTTTTTATACCTAGTATCATATTAATTCTTGGTGCAACTATAGGTGCTTACTATTGGAGTATATGGAGTTATATGATAGCGATAATTATGATTATCTTTATGGCAATTCATGCGTATGTGTATATATCTGTTTCTGGATTATGCAATAGAAAAAATGAAATTGCACTTCGTCAAGTAAGTATCATGCATATTAATTCTTATTATTTTAAAAAGGATAAAATTATTGGTATGAATGTTAATCAAAATCCATTGTTAGAAAAGAGCCATTTAGCACATTTACATTTTATTATAGCTAAGGGTGCGGTAAATGAAGATATTAAGCTTAAATATGCTTCTGAAAAACAGGTTCAATTAAATATTGAGACCTATTTAGGAGGGTCTAAGATTGAATGAACATAGTTTTATGAACACGAGTGGTCTAAAGGTGATGAGAATCACATCATTGATAGGGCTTATAATTATTACTGTTTTTTTATTTCTACTCAATATGATAGATGTTTATTTTACTCATATATCAAAACTTTCAATTAATATCATTATTTCTATAGTCATTATATTGCTTTATATCATACTATTTATTATTGTTATTCCGCTTCTGAGATATCATTATTTCAGTTATTACTATGATGAAAACGAGATTCATATTAGAAAAGGTATCATAACTGTTGAAACAGATATGATACCGTTTTATAGAATACAAAATATAGAAGTCATAGAAGGATTCATAATGAGAAAATATAAATTAGCACATCTTCATTTATCTACTGCAGGTGGAGAATGCAATATAGAACTAATTGCAAAAAAAGAAGCGATTTATTTAAAACAAATGATTCAAAATAGAAAACACGAACTATATGAATGATAAAGGATAATTAAGTGAGGTGTGGATATGATACATGGTATTGGTATTGATTTAATTGAAATTGACCGAATAAAAGACGTGTATATTAAACAAAGTGATAAATTAATACATAGAATACTAACAGAGCAAGAACAGCAAAAATTTAACTCTTTTAAAAATGATAAAAGAAAATTAGAATTTTTAGCAGGACGATTTGCAACTAAAGAAGCATTTAGTAAAGCATTAGGAACAGGGTTAGGAAAAACGGTAGCATTTAATGATATTGATTGTTATAACGATGAAAAGGGGAAACCTTGCATCGAATATCCTGGTTTTATTGTTCATGTCTCGATTACGCATACACAACATTACGCAATGAGTGAAGTAATATTAGAAAAGTAAATCATATCAATTTTTTATAAGTTTAAATAAGGAGGACTTCATATGTCAGATGTTGCTTATAGACCGACATATTTAAATGTAGATCTTGATGCCATTCTATACAATTATAATATTTTTAAAACACTTCAAAGTGATAAGTTGGTGATTCCTGTAATTAAAGCGAATGGATATGGATTAGGAAGTGTAAAAATAGCAGAAATTTTAGAAAATAATGGGGCTCAATTTTTTGCAGTTGCTACTTTAGATGAAGCCATTGAATTACGCTTACATAATATAAATGCTAAACTATTAGTTTTAGGTGCGATATCACCGAAAGATATAAATAAAGCGATTCAATATGACATTACCTTAACTGTGCCTTCACAGTTTTGGTTAGAACGAGCGATTCATTATATAGAAGATAACTCAGATCATGTATATCTTCACGTGAAATTAGATACAGGAATGGGAAGACTAGGGATTAAAACGCTTGAAGAGTATCAGTTAGTCATTAATCTTATTAAAGAACATCCAAATCTTATTTTTGACGGCGTTTTTACTCACTTTGCCAATGCAGATGAACCTGGTGATTCAATGAAACAGCAATATGCATTTTTTGAAGAGTTGGTAACAAAAGCAGAGCGACCAAAATATATACATGCTCAAAACTCAGCGGGCGCTTTATTAGCAAATTGTAAATTATGCAATGCGTTAAGACTTGGAATTTCACTATATGGTTATTATCCTTCTGAATATGTTAGAAATGAAGTTGATGTTCAATTAAAACCAAGTGCTAAATTAATAACTCAAGTTGTTCAAACTAAATATTTAAATCCTGGAGACTCTGTAAGTTATGGAAGTACATTCACTGCAACTGAAAAAATGAAAATAGCGGTTTTACCAATTGGATATGCAGATGGTTTCTTAAGATCTATGCAAGGATTTGCCGTAAATGTCAATCAACAGCAATGTGAAATCATTGGAAGAGTATGCATGGATCAAATGATTATTAGTGTACCAGATGATGTGAAAGAAGGAGATGAGGTTATTTTAATAGATAACAATTTAAATTCTTCACAAGCAGTAGAGGCATTAGCTGTAAAACAAAATACAATTAATTATGAAGTTTTATGTAATTTAGGACGCAGACTTCCAAGAATATATTATTTAAATAAAAAATTTGAAGTTACAAATGAATTATTAAATTAGTATAGTCACTTGTTACAAAATTTGTTATTATAAAACTAAATTAAAGTTTATAATGTCTTGTTTGTATCAATTGGAGGTTCATAGTATGTTAACTTTTAATCAGAATAGAAGCCATAGTCTTGAACAATCATTAAAAGAGGGCTATGTCCAAATGGCCGATTTAAACCTCTCCCTAGCAACAGAAGCATTTCCATTAGAATGTGAAGCTTGTGATTGTAACGAATCATATCTTACATCTAATTATAAAAGTGAATGATTAGAAGAGGCGATGTATATTTAGCTGATTTATCACCAGTTCAAGGGTCTGAACAAGGGGGAGTAAGACCTGTAGTTATCATTCAAAATGATACTGGTAATAAATATAGTCCTACAGTAATCGTTGCTGCGATTACTGGTAGGATTAATAAAGCGAAAATACCAACACATGTAGAAATAGAAAAGAAAAAATATCGTTTAGATAAAGATTCAGTCATTCTTTTAGAACAAATACGAACATTAGATAAAAAAAGATTGAAAGAGAAACTTACATATTTATCAGAAGATAAAATGAAAGAAGTTGACGATGCATTGGATATCAGTTTAGGTTTACACGATGTTCGTCCTCAAAAAAATTAGTATTTTATATGTATAATCCAAAAAATATGAAATAAACTTTTGAAATAAATCAATTGTACTTTTGAAAAGTTTTAATTAGACTAAATTCAGTTGAATTCAATGATAGTATTGAGTAAGTTTATGACTATTTAGAGATATCGCAGTAGTTAACTGAATTGAAAATATTTAACTCAAGTTTTCAATTTCAATTAACCTTGCGGGGGTAAGACAGCATATTCACAAAATGAATACTGTCTTGCTCCCTTTTTAAGTAGAAGAGTTATTTTAGAATAATATACATTTGATATTAATGAATAAATTTAAAATGTTGTATTGTGTCAGACAATATTTAAACATATTTTAATCAGCTATGAAGTAAGGAGGCAAAATTCGTGGAAGAATTTAAAAAAAACTATAAGCAACTTATAGATGAGAGCTTGGTTACTAAAAATAAAGAACAATTTTTAAAGAAGTGCGATGAATTCACTGAAGAAGTAATCAAAAAGGATATTCTACCAGAAGATGTTGTTGATTTACATAAAACGTATATTGCTTCTTTAAATTTAAAAACATCTCAAATCTTAGATACATTAGATGTATTAGAAGAAGTAGTAAAAGGCTTTGGATATAGCTATAGAGATTATCAAAATTTAGTTGATAAAATGCAATTCCACGATAAAGAAATTGACTTAGCCTCTAGACTTCAACAAACGATGTTAAAAACAGACATTCCACAGTTTGATAGTATACAAATAGGTGTTATTTCAGTAGCTGCTCAAAAAGTAAGTGGAGACTATTTTAATTTAATTGATCATAGAGATGGTACGATGAGTTTTGCTGTAGCAGATGTTATAGGGAAAGGGATTCCAGCAGCATTAGCAATGAGTATGATTAAATTTGGAATGGATTCCTATGGTCATTCACAATTACCAAGTGATGGTTTAAAACGACTCAATCGTGTGGTAGAAAAAAATGTTAATCAAAATATGTTCGTCACGATGTTTTATGGACTATATGAAGAAATGAATCACTTATTATATTGTAGTTCAGCAGGTCATGAACCAGGATACATTTATAGAGCTGAAACTGAAACATTTGAAGAAATTGAAGTTCGAGGAAGAGTACTTGGTGTAAGTCAACATACGCGATATAGTCAACAAGAAATTCCAATATATTTAGATGATTTAATTATTATTTTTACTGATGGTGTAACAGAAGCTAGAAATAAAAAGGGGGAGTTTATTGCAAAAGATACTGTTCTTAATTTAATTAGAAAATATAAGCATATGCATCCCCAAGATATTGTTCAAATCTTATATGAAGCCATTTTAAAAATACAAAATACGCAAAAAAGAGATGACATGACAATTTTAGTAATAAAAAGAGTGAATTAATTATTTAATTTTTTGATTATATTATAATAATAATGGGTATAGTTGCTATAGTATACATATCGAAAAAGATTAGGAGTGTAAGTAAATGAATCTTAATATAGAAACGATAACCCATGATGATTATTATGAAGTTATTGTTGGTGGAGAGTTAGACGTATATACAGTACCCGAGTTAGAAGAAGTACTTGTGCCTATGCGCCAAGAAGGAAATCATGATATTCACGTGAACTTAGCAAATGTAAGTTATATGGATTCAACGGGTTTAGGCTTATTTGTAGGAACATTAAAGGCTCTAAATCAAAATGATAAAGAATTATATATTTTAGGTGTCACAGATAGAATTAGTAGATTATTTGATATTACTGGTTTAAAAGATTTAATGCACGTTAATGAAGGAACGGAGGTAGAGTAATTTGTCACTCAAAAATGATTATATTGAAATGAAGTTACCTGCCTCAGCAGAATATGTAAGTTTAATTCGCCTTACCTTATCAGGAGTATTTACAAGAGCAGGTGCTTCATACGATGATATTGAAGATTCAAAAATTGCAGTAAGTGAAGCGGTTACTAATGCTGTCAAACATGCGTATAAACATAGTGAACAAAATGGTATGATTAATATTTGTTTTGAATTATTTGATGACAAAATTAAGATTATTATTTCAGATCAAGGTGAAAGTTTTGACTACGAATCTACAAAATCAAAATTAGGGCCTTACCAAGAAAACGAAAATATCGATTTCTTACGTGAAGGTGGGCTAGGGCTATTTTTGATTGAATCATTAATGGATGAAGTAAAAGTTTCAAAAGAGTCTGGTGTAACAATTAGTATGATTAAGTATATAAAAAAAGAGCAGGTGCCAAATAATGACGAAAGAGTCGAAATCAGTTAATGAGATATCACCTGAACAAATTAACCAATGGATTAAAGAACACCAAGACAATATAAATCCTCATGCGCAAGATAAATTAGTTAAACATTATCGCAAACTAATTGAATCATTAGCATATAAGTATTCAAAAGGACAATCACATCATGAAGATTTAGTTCAAGTGGGTATGGTTGGTTTAATAGGTGCTATTAACAGATTTGATATATCTTTCGATCGCAAATTTGAAGCATTCTTAGTGCCAACTGTTATTGGTGAGATTAAAAGATATTTACGAGATAAGACATGGAGCGTTCATGTTCCTAGAAGAATTAAAGAAATTGGTCCAAGAATAAAAAAAGTGGGCGATGAACTTACGAATGAACTCGGACGTTCTCCTTCAATTTTAGAAATTGCGAACCGTTTAGAAGTAAATGAAGAAGAAGTATTAGAAGCCATGGAAATGGGTCAAAGCTATAACGCACTTAGCGTAGATCATTCAATTGAAGCAGATAAGGATGGATCTACAGTTACATTGTTAGATATTATGGGTCAACAAGATGATAATTACGACCTTACTGAAAAACGAATGATTCTTGAACGTATTTTACCAATCTTATCTGATAGAGAAAGAGAAATTATTCAATGTACTTTCATTGAAGGATTAAGTCAAAAGGAAACTGGTGAACGTATTGGACTTAGTCAAATGCATGTATCTAGATTACAACGAACTGCAATACGAAAATTACAACAAGCTGCTAAGCAATGAAATTGAGGAGCGACCAATGAGTTCATATTGAATTCTATGGCGCTCCTTTTATTGTTAAAAATGTAATGTAAAAATAAAGATATGTTAAAATTAAAGAGAATTTATATACAAAGAGTGGTTATAACATGGAAAAGACATTAATTAATGATATTGTAAAAAAATATCAATTTTTAGAAAAACAAGTCATAGCTGTATTAAATCTATTAGAGGAAAATAACACAGTACCTTTTATTGCCAGATATCGAAAAGAAGCAACTGGTGGTTTAGATGAGGTTCAAATTAAACAAATATCTGATGAATATCAATATGTAGCGCATCTTCAAAAACGTAAAGAAGAAGTTATACATAATATTGAACAACAAGGTTTACTTACTGATGAATTAAAGCAAGACATTCTTCAACAAACAAAATTACAACGTGTAGAAGATTTATATCGTCCTTTTAAACAAAAAAAGAAAACTAGAGCAACTGAAGCAAAACGAAAAGGATTAGCACCATTAGCTCACTTTTTAATAGAAGGACAAAGTATGAATGTAAATGAAGAAGCTAGAAAATATTTAAGTGAAGAAGTTAAAACAGTTGATGAGGCAATTCAAGGTGCTCAAGATATTATTGCTGAACGTATTTCGGATAATCCTAAGTATCGACAACGTTTACTTAAAGACGTTTATTATCAAGGAAAGATTGTGACAACAAAGAAAAAACAAGCAAATGATGAAAAAGAGATATTTAGTATGTACTATGATTATTCTGAGCCTATAAAAAGAATAGTTAATCATCGAATTTTAGCAATGAATCGTGGAGAAAAAGAAAAAGTATTGTCAATTAAAATTGAATTTGATACTACTTCAATAGAAACATTTATACAATCGCAAGAAGTAAAAAAAGCTCATCAACTAGTTGAATATATTGAGTCTGCAATTAAAGACAGTTTAAAACGTTTAATCTTGCCTTCAATTGAAAGAGAAATTCGAAATGATTTAACTGAAAAAGCAGAGCATCACGCTATAGAAGTGTTTAGTGAAAATTTAAAACATTTATTATTACAGCCTCCTATGAAAGGTAAACAAATTTTAGGTGTCGATCCAGCATTTAGAACTGGATGTAAATTAGCTGTTATTAATCCTTTTGGAACATTTATTGCTAAAAGTGTTATATATCCTCATCCTCCAAAATCTAAAATAGAATTGGCAGAAAAAGAATTAGTTAGAATGATAACTGAAAATAATGTTGAATTAATTGCAATTGGTAATGGTACAGCAAGTCGTGAAACGGAACAATTTGTAGCAAATGTAATAAAAAAATATCAACTAAATGCTCAATTTATTATCGTAAATGAAGCAGGAGCTTCTGTATATTCTGCTTCTGAAATAGCAAGAAATGAATTTCCAGAGTTTCAAGTTGAAGAACGAAGTGCAGTGTCTATTGGTAGACGTGTGCAAGATCCGCTTAGTGAATTAGTGAAAATTGATCCTAAATCTATTGGAGTAGGACAGTATCAACATGATGTAAACCAAAAAGAACTTGAACAAGCTCTCACATTTGTCGTAGAAACTGCAGTTAACCAAGTAGGTGTAGATGTAAATACCGCTTCAAAATCTTTACTTCAATATGTTTCGGGATTATCAAGTACCATTGCTCAAAATATAATTGATTATCGTGAAGAAAATGGATCTATAAAGCATCATTCCGAAATAAGCAAAGTAAAACGTTTGGGTAGTAAAACGTTTGAACAAAGTATCGGATTTTTAAGAATAGTTAATGGTAAAGAACCATTAGATAATACATCTATTCATCCAGAAAGTTATCAAGCGACATATCAGTTTTTAGAAAGTTTACAACTATCAATTGATGATTTAGGTTCAGATAAACTTAAACAAACACTTAGCGATATTAATATTGAAGAAAAATCAAACGAAATTGGAATAGGCAAACCAACACTAGAAGATATTATAAAATCTCTTAAAGCGCCAAATCGTGATCCTCGTGATAGCTATGAAACACCACAGTTAAAATCTGACATATTATCAATCGAAGACTTGTCTAAAGGTATGAAGTTAAGTGGAACGGTTAGAAATGTAGTAGATTTTGGAGCATTTGTAGATATAGGTGTTAAACAAGATGGTTTAGTTCACATTTCAAAATTATCAAAGAAATATGTTAAAAATCCTATGGATGTTATTAGTGTAGGAGATATAGTTGATGTTTGGATTTTAAATATTGATAAAAATAAAGAAAAAGTATCATTGACTATGATTAATCCTAATGAATAATAAAATGCTTCAAAAGTTAGTAGAAACAACTTCACTTGAGTATTTTAAACAACCTTTTAAACATAAAGCGTATTTTAATTCTCGATTACGAACAACAGGCGGACGATATGTATTATCTACACACCATATTGAGATTAATCCGAAGCAATTTTCTCGTTTTGGAAAAGAGGCTTTAATAAATATCATAAAGCATGAACTATGTCATTATCATTTACATTTATCCGGAAAAGGTTATCAACATAAGGATCATGACTTTAAAATGCTAAGCAATAAAGTTCAAGCACCAAGATTTTGTCAGCCGATTCAAAGCTATGAAGAAAGAGCAAATTATATATATCAATGTTGTAAATGTAAAACTACATATCTAAGAATTAGAAAAGTTAATACTGATAAAATGAGATGTGGTAAATGTGGAAGTAAATTGAAATTAAAGATGTATTTATAAATAAATTTAAATATGAACAATAAGACTTTACTAATATAACAATGTCCTTTAAAAACCTACAATGTTGTAGGTTTTTAAACTTTTTAATAAAAACTATTGACTTATGTTTAAAAAGTATGTATTATAGTTATCGTTGTATTAATGAATGACGTAAACATTAAAAAATAGTAAATTTGTTTAAAATAATATTAAAAAGTTATTGACTTTTTATTACAAATCATTTACAATAAATACTGTTCTCGATAATCAATAGATTATTGCGTTTTGCCAGCGGTCGTGGCGGAATGGCAGACGCGCTAGGTTGAGGGCCTAGTGGGAGAAATCCCGTGGAGGTTCAAGTCCTCTCGGCCGCACCAAATCAATTCCAATCATTATATATTGCGGGTGTAGTTTAATGGCAAAACCTCAGCCTTCCAAGCTGATGTTGTGGGTTCGATTCCCATCACCCGCTCCATTATAAATTTTAAATGAACATTGAAAACTGAATGACAATATGTCAACGTTAATTCCAATAAAGTAACTTAAATGTTACAAACACTATTTAGTATTATGAGCTAATCAAACATCATAAATTTTTATGGAGAGTTTGATCCTGGCTCAGGATGAACGCTGGCGGCGTGCCTAATACATGCAAGTCGAGCGAACAGACGAGGAGCTTGCTCCTTTGACGTTAGCGGCGGACGGGTGAGTAACACGTAGGTAACCTACCTATAAGACTGGGATAACTTCGGGAAACCGGAGCTAATACCGGATAATATTTCGAACCGCATGGTTCGATAGTGAAAGATGGCTTTGCTATCACTTATAGATGGACCTGCGCCGTATTAGCTAGTTGGTAAGGTAACGGCTTACCAAGGCAACGATACGTAGCCGACCTGAGAGGGTGATCGGCCACACTGGAACTGAGACACGGTCCAGACTCCTACGGGAGGCAGCAGTAGGGAATCTTCCGCAATGGGCGAAAGCCTGACGGAGCAACGCCGCGTGAGTGATGAAGGTCTTCGGATCGTAAAACTCTGTTATTAGGGAAGAACAAACGTGTAAGTAACTGTGCACGTCTTGACGGTACCTAATCAGAAAGCCACGGCTAACTACGTGCCAGCAGCCGCGGTAATACGTAGGTGGCAAGCGTTATCCGGAATTATTGGGCGTAAAGCGCGCGTAGGCGGTTTTTTAAGTCTGATGTGAAAGCCCACGGCTCAACCGTGGAGGGTCATTGGAAACTGGAAAACTTGAGTGCAGAAGAGGAAAGTGGAATTCCATGTGTAGCGGTGAAATGCGCAGAGATATGGAGGAACACCAGTGGCGAAGGCGACTTTCTGGTCTGTAACTGACGCTGATGTGCGAAAGCGTGGGGATCAAACAGGATTAGATACCCTGGTAGTCCACGCCGTAAACGATGAGTGCTAAGTGTTAGGGGGTTTCCGCCCCTTAGTGCTGCAGCTAACGCATTAAGCACTCCGCCTGGGGAGTACGACCGCAAGGTTGAAACTCAAAGGAATTGACGGGGACCCGCACAAGCGGTGGAGCATGTGGTTTAATTCGAAGCAACGCGAAGAACCTTACCAAATCTTGACATCCTTTGACCCTTCTAGAGATAGAAGTTTCCCCTTCGGGGGACAAAGTGACAGGTGGTGCATGGTTGTCGTCAGCTCGTGTCGTGAGATGTTGGGTTAAGTCCCGCAACGAGCGCAACCCTTAAGCTTAGTTGCCATCATTAAGTTGGGCACTCTAAGTTGACTGCCGGTGACAAACCGGAGGAAGGTGGGGATGACGTCAAATCATCATGCCCCTTATGATTTGGGCTACACACGTGCTACAATGGACAATACAAAGGGCAGCGAAACCGCGAGGTCAAGCAAATCCCATAAAGTTGTTCTCAGTTCGGATTGTAGTCTGCAACTCGACTACATGAAGCTGGAATCGCTAGTAATCGTAGATCAGCATGCTACGGTGAATACGTTCCCGGGTCTTGTACACACCGCCCGTCACACCACGAGAGTTTGTAACACCCGAAGCCGGTGGAGTAACCATTTGGAGCTAGCCGTCGAAGGTGGGACAAATGATTGGGGTGAAGTCGTAACAAGGTAGCCGTATCGGAAGGTGCGGCTGGATCACCTCCTTTCTAAGGATATATTCGGAACATCTCGTAGAGATGATACGGAATAACGTGGCATATTGTATTCAGTTTTGAATGTTTATTTTTAAACATTCATGATTAATTGAATATTGCATTGACTATTATATTTTGTTATAATACTTAATTGTGATTATTAATTAATGACATTGTACATTGAAAACTAGATAAGTAAGTAAATAGATTTTACCAAGCAAAACCGAGTGAATAGAGTTTTAAATAAGCTTGAATTCATAAAAAATAATCGCTAGTGTTCGAAAGAACACTCACAGATTAATAACTATATTAGATTAAGTTATTAAGGGCGCACGGTGGATGCCTTGGCACTAGAAGCCGATGAAGGACGTTACTAACGACGATATGCTTTGGGTAGCTGTAAGTAAGCGTTGATCCAGAGATTTCCGAATGGGGGAACCCAGCACAAGTTATGTTGTGTTATCGACAAGTGAATTCATAGCTTGTCAGAAGGCAGACCCGGAGAACTGAAACATCTTAGTACCCGGAGGAAGAGAAAGAAAATTCGATTCCCTGAGTAGCGGCGAGCGAAACGGGAAGAGCCCAAACCAATAAGCTTGCTTATTGGGGTTGTAGGACACTCTATACGGAGTTACAAAGGAATATATTAAACGAATCATCTGGAAAGTTGAATCAAAGAAGGTAATAATCCTGTAGTTGAAAATATATTCTCTCTTGAGTGGATCCTGAGTACGACGGAGCACGTGAAATTCCGTCGGAATCTGGGAGGACCATCTCCTAAGGCTAAATACTCTCTAGTGACCGATAGTGAACCAGTACCGTGAGGGAAAGGTGAAAAGTACCCCGGAAGGGGAGTGAAAGAGAACTTGAAACCGTGTGCTTACAAGTAGTCAGAGCCCGTTAATGGGTGATGGCGTGCCTTTTGTAGAATGAACCGGCGAGTTACGATCTGATGCAAGGTTAAGCAGAAAATGTGGAGCCGTAGCGAAAGCGAGTCTGAATAGGGCGTATAGTATTTGGTCGTAGACCCGAAACCAGGTGATCTACCCATGGTCAGGTTGAAGTTCAGGTAACACTGAATGGAGGACCGAACCGACTTACGTTGAAAAGTGAGCGGATGAACTGTGGGTAGCGGAGAAATTCCAATCGAACTTGGAGATAGCTGGTTCTCTCCGAAATAGCTTTAGGGCTAGCCTCAAGTGATGATTATTGGAGGTAGAGCACTGTTTGGACGAGGGGCCCCTCTCGGGTTACCGAATTCAGACAAACTCCGAATGCCAATTAATTTAACTTGGGAGTCAGAACATGGGTGATAAGGTCCGTGTTCGAAAGGGAAACAGCCCAGACCACCAGCTAAGGTCCCAAAATATATGTTAAGTGGAAAAGGATGTGGCGTTGCCCAGACAACTAGGATGTTGGCTTAGAAGCAGCCATCATTTAAAGAGTGCGTAATAGCTCACTAGTCGAGTGACACTGCGCCGAAAATGTACCGGGGCTAAACATATTACCGAAGCTGTGGATTGTCCTTTGGACAATGGTAGGAGAGCGTTCTAAGGGCGTTGAAGCATGATCGCAAGGACATGTGGAGCGCTTAGAAGTGAGAATGCCGGTGTGAGTAGCGAAAGACGGGTGAGAATCCCGTCCACCGATTGACTAAGGTTTCCAGAGGAAGGCTCGTCCGCTCTGGGTTAGTCGGGTCCTAAGCTGAGGCCGACAGGCGTAGGCGATGGATAACAGGTTGATATTCCTGTACCACCTATAATCGTTTTAATCGATGGGGGGACGCAGTAGGATAGGCGAAGCGTACGATTGGATTGTACGTCTAAGCAGTGAGATTGAGTGTTAGGCAAATCCGGCACTCTTAAGATTGAGCTGTGATGGGGAGAGGAAATTGTTTCCTCGAGTCGTTGATTTCACACTGCCGAGAAAAGCCTCTAGATAGAGATTAGGTGCCCGTACCGCAAACCGACACAGGTAGTCAAGATGAGAATTCTAAGGTGAGCGAGCGAACTCTCGTTAAGGAACTCGGCAAAATGACCCCGTAACTTCGGGAGAAGGGGTGCTCTTTAGGGTGCAAGCCCAGAAGAGCCGCAGTGAATAGGCCCAAGCGACTGTTTATCAAAAACACAGGTCTCTGCTAAACCGTAAGGTGATGTATAGGGGCTGACGCCTGCCCGGTGCTGGAAGGTTAAGAGGAGTGGTTAGCTTCTGCGAAGCTACGAATCGAAGCCCCAGTAAACGGCGGCCGTAACTATAACGGTCCTAAGGTAGCGAAATTCCTTGTCGGGTAAGTTCCGACCCGCACGAAAGGCGTAACGATTTGGGCACTGTCTCAACGAGAGACTCGGTGAAATCATAGTACCTGTGAAGATGCAGGTTACCCGCGACAGGACGGAAAGACCCCGTGGAGCTTTACTGTAGCCTGATATTGAAATTCGGCACAGCTTGTACAGGATAGGTAGGAGCCTTTGAAACGTGAGCGCTAGCTTACGTGGAGGCGTTGGTGGGATACTACCCTAGCTGTGTTGGCTTTCTAACCCGCACCACTTATCGTGGTGGGAGACAGTGTCAGGCGGGCAGTTTGACTGGGGCGGTCGCCTCCTAAAAGGTAACGGAGGCGCTCAAAGGTTCCCTCAGAATGGTTGGAAATCATTCATAGAGTGTAAAGGCATAAGGGAGCTTGACTGCGAGACCTACAAGTCGAGCAGGGTCGAAAGACGGACTTAGTGATCCGGTGGTTCCGCATGGAAGGGCCATCGCTCAACGGATAAAAGCTACCCCGGGGATAACAGGCTTATCTCCCCCAAGAGTTCACATCGACGGGGAGGTTTGGCACCTCGATGTCGGCTCATCGCATCCTGGGGCTGTAGTCGGTCCCAAGGGTTGGGCTGTTCGCCCATTAAAGCGGTACGCGAGCTGGGTTCAGAACGTCGTGAGACAGTTCGGTCCCTATCCGTCGTGGGCGTAGGAAATTTGAGAGGAGCTGTCCTTAGTACGAGAGGACCGGGATGGACATACCTCTGGTGTACCAGTTGTCGTGCCAACGGCATAGCTGGGTAGCTATGTATGGACGGGATAAGTGCTGAAAGCATCTAAGCATGAAGCCCCCCTCAAGATGAGATTTCCCAACTTCGGTTATAAGATCCCTCAGAGATGATGAGGTTAATAGGTTCGAGGTGGAAGCGTGGTGACACGTGGAGCTGACGAATACTAATCGATCGAAGACTTAATCAATTTTTTCAAGTTTTGCGACGCAAATCTTTACTTACTATCTAGTTTTGAATGTATAATCATTCATTTGTCTGGTGACAATGGCAAGGAGGTCACACCTGTTCCCATGCCGAACACAGAAGTTAAGCTCCTTAGCGCCGATGGTAGTTGGACTGACGTTCCGCTAGAGTAGGACGTTGCCAGGCAAATCATTGTATGGATGCGATGAGCTGATATTGAGACCGTGAGGTCTCTTTTTTTATGTCGAAATTTAGATAAATCTTTTGAAACTAATGAATTGAGGAGTAAATGTATTAAACTAAAAAATGATAAAACTTCTTCAATAATATACTGAAGAAGTTTTTAATATTATTTCAAATTAATAATGAATACAACATTTTATTTTCATTAATATAAATATTTGATGGATCAAATTCATCGACATTATGTTTTAATTGTTCTAAATCTTGATGATTATTTAACTGAATGCCAATAATAACAGTACCCGTATTTTGAGAAGCTTTTTTTAGATATTCAAATTTAGTAATATCATCTTGAGGACCTAAAACATCATTAACAAATTCTTTTAAAGCTCCTGGACGTTGAGGGAAATTTAAAATGAAATAATGTTTCATTTCTTCATATAAAAGTGAACGTTCTTCAATTTCTTTCATACGATTAATATCATTATTTCCACCACTGACTACGCATACTACAGTTTTTCCTATAATATTGTCTTTATAAAATTCAAGAGCTGATACACTTAATGCACCTGCTGGTTCTGCTACTATTGCTTGTTTAGAGTACATATCTAAAATTGTAGAACATACTGCGCCTTCATCAATTTGTAAGTAGTCGTTGACGTATTGTTTGACAATATTAAAGGTAATATCACCAACACGTGCTACTGAAGCGCCATCAACAAATTTATCTATATGTTCTAAAGTTACAACTTTATTTTGAACTACTACTGATTCATACATACTACTTGCTCCGGCAGGTTCGACGCCAATGATTTGTGTATGTGGACTATGTTCATGCATATATGTACTTACACCGGATATTAGACCTCCGCCTCCAATAGCTGCAAAGAGATAATCAAATTGAATCTTTTCTTTTTTTGCTTCTAATAAAATTTCTTTTGCTAATGTCCCTTGACCAGCGATAGTATAAACATTGTTGAATGGATCAATAAATGTCATATGATGCTCATCTGTATAAACTAAAGCTTCTTTTAAACAATCATCAAATGTATCGCCAGTTAGAACGATTTCTACATTTTCTGCACCGAAGAATTTAACTTGATTTACTTTTTGAAGAGGGGTTGTCACTGGCATAAAGATAACAGCTTTTAAATTTAATGCTTTAGCAGTATAAGCTACTCCTTGGGCATGATTACCAGCACTTGCGCAAGTAATACCTTTTGATTTAGCTTGTGTGTCTAATACTGAAATAGCGTTATAAGCACCACGCAATTTAAATGAGCGTACCCATTGCAAGTCTTCTCTTTTTAAATAAACATTACAATTATATTTTTGTGAAAGATAATGATCATATTGTAATGGTGTTTCTTTCACAACATCTTTTATACGTAAATAAGCTTCGTCTACATCAGTAGCTGTTACCGTTGTCTTTAAAACCATTTGTTATCATCCTTACATTGTTTTCTCATATTTCTCTATTAATTCTTCATATTTTAATGTAATAGCAATATCATCTAATCCATTTATAAGTTTATCTTTCCAAGTTTCATCTATATCAAAGTGGAAAGATTGATGATTTGCTGACACAGTTTGATTTGGTAAATCAACCGTTATATTATTTTGATCGGCTAGATATTTTCTAGATTGTTCATTTAAAACAATAGGTAACATTCCATTTTTTGTACAATTCATATAGAAGATATCGCTAAAACCACCAGCAATAATAATATTAAAGCCAAAATCTTTTAAAGCCCAAGCAGCATGTTCACGACTTGAACCACAACCAAAGTTGTCTCCAGTAATAAGAATTGAAGCACCTTTATATTTTGGTTTGTTTAGATTAAAATCCGGATTATCTGATCCATCAGGTAAATAACGCCATTCATCAAAAGCAAAGGGTCCAAAACCAGTTTTAGTAATTCGTTTAAGATGAACTTTTGGAATAATTTGATCTGTATCAATATTGTCGTTAAACAAAGGGACTACTTTACCTGTGTATTGGGTGATAGGTTGAATATCCATTACTTATACAACCACCTTTCTTACGTCAACGAATTTACCATTTATTGCTGCGGCTGCAGCCATAGCCGGAGAAACAAGATGTGTACGTGCACCTTTACCTTGTCGACCCTCAAAATTTCGATTACTTGTTGAGGCACAATGGACACCTTCTGGTACTTGGTCAGGATTCATTCCTAAGCACATGGAACATCCAGGTTCTCTCCATTCAAAGCCTGCTTCTTTAAATACTTTGTCTAACCCTAGAGATTCTGCTTCTTTTTTTACTGTACGTGAGCCAGGAACAACAATAGCAGTAATTTTAGGATGTACTTTTTTTCCTTTTACGATATGGCTTGCTTCTATCAAATCTGATAGGCGAGCATTAGTACATGAACCTAAAAAGACATAACCTAAATCGATATCTTCTGCTTTTTGACCAGGTTTTAGTCCCATATAGTTGTATGCACGTTCATCATTAATATTTTGAATTTCTGGGAATGGAGAACTAAAATTCACACCCATCTCTGGATTTGTGCCCCATGTCACTTGAGGTTCTAAATTGGTTACATCAAGTGTAATCACTTTGTCAAAATGAGCATCTTCATCTGAATATAGTTTCTGCCATTCTCCAATAGATTGATTAAAGTTCTGTGCATATGGTCGACCTTTGATGTATTCAAATGTAGTTTCATCCGGTTGAATAATACCGTATTTAGCTCCACCTTCAATTGCCATGTTACAAATTGTCATTCGACCCTCCATGGATAGTGATTGAATGGTTTCTCCAGTAAACTCAAGTGCATAGCCTGTTCCGAAATCTACACCATGTTGATTGATTAAATGTAAAATAATATCTTTAGCATACACACCTGGTTGTAATTTACCTGAAACTTCAATTTTAAGATTTTTAGGTTTTGTTTGCCATAATGTTTGAGTTGCAAAAACATGTTCTACTTCACTTGTTCCAATGCCAAAAGCAATAGCACCAAATGCCCCGTGAGTTGCTGTATGTGAATCACCACATACGATTGTCTTACCTGGTTGTGTTAATCCAGTTTCAGGACCTACCATATGAACGATACCTTGCTCATCTGAACCCATATCAAAAATATGTACACCAAAATCTTTGGCGTTTTTCTGTAAAGTCGTAATCTGTTTATTAGCAATTTCATCTCTAATATTAAATATATCGATTGTAGGAACATTATGATCAAGAGTTGCAAAGGTTAAATCTGGACGTCTAAGTTGTCTTTTTTGAAGTCTTAATCCTTCAAAAGCTTGAGGAGAGGTCACTTCATGTATAAGATGCAAATCTATGTATAAGAGTTGAGGTTCGCCTTCTTTACCAGTTAAGACATGTTTATTCCAAACTTTATCAAATAATGTTTGAGCCATTATTTATGTACCTCCCTTTATTGATAACTTTTTTTTAGTAACTCAAAGATGTCTGAAGTTTTATAGTGTCCTCCAAGATCTTTTGTTGTTTTACCAATTTTAATTAAATGATATACAGCATGTTCTAATTCTTCTGCTGCGACACTTTGATTTAAACTTTCTCTTAAACACATTGCTAGTGACAATACCATTCCAAATGGATTAGCAAGATTTTGATGAGCAATGTCAGGCGCTGAACCATGAATAGGTTCATAAAGTCTAGTACCGTGTTCACTAAAACTTGCCGAAGGTGATAAACCGAGTGAACCAGGTATTACTGAAGCTTCATCACTTAAAATATCACCAAAGAGATTTTCAGTAACAATGACGTCGAATTGTGAAGGATGAGTAATTAAATGCATACTACACGCATCAACGAGTAAATGATTTAATTCGATGTCCGGATAAGACTTGCTTACTTCAGTAACAGTTTTTCTCCAAAGTTTACTTGAAGCAAGGACATTCTCTTTATCTACAGAAGTTACTTTTTTACTACGAGTACGTGCTAATTCAAATGCAACTTTAGCAATACGTTCTATTTCAGCTTTAGTATAAGTGAGAGAATCTAATGCTTCAGAATGATTCATATGTCTAGGTTCACCAAAATAAATGCCACTCGTTAATTCACGAACTATAACTAAGTCTGTATGTTTAACACGCTCTTCTTTTAAAGGTGAAAATTGACTGGTACCTTCAGTCACTTTAGTAGGACGAATATTAGCAAATAAGCCTAACTTTTTACGTAACGCTAATAATCCTTGTTCTGGACGATTATTAGGATCTGTCCATTTTGGTCCTCCAACTGCTCCTAATAAAATCGCATCTGCTTCTTGACAGGCAGAGAGTGTTTCATTAGGAAGGGGAGTGCCATGTGTATCAATGGCGGCTCCTCCAAAATCATAACTTTTTAAATTATAGGTGAAATTGTATTTCTTACTTATTATTTCTAATAACTCTAAACTTCCATTTAAAATTTCAGGTCCGATGCCATCTCCGGGTAAAGCAACAATTTTATATGTCATTATTTATTACCTACTTTCTCTAAATCTTGGGCAATATATTTAGCATGAGCTTCTACATATGCTTTACAAGAAGCTTGAAGTATATCATGATCGATACCTATACCATTAACATGTTGATTTTCAATAACAAGCTCAACATGAACCTCAGCTTGTGCATCTGTACCTTCAGTAACTGAATCAATTCTATAATCGATGAGTTCACTATCCTTTTTAAAAATACGATCAACAGCATTGTAAATTGCAACAATTGATCCTGTACCAATGCTTGAATCTTGATAAATATGACCTTTTTTATCTTTAATGACAACAACAGCGCTTTGTAGACCATTTGAAACATATTGTAATTGCAAAGTTTCTACTTGATAAATTGCATTTTGTTCATGTTCAGAACCTTGAATAATCGCATGAATATCTCGGTCAGATACTGATTTTTTCTTATCTGCTACTGCTTTAAATTGTTTGAATAACTCGATTTGTTGTTTAGGTTCAATGTCATAACCTAACGTTTTAAGTTTTTCAGCAAAAGCATGTTTACCAGAAAGTTTGCCTAAAGGTAATTCGTTTTTGCTTATTCCAACAAGTTGAGGCGTCATGATTTCGTACGTTTCAGGATTTTTAAGAACACCATCTTGATGAATACCTGATTCATGACTGAAAGCATTTTGACCAACAATGGCTTTATTTCTTGGAACTCGAATGCCTGCATATCTAGAAATTAAATCTGAAGTCAATTTAGTTTGCTCTAATTTTAATTTTGTTTCAATACCATAATGAGCTTTGCGAACGTATAGTGCTAATGCAATTTCTTCTAATGCAGTATTACCTGCACGTTCACCAATACCATTTACAGTACCTTCAATGCGTTTCGCGCCATTTTCAATTGCAGCTAAGCTATTTGCTACTGCCATACCCAAATCATCATGACAATGTGCACTATAAATAATTTCTTTTTCTGATTTAACATTTGTAATAAGAGATTTAAAAATAGCACCATATTCACTTGGATAGCTATATCCAACAGTATCTGGAATATTGATTATTGTAGCTCCAGCATCAACAGCTGTTTGAACAGATTTTATAAGGAATGCTTGATCTGTTCTTGATGCATCTTCTGGTGAGAATTGTACTACATCGAATAATGATTTAGCATAACTGACATGTTCCTTAATTGATTCTAAGACTTCTTCTTGAGTCATTTTTAGCTTATGCTCTAAATGAATAGGGGAAGTAGCAATAAATACATGAACACGTGGTTTAGCAGCACATTTTGTTGCTTCATATACAGCATCAATATCAGATTTTTTACATCTTGCTAATCCACACACTGCAGTGGTAGTTAATGCTTTAGAGATTGCTTCTACAGATTTAAAACTTCCAGTACTTGAAGCGGGAAAGCCTGCTTCAATAACATCGACTCCCCATTTTTCAAGTTGCTTAGCAATACTTAAACGTTCATCAAATGAAAAATTCACACCAGGTGTTTGCTCTCCATCTCTTAACGTTGTATCAAATATTTGAATATGGCTTTCCATTTTTAACATCTCCTTACATTTTATTTTGAATGCTTTTAGATTTAATGAATGGCATCATTTTTCTTAGTTCACGACCCACTGCTTCAATTTCATGACCATGTTGTTGTTCACGTAATTCATAAAATTCTTTAAATCCATTTTCGTTATCTTTAACAAAGCGATTAGCGAAATTACCATTTTGAATATCTTTAAGTACTTCTTTCATATTATCTTTAACATCTGGAGTAATGACACGTGGACCAGATACGTAGTCACCAAATTCAGCAGTATTTGAAATTGAATAACGTACATTTTCCATACCGCCTTCATACATTAAATCAACGATAAGTTTCATTTCATGTAGTACTTCAAAATATGCTAATTCTTTTTGATATCCAGCTTCCACTAATGTCTCGAAACCACTTTGAATCAGTTTATGAATTCCCCCACAAAGTACAGCTTGTTCACCGAATAAGTCAGTTTCAGTTTCTTCTTTAAATGTTGTTTCAATAACACCAGCACGTGTAGCACCAATACCTTTTGCATAACTTAAAGCAATATCACGTGCATGACCTGTAGCATCTTGTTGAACACCAAATAATGCTGGCACAGCTGAACCTTCAACAAATGTACGTCTTACTAGATGACCAGGGCCTTTAGGTGCTACTAAGAAGACATCTACATCTTTAGGTGGTTCGATGACGTTAAAATGAATATTAAATCCATGTGCAAAAGCTAATGCATTACCAGCTTCTAAATTTGGAGCAATTTCATTTTTATATACATTACCTTGAATTTCATCAGGAAGTAATACCATAATAACGTCTGCTTGTTTAACTGCTTCAGCCACTGGATAAACATCTAATCCATCTTCTTTAGCTTTATTAAATGAATTACCTGGACGAATACCAACTCTTACGTCGTAACCGTTATCTTTAAGGTTTTGAGCATGTGCATGGCCTTGAGAACCGTAACCGATAATAGCGATTTTTTTACCTTGTAGTGCATCTTTTTCTACTGATTGATCATAATAAACTTTTGTCATAATACTTTCCTCCATTAGTTAAAAAATTTCAAAAATTGCGAATATTAAAAAGGTAATAATTAACTTTATGATGTTAGACATTAAATATGATAATTGATGTAAAATGCTAGCGCATCATCTAAGAATTAATCATTCACATCTTCAACATTAATAACACTGACTTGTTTTTTTAATTTAGTAATTAAAATTCGATATACATCTTCATCCTCAATATGAACTTTGATTGTCATATCAGATATGCCATCTTCACTAGCAGGTTTTACATATAATTCATTGATATTGTACTGTAATCTTACAAAAGCACTTGTGATTCGATTTAACGTACTGACTTGGTCAGCTACTTTTAATTTTAAAGTTCGGTTCATTCTAGGCCCTCCATTTCATGATTAGCTTTACCACTAGGAATCATAGGGTTTACAGGTTCTGCTGGAGAAATTCTTACTTCAATTAAAGCAGGACCTTCATAATTAAAAGCTTCATCTAATTGCGCTTTTAATTTATTAGGGTGATCGATTAAGAAGCTTTTAACACCGTAAGCTTCAGCCATTTTAATAAAATCTGGTTGATCATTGAAAACAGAATGTGAAAAACGTTGATTAAAGAATTTATCTTGCCATTGTTTTACCATTCCTAATGTACCGTTGTTAATTAAAACAATTTTTACATTTAGATGATATTCAGGTAATAACGCCATTTCTTGATTGGTCATTTGGAATCCACCATCACCTACAAAACAAATAACTGTTTTATCTGGAGCTGCGAGTTGTGCACCAATTGCTGAAGGAATACCGAATCCCATTGTTCCTAATCCACCACTTGTAACCCATTGACTATGATGTTTAAACGGATAAAATTGTGCTGACCACATTTGATGCTGACCTACATCTGTAGTGATGATGGCTTCACCATTTGTGATTTTACCAATATATTCAATCGCTTCTTGTGGACGACAAAATGTATCATTAGCTTCTTTGTACTTAAATGGATGTTTTGATTTATTATCTAAACAATGATCTACCCATTCTTTGTATGTAGCATGACTTTGATGTTCAGTAACTAATGCTTCTAATACTTTTTTACAATCTGCAACAATTCCGAGTGTTGTAGGAATCACTTTATTAATTTCTGATTCATCAATATCAATGTGTACCACTTTAGCATTTGGTGCGAATTCCTTAGGATTACTAGCCAAACGATCATCAAATCGACTACCTAAATTAATGAGTAAGTCACATTCAGTGAGTGCCATGTTACTTGCATAAGAGCCATGCATACCGCCCATACCAAGGAAAAGGGGATTTTCATATGGAATAGCACCTAGACCTAATAAAGTTGTAACAACAGGAATTTGATGGTGAGTAACAAATTCGGTTAATAAAGCATTTGATTTTGAGTGATTGATACCTGCTCCAGCTAAAACAACAGGTTGTTTTGCATGATTTAAATATTGAGAAAGTTGTTGAATATCTTCTTTATTTGGATTTTCAGTTACTTGATATGAAGGTAAATGAACTTTTTCTTCAAGTGGAGCAGAAGAAGTTAAAACACCCATATCTTTTGGGAAATCAATAACTACAGGTCCTTTACGTCCAGTATTTGCTAAATAGAATGCCTCGTGAACAATTCTAGGGATATCATTTACATGTTTAACTTGGTAATTAGCTTTTGTAATTGGTGTCGTCATTGATAATAAATCAGCTTCTTGGAATGCATCTTTACCAATACCAGGGGTTGCCACTTGTCCGGTAAATACGACTAAGGGTAGAGAATCACAATAAGCATCAGTAATACCAGTGATAGCATTTGTAGCTCCAGGACCACTTGTTACGACGACGACACCAGGTTTGCCTGAAACACGTGCGTATCCTTCAGCGGCATGGGTAGCACCTTGTTCATGACGTGCAAGAATATGTTTAATTTTTTCATCATAAAATGTATCGTATAATGGTAAAACTGCGCCACCTGGATATCCAAAAATGAAATCAACATCTTCGTGTACAAGTGCTTCTACTAATAAGTCAGAACCACTTCGAGTTGTAAGTGTTTCAGTTTGTTTATTACTTTCCTTTGTTTTTGACATATTTATCGCTCCTTAAATTTAAATAAGATTTTCTGGGACTTGCATAATACCACCCGTATTTGCACTGGTTACTAAAGCAGTGTATCTTGCAAGATAACCTGTTTTTACTTTAGCTTTAAAAGGCTCAAGTTCTTCTTTACGTTTATACAATTCTTCTTGAGGCTGATTAACATCTAAAGTTCGATTTACTAAGTCAATAGTAATTTCATCACCATCTCTAATCAGACCAATAGGACCTCCTGAGGCTGCTTCTGGTGAAATATGACCTACAGCGATACCACGAGTAGCTCCAGAAAAACGTCCATCCGTAATTAAAGCAACATCTTTTCCTAAACCTCTTCCGACGATAGATGATGTAGGAGCTAACATTTCTGGCATACCCGGACCTCCTTTAGGTCCTTCATATCGAATGACCACTACGTGACCTTCACGAACTGTTTTATTATCAATTGCTTCTACAGCTGCATCATGTGAATCAAAGCAAATTGCTTTTCCTTTAAATACTTTGATTGAAGGATCAACACCACCAACTTTAATTACTGCACCTTTAGGAGCAATATTACCGAATAAGACGGACAATCCACCTTCTTTATCATATGGAGCATCTAAAGAATGAATAACATCGAAATTTTTAATCTCTTTACCTTGGTTATTTTCTCTTAATGTTTTACCAGTAACTGTGAGTCGATCTGGATGTAGGGTTCCTTCTTTTTTCATTAATTCATTAATGATTGCTGGACATCCGCCAGCTTCATGAACATCGTGCATAGAATAAGAAGAACTTGGTGCAATCTTAGATAAATAAGGCGTTTTTTTAGCAATTTCATTAATTCTTTCTAAGTCATATTCAATTCCAGCTTCATTAGCAATTGCTAATGTATGAAGTACAGTATTTGTTGAACCACCCATTGCCATATCTAAAGCAAATGCATCATCAATTGCTTCTTTCGTAACAATATCACGAGGTTTAATATCATTTTTTATATTTTCTACCAATTGGAATGCTGCTTGTCTAATCATTTCACGACGTTGATCGCTTACTGCTAAAGCTGTACCGTTGTAGGGAAGTGCTAATCCTAAGACTTCCATTAAACAGTTCATAGAATTTGCTGTGAACATTCCTGCACATGATCCACATGTTGGACAAGCATTTTGTTCCATATCTAAAAATTCTTCTTTAGTAATTGAACCTTCTTTAAAAGCTCCGACTGCTTCGAACATAGATGATAGAGTTAAAGCTTTTCCCTGAGCAGATAAACCAGCTTTCATTGGGCCACCTGAACAAAAGATAGCAGGGACATTTGTTCTAACAGCTGCTAATAACATGCCAGGTGTAATTTTGTCACAGTTAGGAATATAAAATACACCATCAAACCAATGAGCATTGATAACAGTTTCAGCCGCATCTGCAATAATTTCACGTGACGGTAAGGAATACCTCATACCAATATGTCCCATTGCTATTCCATCATCGACACCGATTGTATTAAATTCAAAAGGAATTGCTCCTGCTTCACGAATCGCTTCTTTTGCAATATCAGCTAATTCTCTTAAATGAACATGTCCAGGAACGATATCGATATATGAATTACAAATTGCTACAAAAGGCTTATTCATGTCAGTAGGACTTTTAAGTGCTCCTGTCGCGTGTAATAGGCTTCTTGCTGGTGCTTGGTGATCACCTTTTTTTATCATGTCACTTCTCATTTATTCATTCCCCCATAAATTACTAATTATTAAAATAAAAAAACGCCCCAATAAAGTTGGGACGTTTTTAAGTCCCATTCAATGAGAAATAGGACTTAAACATTTAGTAAATTAAGCTACTAAAGTTCCAGCCCTGAAGAGTATAATAAAATAATTAAATTTTCTAGTGGTGACAGTGAATATGTAAATGATTGCATGGTATTATACTCCTTTCTTGAATGGATGATTATTTGAATAGTTAGAATTGTTTAAAAATTTGATAAATTTAATTTACACTAAACAGATATTAAAGTCAATACTCTTTTTAGAATTTTCTAACAATTTAGAAGAATGATTTATGTTTTATTAATGAGAAATTTTTAGTAAAGTTTGTTACAATTATTAAGTTAAATTTAGATGAAATAACGAAGTGTAAAATAAACATGAGGAGAGAGAACAATACATGATACCTATCAAAAATTTAGATGAGATGGAACATTTTGCTAAAATTTTAATGAAGCATGTTGGTTCAAAAGATGTCATTTTATTGAATGGAGATTTAGGTGCTGGTAAAACAACGTTGACTCAATTTATAGGTAAATATCTAGGAGTAAAGCGTAATATTAATTCTCCTACGTTTAATATCATAAAATCATACAAAGGTAAGGAGTTAAAACTTCATCATATGGATTGTTATCGCTTAGAAGATTCAGATGAAGATTTAGGATTTAATGAATACTTTGAAGATGACGCTGTTACAATAATTGAATGGAGTCAATTTATACAGGAGTTCCTTCCAGAAGAGTATTTAGTGATTAATATTACGACTATAAATGAAAGTCAACGACAAATTAATATAGCAGCAAAAGGCTATCATTATACTAAAATAAAGGAAGAGATAGACAATGAACTTACTGTTAATTGATACTTCAAATCAACCCATGTCAATTGCTTTGATGAACGATGATGAGGTTTTAGCAATAAAAACAACAAATAGTAAAAAAGATCATTCGAGCCAACTTATGCCTGGTATTCAATCCTTATTTAATGAATCGAATTTAAAAAAACAAGAATTAGATGGGATTGTTGTTGCAAAAGGACCTGGCTCTTATACAGGAGTGAGAATAGGCGTTACTGTAGCGAAAACATTAGCCTATGCTTTGAATACTAAATTATATGGTGTCTCATCGTTAAAAGCATTAGCGGCTACTATAGATACGAATGATAAAAGAATTATCGTACCAATATTTGATGCTCGTCGCCAAGCGGTATATACAGGATTATATCAATATGAAAATAATCAATTAAATACAATTGAAAAAGACCAATATATTTCTTTAGAAGCGTTGCATAAAAAACTCAATGCTTTAAATCAACCTTATGTGTTTGTAGGAGAGGACACGGAAAAATTATCTGAATTACTACATGGAGATATTGAGACTAAACTGCCTAATGCAACTGTCATGAAACACTTGATTCATCAACCTGAGAACATTCATACGTTTGTACCAAATTATATAAAATTGTCAGAGGCGGAACGTAATTGGTTAAACCAACAGAAGAACAGTTAACTATTAGAGCGATGCAAGTCGATGATGTACCAAGTGTTTTCGATATTGAGAGAGAAAGCTTCAACGATAGTTCATGGACCATTGATGCATTTTACCATGAATTAAATGAAAATAACTTCGCAAAGTACTTTGTTGTTATTTTTCAAGAAGAAATTATTGGATATTTAGGATTATGGATAGTAATTGATCAAGCTCAAATTACAACCATAGCAATCAAAGAATCATTCAGAGACTATGGATTAGGTCAGCTATTACTTAATTATGTGATGGACTATGCTAGGCATACTTGTGATGTGATGAGTTTAGAAGTGAGAATTACGAATGTGATAGCTCAACATGTATATAAAAAATTAGGGTTTCAATATGGCGGTAAAAGAAAAAATTACTATGGAGAAGGCGAGGATGCATTAGTGATGTGGGTGAATTTAAATGAATAGAGACATATTAATATTAGCGGTTGAAACAAGTTGTGACGAAACAAGTGTAAGTGTTATAAAAAATGGAAATACGATTTTATCTAATATTGTACTTAGTCAAATAGAAAGTCATAAACGTTTTGGGGGAGTAGTCCCTGAAGTTGCAAGTAGACATCATGTAGAGGGAATTACGACTACAATTGATGAAGCGTTATCTTCAGCTAATGCTACTATGGAAGATATCGATGCCGTAGCTGTTACACAAGGGCCTGGATTAATAGGGGCACTTCTAATAGGAATTAATGCAGCAAAAGCTTTAGCATTTGCTTATAATAAGCCAGTCATTCCTGTTCATCATATTGCAGGGCATATTTATGCTAATCATCTTGAAGAACCGCTAACCTTTCCTTTAATAGCATTAATCGTTTCGGGTGGACATACAGAACTTGTTTATATGAAATCACATTTAAATTTTGAAGTCATTGGTGAAACACGAGATGATGCTGTAGGAGAGGCTTATGATAAGGTAGCAAGAACAATTGATTTACCATATCCAGGTGGCCCAGCTATAGATGCACTTGCTTTGGAAGGAAAGGACACATATCATTTTCCTAGAGTATGGCTTGAAAAAGATAGTTATGATTTTAGTTTTAGTGGATTAAAAAGTGCAGTGATTAATAAGTTACACAATCAGCGACAAAAAAATGAAGACATAAATAAAGAAGATGTTGCTACCAGTTTCCAAGATAGTGTTGTCGATGTATTAAGTACAAAGGCTATTAATGCTTGTAAATCTTATCATGTTGAACACCTTATTGTAGCTGGCGGAGTAGCTAGTAACAAAGGATTAAGAGAACGATTAAATCATTTGTGTAAAGAAAATAACATTAAACTTTCAATACCTAATTCAAAGTTATGTACAGATAATGCTGCTATGATTGGGGCTGCTGGATATTATTACTATAAAGCTGGAGTAACTTCATCTCTAGATTTAAATGGAAAAAATAATATTGATATTGAAGATGTAACAGTTGAATAATAAAGTAAAAAGTAATTGAACTTAAAATCAAATAAGTTTCAATTACTTTTTTATTTAATTAGGTTAATGTATTGATATATGATATATGTCAATAGAGAACGTGTGTACTTATCAACAAATAGTTAATATCTTGTGGATAAAAAGGGGGTAAAGGTGTGAATATAGTTTGAATGTTGTGTAAAAGTTATGTAAATTATTATCATTCACCTTGTGGATAACTAGGATAAGTTCGTGGATAACTGATATATCAGTATTTTAGTTGTTTATAAATTTGTGAATGAAATAAATAAAAAAACTAGTAAAAATTTGATACTTTTACTAGTTTTTCTTAGATATATTAAATTTTTTCTTGTAATTCTTCCCATTCAGCCATAACATTCTCTAATTGTCGTTCGGTACTTAATTTCTGCTCAGCAAGTTCATTTGCCTTAATAGGATCATTAAAAATATCAGGCTGAGTCAATTGTTGATCAATTTGAGTAATTTGTTCTTCATATTTTTCGATTTGTTCTTCACATTGCTCAATTTGACGCTCAATTTTTCGTAATTCTCTCTTATATTGTTTTTGAGAAGCATACGTATTAGTTGTTGACGAATCAGTGTCTTCTAAATCAAGCGTTTCATCTTTATTGTGTTCCGCTTCAAATTCCTTTAACGCAGAAGCTTCTTCTGTTTTCTCAATAAAATATTGATAGTCACCTAAATATAGTTGACCACCATCTTTATTTAAATCAAATACTTTATTTGCTAGTTGATTAATAAAATATCGATCATGGGAAACAAATAAAATTGTACCTTCAAAATCTTTTAACGCTTGTTCTAACATTTCTTTAGAATCTATATCAAGATGGTTAGTAGGTTCATCGAGTATCAAAACGTTATCACGTTGTAACATAAGTAAAGCTAATTGCAAACGTGCTTTTTCGCCCCCTGATAAATCATTAATAACTTTTTTGACGTCATCTTGAACGAATAAAAATCGTCCTAAAATAGCGCGGACATCTTTTTCATTCATCATAGGATATTGATCCCAAACATAATCTAATATTGTTTTATTAGATTTGAATTCTGCTTGTTTTTGATCATAATATCCTATGTTTAAGTTAGCACCATAAGTAATTTCTCCACCTAATGCTTTTTGACGATTTGCAATTGTTTTGATAAGTGTAGTCTTTCCAACTCCATTAGGTCCAATAATAGCAATATGGTCTCCTTTTGTAACTTCAATATTAATAGGAGCAGTGATAGGGGATTGATAACCTACTTCTAGATTACGGATATGCATCACATCATTGCCAGTATTTCTATCAAATCCAAACTGGATATTAGCACTTTTAGCATCCATCATTGGCTTATCGATACGTTCCATTTTTTCTAATGTTTTTCGACGACTTTTAGCCATACCGCTTGTTGAAGCTCGAGTAATATTTTTTTCCACGAAAGTTTCAAGGCGTTTAATTTCTTCTTGTTGTTTTTCATATTCTTGCATTCTTAATTCATAGTATTTATCACGTTGAGTAATAAATTGCTCATAATTACCTACATAACGCTTCACATCTCCTAAAGCAACGTCATATATTTGAGTTACAATTTTATCTAAGAAGTATCTGTCATGACTAATAATAATGATGGCACCTTTAAAATATTTTAAATAATCTTCTAACCACTTAGTTGTTTCCAAGTCAAGATGGTTTGTAGGTTCATCTAATAGTAATAAATCGGGTTCACTTAAAAGCATCTGTGCTAAAGATAAACGTGTTTTTTGTCCGCCACTAAAATCATTAATGGGTTTATCAAATTCTTCTTCAGTAAAGTTTAAACCATGCAATACTGTTTTAATTTTACTTTCATATTGATAACCTTCAAGTTGTTCAAATTGATTAGATAATGATTCATAACGCTCCATATGTTGTTTATAATCTTCTGAATCATAACTATCAACGTGAGCGGCTAACCAATCAGTTTCATCATTAATAAGCGTTTCCATATGCTTAATATGTTCAAATGGTTTTGACATTTCTTCAATTACAGTCAGAGAAGAATCAAGTGTCATTTGTTGAGTTAAATAACCAATGCGTAAATTCTTGATTTTTGAAATATGGCCACTATCATAATCTTCAACACCTGCAATAATCTTCATTAACGTTGATTTTCCAGCGCCATTTCTTCCTACTACGCCAATACGTTCTCCAGTTTTAACTTCAAAATTAACATGATTAAATATATCTTCACCATCAAACGATTTTGAAATATCATTTAATTGTAAAAGTATCATTCAAGTTTCACCTTTCTATCTATGTAACAATCACATTTATTTAACTTTAAATTTGACATTATTATATCATTTTACAATATAAGGTATGCTTAGGAAACTAAGATATTTATTTTTGAAATAGGTTACGGTATAATATTGCAGTATCCATAATAGGCATTATATATATTTCACTAAAATAACTAATTGCACTCTAGTTAGTTTGAATATATAGATTAAAAAGTTCAAACAAAAGGGGGACATTGCATATGCCTCAAAATCAATCAAAAATACCTCGCGCTACATTAAAACGTTTACCTTTATATTATCGATTTGTTAATTCATTGAAAATCAAAGGTATTGATCGTGTGAGTTCTAAAACAATTAGTGAGGCTTTAGATATTGAATCAGCTACGATAAGAAGAGATTTTTCTTATTTTGGTGAGTTAGGTAAGAAAGGATATGGCTATAACGTTGAGAGTCTTTTAGAATTCTTTAAAACGGAGATTAGCGATAGTAATAATATTCATATTGCTATTGTTGGCGTAGGGAATTTAGGACGTGCATTACTTACTTACAATTTTTCAATACATGATGAAATGACAATTACAGCTGCATTTGATATTGATAAAGATATTGTTGGTACAAAAGTTGGAAAAGTGACAGTAAAGCATATTGATGATATTTCATCTGAACTTCAAAAACAAAATATTAATGTAGTGATTCTTACTACACCAGGAAGTGTGGCACAATCTGTTTCAGATCGACTTATTAAGGCTGATGTAAAAGGTATCTTAAACTTTACTCCTGCTAGAATTGATGTGCCAAATGATGTTCAAGTTCATCATATCGATTTAGGTATCGAATTACAATCACTATTATTCTTTATGAAAAACTCTTCAAATTAATATTAAATTATTTTTTAAAGCTAAAATGCATTTGCATTATAGCTTTTTTTATAAATATATTAATTCAATGGAAAATATTGAAATAGGTTAGTTAATCAATTATAATACCTTAGTAAATCAATCGGGAAAGGGTGTTTTATTTGATTTGGATGATTATTAGTGGATTAATCGTTGGCCTATTATTAGGTTTTGTTATGCAACGTACACGTTTTTGTCTTACTGGCGGATTTAGAGATATGTATGTCCAAAAAAATAATAAAATGTTTTATGCTTTGTTAGTGGCAATTACAGTACAAAGTATAGGCTTACTAGTTTTAACTGGTTTTGATGTATTAACAGTTTCTTATCAAACATTTCCGGTAATAGGTACGATTATTGGTTCATTTGTGTTTGGTATTGGTATAGTATTAGCTGGCGGATGTGCAACTGGCACATGGTATCGAGCTGGGGAAGGATTAATTGGTAGTTGGGTTGCTTTAATTATGTATGCTTTATCAGCAACAATTACCAAAGCTGGAATTCTATTACCTTTAATGAATAAAATTAATAAACCAACGAATGTAAATGCTAGTATGTCACAAACGACAGGCATACCAAGTTGGATATTAGTTATTATATTAACAGCAGTAACATTATTCTTAGTTATCCGTACATTACGTAAACCAAAACCCAAAATTGCTGTGCCCAAATTAAAGCAAAGATATTCAGGAATACGACATTATTTATTTGAAAAGCGCTATCATCCATTTGTAGCTGGAATTATTGTAGGATTGATTGCTTTATTAGCATGGCCTATGAGTTATTCTACTGGACGTGAAGATGGATTAGGTATCACTACTCCATCAGCACATATTGTTCAATTCTTAATGAGTGGAGATTTAAAATTTATCGATTGGGGCGTTTTTTTAGTATTAGGTATATTTATTGGATCATATATTGCTGCTAGAGGAGCAAAAGAATTTAAATGGCGTTTACCAGATAAAATTACTATTAGAAATAGTGCTATTGGTGGTATATGCATGGGATTTGGTGCTTCAGTTGCTGGCGGTTGTTCCATTGGTAATGGATTAGTGGCGACTGCAACACTAAGTTGGCAAGGTTGGATTGCTTTAGCATCGATGATATTAGGTACATGGTTTATGAGTTACTTTATTTTCGTAAGACCAATGAAACAAATTCAAAAACAAACAGCTCAATCTACTCAAATATCTAAACAAACTCAAACAACTTAATTATTGGAGGACTGAATATGTTATACGAATTAGGAACTGTTGGAATGGTATGTCCATTTCCACTTATTGAAGCACAAAAGAAAATGGAAACATTAAAAAATGGTGACGAATTAAAAATAGACTTTGATTGCACTCAAGCAACTGAAGCCATTCCAAACTGGGCAGCTGAACAAGGGTATCCTGTAACAAACTATGAACAACTTGATGATGCTTCATGGACAATCACAGTTCAAAAAGCTTAAGTTTTTCTTTATAAATGTAATGTAATATGACAAATTGTGTCATTTAATCTTACGTGTTTTTGCTATTCTTAAAAACTATTAATATGATGTTTTTAAGGAAGTGGTAAAAATGAAGATGGATGACACAATTTTTTTATTTCTATGTATTTTATTAGTTTGGTTAATGACACCAGGATTGAGTTTATTTTATGGAGGCTTAGTTCAATCTAAAAATGTTTTAAATACTGTGATGCAAAGTATGGCTGCTATAATTATTGTTACGTTTACATGGGTGGTCATTGGATTTTCTTTGAGTTTTGGTCATGGAAATGATTGGATAGGTAATTTTGATTTTATTGGTTTGCAACATGTAGGATTTAATACGAATGTTCAATTTAGTCCACATATTCCGTTTGCCTTATTTATGTTATTTCAGATGATGTTTTGTACTATTGCGGTTTCCATTTTATCAGGTTCAATTGCTGAGCGAATGAGATTTATTCCTTTTACTATTTTTATATTTATATGGGTAATTATGATTTACAGTCCTGTAGCTCATTGGGTATGGGGCGGTGGTTGGATTCAACAACTTGATGCTTTAGATTATGCTGGAGGTACCGTAGTACATATTACATCGGGAGTATCAGGATTAGTATTAGCAATAATGATAGGTCACGGAAAAAAAGTAGAGAAACTACAGCCGAATAATTTACTTATTACACTTATAGGTGGTATTTTTGTTTGGATAGGATGGTACGGTTTTAATACAGGAAGTGCGTTTACTTTAAATGATATAGCAGTGATATCGTTTGTAAATACTATCATTGCTGCGAGTGGAGGAGCATTTAGTTGGTTGATTCTTGAATACTTTTCTAATAAAAAGTTAAGCTTACTTGGTTTATTATCAGGTGTACTGTCAGGACTCGTAACCATTACACCAGCAGCTGGATTTGTAAACTACTTAAGTGCATACATTATCTCTATGATTGGTGGTATAGCATGTTATTTTGTGGTCAATTCTATAAAAGAAAAATTAAGATATAATGATACACTTGATGCCTTTGGTATTCATGGTGTTGGAGGTGTGATTGGTGCAATATTGACTGGTGTATTTCAATCACATAAAGTTAATAAAGATATATTAGATGGATTAATCTATACTGGTCATTTACATACTATATGGATACAATGTATTGCAGTTATAGTAGTAGTACTTTACTCGATTATTATAACTTTTATTATTGGAAAGACATTATCAATTTTTATGTCCCTTGCTACGACTGTTGAAGAAGATAAGACAGGTTTAGATCAACTTGTGCATGGTGAAAAGGCATATTTTTATGGAGAATTAAATAAATTACATAAAAGGTATTGATATATATTTAAAATGTTGAAGTTTCATTAGTAAAACAGTACTTGAAGATAATCACGATATGATAAAATTAATATTATGTTGATATTAATTTAGATGATTAGTCTATTAAAAAAATATATCAGATATTGCAAAGTTTGCGGGAGTATTGTAAATACAATTTCCCGCTTTTTAAATCATGGATTGTAAAGTCTTAAGACTAATTACCGTTACGATATTAAATGATAAAATTAATACTAATGATTTAGGAGGCCTAATATGACTGAGTGGTCAAGAGAACAACGCTATCGTCGTATTGAAGATGTGAACAAAGATGAATTAGAAGCGTTAAAGCATCGAATAGAACAATCAAGCTATCGTCAACACTTTCATATTCAACCTGAAACAGGTTTATTAAACGATCCTAATGGATTAATGTTTTATAACGGAACATACTATGTATCTCACCAGTGGTTTCCATTGGGTGCCGTGCATGGACTGAAATATTGGTTTAATTATACTAGTAAAGATTTAGTGACATTTGAACCAAATGGTCCCATATTAAAACCTGATACGATTTATGATAGTCATGGGGTATACAGTGGAAGTGCTTTTGAATTTGAAGGAAACTTATATTATATGTATACAGGTAATCATCGAGATGAAGAATGGAAAAGATATGCGAGTCAAATGATTGCAAAAGTAAAACAAGATGGTTCAATCGAAAAATTAAATAAGCCTGTGATTGCTCATCAACCTGAAGGATATACAAGTCATTTTAGAGATCCAAAAGTATTTAAACATCATGAAGAATATTATGCAATATTAGGTGTCCAAACCCAACAAGAATTAGGACGTTTACTTTTGTACAAAATGATACATCGACAGATTGATCAATGGGAATATATTGGAGAAATTACAACCGAACTAGAAGATTTTGGCTATATGTGGGAATGTCCAGACTATTTTAGTTTAAATGGACAAGATGTAATTATTTTTAGTCCTCAAGGTATTGAAGCAAAAGATGAAAAATATAGAAATATTTATCAATCTGGATATCTAATCGGTCATTTAAATTTCGATACATTAGAATTCAAACATGATACATTTATGGAACTTGATAATGGTTTTGATTTTTATGCGCCACAAACATTTATAGATGAATATGGTAAGCGTATTTTAATTGGGTGGATGGGATTACCAGATACTCAATATCCTACAGATGAAGAAGGTTGGGCACATTGTTTAACGATACCTAGAGAGTTAACAATCGAAGAAGGACGGTTACGCCAACGTCCTTTGAAAGCGTTAGAGACGTTACGTCAAAATAAAGAAACAGCATTAGGTTATGCTAACAAATATAATACAACACTTCATCCTTATGAAGGTACGCAATATGAGCTTATTATTGATATTTTAGAAAATGAAGCAACAGAAATATATTTTGAATTAAGAGCATCTAAGTTAAATTCAACATTAATTTCTTATAATACTAGGGAGCAAAAGATTACATTAGATCGATCAGAAAGTGGTGCATTACCTAGTAATGTTGAAGGTGTGACAAGATCTACATATTTAGATTCGCCATTAAAGCAATTACACATTTTTGTGGATACTTCAAGTATTGAAATTTTTTGTAATGATGGAGAGCGTGTCTTGACGTCAAGAATTTTTCCTGATGAAAATGCTACAGCAATTCGCACATCTACAGAAACAGGTCAAGTTTATTTGAAATTTACTAAATATGACTTAGGGAGAGATAAATAAATGAGAAAGTTATACGCTATTGGTGAAGCATTAATCGATTTTATTCCAAATAGAACAAATATTGAACTTAAAGATGTAACGCAATTTAGTCGACAAGTTGGCGGGGCACCTGCTAATGTGGCAAGTGTGGCTAAAAAATTAGGTAGTAGTACAGAAATGGTTACACAACTAGGTAATGACGCTTTTGGAGATATTATTGTAGAGACGTTAGAAAAAATAGGCGTTGGTACAACATATATTAAACGAACAAATACAGCTAATACTGCACTCGCTTTCGTTAGTTTAAAAGAAAATGGAGAACGAGATTTTTCTTTTTATCGTAAACCATCAGCTGACATGCTTTATCATGCTTCGAATTTAGATGAAATCAATGTTTCTAATCAAGATGTTCTACATTTTTGTTCTGTCGATTTAATTGAATGTGATATGAAAAATGCACATCTTGCTATGATTGAAAAATTTGAAGCGGCTCATGGGATGATAGTATTTGATCCAAATGTTAGATTACCACTATGGGATAGCGCAGAAGCATGTAAAGTGACTATTCAATCATTTCTTCCCAAAGCAAATATTATTAAAATTTCAGATGAAGAAATTGAATTTGTTACTGGAATAAGTGATGAACATAAAGCGATTCAATCTTTATTTAAAGGAAATGTTGAAGTAGTTATCTATACACAAGGAGACAAAGGAGCAACAGCTTATTTAAAAGATGGGACAATTATTCATCATCAAGGGTATAAAGTTGAAGCTGTTGACACTACTGGTGCTGGAGACGCGTTTATTGGTGCAGTCATTAATAGAATTTTAAATACAGAATTAACAGACATTACTTCTCTATTTAAAGGAAAAGGAGAAGAAATTTTAAAATTTAGTAATTTAGTAGCTGCAAAAGTAACTACTAAGTATGGCGCTATCGAAAGTATTCCAAGTTTAGAAGAAGTTATTGAAGAACTTTAAAAAAGAGATTAAGAAACCCCTTCAGATATTAAAATGAAGGGGTTTTAATATTATATCTTTTTAACATTACGTACAGAGGCATAGCAATGCTCACCGTTTCTGAAAGTTACAATTCGTTCTTTAGAATCGACTGAATCGATATTATGGCGATTTACAACAAAACTATTGTGACATCTGAAAAAACGATCATCGAGTTGTGCTAATTCTTTAAGATTTCCGTAGAATTCAATCTGACGGTTATCAAGATGCGCAATTAAACGATGGGATTTTGTAGACGATTCAAAGAACATGACATCATCATATTGTACATATATTGAATTGCTACCACGCTTTAATTCAATTGTCTCAACATTACTTTCTTTTGAAAGTAATTTTAAACGTGTATGAGCAGTTTCAATACAATCTATTATTCGCGTTTTCAGTTGATTAGGATCATCTTTAAAAATAAAATCCATTGCAGATACCTTATAGACAAATGTTAGGTAAGTGAGTTCACTATGACTTGTAACAAAGATGATATTCCCAATAGGATCATACTTTCGAATTTCACTTCCAAGTTTAATACCGTTAATATCAGCTTCCAATTGTATATCTAAAAAATAACATCCAACATCATTCATTTCTTTTGACTGTTCAATAATTTCATAAGGATCATCTGTCGCTAACGCTATTTCCATCGGTTTTTCTTCAATCATTATATAGTTGTTAATAATTGAAACCATATTTTCACGTTGTTTCACATCGTCTTCACAAATGAATATTTTCATTTTCTCACATCCTTATGGCATATTATTTATAATTTCTACTTTTTGAACGAAGTAGCCATTTTCTATAGTCGTATCAAGTAACACGTTTTCAGTAGTATCAGTAATTTCTTTTAAAGTCGTTAGACCAAGTCCTCTGTTATCTCCTTTAGTTGAAAAGGAGTCTTGAAATAATTCATGGATTTTCGGCATATCTTCTTTACATTTATTCATAACAATAAACATGACTGACGTTTCGACATTGATAAATGCAATTCTAATTAAGGCATCTTCTAATTCTTCTGAAGCCTCAATAGCGTTATCAATGATAATCCCAATGATACGACTTAAATCAACCGTATTCATCTCAATATGATCAATTAACTCTGGCACCTCAATACTAATAGGTATATTTTTTTCTTGAGCTTGTAAAATTTTAGTTGTTATCAATCCTTTAATAGCACGCACTTTTAAATTATCCGTACCATTAATTTTGATTGAGTTCATTTGAAGGTTATCTTTCATAGGAACAATATTATCATTAAAATATGTCTTTAAACCATCCATATCATTTTCTCTTATGTATTCTGACATTGTAGTAAGAATATTGACATAATCATGTCTAAACTTACGCATTTCATTATTAATCGATTCTATTTGTAGTGTGTATTCATAATACGTTTCAATTTCTTCCATATTACGTCTGTATCGAAGTTCACGTAATGTATATCTAGAAATTATAATGATTAAGGTGATGAAAAATATAATTATTCCAATAAAAATTAGCCCATAAATTTTTAAAGAAGCATTATTAACTTTAGGTACTTGAGAATAAATATATAAAATTATAAATGAAAGAATTAAAACAATTGAAATAATAGTTAAGTAAGTTTTATTAATAGATAAATAAGACATTTTTAATTTTTTAAGTAGAGATTTAAATGTAAAAGATATAAGTATAGAAACTAAAGTAAATATACTTATATACGATAAATCTAAATAGGTATTATTATTAATAAATTTTTGAAAAATTATTACAAGTATAAAAGCAATGAAATTACTTAAAAACATTAAAATAGCACTACTTAAAACTGTAATAATCGAGTACCACTTAACTTTACAATATAGGAAAATTCCACAACCAATTAATAAATATAAAACAGAAATACTTCCTAAATAATAATAAAAAAAAGCAGAAGGGATTATAATCGTTAAAATGATTAAATAATCCCTTAAAGTATATTTAATATCTAAAATTATTTTTGAAATTAAAAATAATAAAAATCCTTGAAAAAGTGCTAAAGGTACATTTGATAATAAATCCATACGTCACACACTTTCTAAATTTTATCTATTAAGATCAGTTAATTCTTTAGGAACTTCAGGTTCATCGAAATAACCACCACATACATTATATGAAGCAAGTGTACCAACAGTTTCTAAGATTAATGAGAATAGTTTAATGAATAAATCTGTAATAAATGTCATAATTAATAATCCTCCTTAGGAAAAAAGAATGGTAATAGTGTTGTACTTTCAAGTATCATACCTAATAAAATTAATTGTTTATATGGCTCTGGTACTATAATAGAAATAATGATTAAAACCACTACTAAAATAATAGACTTTATTTTTTTGCGAGGTTTTAGTCGTTCGGGTATGGGTTGTTTCTTAGTGGCAGCTGGTGCATAAATAATAATCAGTAATAATGCAAGGCCACTAACACTATACATGATACCCATATTAATATGATAGTAAGCAATGAGCCATGGTAAACCAACAAATAAGATTAAATTTTGAATATGGCATAGCAAAGTAGACTTTGCATGCGCCCCGTGTGCATTGTGTCGAATTAAAAAATAACTAATGTGTGTGATTAAAGTATACAAAAATGTATGGAATATGAGCGCAGCACCATATGTCACAATTGTTTTAGCAATATTACTAACAACCACTTGCATGCCTAATCGTACTTTTAAGAATTGGATATGATCAAGGTTGTTTTTCTTCTGTAAATAAGATGCAAAGTGCTCAATTTTATCATCAATTGCTTTCAATATTGTGCCACTCTCCTTGACTATATTATACAATTTTGTGCAATTAGTCTGTAAAATAATGCTTAACTGTTAAAATTTAATACTTAACTGTTAAAGTAATTCGATAACTCATATTTTACCATATAAAAATAAACAGTTTAGTAGAAAAAGTTGCAAGTTAAGAAATTTTTAATTACTTAAATGAATGTTATGTTTTAATATACTCATATCACATTAAAGTGATATCAACTTAATAATCTTAGTCTTTAAATTGTTAGTCTTTGTTTTATTCGAATAAATCTTTTTTTGATTTTGTTAGTAGTTGCGAAATTAAAAGTTGATTTATCGATGAGTTGTAAGGAATGTTTGTGTAATTTGACTATGTATTTGTGATGATCGAGACCAATGGGTTATTCGATAATATCGATTTTCATAGTAAAATATTTCATTTATTTATTTCTTCGTGTAGTTCCATTCATTAATAAGCTATCCCAACTTATTGATGAGAAATGCATAAGACTCGCTGAAGTGTTAACTCAGTAGAAAATAATTAACTTAGCTATTCTGAATAGAAGGTAATTATTTTCAATATGCAAGCTATCATAACATTGTTATGCAATGTAATTTTTCATAATTAATAACATCCCCAAAAGATTGAAAAATAACTGTAAAACATTCCCTTAATTAAAAGTCGTGAGTCTCTCCCAAGCTCACGACTTTTTTTATTTATATAAATGAGGTTTTAAATTTCTAAAGATTGGAATAGCATCTCTTTGACGTGATACTTCTTGAATGTTGATATCAACTGAAATAGTATCTTCTTCTCTGTTTAACTCAACAAGAATATCTCCATTAGGATTGATAACCATTGAATGTCCAGCGTATTCAGTATTTCCATCATGACCTGTGCCATTACATGCGACGATAAAAATATCATTTTCTATAGCTCTAGCTTGAAGTAAGTTTCTCCAATGATTAAGTCGAGATGTTGGCCATTCAGCGACATAAAATGCGATTTGAGCACCTTCTCTAGATGGATATCTTAGCAATTCAGGGAATCTTAAGTCATAGCATATAATTTGAGTGGCGAGAGCACCTGATGATAAAGCAAATGGTTCTGGAACTGTTTTTCCATCCTCTAAAAATTCTGGTTCATTTAGCATTGGAACTAAATGAACTTTATCATATTTGTTAATACGACGACCTTTTTTAGAGACAGTAAAAGCAGTATTATAAACTTTATTATTTTGTTTATTTGAAACAGATCCTGCGACGATGTCAACTTGATATGTTTGAGCAAGATTCGAAATAAAAGGAAAACTACGTGATAATGCTTGATCTGCTTTTTCATTTAATTCTTCTAAAGCATAGCCATTGTTCCACATTTCTGGTAACACAACAACTTCAGTATCATCATCTAATTGAGTATTAAACCATTCTGAAATTTTTTGTTCATTTTTCTCAACATTTCCATATTCGACATGAAATTGGAATATTTGTATTTTCACTTTAACCACTCCTCAACCTGCTTAATAATTTCAATTTACTAAATTTGGCTAGGAAAAGCAAAATGAAGCACATTACAATTAAAGTAAAATAACTTAATTGTAATGTACTTCATTGATAAGTTTAAATTTATTATTTTTTAATAATAAATCGTTGATCAGTAGGGTGAATTTCTTTTTCACCAGCTTGTTCTTCAATATCACCAAATGGCATTTGTGCTACAAGTTTCCATGATGCTGGAATATCAAATGTTTGTGTTGTAACTTGATCAACTAGTGGATTATAGTGTTGTAACGATGCACCGATACCTTTTGAACTTAGTGCAGTCCAAATTGCGTATTGATGCATAGCATTTGTTTGAACAGCCCAGTTAGCAAAATTATCAGCATATGATGGCATTTGTTCTTGTAATGATTTTATAACATCTTCATCTTCAAAATATAAAATAGTTCCGTAGGCATGCTCGAAACCATTAATTCTTTGATTTGTAGGTTCAAAGTCACGATCTGGTCCCATTACATCTTTAAGTACAGTTTTAGCATTTTCCCAGAATTTAATATGTTGATCATTAAGTAACAAAACAACACGTGTTGATTGTGAATTAAAAGCTGAAGGCATGTATTTTACAATATGTTCAATCATTTCCTCTAATTCTTTATCACTAATAGAAATAGATGTTTTAGTTTTATAAATTGTACGTCTATTTTCAATTTCAGTTAGAAATGGTTTTGTGTTTTCTTTATCAAATAATTCCATCTTATAATCTCCTTTTTTTAATATATTTCTTGTATAAAATTTATACTAGAATAAGTAAATTATTATATAACAAAAATTTCATAAATATTAATGTTTTTTATCAATTTGTTTATATACATGCATGATATTTTTTATTTCTTTATACTAAAATTGTTAAAAATAAGAGGAGGTCTCAGAATGATAAAACAAAAAGTTATTCGAACAAGTCTTATTTTTGCTATAAGTGCAACTATATTCAGTCACTATAGTTATGCTGAAACCTCTTCTAATATAGAGAGTGAAGGCGTAGATCAGAAAGTAAACTCACAAATAAATTCTGATACTCAGCAATCTAAAATTAAACTAAGTAAGGAAAACATAAAAAAATTTAATTATACTAGTGATGAAACTAGCAACACAGAAGAACCAAAAATAGAAAATATACATCAAGAAAGCGACGAGACTAACAGTAAAGAAAAATCAGCAGTAGAAGAGTCCCAACAAGAAAGTGACGAGACTAACAGTAAAGAAAAATCAGCAGTAGAAGAGTCCCAACAAGAAAGTGACGAGACTAACAGTAAAGAAAAATCAGCAGCAGAAGAGTCCCAACAAGAAAGTGACGAGACTAACAGTAAAGAAAAATCAACAGTAGAAGAGTCACAACAAGAAAGCAACGAGACTAACAGTAAAGAAAAATCAGCAGTAGAAGAATCACAACAAGAAAGTGACGAGACTAACAGTAAAGAAAAATCAACAGTAGAAGAGTCACGAAAAGAAAGCGACGAGACTAATAGCACAGAAAAATCAGCAGCAGAAGAGTCCCAACAAGAAAGTGACGAGACTAACAGTAAAGAAAAATCAACAGTAGAAGAGTCCCAACAAGAAAGCGACGAGACTAATAGCACAGAAAAATCAACAGCAGAAGAATCACGAAAAGAAAGCGACGAAACTAATAGCCTTGAAGAACTAAAAAAAGAAAAAGTTAATGATAAGAATCAACAAAAGAGTGGAATAGAACATATTCATAAAAATAACACGTCATCTTCTGAAGAAAAAAATCATAATAAATATAAAACAGCACAAAAAAGTAAAAATTATAAAAATGAGGATTCAACTATTTTTAAGCAAGAAGAACATCAAAATGTAATGTCTAAATCAATGAAGTCGAAACAAAATCAAATCATACAACCATATAACGATAATACTTCATCCAATGTTTACTCAAACACTAATTATCAAAAGGGTAAGTCTCAAAATAATGTTTCAAAAACAATGTTTAACCAATTATTTTCACGACAACTAGTTGAAAACAATCATAATAACTTTGAACCAACACATTTAAAGCAAAATAATCTATATTTTCAAAGTGATAGAAGAAAAGAATCCACTTATTCAAATATATATCAAATAGAGTCAAGATTTTCAGAAAATATCTTAAATAGGTTTAATCAATATGCAAAAGGTGCTTATAAGTACAACCCTTATATTATTAATAAGGTTAATCATTTAGATGATAATGGTGAAAAAATAACAAATAAAGATTTTAATCGTTTAATTACGAAACAAAAATTTGATAATCAAAATCTAAATATATTACAAGAGGATTCTCAATACTTTAGATTTCAATATTTTAATCCACTTAATGCTAAAGAATATTATAAAAATTTAGATGAGCAAGTTTTATCATTAATTACAAGTGACATTGGCTCTATGCCTGATTTAAAAAAGCCAAAAACAATTCATAAGTATGAAGTAGAAGAACATACAAAAGTCATTACTTCTCCTCATAAAAAAACAGAATCAAAATCATATATAAAAACTTTGAATATGATACTGATTCCTACTTTAATTTTAATATCTTCCACTGTAATGATAATTTATGTATATCAAAAGTTAAAAACGAAAAAAAAGTAAAAGCATCAAATGTCTAGAGCATTCGATGCTTTTATTTATTAAGATAAATTATGTGCTAATTACACAAGTGAATAATAAATTGAGTTTGTTGGTTTAAATGATTTAATGAATCGCTAAGGAAAAATTGCATTACTACAACGAAGCCATTTTGAAACATATGAATAAGTATCGGAACAGAAATTCGTTTTGTTAAAGTATAAGCTAATGAAAGTATCATCCCCATACCAAAATAAATAAGAATAAATTTAATATCATTATGCGCTAATGCAAAAAGTAAAGAACTTACGGTAGAAGCAATTAAGAAGGCAATGATTCTATTTCCTTTAATTCGATCATATAGTTCACCAAAGAACACTTTTCTAAATACATATTCTTCTAAAATAGGGCCTATAACAGAAATTAATATAATAAAAACAGGAAGTTGTTTTGCTAGAGCCATTATTCGTTGAGTATTTGGACTTTGTTGTGGTTGACCGAAAATCCATATGTTAATCACACCTACAATAACTTGATATAACATAACTATGAAAAAGCCAAGTACAGCCCATGGGATAATATAACGTTTTGATTCTTTATGTTCTTGCTCTAAGTTTGTAGGATTCTTAATTTTGAAATGAAGAAAGATGATTAAAATTGCTGCAAGTATAAATAAGATAACTTGAGTATACACCCCAGCCCTAGCTAAAGCCATACCTGATAAACGACTAAATATAGGCGTCTGTGCTAGAACTAAGGGTAAAAATTGTGCTAAAGCGTATATAAATAATGTTAGTATTGCCACCCAAATTCTTGCCATTTGAAACCTCCAGATTAAATATCAATAATTCTTATTTTATCGTAAAAAACTCAGATGTACAAAAGTAAGAGAATGTTTTTACTTGAAATATTGACCAAATTTGATTATTATAAAAATTAGGTTAGCACTCATTATATTAAAGTGCTAAATAGACCCTGCTAAGGAGGAACAATCATGCTTAAACCATTAGGAAACCGTGTGATTATCGAAAGAAAAGAACAAGAAGAAACAACTAAAAGTGGAATCGTTTTAACTGATAGCGCAAAAGAAAAATCTAACGAAGGTGTTGTAGTTGCGGTAGGCAGCGGACGTCTTCTTGATAATGGTGAGACAGTTGCTCCCGAAGTAAAAGAAGGTGATTCAGTAGTATTTCAAGAATATGCTGGATCAGAGATTAAACGTGGAGAAGAAACTTATTTAATTTTAAATGTAGAAGATATATTAGCAATTATAGAAAAGTAAAAATAACTATATAAAAATTGTCAAAAAAATGATTAATATTAATGGAGGTCGTATAGATGGCTAAAGATCTTAAATTTTCAGAAGATGCTCGACAAGCGATGTTACGTGGTGTGGATAAACTAGCAAACGCTGTTAAAGTAACAATTGGTCCTAAAGGTCGAAATGTTGTATTAGATAAAGAATATGTTGCACCTTTAATTACAAACGATGGTGTAACAATTGCCAAAGAAATTGAATTAGAAGATCCATATGAAAATATGGGTGCTAAATTAGTTCAAGAAGTAGCAAATAAAACAAATGAAATTGCTGGTGATGGTACTACAACTGCTACAGTATTAGCACAAGCAATGATTCAAGAAGGTTTGAAAAACGTAACAAGTGGTGCAAATCCAGTTGGTTTACGTGAAGGCATTGATAAAGCAGTCAGAGTAGCAGTTGAAGCATTACATGATATTTCTCAAAAAGTTGAAAATAAAAATGAAATCGCACAAGTAGGTGCAATTTCTGCTGCTGATGAAGAAATTGGTAAATATATTTCTGAAGCAATGGACAAAGTAGGTAATGATGGTGTTATTACAATTGAAGAATCTAATGGACTTGATACGGAACTAGAAGTTGTAGAAGGTATGCAATTTGATAGAGGTTATCAATCTCCATATATGGTAACAGATTCTGATAAAATGATTGCGGAATTAGAAAGACCATATATTTTAGTTACAGATAAGAAAATTTCATCATTCCAAGATATACTACCTTTATTAGAACAAGTTGTTCAATCAAGTCGACCAATCTTAATTGTGGCAGATGAAGTCGAAGGTGATGCATTAACAAATATTGTATTAAACCGCATGAGAGGAACATTCACTGCTGTAGCTGTTAAAGCACCTGGCTTTGGTGATCGTCGTAAAGCAATGTTAGAAGATTTAGCAATATTGACTGGCGCAACAGTGATTACAGATGATTTAGGATTAGAATTAAAAGATGCTTCTATTGATATGTTAGGTACTGCAAATAAAGTAGAAGTAACAAAAGATAATACAACTGTTGTTGATGGTGATGGAGACGATAACAGTATTGATGCACGTGTAAGTCAAATCAAAGCACAAATTGAAGAAACTGATTCAGACTTTGATAGAGAAAAATTACAAGAACGTCTTGCTAAATTAGCTGGTGGCGTAGCAGTGATAAAAGTAGGAGCTGCTTCTGAAACAGAATTAAAAGAACGTAAATTACGTATTGAAGATGCATTAAATTCTACACGCGCTGCAGTTGAAGAAGGTATTGTTGCAGGTGGCGGTACAGCATTAGTTAATATCTATAATAAAGTTGAAAAAATAGAAGCGGAAGGCGATGTTGCGACAGGTGTTAATATTGTACTTAAAGCTTTATCAGCACCAGTACGTCAAATTGCTGAAAATGCTGGATTAGAAGGTTCAGTTATTGTTGAAAGACTTAAACATGCTGATGCAGGTGTCGGATTCAATGCTGCTACAAACGAGTGGGTGAATATGCTTGAAGAAGGTATTGTAGATCCTACTAAGGTAACACGTTCAGCTTTACAACACGCTGCAAGTGTTGCTGCAATGTTCTTAACTACTGAAGCGGTAGTTGCAAATATCCCAGAGCCTGAAAGTAATGATAATGCTGCAATGGGCGGTATGCCAGGTATGATGTAAAAACGCCTATAAATGTTGATATATCAATGTTTTGTGTTTTTACTGGTCATAATTTAGTTATAGAAATTTAGGAAATATAATAAAAAGACTGATAAGTTCATTTTGAAGTGTGCTTTGTCAAATAGACAAGTAAATAATTAAAAGATATGGTTGGTTTTGTTTTATGCAAAATCAGCCATTTTTAATGTTAGTTTTTTATATTAAAAAAATGGACATATTCTTTAATTATTTGTTTAGCTTCACTGATATCTTTAAATATAATTTAAATATTTTTTACATAAAACTTGTCGAAATTTTACATCTTTTGATTTTCAACAATTTTATTTAATATACAAATTGAAAAAAAGAAAAAGATAATAAATAAAAATGCTAAATTTAATAATCAAAATAATAATATAGATTAATATAGTGATAAAAGAATTCTTGCTTTTTATATTTATGTTGTTATTTAATTTTCTGACGGTTTTGATTATAGAGTGAATCTGTACTGAAATATTGATTAGTTAATTCAAAATGATCCAGTTAAAGGTGATGTGTGGGCTAAATAGTATGCAAATTTATTAAATGTTAATCCTAATATGAATATTGAACTAGCGTCTTCATTTGAACGTGGTGCTAGTAATGAAAAATTCAAAAAACAAGGTGGAACACTGATTTATACTACATGGAAAGATGGAATGAACCCTATTAAATACTATAGTGACTTAATAGGAAATAGAAAAGTATGAGTTTTATATTGGAGTCTATGGCAAAAAATGATTGTCTTAGATTCTTTATATATATTGGATTGCTTATAAAAGTTTTTAAATATAAAAATTATATAATTTTTATGATATTTATTTTAAGTGTTTCGAAGTATAATGATATCAAAGATATAAATAAACATTGACTTTTAAAGGAGAATCAACAATGAGGATTAATATTTTACAACATACCCCTAATGAAGGTCCTGGAGTTATCAGAGATTGGGCTACCGAGCATCACCATGAATTATATATTTATCATCCTTATTTTAATGGCGGTATCATTCCCAATGTTAAAGAAACAGATTTACTTATTATTTTAGGAGGACCCATGAGTCCTAATAATGAGGATAAATGGATTTTTGAAGAAAGAGAATTAATTCGCAATTTAATACAGCAAAATAAGCCAATATTTGGTATATGTTTTGGAGCTCAACAAATTACTAAAGCACTAGGATATACTGTAGGAAAATCTCCAGTAAAAGAAGTCGGTTGGGATAAAGTTTATCTTGAGTCACCGATCATTCCTAATATTCCAAAAGTATTGATGGCATTACATTGGCATGAAGAAACATTTTATATACCTAAAAATGCACAATTATTATTTTCAAGTCAATATTTAAAAAATCAAGGATTTATTTTGAATAATAATATTATTGGACTACAATTTCATTTTGAACCAGATGCTCATGATATAAAAGAGATTGTCATGAATGATGCTTCATACGCGGTTGATTCCGTATTAAATCAAACGTCAGAACAGATTCTTAACCAAGAAGTACCAAAAGAGAATAAAGAAGTAATGTTTAAATTATTAGATTTTATTACAAGTCATTAAAAAATAGCGAGAGCCTTCCTGGTTAGGTCTCTCGCTATTATACTTTTATGTTATTTTAAGTCATCAATTGCTTTAGCAATAGAATCAAAAACATGTGGAATATCGTTTTTTTCAACACAACTAAAAGCAATACGAATATCTGTATCATTAAGTGCAATAATACCAATTGAGTATTTATCGATTAAATGAACACGAAGTTCTTCAGGGTTAACACCGATTACTTTAAGTGCCATAAAATATCCAGAGTTAAAATCATATGCTTGCCAATGTTGTTTATATTTTTCATCATAAACTACTACTTTTGTTACTTCATAACGCTCTTGTAGTGTTTTTACATTAGCTTGTATTTCTTTATCAAATTGTTCATGGTTCTCTAGTATATATTTAATTGCACTTTGAGAAGGCATTGCTCCACTTGAAATATTACTTCTAATTAATCCTTTAACTTTAGCCTCTAATACGTCTTTAGCTTTTTGATTATTTAATCCAAATGTAAGGAAGCCAACACGTAAACCCCAAGCAAAAAATTCTTTAGTTGCACCGTCAAGGCGTATCGGTAGAATGTTTTTTGAATCTAATTGAGTAATTGCAGTAAAAATAGATTGTGTATAGACATCTTCATAAAATAAACCATAGTATGCATCATCTACGACTGTAATCACCTTAGTTCCTTTTTCTGCTAAGCGTTCAATTGCTGAGACAATTGTATGAACTTCTTCTTGAGTAGGTGTATAGCCTGTTGGATTATTAGGATAATTTAAGATAATAATTGCTTTATCTTGTTTAAAATTATCTAAAGTAGATACAAGTGAATTTGTTGTATAATGTCCATCTTGATCGAAAATAGCATAAGTTTCAATATTTGCATTATGTCTTGTATTAAAAATAAGTTTATAGTTTCCCCAGTTATGTGTTGGTAATAAAATTGTATCTTCATCATTTACAAATAAGTCAGCAACTAAAGATAAACCATGGGTTAATGCATTCGTCACGATCGGACGGCTTATAGATGAAGCTTTTAAACTAGGATTTTCTTTTAACATTTTTTGTTGCCATAAATCTCTTAAAGTTTCAATTCCTTGTGGCGGAGCATATGGGAAAATCTCATCAGGCGAAAGATGATTGTAGACATCAAATAATGTGTCTGCATACATTTTTCCTTTATCATTAGTTGCCATACCAATTGTTGCATTGTATTTTGTTGATTTAGCTTCTGCAGACTGAGACAGAATACCTTTGGGATAAAACATAGATTGACCTAATGTCGATAACATGCTTAATATTTCAGGACGGTCATCGCCTAGTTGATCGTTTAAATGTTGTGCTAAAGGATTCATTTTCATAACCTCGCTTTAAATTGTTATTCACATTATATATTATCTTGAATTAAACAAAATATAAAGTTTTCTAATAAAAATAAAGCAGAGAAGTGTTTTTATTAGAAAACGGAACGTATGTTCTGTTTGTGTGTTAAAATATATATAGGTCATCATGAGATATGACACTTTACTTTGTGGAGGTGTAGTGTAATGTCGTGGTTATTAGAAGGTTTAGTCACACTTATAACAGGGAGTATGCTAATTATATTTCGAGTTTGGTTAGAAACTAAGTGGAAAAATAAATAAGATGACCTTACACAAAAACCCCTTAACTTGATGTGGCAAGTTAGGGGGTGTAATGCAATTTGTGGATATAACACTATCTTAACATAGAACATATACAATTCAATTTTAATTAAATAAATGATTAATGCATATAAAATAAAAAATTTGATATAATTATTATAATGAGGTGACTAAAAATGATGAAACACCTAACAAAAATTTTTGTAGGTTTAGCTATTGTTTTGTTTGTAATTGGATATTATCTACAAGCCACTGGACATGAAAGTCAAGGTATAAAGTTATTATTGGCTGCCATTATGTTTATGATATGTGCATTTATTAATCGTAGCAATGACAGACGTAAAAATAAAAAGTAACATATGAAAACTATGATGCAATTACCACTGTAATACTGTATCATAGTTTTTTTGTTTAACTATGTTTATAGTGTATATACAACTTATGTCTTAAGAATACTGATTTTATCTTATTTTTATTATTTCACTTTACAAATCTGTATATACTGTATATATTATTTATATACAGTTGTAAAGGGGGACATAAATGAAAGTTATTCTAAAAAACACCAGTGAACAGCCCATTTATGAACAAATTAAACAACAAATTAAAGAAAATATATTAAAAGGTTACGTTGAAGCTGGAAGTCACTTACCATCTATGAGGGAACTGGCGAAAGATTTGCAAGTCAGTTTAATTACAACAAAGCGTGCCTATGAAGATTTGGAAAAAGAAGGGTTTGTCACAACAATAAGAGGTAAAGGAACATTCGTAAAAGAACAAGACAGTTCAATTTTAAAAGAAAAACAATTTTTTGTAATTGAACATCTTGCACGTTCCATGGTAAAAGAAGCAAAAACAATTGGTATGCCTCTAAAAGAATTAAATGAAGTTTTATCTTTAATTTACGAGGAGGAAGATGAATGAAAGCGATTGAAGTTAAACACGTAAGTTATAACACTAAAACTTTCCAAATCAAAGATCTTTCATTCAGTATTCCTCAAGGGTTTGTTACGGGCTTTATTGGGAGTAATGGTGCTGGCAAGACAACAATGATTCGATTAATGATGGATTTACTTGAACCTAATACTGGAGAAATTAAAATCTTAGGACGACAAATGAAAGAATCAGCAAAATGGATTAAAAATAAAATTGGTTTTGTTTACTCAGAAATGTATTTCAACCAACAATGGAATATAAAAAAACTAGAAAATATGATTTCTCCTTTTTATTCTAAGTGGGATAGTCATATATTCCATCAGTATTTAGAGCGATTCAATATACCAAGTCATCTTAAAATTAAGCATTTCTCTAGTGGAATGAAAATGAAGTTATCTTTAGCCATTGCTTTAAGTCATCACGCTGAGTTATTTATATTAGATGAACCAACAGCAGGTTTAGATCCAATTGTAAGAAATGAAGTTCTAGAAATATTGCAACAAGAATTAATAGATGAAAATAAAACGGTTTTTATTTCGACTCATATTATTTCAGACTTAGAAAAAATAGCAGATTATCTTGTATATATAAAAACAGGCAATCTTGTACTTGAAGGCTATTGTGATGATATAAAAGAGAAATATTTTATCGTAAAAGGTGATAACAAAGATTTAGATGATGAATTAAATCAACTCCTTTTATATAAAGAAGAAAAGCAGACAGGTTATGTTGGTTTTACAAAACATGGTCAAACATTTAAGGAACTATTTGGAAAACAAGTTGAAATAAAACATCCAACGATTGAAGAATTAATGATTTACCTTGAGAAAATGAAAGAAACTAATGATGTTGAAACTCAAAATAGAAACGGGTTGATGACATGAAGCAACTAATAATAAGAAATTTTAAGTTAAGACGTTGGACACTTATCATTTATTTAGTGCTTATTGTTATTAATCCTATTTATACACTATTTTTTTCAAAAACAAGCTATGGTTTCGTTGTATATATTCCACTTGCCATTACATTAATGATTATAAGCATTTTAGATTCAGGACAATTATTTAGAGTACATAGACGGTTAGGTGGAAAAGAGTCGTATCTTTTTTATGAAAGTTTACCAATAACTAAGAAAGAATTGCTTAATGCAAATTATCTGACATGTATTATATTAACGATTTTAGGAACATTGATTATTGGATTATATAATTTTCAATCAACAAATATTCAGGTAAATGAGTTGCGTTATTCAACAGCACTTTCATTTTTAAGTGTAAATTTATTTAGCATTCCTATTGCCTTTAGTAAAAGTACAGAAAGAAAAAGAGAATATATTTCTTACACTGTTTATATTATTTTAATGGTACTTGCTATACCGATGGCAATTGCATTTATCTTTTTGACTATTAATTTATTTATCTTTCATAATGCACTTGATCCAAATGTATTTAATAAATATTTAAGTATTGGATTAGTTATTATAAGTGTGATTTGGCTAGTTATAAATTATTTTATTCAAATAGCACGTATTAATCGTCGCTAGAAAAAAGGAGGACTTTTATGAAATTAGAAAATATTACTAAAACATACGGTAATCATAATGTTTTAGACAATATAGATTTTGATTTTGGAGATAGCAAAATTGTAGGACTCATTGGTAAAAACGGTGTAGGTAAAACTACACTGATGAAAGTGATGAATGGAAATATTATTAATTACAAAGGTAAAGTTAATTTAAAAGATGATGAAAATATTGGCTATCTCATTGAACATCCAAAACTTTATGATAATAAAACGGGGCTTTATAATTTAAGACTCTTTGCTCAGGTGCTTGGTCAAGGATTTGATAAAGCCTATTCAGATAAAATTATAGATGCTTTTGGTATGCGTCCTTATATTAAGAAAAAAGTTAAAAAATATTCAATGGGTATGAAACAAAAATTAGCGATTGCCGTATCATTAATGAACAAACCAAAATATCTTATTTTGGATGAACCTACGAATGGTATGGATCCAGATGGCTCAATCGATGTTCTAGAAACGATACAATCTTTAGTAAATGAATTAAATATGAAAATTCTTATTTCAAGTCATAAATTAGAAGACATCGAATTGATTTGTGATAGAGCTGTCTTTTTAAGAGATGGACATTTCGTTCAAGATGTCAATATGAAAGATGGTAGTGCAGAAGAAAGTACCTCTATTACGTTGGACAATGATGATTTTGATCAAGCGCTAAATTATTTACAAGAACATTTTAATGTTATTCATTCTTATAAACAAAATGGAGAAATTCTTATTAAAGCAGAACGAGATTATCGAACATTGCTTAAAGCGCTCGCACATATTAATGTGTATCCTAAATATATTGAAACACGTAAAAATTCGCTTCGAGATACGTACTTTAATATTAATCAAAGAGGTGACCATTAGATGAAGAGTTTACAATTAGTTAAATATGATATATTAAGTTTTTTTAAAAGTTATTTAACATATATCGCGCTTATATGTATCTGGGGTATCATCACAGCAATGACTGTACTATTAGCAAAAAATAATGATAAAGTCGATTATTCAATGATATTACCAATGGCAAATTGGATGTTTCTATTCTTTGGTTTACTCGTTGTTATTAAAACAATTACACGTGACTACTCTCAAGGAACGATTCAACTTTATATGAATAAAGTGAAAAATAGAGTAGGTTATGTGATAGCGAAAACGATTTCGATTATTATTTTTTCGTTCATATTTACACTTATCACGTATGTTACACTTTTAGTTATTCAGACTTTTACAGATGGTAAAAATTTAAATGGAGATAAATTCCTAACGAATATTTGGTTCTATCTTATCTTCTTACTATTTTTTGGACTATTATTATTCTTAATTACTTTAATTGTCCAAAAACCAGCAGTCATTTTTACATTAGGTATCTTTTTAGTGTTTATCGTACCATTTTTACAACCATTTTTAGGTTTAATCCCTGAATGGGGCGATAATATTCAAAAATCACTCAAATATATACCTTTTAGTTACTTAACAGAAAAATCATCATCAGGTAGTATTAAATTTACGAATTGGCAATGGTTCATTTCTATTGCATCTATTGTTATTTTATTTATCGCTGATGTACTTTATGCTGCTAAACGAGACATTTAAATTAATAACTTTTTAATAAAACTGGCGACGATACGTTCAATTTTTGTCGCCAGTTTTATTTGCATTGAAAGGTACTTTAATATTTTTTGAATATAATCATAGTTATGATATATTAAAAAAAATAAGTATATAAGTGGTGGTCCTATTGCATATTCAAAATAGATGGGTTATCTCAATTTTATTTATTGTCATTTCTTTATTAGTTGTACTAGGATTGACAATTTATAAAAATGAAAAAACGGTTGATTTAAGTGATGTAGAAATTAATCATTTAAAGCTTAATGAAACGTTTGATAACTCAGAATATAGTTTAAATAAGCATGTGAAATTAGATAGGTATGTTTTTTATAATCATAATAAATATAAAAATTTAACAATAAAAGTCAAGAAAAAACATCACAAAATTAAAGGAATTATCTTAGTTAAAGATACTTTTGTTAACACAAATTTTGATGTTCATATAGGTGACCAAATCGATGCTGTTATAGATAATCTAGGTTATAACTATGACAAAGATAAGGTAGGTAAAGGTTATGATGCTTTAGTGTATCTTGATAAAGATCATCACATGAAATTATCAATTTTATATAAAGATAATATTGTTAAGCGAATTGAATTCTTTAGTCGTTGATAGTTAATAAAAATAAATTTATGTTTTAAGAAAGTATGTGAAAGAGAAATGGATAAAATTACTTTTTTGAATGAACTGGAAACGGAACTTGATGATTTACCACGTAAAGAAAAAGATAAAGTTATGAATGAATATGAAGATATCTTTTATAATCAAGAAACAAAAGGCAAGACAGATGCTCAAATATTAGATGATTTGAAAAATCCTTATACTATTGGAAAAGAAATAAAAGCTAAAGAAGCAATTTCACATGCTAAAGTTACACCTAACTTTCGTAATATTGTAAAAGCTATTATGGCATCATTAAGTTTGGGTGTTATTTCTTTTTTCTTAATTGTTATCCCAATGATAATATTCTTAATATTTCTAGCCTTTGTTTTCGTCATTTCAATTGTGCTTATTTGTTTACCTATCTTATTAATTATTATTAGTATCCTTAAAAGCACTCCTGACTCTTTTAGTAATTTTCTTTATAGTATTTCTTATGCTGGAATAGGTATATTAGCGTTCGTTGCAATAATAAAAATTGTTCAGAATTTATATAAACTTGTTTTAAAATATTTATCATGGTATATAAAAATAATTAAAGGAAGAATCCAGTGATGAAAAAATTAACAATAAGTGGATTAGTTATATTTGTTGTTTTTTTTCTAGCAGCCACGTTAGTATGGTTTGTTCATGATAAAGATATCTATAAACGACTGAAATATAATGAAACGTTTCATCAATCATCTATCTCTAAATTGAATATAGATAGTTATAGTTCTGATATCACTATTACTCAAGGTTCTTCATTTAGAGTGAAATATTATGGGGACAATAGTATAAAAGTGAACACTCAAAAAGACAGCTTAAATGTAAAAGAATCACGTTCTTCTAAAAGAGGATATAGCTTTAATTTAAACCCTTTTAAAAGAAGCAAGTTCAACATACATATAACCATTCCACCTGATAAATTAAAACAATTAAATATTGATGCTAAATTAGGAAAATTAAATATTAATAACATAGATATCAAAAAAGCTAGAATTAGAAAAGACGGAGAAAATTTAAATATCAAAGAAGCTAAACTTGATCGTATTGATTATTATAGTGATCATGGCACAATTAATATAAAAAATAGTGATATAAAAAATAGTCAATTTAAAGTAATAAATTCTAATATTGTGGTTAATCATTGTACCTTGAAAAATGGATTGTTCATTACAAATGAAGGAAAGCTTGACTTTAAAAACATGCCAAGTCAAATTGATATGAAGAGCTCAAGTAAAAAAGGTGATATAAACATTGATTATAAAACCAAGCCTAAAGACACCTTGTTAAAACTACATCCAGGAATGGGTGACAATAACATTAAGAATCCTTATTTTAAAGATAGCAAAGTAGGTAATAGTTATAATATTATAGAGTGTTATAACGTTAAAGGTGATATAAATATTAAATAGGATGAAAAAGATTAGACAAAACGTTGATTAATTAAATTTTAAAACGTTTATCTAATCTTTTTTTATTAATACGTAGCAAATGTTAAATCAGTATCTAGCTTTCCAGTAAATTCTATTAAATCAAGTTCATGACCCTCTAACCATGATTGAAAGTCGATAGATAGAGGGGGTCTATTCTCACCTAATGTCATCCAAGCTTTTAAATGCTTAGGTTCATACATTGATGTATGAATCGTTCCTGACCAACTTTTAAATAACTTACTATAAATATTATATTTAGGATCATTAAAAAGTTTAAACGCAGTATATTTATCTATATCTTCTGAAGTTTGACTAATTGTGCGAGCAAGACGTTCTTTAGATTCTTTGGTATAGTTACGATTTTCATGTGTTAATATTTCAAAGTGATTAGTACAAACTTTATCATATCTAACATCAAATGAGCGTGGCGTAATTTCAACAATTGCATGATTTAAATGCTTATCCATTAAAATATAACTAAATGAACTTCTATGGGGTAACTCTTTTAGAAATTGAATTGCTTCTTTTACATCTTTACAATATTCTAAGACAAGTCGTCCTACCATATAACATACAAATCCATTTGCAGGATGCTTACGGTGCATAAAATTATATCCCATCACAAGACCTGCTTCATTCATACCATCCATACGACCAGTTACTCTAGAGGTTGGTCCTATTTGCGCGAGTCCACCATCATTTGGTTGATAAAGAAGATATCTGCCATCATATGTAGCAGGATGATAGTCATAATTACGAACCATATAATCTTTACCTTGAAAAACTGTACATCCACTTTCATTTAAATCAGTAAAACGATAGTGACCGAAATTTAAAATCATTTGTTTAGTCGGTAAATTTAATATCTCTTGCATTCCTAATAATTCTTCCCAGATTTCTGGTGCATACGTTTGGAAAATGCTATATGTTTCATTAACATCAATGTCAAAACGAGGTATACGCTTCTTCCATTCACGTTCTCTATTGTCTAGTAAGGGCGTCTGTTTTAACCACTGAGCAGTTTTGATACCTAAATCAAAATGTGATCCGCGAAAGGTCATAATATCTGACTTAACTTCTTGCATGAAAAATCCTCCTATCATTTGTTTTATTATTTATATTGAACAATAATTTATATTAAATTTAAAGTCTTATAATGTTTATTTATATATGATAGTAATTCACTGTGTAAATAAGACAAATGTCATTCATTATAAATAAAGAAAAAATATTTGATTTTTTAAAAATCTTTAATTTTAGGTTTGAAATAATATATAAAAAGGTATGTATTTAATCATAACGTTAACTATGTTAAAATGATTTAATGTAAACGTATTTATTTTAAGTACAGGGGTGAAATATAAATGTGGGATTTCATTAAAGGTTTATTTAAATTCTTATTAAGCTTTACAGCTATTACAACACTAGTTGTTGGTGTAGTAGTAGTAGTATTTGGCTTTATTTTCAAAAAAGACTTTGAAGATATCGAAAGAAAAACAAAAGAAATCGTATCTGATATTGAAAGCAATAATGCTTAATGCAACGATGTACCATATACCAGTAATTTCATTTGAAGTTACTGGTTTTTTTTATTACTCTTAAATAAATACAATTGGCTAGTATAAATGTTAATAATATTGAATATAATGGAGGTATTAAAATGACAACCAAAGGTTATGTGGGGTCTTATACAAAAAAAGAAGGTAAGGGTATTTATATATTCGAACTTAATGAAGATAATGGAGAAATACAATCAGTAGATACAGGATATGATATCGAAGCATCGACTTATCTTGCTCAAACTGAACAATTTTTGTATGCAATTACTAAAGAGAATGAAGCATGTGGTGTGGCTGCATTTAAAAAAGACGAGAATGGACAGCTTACACTCATTAATCAATGTTTAGCTTCAGAGAATGGAACAGGGTGTTATATTTCTGTTTCTAGTGATCATAACTTCTTATTCGAAGCGGTTTATACTGCTGGAATAGCACGTATATATCAACTTAATCCAGAGACAGGCGAAGTGGTAAAATTAATTGAAGAGTTAGAACATAGTTATCCAACTGGAACACATGAGCGTCAAGATTATAATCATATTCATTTTATTAGAGAAACCCCTGACCATAAATATGTAGCTGTGACTGATTTAGGTGCAGATAAAATTGTAACATATACATTCGGAGTTGAAGGGTTTAAAGAACATGCAGTATCAAAATTCCATGCTGAAGATGGACCGCGTCATATTGAATTCCATAATAATGGGACATACGCGTATGTTGTTCATGAGTTATCTAATAGAGTAAGCGTTGTACAATATCATGATGGAAAATTTGAAGAAATTGAACGTCATTTAACGATTCCTGAAGATTTCACTGGAGAAACTAAATTAGCAGCTGTGAGACTATCTCATGATCAACAAAATCTATATATTAGTAATCGCGGACATGATAGTATAGCGATATTTACAGTAGTTGATGATGGAAAAGGAATTAACCCGGTTGAAATAGTAAAAAGCGGGGGAGAATTTCCAAGAGATTTTAATATTACTGAGTCAGATGAATACCTTGTATGTGCACATCAAGAAGGAAATTACGCGCTAACAGTATTTAGACGTGATACAAATAGTGGTATGTTGATTGCTACTGACAATCAGTATACCGCACCTGAAGGTGTATTTGTTGATTTCTTGAATTCATCGTTATAGATAAAAAATACCCTATAATGTAAACACTTGTAAAGTGAGCCATTATAGGGATTTTTTTATAAGTTTTTGAAAAATGTTCTAATATATTTGAATTTACCTTTATAAGGGGGATAGATAATACTCGAATCTAGTCGAGTAGATTTAAAAATATATGATTTCATATGACTAAATGTATCAAATGAATATTTGCCATGATATTCGCCAATTCCTGAAGCACCTACGCCACCAAAGGGTAAATTTGGGTTAGCTAAATGCATTAAAGTGTCATTGATTGCACCGCCACCAAATGACAATTCTTCTAGCACACAGTTCGTTGTATTTTCATCTTCACTAAATAAATATAAGCTTAGAGGTTTAGATTTACTTTGAATAATATCTATCGCTTCATTAAAATCATCGTAGACGATGATGGGTAATAATGGACCAAAAATTTCTTCTTCCATAATTTTAGATTGTGGAGTAATACCGTCTAAAATTGTAGGTTCGATATATTGTTCATTTTCATCAGTATGCCCACCAAAAATCACTTCATTACGATGTATTGCTAATAATTCAGAAAGTCGATTGAAATGTTTTGTATTAACAATACGTCCAAAATCAGGGCTATTTTGAATATTTTTGCCATAGAATTCTTCAATAGATTGTTTAAATGCTTGAATTAATTCATTTTTAACTTTTCTATTCACTAAAATATAATCTGGTGCTACACAAGTTTGACCAGCATTGGTGAATTTACCGAAGCTAATGCGATCACTTGCTACTTTAATATTAGCAGTTTCATCTACAATCACTGGTGATTTACCACCAAGTTCAAGTGTGACAGGAACTAAATTTTTACTTGCTGCTTCGTAAACAATTCGACCTACATTTTCACTACCAGTAAAGAATATATAATCAAATGGAAGATTGATTAATGTTTGAGTTTCTTCAACGCCACCTTCAACGACAGCTACAAAATCGCTTGTAAATACATCCTCAATCACTTTTCGCACTACTTGTGCAACATGAGGAGTAAGTTCAGAAGGTTTAATGATGGCGTTATTACCAGCTGCTATAGCACCAATAAGAGGTTCGAATAAAAGTTGTACGGGATAATTAAAGGGACCGATAATTAATATTGTTCCATAGGGCTCAGGCTTAATATAACTCTTTGATGGAAACATAAATAGGGGTGTATCTACTTGCTTAGTTTTAGCCCAGTTTTTTAATTCTTTACGAGCTGTTTTTATACTTTTTAAAAGTATACCAATTTCAGTAGCATACGCTTCTACTGAACCTTTCCCTAAGTCTATTTTTAACGACTCTAATAATTCTGTTTCATGGTCTTTAATACTTTTACTTAATAGTTTTAATTGTTGTTTACGAAATTTGATATCTTTAGTTTGATGTGTTTTAAAAAACTGTTTACTTTCTTGAAATTGTTTTTCTATTAAATTCAATTGTAGTACCTCCTGTACAGTCAATCCCAATACCGTTATAGGTGTGATTGACTATATGATTTTAGTTAAATGTATCCAAGGTTAAAACATTTGAATGAATGATTAAAATAAATTAAAAAAAGGCTGAGAGTTAAGTAACCTACTATCTCAGCCTTATTATATATGAATTAAAATATGAATTATTTAGTTAAAATTTCAGTGATTTGAGGTACAACTTGTTTTTTACGAGAAACTACACCTGATAAGAAAGCCATACCATCATCTAATTGAACATTGAAGGCTTGACCAACTTTATCCTTTTCAGCCCCGACAACTAAAATTTTAGAATCACTGTTAATAATATCAGTGACAACTAATACAAATAAATCATATTTTTCGTTTGCACTTGTTTCTAACATTGCTTTTTCCAATTCATCTTTACGATTTAAGACTTCATCAATATCTACAGTATTGACTTGAGCAATACGAGTAACATAATCTCCCATATTAAATGATTTAGCATCCATATTTAATAACTCTTCAGCAGATTTATCAGTTGTTGAAGCACCTGCTTTCAACATTTCTAAACCATATTCATCTAAATCGACATTAGCAATGTCTTTTAATGCTTTAGCAGCATTTACATCTTCTTCAGTACATGTTGGAGATTTAAATAATAAACTATCTGAAATAATAGCTGAAATCATTAATCCAGCAATTTCAGGTTTAATCTTAAAGTTACGTTCTTTATACATTTTATAAAGAATTGTAGCAGTACAACCTACAGGTTCTGCACGATAGTATAAAGGACCTGCTGTTTCAAAGTTCGCAATTCTATGATGATCTACGACATTCACAATATTCGCTTTAGCAATAGTTTCAGCACTTTGTTGGAATTCATTGTGGTCAACTAAGATAACGTCTTGACCTTCTAAATCATCATTTAATAAAGTTGGTGCATCAACTTTAAAATGATCTAATGCATATTTTGTTTCAGCACTCACTTCACCTAAGCGATAAGGAGTTGCTTCAGAATTTCCAGTTTGTTGTTCAAAATCAGCCATGATAATAGCTGAAGATATTGCATCTGTATCCGGATTTTGATGTCCAAAAATATAAGTTTTTGCCATTGATTTATTCACCCTTAATTTTTAAATTTATCCTTATTTTAGCATGTTTTAATTGATAACTTCTACCTTTGCACCTAATGAGTTTTTAAAATGAGCTAAAGCGAACTGATGACCCTCTTCATTAAATGAGGCAACACCTTGTTCAGGGATAATAATATGATAGCCTAAATTATAAGCAGAAATTGCTGTATGGAGTACACATATATCAGTACATACACCTACAATTTCAACAGTATCAATATGTCTTTCTCTTAATAAACTATCTAAAGCAGTACCATAAAAAGAATCATAACGTCGCTTATCTAAATAATGTACAGTATCTTCATTTTTATATTTATCAAAAAATGATTTTACCTTACCATATAATTGACGACCTGAAGTGCCTTCAATGTTATGTGGTGGGAATAATTTAGTTTCAGGATGATACGGGTCTTCTTCAAAATGTAAATCCATCATGAAAAAGATATTATCATGTTGATGTTGATATTGATTGAGTCTTTCTACAATAAACTGTTCAATATCTTGGCCTGGTTTACCACAAGTTAATCGGCCGTCATCAGCGATAAAATCATAAGAATAATCTACAACAATCAATGCTTTGTTAGTCATAATAAACATCCCTTTCTTAATAAATGTTTGAATACCTTAAAAAATGTATAATATTAAATTATAAATATAGTATAGCTATACACCATTATGGTTACAAATATATTTAATAACAACATAAGATAGGGGATAAAAAATATTGATCAATGCACAGGATTTTGGTTTAAAAGGAAAACATAAACGAAGAGATACTAAAGCTATACAAAAAGCACTTAATGCCGCAAGATATGGAGAACATACAGTTTATATACCATCTGGGACTTATTATATTAGTAAAGCATTAGTGATATATGATCATACCACTTTAATATTAGAAGATGATACCATCTTGCAGCGTCACTCGAGAGATGCATTGTTAAAAAATGGTAAAAAATTTGGTTTCTATCATGGATATCAAGGAAATGGGCATATTAAAATAAAAGGTGGTATATTTGATATGAACGGTTCAAAGTACCCCTACAATAATACCGCAATGTCTATAGGTCATGCTGAAGATATCGAGTTAATAGATATTACAGTACTTGATGTTGTAGGTGGACATGCACTAGATGCTTGTGGAATCAATGGTTTATATATTAAGAACTGTAAGTTTAAAGGCTTTTTTGATGTAAATGGTGATCGCTCATTTTCTGAAGCAATTCAATTAGACATTCAAGTGCCTGGGTCATTTCCTAAATTTGGTACGACTGATGGCACGATTACCAAAAATGTTGTCATTGAAGATTGCTATTTTGGAAATTCAAACCAACCTAAAATGCAAGCTTGGAATAGAGCGATAGGCTCTCATGCCAGTCGTTATAATCGCTTTTACGAAAATATTCATATAAGGAATAATGTGTTTAACGGAATGAATGAATATGCATTAACTCCGTTAAAATCAAAGACAATGTTTATCTCAAATAATACCTTTATAAATTGTAATGGTGGTATTCGTTTTCTTGGAGTTAAAGATGGAAAAAATGCGGCTGATGTTTCTACAGGACAAGTTCAAAAGACTCAAGCTGGAGATAATTTGACTGTAACCGGTAATCATTTCGAAGGAGAAATGAAAAGAGATGCTATACACGTGAGAAGTTATAATAATGTAAAACATACTAATGTTTTTATTGCAGGTAATTCGTTTAATCATTCGACACAAAGATTACATTTAGAAGATATTTCTAATTTGACATTTAATCAAAATGATAAAGTTAAAGTTAAAAAAATTAATATTGATTAGTATTTAATTTAAAAAGGTATAATTATAGATGAAAAATAAATGATACGCGCTTTATTATGATATATAATAAAGCGTTTTCTTTTATGTTATAATATCATTATATATTTTCAAAAAAGTCAGATTTCTATGAGGCTTGTTTGCAATATAATAGGTATCAAATCAACTTTGTTGAGATGATGCCATATTTCTAAAAATAGAATATATTAAGTTAAGTTTCTAATTTTAAAGGGGGAGAATTAGATGACTAAGCAATCAGGTTTTCGAAGAAATGCACAATACTTAACATTTTTTTCTAAAAAAGATCATACAAATCAATCTTATTCTATGGGGCAATTATTGGGGCTCATTTTAGGACCGTTATTGTTTGTTCTTATCTTATCATTCTTTCATCCAGTAGAACTTCCTTTCAAAGGGGTATATGTTTTAGGAATTACGGTGTGGATAGCTATTTGGTGGATTACAGAAGCGATACCAATTGCTGCAACGAGTTTTTTACCACTCATACTTTTGCCTTTAGGACATGTACTTTCGCCTGAACAAGTCTCTTCTGAATATGGTAATGATATTATCTTTTTATTTTTAGGTGGTTTTATTCTTGCAATTGCTATGGAAAGGTGGAATTTACATACACGTGTAGCTTTAACTATTATTAGATATATTGGGGCAAGCACGAGTAAAATATTATTAGGATTCATGATTGCTACAGGATTCCTATCAATGTTTGTATCAAATACAGCGGCTGTTATGATAATGATACCTATTGGTTTAGCAATTATTAAAGAAGCGAATGAGTTGAAAGATGATGACGTTAAATCAGATAGTATTTCGAAATTTGAAAAATCACTTGTTTTAGCAATTGGTTATTCTGGGACCATCGGAGGATTAGGTACACTTATTGGAACACCGCCACTCATTATACTAAAAGGACAATTTGAACAACATTTTGGACAAGAAATTAGCTTTGCTAAATGGATGATTGTTGGTATTCCTACAGTCATTATTTTAATAGCACTAGCATGGGCTTATTTAAGATTTATCGCATTTAGACATGATCTGAAGTATTTACCGGGTGGTCAAACATTGATTGAAGATAAACTCAATCGTCTTGGTAAAATGTCTTATGAAGAAAAAGTAGTTCAAGCTATTTTTATTCTTGCCAGCTTACTATGGATAACAAGAGAATTTATTTTAAAAAATTTTTCAATAACATCTGAAGTTGCAGACGGTACAATTGCAATATTTATTTCTATTTTACTTTTTATATTTCCGGCTAAAAGTAAAGAAAAGCATAAGCGAATTATTGATTGGGAAGTGGCAAAAGAATTACCATGGGGTGTACTTATATTATTTGGTGGAGGCTTAGCTTTAGCAAAAGGAATTTCAGAAAGTGGTTTAGCAAAATGGCTAGGTGAGCAACTGAAAATGTTAGATGGGGTGCATCCACTAGTAATCGTTATTGTCATTACAATATTTGTGTTATTTTTAACAGAAGTGACTTCGAATACAGCAACTGCTACAATGATTTTACCTATTCTTGCTGCGCTATCTGTAGCAGTAGGTGTACATCCATTGTTATTAATGGTACCTGCAGCTATGGCAGCAAACTGTGCTTACATGTTACCAGTAGGAACACCCCCAAATGCTATTATATTTGGATCAGGTAAGTTGAGTATTAAAGAAATGGCTAAAGTAGGAGTTTGGGTTAATTTAATTTCTGCAGTGATTATTATAGTAGTTGTTTATTTCTTAATGCCACATATTTTAGGATTTGATATTTCTGACACATTAAATTTAAAATAAAATTAAATATCTTGAAATCATATATTCATTATGTATGTTTTATCTTAATACTTTAAATAAATACATAAAAAGAGCCTGGGACATCATGAGTTCATGAGTGATCCTAGGCATTTTTAATATGATGCGGTTAGATTTTCAGAATGAGAGGATAACTTCAACACAAATATTGTCCACTCTATTTTATTGACGATGAAAAGCGCCAATAATTTTTACTGAAAAATCTAATGTTTCTAATATCGAGATAACTTTATTCAAATTATCTGATAGACCGGTATCTGCTTGTACAAAGAAACGATACATACCCAGTTGAGTTTTCAGTGGTCTTGATTCAATCCATGATAAATTAATATCAAATAATGCAAATGTAGTCAGTATACTTGCCAGTAATCCAGCTTTGTCATACTTAGGGGTAATTAATAGCATTGTGTTATTCGTTTTAGACTCAAAGTTATTATCATTTTTTATGACTAAAAAACGTGTAACATTATGCGGATAATCTTGAATATTACTCTCTATAGCAGTATATCCGTACATTTCACCACTACCCACAGGAACAATGGCAGCTACATCTGAGGAAATTTTTTCTAATCCTTGAATCGTACTGTCAACATAATCGTAAGAAAATTGATGTTTTTGAATGTATTGGCTTGTTTGACTGATGGCTGGTGCGATAGAGTATACCTTTTTTATATTTTCTACCTTTGAATCACTTGTCGCATATAAACCAAAATTAATATCTAAATGTATTTCCCCATGTGCAAAAACATGTTGTTGAGCCAGTGCATCTGCCACAATGTTTATAGTTCCTTCAATTGAATTTTCTATTGGTACAATTGCTACAGATTGAGCGTCACTATTTACTGCCTTAATGACTTCGTATAAATTAGACTTTGGTATGAAATTAAAGTTATCTTTTGAAAAATATTTTTTAGCAGCTAAATATGAAAATGTACCTTCGGGACCTAAATAATATAAATGCATGATGAATTGTCACCTCATGAATCTTGTACACTAGTGGAATGGACATTTCATCGGTATCGCTTTTTTATAATGGAAATTAGGATCTTTAATAATATTTTTGTATCCATGATGATAATTAGCAGTTAACGTTGGCGATAACGGTGGGGCTAACCATGACCATTTTCCAGTAACATCACGATGATGCTGTTCCTCTTTTTCTTCAAATAATTCAAATTGTTTAGCAGCAGTTAAGTGGTCAACAATAGAAACACCCTGTGATTTAAAAGAGTGATAAACTGCATAATTTAATTCTACTAATGTACGATCTTTATTAAATGAATTATTTTTAAGTGTACCAAATTCAAATGTTTCTGCAACTTTTTCAAGCAAATTATAGCGGTAAGTATCAGTAAAATTACGAACTGCAATTTCAGTGACCATGTACCAACCATTAAAAGGAGCAGTTGGATATGTAATTCCACCTATTTTCAAATCCATATTAGAAATAATAGGAACACCATACCATTTTAAATGTAAATCTTTCAGCTTTGGAAATTGATCATGTTCTATATCAACTTCTTTAATCAATGAAGCTGGAAATTCATGATATTTTATAGGTGAATTTGGTAATTGATAAATAAGAGGAAGCACGTCAAAGTCTGAACCTTTGCCTTTCCATCCCAAATGATTAGCTAATTGCGTTATCTCGCGTTCTGATGGATCGCCTTTATCTTCATATCCTGCGTAACGTATTAATTGATTGTTATATATTTTAGGTGCATCAGTTGAAGAAAATATAGTGATATATGGTTTGATTTTACCGCCATTTGTTGCTTTGCTTAAATGATTATGAAGCGCATCTAAGAAATGTTGTTCTGTATAAATATCTCGTGCATCCACAACGTTTAATGATTCCCAAAATAAGCGGCCGACACATCGATTGGAATTACGCCATGCCATTTTAGCACCATAATTTAGTTCTTCATAAGTATGTGTATAAGTACCTGTTTGATTGATTTCTTTCTCTATCTCAGTGATACGTTTAGAAATAATATGATTTGAGTAATTTAATTCACCATACATAGTTTGGATAAAATTTTTAGCTTCTTCTAATAGCATATAATCACCTCAATAGTATTATAAGCGAGTAACTGATATAACACATACAATAAATACTTATGTCATGAATTTGTCGAATTAAAAAAATTTAATTTTTAAATTAAAGACTATTATCGAAAATACTCACTATTACTGAATTGTGATAAAATATACAAAAAGGTTGTTAGGAGAGATGAGGGTGTATCGTTACGAAGATGATAGTTTAATGTTACATAATGACTTATATCAAATAAATATGGCAGAAAGTTACTGGAATGACGGTATTCATGAAAGAAATGCAGTGTTTGATTTGTATTTTAGAAATATGCCATTTGGAAGTGGATATGCTGTTTTTAATGGGTTAAAAAGGATGATTCAATTTATAGAAAACTTCCATTTTAGTGATTCTGATATCGAATATTTACAATCAATAGGATATAAAAATGATTTTTTAAAATATCTTAAAAATTTGAAATTTACAGGGAATATTCGCGCTATGCAAGAAGGGGAATTGTGTTTTGGGAATGAACCATTATTACGAGTAGAAGCGCCATTAATTCAAGCTCAACTTATTGAAACGATTTTACTTAATATTGTAAATTTTCATACGCTTATTACAACGAAAGCTAGTAGAATTCGTCAAGTTGCACCACAAGATACGTTAATGGAATTTGGTACACGACGTGCACAAGAAATTGATGCCGCAGTTTGGGGAGCACGTGCAGCATATATTGGTGGGTTTGATTCAACAAGTAATGTCCGAGCAGGCAAATTATTTGGTATTCCAGTTTCCGGAACTCATGCTCATGCACTAGTTCAAACATATGGTGATGAGTATAAAGCATTTAAGATTTATGCAGAACGACATAAAAATTGTGTGTTTTTAGTAGATACGTTCCACACTTTAAAATCAGGGGTACCAACTGCAATTAAAGTTGCAAAAGAATTAGGAGATTCCATTAATTTTATAGGTATAAGATTAGATTCTGGTGACATTGCATATTTATCGAAAAAAGCTCGTCGTATGCTTGATGATGCAGGCTTTAAAGACGCAAAAATCATTGCTTCAAATGATTTAGATGAGCAAACAATTACCAGTTTAAAGGCACAGGGTGCAAAAGTAGATTCTTGGGGTGTAGGGACTAAATTGATCACGGGTTATGATCAACCAGCCTTAGGAGCAGTTTATAAGCTTGTCGCTGTTGAAAATAATGAAGGTGAATATGTAGATCGTATCAAGCTATCAAATAATGCGGAAAAAGTTACTACGCCTGGTAAGAAAAAAGTATATCGTATTATTAATACTAAAACTGGCAAGGCTGAAGGTGACTATATCACGCTTGAACATGAAAATCCTAATAAAGAAAAACCATTAAAGATGTTCCATCCAGTTCATACTTATAAAATGAAACATGTTAAGCATTTTGAAGCAATTGATTTACATCATTCAATTTTCGAAAATGGTAAGTTAGTTTATGACTTACCAAGTGAAAAAGAAACTCAAGATTATTTAAAACAATCATTATCACAATTGTGGGAAGAAAATAAACGTTATTTAAATCCACAAGAATATCCAGTAGATTTAAGCACAAGTTGTTGGAATAATAAACAAAAGCGCATTCTTGAAGTGACAGAACATGTTAAGGAAATGGAGGAAGACAATGACTAATTTACAAGATATCGTAGTAAAAGAAATGAAAGTAAAGAAACATATTGATAGTCAACAAGAAATTCGTGAGATTATCCAATTCATTAAAAATTATGTTCAATCACATACATTTATTAAGTCATTAGTACTTGGCATATCTGGTGGTCAAGATTCTACACTCACTGGTAAATTAGTGCAATTAGCAGTTGAAGAACTCCGTAAAGAAGGAAGAGAATGCCAATTTATAGCAGTTAAACTTCCTTATGGTAAACAAAAGGATGCTGATGAAGTAGAAGATGCACTTCATTTTATTCAACCTGATGAAGTGATTACAGTTAATATTAAACCGGCAGTAGATCAAAGTGTAGCATCATTGAAAGAAGCGGGTATTGAACTTACAGATTTCCAAAGAGGAAATGAAAAAGCAAGAGAGCGCATGAAAGTACAATTTTCTATTGCTTCAAATCGTAGTGGTATTGTTATAGGAACGGACCATTCAGCTGAAAATATCACAGGTTTTTATACTAAATATGGTGATGGTGCTGCTGACATTGCACCTATCTTTGGACTAGATAAACGCCAAGGTAGACAGCTTTTAGAATATTTAGAAGCGCCAACACATTTATATGAAAAAGTGCCTACTGCTGATTTAGAAGATGATAAACCTCAATTACCTGATGAGGAAGCATTAGGGGTAACTTATAATCAAATTGATGACTACTTAGAGGGCAAAGAAGTACCAAGTGATGCAAAAACAACGATAGAGAATCATTATGTTAAAAATGCACATAAAAGAGAATTGGCATATACTCGCTATACTTGGCCTAAACATTCACATACAAAAGAATAAATGAATACTCTAATAATTAAATGATTTAATTACTATTAGTTTTTAGTGACAAAATTATTTGTGACTGATAAAATTATTTCGAATTTTAGTTAAATGAAATGAGGAATAATATGTCAGTAATTACGTCAAATCCATGGATAATGGTATTAGCGATATTCATCATTAACGTTTTTTATGTTACATTTCTTACAATGCGTACGATTTTAACGTTAAAAGGATATCGTTATATGGCAGCAGTAGTAAGTTTTCTTGAAGTTTTAATATATGTTGTTGGATTAGGGCTAGTGATGTCTAGTTTAGATCAAATTCAAAATATTATTGCATATGCCTTTGGATTCTCAATAGGTATCATTGTTGGAATGAAAATTGAAGAAAAGCTTGCATTAGGCTATACAGTTGTAAACGTAACATCTGCAGAATACGAGCTTGATTTACCTAAAGAGTTACGAAATTTAGGTTATGGTGTTACTCACTATGAAGCACATGGTAGAGATGGAAGTCGAATGGTAATGCAAATTTTAACACCTAGACGTTATGAACGAAAATTAATGGAAACTGTTCGTAGTTTAGATGAAAAAGCATTTATCATTGCGTATGAACCTAGAGCCATTCACGGTGGATTCTGGACTAAAGGTGTTCGAACTAAGAAAGTAAAAGCATATGAAGTAGAAGAAATAGAAAGTGTTGTGGAACATAGTGAAGTTCAAGGTAAATGAAAATGAAACTATTTCAGATTGTATTGCACGTATGAGAAAAGAAGGATACATGCCAGTCAGACGTATTGAAAAACCTGTGTACTTTGAAGATAAACAAGGAAATATAAAGATATTACGACAAGATATTCAATTTGTTGGTAAGAAAATCGAAAACGACATTTAATAACTGCTCATATATAGGTCTTTGACAATTTAGAAGTCAGAGACCTTTTAATATTTTTATAAAGTTCGTAAACCTATATTCAATTAGAATAAAAAATCTTTATACTTTTAGTATAGAATCTGTTAAACTATAAATATAGAGTTAAATACGAACTATTTTACTTAAAATCGATTTAATGTACAGCTTTTTATAAAAATAATTACATAAGATAGGAGTTTAATAATGATTGAACGTTATTCAAGAGAAGAAATGTCTAGTATTTGGACAGACCAAAATAGATATGAAGCATGGTTAGAAGTTGAGATTCTTGCTTGTGAAGCCTGGAGCGAATTAGGGTATATTCCTAAGGACGACGTAAAAAAAATTCGTGAAAATGCTAAAGTTGATGTCAATCGTGCAAAAGAAATTGAACAAGAAACACGTCATGATGTAGTAGCATTTACAAGACAAGTATCTGAAACACTTGGAGAAGAACGTAAATGGGTTCATTATGGATTAACTTCTACAGATGTTGTAGATACTGCATTAAGTTATGTAATTAAACAAGCTAATGAAATTATTGAAAAAGATATTGAACGCTTTATTAAAGTACTTGAAGAAAAAGCTAAAAAATACAAATATACATTAATGATGGGTCGTACACACGGTGTTCATGCTGAGCCAACTACTTTTGGCGTAAAAATGGCATTATGGTATACAGAAATGAAACGTAATTTAAAACGTTTTAAAGAGGTACGTAAAGAAATTGAAGTTGGGAAAATGAGTGGTGCAGTAGGAACATTTGCCAATATCCCTCCTGAAATTGAAAGTTACGTTTGTAAACATCTCGGAATTGACACAGCCCCTGTATCAACTCAAACACTTCAACGTGATCGTCATGCTTATTACATTGCAACTTTAGCGTTAATTGCGACATCATTAGAAAAATTTGCTGTAGAAGTTCGTAATTTACAAAAAACTGAAACGAGAGAAGTTGAAGAAGCATTTGCAAAAGGTCAAAAAGGATCATCAGCAATGCCGCATAAACGTAATCCAATCGGTTCAGAAAATATTACAGGTATTTCAAGAGTGATTCGTGGTTATATTACGACTGCTTATGAAAATGTCCCATTATGGCATGAACGAGACATTTCTCATTCTTCTGCAGAGCGAATTATGTTACCAGATGTAACAATTGCTTTAGACTATGCTTTAAACAGATTTACTAATATTATCGACCGTTTAACAGTATTTGAAGATAATATGAGAAATAATATCAATAAAACATTTGGTCTTATTTTCTCACAACGCGTTTTACTTGCATTGATTAATAAAGGTATGGTTCGTGAAGAAGCATACGATAGAGTACAACCTAAAGCAATGAAATCTTGGGAAACTAAAACACCTTTCCGTGAACTTATAGAACAAGATTCAACCATTACAAATGTTTTATCTAAAGAAGAATTAGACGAGTGTTTTGATCCAAAACATCATTTGAACCAAGTTGATACCATTTTTAAACGTGCTAATTTAGAATAGTTTACTAATATAGTTTTAGTATTTTCAATTGAAATAACTACACTTTAATTAATTAATGCGTTAAAATATAGTTATATTTAATTTGAAAATAGGGGTTGCTTGAGATGCAAATTGAAAAATTAAGAGGAGAAGCATTGGATGAATTATTTGATGCTATCTTAACACTTAAAGATAGAGAAGAATGTTATCAATTCTTTGATGATTTATGTACAGTCAATGAAATTCAATCTTTATCTCAAAGACTTCAAGTTGCTAAAATGATAAAGCAAGGTTTTACTTATGCAACTATAGAAAAGAAATCTGGTGCATCAACAGCTACGATATCTAGAGTTAAACGCTCACTGCAATGGGGTAATGATGCGTATACAATGATTTTAGATAGATTAAATGTTGAAACAAAAGAATAAATAAAGAGAGACAATTGCTTAGCTAAAAATAGCAATTGTCTCTTTTTTGTGAATATAATTTTTACAATTTATACTAGTATAAACTTAGTGTATTGATTTAGAATTGCAAAGGTAAAAATGCTATAATTTAGTGTATGTTAAAAGAAGGAGTTATGGATAATGTATGACATTAGAAAGTGGCAGCATGTATTTAAACTTGATCCTGCCAAAGAGATTAGCGACGAAAATTTAGAAGCCTTATGTATGTCAGATACTGATGCCATCATGATTGGTGGGACAGACGATGTAACTGAAGATAATGTCATTCATCTTATGAGTAGAGTTAGAAGATATCCATTACCTTTAGTACTAGAGGTTTCAAATTTAGATAGCGTAATGCCTGGCTTTGACTTTTATTTTATACCTTCAATATTAAATAGTAATGATGTGACGTATCATAATGGTTTGCTTCATAAAGCATTAAAACAATATGGTCATATGATTAATTTTGAAGAAGTGATGCTTGAAGGGTATGTCGTTCTTAATCCAGATAGTAAAGTAGCCAAACTGACACAATCAAATACTCAGTTAGATGTTGAAGATATTGAAGCTTATGCTCAACTCGTTGAAGAAATGTATAAGTTGCCAATTTTGTATTTAGAATATAGTGGTACATATGGAGATAAAGATATTGTAAAAGCCGCTTCCCAAATGTTAACCCATACACAATTATTTTATGGTGGCGGTATTAGTTCTTTAACTGAAGCTAAAGAAATGAAAAACTATGCCGATACAATTATTGTAGGTAATATTATATACTCAGATATTAAAAAAGCTTTAAAAACTGTAAAAATAAAGAAGGAGTCGAAATAATGAATGCTCTAGTAAGTAATATGAATAAAGAACAAAGTGAAGCAGTTAGAACGACAGAAGGTCCTCTGCTTATCATGGCTGGCGCAGGTTCAGGTAAAACAAGGGTGTTAACACATCGCATAGCCTACTTATTAGATGAAAAAGATGTGTCTCCGTATAACATTTTAGCTATTACCTTTACTAATAAAGCTGCAAAAGAAATGAAAGAGCGTGTGGAACACTTGGTTGGTGAAGAAGCTCAAGTGATTTGGATGTCAACGTTCCATTCAATGTGTGTAAAGATTTTAAGAAGAGATGCAGATCGTATTGGAATTGAACGCAACTTTACCATTATTGATCCAACTGATCAAAAATCTGTAATTAAAGATGTACTTAAAAATGAAAATATTGATAGTAAACGTTTTGAACCGAGAATGTTTATTGGTGCCATCAGTAATTTAAAAAATGAATTGAAAACGCCCGAAGATGCGATGAAAGAAGCAAATGATTTTCATTCACAAATGGTTGCAACAGTATATAGTGGATATCAACGTCAACTGTCTAGAAATGAAGCATTGGATTTTGATGATTTAATCATGAAAACGATTCGTTTATTTGAACGTGTACCAGATGCATTAGAATACTATCAAAATAAATTTCAATACATCCATGTAGATGAGTATCAAGATACAAATAAAGCACAATATACACTTGTTAAATTACTTGCAAGTAAATTTAAAAATTTATGTGTTGTAGGTGATTCTGATCAATCAATATATGGATGGCGTGGTGCAGATATTCAAAATATATTATCTTTCGAGGAAGACTATCCTGAAGCAAAGACCATTTTCCTAGAACAAAATTATCGATCAACAAAAACCATTTTAACAGCTGCAAATGAAGTGATTAAACATAATACTGAACGGAAGCCTAAAGGGTTATGGACTGCAAATAATGGTGGAGAAAAGATTAAATATTATGAAGCGATGACTGAACGTGACGAAGCAGAATATGTAGTTCGTGAAATTATTAAACATCGTAAGTCTGGAAAAGACTATAATGATATGGCAATTTTGTATCGAACAAATGCACAATCACGTGTGTTAGAAGAAACATTTATGAAATCAAATATTCCTTATACGATGGTTGGAGGCCAAAAGTTCTATGATCGTAAAGAAATCAAAGATCTATTAAGTTATTTAAGAATAGTAGCAAATAGTAATGATGATATTAGTCTTCAAAGAATTATTAATGTTCCTAAAAGAGGGATAGGACCATCATCAGTTGATAAAATTCAACGATATGCACTAGATAACAATATTAGTATGTTTGATGCATTAGGAGAAGTGGATTTTATAGGGCTCTCTAAAAAAGTAACTCAAGAATGTATACAATTTTATGAAATGGTTCAAAACTTAATTAAAGAACAAGAATTTTTAGAAATTAGTGAGATTGTTGAGGAAATACTTGAAAAATCAGGATATCGTCAAATGTTAGAACATGAACAAACAATTGAATCACGTAGTCGTCTTGAAAATATTGATGAATTTATGTCTGTACCTAAAGACTATGAAAAAGATACACCTTTAGAAGAACAATCATTGATTAACTTTTTAACTGATTTATCACTTGTCGCAGATATTGATGAAGCACAAATTGATAGTGGTGTAACGTTAATGACCATGCATTCTGCAAAGGGATTAGAGTTCCCAATTGTATTCTTAATGGGTATGGAAGAATCACTTTTCCCTCATATTAGAGCAATTAAAAGTGATGACGAACATGAGATGGAAGAAGAAAGACGAATTTGTTATGTAGCCATCACACGTGCAGAAGAAGTGTTATATATTACACATGCAACTTCTCGTATGTTATTTGGACGTTCACAAGCAAATCTACCATCACGCTTCTTAAAAGAAATTCCTGAAGAATTATTAGAAACACCAGCAAAATCAAAACGACAAACAATCACTTCTAAGTCAACTACATCGTCAAAACGTGGTTTTAGTAAACGTACGACTTCTACTAAAAAACAAGTATCTGCTTCAGATTGGAAGGTAGGAGATAAAGTGACACATAAATCATGGGGCGAAGGTATGGTGAGTAATGTAAGTGAAAAAAATGGCTCTGTTGAATTAGATATTATATTTAAATCTGAAGGTCCTAAGCGTTTATTAGCTCAATTTGCGCCTATCGAAAAAAAGGAGGATTAGTAAATGGATAACATTCAAAATCGTGTCAATGAACTGCATGATTTATTAAATCAATATAGTTACGAATATTATATAAAAGATAATCCTTCTGTACCTGATAGTGAATATGACAAATTATTACGTGAATTAATTGACATTGAAAATGCACATCCTGAACTAAAAACTGACGATTCTCCAACAGTTAGGGTTGGTGGAGAAGCTCAATCATCATTTGAAAAAGTAAATCACGAAACACCTATGCTTAGTTTAGGTAATGCTTTTAATGAAGAAGAACTAAGACGTTTTGATGAACGTATTCGAGAACATATTGGTAAAGTGGAATATATGTGTGAGCTAAAAATTGATGGTTTAGCAGTTTCTTTAAAGTATGAAGATGGACGATTTGTGCAGGGATTAACGCGAGGAGATGGTACCACAGGAGAAGATATTACAGAAAATCTACGTACTATTCATGCGATTCCTCTTAAAATTAAAGAACCTTTAAATGTCGAAGTTCGTGGAGAAGCATATATGCCACGTCGTTCCTTTATGAGATTGAATGATGAGAGAGAAAAAAATGAAGAACAACCATTTGCTAATCCACGTAATGCAGCAGCAGGTTCTTTAAGACAATTAGATCCTAAATTAGCTGCTAAACGTAAACTAAGTGTCTTTTTATATAGTGTAAATGATTTTACAGATTTTAACGCTACTACTCAAAGTGATGCATTAGATGAATTAGATCGTTTAGGTTTTAAAACTAATCATGAACGTGCACGCGTAGAAGATATAGAGGGTGTACTAGAATATATTAAAAAGTGGACTAAACAACGTGAACAGTTATCTTATGATATTGATGGAATTGTTATTAAAGTGAATGATCTTGATCAACAAGACGAAATGGGATTTACTCAAAAATCTCCACGTTGGGCAATAGCTTATAAGTTTCCAGCCGAAGAAGTTGTCACAGAACTTAAAGATATTGAATTAAGTATAGGACGTACTGGCGTCGTTACACCGACAGCCATTTTAGAACCTATTCGTGTTGCGGGTACTACAGTTTCAAGAGCATCGCTTCATAATGAAGATTTAATTAAAGAACGTGATATTAGAATCGGTGATAGCGTTATAGTGAAAAAAGCTGGAGATATTATTCCTGAAGTCGTAAGAAGTATTATTGACCGTCGTCCAAATGATGCAAAACCATACCGTATGCCAACGCATTGTCCAAGTTGTGGTCATGAATTAGTGCGTATTGAAGGAGAGGTTGCGCTTAGATGTATCAATCCAAAATGCCAAGCTCAACTTGTGGAAGGATTGATTCATTTTGTTTCTCGACAAGCGATGAATATAGACGGACTAGGAAATAAAATTATTCAGCAACTGTATCATCATCAACTTATTAAAGATGTAGGTGATATTTTCTATTTAACTAAAGAAGATTTATTGCCTTTAGAACGAATGGGTACAAAAAAAGTAGAAAACTTATTAAGCGCTATTGAACATGCAAAACAAAATTCTTTAGAACATTTATTATTTGGTTTAGGTATACGACATCTTGGCGCCAAAGCAAGTCAAATTTTAGCAGAGAAATTTGAAACCATGGATCGTTTACTTAAAGTAACAGAAGAAGAACTGATAGCGATTCATGATATTGGAGATAAATTAGCACAATCTGTAGTAACGTATCTAGATAATGAGGATATTAAAGCACTTATTGAAAAATTAAAAGATAAAAATGTCAACATGACATATAAAGGTGTTAAATCCTCTGAAATTGAAGGACATCCAGAATTTCAAAATAAGACTATTGTTCTTACTGGAAAATTACAACAAATGACACGTAAAGAAGCAACAACATGGTTAGAAATGCAAGGTGCTAAAGTAACAAGTAGTGTAACTAAAAGTACAGATTTAGTAATAGCTGGTGAAGATGCTGGCTCAAAATTGTCTAAAGCTGAACAATTTGGTACAGAAATATGGTCCGAATCACAATTTATTGAAAAACAAAATGAAATATCAGAATAGAGGAGAACGTAATGAAGCGGTTATTATTATTAGTTATAACGTCGCTTATGATATTGACAGCGTGTGGCAATGGGAATGATAAAAATAGTCAGTCAAATAATAAGCAACAAGAACAAAATTCAAATAATGTAAAAACAGTTGCCACTGATCAAGAAGTTCAAGGAGATAATTATCGTACAATCTTACCATTTAAAGAAAACCAAGCTCGTGGAGTATTACAAGATAATATGGCTAATAGCTATAACGGTGAAGATTTCGAAAATGGTTTATTACATCTAAGTAAGTCTGTATTTCCAACTGATAATTTTTTATATCAAGATGGGCAGTATTTAGACAAAAATACAGTTAACGCATATTTAAATCCCAAGTATTCTAAAGACGAAATTGATAATATGAGTGAAAGTGAAAAGGAATCAAAAAAAGCTACTGAAAATTTAGGTCTTAATCCATCACATGATGGAGAAACTAAACCAGAAAAAATAGCAGAAAGTTCTCCTGCTTATTTATCTAATATCTTAGAACAAGATTTTTATGATACAAATGATACAAAAGGAAAAACAATTAAAGGCATAACAATTGGTCTTGCTATGAATAGTGTCTATTATTATCAAAAAGAAAAAGATGGAGAAACATATAGCAAATCGCTAGATAATAAAGAAATTGAAAAACAAGGTAAAGCAATGGCTCAAGAGTTACTTACACGCCTTAGAGCAAATAAAGATTTGAAAAATATTCCAATTCACTTTGCAATATATGTTCAATCGAGTCAAGATGCAATTACGCCAGGACACTTTATTGCTAATACTACTGTTGATGACAAACAAACTAAAATTAATAAATGGAATAAAATTGATGAGATTTCAGCACTTTTACCTTCAACAGAAGCAGAAAAATATGACAAAAATCTAAATAATAATTTTAAGCAATTTAATGATGATCTTCAATCTTATTTCTCTAATTTTACTCAAGCAATTGGAAAAGTGAAATTTGTAGATAAGAAACCTAATAAACTAGTGATTGATTTGCCAATCGATTACTATGGTCAAGCTGAAACAATAGGAATTACACAATATGTAACAGAACAAGCTAAGAAATATTTTGATAATATAGATAGTTACGAAATTCGTATAAAAGATGGTAACAATTCAAGAGCACTTATTAGTAAAACAAAAGATGACAAAGACCCACAAGTCCATATTTATAGTAATTAATCAAAAAGAGGTTGTGACACGTCGTGTCACAGCCTCTTTTTGATATTCAATAAATTAATTTATTTTTCGCGAACAATGGTTTTAACTTGATTTAACTGTTGTTCAATAGAATAGTTTGATTTATAGGTGAAGATGCTAACAAGGTATGTAACGATTACACTACTAATAAAACCAGGTATAATTTCATACATACCAAATAGTTCATTAATATTAGCAAGTGGTTTAACCCAGACAATCCAAATAATGACTACGAGAGCTCCAGCAATCATACCACTTATCGCACCCGCACGTGTTAGTTTTTTCCAATATAAAGAAAAAAGAACAAGTGGACTAAACGCTGCACCAAAACCAGCCCAAGCATTTCCGACTAGGTTTAATATAGTGTCATTAGGAGACCAAGCAATAGCAAGAGCTACAATGGCCACAGCTAACACAGATAATCTGCCTACAAGTACAAATTCTTTTTGATGTGACTGAGCATGTTCTTCACCGCGAATGAGCTTATAGAAATCTTCTGTAAGTGAGCTTGAAGTCACTAATAATTGTGAAGAAATTGTACTCATAATAGCAGCTAGAATGGCAGCAAGTAAGAATCCACCTACTAAAGGATGGAAAAGAACTTGGCTCATTATAATAAATAATGTTTCTGGATCGTCCATTTTAATATGATTTTTCGAAATAAAAGCAATTCCAGTTAACCCTACACCCACAGCTCCAAGTAAACCTACAATCATCCAACTTATTCCTAAGCGTCGTGCTTTAGGTAAAAGTTTGTGAGATTTAATAGACATAAATCGTACAATAATATGAGGCTGACCAAAATAACCTAATCCCCATGCAAATAATGAAATCATACCTAAAAAAGTAGTGCCTCTAAATAAATCCATATTAGTTGGTTTCATTTCAGCTACTTGATGGAATGTATCCCATCCACTAAGTTGTATCAAAGCAACTATTGGTACCATTACCATTGCGATAAGCATGATAACCCCTTGGAAAAAGTCAGTAATAGAAACAGCTAAATATCCTCCGAAAAAGGTATATAAAATGACAATAATTGCGACTGAAATAAGTCCCCAATGATAATTTAATCCAAATGCGCTTTCGAATAATTTACCTCCAGAAACGAAGCCAGAGTGCGTATATAAAGTGAAAAAAATAACAATAATAAGACCAGAAATAATTTTAATGATATTATGTTTATCATTAAGACGATTTTTGAAAAAATCAGGGAGCGTAATTGCATCTCCAGCAACTTCTGTATATACTCTAAGCCTTGGTGCAACAACTAGATAGTTAACATAGGCACCAATAGTTAAACCAATCGTAATCCATATTGCCGATAAACCTGTGCTATAAACTGACCCTGGAAGTCCCATAATCATCCAACCACTCATATCTGAAGCACCGGCTGATAAAGCAGTAATATATGGGCCTATATTTCTCCCACCTAACATATACTCACTTAAATTGCCGGTTGCCTGTTTATAACCATAGTAACCAATCACTAGCAGAATAATAAAATAGATTGCAATCATAATATAAGTCTGCCAGCTTGTGTTAGCATGAGTACCTAAATTTGCACCTAATACAAACATTGTAATTACCCCCTTTAAAACTTTTAAATTTATATTTTTCAACAACATTGTACTGAAAAAAGAAATGACGATTTTTAAATTAGTTACATGTAATATTATACAATGATATTTATAGATTAGAGAAGTAAAATTTTATCTATAAATAACAGTTTATTTCAATATAATGATAAGCGTTAACAAGAATTATAGTATAGATAAAAAATAATTCATTTTATTATATAACGTTAATATTAATAAATTATTAATAGAAATTAATGTATATTTATAGATAACTATATAAATGAGTTACATAAGAAAGTTATTTTAATACTTAACTTTGCTAAGAATAGTTAATACACTGAGTATAATAAATATTTAGATTTTTAACTGAAAATTTGATACAATTTTATGATGAATGAGTAATAAGGAGGCTTTTTTAATAATGACTAAAGTTACACGCGAAGAAGTTGAACATATAGCACATTTAGCAAGACTTCAAATTTCTCCTGAAGAAACTGAAGAAATGGCTAATACACTTGAAAGTATCTTAGATTTTGCAAAGCAAAATGATTCAGCAGATACTGAAGGTGTGGAACCAACATATCATGTCTTAGATTTACAAAATGTGTTACGTGATGATAAAGCAATCGAGGGTATTCCTCAAGAACTTGCATTAAAAAATGCGAAAGAAACAGAAGACGGTCAATTTAAAGTACCAGCTATCATGAATGAGGAGGACGCTTAAGATGAGTATTCGTTATGAATCTGTTGAAACACTTTCAGAAATGATTAAGAGTAAAAAAATTAAACCTTCTGAAGTAGTTAAAGATATTTATGATGCTATTGAAGAAACAGATCCAACAATTAAATCATTTTTAGCTTTGGATAAAGAAAATGCAATTAAAAAAGCTAAAGAATTAGATGAGTTACAAGCTAAAGATCAATTTGAAGGTAAATTATTTGGAATCCCAATGGGAATTAAAGATAATATTATCACTAAAGATGTCGAAACAACTTGTGCAAGTAAAATGTTAGAAGGTTTTGTACCGATTTATGAATCAACAGTGATGAATAAATTACATCAAGAAAATGCAGTGTTAATCGGCAAATTAAATATGGATGAATTTGCAATGGGTGGTTCTACAGAAACATCTTATTTCAAAAAAACTGTCAATCCATTTGATCATCAAGCAGTTCCAGGAGGATCTTCTGGAGGTTCAGCTGCAGCAGTAGCAGCAGGACTAGTACCATTTAGTTTAGGGTCTGATACTGGTGGATCAATCAGACAACCAGCTGCATATTGTGGTGTAGTAGGTATGAAACCTACATATGGCCGTGTATCACGTTTTGGTTTAGTTGCTTTTGCATCTTCATTAGATCAAATTGGGCCAATCACTCGTAATGTTAAAGATAATGCGATGGTATTAGAAGCAATTGCAGGTGCAGACAAAAATGACTCTACAAGTGCACCGGTTGAAGACGTTGATTTTACTTCAGAAATTGGTAAAGATATCAAAGGTCTTAAAATTGCACTTCCTAAAGAATACTTAGGAGAAGGTGTTAGTGAGGAAGTAAAAATCTCTGTAAAACAAGCAGTAGAAACATTAAAGTCACTTGGTGCAGAAGTTGATGAAGTATCATTACCAAACACTAAATATGGTATTCCTTCTTATTATGTAATTGCATCATCTGAAGCATCTGCAAACTTAGCACGTTTCGATGGTATTCGTTATGGCTACCATTCAAAAGAAGCGCAAACATTAGAAGAATTATACAAAATGTCTCGTTCTGAAGGCTTTGGAGACGAAGTTAAACGTCGTATCTTCTTAGGTACATTCGCATTAAGTTCTGGTTATTATGATGCATTTTATAATAAATCTCAAAAAGTTAGAACATTAATTAAAAATGACTTCGATAAAGTATTCGAAAATTATGATGTTGTTGTAGGACCTACAGCTCCAACAACAGCGTTTAATTTAGGCGAAGAAATTGATGATCCTTTAACAATGTATGCAAATGACTTATTAACTACGCCTGTTAACTTAGCTGGTTTACCTGGCATTTCTGTGCCATGTGGCCAATCAAACGGACGTCCAATCGGTTTACAATTTATTGGTAAACCATTTGATGAGAAAACATTATATCGTGTGGCATATCAATATGAAACACAATTTAACTTACACGACGCATACGAAAAATTATAAGGAGTGGAAATAATGCATTTTGAAACAGTTATCGGACTTGAAGTTCACGTTGAATTAAAAACAGACTCAAAAATGTTCTCTCCATCACCAGCGCATTTTGGGGCTGAACCTAACTCAAACACTAATGTTATTGATTTAGCTTATCCGGGTGTCTTACCTGTTGTAAATAGAAGAGCAGTAGATTGGGCGATGCGTGCGTCAATGGCTCTAAACATGGACATTGCTACAAATTCTAAATTTGATCGCAAAAACTATTTTTATCCAGATAATCCGAAAGCATATCAAATTTCTCAATTTGATCAACCAATCGGTGAAAATGGATATATTGATATTGAAGTTGATGGTGAAACGAAACGTATTGGTATTACTCGTCTTCATATGGAAGAAGATGCTGGTAAATCAACTCATAAAGATGGTTACTCTTTAGTAGACTTAAACCGTCAAGGTACACCATTAATAGAGATTGTATCTGAACCAGATATTCGTTCTCCTAAAGAAGCATATGCTTATTTAGAAAAATTACGTTCAATTATCCAATATACTGGTGTATCTGATTGTAAAATGGAAGAAGGTTCACTACGTTGTGACGCTAATATTTCATTACGTCCTTACGGTCAAAAAGAATTCGGTACTAAAACTGAATTGAAAAATCTAAACTCATTTAACTATGTTAGAAAAGGTTTAGAATACGAAGAAAAACGTCAAGAAGAAGAATTATTAAACGGTGGTACGATTGGTCAAGAAACACGTCGTTTTGATGAATCTACTGGTAAAACTATTTTAATGCGAGTTAAAGAAGGTTCTGATGATTATCGTTACTTCCCAGAACCAGATATTGTACCTTTATATGTCGATGATGAGTGGAAAGAACGTGTGCGACAAACCATTCCAGAATTGCCTGACGAACGTAAAGCTAAATATGTTAATGAACTAGGCTTACCTGAATATGATGCACATGTATTAACCCTTACTAAAGAAATGTCTGATTTCTTTGAAGGTGCGATTGAACATGGCGCAGATGTTAAACTAACATCTAACTGGTTGATGGGTGGCGTTAATGAATATCTTAATAAAAATCAAGTAGATTTAGAAGATACAAAATTAACTCCTGAAAATCTTGCTGGAATGATTAAGCTTATTGAAGATGGAACAATGAGTAGTAAAATTGCCAAAAAAGTATTCCCAGAATTAGCTGAAAATGGTGGAGATGCTAAACAAATTATGGAAGATAAAGGTTTAGTTCAAATCTCAGATGAAGCTACACTATTAAAATTTGTTAATGAAGCTTTAGATAATAATCCACAATCTGTTGAAGATTATAAAAATGGTAAAGGCAAAGCTATGGGCTTCTTAGTGGGTCAAATTATGAAAGCTTCAAAAGGTCAAGCTAATCCTCAAAAAGTCAATCAATTATTAAAACAAGAATTGGATAAAAGATAATAGCTCATCTCATATGAGGTATTAAATATAAGTTTAAGATAAACTGTTCACAAAGTGTTTGAGATTGTGAACAGTTTTTTATTCATATTTCTAAAGAAAAGGATATTGGATTTCAATAGGATAGATAAGCAAAGTATTTAGTTTGTTCCTAGTGTCAAAAGAATGAGATATTCTTTACTTCGGTTAGTTTATTACAACAATTGTACAACAAAATGATACCTACAAAAATTTAAAAGAATGGGTATAAATACTTTTAACTCATTCATAAATCATTTAATATAGTGTTATGTAATAAAAAGTAGAGGGATAACTTATGAGAAAACGAGCAAGAATCATTTATAATCCAACTTCTGGAAAGGAGCTATTTAAACGCACTTTACCAGATGTTTTAATAAAATTAGAACGTGCAGGTTATGAAACAAGTGCTTATGCAACTGAACGAGAAGGAGATGCTACACTTGAAGCGGAACGTGCACTTGAACAAAACTATGATATTATTATAGCCGCTGGCGGTGATGGCACTTTAAATGAAGTTGTAAATGGAATTGCTGAACAACCCAATAGACCTAAATTAGGTATTATACCTATGGGTACAGTGAATGATTTTGGACGAGCTTTACATTTACCAAATGATATTATGGGTGCAGTAGATGTTATTATTAAAGGTCATACGACAAAAGTAGATATTGGAAAAATGAATAACCGATATTTTATAAATTTAGCTGCTGGAGGTAAGCTCACGCAAGTATCCTATGAAACACCTAGTCGCTTAAAATCTATTGTTGGACCTTTTGCATATTATATAAAAGGTTTCGAAATGTTGCCGCAAATGAAGGCAGTCGATTTGAGAATTGAATATGATAATGAGGTATTCCAAGGGGAAGCACTATTATTCTTACTAGGGCTTACCAATTCAATGGCAGGCTTTGAAAAACTTGTACCTGATGCTAAGTTAGATGATGGGTATTATACTTTAATTATCGTTGAGAAAGCAAACTTAGCTGAATTAGGCCATATCATGACATTAGCTTCTAGAGGTGAACATACCAAACATCCTAAAGTAATATATAAAAAAGCAAAATCAATTAATATTTCATCATTTACAGATATGCAATTAAATGTAGATGGAGAATATGGTGGTAAATTACCTGCAAACTTTTTAAATTTAAAACAGCATATTGAAGTTTGTACTCCTAAAGATATTTATAATGATGAGATATCTGAAAATCATTAAAGTATTTAAGAATTAAACGAATTAGGGAAAATGAAATAAGAAGTTAAAAAGAGGTTATCTATAATTTCTAGTTTGAAAAGGTAAGAAGTTATACGTACCTCTTTTTCATATGGAGTGAAAAATAATAGTGATGATTAATAAAAATGATGTAATAAAAGGAAAAGTGATAGATTTAACGCATGAAGGACATGGTGTGATTAAATTAGATCGTTATCCTATTTTTGTTCCTAATGTGTTAATTGATGAAGAAGTAGAGTTTAAGGTAATTAAAGTAAAGAAAAACTTTGCTATTGGTAAACTATTAAAAGTACTAAAACAAAGTGAGCAAAGAGTAACACCTCCTTGTATATATTATGAGAAATGTGGAGGATGCCAGTTACAACATATGTCTTATGAATCTCAGCTAAAAATGAAAAAACAACAAGTTGTTAATTTATTTCATAAAAAGGCGAAATTAGAGGAAACAGTGATTCACGATACTATTGGTATGAATCATCCATGGCGGTATAGAAATAAATCCCAGCTTCCTGTAGGTAAAGATAAAAATAATAAAACGATAATGGGATATTATCGTCAAAGAAGTCATGACATCATTGATATGGATAGTTGCTTAATTCAAGATGAAAAACAACAAGAACTAATGAATGATATAAAACAGTGGTTAAATGAATTGAATGTAAGCATTTATAATGAAAAAAATAAAAAAGGGTTATTACGTCATGTAGTCATTCGAACAAGTCATTATACAAATGAAGTTATGATTATATTTGTAACAAATGGTTCTAAATTTAAAGAAGCTGAAACGCTAGTACATAGACTAACAGAGGTATATCCTGACATAACAAGTATTAAACAAAATATTAATAATTCACATTCAAATGTCATAATGGGTAAGCAATCGATGACTTTATATGGAAAAGATAAAATTACAGATAAGTTAAGTGAAACTATTTTTGAAATTAGTGATCAATCGTTTTATCAAATTAATTCTGTTCAAACAGAAAAATTATATCAGAAAGCTATTGACTATGCTCAATTAAGTGGAAATGAAATTGTTTTAGATACATATTGTGGTATAGGAACGATTGGGCTTTACATGGCATCAGTGGCTAAACATGTATATGGTGTCGAAATTGTGCCATCAGCTATTGAAGATGCCAAGCAAAATGCTTTAATTAATCATTTTGATAATACAACGTTCGAATGTGGTAAAGCAGAAGAAGTGATAATTGAATGGAAACAAAAAGGAATAGAACCTGATGTTATCATGGTCGATCCTCCACGAAAAGGATGCGATCAAGTCTTTATAGAAACATTATTAGAGTTAGCCCCTAAGCGCATTATCTATATTTCATGTAATCCTTCAACACAACAAAGAGATGCTCAACTTTTAGCTAATCTATATCATTTAAAAGAAATAACACCAGTCGATATGTTTCCACATACAACACATATTGAAACTGTGGCCTTATTCGAAAGAAAAACAGTGTAATTAAATTAAAGTAAATGAGGAGAAGTTTATTAAAATAAGATTACAAAGGGTTTAAGTTATTTATAATCGCTTTCATTCTAACACTTCTACATGTATACTATGAAAGAGTTTTAGTGAAATGAGTGGAGGTTGACAGATGCACAAAATTGATTTATCACACAATCGAATCAAAATATCAAAATTACTTACCATTCAAGTTGTTATGATGTTATTTGCAATTTTATTTACATATAAGTGGGCAGTTAATTATGTTGATATTATTGAACAACGTTTTTTGACAAATGTCATTTATGGAATACTTGGTTTTATTGGAGTATTAATTATTCACGAATTAATACATAAATGTTTATTTTTTATTTTTTCTAAAGGACAGAAACCACAATTTAAATATAAAAATGGAATTTTGCTCATTTATTTGTCATCTAAATACTTTAATAAATGGCAATTTTGTGCAGTCATGCTTGCACCATTAGTAATCATTACAATAGGGTTAATGATTTCATTTTACCACTTTGCTTACTCTTCTATTATATTTATATCAAGCATACACATCGGATATTGTTTGATTGATATATATCTAGCAGGTATAACAATTATTAACAAATTTAAATATATTCGTTCTACTGATGAAGGTATCTTTATGTATCATCATTTGCCTATATCTATAAATAATGATTATGAATAAACATCTGCATAAGTCTTAATATTATTATAAATGCATTTATAAAGTGTTTTCTTTTAGGGTGCAGTATAATAGTATTGAGGCTTATTTTATTTAAAAAGGAGTGAGACAATGACAGAAAGGAGAATCGTTCATATTGATATGGATTGTTTCTACGCTCAGGTAGAAATGAGAGATAATCCTAAATTACAAGGAAAACCTGTCATTGTAGGTGGAAAAGCAAGTCATCGAGGAGTCGTTTCAACCGCTTCATATGAAGCACGTAAATATGGTGTTCATTCAGCAATGCCTATGTCGCAAGCACATAAACTATGTCCAAATGGGTACTATGTTAGAGCAAGATTTGATGTATATCGTGAAGTTTCAAGTAAGATAATGGAAATTTTTAAACAGTATACTGAAATTGTAGAACCTTTAGCACTAGATGAAGCGTATTTAGATATTACTCATTTAGTTAAACCTCATCGATCAGCATCAAAAATTGCTTCAAACATACGTAAAGATATCTTCAATAAAACAGGTTTAACGTCTTCTGCTGGTGTTTCTTATAATAAATATTTAGCTAAATTAGCTAGTGGAATGAATAAGCCTAATGGAATGATGGTTATTCATTATCAGAATGTGCATGACATACTAATGAACTTAGATATAGGTGATTTTCCAGGCGTTGGAAAAGCTTCTAAAAAAATCATGCATGAACATGATATTTATACTGGTAAAGATTTATATAGCAAATCGGAATTTGAATTGATTCGCTGGTTTGGAAAAAAAGGACGAGGACTTTATCAAAAAGCAAGAGGCATTGATGATAGTGAAGTAAAAGCAAGTAGGATTCGTAAGTCAGTAGGAACCGAACGTACTTTTTCAACAGATATTAATGATGATAAAGAGATTCTACAAAAAATATGGGAACTTTCTCGTAAAACATCTGAACGATTAACTCAATTGCAAAAGTCTGGCACAACAGTTACTGTCAAAATTAAAACGCATCGCTTTGAAACTTATTCTAAACAAAGAAGTTTGAGAGAAGCGGTAAGTAAAGACATTGATATTTATAATATAGCTTATGATTTATATCATGAATTAAAAGACCCTGATGTACCTATCAGATTAATTGGTGTTACAGTAGGTCATCTAGAGCAATCAACATATCAAAATATGACCATTTATGATTTCATTTAAAGATAGAAATAGATAAGATGTTTTAAATTATCTATTTCTATCTTTTAAATTTTTACCATGAAATTGAAGCACACTTTGTAAGCTATCATAGTGTTTTAATAATCTATAAGTAATCATTGCGCAAGCTTTTGCGTCATTCAGGGCATCATGATGGCCATGAAAATTTAAGTTGTAATGGTTCATTAGATGTTTTAATCCATATCGATAAGCTTTGATCGTACGTCTAGCAAGTTGATATGAGCAGAAATAGGTAAGTGAGGGAACAGCTATGTTTAAATGTTTTAAGCTTTGATGTAATACACCCATATCAAAAGCAGCATTATGTGCCACTACGGGTAATTGATTTATAAATTGCAACATATATGGAAAGACTTCTTTAAAATCTGGCGCACCTTTAACATCCTCAGGATGAATACCATGAACATGAATATTTGTTTCCGAAAAATAGTCATGAGGATTAACAAGCGTGTAAAACGTTTCGACTATTTCGTTATCTACTACTTTTACCATGCCAACAGAACAAATACTTGTTCTTTTTTTATTTGCAGTTTCAAAATCCAAAGCTATAAATGAATTTTTAAGCATTCTATATTCCTTTCTAAATATTTAAAATGAATTATTCACAGTTTAACAGAAAGTACGATTTAAATATAAATAATTGCTTTTTTCATAATCTATAGATAACAGAGTAAAAAATAGATACGGAATTTAAAGGGAAAAAGTTATAATTAGAAGTGTATTTTGTTACTTTTAATTGAGAATATTTTTTGTTACTTTAGATACATGATATAATTACTCGAGTGAATTATGCGAGGAGGAAAGACATGAGACAATGGACAGCAACACACTTGGCTAAACTAGCACGCAAGATAAGTATCGCAGCAGGAAAAAAAGGAACTGATTTACCAGGTCAAATTGCTCGCAAAGTAGATCAAAATATTTTACGAAAGTTAGCTTCACAAGTTGATGATATTGTTTTTATCAGTGGAACAAATGGTAAAACAACAACTTCCAATTTGATTGGGCACACTTTAAAAGCAAATAATATTGAAATTATACATAATAATGAAGGTGCTAACATGGCTGCTGGAATTACTTCGGCATTCATCATGAAAAATGTAAAAGATATTAAAGTAGCGGTCATTGAAATTGATGAGGGTTCAATTCCAAAAGTATTAAAAGAAGTTACACCTTCAATGATGGTATTTACTAATTTCTTTCGTGACCAAATGGATCGATTTGGTGAAATTGATATTATGGTTAATAATATTGCAAAATCAATTAGTAATAAAGGGATTAAATTAATTTTAAATGCCGATGATCCATTTGTAAGTCGTTTGAAAATAGCGAGTGATACAATTGTATATTACGGAATGAAAGCCCATGCACATGAATTTGAACAAAGTACTATGAATGAAAGTAAATATTGTCCGAATTGTGGTAGATTATTAACTTATGATTATACCCATTATAATCAATTAGGACATTATCATTGTGAATGTGGATTTAAGCGTGAAACACCTAAATATGAAGTTTCACAATTTGAGGTGCAACCATTTATTGATATGGATGTGAACGATGCGCACTTTGAAATGAAAATTGCTGGTGATTTTAATGCTTTTAATGCACTTGCTGCATATTCAGTATTAAAAGAGTTAGGCTTAAATAATGATGCAATTCGTAAAGGATTTAAAACATACACTTCAAATAATGGTCGAATGCAATACTTTAAGCGTGGTCAAAAAGAAGCAATGATTAATTTAGCTAAAAATCCTGCTGGCATGAATGTGAGTCTATCAGTCGGAGATCAACTTAAAGAAAAAAAAGTATATGTTATCAGTCTGAATGATAATGCTGCTGATGGCAGAGATACATCTTGGATTTACGATGCGGATTTTGAAAAGTTACGTAATCAAAATATAGAAAAAATTATTGTAACGGGTACAAGAGCAGAAGAATTACAACTTAGACTGAAATTAGCTGAAGTAGATGTTCCAATTATTTTAGAGAAAGATATTTATAAAGCTACAGCTTTAACTATGAATTATGCAGGCTTTACAGTAGCGATTCCAAATTATACATCACTTTCACCTATGTTAGAACAACTTAATCGCTCATTTGCAGGAGGACGTCAGATATGTACGAATTAACAGTTTTTCATTTTATGTCGGACAAATTAAATTTATATAGTGATATAGGAAATATTATTGCTTTAAAACAGAGAGCAAAAAAACGCAATATTAATTTAAAAGTTATCGAAATTAATGAAACTGAGGGAGTTACATTAGAAAATTGCGATATTTTCTTTATTGGTGGGGGTAGTGATAGAGAACAAAGTATCGCTACTAAAGAGTTAAGTAAAATTAAAACTATATTAAAAGATGCAATAGAAGATGGAATGCCAGGTTTAACCATTTGTGGTGGATATCAATTTTTAGGTACTAAATATATTACTCCTGATGGTACAGAGTTAGAAGGACTTGGAATTTTAGACTTTTATACAAAGTCAAAAACAGATCGTTTAACAGGAGATATCGTAATTAAAAGTGATACATTTGGAACAATAGTAGGTTTTGAAAATCACGGTGGTCGTACATATCATAACTTTGATACATTAGGTCATGTAGTAACCGGGTATGGTAATAATGATGATGATAAAAAAGAAGGTATACATTATAAAAACTTATTAGGAACTTACCTACATGGGCCTATATTACCGAAAAATCATGAACTTACTGATTATTTATTAGAGAAGGCATGTGAACGTAAAGGAATTCCATTTACACCAAAACAATTAGATAACACTGAAGAAGAAGCGGCGAAATATGTTATTATTGAACGTTCAGAAAAAGAATAAAAACGTTGGATGACTTGAATTATTTCAATTCATCCAACGTTTTTTTATGCTTTAACAAATCGATTATCTAGTAAATTGTAGATAAGTAAAATTTCATAAATAACGTGACTCTTAATTTGATTCTTATCGAATTCTTCTAGTATTTTGACTGAAGATTTTAAAGTAGATATAGATTTAGATTCTCTTTTAAAAACTCCATCTAAAGGGATATTGTTGATACTATTACTAATTTTTATAATTGCCATTTTTTCCTCAGTAGTAAAACAAATATTTACGTTTTTTGGTAAATAAATAATATTTGATAAATGTGTAGCAAGAAGTCTATCAATATATGCTCTATTTGACATATCTTTTAATTGTTTCCATTTATCTTCGTTATTTTTATGATAGCGTAATTCATCTCGTTGATAATTCATTAAAGTATCTGTTTTTTTATTCATATCAGATAAGGTTGCTAATGATGTATTACTATTATCTGAATCAAATTTTCCTAATAATAATTCATGACATCTAGAAGCGAATAGTTCATACAAATTATTTTCTGAATGAATTAAGTTCTCTTCGATTTGATGATAATATTTAGGCGGTAATACGAAAAAATTTACTAATCCAGCAGTTACTAGACCAATTAAAGCTGTTAAGAGTCTTGAGAAAAAATTAAAAAGATAGGCTTCATGAATACCAGGTATCATAGCAACTGAAGTTAATACTGCAACAGTTGTACCAACTTGGAGATTTAATTTTGTACACGCTAAAATAGTAAAAATAGCACTAAAGGTGTAAGTAAATGGAGATTGATCGCCGAAGATATAAGTAAAAATAACTGCAAACAATGCACCTATGACGGTAGCAGGAAGTCGACGATAACCTTTTCGTAAAGAAGCTTTAGCAGTTGGTTCAATCGAAACAATTGCTGTTAAAATAGCAAATATAGGAGTTAAGTTTAATAGTAAACAAAATAAAGTTGTTAGAAAAGTAGCTAGACCCGTTTTTATTGTTCTAGCGCCTATAATATGTTTATACCATTGATTCATATTGTTAAATCCTCTCAAAGAACGAACGTGATGATTATAATGTTAGAATAAGTTTAATATCAAGTTTGATGTAGTGAGACATCAAGTCAGTAGATATTACATTTCTTATTTAGTATATCAAAAAATTTTTGGTATAATAAGGTGGAATATTTTTTAAAAAGGAACGGGATAATATGATTGTAAAAACAGATGAAGAATTACAAGCGTTAAAAGAAATAGGATATATATGTGCAAAAGTGCGAGATACAATGCAAGAAGCAACTAAACCTGGTATTACTACAAAAGAATTAGACAATATCGCTAAAGAATTATTTGAAGAACATGGTGCAATCTCAGCACCTATTCATGATGAAAAATTCCCAGGTCAAACTTGTATTAGTGTTAATGAAGAAGTCGCTCATGGAATACCTGGTAAACGTGTTATTCGTGAAGGGGACTTAGTTAATATAGATGTTTCAGCATTAAAAAATGGATATTATGCAGATACTGGCATTTCTTTTGTAGTAGGAGAAGCGGATAACCCTTTAAAACAAAAAGTATGTGATGTAGCACTTGAAGCATTTGATGCAGCAATGGCTAAAGTAAAACCAGGTACAAAACTAAGTAATATTGGTAAAGCGGTACATGCTACAGCACGTAAAAATGATTTAACTGTTATTAAAAATTTAACAGGTCATGGTGTAGGACAATCTTTACATGAAGCGCCAAGTCATGTTATGAATTATTATGATCCTAAAGATAAGACGCTTTTAAAAGAAGGCGTAGTCATTGCAGTAGAACCTTTTATTTCATCTAAAGCAACATTTGTTACTGAAGGCAAAAATGACTGGGCATTTGAAACTAAAGATAAAAGCTTTGTGGCCCAAATTGAGCATACTGTCATTGTTACGAAAGATGGTCCGATGTTAACAACAAAAATTGATTAAGAAAAATGAAGTTGAAAAGAAGTCATTTTGATGTCGTCGTCCCATACTGATAATGATTCCACAACATAGAGATGTTCCATAAAGAACGTCTCTATGTTGGGATTCAGCGTCTCTGATGATGTTGAAAAAACTTGTGATAAAATGTATTTTCAAGAATTATTAGTATATTAAAAAGAGTCCGGAACATAAAGTTTCTGGATAAGTGAAAAAAGACAATTTCTATGCCTAAGACAACAATGATGTCTTAGGCTTTTTTATGACCAACGTTGTTCTACTTTGCCAAATTTCCAAATAAGAGTGGACATAAAACATGTAATCAAAAATAAAGCTACCAAAAAATAGCTTAATTAGTCAAAGCGAATCGACTGAACAATATTACAAAATACACATTTTACTGAAACACCTAAAAGAATAGACTTTAAAAACACAACACCAAATAATAAATAGTTAGTATCAGCGATAAATGAAAAACTAAATTTGAACATGTGAAGTAAAAAATGTTTAAGATATATGGATACCACCTTAAATCACTCTTTTCAATAGTATTCAACTCATATCCTTATTTTTAAATTAAAATTAATCGTACTTAAGTATGAGAAGAAAATGGTTCCTAGGACTATATTAAGTAAGATTCCACTCATTTATAATAAAGTTTAGTAAACAACGAGGTGGTTCTATGAATTATTTAGATTTATATTTACAACACTTTTTAAAAATAATTATAAAAAATAATATTAATGATTATCGTTCATTATTAGATGATAAGCTTCAGAGTATGGAACGATATATAAAATATTTAAAAAATAAAAAAGAAAAAATCAATACTTTAATTGACAGTTTATCTGCTACACTAGAGAATAAGTATATTGATATGATAAATATGTACAATATAAAGAATGCTCAGGAAGTTCATAATAATGAAATAGATTTATTAAAACAACGATTAGATAAATTTGAAGCATATTATGCCAAAATTGAAGCTAGTATTCATCGTTGTACGAAAGAACGTATTGCTGCAGAAGAACAATATGCAATAATTGAACAAATGAGTTATGTAGCTTAATTAAAATCAGGAGGCGACACATTGACACGTAAATATATATCTACTGAATTATTAATTATTTTTACAGCGCTAATGATTATCGCTAACTTTTATTACATCTTTTTTGAAAAAATTGGATATTTATTTATTTTATTATTAGGATGTATATTAATTTATGTAGGGTACCTTTACTTTCATAAAGTAAGAGGGTTATTGGCGTTTTGGATAGGAGCACTACTCATAGCGTTTACCTTGTTATCCAACAAATATACGATTATTATTTTATTTATATTTTTAGTAATAATCATTATTAGATACTTAGTTTTTAAATTTAAACCTTTGAAGATTGTGGCCTCGGAAGAAGAAGTGACCTCTCCTCAATTTATTAAACAACGTTGGCTAGGTGAACAACGTACTCCAGTATATGTATATAAATGGGAAGATGTGCAAATTCAACATGGGGTTGGAGATATTCATATTGATATGACAAAAGCAGCAAACATCAAAGAAAATAATACGATTGTAGTTAGACATATTTTAGGTAAAGTACAACTGATTGTTCCAGTTAATTATAATATTAATCTTCACATGGCATCATTTTATGGTACCGCTTATATAAATGGAGAAGCATATAAAGTAGAAAATAATCATGTCCAAGTAGAAGAAAAACCGAAAGAAGAAAATTATAGTGTAAATATATATGTATCAACATTTATTGGTGATGTTGAGGTGATTTATCGATGAATCACTATTTAAGAGCAATAGGATCCATGCTTATTTTAGTGTATAGCATGCTAACTGCGTTTTTATTTATAGATAAAGTTTTTGTAAATATTATATATTTTCAAGGAATGTTCTATACTCAAATATTTGGTATACCTGTGTTTCTATTTCTTAATTTAGTGATTATTTTACTTTGTATTATCGTTGGCTCTGTATTAGCTTATAAAATAAATCAGCAAAATGATTGGATAAAGAATCAAATTGAACACGCCATTGAAGGTGAAACGGTAGGTATTAATGATAAAAACATAGAACTATATAATGAAACAATTGATATTTATCAAATGTTAGTGCCTTTAAATCAAGAATTACAGCGATTAAGAATCAAAACTCAAAATTTAACAAATGAAAACTACAATATGAATGACATTAAAGTAAAAAAAATTATAGAAGATGAGCGTCAGCGTTTAGCAAGGGAATTACACGATTCAGTAAGTCAACAACTTTTCGCAGCAAGTATGATGTTATCAGCGATAAAAGAAACAGAACTAGAACCACCCCTTAACCAACAAATTCCAGTACTTGAGAAAATGATACAAGAATCTCAATTAGAGATGCGAGCGCTGTTACTACATTTGCGACCTTTAGGACTCAAGGATAAATCATTAGGGGAAGGTATTAAAGATTTAGTCATTGATTTACAAAAGAAAGTACCTATGAAAGTCATTTATGATATACAAGATTTTAAAGTGCCTAAAGGAATTGAAGATCATCTATTTCGAATTACACAAGAGGCAATTTCAAATACATTAAGACATTCTGATGGAACTAAAGTGACAGTCGAATTATTTAATCATCAAGATTATTTATTATTAAGAATTCAAGATAATGGTAAAGGCTTTAACGTAGATGAAAAAGTAGAACAAAGTTATGGATTGAAAAATATGAGAGAACGTGCATTAGAAATAGGTGCAACGTTTCATATCGTATCTCTACCAGATTCAGGAACTAGAATAGAGGTAAAAGCACCTTTAACGAAAGAGGAGGGTTAATATGACGATTAAAGTATTATTTGTAGACGATCATGAAATGGTTAGAATTGGTATTTCAAGTTATTTATCTACTCAATCTGATATTGAAGTAGTAGGAGAAGGATCATCAGGAAAAGAGGCAATTGAAAAAGCACATACGTTAAATCCTGATTTAATTTTAATGGATTTGTTAATGAATGATATGGACGGTGTAGAAGCGACGACACAAATAAAAAAAGATTTGCCTCATATCAAAGTAGTCATGTTAACAAGTTTTATAGAAGATAAAGAAGTATATAGAGCACTTGATGCAGGGGTTGATAGTTATATATTAAAAACGACAAGTGCCAGTGATATTGCAGAAGCAGTTAGAAAAACATATCGTGGAGAATCTGTATTCGAGCCAGAAGTTTTAGTAAAAATGAGAAATAGAATGAAGAAGAAAGCAGAATTATATGAAATGCTCACTGAACGTGAAATGGAAATATTGTTATTAATTGCTAAAGGCTATTCTAATCAAGAAATTGCCAGTGCTTCACATATTACAATTAAAACAGTAAAAACACATGTGAGTAATATTTTAAGTAAACTAGAGGTACAAGATAGAACACAAGCGGTTATTTATGCATTCCAACATAATTTAATTCAATAATAAAAAGCTCCTTATAAAGAAGTCAAAAAATGACTATCTCATAAGGAGGTTTTTCGTTAAAAGTTTTCTTTTCTATAGCTATTTATCTTTATCAAATTTATCTTTAATTTTATCAACAAAAGAGTCTTGTTCACTATGTTTATCATTGGGTGTAGGATCCACATCATAATTTTTTTCATATTTAGATGATGCTGTAGAATCGTATTCATATTTTGTATTCTCATTGTAATGATTTTCATTATTATCATCATGTTTTAAGGCAGCTTCTTCAGGTGTAGAACCTTTAATGACATGTCTTTGATGAATAATTGCATTAATTTCAGCACCAATAATGATAATGAAACATGTAATGTAAATCCATAGTAATAAAATGATGATTCCAGCAAGACTACCATATGTTTTAGAATAGTTGCCAAAGTTAGATAAATACCAACCAAATGCAAATGATCCTAATAACCATACAATAGAAGTAAAGATTGCACCAGGATATACAGATTTAAACTTAGTTTTAACGTTAGGTGCTACTGAATATAATGTTAAGAATAAAATAATAATAACAATAAGTGGTAACAATATACGCACTAAATCAAATATCCAAGCGACTTGTTGATCTAAACCTAACGGACCAAATAGATGATCTTTAATAAAATTACCAAATGTAGGTAATGTTAGAGCTATAGCTAATACAATAGCCATAACAATTGTAAACAAAATGCTTAATAATTTAAGAACAATAGGATTACGAGCATCTTCAACATCATAAGCAACATTAAATGAATTCATAATTGCTGTCATACCATTTGATGCTGACCAAATAGCTAAAATCAAACCAACTGATAATAAGCTACCACTAGAGTTACTTGTAATATCTTTAAAAATTTTAGTAACAACGTCAGCAGTCTCAGCAGGAGCATTTTGACTAACTAAGTCTTTAATTTGCTGAGGATCAATTTGGAATAATGGTAATAAAGTTAATAAAAAGATTAACATTGGGAATAAAGCTAATACAAAGTGATACGTCATTTGAGCCGCTAAACCTGAAGCATCATCTTTACCAATACGATAAACAAGATAAGATAAAAAATTAGAATTTTTAGTATATTTTGCAGGTTTATTTAATCTAGAAACGAAAAAAACTTGTTTATCTTTTTTAGGCTTTTTTGATTGAAATTCCTGAGGTTCTACGTATGTACGATCAACCTTTATTTTCTCTTTATTTTCTGTCTCTTTTTCCTTAATAGAGTTAAGGTACTTAGAGTTTGATTGATTTTTTTTTGACATAGGCGTCTCCTTAAAAATTAATTCTAAAATAAAGGCAAAACTACCTAAGTAAAAAGGAATTTTGCCTTTATTTTCTGTCAATTATATTTGATTAGCTAAGACGATTGTTTTTACGATTTACAAATGTATCTTTAGCATCTTTAATTGATTTTTCTAATTCTGGATTATTACGACGAATTTCTTCGATCGTATCTTTCCAATACAATACTTCATTTTTAATTGAAGTAATTTTAGAAGGTTTACGAGAACGATTACCTTCTTTAATGTCTTTGAATGATTGTACTAATGCATTACGTGTTGATTTATCTGCTAAAGTAGCAGCTCCACCAACGATAGCACCAATAATAATACCTGGAACAAATTTGTTTTCCATTTTAGTTACCCCTCTTTCAAATTAGTATCTTTAACGATGAAATCTATTAAATTGTCACAAGATGATTGTACCATGTCATATACACCTTCAAAATTATTTGTGTAATAAGGATCAGGCACATCAGTCTCTTCCATGTTACTAAATTCTAGCAATTTGAACAATTGACCTTTAAGATTGGGATTAATTGATTTAATATTATCCACATTACTTTGGTCCATAGCGATAATATAATCAAAATCATCATCAGGTTCAAATAATTCACTAACAATACCATCAAAAGGTATATGGTGTTGTTTCAGAATTTTTTGAGTACCTTGATGAGGAGGTTCACCTAAATTCCAACGTCCAGTACCCCTAGAATGTACAATAACATCAGAAATACCGCGTTCTTTTAATCGTTGACGCATGATTGCTTCAGCCATTGTAGAACGACAAATATTTCCAAGACATACAAAAGCTACATCTACCATCTTGTACTCCTCCAAACTTTAATATATAAACTATTTTATAGTTATTTTTAACATTTATAAAGCCATAATTTTACTAATTTCTATAAAAGTTTAATAAATTTTTATACTTTGATAAAATATGATAATAAAGAGGTGAAACAAATGGCACAGAATAATGAACAAATGATTAAAAATATTCGAAAAAAATTAAATATTGTAAATCAATCTTTAATTAATCCAGAAAAATTTAAAGATACAGATACAAAGGATATTAAAGACATTCATGATTTTGTTATGTCTAAAGATTCATTTTCACCAAGTGAAATTACAGCAATTGCTGATGAATTAGGTAATTTACGTCACGAGTAAGGAGAATTTAAATGGCCAATCAAGATTATCAAGACAAATTAAAACAATATGCAGAATTATTAGTAAAGGTAGGTATGAACGTTCAACAAAATCAACCTGTGTTTATAAGAACTTCTGTAGAAACTATAGAATTAACGCGCTTAATTGTCGAAGTAGCCTATAAAGAAGGCGCTTCAGATGTAAGAGTGGTATATACAGATCCTATTTTAGAACGCTTAAAATATGAAAATGAAGCTGTTGATTATTTTGAAAATCATGCTGTTAAAGCTTATGATGTTGAAGAGCGTATGGATTATGCTCGTAGAGGAGCAGCGAATTTAGCACTTATTTCCGGTGATCCAGATTTATTAAATGGCATTGATGCAGAAAAATTAAAAGCGTCTCAGTTTAATTATGGACAAGCATTCAAAGGGTATATGGAAGGTAGCCAAAAAAATGCATTTCCATGGGTAGTAGCTGCATTTCCATCTAAAGCATGGGCAAAACGTGTATATCCTAATTTGCCTGAAGAAGAAGCATACAGTCAATTTATCGATGAAGTATTCGAAATTGTACGTGTGGATGGAAATGACCCAATAACAAATTGGGAGCAACATGTGAAATCTCTAAGTGTACATGCAAATAAACTTCAAGAAAAAAATTATAAGGCATTACATTATATGTCTGAAGGCACTGATTTAACAGTAGGACTACCAAAAGGACATATTTGGGAAGATGCAACAAGCTATGTAAATGGAAATCAACAACCATTTATTGCTAACATCCCAACGGAAGAAGTATTTACTGCACCAGATAGAAATCATGTAGATGGCTATGTAACTAATAAATTACCATTAAGTTATAATGGTAATATTATTGATGGATTCACTTTAACATTTAAAAATGGTGAAATTATCGATGTTAAAGCAGAAAAAGGTGAAGAAGTTTTAAAAGATTTAATTAGCACAGATGAAGGCTCTAAGCGATTAGGAGAAGTTGCTCTAGTTCCAGATGATTCGCCAATTTCAAATCGTAATACTATCTTTTATAATACTCTATTTGATGAAAATGCATCTTGTCATCTTGCTATTGGTTCAGCCTACGGGTTTAATATTAAAGGTGGCACAGAAATGTCTACTGAAGAAAAAATAGCAAGTGGGTTAAATGATTCTAATGTTCATGTGGATTTTATGATTGGAAGTTCAGATCTAACGATATATGGTATTTTACAAGACGGCTCTAAAGAATTAGTTTTCGAAAATGGGAATTGGGCACAATAACTCATTTAAATTAGGAATAGGAGAAATAAAGTATGTCAAATTCTCAAGTTAATAAAAAATCTATGTCTGAATCAAAAAGTATTAAAACACGACAAGTATTTCCTCAAGATACCAATCATCACCATACAATGTTTGGTGGATCATTGATGGCTAATATTGATGAAATAGCTGCAATTACAGCTATGAAACATGCGAATGCACAAGTGGTTACTGCTTCTACTGACTCGGTGGATTTTTTAAGACCTATAAAAACAGGGGATATTACGTCTTATGAAGCAATGGTAAGTTACGCAGGATCAAGTTCAATGGAAATTTGTGTGCAAATTATTATTGAAGATGTGCTAAATAAGGAAAGACATTTAGCAGCATTGAGCTTTTTAACATTTGTTGCCCTAGATGAAAATGGAAAACCAACACGTATTCCTAAAGTGTACCCTGAAACTAAAATAGAAAAGTGGTTCTATGAAGGAGCACCAAAACGTGTTCAACGAAGAAAAGAACGACGTGAAGAAAGTAAAAAAACCATTGAATTTTTATCTGAAGCACAGCACATAGAAGATATTTAAGATTTATAATAAAAGTCAATACATATGATATAAATTATATGTATTGACTTTAAATTATACGAAAGGGTTTTAGGGCCTTGTTTTTTAAAAATAATTCAATGTAAAATTACATATAAATACAAAGTGTTTTGGTGAGACTCTTGAGGCAATAGGATATGCTAAAGACTACAGGCTGAAGTTGTGCCCTAAGAAAGCGAGTCAACAATACGCAGTATTGTAAATAAAATAGCCAGTAAATGAGTTTACAATAAACTCATTTACTGGCTATTTTGCTAGGAATTATGTCCCAGTTTCTTTTAATTTTATTGAAAACTATGTTCAGTGTGCATTGTGATTTCATTTTCTCTAAAGTTTGTATTTGGATAATACATATTTTTAACTAATACATTTGGTCCTAAACATTGGAAAGCTTCACAATGACAATTTAAAGATTTTGCTAAATCTGTTGATAACCAAGCATCAAATACATCTGTGAGCTTATCATTTTTAATATTAGAAATTGTTCCGTTTTCATCACCAAAATCTGTTACAATAACGTCCCCACTAAATACATTTACATTTAAGCGACTACGGCCATCTGGGTCATTTCGAACAGTAACATTTTTTTCATTTCTTAATCGTTCAAGTAAAAGTTGGTCATTTTCATCGTTTATGCAAGGATAGATTGGGAGAGTACCAAATAACATCCAAGTATTTTTATCACGAATGTCTAATAAATGATGAATAGCTTGCTTCATGTCTTTTAATGATAATACATTGAGTTGACTTGCAAAATCTGCTGGATACATAGGATGAACTTCATGACGACTACACTTCATATCATTAACAATTTCTTTATGTATGTTTTCTAAATGTGGTAGGGTATTTTGATTTAACATTGTTTCTGCTGAAACAAACATCCCTTGGTCAGATAATGTACTAGCATTATCTAGCATTTGTTCATATAATTTTAACTTTGCTTTTAAAGGAGGTTGTTTTTTCATTGCGCCAAAGCCCACCTCTGCAAATTCTTGGATGGTACCCCAATTATGAGAAATGTGCATGACATCAATATACTCAGCAATTTCTAGATATCGATCTTGAGGTAACGTTAAATTAGAATTCATTTGCACATATATGCCTCTTTGATGCGCATATTTTAATAATGGTTTAACAACATTATTTATAGATTTCTTTGAAAACATAGGTTCTCCACCTGTAATCGACATAGTACGTAAATTGGGAATTTCATCTAAACGTTGATAAATAAGATTCATAGGTAATGGATCAGGATCTTTTGTTTGTAATGTATAACCAACTGCACAGTGACTACATCTCATATTACATAAATTTGTTGTGGTAAATTCTACATTACTCAAAGTGAGTTGATCGAATTGTTTAATATCATTATAAGCTTCCCACGGATCATTATAAATTGAGATTGCTTGTTTAATTTTTGATGTTGTCATTATAAAAACTCCTAAACTTTTAAAACATTCTTCTTTATAAAATTACAATAAATATTATTAGAATTATATCTCTTTTTGTCAAATTTTGTTAGGATAGTTATGAATAAAAGCTAAAAATATTATATATAAGGAGTTAAATTCCGATGGATGAAAAACAAACTATTGAACAAATTAAAACAAGATTGTCTAAATTTTTAGAAGATATTGACCACGTTAATCCTGATGAAGTAAGTGTAAAAGATATTGATGAATGGATTGGATTATTAGATCAATTAGAAGAAAAAGTTAAGTTAGTTTCTAAGTAATTGTGGAGTATGAAAAAGTTTTTAACTAAATTTAATATTTATGTTTAAACCATCTTAAATTTGTCTATAATTAAATATAATAAAACGAAAGAAAAGGTGATTTTGGTTATGACTAAAAAAGTAGCAATTATTTTAGCTGATGAATTTGAAGATATAGAATTAACAAGTCCTAAAGAAGCATTAGAAGAAGCAGGATTTGAAACTGAAGTTATTGGAGATACTGCGAACGCTGAAGTTGTTGGGAAACATGGCGAAAAAGTTACAGTAAATGTAAGTATTGCTGATGCTAAACCAGAAAATTATGATGCAATATTAATTCCTGGTGGTTTCTCTCCAGATAATTTACGTGGAGATGCAGAAGGACGTTATGGAACATTTGCAAAATACTTTACTAAAAATGATGTTCCAACATTTGCTATTTGTCACGGACCTCAAGTTTTAATTGATACTGATGATTTAAATGGTCGCACTTTAACTGCAGTATTAAATGTTCGTAAAGATTTATCAAATGCAGGTGCCAATGTTGTTGATGAATCAGTAGTAGTTGATAATAATATTGTAACAAGTCGTGTACCTGATGATTTAGATGATTTCAATAGAGAAATCGTTAAAAAATTAAATGATTAATTTAAAATAACTTTTTGAAAGTTATATTTGAGCCTGAGACATGTGTAATTGTCTCAGGCATTTTTAATGTGTTGATAGTCGATGATTGAATTACAATGTAACTGTATTCTGGATAGGCTCCAATGAAACTGAGAATGTATCATTACAAGTCGTGTCAATTCATAAGCGTCTGATTGATTTGTTTTCCTTGTTTTCTAGAAATGGAGAAAATACGTTTTAAATGTTACTTTTAAAAATTCATATATTTATGAACTTAATATCGTTTTTTAAATCCGCTTATCCATCTTTAAAAAATCCTTCTCTATCTTCTTCAAAGTAACTTGAAAATTTGAGCGATATAAAAACCAATGATACACCTTGAGACTGATTTTTGATTGTTTATATAGATAAAAATAATACTTACTGTTAAACTCTCAATTATAGAGTGACCTTTAAGTAAAGGAGCAATCCCATGAAAAGAAGACAAAGAGATAACTATCCAAAAGAGAAAACAACTTATTATCAAAATGAGCCTTATTATAATACCTATTATCAACCTGTGGGTTCACCACCGAAAAAGAAGAAAAGTAAACGGCTCTTTCTAAGAATGTTTATTATATTTCTGATTATATTTGCTTTGTTTACTGGATTAATGTATTTTTTATCATCTAGAGCGAATGTCGATGATTTACAAACGATTGAAAATAAGAGTAATTTTGTATCATCAGACAATATGCCGAATTATGTTAAGGGCGCATTTATATCTATGGAAGATGAACGTTTTTCTAAACATCATGGATTCGATATCAAAGGGACAACACGTGCATTATTTTCAACGATTGGTGAACGTGAGGTACAAGGCGGGAGCACCATTACTCAACAAACTGTAAAAAATTATTATTACAATAATGAACGTTCATTTACACGTAAACTAAAAGAATTATTTGTCGCGCATAAAGTTGAACAGCAATACAGTAAAAATCAGATATTAAGTTTTTATTTGAATAATATTTACTATGGTAATAATCAATATGATATTGAAAGTGCAGCAAATTACTATTTTGGTGCAACTACAAATCAAAATAATAGTAGTTATCCGATTATTACTGTATTACAAAGTGCAATGCTAGCAAGTAAAGTTAATGCCCCAAGTGTATATGATATTAATAACGTATCAAATAATTTCAAGAATCGAATTAAAGTGAATTTAGAAAAAATGAGACAACAGAATTATATTTCTGACAGTCAATATCAAGAAGCCTTATCGCAACTTAATAATTATTAATATAGTAATATAACAATTTAATTAAATATAAACTAAGAGTGAGAATGAGAATAAATAAACTTCCATTTCGCTCTTTTTTAATATCAAATACTATATGTGTTAGATTTTCTGTTATAAAATAAATATATTATTAAAATACAATTTTTAATTAGTATGAGGAGAATAATGATGCCGAAAATTACTAAAATAGAAGTTCAAAAAAATAATAAAGAACGATTTAATCTCTTTCTTGACGAAGCATTTGAAATGGGAATTGATATAGATACACTCGTTAAATTCAATTTGAAAAAGAATCAAATGATAGATGCTGCAGAAATGGAAAAAATTCAAAAATACGAACACTATCGTCTAGGAGTTAATATGGCAATACAATATTTATCATATAAAAAACGAACTGAAAAAGAAGTTAGTGATTATTTGAAAAAGAATGATATTAATGAAATGGCAGTAGAAAAAGTGATTGAATATTGTTATAAAGAGCAATATATTAATCATGAAGATTATGCTGAAAGTTTAAAAAATACAATGATCAACACAACAGATAAAGGACCTGAAGTATTTAAACAAAAACTATACCAAGTTGGAGTAGAACCTAATATTATAGATAGATATGTTAAACGATATGAAGAAGAGCAACCTATAGAATCTATCATTCATGTTGCTAAAAAAATAATGAAAACTAAAAAAGGTCCTGTTGTTAAAGTAAAGCAAAAAGTAATGCATAGCTTAATCCAAAAAGGATATACAATAGAAACTGCACAATATGTACTTAATGAGTTAGACTTTGCTCAAGACGAAGAAGTGCTAGATGACTTATTACAAAAGGATTTAGAAAAAGTTTATAATAAACAATGTCGTAAATATGATGGTAATACATTAAAAATGAAAACAATAGAAGCACTTATGAGAAAAGGATATAATTATGATAAAATAAAAATTAAATTAGCAGAAAGTGGTATTTTAGATGAGTGACAAAAGATTAAGTGAAATGTCTGAACAGGAATTGAGACATGAAATACAATTATGTAAAGAAAAAATGCGTAAAGCTGAAATGAATGGCATAATGAATGAATATGATGTTTATGAAAGTAAAGTCATTGTAGCTGAGAGTTATTTAGTCGATCGTTCTAAAATTAATATAGGCAGAATGTATAAATTAAATGATGGTAGTGAACAATACTTTAAAGTTGAACGTTTAAAAGGGGTTTTTGCTTGGGGTTATAGAATAAATAGTACGAATCCTGAAGAGGGTTTACCCATTGCATTATTAAAAATTTAGAAGGATGTAACACAAATGGGAAGTTCAATCGTTTTAAAATTATTAAATGTTACACAATACTATAGAAACCAAAAGAATAGAAAGTGGTATTTGCCGTTTGGATATGGCGCGGAAGACATAGAATTAAATAAAATAACTTTACACATTTATCAAGGAGAAGCTCTTGCACTCATAGGAGAACCTGGTTCATCCAAAACATTGATTGGAAGAATTATGGCACAAGATATTGCACCTGATAGAGGGAAAGTTGTACAATCAGCAAGTATTTATTATGGAGATATAAAAAACAAACATTTATTAAATATGTCTGTTAAAAGTTATATTGAAGAAACACAATGCTTATTTAATTACGAGACGTCTTCACATATTGTCGATCAAATTATTAAATATGCGCATTTAGATGATAAATCTTCGATTCAAGTGAATAAACTTAGTCACTCTGAGTATGCGCAATTGATTTTAAGTGTTGCAAGAGTTTGTAAAACAGAAATTATTATTTTAAGTCATATTCTCGAATATCTTGATGAAGCTTTTTTAAATAAGGCGAAACAACTTTCAAAAGACTATGTGTCTAATGACTTATCAATTATATTTGTAGACGATGATATTTCTAAAATATCTCAAGTAAGTAACTATGTTACATGGATTTCTCACGGACAAGTGCGTATGGAAGGGTCTTTAAATGACGTTTTACCAGTATTTAATGATCATGAAAGAGATAGATTAAGTATCGAAGATGAAGAAACACTTAAGAATTTTGATTTGGATTGGAAGAAAAGTAGAAGTAGATTGCCGGAAATGAGTTATAACTTTAAAAGAGTCGAACGATACAAACATGTTAAAGTTCCGGATTTTATAGTTAAATTTTGGACGCTTTTAGTTTCAACGTTAATCGTCTTAGTGTTACTTGGCGCACTGGTAGTGAATAATATAGGGAAAATTGAAATTCCTATCAACGAATCTCAGAAGAAAGTTCAAAATCAAGACACGGATTCTTTTGAAAATAAATTGTCTTATGGAATTGTTCTACATGATGAAGTGACATTATCAAATCATCAAGATATTGAAATGCCAAAATATTCTTTTGTGACGATTACTGGAGAAAGTGCTTCAAAATACCGCTTAATTGTCGATGATGATACATATGAAGTAGGTAAGAACAAAATTTATTATTTTAATCCTGCTGCATTATATGAAACGCATAAATTTAGTACTTTAGCGCCTTATATGAAGTCAAACTACAGTAAGTATGTTGATTATTTTAATACTCAATTACATAAACCACATAAGCAAGTGAAAAAGACGCTTGTTCCTGAAAAAGATCAACGATTTGTGGTGCCTATTACACAACAACCTATTAAAATGTTATTTAATGATGAGGATAAGTTAACTGGTTTTGTATTTCCTATAGTAGATAAATCAAAATTAGAGCGTAAATTTAATATTAAAAGTAATGTATGGATTTCAAAATTAAATAATGGATATTTAATTGCAGATATGAAAAATAGTAAATGGATTTATATCGAATTGTAGGTGTAAACATGATAGATAAGTTAATATTATATTTTAAACATTTTCCATCTCTTTTACATTTGGCTAAAGCAAAAGTAAAAGAGACTTGGAAATATGATGTGATTTTATTTTTAATACAATTAATTATCATTAGTATCATAATTGGAGTGATGTATTTATTTAATACAGAAGAAATTGAAAAGGCCCAATGGATATATCGAATGATTGCGTTCTATACTTTTGTAACCATTGCTTATATTATATATAAATCATTCAAATTATATAAGTATGATTATCTTATTGCTAAATCATTTCAACTCACACCTATTATTACGCCCATCCTTAATGCACTGATAGGGGCTATCATCATCTGTGTTTTATCATTGATTACATCAATCTTTAAGCCAGTAAACCTTGAAACATCGGTGATATCTTTTGTTTATTTTATACTAATGTCGATTATATTTATTGTTTTTATATCAATAACATTAAGTTTATTGACTTTAATAAGTAAAAAAGTATTTAAATTTTATGTGGTAGCAACAATTGTGTTATTCTTTTTAGTACCTATCATTTTTATACCTAACAATAAGGCAAATATGATTGATCAAATATTAAAAATTAATCCATTATATTATTTGATTGACGGATTATCATCTTCAATTGTTTTTGGAGCTGTAAATATGTACAATATTGTGTATCATATTTATTTTATTGCTTTTTTAGTATTAATTGGAGTTATCAATTTTATTTTAACTCGACTTGTTGCCCATAAGAAATATGAATATATTTAATATATGAGTGAATCGTTATAAATAACATATATTTTTTATAATTTTATAATAATAACCCCTAAATGACTGTCAATAAGTCATCTAGGGGTTGTTTAAATTATAGTTAAAGTTAATAGATTAATGAGAGTACAATTTTTTTTGAAGTTTTTCTTCTGTAAATACCCATCCAATATAGGAATGGTCAATTTTTTGATCTTGAGTAAGATGTGCAATTGCTGCAAAAGAATAATGTCCTTTATTTAGATAACGTAAATCTATCAATCTTATCTCAGTTGTTTGATCATCAAGTTTACGTATTTGCCAACGATAGATAGAAGAGAATTTTAAAAACGTTCTTATTTCAGGATTACTTTTTATTTGCCATAAAAGTGTATCAGATGAGAATTGTTGACGTTTTACTTTATCACTAAACGTTATATTACGACCATAAGCTCTACCTACATAATCATAGCTTTCAGTTTGAATAGCTACACGCCATTCCATAAATTTCATAGTAGGTGCAACAAAAATTTTCACAGGATGATGTTCATCATGAATGAGTTTCAACGCTTGAGATTTGATTATTGATTGCATTTTAAATCTAACGATATAATAAATAATTAAAACGCCAATAATTGGAAAGAACACTAGATATGGATGAATGCCTAATAACCATAGCGTGATTCCAATACATAATATTAAAAAAATAATTGGATCGAATGTATTGATTACACCGAGTTGTATCCACTTATTTGATATAGGTCTAAGTGCTTGTGTACCATATGAATTAAAGATATCTACAAAAACATGTAAAAAGACCGCTAACTGAGCCCACATCCATATATGAGTCACATCTACATGTGGAAAGATAACGTATATTATAAAAGCAAGTAATATTGGCCATAAAATCGTAAAGGGTATGGAATGTGTAATACCACGATGATGTGAAATATAAGTTGCATTATTTTTTAATTTTAAAACCGTATCGCCATCAGGTATTAAAGAACCCGCAATTAAAGTTGTTGCAGTAGCTGTCATAGAATGTGACATTGCTGGGTCTTGTGTAGCTAAAGCAGTTAGTCCAATGCCGATAGCAATATGAGTGGCTGTATCCATAAAAGTTCACTCTTTTCATCTTGATTTAATATATATTATAATCTAAAAATTAGAATAACAAAATTAAGATACTTATCAAATATTAGAAAGTATTATAACTTATAAATTTTTTTATGTAAGAGAAAGGATAATTTAATGTTAAATGAAACGACATTTAAAAATAATATTGTGACATGGTTTGAGAAAAATCAACGAGAAATGCCTTGGAGAGAAACAACTAATCCATATTATATATGGCTAAGTGAAGTTATGCTTCAACAAACACAAGTTAAAACGGTCATTGATTATTACAATAAATTTATTCATCGATTTCCTACAGTTAAAGCGTTAAGTGAAGCAGAAGAAGATGAAGTATTAAAGTATTGGGAAGGTCTTGGATATTATAGCCGTGCCCGCAATTTTCATACAGCAATTAAAGAAGTACATCATAATTATAATGGTGAAGTGCCATCATCCCCTAAAGTTTTTGGTGAATTAAAGGGAGTAGGTCCATATACTCAAGCAGCTGTAATGAGTATTGCTTTTAATCGCCCTTTAGCTACTGTAGATGGAAATGTGTTTAGAGTATGGACTCGACTTAATAATGACTATCGTGATATCAAATTACAATCTACTAGAAAATCATTTGAAAAAGAGCTTCAACCTTTTGTACAAGAAGAAGCGGGTACGTTTAATCAATCAATGATGGAATTAGGTGCAACAATATGTACACCTAAGAATCCGTTATGCCTATTTTGTCCAGTGCAGGAAAATTGTGAAGCATTTCGAAAAGGAACTACGTTAGAGTTACCTATCAAGACTAAAAAGCAAGCTAAGAAAATAATTAATCAGGAGGTTTTTTTAGTCAGAAATCAGAAAGGTCAATATCTGATTGAAAAACGTCAAGAAAAGCTACTTAATGGTATGTGGCAATTTCCGATGTTTGAAAGTCCTAATGGGATTCAAAAACTAGAATATAAGTTAAACCAGTCATTAACTTTAGCTGAGAACGCAATATTTCAATTAAAGCATCAATTTACACATAAAACTTGGAATTTAAATGTTTATAGTGTGATTGAAGATATAAATATTGACTCAGCACAATTACCAGACTTTATGGAATGGTTTGATTTAGAAAATCGAGACGATTATTCTTTCCCAGTATCAATGAGTAAAATATATGAGTTTATTGTTGGTAAATAGAAAAACATATTATCTCTCTATATCTCTTTAAAGAAGTTTAAAAAAATATGGTATAATTCGAATTGTAAAAACTTTAAAAGGTGGTGTGGAGTATGGTTAAAGAATCCATACCTAAAGAAGGCGAAAATATAAAAATCCAAAGCTATAAACATGATGGAAATATTCATAGAGTATGGTCTGAAACAACGATTTTAAAAGGAACAGATCACGTCATCATTGGTGGGAATGATCATACCTTAGTAACTGAAAGTGATGGACGTACATGGATTACTAGAGAGCCTGCAATCGTGTACTTTCATTCTGAGTATTGGTTTAATGTAATTTGCATGTTTAGAGAAGATGGTATTTACTATTACTGTAATTTATCTTCGCCTTTTGTATGTGATGAAGAAGCTTTAAAATATATTGATTATGATTTAGATATTAAAGTTTATCCAAATGGTAAATATCATTTATTAGATGAGGATGAATATGAACAACATATGAAACAAATGAATTATCCTCATGAAATAGACGTAATACTCAGAAGAAATGTAGACATTTTACAACAATGGATAGAACAGAAAAAAGGTCCTTTCGCTCCTGACTTTATAAAAGTTTGGAAACAAAGATATAAAAAAATTCGTAATTACTAAGCATAATTGAGGCAAATAGTAATTAATTAGTTTATAGTACTTGAGTAATAAATAAGAGGTTGAAACTACTTGCCTATTCTTAAATAAATGAGTTTATGAATAGAGGGTTCAACCTCTATTCATTTTTTGATAATAAAATTAAGGAGGAGTCAGTGTGATTCGACGATATTTAGAATTTGTTAAACCATATAAATATCGTATTTTCGCAACGATTATTATTGGAATTATAAAATTTGGTATTCCAATGTTAATTCCATTATTAATTAAATATGCGATTGATGGTGTCATTAATAATGGTACATTAACTACCAATGAAAAATTCCATCATCTTGCTATAGCGATAGGTATTACTCTATTTATATTTTTAATTGTGCGCCCGCCAATTGAATACCTTCGACAATATTTAGCACAATGGACGAGTAATAAAATTTTATATGATATTCGTAAGCAATTGTATGACCATTTACAAGCTTTAAGTGCTCGATTTTATGCAAATAATCAAGTGGGACAAGTTATATCGAGAGTAATTAATGACGTAGAACAAACGAAAGACTTTATTTTAACTGGGTTAATGAATATTTGGTTAGACTGTGTAACGATTATTATTGCGCTTTCTATTATGTTCTTCTTAGATATTAAATTAACACTTGCAGCAATTATTATTTTTCCTTTTTATATCTTTACAGTATATTTTTTCTTTGGACGTTTAAGAAAATTAACACGTAAACGTTCACAAGCATTAGCGGAAGTACAAGGATTTTTACATGAACGTGTTCAAGGTATGTCTGTAATAAAAAGCTTTGCAATTGAAGATAATGAAGCGAAAAACTTTGATAAAAAAAATAAAAACTTTTTAAGTAGAGCGTTTCAACATACTTCATGGAATGCCTATTCATTTGCAGCTATTAATACAGTCACAGATTTAGGTCCTATCATTGTTATTGGAGTAGGGTCATATTTAGCAATCACTGGTTCAATTACAGTAGGTACCTTAGCAGCTTTTGTAGGATATTTAGAACAATTATTCGGACCATTAAGACGTTTAGTTTCTTCATTCACAACTTTAACGCAAAGTTTCGCCTCTATGGATCGTATTTTTCAATTAATGGATGAAGACTATGACATTAAAAATAAAAAAGGTGCACAACCTATTGAAATAAAAGAAGGACATATTGAATTAAAAAATGTAAGCTTTAAATATAATGAAGATGAATCTTTAGTTTTAAAAAATATAAATTTAAATATAAACAAAGGTGAAACAGTAGCATTCGTCGGTATGAGCGGGGGAGGTAAATCTACGCTTATTAATCTTATTCCACGTTTTTATGATGTAAGTGAAGGTGAAATTTTGATCGATAGTCATAATATTAAAGATTATTTAACAGGAAGCTTGAAAAATCAAATTGGACTTGTTCAACAAGACAATATTTTATTTTCTGATACTGTAAGAGAGAATATTTTATTAGGACGTCCTGATGCTACTGAAGAAGAAATAATCGAAGCAGCTAAAATGGCAAATGCGCACGACTTTATTATGAATTTACCGAATGGCTATGATACTGAAGTTGGAGAACGTGGCGTAAAATTATCTGGTGGCCAAAAGCAACGTTTATCTATTGCGCGTATTTTCTTAAATAATCCACCTATATTAATTTTAGATGAAGCGACAAGTGCACTTGATTTAGAAAGTGAAGCAATTATTCAAGACGCATTAGATGTTTTAAGTAAAGATAGAACTACACTTATTGTAGCTCATAGATTATCAACAATCACACACGCAGATAAAATTATTGTTATGCAGCATGGCCAAATCGTTGAAACGGGTACACATAAAGAGCTGATTGCTAAAAAAGGTGAATATGAACATTTGTATAGCATTCAAGATTTATAACTAAATAATGAATACTAAAAAAGACAAACTCAACTTTGATAGTTAAGTTTGTCTTTTTTAGTATTGATATTTAATTTTTATAAATCAAAGTCTTCATCTTGAATTTCAATATCCGTGTCATTACGATGATACGTAAAGAAACTTAATCTTAGTCTATCTAAATGCTCTAAATAATATCGATATTCTTCAATAGCTGCGATAATTTGCATGATATTCGAATATGAATATTCTACTTGATATGGATTTTGAATTAATTGATATTGAAAAGCATCCATAAGATTTTTCTTTTGAGGATTTAAAATTTGATTATCAAAATCATCTACATTATAACGCGCCTTTTTTGATAAACTTTTTAAAATTTGTTCATGATACGCTGTTAATGAATCTAACTCTAATTTAATTTGAAATAATAAATTATGATTCGTATTATGCAAATCATTTTGATATCTAGCCATACGATTTAATACTTCGTAAGCTTGTCGAGTTGTTCCAACGACCTCTTTAAATAATATCTTTTTACGATTTTGTTGGAAAGCAGCTTTTCTTGTAAACGTACGTTCTTCGTGATAATAGTTATAGATTTGTTCTAATTTTATGATGCGAGATTCTAACTGTTCACCATCTTCTTTTATCTGATGATATTCAGAAGTATCATTAATCACAAGTTTAAACCATATAAATATGTCGGAAGAAATATTAACCGCATTATGATAAATTTTAGTTTCGAATTTTGGAGGTAAGAATACTAGGTTTACAAGTGAAGCACTTAAAACTCCAATCATTACTAAAATAAATCTAAATGTAGCTGCAAGATAAAACGATCCTGTATGTTGCCCCATAATGATTAACGCAGTGACACCTGCTAATGTTGCTACATGCGCCAAGTTTAATTTGTATAAAATGGCGATTAATAGAATGACTGTGATACCCATAATCACAATGTTTTTACCAAAAATGGTTACCATAATCACTGCTAATATAGCACCGATTAAATTACCTGTAGCTTGTTCAGATATCGTTTTCATTGAACGATATATATTAGGTTGCATTGCAAAAATAGCACTTATTCCTGCTACAGATTTCAAACCAACATTATCAGGTAAAAAAGAAGCGATAAAAAGGGCGAGAATGATAGCAATTCCAGTTTTAAGTATACGTGCGCCTAATTTCAAATACAACGCTCCTTTAAATAACAAGTTTATAGTTTAATGTATTTTTAAATTAGTATACACTCAACAAATAAAACTATACAAGTATACGCATATATAAAAACCCAAGAATGTATATTTACGATATGACATTCTTAGGTCCGTTAAATTTTAAATATTATTTCATTTGACTGAAGGCATAGTCAGCCGCTTCTAATGTTCGATCAATATCTTCTTCAGTGTGTTCAGTAGTTAAGAACCATGCTTCAAATTTAGAAGGTGCTAAATTAATACCTTGGTTAAGCATAAGTTTAAAGAATTTTGCAAATGCCTCACCATCAGAATTTTCTACTTGTTCGTAGTGTGTTACTTTTTCATCTGTAAAATAGAGTGTTAGCGATCCATAAATACGATTAATTGTTGCAGTAATATGATGTTTTTCGATAAGTTTATTTAAACCATCTTCTAAACGTTTACCCAAATTATCTAATTTCTCATATACACCATCTTGCTCTAAAACTTCAAGTAATGCAATACCTGCTCTCATTGAAAGTGGGTTACCTGCCATTGTTCCTGCTTGGTATGCTGGGCCTAATGGAGCAACATGTTCCATGATATCTTGACGGCCACCGTAGCCACCGATTGGTAATCCACCACCAACAATTTTACCAAATGCTGTTAAATCTGGATAAACATTTAATAAATCTTGTGCAGCGCCATAATGGAAGCGGAAAGCAGTGATGACTTCATCGTAAATCACTAAAGCCCCATGTTCATGAGTGATGTTGTTAACTTCTTCTAAAAAGCCTGGTTGAGGTTTTACCATACCAAAATTACCTACAATAGGTTCTACTAATACAGCTGCTACTTCATCTCCCCAATGTGACATGGCTTCTTTATAAGATTCAATGTCATTGAAAGGTACAGTAATGACTTCTCTAGCGACACTTTCAGGTACACCAGCTGAATCTGGAGAACCTAATTGAGAAGGTCCGCTTCCTGCAGCAACTAATACTAAATCAGAATGGCCATGATAAGACCCCGCAAATTTAATAATCTTATTTCTTTTAGTATAAGCTCTAGCAACTCGAATTGTAGTCATTACTGCTTCTGTTCCAGAATTAACAAAACGAATTTTTTCTAATGAAGGAATAGCTGCTCGTAATTTTTTACTAAAATCAATTTCAAGTTCAGTCGGTGTACCATATAACACACCTTTAGCCGCTTGATCTTGGATAGCTTCAGTAATATGAGGATGAGCATGACCAGTGATTATAGGACCATATGCTTGTAAATAATCAATGTACTTATTTCCATCGACATCGTAAAGATAAGCGCCATGACCTTCACGCATAACTACGGGAGCACCTCCGCCAACAGCTTTATAAGAGCGTGAAGGAGAATTAACTCCACCTAAAATATATTCATTTGATAACTTTTGAAGACGTTCACTTTCAGTGAAATTCATAGAGTATCAACCTTTCTTATTTAATAATATTCATTACTATCGTAACATAATAATTATAATATGAAGAAATGAGTGATACGATGTTAAAAATAGGAGATCTTTTTCCAAAATTTGAATTAGAGAATCAAAATGGTGAATTAATTACTAATGAAAAAATTATGGGAGAAAAAACAATATTATATTTCTACCCACGAGATAACACACCAACGTGTACAACAGAAGCATGTGACTTTAGAGATAATATACAATACTTTAATGATATGAAAGTTAAAGTTTATGGTATTAGCGGGGATTCTAGAAAAAAACACGAAAACTTTATTAATAAGCATCATTTGAATTTTGATTTGTTAGTTGATGATGAATTTAAGTTATCGAAGGCAGTAGGAATATATCGTTTGAAGAAAAGTTTTGGAAAAGAAAATATGGGAATAGTGAGAACAACGTTTGTAATAGATGAAGCGGGATATATTACAAATATCATTGAAAAAGTAAAAGTTAAAACACAAATAGATGAATTAAAACAAATGCTGGAGTGAGATAAATGAAAATCGTAAGCTTGAAACGTTTAGGTAATATAGAAAATGAATTAATAGAAAAGTATCCTGATATTTCATTTTTGTTTTATGATAAAGCAGATAATATTCCAGATAATGAAAAAAAAGAACTCGAGGTATTGATAGGGTATGACGGGGAGATTAATGAAAGATTTATAAAGTCTTGCCCGAATTTAAAGTGGATTGCATGGTATGCAACAGGCGTAAACAATCTACCATTAGAGTATATTAAGAATAAAGGAATTATTTTAACCAATACTAGAGGAATACAATCAAAGCAACTTTCAGAATATATACTAACTTTTATATTAGATGATCATAAAAAAATGAAAACATCATTTATTAATCAACAAAAGCATATTTATGATAGTACTTTGACAGGTAAACGTTTAAAGGATGAAACAATTTTATTTTTAGGTACTGGAGCTATTGCTCAAGATACTGTAAAGTTATTGACACCTTTCGAATTGAAAATAATAGGTGTAAGTAAAACAGGAAAACAAAAAGAAGGATTTAATCAAACATATGAGATAAATGAATTAGACGAACTATTAGGAGAAGCGGATATAATAATTAATACGTTACCAGAAACCAAAGAAACATATCATTTATTAAACAAACATCACTTCCAATTAATGAAGGAAGATACCTTATTTATTAATGTAGGAAGAGGAACTATAGTAGAAGAAGACGATTTAATTGAAATACTTAAAGAAAAATTAATACGTCATGCTTACTTGGATGTATTCGAAAATGAACCACTAGAATCAGAACATCCACTTTATGATTTAGATAACGTGACAATTACTGCACATATAACTGGTAATGATAAAGAAAATAAAAAGGAAGCAACGAAAATATTTGAAAGAAATCTATCTCATTTTCTCAATAAAGAAGAAATAAGTGAGAACGTAGTAGACTTAAAAGATGGCTATTAATATAAAACTTATGGAATAATTGACAATGCCGTATGAAAGTAGTTATATTATTAATAAGATAATAATAATTATAAAGTAGAAAGATGGTGAAAATGATGAGTGCAGAAATAGAATCAATTGAACATGAGCTTGAACAAGCTATAATAGCATTAAGAAAGTCAGGCGTTCGTATCACGCCTCAAAGACAAGCTATTGTTAGATTTTTAATTAGCTCACATACACATCCTACAGCGGATGAAATTTATCAAGCACTTTCACCTGATTTTCCTAATATAAGTGTTGCGACAATTTACAACAATTTAAGAGTATTTAAGAAGATAGGTATTGTAAAAGAATTGACTTATGGAGATGCATCAAGTAGGTTCGACTTTAATACTCATAATCATTATCATGTTATTTGTGAACGATGCGGTAAAATAGTAGATTTCCATTATCCTCAATTGGATGAAATTGAACAATTAGCTCAACACGTTACAAACTTTGACGTAACACATCATCGAATGGAAATTTATGGATTGTGTGAAGAATGTAAAAATAAAGAATAAAGTTAGGCAATGACTTTAATGTCATTGCTTTTTTGTTTATAAGTAATCAAAGAATTTAAAAGATAAATATTAAATAAAAAAATACCATAGAGTTTTAGTATAAAAAACACTCATTAAAGATAATGAATACATTTAGTGTGAAATATTAAACGATTTTATATTATAAAATTCATTGACGTTCAATAATAAACTTGCTATTATATAAAAGTCGTCAAAAACAAAAGATATTGTTTGAAAACGCAAAGTAAATTAGTTTAAAACAATGTTAAGAAAGTGTAATTTTGACTATTGATTATAAAAACAATTTATTATAAGATATTATTTGTTGAAATATTAATTAACTTTAAAATATTAATTAACTTCAAGAAAAGAAAAATTAAAAAAGTTCTTGACAAAAATAATTAGTATTTGATATAATTAATAAATGTAATTGTTAAAACGAACATTGAAAACTGAATGACAATATGTCAACGTTAATTCCAATAAAGTAACTTAAATGTTACAAACACTATTTAGTATTATGAGCTAATCAAACATCATAAATTTTTATGGAGAGTTTGATCCTGGCTCAGGATGAACGCTGGCGGCGTGCCTAATACATGCAAGTCGAGCGAACAGACGAGGAGCTTGCTCCTTTGATGTTAGCGGCGGACGGGTGAGTAACACGTAGGTAACCTACCTATAAGACTGGGATAACTTCGGGAAACCGGAGCTAATACCGGATAATATTTCGAACCGCATGGTTCGATAGTGAAAGATGGCTTTGCTATCACTTATAGATGGACCTGCGCCGTATTAGCTAGTTGGTAAGGTAACGGCTTACCAAGGCAACGATACGTAGCCGACCTGAGAGGGTGATCGGCCACACTGGAACTGAGACACGGTCCAGACTCCTACGGGAGGCAGCAGTAGGGAATCTTCCGCAATGGGCGAAAGCCTGACGGAGCAACGCCGCGTGAGTGATGAAGGTCTTCGGATCGTAAAACTCTGTTATTAGGGAAGAACAAACGTGTAAGTAACTGTGCACGTCTTGACGGTACCTAATCAGAAAGCCACGGCTAACTACGTGCCAGCAGCCGCGGTAATACGTAGGTGGCAAGCGTTATCCGGAATTATTGGGCGTAAAGCGCGCGTAGGCGGTTTTTTAAGTCTGATGTGAAAGCCCACGGCTCAACCGTGGAGGGTCATTGGAAACTGGAAAACTTGAGTGCAGAAGAGGAAAGTGGAATTCCATGTGTAGCGGTGAAATGCGCAGAGATATGGAGGAACACCAGTGGCGAAGGCGACTTTCTGGTCTGTAACTGACGCTGATGTGCGAAAGCGTGGGGATCAAACAGGATTAGATACCCTGGTAGTCCACGCCGTAAACGATGAGTGCTAAGTGTTAGGGGGTTTCCGCCCCTTAGTGCTGCAGCTAACGCATTAAGCACTCCGCCTGGGGAGTACGACCGCAAGGTTGAAACTCAAAGGAATTGACGGGGACCCGCACAAGCGGTGGAGCATGTGGTTTAATTCGAAGCAACGCGAAGAACCTTACCAAATCTTGACATCCTTTGACCCTTCTAGAGATAGAAGTTTCCCCTTCGGGGGACAAAGTGACAGGTGGTGCATGGTTGTCGTCAGCTCGTGTCGTGAGATGTTGGGTTAAGTCCCGCAACGAGCGCAACCCTTAAGCTTAGTTGCCATCATTAAGTTGGGCACTCTAAGTTGACTGCCGGTGACAAACCGGAGGAAGGTGGGGATGACGTCAAATCATCATGCCCCTTATGATTTGGGCTACACACGTGCTACAATGGACAATACAAAGGGCAGCGAAACCGCGAGGTCAAGCAAATCCCATAAAGTTGTTCTCAGTTCGGATTGTAGTCTGCAACTCGACTACATGAAGCTGGAATCGCTAGTAATCGTAGATCAGCATGCTACGGTGAATACGTTCCCGGGTCTTGTACACACCGCCCGTCACACCACGAGAGTTTGTAACACCCGAAGCCGGTGGAGTAACCATTTGGAGCTAGCCGTCGAAGGTGGGACAAATGATTGGGGTGAAGTCGTAACAAGGTAGCCGTATCGGAAGGTGCGGCTGGATCACCTCCTTTCTAAGGATATATTCGGAACATCTCGTAGAGATGATATGGAATAACGTGACATATTGTATTCAGTTTTGAATGTTTATTTTAAACATTTAAATATTTAATGGGCCTGTAGCTCAGCTGGTTAGAGCGCACGCCTGATAAGCGTGAGGTCGGTGGTTCGAGTCCACTCAGGCCCACCATTAAGTATTAATAATTTGGGGGCTTAGCTCAGCTGGGAGAGCGCCTGCTTTGCACGCAGGAGGTCAGCGGTTCGATCCCGCTAGTCTCCACCATTAAATTTGTACATTGAAAACTAGATAAGTAAGTAAATAGATTTTACCAAGCAAAACCGAGTGAATAGAGTTTTAAAAAAGCTTGAATTCATAAAAAATAATCGCTAGTGTTCGAAAGAACACTCACAGATTAATAACTATATTAGATTAAGTTATTAAGGGCGCACGGTGGATGCCTTGGCACTAGAAGCCGATGAAGGACGTTACTAACGACGATATGCTTTGGGTAGCTGTAAGTAAGCGTTGATCCAGAGATTTCCGAATGGGGGAACCCAGCACAAGTTATGTTGTGTTATCGACAAGTGAATTCATAGCTTGTCAGAAGGCAGACCCGGAGAACTGAAACATCTTAGTACCCGGAGGAAGAGAAAGAAAATTCGATTCCCTGAGTAGCGGCGAGCGAAACGGGAAGAGCCCAAACCAATAAGCTTGCTTATTGGGGTTGTAGGACACTCTATACGGAGTTACAAAGGAATATATTAAACGAATCATCTGGAAAGTTGAATCAAAGAAGGTAATAATCCTGTAGTTGAAAATATATTCTCTCTTGAGTGGATCCTGAGTACGACGGAGCACGTGAAATTCCGTCGGAATCTGGGAGGACCATCTCCTAAGGCTAAATACTCTCTAGTGACCGATAGTGAACCAGTACCGTGAGGGAAAGGTGAAAAGTACCCCGGAAGGGGAGTGAAAGAGAACTTGAAACCGTGTGCTTACAAGTAGTCAGAGCCCGTTAATGGGTGATGGCGTGCCTTTTGTAGAATGAACCGGCGAGTTACGATCTGATGCAAGGTTAAGCAGAAAATGTGGAGCCGTAGCGAAAGCGAGTCTGAATAGGGCGTATAGTATTTGGTCGTAGACCCGAAACCAGGTGATCTACCCATGGTCAGGTTGAAGTTCAGGTAACACTGAATGGAGGACCGAACCGACTTACGTTGAAAAGTGAGCGGATGAACTGTGGGTAGCGGAGAAATTCCAATCGAACTTGGAGATAGCTGGTTCTCTCCGAAATAGCTTTAGGGCTAGCCTCAAGTGATGATTATTGGAGGTAGAGCACTGTTTGGACGAGGGGCCCCTCTCGGGTTACCGAATTCAGACAAACTCCGAATGCCAATTAATTTAACTTGGGAGTCAGAACATGGGTGATAAGGTCCGTGTTCGAAAGGGAAACAGCCCAGACCACCAGCTAAGGTCCCAAAATATATGTTAAGTGGAAAAGGATGTGGCGTTGCCCAGACAACTAGGATGTTGGCTTAGAAGCAGCCATCATTTAAAGAGTGCGTAATAGCTCACTAGTCGAGTGACACTGCGCCGAAAATGTACCGGGGCTAAACATATTACCGAAGCTGTGGATTGTCCTTTGGACAATGGTAGGAGAGCGTTCTAAGGGCGTTGAAGCATGATCGCAAGGACATGTGGAGCGCTTAGAAGTGAGAATGCCGGTGTGAGTAGCGAAAGACGGGTGAGAATCCCGTCCACCGATTGACTAAGGTTTCCAGAGGAAGGCTCGTCCGCTCTGGGTTAGTCGGGTCCTAAGCTGAGGCCGACAGGCGTAGGCGATGGATAACAGGTTGATATTCCTGTACCACCTATAATCGTTTTAATCGATGGGGGGACGCAGTAGGATAGGCGAAGCGTACGATTGGATTGTACGTCTAAGCAGTGAGATTGAGTGTTAGGCAAATCCGGCACTCTTAAGATTGAGCTGTGATGGGGAGAGGAAATTGTTTCCTCGAGTCGTTGATTTCACACTGCCGAGAAAAGCCTCTAGATAGAGATTAGGTGCCCGTACCGCAAACCGACACAGGTAGTCAAGATGAGAATTCTAAGGTGAGCGAGCGAACTCTCGTTAAGGAACTCGGCAAAATGACCCCGTAACTTCGGGAGAAGGGGTGCTCTTTAGGGTGCAAGCCCAGAAGAGCCGCAGTGAATAGGCCCAAGCGACTGTTTATCAAAAACACAGGTCTCTGCTAAACCGTAAGGTGATGTATAGGGGCTGACGCCTGCCCGGTGCTGGAAGGTTAAGAGGAGTGGTTAGCTTCTGCGAAGCTACGAATCGAAGCCCCAGTAAACGGCGGCCGTAACTATAACGGTCCTAAGGTAGCGAAATTCCTTGTCGGGTAAGTTCCGACCCGCACGAAAGGCGTAACGATTTGGGCACTGTCTCAACGAGAGACTCGGTGAAATCATAGTACCTGTGAAGATGCAGGTTACCCGCGACAGGACGGAAAGACCCCGTGGAGCTTTACTGTAGCCTGATATTGAAATTCGGCACAGCTTGTACAGGATAGGTAGGAGCCTTTGAAACGTGAGCGCTAGCTTACGTGGAGGCGTTGGTGGGATACTACCCTAGCTGTGTTGGCTTTCTAACCCGCACCACTTATCGTGGTGGGAGACAGTGTCAGGCGGGCAGTTTGACTGGGGCGGTCGCCTCCTAAAAGGTAACGGAGGCGCTCAAAGGTTCCCTCAGAATGGTTGGAAATCATTCATAGAGTGTAAAGGCATAAGGGAGCTTGACTGCGAGACCTACAAGTCGAGCAGGGTCGAAAGACGGACTTAGTGATCCGGTGGTTCCGCATGGAAGGGCCATCGCTCAACGGATAAAAGCTACCCCGGGGATAACAGGCTTATCTCCCCCAAGAGTTCACATCGACGGGGAGGTTTGGCACCTCGATGTCGGCTCATCGCATCCTGGGGCTGTAGTCGGTCCCAAGGGTTGGGCTGTTCGCCCATTAAAGCGGTACGCGAGCTGGGTTCAGAACGTCGTGAGACAGTTCGGTCCCTATCCGTCGTGGGCGTAGGAAATTTGAGAGGAGCTGTCCTTAGTACGAGAGGACCGGGATGGACATACCTCTGGTGTACCAGTTGTCGTGCCAACGGCATAGCTGGGTAGCTATGTATGGACGGGATAAGTGCTGAAAGCATCTAAGCATGAAGCCCCCCTCAAGATGAGATTTCCCAACTTCGGTTATAAGATCCCTCAGAGATGATGAGGTTAATAGGTTCGAGGTGGAAGCGTGGTGACACGTGGAGCTGACGAATACTAATCGATCGAAGACTTAATCAATTTTTTCAAGTTTTGCGACGCAAATCTTTACTTACTATCTAGTTTTGAATGTATAATCATTCATTTGTCTGGTGACAATGGCAAGGAGGTCACACCTGTTCCCATGCCGAACACAGAAGTTAAGCTCCTTAGCGCCGATGGTAGTTGGACTGACGTTCCGCTAGAGTAGGACGTTGCCAGACATATATATTGGAGAATTAGCTCAGCTGGGAGAGCATCTGCCTTACAAGCAGAGGGTCGGCGGTTCGATCCCGTCATTCTCCACCATTCAATTTAATAGCCGGCCTAGCTCAATTGGTAGAGCAACTGACTTGTAATCAGTAGGTTGGGGGTTCAAGTCCTCTGGCCGGCACCATCTAAGAGCCATTAGCTCAGTTGGTAGAGCATCTGACTTTTAATCAGAGGGTCAGAGGTTCGAATCCTCTATGGCTCACATGTATACGCGGGTGTGGCGGAATTGGCAGACGCACTAGACTTAGGATCTAGCGCCTTACGGCGTGGGGGTTCGACTCCCTTCACCCGCATATGCGGAAGTAGTTCAGTGGTAGAACACCACCTTGCCAAGGTGGGGGTCGCGGGTTCGAATCCCGTCTTCCGCTCCATTATTTTGCCGGGGTGGCGGAACTGGCAGACGCACAGGACTTAAAATCCTGCGGTGAGAGATCACCGTACCGGTTCGATTCCGGTCCTCGGCATTATTATTTTGCGCCCGTAGCTCAATTGGATAGAGCGTTTGACTACGGATCAAAAGGTTATGGGTTCGACTCCTATCGGGCGCGTTCTCTTACGGGAAGTAGCTCAGCTTGGTAGAGCACTTGGTTTGGGACCAAGGGGTCGCAGGTTCGAATCCTGTCTTCCCGATAGGAAATTTAAAATTTATTATGGGGGCTTAGCTCAGCTGGGAGAGCGCCTGCTTTGCACGCAGGAGGTCAGCGGTTCGATCCCGCTAGTCTCCACCATTTAAATCATTTACAAACTATATAACGGCGGTGTAGCTCAGCTGGCTAGAGCGTACGGTTCATACCCGTGAGGTCGGGGGTTCGATCCCCTCCACCGCCACTAATTATTAGTTGTAGAATTAAAATTTGGACCTTTAGCTCAGTTGGTTAGAGCTAACGGCTCATAACCGTTCGGTCGCAGGTTCGAGTCCTGCAAGGTCCATATAATTTTGGAGGAATACCCAAGTCCGGCTGAAGGGATCGGTCTTGAAAACCGACAGGAGCTTAACGGCTCGCGGGGGTTCGAATCCCTCTTCCTCCGTATTTGGTCTCGTAGTGTAGCGGTTAACACGCCTGCCTGTCACGCAGGAGATCGCGGGTTCGATTCCCGTCGAGACCGCCATCTAATAATTTAATAGCAATTTACCTATAAAATGTGGAGGAATACCCAAGTCCGGCTGAAGGGATCGGTCTTGAAAACCGACAGGGCCTTAACGGGCCGCGGGGGTTCGAATCCCTCTTCCTCCGCCATTTTTATTATCGCGGGATGGAGCAGTTCGGTAGCTCGTCGGGCTCATAACCCGAAGGTCGGTGGTTCAAATCCGCCTCCCGCAATTTGTTTTGGTCTCGTAGTGTAGCGGTTAACACGCCTGCCTGTCACGCAGGAGATCGCGGGTTCGATTCCCGTCGAGACCGCCATTTAATCATTTTAATATATATGGTTCAGTAGCTCAGTTGGTAGAGCAATGGATTGAAGCTCCATGTGTCGGCAGTTCGACTCTGTCCTGAACCATTTCTTGCCGGCCTAGCTCAATTGGTAGAGCAACTGACTTGTAATCAGTAGGTTGGGGGTTCAAGTCCTCTGGCCGGCACCATCTTAACGGAGGGGTAGCGAAGTGGCTAAACGCGGCGGACTGTAAATCCGCTCCTTCGGGTTCGGCAGTTCGAATCTGCCCCCCTCCACCATCATAAATAGGGACATAGTTCAACGGTAGAATAGAGGTCTCCAAAACCTTTGATGTGGGTTCGATTCCTACTGTCCCTGCCATGGCGGTTGTGGCGAAGTGGTTAACGCATCGGATTGTGGTTCCGACACTCGTGGGTTCGATTCCCATCAACCGCCCTTTATTATTAATGGGCTATAGCCAAGCGGTAAGGCAACGGACTTTGACTCCGTCACGCGCTGGTTCGAATCCAGCTAGCCCAGTTTTTTTTGGCGGCATAGCCAAGTGGTAAGGCAGAGGTCTGCAAAACCTTTATCACCGGTTCAAATCCGGTTGCCGCCTCCATGTGCTATGCGGGAGTAGTTCAATTTTAGAACACATTCCTTCCCGGAATGAGATATAGGTGTAAGTCCTATCTTCCGCTCCATAATTTGATACAATGCGGGAGTATTTCAACTTTTAGAATATGTTCCTTCCCGGAACAAGGTATAGGTGCAAGTCCTATCTTCCGCTCCATAATTTGATATAATGCGGGAGTATTTCAATTTTTAGAATATGTTCCTTCCCGGAACAAGATATAGGTGCAAGTCCTATCTTCCGCTCCATAATTGCTTCCATAGGGAAGTTTTTTATTTATATATATTAAGCCGGCGTGGCGGAATTGGCAGACGCGCGGGACTCAAAATCCCGTTCCTTTATTGGAGTGTCGGTTCGACCCCGACCGCCGGTATGTAATGGATTTAAAAGGATTAAGTAGAACACTCTACTTAATCCTTTTTTATTTGATATTTTTTTAACTACTTATTTTATATTGTATAAAATGAGATAATATAATATTATATAGCTAATATTTAAAAATGGAGGCTATTATGAGTAGAACTAGAATAAACTTAAAATATTTTTTTAGTAATATTCTTAATGCAGTTGGTGCAGGAGTAGTTATTGCATTACTTCCAAATGCACTTTTAGGAGAACTACTAAAATTATTTAAAGATCAACATCCAATATTAGAGCTTGTTTTTCAATTAGTGACAATTATTCAATCATTTATGGCATTTATTATTGGAATACTGGCAGCACATCAATTCAAATTTAGTGGTGCGGGTGCTAGTATGATAGGTATATCAGCAATGTTGGGCTCTGGAGCTATACAAATGAATGCCAATGGTATTGCATTAAAAGGAATTGGCGATATTATAAACGTAATTTTAGTTATTATTATCGCATGTGCTTTATATTTATTATTACAAGGAAAATTTGGTTCTTTAGAAATGATTATTTTACCTGTATTTATTCCAGTAGTCAGCGGATTAATTGGATTAACGACTTTGCCATATATACAAATTATCACAAAAAGTTTAGGACATGTGATTAATTCATTTACTGAATTTAATCCTTTAATCATGTCTATCTTAATAAGTGTGACATTTTCACTACTAATGGTTACGCCAATTTCTCTAGTTGCTATTGCTACAGCTATTAGTTTAAATGGGTTAGGTAGTGGTGCTGCTAACATGGGAATTGTTGCTGCATGCGTTACTTTTTTCTTTGGTTCTTTACGTGTCAATTCAGTTGGTGTCAATTTAGTTTTGTTTATTGGCGCTGCGAAGATGATGATTCCTGTTTATTTAAAACATTTAATCATTGCAATACCATTAACCATTAATGGTATTATTTCCGGTTTGTTAACATACTTCATTGGAATAAAAGGAACACCATTATCAGCTGGATTTGGTTATACAGGATTAGTTGGTCCAATTAATGCGTTTAATAGAATGCCGGGTGATTCAACATTTAATATTCTTCTATTAGCATTAGGTTATTTTATTGTTCCATTCATTAGTGCTTTTATTATTCATGAATTATGCAAAAAGTTTATACCATCATATAATGATAATATTTATAGATTTGAAATCACTCACCAATAATATTATTTTAAAGGTATTTAAGCATCTATAGTAATGTAGATGCTTTTTTTATTCGAATTTTTTATTGCATATTAATACTTTATTGTGTATAATAATTAAAAAGTTATAGGAGGTTGCTATATGAAATATATTTTTAAAACAATGATCATAGCAATCTTAATTGGTTTGACCTTTATAAATATAGAACCTATGGCTCACGCTGATCAAGATGCAAAATGGGAAAAAATTAAGGAAAGTGGAGAATTAAGGGTAGGATTATCAGCTGATTATGCACCATTTGAATTTGAAAAGACTGTAAAAGGTAAGAGTGAATACGCAGGTATAGATATCGATTTAGCTAAAAAAATTGCTAAAGATAATCACTTAAAATTAAAAATTGTGAATATGCAATTTGATAGTTTACTCGGTGCATTAAAAACGGGAAAAATTGATGTTATTATTTCTGGTATGACTTCAACACCAGAAAGAAAGAAAGAAGTTGATTTCTCAGATTCTTATACTAAAACGGGCAATGTAATGCTTATTAGAAAAAGCGATAAAAATAAATTTCATACATTAAAAGACTTTTCTAATAAAAAAGTTGCAGCACAAAAAGGGACTGAACAAGAAAAAATTGCGCAACAAGAAATAGAGAATGCAGACATTAGTTCATTAAATCGTCTACCAGATGCTATTCTTGCAGTTAAAAGTAATAAGGTAGAAGGGTTGGTAATAGAAAAACCTGTTGCTGAAGCATATGTAAAACAAAATAACAGCTTAATGATAGCTAATGTGAATTTTAATGAAGAAAAGAAAGATAATGTCATAGCTGTGCCAAAAAATTCACCTATTCTTTTAGCGAATGTTAATAAATCTATTAAGGAAGTCAATGACCAACATTTAATTAGCAAATACATGGACAAAGCTTCTAAAGATATGCAAGACGATAGTAGTTTTTTTGATAAGTATGGTGCATTTTTTATCAAAGGACTTAAAAATACAATTTTAATATCAATGATTGGTGTAGTATTAGGAGCAGTATTAGGAGCTTTAATTGCTTTAGCTAAATTGAGTAAGTTTAAATTGCTTTCATGGATTGCCTCTATTTACATAGAATTTTTAAGAGGAACACCGATGTTAGTTCAAGTATTTTTAGTTTTCTTTGGAACGACAGCTGTTCTAGGTTTAGACGTTTCAGCATTAGTATGTGGTACTATCGCACTAGTTATTAATTCTTCTGCTTATATTGCAGAAATATTTAGAGCTGGAATTAATGCTGTTGATAAAGGGCAAACAGAGGCAGCGCAATGTTTAGGATTAAATTATTCTAAAACAATGAGATATATCATTTTACCCCAAGCAATTAAAAATATTTTACCAGCGTTAGGTAATGAATTTGTAACACTAATTAAAGAATCATCTATTGTTTCTACTATAGGAGTAGGAGAAATTATGTTTAACGCTCAGGTTGTACAAGGTATTTCATTTGATCCTTTTACACCGTTAATTATCGCTGCGATAATGTACTTTGTTTTAACATTTACATTATCTAGAGGTATGAGTTTAATCGAAGGGAGAATGAAAGCCAGTGATTAAAGTTCAAAATTTAAATAAGTCATTTAATAAAAATGAAGTACTCAAAGATATAAATTTAGAAATTAATAAAGGAGAAGTTGTAGCAATTATAGGACCATCAGGAAGTGGTAAAAGTACATTATTAAGATGTATGAATTTATTAGAAACACCATCAAATGGAAAAGTGATTTTTGAAGGAAAAGAATTAACACATAAAAATATAAATTTAAGTGAATTACGTCAAAAAATGGGAATGGTATTTCAAAATTTCAATTTATTTCCTCACAAAACAGTATTAGAAAATGTCATTTTAGCACCTAAGTTGTTAAAAAAAGTTGATTTAAAAAAACTAGAAATTGAAGGTAAAGCACTTCTAAAAAAAGTAGGACTTGAAGAGAAAGCTAACGCATATCCTTCTCAACTCTCTGGCGGACAAAAACAAAGGGTAGCAATAGCAAGAGCTTTAGCTATGCATCCTGATGTCATATTATTTGATGAGCCAACATCAGCACTTGATCCTGAAGTTGTTTATGAAGTACTTAAAGTTATGAAAGATTTAGCTAAAGAGGGTATGACAATGGTGGTTGTAACTCATGAAATGGGTTTTGCTAAAGATGTTGGTGATAAAGTAATATTTATGGCAGATGGATATGTCGTTGAAAGTGAAACACCTGATCAATTATTTAATCATCCCAAACATGAAAGAACTAAAAACTTTTTGGCGAAAGTATTATAGCATGTTGTATATGAAGACTGATAAAACATTTATAAGGTTTTATATCTAAAAAGTAATAAAAGTTAATTAAGAAAAGAAGATAGAATTTATTCTGAATTATAAATATAGACTTTCTTTATAACATTCTCAAAGTTAAAGAATCTGAGATACTTTAAAGTATATCTCAGATTCTTTTTTATTTATAAAAATATTTAATATCATAAAAAATTAAGATTATGTTAAAATGTTCTATGGACTTTTTTATAGGAGGCAAGAGTGTTGATGAACCATCAACTTAAACAGGAAATCATTGACTATGCGTATTCCATTGGTATAGATAGTATTGGTTTTACTACTGCTGATCCTTTCGATGAACTGAAACAAAAGTTAGTAGATTATCATGAAAAAGGTTATGCATCAGGTTTTGAAGAATCAGATATTGCGTTACGAACAGAACCTAAATTATCTTTACCCACAGCGCGTTCTATTATAGCTATTGCTGTTGGTTATCCAAATAAGCTAAAGGGAGCGCCAAAAAGTGTAAAAGGCGATAGAAGAGGAATGTTTGCGAGAGCCTCTTGGGGTCAAGATTATCATTCAATTATGAAAAAAAGATTAGACAAATTAAGTGAATTTATTCAATCTAAGGTTCCTGATGTCGAAATAAAAAGCATGGTTGACACTGGAGTACTTTCAGATCGCGCTGTAGCTGAAAGAGCAGGATTAGGATTCGTTGGTAGAAATGGATTTGTTATTAATCCAAAACTAGGAACTTGGACATATTTAGGAGAAATGTTAGTTAGTATTCCTTTTGAACCGGATGATCCTATATTAGACAGTTGTGGAGATTGTACAATTTGTGTAGATAGATGTCCAACGGGTGCTTTAGTAGGGAATGGTCAACTGAATTCTCAAAAATGTATCAGCTTTTTAACTCAAACTAAAGGATATTTAAAAGATGAGTATCGATATAAAATTGGTAATCGTCTTTATGGTTGTGATACTTGTCAACAAGTTTGTCCGAAAAATAGAGGCATTAATACAACTCACGAAGATATTATTTTAGAACCAGAAATATTAAAGCCACGTTTAGTTCCATTGTTACAAATGAGTAATAAAGAATTTAAAAATACTTATGGTCATTTGGCAGGAGCATGGAGAGGTAAGAAACCTATACAGCGGAATGCAATTATTGCACTTGCACATTTTGGTGAAGAAGCGGCTATTCCTGAATTAAAGGAAGTGGCATTGAATGATCCAAGACCCATGATAAGAGGAACAGCATATTGGGCTATTGGCCAAATACTAGGCGATGATGCAAGAACATTTATTTATGAGCATTTTGATAATGAGATTGAAGAAGTTCAAGTTGAAATGAGAAAAGGACTAGAAATGAGGAAATAAAAATGACAAACCATATTGTGTTATTCCAACCAGAAATACCTGCAAACACTGGGAATATTGCACGTACATGCGCAGGTACCAATACACACTTGCATTTAATTAAACCATTAGGCTTTAGTACAGATGACAAGATGCTAAAACGAGCTGGATTAGATTATTGGGAACATGTTAATATCACTTATCATGAAAACATTGAATCATTTTTCGAAGTGACAAATGGTAAATATTATTTACTTACTAAATTTGGTAAACAAACTTATAGTGATTTTGATTTTTCAAATACTGAAGTAGAAAATTATTTTATCTTTGGTAGAGAAACTACAGGTTTACCAGATTGGGTAAAAGAGAAATATGCAGATACTGCTTTAAGAATTCCTATGAGTGATCATATTCGTTCTTTAAATTTATCTAATACTGCTGCTTTATTGATTTATGAAGCATTACGACAACAAAACTTCCCAGGATTAAAGTAGAATTTAAAATTAATTACTATAATAGAATAAAAAATGTTATATTTATTAATGAATTATTATAAAAATTTTAAAATAGTTTGATATCCCCTTAAATAGGGTAATTTAGTAAATAAATGAATTATTTTAGTTGAACTTTACATTTAGAGGAGTGTAATTATTATGGCAATGAATTTTAAAGTATTCGAAGATAAACAACATGCAGCAGACTATGCTGGAGATATTATTAGAAAACAATTTAACAATAACCCAACTACCATTGCTGGTTTCCATTTAAACAAGGATTCTGCACCTGTATTAGATGAATTAAAAAAATCAGTTGATCGTAACGCTGTAGATTTTAGTCAAATTAATATTCTTGACTATGACGATAATCATTCGTTCTATGAAGCTTTAGGTGTACCTTCTGAGCAAGTATATTCTATTAGTCTTGATGATGATGCTGAATCATTAATCAATGATAGAATTAAAACAAAAGAAAATAAAGGAAAACTTACTTTACAAGTTGTTTCAATTGATAACTCTGGACATTTAGATGTTAATATTCGTCAAGGTTTGATGAAGGCACGCGAAATTATCTTAGTTGTAACTGGTGCTGAAAAAAGTGAAGTTATCAAACGATTATATGAAGAAAATGGTAAATCAAACTTTTTACCTGCTGATTTAAAAGTACATCGTATGGTAACAGTTGTTTTAGACAGAGCTGCTGCTGATGGATTACCAGAAGACGTTAAAGAATACTTCACAGCGAGATTTGCATAATATTTAATTTTATTGTGAGGTTATTTTTATGAGTAAAGATAGTAAACGTAATTATCATGAAGACGAAAATGCAATGGTTCAAAATATGGATGATTTAGAAGCATTAGGAAAAGAAATGGAACAGATTTCTGAAGAAAATGATGAAGATAAATATAATCAAACACATGATTCAGAAGCGCGTTCAGATTTAAATTAATATATTTTAGCATTTTAATTAATTGTTTCGATAGATTAATTAAAATGCTTTTTTTATGAAATACAACTTATGATACAATATATTTTAATGAAAATGAAGGAGATAAAAATATGTTACATAAGTATTGGCTACCTTTAACAATTATTACAATCATTGTTAGTTTAATTTCTATTAAAGGTTTTCCCATTGCTCTAGGAGCACTCTATCTACCAGTGTTATTTAAAGTGATTCAATTACAATTGAATTTATCAAAGGATTTAATAGATAATGCAACTGCTCATCCATTCATTAAGAGTAATCAAAAAGGAATTATGATTAGTGTTATATGTATATTAATTGTAACAGGAATCTTGGCATATACACTTAATGATTTTTATCGAAGTTTAGGTGGGGTTTTAGGTATGTTAGTAAAGATAAGTCCTGTTACGCTTGTCATAAGCGCTATTTTGTATATAATAAGTGCTATTTCAGTTGTAAAAGCAGTAAAATATAAATATGAATAAGATTTATTCTTAAACACGTGAAGTAATACAACTTCATGTGTTTTATTTTTTATAAATGAAACCGCTTTATATTCGAATTGCTACATTAATTTTATTAATGATATACTATTACTAAATCATAAATAAGGGGGATTATTGAATGTCTGTAAGAATTGAACATGATACGTTTGGTGAAATTGAAGTACCATCTGATAAATATTGGGGCGCACAAACTGAAAGAAGTAAGCGTAACTTTCCAGTAGGTAAAGAACATATGCCTATTGAGGTGATTTATGGTTTTGCTCAGTTAAAAAGAGGTGCCGCGCTTGCTAATCATGAATTAGGAAAATTAAGTGATACTAAGAAAGATGCTATCATTTATGCTTGTGATTTAATTTTAAAAGGAGAACTTGATGGTCATTTTCCTTTAGTTGTATGGCAAACGGGAAGCGGTACTCAAAGTAATATGAATGTGAATGAAGTCGTAAGTTATGTAGCTAATGAGTACTTAAAAGAACATAATAGCGATGAATCGATTCATCCCAATGATGATGTTAATAAATCTCAAAGTTCGAATGATACATTCCCTACAGCTATGCATGTTGCTTTATACCATGAAATTGAAACGAAATTAGAACCTGCTTTAAAACATTTACGAGACACATTTAAAGAAAAAGAAAACCAATATCAATCAATTATTAAAATTGGTAGAACTCACTTACAAGATGCTACTCCAATTCGATTAGGACAAGAAATTAGTGGATGGCGTTATATGCTAGATAAATGTGAACAATTATTAGCTGAATCTAAACAACATATTTTAAATTTAGCTATTGGTGGAACAGCAGTTGGAACAGGAATTAATGCACATCCAGAATTTGGAGATAAAGTAGCTAAATATATCTCAGAACATACAGGCTATGCATTTGTTTCATCTGAAAATAAATTTCATGCTTTAACCTCACATGATGAAGTGGTGCAACTTCATGGAACACTAAAAGCATTGGCAGCAGACTTAATGAAAATAGCAAATGATATAAGATGGCTTGCTTCAGGACCTAGAGCCGGACTTGCGGAAATCTCAATTCCAGAAAATGAACCAGGTTCATCAATTATGCCAGGTAAAGTTAATCCAACACAATGTGAAATGCTAACAATGGTTGCAGTACAAGTGATAGGAAATGATACGACAGTAGGTATAGCGAGTTCTCAAGGTAATTTTGAACTTAATGTATTTAAACCTGTGATTCTTCATAATACATTGCAATCTATTTACTTATTAGCTGATGGAATGGAAACATTTAACAAAAATTGTGCTATAGGTATTGAACCAATTGAAGAAAATATCAATCATTATTTAAATCAATCATTAATGCTTGTAACTGCACTAAATCCTCATATTGGATATGAAAAAGCAGCTCAAATAGCTAAAAAAGCTCATAATGAAGGTTTAACACTTAAAGAATCAGCAATTAATTCTGGCTACGTTACAGAAGAACAATTCGAGGAATGGATTAAACCAGAAGATATGGTCGATCCTCATTAAAATAACATTATCAATTGAAATGCTCCTTTTAAAGATAATGCTTTGATCTGCGTTATCTAAAAGGAGCATTTTAAAAATTTATTCATCATCTAAACTTACAGAAATCAATTCTTGAGTAAGTGGGTGAGTGAATTCAATCTTATAACTATTCAATTCTAATTGACGTAAGGTAGCATCTCCATATAATGGATCACCTATGACAGGATGACCAATTTCTGCTAAATGTACACGTATTTGATGGGTACGTCCTGTATCTAATTTTATTTCCAATTGACAAATGCCTTCTTTAATCATTTTTGATGTTAAGATATGAGTGATAGCTCGTTGTCCGGTATTAGAAATACGACGCTTATTGGGATGAAATTTATCTTTACCGATTGGCATATCAATTGTTTGTGGTTTTAGAGGTAGTAATGCTTTTACATTGGCACGATAAATACGTGTAATTTGATTCTCTTCAAGCATTCTATCTAGTATTTTTTTCATTAAAGGATTTTTAGCAACAATTAATAATCCCACAGTTTCTTGGTCTAGACGATGAATCGGTTCAACGTAGTCGCTATCCATAGTATAGATAACATGGTTCATTAGTGTATTGCTTTCTTTTAAATCATTTGGATGAGTTTTAACCCCTTTAGGTTTCATTACAATAGCTAAATCGTTATCTTCATATGTAATCTGTGCGTAACGATAACTTGGTAAATAATTACTTTTTTCTTCAGGGATAGGAATATAAACAACATCATTTGTGACAACTTTATCTGTCAATTTACTAGGTTGTTGATTAATCGTGATATCTTTAGACATATTTAATTGGTGTAAGTCTTTTTTTGGTAGTTTTAACTTTTGAAAAATTTCACGTAACGTATAATTATTGAAAGTTTCAGGTACATTGAATTTCATAATATCCTCCTATAATATTCTGTTTAATCATATCATAATTTACAATGATAATTATAATTGTTTTCATTAGTCTATTTTTAAATTTTAAAAATAAACGATATAATAATAAACGCAAAATAACAAAATGGGGCGAAAATATGGAAAAACCGACACGTTTAGCATTATTAAAAGAAATTGCAGAATATCTTAATGAAGAAACTGAATTATATAATATGATGAATAAAGTATTAGATTATTTAATCAATGGTAGCAGTTTTACAACAGGTTGGATTTTTTTAATCAATAAAAAAGGTGAACAAGAACTTGTAGCTAGCACTGATTTACCTCATTCATTAAAAAATAATAATTGTAAGTATTTAAATAATGGTACGTGTTGGTGTGTCAATGCTTATCATCATAAAAATTTAACAAAAGCATCTAATATTATAAATTGTTCAAGAATCAATTTAGCTAATCAAGAAAGTGAAAAAGATGATTATCTTATTACGCATCATGCGACAGTACCACTTAGATCAGGAGATGAACAGTATGGATTATTAAATGTCGCGACACCTCATACTGTAGTATATAGTCAAGACGATTTAGAGTTACTAGAATCAGTAGCTTTACAAATAGGTTCTGCAATTAAACGTATATACTTAACAGACCAAGAAAAAGAAGCAGCACGAATAAGTGAACGAAATCGACTAGCGCGTGATTTACATGATTCAGTTAACCAAATGCTTTTTTCATTAAAACTAACAGCTCATGCTGCACATGATATCACAGAGGATAAAACAGCTAAAAAAGCATTTAAGATGATTGAAGATACAAGTCAAAACGCAGTAAATGAAATGCGTGCGTTAATTTGGCAACTTAAGCCAATTGGTTTAGAACATGGGTTAGTGAATGCGATTCAACATTATGCGAATATGTTAGATTTAAAATTAAACATCGAAGTAAGAGGATTGATTAAATTATCCAATTTAGTTGAAGAAAATGTGTACCGAATGCTTCAAGAAGCTTTAAATAATACGAAGAAACATGCACAAACGAATCAAGTATCTATTAACATGCAACAAAATGAACATCAATTATATATTAAAATTTATGATGATGGAAAAGGATTTAATGTGAGTGATGACTTAAATCAAACGACGCATGGTCTAAAAAATATCAAGCAACGTATTCATAGTTTAGACGGAGAATTTAACATACAATCAGATAAACAAATGGGGACAACTATTTATCTTAATATTCCAATTTAAAGTAGGTGATAAATTTGGCAAGTATCGTTTTAATCGATGATCATCACATTGTTAGACAAGGACTAGAATTTCTAATTTCAACAGTTGAGGGTTTAGATATACAAGCAAGTTTTTCTGATGGTGACGCATTTATTAAATATTTAAATGAGAATAATATGCCTGATTTAGTATTATTAGATTTAGTTATGCCTAAAATGAATGGTATCGAAGTGACGCATTATATAAAAAAATATTACCCATACATAAAAGTGTTAGTGCTTACAAGTTATGTGGATGATGAATATGTTATGTCTGCCATTAATGAAGGTGCTGATGGTTATGAAATTAAAGATGTTGAACCACAAAAGCTGATTGCTACTATTACTAAAGTATTAAATAATGAGAAAATAATACATCCAAAAGCTAAAAATGTAATTGATGCAATGCATGAAAAACCACACTTTAATAATAAATTATCTAAAAGAGAGATGGAAGTATTAAAAGAGATGGTGAAAGGTAAGACAAATAAAGACATTGCAAAAAGTTTATTTGTATCTGAGAAAACAGTTAAAACACATGTCAGTCATATATTTAATAAATTACAAGTTTCAGATCGAACACAAGCTGCTATATATGCTATTGAAAATAAATTAATATAAATTGAATAGATCTATTAAAAATAAAAACGGTAATTTTAAAATATGATAATGATAGACAAATGACTTGTTTTATTAGTTTAATTATTTTGATAATTTTGCCATTTATAAAATTATACGTAAAAACAAAAATTTCTCTTTTCATTTTATTGAAAATATATTAAGATGTAATTTGTGTTTCAAGAAATGTGTATTATTGCAATTTCTTGCGTCCGGATAAAATAACTCCTATTAGAAAGGTAGAGAAGAGTAATGGATAGACAGAGTTTTACAGATTTAATTCAAACAAAATTTAAAATGGTGCGTATTGAAGCAGGATACACACAAGATACTATGGCACAAACAATAGGTCTTTCTAAAAAAACACTTGTTCAAATCGAAAAAGAACGTGTATTACCAAATTGGACAACTTGTGTATCAATTTGTGCTTTATTTAGAGATTCAGATGTTTTAAATAACACATTTGGTTGCGATCCATTAGAAATTGTACAAACAATTTCAAGAAACCATTGTGCATATCCTAATCATTCTACAACAAGTGATATTTATTGGAATACAATGGAAACGCGTAATGGATTTATTTTACAAAGTAATAAAGTAAGTAATATCTACAGAGTGCTTAATCCTGAAAAACAACCTATTTTTGGAACATCTAAATTAAGAGAAGCAGAAACTTACTTTAATAGAAATGCTAAAGAAGAATTAATGCACGTTTAATTTTAATATAAATAAGATATAGTGATAGAAGAGTTGACCTTCAACTGAATCACTATTTTCAATTAATAATGAATTCACTGTAATTTTGCGATGAATTCATTATTTTTTTATTTCAAAAATTTGTAAATATAAATGTACGTTGAACTATTAAGTTATGCAGTTTACATTTGTCATGGTATAATTTTGCTATTGCTTATATAAAAATTAAGGAGTTATTTAAATGCAAGCAGTATTAGTAGTCATCTTTATGATAGTAATAGGAGCAATCATTGGTGGTGTCACGAATGTTATAGCTATTAGAATGTTGTTTCATCCCTATAAAGCTCATTATATATTTAATATGCGAATTCCATTTACACCTGGTTTAATACCTAAAAGAAGAGATGAAATAGCTACAAAGATAGGGCAAGTGATTGAAGAACATCTCATTACAGAAACTTTGATTCACAACAAACTAAATGAAACGAAAACTAAAGAAACAATTAATGAATTAGTTAAGGAGCAAATAGCGAAATTAAAAAGTGATCAAGCTACAATTCGTTACTTTGCTGAGAAGTTTGATGTTAAAATAGATTACTTAGTCAATGAGAAATTAGAAGATACAATTTCACAAAAGCTATTAGCTTTTTATAATGAACATCGAAATGAAGAAGTGATTAAGTTACTACCAAAAGAAACTAAGCGAATGATTGATAAGAAAGTCGAGCCATTAGGAGATTTATTATGCGAAAGAGCTCGTGTTTATCTGTCATCTGATAAAGGCGCTCGTGATATTTATGACATGCTCGATACATTTTTTAATGAAAAAGGTAAAATCGTTGGATTACTACAAATGTTTATGACAAAAGAAAGTATTGCAGATAGAATCCAACATGAATTGATTCGTTTAACCAATCATCCTAAAGCAAAACGTATTGTAAACCAAGTGATTGATAATGAATATGAGACGCTGAAACGACAATCACTTAAGAAAATCATTGATGAGGCTCAATTTTCAAAACTATCAGACTCAGTTACATTACTTATTACTTCATATTTAAATTTAAATGAAAAAATAGATAAACCACTTAATCAACTATCACCAAGATTAATGCAATATTTAGAGACAACGTTATCAGATAAAGTTACACAACTTATTATTAGTCAAGCATCCAAACATCTCTCAACGATAATGCAAAAAATTAATCTACGTAAACTAGTAGAAGATCAAATCAATACATTTGATTTAGATTACATTGAAAAGTTGATTATTGAAATTGCTAATAAAGAATTAAAATTAATTACCTTATTAGGATTTATTTTAGGTGGTATGATTGGTCTTTTCCAAGGTTTAATCGCAATTTTTGTATAACTAATCATAATATGTTATGGTATTAAAGAGTTGTCAAAATATCATTATTACACGAAGGAGTGCAATTTAAAATGGCAGTAAATTTATATGATTATGCAAATCAACTAGAACAAGCATTAAGAGATAGTGATGAATACAAAGCTATTAAAGATGCTTTTGCTAAAGTTAAAGAAAATGAAGAATCTAAAAAATTATTCGATGAGTTCCGTGAAACTCAAATGAATTTCCAACAAAAACAAATGCAAGGTCAAGAAATTCCTGAAGAAGAATTAGCTAAAGCTCAAGAACAAGCTCAAGCTATTGAAAAAGATGAAAATATTTCACAATTAATGCAAGCAGAACAAAAAATGAGTCAAGTTTTCCAAGAAATTAATCAAATTATTGTAAAACCTTTAGACGAAATTTACGTTGACTAATTAATAATTTAAGTAATGGACACTACGCGATTTTTTCATAAAATCGCGTAGTTTTTTTATGTCAAAGTTCATCGACCCATATTCATAAGATATGGTAAAATATAGTAATACATAAAGATACCTTATCAAACAATTAAGGAGCTTAAATTAATGGTTAAATTTATTCACTGTGCAGATTTGCATCTTGATAGCCCTTTTAAATCTAAACAACAATTATCGACAAGTATTTTCAAAGATGTACAAAAAAGTGCCTATGAGAGCTTTAAAAAAATTGTAGATGTAGCATTAAAAGAAGATGTTGATTTTATGTTGATTGTAGGAGATTTATTTGATAGTGAAAATCGCACATTACGTGCTGAAATTTTTTTAAAAGAGCAATTTAAACGTCTAGAAAAAGAACAAATATTTGTATACATATGTCATGGGAATCATGATCCTTTAACAACTAGAATTACAGATAATTGGCCTAATAATGTATCAGTATTTTCAAATCGTGTTGAAACCTATCAAGCGATTACCAAAGCTGGAGAACAAATTTATATTCATGGTTTTAGTTATCAAAACAATACAAGTTATGAAAATAAAATTGATGAATATCCATCTAGTCAAGGAAGTAATGGTATACATATAGGAATGCTTCATGGAACTTATAGTAAATCTAACATAAAACAGCGTTATACTGAATTTATGTTAGAAGATCTTAATCATAAACTGTATCATTATTGGGCACTCGGTCACATTCATCAACGTCAAGAACTAAGTGATATGCCGCCTATTCACTATTCAGGTAACATTCAAGGTCGTCACTTTGGTGAATTAGGAACTAAAGGTTGTTTGCTTGTAGAAGGGGATCATCTACATCTTGAAACAACTTTTATCCCAACTCAGTTTATACGTTTTGAAGAAGCTACAATTAAGACTGATAAAATTTCAAAACAAGGTATCTATGAGGAAATTCAAAAGTTTAAGAAACAAGTTCGTGAACAAGGTAAAGCATTTTATAGATTGACGATTAATATAGATAATGACAAAATTTTATCAACACAAGATATTCTTCAAATAAGAGAAATGATTAGTGAATATGAAGAAAATGAACATGATTTTATTGTCATTGAAGATATGATTCTTAATTATATACAGAATGAAGAAACACCTCTTATAAATGAATTTTCTAATGAACTCATAAACGATGACAAAGTGTTTGAAGAGGCAATGACAGATTTATATTTAAATCCAAGAGCTTCAAAATATTTAGAAGACTACACCACTTTCAATAAGGCAAAACTCATTCATCGAGCTGAGAAAATATTGAAAGCAGATATGAGAGGTGAAGAAATTGATTATTAAATCACTTGAAATATACGGTTATGGTCAATTCGTACAACGTAAGATTGAATTAAATCAGACTTTTACCGAAATTTATGGGGAAAATGAAGCAGGTAAATCAACCATACAATCATTTATTCATTCAATTTTATTTGGTTTTCCCACAAAGAAAGAAAAAGAACCGCGTTTAGAACCTAGATTGGGAAATCAGTATGGGGGCAAGCTAACGCTTATTTTAGATGACAAATCAGAAATTGAAGTTGAGCGTGTAAAAGGTAGTGCTCAAGGTGACGTAAAAGTTTATTTAGAAAATGGATTGATAAGAGATGAAGCATGGCTTAAGAAGAAATTAAACTATATTTCAAAAAAGACATATCAAGGAATATTTTCATTTAATGTACTTGGTTTACAAGATATACATCGAAATTTAGATGAACAACAATTACAAAGCTATTTATTAGAAGCTGGTGCTTTAGGATCTTCTGAATTTACATCTATGGGGCAAATTGTTAATCAGAAAAAAACTACGCTTTATAAAAAAGCTGGAAAGAACCCAATTCTAAATCAACAAATTGAAGAACTAAAACAATTAGAAGCACAAATAAGAGATGAAGAAACCAAATTAGACGAATATCAACGTCTTATAGATGAAAAAGATAAATCAGAACGCCATCTTTCTCATTTAAAAGAAAATCTTAAGCAATTATCAAAAATGCATGAAAATAAGCAAAAGCAGTTAGGACTTCATGCTCATGCGCAAGAATGGAAATCGCTTGAGCATCATTTAAATATCGAACCGTTGAAATTCCCAGAGCAAGGTATTGAACGATATGAAACTGCATTAAAATATAAACAATCACTTGATCGAGATATAGGATTAAGGGATGAGAAGATAAGACAACTAGAAAATGAATTTAATTTAATTCAGATGCCTGATGATAGAACTGTGAGTGATATGTATCATCTTTATCAACAAGAGAGTGATATCAAGCAATCTGAATTAAAAGCTAAGGCTTTAAAAAAGGAAATAGAAACTTTCGAACGTTCTCAGCAAACATTAAAAGATGATATCGGTTGGAATGAAGTTTATCATGAAGCGGATACTTCTGAAACAATGAAAGATTATATAAGTGAAAAAATTAAAAATCATAATCACCAATTAAATCAAAAGCAACAAGTTGAACGTATGATTGGTGAGCATAATATTGAAAAAAAGGAAATTGAAAAGGAAATTAAGTTATTAGAAAGTGAACTAGTTTCTGAAACAGCACTTGAAAAGAAAAAAGAATATAATCAGCAAAAAATAGAATTACATGAAAAAGAAAGTTTATACTCAAAATTAAAAGCTTCCTTTGAATCAGAAAAAGAAAGAAAACAAAAGCAATATCAATGGTTGAAAATCAGCTTTATCATTTTGGCTTTGATGAGTGCTGGTTTGACTATTTTTGCATTTATTACAACTAGTATCACTTTTAGTATTATTTTTGCAATTCTCACTGTGATATTTTTAGTAGGTTTATTCTTTAGTAAAAATAAAGATATTGATTATAGTGAAACAATTAGTGAGGAAATTAGTGATTTAGAACAACAACTTAAAGCACTCGAAGATAAATACGATTTAGATTTTAATCTAGATGATCAGTACCAATTGCGTGAACGTTGGAATAATGCTAATAATACTAAATCAGTACTTTCTAATAAACTTAATCATCAACATTCGATTTTATCAGATATTCAGTCTTCAATTGATGCATTAGCACAGGATATTTCTGAAATCAAACAAGACATTAAAGTATCTGATAAAATGTCAGATGAACGTTTAGTAGATAGTTTGAAAACAATGAATCAACTTAAAGTTAATGATAAACAACTTAATAAATTATTATTAGAGAACATAGAGTTAAATCAAAATTTAATTAACTTCTATGAGCATGCTCAAGATGTTACTAAAGATAGTTTCGACGAGTTTAATAAAATTTCATTATTTAATGATTTGAAAGGTTGGATTTCTCAGTATGAAAGTAAAAAAGAAAAGAAATCTCAATTGCAAAATCAATTAACCCTATTAAGTAAAGAATTAAAACAGTTAGAAAGTCGTTTGGATGAAAATAAAACGACTATAAACGAGTTGTTTAAATATATTGAAGTTCAAAATGAAGAGCAGTATTATCAACATTACGAAGCTTATCAACGTTATCAACAACAACTATCACGATTCAATGATTTATCTACTTATTTGAGTAATCACGAATTCTCTTATGAAGATAGTTCTGTTTTAAGTGAAAAAACAACTGCTCAATTAGAAGAAGAAGATCAAATGTTAGCTCAACAAGTTGATGATTATAATGATAAATATTTGGAGAAACAAACTGAAGTGAGTGAACTTTCTGCACGTATTAATCAAATGGAAACAGATAAAACACTATCTCAATTGCGTCATCAATATTATAATTTAAAAAATAGAATGAATGATATTGCTAAAGATTGGGCGAGCTTAAGTTATCTTGAGACACTAATTAATGAGCACATTAAACAAATTAAAGATAAACGACTACCATATGTGATAGATGAAGCCATTAATATTTTCAAAACATTAACTGATGGTAAATATAATCTAATTACTTATGAAAATGATTCAATTAAAGTTAAACATCGAAATGGACAAATGTATCATCCACTTGAATTAAGTCAATCAACGAAAGAGTTGCTATATATTTCATTGAGACTTAGTTTAATTAAGGTGTTGAAACCATATTATCCATTCCCAATTATCATTGATGATGCATTCGTACATTTTGATAAACAAAGAAAATCAATGATGTTAAACTATTTAAGAGAATTATCTCAAGAACATCAAGTATTGTACTTTACTTGTACAAAAGATACTACGATTCCTTCTCGAGAAATGCTGATATTAAATAAAAAAGAGGAAGGCGGGAAACGATGAGAAACGTAGAAAAATTAAATCCTGGTGATTCGGTGGAGAATTTTTTCTTAATCCACAGAGCGACACAAGGTGTAACAGCACAAGGTAAAGACTATATGACATTATATCTTCAAGATAAAAGTGGAGATATTGAAGCTAAACTATGGACTGTCACAAAAGATGATATGAAAATCCTTAAACCAGAAATAATTGTATGGGTAAAAGGGGATGTTATTAACTATCGTGGCCGTAAACAAATGAAAGTCAATCAATTTCGATTAGCAACAGCAGAAGATGGAGTGAAAACTCAAGACTTTGTAGATGGTGCGCCACTTTCACCTAACGAAATTCAAGATGAGTTATCACATTTTATCTTAGAAATTGAAAATGCACATTTACAACGTATTACACGTCATTTATTAAAAAAATATCAAGATAAATTCTTTACTTATCCTGCAGCAAGTTCTCATCATCATAACTTTGCAGGAGGATTAAGCTATCATGTATTAACGATGTTAAAAATTGCAAAATCATTGTGTGATATCTACCCATTATTAAATAGAAGTTTGTTATATAGCGCGATTATTTTACACGATATTGGTAAAGTAAGAGAATTAAGTGGACCAGTTGCAACAACGTATACGGTAGAAGGTAATTTGCTTGGACATATTTCAATAGCAAGTGATGAAGTTGCTGAGGCGGCAAAAGAACTTGGTATTGATAGTGAAGAAGTCATGTTATTGCGACATATGATTTTAGCACACCATGGAAAAATGGAGTTTGGTTCTCCTAAATTGCCACATCTAAAAGAAGCAGAAATTTTATTCTTTATTGACAATATTGATGCAAAAATGAATATGTTCGATAAAGCATTTAAGAAAACTGAAAAAGGACAATTTACTGAAAGAATCTTTGGTATGGATAACCGTCAATTTTATAATCCAGAGAAATTAGATTAATATTAATAGACGAAAAAAGGTCGGAACATATTGTTCCGACCTTTTTGATTTATGAAAATTATGAAGATAATCCTGATGAAGCACTACTACTTTGTTGTTCTTTTAATTTTTCTGGATTAAGTATAGTATCTTCTACAGATTTTTTAATATCGCTATCTTTATAATCTACGTTGTATTCTTTCAATAAGTCTTTATAAGCATTTGTCAATAGTTTTGGATTTTTTTGAACTTTTTGTTCAATAATTTTTGTTTTTAATTGAGATTTTTGTTTATTAAAGTCATCTTCTTTATCAGCTTTGATAATGTGATAGCCGTATTCTGTTTTAACAATGTCAGAAATTTGACCTTCTTTTAGTTTAAATAAAGCTTTATCAAATTTATCGACCATTTGTCCTTTAATAACATAACCTAATGACCCGCCTTTTTTAGCTGAAGCAGAATCCATTGATTCTTTTTTGGCAATGTCATCAAATTTATTTGGATTTTTTTCAACTTCTTTTTGAATTTTTTCAGCTTTTGCTTTTGCTTTTTTATCTGATAAACCTTCTTTATCACTATCAGATTTAACTTTAATTAAAATGTGTGATGCTTTCTTAGTATCATCTTTTATTTCTTTGTCAGACACTTTAACTTTATCATTAAGTAATTGTTTTTGGTAAGCAGATAGTCTTTTCTGTTCTTTGTAATCATCAAGGGTCATACCCTGTTGTTTTAGCATACTTTCAAATTGATCTTTACCACCATATTGTTTTTCTTCTTTTTTAATATCATCATCGATACGCTTAGTATCTACTTTGTCTTTATATTTATCAGCTAATATTTTATTTAACTCAATACTAAATGATGTGCTAGCAATTTGATCTTTACCAATTTTATCCATAACATCTTTAACGGTTACATTACCAGCTTTTGAAGAAATTAATGTATTATCTTTAGAATCTGTAGAATCAGAACTACATCCTCCAAGTAATAAAACACCTGCTGTAACAGGGACAATGAGTTTATTCATAATTTTCATAGTTGATAGCTCCTTTTTGTATGTTAACAAAGTTACTATAACATAATATAATTATTCCACCAATTAATAAAAGGTGATTTACAACTAAAGTATTAGATGAAAAATAATTTAAAAAAAGTCTACGATATCATTCAATATCATAGACTTTTTAATATATTCAAAATAACCAGTAGACTGTATTTTAATTTTGAGTGAATACGTTTATAATTACCCTTCTTTATATATTAGAACTTTGAATGGAATGGCACTTTTGTCAGTAAATTAATGCCTGTTTGGTGTTCTTCAACAAATTGTCCTTCTTTTGAAAAAAGAATAATTTTTAAATATAAAAAATCCATAACTGATAAACCAAGATTTAAGGCAAATAAGAACATAAAATAATGTCCATAACTTGGAAAATGATAAGTTAGGAAAATTAAAATGCTTGTAATTATTAAAAATGGCAAAATAAGATTAATGCAAAAATAAAACTTGCGGACAGGCGTATTCACATACGTATTAAAATAAGGAAGCCATTTTTTCTTATTTAACTTGTGCCATCTAAACGCATGAATATAAGGTAAAAAGAAGAATAAATGTATTGTTTTGTGAATAGGGTACATAAGAATGATAAATAATATTAGAAGTAAAAAGTATTTATCTGATAAAGGCGTTTTTACAAAATAATACATAATCTCATAACTAACTAAAAACGCAATAATAGTTGTTACAATACTTAAAAACGCAATTCTTGGAACACCAAATCGCGCATGGATATCTATATGACGTTTACATAAAAACATAACTCCACCTCGAAAATAGGTCGTTTAATATACGATAGGTATTATCTAACTAACTTGAGTTATCGTCAAGACAATTTTTAATAGCTATTGTAATATAGAGCAATGTTTTTATATTAGATTGTATATTTATAAAAAAAGCCATAAAGAAATCTATTAATATAAATTTCTTCATAGCCAAATTGAGCTCAATGTTAGAGTTCTATTTGTTATTATTCTTATCTTCTGAAAATGTATTACTAATTTCTTCGCCACGATTTTGAAGATTTTCAATATGAGATTTTAATTTTTCAATATTAGGATTGATATCAGATTTAAAATCTCCGATTAAAGTCTTAAATTCGTTAGCAATGTCGCTACCTTGTTGTACACCGTCATTTTTCACTTGCTTACTATAATCAATAATATTATAGAAACTACGTTTAATTGTTTCGATTTCTCGTTCTAATTCTGAGCGAGCACCAGTAGGAACTTTTTGTCCAGAGGCATTAGCATTATATCTTTGTTGATCACGATTCATCCATGATACAGCAATACCAGAAGCAAGTCCCACACCGATACCAAATAATACACGTGTAACTTTCATTTTTTATTCTCCTCACTATTATGTCGATTATAGAATAAATCATATCATTTTATGAAGTAAGTAACGATTGACTTAAGCTACTTACTATAATTATTACATTGACATATTGATTTCATTTTATATTACCCATAAATGATATTCAATATGCAGAATTATTCAAATTGAGCTTTAATTTGTTCAGCAATATCTTTTTTCTGTTCATCGCTAATTTCATTTTCATGAGTTTCCCATTGATAACCAAAACCATCGATATCATTTTTATATCGAGGTAGGAAATGGAAATGCAAATGAAATACTGACTGATCAGCATATTCACCATTATTTTGAATAATGTTTAATCCATCAGGTTGAAATGCTTTTTTAATGGCATTTGCTACTTTTGGAATAGCAGCTCCAATGTGTTTCATTGTTTCTTCATCAGTTTCAAAAATATTAGGAGAAGCTTTCTTCGGAATTAAAAGTGTGTGTCCTTTAGTAACTTGAGAAATATCTAAAAATGCATAAACATAATCGTTCTCATAAACCTTATAGCTTGGAATTTCACCAGTAAGAATTTTACCAAAAACAGTTTCTGACATAATTAAATGCACTCCTTTAACCTATTTTTACTCATTATTATAACATTGTTATTTTAAAAATTCGCTAATGAGTTATAGCAAACCTTAGTAGTTATATAATGATTTTGGTACAATATAACTCATGGAGGTGCCTTATGACAGTTAAAGTTGAACATTTAACAGGAGGATATGGTAAACGTCCTGTTATTGAAAATATAAATTTTGAATTAAAAAAAGGTGAAATAGTAGGATTAATTGGTCTCAATGGCGCTGGAAAAAGTACGACCATTAAGCACATGCTTGGATTATTAACGCCAATGGAAGGAACACTTTCTATTTCAGATACCAATATTAATGATGATATCGAAATCTACCGTCGTAAACTATCATATATTCCTGAATCACCAGTCATTTATGAAGAATTAACATTAGAAGAACATATAGTCATGACTGCTATGGCTTATCAAATAAGTAAGGAAGAAGCAATGAAACGTGCGCGTCCTCTACTAAAAACATTTAGACTTGAAAATGAACTTAATGTTTTTCCTAGCCATTTTTCAAAAGGAATGAAACAAAAAGTAATGATTATATGCGCATTTATTGTCGATCCTGAACTTTATATTATTGATGAACCATTTCTTGGTTTGGATCCATTAGGTATACAATCCATGCTTGATTTGATGGTTGAAAAGAAAAATGAAGGGCGTACAGTACTAATGAGTACCCATATTCTTGCAACTGCTGAAAGATATTGTGATCGATTCATTATTTTAGATAAAGGAAAAGTGGTTGCTTTTGGAAATTTAGAGGAACTACGAGAACAAACGGGTCTTAAAGATCAAACTCTTGATGATATTTATATCCATGTTACGCAAGGTGGTCAAACGACATGAATAATGAAGCCATAGCATTATTTAAACAACGTTATGACGCAATAAAAAAAGAAAAACATTATTATAATAAATTTATTTTTAATGGTCACTTTACTGTATTCTTAGTTATTTTATTAGGAGCCTTCATATTAGGTTATGGTCAATGGTTACAACATATTCCTAAAAATATAGATTATGCATTCTTAGCAAGTATTGTAATTGCTTTAACTTCAATCTTTCCATTTCGAACATTTTTAAAAGATGCTGACAAGTTATTTTTGCTTCCTTTTGAGAAGAATATGGAAGATTATATAAAATTAGGCCTAAGATATAGTTATTTTAACCGTATAATATTACAAATAGTGTTATTAATTGTATTATTTCCATTGTTTTATAAGCTTAATCAACAATTAGTTGTATCTTATATCGTGATGAGTGTTTTAGCGCTTATTCATCCTATTTTAGGACTACGCTTAAAATGGCAATGGTATCGTGCGAGATTGTCTCAATGGATATTAAATGTCTTAATATTTTCACTTAATTTTATAACGTATTATCTAATTTTAGGGAAACAATTATATTTTGCCATTTTATTAACAATAATTTTCTTTGGCATGGCGTACCTTATACCTAAATTTAAGAGTCTTACGTTATTTCCATGGGAACAGTTGATTTCAGTAGAAGAAAGACATCATACAAATTATTATAAATTTGTAAATATGTTTACAGATGTTAAGCATTTAAAAGAAAATGCAGCAAGACGCAAATATTTAGATTTTCTTTTACCCACACCCAAAGGACGTCGTTTTAATTCGCACAATATGTATCTTTATTTATTTGTGAGAAGTTTTGTAAGAGGAAAAGATGCATTAAGTATTATTCTTCGACTTGTTGTCATTGCACTTGTACTTATGATTTGGCTGTCTCATCCACTTGTTTCTATTATTATTGGTAGTTTATTTATGTATATTATTTTATTGCAAATGTCTCAGTTTTATACGCAGCAAGCGTATGGACTATGGCCTCAGGTTTGGCCTGTATCAGATAGTGAAGTGATCAAAGGATATGAAAAATTCTTATATCGCCTTATGATTATGATAGGTATTATTTTCGCAATCATTTTTATCATCTTTTATATAAAATACTTCTTTTTTGCAATTGTATTCTTTATTGTAGGATGGTTAACGATTAGAAGTACGATTAAAAAATTGCAATATCAGGAAACTTTATTAAGAGATTAAAAAAAGAGGGAACTTAAGATGTATTAAACACATACTTAAGCTTCCTCTTTTTATGTTAATCATTAATAGGATATAAATATCTTTCAAAATAACTTGAATGTTGACTGCTTGAGCCAAAATAATGTCTTAATGCTTCTTTAGAAAAATAATCATTAAACATATCAGATGATTTAAAATCTTCGTATGTTTGACGATTAGCGAAGCCAAAGTAAATTTTATAAGTAGTACCTTCTTCAGGTCGTAAGAAACGATAGCTTTTAAAACCAGCAAATTGACTGAAATCTAAATTCAAATTCGAAAGACGTTTTTCTAGTTGATTGACATGATCTTCTGAACTTGGAATGAAGATAGCTGAATAGAAATGTTGATGATTAAGCTCATTGATTTCATTAACAACTTCATAAGTAGTAGGGTGTTTAAGTATAGATTTATCTTCGGATTCTTCAATAATGACTGAAGAATCATTAGTTGAATAAATAAACAGATGATTTTCAGGATGATTTAAACGAATTTGATTTAAATAGTCATAAGTTCCATAAGTTGTATATATTTTCATAAGCCATACCTCCTTTATTTATGTATATTATACGATTAAATGATAAGACTAGCTATTATAAATAATTTAAATAAGAAAATAAATTGTGAATAATTTATTTAAATCAATTCACTTATAATTACAAATTTAAAATTAAAGAATAGATAGACGTGCTTTGTCATTTTTATGACATTTAATATTTAAGAAACGCGAAATCTTTTATGTTGTGATATTATGAATAAGAATGATTTTAATTTAGGAGGATAAAATGGTGCATAAAAAAAATAATACAATTTTACAAACAATTAAAGGGGAATCAACCTCACACACACCTGTGTGGTTTATGCGCCAAGCTGGCAGATCACAACCAGAATATCGCAAATTAAAAGAAAAGTATTCACTTTTTGATATTACACATCAACCAGAACTTTGTGCATATGTAACACATCTACCTGTTGATAATTACAATACTGATGCAGCTGTGTTATATAAAGATATTATGACACCACTTAAACCTATCGGAGTAGATGTTGAAATTCAATCTGGTATAGGTCCTGTAATCCACAATCCCATTAAATCTATGAAAGATGTGGAAAAATTAACTCAAATTGATCCTAAAAGAGATGTGCCTTATGTGTTAGAAACAATTAAAATTCTAACTGAAGAAAAGTTAAATGTACCTTTAATTGGATTTACGGGTGCTCCCTTTACATTAGCATCTTATATGATTGAAGGTGGACCTTCTAAAAACTACACATTTACTAAGGCAATGATGTATGGCGATGAAGAGACTTGGTTTGCTTTAATGAATCATCTTGTAGACGTTTCAATTAAATATGTAACAGCTCAAGTTGAAGCAGGTGCAGAATTGATTCAAATTTTTGATTCATGGGTAGGCGCACTTAATGTACAGGATTATCGATATTATATAAAACCATCTATGGATCGTTTAGTCCGTGGAATTAAAGAACATCATAATATTCCTGTTATATTATTTGGTGTAGGGGCTAGTCATCTCATTAATGAATGGAATGATTTGCCAATTGATGTTTTAGGTTTAGACTGGCGTACATCTATTTTGAAAGCGGATCAATTAGGTGTAAATAAAGCATTACAAGGTAATTTAGATCCTTCATTACTACTAGCACCATGGGATGTATTAGAAAAAAGAGTTAAAGCAATACTTGATGAAGGAATGCAAAGAGGTAAACATATATTTAACTTAGGTCATGGCGTTTTCCCAGAAGTTCAACCAGATACACTTAAAAAAGTAACACAACTGGTTCATGACTATACGCAAAAATAAAATTAGAATCATAAAAATTTATTTTTAAAAGGGAAGGTTTTAAGAATGACTAAAACAGTAGGTTTATTAGTAATGGCATATGGTACGCCATATAAAGAAAGTGATATTGAACCATATTACACAGATATACGACATGGTAAAAGACCAACAGAAGAAGAACTTCAAGATTTAAAAAATCGTTATGAATTTATAGGTGGTCTTTCTCCACTTGCAGGAACGACAGATCGTCAAGCTAAAGCACTTACAGATGCACTTAATAAAACATATGATGATGTAGAATTTAAATTATATTTAGGATTGAAACATATTTCTCCTTATATTGAAGAAGCAGTTGAAAAAATGCATAATGATGGTATTACAGAGGCTGTTACAGTCGTATTAGCTCCCCATTATTCAAGTTTTTCAATAGGTTCATATAATAAACGTGCTAAAGAAGAAGCGGATAAATATGGTATACAACTACATCATGTTGAACGTTATTATCAACAACCTAAATTTATTGAATACTGGACAAATAAAGTAAATGAAACATTAGCTGAAATTCCAGAAGAAGAACATGATGAAACAATTTTAATCGTGTCTGCGCACAGTTTACCTAAAGGATTAATAGAACGTAATAATGATCCTTATCCTAATGAAATTAAAGATACTATGGATCGTTTAGAAGCTTCTACAAATATTAAACATGTAGCGCAAGGTTGGCAGTCAGAGGGTAATACAGGTACGCCTTGGTTAGGACCTGATGTACAAGATTTAACAAGAGAATTATACAATGAACATCATTATAAAAACTTTATTTATACACCAGTTGGATTTGTTTGTGAACATCTTGAAGTACTTTACGATAATGATTATGAGTGTAAAGTTGTTTGCGATGACATTGGTGCTAATTACTATCGACCAGAAATGCCTAATACAAATCCATTATTTATAGGTGCGATTGTCGACGAAATTAAAACAGTTTTTTAAAAAGGAAGGGACATGTTGTGAGTAAAAAAGTTGCAATTATAGGTGCTGGCATTACAGGTCTAGCCAGTGCATATTATTTTAAACATTACAATGAAGACATAGATGTAACTATTTTTGAAGCAACTTCAAGACCTGGAGGTAAAATTCAAACTTATCGACGCGATGGTTATACTATTGAACTTGGTCCAGAATCCTACTTAGGTCGAAAAACGATCATGACAAATTTAGCAAAAGATATAGGTCTTGAAGATGATTTAATTACGAATCAAACAGGACAATCCTATATTTTTGCTAAGAACCAATTGTATCCTATTCCAGGCGGATCAATTATGGGAATTCCAACAGATATTAAACCTTTCTTAAAAACACGTTTAATTTCCCCTTTAGGAAAATTAAGAGCAGGATTAGATTTAGTTATTCCGCCTATTAAAATAGAAAATGATATTTCGGTTGGTGAATTCTTCAGAAAACGTTTAGGAAACGAAATGCTGGAAAATTTGATTGAGCCCCTTATGGGAGGAATTTATGGAACAGATATTGATCAATTAAGTTTGATGAGTACATTTCCTAATTTCAAGTATAAAGAAGAATCATATGGTAGTTTAATTAAAGGAATGAAAGATGAAAAACGCGAACGTACAAGAAAACGTCAGCTTTATCCAGGTGCTCCTAAAGGACAATTCAAACAATTTAGACATGGGCTAAGTTCATTTATTGAAGCACTAGCTAAAAATGTTGAACAAAAAGGTGTACACTTCAAATATAATACACCAGTAGAAGATATTCATATTCATAATGATAATTATGAGATTGTTACACATAATAGTCGAAAGACGTTTGATGGTTTACTTGTTACGACACCGCATCAAACGTTTATGAAATGGTTTAATCATGATTCAGCATTTAAATACTTTAATACTATGGATTCTACTACAGTTGCAACGGTTGTATTTGCATTTGATGAGAAAAATATCGAAAATACCTATAATGGTACTGGATTTGTCATTGCAAGAACCAGTCATACTGATATTACTGCATGTACTTGGACGACTAAAAAGTGGCCGTTTACTACACCAAAAGGTAAAGTATTATTACGTGCGTATGTAGGAAAACCTGGCGATACGGTTGTAGATGACCATACTGATGAAGAAATTGTAAATATCGCACGTCGAGATTTAAGTAAAATGATGACGTTTAAAGGTGATCCAGATTTTACCATAGTGAATCGATTACCAAAAAGTATGCCACAGTATCATATCGGTCATATGACTCAAATTCGCAATATACAAAATCATGTAAAACGTCAATATAACGGGTTACGCATTACCGGTGCACCTTTTGAAGCGGTAGGTTTACCTGATTGTATTCAACAAGGCAAAAATGCTGTTGAAGAATTAATAGACGAGTTATAAATAAAGCATAGTAAATAGGCACTTTTTAGAGGTTACATTTGTCTCTTTAAAGTGCTTTATTTTAAAATAAATAGTCATTATTAAGAAGAAAAGGGGAATAAAAAATGACAGATGTAATTATTGTTCATTCACAAATAGGAAATGCACAAAATCATTGGTATCAATGGTTAAAACATAACTTAGCACTCGAAGGATATAATGTACAATTGTTTAATTTAGATAAAGCGGATAACAAAAAATTAGATATGTGGCTAAAGGCTATGAAACAACAAATTAAAATCAATCATCCCGATACGTATGTTGTAACACATGGCTATGGTTCAATCGCTGCTTTGAAATTTATTGAACAATTAGATTTAAAACGTCCAATAGAAGGCTTTTTTAGTATTGCTGGATTTAAAGAAGATGCTCAAGACATCGATGAATCTGTTAATTTAGATCATATTACCATTGATTATGATGAAGTTAAGAAAAAGGTGAAACACTTTCACGGTCTCGCTTCAAAAGATGATGAACATGTATCTTATAAAGAAACTGAAAAGTTATTACAAGCTTTAGGAGGATCAATTCGAATTGTTGAAGAAGGAGGGCACTTCCTAGAAGAAGAAGGCTTTGTTTCTTTCAGTGAATTACAAGAAAAAATGCAAAAATATATGACACAATAATGTTAGAGCGGGAAAGTATCAAATAGTAATATAAAGAGTAATAATAATTATGAGATTTTATACCCAAATTATCCCATAAAATAAAATTTTTTAAGTGTAGCGTTTTTTTACACAAATTAATTTATAATTTTTATTGACTATATAGGTGTTAATATATATACTAATAAAGTATTGAAAAAAGCACTAATTAAAAAATAATTATCTCATAATTATTTAAATTTATAATTAACGTATTGTAAAAATTATTTTAAAAAAGTGTTGACATTACAGTGGCTTAAATGATATATTAATTAAGTACTCATTTGAAGTGCTAATAATATTGGCGCGGGATGGAGCAGTTCGGTAGCTCGTCGGGCTCATAACCCGAAGGTCGGTGGTTCAAATCCGCCTCCCGCAATACATAATTTTATAGGTCTCGTAGTGTAGCGGTTAACACGCCTGCCTGTCACGCAGGAGATCGCGGGTTCGATTCCCGTCGAGACCGCCATTACTTTTGACTTATGATTAAGGTTCAGTAGCTCAGTTGGTAGAGCAATGGATTGAAGCTCCATGTGTCGGCAGTTCGACTCTGTCCTGAACCATTTACACTTTGGCGGTTGTGGCGAAGTGGTTAACGCATCGGATTGTGGTTCCGACACTCGTGGGTTCGATTCCCATCAACCGCCCCATAATCGTTATTAAGCGGGTGTAGTTTAATGGCAAAACCTCAGCCTTCCAAGCTGATGTTGTGGGTTCGATTCCCATCACCCGCTCCATAATTTAATTATTCCGCAGTAGCTCAGTGGTAGAGCTATCGGCTGTTAACCGATCGGTCGTAGGTTCGAATCCTACCTGCGGAGCCATGGCTCCTTGGTCAAGCGGTTAAGACACCGCCCTTTCACGGCGGTAACACGGGTTCGAGTCCCGTAGGAGTCATATAAACAGAAGTGAAACATCGCTTCTGTTTTTTTATTTAATTGAATAGAGGAGAGTTGTCCGAGTCTGGCTGAAGGAGCACGCCTGGAAAGTGTGTAGGCGCTTTATCGCGTCTCAAGGGTTCGAATCCCTTACTCTCCGTACAGTAGCTCAGAATGGTTATTTTCCATTCTGAGTTTTTTATAGATATGATATATCAAGTATTCAACTATATTTATCTTAAAATGGATAATATCTTTTTAAAAATAAAACAATCACAAAATAAATTCAAACATGAGTCCTGTTAAGTCATTTAAAAATCGTTATAATATAGAGTGTATAACTATTGGAGGAATGAATTTTGGAATTTTGGTTAAAAGAGCAAAGTATAAAAAACAAAAACAAAATCGCGGTTATAGATGGTCAGTATACATTAACATATAATCAATTATATTCTACAGCGTATCAGCTTTCAAAAAAATTATTATCTTTAAATGAAAGTAGGGTAGGACTATATATTGGAAACGACATTGATTCTGTTATTTTAGTGCACGCATGTTGGTTAGCGCAAATTGAAATTGCAATGATCAATACACGATTAACAACAACTGAAATGACTAATCAAATGAACTCAGTGAATGTTCAACTTATTTTAACTACAAAAGAGTTCGATTTATCTTCACATCAAGTTCTCTCATTTAATCAACTCAATGATTATCCTGATACGCCTAATCATAAACAATTTGATATTCATCGTATTGCATCTATTATGTTTACATCAGGGACGACAGGACCCCAAAAAGCAGTACCTCAAACATTTAAAAATCACTATGCAAGTGCATTAGGTTGTAAAGAAAGTCTAGGATTTGATCAACAAACGACATGGTTATCGGTTCTTCCAATTTATCATATTTCAGGACTTAGCGTGATTTTACGTGCTGTGATTGAAGGATTTACTGTACGTTTATTAAATAAATATAATACTGAAGATATGTTGACTATTATTAAAAACGAATATCCTACACATGTGTCACTTGTGCCACAAACGTTAAAGTGGCTAATGGATGCTGGTTTAAATAAACCATACTCAATTGAAAAAATATTACTTGGGGGTGCTAAATTATCATCCACGCTCATACAACAGGCATTGAGTTATCAATTACCTATTTATAATTCTTTTGGAATGACAGAAACATGTTCGCAGTTCCTAACCGCTTCGCCAGATATGTTAGCTAAACGATATGATACAGTAGGTAAACCAAGTGATAATGTTGAAGTATGTATTAAACAACCTAATGAAGAGGGACATGGTGAATTACTTATCAAAGGCGACAGTGTAATGAACGGATATTTGTATCCTAAAGATTTGGATAACACATTTGAAGATGGTTTCTTTAAAACAGGAGATATTGCAGAAATAGACAGTGATGGTTTTGTAATGGTTTATGATCGACGTAAAGACCTTATTATTAGTGGTGGAGAAAATATCTATCCTTATGAAATTGAAACAGTAGCTAAAACATTCAATGGAATTATAGATGCAGTATGTGTACCTAAAGAAGATGAGACTTGGGGTCAGATTCCAGCGCTTTACTATGTCGCAAGTGAAACAATTGAGGTTAATGATCTTATAAATTTTTTACAAGAACATTTAGCAAAATATAAAGTTCCTAAGATATATCAACACGTCAATGCATTACCTTATACTTCTACTGGAAAATTACAACGTAATAAAGTTGGAACTGAGGATCATTAAATGAAAATTATTGATATACAATTTTATTACTATAAAGCGCCGTTTCATTCTCCGATTACGACGCCTAAAGTCGAAATGACACATCGTAAAGCACTCATAGTACGATTTATTTCTGATGAAGGGAAAAATTATTTTGGTGAATGTAATGCATTTGAAACGGATTGGTATGATACTGAAACAATTGAGACAGTAAAAATACGAATACAACAATGGTCAAAAAAGATTTTAAATCAATCATTCAATACATTTAGTGACTGGTTACCTTATCTTGATGTATTAGATAGTTATCCAGCTACTAGATGTACTGTTGTGATGGCGGTTTATCAGATGTTTTATTCGCAACCGTGCTTTAACGTTGAATATGGGGCAACAGTAAGTGGTTTATCTTCTTCACAATTACAAACACTTAAAGACACAAAGCCAGCACGTATTAAATTAAAATGGAGTTCTCATCTCATTAACGATATAAAAAAGCTACGCAATGAACTTCCATTTGAATTTAGTCTTGCACTCGATGCAAATGAATCACTGGATATGTCACAATTTCAATTATTAAAAGAGATTGATCAACACAACCTTCTATACGTTGAAGAACCATTTAAAGATTTAAATGATTTAAGCTATATAGATGTTACGCATTATCCTGCTATTGCTATTGATGAAAAAGCAACGGATGTACAATCAATTTTGAAAATTATTCATCAATATCCTATAACTGCGGTTGTGGTTAAACCATTTAGACTGGGAGGAATAGATAGAGCGCTAGAACTCATTCACTTATTAAAAGAGAAAGATATTAAAGTGATCGTTGGTGGGATGTATGAATATGGACTTAGTCGATATTTTACTGCTTTATTAGCAAAAGAAGGGTCTTATCCAGGAGATATTACTCCAGATAGATATTATTTTGAAACAGACTTTACACAAGGCATAGGCAAATTAAAAGAAGGATTGATATATTTCAATCCCCCTAAAGTTAATATAAATGCATTATCTGTTTATGAATGATGATGTGTATGTTTGTCTTTTTTTAAAGGTACGGGATCAAATCCACCTTCATGAAATGGATGGCATTTTAAAATACGTTTTACTCCCATATAGCCACCTTTAAATGCGCCATATACTTCTATAGCTTCTTTAGTATATTCAGAACAAGTAGGATAGAATCGACATGTTGGTGGTGTCATAGGGGAGATGAAACGCTGATAAATACGAATGATGCTTAGAAATAATTTTTTAAGCATAAATAAACCTCCTATAGACATTTGATTATTAAATAATTTTATCATATTTAAGAGGGGGATGAGTGATATGGAGTTTATCGATCAAGATGATAGACGAGTCACGATGCAATATAAAACTGATAACGATATACCGAATGGAAACCACGTTTTAGCTATTCCGATATTTCAAAATCAATTATTATTCACTAAACACTCTAAAAGAGGTATCGAGTTCCCTGGAGGTAAAGTTGAAATTAATGAAACTAGTCAACAAGCGATTGCTAGAGAACTTTATGAAGAAACAGGTGGAAAGGTAGAAGCCTTATATTATATCGCGCAATATCAAGTTCATACCTTTGATAAGTCACTTTTTAAAAAAGATGTGTACGTGATTAAAGTGAAATCAATTGAACATAAACATGATTATTTGGAAACAGAAGGTCCTATATTATTTCATCTAGTTAATGAGATTCCTGAGCACCAAAAAAGTTATTTAATTAAAGATGAAGCAATTTTAAAATGTTTAGAAAGGGTGAAAGATCTTGGGTATTACAAATATTAGAACAATGCCTGTTGAATCCAACACTCATCGATTTGAGGAAATAACTTATACAGTAGACGAATTAAATGTAAAAGCGTTACAGATGATCCCAACGTATCATAATGTTAAACGAATTGTAGTGTATTTACGTGGTGGAAAAGGGCAAGTTGGTAGAGTAAGAGCTTCAAGACTCATGCAATTTTCTGATCCGTATACATTAGTTATAGGTCCCTATTATAGAGGAAGTAATGGTAGTGAAGGAAAAGATGAATTTTGTAATGCTGATTTACATGATGTAACAGTACTTATTCGATTATTAAAAAATAAGTATCCCCAAGCTTTCGTCCATATGATTGGATTTTCAAGAGGTGGAATTCAAGGTTTATTATCATTTCAGGATGATCCAGTTGATAGTTATATTATTTGGGGTGGCGTTTCAGATGTTCATTTAATGTATGAAGAACGTGTGGATTTAAGGGGAATGCTAAGACGTATGGTAGGTCATCCGAAAAAAGATAAAGAGGCATATGAACAAAGAAATGCGATACGTACGTTGAATCAAAACAGTCCACCTATTTTAATTGTACATGGTGGTAAAGATTGGCAAGTGGGTATACATCAAGCGTATTTTCTTCAAGAACAACTAGAACGTAAAGGGGTCAAACATGATACATTTTATCAACTTGACGAAGGCCATGTCCCAAGACCGAAAGCATTGAAAGAAGTTTTAGATTATATACATCAATGGATGAATAATATAGAACAAGACTTACAAAGATGACTATAACAGTTATCATGTAAGTCTTTTGTTTAGATATATTATTAATGACTAAATCCACCATCTTTAGCAATATCTTTTACTTCATCTCCAAATGTTTTGAAGTTTTCTTCAAAACGTTGTTTTAAGTCATTAGCTTGATGACGATAAGCCTCAGGATCATTCCAAGCATGGATTGGATTTAAAATAGTCTTAGGCACATCTTCCATTTCAGTTGGTATACTTAAACCAAATATTTCATCTTTAGTAAATGTAGCTTGTTTTAGCTTGCCAGAAATAGCTTGATCTACCATATAACGTGTATAATGTAAGCTGATACGACGTCCAACACCATATTTTCCACCAGTCCATCCTGTATTTACTAGATATACATCAACATCATGGTCATCAATTAACTTACCAAGTAAATTCGCATATTTAGTAGGATGCAAAGGTAAAAATGGAGCGCCAAAGCATGTTGAAAATGATGGTTCAGGTTCTGTCACGCCACGTTCTGTGCCAGCTAATTTTGACGTAAAACCACTTAAGAAATGATACATTGCCTGAGATTTAGATAATTTAGAAATAGGTGGAAGTACACCAAATGCATCTGCAGTTAAGAAGATAATTGTATTAGGGTGTGCAGCTTTAGAAGGTAATACGATATTATCGATATGATGAATTGGATAAGCAGCACGTGTGTTTTCTGTGTTCGTATTATCATCAAAATCAACATGGCCACGTTCATTAACAATTGTATTTTCAAGAATAGTACCATATTGAATGGCATTATAAATTTGAGGTTCTTTTTCTTTAGATAAGTGGATAGCTTTTGCATAGCAACCACCTTCAATGTTAAAAATACCATTTTTATTCCAGCCATGTTCATCATCGCCAATTAATTTGCGAGTTGGCGTCGCTGATAATGTTGTTTTTCCTGTACCAGATAATCCAAAGAATAGAGCAACATCACCTTTTTCTCCAACATTGGCAGAACAATGCATACTCATAATATCTTGCATAGGTAATAAGTAGTTCATCACTGAAAAGATACCTTTTTTCATTTCTCCAGCGTATTCAGTACCACCAATTAAAATCACTTTATGTTTAAATGAAACAATAATAAATGTTTCAGAATGAGTACCGTCAACATCTGGATTGGCTTTAAAATGAGGGGCAGAAACGATAGTGAAATTTGGCTTAATATGACTTGCTTCCTCAATAGATTCAGGTCGGATAAACATGTTTTGTGCAAATAAATTATGCCATGCAAGCTCATTGATAATTTTTAATTTTAATTGTGAGTCTTTATCACTTCCGGCATAACCGTTAAAAACGTATAATTCATCTTTTTGATCTAAATAATCTAATACTTTGTTGTATAATTTTAAAAACACGTCTTCATCTATAGGTTGATTAATGTCTCCCCAATCAATATTGTCTCGATATGAAGGTTCGTTAACGATAAATTTATCTTTTGGTGAACGACCAGTATATTTACCTGTACTCATATTAATTGCGCCAAGTTCAGTAAGTTCACCTTCATTATTATTTAAAATCTTGTAATAAAGCTGAGTAGTAGAAAGTTGAAATAAAGTCGTTTCCTTCTCTAATAAGTGTTTGATTTTAGGTGTTTCACTGTATGTATCTATTGACATACAACATCCCTCCAAATATCTATTCATTTATATATGTAAGCCCTTACATTAAAAATTATAACATAATAATTTAATTATTCCATTGTAAATAAAAGAACATTTAAAAATCAAAATTGACAATTTTAAAGTATTTATGTAGTATAGGTCTTAACGGATTCTCTTATCCTGAGTGGTGGAGGGACATGGACCCAATGAAACCCAGCAACCTCTTTTTTTAAAAGAAAGGTGCCAAACCGTTTGCAGACGCAATATTTGTCTGAACGATAAGAGCGAATGGACGTTTAAGAGCCTTCTCTCTATCTAGATAGTTGAGAAGGCTCTTTTATTTTAAGCTCATTGTCAAAAGAGAATTTTCGTAAATATAGTTAAAAAAAGGAGCAAATCATGACTTATAATAAACGTTTATTTACATCAGAGTCAGTGACAGAAGGGCATCCAGATAAAATCGCCGATCAAGTATCTGATGCGATTTTAGATGAAATTTTAAAAGATGATCCTAATGCACGTGTCGCTTGTGAAACAACAGTAACAACAGGTATGGCTTTAATTTCTGGTGAAATTTCAACGTCTACATATGTAGATATTCCTAAAGTAGTACGAGAAACAATCAAAAATATTGGTTATACAAGAGCTAAATATGGTTACGATTATCAAACAATGGCTGTTTTAACAGCTATTGATGAACAATCACCTGATATTGCCCAAGGTGTAGATAAAGCACTTGAGTATCGCAATGATATATCTGAAGAAGAAATTGAAGCAACAGGTGCCGGAGACCAAGGATTAATGTTTGGTTATGCAACAAATGAAACCGAAACATATATGCCGCTTCCAATCTTTTTATCACATCAACTAGCGAAACGCTTATCAGATGTGCGTAAAGACGGTACCTTAGGTTATTTACGTCCAGATGGTAAAGTTCAAGTAACAGTAGAATACGATGAAAATGATAAACCTAAACGTATTGACACGATTGTGGTATCTTCTCAACATGCTGAAGACATTGAATTAGAACAAATCCAAAAAGATATTAAAGAGCATGTCATTTATCCGACTGTGCCTGAAGGTTTAATTGATGATGAAACTAAATTCTTTATTAATCCAACTGGTCGATTTGTTATTGGGGGTCCTCAAGGAGATGCTGGTTTAACTGGAAGAAAAATTATTGTAGATACATATGGTGGTTATGCTCGTCATGGAGGTGGCTGTTTCAGTGGTAAAGATCCTACAAAAGTAGATCGCTCTGCGGCATATGCAGCGAGATATGTTGCAAAAAATATTGTAGCAGCTGGATTAGCTGAGCAATGTGAAGTGCAATTAGCTTATGCAATTGGTGTAGCAGAACCTGTATCTATTGCTATTGATACATTTAAAACAGGTAAAGTTTCTGAAGGACAATTAGTTGAAGCGGTAAGAAAACATTTTGATTTAAGACCAGCAGGTATCATTAAAATGCTTGACTTAAAACATCCTATTTACAAACAAACAGCTGCATACGGACATTTTGGTCGTACTGATGTATTGTTACCATGGGAAAAATTAGATAAAGTGAATGTCCTAAAAGATGCCGTTCAAAAATAACATAGGATATATAGCAGTTAATTAGGTTAAACCTCGAAATTATCGTCTATTTCTATTATAATAGATAGATATTGACAGTTTAAAAGGAGCGTTATCTAATGAATTCATTTGGACCGGTTGAGATTGGTTTAATTGCAGCGATAATCATAGCGATTATATGTTTTATTCTATTTTTAGTTGCTTTGAAAAGTAAAAATAATATGAAACACAAAGCGAATGAAGAGTACAATCTCAAGGAGCAACAACTCAAATCTTCACATGAGGAAGCACTTGAAAAAGAACGTATTGAAAATAAAAAACAAGTAACGAAACAAAAAGAAGAATTTGAAGTTACAGTTAATGGAAAAGAACGTGAAATTGATGCTTTGAAATTATTTTCTAAAAATAAAAGTGAATACGTGACTGATATGAGACTCATTGGTATTAGAGACCGTTTAGTTAAAGAAAAACGTATTAGACGTGAAGATATGCATATAATGGCTAATATTTTTTTACCAAGTAATGAGTTTAATAATATTCAACGTATTAGCCATCTTGTGCTTACTAGAACTGGTTTATATATCATTGATTCACAATTATTAAAAGGTCATGTTTATAATGGAATTAGTGGCGCACAATTTCAAGAATTACCAATGCTGAAGCAAGTATTTGATACACTTGATTTAAATACACAAGCGCCTCAAACGTTAGTTCTTGATCAACATGAAGATAATCATTCGAAACTATCATTTATTAATTATTCTGATCAACTTTCTGCAATTGAGAAGTTGGCTACAGATTTACAAACAGAATTAGGACTTAAATATACGCCAACATCAATTTTATATTTTAATCCTAAACATGATAAAGACGTAACGATTTCAAACTATGCACAAAGTTCAAGTGTTAAGGTTTTAGTTGGTCCTGAACAACTTGACGAATTCTTTAACAAATTTGTATTCCATGGACGTATTCAATATAATGTCGATGAATTACAAAATATTATGGATAAAATTGAATCATTTAACTAAGAGAGGCTACCATCAAAATTTTAAATTTTGATGGTACTTTTTTTTTATAAGCGATGTTCATAAATATACTTTTAGGGTATATACAGAATAGTTATTTTTAAAGGAGGAAGTAAGATGGACTATATTGAATTCTATAATGGAAATCAAATGCCAATGTTAGGACTTGGAACATTTCGAGTAGAAAATGACGATACTTGTAAAGAAGCAGTTAAACATGCTATTGAATCTGGGTATCGTAGCATAGATACTGCTAAAGTATATGGAAATGAAGAACAAGTAGGCCAAGGTATCAAAGAAGGATTAGAATCAACAGGTTTAAATAGAGAAGATATTTTCGTAACATCAAAATTATTTTTCGAAGATTTCGGACGTAAAAATGTGGCTCAAGCCTACGAAACTAGTATCCAAAAACTTGGGTTAGATTATTTAGATTTATACTTAGTACATTGGCCAGGAACAAATGAAGCTATAATGATTGATACATGGAAAGGTATGGAAGATTTATATAAAGATAATAAAGTTAAAAACATTGGAGTTAGTAATTTTAATCCAGATCATTTTGAAGCATTATTAGCACAAGTGTCAATTAAACCAGTCATTAACCAAGTAGAATTTCATCCATACTTTACTCAAGAAAAACTTAGAAAATATTTAGAAGCTCAAAATATTTATATGGAATCTTGGTCACCATTTATGAATGCTCAAATTTTAAACGATGAAACGTTAAATGAAATTGGTAAAGAAGTTAATAAATCAGCAGCACAAGTTATTATTAAATGGAATATGCAACATAACGTCGTCGTTATTCCCAAATCAGTTACATCAAGCAGAATTGAAGAAAATATAGATGTATTTGATTTTGAATTATCAGCAGAGCAAATGAAACGAATTGATGATTTAAATAAAGATCAACGTATAGGACCTGATCCAGATACATTTGAAGGTCAATAAATTTAATTAAAAAAGAGTGAACTTGTAGGTTAATTTACTACACAGTTCACTCTTTTGTTATATTATAAAACCAATCCAACAAGCAATAAATCCTATAACAAATTGCAATAGAGAATACATCATAAATTTAAAAAGTTTAAAAGACGGTGTTAGACATTGCGCAAGCTCATAAGACATGGTTGAAAATGTCGTTAAACCTCCTAAAAATCCAGTAATAAAAAACATATGTATCCAGTTTAAGTGAATAGAGAGGCCAGTTGTTAAACCAATGAGAAAACTTCCAATCCAGTTGACGATTAAAGTAGCAATAGGTATTGAAGTAGACCATTTGGATTTAGTGACATCAGTTAGCCATGCTCTAACGACAGCGCCTAAACCACCGCCAATCATAATTAAAAGAGCTTGTATCAAGATGTAAGACCTCCTAATGTCATACCTATCCAGCACAAGATAACACCAAAGCAATAACTTATAAATGCATAAACCAAAGCTAAGATAATATGATGGCTGTAAAGTAATGTGACTAACTCAAATTGAAATGTTGAAAATGTTGTTAAAGCGCCTAAAAAACCAGTTGTAATACCTTTTTTAATTTTAGGGTGATCTTTAAATAATTTAATCATTACTACAGAAAGATAACCCATAAGAAAAGCACCTGACAGGTTAGCTATCAATGTGCCAATTGGAAAGATGCTACTCTGATTCATAAAGGAAAACAAAAATCTTAATAAAGCGCCCAACATACCACCTATAAACACGGTTATATATTGCATAACATACTCACCTTTATATATCATTTTATGCGTATTTGATTATGAAAAAATGCCAAACGTTGTAATAGAAGCAAAAATATGGAACAAAATTACTACCAATATGAGATAAGGTAATATGTTAGAAGCGGTCTTAATCCAATCTTTATTTTTATAATTTAAATGTTTAATTGCTTTATCAGAAAATATAATTGAAGCCATAAGGATGACAACATTTACAATACTACATGCAATTAATAAATTTTTTATTGATTTAAATTGAATGCTTAATAAAGGATTAAATGTATTAAAATAAAAGCTAATAATTAAAAGAATAACTGATATATAAAAATATTTTTTTGATTTAGACATAATATACCTCCGATTTATACCATTAAATAATATTACCATATTTAATTTCATTTTTAATAGTACCTTTATCATATGGTTTTAATTTTCAGAAAATTAAAAGCAAAACATTCGCATACACAAAAAAAGCATGATATAAATAACATAACGAAATAGTAAAACATCCTGTACATAAAAAAATAATCATACATATGGTGTCTTTTCATAAAGCAAGCTATATTCGTAATATAAATGAGAAGGGAAGATTTTATGACTCAATTAAATGTAGACGTATTTGCTGATGGTGCAGATATCGAACAAATGAAAGCTGCATACAAAAATAAAGAAGTAGATGGTTTTACAACAAATCCTAGCTTAATGGCAAAAGCAGGTGTAACAGATTATAAAGCTTTTGCAGAAGAAGCAGTACGTGAAATTCCTGATGCTTCTATATCATTTGAAGTATTCTCAGATGATTTAGACACAATGGAGAAAGAAGCAGAAATTTTAAAGCAATATGGAGACAATGTGTTTGTTAAAATTCCAATTGTGAACTCAAAAGGTGAGTCTACAATCGAATTAATTAAAAAGTTATCAGCTGATCATGTTCGTTTAAATGTAACTGCTGTTTATACAATTGAACAAGTTAAAGCTATTACAGAAGCAGTGACTGAAGGTGTACCTACATATATCTCTGTCTTTGCGGGACGTATTGCTGATACGGGTGTAGATCCACTTCCTTTAATGAAAGAATCTGTAAAAGTCGCACATAGTAAAAATGGTGTTAAATTATTATGGGCAAGTTGCCGTGAAGTGTTCAATGTTATCCAAGCTAATGAAATTGGCGCCGATATTATCACTTGTCCAGCAGATGTTGTCAAGAAAGTTAACAATAATCTTGGACGCGATATTAATGAATTGCCAGTGGATACAGTTCAAGGATTTGCAAAAGATATTAAAAGTTCTGGATTATCAATATTATAAAATCACTATATCTAATTATGATCAACCGAGTCTAAGACTACAAACATGTCTTAGACTCGGTTTTAGTGTTATATGAATATCAAAGAGAAGGAGTAATAAAGTATCTTGAGTTGTATCTTTCTTTTTTATTGAGTTTGTTTTAAAATCGGTGTTCAGTTAAAATTTATAAATATAATTAAATAGAAAGGAATTAAGTTATGGAAGAAACTGCTTTTAGAGAAAAAGTAAGAAAACAATTGTGGTTTTTAAATAAAAAAGAAAAGCAATTATTAGAACATACTTTTGAACAAAATAATGCTTCATTTAATAATGCAGAACAGAAATTTATGAAACCTACTCGTTTTGCTAATCAATTTTTACAGGTTCATATTTTTCGAAATAAACATTTTTCAAATGGATATTTTTTCTTATTAATTATATTATTTGTTCTCACCTACATCCTATTACTAGGATGGTTTTTAGCTGGATTTATCGCAAGTTTAGCAGTAGTCAATCAGTTTATAAATCCTAAAGCAGAATTAAGTCTAATCTATCTTGTATTAATCTTAGTTTTTGCCATTATTAGTTTGGTTGTCAGTTTGTATCTCATAAGATTTGTGACTGCTTTGTTTACTAAAAGATTACTTGAATATAAGTTTAATGAAAAGAAGTCGTCTTATTAATTAAATAGGCTAATAGAATACTTTCTTGCCATTTTTTATAAACTAAAATGTAAGGCTCATCCACTACGCATTGAGCTGAATTATCAAAGGTAATAATGGTTTTATTTTGAGAAGACGTTAATCCAATAATACGTTGCGCATTAAAATATATTTGTATGGGTGCACGTTGATGTTTGATTGGAAATAAAATGACGTCTTTAGAAATATAAATAGGAACTAGTTTATTGATAGATAATAAGCGTTTAGCTAATTTAAGTTGTTGTGTATATGATTTATTAAATTGTTCTAGATAGTATATGACAATCTTTTTAATATGAAAGGGTAGAATCATATCATATGTTTTAAAACAACATTTAGTCTGAATTGTGGAACCTTCTAAAGTTTGAATGTATAACAAATCGAAAGTATTATGAGGTAACATGCCAATCACCTTCTAAATAATATTGCTGAAGTTTGATACGGGCAGAAGATTTATATTTTTTAATTGTAGTGTCTGAGACATTCATCTTTTTAGCGATTTCATATTGTTTGTATCCACGAAGATAATATATCAGCCATTGATATTCATTTGAATTTAAAATATATTTGAAATCATTAAAAAAAGATTCATCTTTCAATGTATAAGTTAAAGAATGATTTAACGCTGTAATATCTAAGCAGTCAATCTTCAATTGCTCCTTTCTAAAAAGATCAATAAGATAAAACTTTAATCGCTGATAAATAAAAGAGGATAAAGATACAGAGGAAGATGGGTTATAAATTTTGGAGATTTCCCACAATTTTATTAATAATAATTGATAAAATTCATCATAATTATAAGTGATACGGTATTGTCTTAACAAATGATGAATCATTTTATGATATTTTATGTGTAATGAACTAAAATCTGAAATAGTTATTCTTTCTCCTTAGTTATGTACATAAACAATATTTCCGGATGTATAAATTCTACATGAGGTATCGTGAATTTTCATTTGCTTAATTTAATAAATAGGTGTTAAATAGTAAACATAGAATCGTTGGATTGGATGATATATGGCTTTAACAAGTTTGTAAGATTAATATTCGACATTTGTACAATAAAATATAGGAGGTATGAAGTTGGATTACGCACATTTAAATCTTGAGCACTTTTTTGCAAGACATGATGATTTAGACGTCATTAGAGATCGTTCTGAATTTGTAATGATAAATAATTTTACAAATGAAATGATGTATCGTGATGGTGATATTGAAGGGACAATTGATTTAAATCAATATTATTATAAGAATAGATCGCAAGCTGTCAGTTTTATTATGATGGATTATAAAAGAAATAACGAATAATTAAATATGTTAACCTTACTACAAATAACTATATTTATTTAATAGATAAAAATCATTGAGTAATGAAATGTTGAGTATTTCATTACTTTTTATTTTTTATTAAATTTCAATTTTGTTACTTTTATTTTATGAATATGTAACATTATAATTATAAAATTGTTTATGAGAATTAAAAATGTTAGAATTTATTATCATAGAAGACTTTTCTATAAATGAAATTACAACATTAACCTAAGAGGTGTGAATATGACAAAGCACAGAAAAGGTTCTATTATAGGCCTAATAGGGTTACTTATTATTTTAGTAGCAGCTGGCTTCATTTTTTTCTCAATGATTTCTGATCAGATATTTTTCAAAAAAGTAAATGAAGTAGAGAAAGTTCAACATGTGAACGTCACGCTTGATAAAGCTGCTGCAAAACAAATAGATAACTATACAAGTCAACAAGTATCGAATAAAAACAATAATGCATGGAGAGATGCATCAGCAAGTGAAATTAAAGGTGCAATGGATAGTAGTAAATTTATCGATGATGATAAACAAAAATATCAATTTTTAGATTTATCTAAATATCAAGGGATTGATAAAAATCGTATCAAACGTATGTTGTTCGATCGACCTACATTATTGAAACATACTGATGCTTTTGTAAATGCTGCAAAAGAAAAACATGTTAATGAAGTCTATTTAATTTCTCATGCATTATTAGAAACAGGTTCAGTAAAAAGTGAACTTGCGAATGGTGTAAATATTGATGGTAAAAAATATTATAATTTTTATGGCGTTGGAGCTTTAGATGAAGATCCAATCAAAACAGGTGCTGAATATGCGAAAAAACATGGTTGGGATACACCAGAGAAAGCAATTAAAGGTGGCGCAGACTTTATTCATAAACACTTCCTATCTCACGATGATCAAAATACATTATATAGCATGAGATGGAATCCTATGAATCCTGGTGAACATCAATATGCGACTGATATTAAATGGGCTGAAAGTAATGCGGAAATTATTGCTGATTTCTATAAAGAAATGAAAACAGAAGGTAAATACTTCAAGCTATATGTTTATAAAGATGATCAAAAACATCAATAATCAAAATAAAAACCAACATTATCTTTAATTAGATGATGTTGGTTTTTTTATTTATTCAGCTTTGTTTTTTCTTGAAGCCCAAGTAAATCCAATGATAAAAACAATTAATGTTTTTAATAAAAATTTCATTGTTTAGTCACCTCAATATCTAAATTTTAACATAGTTACACATGATTATTTATGTTTTGAAATGGATCATCGTGTTAATAGTGAAACATTTTGAAGTCGAGAATCGTATTGGTATAATATGATAATATTCAACATAATACAAATATATAAAAGGATGATGTTAAATATGCGAGTAGCAATTATAGGCATGGGTACAGCAGGTGTAAGTGTACTTAGACAACTCGTTAAACATAAAGACTTTAAGCAATTAAAAGTCGATGTCTACGATAATGAATTTAATATGGGACAGGGTGTTCCTTTTCAAAATGATAGTAGTCAATTATTAATTAACTTACCCACTAAAAAGATGAGTTTAAATTTAGATGATGATGAAGAGTTTTGGAAATGGTATCAAACACAATCTGATTTTACGTTTAAAAATCCAAAGTATTTACCAAGATTTGTTTTTGGCCATTATATGAAATCATACTTATCAAATTATGAGACATTATATGATAACCTTACAGTCATTAAACAACCAGTACAAGAAGTCTTCATTAATTCAAATGTAGATGAAACCACATTGAAATATTATGTCTGTACGTCTAAAGATATGAAGCATTGTCAAGTATATGATTACATATTTTTAACTATAGGTACTTTATCATATCACGATCCTTATCATTTAAAAGGTATAAAAGGTTATATTCAAACTCCTTACCCTACATATAATACTTTAGATGATGTACAAGAATCTGATGATATTGCTATTATTGGAACAGGATTAGCTAGTTTAGATGTAGTGCGTTATGTAGCGTTTCATCATCCTAAACTACCTATCACAATGACGAGTCGTTCTGCTCAATTGCCTAGCGTAAGAGGAAACATGAAAAAAATTGAGTTTCAATGTTTAACAAAATCTAAATTTAATGATATTAAAGATAAGTACTTTGGAAATGTGCCATTAGAGAAAGCATTCGATTTATTTAAAGAAGAGTGTGATTTAAATGGTATTGATTTACAGAAATTGGTTCACCGCCGAACAGGAGATACGATTAAAGATTTAAATTATGATTTAGAACATCCAGATGAGATAGGTATATTCCAAACATTAATAGAGAATGTCAAAGAAAATTTAAATTGGATTTGGAATAGTTTTAGTCGTCAAGATCAAATTGAATTCGATAAACGTTTCACTAAAATTATTCAACTTAACTCAAACCCTATGCCTCCAAGAACTGCAAAACTCATCAAGCAATTAATAAAAGATGGTTCATTAGTGATTAGAAAGGATTTAGAAAATGTGGTACATAAAAATGGACTATTTAATTTAAAATTTAAAAATGATGAACAATGGTATCCACATCATATTATTATTAATGCAACAGGTTCTAAAACACATTTAAAAGATTTAGATGAAGATGATCAATTTATCTTAAATCTTCAAAATCGACAAATTGTTCAAGCCCATCCTATGGGTGGAATACAAATTATCCCAGAAACAAATCAGGTGATTAGTCCAAGATATGGTACTTTAAATAATATGATTGCTATTGGACAAATCACTAATGGAGTAAATAAATTGCGGAATGGAGTAAAAATGATTGTTAATCAAGCGGTAAGTGCAGTGGATTATTTATATGAAATTCGAAAAGAATTTGATCATACAGTATAATGCTTTACACAATAATGAATAAATATCTCTTTAAGAGTTAAATTTAAAAATCAAATTGAAATTCTTTATTTGTAATTTTCCAAAAATAAATGTAAGATGATATATGTAGTACTAAACTACGATGACTCAAATTTAATCACAATTTCATACGTATTCTTTCGGGGCAGGGTGTAATTCCCAACCGGCAGTAATTAAGCCTGCGACCCACTTAATCTTAATTTATTAAGTGGCTGATCTAGTGAGACTCTAGAGCCGACAGTAAAAGTCTGGATGGGAGAAAGAATCAATCACATCATTACTGAATGATGTATAAGCATGCACAATATAAAAATTGTAGTACGCTTATTTAAGTATATACATGCCCTATGCCTGTGAAACAGGTATGGGGTTTTTTTAGAGGTGATAAATTGAGTGAATTTATGAAATATGCAATTCAATTAGCACAAATGGTGAAGGGACAAACTGGAGTTAATCCTCCTGTTGGCTCAGTTGTTGTGAAGGATGGGCGTATTGTGGGACTAGGTGCACATTTAAAGCAAGGAGAGAAACATGCGGAAGTTCAGGCTTTAGATATGGCACAAGATAAAGCAAAAGGCGGCACCATTTATATTTCTCTTGAACCCTGTACACATTATGGGTCAACACCACCTTGTGTGAATAAAATTATTGAACATGGGCTTAGTAAAGTGATTTATGCTGTAAAAGATACGACGTTATCTTCTGAGGGAGATATCATTCTTGAAAAGGCAGGTATTGAAGTTGAATATCAATATTCAGAAGAAGCTTTTGCTTTGTATGAAGATTTCTTCAAAGCAAAACAACATAAAATCCCTGAAATTACAGTAAAAGTCTCGACTTCGTTAGATGGGAAACAAGCGACTGATAGTGGACAAAGTCAATGGATTACGAATAAAGCTGTAAAACAAGATGTATATCGTTTAAGACATACTCATGATGCCGTATTAACTGGTAATGGAACGCTTGAAGCGGATAATCCACAATATACAACACGTATTCAAGATGGTAAACATCCAATAAGAATCATACTATCTAAGCGAGGTCAAATTGATTATTCAAAACAGATATTTCACGATCAATTAAGTGAAATTTGGATTTATACTGAAAATCATGAACTAAAAAGTCCAAGTCATCATATAAAAATAATATATTTAGAAACATGTAATTTAAAATCTATTTTATCTGATATATATCAAAGAGGTGTTGGCAGATTATTAGTAGAAGCTGGGCCTCATATAACTTCAGAATTTCTCCAATCTAATTATTTAGACCATCTTATTATTTATTATGCCCCGAAAATAATAGGCGGTATTGGAAAAAATCAATTTTATCAAACTGATAATGTCATTGATTTAGCTAACGCGCCACAATTTGAAGTGATTTCTACCGAGTCTATTCAACAAAATATTAAAATGACATTGCGAAAGAAGTGAAGATAAATGTTTACAGGTATCGTTGAAGAAATAGGTACTGTAAAGCGTATTCGCACTCAACAATCCGTAAGGACATTAGATATTTCATGTCAAAAAATTATAGAAGATATGCATATTGGTGATTCTATAAGCGTAAATGGTGCGTGTTTAACAGTCATTGATTTTAAACAAAATCAATTTTCTGTCCAAGTGATTAAAGGTACTGAAAATAAAACCTATTTAGCTAATATTAAAGAAAATGATGAAGTCAATCTTGAACGTGCAATGTCAGGTAGTGGACGTTTCGGAGGACATTTTGTATTAGGTCATGTAGATGCAAAAGGAACAATTATAAATATCAGAGAAACGCCTAATTCACGCATTGTATCTATTAAGGCATCGGACTCGGTCATCAAACAAATGGTTAAGCAAGGTTCTATTACTGTTGATGGCGTAAGTTTAACAATTTTTGACTTGCATCAACATAGTTTTGATATCCATCTTATTCCTGAAACAAGACGTTCAACGATTCTTTCTAATAAAAAAATGGGCGATGAAGTTCATCTTGAAACAGATGTATTATTTAAATATGTTGAAAGTATAGTTGGTAAAAATAAATCTGATTTATCAGTTGATAAATTAAAAGCATATGGTTTTTAGGAGGGGCTTAAATGAAATTCGATAGCATTGAAGAAGCGTTAGAAGCATTAAGAAATGGCGATAGTATTATTGTAGTAGATGATGAAGATCGTGAAAATGAAGGTGACTTAATTGCAGTCACTCAATGGATGAAAGATGATACCATTAATTATATGGCCAAAGAAGCGCGTGGATTAATTTGTGCTCCTATAAGTTCACAGATTGCTGAACGTCTAAATCTTAAAACTATGGTTGATGGTAATACAGATGAATACGGTACAAATTTCACTGTAAGTATCGATCATATCTCTACTACTACAGGAATTAGTGCATTTGATCGTACAGCAACAGCGAAAGCGTTAATTAATCCTGATTCTAAACCAGAAAGTTTCCATAAACCAGGACATTTATTTCCTTTAGTGTCTAAAGAAAAAGGTGTATTAGTTAGACCAGGACATACGGAGGCTGCTGTAGATTTAGCTAAATTAACTGGTGCTGCACCTGCTGGAGTTATATGTGAGATAATGAATGAAGATGGTACGATGGCAAAAGGTAATGAATTACAACAATTTAAAGAGCGTCATCAATTAAAAATGATTACAATTGAAAGTTTAATTAATTATCGTCGCAAACAAGAAAGCGAAGGTATTGAACTTAAAGCAACTGTAAAAATGCCAACGGATATTGGTGATTTTAAAATGTATGGTTTTCAATCTCAATATACACATGAAGATATTGTTGTACTTGGCAAAGGAGAACCACGTACAACTGAAAATGTAAGACTACATTCTGCTTGTTTAACAGGTGATATTTTCCACAGTCAACGATGTGATTGTGGCGCTCAATTAGAAGCATCAATGAAATATATAAATGATCATGGTGGATTAATTATTTATTTACCACAAGAGGGTAGAGGCATTGGTTTAATGAATAAACTAAAAGCTTATGAATTAATTGAGCAAGGACATGATACGGTTACTGCAAACTTAGCATTAGGTTTTGATGAAGACTTAAGAGATTATCATATAGCTGCTCAAATTCTTAAATATTTTAATGTTCAACAAGTTAATTTATTAAGTAATAATCCTAAGAAATTTGAAGGCTTGGAAGATTATGGTATAAAAGTTGCAGATCGTACAGAAATTATTGTGCCAGAAACGGAACATAATCATCATTATATGGAAACAAAAAAATTGAAAATGGGACATCTTATTTAGGAGGAATTTAGAATGAATTTTGAAGGTAAATTAGTCGGTACAAATTTAAAAGTTGCAATAGTAGTGAGTAGATTTAATGATTTTATTACCAACCGTTTATTAGATGGAGCGAAAGATACATTAGTAAGACATGGTGTAGATGAAGATAACATTGATGTTGCATATGTACCAGGTGCATTTGAAATTCCACTTGTTGCTAAAAAATTAGCGCAAAAAAATGATTATGATGCAGTGATTACTTTAGGCTGTGTCATTAGAGGTGCAACATCTCATTATGACTATGTTTGTAATGAAGTTGCTAAAGGCGTATCAAAAGCAAATGATGTTACAGATACACCAGTTATTTTCGGTGTTTTAACAACTGAAAGTATTGAACAAGCAGTTGAAAGAGCGGGTACGAAAGCAGGTAATAAAGGTGCAGAAGCGGCAGTAAGTGCAATTGAAATGGCAAACTTACTTAAACAGTTTTAATTAATGTAGAGCGTCTCGATAATTTTAAGGATTATCGAGACGCTCTGTATTTCAACGTTTTAGTAATTTCACAATACTAGATACTAATGTAAGTGTTCCTAAAGCTAGTCCACTAACTAAGCCAATTTTTTTTAGTGCTTCTGTTGAAATAAATTCTTGATAGGCAAGGGAAAGATTTTGAGGTCTCTCAGCCAGGCGACGCATGAAATAAGCAAACCAGTCATTGCCATATGGAACATAAACGGTAAAGTGATATCCTTGTCTAGCAATCTCTTCTGCTAATTCATTACGAAAACCATACAACATTTGAAATTCAAAAGTGCTTTTTTCAATATGATGATCTTTGACAAATTGTTTAACATGGTTAATGATTTTATCATCATGTGTTGCAATTGACGTAAAGTTTTTGGCATTAAGTAAACGTTTTTCAATAATATTTATATAATTTTTATCTATATCTTTTTTACTTTGATAAGCAATCGTATCCTTTTCTTTATAAGCGCCTTTGACCAGTCTTAATCGTAATTCTGGGTACTTATCAATTAATTTCTCTGCATCATAAAGGTATCCTTGAATAACTGTACCGACATTTCTAAATTCTCCTTTTAACCTGTCTAAAATCTGTAATGTTTGTGATAAGCTATTATATTTTTCCATATCAATATTAATATGCATATTATCATAGGTATTAGCCTTTAATAAAATGTCTCTTAAATTTTGGTAGGCTAACTCAGTATCAAATTCACCGCCTAATGAACTCACTTTCACCGACATATGTGCACTCACTTGATATTTATTAATAGCTTCCATTATCTCAAGAATTTCATTTTTAGCTTGAGTCGCTGCTGCTTTAGTATTAACAAATTCTCCAAGATTATCTACAGTAACATCAATATGTTTAGCGTTTAAACGTTCAATCGTATCAATGAGTTGTTCTATAGTATTACCCGCAACAACTCTATTAGCCCCCATGGTAGGTCCGATTTTTTTAGCCATTTCATTTAAATATGTAATATTTGATAATGTTATGAAAAAATCTCTGAATAAAGACATATCTATTCCTCCATCCCACTCGTATCTATCTCTATAACAAGTTTAGCATGAATACATCGTTTAAGAAAGCGTTTACATTTAGGAGGTAAAATACGTTTAAATTCATTAGTCATAAATTAAGAGAATCTATATACTGTTTAACAACAATTAAAGGTATAATTTGATATAATACATTTGATAAACATTCAATTAGAGAGGATTCAAAAATATGTGGAAGTGGGAAACAGAACATGACGCTAAAGGCGTAATCATCATAGTACATAATATGTTAGAACATACTGGTAGATATGCGTATGTGATTACGATGTTGAGACGTAATGGTTATCACGTAATTATGGGTGATTTACCTGGACAAGGTCAAACTTCACGAGCTAACAGAGGTCAACTACAACGTTTTGAAATTTACCATGAACAGTTAGTTGAATGGATAAAAATTGCAAACGAATATAAATTACCAACATTTGTTATGGGTGTTGGATTAGGTGGTTTAATTATTCTCAATTTACTTGAAAAGACTGAACTACCTATTGAGGGCATATTACTACTCTCTCCAATGCTTGAATTTAAGAAAAATTATAAAACACGAAAAAATATGTTTATATCTAATATTGGAAAGAGCTCAAAAGGTACACAATTTAAATTAGGAATAGATTATGAAGATTTAACTCGTAATTCAGAAGTGATTAATGAGACAAATCATGACGGATTGATGTTAAAGAAAGTATCTTACAAATGGTTTAACATTATTAATGAAACGATGAAAGACACATCACAACATATTAAAGATATCAAACCGTTACCCACTTTATTAATGTATGGTACCGAAGATAAAATTTTAGAAACATCTTCAATAGATATTTTAAAACAACAATTTCTTGCAGATGAATTTTATTTTAAAGCGTGGAAAGGGTTTTATCATGAGATTCACAATGAACCTGAACGAGATCAAGTCATGAGATATATATTAACTTTCTTGAATAATAGCGTAAATACAATGGGATTTATTGTACAAGAAGAAGATATTGAGGAAGTATAAGATAATCTTTAAAAATCTATAAAGAATAGCTCGTAGAAGACAGATATCTACGAGCCTATTCTATATCAAAATTATGGTTATAATATTATAAATGAGCTAAAATTACAATATAAGTAGAATTATAACTATCAATTACTTTTTATAAATTGTATGAATTTAGTATTAGAATTATAATATAAATATTGATTTAAAAAATATAGTTGATATATTATTAAAAAATACCAAATCGTATAAACTTAATAATAAATTGAATTATAGTTATTATACATAATATGAGAGATCAAGGGGAATGAATTATGAAATTACAAAAAAAAGAAACGGTATCTATGGTATTGAAATTAGAGAAATTATTGAAGGATATAGATTCTATATTTAGAATTATTTATGAGAAGTATCATTTAAATAAAGAAGAAGTACTTATTTTATTAACGTTATGGGAAAAGGGGCCTATGACATTAAAAGAGATGGATCAATACGTTAATATCAAGTCATATAAACGAACAAGAACGTATAATAATTTAGTTCAATCTGATTGGGTTTACAAAGAGCGTCCAATTGACGACGAACGTACGGTTATTATCCATTTTAATGAAGAAAAAAATAAATATAGAAATGAATTATTAGATTTTATTACTACTATTATTAAAAGAAAATATGAATCTTTAGAAAATAGTTTGAATTCATTGATGAGCGTTTAATATAAAAAAACCCGTAAATTAAAACTACGATTTGATGTTTTAATTTATGGGTTTTAAAATTTAACGTTTTTCAATCGCACATATAAAAGGTGCATGATTAACTTGATTGATAAATTGATATTTTAATATGTGTGCTTTACTTTGATCAAAGTTTTCGAGATATTTTAATAATTCATCTCTTTCGATTTGTCCTTCCTCATGTCCATGATAAATCACTAGTACAATAATACCTTCTGTACTTAATAGTTTAAAAATACTTTCAATAGCTTGAATAGTGGTTTCAGGTTTAGTAACAATGGATTTATCACCTTTAGGCAGATATCCCAAATTGAAAATAGCTGCATCCACGTTTCCGATGATATCACTTGGTATATCATTTAAGATATTTTCATGTCCATCATGTATCAATGTAACATGTTTAAAAGGTGCTATTTTTTCTTTTGTATGTTCAATAGCTTCTTTTTGTATATCGAAACCAAACACTTTGCCATTTGGAACCTGTTTAGCTAAAAATAGGGTATCATGGCCGTTACCACAGGTAGCATCAATAACAATACTATCTTCTTGAATATGTTGCTTAATAAGTGTTTTAGCAAAAGGAAGAATGCGTTCTAATTTCATGAATTCACCTTAGTATTAGATGTGTAAAACTTACCTTGATAAGATTCACGACGTGCTAATTCATCATCTATTTCATTGAGAACTTCCCACTTGTTAACACTCCACATTGGTCCTACCATTAAATCAATCGGTCCATCTCCAGTAATACGATGAATAATCATGTCTGGCGGAAGGATTTCAAGTTGATCACACACTAAGTTTGTATAATCTTCTTGCGTCATAAATTCAAGCATACCTTTTTCGTATTGTTTAACCATTGGTGTACCTTTAAGTAAATGTAATAAATGGATTTTAATACCTTGAACATCCATTTGTGCCACTTCTCGTGCTGTTTCCATCATCATATGATAATCTTCACCTGGTAAGCCATTAATGATGTGTGTACATACGTTAATATTATGTTTACGCAATTTAGCTACACCTTCGTAATACGTTTGCATATCGTGAGCACGATTAATTAAATCAGAGGTCTTTTGATGAACTGTTTGAAGACCAAGTTCCACCCATAAATAAGTACGTTGATTTAGTTCAGCTAAGTATTCAACCACATCATCTGGCAGACAATCTGGACGTGTAGCGATAGATAAACCAATAACTCCTTCTTCTTTTAACACAGGTTCATATTTTTCTTTTAAAACTTCTACAGGTGCATGGGTATTAGTAAATGCTTGGAAGTAAGCAATATATTTACCTTCACTCCATTTTTCATGCATTCGTTCTTTAATTTGTTGGAATTGTACTTCAATTGGATCGGCTCTATTTCCTGCAAAGTCACCACTACCAGCTGCTGAACAAAATGTACAACCGCCATGTGCGACAGTACCATCTCTATTTGGACAGTCAAATCCGCCATCTAGAGCAACTTTAAAAATTTTCTGTCCGAATTTATTTTTTAAATGGTAATTCCATGTATGATATCGTTTATTTTCAAAGGCATACGGGAAATACTTACCCATAACACATTATCCTTTCTATCTAACTTAGTTCTAAGTAAAGATTTTAACATATTTTAATGTTATAGTGTTTATTATAGTTCGATAAAAATATAAAGAGAGGACTTAAAAATTATGAATATACCTAGATCAGTATGGTGGCTAGTTATAGGAATGGCATTAAATATAACTGGCTCTAGCTTTTTATGGCCTTTAAATACGATTTATATGAAAGAAGAATTAGGAAAAAGCTTGACAGTTTCTGGGATTGTTCTAATGATTAATTCTTTTGGAATGGTAGTTGGTAACTTACTAGGTGGAACGTTGTTCGATAAGTTAGGTGGTTATAGAACAATCATGATAGGTACTATTACTTGTTTGCTTAGTACAACATTACTTAATTTCTTTCATGGATGGCCGTGGTATGCAGTTTGGTTAGTGCTACTTGGTTTTGGTGGGGGAATGATTGTTCCAGCAATCTATGCAATGGCTGGTGCCGTTTGGCCTAATGGTGGCAGAACAACTTTTAATGCTATTTACTTAGCTCAAAACATAGGTGTTGCTGCCGGAGCTGCAATGGGAGGATTCGTTGCTGAATTTAGCTTTAATTTTATCTTCTTAGCTAATTTAATCATGTACGTATTATTTGGAATTGTAGCCTTTACGCAATTTAATTTAGAATACCATGCTAAAGTGAAATCACCAGATAGTCTAGATATCCAAAGTAAAGAAAATAAAAAACGTTTTATAGCTTTAATACTATTATGTGCCATGTTTAGTATTTGTTGGATTGGATACATTCAATGGGAAACAACAATAGCTTCATTTACGCAACAAATTAATATTTCAATGTCTCAATATAGTGTATTATGGACAGTAAATGGAATTATGATTTTAGTTGCACAACCATTAATTAGACCAGTCATTCGTTTGTTAAAAGGAAACTTAAAATATCAAATGTTTGTTGGTATTTTAATTTTTATGTTGTCATTCTTTGTTACAAGTTTTGCAGAACAATTTACTGTTTTCTTAATAGGAATGATTATTCTTACTTTTGGTGAAATGTTTGTATGGCCTGCAGTACCAACGATTGCCAATTATTTAGCACCGCAAGGTAAGCAAGGTCAATATCAGGGTGTAGTAAATTCTGCATCAACTGTAGGGAAAGCATTTGGTCCTCTAATCGGGGGTATATTGGTAGATACATTCAATATGAGTGCAATGTTCATAGGAATGATCATTCTTTTATTAATAGGAATGTTTTTCTTATCTATTTTTGATAAGGGTCTACCAAAACATTCACAACATGAAAATCGTTGAAAGACAACTTGAAATTAAATATATAAAATGTGCTGAACCACTTGCAATTAGGTTACGAATCTCATAATATTAAACTGTATTGGAGTAGTAACTTAAATACTTTTCTAAAGAGAGCTAGTGGTGGTGCAAACTAGCGTTAAGAATTAAGTGAACTTACCGTTAATTAATTGAATTTAAAACATCTCTTACTATTATAAAGTGCACATGTAAAATGTGAATGAGGGTGGTACCGCGGCTAAAGAAAGTCGTCCCTGTCAAAAGTAATAGTTTGAGGTGTTTTATTTTTATTAGGAGGAAAATACTTTGGGTTATAATCACAAAGAGATTGAAAAGAAATGGCAAAATTATTGGGCTGAGAATAAAACATTCAAAGCAAACGATAATTTAGGTCAAAAAAAATTCTATGCATTAGATATGTTTCCATATCCATCTGGTGCGGGATTACACGTAGGACATCCAGAAGGATATACTGCAACGGATATTATTTCTCGTTATAAACGTATGCAAGGATATAATGTATTACATCCAATGGGTTGGGATGCCTTTGGATTACCCGCTGAGCAGTACGCGTTAGATACAGGGAATGATCCTAGAGAATTTACTAAAAAGAATGTTCAAACATTTAAACGTCAAATTCAAGAACTAGGTTTTAGTTATGATTGGGATCGAGAAGTTAATACTACAGATCCTGAATATTATAAATGGACGCAATGGATTTTTATTCAGCTTTATAATAAAGGACTCGCATATGTAGATGAGGTTGCAGTAAACTGGTGTCCAGCACTTGGTACAGTGTTATCAAATGAAGAGGTTGTAGATGGTGTATCAGAACGTGGAGGTCATCCTGTATATAGACGTCCGATGAAACAATGGGTATTAAAAATTACAGAATATGCCGATCGTTTATTAGAAGATTTAGATGAATTAGATTGGCCTGAATCAATTAAAGATATGCAAAGAAACTGGATTGGTCGTTCTGAAGGTGCACGTGTGTCATTTAATGTTGAAAATACTAATGACACTATTGATGTGTTTACAACACGTCCAGATACTATCTACGGTACAACATTCTTAGTACTTAGTCCTGAACATGCGTTAGTGAATGAAATGACTACTGATGACAAAAAAGAAGTGGTTAAACAGTATCAAGAAGAAGCATCAAAAAAATCAGACTTAGAGCGTACTGATTTAGCAAAAGATAAATCAGGTGTGTTTACTGGGGCGTATGCTATTAACCCATTATCAGGTAAGAAACTTCCAATTTGGATTGCTGATTATGTATTATCGACTTATGGTACGGGTGCAGTTATGGCAGTACCAGGACATGATGAGCGCGACCATGAATTTGCTAAGAAATTTGATTTACCTATCATTGAAGTCATCGAGGGCGGAAATGTTCAAGAAGAAGCATATACTGGAGAAGGAGCACATATCAATTCTGGCGAACTAGATGGGCTAGATAATAAAGAAGCAATTTCTAAAGCAATTACTTTACTCGAAGCCAAAGGTGCTGGCGAGAAAAAAGTGAATTACAAATTACGTGACTGGTTATTTAGTAGACAACGTTATTGGGGAGAACCAATTCCAGTGATTCATTGGGAAGATGGTACGATGACAACTGTGCCTGAAGAAGAACTTCCATTATTACTTCCTGAAACTGACCAAATCAAACCATCTGGTACGGGTGAATCACCATTAGCCAATATTGATGACTTTGTAAATGTTGTTGATGAAAAAACAGGCATGAAAGGTCGTCGCGAAACAAATACTATGCCACAATGGGCTGGTAGTTGTTGGTATTATTTACGATATATTGATCCACATAATGAGAATATGTTAGCAGATCCAGAGAAATTAAAACATTGGTTGCCGGTAGACTTATATATTGGTGGAGTAGAACATGCTGTCCTTCACTTACTGTATTCAAGATTCTGGCATAAAGTATTATATGATTTAGGTGTAGTTCCTACGAAAGAACCATTCCAAAAATTATTCAACCAAGGTATGATTCTCGGTGAAGGCAACGAAAAAATGAGTAAATCTAAGGGTAACGTTGTTAATCCTGATGATATCGTAGCATCACATGGCGCAGATACATTACGCCTATATGAAATGTTTATGGGACCATTAGATGCAGCTATAGCATGGAGTGAAAATGGATTAGATGGCTCTAGACGTTTCTTAGATCGTGTATGGAGATTATTCATTAATGAAGATGGGTCATTATCTAATAAAATTGTTGAAAATAACGATAATTCATTAGATAAAGTTTATAATCAAACGGTTAAAAAAGTGACTGAAGACTTTGATACTCTTAACTTTAATACGGCAATTAGTCAATTAATGGTATTTATCAATGATTGTTATAAAGCGAATCACATTTACAAACCTTATGTAGAAGGATTTGTTAAAATGTTAGCACCAATTGCCCCTCACATTAGTGAAGAGTTATGGCAACGTTTAGGCAATCAAGAAACTATTACGTATCAACCTTGGCCTACGTATAATGAATCATTACTTGTAGATGATGAGATTGAAATTGTAGTGCAAGTTAATGGTAAAGTAAGAGCGAAAATCAATATTCCTAAAGACTTATCTAAAGAAGATATGCAAGAGTTAGCATTACAAAATGAAAATGTTAAACTATCTATAGAAGGTAAAGAGATTAAAAAAGTTATCGCTGTACCTCAAAAATTAGTGAATATCGTTGCAAAATAATGGAAGAGGAGTTTTAAAATGGAAACAATTACAGTAGATCAATTAAAAGAGAAAATACTAGGATCTAATCCAGTAAATATTATCGATGTGCGAACAGATGAAGAAACTGCAATGGGGACAATTCCTGGTGCTAAAACTATTCCAATGGATCAAATTGCTGATAACTTAAATCAATTTAATAAAAATGAAACGTACTACATCGTTTGTGCTGCAGGTGTTCGTAGTGAAAAAGTAGCGAACTACCTTGAAAATGAAGGTATTCATGCAGTTAATGTTGAAGGTGGCATGCAAGCATGGGGTGATGAAGGTATTGAAATAGACAGTATATAATGATTTATAGATATTTAAACAATAATACAGAAAAACAGCGAAGTTATGATTCTTCGCTGTTTTTTATAATTTAACTTATTTTTAATATTTTTATATTATTTAGTTGTAGTACTTTTAATTTTATTATGATATTATATTTAAGTGTGAATATAATATTATGTAAGTGATAGTAACAACTATAGCATACATAAAACATTTTCATTATAACAATTGACATCAAGAGAGAACATCAAGGAGGAAACATAATGAATCTTTTTAAAAAACAGAAATTTAGTATTCGTAAATTTAGTGTGGGGACATTTTCAACGCTAATTGCTACATTAGTGTTTTTATCACATCCTGGTCATGCAGCAACTCATGATGCAGAAACAAATACAAGTGCGCCACAAACGAATGAAAGTGCGACGATTAATAAACAAAATACTAATATTGAACAACCACATAATGAAACAACGTCAGCAAATACATCTAATTCAAATGAAAATAATCGAAATAATGAAAGTAATACTTCAAGTGATTATTCAATTAACCGTGAACGTGAAGAAGGTACAGTGAATAATGTAATTAATAGCACTGAAAATAATACAAATCATAATGAGAAAGTAACAACTAATGACGTAGTTAGTAATGAAAATAATCATGAAACTACAAACGTTAATCAACCACATAGAAGAGGGAAACGTTCAGTAGATAACACTCCTAGTACTACAAATACAGATCCGATGGCTGTAAATGAACAAAATACTGGTCAAATCATTAATGGGACATTTACAGATAATTCACAGGGTGCGACGATACCGACTAAGAATTTAGAGTCTGCAATGAATGAAGCAAATACTGTACCGGGTTGGCATGTAAATAGTAATGATCAAACCATCATTCCATTAATTTGGGGTCCTAAATCGTTGCCCGCATACAATCCTTATATATTCGATAAAACCAATAATAAAATTGGTGTAGTACTATCAAAATATAATGGTAACTTTAATCAAGTTCCAGGTATAGCTGATCCTACAGTAGGATCAATTTACCAAGATGTTGATGTTACTCCTGGATCAGAAATCCAATTACATTATATTTCTAGTAGTATGAATAATATATGGGGGGTTAATGGTGCAAGAGTGTATATTTACGATGCGAATAATCCTTCTACACTTTTATATAAAGGAACTCCGGATATATTACAGAACCCAATTGGTAACTTTGTAGGTGTATTTCAAGTGCCAGAAACAGTCTCACGATTAAGATTAAGATTTGAATCGGCATTAAATCGTAGTACTGATTCTACTAATGGACATAGACTCCTTACTGGTCCTAATAACTTTGGAGGCGGAGTGTTAGCTGATGTTACCATTAATAGTGGCGCATATTTAACTGCGACAGTAAATAATACACACTACTTTGCACAATCTGGATCCATAAATGCTGATCGAGTTTATCAAGAAATAGGGTTTAGAATTGAAAATAGAGGACATTCTAGTTCAAATAAAACAGAATATACGATTGTTTTACCAGAAGATGTGACATATGTATCTACAAAAAATGCTACTGGAAAATTTAATGCAGCAACTAAAGAGTTAACAGTTAAAATAGATCGACTTGAAGCAGGAGCAAGTAAAAATATTTCTATAGGATTATCCTTACCAACTGATCGACCAATTGAAAAAGAATTCTTAGGACATTTGACTTATGTTACAGATGGTATAAATATGAATAGGTTAAGTGATTCTAAAGATTTTGGACGTAATAATGGCGATCATTATACAAGATACGGTGTGCATAATGAATTTGTAAGTGTTGATTCTGCTATGCGACAAGGAGATATTGTATTAGATAAACAAACTATTACAGTTAAAATGTATAAGCAACATTTGAGAGACAAAGTAACAGAAATTGAGGATGATTTAGCCAATCTTGATCAAAACGATAATTCACCAGAAGTATGGGAAGCAATGCAAGTGGTACTTAGAAAAGCTAAAGAAGTATTAGCTGAAACAGATGAGATGCCTATAAGTGAATTGAAAGATCAAGCAACGATTAATAGTATCGATTTAAATTTAGATAAAGCACATGCTAAATTATCATTAGACAAAGTTGCAAGAACTAAAAGAGCGCTCTTTATGGGTAACGATACAGCTACAATTGAAGAAAAAAATGCTGTGATTGAGCAAGTGAATCAAGCACTACAATCTAGTTATACAACTGTTGATCAATCAATGACTTCAAATGATGTAGCAACAAATAAAGACACTGGAATTAATGAAATTACAATGATTGATCTTACTCCAACAGTAAAGCAAGCAGCAATTGATGAATTAACTGAAAGAGCAAATGCTAAAAAAGTAGAGTTTGATAATAATCCTGATGCAACAGTAGAAGAAAAAGAAGCTGCAAAAGCAACGATTGATAATTTAGTGTCAGAGGCTACAACAAATATTATGAATGAAACTACAAATAATGGTGTAGCGCAACAAAAAACAAGTAGCATAGATAGTGTGAATGCTGCTACTATAACTCCAACTGTTCGAAGTAACGCTAGAACTGCAATAGATAATATAGCATCTGCAAGAAAAGTTGAAATAGATAAGGATAATAATGCAACTTTAGAAGAAAAAAATGCAGCTAAAACTGAGATAGATAATTTGGTAGCTAGAGCAAAAGCAGATATTAATAGTCTAAATCACAATAATGAAATTGAAATATTAAAAGAAAACAAAGTAAACGAAATATCACAAGTAGTAGCGCATCCAGTAAAGAAAAATGCTGCTGCACAAGCAATTGATCAAGCCGCTATAGCTAAAAAACAAGAAATTGATTTAATAGAAGATGCGACTATAGAAGAAAAAGAAGTCGCAAAGGTAAAAGTAGATAAAATAGTAACCGAAGCTAAAAATAATATTAATCAAGCAACTACTAATTCAAGTGTAGATGATGCACAAAATGAAGGAATAACTGCAATTAATGCAGTTATTCCAGAAGTGGTTAAAAAATCAGATGCAAGAGATACAATCGATGAGGTAGCCCGAATTAAAAAAGCAGCAATTGATCAAACACCTGATGCAACAGTAGAAGAAAAAGAGGCAGCAATAGCGAAAATAGATCAAGAGGTTACTAAGGCTAAGGAACAAATTCATCAAGCACTAAAAAATGAAAATGTAGATACTGCTAAAACAAATGGTACGAATTTTATTAATGCAATCCAACCAGAAATTACGAAAAAAATAAAAGCAAGAGAGGCAATTGATGAAGTAGCTAGAGCTAAGAAAGAGGCAATTGATCGAAGCCAGGATGCGACAACAGAAGAAAAAGAAGCTGCAAAAGCGAAAGTAGACCAAGCGGTAACGGAAGCCAAAGGCCATATCAATGAAGCAATAAATAATTCAGGTGTCGATGAAGCAAAAACAAATGGTACAACTACAATCAATGCAATCCAACCAGAAGTAATCAAAAAATCAGAAGCAAGACAAGCAATTGATGATGCTGCAAGAGCTAAAAAAGAAGCGATTGATCAAACACCGGGTGCAACAACAGAAGAAAAAGAGGCAGCCAAAGCGAAGGTAGACCAAGCAGTAACGGAAGCCAAAGGCCATATCAATGAAGCAATAAATAATTCAGGTGTGGATGAAGCAAAAACAAATGGTACAACTACAATCAATGCAATCCAACCAGAAGTAATCAAAAAATCAGAAGCAAGACAAGCAATCGATGATGCTGCAAGAGCCAAGAAAGAAGCAATTGATCAAACACCAGATGCGACAACAGAAGAAAAAGAAGCAGCTAAAGCGAAAGTAGACCAAGCAGTAACGGAAGCCAAAGCTCATATCAATGAAGCAATAAATAATTCAGGTGTGGATGAAGCAAAAACAAATGGTACGAATACAATCAATGCAATCCAACCAGATGTGCTTAAAAAATCAGAAGCAAGACAAGCAATTGATAATGAAGTTATTAATAAGAAGACAGAGATCGACAATAATGTTGATGCAACTATAGAAGAAAAAGAAGCCGCAAAATCAAAAGTAGACGAAGCTGCAGTAGAAGCAAAAAATAATATTAATCATACAGAAATAAATCAAGCTGTTGACAAAGCAAAAGAAGATGGTGTTACAACAGTTAGTCATATTCAACCAAATATAGTTAAGAAAATAGCAGCAAAGACTGCAATCGATGAAGTAGCTAGAATTAAAAAAGAAGCGATTGATCAAACACCGGGTGCAACAACAGAAGAAAAAGAAGCAGCGAAATCAAAAGTAGACGAAGCTGCGACAGAAGCAAGAAATAATATTAATCGTGCTTTGTCTAACAATGATGTAGATCAAGTAGTACATAATAGTACGGCATCAATAAATAATATCCAACCAGATATAGTTAAAAAAGAACAAGCAAAACGAGGTATAGATACTCAAGCAAAAATCAAAAAAGCCATCATTGATCAAACATCTGATGCAACGACAGAAGAAAAAGAAGCAGCGAAATCAAAAGTTGATGAAGAGGTAACAAAAGCAAAACATAGTATTGATCAAGCAGTAACAAATAGTGATGTAGATCAAGCAAAAGATAGAGGAACTGTTGCTATAAATAACATTCAGCCAGAAGTTGTAAAAAAAGAGACAGCTAAGACTTCTATTGATCAAATTGCATTAACTAGAAAAAACATCATTGATCAAACACCTGATGCAACAACAGAAGAAAAAGAAGCAGCGAAATCAAAAGTTGATGAAGAGGTAACAAAAGCAAAACGTAACATTAATCAAGCAGTTACAAATAATGATGTGAATCAAGTTGAGCATAATAGCACAATAGCAATTAATAATATTCAACCCAATATTATAAAAAAAATTGCAGCTAAAACGTTAATTGATCAAGTAGCAAGAGCTAAAAAAAATAATATTGATCAAACATCAAATGCGACAATAGAAGAAAAAGAAGCAGCAAAACAAAAAGTTGACGAAGAAGTTACAAAAGCAAAACATAGTATTGATCAAGCAATAACAAATAGTGATGTAGATCAAGCAAAAGATAGAGGAACTGTTGCTATAAATAACATTCAGCCAGAAGTTGTAAAAAAAGAGACAGCTAAGAATGCTATTGATCAAATTGCATTAACTAGGAAAGCCATCATTGATCAAACACCTGATGCAACTGAAGAAGAAAAAGAAGCAGCGAAATCAAAAGTTGACGAAGAAGTCATAAAAGCAAAACATGGAATTGATCAAGCAAGAACAAATAATGACGTAGATCAAGTTGAACAAAATAGCACTACAGTGATAAATAATATTCAGCCGACAGTAGTTAAAAAATCAGAAGCAAGACAAGCAATTGATGATTTAGCTAAACTTAAAAAAGCAACTATTGATTTAACGCAAGAAGCAACTGAAGAAGAAAAAGAAGCAGCGAAAAGTAAAGTGGATCAAGCGTTAACAGAAGCTAAAACTCATATCAACGAAGCAGAAAATGATGATGGAGTTGATAACGCGAAAACAAAAGGGATAAATGTTATTAATACAATCCAACTTGAAATTATAAAAAAAGTAGAGGCAAAACATGAAATTGACCAATCTGCAATTGCTAAGAAAAAAATTATAGATCAAACACCAGATGCAACTGAAGAAGAAAAAGAAGTAGCAAAACAAAAAGTAGATGAAGAAGCTACAAAAGCAAAAGATAATATTGCTCAATCTACGACTAATTCTGATGTTGAAATAGCCAAAGAAAGTGGTAAACATGCTATTGATGAAATTCAACCAGAAATAGTTAAAAAATCTGTAGCTAAACAAACTATCGACGAATTAGCTAAACAAAAGAAAGCAGAAATTGATCAAACACCAAACGCAACAAAAGAAGAAAAGGATGCAGCAAAACAAAAAGTAGAAGAGGCAGTAATGAGAGCTAAAAAACTGCTCGAAGGTGCCAATACTAACTCAGATGTCGATCAGACTACAGAGCAAGGTAAACAATCAATTAATAGTATTCAAGTTGAAGTTATTAAAAAAGCAGATGCTTTATCTAAATTAGAAGTGGAATTACAAAAATTAAAAGATAAAGTATCATCTGATCAAACATTTACAATAGATGAAAAACTATTCATAAAACAAAAACTTGATGAATCATATAAAAAAGCAGAAGAAAAAGTAAACCAAGCTCAAACTAATAAACAAGTTGATAATATAAAAATACATTATCTTCAAGAATTTAATAAAATAGTTCTAATCGACAAAGTAAAATTGAAAGCTAAATCTCAAATCTTTGATGTAGCAAATAAACGTAAAGCGTATATTAAAGGATTAACAAATATATCAGAATATAATAGAAATAAAGCTTATAAACAAATTGATGTTTATGTTATGAAAGCCTTAAATAAATTAGCTGAAAATGTGACTACTAATGATATTAATGAATTAACGAGAGTGACTATTAATGAGATTGAACATGTGAATGTTAAGCAATTTGAAAATAACTTTGGATTGGTTAATGACAACAAAGTTACATTTAATAATTTTAATAATAAATTTAATGTGAATAATAATCATTCAAAATTAAATACTCTACCTTATACAGGTGAAAATGAAAACTCATTATTATCTTTAGCTGAGTTCACATTATTAAGTGGTCTGCTATTATTATTAAAACGAAGAAAAAAAGAAGATAAATAATAAAAAATAAATTCAGTTATCTTCGTATTCAAAATATGAAATAAAAAACACTCCAAAAGTTATAATTTTACTTAACTTTTGGAGTGTTTTTTATTTTTAAGTATATATAAATTGTCTAGCTTCGCTTCCAGCGACGTGGCCGGTAACTAAAGCACTTGTAATATTGTAGCCGCCTGTATACCCATGAATGTCTAATACTTCTCCACATAAAAATAAACCAGGTTGAATTTTTGACATCATTGTTTTAGGCCATATTTCTTTAAGAGAAACGCCACCACCCGTAACAAATGCTCTTTCAATTGAAAGGGTACCATTAACAGTGAAAATGAATTGTTTGAAATGTTCTGCGAGGTGAGTCAACTGTTGATTTGAAAGATGATGAAATGTTGTATTTTCATTAATATTAGCCTGTTCTAGCATAAACAATAAATATCTTTCTTCTATTAAACCACGCAGTGCATTTTTTATATATTTGTCTGGTTCTTCGCTTAAGATTTTCTTTATTTTATTTTCTAAATCTTGTAAAGAAATCTCTGGAAATACATCTAATTGTAATTGTATGTCTTGTTTTTTCTGATTTTTTTGTTCTTTATAAACGAATTGGCTACAACGTAATGCAGCTGGTCCACTTACACCAAAGTGTGTAAAAATCATATCCATTTGATGACTAATACGTTTTTTACCATTTTTCTTTAAAACTGATAATTCTACATTTTTTAAACTTAAGCCTTTAAGTGTTTTATTTTTAATAAAAGATTCACTAGATGTAATAGGAACTTCAGTAGGGAATAATTCAGTAATAGTGTGGCCTAGATTTTTAGCAAATCTGTAGCCATCACCTGTGGATCCAGTTTGGGGGACGCTTGTTCCACCAGTCGCAATAATAACTGTTTTTGATTCAAATTCGCCATCTTGTGTTTTTACTATAAAAGATTGATCATTTTTAGAAATGTCATTAACAACAGTTTCTTCTTTAATTTCAACGTTGTTATTCTTAATTGTATTAACTAAAGTATCAACAATATCTTGTGATTTGTTTGAAACTGGAAACATTCTTCCATGATCTTCTTCTTTTAATTTTATACCACGACTTTCAAAAAATTCTATTATGGATTCGTTATCAAATTTTGAAAATGGACTATATAAAAATTTACCGTTTCCGGGTATATTTTTGATGATTTCTTCATAAGGTAGACGATTAGTCACATTACATCTACCACCACCAGAAATTTTTAATTTTCTTCCAAGACCTTTTTTCTTTTCGATTAATAGAACCTTACTACTATTTTCACTCGCAGCAACTGCTGCCATTAATCCGCTTGGTCCACCGCCAATGATTATTGTTTGATACATATATTAACCTCCGTTATCATACATTTATATTCTACATAAATACTTATTATTTTGCGAACCGAAGTAGAATTTTGCGTTAAAAAGTGTATTAAATACATAAATAAAAAACTTACAATATTTTTATTTAATAATAGTGAGAATAATTGACAAAAAAACTTAAAAAGAAACGAGAAACAATAAGTATTTTGTGATATATTTTATAGTAATGCAAGTCCTTAGTTTAGACAGATGTATAACGACATAGTTTGATTAAATTAAAGATAGGAAGATTGAATATGAGTGAAAATAAGGAAATGGTGCGCGGAACCTTTTTAATAACATTTAGTATTTTAATTACTAAAATTCTAGGTGTTTTATTTGTAATTCCTTTTTATGCGATTATGGGTGCAAATGCGGAGGAAAAGTTAGCGCCATTTAACTATGCTTATGTTCCTTATAATATTGCTATTGCTGTCGCGACAGCTGGAGTGCCTTTAGCAGCTTCAAAATTTGTAGCAAAGTATAATGCAATAGGAGCATATAGAGTTGGACAAAAACTCTATAAATCGAGTTTTATCGTAATGTCGATATCAGGTATTATAGGATTTTTAATATTGTTTTATTTAGCACCTGATATTGCAGTGATTACTTTAGGTCAAAAAGAAGGAAAAGGTGGATGGACAGTACCAGAGATTACTTGGATTATTCGTATCATCAGTATAGTAGTGGTTTTTATCCCACTATTAGCAACATGGAGAGGGGTATTCCAAGGTTATCAATCGATGGGTCCAACTGCTGTATCTGAAGTTACTGAACAATTAGCCAGAATTATATTTATATTAATAGGTAGTTATTTAGTTTTAAATGTTTTTCATGGTACATATCTACAAGCTAATGGTGTAGCTACATTCGCAGCCGCTGTGGGAGCAATTGCAGGTTTATTTACTCTTTGGTATTACTGGAAAAAACGTAAACCTCACATTCAAAAAATGGTAGAGTCTGATCGTACAGGATTAGACATTTCTTATGGAAGAATGTATAAAGAAATTATTGCATACAGTATTCCGTTTGTAATTGTTAGTTTAAACTTTCCATTATTTAACCTTGTTGATCAATTTACACATAACAATGCACTAGATGCAGCAGGATTCCATGCAAATAAAGATTATTTCTTTACGATATTAAACTTTACAACCAATAAAATTGTAATGATTCCAACATCACTTGCAGCAGGTTTTGCGGTAAGTTTAATACCATATATTACTAAAACATATGCAGAAGGTCGTTTAACTGAAATGCATCGTCAAATTAAAACATCAATCGGTGTATTAATGTATATTACAGTTCCAGCAAGTTTAGGGATAATGGCACTGGCTGCACCTTTATATACAGTTTTCTATCAATATAATCCAGATGGAAACAAAATGTTATTTATCTATGCCCCTGTAGCAATATTAATTTCTTTACTTAGTGTTACTGCTTCGATGTTACAAGGTATAGACAAACAAAAATTGACAGTGTTTGTCATTTTAGGAGCCGTTGTATTAAAGTTAGCACTTAATATTCCATTAATTATGACTTTCCATACTGCAGGAGCAATTTTAAGTACTGCTATTGCATTGAGTTTTGCGATTACAGCAAATTTCTTTATTTTAAAAATATATGCGAAATATGAATTTACAGAAACATTTGTGCAAGTAGCGAAAATTTTTATTTATAGTTTAATCATGATGATTAGTGTAGAAATTGTTTACTTAATTTTAGGTCATTTTGTCCCTGTAGAACGTAAATTTGGAGCAATGATTATATTATTTGTTGGGGTTATTATCGGTGCATTAGTGTATGGCGGTATCACAATTAAAAATCGATTAGCTGATCAATTTCTTGGTGAATTACCAGCAAAGATTAGACGTAAAGTTGGATTCTTAAGATGAGGTTAGATAAATTTTTATCGAATATGGGAGTTGGCACGCGTACTGAGGTAAAGCAGCTTTTAAAGAAAAATAGTGTCAAAGTTAATGATAAAGTGGAAAAATCGCCTAAATCCCAAGTGAATCCTGAGCAAGATGAAATTACTGTAGATGGCAAAATAATAGAGTATATTAATCATGTTTATATTATGTTAAATAAGCCCAAAGGATATGTTTCTGCTACTTATGATGATATAAATCAAACAGTGATAGATCTTATTGCTGATTACCGCCATCTTGATATATTTCCAGTAGGCAGACTAGATAAAGATACTGAAGGTTTATTACTTATTACTAATGATGGACAATTTAACCATAATTTAATGAGTCCATCTAAACATGTGTCTAAAACGTATAAAGTAACCTCTAAATATCCTATTAAAAACGAAGATATTATTGCTTTTAAAAATGGAATTGAACTATCAGATGGCAAAGTAAAACCAGCACAACTTGAAAAACTAGATCATAAATTATCTTTAGTTACTATTTATGAAGGAAAGTATCATCAAGTGAAAAGAATGTTTCATTCAATTGATAATGAGGTATTAGAATTAAAACGTCTTAAAATTTCTAATTTGACGTTAGATGAAAACTTAAAATCTGGAGAGTATCGTTTACTAACTTCAGAAGAATTAAAACTTTTATAGTAATAAAAGAGAAAAGGGGTAATATGATGGCTAAAAGTGCAGGTTTATTAAGAATTGTGGCAGGAATTGGTGCTGCAGCGGCTGCAGTAGCATTATCACGTGAAAGTAGCAGAAATAAATTAAAAGCTGAGTATAATAAATATAAAGAAAATCCAGAAGGCTATAAACAAAATGCGAAAGGGCTAGTTAATGATATTAGCTCAAAAGCAAATGAAACAATTCAAAACGTAAAGAATGACCCACAAGGTTATGCAAATCGTTTAAAAAATGATCCTAAATCTTTATTACAAGATGAAAAATCTAAATTCACTAATGTGAATACTAAAAAAAATGATACACATGAATTAGCAGAAGGTAAATTTGATGATGAAGGTGGCGCAACTGTTAATAATAATTTAAGAGTAGTCACTGAAGAAGATTTGAAAAACAATCATAATGCCTTAGACGATAGACATTAAACTTAAATTTTAAAGAAGTGAGAAAATTTTTTCTCACTTCTTTTTTTATATGTACTATGAAATTTTCTGACATCTTGTTGTCATTTAATACTAGATTTATGTAAAATAATAGATATATCTATTGAAAAGGAAGTTGATCTCTAATGTGGAAAGAAAAAGTACAAGAATATGAAAGTCAAATTATTGAAGATTTAAATGGATTACTTTCAATCAAGAGTGTGAGAGATGATAGTCAAGCTTCAGAGGAAGCACCAGTTGGTCCTGGACCTCGTGAAGCTCTTGATTATATGTATAAAATCGCTCAAAGAGATGGTTTTTCTACCCATGATGTTGATCATATTGCTGGAAGAATTGAAGCAGGTCAAGGTGAAGATGTATTGGGAATTTTATGTCATGTAGATGTCGTTCCTGCTGGAGACGGTTGGGATTCTGATCCATTTAAACCTGTTGTAACAGATGATGCTATTGTGGCAAGAGGTACACTTGATGATAAAGGTCCAACTATCGCAGCTTACTATGCAGTTAAAATTTTAAATGAAATGAATGTAGATTGGAAAAAACGTATTCATATTATTATTGGTACAGATGAAGAATCTGACTGGAAATGTACAGAAAGATATTTCAAAACAGAAGAAATGCCTGCTTTAGGTTTTGCACCAGATGCTGAATTCCCTGCTATTCATGGTGAAAAAGGAATTACAACATTTGATTTAGTCCAAAATGTAAGCTCACATCATACTGATCATTCAGAAGCAAAACTTCTTTCATTTGAATCTGGTCAACGCTATAACATGGTTCCTGATCATGCTAAAGCACATATTTTGGTTGAAAAAAATATGACAGACGTAGTTCAACATTTCGAACATTATCTAGACCAACGTCAACTAGAAGGTGAAGCGGTTGTAGATAATGGTGAATTGATATTAACTGTTGAAGGGAAAGCCGTCCATGGTATGGATCCTTCACTTGGTGTGAATGCTGGTTTATATCTTATTGACTTCCTATCAACTTTGAATCTTAATCAAGCTGCAAAAGAATTCGCTGAATTTAGTAATCGTTATTTACATGAATCTCATTTTGGTGAAAAAATGGGTATGAAGTTCCATACTGATGTTATGGGAGACGTGACAACAAACGTAGGTATCATTACGTATGATAAAGAAAAAGGTGGCAAATTTGGTATCAATTTACGTTATCCTAAAGGCTTCGAATTTGAAACTGCTTTAGAACGTTTTAAAAATGAAATCAAATCTCAAGGGTTTGAAATAGAATTAGGTAAAGTTCAACAACCTCATTTCGTAGATAAAAATGATCCATTTGTACAAAAACTTGTCACTGCTTTTAGAAATCAAACAGGTGATATGACAGAACCTTATACAATTGGTGGAGGCACTTATGCACGTAATTTAGACAAAGGTGTTGCATTTGGAGCTATGTTTGAAGATTCAGAGGATTTAATGCATCAAAAGAATGAATATATTACTAAAAAACAATTATTCAACGCAACAAGTATCTATTTAGAAGCAATTTATTCACTATGTGTGGAGGGATAAATAATGACAAAAGTATTTATTAACGGAGAATTTTTAAATCAAGAAGACGCAAAAGTGTCTTATGAAGACCGAGGTTATGTATTTGGAGATGGTATATATGAATATATTCGTGCATACAACGGTAAATTATTTACAGTAACTGAACACTTTGAAAGGTTCCTTAGAAGTGCGAGTGAAATTCAAATCGATTTAGGCTATACTGTCGAGGAGCTAACAGATATTGTAAGACAACTTTTAAAAATCAATGACATTCAAAATGGTGGAATTTATATTCAAGCGACAAGAGGTGTAGCACCAAGAAACCATTCTTTCCCAACTCCAGAAGTTAAACCTGCTATTATGGCATTTGCTAAAAGTTATGATCGTCCATATGACGACTTTGAAAATGGCATTAATGCTGTAACAGTTGAAGATATTAGATGGTTACGTTGTGACATTAAAAGTTTAAATTTATTAGGAAATGTTCTTGCTAAAGAATATGCAGTTAAATATAATGCAACAGAAGCCATTCAACATAGAGATGAAACTGTTACTGAAGGTGCGTCAAGTAATGTGTATGCGATTAAAGATGGCGAAATCTATACACATCCCGTTAATAATTACATTTTAAATGGTATTACTCGAAAAGTAATTAAATGGGTTGCTGAAGATGACAACATACCATTTAATGAAGAAACATTTACAGTTGATTTCTTAAAAAATGCAGATGAAGTCATTGTGTCTAGTACTTCTGCTGAAGTAACACCTGTCGTTAAGATTGATGGCGAAATTGTAAATGATGGTAAAGTAGGTCCAATTACTAAAAAATTACAAGAAGGATTCGAAAAGTATATTGAATCAAAAAGTATCAATTAACTTTAAATTTCTTCAACGATGATGTATATGATATGTTATAATATTTATAAAGCATTCGGGATTTTAGCTTTTTCATACTAGTAAAATGTATCATTTTGTTTCTCATTTTCAGTTGAAAAATTAAGCTAAAAATTATAAAATCATCATTGAGTGATTAAAGAGATAACGTAAAAAATTTAAATGATTTGAAGACATTTAAATAATAATTTTATCAATATAACAAAAACAAAGTTAGAAATATAATCGTTAGATAAAAAGCGATGATTAAATTAGATATATGGCTCTTGAAAAACTATATTTCTCGAGCCATTTTCTAGTTGAAAGTGAGGTGAACGAGTTGGAGCAGTTTTATCAATTAGGGTGGACGCTTGATTCTGCAGGTGGAGCATCTGGAGAGGCGTATATGGCTGAACAAGATGGACAAAAATTATTTCTTAAGCGTAACTCAAATCCATTTATTGCAGCATTATCTGCAGAAGGTATTGTGCCTAAGTTAGTTTGGACAAAACGTATTGAAACAGGCGAAGTTGTAACAGCACAACATTGGAAAAATGGTAGAGAACTTACATCATCAGAAATGTCTCAAAGAAGAGTTGCTGAACTTCTCAAAAAAATACATGGTTCAAAACCACTACTTAATATGTTAAAACGTATGGAAATGGAACCTATTACCCCAAATATTATGTTAAAGAAAATTAATGCTTCTTTATCTAGAGACGTATTAACCCATCATATTATTCGAAAAGCATTAACTTACTTGGAAGATCATATTCCTAATTTAGATTCACGTTTCTTTACAGTAGTTCATGGTGATGTTAATCATAATAACTGGTTACTTTCTGATCGTGATGAGCTATTTTTAGTAGATTGGGAAGGTGCCATGATTGCTGATCCAGCCATCGATATTGGTATGCTGCTATACAACTACGTTCCAAAACAACAATGGTCTAACTGGTTTAATACTTATGGTGTTAAAGAAAGTATGGACTTAAATAAACGTATGAAATGGTATACTGTGATTCAATCAATCGGCATGATTCAATGGTATGAAGAACAAAAAAGATTTAAAGATATGAACACATGGATCAAATTTTTAAATGAGGTAATGAATAGTAATTTATTTATTTATTTAAGGAGATTTAATACATGAGAGTCCGTTATAAACCATGGGCAGAAGATTATTTGAAAGAACATCCTGACCTAGTAGACATGGATGGTTCACATGCTGGCAAAATGAGTGATTGGTTTGATAAGAAACAGCCAATCTATATTGAAATCGGTTCAGGAATGGGACAATTTATAACTACACTTGCAGAGCAACATCCTGAAATTAATTTTGTTTCTTTAGAACGTGAAAAAAGCGTTATGTATAAAGTGCTTGATAAAGTAAAAGATAAAGGACTTACAAATTTAAAAATGATTTGCAATGATGCAATTGAACTAAATGAGTACTTTAAAGAGAATGAAGTATCTAGAATTTATTTAAATTTCTCGGATCCTTGGCCTAAAAAAAGACATGCAAAACGTCGTTTAACGTATCGAACTTTTTTAGCTTTATATGAACAAATTCTTAAAGAAGATGGAGAAATACATTTTAAAACAGATAATAGAGGTTTATTTGCTTATAGTCTTGAAAGCATGTCACAATATGGAATGTATTTTACAAAGTTAAATTTAAATCTTCATGATGAAGATGATGAAGATAATATATTAACTGAATATGAGAAAAAATTTTCTGATAAAGGTTCCCGTATTTATAGAATGGAAGCCAAATTTCATAAAAATTAATAAATAATATATTAAATCCAACACACGAGCGTAAGAAGAAAATACATTCTTACGCTCGTGTGTTGTTTTATCATTTATTGCTCTTTATGATACATATAAGTACATATGTGCTAAATACATTGTTATTTAAATTTATGGATAAGTACATATGATAAACATCCAATGCAATATGTAAGAAAAAAAGAAAAAATTTAGTCCATATTTCATCTAAAAGGATTATTGATTTTTGTATTATCATAGTAATCGTTACTTTACTGTTAAGTTCGAAAATGATAAAAAATTAATAAAAACATCAAACAAATATAATTTAAAATATGAATATGAAGTAAAAAAAGTATTAAAATGTTTTTTAAATATCAAAAAAGTAATATTAATTTTCTTCAATAGTAAGTATTTCACCTGTGTGTGCATCAGCATAGAAGGTATACTCTATATCACGGTTGTTTTTATTTTGAGTAATACCACCTTGATAAACAAAACGATTTAAATATTGCTCTTTATTTTGCAAAGGTTCATGAAGAATGTAAGAACCTTTAATATCCATAAAATATGATTTTACTTCCTCTAATATTCTATCCGGATTTTTTACTTTTTTGTTTTTCAATGTATGATAGAGTATAAAAGCCGTAGATGCTCCTATAGTTATTACGATGGGAATGGAGATATATTTTATAGTTTGACGAGTCATAATTATCGAATCTAACCTTTCTATTAATAGTTCTTATTATTAGTTTACCATAATCAAAATGATATAATAAATTTAAGGAGTGTGTTTATGTAATGGAAAACGATAAAACTTTACTTCGTATAAAAACATTAACAGAATTACATGGAGCACCAGGCTTTGAAGAAGAAGTACGTGACTACATGAAAAAAGAAATGACCCCATTTGTAGATGAAGTGATAACAACTCATTTGGGAAGTGTTTTTGGTATAAAAAAATCAAAAAAACAAAATGCAAAGCGTGTGATGGTAGCGGCTCATATGGATGAAATTGGCTTTATGATTACGAACATCACTCAAAATGGCATGTTACAGTTTACTAACTTAGGCGGTGTATCTAATGATATATGGCAAGGACAACGACTGCAGGTTAAAAATAGAAATGGTGAAAAAATTGTAGGCGTAGTTTCGAATATACCAAAACATTTTAGAACAGGTAATGAAGCGGTTCCTGAGATTAAAGATTTAATGTTAGATATAGGAGCAGAAAGTGATAAAGAAGTTCGATCACGTGGAATAGAAATAGGGGACACAATTGTTCCTTTTACACCATTCACTCAATTATCTGAACATCGATATAGTGCTAAGGCATGGGATAATCGTTACGGTTGTGTCTTAGCAATTGAAATATTAGAATTACTCAAAGATGTAGAATTAGATGTAGATTTATATGTGGGTGCAAATGTTCAAGAAGAAGTTGGATTAAGAGGTGCAAAAGCATCAACTGAATTAATACAGCCAGACATAGCATTCGTTGTAGATTGTTCTCCTGCAAATGATATTAAAGGTAAACAGCAATTATCTGGTCAATTAGGTGAAGGAACATTAATTCGAATTAAAGATGGTACAATGATTCTCTCTCCACGTTTCAGAGACTATCTACTGGAGTTAGTTGATACATTTGATATTCGTTCACAATACTATATTTCACCAGGTGGTACAGATGGGGGAGAAATCCATAAAGCAAATAAAGGTGTATCTACAGCAGTTATAGGCGTATGTGCAAGATATATTCATAGTACAGATGCGGTATTTGATATTAGAGACTATTATGCCGCGCGTGAATTATTAAAACAAGCTGTGAGTCACTTAACAAATGAAAACATTTTAACATTACAATTTCAAAGCGAGGAGAAATAATATGATTACGTTAGAAACTGAAAAACAATTTGAAGAATTGAAAAATGAACAAACGGTATTTGAATTTACAGCTGGATGGTGTCCAGATTGTAAAGTGATTGAACCAGATTTACCGAAATTAGAAAAAAAATACTCTAATTTTAAATTTGTATCAGTAGATCGAGATAAATTTATAGATTTAGCAATTGAAAATGATATCATGGGTATTCCAAGTTTTCTCGTATATAAAAATGGTGAATTAATGGGAAGTTATATTGGAAAAGAACGAAAATCAATCGAACAAATAGATTCATTTTTAAGTCAATATGTGTAAATGAGTAATTAGGACTTAAACTTCTTATTTATATGAAAGAATAGCCTAATTTTTCTGTAACTGGAGCTCTTTTTATTGTAAAATATTGTAAGGTGCGAAAATAGGAGTGTTTTAATATGAACGTCTTTCAAATGAGAGATACATTAAAACAACGTTTAAAACATTTAGACGTTGATTTTAAGTTTGATCGTGAAGAAGAAACATTACGTATATATAGACGAGATAATTTTAAAGGCGTAACTATCAAACTTAATGCAATTGTAGCGAAGTATGAAGAACAAAAAGAGAAAATCATTGATGAAATTATCTATTATGTTGAAGAGGCAATTGCACAAATGGATGATAATGGTCTATCTAAAATGAAAGATATTCAAGTTATGCCTGTAATAAGATCAACTAGTTTTGATAAAAAAACTAAAGAAGGTCATCAATTTGTTATTGAAGAACATACTGCAGAAACTAATATTTATTATGCACTTGATTTAGGAAAATCGTACCGATTAATTGATGAAAGTATGTTAAAAACACTAGGTTTAACTTCACAACAAATTAAAGAAATGTCGTTGTTTAATATACGTAAACTTGAGAATAAATATAAAACAGATGAAGTAAAAGGAAATATTTTTTATTTTATCAATTCAAATGACGGATATGATGCGAGTCGTATTTTAAATACAAAGTTTTTAAATGACATTGAAGCTCAATGTGAAGGTGAAATGTTAGTCGCTGTTCCTCATCAAGATGTATTAATTATTGCTGATATACGCAATAAAACAGGCTATGATGTTATGGCACACTTGACGATGGAATTTTTTACTAAGGGACTTGTACCTATAACGTCACTTTCATTTGGTTATAAAAAAGAACATTTAGAGCCGATTTTTATTTTAGGAAAAAATAATAAACAAAAAAGAGATCCAAACGTTATTCAACGTTTAGAAGCGAATCGTAAAAAATTTAATAAAAAATAACTAATAATACGTAAAAAGGAGAATTTAAATGAATTTATTTTATAATAAAGAAGGCGTAGGGGACGTTGCATTTTTACAAATTGAACCAACAGATGGGCCTTTTGAATATGAAATAAAAAATAATGTGGTTGCTATTAAACATGAAAATCAAATTGTTGGATTTAATATTTTCGATTTTTCAAAAGTATATTCAGTTAATAGTAAGGGTCATATTAAATTAAATGAAACGCTTGTAGAAGCTATACAACAATCAATTACAAATGCAGGTTTTGATTATCAACTTGAAGCGGATTTATCACCTAAATTTGTTGTAGGCTATGTAGAAACTAAAGAAAAGCATCCTGATGCAGATAAATTAAGTATTTTGAAAGTTGATGTTGGTAGTGAAAAACTACAAATCGTGTGCGGTGCGCCAAATGTAGAAGCAGGTCAAAAAGTTGTCGTAGCTAAAGTCGGTGCAGTTATGCCAAGTGGAATGGTAATTAAAGATGCTGAATTACGTGGTGTTGCATCAAGTGGTATGATTTGTTCAATGAGAGAATTGAACTTGCCTAATGCACCTCAAGAAAAAGGAATCATGGTATTGTCTGATGATTATAAAGTAGGCAATGCATTTTTTGATTAAAAAAACTAGGAAGGATGTGGAAGTATGAGTTGGTTTGATGAATTATTTGACAATGATAAACATTCTGATGAAGAATTACTAAGACGAAAAAATAAACGTCGACATAACTCAGAAACACAAAAGAATGGTGAGCATACCTTACTTCCTGAAAATGATGATATCTATGATCGTCCGCGTGGAAAATTTCGTTTTCCTATTGATTTAGGGCAAGATGCTGAAACATATGATGAAGCGGTTTACAGAGAAGTTGATGAAGATGAATATATGTCGCAGAAATCACCTAAAGTTGATAAAGAATTTGGTTATGGCGCTTACAGTTATGATGAAATAGATAATAATAATGACTATCCTCAAACTTATGACAGTGCAACAGATACTCGAAGACGCAGAAGAAGACAGTATACAAATCATGATGATACTGGAGTGCCTTCAATTAAAGAAAGACCTTCTAATAAACGTAATAAGTCGTTGAATAGTACACAATTAAATGATAAAAATAATAGAAAAACGACTTCTCAATATCATAAGCATACAAATAATCATTCTCATGTGAAATTACAATCGGAGCGTTTTAAAGCAAACTATAAAACGACATCGAATTCTACATATCACCATTCAAGTTTTAGAACTTCAGAAGTACCGTCTGCAGTATTTGGTACAAAAAAACGCCGACCAATTGAAAACGGTGTTATCCCTCCACTAAAAGAGAATGAGAATGACGATAATCATAATGACGAGAAACATAATTCAAAACAAGATCAAACAGCACAACGAGTATCTGATAATGATGTAAAAACAAATATAAGCAAGTCTAAAAATGAACCGTTGAGTCAAACTAAGTATGAAGATACTGATGTTTCAATTATTAATGATCAAAATTCTAATATTTATGAAACTACATCTTCAAAAAGTAACGTTCCTAATTTTTCTCAAAAAGATAATACGGTGAATATTGAGAATATTTATGCGTCACAAATAGTAGAAGAAATTAGACGTGAAAGAGAAAAAAAAGCACAACAAAAACGTAAGTTTAAAGAAGCTTTACAGAATAAGCGTCAACAATCAGCGGATAATGATAACGAAATCCAAAAAGTCATTGATGAAATGTATGCAAATCAAGCTAAGCAGTACACTGGAGAGAGTTCTCTAGATCATGAAGAAAATAATGATGAAGAGAGAACGACATATACAGAAGATAGTACTGATAAAATGGAAGACTCAAATGAGAATACGATGAATAATCATGTGATTGATGAAGGGACTCAAACTGATTCAAATACATCTAATTATGATGACGATGATGAGCAGTATCAATATGAAGAAATTGATTTGAAATCTGTCCCAAATATTCAAACTGTTAATGATAAAGATGTAGAAGTACGAGAAGTTAATGATACGACATCTACAGACGAACATAATGATGAGCCATTGTCAGACGATAATCTTAACGTATCACCTATACATTCAACTAAAGACAAACAGCATCATCTTAATAAAAATGAAGATGCTCATTTAAGTAAAGTTAATGAATTGCAAGACAATAATTATACTTCAAAAGAAGAAGTAGAGGAAGCAAAGTATCATGAGATGAACGCTTCTTCGAATGAAGAGGTAACTAAACAATCAAATCATAACGATGATGACATTGACCATTCAATTGATAATGCAATTGAGACAGATACTGAGTATGCTTCTGAACAAATTGAACATAACAATGATTCAGTTCATGACTCATCATCTAACACTGAAGATGAAAAATTAGAAGATGATAACAAACAAATCGTTGAAAATGAGGATGTTTCATCATCTATTAAATCCTCAATCATTCCGGGTAGTAAACCTTTTAACGTTGTAATGACGCCATCTGACAAAAAACGTTTGATGGATGCTAAAAAATTCAAAAAAACTAATAAAGTTAGCGTTCCAGAATTAAAACCAGAGACAAAATTGGAAAATAAATCAGTTAGTACACCAAGTTCAAGTCCATCAGTAAAAGCGACTAATAATCATGAAGAGCATATTAAAAAGAATATTAATGAACAATCACTTCAAGATAATCAAGAAGATGAAACGAGTGAACTTTCAAATGTACAAAATGAAAATACACAAGCCATATCTATGACATTAAATACTCAGAATGAAGATCAAGATGAAAACGAGCAACACGAAAGTAAAGCTGCGATTAGAAAAGGTCCTAATATTAAATTACCAAGTCTTGAATTATTAGAAGATCCGGAAATTCATCAAATTGATAACTCATGGATTGAAGAGAAAAAACAAGAATTAAATGATGCGTTTTATTACTTTAATGTTCCTGCAGAAGTTCAAAATGTGACTGTAGGTCCAAGTGTAACACGATTTGAGTTAGCTGTTGAAAAAGGTGTGAAAGTTTCGAGAATTACTGCTTTGCAAGATGATTTAAAGATGGCACTGGCCGCTAAAGATATAAGAATTGAAGCACCTATTCCAGGTACAAGCTTGGTAGGTATTGAAGTACCAAACCAAAATTCTTCAAAAGTAAGTTTAAAATCAATCTTAGAATCATCTAAGTTTAAAAATACGGAATCTAAATTAACAGTAGCTATGGGTAATCGGATTAATAATGAGCCATTATTAATGGATATTGCTAAAACGCCTCATGCTTTAATAGCTGGAGCGACAGGTTCAGGTAAATCTGTATGTATTAACAGTATATTAATGTCATTATTATATAAAAATCATCCAGAAGAGTTGAGATTATTATTGATTGATCCAAAAATGGTTGAATTAGCGCCATATAATGACTTACCACATCTTGTTTCACCAGTTATTACAGATGTTAAAGCAGCTACTCAAAGTTTAAAGTGGGCTGTTGAAGAGATGGAAAGACGTTATAAACTGTTTGCAAAATATCACGTACGCAATATTACTGCTTTCAATAAAAAAGCGTCTTACGAACAACGTATGCCTAAGATAGTCATTGTTATTGATGAATTAGCAGATTTAATGATGATGGCTCCACAAGAAGTAGAACAATCTATTGCTAGAATTGCTCAAAAAGCGAGAGCTTGTGGAATTCATATGTTAGTAGCGACACAAAGACCTTCAGTTAATGTTATTACTGGACTTATTAAAGCTAATATACCAACCCGTATTGCATTTATGGTGTCTTCAAGCGTGGACTCTAGAACTATTATTGATAGTGGAGGCGCTGAAAGACTATTAGGGTATGGTGATATGCTATATTTAGGTAGTGGTATGAATAAACCTATACGTGTACAAGGTACATTTGTATCTGATGAAGAAATTGATGATGTCGTTGATTTCATCAAAGCACAAAGAGAACCAGAATATTTATTTGAAGAAAAAGAATTGTTGAAAAAGACTCAAACTCAAGCACGAGATGAATTATTTGATGATGTTTGTAGTTTTATGGTCAAAGAAGGACATATATCTACTTCATTAATCCAACGACATTTCCAAATTGGTTATAATCGTGCAGCAAGAATCGTCGATCAATTAGAACAACTAGATTATATATCTGGAGCAAACGGCTCTAAACCAAGAGATGTATTTATTACTGAGGCAGATTTAAAGAATGATTAATTTTAAAGGAGTTTTATGGATATGACGCATTATCATTTTGTCGGAATTAAAGGTGCAGGAATGAGTTCATTAGCACAAATTATGCACGATTTAGGACATGAAGTTCAAGGTTCAGATATTGAAAAATATGTATTTACAGAAGGAGCACTTAAAAATAAAGGGATTAAAATTTTACCATTTAGTGTAGATAATATACATGAAGGAATGGTAGTTATTCAAGGTAATGCATTTCCTGATACACATGAAGAAATTGTTAAAGCACATGAATTAAAGTTGGACGTGATTAGATATCATGATTTTCTTGGTCAAGTCATTAATCAATATACATCGGTAGCAGTTACAGGTGCTCATGGTAAAACGTCTACAACTGGTTTATTATCTCACGTTATGAATGGAGACAAGAAAACATCATTCTTAATTGGCGATGGTACAGGAATGGGATTACCAGGTAGTGATTATTTTGCATTTGAAGCGTGTGAATATAGACGTCACTTTTTAAGCTATCACCCAGATTATGCAATTATGACAAATATTGATTATGACCATCCTGATTATTTTAAAAATATCGACGATGTTGCTAGTGCTTTCCAAGAAATGGCAAATAATGTAAAAAAAGCTATTATTGCTTGGGGAGATGATGAACATTTAAGAAATTTAAAAGCAGATGTACCTATTTATTATTATGGTCTTAGTAAAAACGATGATGTATATGCAGATAATATACAAATAACTGAAAATGGTACTCAGTTTGATGTGTATATTAATGGAGAATACTATGATCAATTTTTAACACCACAATATGGTAATCATAATATTCAAAATGCCTTAGCAGTCATTACAATTAGTTATCTTGAAAAAATGGATGTTAATAATATTAAAGAAGCTTTAGAAACATTTGGTGGTGTAAAACGTCGCTTTAATGAAACTTTTGTTTCAAAACAAGTATTAGTAGACGATTATGCTCACCATCCAAGAGAAATTAGTGCTACAATTGAAACAGCACGAAAAAAATATCCAAATAAAGATGTCGTTGCAGTATTCCAACCTCATACGTTTTCAAGAACTCAAGCTTTCTTAGATGAATTTGCTGATGCATTAAGTAAAGCAGACCACGTATTTTTATGTGAAATTTTTGGTTCAATACGTGAAAATACTGGAGAATTAACTATCCAAGATTTAATAAATCGTATTGACGGATCTGCGTTAATCGATGAAAATAGTATTGATGTATTAGAAAAATTTGATAATGCTGTTATTCTATTTATGGGTGCCGGAGATATTCAAAAAATTCAACGTGCTTATGAAGAAAAAATTGGTATGTCAAAAGAATTCTAATATGTTTATATATAATTATTATGGGTATTTATAATTAATGACTTTTATTTTAAAAGAATATTTAGGAGGCGTTTTTTATGCATTGGATTTTACCAATTGCTGGAATTATTGCTGCAATCGCATTCTTAATTTTATGTATTGGAATTGTCGTAGTTTTAATTTCAGTTAAGAAAAATTTAGATCATGTGGCTAAAACACTTGATGGTGTTGAAGGTCAAGTTCAAGGTATTACTCGTGAAACTACTGATTTACTTCATAAAGCTAATCGCTTAACTGAAGACATTCAAGGTAAAGTTGAACGTTTAAACTCTGTTGTTGATGGCGTTAAAGGTATTGGCGACTCAGTTCAAACTTTAAATAGCTCAGTTGATCGTGTGACTAACTCAATCACACATAATATTTCTCAAAATGAAGATAAAATTTCTCAAGTAGTTCAATGGTCAAATGTTGCAATGGAAATTGCTGACAAATGGCAAAATAGACACTACCGTAGAGGAAGTGCAAACTACAGAGCTAACTCTGTAGCTAATGATGCAAATCAAAATTACACTACAAATGTTGAGAAAAACTTTTAATATGATTCAATCAAATGCACTTAAATGAGGTTTTTACTTGTTTAAGTGCATTTCTTATAGGAGGAATAAACATGAGTAAAAAATATAATCGTGACTCATTTGAAACGAATAACACTGGCAATGACTTACATGGTCGTGGCGCAAATCAATCTAATGATGACGTGAATACAAATGCGACGAAACACTATGATAGAGATGCATTTGAAACAAATAACTCAGGTAATGACTTACATGGTCGTGGCGCAAATCAACCTAATGGTGATTTGAATACAAATGCGACAAAACATTACGATAGAGATGCATTTGAAACAAATAACTCAGGTAATGACTTACATGGTCGTGGCGCAAATCAATTAGACCAAAACAACTTTGTTAATACACCACATTATAATCGTGATGACTATGAGAGTTATAATCATCCAAAGTTCTCAAATCAAGCTACTCGTGATACTAATCAAGAGATTGATTATAAAACTTATTATAATGATCCGAGATTTAAGTCTCGTAAACGTTTTATTGTTAGCTTTATTACTGGTGCAATTATTGGCTCAACTATTGGACTTTTAACTAAAAATAAAGCAAACCAAAAAATTGATGATTTAAAAGCAAAAGAACAAGAAGTTAAAGATAATTATTATAGTATTAAACAACAAACAGAAGAAACAATTGATAATGTAAGACATAAAATTGAAGACTTAAAAAATAGAAAACATACAGGTATTTCTTCCGATGAGCTTGCAGCACAACGTCGTGCAATTCAATCAGAAACATCAAGTAACTTGGCAGATGAATCACCACAAGCGCAAGAAATACAAGAAGCCAAGGCTGAAACTATAGTAAAAGAAAATAATTATTTTAATAATGAACATAATAGTGCGGAAGAAATTGTAGCACAACAAAATGCTATTAAAGCTGAGTTGTCAAATAACTTAGCAGATGAATCACCACAAGCGCAAGAAATACAAGAAGCCAAAAAAGAAGCAGTTGCTAAAGATGAAAAACAAGAAGAAACAGATGCACTTGCAGCACAACGTCGAGCAATTCAATCAGAAACATCAAGTAATTTAGCAGACGAATCGCCACAAGCGCAAGAAGTACAAGAAGCCAAAAAAGAAGCAATTGCTAAAGATGAAAAACAAAAAGAAACAGATGCACTTGCAGCACAACGTCGAGCAATTCAATCAGAAACATCAAGTAATTTAGCAGACGAATCACCACAAGCGCAAGAAATACAAGAAGCCAAAGAAGAAGCAATTGCTAAAGATGAAAAACAAGAAGAAACAGATGCACTTGCAGCACAACGTCGAGCAATTCAATCAGAAACATCAAGTAATTTAGCAGACGAATCACCACAAGCGCAAGAAATACAAGAAGCCAAAAAAGAAGCAATCGCTAAAGATGAAAAACAAGAAGAAACAGATGCACTTGCAGCACAACATCGTGCAATTCAAAATGAATCAGCAATAAATCAATTATCTAATCCAGCAAGAAGTCATCAAACTCAAAACAGCGAAAATGAGTCACAAGCTTCTAAAATTGCATCGGCAGCTAGAACTAAGCAAACTAAGTTAAAAGATAATAAAGATGTAGCAAGTAATACTCGAAAATTATTTGAGGAGGCACCAATAACATCCTCTAAATATGATAAAGTGCCTAATTTGATAACTAAAAATCATAAGTCATTTAATAAAGATGAAGAAATAACAAAAAATAAACAAACTCACCATGATGCTAAATTTGAAAAAGGAGTTATTACTCACCAACATCAACCATCTCAATCAAATTCAACTCAAAAAAATAAAAACCATAATCAAAAACGTAAAAATCAGAATCGCAAAAATCAGAATCGCAAAAATCAAAATAAAAACAAAACGCCAAAGCAACAACAAAGAGCTGAAAAAGCAAATAGTAAAATAGAAAAACGTACATTTAATGATTAATCTTTTTAAAAGAGCAGTGTAATATTTTACATTGCTCTTTTAATTCTTTATATAGTATTATTAATTGTATTAATTTTAATAATTCAGAAATATCAGAAAATTTATTTGATTTATAGTTGAATATTTTTAATGTAATTGTTAGAATACTATCTAAATACAATTATTTTACCGCTTTAAAGTAATATAATTCAGTATAGTAAAATTTATTGAGGTGAGTATGAATGTCTACAAAGTTAGAACAATACAGGGAAGAGATAATTTCAATTAATAATCAAATTCTAGACTTATTATCAAAAAGAGGGGAATTAGCTCAAAAAATAGGAGAAGAAAAAATTAAGCAAGGTACTAAAGTTTATGACCCTCAACGAGAAAAAGAAATGATTAATGAATTAATGGATCGTAATAACGGACCATTTAATGATAATGTAATTAAACAATTGTTTAAAGAAATCTTTAAAGCGTCTACTGATTTACAAAAATCAGAAAATGAAAAGCACTTATATGTTTCAAGAAAATTAAAACCGGAAGATACAATTGTAAAATTTGATAATGGTGGAGTTATTGGTGATGGAAATAAATCATTTGTATTTGGTCCATGTTCTGTTGAATCTCAAGAACAAGTTGATGCAGTAGCTCGTGATTTACAAGCCAAAGGTGAGAAATTTATTAGAGGCGGTGCATTTAAACCAAGAACATCACCATACGATTTCCAAGGATTAGGAATTGAAGGGCTTAAAATATTGAAAAATGTTAAAGATAAATTCAATCTTAATATTGTTAGTGAAATTGTAAATCCAGCTGATTTCGAAATTGCTGATGAATACTTAGATGTCTTCCAAATTGGTGCAAGAAATATGCAAAATTTTGAATTACTTAAAGAAGCTGGACGTACAAATAAGCCAATCTTATTAAAACGTGGTTTATCAGCTACTATTGAGGAATTTACATTTGCAGCTGAATACATTGCTTCTCAAGGTAATAAAAATATTATTCTATGTGAACGTGGTATTCGTACTTATGAAAAAGCTACTCGTAATACACTTGATATTTCTGCCGTACCTATCTTAAAACAAGGTACTCACTTACCAGTAATGGTAGATGTTACACATAGTACAGGACGTAAGGATATTATGTTACCGACTGCAAAAGCAGCACTTGCAGTGGGTGCAGACGGAGTAATGGCAGAAGTACATCCAAATCCATCAGTAGCTTTAAGTGATAGTGGTCAACAAATGGATTTAAATGAGTTTGATAAATTTTATAATGAATTAAAGCCATTAGCTGACATGTACAATTCTAAACAACTTAAATAAAACATCATACTTTAATTTACTAGCTATTCATTTTACTAAAATATAGGGCAATATAGAAAGTTTTATATTTAACTTCTATATTGTTCTTTTTTAGTTAAAACGAATAGTTTTATTTTGATTTTATTAAATCTATTAACTAAAATTTGACACAATTGTGAATATAAGTCTTATATATTTGACACATAACCAATTTATGATAAACTTTGAAAATGAAATGAAAACACGTTATAATAATAAATGAAACGCTTACAAGGAGGAAATTATGACGGTAACTATATATGATGTAGCTAGAGAAGCTCGTGTATCTATGGCAACTGTATCACGAGTAGTTAATGGCAATCAAAACGTAAAACCAGAAACACGTAAAAAAGTAAATGATGTTATTCAAAGATTAAATTATAGACCAAATGCTGTTGCAAGAGGACTAGCTAGTAAACGTACAACTACAGTAGGCGTTATTATACCAGATATCTCTAATATTTATTATTCTCAACTTGCTAGAGGTATTGAAGATATTGCAACAATGTATAAGTATCACTCTATCATTTCTAATTCAGATAATGATTCAGAAAAAGAAAAAGAAATTTTTAATAATTTGTTAAGTAAACAAGTAGATGGCATTATCTTTTTAGGTGGTACAATTTCTGATGAAATCAAAGATTTAATTAATCATTCTTCAGTTCCAGTTGTAGTATCTGGCACAAATGGTAAAGATGACAATATCGCATCTGTTAATATCGATTTTGCTAAAGCTGCCAGAGAAGTTACAGAACAACTTATTAAAACAGGCGCAAAAGATTTTGTACTTGTAAGTGGAGATTATTCTAAAAAGGCTCAAGAAGATGTACTAAGTGGTTTGAAAGATGCTTTAAACAAACATCAATTAAAGTTAAATAACACTATAGAATTATCAGGTTCAGAAAGCTATAAAGACGGAGTGAATGTTTTTGAAAAATTAAAAAATAATTTACCTGATGCTATATTATCTATTAGTGATGAACAAGCAATTGGTATTTTGCATAGTGCTCTTGATGCTGGAATAAAAGTTCCAGAAGAACTACAAATCGTTAGTTTTAATAATACGCGTTTGGTAGAAATGGTTAGACCTAAACTATCTAGTGTCATTCAACCATTGTATGACATCGGAGCAGTAGGTATGCGTCTTCTTACTAAATTTATGAATGAAGAAGACATTGCAGAACCTAATGTAGTTTTGCCACATAGAATTGAATATCGAAATACTACTAAATAAAGTAATGTAGAAAAAAGGATAAAATGAATAATTTTATCCTTTTTTAATATATAAGTTACTATAATATAATTATGTAAACCTTTTAATATTACTAAATTTATTTTTAAGGAAATTAAATATTTTTGTAAACGCTATCAAGTATTCGACATATATTTGTTTGTTAGTTATTATAAAGTAGTAAGATGATTTGGTAGTTATTTCTAAATATCTTATTACATAAAATTTATTTTAAACAAGGGGTTGAAATAATTTGGCACATTTATCAGATTTAGATATTGCTAATCAATCAGAATTAAAACCAATTGGAGACATTGCAAAAAAAGCAGGAATACCTGAACATGCTTTAGAGCAATATGGACACTACAAAGCTAAAATTGATATTAATCAAGTTCAATCAAAAGAAGAAAAAGGTAAAGTTGTCTTAGTAACTGCAATGAGCCCTACACCAGCTGGTGAAGGTAAATCAACTGTAACAGTAGGCTTAGCTGATGCTTTTAATGAGTTAAATAAAAATGTAATGGTTGCTTTACGTGAACCTGCTTTAGGGCCAACTTTCGGAATTAAAGGTGGCGCCACTGGTGGGGGATATGCGCAGGTTTTACCTATGGAAGATATTAATTTACACTTTAACGGCGATTTCCATGCAATTACAACAGCGAATAATGCATTATCAGCATTTATAGACAATCACATTCATCAAGGTAATGATTTAGCAATTGATGTACGTCGTGTTGAATGGAAACGTGTACTTGATATGAATGATCGTGCATTACGTAATGTCATTGTTGGGTTAGGTGGACCAACTAACGGTGTTCCACGTGAAGATGGTTTCAATATCACTGTAGCATCTGAAATAATGGCGATTTTATGTTTAGCTCGTAATATTAATGATTTAAAAGAAAAAATCAGTCGTATTACAGTTGGTTATACTCGTGAGCGTAAACCAATTACTGTTGCAGACTTAAAAGTTGAAGGCGCTCTTGCAATGATACTTAAAGATGCAATTAAACCTAATTTAGTACAAACTATTGAAGGAACACCAGCACTTGTACATGGTGGACCATTTGCTAATATAGCTCATGGTTGTAACTCGATTTTAGCAACTGAAACTGCACGTGATTTAGCAGATATTGTTGTTACAGAAGCAGGATTTGGTTCAGATTTAGGCGCTGAAAAATTTATAGACATCAAAGCACGTGAAGCGGGCTTTGAACCTTCTGCAGTTGTCCTAGTAGCTACTGTTCGTGCATTAAAAATGCATGGAGGCGTTGGTAAAGATAATCTAAAAGAAGAAAATGTTGAAGCAGTTAAAGCTGGTATTGTTAATTTAGAGCGTCATGTTAATAATATTAGAAAATTTGGAGTAGAACCTGTGGTTGCTTTAAATGCGTTTGTACATGATACTGAAGACGAAACTGAGGCAGTTAAAGCTTGGGCTAAAGAAAATAATGTACGAATTGCCTTAATAGAAGTATGGGAAAAAGGCGGTAAAGGTGGCGTTGATCTTGCTAATCAAGTTCTTGAAGTCATCGATCAACCACAAGAATTTAAATTCTTGTATGATTTAGATCAATCATTAGAAGAAAAAATTGAAACAATTGTAAAAGAAATCTATGGTGGTTCTTCAGTAACGTTCAGTAAAAAAGCAAAAAAACAATTAAAAGAATTTACCGACAATGGATGGGGCAAATATCCAATCTGTATGGCTAAAACACAATACTCATTTAGTGATGATGCAACCGCTTTAGGTGCACCAACTGATTTTGATATAACTATCAGAGAATTAGAAGCTAAAACAGGCGCTGGATTTATTGTTGCATTAACAGGGGCAATTATGACAATGCCGGGATTACCTAAAAAACCAGCGGCATTAAACATGGATGTCACTGATGAAGGTCATGCAGTAGGATTATTCTAATTTAGATTAAAGAAAAAGCGTTTGAGACATTTACTGTCTCAGACGTTTTTTTGTTTTACCAACAAATTTCATCATTTTGTTGGTAAAACTGCATGTGAAAAAACAAGCGATTTAGCGACAAAACCAAGTAAAAAACGAATTTCAGGTAATTTAAATCATATATCGATATTTTGTGTTATTACTATCATATATTTATTTTAAAAGGTTCTTAAATTCAATACTCATAAATCATTTAAATTAATATATGTGCGATATAAGATATTGATTGATTCATTGAGGCTTAGTTAATAAATGATCATAAATAGTATATTGTTTTGCCTGTTGATATGTCTTTTTACTGATTACCCCTTCCACTAGCATTCGTTTTAATACATAATACTGACGGTCAATACTAATTTTAACTTCGTTATAAGACTTCAAATCACCATTATCTTCATACGGTGTATACGTATAAGGGCTTTGCAATAAGCCAACAAGATAAGCAGATTGTGCAACATTTAACTTGGAGGGGGGAACGTTAAATAAACTATAGGAAGCAGACGCAATTCCACTTATATTTGCACCATTATAATCGCGTCCAAACGGTACAATATTTAAATATGTATAAATAATTTCATTTTTAGATAATATTTTTTCAAGACGCATCGCTAATATAATTTCATTTGCCTTACGACTATATGTTTTTTCATTTGTTAAGACTTGATTCTTTATTAATTGTTGTGTAATTGTACTTCCGCCAGAACGAGAATTTAAACTTAAAACATCTTGGATCATTGCTCTTATTAACGCTTTTGGTAAAATTCCATCATGTTTAAAAAATAATGTGTCTTCAGAAGATATTAATGCTTTAATTACGTTTGAATTTACATGTTTTGGACCTACGATGAGAGAGTTTTGAGAATGATCATACTCAGTTAAAATATTTTTATCGTGATTCAAAATCTCATCACCTGAAAAGTGTAGTACGCGGTGTTTCAATTCAGTATCACTTATATTTGAAGCTTCTTGAGTAAGATGATGAAAATAAGTAGCAGTACCAAGAACAATAAGTATAGAACCTAAAACTATAATACTCAAAAGACCTACCATAATATGTTTTATAAACTTATAATTTTTTTCAAACGTTTTAAATTGAGCATCTTTAAATAATAATTTCATGGTAGTCCTCCTCAAATTAAATACAGTATATCATATCTAGCATATTTGACTTTTAGAAGAGGTTTTTTTATAATTATTATCAATTCAATATGTATTGAATAAGAGGAGAAGTAATATATAAATTAACTTAACAGAGAGTTAGTGGATGCTGTGAACTAACATGTGTTTATATATGAATACACCTCATACTTATTTATTCAACGTTTATTAATGAGCGTATCATTAATAGAGTAAACAATTCTATTTGAATTGTTAAGTATGGTGGTAACGTGCATAAGCGCCCTTACATTGTTGTGAGGGTGCTTTTTTATTTAATAAAAATAAATTTTATAGGAGGATATAACTATGTCAAATGCATTACTAGAAGAATTACAATGGAGAGGTTTAATTTATCAACAAACTGATGAACAAGGTATTGAAGATTTATTAAATAAAGAACAAGTAACGTTGTATTGTGGTGCAGATCCAACTGCTGATAGTTTACATATTGGTCATCTTTTACCATTTATGACATTACGTCGATTCCAAGAACATGGTCATCGTCCAATAGTACTTATTGGTGGAGGCACTGGTATGATTGGAGACCCATCTGGTAAATCTGAAGAACGTGTATTACAAACTGAAGATCAAGTAGCAAAAAATGTTGAAGGCTTAAGCGCTCAAATGCATAAACTATTTGAATTTGGCACAGATAAAGGAGCCGTACTCGTTAATAATAGAGACTGGTTAAGTCAAATTTCACTAATAAGTTTCCTACGTGATTATGGTAAACATGTAGGTGTCAATTATATGCTAGGTAAAGATTCAATTCAATCACGATTAGAAAATGGAATTTCATATACAGAATTTACCTATACTATTTTACAAGCAATTGACTTTGGCCACTTAAATCGTGAACTTAATTGTAAAATTCAAGTTGGTGGTTCTGATCAATGGGGTAATATTACAAGTGGTATTGAGTTAATGCGACGTATGTATGGTCAAACAGAAGCTTATGGTTTAACTATTCCATTAGTGACAAAGTCTGATGGTAAAAAGTTTGGGAAATCAGAATCTGGAGCTGTTTGGTTAGATGCTGAAAAAACAACACCGTATGAATTTTATCAATTCTGGATTAATCAATCGGATGAAGATGTTATTAAATTCTTAAAATACTTTACATTCTTAAGTAAAGAAGATATTAATCGCCTTGAACAATCTAGAGATGAAGCACCACATTTACGAGAAGCTCAAAAAGCACTTGCTGAAAATGTAACAGAATTTATTCATGGTAAAGAAGCACTTGATGATGCAATTAGAATTTCAGAAGCATTATTTAAAGGTGATTTAAAATCTTTATCAATTAAAGATATCAAAGCAGGGTTTAAAGAAGTACCTCAAGTTGAAGTTTCTAAAGCAACAACTAACATTATTGATGTTTTAATTGAATCTGGAATTGCTTCCTCAAAACGACAAGCAAGAGAAGATGTAAACAATGGAGCAATTTATATTAATGGTGAAAGAGAACAGTCTGTTGATTACAACTTAACTGATGAAGATAAATTTGATAATGAATTTACAATTATTCGCCGTGGTAAGAAAAAATACTTCATGGTAAATTATAAATAATCTTATCTGAGAAGAATATATTGAAAACGAGGTTAATCCATTATTTTGGATTAACCTCGTTATTTATTATCGAATAAATTGACTATTATTATCTTCAGAATTATATGATTGCGAAGATATTGATTTTTGATTTTTAAGAGTGACTGATACGTCTTTAGTTTTACCATCACGTATAACAGTCAACTTCACGGTTTCACCTGGCTTTTTATTTTGATATAAGTACGTTCTTAGATCGGTATCATCATCTACTTTTTTACTATCTACTTTAGTAATGATATCGCCAACTTTTAATTCACTAGAGTGGCTAACTTTTGCTACATACACACCAGTATCACGATCAGTTTTTAATTCTTTTTTATAAGAATCTGGAATATCACTTAAGTTAAGTAACCCTATTCCAATTGAAGGACGTTCTACTTTACCATGTTTAACGAGTTGTTCAATTGTAACTCTTACTTCATTACTTGGGATTGCAAAACCAATACCTTCAACTTGGTCAGCAGCAATTTTCATTGAATTAATACCTACTAAATTACCATTAACATCTACTAATGCACCTCCAGAGTTACCAGGATTAATTGCTGCATCTGTTTGTAGCACATTCACTTTAGTTCCACCAGAAGTGGTATTAGATTCAATTGTACGTTCATTTGCAGAAATAATACCTGATGTTACTGAGTTAGCAAATTCTAAGCCAAGTGGGTTACCCATTGCGAAAACACTATCGCCAGTTTGAACTTTAGAAGAATTTGCGAATTTCATTGCTTTAATTCCTTTTTGAGAATCAATTTTTAAAACTGCAATATCTGAAACTGCATCTGTACCTACAAGCTTTGCTTCTACTTGTTTACCATTATGTAATTGTACTTTAATTTGTGATGCACCATCAATAACATGATTATTAGTGACGATGTAAGAAGAATTGTTGTTAATTTGATAAATAACACCAGAACCGATACCAGCTTCTTGTGCTTTAGTTGATTTACCTTGTAATAAATCGTCAAAACTTGTTACCTTTTGCATATTGATGACACCTACAATAGCAGGAGAGACATCTTTGATCATGGCATTAACCGATTTATATTTATCACTTTTACCGTCTAACACATTGCCACCTTTATCATTCGTAGCCTGTTGGACTTGAGATCCACCACTATTTGAATCATCTCCATTCATAAGTCGATTAACTCCTAAAACAATTAATGCTCCTATGATACCAGCGATTAGAGCAATAATAATAATTCTAAACCATGGAAACTTCGGTTTAGGTGGACGTGAATGCTGATAATCGCTGGATTGAAAATATTGATTATATTCTGTCATATTAAACCTCCGTATATATTTTAACCATTATCTCAATTATGAAGAAAATATTTAAATATTTCTAGTAAATAGCTATCAGTCTTAAGATGTATCTTTTAAAATCTTGTTCACGTGATAAGTTAATGATAAAATCGACTAAGTGTAGAAACTTAGAAGTAGGTGACAAAATGTATAAATTTATTAGTAAATTTTTAGAATTAATAATCGTAAAAATGGCACGTTCATTACACATTGTAGGTAAAGAGAACATTCCTAAAGATAGTAAATATGTTGTGACTTGTACCCATGAAAGTTATAATGAAGTGATTTTATTAGGATTAGCTTTAATTCCAAATGAAATTCATTATATGGCTAAAAAAGAATTATTTAGTAATAAATGGGGTGGCAAATTTTTAAGATCTTTAAATGCTTTTCCAGTAGATCGAGAAAATCCGGGACCTAGTACGTTAAAACAACCTGTTAAATTATTGAAAGATCATAAAACAGTAGGTATCTTCCCAACAGGTCATAGAACTTCAGTTGAAGGCGCGCCTTTAAAACGTGGAGCTGCAACGATTGCTATGTTAGGTAAAGCACCAATCTTACCAGCTGCTTATGTTGGACCAACGAAGTTACATGGTTTAGTCACTGGTCAAGCGATGATTAAATTTGGTAAACCTATTTATCAATCTGACATACCTAAAGATTTAAAGCGTAACGAAAAAATTGATTTTCTAACTAAAGAAATAGAAAGACGTACAGCACAGTTACAACATGAACTTCATCTTATTCAAGAACGTCTTTAATAGATATTGATAGCATTATTCATCAGAAGATTTTCTAAATAGAGAATCTTCTTTTTTTATAAATAATTGATAAATGGATGATAGGAGTACCATGAGTGAAAATGACAGATTTTAAGAAATCTATTTTCCGTTAGTACCATATATTACCTAACGTATTGTTCTTGTTATTTTGTCTTTAATCATTTTTATTTAGTCAATGCGGAAAGATTATTTAATAAAAAAATAGATTTGAAGTAAAATACCAGTTAATTATCTCAATCAATAATAAAAATCATTTATAATATCTTATTAAATATATATACGTTTTAATCTTTATTGGTTAAAGCGTATCTTTTTTATTTTGTCATCACATTGTCTATTTATATAAAATAAACATATAGCGTAACCGCTTACAAATATGGTAGATTATATATTGGACTAAATACATAAAAAATATAATTTTTAATAAATAAAGGAGGATAAAAGATGTTTAAATTCTTTCAAAATCTCGGAAGATCGTTAATGCTCCCTGTAGCTGTTTTACCAGCAGGAGCAATCATAACCGGGATAGGTAACTTACTAAACGCACTTCATGTTCTTCCCACAGTAGCCATGTTCTTTTCAATTGTAGGAACAGCTATTTTAGGACAATTAGGATTAATTTTTGCTATCGGTGTAGCTATTGGTATGGCTAAAAAGAACGATGGGGCGGTTGCTTTGGCAGGTGCGTTAGGATATGCTATGGTAACGAAAGTATTAAATCCAGAAAATGTGGCTACGTTATTTAATATAAAAGAAAAAGCAGTTAACTTAGGCTTTACAAAAATGGATAATTCTAATGTATTTCTTGGTATTATTATCGGGTTAATTGCAGCATATTCTTTTAATAAATTTAGTGAAGTTGAATTACCTATGGCCTTGTCATTTTTTAGTGGTAAACGATTAGTACCTATTATGACTGTATTTTTTAGTACCATATTAGCAGTTATACTATTATTTATTTGGCCTATGGTCTTTTCAGGCATTGTTGCATTTGGAGAATGGTTAGTAGGTTTTGGTTCATTCGGGGCATTTTTATATGGTGTCTTTAATCGATTACTTATTCCTACTGGTTTACATCATGCATTGAATGCAGTATTTTGGTTCGATACAGCAGGAATTAATGATATTGGTAAATTCCAAACAGGTGTAGATGCAGTAAAAGGTATAACAGGACGTTATCAAGCAGGTTTCTTCCCAATTATGATGTTTGGTATACCAGCAGCAGCACTTGCAATGTATCACAGTGCTGAGACAAAGCAACAAAAGCAAGTATGGGGATGGTTTTTAGCAAGTGCTATTTCAGCATTTGTAGTAGGCGTTACAGAGCCAATTGAATTTGCATTTATGTTTGTTGCACCTGTACTTTTTATCATACATGCCTTATTAACAGGACTTTCATTACTTATTGCATCTCTATTTCATTGGACCGCGGGATTCTCATTTAGTGCAGGATTAATTGATTATGTTTTATCGCTAATTAATCCAATCGCTAATCACCCTTTAATGCTATTAGTTCAAGGTATTGTATTCTTTATTTTATATTATGTTATTTTTAGAATTATGATTAAAGTATTGAATTTAAATACAATAGGACGTGGTGATAACTTACTAGCTGATCCGGTAGTAGAAGAAACGACGACTACAGATAAATCAAAAAGTGGAAAATATCATCAACCAGCTACACAAATATTAGAAGGTTTAGGTGGAAAATCTAATATTGATAGTTTAACAAATTGTGCTACACGACTTCGCTTAGAACTAAAAGATAATACGATTATTGATGAACAAAAAATTAGAAATGCTGGAGCTGTTGGGGTGACGAAAAATGGCCACCATTCAACACAAGTAATTATTGGTACACATGTTCAACAAGTAGCAGATGAAATTGAAAAACAGATGAAATAATTCAACAGAAACAATAAAAGCGACATTATATGTCCAAATCATTTGTTACACTATAGTCCTATTGATAAATATTATTTATATAAAAGAGCTAATGCTAGATTTTAAGCATTGGCTCTTATTTTTATTACATTGACTTTATATAAATGTTCGTTATGATTATAAGTATCAGAATAGTCAAAAAATGGAGAGATGTCGATGAAATCAATTTTATTTGATGTAGATGGTGTGTTTTTAAGTGAAGAACGTTGCTTTGATGTATCTGCCTTAACAGTTGAAGAACTATTAAAGAGTGATGATTTTTTAGGTTTAGATAGCGCTCAAAATTTTAATCATATGAATGATGAATTAATTGAAGATATAAGAACACAAGTATTTTTAAACGATCAAATTTTAAATCAATTAAAATCTTTAGGCCTTAATTCTAACTGGGATATGTTATTTGTTGTATTTAGTATTCATTTCATCCATCTCTTGAAACAGTTGGATTCAGAAACAATTAGACAAGTGACTCATGTTGAAACGTTTTCAGTTGAGACTCTACGTGAATTACAATCTTATAATTATCAATTTAAAGTTAATTATGCAGTACCGTTAAAATTTATTCAAAATAGTCAAAGTGGTAAAGAGAATATTTATCTTGAATTAGAAGATTACGCAAAAGATCAATTAAATATTGAAAATGCTAAATTATTTAATTTAAAAAGTCCACTTTGGAATTTAGCTAGAGCAATATATCAAGAATGGTATTTAGGAACAACTTTATATGAAAAAGTAGAAAAGCTTACTCCTTTGTCTATTCCTAAGTCTGGTTTTATTTATGAAGAAAAGATCTTACGTCCTGTGGAAGAAATTAAAACATTATTAAATGATATAAAACAAGCAGGTTTTAACATTGCCATTGCAACTGGTAGACCAAGAACAGAAACAATTGTTCCATTTGAGTCCTTTGGTCTTAAATCTTTTTTTAATGAAAATCATATTGTCACAGCGAGTGAAGTATTGAAAGCTGAGTCAGTATTTCCAAAAGAAGGGCCACTAGGTAAACCTAATCCATTTAGTTATATTGCAACTCTTTATGGAAACAATGAGGGAGATTATTTGCACTATATTCAAAATCAAAAACATATTGTTAATGAGAATGATGTATTTATTGTTGGTGATTCATTAGCGGATTTATTATGTGCTAAAAAGATTGGGGCAACATTTATAGGTACTTTAACTGGTTTAAGTGGGAAAGAAGCAAAAGAAGACCTAGAGCAACACGGTGCTGACTATATTGTTAATCATATTTGTGACATTAGACATATTCTACTTAATAAATAATAAAAAGAAAGGAACGCCGAATATTATCGTCGTTCCTTTCTTATTTATTATATTGATAAAGTTGTACCGTAGATGTTATCAAAATCACCAATCTCATATAATTCTTTAATAACTTGTTGAGTAATAGGTTGATCTATTGACAGAATCATCATTGCTTGTCCACCTTCAGAACTTCTTCCTAAAGACATTGAAGCAATATTGATATCATGTTTACCGAGTAGTTGACCTGTTAAACCTACCATTCCTGGTAAGTCTTTATGATAAGAAATAAATTGATAAGTATTGGGTTTAAAATCTACTGAATAATCATTAATTCTTACAATACGTGCACCAAATCCATCTATTACAGTTGCACCAATTTTTACTTCTTCATGTTCACTTATCAAATTAATTTGAATATAATTGCTGAATGTTCCTTGTGAAGCACGATTTTCAATATGATGAGTGATACCTTGTTCGTTTAATAATGCAATAGCATTAATTAAGTTCACGCGTTCACCTAAATTTTGTTTTAAAATTGACGTGACGATTGAGCGAGTAATTAAATCAGCTTCTTTTTTAGCATGTTCTCCGTTAAAAGTCACTTTAATCTCTCTAGGCGCATCATCTAATAATTGAATTGCCAATTCACCTGAAAGCTGGCTAATACGAAGCCATTGTTGTGTTTTCTCATCAATATGGTTTAAGTTTAACTTAGGTGCATTGACTGCATTTGTAACATTACCATTTTCTAAAATATCAATGATTTCTTCAGCAACGGATACAGCTACTTTTTCTTGTGCTTCAATCGTAGATGCACCTAAATGAGGAGTTACAATAATATTTTTATGATCGAGAAGCGGTGAATCTAGGGGAGGTTCATTTTCAAATACGTCTAATGCTGCTCTAGCAATTTGATGTTGATTTAAAGCATTAAGCAAGTCGTTTTCATTAATAATTCCGCCTCTAGCTACATTAATAATTTGTAACGTTGGTTTAGCTTGATTAAAGAAATGAGCATCGATAATACCTTTTGTTTTAGGTGTTAATGGTGTGTGAACGGTAACAAAATCTGAACGTTGAGCAATTTCATCAATTGTTGCTAGTTCAATTCCAAGTTGCTCTGCTTTTTCTTTAGTCAAAAAAGGGTCATAAGCTAAAATAGTCATACCAAAACTTTTTAATCTTTTTGCTACACCTAAACCAATACGTCCTGCTCCAATGACGCCTAATACTTTTTGATATAATTCAACTCCTTTAAATGCTTTACGATTCCATTCTTTATTCTTTAGTGATGTGTAAGCTTGCGGTATATTTCGTGCCATTGCTAGAATCATAGCAACTGAGTGCTCAGTAGCAGAAATCGTATTTCCATCGGGAGCATTTACAACGAGTATACCATTTAGAGTTGCTGATTTTATATCAATATTATCCACACCTACACCGGCTCTAGCAATAACTTTTAAGTTTGAAGCATGGTTAATAATAGATTCTGTGACTTGAGTTTGACTACGTACGATTAACCCTTGATAGTTAGGAATAATATCGACAAGTTCTTTTTCAGTTAAACCAGATTTAAAATCAACCTTAAAATCAGGATGATGGATTAAACTTTGTAAACCTTCTTCTGAAATTGGATCTGAAACTAAAATATTATGCGTCATGTTGAATTACCTCCGTAAATTTTAGCGTAGCTTTGCCAATATAATTGACTTTACGATAATCTGTAAGAATGATTTCTAAAGCTGAAACAACAGATAAAATATCAAAAGGTGACACTTTTCCCATGTGACCAATTCTCAAAATGGTTCCTTTTAGTTTGCCTTGACCACCAGCAATAGTAATATTAAATCTTGATTTTAGTGTTGATTTAATATATGTTAATTCGTCTTTATCGTGAGGGATAAAAGAAGTAACAGTAGGAGAGGCATATGAGTCTTTAGTAACTAATAATTTTAAATCTAATGCTTTTAAACTTTCTCTTAAACCATCTCTAATCAAGTAATGTCTGTGAATGGTATTGTTAAATCCTTCTTTTTTAATAAGTGCAGCATAAGCGTTAACCGCTCTAAATAATCCAACATTTGGTGTGAATGGAGTAGAATTTTGTTCAATAGAATCAAAGTACTTATTTAAATTTAAATAAAAACGTGGTGTTTTAACTGCTTTAAATCGCTCTTGTGCACGATGATTATAAGCAACAAAAGATAGGCCAGGCGGTAACATTAAAGCTTTCTGGCTACCTGACACGAGTACATCAATATTGTCTCTTTCTAAATCGACATCAACGGCACCAATACAACTTACGCCATCGACAACGAAGTAAATGTCTTGATTGAATGCTTTAATCACTTTTCCTAATTTGTGTATAGGGTGAAGTACAGCAGTAGAAGTCTCGCAAAATTGGGTGAATACAGCAGTAATATCATGTTTAAGTGAATGTAAATATGTTTCAAATGCTTCAATGTCGACCGCTTTTCCCCATTCAACATCATAAACATGTACATTCTTATAATATGTTTCAGCAATTTGTTTAAAACGATTGCCAAATGCACCTGATACAATGACTACAAAATGATCCTCGGGATTGACTATATTTAACATACTAGCTTCTAAGACGCTAGTACCACTTGAAGTAAGAATCATTACTTTATTTTTAGTTCCAAAAATAGGTTTTAAATGATTAAATGCTTCTTCTGCGATAGCTTCAAAATCTGAAGAACGATGGCCTACCATTGATAAATTAAGTGCATGTGTGATTTCATCAGGTACAGGGGTTGGTCCAGGTGTTAATAATAAGGGTTCATAATAATACATCGTAAATCTTCCTCCTGATATAAGATTTTTTAATTTTACCAAATATTCTGAAAATTTAAAAGTCTAAAATAAAAAGCGGCAGTTAAATCGACCGCTTTTAGTTCTAATCTTGAATGGTTGCTTGAATTTCTATTTTAACGTTGTTTCGAATTGAGTTAGATATCATACAATGATGATCAGCAATATCTAATAGTTTAGGAAGTCGTTTATTAAGATGCGTTTTTTCTTCTTCTGTAAGAGATATTGTTGGATAATGAGTGATTTTTTCCATTTTAAATTTTCCATTTTCAAACACTGCGCTTCCAATTGACTTAATTTCTAAATGAATATTAGTAAATTTAGCTCTTTCAAGTGTAGCAGCTAAAGAGATAATATAACATGATGAGGCTGCTGCAACTAACATTTCATCGGGATTTGTCCCAGTTCCATTACCACCAAGTGAAGAGGGAATAGAAATTTGCTCAGAAATTACATCGCCATTAACTTTACCGATTTCTTCACGACCTCCACGCCATGACGTATGAACTACAAAATCGTGTTTAACCATTATTATTGACCTCCTATATCATTATGGTAATTTAAGTGTAGTTGAACATATAATTAATTTAAAGGATGGTATTTAAAAATGAAAATACAAAAGCCTAATACATCATTTCAAATCGTTGCACACCGTGGATTATCGCAGAAATATCCTGAAAATACGGTAGAAGGTTTTAAAGCAGCCCTTATGCAACATATTGATATGTTAGAAATTGATGTACATTTTACAAAAGATAAACAATTAGTAGTCATTCATGACGATTCCATTGACCGCACATCGAATCAAAAGGGTAAAGTAAAAGATTTTACTTTAGAAGAATTAAAACAATTTGATTTTGGAATCAGACATGGTGAAACTTTTAAAAATACTCGTATTTCTACTTTTAGCGAAGTACTTTCTTTATTTAAAAATTACTCTAAAACATTACTTATTGAAATAAAAAAACCAGAACAGTATCCTGGCATTGAAAAAGCGTTACTTGAGGAACTCGATAAATTTCAAATTCCCTCTCATAGAGTCATTATTCAGTCATTTGATGTGGAAAGTGTTAAAAGAATGTCTGAATACACAAAGAAATATGCACTGGGTGTTTTAATAAGTAAAAAGCAATACTGGTACAAACAACCTGATTTTGAAAATATAGCTTCTTTTGCACAATTTATAAATCCTAACTATAAATTAATAAATAAAAAATTTATCAAGCGTGCTCATGAACATCATCTTAAAGTAATACCTTATACAGTAAATAACATGAAAGATGTGAAAAAATTGATTCATTTAGGAGTAGATGGAATTATCTCAGATATACCAGATGATATATTTAAATTATAAATAAAAAACCACCCTGACCAAAATGGAAAGGGTGGTAGAATATTAATCAACTTATCTTGAGTAGTACTCAACGATTAATTGTTCATTAATTTCAGCTGGTAATTCACTACGTTCTGGTAAGCGAACGAAAGTACCTTTTAAGCTGTCAGCATCGAAATCTAAATATTCTGGTACGAAATTGTTGATTTCAACAGATTCTTTAATGATATCTAAGTTTTGTGATTTTTCACGAACTGAGATAACTTGACCAGGTTTTAAAGTGTATGATGGGATGTCAACACGTTTACCATCAACTTCAATGTGACCATGGCCAACTAATTGACGAGCTTGACGACGTGTACGTGCTAAACCTAATGAGTAAACTACTGCATCTAAACGGCTAGCTAATAAAATCATGAAGTTTTCACCGTGTACACCGTGTTGTTTACCAGCAATATCAAATGTGTTACGGAATTGTCTTTCAGTCATTCCATATAAATAACGTAATTTTTGTTTTTCACGTAATTGTAAACCATATTCTGATAATTTTTTACGTTGGTTTGGACCATGTTGTCCTGGTGCGTAAGGACGTTTTTCTAATTCTTTACCAGTACCACTTAATGAGATACCTAAACGACGAGATTTTTTCCAGTTAGAACCTCTGAAACGAGCCATAATAAGACTCCTCCTTTTTCTTTTTTGTTGGAATGAATAAACAAAAAAGAGTGTTGTATGCTCATTAAGATATATTGTTTTATGTGTCTTCACCTTATAGCTACAGTTACATGACACGTCCACATCGGGAACAACATAGAGCTTAATAATATACAACTGCTATTTTCGTTAATTCACACAAAATTCATTGTACCATTATTTTTTAAAGTGTCAAGGAATCATTTAAATTTATTATTTTGATAATTGGTGTTCTAAGATAGAAACTATCTCTTCAAGTCCTTGTTGATCGCCTTTACTAAATCGTTGTGTAATAGGCGCATCTATATCTAACACGCCGATTATTTCATTATCAACATGAATTGGAACGACAATTTCAGATTTACTATTAGCATCGCAAGCGATGTGACCAGGAAATGTATTTACATCATCGACAAGTTGTGTTTGGTTATTTGCAACAGCAGTTCCACATACACCTTTTCCTATAGAGATATGCACGCAAGCAGGATGCCCTTGGAAAGGACCTAAAATAAGTTCATTATTTTCAATTAAATAAAATCCTACCCAATTGATTTGATCTAAGTTGTCATTGAGTAAAGCTGAAGTATTACTTAAAATTGCAATTAGATTTGTTTCATCTTCAATAAGACTTGCAAGTTGTTTACCTAATAAGTTGTAATTTGTTTCTTTAGTTGTCGTCATATAAAAACCTCTCTATGTAATATTTTGATTATTAGTATAAATGTAAAAATTTTTTCAATCAATTCTTTGAATTTTATTTTAATGACGGGATAAGATACGTTATAATAATGATAATATAGGAGGAGAATGAGATGGTTTTATACATTATATTAGCAATTATTATTATTATATTGATTGCTGTCGGTATTATGTTTTATTTACGTTCTAACAAACGTAAAATGGTTGAGCAAGCAGAAGAACGTAAATTAAAAGTTCAACAGTTACCTTTTGAAGATAATTTAGAAAAGTTATCAGCTTTAAACCTTAAAGGTGAAACGAGAACAAAATACGACGCGTTAAAACAAGATACATTAGATCACACTAATAACTATTTAGCACCAGTAGAAGAAAAAATTCATGACGCTGAGCTTCAACTTGATAAATTCCAATTTGCAGGAGCTCAAACTGAAATTGATGACGCTCATGAATTAATGGATAGATATGAAGCTGGTTATCAGTCACAAGTAGATGAAGTAAATGAAATTCTTTCTCTACATAAAGATAACGAAGCAATCTATGAAAAATGTAAAATAGATTATCGTGAAATGAAAAGAGATGTTTTAGCAAATAGACATCAATTTGGAGAAGCGGCAGCTCCTCTTGAAAAACGTATTGAGGCTTTTGAACCAGAACTTGATCAGTATGACATGCTGAAAGAAGAAGGTAACTATGTACAAGCTCATAATCATATTAATGGATTAAATGACTCTATTAATGAAACAAAAGGATATATGGATGAAATTCCAGATTTAATTAGAGAAACTCAAAAAGAGTTACCAGGACAATTCCAAGATTTAAAATATGGTTGTAGAGATTTAAAAGTAAATGGTTATGACTTGGATCATGTAAAAATTGATGGAACATTACAAAGCTTAAAAACTGAATTAAATTTTGTAGAACCTATGATTAGTCGTCTTGAATTACAGGAAGCTAATGATAAATTGCAACAAATTAATGATAAGCTTGATGAAATGTATGATTTAATTGAGCATGAAGTAAAAGCTAAAAATGAAGTTGAAGAAACAAAAGAAGATATTACAAATGAATTATTCAAAGCGAGAGAAATGAACTATACGCTTAGAACAGAAATCGACTATATACGAGAAAACTATTTCATTAATGAAAGTGATGTTCATAGTATTAGACAACATGAAAATGAAATTCAAAATCTAGTTGTAGTATATGATGATATTCTAAAAGAAATGTCTAAATCTGCTGTGAGATACAGTGAAGTAAAAGATAATTTAGAATACTTAGATGAACATGTAAAAGTGATTAATGAAGAACAAGAAAAATTACAAAATCATCTGATTCAACTTAGAGAAGATGAAGCTGAGGCTGAAGATAATCTATTAAAAATTCAATCGAAAAAAGAAGAGATTTATCGTCGACTTCTTGCTTCAAACCTAACAAGTGTTCCAGAGCGATTTGTTATTATGAAAAATGAAATCGACCATGAAGTAAGAGCGGTCAGCGAACAATTTAACGAACGTCCGCTTCATGTTAAACAACTTAAAGATAAAGTTTCAAAAATTGTAATTCAAATGAATACTTTTGAAGATGAAGCGAATGATATATTAGTCAATGCAGTCTATGCAGAACGATTAATTCAATATGGAAACAGATATCGTAAAGATCATCATAGTGTAGATAAAAGTTTAAACGAAGCAGAACGTTTATTTAAAAATAACCGTTATAAGCGCTCAATTGAAGTATCAGAGCAAGCACTTGAAAGTGTAGAACCTGGTATAACAAAACATATTGAAAATGAAGTGATTAAAGGATAATACATTTTTATAGTTAGAGAATGACCTAGACATCCACATATTTCTAGGTTGTTCTCTTTTATTTTTTTAAAAAAATAGTATAATGCTTGAGTGTCTATTTTTAAGTCGAGAAATCTAAAATATGTTTTAGATATGTTATTGATGAAAGTGAGTGTTCTATATATGATTTATTTAGATAATGCTGCCACAACAAAACCGAACCAAGCGGTTTTAGATTCATTTCTAAAAGTAAGTGAGAAAGCTTATTATAATGCTAATAGTCCTCATCAAATGGGTTTACAATCAGAAAAAATATTATTACAGGCTAAGTCGCGTGTAAAAGAGATGTTAAACCTCAATAATAATACTGATGTCATTTTCACAAGTGGTGCCACTGAGTCTAATAATATTGCACTCAAAGGTATTGCATTAAGAAAAAAACAGTTTGCGAATGTAATCATTACCTCAGTATTAGAGCATCCATCAGTATTAGAAGTGATGCGTTATTTAGAAACACAAGGATTTATATTGAAATATGTGAATGTGACTCCAAATGGTCAAATAGATATTAATCATTTAGAACAATTAATGACGGATAATGTGGGCTTAGTAACATGTATGTATGTCAATAATGTTATGGGACAAATACAACCGATAAAAGAAATTGACTCATTATTAAAACAATATCCTAAGGCACATTTTCACGTAGATGGCGTTCAGGCTTTAGGGAAAATTCCAATGCAATTAGAGAATGTAAATAGTGTAAGTTTTAGTGGTCATAAATTTAATGGTTTAAAAGGTCAAGGCATATTAATTATCGATAATAAGGAAAAAATTGAACCGACAGTATTTGGCGGTGGTCAAGAATATGGAATTAGAAGTGGTACTGTAAATTTAGCAATGAATGTTTCACTTGTGAAAGCAATGGAAATTGCAATTCAAAATTTAAATGAGCTTAATCATCGTCTATCACGTTATAATAAAGTAATTAGAGAAAGTTTAAGTCAATATAAAGGAGTGTATATTAATTCTCCAGAAAATAGTGCTCCGCATATTTTAAATATTGCTTTTCCAGGAGTAAAAGGAGAAGTGCTTGTTAATGCGTTCTCAAAATTGGATATTATGGTGTCGACTACAAGTGCATGTTCGTCTAAAAGAGAAAAATTAAATGAAGTTTTGTTAGCAATGGACATCGAGGACAACAGAATAGAGGGAAGCGTTCGCTTATCCATGGGTGAAACTACAACAGAAAAAGATATCGAACAATTTAAAGATAAATTTAAATTAATCTATGCTCAAATAAAGGAGTTGTTGAAATAAATGAAATATGATCATATTTTGGTAAGATATGGAGAACTTACGTTAAAAGGAACAAATAGAAAAAGATTCACAAATGTATTAAAAGAAAATGTGATTCAGTCATTACGTTCATTAGAAGGTACACGAGTTAAATGCGAGAGAGATCGCATGTTTATCTCGCTTTTTGAGGAAGCAAATGTAAATGAAGTCATGAATCGTTTAACAAAGATATTTGGCATAAAATCTATTAGTCCAGTATTTAAAACAACACAAAATCTTGAAGATATAAAACAACTTTGTGTTTCGTTAGCTAAAGACTTTGCACATGGAGATACTTTTAAAATTGATGTAAAACGTGTAGATAAATCATTTTCATTAGATACGTATCAACTACAAAGAGAACTAGGTGGTGTCATTTTAAAATCAGTTGATCATTTAAAAGTAGATGTTAAACGTCCGACACATAATATTAAAGTGGAAGTACGTAAAGAAGGCGTATATATCTATACTAAAGTTATCGATGGTGCTGGCGGATTACCTACAGGTACAGGTGGTAAAACACTTCTTCAGTTATCAGGTGGGATTGATTCACCAGTAGCTGGTATGGAAATGATGAAACGTGGCGTAAAAATAGAAGCTATTCATTTTCACAGTCCACCATTTACAAGTGAAAAAGCGAAAGATAAAGTGATTGAATTGACACGCATACTATCTGAACGTGTAGGACCCATTAAATTACATATTGTTCCTTTCACAGCACTTCAAAAACAAATCAATAAGTCTGTGCATCCACGATATACCATGACTACTACTAGACGCATGATGTTACGAGTGACAGATATTATCTTAGAACGTATTGGAGCGAACGCTATCGTAAATGGTGAAAATTTAGGTCAAGTAGCTAGTCAAACATTAAAGAGCATGTACGCAATCAATGATGTTACATCTACTCCTATTTTAAGACCACTTATTTCTTTAGATAAAGAAGATATTATTAAAAAAGCAAAAGAAATAGGAACATTTGAAGTTTCAATACAGCCTTATGAGGATTGCTGTACGATTTTTACCCCTAAAAACCCTGTAACTGAACCAGATTTTGATAAAGTTGTTAAATATGAAAGTGTGTTTAACTTTGATGATCTTGTTCAAGAAGCAGCAGACAATGTAGAAACAATAGAGATTAATAAAGATTATAAAACTGAAAAAGATAAAAGTACTGATGCACTCATTGATGAATTATTTTAATATGAAAGTATTAAAGTAATTTAATAAGGGGTGGGCGTTATAGAACTAAGTTTTCATATTATTTTCATTATTATTAGTTTTGGTTTCTTGGCAGCATTTATAGATGCTGTTGTAGGTGGCGGTGGCTTAATATCAATTCCTGCACTCTTAGCTATAGGAATGCCGCCATCATTAGCATTAGGTACAAACAAATTAGCAAGTGCGTTTGGCTCCTTAACGAGTGCAATCAAATTTTTAAAATCTGGAAATGTTGATAAAAAAATAGTATTTAGACTATTTCCGTTTGTATTTATATTTGCAGTTGGTGGAGCAAGTTTAGCTACTTTCTTACCATCAGAGGTTTTGAAACCACTCGTTATAGTCATATTGACACTTGTTTTAATTTACACCATTTTTAAGAAAGAATGGGGTAATGTCAGAACGTTCTCTAAATTTACTATTAGTAAAGCGATTGCCTTTATATCACTCCTGCTTTTAATTGGATTTTATGACGGATTCTTAGGCGGTGGTACTGGATCATTTATGTTATTTGTATTATTAATGTTTGGATTTGATTTTTTAAGTGCAGCTGGAAATGCAAAAGTATTAAACTTTGCTTCAAACGTTGGTGCATTAACATTATTTATTATTCTTGGTCAAGTAAATATAGCATATGGATTAATTATGGCAGTCAGTATGGTGATTGGGTCGTATACTGGTGCACATTTTGCAATCAAAAAAGGTGTAGGATATGTCAAAATTTTATTTATAATAGTTACCATTTTACTCATTTTAAAAAATACCTTTGATTATATCATGCAAATCATTTCAAATTAAAATAGTAGTTAGTGTTTTAAATGATTGAAATAAGTTTAAATACTATCGTATCATTAAACTATAATTTAAATAACTAATGGGAGGTCATATAATATGACAGAAATTACTTTTAAAAATAACCCTATACATTTAGAAGGAACTGAGGTTTCAAAAGGAGATGTGGCTCCTAATTTTAAAGTTTTGGATAATAGTTTAAATGAAGTTACTTTAGATAATTTTAAAGGGCAAAAGAAATTGATTAGTGTTGTTCCTTCTATTGATACTGGCGTATGTGATCAACAAACTCGCAAATTTAATGAAGAAGCTTCTCAAGAAAATGGTGTAGTACTTACAATTTCAGCGGATTTACCTTTCGCTCAAAAAAGATGGTGTGCATCAAATGGTCTAGAAAATGTAATTACGTTAAGTGACCATAAAGATTTATCATTTGGTGAGCATTATGGTGTTGTTATGAAAGAAATGAGATTATTAGCGCGTTCTGTTTTCGTATTAGATGAAAACAATCATGTAGTTTATAAAGAGTTAGTTCAAGAAGGTACTGATTTTCCAAATTTCGAGGCTGCTTTAGAAGCTTATCGTAATATTTAAGTCACTATTAAATGATTAAATTAAAGATATAATACTAATATTGTCCATATGTATTTTAAAATGAATGATTTCGTTTTAAGACATTTGCATTATGGACATTTTTTTATTGGAAAGGAATTGAATATGGCAGAAGAACAAACTATTATGGAAAGATTATTCCGAACTTTAGATGATAAAGCTAAGTCGTTAAATGAAGAAAATGGTCAAAGCTTTATAGAAAATTTAGGTTTAGCAATGGAAGATGTATATCGTAATCAACGTACTCTATTAGAACAAGCAACGCTTCAAGATCGTCGAAAAGCATTTCAATTTGCTTACTTAAGCTTATTACAAGAAGAAAATATTCAGGCAAATCATCAAATTACACCAGATTCTATTGGCTTAATTTTAGGTTTTTTAGTACAAAAATTTATAGAAAATAATAAAGAATTACAGATTGTTGATATTGCAAGTGGAGCTGGTCATTTAAGCGCTACAGTGAATGAAGTATTAAAAGATAGCGAAGTTATGCATCACTTAATTGAAGTAGATCCTGTTTTATCGAGAGTTAGTGTGCATCTAGCGAATTTTTTAGAAATACCGTTTGATGTGTATCCTCAAGATGCGATTATGCCATTACCATTGGAGGAAGCTGATGTGGTTGTTGGAGATTTTCCTATTGGATATTATCCTTTAGATGAACGTAGTAAAGAAATGAAACTTGGATTTGAAGAAGGCCATAGTTATTCACACTTTTTACTCATCGAACAAGCCGTCTATGCTTTAAAACAAAGTGGCTATGCTTTTTTAGTAGTACCTAGTAATATTTTTGAAGATGAACATGTGAAACAGTTACAAAATTTTATTACTACAGAAACTGAAATGCAAGCATTTTTAAACCTTCCTAAAACATTGTTTAAAAATGAAAATGCACGTAAATCAATTTTAATACTACAAAAGAAAAAAGCAAATGAAACTAAGCCTGTAGAAGTGTTATTAGCTAATATTCCGGATTTTAAAAATCCTAATCAATTCCATGGTTTTATTAACGAATTAAATGAGTGGATGGACGCAAATCATTCACAAAAATAAACTGTGATATTCTTGAATTACTTCTGTATTAGTGGTTAAATAGATATGGATATTTAATATATAAATTGGAGGACAATGAATCATGTCTAAATTAGTTTTAGCGATTAATGCGGGAAGTTCTTCTTTAAAGTTCCAACTTATCAGAATGCCTGAAGAAGAATTAGTTACAAAGGGCTTAATTGAGCGTATTGGTATTAAAGATTCAATATTTACTATTGAAGTAAATGGTGAAAAAGTAAAAAGAGTTAAAGATATTAAAGATCATGAAGAGGCAATTAATATCATGTTAGATAGCTTCAAAAAACATGGTATTATTAATGATATTAATGATATTGCTGGTACAGGGCATCGTGTTGTTCATGGTGGAGAATTATTCCCTAAATCTGCTTTAGTCACTGATGAAGTAGAAGAAAAAATTGAGTCATTAAGTGAATTAGCGCCATTACATAATCCTGCAAACTTAATGGGAGTTCGTGCCTTTAGAAAGTTATTACCTAATATTCCACATGTTGTAGTTTTTGATACTTCATTCCATCAAACTATGCCAGAAAGTTCTTATTTGTATAGTTTACCATATAACTATTACGAAGATTTTGGTATTCGTAAATACGGTTTCCATGGTACAAGCCATAAATATGTATCACGTCGTGCGGCTGATATTTTAGAAAAACCTATTGAAGAATTACGTATTATTTCTTGTCATATTGGTAATGGTGCGTCAATTGCTGCAATTGATGGTGGGAAATCTATCGATACATCAATGGGCTTCACTCCATTAGCAGGTGTAACAATGGGTACACGTTCAGGAGATATTGATCCAGCTTTAATTCCATTTATTATGGAAAAAACAGGTAAAACTGCTGATGAAGTTTTAACAGTTTTAAACAAAGAATCTGGATTATTAGGTATCTCTGGTACTTCAAGTGATTTACGTGATTTATTAGGTGAAGCTGCCAATGGCGATGAACGAGCTGAACTTGCTTTAGATATTTTTGCTTCTAGAATTCACAAATACATTGGTTCTTATGCTGCTAGAATGCATGGCGTTGATGTTATTGTCTTCACAGCAGGTGTCGGTGAAAATTCATCACCAATACGTGCTAAAATTTTAGAAGGCTTAGAGTTTATGGGTGTTTATTGGGATCCTAAGAAAAATGAATCTACTCACGGTGAAGAAGCTTTCATAAATTACCCACACTCTCCAGTTAAAGTAATTGTTGTTCCAACTAATGAAGAAGTCATGATTGCAAGAGACACAGTAAAATTCGGTGAATTATAAGATATATTAAAAAAACGATGAGATTAAACTTATCTCATCGTTTTTTAGAATATAACAGGGGAATAGAACAAAAGTCATGTTGAATTTGTTGTCCCACTCTAATGTTGTATCTCTAACATATTAAAGAGGTCTGAGACATAAGGAATTGTCTCAGACCTCTTTATTTACATACATTACTTTATTAAGAAAATTGTTTTCTAAATTCAGGAGTTGCAACTTCAGGTTGGAAATCTTCTGGAATTTCTTCAGTACGCACGACAAGTACATCACATGGTGCATGACGAACGATTGCTTCTGAAACAGAACCAACGATAAATCGTTCTACTGCATTTAATCCTGAAGTACCACACATTATTAAATCGACACCTAATTCATTTGCTAACTTTTTAGGTATAATCGCTTTAGGTGATCCAAATTCTAAACGAGTTTCTACATTTGTAACACCTGCACGTGAAGCAACTTCCTTATAGCCTTTTAAAAGTTCATCAGAAAAACCTTTAGATTTTTCCGTGAATTGAGCATCGTACACTTCATAAGAAGAGTAAGTTCTTGAATCGATAATATTAACAATAGTTAATTGAGCATCATTACGTTTAGCAACGTCTACAGCTTTGTTGAAAGCCCATTCTGCTTCATGTGAACCATCAACTGCGATTAAAATGTTTTTATAAGTTAACATCTTAAGTCCCCCTTAACTTTTCTTAATTCAATTTTAACATAAATTTCTGAATATTTAATATTTATAATTCAACAATTATGTGGACATTGTGTATCTTTGGTGATTGCGCTTTCATTACTTTAGCGTTACCATAAGAAGTGGAGGTGGATGGAATGAAAATCGGTATTCCAAAAGAAATAAAAAATAATGAGAATAGAGTAGGTTTATCACCAAGTGGTATACATGCATTAGTTGAACAAGGACATACAGTACTTGTTGAAACAAACGCAGGTTCTGGTTCATATTTTGAAGACGAAGATTATAAACAGGCTGGTGCAGAAATAGTTAATGATGCAAAAACAACTTGGGATGTAGACATGGTGATTAAAGTAAAAGAACCATTAGAAGAAGAATATAAATATTTCAGAGAAGGTCTTATCTTATTCACATACTTACATCTTGCTAATGAAGAAAAACTTACTCAAGCATTAGTTGATAATAAAGTAGTAAGTATTGCCTACGAAACAGTTCAATTACCAGATCGTTCTTTACCTTTATTAACACCAATGAGTGAAGTTGCAGGACGTATGTCAGCTCAAATTGGTGCAGAATTCTTACAAAAAATTAACGGTGGAATGGGTATTTTACTTGGTGGCGTGCCAGGTGTACCAAAAGGCAAAGTTACGATTATTGGTGGCGGTCAAGCAGGTACAAATGCTGCTAAAATTGCTTTAGGATTAGGTGCAGATGTAACTATTTTAGATGTAAATCCTAAACGTTTAGCGGAATTAGAAGATTTGTTTGACGGTCGTGTTAATACAATAATGTCTAATCCACTTAATATTGAAAATGCAGTTAAAGAAAGTGACTTAGTTATTGGTGCAGTATTAATTCCTGGAGCGAAAGCACCAAGTTTAGTTACTGAAGATATGATTAAACAAATGAAAGACGGTTCAGTAGTAGTCGACATTGCTATTGACCAAGGTGGGATCTTTGAAACTACTGATAAAATCACGACACATGATGATCCAACTTATGTTAAACATGGTGTTGTACATTATGCAGTAGCGAATATGCCTGGTGCAGTTCCACGTACGTCTACTATTGCTCTTAATAATGCTACTTTACCTTATGCACAGTTACTTGCTAATAAAGGTTATAAAGAGGCATTTAAAGCAAATCAACCTCTGTCATTAGGTTTAAATACGTATAAAGGTTATGTAACTAATAAAGGTGTTGCAGAAGCTTTTGATTTAACTTATACATCTATTGAAGATGCATTAAAAGAATAATCTAAATTAATTCAATAAAAAGCGGAATAGCATTCGTTATGAGTGCCTATTCCGCTTTTTTGATATAAAAGAGAGATTTAATTTTAAATTATTTATTATAATGTGTAAGTACTTCAAACCCAGTATCAGTGACTAAAATATCATCTTCAATTCTGACGCCAGCGACATCAGGCACATAAATGCCAGGTTCAATTGTAATCACCATACCTGCTTCAAGTAAATTTGTATTTGTACTTGATACATCTTGATATTCATGTTCTTCTAAACCGAGTCCATGTCCTAATCGATGAGGGAAGAAATCACCGTAACCCGCTTCTGAAATAATGTCTCTAGCAATTTTATCAATATTTTGTAAAGGGACACCTGGTTTAATTGCTTCAATAGCACTTTGTTCAGCTTTTAATACAATATCATAAATCGTTCTTGCTTCTTTACTTGGTTCACCAAATTTTACAGTTCTTGTCATATCACTACAATAATGATTATAGACTACACCTAAATCAAATAATACATATTCATTCTTAACTAATGTTCGATCTCCAGGTGTACCATGTGGAGATGCAGCATGGTCACCAAATAGTACCATTGTATCGAAACTCATTTCACTGACGCCATATTTTTTAATTTCATTTTCAATATGATTTACAACTTCTCTTTCAGTTACGCCTTCAGATAAAAATGAAACACCAATATCTATACATTTATCTGCAAGTTCAGCAGCTTTTTTTATATTTTTAACTTCATTTTCATCTTTAATATTTCTTAGCTTTTTAATAGTTAAATCGATATCTTCATACACTTTAATGTTAAAGTTATTCGTAAGTTCTCGTTGACGTTTAACAGTGAGATGTTCACTTTCAATTAATAATTTATCAAATGTATGGGGTGCTAAATCGAAAGGACTCTCAGTATCTAAATAGCCAACAATATTTCCATTAAAAGGTGAATGCTTAACTTCTTCAACTTCCATTTTAGGACAATATAATGTGCATTCACCATTTGAAGTTATAAGTAACGCAAACAATCTTTCATGAGGTTCACTTCTATAACCTGTGAAGTAGAATATATTAAGTGGAGTAGTAATCCATGCTGCATCAGCATTTTTATCTTTTAATGTTGCAATAATTTCGTCTGTTTTAATCATAATACGTATCCTCCTATAGTTTAATCAATTTAATTTTACGTCTAAATAGAAATGAATTCAAAGTGTTTCAAGTTATAAATATAATTATCAGGGTATAATAATAATATTAAAATATAGGAGGTTCTATATATGAAACTTTCATTTCATGGACAGTCAACGATTTATTTTGAAAGTAATGACAAAAAAGTAATTGTTGATCCATTTATTTCTGGTAATGATAAAAGTGATTTAGATGAGCAGACATTAGATGTGGATTATATTATTTTAACGCATGGACATGGTGATCATTTTGGTGATGTAGTTGAATTAGCTAATCGCAATCATGCTACAGTGATTGGTTCTGCAGAAGTACAAGGCTATTTAACAACGTATCATGGAATTGAACACGCACATGGTATGAATATTGGCGGTAAATATCAATTTGATTTCGGTACAGTAAAATTTGTTCAAGCCTTCCACAGTTCAAGTTATACTAATGAAGATGGAATACCTGTTTATTTGGGTATGCCAATGGGCGTTATCATTGAAGCAGAAGGTAAAACAATTTACCATGCAGGAGATACTGGTTTATTTAGCGATATGAAATTAATTGCTGAACGTCATCCAGTAGATGTATGTTTTATTCCTATTGGTGATAATTTTACTATGGGTATTGAAGATGCAAGTTATGCAATAAATGAATTCATTAAACCTAAAATTTCAGTGCCTATTCATTACAATACATTCCCATTAATTGAACAAGATCCACAGAAATTTAAAGAAGCAGTATCTCAAGGAGAAGTACAAATTTTACAACCTGGTGATGAAGTGACATTTTAATGATATATAGAAAAGACGGTAAATATAGCATTTACCGTCTTTTTTTATAAGATTAAAATTATTTAACTATTAAAACAGGGATAGTAGCACGTTTAGCAACTTTATGACTAACACTACCTAAAACAAATTTCTTTTGTTGTTCAGCTTTACGGTTACTTAATACGACAATGTCATATTTACCACTATTTGCATGTTTCACCAATTCATCTTTTGGATTTCCACGAACGATAATTTGATCATAATTAATACCATAATCATCTAAAGTATGACGTGTGTGTTCAAGTCCTTGATCACGACGATGTGTCAATTTTTCGATGTGAGTCCCTCCTTTAATAGAGGCTTGGATGTCTTGTTCACCAATCGCATTCATGATTGTAACAACGGTACCTGGGCCAGCTAATTTTGAAATTTCTTTCAATGCTTTGTCATTTTTTAATTGAGTATCTACACCTAGTAATATGTTTTTATACATAGGTCATCCCTCCTTATATTTAATTATATAATTAGTGATTTAATATTTCCATCAAATTTATATTTTTATTATTTAAATTAACTTCATTTTTATACATTAAAAACAAAATGATACCGATATGTTAGTTTTTGATACTTTTGTCACATTCAAATCGATTTTTATAAATAAAAAAGTTATAATATATTAGACATTGTCTAAAAATGAAGAGGGTTGAAAATGACTAAACATGAACAAATTGTATCTTATATAGAATCATTAAATATAGGACAAAAAATTTCAGTTAGAAAAATAGCCAAAGTAATGAATGTTTCTGAAGGGACTGCTTATAGAGCAATTAAAGATGCTAGTCAACTTGGCTTTGTAACCACCATCGATAGAGTGGGTACAGTTCGGATAGATAAAAAGAGTCGCGAACAAATTGAACATCTTACTTTTCAAGAAATTGTGAATATTATTGAAGGTGACATCATAAGTGGGAAAAATGGTTTAAATAAAACTGTTAGTAAATTTGCAATTGGAGCTATGGAACTAAAAGATGTAGTAAAGTATATTGGAAATCAAACGTTATTGATTGTAGGTAACCGTCCTGAAGTTCAGATGGAAGCATTAAAAAGAGGAAGCGGTATACTTATTACCGGTGGATTTAGTACAGCTCAAAATATTATTGATTATGCAAATAAACAAGAGTTACCTATTATTTCTTCAAATTATGATACATTTTTAGTAGCTAATATCATTAATAGAGCCATGTATAATCAAATGATAAGAAAAGAGATACTTATTGTTGAAGATATCGTAAAACCTATCAATGATATGACGGTAGTGTTTGATGAAATGGGTTTAGAAGACTATATTTCTCGTGCAAAAGTCACAGGACATTCTCGTTTTCCAGTAGTAAATAAAGATTGGAAACTTGTGGGAATTGTAACGAGTAAAGAAATTATTCATATGAACGAAGATGATAAGATTAATAAAGTCATGACAAGACGACCTATCAATGTTGAATTAACAACTACAGTAGCGAGTTGTGCTCATATAATGATTTGGGATGGAATTGAAATTTTACCTGTCACAACAAGAAATAAAAAAGCAATAGGTGTTATTACACGAAATGATGTGTTAAAAGCAATGCAATTAATTGGAAGACAACCTCAAATTGGAGAAACCATTATCGATCAAATTGCCAAACATATCTCAATAAATCATAATGAGACTTCAGTTAAAATTTCACCAGTTTTAACCAACCAATATGGTACGTTGAGTAAAGCAATATGTGTCGCAATTATTGAAGAAACAATTAAACATGAATTGCGTAAGTATAAAAAAGTAGATGTTATGATTGAAAGCTTGAATATCATTTATATTAAAAATGTCGCAATTGAAAGTACGCTTGATGTAAAGTATAACATGTTAGATGTAGGAAGAAATTTTGCTAAATTAGAGGTCACTATGACTTGCAAAAATGAGAAAGTTGCAAATGCAATGATTATATGTCAAATGTTTGAAGGTGTTTAAAATAGTTTTTGAAATTAAAGGAGAAAAGAAATGGTAGAAATTTTTAATAAAATAATGAATGAAATTGATAAATATGAAACTGTTATTATTCATAGACACGTTCGTCCTGATCCAGATGCATATGGTTCACAGTTAGGCTTAAAATATTATTTGCAACGTAAATTTCCAGAAAAGTCTATTTATGCAGTTGGGCAACCAGAATCTTCTTTAGCATTTATAGGGGATTTAGACAGAGTTAGAGATGATATGTATCAAAACGCTCTAGTGATTGTTTGTGACACAGCAAATGCACCTCGTATCGATGATCAAAGATTTAATCAAGGCAAAGATTTAATTAAAATTGATCACCATCCTGCTACTGATCAATATGGCAGAATAAATTATGTAGATACTAATGCAAGTTCAACAAGCGAAATCATTTTTGATTTTATTACACATTTTAATGATATTAATATTATCGATGAATCTGTCGCACGTGTTCTATATTTAGGAATTGTCGGAGACACAGGTCGTTTTTTATTTAGTAATACCACACCACATACTATGAAGGTTGCTAGTCGTTTGCTAGAATTTCCATTTAATCATAATGAGATATTAAATCAATTGGGTGAGAAAGATCCAAAACTTATGCCATTCCAAGGATATATTTTACAAAATTTCCAATTAAGTGAAGATCATCAATATTGCCAAATAAAGATTACTAAAGACGTCCTAAACCAATTTCAAATTGCACCTAACGAAGCATCTCAGTTTGTTAATACCGTAGCGGATATCAAAGGTCTAAAAATATGGATGTTTGGTGTTGATGAAGGTGATCAAATTAGATGTCGATTACGTTCTAAAGGAATTACTATTAATGATATAGCTAATCAATTTGGCGGTGGAGGACATCCAAATGCATCTGGAGTCTCTGTTGAAAATTGGGAACAATTTGAGACTTTAGGTGAAGCCTTACGCCAAAAACTATAAATTACGAAAGGAAGTCATATATGTTTGTACATTTGAATATTCATTCAACATATGATTTATTATATTCAAGTTTAAAAATTAACGATGTTGTATCAAAGGCAAAAGAAAATAGATATCAAGCACTTGCAATTACTGATACGAACGTATTATATGGCTTCCCTAAGTTTTATGACGCATGTGTTAAAGAGGGAATTAAGCCAATATTTGGAATGACTGTAATGGTTTCTGATGAAATTAGCACAATTGAAACAGTATTATTCGCAAAGAATAATGAAGGTCTCCATGCTCTGTATCAACTTTCTTCTGCAATAAATATGAAACAAAAGACTACGATACCCCTAAAATGGCTACAAAAATATAGTTATCATCTTGCTATTGTTTTTAAAGATGCTCATGCGTCTCATCAATCGTTAATTCAAACACTAAAGAATAATGAGTCAGTATTCATAAATCACACAAGTCAATTAGATTTTTCAGACGATAAAATTGTCTTTCTTAATAATGCAAGATATTTAAATCCTGAAGATGCAGATACAATACCTGCATTAAAAGCAATAAAAAACAATACAAAATTGGATTTAGTAAATGATATTAAGGATGCTCATGAATATTTTCCAACTAGTGAAAATATTAAAGCATTTCAATTGTCTGAAAAAATAATAGCTAATACAAAGGCTTTAGCTGATGAGTGTAACGCAGAAATTCAATATCATCAAAATCTATTGCCTAACTTTAAAACCCCTAATCAACAAAGTACTAAATCCTATCTTTTAGAAAAGTTAAAATATAGTCTTAAAGAATTTAAATTAGATAAAGATCAGCGATATATTGACCGATTACATCATGAATATTCAATAATAACGAATATGGGATTCGAAGATTATTTTTTGATAGTGAGCGATTTAATACATTTTGCTAAAACGCATGACGTGATGGTTGGACCTGGACGTGGTTCATCTGCAGGATCTTTAGTCAGTTACTTATTAGGTATCACAACTATTGATCCAATTAAATTTGATTTATTATTCGAGCGCTTTTTAAACCCAGAACGTGTCACTATGCCAGACATTGATATCGATTTTGAGGATACAAGAAGAGAAAAAGTGATTCAGTACGTACAAGAAAAGTATGGTCAATATCACGTATCAGGTATCGTCACTTTTGGTCACCTATTAGCAAGAGCTGTAGCGAGAGATGTAGGCCGTATTATTGGTTTTGACGAAAAAACGTTAAATGAAATATCGAATTTAATCCCACATCAATTAGGTATTACACTAGAAGAAGCCTATCAAAATGAAAAATTTAAAGCATTTGTTCATAAAAGTTATCGTCATGAAAAATGGTTTGAAATTAGTAAAAAACTAGAGGGCTTACCACGTCATACATCTACCCATGCTGCTGGAATAATTATTAATGATAAACCATTGTATGATTTTGCTCCTTTAACAATGGGAGATACAGGTATATTGACTCAATGGACAATGACTGAAGCAGAACGATTAGGTTTATTAAAAATTGACTTTCTTGGTCTTAGAAATTTATCAATTATTCATCAAATTATCACTCAAGTAAAAAAAGATTTAAATCTTGATATCGATATAGAACAAATCCCTTTTAATGATCAAAAAGTATTTAAATTATTATCTCTAGGAAACACTACAGGTATATTTCAATTAGAATCAGAAGGTGTTAGAAGAGTATTGATGGAATTACAGCCTGAACACTTTGAAGACATCGTTGCTGTAACATCATTGTATAGACCTGGTCCAATGCAAGAAATTCCTACATACATATCAAGAAGACATCGTCAAAGTGACATTAAATACTTACATCCTGATTTAGAGCCTATTTTAAAGAAGACGTATGGCGTCATTATTTATCAAGAACAAATCATGCAAATTGCTAGTCAATTCGCTAATTTTAGTTATGGTCAAGCAGATATATTGAGACGTGCAATGAGTAAAAAAAATAGAGCTATTCTAGAAAGTGAACGTCAACACTTTATTGAAGGGGCTGTAAGTAATAATTATGATGCATCAATTAGTGAACGTATTTTCGAACTAATATTAAAGTTTGCGGATTATGGTTTTCCTAGAGCTCATGCAGTGAGTTATTCTAAAATTGCATATATCATGGCTTATTTAAAAGTGCATTATCCTAATTATTTCTACGCGAATATTCTCAGTAATGTTATAGGTAATGAAACCAAAACGGCAATAATAATAGAAGAAGCTAAAACTCAAAGTTTAAATATTTTACCTCCAGATATTAATAAAAGTCACTGGTTTTACAAAGCGACAGAAAAAAATATTTATTTATCGTTGGGTGCAATAAAAGGTGTGGGATATCAAAGCGTCAAATCTATAGTAGACGAACGATCTGAAAATGGATTGTATAAAGACTTTTTTGATTTCACCAGAAGAATTCCTAAGAAAATTAAAACTAGAAAATTATTAGAAGCATTAATATGTGTGGGCGCATTTGATTCATTTGGTAAAACTAGATCAACACTATTATCTACAATTGATGAAGTTATTGATCAAGTTTCGAATGTTGAACAAGATGAATTTTTATTTAATATGTTAACACCGAAGCAAGCCTATGAAGATAAAGAGGAATTCAGTGATCAAATAATTAGTGCTTATGAAAAAGAATACTTAGGATTTTATATTTCTAACCATCCAGTTGAAAAATTATTTTATATCAAACAATATTTAGGTATATTTACGATTAAGAATAGCTTAGATTATCAACCTATACTTGTTCAGGTTAATCAATTTAAGCAAATAAGAACAAAAACTGGACAACATATGGCTTTCTTGGTTCTAGATGATGGTAGAACCACTATTGATGGTGTTTTGTTTCCAGATAAGTACAAACAATATGAGACAATGAGTCAACAACAAAATGATATTCTAGTCGTTCATGGCAAATTTGAAGAACGAAATCAAAAGAGACAAATTATCATTCAAAGTATGGATACAATTAACGACTTTGAAAATAACAAATTATCTCAAGCCAAACAAATAATGGTTAGAAACGTCAATCAATTAGAAGATATTAAATCATTTTTAATAGATAAAACGACACATAACGATTTAGAAGTAGTTTTATTTAATGAAATGCAACAACAAACTCAATCTTTAGGATTTTTACAAAAAGAAATGGAACAAGTCGAAAGGTTTATAAAGATGTTCAAGCCAAGTGACATCAGAATTATATAACTTTTATATGCAAAAAAATTATGATATAGTTAATTGATGGTTATAAAGAAAAATTAATAATTTTATTGATTTTTTTATCTCTTGATTTAATAACATGTAGCATATAAAAATGGTTTTTAAAATTGAACTTAATTGTTACAAAAATCCTTCTTTTCAAAAGTAATTTAATTATAAATCAATTAGAGATTGATTAAATGTCTTTAAGAGACGATGCATTACAAATGCATAAAGAGAATCAAGGTAAATTAAAAACTACACCTTATGTTAAAGTAACCAATATAGAAGAGCTAAGTTTAGCATACTCTATAGAGGCAGTAGAATCGTGTAAAGAAAGCTATGAAGAATCAAGGAAGTAGTGCTAAAGTAGTAGGAACGAGACGACCTTATTTTCGAAATCAAATTAATAAGATATTAGCTTATCTAGGTGTTTTTAGAGTTGTTTTAGATATTGAATCTACTCCTTTCGATTAAAGAGTGACACCATCAGCGACACAAGATTTAACACAATCTGCTATGGAATTAGGTGTTGCATGTATTGAAGTAGATTTCCATGACGTATATGATAAAACAATGAAGTTAACAGATTTAAAATAAAGTAAGCGAATTTAAAAGTAACTATTTAAAATAACGAAATTATTGAGTGAGTTATGCGGAGGTTTACGCATGTTTAAAGATTTTTTTAATAGAAGTAGTAAAAAAAAGAAATATTTAACGGTACCGGATTCTAAACAAAATGACGTACCAGCGGGTATCATGACTAAATGTCCTAATTGTAAAAAAATAATGTATACAAAAGAACTAACTGAAAATTTAAATGTATGCTTTAATTGTGATCATCATATCGCACTTCCTGCATACAAAAGAATAGAAGCTATTTCAGATGAAAATTCGTTCAAAGAATTCGATAAAGAAATGACATCTTCTAATCCTTTAGATTTTCCTGGTTATCAAGAAAAGGTGGAAAAAGATCAAAAGAAAACGGGTTTAAATGAAGCCATCGTAACTGGTACAGCAGAATTAGATAGCGTGAAATATGGCATTGCAGTTATGGACTCACGATTTAGAATGGGAAGTATGGGTTCAGTCGTAGGGGAAAAAATCTGTAGAATCGTTGATTATTGTACTGAACATCGGTTACCATTTGTATTATTTTCTGCAAGTGGTGGTGCCAGAATGCAAGAAGGTATTATTTCATTAATGCAAATGGGAAAAACAAGTGTATCATTAAAACGACATTCTGATGCTGGATTATTATATGTTTCTTATTTAACACATCCTACTACTGGTGGTGTATCAGCTAGTTTTGCTTCTGTGGGTGATATTAACCTAAGCGAACCTAAGGCTTTAATCGGTTTTGCTGGACGTAGAGTGATAGAACAAACAATTAACGAAAAATTGCCGGAAGATTTTCAAACTGCTGAGTTTTTATTAGAACATGGTCAATTAGATAAAGTTGTGCATAGAAAAGACATGAAAGCAACACTTTCTGAAATTTTAAAACTACATCAAGAGGTGAAGACGAATGCTTGATTTCGAGAAATCTTTATATGAGATTAAAGAAAAGATTAATTCATTGAAGGAATCTCAAGAAAAAAATGACGTCGACTTACAAGATGAAATTGATTTGTTAGAAGCCTCTTTGGAAAGAGAAAGAAAAAAAATATACACCAATTTAAAACCTTGGGATCGAGTACAAATTGCAAGACTTCAAGAAAGACCTACAACACTTGATTATATTCCATATATCTTTGATTCATTCATTGAATTACATGGAGATCGTAATTTTAGAGATGATCCTGCGATGATTGGTGGAATAGGATATCTCAACAATCAACCGGTAACTATCATAGGTCAGCAACGAGGGAAAGATACTAAAGATAATATTTATCGTAATTTTGGAATGGCTCATCCTGAAGGTTACCGTAAAGCTTTACGCTTAATGAAACAAGCTGAAAAATTTAATCGTCCTATTTTTACGTTTATTGATACAAAAGGTGCATATCCGGGAAAAGCAGCTGAAGAACGAGGGCAAAGTGAATCAATTGCGAAAAATTTAATTGAGATGGCTTCTCTTAAAGTACCTGTGATTGGTGTTGTCATCGGTGAAGGTGGAAGCGGTGGTGCGCTTGGTATTGGTATAACTAATAAATTATTAATGCTTGAAAATAGTACTTATTCTGTTATTTCTCCAGAAGGGGCGGCAGCATTACTTTGGAAAGATAGCTCTTTAGCAAAAATGGCTGCTGAAACGATGAAAATTACTGCAAAAGATTTACTGGAACTAAACGTGGTAGATGAAGTTATTAATGAACCACAAGGCGGCGCTCACAGAGACGTCGTTTTTCAAGCAAAACAAATTAAACAATCTTTTATTCATCAGCTTAATGAATTAAATAAATTAGATGGACAAGCTTTAGCGAATCATCGATTTAATAAATTTAGAAATATTGGTACCTTTATTAATTAACACAGAATGACTAGAAATTTAATTAAAATTTCTAGTCATTTTTTTATATAAATTAAATTAAAAATTTAAAACGTTTACATATATATAATCTATCAATATTAATGGAATAGATAATAAAATTATGGTAATTTATACATGAAGATTATTATAGTTAGGAAAGGGTATGTCGCTATGAAGAGAATTGCGGTATTAACAAGTGGTGGAGATTCACCAGGCATGAATGCTGCTGTTAGAGCAGTCGTACGAAAAGCAATTTATAATAATATCGAAGTTTTTGGTGTTTATCAGGGTTATCAAGGTTTACTTGATGATAATATCCACAAACTTGAATTAGGAAGTGTTGGAGATACGATTCAACGAGGAGGAACTTTTCTATATTCTGCTAGATGTCCTCAGTTTAAAGATGAGAGTGTAAGACAAAAAGGGATTGAGAACTTACACAAGCATGGTATTGAAGGACTTGTAGTAGTCGGTGGAGATGGCAGTTATAGAGGTGCTCAACGTATTAGCGAAGAAACAACCGATATAAAAACAATTGGTATCCCTGGAACAATTGATAATGATATTAATGGTACTGATTTCACTATTGGTTTCGATACAGCATTAAATACGATTATTGACTGTGTCGATAAAATCAGAGATACTGCTTCAAGTCATGCGAGAACTTTTGTTGTAGAAGTAATGGGACGTGATTGTGGTGATTTAGCACTGTGGGCTGGATTGTCAGTAGGTGCTGAAACAATCTTAGTTCCAGAAGAGCACACAGATATTAAAGATGTTGCTGAAAAAATTGAAAGTGGTATTAAACGTGGAAAAAAACATTCTATCGTTATGGTAGCAGAAGGTTGTATGAGTGGCCATGAATGTGCAGAACAATTAACTAAATATATCAATGTTGATGCACGTGTATCTGTTCTTGGTCACATCCAACGTGGTGGTAGTCCATCTGGTGTAGATCGAGTACTTGCTTCAAGATTAGGCGGTTATGCTGTAGAATTGTTAATGCAAGGTCAAACAGGATTCGGTGTAGGTATACAAAATAACCAACTTACAGCAACACCATTTGATGAAATTTTCAATAATGAAAGCCATAAATTCAACACTCGTATTTATGACTTAGCAAAAGAATTATCTATATAATTTAGGAGGCTTTTATAATGAGAAAGACTAAAATTGTATGTACTATAGGACCTGCTTCAGAGTCTGAGGAAATGTTAGAAAAATTAATGAATGCTGGAATGAACGTTGCACGTTTAAATTTCTCTCATGGTAGTCATGAAGAACATAAAACACGTATTGATTCAATTCGTAAAGTATCTAAAAAATTAGGTAAAACTATTGGTATTTTATTAGATACTAAAGGACCTGAAATTCGTACACATGATATGAAAGACGGCTTGATTGTACTTGAAAAAGGTAAAGAAGTTATTGTGAGTATGTCTCAAGTTGAAGGTACACCTGAAAAATTCTCAGTCACATATGAAGATTTAATTAATGATGTTCAAATTGGATCATACATTTTATTAGATGATGGTTTAGTAGAATTACAAGTTAAAGATATTGATAAAGATAAAGGCGAAGTTAAATGTGATATCTTAAATACTGGTGAATTAAAAAATAAAAAAGGTGTAAACTTACCTGGTGTTAAAGTAAACTTACCTGGTATCACTGATAAAGATGCTGCAGATATTAAATTTGGTATTAAAGAAGATATTGATTACATTGCAGCAAGCTTTGTACGTCGTCCTAGTGATGTATTAGATATTCGCGAAATTTTAGAACAAGAAAATAATGATAATATTACGATCTTCCCTAAAATTGAAAACCAAGAAGGTATTGACAATATCGAAGAGATTTTAGAAGTATCTGATGGTTTAATGGTTGCGCGTGGTGACATGGGTGTTGAAATTCCACCTGAATCTGTGCCAATCGTTCAAAAAGATTTAATTAGAAAATGTAATAAATTAGGAAAACCTGTCATTACTGCAACTCAAATGCTTGATTCAATGCAACGTAATCCACGTGCAACAAGAGCTGAAGCAAGTGACGTTGCTAATGCAATCTATGATGGTACAGATGCAGTTATGTTATCTGGTGAAACAGCTGCAGGACAATATCCTGAAGAAGCAGTTAAAACAATGAGAAATATCGCAATTTCAGCTGAAGCTGCTCAAGATTACAAAAAATTATTATCTGATCGTACTAAATTAGTAGAAACATCATTAGTAAATGCGATTGGTGTATCTGTAGCACATACTGCTCTAAACTTAAATGTTAAAGCAATTGTAGCTGCAACTGAAAGTGGTTCAACAGCGATTACAATTTCTAAATATCGTCCACATTCAGATATTATTGCAGTAACACCTAGTGAACATACTGCAAGACAATTAGCACTAGTATGGGGTGCATATCCAGTTGTTAAAAAAGGACGTAAAACAACAGATGATTTATTAAATAATGCAGTAGCAACAGCTGTTGCTACTGAAAAAGTTGGTAATGGTGATTTAATTATCATTACTGCTGGCGTTCCAACTGGTGAAAAAGGTACGACTAATATGATGAAATTACATTTAGTAGGTGATGAAATTGCTAAAGGTCAAGGTGTTGGTCGTGGATCAACAACTGGTAAAACAGTGATTTCTAAAACTGCTAGTGATTTAGAAGGAAAAGACCTAAGTGAATCAATTATTGTGACTAATTCAGTAGACGAAAGTTATGTTCCATATGTTGAAAAAGCTGCAGGTTTAATTACTGAAGAAAACGGTATAACATCACCAAGTGCAATCGTTGGACTTGAACAAGGTATCCCAACTATTATTGGTGTTGAAAATGCAACTAAAGAATTGAAAAATGACTTATTAATTACTGTTGATGCAAATCAAGGTAGAATTTTTGAAGGGTATGCGAATGTCCTTTAATTAAACAACTGTATAAGTATGTTTAATTAAAATGCTAGAAGAGCGAGAATAACCACATTAGTGGATAAAATTCTCGCTCTTTTTTATATTATTTAAACATATTAAAAAAGTGGAATAGAGCCGTATTCGTCGTCCCACCTTGCGTTGAACGTAGATTTTCATTAAGAAAATCTCTATGTTGGGGATAGTAGTGTTTAAAAATGCTTATTACAAGAGTATTTCAATTCAGACATCGACTGCATTAACATAAAAATGACTGGAATATTATCAATTGTTCCAGTCATTTTTTATATTGATATTTTAATGTTAATTTGCTACTTTTTTATATCTTAAATACATAATACCTAAAATAATAAACCAAATGGGTGTTAAGAAAATAGCGTTTCTTGTTGTTGCATTTACAAATAGTAAACAAAACACAAATATGAAGAATGCTAAAATAATATAGGCCATATATTTTCCACCAGGAAGTTTGAATTTTGCTTTTTTATGTAATTCAGGATTTTTTCTATGATAATTAATATAAGCCCAAATAATTAAAGCCCACACGATAATAAATAATACTGTTGAAATTGTTGTAACATATGTAAATACTAGCGTTGCATTTGGAAAAATATAGTTTAATAATGCTGTCACCAATAATAACGCAGATGATACTATAATTGCGATATGTGGTACACCTTGTTTGTTAGTACTTTTAAATATAGAAGGCGCTTGTTTTTGTTCAGATAATCCAAATAACATACGACTATTTGAGAAGATACCACTATTACAAGATGAAGCAGCAGCAGTTAAAACTACAAAGTTAATTAATCCAGCTGCAAACGGAATACCAATTAATGAGAACAATCTAACAAATGGGCTCTCATTTGGATCCACTTTGTCCCAAGGAATAATAGACATAATGACTGCTAAAGCACCTACATAGAAAATTAAAATTCTAATTGGTACTGCATCTATAGCTTTAGGTATTGTTTTTTCTGGATCTTTAGTTTCACCAGCGGTTACCCCAATCATTTCAATACCAACAAATGAGAATAAAGCCATTTGGAATGACATAAAGAAACCAGAGGTTCCATTGGTAAAAATACCATGTTTATAAAGATTAGTTAAACTTGCATGTCCAAATTGAGTTTTATAAGCAAATAAAATCATTATTGCACCAATGACGATTAAAGCTATAATAGTTATAATTTTAATAATAGCAAACCAGAATTCTAATTCTCCAAATAATTTTGCACTTAATAAGTTAAAAATCATTAATATTAATACGCAAAACAGAGCAGTAATCCAGTTTGGTATAGTTGGAAACCAGAAACTAACATATTTAGCAACTGCAGTTACTTCTGCCATTCCCGTTATAATCCAGCATAACCAATATGTCCATCCAGTAACGAATCCTGCAAACGGTCCAATATACTCGTTTGTTACATCAGCAAATGATTTAAAACGAGTATTTTGAATGATGATTTCTCCAAGACCTCTCATAAACATAAATAGCATGAATCCAATAATGATATAGGTTAATAGAATAGAAGGTCCAGTCATAGCTATAGTTTGACCTGCACCTAAGAATAATCCAGTTCCGATAGCGCCACCAAGAGCAATCAATTGTACATGACGATTACTTAATCCTCTTTGTAATTTTTCTTCTGCCATAAGACAACTCCCTTACATTTAATTAATATTAATTATGCACTTATATATTAAATTCGACAATTATTTTTCTAAATTTTTTCTAAAAATTTTATTAACATTGAGTTAATAAAAAATAATCATTGTTGATAAATAATTAAAATATTCATTATTTTCATATAAGTCAACCTTGTCTTACTATTCATAAATAGCTTTATAACGATTTTTACTATCATTATAATTAAAATTAATATATAAATAATTTACCAATGAAAATTTAAACCACATATATAATTATTCACAAAACTTATAATTTTAGATATACTATTTTATGAAAGCCATTACATTATGTAAAAGAAAAGGGGAATTACTTATGGCAGAATTACAAAAAGGTTTAGAAGGGGTTATCGCAGCAGAAACTAAAATTAGTTCAATTATTGACAGTCAATTAACTTATTCAGGATATGATATTGATGATTTAGCTGAAAATGCTCAATTTGAAGAAATCATGTTCTTATTATGGAATTATAGATTACCAACACAAGAAGAACTTGAAGAATTAAAAGAGAAACTTAAACAATATATGACATTAAATCCAAGGGTATATAAGCATTTTGAAGAATATGCTACGGATGATGTACATCCAATGACTGCATTACGTACCTCTGTTTCTTATATTGCACACTTTGATCCAGATGCTGAAGAGGAAACAGATGAAAGTCGAAAAAATCGAGCTATTCGTATCCAAGCAAAGATTGCATCATTAGTTACAGCGTTTTCACGCGTGCGAAAAGGAAAGGAACCTGTTAAGCCCAATTCTGATTTAAGCTATGCAGCAAACTTCTTGTATATGTTAAAAGGGGAATTGCCATCTGATACTGAAGTTGAAGCTTTTAATAAAGCTTTAATATTACATGCTGATCATGAACTTAATGCTTCAGCATTTACAGCAAGATGCGCAGTATCATCTTTATCTGATATGTATTCAGGTATTGTAGCAGCAATTGGTTCATTAAAAGGCCCTTTACATGGTGGAGCAAATGAACAAGTTATGAAAATGCTATCAGAAGTTAAATCACTTGATGAAGTAGATAATTATTTAGATAAGAAACTCGCTAACAAAGAAAAAATCATGGGATTCGGTCATCGTGTATATAAAGAGGGAGATCCACGTGCCAAGTACTTAAAAGAAATGAGTCGAAAAATAACTTCTGAAACTGGACATAACGAATTATATGAAATTTCTCTTGCAATTGAAAAGCGTATGCATGATGAAAAAGGTTTAATTCCAAATGTAGACTTCTTTAGTGCAACTGTTTATCATAGCATGGAAATTCCACACGATATTTTTACACCTATCTTTGCTGTAAGTCGTACTGCAGGATGGACCGCGCATATTTTAGAACAATATCGTGATAATCGAATTATTCGTCCGCGTGCAAAATATGTTGGAGAAACAAATCGTAAATATGTAGCAGTAGAAGAAAGATAAAATATTTCAAAATTTAATTTATGGAGGCTTTTATAATGGCAGCTGAAAAAATTACTAGAGCAAATGATGAATTATTAAATGTACCTAATGAACCAATTATTCCATTTATTATTGGGGATGGTATCGGTCCTGATATTTGGAAAGCAGCTAGTCGTGTTGTTGATGCGGCGGTTGAAAAAGCATATAACGGTGAAAAGCGTATTGAGTGGAAAGAGGTATTAGCTGGTCAAAAAGCGTACGATGAAACTGGTGAATGGTTACCACAAGAAACTTTAGATACCATCAAAGAATACTTAATCGCAATTAAAGGGCCATTAACTACACCAATTGGCGGAGGCATTCGTTCTTTAAATGTAGCATTAAGACAAGAATTGGATTTGTTTACTTGTCTTCGTCCAGTACGTTGGTTTAAAGGTGTACCTTCACCAGTAAAACGTCCTCAAGATGTTGATATGGTTATCTTCCGTGAAAATACTGAGGATATTTATGCTGGAATTGAATTTAAAGAAGGAACAGAAGAAGTTAAAAAAGTTATTGACTTCTTACAAAATGAAATGGGTGCTACAAATATTCGTTTTCCCGAAACTTCTGGTATTGGTATTAAACCAGTTTCTAAAGAAGGAACCGAACGTTTAGTAAGATCAGCTATTCAATATGCAATTGATAATAACCGTAAATCAGTAACATTAGTTCACAAAGGTAATATTATGAAGTTTACAGAAGGATCATTTAAACAATGGGGTTATGATTTAGCTCATAACGAATTTTCTGATAAAGTATTTACTTGGCAACAATATGATGACATTGCTGAAAAAGATGGTAAAGATGCTGCAAATGACGCACAACAACAAGCTGAAAAAGACGGTAAAATTATTATTAAAGATTCAATAGCAGATATTTTCTTACAACAAATTTTAACACGTCCAGCAGAACATGATGTAGTAGCTACAATGAACTTAAATGGCGACTATATCTCAGATGCACTTGCTGCACAAGTAGGAGGAATCGGTATTGCTCCTGGTGCTAATATTAACTATGAGACAGGGCATGCTATTTTTGAAGCAACACATGGTACAGCACCAAAGTATGCTAACTTAAATAAAGTGAATCCATCATCTGAATTATTAAGTTCTGTATTAATGTTAGAACATTTAGGATGGCAAGAAGCGGCTGATAAAATTACTGATGCTATTGAAGCTACAATTGCTTCTAAAATTGTGACATATGATTTTGCTCGCTTAATGGACAGAGCTACTGAAGTATCAACTTCAGAATTTGCCGATGAATTGATTAAAAACTTAAAATAATATTTATTTTGATAAAACAGTCTAAGATGGATTTTGATGTCTTAGACTGTTTTTGTTCATTATTAATAAATATCAAAACAAGATTAACGAAAAATATTCTTAACAAATTGAAAATAATAAGTAAATGTTAAGTTTATGTAAATTCAATATGTTGTATGTTATTTTTATTTAAATTTCAGTTATAATAAAATTGAAATTGTTAATTCTATTTAGGGAGGCAAATCATGTCACAAAAAGTATTAGTGGTTGATGACGAGCAATCAATAGTAACGTTACTAAAATATAACTTAGAAACAGCAGGTTATATTGTAGATGTAGCGTATGATGGTGAAGAAGCACTCAAAAAAGTTAAAGAGGTTAAACCTGAACTGATTGTATTAGATGTCATGTTACCTAAAAAAGATGGAATAGAAGTATGTAAAACGATTCGATCTGATAAAAATCTTGTACCTATTTTAATGTTAACGGCTAAAGATGATGAGTTTGATCGTGTTTTAGGCTTAGAATTAGGTGCTGATGATTACATGACTAAACCTTTCTCTCCAAGAGAAGTTGTAGCAAGAGTAAAAGCTATTTTAAGACGCTCTCAAATTGCTAATGAAGTCGTAAAAGATGACGTGGAGGATGAAGATATTGTAATTGATAATATTAGAATTCGTCCTGAATTCTTTGAAGTCTATAGAGATGATACCTTGCTTGAACTTACTCCTAAAGAATTTGAGTTATTACTTTATCTTATTGAACGTCAAGGACGCGTAATTACTAGAGAACATATGTTAAATTCAGTGTGGAATTACGAGTTTGCAGGAGATTCAAGAATTGTAGATGTTCATATTAGTCATTTAAGAGATAAATTAGAAGAAAATCCTAAACAACCTAAGTTGATAAAAACAGTTCGTGGATTGGGTTATAAATTAGAAAGACCTAAAGCTTAATGATTAAATTTCATCATAGATTATTACTTCTACTATGTACAATCACAATTATTAGTTTTATAGGCTTAGGTGCAATTCTTCATCATACGATTTATCAGATATTATCAGATACTCAAACTAGAGAATTAAATCATTTATCAGAAAATATCGTAAATTTAAATAAGCGAAATAAACAAGCAGACATTCAGCGTATAGCACAAAATCAAAATTTGGTTGTTAAAATTTCTGAAAATGGACATGTGTTATATCAAACTGGCAATCAACATCAAATTAATCATACTATTGATAATGCAGCTAATCCTTCGAATATTATATATCATAAAAATAAGGATAAGGTGGATTACACATTTAAAAATACTGTAAGTAATCAAACAATATACATAAGTGGTATTAATACTGAAATTTTAGATTTACAAAAAAATATGTGGAAGTACTTATCATTAATTGGAATCATTGTGTTATTTGCTATTTATTTAGCTGTAAGAAGCATTAATCGCACCTATATACGACCAATCAACGAAGTTACTTATGCGACATCTTTAATTGCAGATGGATATTATCATGTTAGAGTACCTGAAAGTAATGTGAAAGAAACAAAAGCATTATTTGTTACTACCAATGATTTAGCAAGACGATTGCAAAAATTAAATAATAAACAAAAAATGCAATCTAATCGCCTTAAAACAACATTAGAAAATATTCCTAGTTCGGTATTAATGATAGATAAACAAGGTGAAATTGTTATTGCAAACCATGCTTATTACGAGGTGTTCAAACCAGATAGTAAAGTCGAAAATAAAGATTATACTGTACATTTAGATAAAGAAATTCAACATCTTATTATTGAAAGCTTTAAAACTGAAAAACCGTTGCATGAACAAATTGAGTTATACATTAATGATGTTCATCAAAAATATTTTGATGTTTCTTGTATTCCCATTTTAAGTAAATCAAAAAAGAAACTTCAAGGTATGGTTGTAGTATTACATGATATCACTAATCTAAAAAAATTAGAGAATTTGAGACGTGAGTTTGTTGCAAATGTTTCACATGAACTTAAAACTCCAATCACTTCAATTAAAGGATTTGCAGAAACCTTAATTGAAGGTGCAAAGAATGATGAACAATCCCTTGATATGTTTTTAAATATTATTTTAAAAGAATCAAATCGTATAGAATCACTTGTCATGGATTTATTGGATTTATCTCATATTGAACAACAAACTGAGATTGAGACTACTTATGTTAATCTTTCAGATTTAGCACATAATACAATCCATAATCTACAAACTCAAGCTAAGTATAAAAATATCGCTATTAAATCTGAAATAGAAAATGATGTTATTATTAAAGCGCATGAAGGAAAATTGTCTCAAGTTATCACGAATTTACTTTCAAATGCCATTAACTATTCATATGAAAATAATAAAGTTATTGTTAGAGTTTACAGAGAAGATATAAAAGTTAATCTAGAAATCCAAGATTATGGCATTGGGATAGACAAAAAAGATCAAAAGCATATTTTTGAGAGATTTTATAGAGTAGATAAAGCAAGAAGTCGTGACTCTGGTGGAACAGGTTTAGGATTATCGATTACAAAACATATTGTAGAAGCACTTCACGGTACCATTATGGTCGAAAGTGAACTGAATAAAGGATCGCTATTTAGAGTCTCATTTATAGATAAAATCGAATAACTATTTTGTCCTATAAGTTTAGGTCATCCACACTTTAAAATACTTTTTTATGTTTTTAGGATTTTAAAGGGACCTAAACTTGTAGGATTTTATTTTTTGACATTCGTAAAATATCGTTCAGTCGTTATGACCAAAGGTTTATGCTAAAATATAATTAAACTCATTCTGGAGGTTTAAAATTTGAATAAATTAGTATTGATAGATGGCAATAGTTTAAGTTTTAGAGCTTTTTACGCATTGCCACTTTTATCTAATAAAGCAGGTATTCATACAAATGCGATTCTTGGGTTTGCCAAATTACTCGAAAAAATTATCAGAGAAGAACAACCTACACATTTCTTAGTAGCCTTTGACGCAGGTAAGACTACTTTTAGACATTCTAAATATAGTGAATACAAAGGTGGACGTCAAAAAACACCACCCGAATTAAGCGAACAATTCCCCTATATTCGACAATTGTTAGATGCTTATCATATTAAACATTATGAATTAGAAAACTACGAAGCAGATGACATTATTGGTACATTAAGTAAAGAAGCAGATCAAAATGATTTTGAAACTATTATTGTAACTGGAGATAGAGACTTAACACAGTTAGCAACTCAAAATGTGACTATTTATTATACTAAAAAAGGGGTCACAGACGTTGATCACTATACTCCAGAATTTATAGCAGAAAAATATAATGGTTTAAAACCAATACAAATTATTGATATGAAAGGTTTAATGGGAGATAGTTCAGACAATATCCCCGGTGTGGCTGGAGTAGGAGAAAAAACAGCAATTAAACTTTTAAATCAATTTGATTCTGTAGAAGGTGTCTATGAGAATATTGATAAAGTATCTGGTAAAAAATTAAAAGAAAAGCTTGAACTTAGTCATGAAGATGCATTAATGAGTAAAGAGCTTGCTACAATTAATCGACATAGTCCAATAGAAGTCACTTTAAATGATACGAAATTAAATGATATCAAGGATAATCATGAAAAAATTGAACTTTTCAAGAAATTAGAATTTAAACAATTATTAGCAGATATAGATAATGAAGCATCTGAATTTGAGCAAGAACAAAAACAAGTTTCTTTTGATATTTTGCCTACATTTGAATATGTTGATTTTAATCATCTTGATGAAGCAGTGATTCATTTCGAAATAGATGGTTCTAATTATTTAAAAGATGATATTTTAAAGTTTGGATTTTATGATAAAGAACGTTATATCGTAATTGATGCAGATAATATTAAAGATTATCCAGAACTTATTAAATGGTTGGAAAATGAAAATTCTAAAAAGGTAGTTTATGATGCAAAGAAAACATTTGTTATAGCACACAGATTAAATATTAACATTCAAAATATCGTTTTTGATACGATGTTAGCAAGCTACATTATTGATCCATCACGAACGATTGATGATGTCTATTCGGTTGTAACAAATTATCATCAAACTTATGTTAAGGAAGATGTGTCTATTTATGGGAAAGGTAAAAAGCGACAAGTTCCTAATGCTGAAATTTTAAATACGCATATTGCATCTATTACTAAATCTATTGATGCTGTTAAACCGTTAATGGAAAAAGAACTAGAATCACATCAACAAATGAATTTACTAAAAGATTTAGAACTTCCGCTAGCACGTATTTTAAGTAAAATGGAAGAAATTGGTATTTATACAGATGTAAATGATTTACAACGCATGCAACAAGAATTACAAGAGAAGTTAGAATTGTTAGTTCAGCGTATTCATGATGCAGCAGGTGAAGAATTTAACATTAATTCGCCTAAACAACTCGGTGTTGTTTTATTTGAAACATTAAAACTACCTGTCATTAAAAAAACAAAAACAGGTTATTCTACAGCAGTCGATGTTTTAGAACAGTTACAGAATGAACATCCTATCATTAATGATATTTTAGAATATCGTCAATTAGCTAAATTACAATCTACTTATGTGGAAGGTTTACAAAAAGTCATTAGTAATGATCAGCGTATACACACTCGTTTTAATCAAACATTAGCACAAACTGGACGATTATCTTCAGTTGATCCTAATTTACAAAATATACCGATTCGACTTGAAGAAGGGCGTAAAATACGTAAAGCATTTAAACCTTCATCTGAAGACAGTGTTATTTTATCTGCTGATTATTCTCAAATTGAATTACGTGTCTTAGCGCATATTACACAAGATGACAGTTTAAAAGAAGCATTTATTCATGGACAGGATATTCATACTGCTACAGCACGAAAAGTATTTGGTGTTGAAGCGGAGGAAGTCACTGATTTAATGCGTAGACAAGCCAAAGCTGTAAATTTTGGAATCGTTTATGGTATTAGTGATTATGGCTTAAGTCAAAGCTTAAATATAACTCGTAAAGAGGCAAAAATATTTATTGATGATTATTTAGCAAGTTTCCCTGGAGTTAAGCAATATATGAGTGACATTGTAAAGGATGCTAAAGCAAATGGCTACGTTGAAACATTATTGCATCGTAGACGTTATATTCCTGACATTACTAGTCGTAATTTTAATTTAAGAGGTTTTGCAGAACGAACAGCAATGAACACTCCAATTCAAGGAAGTGCAGCCGATATTATTAAACTTGCTATGGTGGAATTTGATAAGCAAGTTCAACATACGTCTTACAAAGCTAAATTACTTTTACAAGTACACGATGAATTAATATTTGAAGTACCTAAATCTGAAGTTGAAGAATTTAGTTTATTTGTTGAAGATATAATGGAGCATGCATTAGACCTAGATGTTCCATTAAAAGTAGACTCTAATTATGGTGCTACTTGGTATGATGCGAAATAGAAAGAGGAATGAATAATGCCAGAATTACCAGAAGTTGAACATGTTAAAAGGGGAATAGAACCTTTTATTGTAAATACTACAATTAAAAGTATTTCATTTTCTAAAAAAGTAATTGAAGGTAAAAGTCAGAATAAAGAAACGATTATCAAAGGAATGAATTTAGATGGTTTTCGTTTGAATTGCGAAGGCTATAAGATAATTAAAGTCGAACGAAGAAGTAAATATATTGTTTTTTATATTGAAAAGCATAATCGTAAACGTGTGTTACTTAGTCATTTAGGTATGGCTGGTGGATTTTTCATTGTCAATCACCTATCTGAGATAGCAATTCCCAACTATCGTAAACATTGGCACGTGATTTTTCATTTAAATAATGGAAAAAAATTAGTGTTTTCAGATATACGTCGATTTGGTGAGATTAGAAACCTAAATTCCTTTGAAGATTATCCTTCATTTTTAGAAATAGCGCCTGAGCCTTTTGACGAAGAAGCGTTACAACATTTTAATCACTATTTATCTCAAAAAAAAGTAGCCAATAAACCTATTAAACAGATGTTACTGGATCATAAAATCGTAGCAGGATGTGGAAATATCTATGCTTGTGAAGCGTTATTTAGAGCAGGTATCCATCCTGCTAGAAAAGTAAAAGATACGTCTCATCAAGAAAGACAAATGCTCTTTTATTATGTACAAGAAGTTTTAAAAGAGGGTATTGATAATGGTGGAACCAGTATTTCAGATTATCGTCATGCAGACGGAAAAACTGGACAAATGCAATTACATTTAAATGTATACAAACAAAAGACATGTAAAGTATGTGGCCATGATATTGAACAAAAGGTTATAGCATCTAGAAACAGTCATTTTTGCCCATATTGTCAGAAATAAATAAAGTGAGCGGTGATATAAATGCCTAAAGTAATTGGATTAACAGGTGGAATAGCTACCGGAAAGTCAACAGTTTCTAAATTATTATCAGAATATGGATTTAAAATTGTCGATGCAGATATAGCTTCAAGAAAAGCAGTAGAGAAAGGATCAACTGCTTTGGAACGAATAAAAGAAACGTTTGGCGATGAAGCAATCACAAGTGACGGAGAAATGAATCGACAATACATTGGAGAATTAGTATTTAATCATCCAGAAAAACGATTAGAACTTAATGAAATTATTCATCCTATTGTAAGAACGATTATGGAACAAGAAAAGGAACAGTATGTACAACAGGGATATGATGTGATTATGGATATTCCGCTTCTGTTTGAGAATGATTTACAAGATACTGTGGATGAAGTTTGGCTCGTCTACACATCAGAAAGTGTACAAATTGAACGTTTAATGAAACGTAACAATTTAGACTTGGTTCAAGCAAAAGCGAGAGTTCATAGTCAAATATCAATTGATAAAAAAAGCAGAATGGCTGATCATGTTATAGATAATTTAGGAAGTAAATCTGAATTAGAAACCCTTCTTAAACAACTATTGATTGAAAAAGGATACATTCATGAATAATATAAAAAAAGAGTTTAGGGCTTTATTTTAAGTCTTAAACTCTTTTTATTTATACAATAAAATATATTAGTTATATAAACTTAAAATGTAAAAGTAAAAAATATTACATTATTTTCGGTAAACGCTTTCAATAGAAATCTATTATGTTATACTAATTTTATAAAGTATAACATATAAAACAAGGGGTGCTTTAAATGTCAACAAATATTGCAATTAATGGAATGGGTAGAATAGGAAGAATGGTTTTAAGAATTGCATTACATAATGAAAATTTTAATGTGGTTGCGATTAATGCAAGCTATCCACCTGAAACAATTGCACATCTAATTAACTATGATACAACGCATGGACGTTATGATAAAAAAGTAGAACCAATTGATGATGGTATACGTGTTGATAACCATGACATTAAGTTAGTGTCAGATAGAAATCCTGAAAATTTACCATGGGAAGATTTAAATATAGATATCGTAATTGAAGCAACTGGAAAATTTAATCATGGTGATAAAGCAGTTGGACATATTCGTGCTGGAGCTAAAAAAGTATTACTAACTGGTCCATCTAAAGGTGGAGAAGTTCAAATGATTGTTAAAGGGGTAAATGATGACAAATTAGATGTTGAAAAGTATGACATTTTCAGTAATGCTTCATGTACGACAAATTGTATAGGACCAGTTGCTAAAGTTTTAAATGATCAATTTGGTATTGTCAATGGATTAATGACTACTGTTCATGCAATTACTAATGATCAAAAAAATATTGATAATCCTCATAAAGATTTACGTAGAGCACGTTCATGTAATGAAAGTATTATTCCAACTTCTACTGGAGCAGCAAAAGCATTAAAAGAAGTTTTACCAGAATTAGAAGGTAAACTTCATGGGTTAGCTTTACGTGTGCCTACAAAAAATGTTTCTTTAGTTGATTTAGTTGTAGATTTAGAAAAACCGGTAACTGTTGACGAAATTAATAATGCATTTCGTCATTCAGATTTAGATGGTGTTTTAGAAGTAGAACATGCACCTTTAGTGTCTGTCGATTTTAATACAAATCCACATTCAGCTATTATCGATGCTGAGAATACAATTGTAATGGATGATCATAAGGTGAAAGTGATTGCTTGGTATGATAATGAATGGGGTTATTCTAATAGAGTAGTAGAAGTAGCTGAAATGATTGGTGAACAACTAGTAGAAAAGTCTACTGTGACTGCAGTTTAAGCTTTTAATAAATAAAAGATTGTTAATTTTAGAGTTGATAGCCTAATCTAATGTCCTTGATTTTATAGATTAAAACATTATAAAAACATTAAATAATTTTTTTAATGAGTCATATATAGGAAAGTGAAAAAAGAATTTATATTGAATTCTATTTCACTTTCCTTTTTATATTCTATTATAGGTTTAGACAGCTAAGTTGTATCAATTTATTATCAATACATATGAGTTCTTTTGTCATAAATCGTTTTTATAGTATAATGGAGCATAATCTATTCAAGAGGGTGACAGATATGAAATGCCCAAAATGTAGTGCCACACATTCACGTGTGGTAGATTCAAGACATGCTGATGAAGCTAACGCAATACGTAGAAGACGTGAATGTGAGAATTGTGGGACAAGATTTACAACATTTGAACATATTGAAGTGAGTCCACTTATTGTGGTCAAAAAAGATGGAACACGTGAACAATTTTTAAGAGAAAAAATATTAAATGGTCTTGTAAGATCTTGTGAAAAAAGACCAGTTAGATATCAACAATTGGAAGACATTACTAATAAAGTAGAATGGCAATTACGCGATAAAGGTCATACAGAAATTTCATCTAGAGATATAGGTGAACATGTAATGAATTTGCTCATGCATGTAGATCAAGTCTCTTATGTACGATTTGCGTCAGTATATAAAGAGTTTAAAGATGTGGATCAATTATTAGCATCGATGCAAGGTATTTTGGATGATAACAAACGGAGTGATTCATAAATGAGTTTTAAATCTTATGAGTATGGTTTAAGTCCACACGATGGATTTAAAGTATATCGACATTTTTTCTTTAATCATCAACAATTAGAGATATTAAATCGATTGTACATACCGTTAATTGGCTTTAAAGCTATTGGTGTATATCATTTCATGAACCAATTTGTCGATGAAGTTGAAGATACCATTCTCACACATTACACTATCATGAATGAGCTTAAAATAAATTTATTAGAATTCCGTGAATATATGGATTTACTTGAAGGCATTGGGTTAATTAAAACATTTGTAAAACATGATAGTAATCAGTCTATGTTTATATATGAATTGATTCAACCTCCAACTGCATACCAATTTTTTAATGATCCAATGTTATCTATATACCTATACAATGAAGTTGATAATCGAAGATATAAAGATTTAAAAGCGTATTTTGAAAAAAATGAACCAGATTTAAACGCATTTCAACAAGTAACGCGCAAATTTACTGATGTATTCAAAGTTCCACATAAAAATATATCTATTGATGCTTCAACAATTCAAAAGGAAAATCATTCAGCTACTATAGATTTAGATAATGAATCATTTGACTTTGATATGTTGAGAGATATGTTACAACATCATTTTATAAGTGGAGAAATTATCACTAAAGAGGCAAAACAATTAATTTTACAATTGGCTACTTTATATGGGTTAACGCCTACTTCTATGAAACGAATCATTCTTAACTCTATCACACAAAATCAAACGTTATCATTTGAAGAGATGAGAAAACAAGCAAGGTCTCATTACTTAATTGAGCATCAACAACAGCTTCCTAAGTTACAAACTAAAGCTAATCCTTCTAATCATTTAGAACAATCACAGAGTCCAAATGAGACTACTGATGATATAAAGGAAAGTGATAGTTGGTTTAAGTTATTAGAAGACACAAGTCCTATCGATATGTTAGCGTCTTGGTCAGAATCAGAACCAACTTTACAACAAAAAAGAATGGTAGAAGAGTTAATAGAGCGTGAAAAACTGTCATTTGGTGTAATTAATATTTTATTACAATTTGTAATGCTTAAGAATGAAATGAAACTTCCTAAATCCTATATATTTGAAATCGCTTCAAATTGGAAAAAGTTAGGTATTAAAACTGCACAACAAGCATATGATTATGCGCTGAAAACAAATCAACAAATCAATGATAGTATAACTAAAAAAACAAAACGTCAGTATAAACAACGTGACGTTGCATCAATAGAAAAAACACCAAAATGGTTAAAAAATAAAAACCAACAAGATGAAAAACCAAACAATAATGATGCGCAATTTGAAAAAGATCGAGAAGCGTTTCGTGCTCAATTAGAACAAGATTGGGAGGATTAGATGAAACCATTTAGTAAACTTATAAAAAATCAAGATAATTTAAACAAAAGAATTGCTAAAATAAAAAATCAAGTCATTAATGATTCTGATGTTAAGCAATTTTTAAATCAACACCAGTCAGAACTTACTAATGAAATGATTGATAAAGATTTAAATGTACTTCAAGAATATAAAGATCAACAAAAACACTACGATGGTCACGATTATGCACACTGTCCAAACTTTGTTAAAGGTCATATTCCAGAATTATATATAGAAAATGAGCGTATTAAAGTTCGTTATCGATTATGTCCATGCAAAATTAAATACGATGAAGAACGTTTAAGTTCACAACTCATTACTGCCCATCACATGCAACGAGATACGTTGAATGCAAAAGTTAAAGATATCTATACCAACGATAGAAGTCGACTTGAAATAGCTATGGAAGTTAACGATATTTGTAAAAAGTTAGTTAACGGTGAACGCGTTAAGGGTCTTTATATACATGGCCCTTTTGGAACAGGCAAATCTTTTATTTTAGGAGCTATCGCAAACCAGCTTAAGTCAAAACATGTGCCATCTACAATAGTATATTTACCTGAATACATTCGTATACTCAAAGGTGGTTTTAAAGATGGAAGTTATAATGAAAAGTTAGAGCGTATACGAGAAGCAAATATTTTAATGTTAGATGATATCGGAGCTGAGGATGTCACAACGTGGGTAAGGGATGAAGTGATAGGTCCCTTATTACATTACCGTATGGTTCATGAGTTACCAACATTCTTTAGTTCAAATCTAAATTTGGAAGAATTAGAACATCATTTATCTATTTCAAACAAAGGGGCAGAAATAACGAAAGCTGCTCGAATTATCGAACGTATCAAAAGTTTAGCAAATGAATTTTATTTAGATGGGAAAAATTTACGAAATAATTGAAATTTACAATGTGTGATGTATAATAAAGATAAATCTAAATCGTTGAAATAAATGAAGATATGGTAATTTAATCTCTATCATACAGCAAGCCAACAATTGATGAGAATTTGGTTGATATATTAAATTATTACTCCTTCATATTTAGATGCTGGTAATCAGTATCCGGCTCAAGACCGTTATCTTATGAAGAGATATCTAGAATACATCTAGATAACTAGGGTGGTACCGCGACGAACTCGTCCCTTTTATAGGGAGGAGTTTTTTTATTTTCTTCAGCGATCATAGAATAAAATTTATGGAGGGTTTCGATATGGAACAAATTAATATTAAGTTTCCAGATGGCAATTCAAAATCATTTGACAAAGGAACTACTACAGAAGACATTGCACAATCAATTAGTCCTGGACTTCGAAAAAAAGCAGTAGCAGGAAAATTTAATAATCAACTCATTGATTTAACTCGTCCACTTGAAGAAGATGGGGCAATTGAAATTGTTACACCTGGTAGTGATGAAGCTCTAGAGGTATTACGTCATTCAACTGCTCATTTAATGGCTCAAGCATTAAAACGAATTTATGGAGATGTTAAATTCGGCGTTGGCCCAGTGATTGAAGGTGGTTTTTACTACGACTTTGATATGGATAAAAAAGTATCATCAGATGACTTTGAAAAAATCGAAAAAACAATGAAACAAATTGTTAACGAAAATTATAAAATTGAACGTAAAGTGGTTACTCGTGAAGAAGCAAAAGATTTCTTTAAAGATGATCCATATAAATTAGAATTAATTGATGCAATTCCTGAAGATGAGAATGTAACATTATACAGTCAAGGTGAATTTACAGATTTATGCCGTGGTGTTCATGTACCATCAACTTCAAAAATTAAAGAATTTAAACTACTTTCTACTGCAGGTGCATATTGGCGTGGAGATAGTGACAATAAAATGTTACAACGTATATATGGTACTGCTTTCTTTGATAAAAAAGATTTAAAAGCACATTTAGAAATGTTAGAGGAACGTCGTGAACGTGATCATCGTCGTATTGGTAAAGATTTAGAATTATTTACAAATAATCAACTTGTTGGTGCTGGTCTTCCACTATGGTTACCAAATGGTGCAACAATTCGCCGTGAAATTGAACGTTATATTGTAGATAAGGAAGTAAGCATGGGATATGATCATGTATATACTCCAGTTCTAGCTAACGTTGAACTTTATAAAACTTCAGGTCATTGGGATCACTATAGAGATGATATGTTCCCACCAATGAAATTAGATGAAACTGAAGAAATGGTATTACGTCCAATGAACTGTCCACATCATATGATGGTTTATAATAATAAACCACATTCTTATCGTGAATTACCAATTCGTATTGCTGAATTAGGTACTATGCATAGATATGAAGCAAGTGGTGCAGTATCAGGCTTACAACGTGTAAGAGGTATGACTTTAAATGATTCTCATATCTTTGTACGTCCTGACCAAATTAAAGATGAATTCAAACGCGTTGTTCATATGATACAAGATGTTTATGAAGACTTTGGTTTTGAAGATTACACTTTCAGATTAAGTTACAGAGATCCTGAAGATAAAGAAAAATATATGGATGATGATGACATGTGGAATAAAGCTGAGTCTATGCTTAAAGAAGCAGTAGACGAAATGGGCTTACCATATGTTGAAGCCATTGGAGAAGCAGCATTCTATGGTCCTAAATTAGATGTTCAAGTTAAAACTGCAATGGGTAAAGAAGAAACCCTTTCAACTGCACAACTTGATTTCTTACTACCTGAACGATTTGATTTATCTTATATTGGTAGTGATGGTGAAAATCACCGTCCTGTTGTTATTCATCGTGGCGTAGTTTCAACTATGGAACGTTTTGTAGCTTTCTTAACTGAAGAAACTAAAGGTGCTTTCCCAACATGGTTAGCTCCAAAACAAGTTGAGATTATTCCAGTAAATGTAGATTTACATTATGACTATGCGAGAAATTTACAAGATGAATTAAAATCTCAAGGTGTTCGTGTAGAAATTGATGATCGTAACGAAAAAATGGGCTATAAAATTCGTGAGGCACAAATGCAAAAAATTCCTTATCAAATTGTAGTAGGAGATAAAGAAGTTGAAAACAACGAAGTAAATGTTCGTAAGTATGGCTCACAAGATCAAGAAACAATGGAAAGAGATGAATTTATCTGGAACTTAGTAGATGAAATTCGTCTAAAAAAACGTAGATAGTCTTGATAAAATAATATCCTTAATGTATATTACAAAGTAGTTAAATAAAAATGAGTTAGAGGTTGCATCTTTAAAAAGTAATACTTCAGAAGTTGATATGGAACGTATGTTGAAAGTATGAAAGGTAAAGATGCCGAAACAAATGATAACCATACTTATGATTTGTTGGGACAGTTATCGAATAGAAACTGTACTGTCACAGTTTGTGATGTGCTACCGATATAGATTAAGTAATGGGTGCATATCTTAACGGTATGTACCTATTTTTTAATTTGTAATTTGATTTACATATCATTTATAAAAATTAAATATGTTAATTATCTTCACATAACAAATAAATACTTAGCTAACCTCTACATTAAGAAAGGGAGCTTATATGAGTAAAGTTGAAAATCAAGATAGTGGTATGAAGAGAGGGTTAAAAGATCGTCACATCTCCATGATTGCAATGGGAGGCTGTATTGGTACAGGCCTATTTATGACATCAGGTGGTGCTATTCACGATGCCGGTGCATTAGGTGCGCTTATTGCATATGCAATTATTGGCGCCATGGTATTCTTTTTAATGACTTCTTTAGGAGAAATGGCTACGTATTTACCTGTTTCGGGTTCATTTAGTACCTATGCAACACGATTTGTAGATCCATCATTAGGATTCGCATTAGGTTGGAACTATTGGTTTAACTGGGTAATTACTGTAGCGGCAGATGTAACTATTGCAGCGCAAGTCATTCAGTATTGGACACCTATGGCAGGGATACCAGCATGGGTATGGAGTTGTATCTTTATAGTTATTATTTTCGCATTAAACTCTTTATCTGTAAGAGTATATGGTGAAAGTGAATATTGGTTTGCACTTATAAAAGTCATTACAGTAATTATTTTTATAATTATTGGTATTTTAACTATATTAGGAATTATGGGTGGACATTTTGTAGGATTTGAGACATTTACTAAAGGTGATGGGCCAATCCTAGGTGGAAACCTTGGCGGTAGTTTACTTTCAATCCTAGGTGTATTCTTAGTTGCTGGTTTCTCATTCCAAGGTACTGAATTAATAGGTATTACTGCTGGAGAATCTGAGAATCCAGAACGTGCTGTCCCAAAAGCAATTAAACAAGTTTTCTGGAGAATATTACTATTTTACATTTTAGCCATCTTTGTTATTGGTATGTTAATTCCTTATAATAGTAATGCTTTAATGGGTGGAGATAACGATATTGCAACATCTCCATTTACGCTTGTCTTTAAAAATGCAGGATTAGCATTCGCTGCTTCATTTATGAATGCAGTTATTTTAACCTCAGTATTATCAGCTGGTAATTCAGGGATGTATGCATCAACACGTATGTTATATTCAATGAGTAAAGATAAATTAGCTTTCGCTTCATTTGGTAAAACGAATAAACACGGCGTGCCATATTTATCATTAATTGCTACTGGTGTACTTGTAGTCGTTATTTTCTTAGTACAAAAATTAAGCGGAAATGCTTATGAATATATTGTAGCTGCCAGTGGTATGACAGGGTTTATTGCTTGGGTAGGTATTGCAGTAAGTCATTATCGCTTTAGACGAGCATTTAATGTTCAGCATCATCGTAAATCAGAATTGAAATATAAAGCGAAATGGTTCCCATTCGGTCCAATATTTGCAGGTATATTGTGTGTGATTGTGATTGTTGGACAAGATGTAGATTTCATTAAAACAGGGCACTTTGATCTTAATCGATTTATTATTACGTATATGGGTATTCCAGTATTTTTAGTATTCTTTATTTATCATAAATTAAGATATAAAACTAAAAAAATACCTCTTGAAGAAGTTGATTTAAGCCAAGATGTCTCAATGAATGAAGTAAAACATCACTAATTTTAAAAAACAATTGACATGCTTAATAAAACTTGATATGATTAGTATCGTTGATTACGAAACGAACCAAGTAGAAACACCCGTTTCTCACCTGTAGCGACGCAAAAAGCTGTTGGCAGGTTAATCATGTCACACAATTATTGTGTATGAGTGAAGAGCGGGCAAATATTGTCCGCTCTTTTTGCTTGGGAAAATTTCGTAAAATTTTGGGAGGTGTCAACCATAGCAAAAGATCAAACGCAAGTTAACGAAAAAATTCGCGCAAAAGAATTACGTTTAATTGGCCAAAATGGTGACCAAATTGGTGTTAAATCTAAAAGAGAAGCTCTTGAGATGGCTGAAAGAGTTGAATTAGATTTAGTAGTTGTTGCACCAAATGCTAAACCACCTGTTGCAAGAATTATGGATTATGGTAAATATAAATTCGAACAACAGAAAAAAGAAAAAGAAATGAAGAAAAAACAAAAAGTTATCAATGTTAAAGAAATTCGTTTAAGTCCAACTATTGAGGAACACGATTTCCAAACTAAGTTGAAAAATGGACGTAAATTCTTAACTAAAGGTGACAAATGTAAAGTTTCTATTCGTTTCAGAGGTCGTGCAATTACACACAAAGAAATTGGTCAACGTGTTTTAGAAAAATTTGCAGACGAATGTAAAGATATTGCCACTGTTGAACAAAAACCTAAAATGGAAGGGCGCCAAATGTTTATTATGTTAGCGCCTATAAACGAAAAATAATTTACTTTTATTAGGAGGAAATGAATCATGCCAAAAATGAAAACTCACCGTGGAGCAGCTAAACGTGTTAAAAGAACTGGTTCAGGTCAATTAAAACGTTCTAGAGCTTTCACATCTCACTTATTTGCAAATAAAAATACTAAACAAAAACGTAAATTACGTAAAGCTAAACTAGTATCTAAAAGCGATATGAAACGCGTAAAACAATTATTAGCTTACAAAAAATAATTAATATTACTTTCGAACGATGATAAAGCGATATATTTAAGGAGGAATTTAACATGCCACGAGTTAAAGGTGGAACAGTAACAAGAGCACGTCGTAAAAAAACGATTAAATTAGCTAAAGGTTACTTCGGTTCAAAACATACATTATATAAAGTAGCAAAACAACAAGTGATGAAATCAGGTCAATACGCATTCCGTGACCGTCGTCAACGTAAACGTGATTTCCGTAAATTATGGATTACACGTATTAATGCAGCTGCACGTCAACATGACATCAGCTATTCTCGTTTAATGAACGGTTTGAAAAAGGCTGACATTAACATTAACCGTAAAATGCTTTCTGAAATTGCTATTTCAGACGATAAAGCTTTCGGTGAATTAGTATCAAAAGCTAAAGATGCTTTAAAATAATTAATATTTAAAAGCCAATAAGGTAACTATAAAACCTTATTGGCTTTTTTATTTACTTTTATTCATCAAATATTCTTTAATAGAATTATGATAAGTAAACGAACCAGTTAAATATCATTGTGATTTAAATCATTGGTTTGTTAAACTATTAAAAAAGAATATTAATTTCAAGGAGTTAACTATGTCTAAATTTGATGAACAAATCATCGTCGTATCAAGAGAATTATTATTTGATAATGAAAAAAATGCATTTAATGGATTCTTATCGAAAAACGATGTTCAAGGTGAAGAAATATTTAATACGTTTAAAAACTATGAAGTAAAAAGACGTGGAGATATGGAAGAAGATCCATCTTATAAACAACTTATTTCATATTGTCTTTTAGAAAATGAAAATGATGAAATCTTAGTATATCAACGTTTAAGTGGTGGCGGAGAAGAACGCTTACACGGACAGTCTTCAGTGGGTGTTGGTGGACATATGAATAATGTTGTTGGTGCCGATTCAATTAATGAAGTTTTAAGAGTGAATGCACAAAGAGAACTTAATGAAGAAGTAGGATTATCTGAAGATAGATCTCAAAATATGGAATATATTGGTTTTATTAATGATGATACTAATGCAGTAGGTAAAGTTCATATAGGTGTTGTTTTCAAAATTAAGGTGAAATCTAGTGATGTAGAAGTTAGAGAAACTGACACTTTAAAAATTAATTGGGTATCACAAGATGAAATAAATGATTTAAATCATTTTGAATCATGGAGTGCGTTAATTTTAAAAGATTTAAAATAAAGGGGGCTCAATATGTCTGATATTATCCCTTTTCCTCAATCAAAGCAAAAATTATATCATAATATTTTAAATGCACAACAACAAAATAAATATAAAGAAATGTATCAATTGTTTGATATATATGAAGCCTCATTCGAGTTAGATAATCAATTATCTTTGATTAAATGTGACATGTTAAATGAATTAGGGTTATATTTAGAATTAAGAGAAGAAGCAATTATTTTCTTAAAAAAAGGTATACCTCATTACGACGAACTAATTATTTTCTATATTAAAGCATTAATAGGTTTAAATCAGAATTATGAAGCAATTGAAGTCATTAATCAAATCATTAACGAAGTGAAAGAACATAAAACTAGAATGGCACTCTTTCCATTAAAAGAATATGCCCAATCTAAATTAGATGAAGACAAGAAACTTTCTAGTCAATTATTATCAGAATTTACTAGTTTAGATTTAAATCGTCAAACTAAATTAATGATTAAACTCATTGATAACGGACATTATGAATTCAGAAAGACGGTTGCTTTTTTATTATCTAATCAAGTAGAATCTTATAATTTAAAAAGTCTCATGCTTGAGTATTTACGTTTTTCAAATTATGATAGTGAAATAAAAATTGAGAAGTATGGTTATGAAGTCAACATCCTCCCTACAACATTAAAAGGTTTAGAACACACAGATATGAAAACTACTGTTATTCCCAAAGTTCTCGATAGATTAGAAAATGGAGCTTTGAATATACAAAATGAAGCTCAGTATGTGATGAATAATCATTCAATAAAACTATATCCACTTGATATATTTTCACTTTTTAATGAAGAAGATTGGATAATAGCTTATGATGTTTATTTTAAGTCAATGATTGGTATAGAAGTAAGTGAAGCAAATCAAGAATTATTAACATTAATTTATCAGTTAGATAATTAAATGTGAGCAAATCATTTTAGTTTACTTAAATGATTCTGTAAAGTTGAATTACTATTTAAAATCCCCTATAAAACATTGTTTGTGTCCATATTGGACCTATGATATAATAGGGAAGTTGAAAAAATTAAAAATGTAAGCATGGAGGTATTTATACATGACAGCAACTTGGGAAAAAAAAGAAGGTAACGAAGGTTTATTAAAAGTTACTGTTCCAGCAGAAAAAGTAAATAAAGCATTAGATCAAGCATTTAAAAAAGTGGTTAAACAAATTAACGTGCCTGGTTTCCGTAAAGGTAAAGTGCCTCGTCCAATTTTCGAACAACGTTTTGGCGTTGAAGCATTATATCAAGATGCAGTAGATATTCTTTTACCTGAAGCTTATGGTGAAGCCATTGAAGAAACTAAAATCAATCCAGTCGCTCAACCTGAAATTAATGTAACTCAAATTGAAAAAGGTAAAGATTTCGAATTTGAAGCAACAGTGACTGTTGAACCTGAAGTTAAATTAGGAGATTATAAAGGTCTTGAAATTGAAAAACAAGATTCTGAATTAACTGATCAAGATTTACAAGATGAAATTGATCATAGTTTAGGTCATTTAGCTGATATGGTTGTTAAAGAAGATGGTGCAGTTGAAGAAGGAGACACTGTAAATATTGACTTTGATGGTTATGTAGATGGCGAACAATTTGAAGGTGGCCAAGCTGATGGTTATGATTTAGAAATCGGTTCAGGTTCATTTATTCCAGGATTTGAAGATCAATTAGTAGGCGTTAAAACTGGAGAAGAAAAAGACGTTGTTGTAACATTCCCAGAAGAATATCACGCTGAAGAATTAGCTGGTAAAGAAGCTACATTCAAAACTAAAGTAAATGAAATTAAATACAAAGAAGTACCCGAATTAACTGATGAAATTGCAAATGAATTAGATTCAGATGCTAATTCAGTAGATGAGTATAAAGAAAACTTACGCAAACGTTTATCAGAACAAAAAGCACAAGATGCTGAAAATGTGGAAAAAGAAGAAGCAATTAATAAAGTAACTGAAAATACAACAATTGATATTCCACAAGCTATGATTGACACTGAATTAGATCGTATGGTTCAAGAATTTGGTCAAAGAATCCAACAACAAGGTTTAGACTTACAAACTTACTTCCAAATTTCTGGTCAAGATGAATCTCAATTAAGAGAACAAATGAAAGATGATGCAGAGCAACGTGTTAAAACAAACTTAACATTATCAGCAATTGCAGATGAAGAAAATATCGAAGTCACAGATGAAGATATTGATAAAGAATTAGAAAAAATGAGCAGTCAATTTAATATCTCAGTAGAAGATATTAAACAAACTCTTGGTAATACTGATATCATTAAAAATGATGTACGTATTCAAAAAGTAATTGACTTATTAAGAGACAATGCTAAATATGTTGATTCAGCTAAAGAAGATAAAAAAGAAGACAAATAATAAACTTTTAAATTGATATAAAGTTTAAAAATAAGTAGCAGGTGCATCATTATATGTATCTGCTACTATATGTTTTAAGCATTTTAGTTGTTAACTATCAATTTGCATTGTAGAATGCTATCTAGTATAGTCGTTTAAGGATAGAGGTGTAAATGAATGTTTAAATTTAATGAAGATGAAGAAAATTTAAAATGTTCTTTCTGTGGTAAGGACCAAGATCAAGTTAAAAAATTAGTAGCAGGTAGTGGTGTATACATTTGTAATGAATGTATCGAACTATGTTCTGAAATTGTTGAAGAAGAATTAGCTCAAGCTACTTCAGAAGAATTTACTGAATTACCGACGCCTAAAGAAATTATGGACCATTTAAATGAATATGTTATTGGCCAAGAAAAAGCTAAAAAATCTTTAGCAGTGGCAGTTTACAATCATTACAAACGTATTCAACAATTGGGTCCAAATGAAGATGATGTTGAGTTACAAAAAAGTAATATCGCCTTAATTGGACCAACGGGTAGCGGTAAAACATTACTTGCACAAACACTTGCTAAAACATTGAATGTACCATTTGCTATTGCAGATGCAACAAGTTTAACTGAAGCAGGTTATGTTGGTGATGATGTTGAAAATATTTTATTACGTTTGATTCAAGCTGCTGATTTTGACATTGATAAAGCAGAAAAAGGAATTATTTATGTAGACGAAATTGATAAAATTGCTAGAAAATCTGAAAATACATCAATTACGCGTGATGTTTCTGGTGAAGGTGTACAACAAGCATTACTTAAAATCTTAGAAGGTACAACAGCAAGTGTACCACCTCAAGGTGGCCGTAAACATCCTAACCAAGAATTGATTCAAATTGACACAACTAATATTCTATTTATATTAGGTGGTGCGTTTGATGGTATTGATGAAGTCATTAAACGCCGTTTAGGTGAAAAAGTTATCGGTTTTGCTAGCAATGAAGCAGATAAGTATGATGAAGAAGCTTTATTAGCACAAATTCGTCCTGAAGATTTACAAGCATATGGTTTAATTCCAGAATTTATTGGACGTGTACCAATAGTTGCTAATTTAGAAACATTAGATGTTGAAGCGCTTAAAAATATTTTAACGCAACCTAAAAACGCGTTAGTTAAGCAATATACAAAAATGTTAGCTCTTGATAACGTTGAATTAGAATTTACTGAAGAAGCTTTGGCAGCAGTCAGTGAAAAAGCAATTGAACGAAAAACTGGAGCACGTGGATTACGATCAATTATAGAAGAATCTTTAATTGATATTATGTATGATGTACCTTCAACAAGTGATGTTGCTAAAGTTGTAGTAACTGCTCAAACAATTAATGAGGAAATCGAGCCTGAAATGTATGATTCAGAAGGTAATTTATTGAACGGTACTAAAACTTCAGCTTAATTATCAACCATATAATAAGGAAGTGGTGATAGAATTCATTTGAGTTCGAAACTGCTTCCTTATTTTTATACATATCATTTTTTTAAAATTTTAGATTTTTAAACATTTATATTATAATAAAGCAGCTATAATAATGAAGAGGTGTTTGAATATGAATATTAACCCAAATAATATAGAATTAATGATTAGTGCAGTGAAAGAAGAACAATATCCTGAAACCAATTTAACTGAAATCGCTTTAAGTGGACGTTCTAATGTGGGTAAGTCCTCTTTTATTAATAGTATGATTGGTAGAAAAAATATGGCTCGTACTTCACAACAGCCTGGAAAAACGCAAACTCTAAACTTCTATAATATTGATGAACAACTTATTTTTGTTGATGTTCCTGGATATGGATATGCAAAAGTAAGTAAATCACAGCGTGAAAAATTTGGGAAAATGATAGAAGAGTATTTAACTAAACGAGAAAATCTAGGTTTAGTCATTCAACTTGTAGATTTACGACATAATCCTACCGAAGATGATGTATTAATGTATAATTATTTAAAACATTTCGATCTGCCAACACTAGTCATTTGTACTAAGGAAGATAAAATTGCGAAAGGTAAAGTTCAAAAACATATAAAAAATATAAAACAAAAATTAGATTTAGATCCAAACGATACAATTATAAGTTACTCTTCTATTCAAAATTCTAAACAGCAATACATTTGGGATATTATTGCTAATTATATAAATTAAAAGAAATATCTTGTAATTAAGTGACGAAATTTTGACTTCACATTAGAATGTTTCTAATTTATTTGAGCATCAAACTTAAATTCATTCTAAAATGTGTTATACTAACGATATTGTTAGTATATGGAGGGCGTTATAAATGCATTTTATTGCTATTAGCATAAATCATCGTACTGCTGATGTAGCTTTAAGAGAGCAAGTTGCTTTTAGAGATGATGCCTTACGATTAGCCAATGAAGATTTATTCGAAACTAAAGCAATTTTAGAAAATGTAATATTATCGACATGTAATCGTACAGAAGTATATGCTGTAGTGGATCAAATTCATACAGGACGATATTATATTCAACGATTTTTAGCTCGTTCATTTGGATTTGAAGTAGATGATATTAAAGCAATGTCTGAAGTTAAAGTGGGGGACGAAGCAGTAGAACATCTATTGCGTGTAACTTCAGGTTTAGATTCAATTGTGTTAGGAGAAACACAAATTTTAGGCCAAATGCGTGATGCATTTTTCTTAGCGCAAGATTTAAAAACAACTGGAACTATCTTTAATCATCTATTTAAACAAGCAATTACTTTTGCTAAAAAAGCACATAATGAAACAGATATCGCAGATAATGCTGTAAGTGTTTCATATGCTGCTGTGGAATTATCAAAAAAAGTATTAGGTAAATTAAAAAATAAACATGCTGTTATTATTGGTGCAGGTGAAATGAGTGAATTGTCGTTATTAAATTTACTCGGCTCAGGCATTAATCATATTACAATTGTAAATCGAACAGAAAGTAAAGCTAGAATTTTAGCTGAAAAACATCAAGTTAGTTATGATAAGCTAGAATCTTTACCTAGTTTATTAACTTCAACTGATATTGTTATTAGTTCTACTAGTTCACCAGATTATATTATTACTAAAAGTATGATTAATCAGGCACTATCATATAGAAAATCTAAATTATTATTATTAGACATTGCAGTACCACGAGATATTGAACCATGTCATAATTTAAGTGATGACGTATTTAATTATGATGTAGATGATTTAAAAGGTTTAGTTGATGCTAATTTAAAAGAACGACAAATGGCGGCTGAAGCTATTTCTAATGAAATTCCTGCTGAAATTAAAGCACATAATGATTGGGTAAATATGTTGGGTGTAGTTCCTGTAATAAGAGCTTTACGTGAAAAAGCAATGACTATTCAAGCTGAAACAATGGATAGTATCGATAGAAAATTACCGAATCTATCTGAACGAGAACGAACAGTCATTTCTAAACATACTAAAAGTATTATTAATCAAATGTTGAAAGATCCAATTAAACAGGCTAAGGAATTGAGTAACGATAAAAAAAGTAATGAAAAATTAGAGCTATTTCAAAATATATTTGATATTGAAGCCGAAGATCCTTATAAAGCAGTGAAAGAACGAAAAAAAGAAAAGGAACTTTCAGTACGACATATCTTTAGTTTTGAATAAGCATATTAAAATGGTGATAATATGCAAGAAACGCTATTTATTAGATTTCATGAAATTATATTAATTGTATATTTAATTAGCATTCTTTGTTATTTTATAGACTTTGTTCGGAAGAGTCATAAGATTAGAGTACTTGGAATTTATGCCTTAGGGATTGTTTGGTTTTTACAAACAATCTCTTTGTCTATGTATATTACTTCGCATAGTGATGTATTGTTTAATTCCATATTTGATGTTTTTTTCTTCTTGTCATGGATGATTATTTCTATTTCTCTAGTTTTAAATATTATTAAAGTTCTAAGTTTTTCTGTGTTTTTTTTGAATGTAATTGGATTTATCTTATTAACGATGAATACATTTAGACCTGAACACTATACAAACAGTATACAAAAAGTACAAGTTATAAATGAATTATTACTTGTACATGTAGGGCTTGCAGTATTGAGTTATGCTTTTTTTGCACTTGCATTTGTAAATGCATTGCTATATATCATTCAATATAAAAACCTTAAAGAAAAAAACTTTAATCAGAAATATTTTAGAATTGGCAGTGTAGCAACTCTTGAAAAAATTATATTTTTTTCAACTTTGGGCGGTTTAGTAATATTAATATTGAGTGTAATTTTAATTGCTCAATGGGGAATCTATGCGGTTGGTATAGCAATATTTAAAGATCCGAAGGTTATGTTGTCTGTCATTATTACGCTTCTTTATACAGTATATATCGTTATGTATTTAAAAAAGAAAATCATCTCAATTAATTTAATTTATTTTAATATTATGATATTTTGCCTATGTATGGTGAATTTATTCTTCACTACTCATTTTAATTAAAAGAAAACTTATGTAGGAGGCCTTGTTTATGCGTAAATTAGTTGTGGGTTCACGTAGAAGTAAACTTGCTTTAACACAAAGTAAACAATTCATTGATAAATTAAAAGCCATTGATCCATCTTTAGAAATCGAAATTAAAGAGATTGTCACAAAGGGAGATCGAATTGTGAATCAACAACTATCTAAAGTTGGAGGAAAAGGCCTATTTGTTAAAGAGATTCAAAATGAACTATTTAACAACGATATCGATATGGCAATACACTCATTAAAAGATGTTCCTAGTATTATTCCAGAAGGTTTAACATTAGGTTGTATTCCTGATAGAGAAATACCATTTGATGCCTATATTGCCAAAAATCACGTACCATTAGAAGAACTTCCTAAGAATAGTATAGTTGGTACAAGTTCATTAAGAAGAGGTGCACAAATATTATCTAAATATCCTCATCTAAAAATTAAATGGATTCGTGGTAATATTGATACACGTTTAAATAAATTAGAAACAGAAGATTATGATGCGATTATTTTAGCAGCAGCAGGACTCAAACGTATGGGTTGGTCTGATGACGTAGTAACAACTTATTTAGATAAAGACACATTACTACCTGCAATCGGTCAAGGTGCTCTTGGCATTGAGTGCCGTAGTAACGATATTGAACTTCTCGAGTTACTTCAAAAAGTTCACAATAATGAAGTTGCAAATTGTGTAACGGCCGAACGAACATTTTTAGCTGCAATGGATGGAAGTTGTCAAGTTCCAATTGGTGGATATGCGAATTATAACAATAACAATGAAATTGAGTTTACAGGCTTAATCATGACACCAGATGGTAAGGAACGTTATGAACATACTGAAGTAGGAACTGACCCTGTAAAATTAGGGAACAGAGTAAGTGAGATACTTAAAGAACAAGGTGCGTATGAAATTATAAGAAAATTAAACGAAGAAGCATCACATTAATACTAAATCTTAGTAGAGGTGTTACAGTTAGATGAAACCAGTGATAGTTATGACGCAAACGAGTAAAGTACAGAGTGATATGGTAGAAGTCATTCATAAGCCATTTATTAAAATTCAATCACTTGAATTTGATACTCAACTCTTGCATGATAATTATGACTGGCTTATTTTTTCTTCAAAAAATGCCGTACATTTATTTTATAAATATTTAGAGTACGTGAATGTAAAACATATTGCAGTAGTAGGCGCTAAAACTGCGCAGTTATGTAAACAATTAGGTATAAATATAGATTTTATACCTAACGATTATTCTCAAGAAGGTTTATTAGAAGGATTAAATCTAGAAAAATCTTCTATTTTAATTCCGAGCAGTGCACAGGCAAGACCAAAATTGCAACAAACTCTCGCTGAACATAATAATGTTGTGAAAATTGACTTGTATACACCTATAGCGGATAGAGAGAATATTATTGAAGTTATCAATCTAATTCAACATAATCAAGTTGAAGCATTAACATTTTCAAGTTCATCTGCAGTGCGTTATTATTTTAGTGAGGCATTTCCTAAGCATTTTAAAAATTACTATGCTATAGGTCAACAAACTGCAAATAGCATTAGAGCCTATGGTTATGAACCTTATATTGCAGATAAACAAACTTCTGAAGCATTAATAAACACATTTTTAGAAAGTAGGAATAAATAATGAAATTCGATAGACATAGAAGATTACGCTCTTCAGCTACAATGAGAAGTTTAGTAAGAGAAAATCATGTTAGAAAAGAAGATTTAATTTATCCAATTTTTGTAGTAGAAAAAGATAATGTTAGAAGCGAAATTAAATCGTTACCTGGTGTATATCAAATAAGTTTAAATCTATTAGATGATGAAATTAATGAAGCATATGATTTAGGTATTAGAGCGATTATGTTCTTTGGCGTACCTAATGAAAAAGATGATGTGGGTTCTGGTGCATACGATCATAATGGCATTGTTCAAGAGGCAACACGTAGAGCAAAAAAACTTCATAAAGATTTATTAATCGTTGCTGATACTTGTTTATGTGAATATACGGATCATGGTCATTGCGGTATCATTGATGATCATACGCATGATGTTGATAATGACAAATCTTTACCATTATTAGTTAAAACAGCAATTTCTCAAGTCGAAGCTGGCGCTGACATTATTGCTCCAAGTAATATGATGGATGGTTTTGTTACCGAAATTCGACAAGGTTTAGATGAAGCTGGTTATTATAATATTCCAATTATGAGCTATGGCATTAAATATGCTTCTAGTTTCTTTGGACCATTTAGAGATGCTGCAGATTCAGCTCCTTCATTTGGAGATAGAAAAACGTATCAAATGGATCCAGCTAATCGTTTAGAAGCACTAAGAGAATTAGAAAGTGACTTAAAAGAAGGCGCAGACATGATGATTGTCAAACCAGCTTTAAGTTATTTAGATATTGTTAGAGATGTAAAAAATAACACTAATATTCCTGTTATTGCTTATAATGTTAGTGGTGAATATGCTATGACTAAAGCAGCATCTCAAAATGGTTGGATAGATGAAGAACGTGTGGTTATGGAACAAATGGTATCAATGAAACGTGCGGGCGCAGATATGATTATTACTTATTTCGCGAAAGATATTTGTCGTTACTTAGATAAATAATGGTTAAGGAGGAACAAGTTAATGACTTATGAAAAATCACAAGAAGCAATGCGCATTGCTGAAACACTTATGCCTGGTGGTGTCAATAGCCCTGTAAGAGCATTTAAATCAGTAGATACACCAGCAATTTTTATGGATCATGGTGAAGGTTCGAAAATTTATGATATAGATGGCAATGAATACATTGATTATGTATTAAGTTGGGGACCATTAATTTTAGGTCATAAAAATAAACAAGTCATTAGTAAATTACATGATGCTGTAGATAAAGGCACTAGTTTTGGTGCTTCAACACTAGAAGAAAATAAATTAGCTGAACTTGTTATTGAAAGAGTGCCTTCAATTGAAAAAGTAAGAATGGTTTCTTCAGGTACTGAAGCTACTTTAGCGGCATTAAGACTGGCTAGAGGTTACACTGGTAGAAATAAAATTGTTAAGTTTGAAGGATGCTATCACGGACATAGCGATTCATTGCTTATCAAAGCAGGTTCAGGTGTAGCAACTTTAGGTCTTCCAGATTCACCAGGAGTACCTGAAGGCACAGCTAAAAACACAATTACAGTACCTTATAATGATTTAGATGCGATTAAAGTAGCATTTGAAAATTATGGAGATGATATTGCTGGTGTGATAGTAGAACCAGTTGCAGGAAATATGGGTGTTGTACCCCCTAAAAAAGGTTTCTTAGAAGGATTAAGGGAAGTCACTAAAGAATATGGTTCTTTACTTATCTTTGATGAAGTCATGACAGGTTTCCGTGTAGGGTATAACTGTGCTCAAGGTTATTTTGGTGTGACACCAGATATCACATGCCTAGGAAAAGTGATTGGCGGTGGCTTACCTGTAGGTGCTTTTGGAGGCAAAAAAGAAATTATGGATAAAATTGCTCCAGTAGGTAATATTTATCAAGCGGGAACTCTATCTGGTAATCCTTTAGCAATGACAAGTGGTTATGAAACACTAAGTCAATTAACGCCTGAATCATATGAGTATTTCCAAGAATTAGGCGATATATTAGAAAAAGGACTTAAAGAGGTATTTGCTAAACACAATGTTCCTATTACAGTAAATAGAGCTGGTTCTATGATTGGTTATTTCTTAAATAAAGGACCTGTAACCAACTTTGAAGAAGCGAATCAAAGTGATTTAGAGTTATTTAGTAATATGTATAGAGAAATGGCTAAAGAAGGCATATTTTTACCACCTTCTCAATTTGAAGGAACATTCTTATCTACCGCACATACCAAAGAAGATATTGAAAAAACGATTCATGCTTTTGATAATGCATTAAGTAGAATTGTTTAATATTTAAAAGTTAATATAATAAAAGTGGAACAAAGATGAGATAATATCATCGTTCCACTTTTTTTAATTTAAATGCTTTTAATCTAGAAAGAAGTGATGATTTTTGAGGCGAATTTGGCTAAATAATATTATATTATTAATAATAGCGATGATCATGAGTTTAATATTAAAATTATCTCATATGCTTTTACCCTTTATGTTTGGGCCCATTATAGCCTCAATTATTGTGGTTAAAGTACTAAAACTAAATATTAAATGGCCTTTTTGGATTAGTCAGATTGGCTTAATATTACTTGGAGTACAAATAGGATCTACGTTTACGTCACAAGTCATTAATGATATCAAAAATGAGTGGTTAACCATTGTGACGGTGACTGTTTTACTCATCACGTTATCATTATTGATTGCTTATTTTTTCAAAAAAATTGCAAGAGTTAATACTGAAACTGCTATCTTGAGTGTAATACCTGGCGCTTTAAGTCAAATGTTAATTATGGCTGAAGAAGATAAAAAAGCGAATATCTTAGTAGTAAGTTTAACCCAAACTTCTAGAGTTATTTTTGTAGTCGTACTTGTACCACTTATTTCTTTTTTATTTAGCAATTCATCATCAAGTGAAGAGATGATTCATAAAGCTACACCATTAACAAGAGCTTTAAATGTGCCCCAAATTGCTTTAATTATGATTGCTATAGCTTTTGTTTATTTCTTAATGTCAAAAATAAATTTTCCAACAAAACAATTACTCGCTCCAATTGTCGTTTTAATTGTTTGGAATTTATCAACTCATCTGACTTTTACTTTAGATAATTATATTCTTGCTTTTGCACAAGTGATTTATATGAGTAGAATTGGTTTACAAATTGCACATTTATTAGGTGATTTAAAAGGTCGCATTGCTATAGCAATTATGTATCAAAATATAAGTTTAATTTTAGGATCATTTTTGATGGTCTTTATTGTTCATTTGTTTACTCATAATTCATTAAACGAATTATTTTTAGGTGGAGCTCCTGGAGGTATGAGTCAAATTGTACTAGTTGCCATAGCTACTGGTGCAGATGTTGCTAAGATATCAAGTTTTCATATCTTTAGGATATTTTTTATATTATTTTTAGTAGCACCAATAATTAATTACTTTTTAAAACGAAAAAAAAGTGATAATCAATCATAAGGAGTAGAACTACGAATTCAAAATAATCTGTTCTACTCCTTTTAATATTTAATGATTAGGTTTTGAAGGACATCCTTCTAAGTGAGCATCATATAGACCAGCCGCTTCCATAAACGAGAATACAGTCACAGGTCCTAAAAATTTAAAACCATAAGCTTTTAAATCTTTTGAAAGTTGTTTTGCTCTTTCATCAACTGTAATACGTTCTGAGGGAGTTTTATAGTGCAAGTCAATAGGATGTCCATCAACATATGACCATAAAAACTTACTGAAGCTACCATATTCTTTTTCAATTTGTAAATAACCCTTAGCTTGAGATACTATGGCTTCTAATTTCTTTCTATTATGTACGATATTTGGAAAGGTCATTAAAGCATTAATATCTTTCTCTGTCATTTTAGAAATTTTTATAGGATCAAATTGATGAAATGCTTTTTCATAAGCCTCTTTCTTTTTTAATATAGTTAACCAAGATAAACCAGCATGTTGAGATTCAAGTGCAAGTAATTTGAAAAGTGAAAGACTATTAAAATCTGGTTGTCCCCATACTTTATTATGATAATCTAAATAAATAGGGTCTGTAGTTCCAAAGGCACATGCGTTCATAAATATTCCTCCAAAAGATTGACTTATCATTGTTTTCTATTATACTATTAATTAGTAATTAAATATATTTTTTGGGAAGAGTACGTTTGATACTTATCAAAGAGAGCATATGGACGGTGTAAATATGTATAATGATCAAACTGAAGGTAGCCCACAAGTTCTTTTATTGAATACACATATAATAGTAGATAGAAGCGTGTATGAGCGTTAATCATAAATAAGTGCAAGAAGATATGGAGGTATCGTCTTGAATTTAGGTGGTACCACGGAGCATCCGTCCTATATATTAGGAAGGATGCTTTTTTATTTTAGGAGGTTATTTCAATGAAAATGGAATCAAAGTATAATCCTCGTGAAGTTGAAGCGGGGCGTTATGAAGAATGGGTAAAAAATGAATACTTTAAACCTCTAGAAGATGAATCTAGAGAAGCATATACAATTGTTATTCCGCCGCCGAATGTGACTGGTAAATTACATTTAGGACATGCTTGGGATACAACATTACAAGATATTATTACTCGAATGAAACGTATGCAAGGATACGATACGCTTTATTTACCTGGTATGGATCATGCGGGTATTGCAACACAAGCTAAAGTAGATGCTAAATTAAAAGAACAAGGTATTTCTCGTCATGATATAGGACGTGAAAAATTTTTAGAACATGCTTGGTCTTGGAAAGAAGAATATGCATCTTTTATTCGTAAACAATGGGCTAAATTAGGCTTAGGTCTTGATTATAGTAGAGAACGTTTTACTCTTGATGACGGCTTAAGTAAAGCGGTTAGAAAAGTATTTGTTGATTTATATAATAAAGGAATTATTTATCGTGGAGAGCGAATTATAAATTGGGATCCAGTCGCACGTACAGCATTGTCAGATATAGAAGTGATTCATGAAGATGTGCAAGGTCATTTTTATCATTTTAAATATCCTTATGCTGATGGTAATGGATATATTGAAATTGCCACAACTCGTCCTGAAACAATGTTAGGGGATACTGCTATAGTCGTTAATCCAAATGATGAACGTTATAAAGATGTCATAGGAAAAAAAGTGATTTTACCAATTATAGGTAGAGAATTACCAATTTTAGCAGATGAGTATGTTGATATTGAATTTGGTAGTGGAGCTATGAAAGTTACACCTGCACATGATCCTAATGACTTTGAAATTGGTCAGAGACATCATTTAGAAAACATTATTGTAATGGATGAAAATGGAAAAATGAATGACAATGCATCTCAGTATGCTGGTTTAGACCGTTTCGAATGTCGTAAAAAATTAGTAGAAGATTTAAAAGCTCAAGATTTAGTGATTAAAATTGAAGAACATATGCATTCTGTAGGTCATTCAGAACGTTCTGGTGCAGTAGTAGAACCTTATTTATCTACACAATGGTTTGTAAAAATGAAACCACTTGCGCAACAAGCACTAGATAATCAAAAAACAGATAATCGAATTGATTTTTATCCACCACGTTTTGAAAATACATTTAATCGTTGGATGGAAGAAATTAGAGATTGGACTATTTCTAGACAATTATGGTGGGGTCACCAAATTCCAGCTTGGTATCATAATGAAACAGGTGAAGTATATGTTGGAGAAGAAGCACCTGCTGATATCGAAAATTGGACTCAAGATGAAGATGTGTTAGATACATGGTTCTCAAGTGCGTTATGGCCATTCTCAACTTTAGGTTGGCCTAATGAAGAAGCAAAAGATTATCAACGTTACTATCCAACGAATGTTCTTGTAACCGGTTATGATATTATCTTCTTCTGGGTAGCAAGAATGATTTTCCAAGGATTAGAATTTACTGGTAAACGACCATTTAATGATGTACTTCTTCATGGTTTAGTAAGAGCTGAAGATGGTCGTAAAATGAGTAAATCACTTGGTAATGGTGTAGATCCAATGGATGTCATCGAAAAATACGGAGCAGATAGTTTACGCTACTTCTTAGCAACTGGTTCTTCTCCAGGTAATGACTTACGTTATTCTACCGAAAAAGTTGAATCTGTATGGAACTTTATTAATAAAATTTGGAATGGTGCTCGCTTTAGCTTGATGAATATTGGAGAAGACTTTAAAGTGGAAGACATTGATTTATCTGGTAATTTATCTTTAGCGGATAAATGGATTTTAACACGACTAAATGAAACAATAGAGACCGTTACTAATCTGAGTGAAAAATATGAATTTGGTGAAGTTGGACGTGCTTTATATAACTTTATTTGGGATGAATTCTGTGATTGGTATATTGAAATGAGTAAAATACCAATGAATGGTGAAGATGAAGCTCAAAAACAAACAACACGTTCTGTTCTAAGTTATACACTTGATCAAATAATGAGAATGCTACATCCATTTATGCCATTTGTAACTGAAAAAATTTGGCAAAGTTTACCGCATGAAGGAGAAACAATTGTAAAAGCAGCATGGCCGACAGTTAAAGAAGAGTTTGTGTTTGATGAAAGTAAACAGACAATGGAACAATTAGTTGAAATTATTAAATCTGTGAGACAATCACGCGTAGAAGTAAACACACCACTTTCTAAATCAATCCCTATTCTCATTCAAGCTAAAAATGAAGAAATTAAAACAATCTTAGAAAAAAATGCGGATTATATTCATAGATTTTGTAATCCAAGTGAATTAACCATCGATACAAATGTAGATATTCCTGAAAAAGCGATGACAGCGGTAGTAGTTGCTGGTAAAGTCATTTTACCGTTAGAAGGACTTATTGATATGGATAAAGAAATTGAACGTTTAGAGAAAGAGTTAGACAAACTTCAAAAAGAATTAGACCGTGTTGATAAAAAATTATCAAATGAGAATTTTGTTAATAAAGCACCTGAAAAAATTATAAATGAAGAGCGCGAAAAACAACAAAAATATCAAGAAAAATATAATGGTGTTAAAAACAGAATTGAACAATTAAAAGCATAGGAGAATTGTCAATGAATTACCTAGATAGCTTATATTGGATACATGAGCGCACTAAGTTTGGTATTAAACCTGGTGTTAAAAGAATGGAATGGATGCTTAACCACTTAAATAATCCTCAATTAAATATTCGCGGTATTCATGTGGGTGGAACAAATGGTAAAGGTTCTACAGTAGCTTATTTAAGAGCTGCATTAGTTGAGAATGGATATGAAGTTGGAACATTTACTTCTCCTTTTATTGAAACGTTTAATGAACGAATTAGTTTAAATGGTTATCCGATCTCAAATGACGAAATAGTTGAATTAGTAAAGCGAGTTAAACCAGTAAGTGAAGCGTTAGAACAAGAAACCGAACTCGGTTCTGCAACAGAATTTGAAATTATAACAACAATGATGTTTTTATATTTTGGAGAGATACATCCTGTAGATTTTGTTATTGTAGAAGCGGGACTAGGAATTAAAAATGATTCAACTAATGTGTTTACTCCTATTCTTTCAATTTTGACAAGTATAGGATTAGATCATACTGATATTTTAGGAAGTACGTATTTAGATATCGCAAAAGATAAAGGTGCTATCATAAAACCTAATGTACCCGTCATCTATGCAGTCAAAAATGAGGAAGCTTTAAAATACATTAGAGATTTAGCGGAAAATCAGAATGCAAAGCCAATTGAACTAGATAGAGAAATCATTATTGTATCTGAAGATGATGAATTTACTTATAGATATAAAGATTATGAGTTAGAAACAATCATCTTAGATATGATAGGTGATCATCAAAAAGAAAATGCTTCATTAGCTATTACAGCTTTAATAGAGTTGAACGAAGAAAATATTATTGAATTAGATTTTAATAAAATGATTGATGCTATTGAAAGTGTTTGTTGGACAGGACGTATTGAGCAAGTTAAAGAAAAACCTCTTATTATTATTGACGGAGCACATAATAATGAAAGTGTTGAAGCATTAGTTTCAACAATCAAAAATTATTATGATTTTGAGAAAATGGATGTTTTATTTTCAGCCATTAAAGGTAAACCTGTAAACGAAATGTTAAGTAAATTACAAAATTTAGCTGGTACATTTTATTTTACTGAATTTGATTTTCATAAAGCCTTATCTAAACAAGAATTACTTGAGAGTATAGATGCTGATAACATCGAATATATTGATGATTATGTAGATTTTATAAATCATTATGATGGTGAGGGCTTATTGATTACAGGCAGTTTATATTTTATAAGTGAAGTAAAATCGAAAGTTGAATTTAATTCATAATATATAGTATGTTAAATATCTAAATATAGCTATGAAGAAAGTTACAAATTAAACTTCTTCATAGCTTTTTTATTAGTTATATAATTGATAGATTAAGAGTGGACTGATTATTTTTAATAAAGGTTTTATTCATTTTATTGAATTTAAAATGCTTTAAAGAAGATATATTTATTTATTGAAATGAATTTAATCTAATCCTCGTTATTCCATTTACTTAGACCATATTTTAGTTATAATGAATGATATGAGGTGATCAGTATAATAGTATTATTAGCATTTACGTGTAGTGTAATATTTAGTTTTTTATATCAATTTTCAAGTATAGAGAAAGTGAATCTTCAATATTTCAAGCGACGATCACAATGTGATTATTGTCATACATCATTAAAGTGGTTTGATACTATACCATTATTAAGTTTCATATTCTTAAAAGGACGCTCGAGATGCTGTTCAAATCCTTTAAAACGCTCCTATATTATAGGTGAAATATTATCGTTTCTTATTGTCCCATATTTAATATTTATCGATATACATATAAATTATTCTCTCTTTATATTAACTTGTTTAATGTTGATAACGATGTCTCTAACCGATATTCAAACATTAACAATCAACAGTAACTTAATCCTCGTTTTTTTCTTTGTCGGTATCTATATTTCTTCATTACATTTGATTTCATTTATATTTATTTTCTTTCTATTACATACATTTTTTCTGTTAAATTCTAAAAGTATAGGGTACGGTGATATTTTATTACTTAGTATACTTTCTATATTTTATACTTATGAATTTATACTTCATCTAATATTATTAACTTGTGCAATTGGTCTTATGTTTTATATCATCTTGTTTCGTTTTAAGATACGTAAAATCCCACTTATTCCTTTTATTTCAATCTCATATATTTTATTAATTAATTTTTCCAACAATATTATGTAACTAATAAAGAAAAGGTGATGTTTTTGAAAATTAAAGATATGGCCAAAAGTGAGCTTCCTAAAGAGAGACTCATTCAATATGGTGAAAAAAGTTTGTCTAACAGTGAATTATTAGCAATTTTAATTAACACTGGACGACAAGGGGTTTCAAGTATTGATATTGCAAATGAAATGATTAATAAAGTAAATAATTTAAAAGAATTAAAATTACTTTCAATACATGATTTGTTAAAAATAAAAGGTATAGGATTGCATAAAGCAGTGACACTAAAAGCCGCTTTCGAATTGGGAGAAAGAATAAATAAACGTAATTCAATTGAAAAAGTAAAGATTAAATCTCCTAAAGATGTCGCAGATATGATGATGTCTAAAATGAAAGATTTAACTCAAGAGCATTTAGTTGCTTTATTTTTAAATACTAAAAATATAGTGATAAAAGAAGAAACTATATTTATAGGAACATTAAACTCTTCAGTGATACACCCAAGAGAAGTCTTTAATGCTGCCATTAGAGCTTCATGTAATGCAGTAATTGTGATTCATAATCATCCATCTGGAGATGTGACGCCTTCAAAAGAAGATATTGCTACTACCATTAGACTTAAAGAATGTGGACAAATTCTTGGCATTGAATTACTTGACCACATTATTATCGGTGATCAAAAATTTACTAGTTTAGTAGAGGAGGGGTATTTCGTATAAAAGATTAAAAATTATTTATAGTCTCATTGTTAAAATTTTAGTATAATAAGCCTTAATTATATATTTAGAGGTGTATGATGACTTTAATTTTAATCATAGGGGTGTTAATACCTATTATTTACATAATGAGATTGAATATTAAACAAAAAACAATTCGTTTAAAAGAAACGCTTAATACCGTGTTATTATCGATTGTTGGTATTACAATTTTTTCTTTTATTGGAGTATTCGTCAACCATACGCATACTCAATTATATATTTTACTCATTAGTGATATAGTAACTGGAACGATATTTGGGTTACTATTAGCAACAATATATAAAATTTATGAATACTTGTCTCAAAGCAATCGTAAATAAAGCTAGTTAACTTTTCATACAATACAATCATAAACGAATTAATAAAGGGTAGATTGTATTAATTACATTGAAAAGTAACTAGCTTTTTCATTATCTTATATAAGCTGAAAGCACATTAAAATTTTCTAAAATCCAAAGAACACCTTGATAGGCTAAATACAGTCCGAGAATAATAAAAGCAGCAGAGATTAAAAATCTTAAAAGTGCAAATCCTACTTTAAAAAGTATAACTGCAAGCAAGATAAGTAAAATAATTGTAAGAATGTTCATTTCTCACACTCCTCTAAATTTATTTTACGAGTGATATTAATTATTATAATATATTTTAAGAAAATGTTAATCAGTCTTAAGAATTTACTTAATTTACTTCTTTAGACCGATGGATAAAATCTATTTTATATTTATAATAATTTAGATTTAAAATTGGAGGGATTTTATTGCGAATGGTTTTTAGTATTTTTAAAAATATAGTAGCAGTTATTGCAATCCTTAGTATTGTTTATTTTGCATTAAAATATGCCCCGTTTTTAAGAGAACAGGACTGGAATCCTATGAATCAACCTACCAATAACCAATTCGAGCTCTTGCCAAGTAATCAAACATCAACACCAGTGCCTACTAATGGAAAAAGTTATACTATAGAAGAAAATCATTTACTTCAGAATATTCCTGCTAGTCAAACAAAAAATGTGTTTAAATTTATAGATAAAAAAGAATTTATGGAAGTTTCAGGTATAGTTAGAATGGGATATAATGATAATTACATTGTAGGGCAAAGAGATAATGAATTTATCATCTATAAATTCGGAAGTGATACGATTAAAGTCTTTAGTACGGAAATTGAAATGGAACAGGAATTAAATCGCCTAGGACAATCAATCACTTTAAAACCTCAGAATGAGTATTAAAAAATATAATTTGAAAAAAATAAATAAATGCGTTAATGTCTAAAATAGATACAATAATCTTTTGAAGGTTGGTGTAATGTATGTCTGAACAATCTAAAGAAAAACAGGCAAATGAACAAGCAAAAGCACAAAATTTATTTTCTAAATGGAGAAAAGACGAAACGCTCTATGAAGAAGATAAAAAAGATAAGCCGAATAAAGAATCGTAAAATTAAATAAGATGACATTTGATAGGAGCAAGTACTAGAATTCAATGAAGATTCTAACTTGTTCCTTTTTTTCTTTGAAGATAATATTTAATATTATTCTTTATTTCAATCCTAGAGTAATATAAAATAGAATATAATAATTTAAAATAAATAGTAGAGGTGTTATGAGTGTTAAATTTTTTTAAAAATAACAAGTTAATTGTTGTTTTTTGTGCAATAATTATTTTTATTGCATTGATTGGTTTGTCCATTCGTTCACAAACTCAATCACCTCCTGAGCAATATGTGGGGGACTCAGTGTCATTTGGTCAGAGAGTAATTAGTTACCCTGTCAATTTTGTGACTGGAGCTATAGGTAACTTCTTTCAATCTAACAAATCAAATCATAATGAAGTTAATCAATTAAAAGCAAAAAACGAAGCATTAGAAGCGGAAAATAAAAACTTAAAAAAAGAACTTGATATGACTGATGCTTCAAAATACGATGCAATTTCAGGTGCCATCATAGCACGTAATCCAGATCAATGGATGAATACTGTGATTATTGATAAAGGTAAAAAAGCTGGTGTAAGCAATAATATGGCAGTGTTTACTAGTGATGGTTTAATTGGAAGAGTAACTAGAGTGAATCAATTTTCTTCTCAAGTTGATTTACTTTCAACGAATACAAGAGCTGGAAAACTATCAGTCAATATTCAACATCACTCTAAAAATGTTTTTGGATTAATTGATCACTATGATAATAAAACTCAGGAATTAATTATTAGTAATATCAATAATAAGGATAAAATTTCAAAAGGTGACAAAGTAGTAACAAGTGGATTAGCCGATCAATTGCCAAGTGATTTATACATAGGAGAAGTGACGAAGGTAGAAAATGATGAATATGGTTTAGCAAAAGAAGTGAGGGTGAAAACTGGAGCAAATTTATCAGATATTCAACATGTATACATAGCGAAAAAAAGTAATAACACGGATTTCAATGAAAGAGAGACTCGATAATGAAAGCGTTCGTTTATATAATGATCGGTATCATCGTTTTTTATCTTGATACACTTATTGGTTTGGTTATTCCTTTTCATATAGGCAACCTAACATTTATCTTAGTTCCTCATTTAACTCTAATGTATTTATTACTTTTATCAATTTATAGACCATTTATGGTCACATTATTACTAAGCATTTTTTTAGGTATGATAACTGATATCTACTTTGGCAGTGTATATGGTTTATATTTGTTTGGTTATATATTCTTAATAACAATATTTAATAAGTTCTTGAAGATTTTTTACCGAGACTATATTATGGTATATTGGTTCAGTATCATTGGTGTAATGATTCTTGAAATATTTGTAGCAATTATATATTCTGTTATTAGCTATGTAGAATTTGATTTACTAAACTTTATATTACTACGTATTATCCCAACACTTATATTAAATATTATTTTATTAATTATTTTGATGCCTATATTCTTTAAATTCTTTAAAAAGCCAATATAATAGATTGACATTGAATATAAGTAATGGTAAGATGCAATAGTTGAGTAGTTTTATAGCTACATACAACCGCTCAAATACAGGTTTAAGCGTTAAAATGTTATATTTTATCACCTGTATATGGCGTGACTTATAATTATAGGAGGTGCAAGGTATGTTTGCTATTATCGAAACAGGCGGTAAACAAATTAAAGTAGAAGAAGGTCAAGAGATCTTCGTTGAAAAATTAGATGTTAATGAAGGTGATTCATTCACATTTGATAAAGTATTATTTGTAGGTGGAGATTCAGTTAAAGTTGGTGCTCCAACTGTTGAAGGAGCTACAGTAACTGCTACTGTGAACAAACAAGGTCGCGGTAAAAAAATTACTGTTTTCACTTACAAACGTCGTAAAGATTCAAAACGTAAAAAAGGTCATCGTCAGCCTTATACTAAATTAACAATTGATAAAATCAACGCTTAATTATGATTACTGTTGATATTTCAATTAATGATGAAGGTAAAGTAACAGACGTCATCATGGATGGCCATGCTAATCATGGTGATTATGGCTATGATATTGTTTGTGCAGGGGCTTCAGCTGTTCTTTTTGGAAGTGTGAATGCTATTTTAAGTTTAACTTCTGAAAATCCGGATATTGATTATGATGATGACGGTGGTCATTTTCACATTAGATCAGTAGACACTAACAATGAGCAAGCACAATTAATTCTTCAAGCAATGCTTGTGTCTTTACAAACGATTGAAGATGAATATAATGAAAATATAAGATTAAATTATAAGTGAGGTGTATCCCGATGTTAAAATTAAACTTACAATTCTTCGCATCTAAAAAAGGGGTAAGTTCTACAAAAAACGGTCGTGACTCAGAATCAAAACGTTTAGGTGCTAAACGTGCAGACGGTCAATTCGTAACAGGTGGCTCAATTTTATATCGTCAACGCGGTACTAAAATTTATGCTGGTGAAAATGTAGGTCGTGGTGGCGATGATACATTATTCGCTAAAATCGACGGCGTTGTTCGTTTCGAACGTAAAGGTCGCGACAAAAAACAAGTTTCTGTATATGCAGTAGCTGAATAATTTTTGTCTAATTAACACCAGAAGTGAAGACTTCTGGTGTTTTATTTTTGTTTAAAAATGATTATAATAGAATCTAACGTTTTAGAGTTAATGATATAATATTAGCGATGAATTAATAAAATATATAAAAAGAGGTGAGATATATGTTTGTCGATCAAGTAAAAATATCTCTAAAAGCAGGCGATGGAGGTAATGGTATTACTGCTTATCGTAGGGAAAAATATGTACCATTTGGTGGCCCTGCTGGTGGCGATGGAGGTAAAGGTGCTTCAGTCATTTTTGAAGTTGATGAAGGTTTAAGAACACTTTTAGACTTTAGATTTCAACGTCATTTTAAGGCTAAAAAAGGTGAAAATGGTCAAAGTAGTAATATGCATGGTAAAAATGCGGAAGACTTAGTTTTAAAAGTGCCTCCTGGTACCATTATTAAAAGTGTAGAAACTGAAGAAGTTTTAGCAGATTTAGTTGAAGAAGGTCAACGTGCAGTTATTGCTCGTGGAGGTCGTGGAGGTCGTGGAAATTCACGTTTTGCAACCCCTCGAAATCCAGCTCCAGACTTTAGTGAAAATGGAGAACCTGGAGAAGAACTAGATGTTACCTTAGAATTAAAGCTACTTGCTGATGTGGGACTCGTTGGATTCCCAAGTGTAGGGAAATCAACATTGTTATCTATTGTATCTAAGGCAAAACCTAAAATTGGAGCTTATCATTTTACAACAATTAAACCAAATTTAGGTGTGGTTTCAACACCTGATCATAGAAGTTTTGTGATGGCGGATTTACCAGGTTTAATTGAAGGAGCTTCAGAAGGAGTCGGTTTAGGTCATCAATTTTTACGTCATGTTGAAAGAACAAAAGTTATTGTTCATATGATAGATATGAGTGGTTCTGAAGGAAGAAATCCACTTGAAGATTATCAAATCATCAATAATGAACTGATAAATTATAAACAAAGATTAGAAGATAGACCTCAAATTATAGTGGCAAATAAAATGGATATACCGGAATCAAACGATAACCTAGAATTATTTAAAAAAGAAATTGATGAAGATGTAACTATTGTTCCAGTTTCTACAATTACAAGAGATAATATTGATCAATTACTATATACAATTGCTGATAAATTAGAAGAAGTAAAAGATATTGATTTTAGTGTAGAAGAAGACGAAGATGCAGGTGTTAATCGCGTATTATATAAACATACACCATCTCAAGATAAATTTACGATTACAAGAGATGATGATGGTGCCTATGTAGTAAGCGGTAATGCAATCGAACGCATGTTTAAAATGACAGACTTTAATAGTGATCCAGCAGTAAGACGTTTTGCACGTCAAATGCGCTCTATGGGTATTGATGATGCATTAAGAGAACGTGGATGTAGTAATGGTGATATTGTTAGAATACTTGGGGGAGAATTTGAATTCGTCGAATAGGAGGGCTTTTTAGTGGACAGCAAAGATTATAAAAAGTTTTATTTAATACGTGAAGACGTTTTACCAGAATCAGTGGTTAAAACGCTTAAAATTAAAGACGCTTTAAAAAATGATGCCACACTGTCCATTTATGAAGCAGTTAAGCAGTTTAATCTATCAAGAAGTGCTTTTTATAAATATAGAGATACTATTTTTCCTGTAGATGAAAAGATTTTTGAACACCGTGAATTCACCTTAATTCTCTATGTTAATGATATAGTAGGAATGCTTGCTCAAGTATTACAAACTATTTCAAAATTAGCGTTATCCGTTTTAACTATTCATCAAAGTGTTCCAATGGAAGAAAAAGCAACGATTACACTCTCTTTGAGTGCAAAAGATCAATCATTATCAATAGAAAAGGTCATGGGCACTTTGAGAAATATTCAACATGTTTATAAAGTTGAATTAATTAGTATGAGTATGTAAGGAAGGTATCTATGTACGCTTATATAAAAGGACATTTATCTCAATTGTTTCCAACACATATTGTTGTAGAAACGTCTAATGGTATCGGTTATGAAATTCAAACTCCAAATTCATATCGATTTCAAAAATATTTAAATCAAGAATGTAAAGTCTTTACTTCACTGATTGTAAGAGAAGACGCACAATTATTATATGGTTTTATTAGCGAAGAAGAAAAAGAGATGTTCTTAAGCTTAATAAAAGTTACAGGTATAGGCCCTAAATCAGCTTTAGCTATTCTAGCAACAAGTACACCTAACGAAGTTAAACGTGCAATTGAAAATGAAAATGATACTTATCTAACTAAATTTCCTGGTATAGGTAAAAAGACTGCACGACAAATTGTATTAGATTTAAAAGGTAAAGTTAAGATTACAGAAGAGACTAGTGAGACCTTATTACAGGTTGAGGGACAAGTTGAAGAAAATGACAATATAATTAAGGAAGCGTTATTAGCGCTTGCAGCTTTAGGATACTCTAAGAGAGAGCTTTCTAAAGTTGAGAAAGTGCTTAATAAAACATCCATCCACTCTGTTGATGAAGCAGTTAAGATTGGTTTAAAAACGCTTATATCTTAATATTATGAACGATAACTGGGGGGATAAATATGGATGATAGAATGGTAGATCAATCATTACACAATGAAGAATCTTCTTTTGAATTCTCACTCAGACCAACTAAATTAAAACAATATATTGGGCAATCATCAATAAAGAATAATTTAGAAGTTTTTATAAAAGCGGCTAAACTAAGGGATGAGCCATTAGATCATGTATTACTTTTTGGTCCTCCAGGATTAGGTAAAACAACACTTTCAAATATTATTGCTAATGAAATGGAAGTCAATATAAGAACTGTATCTGGTCCATCATTAGAGCGACCCGGAGATTTAGCGGCAATTTTATCAGGTTTACAGCCTGGAGATGTTTTATTTATTGATGAAATCCATCGCTTAAGTAGTGTAGTAGAAGAAGTTTTATACTCTGCTATGGAAGATTTTTTCTTAGATATTATTATCGGTAAAGGTGATGAAGCACGTAGTATACGTATTGATTTACCACCTTTTACTCTAGTAGGCGCGACAACACGTGCTGGAAGTCTAACAGGCCCTTTAAGAGATCGATTTGGTGTTCATTTAAGATTAGAGTACTATTCGGAATCAGATTTAAAAGAAATCATTATTCGAACTGCTGAAGTATTAGGTACAAAAATTGATGATGAAAGTGCAGTTGAGCTTGCTAAGCGTTCAAGAGGAACACCTCGTGTTGCAAATCGACTACTAAAAAGAGTAAGAGATTTTCAACAAGTAAATGAAGATGAACAAATTTATATCGAAACAACAAAGCAAGCTCTAAACTTATTACAAGTGGATGATGAAGGCTTAGATTACATTGATCATAAAATGATGAATTGTATTATTAATCAATATAATGGAGGTCCTGTGGGACTGGATACGATAGCAGTGTCAATTGGAGAAGAACGTATTACAATCGAAGATGTCTATGAACCCTTTTTAATACAAAAAGGATTTATAGAACGAACACCAAGAGGTAGAAAAGCGACACCATTTGCCTATGAACATTTCAAAAAAATTAAAGAATGAGGGAATAATATGAACGTTGAGGAGTTTGATTATCATTTACCTGAATCATTGATTGCTCAGACACCTTTAAAAAATAGAGATCAAAGTAGATTACTTGTGCTAGGTAGAAAGACCGGAAATATTGCACATAAACACTTTACAGATATTATGGATTATTTTGAACCTGGAGATACATTAGTATTAAATGATACACGTGTTATGCCAGCACGTTTATTCGGTTTAAAAGAAGAAACAGGTGCAAAGGTAGAAATGTTAATGCTTACTAGAATAGAGGACAATGACTGGGAAGTATTATTAAAACCAGCAAAACGTATTAAAGTAGGTAATACTTTATCATTTGGTAACGGCAAAATCATTGCTGAATGTATAAAAGAATTAGAACAAGGTGGGCGCATTATGCGTTTACATTATGAAGGTATTTTAGAAGAACGCTTAGATGAGTTAGGTGAAATGCCTTTACCACCTTATATTAAAGAACGTTTAGATGATCCGGATAGATATCAAACTGTGTATGCTAAAGAAAATGGTTCCGCTGCAGCGCCTACTGCAGGGTTACATTTTACAGATGAGCTTTTACAGAAAATAAAAGACAAAGGTGTCAATATTGCATTTATTACACTACATGTTGGCCTAGGTACCTTTAGACCAGTAAGTGTGGAGGATATTGATGATCATGAAATGCATAGTGAGTACTATCAAATGACTAAAGAAACGGCAGATATGCTGAATAAAACTAAAGAAAATGGGCATAGAATTATTTCTGTAGGTACGACGTCTACTAGAACGTTAGAAACAATTCGTCGTGATCATGAACAATTTGTCGCTACAAGTGGTTGGACAGATATATTTATTTATCCAGGGTTTGAATATAAAGCAATTGATGGGTTAATTACTAATTTTCATTTACCCAAATCAACATTAGTGATGTTAGTCTCTGCTTTTAGTAGTCGTGAATACATTTTGAATGCTTATAAAGAAGCGGTAAAACTTAAATATAGATTCTTTAGTTTTGGAGATGCAATGTTAATAATTTAATGAATGAGAGGTACAGATTATGCCAGCAGTAACTTATGAGCACATTAAAACATGTAAGCAATCAGGTGCACGTTTAGGGATTGTTCATACACCCCATGGCTCATTTGAAACACCCATGTTTATGCCAGTAGGTACGAAAGCAACAGTTAAAACAATGAGTCCAGAAGAGTTAAGACAAATTGAAGCTAGAATTATATTAGGAAATACGTATCATTTGTGGTTACAACCTGGAAATGATATTATCAAACAAGCTGGGGGCTTACATAAGTTCATGAATTGGGATGGCCCTATTCTTACAGATTCTGGTGGTTTCCAAGTGTTTAGTTTGAGTAATCTTAGAAAAATATCAGAAGAGGGTGTCGAATTTAGACATCATACAAATGGCTCTAAGTTGTTTTTAAGTCCAGAAAAATCAATGCAAATTCAAAATGACTTAGGTTCAGATATTATGATGGCATTTGATGAGTGTCCGCCTATGCCTGCCGAATATAAATACGTAAAAGATTCAATTGAACGTACAACAAGATGGGCTAAACGATGTCTTGAAGCACATCAACGTCCAGAGGACCAAGCATTATTTGGTATTATACAAGGTGGAGAGTACAAAGACTTAAGAGAACAAAGTGCTAAAGAACTTGTATCATTGGATTTTCCTGGATATGCTATTGGTGGTTTATCTGTAGGTGAACCAAAACCAGTGATGTACGATATGGTTGAACATACGGTTCAATTTATGCCAGAAGACAAACCAAGATACTTAATGGGAGTAGGATCACCTGATGCATTAATAGAATGTAGCATTCGCGGTATGGATATGTTTGATTGTGTGTTGCCAACACGCATAGCTAGAAATGGAACATGCATGACATCTCAAGGACGATTGGTTATAAAAAATGCTAAATATGCAGATGATTTTAGTCCTATAGATGCGAATTGTGATTGCTATACTTGTAAGAATTATACACGTGCATATATTAGACATCTAATTAAAGCAGAGGAAACGTTTGGTATCCGTCTTACTACTATTCATAATTTACATTTTCTGCTAAAATTAATGGAAGATATTAGACAGGCCATTCGAGAAGATCGTTTATTAGATTTTAAAGAAGAATTTTTCGAACAATATGGGCTAAATGTAGAGAACCCTAAAAACTTTTAATAAGGAGAACAATATAATGAATGTTTCAGCATTAATCTTGCCTATAATTTTAATTATAGTATTTTATTTCTTTTTAATTAGACCGCAACAAAAACGTGCGAAAGAACATCGTGAAATGATTAGTCGTATCGAAGCAGGTCAAAAAATTACAACTATTGGTGGAATCAAAGGAACTGTTAAAGCTGTGGATGAAACAGCAGTTGTAATCACAGTAAATGGTCATGGTACTGAAATGACATTTGAAAAACCTGCGATTAAACAAGTTGACCCATCATAAATTATAATAACAAGACATTCCAGACAACAAATTGTCGTGGAATGTTTTTTTATTAACTAGCTATCGTGATTACACTAATAAAAAGGTTATGTTAAGATAGATAAGTCTTGTCACATAGATGTAATCTTTAATTCACTTGCACATGGTTTATTAAAAGATTATTCTAATTACATAATTAAATAATGAGGTGTTCATGTGAAAAAAACAAGTAGAATAATTGCATTCATACTCATTGTAGCGCTACTATTTGTAGGTATGGGCTTTACATATAAGAATGTAGTTAAGAATGTAAATCTAGGTTTGGATTTACAAGGTGGTTTTGAAGTATTATATCAAGTTAAACCACTTGGCGGTGATGGTAAAATCGATGATAAGGCTTTACAATCTACTGCTCAAACTTTAGAAAATCGTGTTAATGTATTAGGCGTATCTGAGCCTCATATTCAAGTTGAAGACCCTGATAGAATTAGGGTACAGCTCGCAGGGGTAAAAAATCCTGATGAAGCTCGGAAAATTTTGTCTTCACAAGCAAATCTGACTATACGTGATGCTAATGATCATGTTAAATTAACAGGTAAAGATATTGTACAAGGTTCTGCAAAACAAGAATTTAAACAAGGTACAAACGAACCTGCAGTCACTTTTAAATTAAAAGACCGCGCGAAATTTAAAAAAGTTACAGAAGAAATTTCTAAAAAACAAGAAAACATGATGGTAGTGTGGTTAGATTATAAAAAAGGTGATAGCTATCATAAAGAGTTGGATAAACCTGAAGATAAACGGAAATACGTTTCAGCCGCTTCGGTGGATCAACCTATTAATTCAGACAGTGTAGAAATTTCAGGTGGCTTCCAGGGTCAACAAGGCGTAGAACGTGCTAAGCAAATTGCAGAATTGTTAAATGCAGGTTCATTACCAGTTGATTTAAAAGAAGTTTATTCTAATTCTGTAGGTGCACAATTTGGTCAAGATGCATTAGATAAAACAATCTTTGCATCAATGATTGGTGTTGCAATTATCTATTTATTTATGGTAGGTTTTTACAGATTACCAGGTATTGTGGCAGTGATTGCTTTAACAGTATATGTTTATTTAACATTAGTAGCATTTAACTTTATTTCAGGTGTACTTACATTACCAGGTTTAGCTGCCTTAGTATTAGGTGTAGGTATGGCTGTAGATGCAAATATCATCATGTATGAACGGATTAAAGATGAACTTAGAGTAGGACGAACGCTTAAACAGGCTTATTCTAAAGCAAATAAAAGTTCTTTCTTAACGATTTTTGATTCAAACTTAACAACTGTTATAGCAGCAGCAGTGTTATTCTTCTTTGGTCAAAGTTCAGTTAAAGGATTTGCTACGATGTTATTATTAGGTATTTTAATGATATTCATCACAGCTGTCTTTTTATCAAGAGGACTATTATCACTTTTAGTTTCTTCTAATTACTTTAAGAAGAAATATTGGATGTTTGGTGTAAATAAAAATAATCGCCATGATATCAATGAAGGTGTAGATGTTCATGACTTAAAAACAGCTTTTGAAAAATGGAATTTTGTTAAATTAGCAAAACCATTAATTGGAGTAAGTATTTTAATTTTAGTAATTGGTATAATTATTCTAAGTATATTTAAACTTAACTTAGGTATTGATTTCTCATCTGGTACAAGAGTAGATCTTGATTCTGATACGAAGTTATCTCAAACGAAAGTTGAACGTACGATTAAAGATGTTGGTTTGACACCTGATCAAATTCAAATTAATGGTAATGACAATAAACAAGCAACAGTTCAATTTAAAAATGATTTATCTAAAGATGAAACTTTGAAACTTAATAAAGTCATTAATGATCAATATGGTCATAAACCGACAGTGAACACAGTCTCTCCAATGATTGGTCAAGAGTTAGCTAAAAATGCAATGAAAGCATTAATTTATGCAGCTATTGGTATTATTATCTATGTTTCATTAAGATTCGAATGGAGAATGGGGCTTTCTGCTGTCTTAGCATTACTTCATGACGTATTTATTATCATTGCTTTATTCAGTTTATTAAGACTTGAAGTAGATATTACATTTATCGCTGCAATCTTAACGATTGTAGGTTACTCAATAAATGATACAATTGTTACTTTCGACCGTGTAAGAGAAAATCTTCATAAAATTAAAGTCATAACAGAACCTCATCAAATCGATGATATTGTTAACCGATCTATTAGACAAACGATGACTCGTTCTGTTAATACAGTTCTTACAGTCGTTGTAGTAGTTATCGCCATACTGATCTTTGGTGCATCAAGTCTGTTTAACTTCTCATTAGCATTACTTATTGGATTATTATCTGGTGTATTCTCTTCTATCTTTATTGCAGTTCCACTATGGGGCATCATGAAGAAACATCAGTTGAAAAAATCTGAGAACGGTAAGCTTGTAGTTTATAAAGAGAAAAAATCAAATGATGAAAAAATCTTAGTATAATTAAATACATGATATAAAATTAGTGGAAGAAACAAAAGAATTCTAATTGAATTCAGTGTTTCTTCCTCTTTTTATTTATTCTTTTTTTAGGTATAATTGCTTGTGGAAAAAGGAAGGATAACTTTATGATTCAATCTAAATATAAATGGCTTTATGAAGCACCTAAACAAGATATATCGTCTGAGATTATTAAGGAATTTAATTTATCTCCTATTGTAAGAAAGATTTTAGAAAGTAAATCGATTACACAGTATGATGAGATAAATACATTAATTAATGGTACAAATAAAAAGCATGATTCATGGCTAATGAGTGATATGCGAAAAGCTGTTGATCGAATTAATTTAGCGATTGATAAACATGAAAGAATATTAGTATATGGAGACTATGATGCTGATGGCGTAACATCTACAACGATATTAGTTCAAACACTGCAAAAATTGGGCGCTGAAGTCGGTTGGTATATTCCTAATCGATTTAGCGAAGGTTATGGTCCAAATAAATATGCCTTTCAAAATGCTTACGATGAAGGCGTATCACTTATTATTACAGTTGATAATGGAATACAAGGTCATGAAGAAATTGAAATGGTACAAGCATTGGGAGTCGATGTAATTGTTACAGACCATCATGAAATAGGCCGTACATTACCAAAAGCATATGCCATTATTCATCCTATGCATCCAGAATTTGAATATCCATTTAAATATTTATGTGGAGCTGGTGTCGCATACAAATTATCGCAATGTTTAATAGATCATCCTCCAGAATATTTCATAGCGCTTGCAACTATTGGGACGATTGCAGATTTAGTGTCACTGACTGATGAAAACAGAACGATTGTTCAAGAAGGTCTTAAATATTTAAATCAATCCTGTCCATTTCAAATTCAATCATTATTAAATCAAGCAGGATTTAATGATGAAATAGATGAAGAAACAATTGGTTTCATTATTGGACCTCGTTTAAATGCGGTAGGTAGATTAGAAGATGCGTCATTAGCAGCGGAATTACTGATGGCAGAAGATTCTGAAGAGGCGAATTTTTTAGCTGAACAAGTAGAAGCTTTTAACATTGAACGTAAAGATATTGTCGCTCAAATAACAGAAGAAGCACTATTGATGGCTAATGAAAAAGTTGAAAATGGCGACAAATTTTTACTTTTAGCTAAAGAAGGATGGCATGAGGGAGTATTAGGTATTGTGGCTTCAAAAATTGTAGAAACTTATGCTTTACCCACTCTTATTTTAAATATAGATTTAGAACAACATCATGCAAAAGGTTCAGCTAGAAGTATTGAACAAGTGTCTATGTTCGAAATTTTAAGTGCACATCAAGACTTGATATCTAAATTTGGTGGTCATCATATGGCAGCTGGAATGACGATGGAGATTGATAATATTGATGCATTATCAAAAGGATTAAATGAATGGATGGTTCAGCTTTCTAAACATACTTCTTTAGAACCAACAAAACATATTACGACTAAACTTTCAGAAGATGACATTACTGTATCAAATATTCATGATATTAAAATACTGAAACCGTTTGGTACTGATTTTGAAAAACCTTTATTTGAATTGGATGATACAGAAGTTAATGACGTTAAAGCGATTGGAAAAGATAAAAATCATTTAAAATTAGTAACTGGTCAAGCTAAATTACAACATTTATTTTGGAAAAATGGTGATTTAATGACACAAATAGAATTAGGCCAACCTGTCAATATCATAGGACATTTACAAATAAATAAGTGGAATAACAATCAGACACCTCAAATGATGATACAAGATTTAGCGACTCAAAATGAGCAAATATTAGATTATAGAAGTAAACGTAAACAACTTAATATTGATACGTCATCTAATAATGTTGCTTTTGTCATTCATTCTAAAAAAGAGAAGTTAGGTGAGAATTATTTCCACTACGGTGAAACAATTGATTCATCATATAATACGATTGTGTTTCGTGATTTACCAACTGATTTAGATAGTGTTACACAATCTCTAAAATATTTAGAATACTCACAACTCTATTTAGTATTACACCATCAACATTCAATTTATTTTGAGGGGTTACCGAGTGCTCATCTATTTAAACAAAGTTATAGGGCACTATTTACTAAGAAAGAAATGAACTTAGAAAAAGAAGGGTTACAATTATGTCAATACTTAAATATTAAGCCAAATACTTTAAAGTTTATTTTAAAAGTATTTCTTGACCTAAGTTTTATTTACGAAGAAAATGGTATAATTAAAATAAATGATAATCCAAGTAAACAATCTATTGAGTCGAGTCAAGTTTATAAATCGAGACAGTCAAGAATTGAAGTTGAAAAATTAATGCTTTATGATGACTTTTCACATCTTAAGAATTGGATTAAAGCTCAAAAAGCGTAACGCATAGGAGGAAATTTTTAAATGGATTTAAAGCAATACGTATCTGAAGTACAAGACTGGCCTAAACCAGGTGTTAGTTTCAAAGATATTACAACTATTATGGACAATGGTGAAGCATACGGTTATGCAACTGATCAAATTGTAAAGTATGCAAAAGATCGTAACGTTGATATTGTAGTAGGCCCTGAAGCAAGAGGATTTATTATTGGCTGTCCAGTTGCGTACTCAATGGGAATTGGATTTGCACCTGTAAGAAAAGAAGGAAAATTACCACGTGAAGTTATTCGCTATGAATACGACTTGGAATATGGGACAAATGTTTTAACAATGCATAAAGATGCAATTAAACCAGGACAACGTGTTTTAATCACTGATGATTTATTAGCGACAGGTGGAACAATCGAAGCGGCTATTAAATTAGTAGAAGAATTAGGTGGTATTGTTGTTGGAATAGCTTTTATTATTGAATTAAAATATTTAAATGGTATGGAAAAAATTAAAGACTATGATGTCATGAGTTTAATTTCTTACGATGAATAGTCATTAATTTAGTAACTAGATTAATATATATTAAAGCGAGTGTAGGAATTCAGATTGAATACTATCTCGCTTTTTTTATTATCGTTGCATCATCATTAATCTAATCACATTTATTTATTTAAAAACTTGTAGTATTATATAACTATTATTTAAACCAAAGTTAATCTTTTAGAGATTTTAATACTTTTGTTAAAATTACATTAATACTCACGCATCTTTAATTAATAGGAGTGGTACTCGGATTAATTAAGTAATGAAAAGAAATTTCTTGATTTTCAATGATTCGGTTATCGGTAGAGTATTTGAAATATTAAAAAGTCGGGGTGTCATATATTGAATAACGAGTATCCATATAGTGCTGATGAAGTACTAAATAAAGCTAAATCCTATTTATCAGCAGATGATTATCAATATGTTTTAAAAAGTTATCATATTGCTTATGAAGCACATCAAGGACAGTTTCGAAAAAATGGGCTACCTTATATCATGCATCCAATTCAAGTAGCAGGTATATTAACAGAAATGCGCTTAGATGGACCAACAATTGTAGCTGGCTTTTTACATGATGTGATAGAGGATACACCATATACATTTGAAGACGTAAAGAATATGTTTAATGAAGAAATTGCACGAATTGTAGATGGTGTAACTAAGTTAAAAAAAGTTAAATACCGTTCTAAAGAGGAACAACAAGCTGAAAATCATAGAAAGTTATTTATTGCGATAGCTAAGGATGTTCGTGTCATATTAGTTAAATTAGCTGACCGCTTACATAATATGAGAACGTTAAAAGCAATGGCTAGAGAAAAACAAATTCGTATTTCAAAAGAAACATTAGAAATCTATGCACCTTTAGCGCATCGTCTAGGTATTAATACCATTAAATGGGAATTGGAAGATATTGCGTTACGTTATATTGATAGTGTACAGTATTTTAGAATTGTTAATTTAATGAAGAAAAAACGTAGTGAACGTGAAGCATATATTCAAAATGCTATGGATAAAATTCAAACTGAAATGAATAAAATGAATATCCAAGGTGAAATAAGCGGTCGCCCTAAACATATTTACAGTATTTATCGTAAGATGGTAAAACAAAAAAAACAATTTGATCAAATATTTGATTTATTAGCTATACGAGTGATTGTGAATTCAATTAATGATTGTTATGCTATTTTAGGCTTGGTTCATACATTATGGAAACCGATGCCAGGTCGTTTTAAAGATTATATCGCTATGCCAAAGCAAAATATGTATCAATCATTACACACTACTGTTGTTGGACCTAATGGTGATCCTTTAGAGATTCAAATTCGAACATTTGAAATGCACGAAATTGCTGAGCATGGGGTGGCAGCGCATTGGGCATATAAAGAAGGTAAAACAATAAATTCTAAAACACAAGATTTCCAAAATAAACTTAACTGGTTAAAAGAACTTGCAGAAACTGACCATACATCTTCAGATGCACAAGAATTTATGGAATCACTTAAATATGATTTACAAAGTGATAAAGTATATGCGTTTACGCCTGCAAGTGATGTGATTGAATTACCTTATGGCGCAGTCCCTATTGATTTTGCTTATGCCATCCATAGCGAAGTGGGTAATAAAATGATTGGCGCAAAAGTCAATGGTAAAATTGTGCCTATTGATTATATGCTTAAGACAGGCGATATTATTGAAATTCGCACAAGTAAACATTCATACGGTCCAAGTAGAGATTGGTTGAAAATTGTTAAATCATCTGGAGCAAAAAGTAAGATAAAAAGTTTCTTTAAAAAGCAAGATCGTTCTTCTAATATAGAAAAAGGTAAATTTATGGTAGAAGCGGAAATTAAAGAACAAGGTTATCGAGTTGATGAGATTCTAACAGAAAAAAATATTGAAGTCGTTAACGAAAAATATCATTTTGCCAATGATGACGATTTATATGCTGCAGTAGGTTTTGGTGGTGTTACTGCTTTACAAGTAGTGAATAAATTAACGGAAAGACAGCGTATACAAGATAAACAAAAAGCATTAAATGAAGCACAAGAAGTCATTAAAACGTCACCAATTAAAGAAGATATCATTACTGATAGTGGGGTTTATGTCGAAGGATTAGAGAATGTTTTAATCAAATTATCTAAATGTTGTAATCCAATTCCTGGTGATGATATTGTTGGATATATCACTAAAGGACATGGTATTAAAGTTCATAGATCAGATTGCCCAAATATTAAAAATGAAAACGAGAGATTAATTAATGTCGAATGGGTTAAATCAAAAGATTCAACACAACGTTATCAAGTAGATTTAGAAGTCAATGCATATGATCGAAATGGGTTACTCAATGAAGTGATTCAAGCCGTAAATTCAACCGTAGGAAGTATTATTAAAATGAATGCACGATCTGATATTGACAAAAATGCAATTATTACAATTAGCGTTATGGTTAAAAATGTAAATGATGTATTTCGTGTAGTTGAAAAACTTAAACAATTGAGTGATATTTATACAGTTTCTAGAGTATGGAATTAAAAGAGGTGCTAAGATATGAAAATAGTTGTACAAAGAGTAAAACGAGCATCTGTCACTAATAAATCTATTCATAACCAAATTGAAAAAGGTTATTGTTTATTAGTAGGTGTTGGGAAAAATTCGACGGAATCTGATATAGAAGTATTAGCGAAGAAAATTATTAATGCACGTTTGTTTGAAGATGATAACGGAAAATTAAATTTAAATATTCAACAAATTAATGGTGCGATTTTATCTATTTCTCAATTTACACTTTATGCAGAAGTTAAAAAAGGTAATAGACCAGGTTTCTCACAATCCATGCGACCTGAAGATGCCAAAATATTATACGATAAGTTTAACTCTGAACTTCAAAAGTATGATATTGATGTTCAAACTGGTGAATTTGGGACAGATATGGAAGTAGAAATTATTAATGATGGTCCCGTAACGATTATATATGAAAGTCAGGATGGCAAAGTAATATGAATAAATTAGATACATGGTTAACCAAACATGATCTAAAAAATATGTTGACGTTAGTAGTAGTGTTATTATTTATTCTTTTTATAATATTAATATTTATGTTTATGAATCATAATGATCAAGATAGTAATAGACTAACAATAACAGAAGATGCTGAAATAAGAACAGGACCTAATGCAGGATATCCGGTGATATATAAAGTTGAAAAAGGAGATAGTTTTAAAAAATTAAAGACGTCAGGAAAATGGATTGAAGTCCAAAATGCTAAAGGAGATGAAAAAGGATGGGTTGCTGGTTGGCATACGAGTTTGAATATTAAAGCTGATGTCAGTAAACAGGAAAATCCTTTTAAGAATAAAACTGTGGTGCTTGATCCTGGTCATGGAGGGAGTGATCAGGGAGCCTCAAGTTCCACGGCTCTTAAATCTCTCGAAAAAAACTATACTTTGAAAACAGCACTTGAATTAAAACGTGCATTAGAAAAAGCAGGAGCGCATGTTAAATTGACGAGAACAGATGATAGTTATGTAAGCTTAGATAATAGAAAAGCGACAGGTGATGTATTTATAAGTATTCATAATGATTCATTAGATAGTCATAATGCTAATGGCGCTACTGTATATTGGTATCAAAATAGTCAAGAAACATTAGCAGAAGTATTAAATGCGAATATTCAAAAAAAGTCATTACTTTCTAATCGTGGTGTTCGTCAACAAAATTATCAAGTTTTAAGACAAACGAATAAACCAGCTGTGTTACTTGAATTGGGCTATATAAGTAATCCTACCGATGAAAAAATGATTAGAAATCAATTACATAGACAGGTTGTAGAAGAAGCGGTTGTAGATGGATTAAAACAATATTTTGCTTCATAATACTTGCAAACTTTTCCTAAAATCGGTATCATAATCAGTGAACTTTATAAATAATACCGTTTGTATTCTTGAAAAGACTAATGAAATAGTGAACAATCATATTGATTGTGAAGAGAAGTAATCCTAGGCTGAAAGATTATACTAGTACATTGGTATCTTTGAACACAAGAAAAGGTGCTTTGATAAAATAAAGCCGGTTTGCGTACGTTACACGTGATGAGTGGAGAATATTTTTATTCTCAATTAGGGTGGCAACACGGCATATCGTCCCTTATATAGCATGAAGCTATATAAGGGACTTTTTTATTAAAGAAATTTAATAGTTAACAACAATTTAGAAGGAGTGATTGTATGATTAAGATTCCTAGAGGAACGCAAGATATTTTACCTCAAGAGTCTGCAAAATGGCGATATATTGAAAATAAATTAGATGAATTAATGAAATTATACAATTATAAAGAAATACGTACACCAATATTTGAAAGTACTGACTTATTTGCAAGAGGTGTAGGAGATTCTACTGATGTCGTTCAAAAAGAGATGTATACGTTTAAAGACAAAGGCGATAGAAGTATTACATTAAGACCTGAAGGAACTGCAGCAGTCGTGCGATCATATATTGAAAATAAAATGCAAGGTGAACCTAATCAACCTATTAAGCTCTACTATAACGGACCAATGTTTAGATACGAACGAAAACAAAAAGGACGTTATCGCCAATTTAATCAATTTGGTGTAGAAGCAATAGGAGCAGAAAATCCAAGTATTGATGCAGAAGTATTAGCAATGGTAATGCATATATATGAATCATTTGGTTTAAAACATTTAAAGCTAGTGATTAATAGTATAGGAGATCAAGCATCTCGTAAAGAATATAACGAAGCATTAATTAAGCATTTTGAACCTGTCATTGATACATTCTGTAATGATTGTCAATCACGTTTGCATACAAATCCAATGAGAATCTTAGATTGTAAGGTTGATAGAGACAAAGAAGCAGTGAAACATGCTCCAAGAATTACAGATTACTTAAATGATGAATCAAAGGCATATTATGAAGCAGTTAAACATCATTTAGATCAACTAGGTATCAATTATGTTGAAGATCCTAATTTAGTGCGTGGACTTGATTATTATACTCATACGGCATTTGAACTCATGATGGATAATCCAAATTATGACGGTGCTATTACTACACTATGTGGTGGAGGTCGTTATAATGGACTTCTTGAGTTATTAGATGGTCCTAAGCAAACAGGAATAGGTTTTGCCCTTAGTATTGAACGATTACTTCTTGCACTTGAAGAAGAAGACATAGAATTGAATGTGGATGAAGATTTCGATTTATTTGTCGTAACGATGGGTGAAAAAGCAGAACAATATAGCGTGAAACTTTTAAATGATTTAAGAAAACATGGCGTGAAAGCTGATAAAGATTACTTAAATCGAAAAATTAAGGGACAAATGAAGCAAGCTGATCGTTTAAATGCTAAATATACGATTGTAATAGGTGACCAAGAGCTAGACAATAATAAAATTGATGTTAAAGAAATGTCTACAGGTGAAACAAAAACAATTCAATTAAATGAAGTAGTTAGTTTCTTTAATAAAGAAAAGGAGAATAAATAATGGGTAAAAGAACAACATATTGTGGTTTAGTAACTGAAGAATTATTAGGTCAGAAAGTAACACTAAAAGGTTGGGTTCATAACCGACGCGATTTAGGTGGCCTTATTTTTGTTGATTTACGTGATAGAGAGGGAATTGTACAAATTGTATTTAATCCAGATTTTTCAAAAGAAGCTCTATCTATTGCTGAAACTGTAAGATCAGAATATGTAGTTGAAGTTGAAGGTTCAGTAACTAAAAGAGACCCAGAAACAGTTAATCCAAAAATTAAAACAGGTCAAGTAGAAGTTCAAGTATCTAATATTCGTATAATTAATAAATCAGCGACACCACCATTTTCAATTAATGAAGAAAATCAAAGTGTTGATGAAAATATTCGTCTTAAATATCGCTATTTAGATTTAAGACGACCAGAATTAGCTCAAACATTTAAAATGAGACATCAAACGACTCGATCAATTCGTCAATATCTTGATAATAATGGTTTCTTTGATATTGAAACACCCGTATTAACAAAATCTACACCAGAAGGTGCGAGAGACTATTTAGTGCCATCGCGTGTACATGAAGGCGAATTTTACGCTTTACCACAATCACCACAGTTATTTAAACAATTATTGATGATTAGTGGTTTTGATAAATACTATCAAATTGTAAAATGTTTCCGTGATGAGGATTTACGTGCTGATCGTCAACCTGAATTCACACAAGTAGATATCGAAATGAGTTTTGTTGATCAAGAAGATATTATTCAAATGGGCGAGGAAATGCTTTCTAAAGTTGTAAAAGATGTAAAAGGTATTGATATTCAAACACCATTCCCTCGTATGACATATGATGAAGCAATGAAACGATATGGTTCTGATAAACCAGATACACGTTTTGGTATGGAATTGCAAGATGTGTCTCAATTAGGAAAAGAAATGGATTTCAAAGTGTTTAAAGATACTGTAGAACACGACGGAGAAGTTAAAGCAATCGTTGCTGAAGGTGCTGCAGATAACTATACACGTAAAGATATGGATGGATTAACAGAATTTGTAAATATCTATGGTGCTAAGGGTCTAGCTTGGGTGAAAGTTGTAGATGAAGGCTTAAGTGGTCCGATAGCAAGATTCTTTGAAGAAGAGAATGTTAACACATTAAAAGAATTAACAGGTGCTAAACCTGGAGATTTAGTAATGTTTGTTGCAGATAAGCCAAATGTTGTTGCACAAAGTTTAGGTGCACTTCGAATTAAAATTGCAAAAGAATTAAAATTAATTGATGAATCAAAATTAAACTTCTTATGGGTAACAGATTGGCCTTTATTAGAATATGATGAAGATGCTAAACGTTATGTTGCTGCGCATCATCCGTTTACATCACCTAAAGAAGAAGATATTGCTAAACTAGATTCTGAACCTGAAAAAGTTCAAGCAAATGCTTATGACGTTGTATTAAATGGATACGAATTAGGCGGTGGATCAATCAGAATATCTGATGGAGAATTACAAGAAAAAATGTTTGAAGTTTTAGGATTTACTAAAGAACAAGCTAGAGAGCAATTTGGTTTCTTATTAGATGCCTTTAAATACGGCGCACCACCACATGGAGGCATCGCTTTAGGTCTAGATAGACTAGTTATGTTACTCACAAATAGAACTAATTTACGTGATACTATCGCTTTCCCTAAAACTGCTTCTGCAACTTGCTTATTAACGGATGCACCAAGTGAAGTATCAGATAAACAATTAGAAGAATTATCATTAAGAATTCGTCATTAATCTTCATTTTTAAAATAGAATAATTTAGTGCTAAATTGGGACGGGAATTGAGTTTCTGTTCCAATTTTTATATACACTAACTTAAATTTTAAATAACAATAATTATATTATGTAAACTTATATATTTAAAAATATTTTAAAAATAAACATCCTCATACAATATTTAAGGATTTATTTAATAAGCTCTTTATGATAAAATATGTCTATAAGATAGTCATCTGTGTTGTTCGTATGTTTGCTTTTTATTTGGGCCTAACACTTTTTGATCAGGGAGCCCAATAGGTTTTCTTGCAGCGCACACGCCTCATTTGGAGGACTTGCAAAACAAGAAACAGGGCACCCACCTGTATATAGCAGGCCGAATGATCAAGCTTTTTATAACTACGGCAACTACGGACTCTATCGGTACGTAAGGCTTTAGGCCTTACGTATTTTTTTTTGCTTTTTTCTGTTAATATAGTATTAATATTTGCTAAGTAAAGGAGTTAATTATGAAACATCAATTTTCTAGAAATGAATTAGCCTATGGACAAGAAGGACTAGATTTACTAAAAGACAAGACAGTAGCGGTCTTAGGGGTAGGTGGAGTTGGTTCATTTGCTGCTGAAGCTTTAGCAAGAACTAACATTGGTCACATTATTCTTATTGATAAAGATGACGTAGATATCACTAATGTAAACCGTCAAATTCATGCATTAACTACTACCATAGGTCAAAGTAAAGTAACATTAATGGAAGAACGAATTAAACTCATCAATCCAAATTGTAAAGTTACACCTCTTCACATGTTTTATACTGAAGAGACATATGAAGATATTTTTAATAATTACAATATTGATTATTTTATCGATGCAAGTGACACGATTATATACAAAGTTCATTTAATGAAAGAATGTTTAGATAGAGGAATCAAGTTGATTTCAAGTATGGGCGCTGCGAATAAAATAGATCCAACACGTTTCAAAATTGCTGATATTTCAAAAACATATATGGATCCAATGGCAAAAATTATTCGTAACAAGTTGAAAAAACTTGGAATAAAAAAAGGTGTTCCTGTTGTTTTTTCAGATGAGAGTCCAATAGTTATTCGTGAAGATGTTAAGAAAACTGTTGGAGATGCAAATGCAATAAATCGAAAAGGTCAAATGCCTCCATCATCGAATGCATTTGTACCAAGCACAGTAGGTTTAATTTGTGCAAGTTATGTCGTAAATGATATTTTAAAAGATATTCCTGTACGTAGAATTAAAGATAAAGGTAATAACTAACAAAAAACCTATGGAAGAGATGAATGAAGTATTATCATCTTTTCCATAGGTTTTATTAGTTTTTATGATTTAAATTATCATACACTATTTTAAATTGTTGTTCACTTTTAGAAGTTGTTTTTGGTTCATAATATATTTTATTTTTTAAAGCGTCAGGTAAATATTGCTGTTTAATATAACCATTCTCATAATCATGAGGATATTTATAACCGATAGATCGGCCTAAGTCTTTTGCTCCTTGATAGTGACCATCACGTAGGTGATTAGGTATTTGACCAACTTTGCCTTTTCTGATATCACTTAATGCACTATCAATTGCTTTTATAGCTGAATTAGACTTAGGAGATAGTGATAATTCAATTACTGCTTGACTTAGAGGAATTCGTGCTTCAGGCAATCCGAGTCGTTCAGCTGATTGAATAGCTGCTAGTGTTCTTTGACCAGCACTTGGAGAAGCTAAGCCAATATCTTCATAACTAATGACGAGTAAACGTCGTACGATTGTTGGAAGATCACCTGCTTCGATTAGTCTCGCCAAATAATGTAAAGCAGCATTAACGTCACTTCCACGAATAGACTTTTGAAATGCACTCATGACATCATAATGCATGTCACCATCTTTATCACTGATAAAAGCACCTTTTTGTAAACAATCTTTAGCATCTTCTAAAGTAACATGACGTTGATTATTGGAAACTTTAGCACTTAATACTGCTAATTCCAAAGCATTTAAAGCGCTTCTTACATCACCATGACTTCGAGTAGAGAAATATTTTAGTGCATCTTCATCAATTTTTGGTTGATACGATTTTAAACCATTTTGATCATCATTTAATGCTCTAGTTAATGCTTGATATACATCCTTTTCATCAAGTGGATATAATTCAAAAATTTGTACACGTGAGCGAATCGCTGGATTAATTGCATGATAAGGGTTAGAAGTTGTAGCACCAATTAAAATGATTTTACCATTTTCTAAATGTGGTAATAAAAAATCCTGTTTTGCTTTATCTAAGCGGTGAATCTCATCTAATAATAAAATGACTTGTCCTGACATTTTAGCTTCTTCAACTATCATTTGCATATCTTTTTTTGTATTCGTTACTGCATTTAATTGTCTAAATTTATATTCAGTACTGCCAGCAATGGCTTTAGCAATACTAGTTTTTCCAATTCCAGGAGGTCCATAAAAAATCATAGAAGATAATTTTTTAGTTTCTACCATACGTCTTATAATGCCTCTTGGACCAACTAGATGTTGTTGTGAAATAATTTCATTTATATTTGTAGGCCTCATTCTTGAAGCTAAAGGTTCTGTATTCAATTTTTTCACACCTTTCTATTACTATATTAACTGAAAAAATGATAGAATGGGACTATATTATTCGAATTAAGTGAGGTAAAACTATGAAAATATCAACGAAAGGGAGATATGGGTTAACTTTAATGATTTCCCTAGCAAAAAGAGAGGGGCAAGGGTGTGTATCATTAAAAACAATTGCTGAAGAAAATCATTTAAGTGATTTATATTTAGAACAACTCGTGGGTCCTTTAAGAAATGCTGGATTAATTCGAAGTATTCGTGGCGCTAAGGGTGGATATCAATTAAGAGTCCCATCTGAAGAAATTTCAGCTGGCGATATTATTCGCTTATTAGAAGGACCTATTACTATTGTAGAAAGTATAGATTCTGAACCACCAGCACAAAAAGAATTATGGTTGCGAATGAGAGATGCTGTTAGAGAAGTTTTAGATAATACAACATTAAAATATTTAGCTGATTTTGTAGAATCAGATAACGATTTAGATGGTTATATGTTTTACATTTAAAAATTTAAATTTATTATGTTTAAAACTTTTTTGCTGTGGTATTGGATTAATATAAGTAAAAATTACTTATTAAAAATTAAATGCTTAAATTCGAAAGGAGAATTTCAACATGGGATTCATGGATAAAGCAAAAGATGCAGCAGAGAAATTTAAAAATAGCGATAACGAACAAGTAAATAAAGTAAAAGATAAAATTAATGAATATACTGGCGGAAATAATGACAGTAAAGACGACAAAAAAGACAATAAATAATTAAAATTGTGAGTGGTGATTTTGATCATCACTCTTTTTTTATGAAAAATTTAAAACCTGTTGACAATTTATTTATATTCAACAGGTTTTAATCAATATTATTTATTTAATTTTTGAATGACTCGTTTAAAACGCTCATATGATTCAAATTGTCTATCTTGGTCATAAATATAGCTTACGACCATTATTTCATCAATATCACCATATTCCTCTAAAAATGCTTCTAATTTAGCTTTCACTGTTTCTTCAGAACCAATAAGAGAATCATCAAATCTTTGTTTTGCCATTTCATACTCTCTAGGTGTTAAAAGACCTTTTAAATCATCAGTTGGTGGTTGAACTGGTTGCATTCTTCCTCGAGCAATACTAATGAATACTTGTGCTAAAGAACTAGCTAAATATTCTGCTTCTTTATCAGTTTCTGTCACTATAGCATTTAAACATACAATCATATATGGTTTATCTAATGCTTCAGATGGTTCAAATAAGTCGTGATAAATTTCAATTGCTTCTTTCATTTGCTGTGGTGCAAAATGACCTGCAAAAACATAGGGTAGACCTTTTCTAGCTGCTAAATGTGCAGAGTCAGTTGATGATCCGAGTATATACAACGGTACATTTTTATCTACTGCAGGATAAGCCCTTACATAAGCTTGTTTATTTCCTGGACCAAAATAAGTTTGTAATTGTTCTACTTCTTCAGGGAAAGCATACACACCATTATGTTGATCTCGTCTCAATGCACTTGCTGTCATCATATCAGTACCAGGTGCTCTACCTAATCCTAAATCTACACGATTGGGATAAATGGTTTCTAAGGTACCAAATTGCTCAGCAACAACTAAAGGTGCATGGTTTGGAAGCATGATGCCACCTGAACCAACTTTAATATTATGAGTATGTTCAAGCGTATGTTGTATTAACAATGATGTAGCTGAGCTTACTAAATTAGGTGCATTATGATGTTCTGCAATCCAATAACGCTCATAATCTAATTCATCTAATTTCTGAGCTAAAGCCACCATATCATTAATTGCATCTTTATCAGTTTGACCTTCTCGTATAGGAACTAAATTTAATGCAGAAAATTTTATATCAGACATAGACTATTTCTCCTTTTTATCTTTATTATCTAATAGTTTAACAACTTAAAACGATTACAGTTATTAAATTGCTCATACTTAAAATAATTATTGAAAGAAAAATAGTTAATATATTAATTCATAAACAAGAAGGTAGAAAATTTTAGAATGAGGTGCTATTATAGGAACATTGATAATATTGTGAGGAGTGTACTTAATAATGGAAGTATATGCAGATTATGCTGCAACTACACCAGTCAAACCAGAAGTTATAGAAGCAATGATGGATATATATCAATCGCACTACGGCAATCCATCTTCTATTCACACAGTAGGTAGAGATGCTAGACGTTATTTAGATGAATCTAGAAGAAATGTAGCTCAATTACTAGGTGCTAAACCAAGCGAAGTCATTTTTACTAGTGGTGCTACAGAATCAAATAATACTGCTATTAAAGGTTTAGTCTATGCTAATGAGCATTTAGGTAATCATATTATTACTACAAAAATTGAACATCATTCTGTATTACACGTATTCGAGCAACTAGAAAAAGAAGGATATGAAGTCACATATTTAGATGTAGATGATACAGGTAAAGTTGATTTGGATCAATTGGAAGAAGCCTTAACAGATGATACTATCTTAGTATCTATTATGTTTGTCAATAATGAAGTGGGCACAGTAGAACCTATTTACGATATTGAAAACATTGTTTCTAATTCAAATGCTCTATTACATGTGGATGCAGTCCAAGCAATTAGCCATTTAGATATTAAATTTAGTGAGTTTAATATTGATACCATGAGTATTACTGCTCATAAATTTGGTGGACCTAAAGGTGTAGGTATTTTATTAGTAAAAAACAATACACCAATCGAGTATTCTCAATTAGGCGGGGAACAAGAAACTAAACGCCGTGCTGGAACGGAAAGTGTTCCACAAATAGTTGGAATGACAAAAGCTCTAGAAATAGCTACTAAAAATCGAGATCAAAATAATATTCATTTAATGCAATTAAAAGAACTATTTTTAGTAAGTTTGCAAGAACGTGCAATTTCATTTGAAGTCAATGGTTCAATGGTAGAAACGACTGGCCATATACTTAATTTATATTTTCCATTTATAGATGTAGAAACAATGTTAACTTTATTGGATTTAGCAAATATTTATGTTTCGTCTGGTTCTGCATGTACAGCTGGCTCAACAACTCCGTCACATGTACTTGCTGCTATGTATGAAGATGAAGATCGCGCAAAACATTCAGTTAGATTTAGTTTTAATGAACTCACAACCGAACAAGATATAAAATATATTGTTGCTGAAATTCATAAAATATATCATAAATTTAAGGAGGAATAGAACTTGTCAAATAAAGATATACGTGTTGTAGTTGGTATGTCTGGAGGTGTAGATAGTTCAGTCACAGCATATCTTTTAAAGGAACAAGGATATGATGTCATTGGCATCTTCATGAAAAACTGGGACGACACAGATGAAAATGGTGTATGTACAGCTACAGAAGATTATAATGATGTCATAGCTGTATGTAATCAAATTGGTATACCATATTATGCTGTGAATTTTGAAAAAGAATATTGGGATAAAGTATTCACATATTTCTTAGATGAATATAAAAAAGGTCGTACACCTAATCCAGATGTCATGTGTAATAAAGAAATTAAATTTAAAGCATTTTTAGAACATGCATTAAAATTAGGAGCCGATTATGTGGCTACTGGTCATTATGCACGAATCCGTAGACATGAAGATGGTCGCGTAGAAATGTTACGTGGGGTAGATGATAATAAGGATCAAACATACTTTTTAAATCAATTATCTCAAGAACAATTATCTAAAGTCATGTTTCCAATTGGAGACATAGAAAAAAAAGAAGTTCGTAAAATCGCTGAAGAACAAGACTTAGCAACAGCTAAGAAAAAAGATTCTACAGGTATTTGCTTTATTGGGGAACGTAATTTTAAATCATTCCTTTCTCAATATTTACCGGCACAATCTGGTGAAATGAGAACACTCAATGGTAAAAAAATGGGCATACACAGTGGTTTAATGTATTATACTATTGGCCAACGTCATGGACTAGGTATTGGTGGAGATGGAGATCCATGGTTTGTTGTTGGTAAAAATCTTGAAGATAATATTTTATATGTCGAGCAAGGCTTCCATCATGATGCATTATATAGTGATTATTTAATTGCTTCCGACGCATCATTTGTTAATCCAGTTGATTTAGAAAATGGATTTGAATGTACTGCTAAATTTAGATATCGTCAAAAAGACACTAAAGTATTTGTTCAAAAAGAAGATGAACAATCTATTCGAGTTACTTTCGACGAACCTGTTCGAGCTATTACACCAGGCCAAGCAGTGGTATTCTATAATGGAGAAGTTTGTTTAGGTGGCGCTACTATAGACGATGTATATAAAACAACAGGTCAACTTAGCTATGTTGTTTAATTTTTAGTAAACCGTTAACTCATTGTAAATGAGAATTAGCGGTTTCTTTTTAATTGCAAATTTATGTTAGAAATGGAGACATGGAAATGATTGAACAAGAAACAATATATCAGTGGATGAATAATGGTAATTATGAAGAAGCCATTAAAGCATTATTTAATAACATTGAAGAGAATCCTAACATTATTGAAAATTATATTAATGCTGGTATTATTTTAGCTGATGTTGGTGAGATTGAGAAAGCAGAAAGATTCTTCCAAAAAGCAATAACATTAGATGACAAAAATGGTGCTGTTTACTATAATTTAGCTAATCTATATTATGAACAATCTCGTTTTCAAGAAGCAATAAAACTTTATCAACGAGCTTTAAAGTATAATATGAATCCCATTGATACTAATTATATGATTGGTATGTCTTTTAGCCAACTAGATGCGCAAAGAGAAGCATTACCCTTTTTTATGACTGCTGCTGAATTAGATCAAACTTTGGACACAGAAGTTCAATTTCAATATGGTTTAACCTTATGTCATTTAGAAATGTTTCAAGAAGCCATTAAGCAATTAAACTATGTTTTATCTATTAATCCTAATCACGTAGATGCATTATATAATTTAGGTCTGGCAACGTATATGGAAACTGAGGATGCTGATGAAGCAATTCAGTATTTTGATAAAGCAATTCAAATTGATCCTAAACATTTATTAAGTCAGCATGCTAAACAAACATTTAAATCTCTAAAAAATGAGGAGGAATAATATGTCAAACCCTACACTATTTGATTACTCAATGGTTAAAGGAACAGTTGATACCATTCTATTTCAAAATAAAGATAACTTTTATACTGTTTTAAAAGTAGATTCCATTGAAACTAATGAATCATTTGATAATCTGCCTACAGTTGTAGGGTTTTTTCCTAATATTGTTGAAGGAGATGTCTATACGTTTAAAGGACAAATTGTTCAACATCCTCGTTATGGTAAACAACTTAAAGCTGAAACATTTGAAAAAGAACTGCCTCAAACTAAAGATGCCATAATAAGTTATTTATCTAGTGATTTATTTAAAGGTATTGGTAAAAAGACTGCTCAGAATATTGTAAATACATTAGGAGAAAATGCAATAAATGATATTTTAACTGATCCTTCTGTTCTCGAAAACGTTCCTAGTTTAGCAAAATCGAAACAAAAACAGATTGCAGAACAAATTAGTGCAAATCAAGAGTCAGAAAAAATAATGATTCGCTTACATGACTTAGGTTTTGGTCCAAAATTATCCATGGCGATTTATCAATTTTATCAATCAGAGACTTTAAAAATTCTAGAAAACAATCCATACCAATTAGTTTATGATGTAAAAGGTATTGGTTTTCAAAAAGCTGATACATTAGCTAGAAATAATGGTATTGCTTATAACGATTCAGAACGTTTAAAAGCTGGGTTATTATATACTCTTGAAGAAGAATGTATAAAACAGGGACATACTTATTTAGATGAAAATGCTGTATTAGAAATTACAGAAGATATGCTTTCAGATAAGCATTTAGATGAAACAATTGAACAAGAACAATTAAAACATGTGCTACAAACACTTTTTGAAGAAAAGAAAATTATTTTAGAGAATAGTCATGTTGCGATTCCAAGTTTATACTATTCAGAACTTAAAAGCGTTCAAAATTTGTATCGTATCAACACATACAAAAATCACTTTAAAATAATAGAGCAATCAGATTTACAGATACATATTGGTGAAATAGAAGATCAAAATAATGTTAATTATGCTAAATCACAACAAGAAGCACTTGAAACGGCGATGAATTCGAAAATAATGTTACTAACTGGAGGTCCAGGAACAGGTAAAACAACTGTTATTAAAGGGATTGTAGAATTGTATGCTGAAATTCATGGTCTATCTCTTAAGTATTCCGATTATCAAGAAGATGATTATCCAATCGTATTAGCCGCCCCAACTGGAAGGGCATCAAAACGTTTACAAGAATCAACTGGATTAGAAGCAATGACGATTCATCGATTAATAGGATGGAATCAAGATACTCAACCAGAAGATATTCTTGAAAATGAAATTAAAGCTAAGCTCATTATAATTGATGAAATGTCAATGGTTGATTCTTGGTTGTTCCATCAATTTTTAAGTGCCGTTCCACTAGATGCACAAATTATTCTAGTAGGCGATGAAGATCAATTGCCGTCTGTCGGTCCTGGCCAAGTATTTAAGGATTTAATTGAGTCTAAAGCATTTCCAAGAGTTAATTTAACTGAAGTTTATCGCCAACAAGATGGTTCTAGTATTATTGACTTAGCTCATCGCATGAAACATCATGAGTCAATAGATATTACAAAACGTTATCACGATAGAAGTTTTATTCATTGCAATGTAGAACAAATTCCAACCGTAGTGGAGAAAGTAGTATCTAGCGCTGTAAATAAAGGATATGATATGAGTGATATTCAAGTTTTAGCACCTATGTACAAAGGAAGTGCAGGGATAAAAAGACTTAATCAAGTATTACAAAATATTTTAAATCCTAAAGAAAAAGATACAAGAGAAATAGAGTTTGGCGATATAAAGTTTAGAAAAGGAGACAAAGTTTTACAACTAGTTAATCGACCAAATGACAATATTTTTAATGGTGATATTGGCGTCATAGTAGGTATATTTTGGGCTAAAGAAAATGCACTTAATAAAGATGTACTGATTGTCGATTTTGAAGGAAATGAAATTACATTTACTAGACAAGATTTATTAGAACTCACACATGCTTATTGTACCTCAATCCATAAATCACAAGGATCAGAATTCCCAATTGTTATTATGCCTATTGTCAAACAATATTTTAGAATGTTGCAAAGACCTATTTTATATACAGGTCTGACACGTGCAAAACAATCTTTAGTACTATTAGGAGATCCAAAAGCATTTGACATTGCCTTAAATACTCAAGGTCAAGAAAGACATACACAATTAAAAACACTAATTATAAATTATTTTGGTATGAGTCAGGTTAATATAGACGTAGAAGAGAATGATGAACCGATAAATATAGATGATACAGAGGATAATAATGCAGTTGAACACATTACTTTAAGTGAAGAAACAATTTATCAAATTAATCCAATGATTAATATGGGAAATGTTTCACCTTACGACTTTGTTGAACATTGACAATTTAAATAAAAATACTTAAAATAAATTTGAATTCGCATAAAGATGAGTAAACTTTTTAACTTAAGTAGAGATGTACTGGTTGGTGAAAAGTACAAGTTAATCTGTTGAACGCTACTTTGTGTTAACGTTAATATGATAATTAAGTGATGAGAAATTAAATATATTTGAAAAATATTTATTTCTTGTAACTAGGGTGGTACCGCGAAAACGTTCGTCCCTTTGTTGGATGAACGTTTTTTTATTTATAAATGTATTAATTATATTAGGAGTGAAAAAATGAAAAAACTTAAAGCAAGTGATATACGTCAAAAATATATTGATTTCTTTGTTGAAAAAGGTCATATGGTAGAACCATCTGCACCACTTGTGCCTATTGACGATGATTCGTTACTTTGGATAAACTCTGGTGTTGCAACTTTAAAAAAATACTTTGATGGACGAGAAACACCTAAAAAGCCTAGAATAGTGAACTCTCAAAAAGCAATCAGAACAAATGATATTGAAAACGTAGGTTTTACTGCGCGTCATCATACTTTCTTTGAAATGCTTGGAAACTTCTCAATTGGTGACTATTTTAAAAAAGAAGCAATTGAATTTGCTTGGGAATTTTTAACTAGTGACAAATGGATGGGGATGGAACCAGAGAAGCTATATGTAACGATTCATCCAGAAGATGTTGAAGCCTATCGTTTATGGCATGAAGATATTGGTTTAGAAGAAAGTCGTATTATTAGAATTGAAGGGAATTTCTGGGATATTGGAGAAGGACCATCAGGACCTAATACCGAAATTTTCTATGATCGTGGTGAAGCATATGGTCAAAATGATCCAGCAGAAGAAATGTATCCTGGCGGTGAAAATGAGAGATATTTAGAAGTATGGAACTTAGTATTTAGTGAATATAACCATAATAAGGATCATACTTATACACCACTTCCAAATAAAAATATTGATACCGGCATGGGATTAGAACGTATGACGTCTATTTCCCAAAATGTTCGTACCAATTATGAAACAGATTTATTTATGCCAATTATTGAAGAAGTAGAGCATATATCAGGAAAAAAATATCTTGAAAATAACGAACAAGATGTAGCATTTAAAGTCATCGCCGATCATATCAGAACAATCTCATTCGCAATCTCTGATGGTGCTTTACCTGCAAATGAAGGGCGCGGTTATGTTTTACGTCGTCTCTTACGTCGTGCTGTACGTTTTAGTCAAACGCTTGGCATTAATGAGCCATTTATGTATAAATTGGTTGATATCGTTGCTGACATTATGGAGCCATATTATCCAAATGTAAAAGAAAAATCGGATTTTATTAAACGTGTTATTAAATCTGAAGAAGAACGTTTCCATGAAACACTTCAAGAGGGTGTATCTATATTAAATCAACTCATTACGCAAGCAAAAGAATCTACACATCAGATTAATGGTTCAGATGCGTTTAAATTATATGATACGTATGGATTCCCAATTGAGTTAACTGAAGAACTAGCAAGTCAAGAAGGTATTACAGTCGACATGGCAACATTTGAAACTGAAATGGAACAACAACGTACTAGAGCGAGAGAAGCTAGACAAAGTTCACAATCTATGCAAGTTCAAAGTGATGTTTTAAAAAATATTAATACTGAAAGTCAATTTGTTGGATATGAAACAACAGAATATCAAACAATTTTAACAGATTTAATTTATAATGGTAAAACTGTTACATCTGCTGAGGCTGGAGAAACAGTTTACTTTATCTTAAAAGAAACACCATTTTATGCAGTAAGTGGTGGACAAGTTGCAGATAAAGGAACAGTAGGAAATGATCATTTCGAAATAGCCGTTCAAGAAGTTACAAAGGCACCAAATGGACAAAATTTACATCAAGGTACAGTTCAATTTGGACAAGTAAGTGTAAATAGTCATGTAGATGCAACTGTAAATAAAGAAGAACGTAAAGATATACAAAAAAATCATAGTGCCACTCACTTACTACATGCTGCATTAAAAGAGATTTTAGGTGAACATGTTAACCAAGCAGGTTCACTCGTTGAAAGTGAACGATTAAGATTTGACTTTTCTCACTTTGGTCCAATGACAGAAGAAGAGATTGATCAAGTTGAAAGAAGAGTAAATGAAGAAATTTGGAAAGGAATTTCAGTTCATATTCAAGAAATGCCTATTCAAGAAGCTAAAGAAATGGGTGCTATGGCTCTATTTGGTGAAAAATATGGTGATATTGTAAGAGTAGTCAATATGGCTCCATTTTCAATTGAATTATGTGGTGGTATTCATGTAGATAATACTGCTGAAATAGGGTTGTTTAAAATTGTAAGCGAATCAGGTACAGGCGCAGGTGTTAGACGTATTGAGGCACTTACCGGTAAAGCTGCATTCTTATATTTTGAAGATATTCAGAATAAATTTAATTCTGTCAAAGAACAACTTAAAGTAAAATCAGATAAACAAGTTTATGATAAAGTTGTTCAAATTCAAGAAAATGAAAAACAATTGAATAAGCAATTAGAGCAACGTAATAAGGAAATTACTTCACTTAAAATGGGTAATATAGAGGATCAAGTAGAAATGATTAATGGATTTAAAGTATTAGCTACAGAGGTAGAAGTATCTAATCCAAAAGAAATCCGTCAAACAATGGATGATTTTAAATCAAAACAACAAGATACAATTATTATTTTAGCAAGTCATGTTGGTGAAAAAGTTTCGTTAATTGCCGCTGTACCTAAAGAGCTTACAAGTCAGGTTAAAGCCGGAGATATCATTAAAAACATGGCTCCAATTGTAGGAGGAAAAGGTGGCGGTCGTCCAGATATGGCACAAGGTGGCGGCACACAACCTGAAAACATCTCAGAATCATTACGCTTTATTAAAGATTATATTAAAAACCTATAACTTTTTAATCAACTGGTGTAAAATTAATATGTAAGTTAATACATGTCAGAGGAGTGTCGCATCTATGGAAAATATTGATAAAACTATGAAATTCGATTATGATGAAATTCCAAAAGAAAATGTCCAAACAGTTTTAAAAAACGTACATCAAACTCTAGAAGAACGAGGCTACAATGCTGTAAATCAAATTGTTGGTTATTTACTTTCAGGAGACCCTGCATACATTCCACGTCAAAATGATGCACGTAATCAAATACGACATATTGATAGAGATGTAATTATGGAAGAACTCGTTTCAAACTACTTAAAAGAGAATAATAAATAAATGTTAAGTCATAAAATTTTAGGATTAGATGTAGGTAGTAGAACTGTAGGTATCGCAATTAGTGATTTGATGGGCTGGACTGCTCAAGGACTAGACACTCTAAGAATAAATGAAGAAAATGAAGAATTTGGTATTGATAGACTGGTTTCAATCATAAAAGACAATAATGTTGGTTCAGTAGTCATAGGATTACCGAAAAACATGAATAATTCTATTGGTTTTCGTGGAGAAGCATCTCTTAAATACAAAGAATTGCTTCAAGAGGCTTTACCAAATATTGAAATTATTATGTGGGATGAACGTTTAAGTACCATGGCTGCTGAGCGCTCATTATTAGAAGCTGATGTCTCAAGACAAAAAAGAAAAAAAGTAATTGATAAAATGGCAGCAGTTTTCATACTGCAAGGCTATTTAGATTCAATTCAATAAAGGAGAATATCATTATGACTGAACATAATCACAATCATAATACAGAATTAAATATTAGTAATGAAGAAGAATTATTAACTTTATTCGATGAAAATGGAAATGAAGTTTTATATCGAAAAATGCTAGAATTTTATCATCCAGAATTTAAAAAAGAGTATGTTATTTTAGCTGAAGAAGGTGCTCAATCTGATGATGATGACATGATTGAGCTCATTCCAATGATTAATGAACCAGATGAATCTGGTGATGGTGGTAAACTTGTTCCTATCGAAACAGATGAAGAATGGGATATGATTGAAGAAGTTGTAAATACAAATATGGAAGAATAAACAGTCTTTTGTTAATAATAAATCTCTAATCAATGTACTTTGGTTAGAGATTTTTAATATTTCAGACTTAAATTTAATTTAGAATTATGATAAAATATTTAAAGTTAAATTACTATAAGCATAAATTTTTAAATATACAGTCAGTTACTATATTTATACATTAAAATATAAAGTAGGTTTATTATTTTATTTTAAATAATGTAATATTAGTTGACTGATTTATTTTTATGCCTATTGATATTAAAAGGGAAGTTATAGAAGTGGAATCAAATCAATCCTATTTATTAAATCTTCATGAACAGTTAGATAATAATATTGAAGAGCTAAGATTTTATGCAGAAGAACATGCTGTTCCTATAGTAGATAAATTAACTTTAGACATGATAAAACAATTAATTAGAATTCATCATTCGAAAAATATTTTGGAAATTGGAACTGCTATTGGATATAGTTCGATGCAATTTGCTTCTGTTTCACCAGATATTTCTATTACTACTATTGAACGTAATGAGAATATGATAAAACAAGCAAAACTTAATTTTAAAAAATTTGAATACGAAACTCAAATTCGCCTTATAGAGGGCGATGCGCTATCACAGTACGATAAAGTGAGCAATCATTTATATGATATGATATTTATCGATGCAGCTAAAGCGCAATCTCAAAAATTTTTTGAATACTATACACCGTTATTAAAAAAAGGTGGCTTAGTTATTACTGATAACGTTTTGTATCATGGATTTGTATCTGATATAGATATTGTACGATCAAGAAACGTTAAGCAAATGGTAAAAAAGGTACAAAAATATAATACTTGGCTTATGAAACAAAAGAACTATAAAACAAATTTTTTAAATATGGATGATGGTTTAGCCATATCTATTAAAGGAGAATGAATATGACTGAATTACTTGTCACTCCAAAATCTTTAAATCATATGAAAACATTGATAGAACTCGGTGCTGATGCATTTGTGATTGGAGAACAAAAATTTGGATTGCGATTACCTGGAGAATTTAATCGTGAAGATGTTAGAAAAGCAGTTAATTTAGCACACGAACATGATAAAAAAGTATATGTGGCAGTTAATGGTATTTTTCATAATTATCATTTAAATGCCTTAGAAAACTATATTGAATTTTTACATGAAATAAGAGTGGATAGAATAATTTTTGGTGATCCTGCTGTCGTGATGTATGTTAAAAAACAAGATAATCCGATACCATTAAATTGGGATGCAGAAACAATTGTTACGAATTATTTCCAATGTAATTATTGGGGTGGAAAAGGCGCTAAAAGAGCTGTATTAGCACGTGAATTAAATCTAGATGAAATTTTAAATATCAAAAAACATGCAAATGTTGAAATTGAAGTTCAGGTTCACGGTATGACTTGTATGTTCCAATCTAAACGTATGTTATTGGGTAATTATTACACTTTTCAAGATAGACAAATGAAAATCCAACGTAGTGAAAATGATCAAGATTTATTATTGTACGATGAAGAAAGAGAAAATAAATATCCTGTTTTTGAAGATTACAATGGTACTCATATTATGTCTCCTAATGATATCTGTTTAATTGAAGAATTAGAGCCATTCTTTGAAGCAAATATCGATTCATTTAAAATTGATGGTATCTTACAAAGTGAAGCATACATTAATACTGTTACAGCACAATATAGAGAAGCCATTGACTTATATCATGAAGATCCAGAAGCTTATGAAGATGAAAAATTTATGTTAATTGATCCAATAGAAGAAATTCAACCTGAACATCGTCCGTTTGATGAAGGGTTCTTATATAAACAAACAGTATATTAAGGGAGGCGCCAGTATGAAGACGTTAAATGAAATTGAAGTAAATGCTAAAAGAAAAATAAAAAAACCTGAATTATTAGCGCCTGCTGGAAACTTAGAGAAGTTAAAGATTGCGGTTCACTATGGTGCTGATGCAGTATTTTTAGGTGGACAAGAATACGGGTTACGTTCTAACGCTGATAACTTTACAATGGAAGAAATTAAAGAAGGCGTTGAATTTGCAAACCGTTATGGTGCAAAAATTTATGTTACGACTAATATTATCGCTCATGATGAAAATATAGACGGTTTAGAAGATTATTTACGTCAATTAGAAGCTACAGGTGCAACAGGAATTATTGTAGCTGATCCACTTATTATTGAAACATGTAAGAAAGTAGCTCCTAAATTAGAAATTCATCTTTCAACACAACAATCTCTTTCTAATTACAAAGCTGTGGAATACTGGAAAGAAGAAGGACTTGATCGAGTAGTATTAGCTCGTGAAACAGGCGCTATGGAAATGAAAGAGATGAAAGACAATGTTGATATCGAAATAGAAGCCTTTATTCACGGTGCAATGTGCATTGCTTATTCAGGTAGATGTACTTTAAGTAATCACATGACAGCACGAGACTCTAACAGAGGTGGTTGTTGCCAAAGTTGTCGTTGGGATTATGATTTACTAGCTGTTGATGAAGAGGGAGAATTAGATTTATTTTATCAAGATGGCGACGTTGTGCCTTTTGCTATGAGTCCAAAAGATTTAAAATTAATTGAGTCTATTCCTCAAATGATGGATATTGGTATAGATTCTTTAAAAATTGAAGGACGAATGAAATCTATTCATTATATTGCTACGGTAGTATCAGTTTATCGTAAGGTTATTGATGCATATGCGGAAGATCCAGATAATTTTAAAATTAAACCAGAGTGGTTAATTGAATTAGACAAATGTGCTAATCGAGATACAGCACCTGCTTTCTTTGAAGGAACGCCTGGATATGAAGAGCAAATGTTTGGTGTTCAACAAAATAAAAAGTCACCATATGATTTTTGTGGATTAGTTTTAGATTATGACGAAGCAACTCATATTGCTACAATACAACAAAGAAATCACTTTAAACCAGGCCAAGAAATTGAATTTTTTGGACCTGAAATTGAATCATTTAAACAGGTTATTGATGTCATTTATGATGAAGAAGGAAACCACCTTGATGCAGCACGTCATCCTCTTCAAATTGTTCAAATTAAAGTGGATCATCCTATTTATCCTAATAATATGATGAGAAAGGAAATTGGCTAATGACACAGACAACAATCATCGGAATCGCTGGCGGTTCAGGATCAGGAAAGACAACTGTTACAAATGAAATAATGAAAAATTTAGAAGGCCATAGTGTTGCTTTACTTGCTCAAGATTATTATTATAAAGATCAATCGCACTTAACATTTGAAGAACGTCTTGAAACTAACTATGATCATCCTTTTGCATTTGATAATGATTTACTGATTAGTAATTTAAAGGATTTACGTAACGGTCAAGCGGTGGAAGTTCCAACATATGATTATAAAAATCATACTAGAAGTGATGAAACAATTGCATTTGAACCTAAAGATGTTATTATCGTAGAGGGTATATTTGCTTTGGAAAATAAAACATTACGTGATATGATGGATGTTAAAATATACGTTGATACTGATGCTGATTTACGTATTTTAAGAAGACTTGTACGTGATACAAAAGAGCGAGGGCGCTCAATGGAATCAGTTATTAACCAATATTTAAATGTTGTCAGACCTATGCATAATCAATTTATAGAACCAACAAAAAAATATGCTGATATTATTATTCCAGAAGGTGGAAGTAATAAGGTAGCAATTGATATAATGACAACAAAAATACAAACGCTTGTTGGTAAGCATTAACGAATAGTATGTATTTTTTCAGAATTAAATTAACTTGTTGAAAAGGAAGATGAACTTATGGAAAATCAAAAACAATATCCAATGACACAGGAAGGTTATGAAAAATTAGAACAAGAATTAGAAGAACTTAAAACAGTTAAACGTCCTGAAGTAGTAGAAAAAATCAAAGTTGCTAGATCTTTTGGTGACTTATCTGAGAACTCAGAATACGATGCTGCTAAAGATGAACAAGGTTTTATTGAGCAAGATATTCAACGTATTGAACACATGCTTAGATATGCTTTGATTATTGAAGACAACGGTGATAACAATGTTATTCAAATTGGTAAAACTGTTACGTTTGTCGAATTACCTGGCGATGAAGAAGAAAGCTATCAAATTGTTGGATCTGCAGAAGCAGATGCGTTTAAAGGAAAAATTTCGAATGAATCTCCAATGGCGAAAGCACTTATTGGTAAAAGTTTAAATGATGAAGTTCGTGTTCCACTTCCAAATGGTGGAGAAATGAAAGTTAAAATCGTTGATATTAAGTAACAAAAAATCCAAAAATCATTTTGATTTTTGGATTTTTTTATAGTTAAATATTTATAATTATTTAACTATTAATTAGATATAAGCAAGTACATTCATTTAATTTTTAGAACTTTCACATGACAAAAATATAAATATATGCTTAAATAACAATGTAGATAAATTATATAGTTATCTTGTACTGAAAGGGAGTAAGCGATTACATTAATGCATTACTTACCTTCTTTTATTATTGTCTATTTGAAAGACATATTAAACTACTATGAATACGTGGATATTTTATATTACTAATATATAAAATGAAATACGTTATTTATAATCGAAGGAGGACCATCATCTTTGGAAATAAAGATTATTAATGAACAATCAATTGCGCTTTATTTTAAAGAAGAAATATCTGAAAGTAATTACAGAGATGTTGAATCCGTTACTAAACATATACACGCTAAAAGAATAGATGGTATCAAAGATGTGATACCGTCATATAGAGCAATTATGATAAATTTTGATAATATAAAGCTTAATTTTAAGCAATTAATAGATATATTAGATTTAAAACAGTTAAATGGTGAACATGCTAAAGATATTTCAGATAAAACGATCATACATATTCCAGTATTATATAATTCAGAAGTCGGACCTGATTTACCATATGTAGCTAAACATAACAAACTAACTACTGATGAAGTCATTCAAATCCATACTCAAAATGAATATCTCGTTTACATGTTAGGTTTTATGCCTGGTTTTCCATTTTTAGGTGGATTGGATTCTCGTTTACATACTCCACGTCGAGATGAACCTAGAGTCAACATTGACGCAGGTTCAGTAGGAATAGCAAATAATCAAACGGGTTTATATCCTTCTGATTCACCAGGTGGTTGGCAAATTATTGGAAGAACACCATTAAAAGTATTTGATATCAACGACGATGAAATGTCTTTATATCAAGCGGGGGATTATATTAAGTTTTATTCTATTGATGAAAATACATTTAACGACATCCAAAGTGAAATAGCAGAAAATCGATTTAATAAAGAAAAGTGGGTGTTAAATCATGTCGATTAGTATTATTCAACCTGGTATGTTTACAACTGTTCAAGATGAAGGAAGATTTGGTTTTCAACACCTAGGTTTTTCAAGTGCTGGTGCTATGGATTTATATAGTTATTTAATTGGTAAGACTTTAATTGGTAATAATGGACCGAGCCTTGAATATACTATTATCGGTCCAACACTTCAATTTAATAAAGATAATACATTTATTTTGACAGGAGCACATGTAAACGCAAAATTAAATGAAGAGACAGTTGATATTAATACTGTAATTTATGCATGCAAAGGCGATATTTTGAAAGTTGGAGCAGTGACTGCAGGCGCTCGTGGTTATATTTTCTTTGGACATCCTTTAGATATTCAACCAATAGCAGAAAGTTATTCGACACATACTAGAAGTAAAATTGGTGGTTACAAAGGGAGACCATTATCAAAAGGAGATTTGATATACTTAAAAGAAAATCCATCTTTCAAACAAAATTTGGGTAAAACAACAGTTTATAATGCTATTCCCGAAGATAATATAATACATATTATTACCGGTCCACAAATTGAAGCATTTTCAAAGGAAAGTATAAATAAGCTCGTTAATATGGAATATAAAGTTTCTGAAAAATCTGATAGAATGGGGTATCGTCTTAATGGTGAGCATATCCCTCCTAAAACTGGGGCAGATATTATTTCAGAACCTGTTGCTTTAGGAAGTATTCAAGTCCCAAATGATGGTAATCCTATTATCTTATTAAATGATAAACAAACTATAGGTGGCTATACGAAAATCGCTACAGTCACTCAACTGGATTTAAATAAAATTGCTCAATTTAAGCCAGGGGATTTAATTCGATTTAAGTGGTCAACGATTGAAGAAGCTACAAAGGTTCAGGAACAATATCTAAATCACTTTAATCATTTAAATGCTGAAATTAACACGTCACCAACCTTTAATATGGGTGAAATGAGACCGACAGCAAAGAAATTGACTACAATCATTACAGAGGAGAGATAGTTATGGATATTAAAAAAATAGAAGAAGTCATTAAACTTGTAAAATCAAATGATGTAAAAAAATTTAAATATAAAGATAACAAAAACGAAATCGAATTAGATTTTACTGAACAAAGTAACAATCAAAATAATAGTACTCCAGTAATACAATCTGAAGGACATTCTCAAAATAAAAATATTTCAGAAAATAACCCTTCAAATGATTCAGCAAAAACAATTACTTCTCCTATGGTAGGCACATTTTTCTTACAAGATAGCAAGGAATTAACGGATCCTATAATTCAAGTAGGTGATAACATTAAATCTGGTGATGTTATCGGATATGTTGAAGCAATGAAAGTAATGAATGAAGTGACTAGTGATATAGATGGTGAGATTACCGACATTGTGGTTGAACATGGTACAAACGTTGAATACGATCAAGTTCTAGTTAAAGTGAAGTAAAAGGGGGGACAGAAATATGTATCGTTGTTTAGTAGCGAATAGAGGAGAAATTGCGGTACGTATCATTCGAGCGTGTCGAGAAATGGGAATAGAAACTGTTGCATTATACGCTAAAGGTGATGAAAAAAGTCTTCATGTAAGCTTGGCTGATCAAGCAGTTTGCATTGGAGAAGCAAATCCTTTAGATAGTTATTTAAATATAGAGCGTATTATTGGTGCAGCTGAAATCACAGGTTCTAATGCTATTCATCCTGGATACGGCTTTCTATCGGAGAGTACAACATTTGCCCAAAAAGTTGAAGAAAATGATATTCATTTTATTGGCCCTAACAAAAAAACAATGGAAATGATGGGTGATAAAATAACTGCTCGTCAAACTGTTCATTCAGCAGGAGTGCCAGTTATTCCTGGCTCAACAGATGCAGTAAATTCTGTAGAAGAAATTAAAGAATTAGCAAAAGACATAGGATATCCTTTAGTATTAAAAGCCGCAAGCGGTGGTGGCGGTAAAGGTATTCGAATTGTTAAAGAAGAAAATCAACTTGAAAAATCATTAAAAGAAGCTAAAAGTGAAGGTCAAAAATATTTTAATGATGATCGTGTGTATGTGGAAGCATTTATTCCTGTTGCAAAACACGTAGAGGTTCAAGTGATTGGTGACGGAAAAGAAAATTATGTTCATTTAGGTGAACGAGATTGTTCAGTCCAAAGAAAAAATCAAAAATTAATAGAAGAAGCACCATGTGCAGCATTATCTGAAGAACGACGTGAAAAAATATGTAATGATGCTGTCAAAGTTGCAAAAGCTTCTAATTATCGTAGTGCTGGTACTATTGAATTTTTAGTTACTGAAGATGCACATTACTTTATTGAAATGAACGCAAGAATACAAGTAGAACATACTGTTACTGAAATGCGTGCAGATAGAGATTTATTACAAGCACAATTATATTTGTTATTACATAATAAATTACCGTTCAGTCAAGAAGATATTGTATTCAATGGTCATGTAATAGAGGCACGTATCAACGCTGAAAATCCAGAAAAGAAATTCCAACCTACTCCAGGTAAAGTTAAACGTCTACACTTACCTCAAGGTTTTAATATTAGAGTAGATTCGTTATTATATGCTGGTTATCAAGTATCTCCTTACTATGATTCACTAGTTGCAAAAGTTATCGTAAAAGACTCTAATAGAACTTCTGCGATTAACAAATTAAAAGTGGCACTTGATGAAATGGTAATTGATGGTTTCACTACTACGGCTGATTTTCTATATGCAGTATTAAGTTACCCACCATATGCAAAAGGAAATGCAGAAGAAGTTGATATTAAATTCCTTGAAAAACATCAAATAGTTAAAGGAGTGAAATTATGATGAAAGTTGATTTAAACTGTGATCTAGGTGAAGCATTTGGTAACTATTCATTTGGAGGTGATAAAGATATCATTCCTTTAATTACATCTGCTAATATAGCCTGTGGTTTTCATGCGGGTGATGAAAATGTAATGAATCAAACAGTAAAATTAGCTAAAGAAAATCATGTGAGTATTGGCGCTCATCCCGGACTTCCAGATTTAAAAGGGTTTGGTCGTCGAAAGATGGATATTAGTCCTACCGAAGTATATAACCTAATAGTTTATCAGTTAGGTGCTTTAGAAGGATTTTGTAAAGTACACCAAACACGAATAAATCATGTTAAACCACACGGTGCACTGTATAATATGGGTGCTAAAAATAAAGCAATTGCAAAAGCAATTGCAAAAGCAGTATACGATTTTGATTCTACTATAGTGCTTGTAGGTTTATCTAATTCATTATTAATATCTGAAGCTAAAGCAATCGGATTGAAAACAGCTTCTGAAGTATTTGCTGATAGACGTTACGAAGATAATGGTCAATTAGTTAGTCGTAAAGAACCAGACGCAGTCATTACTGATTCTGACGAAGCATTAAAACAAGTTTTGAAAATGGTAACTGAAAACAAAGTGATAAGTCGCAATGGAAAAGAAATTGATTTGGAAACAGATACAATATGTGTTCACGGTGATGGTAAACATGCACTAGAATTTGTTGAACAAATAAGAAAAAAATTAACGAAAGAAGGCATTGATATTCAATCCTTATAAGGGGGTTTTCTAATGAAAGAAAATTTAAATCAAAAACAAGATAAAGACAATTTTAAATTTACAAAAAGTCATAGACGCTTACTTTATGGATCTGTATTTTTAATGGCTACATCAGCGATCGGTCCTGCATTTCTAACTCAAACTGCTGTGTTTACGGCAGAATTTTATGCAAGTTTCGCTTTTGCAATCTTAATATCTATATTAATTGATATTGGAGCTCAAATTAATATTTGGCGCGTATTAGTTGTAACAGGTTTACGTGGTCAAGAAGTATCAAATAAAGTGTTACCTGGATTAGGAACTTTAATTTCAATATTGATTGCTTTTGGAGGACTTGCTTTTAATATCGGGAACATAGCTGGTGCAGGTTTAGGATTGAATGCAATGTTTGGACTTGATGTTAAATGGGGAGCAGCTATTACAGCCATTTTTGCAATTTTAATATTTGTAAGTAAAAGTGGTCAAAAAATTATGGATATTGTTTCAATGATTTTAGGAGTAATAATGATATTAGTAGTAGCTTATGTCATGGTTGTATCTAACCCTCCCTATGGTGATGCACTTGTTCATACAGTTGCACCAGAACATCCTATTAAATTAATTTTACCAATCATTACTTTAGTTGGAGGAACAGTAGGTGGATACATCACATTTGCTGGTGCACATAGAATACTTGATTCTGGAATGAAAGGTAAAGAGTTTTTACCATTTGTGAATCGTTCAGCTATTGCAGGTATCTTAACTACAGGTATTATGAGAACATTATTATTCTTAGCAGTACTTGGAGTTGTAGTGACAGGTGTCACTTTAAATGCAGATAATCCGCCAGCATCAGTATTTGAACATGCTATTGGACCAATAGGAAAAAATATTTTTGGAGTTGTTATTTTCGCAGCCGCAATGTCATCAGTGATTGGTTCAGCATATACAAGTGCAACTTTCTTAAAAACATTACACAAATCATTATTTAATAAAAATAATTTGATTGTCATTGTCTTCATCGTGATTTCAACAATAATTTTCTTATTAATTGGAAAACCAATTAGTTTATTGATTATTGCAGGAGCAATAAATGGATGGATTTTACCGATTACTTTGGGTGCAATATTGATAGCGAGTAGAAAAAAATCAATTGTTGGAGATTATAAACATCCAATATGGATGTTAGTATTTGGCATTGTAGCAGTTATTGTTACAATTATAACAGGTGTATTGTCTCTACAAGATTTAGCTACTTTATGGAAAGGTTAACCATAAATAAATATGTAATTTAAAATTTAACTGTCGACAGTGTTTAACTGTATCGACAGTTTTTTTATTAAATATTTTTCAAGATGATTTAATAAAAAAAGTTAGTCGTGATGAACTAGAAATTATGTTAGAATAACATGTGCTAAGATTAAAGTTGAGGTGTAAATATGATTGGAATTATTGGAGCTATGGAAGAAGAAGTAGCGATTTTAAAACATAAATTAGTGAATTTAAATGAGATTGAAGTAGCACATGTAAAATTTTATCGTGGGCAACTAAATAATAAAGATGTTGTCTTAACACAAAGTGGAATTGGAAAAGTAAATGCTGCAATTTCGACAACACTATTAATTGAAAAATTTAAACCTACATTGATTATAAATACAGGTTCTGCTGGTGCTTTAGATGATAGTTTATCAGTTGGAGATATTTTAATTAGTAATAATGTGATGTACCATGATGCAGATGCAACTGCCTTTGGATACGACATCGGTCAAATACCTCAAATGCCAGCTCAATTTGAAGCTAACCAACAATTACTCCAATTAACTGAAAAAGTTGTAAAACAACAAAATTTAACCGCTAAAATTGGTCAAATTGTAAGTGGCGATAGTTTTATTGGTAGTAGTGAACAGCGATTAAAAATTAAACGTCAGTTTTCAAAAGCTATGGCAGTTGAAATGGAAGCAACGGCTATTGCTCAAACTTGTTATCAATTTAATTTACCTTTTATCGTTACTCGTGCTGTTTCTGATTTAGCAAATGGGGAAGCAGAGATGTCGTTTGAAGAGTTTCTTGGTAAAGCAGCTCAATCATCAAGTAAAATTGTTGAACAGTTGGTTAATGAAATATAAAAAATAAATAACTTAAAGGTGAAATGAATGGGATTAATTAAAACATATTTTATGCCTAATGATTATGTACAATCTGTATTTCAAATTGAGATTGAAAAATTAGCAAATTCTGGTTTTAAAGGTATTATTACAGATTTAGATAATACATTAGTAGGTTGGGACGTTAAAACACCAACGAAAGAAATACAAGAATGGTTTAAAAAGGCAAATGATTTAGGTTTAACGATTACAATAGTATCAAATAATAATGAAAAACGTGTTTCCGGTTTTTCGAAAGACTTAGACGTTGATTTTATCTTTAAAGCTAGAAAACCTATGGGAAGAGCTTTTAAAAAAGCGATACAACACATGAATATTAAACCAGAAGAAACAATCGTTATAGGTGACCAAATGCTTACAGACGTACTTGGTGGCAATAATAACGGTCTATATACTATCATGGTAGTTCCTGTCAAAAAGACAGATGGATTTTTAACTAGACTAAATAGAATAATCGAACGTCGATTATTAAACTATTTTAAAAGAAAAGGTTATATTACATGGGAGGAAAATTGATTGGATGAAACTTTAAAATGTATCGGTTGTGGCGCTCCTTTACAATCTGAAGATAAAAACGCACCTGGGTATGTGCCAGAACATAATTTATTTAGAGATGATGTTATATGCCAACGTTGTTTTAGATTAAAAAATTATAATGAAATACAAGATGTAGGAATGGATAGTGAAGATTTTTTAAATTTATTAAATGGATTATCCGATAGACAAGGGATTATCGTTAACGTAGTTGATGTTTTTGACTTTGAAGGATCGTTTATTAATGCTTTAAAACGAATTGTAGGAAATAAGAAAATCATTTTGGCAGCGAATAAATTAGATCTTTTACCAAGACAAATTAACCAACGTCGTGTAAAAGAATGGTTAAAAAGAACAGCTAGAAAGTATGGATTAGAAGCTGAAGAGGTGGTATTAATATCAGCTCATAAAGGATGGGGTATTGATGCACTTTTAGAATCAATCAACCGTTTTAGAAATCATCAAGATGTTTATATCGTTGGTACTACAAATGTTGGTAAATCAACTTTAATCAATAAATTAATTGAGCAAAGTGTAGGTGAAAAAGATGTCGTTACAACATCAAGATTTCCAGGTACAACATTAGATATGATAGATATTCCTTTAGATGAGAAAACTTTTATGTATGACACACCTGGCATTATACAAGTGCATCAAATGACCCATTATGTTACTGAAAAAGAATTAAAAGTGATTATTCCTAAGAATGAAATTAAACAACGTGTATTTCAATTAAATGAGGGACAAACTTTATTCTTCGGTGGATTAGCTAGGATAGATTATGTTTCTGGTGGGAAACGACCACTTGTATGTTATTTTTCTAATGATTTAAATATTCATAGAACTAAAACTGAAAAGGCAAATGATTTATGGCGAAAGCAAATAGGACATTTATTAAGTCCACCTAGTAATCCAGAAAAATTTAATATAAGTGATATGAAAGCTGTACGTCTAGAAACAGGGAAAGAAAAACGTGACATTATGATTTCTGGATTGGGCTTTATTACAATCGAAGCAGGTGCAAAAGTGATTGTCCGAGTTCCTAAAAGTGTTGATGTTGTTTTAAGACAATCTATTATGTAGGGAGGATTCATAATGAAATTTGCAGTGATAGGAGATCCGATTTCACATTCATTATCACCAGTGATGCATAATACTAATTTTAAAGTTTTAGGTTTAAATGATACTTATGAAGCATTGCATATACCGGTTCAAGATTTCGATAATATTAAAGAAATAATAACTGAAAAAAATTTAAGTGGATTTAATGTTACTATTCCTCATAAAGAACGCATCATTCCATTCTTAGATGATATTGATGAACAAGCTAAAGCTGTAGGTGCAGTGAATACTGTGAAAATAGAGGGGAATAAATGGATTGGTTATAATACTGATGGTCTTGGATACGTAAAAGGATTAAAACAAGTATATCCTGACTTATCTAATGCATATATTTTAATTCTTGGAGCTGGGGGCGCAAGCAAAGGTATTGCAACTGCACTTTCACAATGTGTACAGCCTAAATTAACTATAGCGAATAGAACAATGAGTCGCTTTGATAATTGGAAATTAGATATTAATGCGATTACCCTACAACAAGCTGAACAATATCTTGATGAGTTTGATATTATTATTAATACAACATCAGCAGGATTAGATAATAATAAAGAGAGTGTAATTCGTCTCAATCAATTATCACCGAATACATTGGTAAGTGATATCATTTATATTCCCTATAAAACATCATTTTTACAACAAGCTGAAGAGAAGGGTAACCCTATTTATAATGGTCTAGATATGTTTGTATATCAAGGTGCTGAGAGCTTTAAAATATGGACTGGCAAAGATGCTGAAATTAAAGAAATGAAATTAGCAGTTTTAAATCAATTAAAAGGAGAATAATATGCTATGCTAACAGGTAAACAAAAAAGATATTTAAGAAGTTTGGCGCATAACATTGATCCAATTTTTCAAATAGGTAAAGCTGGAATTAATGATAATATGATTAGTCAAATAGATGAAACACTTGAAAATAGAGAATTAATTAAAATTCATATACTTCAAAATAATTTTGATGATAAAAACGATTTAGCCCAAACGCTAAGTCAAGCTACTAATAGTGAAGTGGTCCAAGTCATTGGATCAATGATAATCATTTATAGAGAATCTCAAGAAAATAAGGAAATTTCATTACCATAATTCTATGAAAAAAATTGTTTTATACGGCGGACAATTCAATCCTATTCATACTGCACATATGTTAGTAGCTAATGAAGTATTTCATAAAATTAAACCGGATGTTTTCTATTTTTTACCAAGTTATATGGCTCCACTTAAAGAACATAACGATTACTTAGATGCTCATTATCGCATCAAAATGATTAATATGGTAATCGAGCAGTTAGGTTTCGGAAATATTTGTTATGCAGAATTAGAAAGAAAAGGTCAAAGTTATACGTATGATACATTAAAAGCTTTAATTGACCAAAATCCTTACGATAAGTTTTATTTTGTAATAGGATCAGACCAATATGATCAACTTGATAAATGGTATAAAATAGATGAATTAAAGCAAATGATTATCTTTATAGTAGTAAATAGAGAAAAAAATATTCAAAAGGTTGATGAAAATATGATTTCCATATCTATTCCAAGAATGGATATTAGTTCATCAATGATTAGACAACGTGTAAAAGATAAAAAAACAATTGATATTTTAGTCCCTCGAAATGTTAGTAAATATATTAGAGAGGAAGGATTCTATGAACACTAAAGAAGCAAAAAAACTTATCGAAAATAAATTGCCCGAAAAGCGTTTTAAACATTCTCTTAGAGTAGCTGACACAGCAGTTAAGCTTGCTGAAATCTATGATGGAGATAAAAGTAAAGCAGAGTTAGCAGGCATTTTACATGATTATTGTAAATATGATGATTTAGGAAAAATGTATCAAGTCGTTCGCCAACATGATTTAGATAGCAATTTGTTAAGTTATGGAAGTGAAATTCTTCATGGACCTGTATGTGCAGCATTAATGAAGGCTGATTATGGCATCGAAGATGAAGAAACATTATTAGCCATTAAATATCACACTACTGGTCGTAAAGAAATGACAAAAACTGAAAAATTGGTATTTATTGCTGACTATATAGAACCTGGTAGAAAAACTCCAGGAGTTGAAGAAATTAGAGATATGGCATACAATCAAGGTAGCTTAGATAAAACAATTTATGAAATATCAAAGCGAACAGTGTTATTTTTAATTAGTAAAGATATTACTGTTTATGGTTCTACAATTGAATGTTTAAATTATTATAATTATAGTGATCAAAAGATAAAGGATGATTAAATGAATTCAGAAGAATTATTAAATATTGCTGTCACAGCGACAGAAGATAAAAAAGCAGAAGATATTGTTTCTCTTAATATGCAAGGTATTAGTGATATGACTGATTATTTTGTAGTGTGTCACGGTAACAATGAACGTCAAGTTCAATCAATTGCTAGAGCAGTAAAAGAAAAAGTACATGAAAATAATATTGAAGTAAAGCGTATGGAAGGTTATCAAAGTGCAAGATGGGTCTTAATTGATTTAGCAGACGTAGTAGTTCATATTTTCCATAAAGATGAACGCAATTACTATAATATAGAGAAACTTTATCAAGATGCTCCAATAGAATCATATAATCAGGTAGCATATTAAAATGGTGCAATACACTGAAATGAGTAAAGTTTATGATCAGCTTACTCAAGATCAACCTTATGAAGAATGGTTTAATATTGTAAAATATTATACAAGAACAATGTCTTCTAATGATTCAATGAATATTCTTGATATTGGTTGTGGCACCGGAAGTTTAACGCAATTACTTCCTTCTATTGGCACGGTTACCGGCATGGATTTAAGTACAGACATGTTATCTATTGCTGCAAATAAATCTAATCAAGTTACTTGGTTAGAAGGTGACATGACCGATTTTTCATTAAATACAACATATGATGTTGTAACAATATTTTGTGATTCCCTGAATTATTTACCTGATATTGATGATATCGTAAATACGTTTAATTGTGTATTTAATCATTTATCTGATTTAGGAATGTTTATATTCGATATTCATACGATATATAAAATGAACACAGCATTTAATAATCAATGTTATATTGATGATAATGATGATATATTTTTAGCGTGGGAAGCTATAAAGGGTGAAGAACCTTATAGTGTTTATCATGATATGAGTTTCTTTTTAAAACAGCATAATGGTAATTATCACCGTTTTAATGAATCACATTATCAAAGAACATTTGAAAAGGATTTCTATATTCGATTGTTAAAACAAACTGGATTTAATCGTATTGAAACTTTTGTAGACTTTGACATCAATAATCATAATGAAAAAGGTGACAGATTGTTTTTTGTTGCTTATAAATAAAATAAAGTAAACTCATCTTCTTATACGTTTATACATATAAGGAGATGAGTTTTTGTTTAAGTATAGAAATGAAATAATTCAATTGTTAACTAAGTGGAAGACTCATATCATCATTTTAATTGCAGTAGTGTTACTTTTTATAGTGATTCTCATGCTTATGAAAAATAATGAGCCTTCAGAATATATGACAACATCTAATGCTAACAATAGCCAATTTAATAATAATGAAAAATATAATAAAAATAAAAATGATAATAATTTATCCACTTCTTCTAAAGAAAATTCAACTATTTATGTAGATGTCAAAGGAGCGGTTAAATTACCAGATGTTTATGAAATGAAAAAGAACGATAGAGTTAAAGATGTACTAAAAAAAGCTAAAGTTTCTGAAAATGCTGATATTACAAAAATCAATTTATCTGAAAAACTTACTGATCAAAAAATGATTTATATACCTAATAAAAATGAAACGAAAATAAATGCTACACCCACTAATCAAAGTGATTTAAATACTTCTGAAAGTATTAAAGTCAATCTTAACACAGCAAATGAAAGAGAATTGCTTAATGTTCCAGGTATAGGTCCAACTAAAGTGAAAGAGATTATTAAATACAGAGAGGAAAAGGGACAATTTAATAAGGTTGAAGACTTAAAACAAGTAAGAGGAATTGGAGGGAAAACTTTCGAGAAACTTAAAGATTACTTTACTACATAAATTAAATTGGAAGAATTTTTAATATAAATTATAATAGATATATATTTTTTTAAGGAGTTGAACTTTATGGATAGAATAAAATGGGACGAATATTTTATGGCACAAAGCCATTTGCTTGCATTACGTTCTACATGTCAACGACTATCAGTAGGCGCAACAATTGTAAAAGACAATAGAATAATTGCAGGAGGTTATAACGGCTCAGTAGCAGGAGAAGTTCACTGTATTGATGTAGGATGTTTAATAGAAGATGGTCATTGTATTAGAACCATTCACGCAGAAATGAATGCATTATTACAATGCGCAAAACAAGGTGTATCATCAGATAATGCAACGATATATGTCACACATTTTCCTTGTTTAAACTGTACTAAGTCTATTATTCAAGCAGGTATTAAGAAAATATACTATGCAAAAGATTATCATAATCATAAATATGCTATTAAATTATTAAATCAAGCAGGTATTGAGTATGAAAAAATACCATTTTCTGCTAATAAAATAGCTGAATTTTTAACTAAAGAATGTTAGTTGTTTTATATGCACTTTCTTTTTTAAGTGGTATATTATGGGTTCATCTTAAATTATTTTCAATTTTAATATTTGCTATTATATTAATTATTGTGTATCGAAAGAGTATTCCTTTATACCACTATTTATTAATTTTATCCTTTTTCTTTCTAGCTTTATTTCAAGTACACCATACTTTGAAAACAAATCATTTTATACTCCAAAATTTAAAAGTCCACAGTAATATAAATTCAAAAGTAACGTTTCAAAATGATATAAAACAATTCAATCAAATTATTAAAGGACAATTTCAATATAAACATAATAATTATCACTTTACTTTTAAAAGTCCACAATTGAAAGCTAAAGATTTAAAAAATCGAGAATGTAAAATTAATGGAAATATCACAAATAGTATTCATAATGAAGTCTATGTTTATATCGATCAAATAGATAATAAACATTGTACTAAAGTTAATCATATAAGTTTTATAGATAAACACCTAAATTATATTCAAAACAAGTTATACCATTCTTCGTTAAAATATCCAGAGAGAGTCTTAGCTTTAATTACTGGAGATACTAGTGCAATTGATACAGATTACTTAGATAAAGTTAAAGCGATAGGTATTTATCATTTACTTGCTGTCAGTGGATCACACGTTGCTACCATTATTTTTATCATTCAATATAGTTTGGTCAGGTTTAATATTCCAAAATTATTCATACGAATTTTTATTATTATGATACTAATACTATTTATTTTTTATACAAATTTTGCACCGAGTGCTATAAGAGCAGTTTTAACCGCTATTACTTTTTTTATTATCCCTAAGACTTTTAAAATTTCGTCTATAAGTGTATTATCGTTGGTCTTTTTATTTATGACAATTTGGAATATGAATTTTGCTTATGACATTGGATTTCAATTTTCTTTCATTATTTCTTTTTTTATACTATTTTCTAAGCCATTATTTAATAATCAATCAATTTTAAAGAATTATATTTATATAACAATTATCGCTCAATTTTCATCCATGATTATTAGTATTTATCATTTTAATCAGTTTCAATGGATTGGTTTTATTTCTAATGTAATATTTGTCCCATTATATTCTTTCATTATTTTTCCACTTTCTATTGTTCTATTTACTTTCTATCATTTCTTTAGTGACTTGCGATGTATAAATATGGTTGCAAATCAATTATTTGAACTGCACGATAGAATAATGCACCCGTTCATTTTATTTAGAAATTACCAAATAAATATCGCTGATCAATCAAATTTAAGTCTACTCTACTGTTTTATTTTATTAACTCTACTAACTATATTTATATGTTATAAAAATTATAGAGCATTCTTAATTATAATTATCTTATTTATAATATTTATAAGATTAACTAATCAACCATTAGCGACGACGTTTACTGCTTTAAATGTTGGTCAAGGTGATAGTTTTCTTTTTCAAACAAAAAATAATGAAACTGTGATGGTAGATACTGGTGGTAAAGTAGTTCAAACGAAGATTAAAGATAATCATAATATTGCGAAATATCATATTATGCCTACTTTAAAATCTAGAGGAATATCAAAAATTGATCACTTAATTCTTACTCATCCACATAATGATCATATAGGCGAATTTCCTTATTTAGCACAAAATATAAGAATTAAAAATTTATATTTATATATAAAAAGTTATTCAGTAGATCAAATTAAAACTATACATACATTTTGTAGTATATATCATATAAAAGTTATTGATGTTTTAGAGACTAATAATATTCAGTTGAAAGAAGCTAAAATATCATTTTTAAATGCTTTTATTGATTCCAATGAAGACAAAAATGCACAAAGTATAATTTCATTAATAGAGTACAAAAATTACAAATTATTATTGATGGGCGACGCAATTGAAGAAAATGAAAATTTATTATTAAAGAAATATCATTTACCGTTAATTGATGTTCTAAAAGTTGGACACCATGGCAGTAAAACAAGTAGTTCAAAACATTTTTTAGAAATCATACAACCTAAAATTAGTATGATTTCAAGTGGAAAAAATAATACTTTTCATTTGCCTAATAACGAAACGATAGATAAATTAGAGAAAATTAATTCTCATATCTACAATACTCAAACTGATGGAGAAATTACTTTAAATCTCGATAATCAACTTATATCATCCTTTAATAGAAGTTAATGATAGAGAATAATAATTACACAATGCTATAATAACTTAATGGTATAATTTTGAAAGGGTGCAAGTTTACATGGCTAATAATATAATGGCTATATACGGAGAAGTGCCAGAACTAGTGGAGAAAAAAAGTAATGAAATCGTAGAAAGTTACTTAAATGAAAAAAAAGACGATTTTAACTATGTTAAATATAATCTTTATGATACAAGTTTTAATCAGATTATAGAAGAAGCATTAACAATGCCTTTTATTTCAGAGAAAAAAGCTATTGTTGTTAAAAATGCTTTTATTTTTACAGGTGAGAAAGTTTCAAAAGATATCCAACCGAACAACGAACAAGTAAATGAATTTTTAGAAAAATATGATGGAGAAAACTTTATCATTTTTGAAGTGTATCAAAATAAATTAGATGAAAGAAAGAAAATTACTAAGACTTTAAAAAAGACAAGCAAGCTAGCTAAAGTTGAACAGATGTCTGAACAAGAGATTAAAAATTGGATAAAAAATAAACTTCATGAAAATTTTAAAGATATTAAACAGGATGCATTAGATTTATTTATAGAATTAACTGGTATTAACTTTAATATAGTTTCGCAAGAATTAGAAAAAATTATTTTATTCTTAGGAGAGCGAACAACTATAAATAAAAAAGATGTTGAAGAGATTATTAATAGAAGTTTAGAACAAAATGTTTTTCTTTTAACTGAATATATACAAAAAGGGGAAAAATATAAAGCCATTCAACTTATTAAAGATTTAATAGTAATGAAAGAAGAACCTATTAAACTATTGGCATTAATAACAAGTAATTATCGATTATATTATCAATGTAAAATTTTAAGTCGAAAAGGATATAGCGGACAACAAATTGCTAAAACAATTAATGTGCACCCATACCGAGTTAAATTGGCTTTAAATCAAGTAAAACATTATCAATTAACTCATTTGCTAAATATTATTGATCAATGTGCAGAAACTGATTATAAGTTAAAATCTTCATATATGGATAAACAACTGATTTTAGAATTATTTATTCTTTCTTTATAAATAAAAAAAAGTTCAAGCTAATCGCTTGAACTTTTTAAATGATTATTTGCTTGAAGACATTAATTGTGATTTAATGCGGTCAGCTTTATTTGAATGAATTAAGTTACTGTGTGCAGCTTTATCAACTGATTTAATTGCGAAGTTAACTAATTCAGCTTTATTATCAGCATTATTTTCAATTGCTGATTTAGCATTTTTCACTGCAGTACGCATAGCGTTTTTTTGTGAAATATTACGTGCTTCAGCAGTTTCAGTTGTTCTTACACGTTTAATAGCAGATTTAATATTTGGCATTACTGTCACCTCCTAAAAGTGATCTAAGCATATCAAATTTTATTTTGATTACAACAAGAAATATTTTATCAAAACATGAATATTTGTGCAATCATTTATTAACATTAAACCTATTTATTTACAAAAAGAACGATATTAACTATTGGAAACCTTTATACAACACTTTATAATTGTTATGTAGTTTAAGAAAAATCTTAAAATTAAAAGTAAATAAAGAATCTTCACATGATGATTCTTTTCTCTTAAATTTGCAAATAATGATTAAAAACGATATTATGTCAAAGATGTATACATATACGGGTAAATTTACGAAAGCGAGAATGATAAGTTATGGATATGCAAGAACGCTATAACCGAAGAGATAATATAAGAAACTTTTCTATAATTGCTCATATTGATCATGGTAAATCAACGTTAGCAGATAGAATTTTAGAAAATACTAAATCTGTAGAAACTAGAGAAATGCAAAATCAATTGCTTGATTCAATGGATCTTGAAAGAGAGCGCGGTATTACAATTAAATTAAATGCTGTTAGATTAAAATATGAATCTAAAGATGGACAGACTTATACGTTTCATTTAATCGATACTCCAGGGCACGTCGATTTCTCATATGAAGTTTCTCGTTCATTAGCTGCATGTGAAGGCGCTATTTTAGTAGTTGACGCTGCACAAGGCATCGAGGCTCAAACTCTTGCTAATGTTTACTTAGCACTAGATAATGATTTAGAACTCTTACCGGTAGTAAATAAAATAGATCTACCCGCTGCTGAACCAGAAAGAGTAAAACAAGAATTAGAAGATGTTATTGGCTTAGATAAAGATGAAGTTGTGTTAGCAAGTGCCAAATCAAATATTGGTATCGATGAAATCTTAGAAAAAATTGTTGAAGTTGTTCCTCCACCAGAAGGAGATCCTAGTGCACCGCTTAAAGCTCTTATTTTTGATTCAGAGTACGATCCTTATCGAGGCGTTATTTCTTCTATTCGAGTAATGGAAGGTGTTGTAAAAGCTGGAGATCGTATCAAAATGATGGCAACAGGAAAAGAGTTTGAAGTTACTGAGGTTGGGATTAATACTCCTAAACAACTACCAATTGAAGAACTTACAGTAGGCGATGTTGGATATATTATTGCAAGTATTAAAAATGTCGACGATTCACGTGTTGGGGATACTATCACTCATGTAGATAGACCAGCAGATGCTCCGTTAAAAGGGTATAAAAAGATGAATCCAATGGTTTATTGTGGATTGTTCCCAATTGATAATAAAGATTATAACGATTTAAGAGAAGCTCTTGAAAAACTTCAATTAAATGATGCATCATTAGAATTTGAACCAGAATCATCACAAGCACTGGGATTTGGATTTAGAACAGGATTCTTAGGTATGCTACATATGGAAATTATTCAAGAGAGAATTGAACGAGAATTTGGAATAGAATTAATTGCGACTGCACCTTCAGTTATATATAAATGTGAAATGAATGATGGTTCAGAAGTTACAGTTGATAATCCATCTCAAATGCCTGAACGTGATAGAATTAAAGCGATTTATGAACCATATGTAAAAGCGACAATGATGGTGCCAAATGACTATGTTGGAGCAGTTATGGAACTGTGTCAACGTAAACGTGGCCAATTTATAAATATGGATTACTTAGATGATATCCGTGTGAATATCGTTTATGAAATTCCATTATCAGAAGTTGTATTTGATTTCTTTGACCAATTAAAATCTAATACGAAAGGCTATGCTTCATTTGATTATGAATTTATTGAAAATAAAGAAAGTAATTTAGTTAAAATGGATATTTTATTAAATGGTGACAAAGTAGATGCACTTAGTTTTATCGTTCACAGAGATTTTGCATATGAACGAGGTAAAGCTCTTGTTGAAAAATTAAAAACACTTATTCCTAGACAACAATTCGAAGTTCCAGTTCAAGCTGCAATAGGTCAAAAAATTGTGGCCCGAACTAATATTAAATCTATGGGTAAAAACGTGTTATCTAAGTGTTATGGTGGAGATATCAGCCGTAAACGTAAATTACTTGAAAAACAAAAAGCTGGTAAAGCAAAAATGAAAGCTGTTGGTAACGTAGACATACCACAAGATGCTTTCTTAGCTGTTCTTAAAATGGATGATGAATAGGTTATTAATGCGAGGCTGGAACCCAGAATCATGTGTTCCAACCTCGTTTGTGTTTTAAAAACTTAAAAATGAGGGTGTAACGATGTCAATAAAAAGTGCATATATTCATATACCTTTTTGCGTTAGGATTTGTACATATTGTGATTTTAATAAGTACTTTATTAACAAACAACCAGTAGATGAGTATATTTCTGCATTAATTAAAGAAATGAAAACAAGTGAAATTAGAAATCTTGAAACAATGTACGTTGGAGGAGGTACGCCTACAGCTTTAAATCTCAAGCAACTTGAAAGACTTTTAAAAGCAATACAGTCAACTTTTTCAATTAAAGGTGAATATACATTTGAAGCAAATCCCGATGAATTAACCTTAGATAAAGTGAAATTACTACACTCATATGGTGTAAATAGAATTTCTATGGGCGTACAAACATTTAAACCAGAATTACTAAAAATTCTAGGTAGAACACATAAAACTCAAGATATATATAATGCTGTAGAGTATGCTAGAAAAGCAAATATTGAATCGATTAGTTTAGACCTAATGTATCATTTACCAAATCAAACATTAGAAGATTTTTCAGATAGTCTTAATAGAGCAATACAAATGGATATAGATCATATTTCAAGTTATGGATTAATTTTAGAACCTAAAACTCAATTTTATAATATGTATCGAAAAGGCAAATTAAAATTGCCAAACGAAGATATAGGAGCTGAAATGTACCAATATTTAATGAATGTTTTAGGAGAAACCTCATTTAAACAATATGAAATCTCAAATTTCGCTAAGTCTCATCATGAATCAAGGCATAATAAGACTTACTGGCTAAATGAAGAATATTATGGTTTTGGAGCAGGCGCAAGTGGATATGTAAATGGGGAACGCTATTCGAATCTCAATCCTGTTAATCATTACATCAATGCTATTAATAATCATCAACGTCCTATTTTAACTTCCAATTTTCCTACTCATTCAGAAAGAATGGAAGAAGAAATGTTTTTAGGATTAAGAATGAATAAAGGTGTCGATAAAGTTAAATTTCTTTCAAAATTTGGTACCTCAATGGATAAAGTATTTGGTGAGACAATAAATAATCTGAAAAAGAAAAATTTACTTTATGAAAGAGATAACCATATTTCATTGACCAATAGGGGAAAAATCATTGGAAATGAAGTTTTTGAAGCATTTCTATTAAATTAATAAATTTTTTTGAAAAATAAGAGCTTTAACGTTGACTTACTTTGACCAATTTGTTAAATTATAATTAGCACTTGAGACAAAGGAGTGCTAATGAGGTGAAGACATGATTACAAATAGGCAATTAAGCATTTTAAATGCAATTGTTGAAGATTATGTTGATTTAGGACAACCGATAGGTTCTAAAACCTTAATTGATAGACATAACTTAAATGTAAGCCCAGCTACTATTAGAAATGAAATGAAGTATTTGGAAGAGTTGAATTTTTTAGAAAAAATACATTCATCTTCAGGGCGTGCACCTTCTGAACAAGGTTTTAGATTATACGTCAATCAATTGTTAAAACAAACATCTCATCAAAAACAAAATAAAGTTCAACGTTTAAATAAACTTTTGATTGAGAATCATTATGATATTTCTTCAGCCCTTAGTTATTTTGCTGATGAATTATCAATAAAATCTCAATATGCAACGTTGGTTGTTCGACCTAATCACAAAACAGATATTATAAATAATGTTCATTTGATTCGTGCAAATTCGTCTATAATTATAATGGTCATCATCTATAATTCTGGACATGTAGAACATTTACATTTAAGTGAATCAATGGAGTTTGACGATGAAAGGTTAACAAGGATTTCAAATTTTCTGACTGATAATTATTATAAAAGTCAATTTGATTTTAATAAGAAATTAAAACAATTTACAAATTCTATGGCGGAACAATCCTTTATAAATGAATTAACTATCATGTTAACTTCTCATCTCCATAAACAAAGTAATAGCATTTTTATGGGTGGAAAGGTTAAACTTATTGATGCACTGAACGAAACCAATGTTTCTTCTATTCAGCCAATTTTACAATATCTAGAATCAGAAAAAATTATCGAGTTACTAGAAGATATTTCCACTTCTGAAATTAATGTTAAAATTGGCCACGAAATAGATGAAGGGTTAAGTGATATTTCAATTATAACGAGCCAGTACCATTTTGATGATGCACTAAAAGGACAAATTGCGGTTATCGGACCAACTGCGATGCATTATCAAAATGTGATTCAATTACTTAATCAAATATGGTGAATCTAATTGTAATTATATTGGAGGGCATAAAATGACAGAAAAAGACGAATCAGTGAAAAATAACACTGAACATACTGAAGAAAATGAAAACGTTAAAAACGAAGCGTCGTCTTCAAATGATGTAGAAAATAATCCTTCTGAAGAAGAATTAAATAATGAATCTACATCTGAACATGATAATGATGATAAAAATGATCAATCTAAAGACGAAGAAATTCAACAATTACAATTAAAAGCAAATGAAAATGAAGAAAAATATTTAAGATTATATGCTGAATTCGAAAATTATAAGCGTCGAATTCGAAATGAAAATGAAACAAATAAAAAATATCAAGCTCAACCCGTGCTTACTGATATTTTACCTACTATCGATAACATTGAACGTGCACTTCAAATTGAGGGTAATGACGAATCATTTAAATCTCTCAAAAAAGGCGTTCAAATGATTCATGAAAGCTTATTAAGAGCATTAAAAGACAATGGCTTAGAAGAAATTGAGTCTGAAGGTCAAGAATTCGATCCAAACTTCCATCAAGCTGTTGTTCAAGATGACAATCCTGATTTCAATTCTGGTGAAATCACTCAAGAATTACAAAAAGGGTATAAATTAAAAGATAGAGTTTTAAGACCATCTATGGTCAAAGTTAATCAATAAGATTTAAATTTGAAAAATTTTTAAAATTGGAGGAATTTTATTATGAGTAAAGTAATAGGTATTGACTTAGGTACTACAAATTCTTGCGTATCTGTATTAGAAGGAGACGAACCTAAAGTAATTCAAAATCCTGAAGGTGCTAGAACAACTCCATCAGTTGTGGCATTTAAAAATGGAGAAACTCAAGTAGGTGAAGTTGCTAAACGTCAAGCAATTACAAACCCAAATACTGTACAATCAATTAAACGTCATATGGGTACAGATTATAAAGTAGATATTGACGGCAAATCATATACACCACAAGAACTTTCAGCAATGATTTTACAAAATTTAAAAAACACTGCTGAAAGTTATTTAGGAGATAAAGTGGATAAAGCAGTAATTACTGTGCCTGCTTATTTCAATGATGCTGAACGTCAAGCTACTAAAGATGCTGGTAAAATTGCTGGTTTAGAAGTAGAACGTATTATTAACGAACCAACAGCTGCAGCATTAGCTTATGGTTTAGATAAAACTGAACAAGATCAAAAAGTTTTAGTATTTGACTTAGGTGGCGGTACTTTCGACGTTTCTATTCTTGAATTAGGCGATGGCGTATTCGAAGTATTATCAACTGCAGGGGATAACAAACTTGGAGGGGACGACTTTGACCAAGTAATCATCGACTATTTAGTATCAGAATTCAAAAAAGAAAATGGTGTTGACTTATCACAAGATAAAATGGCGTTACAACGTCTTAAAGACGCTGCAGAAAAAGCTAAAAAAGATTTATCTGGTGTATCTCAAACACAAATCTCATTACCATTCATTTCAGCTGGAGAAAATGGTCCATTACACTTAGAAATCAACTTAACTCGTTCTAAATTTGAAGAATTAGCTGATTCATTAATCAGAAGAACAATGGAACCAACTCGTCAAGCACTTAAAGATGCTGGCTTATCTACTTCTGAAATTGATGAAGTTATCCTAGTTGGTGGTTCAACTCGTATTCCTGCAGTACAAGAAGCAGTTAAAAAAGAAATTGGTAAAGAACCTCATAAAGGTGTAAACCCAGATGAAGTTGTTGCAATGGGTGCTGCTATCCAAGGTGGCGTAATTACTGGTGATGTTAAAGACGTTGTATTATTAGACGTAACTCCATTATCATTAGGTATCGAAATTATGGGTGGTCGTATGAATACGTTAATTGAACGTAATACAACAATTCCAACATCAAAATCTCAAGTATATTCAACAGCAGCTGACAATCAACCAGCAGTAGACATTCACGTATTACAAGGTGAACGTCCAATGGCTTCAGATAATAAAACATTAGGTAGATTCCAATTAACTGATATTCCACCAGCTCCACGTGGTGTACCTCAAATTGAAGTAACATTTGATATTGATAAAAACGGTATCGTAAACGTTACTGCAAAAGACTTAGGTACAAATAAAGAACAAAATATCACTATTCAATCAAGTTCTGCATTATCTGATGAAGAAATTGATCGTATGGTTAAAGATGCTGAAGAAAATGCTGAAGCAGATAAACAACGTCGTGAAGAAGTAGACTTAAGAAACGAAGCAGACAGCTTAGTATTCCAAGTTGAAAAAACAATTAAAGACTTAGGTGAAAATATCAGTGAAGAAGACAAATCAAATGCTGAAAGCAAAAAAGATGCGCTTAAATCAGCATTAGAAGGTCAAGATTTAGATGATATTAAAGCTAAAAAAGAAGAATTAGAACAAGTAATTCAAGAATTATCTGCTAAAGTATATCAACAAGCTCAACAAGCTCAACAACAAGCACAAGGTAGTTCACAACAATCAAATGATAGCAATGTTGAAGACGCTGAGTTCAAAGAAGTTAAAGACGACGAAGATAAAAAATAAAGCTAATCGTTTATAACGTTTACTATGTAAACATTTATAAATGTAAGCCAAAAAGTCAAAGTCAATTGAACATTGGCTTTGACTTTTTCTTTTATAGTTAAGATACTTGAGTATGTGTTTAAATTATAAAATTTAGAAAGGGAGAGATACTTGTGGCTAAAAGAGATTATTATGAAGTTCTTGGCGTAAGTAAAGATGCTTCAAAAGATGAAATAAAAAAAGCATATCGTAAATTATCAAAAAAATATCATCCGGACATCAATAAAGAAGAAGGCGCCGATGAAAAGTTTAAAGAAATTTCTGAAGCATACGAAGTTCTAAGTGATGACAATAAACGTGCAAATTATGATCAATTTGGACATAGCGGTGCCCAAGGTGGATTTGGTAGTCAAGGATTTGGTGGACAAGACTTCAGTGGCTTCGGTGGAGGCTTTGAAGATATATTTAGCTCATTCTTTGGTGGTTCACGTCAAAGAGATCCAAATGCACCTAGAAAAGGTGACGACTTACAATACACTATGACTTTAGAATTCGATGAAGCTGTTTTTGGTACTAAAAAAGAAATTTCTATTCGAAAAGATGTTACCTGTCATACATGTCATGGTGATGGTGCTAAACCAGGCACAAGTAAAAAAACATGTAGCTATTGTCATGGTTCAGGACATGTATCTGTTGAACAAAATACAATTTTAGGACGCGTAAGAACTGAGCAAACTTGTCCTAAGTGTGAGGGTAGTGGTCAAGAATTTGAAGAACCATGTCCAACTTGTCATGGTAAAGGGACTGAAAATAAAACAGTAAAATTAGAAGTAACTGTACCTGAAGGTGTAGACAATGAACAACAAATCCGTCTTGCTGGTGAAGGTGCACCTGGTGAAAATGGCGGTCCTCATGGTGATCTTTATGTAGTATTCCGTGTTAAACCTTCTGATAAATTTAGAAGAGATGGCGATGATTTATTCTATGAACTTAACATTAGCTTCCCACAAGCATCACTTGGCGATGAAATCAAAGTACCAACTCTAAACAGTAATGTTATGCTTACAATTCCTGCTGGTACTCAAACTGGTAAACAATTCCGTCTTAAAGAGAAAGGCGTTAAAAATGTTCATGGATATGGACATGGTGATTTATTTGTTAATATAAAAGTTGTCACACCAAATAAACTAACTGATAGACAAAAAGAATTAATGAGAGAATTTGCGGAAATCAGTGGTGAAAATCCGGAAGAACAACCTTCTAATTTTAAAGACAAAGCTCGTAAATTCTTTAGAGGTGAATAATCATGAACTGGACAGAATTTGCAGTCACTGTAAATCATGAAGTTGAACCTTTAGTCACTAACATATTAGAAAACTATGGTTCAAATGGAGTAGTTATAGAAGATTCAAATGATTTAATTAATCAACCTACTGATAAATTTGGTGAAATCTACGAATTAAAAAAAGAAGATTATCCTGAACAAGGTGTGAGATTAAAAGCATACTTTAACGAATTGAAATATAACACTCAATTTAAAAATAAATTAAAAAATGAAATATTAAATTTGGACCTTATAGATGATTCAGTAGTTGAGTTTTCAGCAAAGACTATTGCTGAAGTAGATTGGGCTAATGAATGGAAAAACTATTTTCATCCTTTTAGAGCTTCTGAGAGATTTACGATTGTTCCAAGTTGGGAAGATTATTCAAAAGAATCAGAAGATGAATTGTGTATAGAATTAGATCCCGGAATGGCTTTTGGTACTGGAGATCATCCAACAACAAGTATGTGTCTAAAAGCGATTGAAACTTATGTAACACCAGATTCTTCAGTTATTGATGTAGGTACAGGTTCTGGTATATTAAGTATCGCTAGTCACTTATTAGGTGTTAAAAGAATTAAAGCCTTAGATATAGACGAAATGGCTGTTGGTGTGGCTAAGGAGAATTTTAGAAAAAATCATTGCGAAAATGCTATTGAAGCAATTCCCGGTAATTTATTAAAAGAAGAAAATGAAAAATTTGATGTAGTTATCGCAAATATTTTAGCTCATATTATTGATGAAATGATTGAAGATGCTTATAATACACTAAATGAAGATGGTTATTTTATAACTTCAGGTATTATAGAAGAAAAACATGAAGATATACTGTCACATATGAAGCGTGTTGGATTTAATATTGTATCAATCAATCATGACAATGGATGGGTTTGCATTGTTGGTCAGAAAGTGAGTGAATAATTTGCAACGATACTTTATCAATCAAAACGCTGATTCTCATCAGCGTTTTTTTATTACCAATGAAGAAGATATACATCATATCAAAAATGTAATGAGAAATACGATTGGTAACAAAATTATAATTAATTTTAATGATAAAAAAGTATTTATTACTGAAATTACACATATAAGTTCTAATCAAATTGAAGTTTTACCAATAAACCAATTAGATATTGACACTGAATTACCAGTTGATGTAACGATTTGTAGTGGTTTAATAAAAGCTGATAAATATGAATGGTTGCTTCAAAAAAGTACAGAATTGGGTGCCAATCATTTTATTTCAGTGGGTATGGATCGATCTGTAGTTAAATTACAAGAGAACAAGGTACAAAAGAAAATAGATAGATGGCAAAAGATTGTAAAAGAAGCTGCTGAACAAAGTTATAGACTTGTTATTCCAGATGTTAAATTTCAGTCGAATTTAAAAGTAATTTATGATACCATAAATAATTATGACTATGTGTTAATAGCATATGAAGACGAAGCCAAGCATGGTGAAAAAAGTCGATTTAAAAATATTTTAAACAACTTTCAAACGAATGATCGTGTGTTAATCATATTTGGACCTGAAGGTGGTTTTTCCGATAAGGAAATTGATCTCTTTAGGGAGGTAAGCTTAAACATTGGTTTAGGCCCTAGAATATTAAGAGCAGAAACTGCGCCACTATATGCACTTAGTGCTATAAGTTTTGAGAAAGAATTGATGGGGTGAATTAAATGGCAACAGTAGCGTTTCATACTTTAGGTTGTAAAGTAAACCATTATGAAACTGAAGCAATATGGCAATTATTTAAAGATGCTAATTATGAAAGAGTAGATTTTGAAACTAATGCAGATGTATATGTCATTAATACTTGCACCGTGACTAATACAGGTGATAAAAAAAGTAGACAAGTCATTAGAAGAGCAATACGTCGTAATCCTGATGCAGTAGTATGTGTTACAGGTTGTTATGCACAAACATCTTCTGCTGAAATTATGGAGATTCCAGGCGTAGATGTCGTTGTTGGTACTCAAGACAGACATAAATTACTTAGTTATATTGATCAATTTAGAGAAGAACGTCAACCAATTAATGGTGTTGGAAATATTATGAAAAATCGTACATATGAAGAATTAGATGTACCTTATTTTACGGATAGAACTCGTGCATCTCTAAAAATCCAAGAAGGTTGTAATAACTTTTGTACGTTTTGTATTATTCCATGGGCACGTGGTTTAATGCGCTCTAGAGATCCTGAAAAAGTAGTTGACCAAGCAACACAGTTAGTTCAATCTGGATATAAAGAAATTGTATTAACTGGTATTCATACCGGTGGATACGGTCAAGATTTAAAAAATTATAATTTAGCTCAATTACTCAGAGATCTTGAGGAAATTGATGGTTTAGAAAGAATTAGAATTTCTTCAATTGAAGCCAGTCAACTTACTGATGAAGTCATTGATGTTCTAAAAAATTCTAATAAAGTGGTTAGACATTTACATGTACCATTACAATCAGGTTCAGATACAGTATTAAAACGTATGCGCCGTAAATATACTATGGAACATTTTTCTGAAAGACTAACAAAGTTACATGATGCATTACCTGATTTAGCGGTTACAAGTGATGTTATAGTAGGTTTCCCAGGAGAAACTGCAGAAGAATTCCAAGAAACATATGATTTTATAGTTAAACATAAATTCTCAGAGTTACATGTTTTCCCGTATTCACAACGTATTGGTACACCTGCTGCACGTATGGATGATCAAATTGATGAGTCAATTAAAAATGAACGTGTACATAAACTTATTGCTTTAAGTGACCAACTTGCTAAAGAATACGCATCAAAATTTGAAAATGAAGTTTTAGAAGTGATTCCAGAAGAAGTAGGAGAAACAAAAGATACATTAGTAGGTTACGCAGATAATTATATGAAAGTTGAATTTGAGGGTAGTGAGGATTTAATCGGTGAGATTGTTAAAGTTAAAATTAATAAAGCTGATTATCCAATTAACATTGGTAGTGCAGTTAGAATCGTTAATCATGCTACTAATAAAACTGAAGAAGGCGTATTATTATAAATTTTTGAAATTATAAAGATTTATAATTGACCATAATTATTTCATATATTATACTAAATAAAGCATAGTTAATTATTTCTATGCAATTATTGACTTTAAGTTTCGTTGATATTTGGAGGGAGGGAAATACAGATGTCTAAAACAGTAGTACGTAAAAACGAATCACTAGAAGATGCATTACGTAGATTTAAACGTTCAGTATCTAAAAGTGGTACTATCCAAGAAGTACGTAAACGTGAATTTTACGAAAAACCAAGTGTAAGACGTAAGAAAAAATCAGAAGCTGCACGTAAACGTAAATTCAAATAATTAATAGCTCTGTTGACTCCCTCAACATGAATGTTAATTATATATATATTCTCTCAATTAGTTAAACTAATTGAGAGTTTTTTTATACAATTGTAATACTATAATATAGTATTTATTTCATGTATAATTTAATTGAGAGCGAGGTGAGATAATGATAAGTATAAATTTGATACATATCGAGAATACTTTTGCTTCATTGAATCATTCATGGTTGGGTGATATGTCAAATATCATTGTTAATCCTATTGTTTTATTAATTCTTACATGTATTATCTTTTTAGGTTTTTTATATCAACTTTATTCTAAAAGGATAAATATTTTAGGTATTTTAGCTTCTCTAGCGTTACTTATTCTATTTCTAGGGTTTTTAATTAATGGCGATGTCAATTTGATTTCAATTTTATTGTTTTTCATAGGTATCATCTTAGTAATAATAGAACTATTCATTGTTGGAGCAGTAATTGGAATTATAGGAATAGTGCTTATTATTGTTAGTATGATTATGTTAGGAGATAATATTTTAGTTATGCTCTTTAATGTTATTGTCGCTTTAATACTTTCTATTATAGAATGGGTGATTTTGGTGAAAGTGTTTAATCGTAAAATACCATTTTTTGATAAAGTGATATTGAATGATTCAACGAGTACAGAAGCTGGTTATAGATCTCATGATGATCGTTCTTACTTAGTGGGAAAAACTGCGTATACTACTACTGATTTAAGACCTGCTGGAATCATAACTTTAGATGACAAAAGAATTGATGCTGTTTCTGACGGTACATTTATCTTGAGAAATAAAAAAGTAAAAATTTTAGAGGTAGAAGGTAGTAGAGTAGTTGTAAGAGAAATAAAAATATAAAAGGAGTAAAGTCAATGTTAAATATTGGAATTATAATTATTGCGATTATTATAATAGTTGCTTTATTATTATTATTTTCATTTGTACCAGTCGGATTATGGATTTCCGCTATTGCTGCAGGTGTAAAAGTTAGTATTGCTACACTTGTAGGAATGCGACTTCGTAGAGTATCTCCTCGTAAAGTGATAGGTCCTCTTATTAAAGCTCATAAAGCAGGACTAAATTTAACAACAAATCAATTGGAATCTCATTATCTAGCTGGTGGTAATGTAGATAGAGTAGTGGATGCCAACATAGCAGCTCAACGTGCAGATATCAATTTACCTTTTGAAAGAGGTGCCGCAATAGACTTAGCAGGACGCGATGTCTTAGAAGCTGTTCAAATGTCTGTTAATCCCAAAGTAATCGAAACTCCCTTTATTGCCGGTGTTGCGATGAACGGTATCGAAGTTAAAGCTAAAGCTAGAATTACAGTAAGAGCTAATATTTCTAGACTTGTAGGTGGTTCTGGAGAAGAAACAATTATTGCACGAGTTGGTGAAGGTATTGTTTCCACAATTGGTTCTAGTGAACATCATACACAAGTACTAGAAAATCCTGATAATATTTCTAAAACAGTATTAAGTAAAGGATTGGATTCAGGAACAGCATTCGAAATTTTATCAATTGATATTGCAGATGTAGATATCGGTAAAAATATCGGCGCTGATTTACAAACGGAACAAGCACTCGCAGATAAAAATATTGCTCAAGCTAAAGCTGAGGAACGACGTGCTATGGCTGTTGCCTCTGAACAAGAAATGAAAGCACGTGTTCAAGAAATGCGTGCTAAGGTAGTAGAAGCTGAATCAGAAGTACCACTAGCGATGGCTGAAGCTTTACGTAAAGGTAATATTGGAGTAAAAGATTACTATAATTTAAAAAATGTAGAAGCAGATACAGGTATGAGAAACGCTATTAATAAACGTACCGAACAAAATGACGATGAATCACCAAATTAAATAGAGGGGTGATTAAATGAATATTGGAATTCTTATATTCGTTATTTCTGTGATTGTTACTGGTATTAGTGCAATGAGAGATAAAAGTCATGAACAACGAAAAAATCAAACGCCTCCACACAAAAATACACAAAGACCTACGCAAAACACACCAAGAAAAAAAGGTATTTTTGAACAGATAGAAGAAGCTTTTAATGAGATGGCATCAGAATTTGATGAAGAAGAACAAAATAAAAAAACATCATCACCAAAACCATCTTCTAAAAAAGAAACGGTTCACAGTGATAAAAATCTTAAAAAAGAAGTTAAGACTGAACATCCTCGTGGAGAATTAAAACGGTTTGAAACTAAACAATCTCATACCGAAAAAGTGCCTTCTAAAGATAGTGATTCAACTTCACGAGAGAGATCTCAAAGTGAAAAAGATATTAAAAAACAGTTAGAAGACTCGCTATCAAAAGAATTATTTAATGTGAGATCTGAAATTGACAAAGAAAAAGAAAAACAACTTTCTTTAATTGAAAAGAAAGCTAAAGAAATTATTAATGATAAGTACTTATCTGAAAAAACGAAACGTTATAAACTGAATCAATTACTCAATAGTAAATCTATTGAAAAAAATATGACACATCAAACGTTTCAATTTGACAATGACCCGATAGTTGATGGGATTATTTGGCAAGAAATACTAAATAAACCTAAAAAATTATAAGGGTTATAAATAAAAGAATAAGACAACATTTATTGTTTCATTCTGACCTTTACAAGAGACTTTCTACGTGGAAGTCTCTTTATTTATGCTCCTAATATGTTAAGATGCGCCTAAAACACATATTGTTCTTGGTACTTTTTATTATGTTATATTATCTTAGGTTAATTATTCATTCAAAACATTTAAATTTGTATACTTTATCATTGTTTAGTAAAATTTATATGAAAGATTAATTATTAATGAATATGTTTTATGTGAAAAGGAGCGCTTTTATGCCAGGAATAATTCAAATAGATAACATCAACCATTCTCAAGCTTTAATTGGTAATAATGATGAACATTTAAAATCGATTGAAGAAGCATTTGATGTTATCATACATGCTCGTGGGCAAGAAATTGCAGTAAAAGGTCAAGTATTAGAGCATGTTGAAAAAGCAGAATTAGTTCTTAAAAATTTATTAAAGGTAATTGAGTTAGGACATTCAATTACATTAAAAGATGTTGAGGCTGCCATAAAGATGGCTAAAAATGACACTATTCAATATCTATTGGATTTATATGATGAAGAGATTACTAAAGATGCCTTTGGTAAAACAATTCGTGCAAAAACAATGGGGCAACGTCTTTATATTAATGCTATGAAACGTAATGATTTAGTGTTTGGTATAGGTCCTGCTGGAACAGGTAAAACTTTCCTTGCAGTTGTTTATGCTGCAAAACAATTAAGAAAAGGAACAGTAAAAAGAATTGTTTTAACAAGACCAGCTGTAGAAGCTGGTGAATCATTAGGTTTCTTACCAGGAGACTTAAAAGAAAAAGTTGATCCATATTTAAGACCTCTTTATGATGGTTTAAATACTGTCCTAGGTAGAGAACAAACAGCACGTTTTATTGAACGAGGTACAATTGAAATTGCTCCCTTAGCGTATATGAGGGGTAGAACTCTAGATGATGCATTTGTCATTTTAGATGAAGCTCAAAATACAACACATGCACAAATGAAAATGTTTTTAACTCGTCTAGGATTTGGTTCAAAAATGGTTGTAACTGGAGACCAAACTCAAATTGACTTACCAAAAGGTGTTAAAAGTGGATTAAAAGAAGCTATTAAGAACCTTCGTGGTGTTAAAGGAATAAATATAATGGAACTAGATCAAAGTGATGTAGTACGACACCCATTAGTAAGTAAAATTATCGAACGTTATGAAGGAGACAATTAAATGTTTACGATTGATTTCAATGATCATACAAACTTAGTTAAAGATGAATGGTATCATCAAATCGAAGACTTAATTAACTTTGCTAAAGAAAAAGAAAACATTCATGAAGATGCTGAATTGTCAGTTACTTTTGTAGATAAAGATGAAATTCAAGAAATAAATAAAAATTATCGAGATAAAGATAGAGTGACTGATGTTATTTCTTTTGCACTTGAAGAAGATGAACCAGATATTATTGGTTTAGATATTCCTAGAGTGTTAGGAGATATTATTATTTGTACTGATGTAGCTAAGGAACAAGCTGAATCTTATAATCATTCATTTGAAAGAGAACTTGGTTTTTTAGCTTTACATGGTTTTTTACACTTATTAGGATATGATCATATGAATGAAGAAGATGAAAAAGAAATGTTTGGACGCCAAAAAGAAATTTTAAACGCATATGGATTGACTAGAGATTAAATTTTTAAAACGATTTAAATACACTTTTGATGGTTTAAAAACACTTCTTCAAAAAGATCACAATTATCTAATACACTTAATATTCGCATTCATAGCTATCATTTTAGGAATTATCGTAAGACTTTCAACTGTAGAATGGTTGTTTATTTTGTTAAGCATCACTTTGGTACTTACGCTTGAGGCTGTGAATACAGCTATAGAATGCGTCGTAGATTTAGTTACTTCTGACTATCACGAATTAGCTAAACAAGCTAAAGATATTGCCGCCTTTAGTGTTATGGTTGTTTCAATCTTTGCACTAATTATGGGTTTAATGATTTTTATACCTCACATCTTTTTTTAAAGGGGACAATAAAATGAGTTATCAATCACATTATTTTCAAGAAGTTAGAAAAGCTCAACAACGTGCTTATGTACCGTATAGTCATTTTAAAGTAGGTGCATATTTAAAAACAAAAGACGGTCGCCATTTTTATGGAGCAAATGTTGAAAATGCAGCTTATCCAGCAACGATTTGTGCAGAACGATCTAGTTTAGTAGCTGCAATTTCAGAAGGCTATCGACCAGGAGATTTTGAATCAATAACAGTTACCGTTGACGCTGAACATCCGTCATCACCTTGTGGAACATGTCGTCAAGTATTAAAAGAACTCTGTGATGACGACATGCCTGTGTATATGACAAATCATAAAGGTGAGATGATTAAGTCAACTGTAGCAGAACTATTACCTCACGGCTTTTCGGGAAAGGATTTAGAATAAATGACAGAACACAAATCAGGATTTGTATCTATTATAGGGAGACCGAATGTGGGAAAATCCACGTTTATGAATAGAGTCATTGGACATAAAATTGCAATTATGTCAGATAAAGCTCAAACAACAAGAAATAAAATTCAGGGAGTAATGACAAGAGAAGATGCTCAAATCATTTTCTTAGATACACCAGGTATTCATAAACCTAAGCATAAATTAGGAGATTATATGATGCGTGTAGCTAAAAATACACTATCAGAAATTGATGCTATTATGTTTATGGTAAATGTAAATGAAGATATTGGTCGTGGTGACGAATATATAATGGAAATGCTAAAAAATGTTAAAACACCAGTATTTCTAGTGTTAAATAAAATTGATTTAGTTCATCCAGATGCACTTATGCCTAAGATTGAAAAATATAAAACCTATATGGATTTTACTGAAATTGTGCCAATTTCGGCACTTGAAGGATTGAATGTGGATCACTTTATCGATGTACTTAAAGATTATTTACCTGAAGGTCCAAAATATTACCCTGATGATCAAATATCGGATCATCCAGAACAATTTGTAGTAGGCGAAATTATTAGAGAAAAAATCTTACATCTAACAAGTGAAGAAATCCCCCATGCAATAGGGGTAAATGTAGATAGAATGATTAAGGAAAGTGAAGAAAGAGTAAGAATTGAAGCAACTATTTTTGTTGAACGTGATTCTCAAAAAGGAATTGTTATAGGTAAGGGTGGGAAAAAACTTAAAGAAGTCGGTAAAAGAGCTCGACGTGATATTGAAATGCTTCTCGGATCAAAAGTTTACCTCGAATTATGGGTAAAAGTTCAGAAAGATTGGAGAAATAAAGTAAACTTTATTCGTCAAATGGGATATGTTGAAGATCAAGATTAACGTTTAAATTAATAGGAAAGCCGGTGAGATGCATTGTTAGAAAAACAAAAAGGAATTATCATAAAATCAGTAGATTATGGTGAATCCGATAAAATTATTACAATATTAAACGAGCATGGTGCTAAAATTCCTATTATGGTAAGACGTGCTAAGAAATCTAAAACCGGCTTGCAAGCTCATACACAACTCTTTGTGTATGGCTTATTTATTTATAATAAATGGAAAGGTATGGGAACGCTCAGTTCTATTGATGTCATAAACCAATATTATCAATTACGATTAGATATTTTTGATAGTAGTTATGCGACTTTATGCGTCGAAGCAATAGATCGATCATTAGAACCAAATGAAGTTTCTTTATATCATTATAAGTTATTAGAATTTGTACTCAATAAAATTTCAGAAGGTAATTCTGCTCAATTAATGTCGATTATCGTATTATTGAAATGTATGAATAAATTTGGTTTTGGCGCATTTTTCGATTATTGTGCAATTACTGGTGATACTGATCAATCTAAGCTTATTGCTTACAGTTTTAAATATGATGGGACCATCTCAGAAACTGTATTAAATAATGATCCTTATGCCTTAAAGCTATCCAATAAAACATTTTATTTATTGGATATTTTACAAAAGTTGCCAATTGATAAAATGAATCATTTTAATATTAACCAAGCTTTATTAGATGAAATGTCAGAATTAATGATAATGCTGTATAGAGAATATGCTGGCATGTACTTTAAAGGTCAAAAATTAATTAATCAACTTAAGCGATTAGAATAATATAAAATGTTTAAATTAATTAAAAGAACCCACTTATTACTCATAGTAAGTAATAAGTGGGTTCTTGTTATATTAAAACTTAACTTTTTCAGCTAAGAATGTTTCTAATTCTGAGATTGGCATACGAACTTGTTCCATAGAATCTCTATCACGTACTGTAACTTGATTATCTTCTAATGAATCAAAATCAAATGTAATACAGTAAGGAGTACCGATCTCATCTTGACGACGATAACGCTTACCAATTGATTGTGATTCATCAAAATCAACAGAAAACTTAGAACTTAATTGTTCAAAGATTTTAATTGCTTCTTCAGATAATTTTTTACTTAATGGTAAAACAGCAGCTTTATATGGCGCTAAAGCAGGGTGGAAATGCATTACTGTACGAGCATCTTTACTACCTTCAACGCCTTCTTCATCATAAGCATCACATAAGAAAGCTAATGTAACACGATCTGCCCCTAAAGAAGGTTCAATACAATATGGAATATATTTCTCATTTGTTTCTGGATCATGATATCTGAAATCTTCACCAGAATGTTCACTGTGCTTTTTCAAGTCAAAATCAGTACGGCTTGCAATACCCCATAATTCGCCCCAACCAAATGGGAATTTATATTCAATATCTGTAGTCGCATTAGAATAGTGAGATAATTCTTCTTCATCATGATCGCGTAATCTCATATTTTCTTCATTGATGTTTAAATCTTTTAACCATTGACTTGCAAATGTTTTCCAGTAATTTTGCCATTCAATTTCTTCACCAGGTTTACAGAAGAATTCTAATTCCATTTGTTCAAATTCTCTTGTTCTAAAAATAAAGTTACCAGGCGTGATTTCATTACGGAATGATTTACCGATTTGACCAATACCAAATGGTAATTTTTTACGCATTGAACGTTGAACATTTTTATAATTTACGAAAATACCTTGAGCAGTTTCTGGACGTAAAAATAGTTCATTAGTAGAGTCCTCAGTAACACCTTGGAATGTTTTAAACATTAAGTTAAATTGACGAATATCTGTCCAATTAGCAGTCCCACTTACAGGACATACAATGCCTTCATCATCGATAATACGTTTCATTTCCTCAAAACTTAAGCCATCAGCAATGAAATTTTCGTCACCTTTTTCATTTTGCATATAGTCTTCGATTAATTTATCTGCACGATAGCGAATTTTACTATCTTTATTATCAATCATTGGGTCGTTAAAATTACCTAAATGACCAGATGCTTCCCAAGTTTTTGGATTCATTAAAATGGCAGCATCAATCCCAACATTGTATGGTGATTGAGTAATGAATTTTTGCCACCATGCTTTTTTAATATTATTTTTTAATTCAACACCTAATGGACCATAATCCCATGTATTAGATAAACCACCGTAAATATCACTACCTGGGAATACAAATCCTCTATGCTTAGCTAGTGATACAATAGTATCCATATCTTTAACCATATTATCTCTCCTTTTAAAATAAAAACGTCCCAAGACAATAAATAAATATAAAATAATACTTATTATTATCTTGGGACGAGTTAATAATTCATCTATATAAATATATAGTGTTAACAAAATAACCCGCGGTTCCACCCAAATTAGTGTAGACACTCGCTTTTATGTAATGATATTGATAAGCCAATTTTTGAAATGTTAAGCTTCCACCGACCTTAACTCGCTTAATCATATTTTAATTCATAGAAAATTGAATAGCAAGGATTTATATGTATTTGTAGGTATATATATAAATAGGTATAATAAAAATGAAATTAAAAGGGGTGAAGACCTATAGAATTAAGTAAAAGACAAGAACAAATAATTGAAATAGTTAAAGATGGTGGCCCGATAACAGGTGAACATATAGCAGATAAACTTAATTTAACTCGTGCTACTTTACGTCCTGATTTAGCTATTTTAACTATGTCTGGTTTTATTGAAGCTAGACCACGTGTGGGTTATTATTATTCAGGTAAATCTAAGAATAAATTAGTCAGTGATCATTTACGTCAATATATAATAAAAGATCATATGTCTCTACCTGTTATCGTTAAAGAAGATATGACAATTTATGATGCTATATGTACTATATTTTTAGAAGATACAGGAACATTATTTATTACTAATCAAAAAGATGAATTGATTGGTGTGAGCTCGCGAAAAGATTTGTTACGTGCCTCTATGATTGGGCAAGATATTCATACTATGCCTATAAGTGTCATCATGTCACGTATGCCTAATATTGTTTATTTAGAAGAAGAAGACCTCGTCATCTATGCAGCAAGTCAAATGATAGATAAGGAAATTGATTCAATTCCCGTTGTTAGAAAAAAAGAAAATAGTAAATATAAAGTTGTAGGTAGAATATCTAAAACAACAATAACAAAATTATTTGTTTCATTATTTAAAGAATAGGTGATAAACAATGGAAAATATAAAGATAATCATTGCATCTGATTCAATAGGAGATACAGCTGAGTTGGTTGCTAGTGCTTGCGTCGCTCAATTTAATCCTAAAGCTTGTAAACATGGTTTTTTGAGATATCCTTATATAGAAACCTTTAAGGATATAGATGAAGTTATACAGGTCGCTATAGATAAAAATGCAATTATTGTATATACGTTAGTAGAACCAAAAATCAAAGCATATATGAAGAAAAAAGTAGACGCTTTCTCCTTAAAAGCTGTTGATATAATGGGTCCTCTAATGACACTACTTAATCAAACGCACGATGAGGAGCCGTATAATCAGCCAGGCAGAGTTCATAAATTAGACGATGCCTATTTCAAAAAAATAGATGCAATTGAATTTGCGGTAAAATATGATGATGGCAAAGATGCGAAAGGATTACCTAAGGCAGATATTGTTTTAATTGGCATTTCAAGAACTTCTAAGACACCTCTATCTCAGTATTTAGCGCATAAAAGCTATAAAGTAATGAACATTCCTCTAGTTCCAGAGGTAACGCCACCAGACGAATTGTTTAAAATTAATCCAAATAAATGTATAGCATTAAAGATTAGTGAAGATAAACTTAATTTAATAAGAAAACAACGACTTAAACAATTAGGATTAGGTGAGCATGCTAGATATGCTACTGAAGATAGAATTAAAGAAGAAATTCAATATTTTGAAAAAATTGTCGAAAAAATAGGATGTCCTGTTATTGATGTATCTGATAAGGCTATTGAAGAAACAGCAAATGATGTTATACAAATCATTGAAAGTAAAGCATAAATATTTAAAAACCTTCTATAAAAGTGTATAATACTATGACTACTATTTAATAGGTGATATATATTGCGTATAGAACAGTCTGTAATCAACGAAATAAAGGAAAAAACAGATATTTTAGATTTAGTAAGTGAATATGTGAAATTAGAAAAAAGAGGACGCAATTACATTGGTTTGTGTCCTTTTCATGATGAAAAAACACCTTCGTTTACAGTTTCTGAAGATAAACAAATATGCCATTGCTTTGGTTGTAAAAAAGGTGGAAATGTTTTTCAATTTATTCAAGACATTAAGGACATTTCATTCGTAGAAGCAGTACAAGAACTTGGAGAACGCGTTAATATAAAAGTAGATATTGGTCATTCTAATCCATCTACAACGCAGATAGCATCTGAAGACTTAAAAATGATTGAAATGCATGAATTAATTAATGAATATTATATGTATGCATTAATGAAATCCGTAGAAGGTGAAGAAGCTTTAAATTATCTTGTAAATCGTGGTTTCACTGAAGAATTAATAAAATCTCGTGGAATTGGGTATGCCCCTAATAACGCTCACTTTTGTCATGACTTTTTACAACAAAAAGGATATGACATAGAACTAGCTTATGAAGCTGGTTTGTTATCACGTAACGAAGAAAATTTTAGTTACTATGATCGTTTTAGAGATCGCATTATGTTTCCTTTAAAAAACGCTCAAGGAAGAATTGTCGGTTTTTCTGGTAGAACTTATAACAATCAAGAGCCTAAGTATTTAAATAGTCCTGAGACACCGATTTTTCAAAAGAGACGATTACTTTATAATCTTGATAGCGCAAGAAAGTCAATTAGAAAAAATGATGAAGTAATGTTGTTAGAAGGATTCATGGATGTAATTAAAGCTGATTACGCTGGATTAAAAACAGTAGTAGCAAGTATGGGTACAGCATTATCAGAAGATCACATTACAGTGTTAAAAAAATTAACCTCTAATATAACTTTAATGTTTGATGGAGACTTTGCTGGTCAAGAGGCCATTTTAAAAACTGGAGAACATTTACTTAAACATGGATTGAATGTATTTGTAGTACAATTACCAAAAAACATGGATCCCGATGAATATATAGTTAAATTCGGTAAAGAAAAATTTATAGAATTTATAAATAATGAGAAGAAATCGTTTATTATTTACAAAGTTCAATTCTATCGAGATGAAATTGAAAATAATGATCTAGCTTATGAGCGTCACTTTAAAGAGATTACTGAAGATCTTTCATTTGTCAGATCTTCAATATTAAAAAATAAAATTGTGAATGACGTAGCTGACATTTTCAATATTGATGCCAATACTATTATGTCCAATGTACATCAACAACCTGAATTTATCTCATATGAAGAAGACTATATTGGAAATACCAATGATAACTCGAATTTAAATTCTCAAAATTTAAATATTGTTTTTACACATTTAAACAAAAGTGAAAAAGCACAAAGAGCTTTATTAAAACACTTTATGATGGATAAAGATGTATTTCTAAATTATAATCGACAACTTGAAGCAAATGATTTTACGAATAAATATTTCCAAAGTATTTTTAAAGTGCTAACCGATTATTATTCTGAAAATGATTACTATTCGATTAGTGATTTAATATTATACATTGAAGATAAAGATATTAGAGAAGCAATCATACAGCTTGATGATTATGAATTAAATCGAGAACCTTATGATTTAGAAATTGAAGAATATATCTCAACTTTAAATGAAAACAAATATGAAGATTCTATTGAAGAACTTAATCATAAATTAAAAGAAGCACTTAGAATTGGTGACGTAGAATCTCAAAAGTATTATTTACAAATGATAGTTAATAAAAACAAGCAACGCATGTAGATGAACATTTAAATTAAAGGAATATAAACAAATATTAAACTTTTAATATAGTATTTATATTTAATAACCATTACTGTATAATGGTTATTATGCTTTTTTAAAGGGTAGAGAAATAATAAGTTAAATATTTATGAAATAAGGATATCATTTTATTACCTATAGAATGATAATATTTCATGTTTATTATAAAATATACTTTTCTTATTATAATAATTTATTATATAATTAAATATCTTAATTGAAAGTTGAAAATACGATTGGGAGGCCTTTTCATGTCTGATAACCAAGTTAAAATCAAAAAACAAACAATTGATCCGACTTTAACATTAGAAGATGTTAAAAAACAATTAATTGAAAAAGGTAAAAAGGAAGGTCATCTAAGTCATGAAGAAATTGCTGAAAAGCTGCAAAATTTTGACATGGATTCCGACCAAATGGATGATTTCTTTGACCAACTAAATGATAACGATATTAGTTTAGTAAATGAAAAAGATAGTTCAGATACAGATGAAAAATTAAATCCAAATGACTTAAGTGCGCCTCCAGGTGTTAAAATTAATGATCCTGTAAGAATGTACTTAAAAGAAATTGGACGTGTAAATCTTCTTAGCGCACAAGAAGAAATTGAATTAGCTAAACGTATTGAACAAGGTGATGAAGTAGCAAAATCTCGCCTTGCAGAAGCCAACTTGCGATTAGTTGTAAGTATTGCGAAACGATATGTTGGTCGTGGTATGCTTTTCTTAGACTTAATCCAAGAGGGAAATATGGGGCTTATCAAAGCAGTAGAAAAGTTCGATTTTAGTAAAGGATTTAAATTTTCTACTTATGCTACATGGTGGATTAGACAAGCCATTACACGTGCTATTGCTGACCAAGCTCGCACCATCCGTATTCCTGTGCATATGGTTGAAACAATTAATAAGCTTATTCGCGTACAAAGACAATTATTACAAGATTTAGGTCGTGATCCTGCTCCTGAAGAAATTGGTGAAGAAATGGATTTACCACCTGAAAAAGTTCGCGAAATACTTAAAATAGCTCAAGAGCCAGTATCCCTAGAAACGCCAATAGGTGAAGAAGATGACAGTCACTTAGGAGACTTTATTGAAGATCAAGAAGCACAAAGTCCTTCTGACCATGCTGCTTATGAGTTATTGAAAGAACAATTAGAAGACGTTTTAGATACACTTACTGATAGAGAAGAAAATGTTTTACGTTTAAGATTTGGCCTTGATGACGGACGAACTAGAACATTAGAAGAAGTAGGTAAAGTGTTCGGTGTTACAAGAGAACGTATTCGTCAAATCGAAGCTAAAGCGCTTAGAAAATTAAGACATCCAAGTCGTAGCAAGCGTCTTAAAGATTTTATGGACTAAGATTAATGCTAAATCTGAGTTAACGATAGATGTTATGTATAAAGAAATTTGAGGCTAAGACAATACTATGTCCTAGCCTCTTTTTATAATAAAGGAGATAACAATGATATCATTAAATCATAGATTAAAAGTTGTAAGCCAATACTTATTACCTAATTCATTAGCTGATATCGGTTCTGATCACGCTTATTTACCTATTTATGCATTACAACATCATCTATGCGATGATGCTATTGCTGGTGAAGTAATAAAAGGACCTTATACAGCTGCTAAAACGAATGTAGCACAGCATCAACTTACTCAACATATCGATGTTCGATTAGGTGATGGTCTTAGTATTCTAACTGAGAAAGATAAAGTAGATAATGTCACAATTTGTGGAATGGGTGGACCTTTGATAGCGAAAATATTAGATGAGGGTAAAAATAAACTTGCACATCATCCACGTCTAATTTTGCAAAGTAATATTCAAACTGAAACCTTACGCAAGACACTTCAACATCTTAATTATGATATTATTGCTGAAGAAATTTTAGAAGAAAAAGGGCATATCTATGAAATTGTAGTTAGTGAATGGAAAGAAAATCTTAATCTTCTTAATAAGAAATCACTTAAATTTGGTCCTATTCTTTTAAATCATAAAAACGATATTTTTATAAAAAAATGGGAAAGAGAGTTAGCAGCTTTAGAGTATATTCGTAATCAATTGAATCCAATACAACATCATGAGAGACTAGAAGAGATTGAAGAAGAGATATCAATGATAAGAGAGGTGCTCTATAATGAAAATTAAAGAACTAATGTCAATTATTGACCAACATGTTCCCCTTAAAACTGCTGAAAGCTGGGATAATGTGGGTTTATTAATTGGAGATGACACTAAAGAAATAACAGGTATTTTGACAGCATTAGATTGCACAATGGAAGTAATAGAAGAGGCAATTAGCAAAGGATACAATACAATTATTGCGCATCACCCTTTAATTTTTAAAGGTGTTAAATCATTAGTTAATGATGGATACGGTAAATTGATACACATGCTTATTCAAAATGATATTCAACTTATTGCTTTACACACCAATTTAGATAATCACATTGATGGTGTCAATGAGATGCTAGCAAAAAAATTAAATTTAACTAATATTAGATTTTTAAATGAAGAAGAATCTTTTTATTATAAAGTACAAACTTACATTCCGGAAGAAAATCTAGAATCATTTAAATATCATATAAATAATATTGGTCTAGCAAAAGAAGGGAATTATGAATATTGTTTCTTTGAGTCCAAAGGTAAAGGTCAATTCAAACCAGTTGGAGACGCTCGCCCTCATATTGGAGAACTAAATCGAATTGAACATGTAAATGAAGTGAAGGTAGAATTTATGATTCGTAAAGATCAATTAAGTATTGCTAAAAATGCAATTATTAATTACCATCCTTATGAAACACCTGTATACGATTTTATTAAGATGACGACATCTGCTAATTATGGTCTTGGAAAAATAGGTGAACTAAATGAACCATTAAATTTAGAAGATTTTGCTAAATATGCTAAAGCACATTTAAATATTCCTAGCGTTCGTTATACAGGTCCTTCAGAAGCGTTAATTAAAACAGTTGCTATTATCGGAGGTGCTGGTATCGGTTTTGAAACTAGTGCTTTTAAAAAGGGAGCAGATGTTTTCGTTACTGGAGACATAAAACATCATGATGCACTTGATGCTAAAACTAATGGCATTCATTTATTAGATATCAATCATTATAGTGAGTACGTTATGAAAGAAGGACTTAAAGACTTACTAGGACGATGGTTATTTAGTAATGATAGTAAGCAGTTTAATATAGAAGCTTCAGAAATAAATACAGATCCATTTAATTATATTTAAAACAATACAAAGGAGGCCAGATGAATGGCTAATCATCCATTTGAAATATTTAATTTAAATCCAAATCTTATTGATGCAGTTAAAGATTTAAATTTTAATAAACCTACTGAAATTCAAAATAGAATTATTCCACGTATAAAAAAAGGGACTAATTTAATTGGTCAATCACAAACCGGTACTGGCAAATCACACGCCTTTTTATTACCTTTAATAGATTTAATTAATACTGACATTAAAGAACCTCAAAGTATTGTTGTTGCACCAACTCGTGAATTAGCACAACAATTATATAAAGTGGCTAGTCATCTAGCTAGTTTTCAATCAGATATTAAAGTAAGTTTATTTATTGGTGGTACTGACATAGAGAAAGATAAACAACGAACAAATCAACAACCTCAATTAGTGATTGGTACACCAACACGAATCAATGATTTAGCTCAGAGTGGACATTTGCATATTCATAAGGCATCATATTTAATTATCGATGAAGCAGATTTACTCATTGATTTAGGGTTAATAGAAGATGTGGATTATATTGCTGCTCGTTTAGATGAAAATGCTAATATTGCAGTCTTTAGTGCAACAATTCCAAAATCATTAGAACCGTTTTTAAATAAGTATCTTAGTCACCCTGAATATGTTGTAGTTGATAACAAATCCCAAAATAAAAAAAATATTGAATTTTATTTGATTCCTACTAAAGGAACTGAAAAAGTTGATAAAACTTTACAATTAATTGATATACTAAATCCATATCTATGTATTATTTTTTGTAACAGTAGAGAAAATGCAAATGAACTTGCTCAATCTCTTAATGAGTCTGGCATTAAAGTAGGTATGATTCATGGCGGTTTAACACCTAGAGAACGTAAACAACAAATGAAACGTATTCGGAATTTAGATTTCCAATATGTTATTGCAAGTGATTTAGCTTCAAGAGGAATTGATATTGAAGGCGTTAGTCATGTAGTAAATTTTGATGTTCCTAATGATATTGATTTCTTTACTCATAGAGTGGGTAGAACAGGACGTGGAAATTATAAAGGCGTGGCTATAACGTTATATAGCCCAGATGAAGAACATAATATTTCTCTTATTGAAGATAAAGGCTATCACTTTGATAATGTTGATATTAAAAATGGAGAACTTAAGCCAATCAAAGCGCACAATACACGTCATAAACGTGAACGTAAAGATGATCATTTAACAAATCAAGTAAAACATAAAGTAAGAAGTAAATCTAAAAATAAAGTTAAACCAGGCTATAAAAAGAAATTTAAACAAGAAGTAGAAAGAATGAAACGACAAGAGAGAAAGCAATACAGTAAACAACGTAGTAGACAACAACGAAAAAACAATAAAAAAGGTTAGGTGAAACAAATGTTAATTGGCTCACATGTATCAATGAGTGGTAAAAAAATGTTAGAAGGATCGGCCGAAGAAGCACATCAATTTGGTGAATCAACATTTATGATTTATACAGGTGCACCTCAAAATACAAGAAGAAAAAATATAAACGATTTAAATATTGAAAAAGGTCATAAAGTTATGGAACAATATGGTTTATCCAATATTGTTGTACACGCTCCTTACATAATAAATATAGCAAATACAACGAAGCCTGAAGTTTACGAACTAGGTGTGAATTTCCTTCAAAATGAGATTGAACGCACGCAAGCTATAGGAGCGAAAGATATTGTCTTACATCCAGGTGCACATGTAGGTGCCGGTGCAGATAAAGGAATTAATCAGATTATTAAAGGATTAAATGAAGTATTAACACATGATCATGATGTACGAATTGCACTTGAAACAATGGCTGGGAAAGGAACAGAAATTGGACGTAGTTTTGAAGAACTTGCTCGCATTATTGATGGTGTGACACATAACGATCGATTATCTATTTGCTTTGATACCTGTCATACACATGATGCTGGTTATAATATCAAAAATGATTTTGATGGAGTTTTGAATGAGTTTGATAAAATCATTGGAATAGACCGTATTAAAGTTGTTCATGTAAATGATAGTAAAAATGAACAAGGTGCACATAAAGACCGACACGAAAATATTGGATTTGGATATATTGGTTTTGACGCCTTGAATAATGTGGTACATCATGAAGCTTTTAAAGACATTCCTAAAATCCTTGAAACTCCTTATGTAGGAGAAGATAAGAAAAATAAAAAGCCGCCTTATCGCTTTGAAATCGAAATGTTAAAATCTCAAATTTTTGACCCCAAATTAAAAGAAAAAATATTGAATCAATAATTAAAATAAGAGTAAGATAGCATAATCTACAAAGAGGCTATCTTACTCTTGTTTTAATTCGTAAACATTACTATTTACAAAAAACATATATAATTGTATAGTATTTAGCGAGGTGAAAAGATGAATCAACCTGTTTTTGAATTAAAAAATATTGATTATTATTTTGATAATAAACAAGTATTAGAAAACATTAATATTCGAATTAATAAAGGTGACTTTCTTGCAATTGTTGGTCCTAATGGAGCCGGTAAATCTACTCTTTTAAAGGTTATTCTTGGCTTGTTACCATTACAACACGGTGAAATATACATTGACGGGAAATATTATAAAAAAAATACTCAATCTGCATTAAAAATTAGTTATGTATCTCAAAAAGCCAATGCTTTTACTGCAGGATTTCCTGCTAGTGTGAAAGAAGTTGTTTTAAGTGGTTTAACTAAAACGAAAAGAATTTTTCAGTGGTTTAATAAAAGTGATGAACAACAAGTAGATAATGTTTTACATCGTTTAAACATTCATCATCTAAAGAATAAAAATATTGCAGAATTATCAGGTGGACAACAACAACGTGTACTAATTGCACGCGCTTTAATTTCAAATCCATCCGTCTTAGTATTAGACGAACCGACAAATGGGATTGATGCAAAACATGTGAATGAATTCTATGCCACCTTGCAACATTTAAAAGAAGAAGGTATAACGATTATTTTAGTTACTCATGATATAGGCGTTGTGGTAGACACAGCTACAAAAGTCGCTTGCTTAAATAAACATCTTCATTTCCACGGTTCTACTGAAGAATTTAAGTCTCTTGATGAAGTTGAAATTTCAAAAATATATGGTCATCCAATTAAATTTGTTGATCATCAACATAATCGTTCATGCTGTGAAGCATAATTTTAAATAGGAGTTAATTATGATAAGTATATGGATTGAATTAAGAGGTGAATATCATGATTGAAGCATTGTTAAATTTTGATTTTATGAGATATTCACTTTTAAGTGGGATATTGATTGGTTTTATTGCACCTTTAATTGGTGCATTTATAGTAGTAAGGCGATTATCATTAATTGCTGATGCTTTAAGTCACGTCACACTAGGCGGTATTTCGTTTGGAATGTTTATTATTACCTTATCACCAGCATTAGCATTTATAAACCCTATGTGGTTTGGTATAATCTTTGCAATAGTTGGAGCTTTACTTATAGAAAAATTAAGAACTTCATATTCAAACTATCAAGAAATTGCAATTCCAATTATAATGAGTGCAGGAATTGCATTAAGTGCAATTTTTATTTCTCTAGCTGATGGGTTCAATCAAGAAATTGTTGGGTTATTATTCGGTTCAATTAGTGCTGTAAATTTAAGTGACTTAATCACAATTACGATTATTTCAATCGTCGTATTATTATTCATTCTTTTATTATACAAAGAATTATTTATTTTATCTTTTGATGAGGAATATAGTAAGGTTATTAATATTCCAAAATGGATTCAGTTTTTATTTATAACGATTGTTGCTATGGTCATTTCTGCATCAATGAGAGTAGTAGGAATTTTACTCGTGAGTGCATTAATTACATTACCTGTGGCTATAGCAATGCGATTAACTAAAGGATTTAAACAGTTGATTATCTTAAGTATTGTTATAGGTGAATGTTCTGTTATTCTAGGGCTTACCTTAGCATTTTATATTAATATATCTCCTGGTGGTGTCATCGTGGTATTATTAGTTCTAATTTTAGGAATAACGATGTTACTACAGAAAACTAAACGAACTGCCAAAAAGGAGCATTAAATTATGAATACAAATGACGCTATTAAAATTTTAAAAGACAATGGGTTAAAATATACTAAGAAAAGAGAAGATATGATTAATATCTTTGTTAATGAAGATAAATATATTAATGCTAAATATATACAACAACAATTAGACAATGATTATCCAGGTATATCTTTTGATACTATTTATCGTAATCTTCATCTTTTTAAAGATTTAAATATTGTTGAAAGTACAGAATTAGATGGAGAAATGAAATTTAGAATCGCTTGTACTAATCATCATCATCATCATTTTATATGTGAAAATTGTGGGGATACAAAAGTAATAGATTTTTGTCCAATTGAGCAAGTTAAGCAATTCCTACCTAATGTAGATATTCATACTCATAAATTAGAGGTATATGGTATATGTGAAACTTGCCATAATAAAGGTATAAATTAAAATGAGAAATGTTCTGAGACGTAAGTAAGCGTCTCAGTTTTTTATAGGTCAAAAGTCTGAATTTCTACTAATATTGAAATATATGTTTAAAAACTACTAAAATGAGATATAAGAAGAGTATAATAAGAAATATGACAACTATGTGAATAATATTTAAAGCAAATGATTTGTTGCACATCACATAGCTTGTTATTATTTATGTAAAGATAATTTAGGAGGATGATTATTTATGGCTTTTGAATTACCAAATTTACCATATGCAGCAGATGCATTAGAACCACATATCGACAAAGAAACAATGGAAATTCATCATGACAAACATCATAACACTTATGTTACAAAATTAAATTCTGCAGTTGAAGGTACTGATTTAGAATCTAAATCAATTGAAGAAATTGTTGCAAATTTAGATAGTGTACCTGAAAATATTCAAACAGCAGTACGTAATAATGGTGGAGGTCATTTAAATCACTCATTATTCTGGGAATTATTAACTCCTAATTCTGAAGAAAAAGGTACTGTAATTGATAAAATTAAAGAACAATGGGGTTCTTTAGATGAGTTTAAAAAAGAATTCGCTGATAAAGCTGCAGCACGTTTTGGTTCAGGTTGGGCTTGGTTAGTAGTAAATAATGGAAAATTAGAAATTGTTACTACTCCAAATCAAGATAACCCTATTACTGAAGGAAAAACTCCAATTTTAGGTTTAGATGTTTGGGAACATGCTTATTACCTTAAATATCAAAATAAACGTCCTGATTATATCAGTGCTTTCTGGAATGTTGTAAATTGGGAAAAAGTAGACGAGTTATACAATGCTGCTACAAAATAATAAATAAAAAAAGTATTTATTAGTGGTCTCTTTTTGGGAGATCACTTTTTTTTATGAAAAATATAGAAAAATTATACAATTTCATATATCATTTATACGTATACATGATTAATAATTGAGGTCGGTTGTCTTGCTTAAAAGATTAAAAGAAAAATCAAATGATGAAAAAATAAAACATACGATGAATAAACGAATTAGTTTTATATTTGGTGCAATTGTTTTGATTTTCGTATTAATTGTCCTAAGACTAGGATATTTACAAATTGCACAAGGTGCACATTATAGTCAATTAGTGAAAAATGATGAGAATATTACTGTCAATGAATCCGTACCACGAGGAAGAATACTAGATAGAAATGGCAAAATTTTAGTTGATAATGCTTCGAAATTAGCAATTACCTACACTCGTTCTAGAAAAACCAGTCAACAAGATATGTTAAACACCGCTAAAAAATTAGCTAAACTCATTACAATGAATACTGATAAGATTACAAAGCGAGATAAACAAGACTTTTGGATCCAAAATCATCCAAAAGAAGTTAATAAATTAATGAAAAAAGAAACAACTATGCTTAACAATGGTAGCATAAGTCAAGAACAGTACGATAAACAATTACATAGTAAAATTACAGAAACTCAATTAAATAGTTTATCTAAGCATGATTTACAAGTATTAGCTATATACAGAGAAATGTCAGCTGGATCTACACTTGATCCGCAAATGATAAAAAATGAAGATGTTAGTGAAAAGGAATATGCTGCTGTTTCTCAACAATTGGATAATTTACCTGGTGTCAATACTTCAATGGATTGGGATCGAAAATATCCATATGGTGAAACTTTAAGAAGTATATTTGGTAGTGTCTCTACACCTTCTGAGGGTATTCCTAAAGAATTAACTGAACAGTATTTAGCAAAAGGATATTCTAGAAATGACAGGGTTGGGAAAGCTTATCTAGAATATCAATATGAAGACATTCTACGTGGTAAAAAGAAACAGTTGAAATACACTACTGATAAATCTGGTAAAGTTATTAGTTCTAAAGTGATTAACCCTGGGTCACGCGGAAATGATTTACAACTAACCATTGATATTGATTTACAGAAAAAAGTTGAGTCTCTATTAGAAAATGAAATAAAAACACTACGTAGTCAAGGAGCAACAAATATGGACAATGCTCTTGTAGTTGTTCAAAATCCTAAAAATGGTGATATTCTTGCAATGGCTGGAAGACAAATTGATAAAAAGGGTGAACTGCTAGATTATGATTTAGGTAATTTTACTGGCCAATTTGCAGTCGGTTCTTCTGTTAAAGGAGCAACCTTATTAACTGGTTATCAAAATCATACTATCAAAGTCGGTGAAGAAATGATTGATGAACCTTTACACTTTAGTGGCGGACTAACTAAACGTTCTTACTTTAACCAAAATGGCAAAGTCCTAATTAACGACAAAGAAGCATTAATGCATTCTTCAAACGTATATATGTTTAAAACTGCTTTAAGACTAGCTGGTGATCCTTACTCAAGTGGTATGAATTTACCTAATAATATTGAAGAAGCTGGTCAAAAACTGAGAAAAGGTCTAAATCAAGTAGGATTAGGTGTTAAAACAGGTATCGATTTACCAAATGAAACAATTGGTCAAATTGAACCATTAACTAATAATCCAGGCAATTATTTAGATTTATCAATAGGTCAATATGATACTTATACACCTATTCAACTTTCACAATATATATCTACAATTGCAAATAATGGTTACAGAGTACAACCACACATTGGTTTAGCTATACATGACGCAACAAATAGTGATCAGGTAGGACCTGTAAAAGATAAAATTAAAGGTAATATACTAAATAAAGTCAATAATTCTCAAGATGAGATAGATGAAGTAAAACAAGGATTCAAGATGGCTTTCAATGAAAAAGATGGTACAGGCTATGCAAGCTTCCATAAAACTGTTGTTCCATCAGCTGGTAAAACTGGTACTGCTGAAGTTTATCAAAATGGACAACCTAGAGTTAACTCAACATATATAGGTTATGCGCCTGTTAAAGATCCTAAATTAGCTTTTTCTATCGTATATACTAATCAACCTGTTCCACCACCATGGTTAAATGGGGGAGATTTAGGAAGAGATATCATTAATTACTACTTTAAAAATGAAAAATAATTTGAATAACCGTTGATAAGATGCTTTTCTATTTAACACTAGTAAAAATTAATACTTTTCAATTAATCGTCTAAGTGGTATGATAATAAAGTCGTATTTAGAAAAGGTAAGGAGGTATAATCATGCGCGTAAACGTAACATTAGCTTGTACTGAATGTGGTGACAGAAACTACATTACTACTAAAAATAAAAGAAACAATCCTGAACGTATTGAAATGAAAAAATATTGTTCACGTGATAACAAACAAACTCTACATCGTGAAACTAAATAATATTAAAAGTAAAAAGGTTGGAACAAAATTGTTCCAACCTTTTTTACTTTAGTAGCTCATTCAACTATTAATAATCCTAAATATATAATCAACAACTATATTTATTTTATATAAATTAATATAATTTTTTAACTTAAAATAATTTGAATTATCACAAATGACATCACTATATAATAACGTTATAATATATATTAAAGGATGGGAGAAAGAATGGGTAAAAAACAAATTAGAAAAAATATCTTATCACAAATGAAAGACTTTGATAAAAAAAGTAAGCATAAAGCTGATATTTGGTTAATGAAACAATTAATTGAAAACGAAAAATTCAAAAATGCACATCGTATCGGTATATTTTTGTCTATGCCACACGAGATTAATACATACAATATTATTAATTTCGCTTTAGATAATGGAAAACAAATTTTTGTGCCCAATACAGATTACAGAAGTCGTAATATGAACTTTAAACAACTATTAGATTTGTCATCAATAGCTACCGATGATAAAGGCATTAATTATGTTAATGAAGATACATCTATTAGTAATGACATGGATTTACTTATTGTACCTGGAGTAGCTTTTCAAACAAATGGTTTTCGTATAGGGTATGGAGGAGGTTACTATGATAAATTTCTAAATCAACACGATATTAACTCAATTAGTCTTATATATGACTTCCAAATATCAGATTTCGATGTGGAAAAACATGATCAACCTGTAGATAATTTAATTATATGTAACACTAAATTTGGGAGGAATTAATGAATATTGATAAACTATATTGGAAATCAATTTATTATTGGATCAAATATTTTAACTATAAATTAGAACACACAGATAAAAATACAAATGAAATTTGGTTATTCAATAAGAAAAAAGAAGAACTTATTGTATTTAGAAAAGAAGTGAGTTCAACTCAAGAGATACGCTTCGACAAATCTAAAATAAATGATCATAAAGAGAATTTACAAAAAAAGTTAGGATTTAAAATTAAAAAAGTTGAGTTCTTCTACTTTTTAGAAACATCGATGAATATTGATAATTTCGATGAAACGCATCCTACTAAGTTGATTTATCATAGTATCACTAATGAAAAAGACTTAGAAAATACAATGCCTAATTTTATTTTAAAAAAACGCGTTAATAAAAAAGATAAAAAATCATCGTTAGATTATAAAAAGCGTGTACTTAATACGAACCTTGTTGATAAGTATATGATGATATTTTCACCAATGACTTATACACTTATAGCTATAAATGTCCTAGTATGGTTATATATGAAGATTTATCTAAATCATTTTTCAGATATTAAGCTACTAGATGTTGGGGGATTAGTACACTTCAATGTAGTGCACGGAGAGTGGTACCGTCTTATTACCTCGATGTTTTTACATTTTAATTTTGAACATATTTTAATGAATATGCTATCTTTATTCATTTTTGGTAAAATTGTAGAGACGATCGTTGGTCCATATAAAATGTTAGGTATCTATTTAATTTCTGGATTATTTGGAAACTTTGCTTCGTTATCCTTTAATATAAGTACAATATCTGTTGGTGCAAGTGGAGCCATTTTTGGTCTTATAGGGGCTATTTTAACGATGATGTACTTAAGTAAGACTTTTAATAAGAAAATGATAATACAATTGTTAGTTGTTGTATTAATATTGATTTTTGTCTCGCTATTTATGTCGAATATTAATTTAATGGCTCATTTAGGTGGTTTCATAGGTGGTATCCTTATTACATTAATAGGCTATTATTTTCATGAAAATCGTAATTTATTTTGGTTATTTTTAATTTTATTATTAGTACTTTTTGTTTTATTACAAATTAGAATATTTTCAATTAAAGAAGAAAATATTTACGATAAACTTATTAAAGACGAAATGATATCCTATAATTATGATGATGCTTTATCAATTGTTGAACATACAATCAATAAAGGATACGATGATGATGAAACATATTACTTAAAAGGTTTAATAACTGCTACTAAAAGTTCTAAAGCAGAGGCAATGGCTGATTGGGAAAGAGGCCTAAGAAGTCATCCTAACTCTGCATTATTAAACTATGAATTATCCATAGCTAATAGAGCATTAAATGATAACGATAAATCTTTAAAATATATAAAAAAAGCTTTGAAAATTGATGCCAATAACCAAAGCTATAAAAATTTAGAAAAAGAATTGAAAGATAGTAATGAATCGAAAAATTAACAATTTTTATGATGTCTTGCAACTTTTGAAACGTTATGGTTTTATTATATATTTTAAAGATAAAGAAGATATGTATGAAATGATGCAACAAGAAATACGTTCTCTTTACAATTATGATCTTTTAACAAATGAAGAATATCTAAAATGTATTTTAATAATTAATCAAAGAAGGAATGAGCATAAATGAAAAATATTATTTTAGCAGCTGATATAGGTGGAACAACATGTAAACTTGGTATCTTTGATACAAAATTAGAACGATTACATAAATGGTCTATTGAAACCGATACTTCAGACCATACAGGTCGAACTTTATTAAGGCAAGTCTTTGATTCTTTTAAAGAAGCAACTGAATCTTATCATTTTGATCTTCAAAATGTTATCGGAGTTGGTATAGGAGTTCCTGGTCCTGTTGATTTTGAAACGGGAATCGTACATGGGGCTGTTAATTTACATTGGCCTGGAAATGTAAATGTGAGAGAGATTTTTAGTGAATTTATAGATTGTCCTGTATATGTGGATAATGATGCAAATGTAGCTGCACTGGGTGAAAAGCATAAAGGTGCTGGTCAAGGTGCAAATGATGTAGTTGCTATTACACTTGGTACTGGTCTTGGTGGAGGCATCATTTCAAATGGTGAAATTGTACATGGTCATAATGGTTCAGGTGCAGAAATAGGTCATATTAGAACTGATTTTGATCAACGTTTTAATTGTAATTGTGGCAAATCAGGATGTATTGAAACTGTTGCTTCAGCTACTGGAGTGGTTAATTTAGTCAATTTTTATTATCCTAAACTAACTTTTAAATCATCTATTTTATCACTTATAAAAGAGAATAAAGTAACTGCTAAAGCTGTATTTGATGCAGCAAAAGCAGGAGATCAATTCTGTATATTTATAACAGAGAAGGTCGCAAATCATATCGCTTATTTATGTAGTATAATTAGTGCTACAAGCAATCCTAAATATATTGTTTTAGGTGGAGGAATGTCTACAGCTGGATTAATATTAATTGAAAATATTAAAACAGAATATCATAATTTAACATTTACTCCTGCTCAAAAAGATACTGAAATTGTCCAAGCAAAACTTGGAAATGATGCTGGTATCACTGGTGCTGCTGGACTAATAAAAACATATATAATTGAAAAGGATGGTGTTAAATAATGGCTATTATTGATGTAGTTGTTATACCAGTCGGAACGGAAGGTCCTAGTGTTAGTAAATATATTGCAGAAATCCAAACGAAACTAGAAGCATTTAAAAAGCAAGGTAAAATTGACTATCAATTAACCCCTATGAATACGCTTATCGAAGGTGATCTTAAAGATTTATTTGAAGTAGTTCAAGCAATTCACGAATTACCATTTGATAAAGGATTAGATAGAGTATGTACAAATATCCGTATTGATGATAGAAGAGATAAGTCTCGTAAAATGAATGATAAATTAAAATCTGTTCAAAAACATTTAGATAAACAAGGTGAATAATATGAGAATTTCTAATTTATCTTTAGGATTAGTTGATACAAACGCGTATTTTGTAGAAAGCGATAACAGTGTATTATTAGTTGATCCTGCTGGAGAATCTGATAAAATATTTAAGAAATTAAATCAAATCAATAAACCTTTAAAAGCAATACTACTTACACACGCTCATTTTGATCATATTGGTGCTTTAGACGATGTATTATCCAAATATGATGTACCTGTTTATATGCATAAAGAAGAATTTTCTTTCTTAACTGATCCTGAAAAAAATGGTTCTTCAAAATTTAAACAATATGGTATGCCACTCACTACTAGTAAAGCTCAACCAATTGCTTTAGATGAAGGTAATTTTACAATCGATGAATTTAAATTCAATGTTCTTCATACACCAGGTCATTCGCCAGGAAGTTTAACTTACGTTTTTGACGATTTTGCAGTAGTAGGAGATACATTATTTAATAACGGTATTGGAAGAACAGACTTATATAGAGGAGACTATGAAACATTAGTAGACTCAATTAAGGATAAATTATTTGAATTAGACGGAGATTTGCCTTTATTCCCAGGTCATGGTCAATACACTACGGTAGATGACGAACAACTCAATCCATATTTAGATGGACAATAAAAAAGTAATTTAAACACCTCTTACGTTTATATATGTAGGAGGTGTTTTTTTTGAAATTATTATTTCAAGAAATAATTAATAAAGCAATTTCAAAAAATGCAAGTGACGTACACTTTATTCCTTCAGAGGATAAAGTACATATTAAATTCAGAGTGAATGATATATTAGAGACATATGAAATGTTTAGTAATGACATTTATGAAAAATTATTAATTTATATGAAATTTAAAGCAAATTTAGATGTATCAACACATCAAATAGCTCAAAGTGGTAGATATACTTATCATGCTAAATCAATATTTTATTTAAGAATTTCTACTTTACCTTTGTCATTAGGAGTAGAAAGTTGTGTTATTAGACTTATCCCTCAATATTTCACTTCTAAAAGAGAGTATAAGGACTTTAATGACTTTAAATCTCTAATGAATAAAAAGCAAGGTCTCATTTTACTTACTGGTCCAACAGGTTCAGGTAAAAGTACTTTGATGTATCAATTAGTACTCTATGCTTTTCAAGAATTAAATTTAAATGTTATTACAATTGAAAATCCTGTTGAACAATTATTAAAAGGCATAACACAAGTGTCAGTAAATCATAAAGCCGGTATAGATTATGTTAGTTCATTTAAAGCAATATTAAGATGTGATCCAGATGTTATTTTAATTGGTGAAATTAGAGATGCTGAAGTGGCAAAATGTGTTATTCAAGCAAGTTTAAGTGGTCATTTAGTGTTAACTACTATGCATTCAAGCAATTGTAAGGGCGCAATACTCAGATTGTTAGAGATGGGGATTAGTGTTCAAGAAATTTCACAAGCAATAAATGTTATTTCAAATCAAAGATTAGTTACAACTACTTCAAATCAAAGAAAGCTTGTTTGTGAGTCTATTACAAATAATCAAATTCAATATTTTTTTGAACATAACCATACGCTTCCTAAGACATTTAATAATTTAAAAGAAAAATTGTTATCGCTATCGAAAGAAGGTCTTATATGTGAAGATGTGGTTGAAAAATATATTTAACAAACATTCTAAAGTTCTTAATGAAAACCAACAAATTATACTTCTAAATAATTTGAATAACTTACTTAAAAGTGGATTTACATTATTAGAAAGTTTTAATTTTATAAATTTGTATTTTAATTATAAAAATAAAGATATAGCAAATAAGATAGTTAAAATAATAAAAACAGGAGGAGAATGCGATCAAATATTAGAATTAATAGGCTATCCTAAATCTATTATCACTCAAATTCAATTTGCGCAGAAATATGGGAATATAAATGAAGCACTAGAGGAAGCAATGAATTATTTAAAAACAAATCTTCAAGCTAAACAACGAATATTAAAAGCTATTCAATATCCCATCATTTTAATTGCAATATTTATAACTATGTTAAGTATATTAAATTATACAGTTTTACCTCAATTTGAACATCTGTATTCAATGATGGATGTTAAACTCAATTTATCACAAACTATTATTACATATTTAATTAGTCATTTACCGCAAATTTTTCTTTTTGTTTTTTTTACTTTACTAACTTTATCCATCATTATATTTATCTTTCTTAATAAATTAGATATATCCAAAAAACTTACATTCATTTCTTACATACCAATTGTACGTTTTTATTATTCGACTATAAAAACATATCAACTTGCTAATGATTTAGCTTTATTTTATAAAAATGGTATTAGTATTCAACAAGTCGTAGATATGTACATTCATCTACAAAACAACTCATTTTTGAATTATATTGGTATCGTTATTCAAAATGAACTAAATAGAGGCATTAATTTACCCAATATTTTGATTAAAATACCATGTTATCAATATGATTTAATACAGTTTATTAAGCAAGGTGAGAAAAATAATAAATTAGATATTGAGTTGAAAATGTATTGTCAAATATTAATTCAAAGGCTCCAACAAACAGCTTTAAAACAGTCAAAAATTATCCAACCTATCGTATTTATATTCTTAGGAGCCTTTATAGTCAGCTTGTATCTAGTGATCATGTTACCCATGTTCCAACTTATGCAAAATATTAAGTAAAGTAAAATGGAGGTTTTTTATGAAAAAATTCAAAAATAAATTAAAAGCTTTTACTTTAATTGAGATGTTACTTGTACTATTAATAATTAGTGTTTTACTCATTCTTATTATTCCGAATATAGCTAAACAAATGTCACATATTCAATCAACAGGATGTGAAGCACAAGTGAAAATGGTCAATAGTCAAATTGAAGCTTATACTTTAAAACATAATAGAGTTCCTAATTCTATTGAGGACTTAGTAACTGAAGGGTTTATAAAACAAGGGCAATCATCTTGTAAGTCTGGAGAAACTATCAGTATTAAAAATGGAGAAGCAGTTGCAGAGTAAGAATATTAAAGCATTCACTTTTATAGAGAGCTTGTTAATCATTTTGATTTTAACAATCTTACTTAATGCAACTTTAAGGGTAAATGTATTTAACAATATTTCTTTGTCAGACGATTTAAAAGCAACACAATTTGTTAATCAATTAGAATATTTTAAATCTAAAGCGATGCATGATCATCAATCTATTACATTGTTAATTTCAAAACATTCCTCAATTATAAAAGTAATAGAAGCACATGGTGGGCGGTACAACTACAATATTGAAGATGGAAAAATAGTTGAAGTTAGAAATTTAGAGAAAATTACTTTTAATAAAGAAGGAAGAATAAATCAGTTTGGCTCTTTAATATTGAAAATCAATCAACATCAATATAAGTTGATTATTAATATTGAAAAAGGAAGAATTAGATATTTTAAAATTTAAAGCAGTGTTACTCATCGATAGTTTATTTAGCTTGTATATATTCACTACTATAGTTTTTACTTTAATTCCACTACTAATCAGTTTAAATCATACATTAAAAAGAGAATACCAAATTATTGAAATCAAGCAAACTATAATGAGTAGTATCAACCATTATGATAAAAAAACCCTTTCAAAAGGTATAAATTTAGGTGATTATCATATTAAACTTTATTCCAACAAAATATGTGGACTTCACAAAGAAACTGAAATCGAATCATGCGTTAAATATTAAATTAAAATCATTCACTTTAATAGAAATGTTAGTTTCATTATTTTTAACAACAATGATGTTAACATTTTTTCCTCAATTAATTAAATTGACTCATTCCTATTTATACGAGTCATATAATAGTTATCAAACAGAATATGCTTTTTTTCAGACAAATATAACTCAAATTATTTCGAAAAAGCATCATGCCCTTATAATTAAGGATAAACATACAATTATCATTGATAATGAATCGTCTAAAGATTATATAGAATTTAAAAACAACAAACTATTTTACAAAATTAATGGGAATGGCAATATCGTTTTACTAAATAACGTCATCAATGCAGAATTTCAAATTTTACCTTCTAACATCATAAAATTAAAACTAAAAATAGGTGATAAAAACGATTACTATGAAAAAAACTTATTTTTATAAAATGAAAGGATATATAAGTAGCTATACATTATTTATTCTTAGTATATATTTGATAATTATATCTACTTATTCTGCTCAATATAGTATAAAATTAAAAACAATACATAATATTCAAATATATTATGATAGTATAATAAGTGATAAACTTAAGAGAGGTGATTAGGATGACTCATTCTTATTTACCACTTATATTAACAGGCTTTATGGGTACTGGTAAAAGTACTATTGGCAAATATTTGGCTTCAAAATTACACTATTCATATATTGATTTAGATACATATATAGAAATGAAAGAATTTAAAACAATACCAGATATTTTTAATGAAATTGGTGAAAAAGGATTTCGTAAGTTAGAGTATAAATATTTAAATGATTGTATTGGTAAATATGATATTATATCAACCGGGGGAGGAATTATAGAAAACGATAATTCTATCTCACTTTTAAAAAATAAAACAGTTATTTGGTTAGATTGTGATATAGATATTATCTATAATAGAATTGCTAATGATCCACATAGACCAAATGCGAAAAACAAAAGTGAAAAACAATTAAAAGACTTGTATTTATCGAGAGTTTCAAGATATAATGAAATCGCATCCAAAAAAGTAGATAGTAGTAAAACAATTGAATGTGTATATAAAACAATTTTAAATCATATACCATGCGAATGATCAGTATTAGAGAGAATAACTTGAACTGATTCTATAGTTGTTTTGAAATTATGTCATGTTATCGCCGAAGGTGCAAGTAAACTACGAAACTCTCAGGCAAAAGGATAATACTGTTACGCAGTCCTGGATTTGTTATTTAGACAGGGTAGCTTCTGCTACTCTGCTTTTTTTATAAAAAAATAGGGGGTTTTTAAATGACAAACGAATTAAAAAAGACACCATTATATGAAACTTATGTAAATAGTGGTGCTAAAATAGTTGAATTCGGTGGGTGGGCTATGCCTGTTCAATTTACTAGTATTAAAGAAGAACATAACGCAGTTAGATACAAAGTAGGTATGTTCGATGTAAGTCATATGGGAGAAATTTTAATAGAAGGTGAAAATGCTAGTAAATTTGTTCAATATTTACTTTCGAATGATACTACTAATTTATCTGAAACTAAAGCTCAATATACAGCTTTATGTAATGATGAGGGTGGTATTATTGATGATTTAGTAACATATAAAATTGCTGATAACAAATACTTATTAATTGTTAATGCAGCCAATACTGATAAGGATTTCGAATGGATTCAAAAACATCAATCTAAATTTAATGCTACTGTAACAAATGTGTCTGAACAGTATGGTCAATTAGCGGTTCAAGGCCCTCAAGCAAGAACTTTAGTAAGTGAACTTGTTGATATTGATGTAAGTGAAATGAAGCCTTTTGAATTCAAACAAAATGTAACTATTTTTGGAAAAAATGTTATCTTATCTCAATCTGGATATACAGGTGAAGATGGTTTTGAAATTTATTGTAATTCAAATGATACAGTTGACATTTGGAATGGTTTTATTGATAAAGGCGTTGTACCTTGTGGTTTAGGTGCAAGAGATACACTTAGATTAGAAGCTGGTTTACCTCTTCATGGACAAGATCTCACTGAATCAATTACGCCTTATGAAGGTGGAATTGCTTTTGCTGCTAAACCTTTAATTGAAGATGAATTTATTGGTAAATCTGTTTTAAAAGATCAAAAAGAGAATGGGTCAAAACGACGTACTGTAGGTTTAGAACTTATAGATAAAGGCATTGCAAGAACGGGTTATACAGTAATGAATCTTGACGGAAAAGAAATAGGTGAAATTACTTCAGGAACTCAATCACCTTCTTCAGGAAAATCAATTGCTATGGCTATTATTGATCGTGATGAATTTGAGTTAGGTAAAGAATTACTAGTTCAAGTTCGTAAAAGACAATTAAAAGCTAAAATTGTTAAGAAAAATCAAATCGAAAAATAACTAAGGGGTGTGCAATGTGAGTCATCGTTATATACCATTAACTGATAAAGATAAAAAAGAAATGTTAGAAACAATTGGAGCAAATTCAATTACCGAGCTCTTTGGAGATATTCCAAAAGATATTTTACTTAATAGAGATTTGAATATAGATAGTGCAGAAGCTGAAACTTCACTTTTAAGAAGATTGAATACTATTGCAAATAAAAATATTACTAAAGAAACACATGTGAGTTTTTTAGGTGCAGGAGTATATGATCATTACACACCTGCAGTAGTAGACGCTATGATTTCTCGTTCTGAATTTTATACTGCTTATACACCTTATCAACCTGAAATTTCTCAAGGTGAACTACAAGCAATTTTTGAATTCCAAACATTAATTTGTGAACTTACTCAAATGGATGTCGCAAATTCGTCTATGTATGATGGCATAACTAGCTTTGCCGAAGCTTGTATATTAGCTTTTAATCATACTAAAAAGAACAAAATTGTAGTATCTAAAGGTCTCCATTATCAGGCTCTACAAGTATTAAAAACGTATATTAAAGTAAGAAAAGAATTTGAAATTGTTGAAGTTGATTTAAATGGAACGATTACTGACCTAGAAAAATTAGAACAAGCAATTGATGATGATACTGCAGCAGTTGCTGTACAATATCCTAACTTCTATGGATCAATTGAAGATTTAGAAAAAATTCATTCTTATATTGAAAATAAAAAAGCGTTATTCATTGTTTATTCTAACCCATTAGCATTAGGCGTTTTAACACCTCCAGGCCAATTTGGAGCAGATATTGTTGTTGGTGATACACAACCATTTGGTATTCCTACTCAATTTGGCGGTCCTCATTGTGGTTACTTTGCTACTACTAAAAAGTTAATGCGTAAAGTTCCTGGCAGATTAGTAGGACAAACGCAAGATGATGAAGGTAATAGAGGGTTTGTTCTTACTTTACAAGCTCGTGAACAACATATTCGTCGTGATAAAGCCACATCAAATATTTGTTCAAATCAAGCATTGAATGCTTTAGCATCCTCAATTGCTATGTCAGCTCTTGGTAAACAAGGTATTTATGATATTGCGGTTCAAAACTTAGAACATGCTAATTATGCTAAAAATCAATTTAAAAACAACGGTTTTGAAGTCCTAGATGGTACATCTTTTAATGAATTTGTTGTTAAGTTTAATCAACCTATCAAAGATGTAAATAAAAAATTAGCAGAACATGGTTTCATCGGAGGCTTTGACTTAGGTGAAGCTTCATCAGACTTTGACAATTATATGTTAATTGCTGTTACTGAATTAAGAACGAAAGAAGAGATTGATACATTTGTTGAGAAAGCTGGTGAGCTAAATGGTAGTAAGTAAATCTAGTCCATTAATTTTTGAAAGATCTAGAGAAGGTAGATATGCATATTCTTTACCACAAAGTGATATTAAAACAGACTCTGTTGAGAGTATTTTAGATGATAAATTTATTCGTAAAAATAAAGCAGAGTTTCCTGAGGTGGCAGAATTAGATTTAGTACGTCATTACACGGAACTTTCGAATAAAAACTTTGGGGTAGATTCTGGATTTTATCCCTTAGGTTCTTGTACTATGAAATATAATCCAAAAATCAACGAAAAAGTTGCTCGTATTTCTGGATTTGCAGAATCTCATCCACTACAAGAGGAAGAACAAATTCAAGGTTCATTAGAAATTATTTATAGTTTACAAGAAGAACTAAAAGAAATTACAGGTATGGATGAAGTAACTCTACAACCAGCAGCAGGTGCTCATGGTGAGTGGACAGCTTTAATGATTTTTAAAGCATATCATATAAAAAATGGTGAGGGCCATCGTAATGAAGTTATTGTTCCAGACTCTGCACATGGTACAAACCCTGCATCAGCTTCATTTGCCGGATTTAAATCAGTAACTGTTAAATCTAATGAACGCGGTGAAGTTGATATCGAAGACTTAAAGCGTGTCGTTAATGAAAATACCGCTGCTATTATGTTAACTAACCCAAATACTTTAGGTATCTTTGAGAAAAATATTATGGACATTCGTGAAATTGTTCATGAAGCAGGCGGGTTACTCTATTACGATGGAGCAAACTTAAATGCTATTATGGATAAAGTTCGTCCTGGAGATATGGGATTTGATGCTGTGCACCTAAACTTGCATAAAACATTCACAGGTCCTCATGGCGGTGGTGGCCCTGGTTCAGGTCCAGTCGGCGTAAAAAAAGAATTAGCAAGTTATTTACCAAAACCAATGGTGATTAAAGACGGTGATACATTTAAATATGATAATGATATTGAAAATTCAATCGGTCGAGTAAAACCATTTTATGGTAACTTTGGTATTTATTTAAGAGCTTATACGTATATTAGAACGATGGGTGCACAAGGATTAAAAGAAGTGTCTGAAGCAGCTGTCTTAAATGCGAACTACATTAAAGCTCGATTAAAAGATCGTTATGAAATCCCTTATGAACAATATTGTAAACATGAATTTGTCTTAAGTGGATCTAAACAAAAAGAATATGGTGTCCGTACTCTAGATATGGCAAAACGTTTACTAGACTTTGGCGTACATCCACCAACAATTTACTTCCCGCTAAATGTGGAAGAAGGTATGATGATTGAACCAACCGAAACTGAATCTAAAGAAACTTTAGACTACTTCATTGATGCAATGCTTCAAATTGCAGATGAAGTTGAAAGTGATCCTGATAAAGTATTAGAAGCACCTCATACAACTATCATTGATAGATTGGATGAAACAACTGCAGCTCGTAAACCAATTCTTAAATTTGAAGATTTACATCAAGAAAAACTTTAATATTGTAAATAATTTAATGAATGATTTAATTATCAGAAATAATAAAACTCTCAAGAAATTTCTTGAGAGTTTTATTTCTGATAATTATTTTTTAGTTTTAATTTTACCAGTCCATTTTTTATAGCCGCCTTTAAGCATGTATAAATCTTTATATCCATTTTTTTTCAAAATGCGAGCAGCACGATAACTGGCAATACCATTTGCATCACAAAGATATACAGGTTGATCTTTACGTAAACCTTGAAATCTTTGTCTAAACATAGATATTGGAATATTGCGAGCACCATTAATATGACCATAATCATAATCAACTTTTTCACGTACATCAATGACTTGAGCTTTTCTTAAACCTTTATGAAATTCGTTTTGATCTAGTTCAGTTACAGCTCGTCGATTAAGAAAGAAATTTCCAACCATGTAAAGGATTATTAAAACTATAATTATTAATGCTATAATCAAAGATACATTCATATTGCATCCTCCCTAATTAACCGTTATTATTAATTATAAAGGTGTTAGCTCAATTTATCAAAAATTTTTTATTGTTTCATATTTCTAATACATTCTAAAGTAACATTAACGTTGAATTTATATAAATTAAGTTGTGATTGGAGTTTTTATATGACTGAAACATGGAATTTTATCAATACTGGGAGCCATGATCCTTATTATAATATGGCAATGGATGAAGCCTTATTAAATTTTGTTTCAAGAGGGGAAATTGATCCTGTAGTTAGATTTTATACTTGGAATCCTGCTACCTTATCTGTAGGTTATTTTCAAAGATTAAAAAAAGAAATTGATATCGATAAAGTGAAAGAAAAAGGATTTGGTTTAGTTCGCCGTCAAACTGGTGGTAGAGGCGTTCTACATGACAAAGAATTAACATATAGTGTTATCGTACCTGAATCTCATCCAAATATGCCTTCTACAATTACTGAAGCCTACCGTGTCATTTCAGAAGGACTTTTAGAAGGCTTTAAATTATTAGGATTTGATGCTTATTTTGCTATTCCACGTTCTAAAGAAGAGAGAGAAAAATTAAAACAACCAAGAAGTGCCGTTTGCTTTGATGCCCCAAGTTGGTATGAATTGGTCGTTGAAGGACGTAAAATTGCAGGTAGTGCACAAACACGTCAAAAGGGTGTTATTCTTCAACATGGGTCACTACTTCAAGATGTAGATGTAGACGAATTATTTGATATGTTTATTTTTAAGAATGATCGCTTGAAAGAAAAAATGAAAAAAGCTTTTGTAGATAAAGCTGTAGCAATAAATGATATATCAGATAGACACATCTCTATTGAAGAAATGGAAAAAGCATTTGAAGAAGGATTTAAAAAAGGTTTAAATATCGAATTTAAACCACTATCTCTAACTGAAAATCAATTAGCCGAAGTAAAAGTTCTTGAAGAAAAATATCGTTCAGAAGAGTGGTTATATAAAAAATAGATATAAAACAAGGAGGCTTAAGAGTACTAATACTCTTGAACCTCCTTGTTTTTATTTTCTTTGTCTTTTTTTATATTTTCGGACTGCTCTTCGATATTTTCTCTGATCTTCTGTAAGGAAGAAGAAATAATAGATAAAGTAAATAATAAGAGCAATCATTATAAGTGTGAAAATTGTTTTCATGAACGACATTACAAAAATATTTAGATTTAGCAGTAAACCTATAGCTGCTATAATTAAAACGAAATAAAATATAATATTTTTCAACTAAAAAACTCCTATTTTATGAACTACTAGAAACATTAATTTGTGATAACTTCATCTTACCTTGATTTATTTTCTTTTTATTGTTAGATTCATAGCCATTTTTAATATCTTTAAAAGCAGATTGAAGATTTTTGTTTATTTGTTTAATAGTTTTATCTTCGTTAGTATTATCATTTGATATATTACTTTTATCTGTATCACTTTTATATTTGCTGTAGGCATCATCTATATCATTTGATAATGAATTTAGCTTTTCAAGATTTTGATTTTTATCATCTTTTTTAGTTTTATTTAAATCAAGTTGATTAAATTTATCGATAATCTTAGCAATATCTTGATAATAATTTGAAGAAGCTTGTAAAAAATTAGCTTCATTATTATTATCAACAGTTTTAGATACATTCTTTTTATCTTTATTTAATGCTTCTAACTGAGATTTTTGATTATTTATATCTTGATTTAGTTGTTGAATTTTTAATTTTAAATTATGATTCTCATCTCTTAAATTGGTTGTTTTATCTTCTAAAGGTCCTAAATTTTGAGAGCCACAGCCAACCAAAAACAAAGAAGCTCCTAAAATCGTTAATAATCTTTTCATGTAAATCTCCCTAAATCAAAATATCTTTAATATTTTAAGTATGTTATTATTTTAATGTATATAATAAAAATGTACAAACGTTATACAAGGAGTGGGTTAAATGGATAAATTAGCTAAAGTTCGTCATATATTAAAAAGTGAAAATCTTGATGCTCTTGTTATATTATCTGACTATAATAGACGTTATATTTCTGATTTCACTGGAACAAGTGGCGCTTTAATCATTTCTAATAATGAAAATAAGTTGATTACAGATTTCCGTTATATTGAACAAGCCACAAATCAAGCCACTCACTTTGAAATTGTAAATCGACGTAGTGGGATTATTGATGAGATAAAAGAAATTATAAAAAACAAGCAGTATAAAACAGTAGGTTTTGAAGGTCATTTAGTTAGCTATGATACGTTTCAAGAATTAAGCCAAATTGATACGAAGTACGTAAGTATAGGCAATGCCATTGAAAAAATTAGAGAAATTAAATCACCTGAAGAAATCGCTAAAATAAAATATGCGGCTAAGATCGTGGATGATACTTATAACTACATTTTAAATATTGCAAAAGTTGGAATGACTGAAAGAGAGTTAAAAGCATTGCTTGAAAGTAAAATGTTAGAACTAGGCGCTGATGGTCCATCATTTGATACAATCGTTGCTTCTGGTTATAGAGGGGCTTTGCCTCATGGAGTTGCTAGTGATAAAGTAATCGAAAAAGGTGACATGATTACTCTTGACTTTGGTGCATATTATAGAGGATACTGTTCAGATATTACTAGAACATTTGCGATTGGTGAACCTGATAAAAAATTGAAAGAAATCTATAATATCGTGCTTCAATCTCAAATAAAGGCAATTGAAGAAATCAAGCCAGGTATGACAACTAAGGAAGTTGATGCATTATCTAGAGATTATATTAAAGCACATGGTTATGGTAATGAATTTGGTCATTCTTTAGGTCATGGTATTGGTTTGGATATTCATGAAGGTCCAGTATTATCTAAAAATACTAATGATACAGTTCAAGTTAATAATTGTGTTACTATTGAACCAGGTATTTATGTAGATGGTCTTGGTGGAGTGCGTATAGAAGATGACATTTTAATTACTGAAAATGGGTGTGAAGTCTTTACTAAATGCACAAAAGACCTTATTATTTTATAGTAAGCGTATAATTGAGGAGGAAACTGAATGATTTCGGTTAATGATTTTAAAACAGGTTTAACTATTTCAGTAGATAATGGAATTTGGAAAGTAATTGATTTCCAACACGTAAAACCAGGTAAAGGTTCTGCTTTTGTTCGTTCTAAATTACGTAATTTAAGAACAGGCGCTATTCAAGAAAAAACTTTCCGAGCTGGTGAAAAAGTAGAACAAGCGATGATTGAAAATCGTCGTATGCAATATTTATATGCTGATGGAGATACTCATGTCTTCATGGATAATGAAACATTTGATCAAACAGAATTATCTGGCGATTACTTAAAAGATGAATTAAAATATTTAAAAGCGAATATGGAAGTTCAAATTCAGTCATATGAAGGTGAAACGATTGGTATTGAATTACCAAAAACTGTTGAACTTGAAGTTACTGAAACAGAGCCAGGTATTAAAGGTGATACTGCAACTGGTGCTACAAAATCTGCTACAGTTGAAACCGGTTATACTTTAAATGTACCATTATTCGTTAACGAAGGCGATGTGTTAGTTATTAATACAAGCGATGGTAGTTACATTTCAAGAGCATAATTAATAATTTTAAAAATTTAAATTAAAACAGGTTAATGCATATTTAATTATGGATTAACCTGTTTTTATATAAATAATGAAAAAGAATAATCAATATTTTAGTATCTAAGTTTTAATATAAATTTACTATATTATAATTACTTATATACTTTTTTAATCATAAGTTAGATCTCAGTTAAATGAACACGCTTGAATTGATTTTCACACTCAAGTAAAATAGATGGGTAGATGAAAACTAAGTCGAGGAGTCATTAAATTATGAACTTTAAAGAAATTAAAGAATTAATTCAAATTCTTGATGAATCAAGTTTAACTGAAATTAATATAGAAGATAATAAAGGTAGCGTAGTTAATTTAAAAAAACAAAAAGAAACTGAAATTATTACGCCTCAATATTCACAACAACCAACAGTGATGGCATCTCAACCATCTGTACAAACACCAATGGCAAATGAAATGTCTCAAACTAGTGAAGTAAACCAAGAAAATGAAATGTCAAACTACGAAACAATTAATGCCCCGATGGTAGGGACTTTTTATAAATCTCCATCACCTGAAGAGGAAGCTTATGTACAAGTTGGGGATAAAGTCACTAATGATTCAACTGTATGTATCTTAGAAGCCATGAAATTATTTAATGAAATTCAAGCAGAAGTCACAGGAGAAATCGTTGAAATTTTAGTGGAAGACGGACAAATGGTAGAGTATGGCCAGCCGTTATTTAAGGTGAAATAATGAAAAAAGTATTAATCGCAAATCGTGGTGAGATTGCAGTTAGAATTATTAGAGCTTGTCATGATTTAGGTATTCAAACTGTTGCTATATATTCTGAGGGAGATAAAGATGCATTACATACTCAAATCGCTGATGAAGCATATTGTGTCGGTCCAACTCAGTCTAAAGATTCATATTTAAATATTCCAAACATCCTATCTATAGCGACTTCAACAGGATGTGATGCAATTCATCCAGGTTATGGCTTTTTAGCCGAAAATGGTGATTTCGCTGAACTTTGTGAAGCTTGCCAATTAAAATTTATTGGACCAAGTTATCAATCCATTCAAAAAATGGGTATTAAAGATGTAGCTAAAGCTGAAATGATAGCAGCTAACGTGCCTGTAGTACCAGGAAGTGATGGATTAATTGATTCGATTGAAGATGCTAAAAAAGTGGCTAAACAGATAGGATATCCAGTTATTATTAAAGCTACTGCTGGTGGCGGAGGTAAAGGAATTCGCGTTGCACGAAATGAGAACGATTTAGAAAATGGTTACCGTATGACACAACAAGAAGCGCAAACAGCTTTCGGTAATGGTGGATTATACTTAGAAAAATTCATTGAAAATTTCCGTCATATTGAAATTCAAGTGATTGGTGATCAATTCGGTAATGTAATTCATTTAGGCGAACGTGACTGCACAATTCAAAGACGTATGCAAAAATTAGTAGAAGAGTCACCTTCGCCAATACTTACAGATGAAAAACGTAAAGAGATGGGTAAAGCCGCTATTCGCGCAGCTAAAGCAGTGAATTATGAAAATGCTGGTACTATAGAATTCATATATGATTTAAATGAAAATAAATTCTATTTTATGGAAATGAATACACGAATTCAAGTAGAACATCCAGTTACTGAAATGGTAACCGGTGTAGACTTAGTGAAATTGCAATTAAAAGTTGCTATGGGAGAACCGCTACCTTATAAGCAAGATGATATTACAATAAATGGCCATGCCATTGAATATAGAATTAATGCTGAAAATCCTTATAAAAATTTTATGCCTTCACCAGGTAAAATTACACAATACCTTGCGCCAGGAGGATACGGAGTAAGAATCGAATCAGCATGTTATACAAACTATACGATTCCACCTTATTATGACTCAATGGTAGCAAAATTGATTGTGCATGAACCTACCAGAGATGAAGCAATAATGACTGGGATTCGAGCACTAAGTGAATATTTAATTCTAGGAATAGATACAACAATTCCATTCCATCTTAAATTAATGAATAATGATATTTTTAAATCTGGAGATTATAATACAAACTTTTTAGAAAAGTATAATATTATGGCTGAGAGTGAATAGGAGGATAAAACAATGGTAAATGTAGCAGATTATTCACATGCTAATTTAGGTAAAGTAGAAATTGTACCAGAAGTTATTTCAGTAATAGCAAGTATTGCTGTTTCTGAAGTTGAAGGAGTGACTGGGCATTTTTATGAACTAAGAAAGAGTAATATTGAAAAAATAAGTCGTAAAAATTTAAATAAAAATTTAAAAGTTAATACTAAAGATGATGGTATTCATATTGATGTTTATTGCTCTATTAAACATGGAATAAAAATAGCTAAAGTTGCAAGTAAAATTCAGACTTCTATTTTTAATTCCATTAAAACAATGACTGCTATCGAACCCAAAGAAATTAACATTCATATCATGCACATTACAGCTGAATAAATCAAAGTTACCATAATACAAAGGAGTTTCTTATGAGTCGTAAAGAATCAAGAAAACAAGCATTTCAGACATTGTTTCAACTAGAAATGAAAAATACAGATTTAACAATCAATGAAGCTATAAATTTTATAAAAGACGATTATCCAGACTTAGATTTTGAGTTCATTCATTGGCTTGTTACAGGAGTGAAAGATCATGAACAAGTTTTAGATCAAACAATTGAACCAAAATTAAAAGACTGGTCTATACAACGATTATTAAAAACGGATCGTATTATTTTAAGAATGGCTACCTTTGAATTGCTTCATAGTGATACGCCCCCTAAAGTCATCATTAATGAAGCAGTAGAGCTAACAAAACAATTTAGTGATGAAGGTCATTATAAATTTATAAACGGTGTCTTAAGTAATATAAAATAAACATATTTGAGTGATGAATCATGTCAGAATATTTAAGTGTCTCTACTTTAACTAAATATATTAAATATAAATTTGATCAAGATCCCCACTTACAATCTATCCTCTTAAAAGGTGAACTCTCAAACTTTAAAAAACATTCTAGTGGTCATCTTTATTTTAATGTGAAAGATAAAAATAGTGTGATAAGTGCTATGATGTTTAAGGGAAATGCTTCTAAACTAACATTTGATCCTAAAGAAGGAGACGAAGTTTTATTAGAAGCTCGAGTTTCAGTTTATGAACGTAGAGGAAATTATCAAATTTATGTTAATAAAATGGAAATTGATGGTATAGGAAATTTATACCAAAAGCTAGAGCAATTAAAAGAAAAACTAAATAAGCAGGGAATTTTTAATCAAAATCATAAAAAAGCAATCCCTAGATTTCCTAAAAAAATTGCTATTCTTACAGCTGATACTGGAGCAGCAATCAGAGATATTCACACTACCATAGATAGTAGATACCCTCTAGTAGAAAAAATATCAATTAGTACATTAGTGCAAGGTATTAATGCTAAAAATGACATTATTGAAAAAATTAAGTATGCAGATACTTTAGGAGTAGATACCATCATTTTAGGCCGTGGAGGCGGCTCTATTGAAGATTTATGGAATTTCAATGAAGAAGAAGTTGTTCGAGCTATATATGAGTGTCATATACCAATTATCTCAGCTGTAGGACATGAAACTGATTTTACTCTTAGTGATTTTGTAGCAGATATGAGAGCAGCAACACCTACTCAAGCTGCTGTTATCGCTACACCAGATCAGTACGAACTCATTCAACAAATACATCAGTATCGATTTTCTCTTACTAAAAGTATTAAACAACTAGTAGAAAAACAACATAAACAATTAGATTATTTGTCATCATATTATAAATTTAAGCAACCTACATTATTATATGATCAACAGATTCAACGAAGAGACGATTTAGAGAAAAAACTAACACAACGTTTAACGTTAAATATTGAAAAAAATAGAAACAATATCACTGTATTGCGTCAACATTTTAATATAAGAAGATTAAATGATTTAATTGTACAATATCAAAAAATGAGCCGTAATAATGAAAATAGATTAATAAATTTAACATATAACTTAATTAATCATAATAAAGCTAATTTAAAAAATAAAATTGAGCAATTAAATCAACTTAGTCCAACTAATACAATGTTAAGAGGATATTCAATTGTTAATAAGGATAATAAAGTCATTACAAGCACACACGATTTAAATGAACAAGATGAAATCACATTATCAATGAAAGACGGTAATATAGATGCTATAGTTAAGAAAGTAAGGTGTGAAGATGAGTAAAGAACAACAAAGTTTTGAAGAAATGATGAAAGAATTAGAAAGTATAGTTCAAAAGTTAGATAATGAAACTGTTTCATTAGAAGAATCTCTTGATTTATATCAACGTGGTATGAAATTATCATCTGCTTGTGACAAAACTTTGAAAGATGCTGAAAATAAAGTAAATCAATTAATCAAAGAAGAAACAAAGGATGAAGATGATGTTGAAGAAATCAATGAATGAATTGATTGAAATTATAAATAATAATCTTGACGGTATTATAAAATCGTCTCCATTAAATACTAAACTAGAGGAAAGTATGCAATATTCACTTGATGCTGGTGGTAAAAGAATTCGTCCAGTGCTTGTATTACTCACTTTAGAAGTGTTAAATGAAAATTATAAAAAAGGGTTACAAACCGCACTGGCATTAGAAATGATTCATACTTATTCACTTATACATGATGATTTGCCTGCAATGGACAATGATGATTTTAGAAGAGGAAAATTAACAAATCATAAAGTGTACGGAGAATGGAAAGCGATTTTAGCGGGAGATGCCTTACTAACAAAAGCATTTGAACTAATTGCAAATGATAAAAACTTAGAAGTTGAAACAAAAGTAAAAGTTATTTCAAGACTAGCACATGATAGTGGCAATCTCGGCATGGTCGGTGGCCAAACCTTAGATATGGATAGTGAGAATACTCCAATAGAATTACATACTCTAGAGCAAATTCATAAGGCAAAAACTGGAGCTCTTTTAAAATTTTCTATTTTAAGTGCTGCGGATATTGCCAATGTAAATGATGAAACTTTAAATACATTAGATTGTTTCAGTGAACACTTAGGCCTAATGTTTCAAATAAAAGATGATTTATTAGATGTTTATGGTGACGAGAAAAAATTGGGTAAAAAAGTGGGAAGCGATGTAGAAAACCATAAAAGTACTTATGTTTCTTTACTTGGTAAATCAGGCGCTGAAGAAAAACTAAAATATCATAAAGATGCTGCAATAGATGCAATTAATCAATTGAAATCACAATATGATGTTGAACCGCTTCTAGAAATTGTAGATTTATTTTATTCACGTGACCATTAATAGTTAGAGTTTTTCTCTTTAAAGATTACTAAAACAATAATCTTTAAAGAGTTTTTTGTTTTAGTAATCTACTTTTAATGATTTATAATGCATAAATGTATATAAATTTAAATTTAATTTAAATAGAAAATATGATAATACGTATCATAAATAATAATATCTTTCTTCAAATCAACCTTTCTAAAGGATAACTTTAGTAGTAGTTAAAATAACGTTGTGTTAAAATCATTGTATAAATATTCGAAACTAGGAGTGTTCATAATGGCAAAAAAATCTGTAAGACATATAAAAATAAGAGAGATTATTTCAAGTGAACAAATTGAAACACAAGATGAACTTGTAAAACGTCTAAATGAATACGACCTAAATGTTACTCAAGCGACTGTCTCTCGTGACATTAAAGAATTGCAATTAATTAAAGTACCTGCTTCATCAGGACAATATGTATACAGCCTCCCCAACGATAGAAAGTACCATCCTTTAGAAAAATTAGGTAGATACTTAATGGATTCATTTGTAAATATTGAAGGAACAGGAAACCTACTCGTACTAAAAACGCTTCCTGGTAATGCTCAATCTATCGGAGCAATCTTAGATCAAATTGATTGGGATGAAGTATTAGGAACTATTTGTGGTGATGATACCTGTCTATTAATATGCAGAGATGAAGAAGCAAGTCATACAATTAAAACAAGAATTTTCAATTTATTATAAGGATGCGATTAATCTATGTTACAAACCTTATCAATAAAGCAATTTGCAATTATAGATGAACTCGAAATTCATTTTTCTGATGGTTTAACTGTGCTTAGTGGTGAAACTGGATCTGGTAAATCAATTATTATAGATGCAATAGGCCAACTTATTGGTATGCGTGCCTCTTCTGATTTTGTAAGACATGGAGAGAAAAAAGCAATTATCGAAGGGATTTTTGATATTGATAATAGTAAAGAGGCCATTTCAGTTTTAAATGAGTTAGATATTGATATTGATGAAGACTTTCTATTAGTAAAAAGAGAGATTTTTAGTTCGGGAAAAAGTATTTGTCGTATTAATAATCAAATTGTTACGCTTCAAGATCTAAGAAAAGTGATGCAAGAACTTTTAGACATACACGGCCAACATGAAACGCAAACGTTATTAAAACAAAAATATCATTTAAAATTATTAGATGATTATGCTGAAAATCAATATAGCCGTGTTAAAGAACAATATGAAACGACATTTAATGAATATAAAGAAAAGAAAAAAGAACTTGAAGAATTACAGTCTGCTGATCAAGCATTATTGCAACGTCTTGATTTAATGAAGTTTCAATTTGAGGAATTGCAAGAAGCTTCTCTAAAAGAAGGTGAAATTACTCAATTAGAATCTGATATAAAACGAATCCAAAATTCTGAAAAATTAAGTTTAGCATTAAACAATGCGCATGTCACACTTACAGATGAACATGCTATTACCGACCGTTTATATGAATTAAGTAATCATTTACAAACTATTGATGACATTATTCCAGGTAGATTTAAAAAACTTAAAGCAGATATTGATCAGTTCTACTATACCTTAGAGGATGCTAAACACGAACTATACGATGAAATGTCAAATACTGAATTTGATGAACAATTACTTAATGAATTAGAATCTAGAATGAACTTACTGAATAATCTTAAACGTAAGTACGGTAAAACTATTGATGAACTTATTACTTATCAATCTAAATTAGAAAGTGAAATTTCTAAGATTGAAAATTATGAAGAAAGTACTTCTCAATTAAAAGAAGAAATTGACTTGCTTTATGAAAAAGTAATAAAATATGGACAGTCATTATCGAAGGAAAGACGAATTGTAGCTCGAACGTTACGGGATCATATCGTGGCTGAAATTCAAAATTTACAAATGAAAGATGCTAACCTCGAAATTTCATTTCAGCCCTTAGAAACTCCTACAATAGAAGGAATTGAGTTTGTAGAGTTTCTAATTAGTCCTAATAAGGGAGAACCACTTAAAAGTTTAAATAAAATAGCTTCTGGCGGAGAACTTTCTCGTATTATGCTAGCGTTAAAAAGTATATTCGTTGAATCAAGAGGTCAAACTGCTATTTTGTTTGATGAAGTTGATTCGGGGGTTTCTGGTCAAGCAGCTCAAAAAATGGCTGAAAAAATGAGAGATATTGCAAAATATATTCAAGTTATCTGTATATCTCACTTACCGCAAGTAGCTTCTATGAGTGATCATCACTTATTAATTAGTAAAATGACTAAGAATGATCGTACAACAACTCAAGTGAAAGAGTTAAAAAAAGAAGATAAAATTGACGAAATTGCTCGTATGATTTCTGGAGCAAGTGTAACTGAATTAACAAGAGAAAATGCTAGAGAAATGATTGCTCAAAATCATAAATAGTTTATAATTGAATAATTTAAATTAAGGTTGGATGTCGAAAAGAAATAGAACATACTGAGTATAATGTTATTTTTTATATTCAAATTGTTTATTCACACTTTTCAATTCTAACCTTTAAATCTGATTAATAAGGAGTAGCAAAATGTCTGAAAAACAATATGACTTAGTTGTTTTAGGTGGTGGGACAGCAGGATACGTAGCAGCGATTCGTGCTTCTCAATTAGGAAAAAAGGTAGCAATTGTAGAGAAATCTTTATTAGGTGGCACATGTTTACATAAAGGGTGTATTCCTACTAAAGCGCTACTTAAATCTGCTGAAGTGACTCGTACTGTTAGACAATCTTCAGAATTTGGTATAGACACAAACGATTTACATATTAATTTTGAAAAAATGATGAATCGAAAAACGGATATTGTTAATCAAATGCATAATGGCGTTCAAAGTTTAATGCAAAAAAATCATATTGATATTTATAATGGTATAGGACGTATTATGGGAACTTCTATATTTTCTCCACAAAGCGGAACAATTTCTGTTGAATACGAAGATGGCAGCTCAGAGTTACTTCCAAATCAATTTGTACTTATCGCTACAGGGTCACGTCCTCAAACATTACCGTTTTTAGAAATTAATCATCAGAATATTTTATCGAGCGATGATATATTACAAATTGATACACTTCCAGACAGTATTGCTATTGTCGGGGGCGGTGTGATTGGCCTTGAATTTGCTTCCTTACTAACTGATTTAAATGTAAATGTTAAAGTGATTGAAGCAGGTAAACGTATATTACCTTCTGACAGTAAATCCATTTCTACATTTTTAAGAGATAGTTTAATTGAACGAGGTGTAGAATTTTTTGAGGATTGCCAACTAAGTGAAGAGAATATCATACATAAAAATGATGTCATTCAAATAAATATAAATGAAAAAACTACTATTACAGTTGATAAAATATTAGTTGCAGTAGGTCGTGTACCTAATACAAGTGATATTGGTATTCAGAATACTAAAATTCAATTAGATACTCATGGGTATATCAAAGTAAATGAATTTCAACAAACGAGTGATAAGCATCTTTATGCGGCAGGTGATTGTATCGGAACATTACAATTAGCTCACGTAGCTTCTAAAGAAGGAATCACTGCAGTTGAACATATGTTTAATGATCATCCGCTTCCAGTGAATTATCATTTAATGCCCAAATGTGTTTATACTTATCCAGAAGTCGCATCTATCGGTTTAAATATAGAAACTGCTAAATCTCAAAATATTAAGGCAACAAGTTATAAAGTTCCTTTTAATGCTATTGGAAAAGCAGTTATTGAAGAAACTAAAAATAAACGTGGTTTTTGTGAAATTATATTAAATAAAGATAATGGAGATATTATTGGTATGAGTATGGTAGGCCCACACGTCACAGAGTTAATAAATGAAGTTGCTTTATTACAATTTATGAATGGATCGACATTAGAATTAGGATTAACGACTCATGCACATCCGTCATTGTCTGAAATATTGATGGAACTTGGGCTAAAGGCTGAAAACAGAGCGATCCACGTTTAAAGGAGGAAGTAAAATGATTGACTACAAATCTGTGGGACTTACAGATGAAGATTTGAGAGAAATATATAAATGGATGGACCTAGGACGAAAACTAGATGAACGCCTATGGTTACTTAACCGTGCTGGAAAAATACCCTTTGTAGTAAGTGGTCAAGGACAAGAAGCCACTCAAATTGGTATGGCGTATGCAATGAAAGAAGGAGATATTTCATCTCCGTATTATAGAGATTTAGCTTTCGTTACATATATGGGGATTTCACCTTATGATACAATGTTAGCTTCTTTCGGTAAAAAGGATGACATTAATTCTGGAGGAAAACAAATGCCTTCTCATTTTAGTCATAGAGAAAAAGGTATTTTATCTCAAAGTTCTCCGGTAGCAACACAAATCCCTCACTCAGTAGGCGCAGCATTAGCATTAAAAATGAATCAACAATCTAATATAGCAACTGCTACTGTAGGAGAAGGTAGTTCTAATCAAGGAGATTTTCATGAAGGATTGAATTTTGCTGGAGTCCATAAATTACCGTTTGTATGTGTAATTATTAATAATAAATACGCAATTTCAGTCCCTGATTCATTACAATATGCAGCAACGCATCTATCTGATAGAGCAATAGGTTATGGTATTCATGGAGAAACTGTAGATGGAAATGATCCAATTGCGATGTACAAAGCAATGAAAGAAGCAAGAGAAAGGGCACTTAATGGCGAAGGAGCAACGTTGATTGAAGCTATTACTACTCGAATGACTCCTCATTCTTCTGATGATGATGATACATATCGTTCTAAAGAAGAAAGAGATGCTTTCAAGACATCTGACTGTAATCTTAAATTCAAAAATGAATTACTCGATTTAGGCATTATTGATGAAGATTGGTTAAACGAATTAGATAATGCACATAAATCTATTATAGATAAAGCTACAAAAGATGCTGAAAATGCTCAATATCCAGATGTAGAAGAAACATATCAATATGTGTATGATCCGGAAGGAGATATTTTCAATGACTAAAATGAGTTATATAGAAGCCATTCAAAATGCACAAGACTTGGCTATGGAAAAAGATAATAATATTTTTATATTAGGAGAAGATGTAGGACGAAAAGGTGGTGTATTCGGTGCTACACGTGGTTTGCAAGAAAAATATGGAGAACTGCGTGTAATTGATACGCCTTTAGCAGAATCAAATATTATCGGTACTGCAATTGGTGCAGCAATGCTTGGCAAACGCCCTATAGCTGAAATTCAATTCGCAGATTTTATTTTACCAGCAGTTAATCAAATTATTAGTGAAGCTGCTAAAATGCGATATCGTTCTAATAACGATTGGCAATGTCCTTTAACTGTTCGTGCACCATTTGGTGGTGGCGTACATGGTGGTTTATATCATTCTCAAAGTATTGAGAGTATCTTTGCGTCTACACCTGGATTAACAATTGTAATTCCTTCAACTCCATATGATGCGAAAGGTTTATTATTATCTTCAATTGAATCAAATGATCCAGTATTATTTTTTGAACATAAAAAAGCATACCGATTTTTAAAAGACGAAGTACCCGATTCTTACTATACTATCCCTTTGGGTAAAGCTGATGTTAAACGTGAAGGTGATGATATTACAGTTTTCACTTATGGTTTATGTGTTAACTATTGTATTCAAGCGGCCGATATTTTAGAGGCAGATGGCATTAGCGTTGAAGTAGTGGACTTAAGAACAGTTTATCCATTAGATAAAACAACGATTATTGAACACGCTAAACGAAATGGTAAGATTTTGCTTGTAACTGAAGACAATCTTGAAGGTAGTGTTATGTCTGAAGTTTCAGCAATCATAGCCGAACATTGTTTATTCGAATTAGATGCACCAATTATGCGGTTAGCTGGTCCTGATGTTCCATCAATGCCATTTTCTCCTAACTTAGAAAATGAAGTAATGATGAATCCTGATAAGATATTAAAAAAAATGCGTGAGTTAGCACAATTTTAGGGAGGTAACATAATGGATGTTAAAATGCCAAAATTAGGAGAAAGTGTCCATGAAGGTACAATCGAACAATGGTTAGTTTCTGAAGGGAATCATGTGGATGAATATGAACCACTATGTGAAGTAGTTACAGATAAAGTAACAGCAGAAGTTCCTTCAACTATTTCTGGTACAATTACAGAGTTAATTGCTACTGAAGGTGAAACGATTGAAATCAATCAAACCATTTGTAAAATTCAACCCGATGATACATCTTTAAATTCTAATCAAGACGATACTGACGAAACTAATGAAACACCCAGTCAAACACAAAGTAATTCTGTAAAGAGCCAGTCTAAGCCTTCTAACACAAATCAATCATCTAAGCATTCGATCAATAATGGAAGATTTTCTCCAGTCGTATTTAAGATAGCTTCAGAAAACGATATTGATTTATCACAAGTCCCAGGCACAGGATTTGAAGGTAGAGTAACCAAAAAAGATATTGAAACTTATATTCAAGAAAACAACCAACAAAATTCAAAAGAAACATATACCACTCAGATAACGAATCATTCCGAAACAACTTCAAGAAATAATAACGCTTCATTAAATGAACCATTAGACGATTATACAATATCAGTTAAAGGCGTGCGAAAAGCAATTGCCCAAAATATGGTTACCAGTGCCACTGAAATTCCACATGGCTGGATGATGATAGAAGTCGATGCTACAAATCTTGTGAAAACTAGAAATCATTATAAGACTGTGTTTAAAAAACAAGAAGGATATAATTTAACTTTCTTTGCTTTCTTTGTAAAAGCTGTAGCAGAAGCTTTGAAATCTAATCCATTACTTAATAGCAGTTGGGATGGTAATGAAATTATAATTCATAAAGACATCAATATTTCAATAGCTGTAGCTGATGAAGATAAATTATATGTTCCTGTAATTAAAAATGCTGATGAAAAATCAATTAAAGGTATTGCTAGAGAAATCAATCAACTAGCACAAAAAGCTCGAAATCAACAACTGGCTCAAGAAGACATGACTGGTGGTACTTTTACAGTTAATAATACTGGTACATTTGGTTCTGTATCTTCAATGGGTATTATTAATCATCCTCAAGCAGCAATTTTACAAGTAGAATCAATTGTTAAAAAACCTGTTGTCATCGACGATATGATAGCTATAAGAAATATGGTTAATTTATGTATTTCAATTGATCATCGTATTTTAGATGGTGTTCAAACTGGACGATTTATGTCGCAAGTAAAAAATCGAATTGAAAGCTATTCAATTGAAACAACAAATATTTATTAAAAGTTTGTTATATTACAACCAACCTATTTGAACTATATGTTGTAAATTAGTAAAATGACAATAAATAATAATTGACTGAAAGGTGATTCTAAATGGATTTAAATTTTGATTTATATATGAATGGTGTTGTAGAACAAGCTAGAAATGAAATTGAATCTGCTGGTTATGAACAATTAACTACTTCAGATGAAGTTGATAAAGTATTTAAACAAGATGGCACTACACTCGTAATGATAAATTCTGTTTGTGGATGTGCAGGAGGTATAGCGCGTCCAGCAGCAAGTCACGCACTTCATTATGATAAGTTACCTAATAGATTGGTTACTGTATTTGCTGGTCAAGATAAAGAAGCAACTCAGCAAGCAAGAGACTATTTTGAAGGATACGCACCTTCAAGTCCTTCATTTGCACTGATGAAAGATGGTAAGATTACTGAAATGATAGAACGCCATCAAATAGAAGGTCATGACGTAATGGATGTTATCAATCAACTTCAAAAGTTATTTGATAAGTATTGTGAAGAAAGATAAGAGGAACAATACATGCTAACTTTAAATCCTTATAGAATTGGATTTAGAACACTTAAAACAGCTGTAGGAATTACTTTAGGTGTTATTTTAGCTAAATGGATAGGGCTTGATAACTATGCTTCAAGTGCTATCCTCATTGTTCTATGTATTAAACATACTAAGGTTCACTCACTACAAGCAATTGGTTCTCGATTCGTTTCGTGTTTATTAATGTTATTTTTTGGTTCATTTATTTTTAATTTACTTGGTCAAAATGCAATCGTTTTAGGATTAATTGTTTTATTATTTATTCCACTTACAGTGATGTTGAATGTTCAAGAAGGTGTAGTGACAAGTTGTGTCATTTTACTTCACGTATTTAATGCCAAAGTTATTGGGCTTCATTTAATTATTAATGAAATTTTACTTCTTATCATTGGCTTAGGAATAGCATTTTTAATGAATTTAATTATGCCTAGTCTAGATAATACATTAGGTAATTTTAAGAAAGAAATTGAAAATGAAATTAAAACAATATTTACACAATATAGTGAAGCATGTTTAAATATTAATAAACAATTGTCAATTTCTTTTGATACATTAGAAAACAATATTCGTAAGGCTAAATCTATTGCTTTTAGAGACGTTAAAAATCACTTTGTGCGAAATGAAAACTCATATTATCACTATTTTGATATGAGAGAAGAACAACTAGAAATACTACGCAGAATCCAAACATTAATTCATAATACTTCAGCTAATGATCCTTTGTTAGAGACTGTTGCCCATTTAATGGCTGAAATTGGAGATAATGTTAATAGTAATGATTATACTGTATTAAGACTACATTCATTATATGAGATACGTTTAAAATTAGACGAATTGCCATTGCCAGAATCACATCAATCTTTAAAATCAAGAGCAAGTATGATGCAAATTTTAAATGAATTAGAAGAATATTTAAATATTAAATCTCAATTCGGCTCTTTAAAATTACATAGTGAAATATAACATCTAAGATTAACTTCTAATCAAAGTAAAAAGACAAACTTTCTTTAAATACAAAAAGTTTGTCTTTTTTATTTGCATAATTTTAAGAAATAATAATAAAAACTATCGTCAAATTCGAATTTTTGTCGATAGTTTTTAATCTAATTAATTTTTAATGCATGAGAGGAACAAGACTTGTAAGTAACAATGCAGCTACAACTGCAATTAACATGATAATGATAATAATCTTTAGCACTTTATTATTCAATGTAAACGCTCCTTGAAACCTTTAAAATAATTTGATTATTCGTTATATTAATAACTTATAGTATATAAAATAACCTTAAATGATTTCGATAAAAATGGCAATCAATTTATTTACTCTAATTGTCAAAGTCAGTTAAAATATTATCTATATAAGAAAGGGGTTTTCATAATGATTAATAGTCGCCGTTTACTTAATACTTTTTTAGAGTTAGTGCAAATTAATTCTGAAACTGGGAATGAAGAAACGATACAACCCATTCTAAAAAAGAAATTTATAGATTTAGGATTAAAAGTTGTAGAAGATAATGCGTCTAAAAGAGAATGGTTAGGTGCAAATAATTTAATTTGTACCTTACCAAGTAGTAAAGGAAAAGAACATGTTTCTAAAATCTATTTTACTAGCCATATGGATACGGTTGTTCCAGGTATTAACGTTAAACCGATCCTTAAAGAAGATGGCTATGTATATTCAAATGGCACAACTGTATTAGGAGCAGATGATAAAGCAGGTATAGCTGCTTTGTTAGAAATGATTCAAACTATAAACGAACAACAATTACCTCATGGACAAATTCAATTTATTATCACTGTAGGAGAAGAAGCAGGTTTAAAAGGTGCTAAAGAATTAGATCAAAACTTGATAGATGCGGAGTTCGGCTATGCTGTCGATGCCAGCCAAGCGGTTGGAACAACAGTGGTGGGTGCTCCAACTCAAATGATTATCAATACAACTATTTATGGGAAAACAGCACATGCTAGTAAACCCAACCAAGGTATAAGTGCAATTCATATTGCAGCTAAGGCGATTAATAAAATGCATTTAGGTCAGATTGATCAAGATACCACAGCGAATATTGGTAAATTTTATGGTGGTTCTGCTACAAATATTGTTGCAGATAAAGCCATTTTAGAGGGAGAAGCTCGTTCGCATAATGATAAAAGTTTAGAATATCAAGTCAACCATATGAAAGAGACTTTCGAAACGACAGCAAAAGAATTAGGGGGTAAAGCAAACGTTGAAATTTCTAAGAGTTATCCTGGTTTTAGAAGAAACGATTCTGAGACTGTAACTCAATATGCTATAAAAAGTGCGAAAATTTTAGGCCTTTCAGGTAAAACTGTTATTGCTGGCGGAGGTTCAGATGGAAGTATTATTAATACGTATCATATTCCAACTGTTATATTAGGTGTAGGATATGAACATATTCATACTACTTCTGAACGTATTCCTGTAGCTGCTTTAAATCAACTTACGAATCAATTGATTAAAATTGTTGAATTAGTAGCGAAATAATATTTTACTTTAGTGAAGTCATTTATATTTTTGTGATACAATACTAATGAAATTATTGAATAAGAGAGGTAAGTAATATGACTCAACAAATAGGTGTAGTAGGTTTAGCTGTTATGGGTAAAAACCTAGCATGGAATATCGAATCACGTGGTTATAGCGTATCTGTTTATAACCGTTCTAGTGATAAAACAGATTTAATGATTAAGGAATCAGAAGGTAAACAAATTCATCCAACGTATTCTTTAGAAGATTTTGTAAACTCTTTAGAAAAACCACGTAAAATATTATTAATGGTTAAAGCTGGTCCTGCTACAGATGCAACAATTGATAGCTTATTGCCTTTATTAGATGACGATGACATTTTAATTGATGGCGGTAATACAAACTATCAAGATACAATTCGTCGTAACAAAGCACTTGCTGAAAGTGGTATCAACTTTATTGGAATGGGTGTTTCTGGTGGTGAAATCGGAGCGTTAACTGGTCCATCTTTAATGCCTGGTGGTCAACAAGAAGCTTACAACAAAGTAAGTGATATTTTAGATGCCATTGCTGCTAAAGCAAAAGATGGTGCTGCATGTGTAGAATATATTGGACCAAATGGTGCAGGACATTATGTAAAAATGGTTCATAATGGTATCGAATATGCTGATATGCAATTAATTGCTGAAAGTTATGCAATGATGAAAGAATTATTAGGTATGTCTCATGAAGAAATTTCTAAAACGTTTAAAGAATGGAATGCTGGAGAATTAGAAAGTTATTTAATTGAAATAACAGGCGATATTTTCACTAAATTAGATGAAAATAATGAACCTCTTGTAGAAAAAATTCTTGATACTGCGGGTCAAAAAGGAACTGGTAAATGGACATCAATTAATGCATTAGAATTAGGTATACCATTAACAATCATTACTGAATCTGTATTTGCACGTTTCATTTCTTCAATTAAAGAAGAACGCGTGAATGCATCGAAAGTATTAAGTGGTCCTAAATCAAACTTTGATGGCAATAGAGAAGACTTCTTAGAAAAAATCCGTAAAGCGTTATATATGAGTAAAATTTGTTCATACGCTCAAGGTTTCGCACAAATGCGTAAAGCGAGCAATGAAAATGAATGGAACCTTAAATTAGGTGATTTAGCAATGATTTGGCGTGAAGGTTGTATTATTCGTGCTCAATTCTTACAAAAAATTAAAGACGCATATGACAATAATTCAGGTCTTCAAAACTTATTATTAGACCCTTATTTCAAAGGTATTGTTACTGAATATCAAGATGCACTTAGAGAAGTAGTTGCTACTGGTGTTAAAAATGGCGTACCAACACCTGGTTTCTCAGCAAGTATCAGCTATTATGATAGCTACCGTTCAGAAGATCTACCTGCTAATTTAATTCAAGCTCAACGTGATTATTTTGGTGCACATACGTATGAACGTAAAGATAAAGATGGTATTTTCCATACTCAATGGACTGAAGAATAATCATTGTAGAATTAAAAATCTGGGACATCATTAAGTGTCTCAGATTTTTTTATTATGACAGTTTTGTATAGATGTCTTAATACATATAGCCTTGCTATTTAATTTACATTTAATCGATATATCCCAAGTTGACATTTAGAGACTCGATTAGTACGATAAATATAGGTGTAAACGTTTTCTAAATAACTGGATTATCGCTATATAATGCTATTACATATTATTTTATATTTATATAAATCCAGAAAAATTTAGATTATATATTGAAGACTAACATTGACTATTAAATATTTAACTCGAATATTATGATTAATTATTTCAAAGTTAATTGATTTACATAATACTTTCAAAGGAGCGATATAAATGGAAAAAAATTGGTGGAAAGAAGCCGTAGCATATCAAGTGTATCCGAGAAGTTTTAATGATAGCAATAATGATGGTATTGGTGATTTACCAGGGATGGTAGAAAAATTGGACTATCTGAAAGATTTAGGTATTGATGTCATTTGGCTTAGTCCAATGTATAAATCTCCAAACGATGATAATGGTTATGATATTAGTGATTATCAAGATATTATGGAAGAATTTGGAACAATGGAAGACTTTAATCATTTATTATCTGAGACTCATAAGCGTGGAATGAAATTAATTTTAGACCTTGTTGTTAACCATACATCTGATGAACACCCATGGTTTATAGAATCTCGTTCTAGTAAAGATAATCCTAAACGAGATTGGTATATTTGGGCAGATCCTAAATCTGACGGTTCTGAACCTAATAATTGGGAAAGTATTTTCAATGGTTCAACATGGGAATATGATGACACAACAAAACAGTATTATTTCCACTTATTTAGTAAAAAGCAACCTGATTTAAATTGGAGTAATCCTGACGTTAGAGAAGCTGTTTTTAAAATGATGAATTGGTGGTTCGAAAAAGGAATTGATGGCTTTAGAGTCGATGCGATCACACATATCAAAAAAACATTTGAAGCTGGTGATTTACCTGTTCCAAAAGGAAAACAATACGCTCCAGCATTTGATGTTGATATGAATCAACCAGGCATTCAAGATTGGCTTCAAGAAATGAAGGACAAATCACTTAGCCATTATGACATTATGACTGTTGGCGAAGCAAATGGCGTAAATCCAGATAATGCAAAAGAGTGGGTTGGAGAAAAAGAAGGTAAATTCAATATGATTTTCCAATTTGAACATTTAGGTTTATGGAGTACTGGAGACTCTAAATTTGATGTTTTATCTTATAAAAATGTATTAAACCGTTGGCAAAAACAACTAGAGGGTATAGGATGGAATGCACTATTTATTGAAAATCATGATCAACCTAGACGTGTTTCTACTTGGGGAGATGATACAAAGTATTGGTTTGAATCTGCTACTAGCCATGCAGTGGTATATTTCTTACAACAAGGCACACCTTTTATTTATCAAGGTCAAGAAATTGGTATGACAAACTATCCATTTGAAAGTATTGAAACATTTAACGATGTTGCTGTAAAAACAGAATATCAAATTGTTAAATCTCAAGGTGGAGATGTTAATCAGTTATTAGATAAATATAAAATGGAGAATCGTGATAATTCTAGAACACCTATGCAGTGGACTAATGAAGTAAATGGAGGTTTTACTGAAGGTACGCCATGGTTCCCAGTCAACCCTAACTATAAAACAATAAATGTAGCACAACAATCCGAAGATTCAGATTCCGTTCTTAATTTTTATAAACGTCTAATTAAATTAAAAAAATCCGATGATATATATACTTATGGTGAATTTAATTTAATCGATGATGCGAATGAGAATATTTTTGCTTACACACGTAAACTTAATAATAAGACAGTTCTAGTTGCAGGAAATTTAACAGATCATGTTGCATCATTAAATTTACCATTTGAAGTTGAAGCATCTCAAATTAAGCTACACAATTATAAAAATGATTTAGATATCACTAATATGAAACCTTTTGAAGCATTCGTAGCCGAACTTTAATAGTAAAGCGTTAGATGACATAAGTTTAATAACTTAGTCATCTAACGCTTCTTTTATTCTATATCATAAGTTTCTTGTTTAATAGGTAGCCATAATTGTATTTTAGTGAACGGGTCCTCGAATGAGAGATCAAAAGGATAAATTTCAACATATAAGCTATTTTTTTCATAGGGTAGAGTAAGTTGTAAGCTGGATTCAATATAATACCAAGCTTCATTAACAGTATAATCCACTTGACCTTGCAAATTAAATTTTGCATAGTGTCGCCCTGGTAACAATCGGCTTTCTAAGTGAGCTGGATAACGTTCACTAGGTACGCCCACAAATAATTCTACACCTTCATCTAAAGGACATGTAATAACAAATAACTCATATGGACTTATATTATTATATCGTTTTAATTCTTTTATTTTACCATCTAAATATAAATCTTCTAAAAAGTCAGGAACTTTGTAAGGGTTAGATAGTTGATTAGCCTCAATATATTTTACATATCCAACTAAAGGTGTGTCTTTAGTCGTTTCTAGTCTGTAAGGGTATGGTGCTCTTTCTGTAGTTGTTAATTTAATATACAAGCGTTCATTCATTTTTAGTTCTTCTTTTTTAGTAGAAGCTTGAATAGGAGATATTCCATGAAAATCACTAAAATCATTTGCAAAGTCATTTGAACTTAAATAATTATAGCGTTTTGCTACATCAACTAATCTCGAAGAACTTTGTATCATTTCTTTAGCAGCTTCAGTCATTTTTCGAGAGTGAGCATAACTTTCAGGAGGTTGTCCAACAATCATTTTAAACGATTGATCAAGATGGTAAGGAGAGAGACCAACGTAATCACTTAAATCTTGCAAATTAAAAGGCTCTAATAAATGATCTTCTATATATACAATTGCCTGTTGTATCTGCTTGATAACGTCCAAAACTTTCACTCCAATAAATTTACAATCAATACTAATATTTTACATTATTTTATAAAAATATACATCAATAATATAAAATTAAATTAAATTTTTAAATGACTCTTTCAATATTCAATTTAAAAAGGACAAGACCTTATTTTCAATGAGTGAAAATAATATAATGTGTCTTATCCTTTATACATTTATCACATGAAACGTCTAGTATATCTGTTTATTGAATATCGTCCCACCAATGATTTCCGTCTCTGCTTAATAATAAATCACTTTCGATAGGGCCATTTGTCCCTGATTTATAGTTAGGGAAGTTTGGATCAATCATAGTCCAATGTTCTTGAATAGCGTCTACAAATTTCCATGTAGATTTAAGTTCTTCCCAATGTGTAAAGTTCGTTGCATCACCTTTAAGACAATCGAATAACAAGTTTTCATATGCATCTACTGTGTTCATTTTATCTTGTGCACTCATAGCATAAGACAGTTGAACAGGCTTTGTTTCGATACCTTGAATACTTTTCTTAGCATTTAAGTGTAATGAAATACCTTCATTAGGTTGAATATTAATAACTAATAAATTAGAATCTAGTAATCGATCCGTTTGATAATATAAATTCATAGGAACTTCTTTAAATTCTACAACAACTTGTATACATTTAGACTTCATACGCTTACCAGTACGAATGTAGAATGGTACACCAGCCCAACGGAAGTTATCGATAGTTAATCTTCCAGAAACAAAGGTTGGTGTATTGGAATCAGATGCAACACGATCTTCATCTCTATAAGCGATAACACGTTGGTCATTAATAGTTCCTTCTCCATATTGTCCACGCACAAAGTTTTGATTGACTTCTTCAGGTTTTAATTGTCTTAAAGATTTTAATACTTTCACCTTTTCAGCTCGAATATCTTCACTTTTAAGACTAATAGGTGCTTCCATTGCTAGTAATGCAACCATTTGTAACATATGGTTTTGTACCATATCTTTTAATGCACCGCTCGATTCATAATAACCTCCACGATCTTCAACACCTAGTATTTCTGAAGAAGTGATTTGTATATTAGAGATATACTTATTATTCCAAAGAGGTTCAAACATCGCATTAGCGAATCGTAGAACTTCGATATTTTGCACCATATCTTTACCAAGATAGTGATCAATTCTGTATATTTCTTCTTCTTTAAATGATTGTCGTAATTGATTATTTAATTTTTCAGCAGATTTAAAATCACTACCAAATGGTTTTTCAATTACAAGGCGTTTAAATCCTTTAGTTTCAGTTAAGCCAGAAGCTTTTAAATAATCAGAAATTGGTCCAAAGAATTGAGGTGCCATTGCTAAATAGAATAGGCGATTACCTTCTAATTTAAATGTATCATCAAGTTCATTAGAGAATGCTAATAATTCATGATAACTTTCTTCTTCATTGACATCATTTTTAAAATAAAAAACATGTTCTATGAATTCGTCGAGTCGATCAGTATCTTTGACGTGCGTTTGAATAGATTGTTTAACTTGTTCACGGAAAAAGTCGTTAGTATAATCTCTTCGACCAACGCCAATAATGGCAATATGTTCATCTAAATTATCTTGTTGATATAAGTGGAATAAAGAAGGGAATAATTTTCTATGACTCAAATCTCCAGTTGCGCCAAATATAGTAATTAAACAAGGGATATGTTTAGTGTGTGTGTTCAAATTCAAAACCTCAATTCTTTAATTGCTATGATTAATTCATTATAAATTAAAACTGTTTTTCTTGATATGTTTTTGCCTAAAATTGTTGATAATATTTACAACATTAAACTAAATAACATACAATTTATTTTTTATAAGTTACATTATACCCTAAATTCTGATAAATTCATTTATTTTATTTCATATGATAACAAACTTATAGACGTATGATAAAATATATTGAAGAAAGAGGAGGCAAATGCATGGAAGTTACATTTTTTGGAACGAGTGCGGGTTTACCTACTAAAGATCGTAATACTCAAGCGATTGCTTTAAACCTAGAACCTTATTCAAATTCAATATGGTTATTCGATGTAGGAGAGGGGACTCAACATCAAATTTTGCATCACTCGATAAAATTAGGCAAAGTTGATCATATTTTTATCACGCATATGCATGGCGACCACATTTTTGGATTACCTGGATTATTAACAAGTCGTTCATTCCAAGGTGGAGAAGATAAGCCATTGACGTTAATAGGGCCAACAGGTTTGCAACAATTTATTGAAACCGCTTTGAAATTATCTGAATCTCATTTAAACTATCCTATTACATATATTGAAATTGATAATAATTTTACATATCATCATAATGGCTTTACAGTTTCATCAAGGTTATTAAATCATGGTATACCTTCATATGGTTATCGAATTGAGGCTCCTACAACACCAGGTACAATTGATGTAACTGCATTAAAGGCAATTGGACTAGAACCGGGTCCTAAATATCAAGAAGTAAAAATGTTTGATACTTTTGAATATAATAATCAAATTTATCTTTCTAAAGACTTTAAAGGTCCAGCCAAACCAGGACCTATTGTTACTATTTTTGGAGATACGAAACCATGTGATAACGAATATATACTTGCAGAAAATGCGGATATTATGATTCATGAAGCAACATATATTGACGGTGACAAAATTTTAGCAAATAACTATCATCATAGTCACATTGACGATGTATTTAGGTTAATTCATCAGTCTAATGTGAAGAAAAGTTTTATTACCCATCTAAGTAATCGATATAATTTAGAAGATATAGAAGAGATAAACCGTGCATTAAAAGAAATGAAAGATACACCAAATTTTGAGTTTGTTAAAGACTTTGATACATTCAAATTTTAAATAATAATAGCGTTTTAAATGCTACGTAAAAACTAAAAAATAGCTATAACGATATGTATGACTTAATTTTCGTTATAGTTATTTTTAATATTTATTACTCATCTTCACTTTTAGAAAGGGCGATACTTCTATGAACTGCAGCATCTAGACAGGCTTTAAAAATACTCTCAATATCATGTCGATCAAGTTCATTTAATCCAGCTTGTGTTGTGCCACCTTTAGAGGTAATATTTTTTCTAAGTTGTTCCATACTTAAATCCGATCGTTCAATCATCTTACTTGTTCCAATAATGAGATTCTTAATGGATTCTTCAACTTGTTTTTTTTCAAGACCTAATGATGTTCCTGCTTTAACATATTGTTCAAATACATGATATAAAAAAGCTGGTCCGCTTCCTGTAATAGCCGTCACTTGATGTAAATATTCTTCGTCAACTTCAATAACTGAGCCAAAAGCACTAATTAATTCTGTTACTTCATCTTTAGAATGAGGATCGAAATTACCAGAAAAACTAATACCTGTTACTGAATGACCTACCTGTGCATTTGTATTGGGCATAATTCTAGCAACGGGATTATTCGTTTCTAACTTTTCTCGGATATAATTTATCGATAAACCAGCCATAATAGATATAAAACGATGGTCTGATTGTATATGTGATTTAATACGTGATGCGACCGTTTCAAAATCATGAGGCTTAGTACCTAGAAAAACATAATCTGCATCTTTTAATAAAAATGCATCATCGTAACTATATTTTACTCCTAATTCTTTCGCAAATGATTTTAAAGTATTTTCATTTGATTTATTTGTTAAATAAATATCGTTATGATTTAATATTTTAGAATCAATAATTCCTTTAAAAATGGCTTGTGCCATGTTACCAGCGCCATAAAATACTAACTTCATAAAACAGCACCATCCTTACCCTTAATTGATAAAACTATAGTAACATATTCAATATAATTATTATCAAAAATTAACTATACTTGTTAGATAGGAGAGAGTCATCCGTGATTGTAGGTAAACATTTCATCGTAACTGGAGGAACTAGTGGCTTAGGTTTAGAAATAACGAAAGAATTATTAAAAAAAGGCGCATATATTACCCTCATTGTTCGTAGTACGGAGAAATTCGAAAATATTAATTTTAATCCGTACAAACATCGTGTTTCAATGATTAAATGTAATTTACAAGATACTTCACAAATAGATAATATTTCTAAATCCCTTTGTTATCCGATTGACGGAATCATTTATAGTGCAGGTTTAGGCTTTTTTAAATCAATACAATCTCATTCGTTAGAAGAAATCATGGAAACTTATCATGTGAATGTGCTTGGTTTTATTACATTATTTAAAACTGTTAAACCCTATTTAACAATGAACGCTTCTATAGTGGCTATTTCTAGTCAGGCAGCATTTGTAACGCAAGCGAATGCTGCATTTTATGGCTCATCTAAAGCTGCTTTAAATGGCGTATTAAATGCTCTAAGAATTGAGGAACAAGACTTTCATGTAATGACTGTTAATCCAGGTCCCATTAATACACCATTTCATAAAAAAGCAGATCCATCATTGAAGTATGCTAATAAATATGCATCACTAATGATAGATCCCAAAATACTCGCAGAAGACATCGTTAAAGGTATCATCACTCGTAAAGTAGAAATTAACAAGCCGCTATGGATGAATCCACTATTAAAACTTTACCAATTAGCTCCTAGAAAAATTGAAAAATATTTTACTTCATTGTTTAAAAATAAAATATAATTTAACCTAAAAAAGTGATGAAGCATTCATCATAGATACTTCATCACTTGTACTTTACATCAACGATTGTTTATAAGAATTTATAATAATGATTCCTTACTCAAGATGCTGAGTATATTCCAAATCTTTCACACGGTGACGTGCAGATTTAATTTGATCCAAACTTATTGTTTTATTAAAATTAGCAATATTATCTTTTAATTGTGAAACAGAACTTGCACCAACAATAATAGAACCTAATGCATCATGGGATTTTAAATATTCGAATGATAAAGCACTTAAATTACTTTCAACTTCCTTAACAGAAGCAATCGTTTCTCCTAATTCATGATAATTATAGTCAAAAATACCATCAGAGAATTTCTGATCAAGTACATTAACACTATTTGAAGTAAGTAACCCTTTAAACACGGGACCACGTGCTAAAACTTTTACGCCATGAGAATGAATATGATTTAAAAGACGTTCTGGACGATTATCAATAAGATTAAATTGAGACATAATCGTTTCTATTTGACTGTGTTTTAAATAATACTCAATCACGTTAGGTCTAATAGAAGAGATTCCATAAGCTTTGATTACACCTTCTTTTTTCAGTTCATCGAATGCACTAATCGTCTCATCTAGGGGATCATCAATTGTACCTCCGTGAAGTTGATAAAGATCTAACTGTTCTAAGCCTAATCGTTTTAAAGAACTTTTAACACTTTCTTTAATATATTTTTTTGAAGGATCCCAAGTAGTACTACCATCATTAAGTGGTCTATTTCCTACTTTTGTTCCTATAACAATATCATCTCTATTTTGATATTTCTTTAAAGACTTTCCAACAATGTCTTCATTGACCCCTCTATCATAAATATCTGCGGTATCAAAATATGTGATATCATTTTCAATTGCACACTCAATAATTTCTTCTGCATGATGATATTCTGTGCCTAAACTCATACAGCCTAAACCTAGTTCCGAAATTTCAATGCCACTTTTTAATATATTTTTTTGCATGAACAATCTCCTTCCGATACACTTTAGTTAACGCATTTATCTTATCAATTTATTAACTTAATGAAAAGGGACGTGGATATAATGGACTTTAATGAAAAAACTTTTGATAGAACAGTCATTTATAATGGTAAAATTATCGATCTAGAACTACACGATGTGGAATTACCAGACGGAAAAACTTCCAAGAGAGAAATTATCAAGCATAATGGTGCTGTGGCAATTTGCGCTATTACTCCAGAAAAAGAAGTATTATTGGTTAAACAATATCGTAAACCTATTGAAAAACCCTTGTTAGAAATTCCAGCAGGTAAACTAGAAGAAGATGAAGAAAGAGAAGAAGCAGCTAAACGCGAATTAGAAGAAGAAACTGGCTACAAAGCTAATCATCTAACGTTCATCACTCATATGTATGGTTCTCCAGGATTTTCAAATGAGAAACTAACCATTTATTTTACTGATCATTTAAGTGTAGGAGAATTAAATCTGGATGATGACGAATTTGTAGAATTGCATAAAATACACTTAGACGATATCCATGCACTTATAGAAAATCATGAAATTGAAGATGCGAAAACAATGATTGCTTTACAATATGTATTATTAAATTATAATCATTCTAAATAAGATGTGATAACTACTTGATTTTTACTAAATTTATTGGTAATTTATTAATTGAAATAATTTAGTTTAAAATGATTATAATTAATTGAGGAGTGATGCTCCCGTGGAAGAACGTCTAAATAGAGTAAAACAACAATTACAGCAATCTTCTTATAAATTAACACCTCAACGCGAAGCAACAGTTCGTGTGTTAATTGAGAATGAAAAAGATCATCTCAGTGCTGAAGATGTATATTTAAAAGTAAAAGATAAAGCACCTGAAATAGGTTTAGCTACTGTTTATCGAACTTTAGAACTACTTGCTGAATTAAAAGTAGTAGATAAAATTAATTTTGGTGATGGCGTAGCGCGATTTGATTTGAGAAAAGAAGGTGCTAAACATTTTCATCATCACTTAGTTTGTATGGAATGTGGTAGGGTAGATGAAATTCATGAAGACTTACTACCAAAAGTAGAAGAACGTGTTGAATCAGAATATCAATTTAAAATTTTGGATCACCGCTTAACATTTCACGGTATATGTTCAGAATGCCAAGCTAAAGGTAAATAATAAGTTAAACTTAATAAAGTGTTGTATCAACTCTATATACAAATGCTTGAAGAACTTTTCAAGATAAAAAAGTAATATGTAATAATTAATCGATAGAAGGTGTGAAATTAAGAATCAACTTTGAATTCTATTTCATACCTTTTTTATATAAACAGAGGTGTAATATGAATACGATTATTGAAGAATTTTTAAAATTTATTCAAATTGAAAAGGGATTGAGTGAAAATACTATCGGCGCATATCGACGTGATTTAGCTAAATATGAAGAATACATGAAAGAACATAAAATTGCTCATATCGATTTTATTGATCGCCAAGTTATACAAGAATGCTTAGGATATTTAATAGACCAAGGTGCTTCTGCTAAATCAATGGCGCGTTTTATCTCTACAATTCGCAATTTTCATCAATTTGCACTTAGAGAAAAATATGCCGCTAAAGATCCAACTGTCTTAATTGAGACTCCGAAATATGAGAAGAAGTTACCCGATGTTTTAGAAGTTGAGGAAGTCATTCAACTTTTGGAAACACCGGACTTAAATAAGAAAAATGGGTATCGTGATCGTACAATATTAGAATTATTATATGCGACTGGCATGCGTGTTTCTGAACTGATACAAATTAATATTGAGGATATAAATCTTATTATGGGATTTGTTAGAGTATTTGGTAAAGGTAATAAAGAACGAATTATACCATTAGGAGACACTGTGATTGAATTTCTAGATACGTATTTAGAAAAGATACGTCCTCAACTTTTGAAAAAGACTATTACGAATGTATTGTTTTTAAATATGCACGGTAGACCTTTAACTAGACAAGGGATATGGAAGATGATTAAACAATATGGTTCAAAGGCCAATATTAATAAAACTTTAACTCCTCATACGTTGAGACATTCATTTGCTACACATCTTTTAGAAAATGGGGCAGATTTAAGAGCAGTTCAAGAAATGCTTGGTCATTCAGATATTTCAACGACGCAACTTTATACACATGTGTCTAAATCTCAAATAAGACAAATGTATAATCAATTCCATCCCAGAGCTTAAAATAAAAGAAAGAAAAGTGAATGATTTAACTTTTCTTTCTTTTATTTTTAAGTGCTTTTTTTCTAGCTGCAATGATATCGCTTCTATCTCTTAGACGATGGCAATGAACAATCATGTCATCATTGTTAATTTGTGTCTTATATTCATAATTAGGATATAAATTGATAATTTCCCTTTCTACCGCAGATTTAATTGGCAACTGTATTGGTTGAAATGTCTGATCATATTTCACTTTTTCTATTTGATTTTGAATCAATAAAGTAAATTCATTGACCTTTAAACCTAGTGTCTCTTTATCTTTTGCATGCTTAAATGTATATAACGCTTTTTTAAAGCTTTTTAATGCACCTAACTTATTACACCGTCTATAGTGATACATTGCAGTTGAAAATAATATTAAACTAACTACAGCATCTTTCTTAGAAAAATTAGGGTTAGACTTCCATAATTCTTCTAAAATATCATGACATAAAAAATAATGTTGGTGTGTATGAAATTGATAGTAGAAGTGACTTAATGCTTTATTCATGAATACTCATCCTTAATTTAATTCTAATATATATTCATGCTATAATATTTAAGTGAATTATGCACAATTTAGATTTTATAATACAAGGAAGTTAATTTATGTACGAAGTTAAATTAGATGCTTTTAATGGCCCATTAGATTTACTTCTTCATTTAATCCATAAATATGAAATAGATATTTATGATATACCAATGAAAGCTTTAACTGAACAATATATGCAATATGTTCATGCAATGAAAGAAGTTGAAATTAATATTGCAAGTGAATATTTAGTGATGGCTTCAGAGTTATTAATGATAAAAAGTAGATTATTATTGCCACAACAAGAAACTGAAAATGACTTAGAAGAAGATCCTCGTGAGGAACTTGTAGGTCGTTTAATCGAATATCAAAATTATAAAGAATATTCTTTACTATTAACAGAATTAAAGAAAGAAAGAGAATTATATTATACTAAATCACCAGCTGATTTATCTCACTTAGAAAAAAAAACGCATTGGGACAAAAATCAAACGATTGATTTGACTCAACTGATTGTTGCATACCAAAGAGTAAAAAATAGAGTAGCATTAAATACGCCAAAAGCAGTTGAAATTTCAAAAGATATTTTTACAATTCAACAAGCTACTGAAGTGGTTGCTAAACATTTAGAGAAACAAACATCATTTAACTTCTTTAGTTTATTTAACTTTAATGAACCTGTGAGTAAAGTTGTTACACATTTCTTAGCAATATTAGAAATGTCTAAAGCAGGTCTTATTAATATAGAACAGTCAAATAACTTTGAAGACATCAATATCATTAGAGGAGTGAACTATTCTATTGGATAACATTGGCATTATAGAGTCATTATTATTTACTGTAGGCGATGAAGGACTCGAAGCACGTCAGCTTGCAGATATTTTAAAAATGGATTTAGATGAACTTGATCAATTAATTTCGACGTATCATTCAAAAGGTCTTGAAATACAAAGATATGGTTCCATTTATATGTTAACCTCCAAAAAAGAGAGTGCTCCTTTTATCGAAGTATTAGTGAATCAAAAAGCAAACATGAAATTATCTCAAGCTGCTATGGAGACACTATCGATTATTGCTTATAATCAACCATTAACTAGAAGTGATATCGAAGTAACAAGAGGTATTAATTCTGATGGTGCAGTGAGAACATTAATTGCTAGAGGACTTATTGAAGCAAAAGACATGGAGAATTCGCGTAGTCATTTACTCATGACTACTGATTTATTTTTAAATGTTTTTGGAATGAAATCAATAGAAGAACTACCATCTACTGAAGAAGATAACGAAGAGATTGAAAATTTCTTTAGTACACTTACAGAGCAAAAGGAGAAATAAAATGAATAAAGATTTAGAAAGACTTCAAAAACGAATTGCTAACAGTGGATATACATCTCGAAGAAAGGCAGAAACTTTAATCACTGAAGGTAAAGTAAAAGTCAATGGTCAAGTAGTTACAGAACTTGGAACGAAAGTTAAATCTTCAGACACTGTTGAAGTTGAAGGAATTAAAATTGAGCAAGAAGATAAAATTTATATTCTGTTCTATAAACCAACGCAAGTGATTACTAGTGTTTCAGATGATAGAGGTAGAACGGTTGTAACAGATTATTTTAAAGATTTAGAAGCAAGAATTTATCCAGTTGGACGATTAGACTATGATACTTCAGGGTTATTATTACTTACAAATGATGGTGAATTTACTAACCTGATGACTCATCCTAGATATCATATTCAGAAAAAATATGTTGCAAAATTAAAAGGGTATTTAATGAGAGAAGAAGTTAAAGCATTAGAACAAGGAATTGAATTAGAAGATGGTTTTACACAACCTGCTCAAGTTAAAATAAAAAATCAAAATAAAGAAAAAAATACGACACTGGTTGAAATAACTATTAGCGAAGGTAGAAATAGACAAGTTAGACGTATGTTCGAACATTTTAATCACACAGTCGATAAATTAATACGAATCGAATTTGGAAATCTTAATTTAAAAGGTTTAAATGCAGGTGAAGGTAGAGTATTAACACCTCATGAGGTGAAAATATTAAGACATATGGCTGAAAATGGCAATTAATTCGAAATAACTTAACAATACAAAGTATTTTCACAATTACAATGTGTATCTTTTTTTATTTATTCACTGTAATAATAAATCATAGGTTCTACATCAAAAAAGATATTTTGCTATTTTTTTCACAAAGTCAATTGAATAGAAAGCTTTAATATAGTGAATATGCTATAATTAAAATGGTATAGAGCGTGTGTAGGAGGTATATTGTAATGATGAATGAAATATTAATTGTAGACGATGAAGATAGAATCAGAAGATTATTAAAGCTTTACTTAGAAAGAGAATCGTTTACTATCCATGAAGCAAGTGATGGTAGAGAAGCATATGAACTTGCTATGGAAAATGACTATGCGTGCATTCTTTTAGATTTAATGTTGCCTGAAATGGATGGTATTGAAATGTCATCAAAATTACGTGAGCATAAAGATACGCCTATTATTATGCTTACAGCTAAAGGCGAAGAAACTAATCGTGTGGAAGGATTCGAATCAGGTGCAGATGATTATATAGTGAAGCCTTTCTCTCCCCGAGAAGTCGTATTAAGAGTGAAAGCATTACTACGTAGAACTCAAACATCTAAACCAGAACAAAGCGAACCACATGCAAGAGATGTCATTGAGTTTAATCATCTTATTATCGATAATGATGCACATCGTGTATTAGCGGATCAACAACAAGTGAATTTAACTCCAAAAGAATATGAGCTATTAATATACTTAGCAAAAACACCTAATAAAGTATTTGATCGTGAACAACTATTAAAAGAAGTTTGGCATTATGAATTTTATGGTGATCTAAGAACTGTAGACACACATGTTAAACGATTAAGAGAAAAATTAAATCGAGTTTCTGAAGAAGCAGCACATATGATTCAGACCGTTTGGGGTGTCGGTTACAAATTTGAGGTCAATACAAATGATGAATCGACTAAATAGTGTTGTTATAAAACTGTGGTTAACTATAATATTTATAGTAACGACAGTTTTAATTTTATTAAGTGCAGCATTAATTACATTTATTCAATATTATTACACCCAACAAACAGAAAATGCTATAAGAGAAGATGCTTCAAGGATTAGTCATCTTGTTGAAAAAGCTGATAACAAGTCACTTGCCATACAACATAGTCAGGAATTGATTGATGGTACAGGTGGCGTTATTATTATGTCTAATAAAAATATGTCAGCAGAAAAATCATATAATCTGATTAAAAAAAGAATGTTAAAAGAAATACAAAACAATGACAACTTTAATAAAGTATTTGATACAGGGAAATCTGCCACACAAAACGTCACAATAAGTGAAAAAGGAGCATCCCATTCTTATATTCTTTTAGGATATCCGATGCAATCTCAAAATCGTAAACATGCTAAGTTTAGTGGCGTATTTATATATCAAGATTTAAAAACAATTGAAGATACTAATAATGCAATTACCATTATTATTTTAATTACTGCCATTGTATTTTTAATTGTTTCAACGATTTTTGCGTTCTTTTTATCTAATCGTATCACTAAGCCACTTAGAAAATTAAGTACACAGGCAATCAATGTATCGAATGGAGATTACTCTCAAAAAACAACAGTAAATACGAAAGATGAAATTGGTGAACTTTCTTATACGTTTAATAATATGAGTTATAAAATTCAAGAACACATTGAAGCTTTATCTACTCAAAAAAATATTCGTGATCGTTTATTTAATTCTATGATTGAAGGTGTAGTGGGTTTAAATGATAAAAGTGAAATTATTTTATCTAACAAAATGGCAGACCAAATACTACCGACAATTGATAAATCTATTTATTCAGAAATTAAAAATCAAATTAATGCCACATTTCATTCAAAAGGTACAGAGTTTAATGAATATACAATAAACTCTAAGTATTATGTGTTTATAATGAGCTATATTGATCGTATTCAACAAGATGGTCGTAGCGGGATTGTAATCATCATAAGAGATATGACAAATGAACATAATCTTGATCAAATGAAAAAAGATTTTATCGCAAATGTATCCCATGAACTCCGTACACCGATTTCGTTATTACAGGGTTATACTGAATCGATAGTCGATGGCATTGTAACAGAACCTAACGAAATCAAAGAATCACTATCAATTGTATTAGATGAAACAAAACGACTTAATCGCCTTGTCAACGAGCTTTTAAATGTTGCAAGAATGGATGCGGAAGGATTAACCATTAATAAAGAAATACAGCCTATAATGCCATTATTACGTAAAATACAACTTAAATATCGTCAACAAGCACAAGATTTAGAACTAAACATAGACTTGTTACCAAATATTAATGAAGATGATTTATGGAATTACGATGCTGATCGAATTGATCAAGTACTCACAAACTTAATTGATAATGCAACACGCTATACACATCCTGGAGATTCAATTACGATTACTGCTAATAAAGATAGTCAGTACCAAATTTTAAATATAAAAGACACAGGTAGCGGCATTGCTCCCGAACATCTTGATCATGTATTTGATCGTTTTTATAAAGTAGAAGCTTCTAGAACTAGAGGTAAACAAGGAACTGGTTTAGGATTATTTATTAGTAAGATGATTATTCAAGAGCATGGCGGAATTATTTCTGTAGAAAGTACAGTGAATAAAGGCACAACCTTTATTATTAAATTACCTAAACCTTCTATAGATTCTAAATAATTAACTTTCGACAAAATAAGATTAAATATCCAAATTATTTGAGATTACGCTCTTCAAAGTTAAAGATAAAACTTTGAAGAGTGTTTTTATATCTATAGTTTTTTTAATATAATATTTCATTTTATATTAATTTAAAATCAGTCGACGAAATTGATGAACCATATCTCTCATTTTTATAAATAAACAGAGATATTGCAATGAAGGAGTTATTCATGTAATATAAATTTTAAATGATAAATTCAATAATTCATCTTCGGGGTAGGGTGTAATTCCCAACCGGCAGTAATTTGAGCCTGCGACCCGCTTCAATGGAAGTGGCTGATTCAGTGTAAATCTGAAGCCGACAGTATAGTCTGGATGGGAGAAGGTGGAGGTTTTTTGTTGTGTAAAAGTATCCTCCAATTCTTAGTAAGATGAATGGAAGGAGAAAACTGAATATGCAACAAAATAAACGTTTAATTACCATAAGTATGTTGAGTGCAATTGCATTCATATTAACATTTTTGAAATTTCCATTACCATTTTTGCCTCCATACTTAACATTAGATTTTAGTGATGTACCGACTTTATTAGCTACTTTTATTTTTGGTCCTTTATCTGGTCTTCTTGTAGCATTAATTAAAAATATATTAAATTTCTTATTTAATATTGGCGATCCTGTTGGACCTGTGGCAAATTTTTTAGCAGGGGCTAGTTTTTTACTAACAGCTTATTTTGTTAGTCATCGTAAACAATATTCATCTCGTCGTTCACTAATTATAGGATTAGTTGCCGGCACTATTGCAATGACTATCGTTTTAAGTATTTTAAATTATTTTGTCTTACTACCTTTATATGGCATGATATTTAATCTTGGTGATGTATTTACTAATTTAAAAGTAATTATTTTATCTGGTATTATTCCTTTTAATATTATTAAAGGATGTGTAATATCGATTATTTTTATCTTGCTATATCGCCGTTTAAAAAAAGTATTGAAATAAAATCAAAACCTCCGATGACTTCTTAGTAGGAATCATCGGAGGTTTTATATTATAATTATGGTAATGCAATTTTATTTACGGATTTATTCAAATTTTAAGGCATCTCCATCAAAAGGCTCTTCTTCAATTTTAATTGAATCAGTTGGACAGCCTTCAAGAGCATCTTCCATATCTTCATATAATTCTTCTGGTACTTCTGCAGTACCTTGATTATCGTCAAGGATTACGAAAGCAATACCTTCGTCATCATAATCGTAAATATCTGGTGCAGCAGCGCCACAAGCACCACAAGCAATACATGTATCCATATCAACGATTGTGTACTTTGCCATTTTATTCGCCTCCTTTGATAAAAATGCTACACTAGTCATAATAAATAATTTTATTATATTCTAGATATAAAAGTTCTATAAAAGAGGAGTTCACTCATGCAAGAAATGATTAGTTATGTTAAACATCACTCATTCAATTATAAAACTAATAAAAGTATATATAATATTTTAAGTGGAAAAAAGTCACATCAAACGTTTTTTGATGCGAGCTCTCAACAACTTTTATCATTATATCATAGTTTACCTAAATTAAAATATCAGACATTTGAACGACTTTTAAATAAAAATGATATAAAAGAATTAAATATCAAGGTGCATCCTCGATTCACTTATGATAGTCTTAATAATACTTTTAAATGTATTCAATTATTAATTCAGACGATATCTCAATATCTCCATCATCAACTCAAATTCGTACCAATGAACCAACAGGTTATTATTCAAAATAAAGTTAAAAAGGTTTATGGAACTATTATTGAAAATGATTTAATAAAAGACTTTGAAAATGAAGTGACTGATTTATTTCAAGCAATCAGTTTAAATAATAATAATAAGTGTTACCTTCATTATTATTTGCATGGTTATGATGAGCCTATGTATACAAGACAACAGGTAAGTTTGATTGAGAATATTTCTATTTCAAAATTATATACATTAGAATTGAATAATTTAGTCACCTTAGGAAGTGAAATTGAAAATAAACAACGTTATCCTATATTGTCTGAATGTATTATTCTTTCATCATTATTAAATAAAACATCTATTACTCAACAATATCTTCATCAAGGTTTGAGTTTAAATGAAATCGCAATTGCACAGAATGTTAAACTTAATACAATAGAAGATCATATTTTAGAATTATTTATTAAAGGTTATGAGAAAAATTACGAAAATTATGTGGAGAAAAAAGATATTTTTCAATTTACTCAATACTATACAGAGCATAAAGGAGAAAGATTAAAACGATATAAACAAGAGTTTGATCATTTATCATACTTTGAAATTAAACTCATGATTGTTGGGATAGAAAGAGGTGAAATGAATGTTAGAGAACAATCTTAAACAATGGTTTGGACATGAAAGTTTTCACCCAGGTCAGAAAGAGGTCATAGAAAGTGTATTACAAGGCAATCATACACTTGGTGTTTTGCCAACAGGTAGTGGGAAAAGTCTGTGTTATCAATTTCCAACTTATATGCAACAAAAACCTACTCTTATTATTTCACCGCTAATTTCTTTAATGGATGACCAAGTGATGCAACTTAAATCTCAAGGTGAACGAAGGGTTGTGTGTATTCATTCAGGTATGGATGAACAAGAAAAAAAAGAAAATATCAATGTATTAAATCAAAGTCGTTTTATATTTCTAAGTCCTGAATTTATTCTTCAATCTCATCATTTCAATTTAATTAAAAACATTCCATTTGGTTTAGTAGTATTAGATGAAGCACATTGCTTATCAGAATGGGGATATGATTTTAGACCGCATTACGCACTTATTGGTCAAATCACTCATCATTTTAAATTAGCGACTATTTTAGCATTAACTGCTACTGCACCGCCACATTTAACAAGTGATTTAGAACATATTTTAAAAGTTAAATTAAACACTATACAAACTACTATGAATCGTAAAAATATTTCGTTATCACATTTTAATTTCAAGGATGACGACGAAAAAATAGAATGGTTATTGAAATTTATTGAATCTTCAGGTCCCACAATTATTTATGTATCATCTAAGAAAATATGCTTACAACTCGCAAAACTCATTTATCAACATGGATATTTAACTGGTATTTATCATGGGGATTTAACTTATCAAGAACGTCAAACTGTTCAAAATCAATTTATTAATAATTTTATTCCAGTTATTGTAGCTACTAGTGCTTTTGGAATGGGGGTTAATAAAAAAGACATTCGGACTGTTATTCATTTTCATTTATCATCTAGTCCTTCAAATTATTTACAAGAAATTGGACGAGCTGGGAGAGATGGAAAACAAAGTCAAGCGATTAGTCTATATCAACCAGACGATGCTTATATTCTAGAGACGTTACTCTTTAATGATGCTATCGTATCAGAAGATGTCGAAACTTTTGAGTTAGGCGCATTCCTTCCACCTAATAAAGAAGAAATTTTAACAGTATTACACCAAAATTATACATTTAAAGAATTGAAACACATTTTTAAAACCTCATATATACGTAAACAAGCTGGTTATCAAAGAATCATAGGTTATACTCGTATAGATCAATGTAGAAGAAAATTTTTACTGGAATTTTTTGGAGAATCTCCTAATCAATCTAATGAATGTTGTGACAATGATTCAGATTTAAGTAAAATTGAGTGTTACAACAGAAAAAAAGTTAAAAGACAATTTACTTTCAATGAAAAAATTAAAAACTTATTTAGAGTTTAGTGACTTTACTTTACTAAAATATTTTATACAGGATATAATTAAATTACAAAATGATTTATAAGAAATTAAAAAAATGATACATATTTATGCATTACTTGGGTATAAATAATGTGACAATTAAAATAAGAAAAAGAAAGGATGTTGACTATGTCTAGAGATAATTTTAAGGATGATTTTGAAAAAAATCGACAATCGATAGATTCAAACGATCAATTCGATCGTGTAAATAATGAAACTAACGATGAAATAGACAATTTTAACAATGAAACTGATCAACAGTTTCCACCAAGAAATGCACAAAGACGACAAAGAAGAAGAAACCAATCTTCTAGTCGTAACAAAAAATTTAACGATCAGGTTAATGATTATGAAGAAGGTTCATTAGATGACCGTTATGATGAGGAAACATTTGACAAAGTACATAACGAAAGTAACTCTCATCATAATCACGAGAATGATGAGAATAATCAACGTTCCAATATAGATGAGCATTATGATGAACGCAACCGTCATTCTAATTTAAATGATCGTCATAATGATGATGATCGTCGTAATAATTCTAATCATCGTTTTGAGGACGATAGTTATGAAAATGATGATAATAGTGATGATAGAATGAATAGTGATCATCGTCGTCATCGTGATTTTGATCAAGATAATGATAGACATGAAGATCATCATTCCAAAATCGGAAAAGATGCAACCATTGCTGGAGGAGCTGCTGCTACTGGAGCTGTTGGAGCAAAAGCATCACGTAATAAAAAACGTAAAAATAATCGTCATGATGAGGAAAATTATAGAGATAATGAAAATAGAAGTGTTCAACATGACAACGAAGATAATAATGAACTAGATAATAAACATCACAGAAAAAAAGGAAATAAAGGCAAAAAAGCTGCTGCAGTCGGTGCTGGAGCAGGTGCTGCTGGTGCTGCTGCTTCTAAACATAAACATCATAATGAACATAACAATCTAAATCATCATGATGATGATAAACATCGTGAATACGAAGATAATGATGGTTTCCAAGCACATAACGGTAAGAAAAAACGTGGTTTAATGGGAATTTTACTTCCACTCATAGCTTTATTACTTATTTTAGCTGCTCTAGCTATTTTTATTGGCATGTATCTTAACAATGACCATAAAGATAAGAATAATAACACTGCAGATAATAAAACAGAACAAACTGAGAACAAAGATAAAGATAAAGACAAAGACAATGCTACAAATGAAAAAGACCAATCAAATGAAACAGCAGCAACAAAAGAAGATAAATCAAGTGAATCAGATAATAGCACTAAAAAAGATAGTGATGAGTCAAATGAAGTAGCTACAACAGAAAACAGTACATCAAATGATAATAATGATAAAAATTCTACTGAAAATGCAACATCTGAAAATGATAACAATAAATCAAATGTATATAATAATTCATCAAGTTCAGATAATAACTCAAATTCTCAATCAACTCAAAATAACACACAATCAAGTAATAGTGTTGGCCAACAAACTCACGTAGTATCTGGTAATGATAATTTATATCGTATTGCAATTCAATACTATGGTGAAGGTACAGTTGAAAATGTAAATAAATTAAAACGAGCTAATGGCTTAACTAGTAATAATATTGTAAATGGTCAAAAATTAGTTATTCCTCAATAATATCTGAATGTATTAAAAAAGATACACCTAAAATGGTGTATCTTTTTTATGTTCATTTGAAGATAAGTAAATAATAATGTAAATATTTTTATTTAGAAATATATCAGTAAACTGATATAATATGTTAGTGATTAAAGGAGGCCATTAAACATGCAAACAATTGAAAGTATTATTATTGGTGGAGGCCCATGTGGTTTAAGTGCAGCCATTGAGCAAAAGAAAAAAGGCATAGAAACACTAGTAATTGAAAAAGGTAATATTGTAGATGCCATTTATCATTATCCTACGCATCAAACTTTTTTCTCTTCTAGCGATAAATTAAGTATTGGCGATGTGCCATTTATTGTAGAGGAAAGTAAACCTCGTCGTAACCAAGCACTTGTCTATTATAGAGAAGTAGTAAAATTTCATCAGTTGAATGTACATCCTTTTGAGGAAGTATTAACAGTTAAAAAAATTGGAAATAAATTTACAATTACAACAACTAAAGACGTGTATGAATGTAAATTTTTAACAGTTGCGACTGGTTATTACGGTCAACATAATACTTTAGATGTTAAAGGTGCGGATTTATCTAAGGTTAAACATTACTTTAAAGAAGCACATCCATACTTCAATCAAGATGTTGTGGTTATTGGAGGTGAGAATTCTGCAGTAGATGCAGCTTTGGAATTGGAAAAGGCTGGGGCAAATGTGACTGTATTATATCGTGGAGATCGATATTCAGCAGCAATTAAACCTTGGATTTTACCAAATTTTGAATCTTTAGTTAACCATGAAAAAATCGATATGGAATTTGATGCAAATGTTACTGAAATCACTCAACATTCAGTAACTTATGAAAAAAATGGTGAAACAGTAACAATACCAAATGACTTTGTTTTTGCAATGATTGGTTATCATCCAGACTATGAGTTTTTACAATCTATTGGTATAGATATTCATACTAATGAATTTGGAACAGCTCCAATTTATAACAAAGAAACGTATGAAACAAATGTGGAAAACTGTTATATTGCTGGTGTTATAGCAGCTGGTAATGATAATAATTCAATTTTCATTGAAAACGGTAAATACCATGGTGGCATTATCGCTCAAAGTATTTTAAGAAAAAAACAAACTCCACTAGAAAGTTAAATTTCATTTATTTTAATTAAAAGAGAGAAACAATGAGTGCATCATCATTGTTTCTCTCTTTTTTAAGTTTCAAAGTATTCTTTCAATTCCTTGTGATTCATATGATTACTTAAACCAATTAAAAGTTTTAATCTTGCTTTAGGGCCATTTAATCCGTTAGAAAAAATAAGTCCCTCTTCAGCTAATCGAAAACCTCCACCTTCATAATCATATACTGGACTTACAATGCCATTAAATGAGCGAGACACAAGTACGATAGGAATATCTTTTTTGACACACGATTCAATACCTTTTAAACAACTTGGGGGTAAGTTACCTTGGCCTAACGCTTCAATAATTATACCTTGAACATTTTGTTGAGCATAAAATTCTAAAACATCCTTAGTCATCCCCATATACGCTTTAATTAATGGCACATTTAAACTCTCATCTATTCTTGGAAATACTGTTTGTCGATATGGACGATTATAGAATTGAACACGATCTTTAGTTAAGATACCTAAAGGGCCTTGATTAGGACTCTGAAAGGTATTGATATTCGAAGTATGTGTTTTAGTAACATTTCTCGCAGTATGTATTTCGTCATTAAATACGACCATCACGCCTTTATCAGAAGCTTCTAATGAAGTTGCAACTCTAATTGCTGAAATAAAATTATATAGCCCATCTGAACCAATCTCGTTTGATGAACGCATCGCACCTGTTATAACAATAGGTTGACTTATATCGATTGTTAAATCGAGCAAATAAGCTGTTTCTTCTAACGTATCTGTGCCATGTGTAATCACACATCCATCATAATGATTCTTAGAAAATTCCTTAATAATGATGTCTTTTAACTTTATTACATGAGAAAGTGTGATATGTGGTGATGGGACATTAAAGGGACTTATTTCATATACATTTGCATATTGACCTATGATGTTTTTATGTAATGAAATAGGATTGATGTCATTTGTAACGACCTGATTGAGTTGATTTTGAGACATACTAATTGTTCCACCTGTATGAATAACAAGTATTTTTTTCATTAAACTCCTCCTATTTTTAAAATATATATTTATGATAAAATAATACAGATAAAACAACAAGAAAGGAAAAATGTTATGAATCCAATTAATATTGCATTAGATGGTCCTGCTGCTGCTGGAAAAAGTACAATTGCAAGACAAGTGGCTAGTAAATTATCAATGATTTATGTCGATACTGGTGCAATGTATCGTGCAATAACGTATAAATATTTAAAGCAAGATGCTCCTGAAGATTTTCAAAATTTAATTAATCATACTTCTTTAGAATTAACTTACAATCCATCAAAAGGACAACGAATTATTTTAGATAACGAGGATGTGACAGACTATCTAAGAGAAAATGATGTCACGCAACATGTTTCATATGTTGCATCAAAAGAACCTGTACGCACATACGCCGTACAAAAACAAAAAGAATTAGCAATAAAAAAAGGAATTGTTATGGACGGTAGAGATATTGGTACCGTCGTTCTTCCAGATGCTGAGTTAAAAGTATATATGATTGCCTCTGTAGATGAAAGAGCTGAAAGAAGACAAAAAGAGAATGAATTACGTGGCATTTCTTCCACTTTAAATCAATTAAAAAAAGAAATTGAAGAAAGAGATCATTACGATATGAATCGTGATATTTCACCTTTAAGAAAAGCGGAAGATGCTATAACAGTGGATACAACGAGTAAAACTATAGAAGAAGTAACTGAAGAAATATTAAAATTAGTAGAGAATCTGTAATTTTTGTACATAGCTATTTAATTTAATTCGTCAAATGACTAAAATATAAGCGAATTATTTTAAATAGCTATTTTAGTTATATATAATTAATTATGGAAATATAAACAATAAATTTTCTTAATCTTATATTCAATCATAAGTTTCGATTTTTATTGATATTAATAAATATATTTTTTCTATTGCTCAATATTAAATAATTTTAAAAAATGATATATTTTTTAAAAACTTATGAAACTAAAGGGGTATTTCTTGACAATTCCTTGTGTTTATAAGATGTTATAGTTATGTAGTGTATAAGGAGGCAAACATGATGACTGAAGAATTCAATGAATCAATGATTAATGATATTAAAGAAGGTGACAAAGTCACTGCAAAAGTTCAACAAGTTGAAGATAAACAAGTAGTAGTTCATATTGATGGGGCTAAATATAATGGAATTATTCCAATTAGCCAACTTTCAACTCATCACATTGAAAATCCAAGTGAGATTATTTCAGAAGGTGATGAAATTGAAGCATATGTAACCAAAATTGAAATTGACGAAGAAAATGAATCAGGCGCTTACATTTTATCAAAACGTCAACTTGAAACCGAAAAATCATATGAATATTTACAAGAAAAGCTTGATAATGACGAAGTAATCGAAGCTAAAGTTACTGAAGTAGTTAAAGGTGGCTTAGTTGTGGATGTGGGCCAAAGAGGATTCGTTCCTGCGTCACTCATTTCAACTGATTTCATTGAAGATTTCTCTGTATTTGAAGGACAAACAATTCGTCTTAAAGTAGAAGAATTAGATCCTGAAAATAATAGAGTCATTTTAAGCCGTAAAGCAGTTGAACAAGCTGAAAATGACGTTAAAAAAGCATCGTTATTAGATTCACTTAATGAAGGGGACGTTATCAAAGGGAAAGTTGCTCGTCTTACTAACTTTGGTGCTTTTGTAGATATTGGTGGCGTTGATGGATTAGTTCACGTATCAGAATTATCACATGAGCATGTTCAATCTCCTGAAGACGTGGTAAGCGTTGGACAAGAAGTGGACGTTAAAGTTAAATCTGTTGAAAAAGATTCTGAGCGTATTTCTTTATCTATTAAAGATACTTTACCAACTCCATTCGAAAATATTAAAGGTAAATTCCACGAAAACGACGTTATCGAAGGTAAAGTAATTCGCTTGGCTAACTTTGGTGCTTTTGTGGAAATTGCTCCTGGTGTTCAAGGACTTGTACACATTTCAGAAATTGCTCATAAACATATTGGTACACCAAGTGAAGTGTTAGAACCAGGACAACAAGTGAGCGTTAAAATTTTAGGTATTGATGAAGAAAATGAGCGTATTTCTTTATCTATTAAAGCTACATTACCAAATGAAGATGTGATTGAAAGTGACGAAGCTACAACTCAATCATATTTATCTAATGAAACAGATGAAGACAATCCAACATTAGGTGACGTTTTTGGTGATAAATTTAAAAACTTAAAATTCTAATATTAAATATTTTATTATTTAATTTAATGATGAGAGCAAGAAAAGATATTCAAATAGAATTCTTTCTTGCTCTTTTTTATTTATCTTTACTCACTATCTATCGTATGACAATATATACTTGTTTTTAAATCATCATTGCATATGATAAAATTATAGAGATTTTAGAAAGAGAGGAAGTTAGCTTATGACTAAACCTATTGTAGCAATTGTAGGTAGACCTAATGTGGGTAAGTCTACAATTTTTAATAGAGTAGTAGGTGAACGTGTATCAATTGTTGAAGATACTCCAGGTGTTACGCGTGATCGTATTTATTCTTCAGGCGAATGGTTAACACATGAATTTAATATCATTGATACTGGAGGCATCGAAATCGGAAATGCACCTTTCCAAACACAAATAAGAGCTCAAGCAGAAATCGCTATTGATGAAGCAGACGTAATTATCTTTATGGTAAATGTAAGGGAAGGTCTCACTCAAAGTGATGAAATGGTAGCTCAATTACTTTATAAATCAAAAAAACCTGTTGTTTTAGCAGTAAACAAAGTAGATAATCCTGAAATGAGAAGTGATATTTTTGATTTTTACTCTTTAGGTTTTGGCGATCCTTATCCAATTTCTGGTTCACATGGTTTAGGTCTAGGTGATTTATTAGATGAAGTCGTTAAACATTTTAAAGAAGAAGATAGTGATCCATATGATGATGACACTATTCGTTTATCTATTATTGGTCGTCCAAATGTGGGCAAATCTAGTTTAGTAAATGCCATTTTAGGTGAAGAACGTGTTATTGTATCAAATGTAGCAGGTACAACTCGAGATGCTGTAGATACTGAGTATAGCTATGATGGACAAGATTATGTGTTAATAGATACAGCAGGTATGAGAAAAAAAGGTAAAGTATATGAATCAACTGAGAAATACTCTGTATTAAGAGCTTTAAAAGCAATTGAGCGTTCAAATGTGGTGTTATTAGTTATTGATGCCGAAGAAGGAATTATTGAACAAGATAAGCGTGTTGCTGGATATGCTCATGAAGAAGGAAAAGCAATGGTGATTGTCGTAAATAAATGGGATGCTGTAGAAAAAGATACTAATACCATGAAAAAATTTGCTGACGATGTACGTAATCAATTTCAATTTTTAGATTATGCACCTATCGCTTTCGTATCGGCAAAAGAGCGACTACGATTAAAAACACTTTTCCCTTATATTAGAGAAGCAAGTGAAAATCACAAAAAACGTGTTCAAAGCTCAACACTTAACGAAGTAGTAACAGATGCTATTTCAATGAATCCTACACCTACAGATAAAGGTAGACGTTTAAATGTCTTCTATACTACTCAAGTGGCTATTGAACCACCAACATTTGTTGTATTTGTAAATGATGTTGAGTTAATGCATTTTTCTTATAAACGCTATCTCGAAAATCAAATTAGAGATGCATTTGGTTTTGAAGGAACGCCTATTCATATCATCCCTAGAAGAAGAAACTAAGAGGAGAGATTAAGATGACTAAGATTACGGTTTTTGGTACAGGAAGTTTTGGTACTGCATTAGCAAATGTTTTAGCAGAGAATGGCCATTTAGTTTTAATGTGGGGGAAAAATGAAAATACTGTAGATGAAATCAATCACTCTCATCAAAATAAACGGTACTTGAAAGACGTAACATTAAATGAAACGATTAAAGCAACAAGTCAATTAGAACAAGCAGTTAATTTTTCAGATATATTTTTAATTGCTTTACCTACAAAAGCAATTAGGAATGTTGTGACTGAAATTGATCAACATATTAAAACTAAAAAAACGTTTATTCACGTTGCAAAAGGTATTGAAAATGAAACATTTAAACGTGTATCAGAAATGATTGAAGATTCAGTATCTAAGAACCATAAAAATGGCGTAGGGGTACTATCTGGACCAAGTCATGCTGAAGAAGTTGTAATTAAACAACCCACAACTGTTGCAGCTTCGTCAAAAGATGAACACATAAGTAAACTTATTCAAGATTTATTCATGAATGATTACTTAAGAGTATATACTAATAATGATTTGATAGGAGTAGAACTAGGTGGTGCACTTAAAAACATTATTGCTGTAGCAAGTGGTATTGTTGCTGGAATGGGTTATGGTGATAATGCTAAAGCGGCTTTAATGACAAGAGGTTTAGCTGAGATTAGTCGACTAGGTGAAAAGCTAGGGGCTGATCCTATGACTTTTCTAGGTCTTGGTGGCATTGGTGATTTAATTGTAACGTGTACGTCTACTCATTCAAGAAATTATACTTTGGGATATAAATTAGGAAAAGGTAAAACGACTGAAGAAGCACTTAACGAAATGAATATGGTTGTTGAGGGAATTTACACAACAAATTCAGTATATCATTTAGCGAAGTCTCAAAATGTTGATATGCCAATAACCAATGCTTTATACAAAGTATTATTTGAAGATAAACCAGTGAAAGATAGCGTGAAAGATTTAATGGGGCGAGATAAAAAAGCTGAATAAAGTGTAATTTTGCTATTTAACACAAATATTTTATAAAATTATTCACGAAATACTGACAATTCAACGTTTTAAGTATATAAATCGTTGCGGTAAAGGGAATTATTGTGTTAAAGTCATACCATAATGATATAAATTTATCATTATCATTCATCCGGAGGTGAACTCATAATGAATAAAACTGACTTAATCAATGCGGTTGCAGAACAAGCTGATTTAACTAAAAAAGAAGCTGGTTCAGCAGTAGATGCTGTTTTCGAATCAATTCAAAACTCACTTTCTAAAGGTGAAAAAGTTCAATTAATTGGTTTCGGAAACTTCGAGGTACGTGAACGTGCTGCACGTAAAGGACGTAACCCTCAAACAGGTAAAGAAATCGAAATTCCTGCAAGTAAAGTTCCAGCATTCAAAGCTGGTAAAGCATTAAAAGATGCTGTAAAATAATTTACTTAAAAAAGCCCTATAAGGGCTTTTTATTTTATATATTGTTTAATTCTAAATACATATGTTTTATTTATAATTGTACAATTCACTGTGAAGCGACTATGAAGTTATTTTCGTCATAAGCACTATATTTTATTTTTATGAATATAATGTTAATATGTATATTGATACTAACGTGAGGTGTGAACATGGAAAGAACATTAAGCAAATTAAATAGACAAATTACTCAAAGGCTTAAAGGAATTAATGAATATGAAGCAATTCACATTAATAAAGGATTAAGTGATGTTTTAGATCATTTTAATATTCCAGAAAATGCTAAACTTGCCTGCCTCACTATTGATACTTCAATGAAGCATCTAGATGATATTTCTAAAAATAAATTATCTAAGAAATCAATTCTAATTGGTGACTTATTAAGTGCTCATTTTTATACTTTAATATCTGAAATTGGTGATGTATCATATCAAAGACTAATGAGTGAAGCGATTATCAAATCTAATGAGCTTAAAACTTCATTGCATCATCATTCACTCGAGCGTCATGATATATATAAGGCTGTGTTAGATATAGAAACACTTTTCCCTTTTATAACTATTTCTCATTTTACAGATATTGAGATCTCTCAATATGAAATATTTGAAAAATTATTTAATGGGGTACATCAATATTATCCCTCTTATTTAAGTGAATATGATGAAGATGAAATCAACCAAATTATTAAACATATAAAGCAAAGCGATAAAGAGAAAAGTAGAGGTAATAATTAATGACTGAAAATAATGCAAAAAAAGAACAAGTTCATACGGTTTTTCAAAATATTTCTAAAAAATATGATCGATTGAACAATATAATAAGCTTCGAACAACATAAAATATGGCGTAAACATGTAATGAAAGATATGAATGTGTTACCTGGAAGTAAAGCACTTGATGTATGTTGTGGTACAGCAGATTGGACCATTGCTTTAAGTAGAGCAGTAGGACCTAATGGAGAAGTTACAGGTTTAGATTTCAGTGAAAATATGCTTGAAGTTGGTAAAGAAAAAACTAAATCAATGCCTAATATTCACTTAGTGCACGGCGATGCTATGAATTTACCATTTGAAGATAACACATTCGATTATGTAACCATTGGTTTCGGTTTAAGAAATGTGCCTGATTATTTAGCAACATTAAAAGAATTAAATCGCGTATTGAAACCAGGCGGTATGATTGTATGTTTAGAAACAAGTCAACCAACATTACCCGTATTTAAACAAGTTTATAAACTTTACTTTAAATTTGTGATGCCTATTTTCGGGAAGTTGTTTGCTAAATCTAAGGAAGAATATGAATGGTTACAACAATCTACATTCAATTTTCCAGATAAAACTAAATTAAAGCGTTTATTTGAACAGGCTGGTTTCAGTCATGTAAAAGTTCGTAGCTTTACAGGTGGCGTTGCTGCAATGCACCTTGGCTATAAATAGAAAGTTCTACTAAATAAAAGGTGATTAATGTGGCAAAGTTAAGTATGAATAGTGAAATTAAAAATGTTGAAAAGCGTTTAAAAAATGCTATTAAAAGTAATGATTCTGTATTACAAGAAGCAGCATTTCATTTATTATCTTCGGGTGGCAAACGAGTGCGTCCAGCATTTGTTCTTCTTAGTAGTCAGTTTGGACCAAAAAAAATTACTGAAGATACGTATCATGTTGCAGTAGCTTTAGAATTAATTCATATGGCAACACTTGTGCACGATGATGTGATTGATAAAAGTGATAAACGTCGTGGTAAATTGACGATTGAAAAAAAATGGGATGTTACTACCGCTATCCTAACTGGCAATTTCTTACTAGCTTTAGGTTTAAAACAACTTTCTAAAATTGAAGATCATCGTGTTCATACTATTATTTCTAACGCAATTGTTGATGTTTGTAGAGGCGAGCTCTTCCAATTCCAAGACCAATTTAATAGTCATCAAAATATTACGAACTATTTGAGACGTATTAATAGAAAAACGGCGTTGCTTATTCAACTTTCAACGGAAGTTGGTGCAATAACATCACAAGCTGATAATGAGACGATTCGAAAATTAAAAATGATTGGTCATTATATTGGAATGAGTTTTCAAATTGTAGATGATATTTTAGATTTTACAAGTACTGAGAAAAAATTAGGTAAACCTGTGGGTAGTGATCTAATGAATGGCCATATTACATTACCAGTTTTATTAGAGATGAAAAAAGACCCGGTTTTCAAAAAACAAATTGCTGAGTTATCACACCTGACAAATAAAAATCAATTTGGCCCACTTATTGATCAAATCAAGAATTCAAATAGTATCACACAATCTCAAGAAGTGAGCGATCACTATTTAAATAAAGCACTCGACTTAATTGATCAATTAGAGGAACCAAATGCTCAAAATTTATTTAGAAAGCTTATTAAAAGAATGCGATCTAGAAATACTTAAAAATAGAAAAAAGTTGAAAGCGCTTTAACAACCTGTTAGTATTTAGTAGTAGTAGTAGGTTGTTTTCTATTAAATGTATTTATACATATTAAATCAATTTTTTTAATTAGGGGGATTTGTATAATGGAACGCACTTTTTTAATGATTAAGCCAGATGCAGTACAACGTAATTTAATAGGAGAAATTATTTCTAGAATTGAAAGAAAAGGTTTAAAAATAGTTGGCGGTAAATTTATAATTCCAACTAAAGATACTGTTAACGTACATTATGCTGAACATACAGAGAAGCCGTTTTTTCATAAACTTGTTTCATTTTTAACTTCTGGACCTGTGTTTGCCATGGTTGTTGAAGGAGAAGACGCAGTTGCGGTATCTAGACATATTATCGGAAAAACAAATCCCACTGAAGCCGATCCCGGTACTATAAGAGGCGATTATGGTTTAACAGTAGGGAGAAATATTATTCACGGATCAGACTCTGTAGAATCTGCTGAAAGAGAAATCAATTTATGGTTTAATGATGATGAAATATATAGCTACGAAGCTATTAGGGAAAATTGGCTTTATGAAGAATAATTTTTTAAAAGTGGAATAAACTGGAATTTATTTTCCATTCAACCATTGACTGCCAACATGTTAGAAAGTACCTAAGACAACAGTTGTCTTAGGTACTTTTTTATATGAAATTATTTGAATTTTCAAACACCAATTATTCTACACTAGTTATGTAATTTCGTTGAATATGATATGATAACAAATAATACATAATACTATTTAAAGTGGTAAAGGAAAGGAGCTATTATTCATGAGATATTTAACTTCAGGAGAATCCCATGGTCCACAACTAACAGTAATTATTGAAGGTGTTCCAGCTAACTTAGAAATGAGAGCTGAGGAGATAAATAAAGAAATGTTTAAGCGTCAAGGTGGCTACGGTAGAGGACGTCGAATGCAAATTGAAAAAGATGCAGTAGAAATTGTTTCTGGTGTAAGAAATGGCTTTACTTTAGGTAGTCCAATTACAATTGTAGTTAAAAATGATGATTTTACTCATTGGAGAAATATTATGGGTATTGAACCAATTAGTGACGAAGCACGAGAAAATATGAAACGTACAATTACAAAGCCAAGACCTGGTCATGCAGACTTAATTGGCGGTATGAAATATAATCATCGTGATTTGAGAAATGTACTTGAACGTTCTTCTGCAAGAGAAACAGCTGCACGCGTAGCTGTAGGAGCAGTGTCCAAAATTTTACTTTCTCAACTAGACATTCATATGTATAGTCGTGTTGTAGAAATTGGTGGAATTAAAGATGAAGGGTTATACGATACAGAAACATTTAAACAAAATATCGATAAAAATGATGTACGTGTGATTGATGAATCGATTGCTCAAAAAATGAGAGATAAAATTGATGAAGCTAAAAAGGAAGGCGACTCTATAGGTGGCGTAGTTCAAGTTATGGTTGAAAATATGCCAGTTGCAGTAGGTAGCTACGTGCATTATGATCGTAAACTCGATGGACGTATTGCGCAAGGTGTTGTAAGTATTAATGCCTTCAAAGGTGTCAGCTTTGGTGAAGGGTTTAAAGCTGCTGAAAAACCTGGAAGCGAAATTCAAGATGAAATTTTATATCATTCTGAAAGAGGTTATTATAGAGGATCTAATCATTTAGGTGGCTTTGAAGGTGGAATGACTAATGGTATGCCTATCATTGTAAATGGCGTTATGAAACCTATTCCAACTTTATATAAACCTTTAAATTCTGTAGATATTAATACTAAAGAAGATTTTAAAGCAACTATAGAACGTTCAGATAGTTGTGCAGTTCCAGCAGCAAGTGTTGTTTGCGAGCATGTCGTTGCTTTTGAAGTTGCTAAAGCTCTTTTAGAAGAATTCCAATCTAATCATATCGATCAACTTAAAGAACAAATTGAAGAACGTAGAAAGTTAAATATAGAATTTTAAACATCTTTTTTAATTAACCTTTAGAAATGAGGTATATCATGCAATTACAAACCACATATCACAGTAATAATTATCCAATTATTGTAGAACATCATGCATTTAAATATTTATCCGAATATATTCAAGATTACGATAAAGTATTCTTAATTATAGATGAATTTGTTGATTTTAATTTTAGAGATAAATTTGAAACAATATGTCACAATTCAAACATTCAAAAAGTTATCGTTCCTGCCGGCGAAAAAATGAAAACGTTTAATCATTATCAAGCTATCATGGAACAACTACTAGGAATGAATCTTACTCGTAATACTTGTTTAGTTGCTATAGGTGGTGGAGCCACAGGAGATTTTACAGGATTCTTAGCTTCTACTTTATTAAGAGGTGTTGATTTTATACAAGTACCTACAACAATATTAGCGCATGACTCAAGTGTAGGAGGTAAGGTTGGAATAAATTCTTCCCATGGTAAAAATCTTATAGGCGCATTTTATAGACCTAAAGCAGTCATATATGATTTGGATTTTTTAAAAACTTTACCTTATCATGAAATTTTAAGTGGATACGCTGAGGTGTATAAGCATGCTTTATTGACTGGCACAGTTGCTACAGAAGATATTGAAAAACACTTTTCAGATAGAAAAACACTTGAATCACTTAAAGATATGGATCAATTTATTTTTAAGGGCATAAAAACAAAACTAAACATTATTATAAAAGATGAAAAAGAAAGTAATGTTAGAAAATATTTAAATTTAGGTCATACCTTTGGACATGCAGTAGAATATAAGTATAAAATACCTCATGGTCATGCCATTATGATTGGGATGATTTATCAATTTATTGTGGCAAATCATCTTCTTGGCACACAATTTGATATTCAACATTATATTAATTATATGAATCAATTAAATTATCCGCTGGATTTAATCCAGCAGATTGATTTTGAAGAAATGTATCAATATATGTTATCAGATAAAAAGAATAATGGTGAAGGTATTCAAATGGTTCTACTCGAGAAATTAGGCAAACCTAATGTATATCATGTAGAAAAAAATATATTGAAGCAATCATTTAAACAACTACAATTATTAGTAGAGTAGGTGAAATACTGTGACAACAAGTCAAATAATAGATATTCATGGTCCATTAAAGGGTGAGATAGAAGTACCCGGAGATAAATCTATGACGCATAGAGCAATTATGCTATCGTCACTCGCTAAAGGTAAATCAATTATTGAACAACCGCTTCTAGGTGAAGATTGTTTACGTACGATTGAAATTTTTAAACTCTTAGGTGTGGAGATTGAAATTGAAGAACATCGTCTTATTGTTAATTCTCCAGGATATCAACATTTCAATATACCACATCAAACGTTATATACTGGAAATTCTGGTACAACAACGCGCTTACTTGCTGGTCTTTTAAGTGGATTGGGCATAGAGTGTGTTTTATCTGGAGATGCATCGATAGGAAAACGACCTATGAATCGTGTTTTAAGACCTTTAAAATTAATGAATGCAAATATTAACGGTATTGAAAATAACTATACACCACTTATTATTAAGCCTTCAGCCATTAATGGCATCAATTATCAAATGGAAGTCGCAAGTGCTCAAGTTAAAAGTGCAATTTTGTTTGCAAGTCTATTTTCAAAAGATGCATCACAAATTACAGAATTAGACATAAGTAGAAATCATACTGAAACGATGTTTAAACATTATCAAATTCCAATACAAGTAAATCAAAAAGTGATTACAACATCTCCTTATGCTATAAGCAATATTCAACCTAAAGACTTTGTAGTACCAGGAGATATTTCTTCGGCCGCTTTCTTTATTGTAGCTGCTTTGATTTCTCCTGGAAGTGATATTACAATTCATAATGTTGGCATCAATCCTACACGTTCAGGTATTATAGATATCGTTGAACAAATGAATGGTAACATTGAGTTATTTAATGTTACAGAATCTTCAGAACCAACTGCGTCGATTAGAGTTCAGTATACGAACGACTTGAAACCCATCACAATTGAAGGAGATTTAATTCCTAAAGCAATTGATGAATTGCCAATTATTGCTTTGTTATGCACTCAAGCTTCTGGTACAAGTATGATTAAGGACGCAGAGGAATTAAAGGTAAAAGAAACTAATCGTATTGATACAACTGCAGATATGCTTAATTTACTAGGTTTTAAATTACAAGCTACTGAGGATGGATTAATTATTCATCCCTCTAAATTAACTAGAAATGCTATAGTAGATAGCTTAACTGATCACAGAATTGGCATGATGCTTGCAGTCGCATCTGTTTTAAGTGATTCACCATTAACGATACGTCAGTTTGATGCAGTAAATGTATCATTCCCTGGTTTCTTGCCGAAATTAAAGCTTTTAGAAAATGAGGGATAAAATATTATGGAAGATATCTATAAATTAATAGACGATATCAATCTTCAAAAAATAGATCATTTAGATACACGTGTAAATGAAGCATTAACTTCCAATAATGATGATGCTTTATTTATTTTAGGAGAAACATTATATAACTTTGGATTAACACCTCAAGGTCTTGAAGTGTTTAGAACGTTATATCATAAGTATCCAGATGAAAGTGAACTATTAATTTATTTTATCGAAGGGCTTATGTCTGAAAATCAGACAGACGAAGCATTAGAATATTTAAATCAAGTTGAATTGTCACCTGAAAAATTAATGTTAGAAGCCGACTTATATCAACAAATCAATATGACTGAAGTTGCTATTGATAAATTAACTGAAGCGCGTGAATTAGAACCTAATGACCCAATTATTCATTTTGCTTTAGCAGAATTACTTTATTTTGATGGACAATACCTTCGTGCTACACGAGAATATGAAGTTGTTTTAGATACAGGCGAATATGAAATAAATGGAATTAATTTATTTTCAAGAATGGCTGATTGTGCGTTACAAAGTGGAAATTATAGTGATGCTATACAGTTATTTGATGAGATTAGTGAAGATGAAATGATCTCTGATGACTTTTTCAAAAAAGCTATCGCATATGAAAAAAATGATCTAACTCAAGAAGCTATAAAAATTATGACTACACTTCTTTCTAAAGATCCAGACTTTATTCAAGGTTACTTTTATTTACAATCTTTATATGAAAATGAAAAAAATTATCCAGATGCGATTGAAACAGGTAAAGAAGGGTTACGTCTTAATCAATTTTATAAAGAGCTCATGGTTTCTACCGGTAGTTTAGAAATTGAACATGGAGATGCGAATGAGGGGGTAGAACTTCTTAAAAAAGCACTTGAAGTAGATAATGCTTACCATGAACCTTTACTTATCTTAAGTGATTTATTCCGCCAAGAAGAAGATTATGAAGCCATCATTTCACTCCTATCTTATGTAGATGAAGAAGATCTTGACCCTGTCTTTATGTGGCACTTAGCACATGCATATGGGGAAGAAGAAAGAGATACTGAAGCCCAACATTTCTATGAATTGGCTTATCCGACATTGAAATCTCAGAGTTTATTCTTAAGCGATTATTATTTTTATTTAATTGAAATTGGCCAAAAAGATAAAGCTAAAGTATTGCTTAACGAGTTATTAATCATTGATCCAACTAATGAAACTTGGAATGAAGAATTGAGTAGATTGAATGACTAGAGTGGGTGTTAAAATTGAATGACACATTAGTTAAAATGAAACAAAGCTATATTGAATATGCTTTGTTTCATTATCATTTTAAGTCCAGAATTAGTGTGTGGCTATTAAATTATTTAAAAGCTTCACCGCTAAAATTAAATTGTAGTCATTTTGTAAATAAGAAAATTAAAAGTCATATAACCCTTGAAATTGGCCTAAAACACTCCAATTTCTCTGCAATTAAATTAACAAAAGACGATCAAACATTAATTAATACAAATGAAATATTCAATTATATAGCTTCTAAAGATATTTGTATTGATATATTCATTCACTTTGAATACAACGATGAGCAAGATTGGCGATTAAATGAGCTCATAATTCAACAATTAATATATTCTGATCAATATCTTGCATATCTTAATAATATATATCACTTAAATCTTGATCTAAATAAAAAGTATTCATTAATCGAACAATTAGAACATCATATCGATGTAAGTTTACAAATGAAAGATCAACAACGCTTTTATCAATTATCACAAATTTTGAGTGTATTAACTCATCACTCATAGATCAAAATTAAAGGAATTATAACTTATGCCTACTTTAAGACAACTATGGGAATTATCATTATATCAACGTTCCATACTCGTAATATTGCTTATATGTAATGTTTTAGGTACCATTTATGGTTTTATATGGTATGGTAATCAATTACTTAAGACACAATGGCATTATCTAATTTTTGTACCAGATAGTCCTATTGCATCGCTATTTTTATGTATATCAATTTGTTTAATAATTTTAAATAAACAAAATAGTATTATTGAAGGACTAGCATTTGTAACTTTATTTAAATATGGTTTATGGGCTGTCATTATGAATTTTATAATGATAATTAATAATGATGATATAACTATTATGAATGTATTTTTAATTATTAGTCATGGAATTATGGTACTTGAAAGTATCTATTTTTATCCACGATTCAACATCTCTATGCTCAGTTTGTTTATCTCTATGATATGGGTATTTAACAATGATTATGTAGATTATATATTAAAGAAATATCCTTATTATGATTTTATACAGCAACACGTTCATTTAGTTGCTTTTATCGCGCTATGGCTAAGTATTATATCACTTATGCTTTATTATAATTTTAATAAATTAATAAAGGTTAAATTATTTGATAAAAAAATCGATAGTCAGTAGAATATGATTAAAGGAGAGTGAAATTGATTGTCTATAGTGTCTTATATTATATATATCGTCATTATTATGCTCATTCCAATGTGGGCTCAACACAAAGTAAAATCAAATTATGAAAAATATTCACAGGTAAGATCAACAAGTGGTAAAACTGGTCGTGAAGTAGCAGAAGAAATTCTTCATGCTAATGGAATTTATGATGTAGATGTAGTTAAGGGCGAAGGCTTTTTAACAGACCACTATGATCCAAATAAGAAAGTAGTTTGTTTATCTCCTGCAAACTTTGACCGTCCTTCAGTAGCTGGTACAGCTATTGCGGCACACGAAGTTGGACACGCTATTCAACACCAACAAGGTTATGCATTTTTACGTTTTAGAACTGCTTTAGTACCGTTAGCAAATATTGGTAGTTCATTAAGCTACATCGTTATTATGGCTGGTATCTTTTTAACAGCATTAGGTAGCGCTTTTGGCTCAACTGCATTATGGATTGGTGCTGGGTTAATGTCATTAGCAGTTTTATTCTCAATCGTGACATTACCAGTTGAATTTGATGCAAGCTCAAGAGCTATGAAACAAATTACTGCACTTAATATTGTGAATGAAAAAGAATATAAACATGCGAGAAAGGTATTATCAGCAGCAGCTATGACTTATGTAGCAGCAACAGCTACAGCTGTAGCCGAACTTGTTAGAATTATTTTACTGGCACGTGCAAATGATAACTAAAATACCTTTATAAACTAACTTAAGTTTAAATCTTGTATAATAACATTTAAGATTTTCAAATAGTTATACCGAGCGAAATATGAATTCAAAAATGAATTCTGTTTCGCTCTTTTTTATACCCCATAGAATAGAATTGATAAAATGCATTAACAAGTAATTTGAGATATACTTAGTAAGAAACGGAAAAAAGGAGAATGATGATGAAATCTTTAAATCAAATGCAAAAAGAAGTAGATGACTATATTAGTCAATTTAAAGCGGGTTATTTTTCTCCATTAGCTAATTTAGCCCGTCTAACAGAAGAAGTGGGCGAACTTGCAAGAGAAATCAATCATTATTACGGTGAAAAGCAAAAGAAACCAACGGAAGAAGAAAACTCTGTTAAAGCTGAATTAGGAGATAATTTATTTGTTTTACTTTGCATTGCTAATTCCCTTGGTATTGATATGACAGAAAGTTTTAATGATACAATGGAGAAATTTAATACTAGAGATAAAAACCGATTTGAACGTAAATAATGGATAGAAAGGTGGTTATTTTATGAAAATAGGTATTACATGTTATCCGTCAATGGGTGGCTCAGGTATCATAGCAACTGAATTAGGTATTAAAATGGCAGAAAGGGGACATGAAGTTCACTTTATTACGTCAAATATTCCTTTTAGAATTCGTAAGCCGTTGCCTAACATTACTATCCATCAAGTCGAAGTAAATCAATATGCAGTATTTCAATATCCACCGTATGATATTACATTGAGCACAAAAATATCTGAAGTCATTAAAGAGTATGATTTGGATATCTTGCATATGCATTATGCTGTACCACATGCTGTATGTGGTATTTTAGCACGTCAAATGGCTGGAAAAGATATAAAAATTATGACAACATTACATGGTACTGATATCACAGTGTTAGGCTACGACCATTCACTTAAAGGTGCTATTAAATTTGGCATTGAACAAAGTGACCTCGTGACTAGTGTCAGTCAGTCATTAGCTAAACAAACACAATCAATTATTGAAACAGATAAAGAGATTATTCCTATTTATAATTTTGTTCGAGAAAAAGAGTTTCCTACACAACATGAAAATCAATATAAAGAGCTTTACGATATAAAGCCTGAGGAAAAAGTTCTTATACATGTATCAAACTTTAGAAAAGTCAAACGTATTGACACTATTTTAGAAACTTTCGCTAAAGTCCATAAACATATACCAAGTAAGTTGATCTTATTAGGTGATGGCCCAGAACTTTTAGATATGCGTAAAATAGCAAGATCATTACATATCGAAGATGATGTATTATTTTTAGGTAAACAAGCTCAAGTTAGTAAATTTTATCAAATGGCTGATTTAGTTTTACTGTTAAGTGAAAAAGAAAGTTTTGGTCTTACACTATTAGAGGCAATGACTACGGGAGTAGTACCTATAGGTTCAAATGCTGGAGGTATTAAAGAAGTCATCAAACATGGTGAAACAGGTTATATTGTAGATGTAGGAGATAGTGAACAAGCAAGTGATTATGCACTAAAATTATTAACAGATGAGCAACTCTATCAAAGATTACAAAGTAATATGCTTAAAGATATTAAACAACGATTTAGTTCTGAACTTATCGTCGATCAATATGAATATTACTATAAAAAAATGTTGAATTAAAAAAAGAGGATTAATATGGGTAATGAATTATTTGAAAAAGCTCTGCCAATTCTTAATCAAATAGAAACACATCATTTCGAAGCTTATTTTGTAGGCGGGGCAGTCAGAGATTACATTATGCATCGTACAATTCATGATATTGATATCACTACAAGTGCGATGCCAGACGAAATTGAAGATATATTTGAACACACTATTCCAATTGGAAAAGAGCATGGAACAATCAATGTTGTTTTCAACAATGAAAATTACGAAGTGACGACATTTAGATCAGAAGGTGATTATTTAGATCACCGTCGTCCAAGTGAAGTTCATTTTGTGAGAAATCTCTATGAAGATGTACAACGTAGAGATTTCACTATCAATGCTATTGCTATGGATAAAAATTATAAAATATTTGATTACTTTGGTGGTCAAAAGGATATACAATCAAAATTAATACGTACAGTAGGGAATCCAAGTGAACGATTTAAAGAAGATGCATTAAGAATTATTCGTGGACTTAGATTTCAGTCACAACTTACATTTGATATTCATACTGAAACCTTTGAAGCAATGCAATTAACTTGTTCGGACATTGAATATTTATCAATCGAACGAATTGTTGTAGAATTTAAAAAATTAATCTTAGGAAGTAATGTTAAACAGAGTTATCATAATTTATTATCTTTAAAACTTTTTAATCATATTCCATTTTTTAATGAATTAGATATGACATGTGTTTACATCAATGAACCTCTTGAATTTGAACAATGGTTAGCCATTTTACTTATAAAAAATGATACGTTTCCTTCTTTAAAGCAATTAAAAATTAGTAATAAAGAAAAATCAGATATACATACATATATTGATATTATTGAAACATTACCTCAAATTACTTCTAAAGATGCTTTAAAATTATTTGTTTATGATTATAGTGACTATTATATCTTAAAGGTTTTAAATATTTATTCTGTACTTCAAAATAATCAAATTCCTACCGCTTCAGAACTTATTATCAATTCTCTTTCTATTAAACAAGTCGTTCAACACCTCCAATTACATGAACGTAAAGAAATGGATGTGAATGGAAAAGATTTACTTGACCATTTTAATAAAAATGGTGGCCCTTGGTTAAAAAATGTATTGAGAGAAATAGAATGTGCGATAGTTACTGATAAAATCAAAAATAACAAAGAAGAAATTTTGAAATGGGTGAATGAAAATGTCAAAATATAGTCAAGATGTCGTTAAAATGTTATATGAGCATCAATCAGAATATATTTCTGGTCAATACATTGCGAATCAGCTTAATATATCGAGAGCTGCTGTAAAAAAAGTAATTGATCAATTAAAAGCAGATGGATGTGATATTGACTCAATTAATCATAAAGGACATAAGCTTAATGCATCGCCAAATCGTTGGTATAGAGGCATTATCAATAAAGTACTAGAGTCTAATCATTTAGTATCCAAAATTGAAGTATATGATAGTGTTGAATCTACTCAAACTATTGCTAAACAAAGCCTTGTTGATAATCAATACACCATGTTAATTTTAAGTGATGAGCAAACAAAAGGTCGTGGTCGTTTCAATCGTAATTGGTCTTCTTCAAAAGGAAAAGGGTTATGGATGTCTGTTGTTTTAAGACCTAATGTCTCATTTGCAATGATTCCAAAATTTAATCTTTTTATAGCTTTAGGAATTAGAGATGCTATCCAAGCATTTTCTAAAGACAAAATAGAGATTAAATGGCCAAATGATATTTATATTAATGATAAAAAAGTATGTGGATTTTTAACAGAAATGGTAGCAAATGCTGATGCAGTTGAGGCTATAATATGTGGTATTGGTATTAATTTAAACCATCAAGAAGAAGATTTTTCTGATATTATACGTCATCGTGCTACAAGCATTCGCTTGCACTATTCAGAAGAAATCAATCGATATCAATTTTTAAAACGTTTAATTGAGGAAATTGAAAAGCGTTACCATCAATTTCTTAATTCTTCATTTGAAACGATTAGAGATGAATACATTCGTACATCTAATATTTGGCATCGTAAGTTAACATTTACTGAAAGTGGAGAACAATTTATAGGTGAAGCTATTGATATTGATAATGATGGCTTTTTAATTGTCAAAGATGAAGATAATCAGATGAGACGACTGATAAGCGCAGATATAGATATATAAGCATACGGATAGAATTAGGAGAGATAGATATGGCATATACAAGTTTTGCGGTAGTAGATTTAGAAACAACCGGAAACCAACTTGAACATGATGAAATTATACAAATTGGTATTACATTTGTACGTGATAATAAAATATCAGGAACTTATCATTCAATGATTCGTACTGATTTGGAAATCCCACCATTTATCCAAGCTTTGACTTCTATCGAAGAAACTATGCTAGAACAAGCACCGTATTTTTATGAAATTGCTGATGACATATACGAACAACTCAAAGATTGTATATTTGTAGCACACAATGTTGACTTTGATTTAAATTTCATTAAAAAGGCATTTGAAAAAAGTAATATTCATTTTAAACCTAAAAAGGTGCTTGATACCCTGGAATTATTTAAAATTGCATTTCCTACTGAAAAAAGTTACCAATTAAGTGAATTAGCAAATGCTCATAATATACCTCTGACAAATGCACATCGAGCAGATGAGGATGCAACAACAACGGCCTATTTAATGATTAAAGCTTTTAAAAAGTTTGAGTCATTACCTATAGATACCTTAAAGCAATTATATTATTTAAGTAAGCATTTAAAATATGATTTATTTAACATTTTATTTGAAATGGTCAGACAACATCATAATCATGATATAGATTATCAGTATGCTCAATTTGAACAGATTATCTATAAAAAACAACAAGACTTAAAAGTACCACAAATTGAATTTAAAGGTTCATTAAAAGATTTATATCTAGAAGTTACAACAGCACTTGAACTTACTTATCGCCCACAACAACTCTATTTGTCAGAAATTATTTTAGAGCAGTTAATGCATAATGATAAGGCACTTATTGAAGCACCTTTAGGAAGTGGTAAATCACTAGCATACTTATTAGCTGCATTGATGTATAACATTGAAACAGGCAAACATGTAATGATTTCAACAAACACAAAATTACTTCAACATCAATTACTTCAAAAAGATATTCCTAGTATTAATCGCGCGCTAGATTTCAAAATTAATGCTGCACTTATCAAAAGTAAAACAGACTATATTTCACTAGGATTGATAAGTCAAATTTTAAAAGATGATACAGCTAACTATGAAGTGAATATTTTAAAAATGCAATTACTTATATGGATATTAGAAACAAATACTGGAGACATACAAGAGTTAAATTTAAAAGGTGGTCAGAAAATGTATTTTGACCAAAAATTAGAAACTTATGTTCCAGTAAGGCACGATATTCATTACTATAATTATATAAAACGTAATGCTCAAAATATTCAAATTGGTATTACTAATCATGCGCATCTTATTCATTCAGATCAAGAGAATTCAATCTATCAGTTATTTGATGATTGTATCATTGATGAAGCACATCGTTTACCTGATTATGCTCTTAATCAAGTGACCAATGAATTAAACTATTCTGATATCAAATATCAGTTAGGTTTAATAGGGAAAAATGAAAATGAAAAGCTTCTTAAATTAGTAGATCATTTAGAGCAACAACGTATTTTAGAACGATTAGATATTCCACCTATTGACGTGTTTGGTCTAAAATCTAATATTTCTGATTTACACGAACTAAATGAAACCCTATTTAATCATATTTTTGATATTGTTCAACACTCAGACGTACATGATGATGATGTACATCGATATCATTATGTATTCGACTTTGATGCTACACGTATTCTAAAAGATTTGCATGCAATTGTAGACAAAATCAACAAAACTTTAGAATTTTTTAATGGTATTAACCATAAAACAATCAAATCTATACGTAAGCAATTACTTTACATTAACGATAATTACAGACATATAGAACTAAGTTTAAAACAAAATCATACTGCCTTCATATCTATCAAAAATTTGAATCAAAAATCGACCATACGTCTAATTGTAAAAGATTATGAAGTCCGTGATATTTTAACAAAGCAAGTGCTCGAGAAATTTAAATCATTAACATTTATTTCAGGCACACTTACATTCAACCATTCGTTTGAGGCATTTAAAAACTGGTTTAAAGAAGATGTAGAATTTAATACTTATGAAGTACAGTCATCACTTCAAAATCATAAATCAACAAATATTTACATTCCAAGCGATGTTGTTTCTTATGATTTTAAAAATACAGAAGATTATGTAGCATCTATTGTAGACTATATTCAAGAGTACGTCACTGTAACACAATCTAAATGTCTCGTACTTTTCACAAGTTATCGAATGATGCATATGGTACAAGAGCTATTAAATGAATTACCGATATTTGACGATTATGTTATTTTGACCCAACAACAAAATCAAAACTATAAAATTGTTCAACAATTTAATCATTTTGATAAAGCTATTTTGTTAGGTACATCAACATTCTTTGAAGGATTTGACTATCAATCTAATGGTATTAAATGTGTGATGATTGCTAAATTACCATTCATGAATAAATATAATACAAAGCATTGGTTAATGGATTCAGAATTTGAATCTACATTTAAAGATTATGTCTTACCTGATGCTGTAACGCGTTTTAGACAAGGTCTAGGTAGATTGATTCGTAACGAAGATGACAAGGGGCTCATTGTTTCCTTTGACGATCGTTTAACAAATAGTAACTATAAGCGTTTTTTTGAACAATCGTTAGAATCTTATTCCCAAAAAAAAGGGAATATTCAACAATTTAGTAAATTACTTCACCGCATGCAGGCAAGTAAACTGAAAAATAGAAAAAAATAGATTATTTTAAATGATGAGAACACTATTCAGGTGCTAGAAGTTCACTTTCTATTTTGATAAAATAAATAAGTATTGTATAAAAAGAAAATAAAGTAGGAGTTTGATTATGAAAACAACAATTAAACAAGCAAAACAATACATTAATCAAGAAGTCACAATTGGCGCTTGGTTAACAAATAAACGTTCAAGCGGTAAAATTGCATTTTTACAATTACGTGATGGTAGTGGATTTATGCAAGGTGTTGTCGTTAAATCAGAAGTTGACGAAGAAACATTTAAACTTGCTAAAGACATTACACAAGAATCATCATTATATGTCACAGGTACAATTACAGAAGATAATCGATCTGATTTAGGCTATGAAATGCAAGTAAAATCAATTGAAGTCATTCATGAAGCTCATGATTATCCAATCACACCTAAAAATCATGGTACAGAATTCTTAATGGATCATCGTCATTTATGGTTAAGATCTAAAAAGCAACATGCAGTAATGAAAATTAGAAATGAAATTATTAGAGCAACATATGAATTCTTTAATGAAAATGGCTTTACTAAAATTGATCCGCCTATCTTAACTGCAAGTGCACCAGAAGGTACTAGTGAATTATTCCATACTAAATACTTTGATCAAGATGCATTTTTATCTCAAAGTGGTCAATTATATATGGAAGCTGCAGCTATGGCACACGGACGTGTTTTCTCATTTGGACCGACATTTAGAGCGGAAAAATCTAAAACAAGACGTCATTTAATTGAATTCTGGATGATTGAACCTGAAATGGCATTTACCAATCACGAAGAAAGTTTACAAGTTCAAGAACAATATGTATCACATATCGTAAAATCTGTATTAGAACATTGTAAATTAGAATTAAAAGCGCTAGATAGAGATACGAGCAAATTAGAAAAAGTATCTGCGCCATTCCCACGCATCTCTTATGATGATGCTATCAAATTCTTAAAAGAAGAAGGATTTGATGACATTGAATGGGGTGAAGACTTTGGTGCGCCTCATGAAACAGCTATAGCTAATCATTATGATTTACCAGTATTTATTACAAACTATCCAACTAAAATTAAACCATTCTATATGCAGCCTAACCCTGTCAACGAAGACACAGTTTTATGTGCAGATTTAATTGCACCAGAAGGTTATGGTGAAATTATTGGTGGTTCTGAACGTATCAATGATCTAGAATTATTAGAACAACGTATCGATGAACATCAACTTGATACAGAAAGTTATAACTACTATTTAGACTTACGTCGTTATGGTAGTGTGCCACACAGTGGTTTCGGTTTAGGTTTAGAACGTACAGTTGCATGGATTTCAGGCGTTGAACACGTGAGAGAAACATCACCATTCCCACGTTTATTAAATCGTTTATATCCATAAAAATATCACGTTTTATAAATCATACTTGGGGAGTGAGACTAAATGATGTTATTCATGTCTCACTCCCACTTTTTACAATAAGAAAGAGAGGGGTATCATGGACACACATCAACTTAAAACTCGTCCTGTTGTAGTTAGAAGGGAACTTTTCGATCATTACAATGAATTAGGTTTAAATGAAAAAGATTTAGTCATTTTGATTAAGTTGATTTATGCCGCTGAAGTTTCTAATAAACAACCCTCAATAGAATTTTTGCAAAAAGGTTCAAATATGGAGCCGAGAGAAATAACATCAATTATTCAAAATTTAATTCAGCGTGATTTACTTGCACTGCATGTAAGTAAAGATGAGGAAGGAAAATTTACTGAATATATGAATTTAAATCGTTTTTACGAAAAGTTAAGTGATATTTTAACTCAAGAAAAAAATGAAACTACACATCATCAAACGCAACAAAACTTTAAGGATTTATTTCAATATATTGAACAGTTGTTTTCGAGACCCTTATCACCATATGAAATCGAAACGCTCAACCAATGGATTGATATAGACCAACATGATTACACTTTAATACGTGCTGCATTAGATGAAGCATATAGTCATGATAAATTAAGCTTTAAATATGTTGATCGTATTTTATTAAATTGGAAGAAAAACAATGTAACAACTTTAGAAGAATCTAACAAAGTGAGAGAAAAATTCAATAAACCTAAATTAACTCATACTGTAAAACATATACCTAAATTTGACTGGTTAAATGGAGAGAATCTAGATGGTAAGTAAGAAAAAAGCATTAGAAATGATTGACGTTATTGCAGATATGTTTCCCGATGCAGAATGTGAATTAAAACATAATAATCCGTTTGAATTAACAATAGCTGTATTATTATCTGCGCAATGTACAGATAATTTAGTTAATAAAGTAACACGTTCACTTTTTAAAAAATATAAAACACCTGAAGATTATTTAAAAGTAGATATAGAAGAATTGCAGAATGATATAAAATCCATAGGTTTATATCGTAATAAAGCAAAAAATATTAAAAAATTATGCCAATCTTTACTCGACCAGTACGATGGACAAGTTCCTCATACACATAAAGATTTAGAAAGTTTAGCTGGAGTCGGACGAAAAACAGCGAACGTTGTCATGAGTGTAGCTTTTGATGAGCCTTCTTTGGCAGTAGACACACATGTTGAACGTGTTTCAAAGCGTCTAGGTATTAATAAGTGGAAAGATAATGTTAAACAAGTAGAAGAACGTTTGTGTGATATTATTCCAAAAGAAAGATGGAGTAAAAGTCATCATCAACTTATCTTTTTTGGACGTTATCATTGTATTGCTCGAAAACCAAAATGTGATATTTGTCCATTACTTGAGGATTGTAGAGAAGGGCAAAAACGCATGAAAGCAATGAAAAAGGAAGTCTAATCAAATGATTAATAAATCACAATTTGAATCGCTAGAAAATGAACTTGATGTCTATGCTAAGAAAAGACAACTAAATTCTGATTTAGCAAAACAATATATCGATGATTATTTTGAACTACTTCTTTTGTTTTTTAGACAAATTAATGAAATAGAGTCTATTGATTTAAATCAGTTAGACCAATATCCAGTTGTTCCTATGAATTTTTTAGAACGATATCAATATATGTTAAAAAGAAAATACCACTTTATGGGGTATAGTCAAATGAAAACTTTGAAAAATGAACTTATTAAAATGAACGCTTCATATCAAATTAGAAGAAAAAATCAAAATAATAATTAATATGAAAGATAGTCTAGAGCAAAGTTGTTCTAGACTTTTTTTAGTTAAAAAAACGACATAGCCTTATAAAAGACTATGTCGTTTTTAAAGCTATTACGACGCTTTTCTAAAATTAAAAATCGTATTTGCTTTAAATATGTTAGATAAACTACTATTGTTATTTGTATTATCATTATTATTATTTTGTTGAGTTGATGTGGTACTATTGTTAGCACTGTTGTTCGTAGTTGAATTATTTACTGAGTTATCAGTTGTATTACCTGTATTCGTTGTAGTATTACTGTTCGTTGTTGATGTAGTATTTGAGTTGTTATCACTGGTAGAATTAGAATTGCTTGAACTATTTCCTGTACTACTAGAATTACTTGATGAGCTACTATCTGAATTGTTAGTAGACATATTATCATATTTACTTCCTGATGTTGTATTATTATCTGGATGATCTTTAACTGATAATGTACTTGCACCTGAACCAACAACTGAATCAGGTTTTTTGAAGTCTCCATCATTACTTGAAGTAATATCTGACATCACATCTTTATATAGATATTGTGCATATTCTTGTTCAGAATGTCCTAAGAATGAATCTTCACCGCCTTGTTTAATTTGGCTGAAGCCCATCCAAATTGACATTGTATATTTAGGTGTGAAACCATTCATCCAGATATCTTTGGCTGCATTGTCAGGTAAGTTATATTGATTATTAACTTCTGTGCCATAAGTACTTGTACCTGTTTTAGCCCCCATATTAACGCCAGCAACACCATGACCGTAAGCAGAACCATATGGTTTAAATGTACCAGTTAACATTTCTGCAAGCATATAAGCAGTATAATCTTCCATCGCTTTATGACTTGTATGATCAAATTCGATAGTTTCATCATCAGATGTTACAACTTTGCGAATTGAATGAGCATTATTGTAAGTACCACCATTAGCTATTGATGCGAATGCTGATGCTAATTGAGTAGGTGAGAATTCAGAAGCACCACCACCTAAAATTTCAGATGGTCCTAAATCAATGTCATAATCTAAACCAACTTTAGACGCAAACTCTTTTGGAGCATCTTTACCTGCACTTGATGATACTTGTTGCCAAGCTTTTAAGGCAGGAATATTAAAACTTTGTCTTAATGCATCATATGCAGATACTGTACCATGACCTTGACTATCATAGTTACGGAATGTACCGCCATCAATGGAATAACTTGATTCATCTTGAATTGCATGGTTTGTAGCCCATTGCATATTTTCAATTGCTGGACCATATGATAAGAATGGTTTAAGTGATGAACCAGTCAAGTGTGTATCTGTAGCAGCGTTACGATCAACGACATCTTTATAATTTCGTCCACCAGAAATGGCTACAATGCCTCCTGTTTTACTATCAAGAATGGTTGAACCCACTTGTTGATCATCATTTTTATAGTAATTACCATTATCAATGCGATCTTGAAGCGTTTTTTGCACGTCCTTATCCATATTTGTATAAATCTTAATACCACTTTGCATTAAATCACTATAGTTTTTATTTTTAAAGTGTTTATTGCCTATTAATTCAGCTTTAACAAAATTAACGTAAGAATCATACTCAGTATCAGAATCATTATTAGATATTTGACGTTCTTTTGTTGTACGTTTTACTAAATTATCTTCTAATGAAGTAGCTTTAGCTTCTTTCCACTGTTTATCAGAGATTCTATGATGGTAGTGCATTAAGTATAAAACAGTTTCTTTACGGTTTTCAGCTTCTTTTGGGTTATCATAAATGTTATAAAGGTTAGGAACTTGTGGTAAACCAGCTAGATAGGCTTCTTCAGCTAAATTAAGTTCATTTAAATTCTTATTAAAGTAATATTTAGCTGCAGCCCTAACGCCATATACACCGTCTGAGTAATAAATTTTATTTAAGTACATTTGGAAAATATCATCTTTACTGTACTCTTGCTCTAAACGGTAAGATAGATAAGCTTCTTGCGCTTTACGTCCAATAGATTTCTTTTCTGAAAGGAATGAACGCTTAACCACTTGTTGTGTTAAAGTAGATGCCCCTTGAGAACCAAAACCACCAGTTACGTTCTTACCAATAGCACCAAATAAACGTTTATAGTCTAAAGCACCATGTTCATAGAAGCGATTATCCTCAGTTGCTAACACGGCATTTTTCATATTTTTAGGAACATCTTTCAAATCAACATGTTCTCTACGTGCACCATTGTCTAATTTCTTAACCAAGTCACCGTTCTTATCATAAATTTCAGCAGGCTTTGGATCTTGTAATTTAGACTCATTAAATGCTGGAGCTTTCCAAGCATAATATGCAAATAGAAGTATACCGAGTAGAAGTAACACGATAAAGGCAATGAATAAAAAGCCTATAATCTTAATAATCGTTCTTTTTACATTCTTATTCTTTTTTGATTTGGATTTCCCATTTTTACCTTTATTTGGTTGGGAAGATCCTTTATTTTCCGTCATACGCGGTCCTCACTTTCATCTAATATCAACTTATCAACAGCCTTGAGATAGTTCAATCTAGGTTGATACTGATAAGGAATATAGTAACTATTTTTTTTGATTTCTTCAACTGTTATTGATTTTTTTATTTCCTTTTTATATCTTTCCCAAAAAGGTTCAAACTTCGAAAAAGGTAATAGATATACCTCATCAAGCATTTTAAATCTAATCAGTAAAAAGACGAGTCCCTTTTGTAGAAAACAACTTTTCATATGTTCTACTTGATGATCATGGATATTATTTAAAGGGAAAGACGTTTTATTTTTCGTTTCTTTCGCTTCAAAATCAATGTAATAGCCTCGATAAACGCCATTATAATCAGTTGTAGAAGGTGTTCGAAAGTATGCTTCATTAATTACAGCTTTACTTCTTTTAGGATAATGAACATTTACAATTTGAATAGGAGTAGGTTTCTTATGTATAACAGCCACACCATGCTTAAAATAGTAATTGTTAGATTGTTCAATATCTTTTTCGAGAGTCATACCTCGTCCACCATATTTAATGTTACTAGAAGCATCACTTTGATTACTTCCAACCTTAGTAGGATTTAGTTTGAATGGTTTTCCATTTGGATAATTTATCATACTCACCACACAAATTTAATATTACACTTTCAATTTCTCAGAGAATAATATTAAACTATAATACGATAATAATGAAATGAGCATAATATTTATATTATACTACACATAATTAAATATATTCATTAATTATCTATTCTATTTTAACGTGCTTTAACAGTGAAAACAATATGTTTAAAAATTTGTAATAATGTAAAATTTATATCTAAACAATACTATAAAATAATTGTAATAAATTGTAAGAATATAGGAGGCCTCGTTATGTACACATTAATTAATGAAATACTTAAAGAACTACAGTACATGGCGTCAAGCTATAATGAAATAAAATTGACACAGTCAGAGAAGCAATTTCATCGAGATGTTGTTCCTTATGTAAAAAAAATTGATGGTTTAACTGAAGAATTATCTCATTATCATGATGAACTAATTCAATTTCCTTATATGAATAAGGAAAAATTAGAAATTTTAGTTAAACATATTAAGGAATTATCTGTAGAGTGTCACTACAATAAAACAAGTAAGAAGTTATTTAATGAAAAATTGAAATCTGCTAATTATGATCTTACCAATTTGCTTAAACATATAAAAGATAAAGAGGAATCAATACATTGAAAACAGTATATGTGACTGGATATAAATCATTTGAGTTAAATATATTTAAAGATGATATGAAAGAAGTGGATTATCTTAAACAATTTATAGAACATAAATTATTACAGTATATTGACGAAGGGCTAGAATGGGTACTCATTCAAGGACAAATTGGTATTGAATTATGGGCAGCTGAAGTAGTATTAAAATTACAAGACACATATCCTGAGTTAAAATTAGGTATTATCACACCATTTTATGGTCATACCTCCAAATGGAATGAACACAATATAGCAAAGTATGAATCTATTGCTAGTAATGCACAATTTCTAGAAAGTGTATTTCATTCTGAATATCAAGGACCTTTTCAATTTAAACAAACAGACCAGTTTATATTAGATCATACAGATATGACGTTATTAATTTATGATGATGAACAAGAAGGAAGTCCAAAATATTTTAAGAGGATGTTAGTTGATTTTATGGAAAAAACGACTTATAATTGTGATATTGTGACATTTGATGAACTTACTGACTTTATTAACGATTTACAATGGCAACAAGACCAAAGTTTTGAATGAGGTGGAAATTAATGGCAGATGTTTCTTTAAAGCTTTCAGCAAAAGATATCTATGAAAAAGACTTTGAAAAAACGATGGCTCGCGGTTATCGTCGTGAAGAAGTTGATGCTTTTTTAGATGATATCATTACTGATTATCAGAAAATGGCTGATATGAATAATGAAGTAGTCAGACTATCTGAAGAAAATAATAAACTTAAAAAAGAAGTTGAAGAATTGAGAATCAGAGTTGCAACTTCACGTCCTTCTGATAATAAGTCATTTGCTTCAAGCAATTCGAAATCAGCGAATAACAACGTAGACATTTTAAAAAGAATTTCTAATCTTGAAAAAGCTGTTTTTGGCAAATAATACATTGATATCTTAAAGATATAAGCTTGTTACGAAGCATGTTTGATTGCTATTATGTTTGATTTTGATAGCTAATTATTTATCTATTTAAAATTCTATTAAATATTTTAAAATTATGTTATACTCACAAAAGTGATATTTTGGGTAATCGCTATAGAAATATAGAGGAAAGTCCATGCTCACACAATCTGAGATGATTGTAGTGTTCGTGCTTGATGAAACAATAAGTCAAGGCATTAATTTGACGGCAATGAAATAACCTAAGTCATTCATTGATATGGTTAAAATAGTTTGAAAGTGCCACAGTGACGTAGCTTTTATAGAAATATAAAAGGTGGAACGCGGTAAACCCCTCGAGTGAGCAATCCAAATTTGGTAGGAGCACTTGTTTAGCGGAATTCAACGTATAAACGAGACATCTTTACTCGCATAGTAAAGATCTGTAGACAGATGATTACCACCAAAGTACCAGTACAACTAGTGTACGTTATGAGTACAATGGTACAGAACATGGCTTATAGAGATATCACAGACTAGTTTAGCTCTCCCTTTTTATGGAGAGCTTTTTTTATTTTGTATACATAATTATTTTAATATTTGTTAATATACTAATATGATATGAGACAAAGGAGATGAAATAATGTATCAATTATTAGCCGTGTGTCCAATGGGTCTTGAAGCCGTAGTTGCTAAAGAAATACAAGAACTTGGTTATAATACTCAAGTTGAAAATGGACGCATTTTCTTTGAAGGTGATGCTAATGCCATTGTAAAATGTAATTTATGGCTACGTACAGCTGACCGATTAAAAATAGTAGTAGGACGCTTCAATGCTAAAACATTCGATGAACTTTTTGAAAAGACAAAAGCATTACCTTGGGAAACAATTATCGATAAAGAAGGACAATTTCCTGTCCAAGGTCGTAGTGTAAAATCTACACTTCATAGCGTTCCTGACTGTCAAGCCATTACTAAAAAAGCTATCGTTGAACGTCTTAAAAAAGCTTATAATGAAAAAGGATGGTTAAACGAAAGTGGTGCGAAATATCCTGTTGAAGTAGCTATTCTTAAAGATAATGTCCTACTTACCATTGATACGTCAGGTTCAGGACTAAATCGTAGAGGGTATCGTATTGCACAAGGTGAAGCACCTATTAAAGAAACATTAGCAGCTAGCTTAGTACGTTTAGCAAATTGGAAGGGTGATACACCCTTTATTGATCCATTTTGTGGTTCTGGAACCATTGCTATTGAAGCATGTTTAATTGCTCAAAATATTGCGCCAGGTTTTAATAGAGAATTTGTATCAGAGGAATGGAATATTATGCCTCCTAATATTTATGACGTCATGCGTGACGAAGCTGATCAACAAGCTGACTATGATAAAGACATTCAAGTGTATGCGTCTGATATCGATCCAGAAATGGTTGAAATTGCTAAACGTAATGCTGAAGAAGTAGGCCTAGGTGATATTATTCAATTTAGTGTTAAGGATGTTAATACATTAACTATCGACCAAGAAGGACCTGTAGCGTTAGTTGGTAACCCGCCATACGGCGAGCGTATTGGAGGTAGAGCTGAAGTTGAAGAAATGTATCGATATGTAGGTAAACTAATGAAACAACATCCTTATTTATCAACATATATCCTTACAAGTAATAAAGAATTTGAGTATTTAGTAGATCGTAAAGCAACTAAACGTCGAAAACTTTTTAACGGTTATATCGAATGTACGTATTATCAATACTGGGGAAAAAAGCCTAATATTGATAAATAAATTTGACTTGAAGATTTATTTGAAAATAATTAATTTTGTAAATTTTTCTTAATAAATTGGATAATATTTATTTAAAATTTATGTATTTATTAGCACTATAATAGTGACTATTGTAAAGTTATTAGTAAGCGTGTTAAAAACATAGCACATTTAAACAGTATAGTAAGGAGAATAAGTTATGCAAACAGTTTTAATTGTAGGGGCTAACGGAAAAGTATCAATTGAAGCAACTAAAATTTTCTTAGAGAATTCTAGTTTTAACGTTGATTTATTTTTAAGAAATGCCCACCGTATTCCTGATTACGCATCTAATCGTATCACTGTCTTTGAAGGTGATGCTAAAAATGTTGAAGATTTAGAAAAAGCATTAGATCAAGTAGATATTGTTTTTGCAAGTTTATCAGGATCACTAGATAGAGAAGCACAAGCCATTATAGATGCCATGAACAAAAAGAATGTTAAACGTTTAATATTTGTGGCAGCTCCTGGTATTTATGACGAATTACCAGATAAATTCAATACATTTAACAAAGAACAATTTGGTGAAAAATTAACTAAATATCGTAAAGCAGCTGATTTAATTGAAGCGTCTGACTTAGATTATACAATTATTCGTCCTGCTTGGTTAACATTTAAAAATGAATCAGATTATGAAATTACTCAAAAAGGTGATACCTTTAAAGGAACAGAAGTTTCTAGAAGAAGTGTAGCCAATTTAGCAGTGCGTATAGCGAAACAACCTGAACTTTATTCTAGACAAAATATTGGAGTAAATAAACCAAATACTGATGGCGATAAACCAGCTTGGTTTAACTAATTCATTCTATATAGGTTTTTATTATTTCTTATGATAAAATTTAATAAACATAGCTAAAGATATTTTAGTTTTATCACCCTAAAAGTGAGGTTATAATTCTTTTTAGTTTTATAACCTTAATTTTTTTATATTTTAGAGTGAGTGAAATAAAGGGGATAGCATTATGCAAAATAATGAACAATTAGATGTATTATACAAATTAAAAAAAGAAATAGAAAAATCGAATAACGAAGCATTAGTACATACAATAAATCAAGTGATTAAAAAAGTATATTTAAATCAATATACTTTATCATTTGTTGGACATTTTTCAGCTGGTAAGTCAACATTAATCAATTTATTATTAGAACAAGATATATTGCCTAGCTCACCTGTACCAACAACGAGTAATACGGCTATAGTTTCTGTTTCAAAAGAAGAAGAAATTATTGCTAATTTAGAATATCAAAAATATGCTAAGTTAAAAACGTATGATGATGTAAAAATAATGAACCGATTAAATATTGATGTGGAATCTATTGAAATAAAGTTTCCTTCAAATAAGTTTAATCTTGGTTTTACATTACAAGACACTCCAGGAGTAGATTCAAATGTTTCTACACACCAATCCACTACTGAACAATTTTTATATACAAGCAATATGATTGTGTATATAGTTGATTATAATCATGTTCAGTCTGCGCTCAATTTCCAATTTATGAAACGCATGAATCAAGTAGGCATACCTATTATTTTTGTTATCAATCAAATTGATAAGCATAATGAGAATGAAATTTCTTTTGATACATTTAAACAAAAAGTAGAACAATCTATACAAGATTGGGATATTAAAGTCGCTCAACTATTTTATGTTAGTAAATTTGATCATCCAAACAATCAACTTCATTTATTCTCAGAGTTTTTAGTAGAACAAGATAAACTACGTGAACCTATTGAAGATTTTGTAACACGTATCATTGAATTTATACATCGTACTCAGCTTTCATATATTCAAGAGCATATGCAAAATATACTTGACGCTTTAAATATCAATGAATCCGAATTTGAAGAATCCTATAAACAATTTCAACAGAATCAAGCTATAAGTGAAGAAGCACAATTATTAAATCATTCTTCTCAATTATTAACGTACTTAAAAGAAAAACGGAAAAATATATTAGATAATGCTTATATTATGACTCATGATATGCGAGAAGATATTCGTTATTATCTTGAAAGCATGGCTTTAGACTTCAAAGTGGGCGGTCTTCTAAATAAAAAAAAGAAAACGGAAGAAGAGAGAGCAAAACGTTTACAAATTGTTGTAGACCGTTTACAAGAAAAAGTGAATCGACACATTCGTCAACCAATGCGTGAAGATTTATCTTTTGTAACTCGCTTTATTCATCATTCTGAAGTAAATCAACGAATTTTAAATCAACATTATGAAATTGAACCTACTTTAATTTCTAATTTATATCAAGTACAAACAAGCATTAATAATACCTATGTGCTCACATTTAGTGATGACGTTTTAAAAGCAATTGCACGTGCTATCGAAAAACAATCAGATTCATTATTTAAAGACATTATTGAACATACTGAAGCAACGGAATTATCTAACATAGAAGATAATGATGCACATTTATATGAACAGTATCTTGAGTTCAAGAATTTAAAACAGTCATTAACAACTGAAAATTATAAACATTATTATATTCATATAAATGACTCACTCGATAAATTAATTGATCGAACAGAAACACATTATAAACTTAATCAATCAACCATATCTTCAACAAATGATTTAGACGAAGATATTACATCAACTAAGGATACGACAACTCATCACTTTGATATTCAGAAAGCTCTGGCTATCATTGAGCCTGTTCCTTTATTCAATAAAACTAAGCAAGACATCAAAGCAACATTGCAACGCATAGATAATAAAATTGTAAAAATAGGCGTCTTTGGTACATTTAGTGCAGGAAAAAGTAGCTTGATTAATGCTTTACTTGGAGATCATTATCTTGTAAGCTCACCTAATCCAACAACAGCAGCTACGACTGAAATCTCATATGGTCATGATAGTCAAATTACTTTGAAAACAAATACGCAATTGTTAAATGAATTAAACCAATTACTTGAATATCAAAACGTTTCTTTTAACTCGTTAGAAAAATTTATGAATAGTAATATTGAGTCTTTAAAACAACAATTAGAAAAAAATCAATTGGCTTTTATAACATCAGTAGAGAAGCACTTTTCAATGTACCAAGATATGCTAACAGAAGGTATAACACATACTATTTCACAAAATGAAATTAAGCAATGGAGTGCTGAAGACGAATACGCTACATTTGTTAAAACCGTTCATATACAACTTCCACTGGATTGGTTAAAAGACAAAATTATCGTTGATTCATTAGGGTTACATTCTAATAATCAACGACATACAAATGAAACTGAACGCATCTTAACTTCTTCAGACCTAATTTTATATGTGAGCTATTTTAATCACTCATTTACTGATAATGACAAAGCATTTATTGAACATATGAAAGATATTAACCAATTAAATGAAGCACAGACATTTAAAATGATTATTAATGCGATAGATTTAGCTGAAACTAATGAAGATTTAATAGCAGTGGAGCAGTATGTAAAAGATGCTCTATCTCAAGTGAATCTGCCATCTGAATTATTCGGTGTATCAAGTAAACGTGCATTGGAGACTAAAGATGAAGGCATTCTTAAATTAAAAGAAAGTATTAATCATTTTGTCGAAACTGAATCGAAAACGATTTTAGAGAAGCAAATGATTCATCAAATCGAGCAAATGCGCGATAACTTTAATCAAATCATCTATGAATTTAAAACAAATCAAACACGTATGTTAGAACAACAACAACAACTTGAAACTTATAAAAATAAAACACCATTAACTAACCAAATTATTCATACAAGTGAGCAGCATACTAAAAATGAGGTTGAAGAACAAATCTATCATTTAAATAAACGATTACAGCTTCAATTATTAGATGAGGTTAAAAAAGTATATAATAGTCAAATGACACAAAATAATGATTTTAATGATGAAAAGAAACGTGCTACGAAAATGTACTTAGATCAAGTTCATCAACGATTATATTTAGAACAAACTTTATTAGTCGAAAGAATAAAAACATACTTTACTTCTCAATTAGATCAACAAATAGCACCAACAATTCAAAAATTAAACTCAGTTCATGTACTTATCCAACCTCATTTTAAAATAACAGCGCCGTTTACTGATGATGCACTATTACGTATTAGTTTAGAAGAGATGCTTTCAGTTTTACCTAAACAGTTGTCTAAACGTAAAATTTTAAATGCAAATGCGCAAAGAGAACTGCAAGAAATGATTTGTACAAATACACTAGAACTGCTACAACCATCACTAAACGTATTAAAACAACAATTAAATTATTATGTATCTAACTTAACTCACGACGCGAACATCGAACTTAATCAGTTAAATAATAATGTTTTAGAGCAAATCAATGACTTATTATCTAAACGTATCGATAATTCACTCATTGAACAATTAGAAACAGTAAATCAACAATTGGAACCACTTTTAAATTAGAAAGAAGGATTAATATGACTCAACGTGTCTTACTTGTAGATGGAATGGCACTCTTATTTAGACATTTTTATGCTACAAGTCTACACAATCAATTTATGTATAATTCTAAAGGTATGCCAACCAATGGGATTCAAGGTTTTGTTAGACATATCTTTACGGCAATTAAGGATATTAAACCAAGCCATGTTGCGATATGTTGGGATATGGGGCAAGCGACCTTTAGAGATGCTATGTATACTTCTTATAAACAAAATAGACCTGCGCCACCAGAAGAATTGATACCTCAATTCGATTACGTAAAAGACATTTCAGAACAATTTGGTTTTGTGAATATCGGTGTTGCAAATTATGAGGCAGACGATGTCATAGGAACACTCGCTAAAATATATTCAAAAGATAATGAAGTACATATTGTAACTGGAGATAGAGATATTTTACAATGTATCAATGAACAAGTAGAAGTCTGGTTAATCAGAAAAGGTTTTAATATTTATCATCATTATACTCTTAATCGTTTTAATGAAGAGTATGCATTACATCCACTTCAACTTATTGATATTAAAGCATTTATGGGAGATTCAGCAGATGGGTATCCTGGTGTTAAAGGTATTGGGGAAAAAACCGCCATTAAATTAATACAATCTTATGGTAGCGTTGAAAACGTACTAGACCATATCGAATCACTTACACCTGGTCAACAGAAAAAAATTGCAACTGATAAAGAAAATTTGATTTTATCCAAACAATTAGCGGAAATCTATACGGATGTGCCTATCGATACAACTGCATTATATAAAGAAATGGAATATACACATTCATTGAATCATATTCTTTCAATTTGTAATGAACACGAACTTTATGTCTCTGGTAAATATCTTGCTTCAAAAATTTTAATGTAAAACAGATAAAAAAAGAAGATAAAAGAATTCAACATAAATTCTTTTATCTTCTTTTTTACATTATTATTGTTTATTCTTAATTAATTTGTATAGAGCTTGTTGTGCTAATTGATTTGCTTCTTTATTTTTATCTCTTGGAACCCATTTTACAAATAGCAAATCAAAACTTGCTTCTAAAATCTCCATATTTTCAAAAAATGGTTTGAAACGCGCATTTTTTACATAACCTTGATTCACGCTATCTTCTATCAATTTAGAATCTGTATGCAATAAAGCATTTGAAACATTTAATTCACGAGCATGTTCTAATGCATGAATGAATGCAGACCATTCAGCACTATGGTTGTCCAATTCTCCTAAATCATGTGTATACGTATATTTAATATCATTTTCTTTAATTACTATCCCACACGTACTACGTCCCGGATTGCCACTCGTCGCAGCATCAAAAAATATTTTAGCCATTAAAAACACCTCTAGTTTAAGCATTAATTAAACACTATTTGTCTATTTAAAAATAGCATATTGCTTAGTAAACCTAAACAATATGCATGTATGATTGTTTTAATAACCTTCGTCTAATTTTTGAATTTTTCCTTTTCGATAGAAAGACTTCGCAATATAACCAAATGGAACATTGAAAATCGTTGAGACTAATTTTAAAACATACGTAGTAATAAAGATTTCAAATACAACACTTGCAGGCAATGTACCGATAAATGCGATAGTTACAAATAATGCAGTATCAATAATTGAACTTAATACCGTACTTCCATAAGCTCTAATAATAAATGTTTTATCTGATTGGAAAACTTTTTTTATCATTGAAAAGATGAACACATCTACATGTTGCCCTATAATATAAGCAATAATTGAACCTAAAGCAATTCTCGGCACTAAATCAAAAATCGTAGATAATGCTTTTTGAGATATATCTTCTGGTGCGGGTATAAAATGTAATGACATTTGCATTACAATTATCATAACAAGAGTTGATGAGAAGCCTAACCATACAGCACGTTTAGCAACTTTTCGTCCATAAATATCATTTAAAATATCTGTAGCTAGGTAGATAGAGGCAAACATTACATTACCTAAAGTTGCTGAGATACCAAAAATATCAACCGTTTTGATGACTTGGATATTAGCAATAATTGTACCGATAGCTACCCAAGCGATAAGACCTTGTTTACCAAAACAACGATACATTAAAACCATTACAATAAATGTTACAAAAAAAGTAGCAATACCAAAAAATTCATTATACATCATTTATTCCTCCTAAATTTTGATAATGCGGGTGTTTAGAAACCGCTAAGCAACTTTAATATTTTATAGTAAAAGTAATTCAAATTCAATACTCATTAATCAATTCATATTATAAATAATAAAAAATAAAATCGATTATTTTAAAATGATCATCATATAAGTTATAATAACTCCATATTTATAAAATTAAGTATAAGGAGTGAAAGTTATACTTACACATTCCGAACAAAATGCAATAGAAAAAATTGATGAATTAATGAATACTTATTGTGATAAATGTTTACTGAAAACACACATTAGAAAAACAGAAGGAAAAACACAAGCACATCATTTTTGTATTTCTGAATGTTCAATAGGTAAGCAAATTAAGCAATTAGGCAATGAACTTCAATAGGAGGGAATTTTATGCATATAAAGTCAATTGAAGACACACCAAATTATAATACGATTAAAATTAATTTAAGTGAAAAACGTAAAGATAATCAATCAAATACGTATACATCTGCTCAAGATGGGCAACCTGATTTTATTAATCGATTATTTGATATCGAAGGAGTAAAGTCAGTTTTTTATGTCATGGATTTTATTTCAGTAGATAAAGAGGAATATGCCAATTGGGATGATCTTGTACCTAAAATTGAAGACACATTTTAATTTTAGGAGGAACAGTAGTGGAAATATTAAAAATTGAACCAACACCAAGCCCAAATACAATGAAAATCGTTTTAAGTGAAAAGCGTGCTGATAATCAGTCGAACACATATACAGAAGTCAAAACATCTCAACCTGATTTTATTAATGACTTATTACAAATTAAAGATGTTAAATCTATATTTCATGTAATTGACTTTTTAGCTATTGATAAGTATCCGAAAGCAAATTGGGAAGAGGTATTACCTCAAATTACTGCGTCACTTCAAAAAGAGGAAACTATTAGTCAATCATCTCAGTTTGATGAACACTATGGAGAAGTGAAAGCAGAGATACTCACTTTTAAAAATATCCCATATCAAATTAAATTAACAAATGCTCATGAAGAAGTACGTAAACAACTACCTGATATCTTTATTAATAGTATGCTTAAAGCACAAGAAGATGATGATAATGTTATTTTTCTTAGAAAATGGAAAGAGCTTGGTTTACGTTATGGAGAACTTTCTCTAGTTATGGAAGAAGTTTATGAAGAAATCATTGCATTATATCCAAAAAGTCGATTGGAACAATTAGTCGTTCAAGCTTTATCTACACAAACGAAAAGTACATCTCATTTTTATCAACATGTTTCATACGAGGAGTACTTGAATGAATCAGACTGGAAAGTACGTCTCAGAATGTTAACAGAATTCCCAACACCAACACTTGAGGATATTCCACTCTTAGAGCAAGCCCTAAATGAAAATAAGTTACCATTAAGACGTCAAGCGATTGTTTTATTTGGTATGATTGAAAGTAAAGAAATATTGCCATATTTGTATAAAGGATTAAATGATCAGCATCCAGCTATTCGACGTACAGCTGGAGACTGTATCAGTGATTTAGGTTATAAAGAAGCTTTGCCAGAAATGGAAAAAGCACTTGATGATCCACAAAAAATTGTTCGTTGGAGAGCTGCAATGTTTTTATTTGAAGAAGGTGGCGAAGCGCAACTAGCATCTCTAAGAGCGCATGCAAACGACAATGCTTACGAAGTAAAACTTCAAGTGAAAATGGCAATTTCTAGAATTGAAAATGGCGATGAAGCATTAGGTTCCGTATGGAAACAAATTGCTAATCGTAATAAACATTAAAGGAGTTTTTTATATGAATCCGTATGAACAATATATGCATGAACTAGCACAACAAATGCGTTCTGAATTAACTGATAATGGTTTTACAAGTTTAGAATCAAGTGAAGATGTATCAAACTATATGAACAATGTTAAAGATGACGAAACAACATTTGTTGTTATTAATTCTACATGTGGTTGTGCTGCTGGTTTAGCGAGACCTGCTGCTGTAGCAGTTGCTGATCAAAATGATAAAAAGCCAACACATAAAGTCACAGTATTCGCTGGACAAGATAAAGAAGCAACGCAAACAATGCGCGATTATATCCAACAAGTACCTTCAAGCCCTTCGTATGCTTTATTTAAAGGTACAGAATTAAAGCATTTTATTCCGCGTGAACATATTGAAGGTAGAGATATTCAAGATATTTGTATGGATATTAAAGATGCTTTCGACGAAAATTGTTAATATGATTATATTAAATTAATCTATCTTAATATGCATCTCCAATAATAAATTATATCAGTTTGATAATTTATTATTGGAGATTTTTAAATATAAAAATGTTTTGAAATAATATAATTCATTCAATATCTTTCTATTTTCTAGTATAATGATAATTAATATAAAATTTAGGAGAGATGTACATATGCTCAATCCTTTTGATTTGGCGTATCACGATTTATGTAATGACATTTTAGAAATTGGTAATCAACGTGATGATAGAACACATACAGGTACCATTTCTAAATTTGGACATCAAATCCGCTTCGATTTAACGAAGGGATTCCCTTTACTCACTACAAAAAAAATATCTTTCAAACTTATTGCTACTGAGTTATTGTGGTTTATAAAAGGAGATACTAATATTCAGTATTTATTAAAATATAATAATAATATTTGGAATGAATGGGCTTTTGAAAAATATATTCAATCTGAAGATTATCATGGTCCAGATATGACAAATTTTGGACATCGTTCTCAAGAAGATGAAAATTTCAATAAAATGTATCAACAGGAAATGAAAAAATTTAAAGAGAAAGTGTTGAATGATGATACTTTTGCTAAAAAATATGGTGATTTAGGAAATGTCTATGGAAAGCAATGGCGTGATTGGGTAGATCAATATGGTAATCATTTCGATCAGCTTAAAACAGTTATTCAGCAAATTAAGACAAACCCTAATTCGAGAAGACACATAGTTTCAGCATGGAATCCCACTGAAATTGATACTATGGCATTACCACCATGTCATACAATGTTTCAGTTCTACGTACAAGATGGCAAATTAAGTTGTCAACTTTATCAACGTAGTGCAGATATTTTCCTAGGTGTGCCTTTTAATATTGCAAGTTATGCATTACTTACGCATTTAATTGCTAAAGAATGTAACTTAGAAGTTGGAGAATTCATTCATACTTTTGGAGATGCACATATTTATTCTAATCACATAGAGGCAATTAAGACTCAACTTTCTAGAGAAGGTTTTGCACCTCCTACATTAAAAATAAATTCTGAACACTCAATCTTTGATATTAATTATGAAGATTTAGAACTTGTAGACTATCAATCTCATCCAGCAATTAAAGCGCCCATTGCTGTGTAATCTATCTTTAATTAAAAATAAACTAAAAGGGGATATGATAAATGACCTTATCAATTTTAGTGGCACATGATCAACAACGTGTCATTGGTTATAAAAATGCTCTACCATGGCATATTCCAAATGATTTAAAACATGTAAAACAACTCTCAACTGGCCATACACTTGTAATGGGTAGAAAAACATTTGAGTCCATTGGCAAACCATTACCAAATAGAAAAAATGTAGTTTTAACTCGTGATAACAATTTTAAACCTGATGGCGTTGAAGTGATTCACACAATTGATGATATCTACAACTTAGAGGGTCATGTATTTATTTTTGGTGGCCAAACATTATTTGAAGTAATGATTGATAAAGTTGACGATATGTATATCACTGTAGTAGATGGAAAACATCAAGGTGATACATTTTTCCCTCCCTATACATTTGAAGATTGGACGGTTGTATCTTCTGAAGAGGGTCAACTTGATGGAAAAAATACTATTCCACATACCTTTTTACATTTAGTACGAAAATAAAATAAATTAACAGGAGAAATTATGACTAAACAAGTAATTGTTACAGACTCTACCTCAGATTTATCAGCTGAATATTTAAATCAACATAACATCCATGTTGTTCCATTAAATTTAACCATTGATAAAGAATCATTTGTAGATCAAGTAGATATCTCATCCGAGGAGTACATTAAACGTATTGAAGAAGACGCTGACGTTAAAACGAGTCAGCCATCAATTGGTAAATTTATTGAATTATATGAACAACTTGATAAAGACAATGACGATGTAGAAATCTTTAGCATTCATATGTCTTCAGGATTAAGTGGAACATATCAGACTGCTTTACAAGCGAGCAATATGATTGAAGCAAAAGTAAATGTGATTGATTCAAAATCAATTTCTTTTGGATTAGCATACCAAATTCAACGTTTAGTAGAACTTGTAAACACTAATCTTTCAAGTGCAGAAATTATTAAACATATTTCAGAATTGCAGAAAAATATTAAACTATTTGTTGTTATTGGCCAACTCAATCAATTAATTAAAGGTGGACGCATCAGTAAAACAAAAGGTTTAATCGGAAATATTATGAAAATAAAACCGATAGGAACACTTAGAGAGGGATATTTAGAAATCGTACATAATTCTCGTACACAAAACTCTAGTATTCAATATCTAAAAAAAGAAATTGCTAAATTTATTGAAAATCATACTATTCAATCGATTGGTATTGCACATGCAAATACGATTGAATTCATTGAAAAAGTAAAACATCAATTTAATGAAGCATTTGGACAACAAAATTATGATGTTAATGTAACGACACCAGTCATTTCTACACACACTGGTCAAGGCGCTATCGGTCTTGTCGTAGTTAGAGGATAATAGATAATAATAGGTGACTTAAGTTATTGATCTCTGAGTTAATTACTTTAATTTCATATCATTATATCGTAAATTTAAAGAAAGATAGAGGAGGTAATATAATGGCATATGCAACTTTAGCAGGAGGATGTTTCTGGTGTATGGTTAAACCTTTTACATCTTACCCAGGTATTGAAGATGTCGTATCAGGTTATAGTGGCGGAAATATAGAAAATCCAACGTATGAACAAGTATGTTCAAATCAAACTGGTCATAGAGAAGCAGTTCAAATTACTTATAATCCAGATATTACGTCATTTGAAAATATTTTGGATGTTTACTTTAAACTATTTGACCCGACAGATAATAAAGGGCAATTTTTTGATAGAGGCGAAAGCTATGAACCAGCAATATTTTATCATGATGAACAACAAAAAAAAGCTGCTGAATTAAAAATCCAACAACTAAATGAAGAAGGTATTTTTAAAAAACCAATCATCACACCAGTTCTTCCTTACAAAAACTTTTATCCAGCGGAAGATTACCATCAAGACTATTATAAAAAAAATCCTATGCATTATGAGCAATATCAACGCGGTTCTGGTAGAAAAGCATTTATAGAATCACATTGGGGGTCTCAAAATGATTAAAAAAGATAAAAGCGAATTAAATGATATGGAGTATCTCGTTACTCAAGAAAATGGTACAGAACCTCCTTTTCAAAATGAATATTGGAATCATTTTGACAAAGGAATATACGTAGATAAAATTTCTGGTAAGCCTTTATTTACTTCTGAAGAGAAATTTGAATCTGATTGTGGTTGGCCAAGTTTCTCAAAAGCATTAGACGATGATGAAATTGTTGAACTCGTAGATAAATCATTTGGTATGATTCGAACTGAAGTTAGATCAGAAGATGCTAACAGTCATTTAGGTCACGTATTCAATGATGGCCCAAAAGAAAGTGGCGGATTGCGTTATTGTATTAATTCTGCAGCTATTCAATTTATTCCATACGAAAAATTAGAAGAATTAGGATATGGCGATTTGATACAACATTTTAATAAATAGGAGCGATGAATAATGTTTAAAAAATTATTTGGTAAAGATAAAGAAGTCAATAAGGAAACTCAACTATATGCACCATTAACAGGTGAATATGTCAAAATTGAAGATATACCAGATCCTGTATTTGCCCAAAAAATGATGGGTGAAGGTTTCGGTATTAATCCTACTGAAGGTGAGGTAGTTTCCCCAGTTGCTGGAAAAGTTGATAATGTTTTTCCAACAAAACATGCAATTGGTTTAAAAACTAAAAATGGTCTTGAAATTTTAGTACACATTGGATTAGATACTGTTCAGTTAGACGGAGAAGGATTTAATGTACTGGTTAGCAGTGGTGACACAGTACAAGTAGGCGACCCTTTACTCAAATTCGATTTAGAATTTATTAGAAATAATGCCAAATCAGTTATTTCACCTATTATTATTACAAATTCTGATCAAACAGAATCTATTTCACTCGATGATGTTAAAGCTGTTATTAAAGGCGAAACTAAAGTTGTCGATGTGACAATGAGCTAATGAAAGATCATTCATTTTATCAATTTGCCTTAACGGCTAGAGGACGTAAAGATGATAAAGGTGAATTAGCCGAAGACATTTTCAATGACTTATCGTTTCCAAAACATGAAAGTGACTTCAACGTATTATCAGACTATATCGAAATGCAAAGTGACATTACGTTACCTATGTCCGTATTTGATGATTTATATGAAGAATATACAGAATGGTTAAAATTCTAATTTAAATTCATTTTATGTCTAAATATGATATGGAGTGGTGTTATAAAATCTTAATTTTAGATTTATATGCCACTCTTTTTATTTTTATCTAATTAAGAATACAATTTCTTATAATTTGCGTTTGCTTAAAAATAAAGACATACTAGGTATGTCTTTATATAAAATGATAAGAGACAAGATGTAATTAGAGGAAGTGATTTTATGAATAATCATTCTGAGGAGCACCATGACGGACAATCAGATGAAAAAAGACATGCATCTCCTAAAAAAAAGATGCATTTGAAAATATGGCAGTTTATCTTAATTTTATTAAGTGTTATTATCATTACAACAATTATAGCTGTATTTGCAACGATAGGAATCAGTCATAAGTTAAGTGGTTTAACTAAAGAAGAGCGTCAAGAAATGAAAAAAATAGAATTTGCATATAAAACGTTAGATACAGACTATTACAAAAAACAAAACTCAAGTAAACTTTCTGAAGCTGCAATTAATGGTATGGTAAAAGAATTAAAAGACCCATATTCTGAATACATGACAAAGTCTGAAACAAAGAGCTTTAATGAAGATGTATCTGGAGATTTTGTAGGTATTGGTGCAGAAATGCAAAAGAAAAATAAAGATATTATGATTACAAGTCCTATGAAAGATTCTCCTGCTGAAAAAGCTGGCCTTCAACCTAAAGATGTTGTCACAAAAGTTAATGGTAAGTCTGTAGTAGGTAAACCTTTAGATCAAGTTGTTAAAGTGGTAAGAGGTAAAGAAGGCACAAATGTTAGGTTAACTATTAAACGCGGTTCTGAAGAAAAAGATATTAATATTAAACGTGGTAAAATTCATGTCAAAAGTGTGGAGTATAAGAAAAAAGGTAACATAGCTGTATTTACGATTACTAAATTCCAACAAAATACTGCGGGTGAATTAAAATCTGCAATTATAAAAGCTCATGATGCTGGTGTTCGAAATATCATCTTAGACTTGCGTAATAATCCAGGGGGATTATTAGATGAAGCAGTTAAAATGGCTAATATTTTTATTGATAAAGGTCAAACTGTTGTTCAACTTGAAAAAGGCAATGATAAAGAAGCAATTAAAACTTCAAATGATGCTTTAAAAGATGTTAAAGATATGAAAGTGAGTATTTTAGTAAATGAAGGTTCCGCAAGTGCGTCAGAGGTCTTTACAGGGGCAATGAAAGATCACCATAAAGCTAAAGTGTATGGTTCAAAAACATTTGGTAAAGGAATCGTTCAAACCACACGAGAACTTAAAGATGGGTCATTATTAAAATATACACAAATGAAATGGTTAACACCTGATGATCATTATATTCATGGAAAAGGTATTAGACCAGATGTTACAATTGATTCTCCTAAGTATCAATCATTAAGTGTTATTCCGTCTGATAAAACATATTCTGTTGGCGATAATAATAAAAACGTTAAATCGATAAAAATTGGTTTAGATGCTTTAGGTTATTATAACGGAGATGAATCAAACCAATTTGATAATCAATTAGCTAATGCTATTAAACTATTCCAATCAGATAATCAACTATCTGAAACGGGAAAATTTGACACCAAAACAAATGAAAAATTCACTCAATTATTAGTTGAAAAATCAAATAAAGAAGACACAGTCTTAGACAAATTATTAAAATTAATAAAATAGAAAGGAATAACTATTATATGATTAGACTAGGTAAACATGAAGATATTAATCAAATCGAAACATTAGTGTCAGAAGCAAAAGATTTAATGAAATCATTTGGGAATAATCAGTGGGACGATAAATACCCAGCTACTGAACATTTTAAGGAAGATATTGATACAGAGACGTTATATGTTTTAGAAGAAAATAACACTATTTATGGATTTATTGTTGTCGACCAACAACAATCAGAGTGGTATGATGATTTAGAATGGCCAGTTGATAGAAATAACGCTTATGTTATTCATAGATTAGCTGGTTCTAAAGATTATAAAGGTGCAGCAACTCAATTATTTGATTTTGCAGTTAAATTAGCAGAAGAACATCATATCCATGTGATTCTGACAGATACTTTTGCATTAAATAAACCCGCTCAAGGTTTATTCGAGAAATTTGGTTTCCAAAAAGTAGGAGAAACAAAAATTGACTATCATCCATTCGATAGAGGCGCACCATTCTATGCATATTATAAAAACATATAAGAATAGAGGTTAATAATCATGTCTAAAATTGCGTTTACCGGAGGCGGCACAGTAGGCCATGTGTCTGTGAACTTAAGTTTAATTCCAACTGCATTAGAAAAAGGACATCAAGTTTTTTATATTGGTTCTAAAAACGGAATTGAACGAGAAATGATTGAATCACAACTTTCGAATATTAAATATTACCCAATTTCAAGTGGTAAATTACGTCGTTATTTATCATTTGAAAATGCAAAAGATGTTTTTAAAGTATTAAAAGGTATCTTAGATGCCCGTCGCGTTCTAAAAAAAGAAAAGCCTGATTTATTATTTTCTAAGGGGGGATTTGTTTCTGTTCCTGTTGTTATAGCAGCACGTTCATTGAATATTCCTACTATTATTCATGAATCAGATTTAACTCCTGGTTTAGCAAACAAAATATCTTTAAAATTTTCAAAAAAAATATATACAACATTTGAAGATACACTTAAATATCTACCTAAAGATAAAGCTGATTTTGTAGGGGCAACCATTAGAGAAGATTTAAAAGAAGGTAATCAACAAAAAGGTTATGAAATAACAGGGTTTGATTCAGATAAAAAAGTATTACTTGTTATGGGTGGTAGCCTAGGTAGTAAAAAATTAAATGATATTATTAGAGAAAATCTTGAAGCTTTACTACATGATTATCAAATCATTCATTTAACAGGGCATGGATTAGTAGATGAGTCTTATAAACAAAAAGGATATATTCAATATGAATTTGTTAAAGAAGAATTAACGCATTTATTATCTATTACAGACACAGTCGTAAGTCGTGCAGGTTCTAATGCTATCTATGAATTCTTGACTTTAAGAATCCCAATGTTGCTCATACCACTAGGACTTGATCAATCTAGAGGGGATCAAATTGACAATGCTAAATATTTTGAATCCAAAGGATATGGAAAAATGATTCCAGAAGATCAACTTACACAATTCAAATTACTCGAACAATTAAAACAAATTGAATCTCACCGTACTGATATTACTCATCAAATGGAATCTTATAAAGAAAGTTATACTAAAGAAGACTTATTTAATAAAATCTTGAACGACGCGCTTTAATATAGGAGGACCAATTGATGAATAGAACGAAACGCATTACATTGCTCATTGTTTTTACATTAATCTTTGGCATCATTGCATTTTTCCATGAATCACGTTTAGGCAAATGGATTGATAATGAAGTATATGAATTTATTTATGCATCGGAGAGTTTTATTACTACATCTATTTTATTAGGTGCAACAAAAATTGGAGAAGTATGGGCAATGGTTTGTTTGTCATTAATGCTTGTTGCTTATTTAATGCTTAAACGTTACAAAATTGAAGCTTTATTTTTTGTTATCACAATGTCACTATCAAGTATATTAAATCCCTTACTAAAAAATATTTTTGATCGTGAACGTCCAACATTACTACGTTTAATTGATATTTCTGGATTTAGTTTTCCTAGTGGACATGCAATGGGTTCGACTTCATTTTTTGGAAGTGCAATGTATATTGCTCAGCGTAGAGCATCAGGAAGTACAAAAGGCGTCATTATTGGACTATGTGCGGCACTTATTTTACTCATTTCTATTTCAAGAGTTTATTTAGGCGTGCATTATCCAACTGATATTATTGCAGGAATCATTGGAGGTGCTTTCTGTATCGTTCTTTCAACTTTAGTATTAAAAGGATTACATGAGCCTACAACCTTATAAATAATAAATAAGTGCGCCTTATTTGGCGCACTTATTTATTATTTACGTCTCGTTTTAAAACGAACGTTTATTAGTATTTACGGACATATAAATTAAGGGGGGAATGGCTTGAAAATGATTATAATTCTAAGTATTTTAAATTATGGGGGAAACTTAGATTTAATTGATAATCATTTTCAATTAATATTATAACTTATTGATAACGATTGTCAATTAAAATCTTACTTTTATTTTATTCATTCTATTAACAAATAATTTTTGTGATAGAATATTGGTTATGTTATGAGAAGTCATACGTTTATTAAAAAAGAGGTGTCTGAAAAAATGACTAATATTTTAATCGTCGAAGATGAACAAAATTTAGCCAGATTTCTTGAATTAGAATTAACACATGAGGGTTATAAGGTGGACATCGAATATGATGGGGAACCTGGTTTAGAAAAAGCATTAAATAACGATTTTGATTTGATTATTTTAGATTTAATGTTACCAAATATAAATGGCCTAGAAATTTGTAGACGTGTACGCCAAGTGCAATCAACACCAATTATTATCATCACTGCTAAAAGTGATACTTACGATAAAGTGACTGGATTAGATTATGGTGCAGATGACTATATAGTAAAGCCCTTTGAAATTGAGGAGCTTTTTGCAAGAATTCGTGCTGTATTACGTCGTCAGCCTCATAAGGATATTATCGATATTAATGGTATCAGAATAGATATTGATGCATTTAAAGTAACTGTTGATGGTAAGCAATTAGATTTTACTAAAACTGAATATGATTTATTGTATCTATTAGCAACGAATCGCAATCACGTACTACAACGTGAACAAATTTTAAATCATGTATGGGGATATAATAGTGAAGTAGAAACGAATGTGGTTGATGTATACATCAGATATTTAAGAAATAAATTGAAACCTTTCAATAAAGAAAAAGTCATTGAAACTGTTCGTGGTGTAGGATACGTGATTCGATAATGAAAAATCATACATTACAATATAAATGGATGACTATCACTACATTGATTATGTTTACGACAATTATTTTATTTTGTCTTATTATTATATTCTTCTTAAAAGATACTTTAAGAGAAGGAGAAGTGGATGAAGCAGAACATAGTTTAAGTGATATTGTCAATTTAATTCAAACGCGTCCGATTAATAATATATCGATATTAGATTTAAGTGCTTCATTAGAAAATTATGAAGAAGTCATTATTTACAATCATACAGGTCAAAGAATAATGAAATCATCTAATGAAAGTACGATTCAGTTTATACCTAATAATAATTTACAAAAGACCGATCGAATTCAAGTAATGCGAAATAATGGAAAAGAGTATTTAGTTATTACTGAACCACTTCATAGTCCAAACTTTAAAGGTTATAGCGTACTCATTCATTCTCTTGAGCATTATAACAACTTAGTAAAATCACTTTATATTATTGCTGTTGTTTTTGGTCTACTTGCTACAGTGATTACTGCATGTATTAGCTATTTCATTTCTAAAAATATTACAAAACCGCTAGTAACAATGTCTAATAAAATGAATCAAATACGACGCGATGGTTTTCAAAATAAATTAGAACTTGATACAAGTTATGAAGAAACAGACAATTTAATAGAAACTTTCAACGAAATGATGTATCAAATTGAAGCCTCTTTTAATCAACAAAGACAATTTGTTGAAGATGCTTCTCATGAGTTAAGAACACCACTTCAAATCATTCAAGGCCATTTAAATTTAATTAAACGTTGGGGTAAGAAAGATCCTGCTATTTTAGAAGAGTCTTTAAATATTTCACTAGAAGAAATGAATCGAATTACAAAGCTAGTAGAAGAATTATTATTATTAACCAAAGATAAAGTAAATATGCAATCCTTAGAAAAAGAGGACGTTGATATCAATGAAGAAATTCAATCACGAATTAAGGCACTTCAACAATTGCATCCAGATTATCTATTTGAGATTGAATTAGAACAAAAACCTTTAGTTTTACAAATTAATCGTCATCAATTTGAACAATTAATCTTAATTTTTATAGACAATGCTATGAAATATGATAAAGAGAGAAAGCATATATGTATTAAAACACAATTGCGTAATAAACAAATAAGTATTGAAATTACCGATCATGGCTTAGGCATACCAAAAGAAGATCAAGAATTTATTTTCGATCGTTTCTATAGAGTAGATAAATCTAGAGCAAGAAGCCAAGGTGGTAATGGCTTAGGGCTTTCAATTGCCGAAAAGATTGTGAGTCAATATGGAGGTTACATTTCTGTAGATAGTGAACTTAATAAATTCACAACATTCAAAATCAATTTTAAATAAAAACACAGATGATTATCATCTGTGTTTTTTTATTAATATAAAATTAAAAAAGTTTATCTTTATTGAATTTTTTCTTTTTACATAATATTCAGTCAATAGTCTTTATCAATAGTTAAAATAGTGCTATGATGGTTTTGTAAGCGGTTTAACTATTTTGTGGAGGGTATAATATGGCAAAGGATAAAAGGGATGTTACAGAAGCTCCAGTAAATTTTGGGGCAAATTTGGGTCTTATGCTCGATTTATATGATGATTATCTTCAAGACCCAACTTCTGTCTCAGATGATTTACAAGTGCTTTTTAGTACAATAAAAAATGGCGAAGCACAAGTTAAAGCTAAGTTTACCACAGATGGGAGTGGTACTTCAGCAGATGATAGCACAATCAAACGTGTCATGCGATTAATTGATAATATTAGACAATATGGTCATCTAAAGGCTGATATTTATCCTGTAAATGCGCCTAAAAGAACGCATATCCCAAAATTAGAAATTGAAGATTTTAATTTAAATAAAGAGACATTAAAAAATATTTCATCTGGTATCGTATCAGATCACTTTAGTGATATATACGATAATGCTTATGAAGCGTTAAAGCGTATGGAAAAGCGTTATAAAGGCTCTATTGCGTTTGAGTACAATCATATTAACAATAATAAAGAACGTACTTGGTTAAAACGTCGTATTGAAACACCTTATAAAGCTACCATTAATAGTGATGAAAAAATTAACTTATTTAAAACACTTGCTCATGTTGAAGGTTTTGAAAAATATCTACATAAGAATTTTGTTGGAGCAAAACGTTTCTCAATTGAAGGTGTAGATACATTAGTGCCAATGTTACAACATACATTGAAGCGTGCTGCTCAAGAGGACATTCAGAATATTCAAATTGGAATGGCACATAGGGGACGTCTCAATGTTTTAACACATGTATTAGAAAAACCTTATGAAATGATGATCTCAGAATTTATGCACACGGATCCAATGAAATTCTTACCTGAAGATGGCAGTTTAAAACTTACTGCTGGTTGGACAGGAGACGTTAAATATCACTTAGGTGGCGTTAAAACTACTTCTTCATATGGTATTGAACAATGTATTTCTTTAGCAAACAATCCAAGTCACCTAGAAATTGTAGCACCTGTAGTTATAGGAAAAACACGTGCTGCTCAAGATGATACACATCATGCGGGTGGACCAACTACAGATTTCCATCACGGTATGCCAATTATTATTCATGGAGATGCTGCATATCCTGGTCAAGGTATCAATTTTGAAACAATGAATTTAAGTAATTTAAATGGTTATTCAACTGGCGGAGCACTACATATAATTACAAATAACCGAATTGGTTTTACAACTGAACCTATTGATGGTCGTTCTACAACGTATTCATCAGATATCGCTAAGGGGTACGATGTACCTATTCTTCATGTGAATGCAGATGATGTAGAAGCGACAATTGAAGCAATTGATATTGCTATGGAATTTAGAAAAGAATTCCATAAAGACTTTGTCATTGATTTAGTAGGTTATCGTCGATATGGACATAACGAGATGGATGAACCATCTATTACAAATCCAACGTTATATCACAATATTAGACAGCATGATTCAGTTGAAGTGATTTATGGAAATAAACTTGTAGATGAAGGTATTTTAACGAAAGAACAAATGTCTGAAATCATTGATTCTGTACAAAAAGAAATGCGTACTGCTCAAGATAAAATTGATAAATCAGATAAAATGAATAGTACTGTAATGAATAAACCTGAATCGCTTCAGTTACCTTTACAAAGTGATAAAAAAGAGTTTAGCTTTGAACATTTGAAAGAAATTAATGATGCAATGTTGAACTATCCTGAAGATTTCCAGGTATTTAGAAAATTAAATAAAGTATTAGAAAAACGTAGAGAACCTTTTGAAAATGAAAATGGCCTAGTTGATTGGGCTCAAGCAGAACAATTAGCTTTTGCAACAATTGTTCAAGATGGCATATCAATTCGTTTGACAGGTCAAGATAGTGAACGTGGCACATTCAGTCACAGACATGCTGTACTACATGATGAAGACAATGGCAATACGTATACACCGCTTCACCATGTACCAAATCAAAAAGCAACATTTGAAGTGCATAACAGTCCATTATCAGAAGCTGCAGTCGTAGGCTTTGAATATGGATATAATGTTGAAAATAAAAATAGTATGAATATTTGGGAAGCCCAATATGGAGATTTTTCAAATATGGCACAAATGATTTTTGATAATTTTATGTCATCTGCCAGAGCCAAATGGGGCGAGCGTAGTGGTCTAACTTTATTCTTACCACACGCTTTTGAAGGTCAAGGTCCTGAACATTCATCAGCACGTTTAGAAAGATTCTTACAACTGGCGGCTGAAAATAATAGTACAGTGGTCAATCTATCAAGTTCTAGTAACTACTTCCATTTATTACGTGCACAAGCTAAAAGTTTAAATACTGAAGCGATGAGACCATTAATTGTGATGTCACCTAAGAGTTTGTTAAGAAATAAAACAGTGGCTAAGCCAATTAGTGAATTTACAACTGGCAGTTTCAAACCAATTATTGTTGAAGATGCTCAAAAAGCTAAAGTAACAAAAGTCATTTTAGCTTCTGGAAAAATGTTTATTGATTTAAAAGAAACATTAGCAAAAGAACCTAATGAAAATATACAACTTATTGCTGTGGAAAGATTATATCCTTTCCCAGAGGAAGACATTAAAAAAGCTTTAGAAGAATTACCAAATTTAGAATCTGTTGCTTGGGTTCAAGAAGAACCTAAAAACCAAGGCGCATGGTTATTTGTTTACCCATATCTTAAATCTATTGTTGGACATCAATATAATTTAAGTTATCAGGGTAGAATACAACGTGCAGCACCTGCCGAAGGTGATGGAGAAATTCACAAACTTGTTCAACATAAAATTATTGAAAATAGTGTCAAAAATAACTAGGGGGAAATATAATGGCAGAGGTAAAAGTTCCAGAATTAGCAGAATCAATTACAGAAGGTACAGTTGCAGAGTGGCTAAAAAACATAGGGGATAATGTTGAAAAAGGAGACGCTATTCTTGAATTAGAAACTGACAAAGTGAATGTTGAAGTTGTATCTGAAGAAGATGGTATACTTCAAGAACAACTTGCATCTGAAGGCGACACTGTAGAAGTGGGCCAAGCTATTGCAATTGTCGGTGAAGGTAAAGGTAGTACAAGTAGTTCAAGCAAATCACAAAATAACGATTCAACTTCTGAAAATGAAAACATAAAAACAGATTCTGCAGAAACTAATCATTCAACACCACGCACTTCTACTGAAGCACAAGGTAGCGATACAAGTTCAAATGACGACTCAGAATCAATCAATAATAAAAGAGTGAATGCAACGCCATCAGCACGTCGTCATGCTCGTAAAAATGGTATTGATTTAAATGAAGTAGCTGGAAAAGGTAGCGATGTGATAAGAAAAGAAGATGTTGATAATCGTCAAAAAACAAGTCAATCTAATCAAAATACTCAACCTAATTCACAACAAGAAACATCTAAAAAATCAACTGCTAATACGCCTAATAAACCAGTGATTCGTGAAAAAATGTCTAGAAGAAAGAAAACAGCTGCAAAAAAATTATTAGAAGTATCTAATAATACCGCAATGCTCACAACATTTAATGAAGTTGATATGACAAATGTAATGGAATTAAGAAAACGTAAAAAAGAACAATTTATTAAAGATCATGACGGCACTAAATTAGGATTTATGTCATTCTTTACTAAGGCAGCAGTAGCAGCACTCAAAAAATATCCAGAAGTTAATGCTGAAATTGATGGAGACGATATGATTACTAAACAATACTATGATATTGGTATTGCTGTTTCAACAGATGATGGATTATTAGTACCATTCGTTAGAGATTGTGATAAGAAAAACTTTGCTGAACTAGAAAAATCAATTGCAGATTTAGCAGTAAAAGCACGTGATAAAAAACTTGGATTAGATGATATGGTAAATGGTTCATTTACAATCACTAATGGTGGTGTATTTGGTTCTATGATGAGTACACCAATTATTAATGGTAATCAAGCTGCTATCTTAGGTATGCATTCAATTATCACTCGTCCAATTGCTATTGATAAAGATACAATCGAGAACAGACCAATGATGTACATTGCATTAAGCTATGACCATAGAATTATTGATGGCAAAGAAGCAGTTGGATTCTTAAAAACAATTAAAGAGCTGATCGAGAGCCCAGAAGACTTATTATTAGAATCTTAATTTCATTTATTAAAGCGCTAAATATATTGAAATCTTAATCATAAATTGATAAAGAGTAGAATAAGTTCATAATGAATTTATTCTACTCTTTTTAAGTTTTAGTTATATTAGCATTAAAAAAATTACGCTAGAATATTTCGATATTATCATTAGTTAAAAATAAATATGTAATATAGAAATAAAAGAAGATAACGTAAATGTATCCTAATAATGAGAATATAAAAAATAGCAGAGAAGCGCATCCCTCATTATCCATTTATGACTTTTCCAAAGCAGATGCTAACATGTATAAAAATGATAAATTAAGTATTATATTTGGACAAAAAACAGCAAATATTCTTAAGAGTATTACAAAAGAATCTATTAAAAAATAATAATTATTAAAACTACAATAAGTTAAAAACGAACTTTATATAATTTATCAAGTTTGTTTTTAGACAATTAAATAACCTATGATATACCCCCCTACCTTTATAAAACAAGGTAGGGGAGGGGTATAACATATATATTATCTTATATATATGTTATTTATTATACAAACTTTAATCATTTATAATATTTTTATTTACGTATATTTTATAATAAAAAACAATACTCTTATTTAAGCGTTCAACATATTATTCATATATAAAATACGTTATAATGTTTAAGAAAAGATATATAAATGGGAGTGTCGATGAATGAGTGGACTAAGAAGTGTTACGATTGGAACAAGTGATCTCTCAAAAACACAGAATTTATTTCATAATATTTTAGGTCTTAATGTTGCAACAAAAAGACAGGCATTACGTTTTGGTGATGCTGAATTAAATCCTGGTACAAGACTTCACTTTGTAGAAGTTCCTAATCCTAATTATAGAAATGTACATATATCAAGCGTGGGATTAAGAACACCATCGAATGCTGGTTTAGAAGAATATCAACAAATATTAGAAAAAAATAATATTCAATTTAGTTCAATCACTGAATTAAACGGTAATCAGCACTTTAATTTTAAAGATGATAATCATCAAATTTTTGATATCTATTCTAATGAACTGAATGTTGGTATTGGATTAGGCACACCTACTTTTGAAAGTGCTGTTAATCCTCTTCACCAAATTCAAGGGTTGGGACCAGTAATTATTAAAGTAAACGAATTATTGGTTACAACTTCTATCTTTAAAAATGTATTTAATTTAACGCATTATGCTGAATATGAATCTACTGAATTTCCTGATCAAACTGTCCAGGTATTTAAAATCGGAGATGGTGGACTTGGTGGAGAAATTCATTTATATCAATCTAATGAACAAGTTGAATTAAAAGAAGAAGGAATTGTGGAACAAATTGAATTCAGTACAAATTCAACTGAAGACTTTGAACATGCACGAAAAGAACTGGATGAAATTGGTATTCCTTATCAAATATTAAATCAAGGTGATGCTCAATCGTTACGCATTACTGAAGGTAGCGGCATCTCTTTCATATATACTTTAGAAAAAAAATAATATAATTCATTTTATTGGAGGATTTAAAATGGCAATGTTACATGAAGATTGGAAATCACGCACACCAATTAAACAAGTGATGGTAGTTAATACTGATGCAAAAAAATTCACAGTATCAGATATGCTTACTATTGGAAAACAATATGATGTCATCAATGAAACTGAAGAATATTATCAAATCATTGATAACTCTGGTCTAGTAGGTGGTTATTACAAAGATTATTTTAAAGAAGTTTAAATACATTCAATTTCTAAAAGATAACGATTAAATTAAGACTCAGAGTGATGTACCAATATCTATACATTTATACACGCTCTTGGTCTATTTTTTCATCTTATAAAGGAGAATATTAAAATGCCAAATAATCATTATATCAATTCAGATCAATCTGTATTCAATGATGCACAAGCATTGTTTAATTTAAATAAAAATATTTTATTAAAAGGCCCTACAGGCTCTGGTAAAACACGATTAGCTGAAACTTTAAGTGAAGTAGTCCAAACGCCGATGCATCAAGTTAACTGTTCTGTTGATTTAGACGCAGAGAGCTTATTAGGTTTTAAAACAATAAAAACAAATGAACAAGGTCAACAAGAAATTATTTTTATTGACGGCCCAGTTATAAAAGCCATGCGAGAAGGTCATATCTTATATATTGATGAAATCAATATGGCTAAACCTGAAACATTACCTATTTTAAATGGCGTATTAGACTATAGACGTCAGTTAACCAATCCATTTACTGGAGAAGTAATTAAAGCAGCCCCTGGTTTCAATGTAATTGCTGCGATAAATGAAGGCTATGTTGGTACATTACCAATGAATGAAGCATTAAAAAACCGCTTTATTGTCATACAAGTTGATTACATTGGAGGAGACATTCTTAAAGATGTCATTAAACAACAAAGCCAGCTTCAAGATGATGATATAATTAAAAAAATCATTAAATTTAATGAAGACTTACGTACAATGTCAAAACAAGGACAAATTTCAGAAGAAGCAGCTAGTATTCGTGCGTTAATTGACTTAAGTGACTTAATTACAGTTATGCCAATAGAGAGAGCAATTCAGCGTACAATTATCGATAAACTTGAAGATGAACGCGAACAGCAAGCCATCAGAAATGCAATCGAACTAAACTTTTAGAGAGGGATTATTATGAGTGATCGTTTTATAAAATTTAATGATGAGCAGCTAGATGCTAAGCAAGTCATGATGTTACAAGATTTAGCGCGCTTACTACTGAAAAACGAACAAACTAAAGTAAAAATTCAAAAGTTCCCTTATTATGATCCTATTAATAATACTTTAATTACAAGTTGGTTTTGGTCTCATCGTCCAAAAGATATTGAAAGTGCAGGGTTAAAAACAGATGTCATGCTCGCTGCATACGGTTATAAAATGATGGACGAAGCTATCGTAAATGAAGTTCTTCATGATAATGAATTTAGCCATCCCAAATTTTATCATCAACTCTTTAGATTGCTAGAAGATATGCGCGTTTTTAATTTTATTAAAGAGGAGCGACCTAGCACTGCTAAACAAATTGATTTAAGAGTAAAAACTCGATTATCTTATACGGAATCACAAATTAAATTCTATAAAACAAAAACGGTATATACAGATTTACTTTTCTTATATTTAGAGCGCGCATTTTTAAGTCAAAACTTCTTTGATATACCCACGATACATCCACAATTAGATGACATATTAAATCACATGTTTCAATATTTACCTGATTTTTTCCAAAATGAATCATCTGAAGATAATATGTATCTTGCACAACGTGTCATGTTCCAAATCGATGAAATGTTATCACATGATATGTTAAATGAATATTATCATCTTCCTAGAAAAGTATATGAAGCTATTCATGAAATGTCTTACGAGGATATTAAACGTATGGATGCAAGTAATGTTGATGGCCAAGATAATACAAACGAAGAAACTGACACTACATCAGCCGAAGCTGAAACAAACGCTCAAGATAGTAAATCTGAAGGTGGCGCTTATCTTGAAATGGAATTACATGAAGGTGAAAATAGTGATGTTATGAGTGATAACGACACTGCACGTGAAGGTGATTCAACTGATGATATGACAGATATGATGACGAAAAAAGGACGTGGCTCTAATCATGCACTTGATCGTGATGAAGGCGGTTCTATAGGTTCTAATCCATCATTTGCTTTACGTGGTATTAATGAAAATGTCGAAATAGAATGGAAAGTACCTGATATAGAGCCAGAGTATATTTCAAGCTACCAGCAAGTTAAAAATGAAGTACAATTTGAAACTAAAGATTTAATTCAGATTATAAAGAAAACCATCGATAGAGAACATGTTGACGAACGTCATAATTTGACTAAAGGTCGTCTTCAACGTGATTTAACCAATTGGTTTATTGATGATCAATATAAATTGTTTTATAAAAAACAAGACCTTAGTAAAACATTCGATGCGACTTTTACATTACTGATTGATGTATCTGCTAGTATGTTTGATAAAATGGAAGAAACGATTAAAGGCGTCGTATTATTTCATGAAACATTAAAAGCACTCAACGTTAAACATGAGATACTTGCTTTTAATGAAGATGCTTTTGACTCTGATGATCGAAAACAACCCAATATCATTGATGAAATCGTTCATTACGATCGTTCAATCATGGAAAAAAGCGGACCACGCATTATGTCATTACATCCTCAAGATGATAATAGAGATGGCGTAGCTATACGAATTGCAAGTGAACGTTTATTAAGAAGAAGTCATCAACAACGTTTCTTAATTATCTTTTCAGATGGGGAACCTTCAGCGTATAACTATGCTCAAGACGGTATTTTAGATACGTATGAAGCTGTGGAAATGGCGCGTAAATTTGGAATCGAAGTATTTAATGTCTTTTTAAGCCAAGATCCTATTACTGAAGATATTGAAGAAACCATTCATAATATTTATGGACAATTTGCATTATTTGTAGAAGGTGTTGAAAATTTACCGAGTCACTTATCACCATTGCTAAAAAAATTATTATTAAAATCTTTCTAATAATTAAACTGTATATTGATTTATAATATTCAAATTTTTGTGACATACATAGACTTGTCAATTCTTTTTGTGCTAGAATGTTAAATATTGCAAACATATACATAAAAAGGAGCAATTCTATGAATAAACATACTTGGATTATCGGCTTTACGCTATTTGCTATGTTTTTTGGCGCAGGTAATCTAATTTTTCCTCCTAATTTAGGACAAGAAAGTGGTGCCTATTTCTGGCCAGCAATTTTAGCTTTTTGTTTGACTGGAATAGGCTTACCATTACTTGGAGTAGTCGTTGGGGCACTTGATAAACAAGGATATATTGGTGCCTTTAATAAACTGTCACCGAGATTTTCAGTTATCTTTCTCATTATTATTTATTTAACCATTGGACCTCTATTTGCTATACCACGTACTGCATCTACGTCTTTTGAAATGACTATTACACCCATTACGCATTCAAATAGTAATATGTCTTTATTCATTTTTACACTTATTTATTTTATTGTTGTTTTATATTTATGTATTAATCCTGGTAAAATAGTAGATCGAATTGGATCTTTATTAACTCCTTTATTATTAATTACAATTTTGGCCATGATTATTAAAGGATTTGTAGATTATAAGGGACACAGTTCATCTCATGGAAATCCAGAGATATATTCTTCAAATATAGAAAGTTTTTCACACGGCTTTATTGAAGGGTATTTAACAATGGATGCAATTGCAGCAATTGCATTTTCAATGATTGTGGTTAATGCCATTAAAGCAACAGGAGTTAAACACACCAATCAAATATTTAAACAAACAGTTATAGCTGGATTTATTGCCGCTTTAGCATTAATTTATATATATGTTTCTTTAGGCTATATTGGTAATCATATGGGAATAAGTCAAAATACGATTACATCTCTAATGGCTAAAAATCAAAATATAGGAACTTATTTACTTACTACCATGGCTACAAACGGCTTTGGTATTCTAGGAAAATACTTACTAGGTATCATTGTTGCTTTAGCTTGTTTAACTACAGCTTGTGGACTTATTGTATCTGTGAGTCAATACTTTTATAGTATATTTTCAAAAATTAGTTATAAGGTATATGTTATAGGTTTTACAATTATCAGTTTTATATTGGCTAATTTAGGATTAAATTCTGTTATAAACATGTCTGTTCCTGTGTTAAGTATTATTTATCCTGTAGCCATTACTATGATTATTTTAATTTTACTTGCGCGTTTTATTCCAACTAAACCTATTGCGCAACAAATACCTATTATTATTGTTAGTCTTGTTTCAATTGTAAGTACAATAAATACATTAGGTTTAATAAAATTAAATGTTATAAATCATTTACCCCTTAAGCAATATTCTTTAGAATGGTTACCTATAGCTATCATTTCAATCATAATAGGGTATATCGTATCTAAGTTTATAAATCAATCGTATATTGTTTATCAAAAGGAATAGATATACTAAACACCGGTTACTTCTTTAAATGAGAGCAATCGGTGTTTTAATTTTATCTATTCTTTTTTCATAGTAAGTAAATGTTCTTTTAATTCATTCTCGAGTTGTGATAATTCTCTTTCAGCTTGTTGACGTTTTTGACGTCCATTATATTGAATTTGCAGTGTTTGTTCAATCGTTTCAATGATGTCATTTTGAGTCGCTTTAAGCGTTTCAATATCTACGATACCACGTTCATTTTCAGTAGCCGTTTCAATTGCATTTTGTTTTAACATGGCTGCATTTCGTGTAAGTAAATCATTTGTGGTATCAGTAACTGCACGCTGAGCTGTTACAGCATTTTTTTGTCTCATTAAAGTGAGGGCAATAGCCATCTGATTTTTCCATAAAGGAATACTTGTGAGAATAGAACTTTGAATTTTTTCAGCTAATGCTTGGTTCACATTTTGAATCATACGAATTTGCGGCGCTGTTTGAATTGCAATTTGACGTGATAATTGTAAGTCATAAATTTTTTTATCTAATCGATCAACAAATTGTTCCATATCAGCGACACTTTGAATATCCATTTGATTACCAGATTGTTCTGCATGTTGACGCAATTTAGGCAATTCATTAGCATTTATTTCTTGTTTTTTACGCTGTGCAGCAGCAATGTATAGAGAAACATCATCAAAATATACTTTATTTTGTTCATAAAGATGATCGAGTAACTGAATGTCTTTAGTTAAATTTCCTTTATGCTTATCTAATTGAATGGTGATTCTATCAACTTGTGAACTTACAGATTGCATTCTAGAAAATACTTCATTTATTGAAGCTTTTGTTCGTCTAAATAAACGTTTAAGTTTAGATTGATTGTCTTGATTCAAGTCATCAGGATTAACTTCTCTTAACTTAGACATTAATTGATTTAAAGTATCACCAATAGGACCCACATCTTTCGATTGAACTTCATCTAACATTTGATGTGAAAATTGAGACATGTTCTGCTGTAGATGTGTCCCAAAAGATAATAGGCCTTCACTATCTAGTGGTTTGATTTGTTGACTAATTGAATCAATTTTTTTTAAATCTTGTTCGTTAAATTGTTGTTCAAAGTCTTGCTTAACATTTTGAGTTGAAACATCATGCGTTTGATGATCTATATAATCATCTAATGGATGTGAGTTAATAAATTGGTCTTTTTGATTCATTTAAAAATTCTCTCCATTCTTATCATAACTTTAAATTATTATTTTTTATATCGCTTGTGTTGTAACCGATTAAGTTCCATTTCAATATCTAAACGCTCATAATCATCTTCATTAAGTCTTTTTAAATCTGCAATAAGTGTACGTTTCACCTCATCTAAAGTAATACGTGTTTGCTCTAATTTTTGCTTTTCTTCAGCAGATTTTTTTGGCATTTTAGATAAACGGGTATATGCATCAATTAAATTTAGTGCATTATCTATATGCGAATAAAAGAAACTTTCTACTTTGAAAAATGATGAAGGTCTCTGTTTAACAGCAAAATGAATAGACTTAGAAATTTTATAAATATCATTAATTTGACGAAAATCTTTAATCGATCTGATATTAATATATGATTTTAAAATATTACGAATTTTATTATGTGATTGATTGAGTTGTTGATTAATAAAACGATAGTCTCTACGTGATAATCCAATTTCATTTAAATATTTTTTGGATGTCAATCTTTGAGTAGGAAAATAAGATACAAAAAACATTCCAATACCTATTAGGGCATCAAGTATAAAGGATAAATCAAATCCAAATACACTTGTCACCCATGAGATAATAGCTATTGGAATTCCTACTAAAACACCCAGAAGCCGAGAAAGGTTATATCTCAATATTCATCTTCCTTTATTTAATAAATCGTTTTAAATTCTGAGTATCTATTTGTTACGTCTAAATCTTCAATACTATAATCAGAAACTGAAGATGCAGGAGCAGCACCAGCAATCACTTTATCAATGAATGATTTTATTTGTTCCTCGTCACCTTGAGCATATATATCTACATAATCCTCAACATTTTGAACAGTACCAAATATATCAAGTTTTTTTGCAATTAATTCAGTATGATGACGGAACCCTACACCTTGGACAGTTCCAAATACTTGTATATGTTTATGTTGCATCATTATCACCTCTACATTATATTATACGTATTTTTCCTACAAAAAACTAATAATTAATATACATATCATCTTTATCTCAATTAAAAGAACGAAGTCTTTAAGCTTGAATTCGTCTAAAAAAAAGTTACAATATTTATTAGAGTTTTAATTTGAGAGGGGACTTAGTCATGTGGACAGTTGCAAAGATTCGTGCTGACTACGAGGGATGGTGGTTATTTAGCGACTGGACAGAAAAAATCGTAGAACAACATCATTATAGTAACTATGAAGAAATGTTAGAAGATTATCAATCAATTATTAAAAAAAGTAAAAAATATTATAATAATTATGTTATTGGGAAATATAATATTTATGCATTTTATAATAATTGTGATTTAAATTTTTGTGAAGATTGTGATGAAGATTTACAAATATTTTATAGTTTTATTGTTTTAAATAATAAAGAAGTTTATTATAATCTACCAAAAATTAATTAAAAGAGAATTTTCTATAATTGTATTGCAATTTAGTTCAAACTAACATATAATAGTTATCAAGCAATAGTTTTATTCCATATTGCAAAGAATATCTGTAATATTGATTGATAGCATTTTGTTATTTATACATATTTATAACACGTATTTTTTGTAATATGCGAATAATGCATATTGAATGAATTTTAGTCTTGGAGGTTTCACAATTATGAAACAAGGTACAGTTAAATGGTTTAACGCTGAAAAAGGTTTTGGCTTCATCGAAGTTGAAGGAGAAAACGACGTATTCGTACACTTCTCAGCAATTAACCAAGAAGGTTATAAATCATTAGAAGAAGGTCAATCAGTTGAGTTTGAAGTAGTTGAAGGCGATCGCGGTCCTCAAGCTGCAAACGTTGTTAAACTATAATTTATAGATTGCAAAAATTGACTTTAGTAACACCTTACCAAGATGTAGGGTGTTTTTTATATATAAATGAGGCTGGGACATAAATCTCAGAAAAAATAGCCAGTAAAAGAGTTTTTAAAAACTCTTTTACTGGCTTCTTTATTATGGTGCAACTTGAACGGGTAAGTATAAACTTTCTCGTTATTTTATTTTGTATCATTAATTATTAATTGACGTAATGATTGACGTTTGATAACTTCACGTGCTTTTCCATCTTTTAAGAAGAAAACAGGTGGTTTTTGCATTTGATTATAATTAGATGCCATAGAGTAATGGTATGCGCCAGTAGATAAAATGGCTAAATAATCTCCACGTTTTACAGAAGAAGGTAACATAGCATCTCGGATAATAATATCTCCAGATTCACATAATTTTCCGGCAATAGTTACCGTTTCGTCTGCCTTCTCATGACGATTTACAAGTAATGCTTGATATTTGGCTCCATATAAAGCAGTTCTAATATGATCACTCATACCACCATCAATAGAAACATATTTATTTACTTCAGGAATGTCTTTAATTGTTCCAACTTCATATAACGTAATACCCGCTTCGCCAACAATTGAACGTCCTGGTTCAATACCAATTTCAGGAACGTCATAGTTTAATTTTTCTGATTCAGATTTAATCGCATCTGTAATTTCAGCAATACCTTCTTCAATAGGGAAGCTTACATCACCTTCGACATATTTAATACCAAAACCGCCACCTAAGTTAAGTAATTCAACTTGGATATGATGCTCGTTAAGCCAATTTAAAACAATTTTAGCTGTTTCAATCATAGCTTCAGTACCCTCAATTTGTGATCCTACATGGAAATGTATTCCTTTTAAATGAAGATGTTTTGATGCTTCGACTTTTTCAACTGCTTGAATTGCAAGACCATGGCGAATTGAAAGACCAAATTTACTATCTTCTTGACCAGTTTGAATAAATTCATGGGTATGCGCCTCTACGCCAGGATTCACACGAATGACAACATTAACTCTATCACTTGCATAGCGATCGATTAATTCAATTTCTTCTAAAGAATCAATAACAAAGTAGCCAACGCCACTTTCTAAAGCATATTGTATTTCACGTTTCGTTTTATTATTGCCATGGAAGTGGATGCGACTAGGGTCAAATTTAGCCTCTAATGCTGTATAAAGTTCGCCTTCAGATACGACATCTAATTGTAAGTTTTCTTCTTGAACTAACTTTACCATTTGAATGCAAGTAAAGGCTTTAGAAGCATATGAAATATTGTATTTTAATCCACTTTTTTGAAAAGCATTATGAAATCGACGCATTTGATTGCGAATTTCATCTTCATCATAAACAATGGTAGGCGTACCAAAACTTTGAGCTAGTGTTTTCAAACTTGTACCCGCCATTGTTAATTCACCGTAATCATTATATTTAACTGACATTTTATCTAAACTCCTTTATAAGAGAATCGTGATTCATCGCACTAAGTTGTTCTGAATTAGCGCCAACACCTTTGAATGTGTATTCATCAATGCGTATATCATTATTATATAGTATCACTTCATCTTGTGCATGAACATCATCATCGACTTCAACAAACATATGACTCATCATTAATGCTCGAATAGGGTAACGTTTGCCATTAATTAATGCTTCGTGTGTTGCACGTTTTTTTAAAATACCATCACCATAGCCAATATCAACAACTGCAAGATGTGTATGATCATGCGTTGCTTCAAATGCAAAACTATAACCACAATAATCACCTTTATTTACTTCACGAACTTGAATTACATTTCCTTTTACGGTTAAGGCTTGTTCAATCTCATGTTCATCTAATTTGCTATATGGTCTTGAACCATATAAAGCGATACCTACACGTGCATGTGTATGATAGGGAAGAAGTTGTTGTCCTTCACGATAATAACTCGCACTATTTTGCGCATGGATAAGTTCAAATTGGTATCCTTCATTTAATAATGTATTAACGACGTTTAACCATGCTTCACGTTCAATCCCATATTCTGGAACATCAAATTCATCTGCATATCCAAAATGCGTCCATAGGCCAACGATATTCATTTCACTTCCATTATCATTTTCATGATGATGAAGTACTTCTTTAATTTCATCAAGATTTTTGAAACCTGAACGATGGAGTAAATTTTCAAATTCTAAGTGAACATTAATATCTTTTAATTCACTTTTGTACTGATAATAATATTCTAAAGAGGGAAGCGTCATTTGAATATTATTATTTCGAACTGTATCAAAGTCATAAACTGCATTCATTAAAAAAATTGTAGCATGAGGTGCAAGTTTACGAACTCTCACTGCTTCTTTTAAGGAAGTCGTACTAAATGTATGGATACCTGCTTCTAAAAATGTTCTTACTGCAAACTCTAATCCATAATGATAAGCATTATTTTTTACAACTGCCATTATTGATTGATTATTCTTTACTTTAGTTGCATTTCTTAAAAAGATTTTTGAATCAACTGACCAAACTGCTGTCAATTTAATTTACTCCTTTCCATAATGGTTCAATATTTGTTCATAGTAATTGGCAACATCAATAAGCACTTTTTCGTCAAAATTTAAATGCGATGTATGTAAGCCTGTGATAAAGCCTTTATCTTCACTTCGAGTTCCTACAAAAGCAAAGTAAGACGGTGCTAATTGTTGGCCATAAAAACTAAAGTCTTCGCCGAATAAAAATGGCAGAGGCTTTTCAATAACTTTTAAATTAGCAGATAGAATAGATTGTTCAACGATATGACGTAGTTTAGGACTATTCATTGTAGCAGGATATCCTTCTTCAAATTTGACTTCACAATCAACATTGAATAATAATTTCACACTTTTTGCAATTTTATTCATTTGATTTTTCACGATATTTAAATCAGTGGCATTATAAGTACGAATAGTTCCTTCTAAATAACCATTACTAGGAACCGTATTAATTGCTTCACCTGCATTAAAGTGGCCCATATGAACAATATTACGTTTTAGTCCATTTAAATGATATTGCTGTATTTGACCAACTTGATTTAAAACATGAATCAGTGCTTCGCCACATGAATGACCTTGCTCTTTATCAGCTACATGACTAGATAATCCTTTTAAGAAAAAACGATATTCAGTGGCACTTGCTGTAATTTCTTCATCGCGTATCACGACTTGTCCTTCGTCAGCGAAAGGATTTACATGAATGCCAAATACTGCTTCAATAGGATATTGATTAAAAGCACCGGCTTTAATTAAGCGATTTGCGCCACCGCCTGTTTCTTCAGCTGGTTGGAAGATAAACACGACATTATGAGGTAATTGATGTTGATCAGCCATCGCCTTACATCGTTTAACAAATAACATCAATGCTGTTGTATGACCATCGTGACCACAAGCATGCATCACATTATCTGTTTGACTACGATAATCGACATTATTTTCTTCAAAAATGGGTAGGGCATCAATGTCTGCCCGAAATGCAATTGTATGGTCACTATTACCTTCTAAATATGCAATAGCACCCGTTTCAAGAGGTTGCTCGTAAGATACATTTAATTCATCTAAAAATCGAGTAATATATTGAGTTGTCTCAAATTCATGAAGACTTAATTCTGGATGTTGATGTAAATGTCTTCTATGTTGTGTGACAAATTCTAATTCGCTCATCTTAATCAATCCTTTATTCATTTATTATTCAACTTATGTATTCATTTAATCGTAAAGGCTGAGAACATGTTGTCCCAGCCTTTAGCATTCAATTATTCAAGTTTGTCATTAATCATTTAATTTTCTTAACGCTGCAACGATTTCTCGTTTAGAGTCTTGAACTTCAGATGTTTGTTTAATGACTTTAGCAGGTGTACCAGCTACAACCGCACCAGCAGGAACATCTTGAGTCACGATAGCACCAGCAGCTACAATAGCGCCTTCGCCAACTCTTACACCTTCTAGAATAACTGCGTTTGCGCCAATTAATACATTATCTTCGATTACTACTGGAGAAGCACTAGGTGGCTCAATAACGCCCGCTAATACTGCACCGGCACCTACATGAACATTTTTACCTGTTGTCGCACGACCACCTAATGTTGCATTCATATCAATCATAGTACCTTCACCTACAACAGCGCCAATATTGATTGTTGCTCCCATCATCACAACGGCACCGTCTTCGATAATAGCTTGTTCACGAATGAATGAACCTGGTTCAATACGTGCATTTGTATTAGTTAAGTCTTTTAAAGGAATAGCAGAATTACGACGGTCCATTTCAATTTCTAAGTCAGTAATATATGATTGATTGGTTTCATAAAATGTTTTCCAATCATCCGCTTCACAAAATATTACTTTTGAATCATCAGATCCGAATACTTTAAATGTATTAGGAAAAGTGACGTCATTGAATTGTCCATTTACGTATACTTTTAATGGTGTTGATTTTTTAGCATCACTAATATATTGAATAATTTCTTGTGCAGATAAGTGTTGTACCATAGTTTAGAGTCTCCTTAAGTTATTTTATAAGTTGTCAAATGTATAGAAACCATTTGATTTTGTGTTTAATTTTTCAGCAGCTGTAATTGCGCCATTTGCAAAAATGTCCTTAGATTGCGCTTTATGAGAAATGGTAATTGTTTCATCTGTGCCAGCAAATAAAACATCATGTTCGCCTACAATTGTACCGCCACGAACTGAATGAATACCGACTTCATCTTTTTCACGTTTTTCAGTTCGCTCATGTCGATCGTAAACAGGCGTTACATTTTCACGTAATTCTTTAATAACATCATAAAGTTTGACGAGTGTGCCACTTGGCGCATCCACTTTTTTATTATGATGAGCTTCAGTTAACTCAATATCATAATCTTGTAAAAGGGGAACAGCTGCTTCTAGAATTTTAGTTAATGCATGGATGCCATAACTCATATTTGCACTGAAGAAAACAGGCATATGTTCGCTTAATTGTTCTAATTTTTGAATCAGTTTTTCTTTTTCACCAGTAGTAGCAATCACTAAAGGTAATTCAAACTCTTCATCTAATAAAGGTAATAATAGATTAGGATTAGAGAAGTCGATCGCTACATCGGCTTCATTTTGTGCGTCTGCAATATGATGATAAGCTTTATATGGTGAATGTTGATGTTCTTCTGGCTCAATTGTACCAACAATCTCATGACCTTTTTCTTCTGCTAATCTGGCAACGCGTTGATTCATTGTGCCATATCCAATGAGTAAAATTTTCATTTTTATTCCTCCGTTTTAAATGCTTTATAAGCATTCACTAATACATTTGCTTTTTCTTTCTCTAGTGGTAATAAAGGTAATCTTAATTCATAATTTCCAAATCCTAAATGACTTGTTAGAGCTTTAATTGGAATAGGGTTGACATCAACTGAAAGTGCATCTAACAATTGACCTATCGGTTCAAAGTCTTTCTCAATTTCTTTCCCATTTTGTTTAGCATCATAAAGTGCTTGAAATTCTTTCGGAATAACGTTAGCAATGACAGAAATTACGCCATTACCTCCACGATTATAGAATTCTACGACATTATCATCATTACCACTGTAAAAAGCAAATTCATCTTGATGAATACGTTTTTTCACTTCTTCGTAATAGTTAAAGTCATTTGTAGCATCTTTAATAGCTACAATGTAATCATTATGACTTAATGTTTCGACTGTTTCAGGATCAATTGTCATATTCGTTCTTGAAGGTACATTATATAAAACAACAGGTAACTTAACTTCATTCGCGATGGTTTCAAAATGTTTAATTAAGCCACGTTGATTCGTTTTATTATAGTAAGGTGTGATTAACATAATACCATCTACACCTAATTCTTTAGCACGTAATGAAGCTTGAATAGATTTAGCTGTATTATTTGTACCAGTTCCAGCGATAATAGCCACTTGATGATTAACTTGTTTAATCACCACTTGAAGTACTTTTTCTTTCTCTTCTTCTGTTAAAGTAGGGCTCTCTGCTGTAGTGCCGTTTACAATAATTGCTTTAACATTATTATCAAGTAAAAATTGAACATGTCGTTCTAATGCTTTATAGTCAACTTCATTATTAGTAAATGGAGTAGCAAGCGCTACACCTACACCTTCAAAAATATGTGCCATATTATCTAGCTCCTTTTAATTTAATGACTTGTTCTAACACTTGAACTGCATTTAAAGCTGCACCTTTAAGTAGGTTATCTGAAGTACACCAAACATGGAAAGTATTATCAAGTGAGTCATCACGACGAATTCTACCTACAAACACTTCATCTTTACCTGTTGAATTAATAGCTAAAGGATATTCATTATTTTCAGGATTGTCTACTAAAACAACACGATTATCGTTTTCAAATAAATCTTTAATTTCTTGAACTGTTGCCTCTTTATCAAGAGTAACATCAATTTCTACGCTATGACTATCTTGAACAGGTACACGTGCACATGTTGCAGTCACACGTAAGTCAGGTTGTCCTAAAATTTTTCGTGTTTCATCAATCATTTTTTGCTCTTCTTTTGTATATCCATCTTCTAAAAAAACATCAATATGTGGTAAAACATTATTATAAATAGGATGTGGATAAGCTTCTGGAGCTTTACCATTCGCACCTTCAGCTAAGTCTCTCTTACCTTTAACCCCTGAACCCGAAACTGCTTGATATGTTGTATAAGCTACACGTTTTAATCCAAAAGCATCGTATAAAACTTTAAGTGGCACGACCGACTGAATTGTTGAGCAGTTAGGATTAGCAATGATACCACGTTTAAATTCTGGTTGGTTAACTTCTGGTACAATTAAATCCACATCGTTTGTCATACGCCATTGACTTGAATTATCAATAACAATTGCTCCAGCTTTTTCGAAAATAGGGGCAAATTGTTTACTTGTTCCGCCACCTGCACTCATTAGCACGTAATCAAATTTTTCACTTGCTGCTTCTTCTGTAAGTTCTTGAACTGTATATGTTTTCCCTTGAAACTCAATTTCTTTACCTGCTGATCTTGCTGATGAGAATAATACCAACTCATCAAATTGGATATGTTTACGATCAATTGTTTCTAACATTTTTGTTCCGACTAATCCTGTTGCTCCAACTACTGCTAATCTTGTCATAAAAGAATCACTCCATTTAAATATTAATTGAATTTTGAATTACTTATTTTAACTTAAGTTTAAATATCAAAAGCATCGTATAGAACTTCAACCGCTTTATTTCCATTTTCTGCATCAATAACATAAGAAATACTAATTTCAGAAGTTGTTGTTTGATAAAATGGAATATTAGAATTAATTAACGTAATAAATGCTTTTGAAGCTACACCAGACATATCACGCATTCCTGAACCAATTAACGAAATTTTGACGTAAGCTTCATTAATTTTATAATCTAAAGCATCAAATGTTGTAGAAAGTTCCTCTAAGATACTTGAAATTTGTTGTACATCACTATCTTTAATAGAAAAAGATAGTTGTAAACCTTCAACATTTACGATTTGAGAAATCATATCCACATTAACTGAACCTTCATCTAAAGCAGTAAATAATTGAGTTAGAAGGCGATTATCTGGAAGAGGGTAACTAATTGTTACATGCATCATATGTATATCTAATGCAACTCCAGTTACGGCTTTTTTTTCTAATATTTCTGTTCTTGGCATAATCCATGTTCCTTTCACATTTGATAACGTTCTACCTAAATACAAGGGGATATCATAATTTTTAGCAAGTTCTACACTTCTTGTTTCTAACACACCAGCACCTAAAGCACTCATTTCCATCATTTCTTCATAAGACACATAATCTAAACGTTTTGCCTCACTCAAAATTCTTGGATCAGTAGCATAAACGCCATCAACATCAGTGTAAATTTCACAAGGGATTTGATTACTAGCTGCTAATGCAACAGCAGTCGTATCTGAACCACCACGACCAAGTGTAGTTAACTCTAATTCGTCGTTCACTCCTTGGAAACCTGCTACAACTAAAACATCCTTGTCTTTAAATTCCTTATTAAATGTTTCAGGATTAATTTCTGCAATTCGACTTTTTAAATGATGACCTACTGTTTTGATACCTGCTTGATATCCAGTCATAGCTCTAGCACTTACGCCAATATCATTTAATACCATCGACAAATAAGAAACTGTTTGTTGTTCACCAGTTGTTAATAATAGAGCAAGTTCTTCATCTTTTGGAGTTGTTGTAAGATGAGAAACATTTTCCATTAATTGATCTGTTGTTTTGCCCATAGCACTTACGACAACAATAAGTTGTTCACCGTCATCTACACGGCGTTTAAGCATTTCTGCAATATTTTTTATCTTTGTAAAATCGGCGACAGATGAACCACCGAACTTCAAAACACGTCGTTTCAAGATTTTACCTCCTAGAATTTAGGGGCACACGTCATAAAAAAGAGCAAGTTCGGAATGTGCGAACTTGCTCGTAATTTATATACAAGTGATGCACTCCATTATTAAATAATAATGACAAACTCTCAGCTCTTAACCACAAAGTCCAACGAACGCTTACTGCGGTTGCAATTCGTTTCGGCATCGCACCCTTTCTATATTAGCCGTGGCAGACAGTGTTCTAATATATACTAATGATTGATGCGCCTCATCAATTTCTTATTCAATTACTATGTTTTTAATTATACATAAGCACCTTTTAACTGTAAACCGATTATTGTGATTTTTTGAAATAAACTGAAAATTATTGAAGTAATATTACTGTTAAAGAAAAGAGATAGTAATAATAAGTAATTTGTATAAATAATAACAATAATTCGAAAATAATAGTATTTTATAAAAAAAACTGTCGCTAAAGTTCGTTATTTAGCGACAGTGTTATGCATAGTTTAAATTTTAAAAATAGAAGATGCTTTATTAAAATCCTATTATTTTAATTTTGTAACACACCAATTTCTTTTAGATATTCTTCATATGGCAATTCTTTAGATAAACTACCTGGTTGGTTTAAATCAATCACGCGATTAGCGATTGTGTTAATAAATTCAAAGTCATATGAAGTAAAGATAATTGATCCTTTGAATGAAGCTAATCCATCGTTAACAGCTGTAATGCTTTCTAAATCAAGATGGTTCGTTGGCTCATCAAGTAGTAAAACATTGGCACTTGAAAGCATCATTTTACTTAACATACAACGTACTTTCTCTCCACCTGATAATACACTTGCTTTTTTCTTAACTTCTTCACCGCTAAATAGCATACGTCCTAAGAAACCGCGTAAAAATGTTTCAGTTTGTTCATCTTCAGGAGCATATTGACGTAACCATTCAACTAAATTCATATCTACGCCTTCGAAGAAATCAGAATTATCTTTAGGGAAATAGCTTAATGAAGTTGTCACTCCCCATTTAAATGAACCTTCATCTGGTTCCATTTCACCAGCAAGTATTTTTAATAGGGTAGTTTTAGCAATTTCACTATCGCCAATTAAAATAGCTTTATCATTTGGATTCATAGTGAATGAAATATTATCTAAAACTTTTTCACCCTCAATTGTTTTTGAGATACCATCAACTACTAATAAATCATTACCAATTTCTCTTTCTGGGGTGAATTTCACATAAGGATAACGTCTTGAAGATGGTTGAATATCATCAAGTTCAATTTTTTCTAATTGCTTCTTACGACTTGTTGCTTGTTTTGATTTTGACGCATTCGCAGAGAAACGAGCAATGAAGTCTTGTAATTCTTTGATTTTTTCTTCTTTTTTCTTGTTTTGTTCTTGAGCCATTTTTTGAGCAAGTTGACTTGATTGATACCAAAAATCATAGTTACCAACATAGACTTTGATTTTACCAAAATCTAAATCTGCAATATGTGTACATACATTATTTAAGAAATGACGATCATGAGATACTACAATGACAGTATTTTCAAAGTTAATTAAGAAATCTTCTAACCAACTAATGGCAGGAATATCAAGACCATTGGTAGGCTCATCGAGTAATAAAACATCTGGATCTCCAAATAAACTTTGTGCCAATAATACTTTTACTTTTTGATTATTTTCTAACTCTGACATTTGCTTATCATGTAAATCTGGGGTAATACCAAGTCCTGATAGTAGGGAAGCTGCATCTGCTTCGGCATTCCATCCATTCATTTCAGCAAATTCACCTTCTAATTCAGCTGCACGAATGCCATCTTCATCACTGAAGTCAGGTTTCATATAAATTTCGTCTTTTTCTTTCATCACTTCAAATAGACGTTCATGTCCTTTTATAACTACATCTAATACACGTTCATCTTCATAAGCAAAGTGATCTTGTTTTAATACTGCTAAACGTTCATCTTTTCCAAGAGAAACATGACCCGTTTGTGAATCAATTTCTCCAGATAAGATTTTTAAGAAAGTAGATTTACCTGCACCATTCGCACCGATAAGTCCATAACAATTACCTTCAGTAAATTTAATATTTACATCTTCAAATAGTTTACGATCACCAAAACGTAAACTTACATCCGTAACTTGTAACATTCATTTACTCCTTTATTCATCGTTTATCTAACGCAAAAAATTATATCATATAATGTTCCTATATTCGACCTTATATCATTTATGCCAATGATACTTTATAAAACTCATGTTATAATACTTAGAAATAAACTGCTTAAAGGAGACAACTATGGCATTAGACAAAGATATCGTTGGTTCAATTGAATTTCTAGAAGTTCTTGGATTGGAAGGCTCTACTTATTTATTAAAAGGTCCAAATGGTGAACAAGTGAAGTTAAATCAGTCAGAAATCAATGAGGAAGATGAATTCGAAATTGGAGAAGAATACAGTTTCTTCATTTATCCAAACCGTTCAGGTGAATTATTTGCTACTCAAAATATGCCTGACATTACAAAAGATAAATATGATTTTGCAAAAGTATTAAAAACAGATAGAGATGGTGCAAGAGTAGATGTTGGTTTACCAAGAGAGGTGCTTATTCCATGGGAAGATTTACCTAAAGTTAAATCGTTATGGCCTCAATCAGGAGATTATGTATTAGTCACATTAAGAATCGATAGAAATCATCAAATGTTCGCACGTTTAGCTAGTGAAACAATTGTGGAAAAAATGTTTACACCTGTATCTAATGATGATATGCAAAATCAAGTATTAAAAGCAAGACCATATCGTTTATTACGTATCGGGACTTTTTTATTAACTGAGGATGGTTACAAAGTGTTTGTACATGAGTCTGAACGTAAACATGAGCCAAGATTAGGCGAAGCTGTAGAAGTACGTATTATCGGACATAATGAAAAAGGTGAATTGAACGGTTCATTCTTACCCCTCGCACATGAACGTTTAGATGAGGATGGTCAAGTTATCTTTGATTTGTTAGTAGAGTATGATGGAGAACTTCCATTTTGGGATAAATCAAGTCCGGAAGCAATTAAAGAAGTATTTAACATGAGTAAAGGTTCATTTAAACGTGCAATTGGTCATTTATATAAAAGAAAAATTATAAATATTGAAACTGGAAAAATCACATTAACTAAAAAAGGTAAAAGTCTTATTCAAGAATAATGAGTTCATGAAAATCGAGTTTCTTCCATATTATATAGATAGTTCAAAACCATTGAAAGGTAACACTCTCGATGGTTTTTTTTATGGGTTTTATTTATATAAAACATAAGTTTTTTGATAAATTAACAAAATATTTACAATTACTCTATTTTACATTAACAAAAGGTATGTAATATAAGCATTGTAAGAAATACATATAACATTTTGGGTTATCTATAATTAGGAGGATGTTTTAATGAAGAAATGGCAATTAGTTGGTACAACTGTTTTAGGTGCTACTGTTCTTTTAGGCGCATGTGGCGGTGGAAATAGTGGCGGCAGTGGTTCAGGAGATGGAAAAGACCTTAAAGGTTCTGCAAAAGGTGAAGGTTCATCTACTGTTGCTCCAATCGTTGAAAAATTAAATGAAAAATGGTCTAAAGATCATCCAAGCGCAACTATTTCATCTGGTCAAGCAGGTACTGGTGCTGGTTTTGAAAAATTCATCGCTGGTGAAACTGACTTCTCACAAGCTTCTAGACCTATCAAAGATGAAGAAAAACAAAAATTAGAAGACAAAAACATTAAATATAAAGAATTTAAAATTGCACAAGATGGTGTAACTGTTGCTGTTAATAAAGATAATGACTTTGTAAAAGAATTATCTAAAGATCAATTGAAAAAAATCTACAGTGGCGAAGCTAAAACTTGGAAAGATGTAGATTCTAGCTGGCCTAACAAAGAAATCAAAGCTTTCTCTCCAAACTCAAGTCATGGTACTTATGACTTCTGGGAAGAAGAAGTTATGGATAAACAAGATATCAAAGCTCAAAAAAATGGAGATACTAACGTTATCGTTCAATCAGTTGAGAAAAACAAAGAAAGTATTGGTTACTTCGGTTATAACTTCTATAAACAAAATAAAGATAAATTAAAAGAAGTTAAAATTAAAGGTGACGATGGTAAATCTGTAGAACCTACTAAAAAGACTATCCAAGATGGTTCTTATCCTTTAAGTAGACCATTATTCTTATATGTTAAAGAAAAATCATTAGAAGATAATGATGTTATGAGAGAATTCTTGAAATTCACTTTAGATGACAAAGGTAAATCAGCTGAAGATGCTGGATACGTTGCTTCACCAAGCAAAGTTTATAAAGATGAAATTAAAGAATTAGATAAATACAAAAAAGATTCTGACAAATAATAATCATTATTAATATAAAGGGCTGGGAATTAACAACTCATGTAACATTCATTTACATGAGTTGTTCAGGATATATACATGGGTGATTGTTAAAGTGTTTTAAATTAATTTGAACTCATTCGTTACCTGATAATTTCCTGCTCTTTTTTTAAAATCTATTGGGAGAAATAAAAAGAGAGGGTTATATATGGCTTCTAACACTAATGTTAGAGAGATGATAGCTAAAAATAACGCTAAAAAAGGTGGATTTTCTGATAAAATCGTGCCAATTATTTTAGGAATTATTGCTGCCATCTCTATTTTAACAACTATCGGTATATTATTTACATTAATCACTGAAACAATCACATTCTTTACACGTGTTTCAATTACTGAGTTTCTTTTTACTAAAGATTGGAATCCTACAAGTTCTGACCCTAAATATGGTATTTGGGCATTAATTCTTGGTACTTTAAAAATTACTTTCATTGGTACTTTAGTAGCTGTTCCTATCGGATTAGGCGCTGCAATCTACTTAAGTGAATATGCAAGCGATAAAGCAAGACGTATTATTAAACCTATTCTTGAAATCTTAGCTGGCATTCCAACTATCGTATTCGGTTTCTTTGCTTTAACTTTTGTAACACCTTTATTAAGAACATTTATACCTCAACTCGATAGTTTTAACTCTATCAGTCCTGGTATCGTGGTTGGAATAATGATTGTTCCAATTATTACAAGTATGAGTGAAGATGCAATGGCTTCTGTACCTAATAAAATGCGTGAAGGTGCTTTTGGTTTAGGTTCAACTAAATTTGAAGTTGCAACTAAAGTCGTATTACCAGCTGCCGCTTCTGGTGTAATTGCTTCAATTGTACTTGGTATTTCTCGTGCTATTGGTGAAACAATGATCGTATCATTAGCTGCAGGTAGTTCACCGACATCATCTTTAACATTAACAAGTTCTATTCAAACAATGACAGGTTATATTGTTGAAATTGCTACAGGTGATGCGACATTCGGTTCAGATATTTACTATAGTATTTATGCAGTTGGCTTCACATTATTCATTTTCACATTAATTATGAACTTAATTTCATACTGGATTTCTAAGCGTTATAGAGAGGAGTATTAATATGACAGCAACGACTGATCCAAGAACTAAAGGTTTAGTTGACAAAAGTAAAGTCGAAAAAAACCTATCTAGTCGCGATAAAAAAAATAGTCTTAATAAATGGCTATTCTTTGCATGTATTGTATTTGCTTTAATCGTTCTTGCCGCATTACTGATTCAAACACTTGTAAAAGGTGTAGGACATTTAACACCTGAATTCTTTACAAGTTTCTCATCTTCAACACCATCACAAGCTGGGATTAAAGGCGCATTAGCTGGTACATTATGGTTAATGATTACTATCATCCCAATCTCTATTATCTTAGGTGTTGGTACAGCAATTTATCTTGAAGAATACGCACGCGATAATATGTTTACAAGTTTCGTTAAAATTTGTATTTCTAACTTAGCTGGTGTGCCTTCAATTGTATTTGGTTTATTAGGATTAACATTATTTGTACGTGGCGCTGGTATTGAATCATTATCTTTAGGAAATACTGTTATCGCTGCTGCTTTAACAATGTCATTACTTATCTTACCGATTATTATCGTTTCAAGCCAGGAAGCGATTCGTGCCGTACCTAATTCTGTAAGAGAAGCATCTTATGGTCTAGGTGGAAATAAATGGCAAACAATTAGAAAAGTGGTTTTACCCGCTGCTTTACCTGGTATTTTAACGGGATTTATTTTATCACTTTCACGTGCATTAGGTGAAACAGCACCATTAATCTTAATCGGTATTCCAACTATTTTCTTAGCAGTACCATCTGGTTTATTCTCAATGTTTACTGCTTTACCAACTCAAATTTATACTTGGGCTAAAATGCCACAAGCTGAATTCCAAAACGTGGCTTCAGCAGGTATTATCGTATTACTTGTTATCTTATTATTAATGAACGGTTTAGCAATTTTCTTACGTAATAAATTTTCTAGAAAATATTAAGCATTTTATTATTAAAGTTATTTGGGATAGAGAGAAAGATTTCTGCTTTCTCTCTTAAAATAAAAGGAGTTTTATATATGGCAAAAATCAACGTAGATGAAAAGAAAAAGAACATTGAACAACATACAAATGATGTTGTTGATCAACACTCAAATCACACTCATCCAACAAACGACAATCAGTCTCAAAAGACAACAATTGTAACAACTAATAGCGAAAATAAAAAAAATATTAAACCTGACAGTGAAAGAAAAGTAGTTTATTCAACTCAAAATTTAGATTTATGGTATGGTGAAAATCATGCTTTACAAAACATCAATTTAGATATCTTAGAAAATAATGTCACTGCTATTATCGGTCCTTCTGGTTGTGGTAAATCAACGTATATTAAAACATTAAATCGTATGGTTGAATTAGTACCATCAGTTAAAACTGCTGGTAAAATTTTATACAGAGAACAAAATATTTTTGATAACAACTATTCAAAAGAAAAATTAAGAACGAATGTAGGAATGGTATTCCAACAACCAAATCCATTTCCTAAATCAATTTATGATAATATTACTTATGGTCCAAAAATCCATGGTATTAAAGATAAAAAATTACTTGATGAAATTGTTGAAAAGTCATTACGTGGTGCTGCAATTTGGGATGAATTAAAAGACAGATTACATACAAATGCGTATGGATTATCTGGGGGACAACAACAACGTGTTTGTATTGCTAGATGTTTAGCAATTGAACCAGATGTTATTTTAATGGATGAACCTACATCAGCATTAGATCCTATCTCTACTTTAAGAGTTGAAGAACTGGTTCAAGAATTAAAAGAAAATTATTCTATCATTATGGTTACACACAACATGCAACAAGCTGCACGTGTTTCTGATAAAACAGCATTCTTCCTTAATGGTTATGTAAATGAATATGACGATACTGATAAAATCTTCTCTAATCCTTCAGACAAACAAACAGAAGATTATATTTCTGGTCGTTTTGGTTAATGCTTAATGAAAATTATTAGACAAAAATATGAAGGCCAATTGGACGATTTAATTAAAGAACTTCGTCGTCTTGGTCTTCGTGTTTATTCAAATGTTAACAATGCTATTGAATCATTAAGTGAAGATGATAGAAACTTTGCTAGACACGTCATTGAAAAAGATAAAGAAATTAACAAATTTGATTATGACATTAACGAACAAGTAATCATGTTAATTACGAAACAACAACCAATTGCTACTGATTTAAGAATGATGATGGCAGCTTTAAAAATTTCTACTGATTTTGAAAGAATGGGGGATAATGCTGCAAATATCGCTCATATTCGACTAAGAGTAAAAATTACAGATCATTATGTCTTAACACGTTTAAAAACAATGGGTAAACTTGCATTATTAATGTTAGAAGACTTAAATACTGCTGTTAAAAGTGAAGATTTAACATTGATTAAAGAAATTATCGAACGTGATAAAGATATTGATGATTTATACGTGAATATTGTTAACACAACTTATCTAATTGATAATGATCCATTTGTAGCTGGTCAAGCGCATTTAGCTGCACGTAACTTAGAAAGAGTAGGGGATCATGTAAGAAATATAGCAGAAAGTATTTATTATTACTTTACTGGTGAACATTTTGATAAATATGATCGTTAAACTACTTTATAGTTGATAGTTTTATTCAAACTAAAAAAATCAAAGTAAAGGAGTGAGACACGATTCATTTTGAATCGTGTCTCACTCCTTTATAATATATTAATTATGTTCAATTTCATTTGTAAGTGTTTCTACTTCATCTACTAATTCTGAAATATACGCAATAGTAGATTTAAGTGGGGCATTTGTTGTTATATCAACGCCTGCTACTTTTGCAAGTTCAACTGGATTTTTACTTCCTCCAGCTTTTAACGTTTCTAACCATGCATCGACTGCTTTTTGTCCTTCTTTTTTAATTTTTTGAGAGACCACTGTGCCAATAGTTAATCCAGCTGAATACGTATATGAATATAATCCCATATAATAATGTGGTTGTCTCATCCACGTTAATTCCATTCCATCAGTAAGTTCAACCGCATCACCAAAGAATTGTTCATAAACGTTTCTCATTAACTTATTAAGAACGGGTGCTGTTAAAGATTCACCGTTATCAACTTTTTTGTATACTTCTCTTTGATATGCTGCTTCCAGTAAATGCGTGACCATATTATGATAATATGTGCGAGATATAATTGAGCCAATCACCCATCGTTTAAACCGTGCATCATTACTATTACTAAATAAGTAGTTTGCCATCAGCATTTCATTCATTGTAGAAGGTGCTTCTACAAAATACATAGATGCTTCTGAATCTAATAAATGTTGATGTTTTTGTGACAATGTAAAATGACCAGCGTGACCCAATTCATGCGCTAATACGAAAGTTTCTGCCATTTTACCTGTCCATGAAATAAATACATATGAATGCGTAAAATAAGGGCTAGCACAATACGCACCAGTATCTTTACCTTTATTTTGAGCAAAATCAATCCATTGATGATTATAAGCATTATCAACCATTTTAATATAGTCATCGCCTAAAACACCTAAAGCACCGTGAATATATTGTTTTGAGTCTTCTATTGAAATATCTGGTTCATAACTAGGATCAACTGATATTTTTAAATCTTCAAATCGCATTTTATCTAAGTTATGAATTCTTTGCAGTATTTTAGCATATTTTTGCATCACAGGTGCTAAATCACTCATGATGACATCAATTTGTCTATCATACATTTCACGTGTAACTTCTTGTTCTTGTAGTAAATAATCTATAACAGAATCATAGCCTCTTAAATTAGCCTCAATTTTTTCTTGTTGTACATGTTGATTATATGTTGCAGCTGTTGTGTGTTGATATTTACGCAATGCATTACTAAAAGCTTCGAAACTTTTACGTCTAAACTCTGGATCTGAACTGTCTTCATACTCATTTTCAAAAGTTGCATAATCTAAAGGATACATTTCATGATTATGTTCAAACGATTCAAACGCAATATCAAGCATTTTAGTTGTTCCATAGAGTTCATAAGCACTTTGAAAAGTAGGCGACAAACTGGCAAGCACTTCTTCAACTTCTGAAGATAATTGATAAGGTTTACGTTTTATTAATTTTTCTAGATAATGAGGACTATTGAACTGCTCTTTTAGCTCTTTTAATTTATCATCAGAGAGTATCATTATTTCAGATTCAACAAATGATAATAAACTAGATATCTTACCATAAGATGTTGATAGTTTGGCATTTAATGTTTGCGCTAATTCATTTGTAGTATCAACACTTAATCTAAGTTCAGCATAATTACCTAATCGATCAAATTGTATAAGTAAGTCTTCATATTCTTTAAGTGCATCTAGAATAATTTTAGTTTCTGATAAATTATTTTTATATTTTTGATTAAATTGAGCGGATTTCTCTAATACATCATTTAAAGTATTATAAAATGCTTCATCATTCGTAAATAAATCTTCTAAATTCCATTTTTCATTATCTGGAACATGTTTTCTGAGTGGTAAGCCTGTGTTCATTTTATTCACTCCTAAATAGTTATTCTCATATATATTATACATAATATTATTTGTAAACTCAGTTTTAAGCCTTTAGTCTGAGTCATTTTAATAATTAAGAAGGTATAATTATTTATAAAAGTATTGTATATTACATATTATAAAATATAAAAGTTGAGGCGTTTTTTATGACGATATTTGATATGCCAAATTATCTTTGGATCACAATCCTAGCAATGATGGTATTAACTGTCTTTTGTACATTGGTACTGAAAAAATGGTTTTCAGCAGCAGTAATTACCTTCGTTGTTTTAGCAGTATTAGCTTTCTTTATTCCTAATTTTTATAATATAACGTTCCAGCCTTTATTAGGCTATGCCGCTTTTCTTGCCATTATCAGTTTAATGATTAGTTTCCTTTTATGGTATTTTACAAGAGGATGGCGCCGAGAACGTAAAGAAAAGCAATTGGAAAAAGAGATGAAAAAATATGATAACGACGAGTACATGTATCGTCGTCGTGATAGAAGATAAATATAAGGGAGTAGGATAGAATTCATTTTGAATTCGTTATCCCACTCCCATTTATATTTTTAATAGTGTATAAAAGGATTATTTTTTAAAGGCTTTTTCAATTTTGTTTAATTGATGAATAGTTGTTTCAATGCCACCTTCACTAAAATACCAAGCATTAGCTTCAAATTGATAGACTTGGTGATTTTTTATTGCTTTCATATCTTTTATCACTTGATTATTCAAAGCAGAAGGTAACGTTTTGTCATCCGCATTTTTAGTTCGATTAATTACAAACAATTTATCAGGATTAATTTTATTTAAATACTCATTAGTAACTATATTACCAGCTGAATTTGCTTTCATTTTAGGATCAGCGTGGTTAATTCCTAAATCTTTATTTAAGAAGCCTCCAAATCTACCAGTTGGTCCGAAGGCACTAATGCCTTTATCATCAACATTTAAAAGTAATACGGTATCTTTATTAATTACTTTTTTAGCCTCTTTCACTTCTTCACTTAATTTATGATTAAGTGCTTTTGCTTTTTCTTCTTTTTTGAAAATTTTACCAAACAATGTCGTATGTTCTTTAATTGATGAAATATAATTATCATTATCGGGACTAACAAATAAAATCTTAGCATTAGGCGCCGCTTTTTTCATTTCATCTATTGTTTTCGTATGTGCTTGTCTAAATGAAGCAAAGATAACATTAGGTTTTGATTTAGCTAATTCATCATAATTAGGTCTTCCTGGATTGCCTAGATTTGTATATTTACTGTTTTTAAATTCCGAAAGGGAAGAAGGCAAAAATGAAGCACCTTGTCCTTTAGCAATAGAAACTATTTTGTCTTGAAGTCCCATTTGCTGCATAATATCTAACGCGCCATAATCTAGTACTGCTACACGTTTCGGATTAACTGGTACTTTAACTGTTTCTGTTTTATTTTTGCCTCTACTATGTGTATGATTCTTATCCTTAAATTCATATGTATTTTTTACTGTAATGGTATCTTTACTAGATGAAGAATTTGAATTCGATTGCTTATCACATGCTGATAAGATTAAAATAACTGATAAAATTAATAGAATATATTTAAATGATTTTTGCATTTTCTAACCTCCTAGAAAGTATTATAATAGAAAATGATAATCATTATCAATTAAATATTTACATTTTATTATCTTATTTTACCTAAAATATTACATATTCCTTTTATATTGTTGGTGATTTCTTTAACATGTATATTAGACTTAAAATAAGTAGCCTTATTGACTTATTTGATGATTTTAAAAGGGGTATGTTGCTCATAATACTGGAAAGGTATATTTAGTAAAATCGTGTTAATAGACGAGACGATAGTCAAACTTATAAGAATGGATCACTTTTTATGATATTAAAGTCTTTCTTTGAAATAATTGTTATTAGAAATAATGGTTCCAATATCACCGATAATCTTTAAATTGATAAGGTAGAACAAAAGATATAAATTATTTATCTGCAAATTCATATGGTATCTTGCATTATGTAAACTAGCTAAGCATTCAATAATTGATTCATTACTATATTAATTATCAAAATAAATTATGTCACAAATATCGAACACTAAATTCATATTAGTATTTTCTACATTATATATAATACATATAATGTAGTTGATTTTTATCATAACAAATTATAACTAAGTCAATCATTTTAGATAGATCAATGTTAACCAAAGAATGATAACTAAAATATATCATTGAAGTGTCATTAAAATAGAATAGGTCCCCTGATCGTTATATATACAACTTCCTATAATATATATTATGTAAACTAAATTGTCGAAATCTGTATTTTTATATGAATATCTTCAATTTAAGCTTTTTAACAAAATACAGATTATTTAAAGTTTTAATATATACCTTAACTCGTTTACATATGCCCATGCATTCTAATTTTAGTAGTATTTATTTAAAGTTATTTTTTCTACAGTTCGATAATCATTATCTAAAGTATTGAATCATGGATATTGGCATTACGATTCATACAATCGTTCTTAATTATTTCTCAAAATAATCTAAAGCGGAATGATTCCAATTAGATTAGTTATTTAATAATATAATAACTATGTATTTATTATTCAAATTATAAAACACTATAAATTTCATTTATTATAAAATATTAAAAATAAATTTCTTTTGGTGTATCATTGATAAAAATAATTGATATGCTATTATTAATTTGTAGGATGCAACTTGTATTTACAACTTAGAATTTACCTACACTATTTATAATTAGTCTCTATCACTAATTATAAAAAAGCATACTGGCAAGATTGCCAATATGCTTTTTATTCTAATTGTTATTTTTTAATCTTCTTACGTATACGATTCAATGTTTTAAATAGCCAATATTTAGGTTTATTAATTGGTTTATAGAAATCCCCAATTAACTCCTCGATATACACATTAAACCCTCTTTTAAAGCGATAAACACCATAATCTTCACTATTTTCAGTAAAATCACCAGATAAACCATAAAAATTATATCGATCATATCCATGATCAAAGCAATAATTCATCATGAACCAATGCATCATATATGGTCCCATATAATTATTGTATTTTTCTGATGAGCCACCTGAGAAATAGTTTACTTCATAAGCATTTGCAAAGTATACTCCAGAAGCTAAGTTTAAAATTTGTCCATCAGTTTGACGTAATTCACTTGCATGTAAGAGTTCTTTTTGGTCGTGTTCTATTTGTTTATCTAGTTCAGCAATTTTTTTCAGCTGTTTGTCACTTTTATTTTCTTTAGACATCATTTGATCACGACGCGTTTCTTTATCATTTAAAGAGGTTTGCAATGATTTAATATAGTCATCTAAATCAATATATGCTAATGGCACTAATGCTTTATCGCCGTATGTATCTATAAAATTATAAAAATATTCATCTGTTTTTGATACAAAACCAGTACGTACTTCTGTTTCACGATACAAGTCTAAGAAAATGTTTAGTTCATCTCTTTTAAGAAATCTTACTTTTACTCCATAGTTTATCGCTTTATTTATATTTCTTTTACGTTGACTATCAAACTGCTTTTTCAATGATGCAGGTGTTTCACCTTTTAGATAATTTACGCCCATCCATCTCACTTGACTAGAGCGATCGTATTTCGTAGTGAAACCATGATGTTCGTAACCATGTGATTTAAATAAATTAACTAAAGCATCATTTTTTTCATGACCTTCTACCGAATTGATATCTTTATCATAAATTTGATAAATCCAATATGGATCAAGTTTTACATATAAACATTGATGTTGGTGTAGGTATTTTTCTAACTCTCGTAGGTAAAAATCAACAAGACCTAAATCGGAATAATCCATCACTGGTCCACGATTTGAATAGTATACATAACTTCCCATAGTTGGAATTTTTGAGAAAAGACTTGCAGCAATCACTTTATTACTTTCATCTTTTACACCTAATAACACAACTTCAAATCCGTCATTTTCTCTAGTTTTTATATTTTCAGTAACTTGGAAGTAATGACTCTCTAATGATGGATTTTGTACGAAGGTTTCATATTCTTTAACTGTTAACTCTGTAAATTTCATATTCGCACTATTCCCCTCTTAATTCAATCTTTTTTTAATTTTTTTAAGTATTGTATATAGTGAATACATTGGTTTATTTATAGGTTTAACGAAATCACCAACATATTCAATTACATCTGCATTAAATCCCTTTTTAAATTTCACAACACCTGCATCTTCAGCATCATCTGTAAAATGACCACTAATCCCATAAAAATTATAACGGTCAATGTCATGATCAATTGCATAATTAATCATAGTCCATTGAACTGCATAACTTCCAGCGAAGTGTCTATATTTATTTGACGTTCCACCTGCATAATATACAACTTCAAATGGATTAATAAAGAAGAATCCAGCAGATATTGGTAATTCGTTACCGTGTTCTAATTGAAGTTGTGTTGCTTCATCAATTTTTTGCTCATTTGCTTTTAATTGCTGTTCTAAATTTATTTTTTTATTTTGTGCTTTTTTGTTATCTGGTCGTTTTTCAATATCTTTTAGAGCTTTGTTTAAGTCTTTATTTAATGTCTGACGTTCTGCATGAAGTTCTTCAAGATATTCATCAAATTTTATATATGCGAGAGGTACTAATACTCTATCTTTAAAATGATCAAATCGATTATAGTAGAAACTATCCTCTCTATCAGAAAATTCTTTAGTCTCTGATGTATCTTCCATAAATGATCTGAAAATAGGTAATTCTTCTTTAGTAAGAAATCTTACTTTAACACCATTTTTTTGGACTTTTTTAGTATTTCTTTTTCGTAAACTATCCATTCCATTTAATACATCTTTAGCAGTTTTATCCTTTAAATTTAAAACTGAATGGAACCGAATTTGTAATATTGGATCAAATCCTGTTGTAAACCCTTCGTGTTGATATCCTAATTGCTTCATTTTATCAAAGAACCAATCATTCCCAGCATTCCCTGTAATATCACCATCATGATTACGATATTGATAAGGCAAATAAGGGTCTATACGTACGTATAAACAACGTTGCTGTTTTAAATATTTACTTAATTCATTAAAGAAAAAGTGAACGAGCTCTTTGTTTTCATAATCAATGACTGGACCACGATTTGAATAAAAATATTTAAAAATTTTCATAACGGGTACAGCAGTTAGCATACAAGCAGCAATGACTTCATTATCTTTATTTTTAATTCCTACTAAATGAGTTTCAGTTTTCTCGGCAACTTTTAACTCATAATTTTCAGTCATTTGTGTAAAATGGCTATATGGCATTTTTTCAGTAAAATCGCCAAATTCTGTAGCTGTTAAATTTGTAAACTTCATTATCTCTATAACTCCTAATTTAGAATCTTTATTTAATTTGAGTTGACTAATTTTAAAATTTTAGCTTATGTATATGTTGTGAATACGCATCGGTCTAATCTCAATAAGTATACACTAGATAAGGTTAAAACTAAAATATAAACCTGTATATACTTCCAATTAACCTAAATGCTCTTAAATTCTTGGCTTCTTCTATCTTCTCCAAATAATAAGAGCTGAAAAAGAATGATTTTCAGCTCTTAAATTCATATCTAATTTTATTTTAAATCAATTAATACTACATTGCTACTAATTCTTAAGTATTTCATGCTATGAATACTCTAAATAGCTTTTATTTTATACTATGCTAATAGTTATTTAAAATTTGTCTAATCTCCCTTAAGTATTCTCCTGTTTGATTTAAGTCATCATTTTCAAATCTTCGAACGATTTCACTTCCAATAACAACACCATCTACATCTTTTACCAAATCTTTTATATGGTCTGTAGTTCTTATTCCAAATCCTGCTACAACTGGAAGAGCTGTAAAAGATTTAATCATTTTTATCTGGTCTTTAAGCTTTGGATGAAACGTTCCATCTTCTCCTGTAGTAGCATTCATCGTTACAGTATAGATAAATCCTTCAGCATGTTTTGCTATATTTTGTATACGATTTGTATCTGCCGTCATTGCTATTAATGAAATTATTTTTACTACTCTATTATCATTTAAATGTTGTTTTAATTGTTCTATTAATTCAAATGGTAAGTCTGGAATAATTACTCCATAAACACCAATATCATCGCATTTTTTAAAAAAGGCTTTTTCTCCATAACTTAAAATAACATTATAGTATGTCATTAGGACATATTTACAATTAATTTCGTTTTGATGTTTATCTAACTCATCAAATATATAGTCGATTGTTATATTATTTTGAAGTGCTTCATGACCAGCTTTCATAATGATAGGTCCATCAGCTACAGGATCTGAAAATGGAATACCAATTTCTATCATATCTGCTCCACTTTTATCAAGTAATTTTACATTTTCTAAAAATTGTCTATTACCCATGATATAAGGAATAAATAATTTACTCATTTTTATCCTCCTTTCTTTGTTGGATATATTGTTGAATCGTTTCCATATCTTTATCTCCACGTCCAGATATTGTCACTACTAATATATCGTTTTGTTTCATTTGAGGTGCTAATTTTTCTACATAACTTAATGCATGTGCACTTTCTATAGCGGGGATAATACCTTCTATTTTGGTGAAGCGGACAAGTGCTTCCATTGCTTCTTCATCGCTAGCACATTCATAGGTTACTCTTCCAATATCATGATAATATGAATGTTCAGGTCCAATACCTGGGTAATCTAATCCTGCTGAAATAGAATGTGCCAATTCAATTTGTCCATGTTCATCTTGGATTAAATACATTTTTGATCCATGAAGCACACCAGCCTTTCCTTTCCCTATCGCAAGTGCATGTTGATTAGTATCCTTACCTCTGCCAGCTGCCTCCACCCCGTATAATTTTACATTATCTTTGATAAAAGGATAAAATGTTCCTATTGCATTAGAGCCTCCTCCTACACAAGCAACTACTGCATCTGGCAAACGATGTTCTTTCTCTAATATTTGTGATTTTATTTCTTGACCAATTACACTCTGAAAATCTCTAACCATCGTTGGAAAAGGATCCGGCCCTAAAGCTGATCCTAATAAATAATGTGTATCTTCCACGTGACTTACCCAATACTGTAGCGCTTTATTAACTGCGTCAGATAAAGTTCCTTGACCTTCATCCACAGCTTCAACTTTAGCTCCTAATAATTCCATTCTAAATACATTAAGTGGTTGTCTTTTGATGTCTTCTCTTCCCATAAAAACAATCAGTTCCATATCAAATAATGCAGCCACTGTGGCACTTGCAACTCCATGTTGTCCAGCTCCCGTTTCTGCAACAAGTTTATTTTTGTCCATTCGTTTAGCGAGCAATGCTTGACCTATGGCATTATTGATTTTGTGGGCACCAGTATGATTTAAATCTTCTCTTTTTAAATAAATTTTAGCCCCACCTAATGTTTCTGTATATGATTTCGCATAAGTTAAGGGTGTTTCTCTCCCAACATAATCCTTTAAATAATATGCTATCTTTTGTTGGAATTTAGGATCATTTTTTGCTTTTTTATACGCTCTCTTTAATTCAATGATAGCTGGCATTAATGTTTCCGGTACATATTGTCCTCCATACTCACCAAAAAAACCTAGTTCATTTGCTTCCGTTTGTATCTGTTTCATATTCTAAGCTCCCTTTAACGTAATTTATAATTGTTTCCATTTTCAATTTATCCTTGCATTCATTTGTCTCTATACCACTGGATATATCATAGCCTTTATGTGATAAATCCAGCTTTTCAATCTGTTGAATAGCACTTATATTTATTCCTCCTGCAATAAGATAAGGAATGTCTTGGCTTACTGATTCTAATATTTTCCAATTAAACGTTTGACCAGTACCACCAAATTGAATTGAAGGGGTATCAATAATAAATAAATCTACCCATGGCTTATATTGATTCATATCTCTATTCAAGTTTTCTGTAGCCGGCAACGCTTTAATTATCTTAATATTCTTAAAATTTAATTTAACTTTTTGGATTAATTCAATTGTTTCATTACCATGAAATTGAATGCCGTTCACATTGGTTTGTTGCAACAATGTATTTAATTCTTTATATGTAGGATTCACAACAACTATAACTCGATGAATGTGCTTTGCTACAAATTGATTTAAATAGTTAATTTGTTCTATATTTAAATGACGTTTACTTTTTGGATAATGAATAAAACCTATCATATCTATGTCTAAGGAATTGGCTTTTAAAATATCACTTTTTGTTTTAAAACCACAAAATTTTAGTATATTCATTTCTCTTTATTTAGTTTTAATGAAGGTAATAACGATGATATATTATTACTATTCATTAAAGCTCCTCCCACAAGTAATCCGTCTATGCCACTACTTACAATTTTTTTTACATCATTTAAAGTTGTAATACCACTTTCAGAAATATAGTAATAACCTTCTTTTTTCATTTCCAAAATGTCATTAGTATGTTCTACTTTAGTAATAAATGTTTTTAAATCTCTATTATTTATACCAATGATTTTAGGTTTAATTTGATAAGCGCGTTCTAATTCTTCTTTGTTATGAACTTCAACTAAGACTTCTAAGTTTTGAGATATTGCATAATGATATAAAGACTGAAGTGTATCATTGGTTAAAATATTTACTATTAATAAAATAATAGAAGCTCCGGCTCTCTTAGCAAGATCAATTTGAAGCGGATCAATGATAAAATCCTTACATAATACTGGTAAATGTGTGAGTTGTGTTAACGTTTGTAGACGTTCAAAACTTCCTCCAAAATATTTTTCATCGGTTAAAATTGAAATAGCACTTGCTCCATGATTTTCATATTTAGCAATTTGATGCTCTAAGTTAATGTCCTTGAATGCTTTTACAGAAGGACTTTTAGATTTTATTTCTGCAATAATACTCAATGTTGATTCCCTTTTCAAAGTGGTTTCTAGAGCTGACTTATAAGATACATCAACTTTTTTAATATGTTTTATTTTATCTGTATAATACCCATCGTTTAGTAACTGTTTTTTATACTGTACAATCTCATCTAATATTGTCAATTTTATTCCCCTTTCATCAACTGACATTGTTTTAAAGCTTTGCCACTATCAATTAAATCTTTTGCTAAATCAACGCCCTTTTTAATACTATCCACTCTATTTGATATATATAAGGCTAATGCTGCATTCAGCACTACGACATTTCTTTTAGGGGAATGATCTTTTCCACTTAATATGTCAATGGTAATGTTTTTATTTTCTTCAGGTGTGCCACCTTGAAGTTCTATATTATTTGCATGAGCTATGCCATAATCTCGTGCATTTAAAACATAATGTGAAATAGTCCCATCTTCATGTAATTCATATATTTCGTTATCCCCAGATAATGTTGCTTCATCCATTCTATTCGCTCCATGAAGTACGATGCCTCTTCGTCGTCCTAAATCTTTCATAGTTTTAATAATCATGGGTAATTGGGAAGCATCGTAGACCCCCATTACTTGATAATCTAATTTAAAAGGATTGATTAATGGTCCGACAATATTGAAAATAGTTGGTTCATGAATAAGTTTTCTAATAGGTTGAATGTATTTCATAATTGGATAAGATTCCATAGCGCTGATAAATGCTAAATGTGTTTTAGATACTTGTTTGGCTACATTTGCTACTTTCGTAGTAGGAATGTGTAATTGTTGTAATAAATCGGTACTTCCAGAATTAGATGTAATACTTTTATTTCCATGTTTAATGACTGGAACATCTGCGCTTGCTACTACAAATGATACTGTCGTTGAAATATTGAAACTATTTGATTTATCTCCTCCTGTTCCACAAACGCATATACTTCCTTTGTATTCAGGTTGAGTTGAATACATCGTATGAATAAGACTTTTCACTATATAAGTTAATTCTTTTTGTTGTATCGACTTATTTGTGAAAGCTTGTAATAACTTTACTTTATCTTGAGTATGACATTCTGGATTGATGAGATATTGAATAAATTCAGTAGTTTCATGTTGTGAGAGTGTTGCATGACTTTGAATTTGGTTGAGTAATGTTAAGGTCATCATATTTACCTCTTTCCTTTACGATATCGATAAAATTTTTAATTATTTGTTGTCCTTGGTCTGTTGCAAACGACTCGGGATGATATTGAATACCAAAATGTAATCCATTTTTTGTCTCATAAGATTGAATGCAATCTTTTGTCCTTCCAGTAATTATTAATTGTGATGGAAAAGAGATTTCATCACTTATTAATGAATGGTAACGCATTATATTAAATTGATTTGCTAAGTTGTTATATAATTTAGTATGTTGAATAACTGTTAATATATCGACTTTACCGTGCATGACTTTTTCGCCTTGAATAACACGGCCACCGTAATAGCATGTTATTGCTTGTGCACCTAAACATACGCCTAATATCGGTAAAGATTTATACCTTTCAATAATATTCAATAGATGGTTACTATCTAAAGGATGACCAGGTCCTGGAGATATGATGAGACCATCACTTTGGTTAACGTAGTTAAGCACATCTTTATCGTCCGGATATTTAACAATGACATCATCTAATTGACTTACTATATCAACTAAGTTATATGTAAATGAATCATAATTATCAATGATTAAAATCATGGTGTTACCTCCAATAAACTTTTTGCTTTTAATAATGTTTCTTCTAATTCTTTTTCTGGTACTGAATCATAAACCACCCCACACCCTGCTTCGACTTTCACAGTAGTATCATCAATTAACATTGTTCTTATTGCTAAAGCAAAATCTAAATTCTGATTACAATTAATGTAGCCTACACCCCCACTATATAGTCCACGTTTATATGGATATGTCTCATATATACGCCTAATTGCTCTAAGTTTTGGAGCTCCTGAAACAGTTCCTGTAGGTAATAAATTAGCAATTACTGTCATAGGAGATAATTTTTGCTTAATCTCACCTTTTACTTCGCTTACAATATGCATGACATGCTCATATTTTTCAATTTCCATTAATTTTGTAATTTTTGAACTACCGGTTCTACTGACTCTATGTAGATCATTTCTGCCTAAATCAACAAGCATTCGATGTTCGCTTAATTCCTTTTCATCACTCAATAATTGCTCTGCATTTTGTTTATCTTCTTTTATGGTTTTACCTCTTTTAATTGTTCCAGCGATTGGATTCGTAATAACCGTTCCATCTTGTACAGCTACAAAACTCTCTGGAGAACTGCCTATAATAATTTGTGTATTCATATTAATATAGTACATATATGGACTTGGATTACGTCTTTTTAAGTTTTGGTATAATTGATAACTTAATTGCAATGTATTATTTTTAAAATGATGATTGTAGCTATATATTCTAGATGGTACAACTTGAAACATATCGCCTTCTTTTATAAGCTTTTTCAATTGCTTTATAGTATTTATAAATTCATCATCTGATACATTTGGTATGATATTTGAAGGCGTAGGAGGACGAATATAATCATCTGTATAAGCTTTAATTTGAGATAGTTCCTTTATTCTATCTTTTACTCTTTTTTCTAAATCTTTCTGTTCTACTTCTGAAAATTGATTTGTAGCAATAACATATAATTCATCTTTATAATGATCAAATACATATACATCTTCTATCATGTGAAATTCAATATCATTGCTATCCTTAATTTCTTGTATAGATTGCTGTTTTAAAATTGGAAATTCATGTCTTACTAAGTCAAAACTACACGTACCAATAAAGCCAGATACAAATGGTAAATGTTTTAATTTTTCATCTGTAATCTGAATATTAAATTGATTGATATAATCTTTTAAATATTCATAAGACTTTTCAGTAATTTCAACATTTTGTTTTTTTGTTTTTATCTTTAGTAAGTCGTTATTTAACACAACAGAACCATAGCTTTCGAATGCTACAATAGAATATCTACCTTTAATTTGCTTTTGACTGGTACTTTCTAAAATAATCTTATTTTTCTTTAACTTTCCTAAAACTTCGGGTGTAATATTTGCTCTAAGTATTTCATAATATAGTTTCATTAAGCTTTAATCCTTTCTCAAAAAAATATCAGCATCCTTATTTAAAAGGACGCTGACGCGCGGTACCACCTTAATTAACTAAATATTTCGAATTATCAAAATATTTAAAGTTCACTTATTTTTTATTTGATTTTTTATAAGTATAAACCCAATTTCATTATTAGTGATGTTAGTTTTCATCAACCACTAACTTTCTATGATTATCTAGCTAATAATTACTATATTTATACCAAAAAGACACCACGATTACGTTCCATAGATAAGGACGCGTTACCGTGGTGCCACCTTAATTAACATTACATGTTCACTTTACTGTTATTAAATTTAATCTTCTAAGTCCAATTCAAACATATGCTGTGCTAATTTACATCATCCATTAGCTTTCTATTTGCTACATCACATATCTTCTACTCAATTCTCAGAATTATTAAAATATTATTATAATTCAGTATAATACATAAATAAATCTTCCTTGTCAATATTTATTTCAATTTATTGATGACAAGCAATAGGCATATAATAAGTTTTGAGCGGCATGTATAGAATCAATATGTGTTCGTTCCAGTGCATGAGAGGACTCAATACCAGCTCCAAATAATCCATGTTTAATATCTGCTCCTGCTTTTAATGCTGCAGATGCATCTGACGTATAATAAGGATAAATATCTATTTTATACGGAATATGATTAAATTTACATAAGTTTACTAGATGTGTTTTTAATTCTTTATGATAAGGTCCAGACGCATCTTTAGCACAAATAGATACTGTATATTCGTCAGAAGATTGTCCCTCTCCAAGTGCTCCCATATCAAAAGCAATAAATTCTACAATTTTATTAGAAATAGATGCATTCGCTCCATATCCTATTTCCTCATTATTAGAAATATAAAATTGAATAGTATGTGGTAATTTAATTTGTTCATTTTTTATTCTTTCTAATAAATCTAATATCATTGCTACACTTGCTTTATCGTCTAAGTGTCGGGATTTAATAAATCCAGATGATGTTATTTCTGTTCTTGGATCAAAGCTAATAAAATTACCTACTTCTATTCCTAAATCTTCTGTCTCTTTCTTAGAAGACGTTTTTTCGTCTATACGGACTTCCATATGTTCAATATCTCTTGGTATTTTTTCATTTTCGCGATATACATGAACACTTGTTTCATGTAAACATATTGTCCCTGTGTACGTTTCGCCAGAGTCTGTTTCAATCTGACAATATTCTCCTTCAATCGCATTATATTTAAATCCACCAATTAGATCGATTGTTAAACGACCATCTTCTTTAATTTCTTTTACCATTGCACCTAAAGTATCTACATGAGCAGTAATACAACGTTGACGTTCATTATCTTCACCCTCAACTGTGATAATTAATGCACCTTTATTTGTTAATTGAGTTGAATATCCTAAATGTTCTACTTTTTGTTTTACATAACTTATTGCGTTATAAGCATTTCCCGAAGGACTATTAATGTTAGTTAAGTTTTGAATTAATTCTAATATCTTTGATTCCATTCAACTTCCCCCTTTAATACTTTAAATATATTTTAACCTAGATAAATAGTGAACTCTAATGAATAGTATTGTTTAAAATGAATGACTAATTTAAAATATAGATATTCTGAATATTTAGAAATAAGGAGGGCTCATATGAAAAATATTTTATTTGTTGGTTTAGGATTAATTGGTGGAAGCTTAGCTAGTAATTTAAAATTTTATCAATCTGATCTTATAATTTCTGCCTATGATACTGATGTAACTCAATTAGATAAAGCAATGTCTATTGGTATAATTGACAAAAAGATTAATGATTATGCTCTTGGTGTTAAGGAAGCGGATATTATTATCTTTGCTACTCCAGTTCATCAAACAGCAATATATCTAAATTCATTACCTAATTATGAAACCAAATCACATTTGATTGTAACGGATACTGGCAGTACAAAACTTATCATTCAAAATTTTGAAAAACGTTTATTAGAATCAAATATTCATCTTGTTAGTGGGCATCCAATGGCTGGTAGCCATAAATCTGGTGTCCTTAATTCTAAAAAACACTTATTTGAAAATGCATACTATATTTTAGTTTACGATGATGAACGTAATACACAAGCGGCTAAAACATTACAATATTTGCTCTCCCCTACACTAGCTAAATTTATTATTACTAATGCGAAAGAACATGATTATGTAACGGGAATTGTTAGTCATGTTCCACATATTATTGCCTCTAGTTTAGTACACTTGAGTTCAAGCCATGCAAATGATCATGCTTTAGTCAAACAGCTTGCTGCTGGTGGATTTAGAGATATTACAAGAATTGCAAGTAGTAATGCCGAAATGTGGAAGGATATCTCACTTAGTAATAAACAAAATATCATTAGTTTACTAGAAGATATGCAAACCAATATTAAGGATATGATAGTTAAACTTAAAAATGAAGAAGAACAACAAATATATCAATTCTTTGAAGATGCAAAAATTTTTAGAGATCAATTACCTCTTAAGCAACATGGTGTAGTCAATGTTGGGTATGATTTATATATTGATATTCCAGATAAAGCGGGTATGATTAATAAAGTTACTTCTATACTTAGTTTACATAATATTTCTATAAGAAACTTAAAAATTTTAGAAGTTCGTGAGGATATTTTAGGTGCTTTACAAGTTACCTTTAAAACTCCAAAAGATCGTGAATTAGGTATTGTTGCTTTAAATGAATTTGATACTTATATTCCATAAAAATAGAAGTGGGCCAAAATTCAAAATGAGTTTTGACCTACTTCCGTTTATTTACATTTTATGACCTGCCATTAATCCTAATCTATTATGTTTTGTTCCAGATTCAGTATAAGAAATTGCTTTTGAAACGATGCCTTTACCATATTTCTTTTGTAACGTATCAATCGTTTTAGCTAAATTTTCATCTCTTTGTCTTTTATATTCATCTACAAATAAATTTAATTGTCGATTTTCTTCATTAATGAACTGTGTTAGTGAAACACTTAACGTACGATACAAAGCCTGTTTATCACACAACTGATTCGCATAATCATTAACGACTTTAAATATATCTTGTTCTAGATTTGTAGCATCAGTTAAAGTGTGTTGTTTATGTATTCCTCCACCTTGAGTATATCCAAATGAAAAATGTATAGTACGTGCTAATTGCTTTCTTTCTCTTAATCTACAAGCAACATCTTCAATCAACTCTTGCATCACAATTTTTGTTTCATTAAATTGATAGTCTCTCATCAAAATTTGGCTTTTACATATAGTTGGATTATTAATTTTACTTTTTTCTCTTATTTTACTTTGATCTATACCGTTAGCATGTAAATGCATATCAGTGCCTAATATACCAAAGTCTTTCTTCAAATATCTATGAGGATAATGGGCTAAATCACCTATTGTAATAATTCCTTTTTTATTTAACTTTATTTCTGTTTTTTTATTGATTCCCCAAAATGATTTTAATGGTGAAATACACCATAATTTATCGGGAATGTCATGATACCGCCACTCAGTAATACCTTCTTTGGTGTGTTTAGCTTCGATATCCATAGCTACTTTACTAAGTAACAAGTTAGATCCAATACCTATTGTGCAGTATATTCCCGTCTTATCCAAAATTTCTTTTTGAAAACACTTAGCAAAAGAATATACTGTAGTATTAAAAAGATGGTAGCTATTTGTTACATCCATAAAAAATTCATCAATACTATACTGATGTAAATCTTCCCCTGGAACATATTTAAGAGCAATTTTAGAAATTTCTAATGATACTTCTAGATATCTTCTCATACTTGGATTAATAATATAAATATCATTACGTTGTGGAATTTCAAATAATCTAGATCCCGTTTTAATACCAAGTTCTTTTAATTTAGGTGTTGCTGCCAAAACAACAGATCCTTGTCGCTTAGTGTCAGCTACCACTGCTAATTTTGTCATTAAAGGATCTAATCCTTTTTCTATACAAGACACACTAGCATAAAAACTTTTCTGATCTACACATAGTATGTCTCTATCTTCAAGTAAATTATAATCATACATATCAACCCCCTCCTTAGATAATTCAATTATATAAGAACACTTGTTCTCTTACAACATTAAAAAGAACAAATGTTCTATTTAAATATCTTGAAGTTCATTTTTTAAAAATGATATACTAAGCACATAATTATATAAGGAGGAAAACATCATGCCGATTGTAAATGTAAAATTATTAGAAGGACGCTCAGATGAGCAATTAAAAAACTTAGTCACTGAGGTTACAAATGCAGTAGAGAAAACAACAGGCGCAAATAGAGAAGCAATCCATGTAGTCATTGATGAAATGAAGAAAAATCACTACGGTGTAGCTGGCGTAAGAAAATCAGATCAATAATATTATAATCTTCAAAGTTTACATAATAATATTATTGTAGTTAAATAGATAATAAATAAGCAGGCCACTTTGGCCTGCTTATTTATTATTCGTCTAAAAATGATTCTATTGCTTTTTTATTTTTCTCTTTATCAATATCTAATGCACTACCATCGTTATTAGTATTGATATTTTGATAAGAATTTTTTAACGGTACAGTTAGTGTTTCCACATTTTTATCGCCTCGTATTCCAAAACTTAGTCCTGTTTGGAAAATAGCTGAGTTTGGCATATCTGTATTAATATATCCTCTCAATATACCAGCTACTTTAGGTAATTTCACGATTGTACTTGGGGTAATCAATTCTTTCTTAAGTGTTTGCATAACTTGTTGTTGACGTCTCACACGTCCAAAGTCTCCCTCTGGATCATGTCTAAATCTCGCATAACCTAATAATTCTTTACCGTTTAATCGATGGTGTCCTTTTTTTAATGAAACCCCTATATTTTCTGACATATCTTTTTCAACATCAATTGGCACACCATTAGGTTCTAATTCATCAATCATTTTTTCAAAGCCAGTGAAATCAATGACTGCATAGTATTCAGGATTAATACCTAAATTTTTATTTAGTGTTTGTCTCAACAACTCTGGTCCCCCAAGTGAGTATGCAGCATTAATTTTATATTTGTCATAACCAGGAATTTCCGCATAAATATCACGCATAATTGACATCATTTTCATTTTTTTCTTAATATAGTCATACTGTACAACCATAATAGAGTCAGTTCTTGATTTTCCACCATTAGCTTGGTCAGCACCGAGCATTAATACTGTGATTTTCCCGTCATTTTTAACGGCTCCATTAAATTTATGAATTTTAATATCTTTTGCATGTTCTTGTGCATATTTCATACCACTTTGATATCCATGAACGACATACGTAATCATTGCAATAAGTAAAACTACAATAATCAGTATTACAAAAGGTAATTTTCGAAGTTTTTTCTTCTTGCGTCGTTTAGAAGGTATCGTTGTCCCCGTTTGTCGTCTTAATATTGTATTATCCTTCTCTTCTGTCATATTTACCTACCTTACACTCTCTAAAATCTTCAAAATAATATTCGGATATACTATAATATATAAATAAGTTATATAAAATATCTTAAAAAATCAAGTGTTTTCAATAAATATTACAAAGGTGTTATGAAAGGATGGCGTAAATGAATATTAATACAGCATACTTCGCAGGAGGCTGTTTCTGGTGTATGACAAAACCGTTTGATCAATTTGAAGGTATTGAATCAGTAACATCAGGTTTTATGGGAGGATCAGTTAAAAATCCAACCTATGAACAAGTAAAGAGCGGAACTACTGGACACTATGAAACTGTTAAAATAGAGTATGATGTTGCTTTATTTTCTTATCATAAATTATTAGAAATATTTTTTTCAGTCATTGATCCATTAGATGCTGGGGGTCAATTCCAAGATAGAGGGTCACAGTATCAAACAGCTATTTTTTATACAAATGATGATCAAAGAAAAGTTGCGATTAACTATATCAAAGATTTAGAACAAACGATGCATTCTGATAAAGCCATTGCTACTAAGGTTCTTCCCGCTTCAAATTTTTATAAAGCAGAAGAATATCATCAAAATTTCTATAAAAAAAATCCTGAACGTTACGCACAAGAACAGCGAGATCGCGCAAATTATGATCCTCGTTCTAACTCATAATAAAAAAGATATCCGAAATTGTTTTCGGATATCTTTTTTATTTATGTCTAATCACTCGCATTACTTTTAACATACTGTACCAGAGAGAACTATCTTTTCTATACACCAAAAATCGCGGTTCCCACTGGGGACTATATTTTTCTTTATATCTTCGTAACCCCTGAAAACGATATAAACCATTAAAATGTTCAAACACACGTCCCGCAATACGTTCTCGTAAATAAGAATAATCGAGTTGACCTACATTTGATAAGGTAGCCATACCCATGTTAAAAGCTTTATAACCTTTTTCTTTACCCCATAATAACATATGTAGATATAATCCATCCATTAGAGGTAAATCTAATTCAGGTAACCAACGAATTAAATCTACTGAAATTGCTTCGTTATAGTATGTCGGCATTAATGTACAAAAAGCAATAATCTTACCTTCTTCATTTTTCATAATTCCAATTGGGGCTTTATCTAAATACTGTTCTGTAAATTGCCCAACAGAAAAATGCATTTCAGTACGTCCATCGAGCCACTTATCACTTACTTTTCTAAGCTCTTCTATAAACGCTTTAGAAAATGGTGGTTCTATAATGTCAAATTTAATATTTAAATCATTAAATTTATTCAGTGTTGCTCTAAAACCACGTCTTTTTTTTCCAGAAGTAGTAAATTGTGTTAAATCAATAATAGCCTCTTCGCCTAATTTAAAAAATTGATTTCCAAAATTATGATACAACGGCATAAAACGATCAGATACTTGATAGAAAATGACATCATAACCTAACTTTTCAGCATAACTATAGAAATCAGCCAACAATGATTGGAATGATGCCGTATTTCCAATTGGATCTCCCAATACGACCAGCGCATTTGATTTATATCTATACATAAGAAAAGCTTGTTCACTGTCATACATAAATACATCTTTATCACCGCTATATATCAAATGACTTAAATAATTCCCTCCATATGTTTCTATGATTGATTTACATTGAGAATATTCTTGTAATTGATGTGGGCGTTCAAAGCGACGACCAAATAACCATGCAATACCAACAATTAATAATATAACAACTATCACAGTTAACCAGAAATAGTATTTTAATAATGACGTATCCATTTCCAAGTGATATAAATCTAAAGCATATAAAGTTTCAGAAATAATGAAATGATTAATATATAAAACAATCACACTAATGACTAAGGTAAATATTAAGTTTTTTAATCTAAATGGACGTTTAAATACTTTCGCACGTCGATAAGCTAAAATAAGTAAGATAAAAATAATGATGAGCCATGTAAGTAACATGATAGAAGCATACGTATATAACGTTGCAAGAAATATTAACACAAGTGAAATCATTGAATAAATAATTGCTCTCTTACTTTGCTTATATATACCCCTTACATTAACAAGTAATATTAAACATGCACTTGTATGAATAGACAACATGATATAGTAAATAAAATGATCAGCATCATATAATCCATCATAAACAATCGTCACATTATTAATAAAGAAAATAAAACTTGTTAATAGTGCAAGAATAGATAAAGCAAATGCTGGGATTTTTGAAATAATATCTTTTTGATAAGACAGTATGAATGAGGTAACATCTTTAGCGGGTACAAAATATTTAGATTCTTCAAAGTACTTACGCGCAGAATTGCCAAATTCAAACGTAGATAGAATTAAAGCAATGATAATAGGTACAAAATAATAAGCAAAACGATATAGCAGTAAGGCAATCAATATTTTTTCTTCAGGAATATCTAAAGATTTTAGTCCTAATAAAACAACTAAATCAAATGCCCCGAATCCACCTGGAATAAAACTAATCAGTCCAGAGAGTGCAGCAATAATAAAAATACCAAGTAATGTTGTAAAAGCTACATGAATATCAATAATCCATGCCGACAAGTAAAGTACAACAGCAGCAGCTATCCATTCAATACTTGAAACAAGCGTGCAATATATCCCTACCAATTTATTATGTTCAGTAACCGGTTTAACGACTGTATACACTATAAAAATAGGTAAAAATAAAGCGACTACGTACAATACCCATTTTACAAAACGTACTTTATCAAGAATATGAGAAGCATCGAAAATATGAAGTACGACTAAAATAGATAAGAAGCTTAAACCAGTTAACATTGAAACTAATATGATTGAAATAGCGTGAAGTAATCTTTTTCTATCAGAAGTATAATTTTTATAAATAAATGTTCTAAATCCTGCGCCTATAAATCCACCAAATCCAACAATAGCATTAAATGCATTAATAATATAACTCAAACGAAATACTTTGTTCAGTGGTATACTCAACTTTAAAGTTTTAACAAGAATGACATCATATAAACTTAAAAGTAGCATTGATGCGCCACCACATATAAATAAACCAATTAAAAACCATCGATTGATTTTACTAAATGCTTCTAATGTTTGTTTGAAGTTAATATGTGACAATTCATGATATAAAGTAGCAACTACTACAATAAAAAGTGTGATAGCAAATACCACTTTTAATATAGATATTAATCTATTTTTATGTTCTTCAGTCATTATTCATTATTATCCTTTACATTATATTAATATAAAATATATCATATCATATTCTAGTTATATATCTTTAGACTATTGAACTAACATAATTGTAAGATAAAAGAGAGTGGAAGAGAATTCATCGTCCCACTTTTGCAAGATGATTAGTACTATATTAAAAAGCCTAAGACAACTCATTATGTCTCAGGCTTTTTAATATAGTGCTTTATTCTGCTTCTGTGTAATTTTTATGTTCTTCTTTTTTAATTTCATATTGACCTGCATCGTCACCATAATATTTATTGTAACGACGTTTAAATAATAAGAAAATGTGAGAAGCTAATACTTTTAAAATAGCATAGCCAGGAATACCTAAAATAACTCCTACAATACCTAACAAATTACCCGCACTTAATAAAATAAAGATAATTGTTAGAGGATGAATTTTTAATGTTTTCCCCATAATATTAGGAGAAATAAAATGACCTTCAATAAATTGAACTAACGTCCACACAATAATCAATTTTAATAGCATAAACGGTGAAGTAATAATCGCAATAATAATTGCCGGAGAAATTGCAATTGTTGGTCCTAAGTATGGGACTACACTCGTTACTGCAGCAATTGAAGCTAGAACTAACCCATAATCCAAACCAATAATCGAATAACCAATAAACAATAAAATACCAATACAAAATGATACAATAATTTGGCCTTGAATATATGATCCGACCTGTACACTCATTTTTTCTAATAAATCATGATAGTCTTTTCTAAATTTAGGTGGCATAATTTTAGTTGTATAGTCTCTAAATTTAGTTCCATCTTTCAACATAAAGAATAATACAAATGGTGTAGTTGCAATCACAACACCGACATTCACAATAGCTTCTGCAAATGTTCTAATTTTAGTTCCAAATCCACTAAAATAATCTGATGTCAACGATGGAATCTTTTTAGAAGTAGAATCAAGCCATTCCTGAATTTGATTATAAAATGAAGATAAAATAGACATATGTGTCACTTTATCAATAGCTCTATTAAATTTTTCAATATATTTTGGGAAGTTATTTGCAAGTTGTTTAATTTGATCACCAATCACAGGAATTAATAAATCAATAATTAATGTTGCACCTCCAATAATCACTAGAAAGACTATTGTAATTGCTAATAATCTTGGAATATTATAACGTTCCATCAAATTAATTACTGGATTTAACAAATAATACAAAATAAGCGATAAAATAATTGGCGCTGCAATAGTATTAAAGATAATGACAAAAGGCTGAAAAACATAAGAAATTTTGTCAAAGATGAATATAGTAATACCAAGTAATACTAATGAAACTAGCGCAAATAATAAATCTTTACCACCCAGAAACTTCATAAAGCGTGTTTCAGAAAAGCTTAGCTTATTAGCTTTCTTTCCTTCAACCTTTTTGTGGTCCATTGACATATCATTTTCACCGTACCCTTTAATCTAAAATAAAATAATCTATATTATATCATACCATGTAGCTTATTAATTTTGTGTGTTATTTTGAGATTGAAAATGATAAATATGCAAAGCTAAATAAACAATTTCTGAATCATCTATATCAATATCTAGATCTTTTTGAATAACTTTAGAAATCTTATATGCTGTACTATAACAATTAGGGTAATATGTTTTGACCATATTGATAAACTCATCTTGTGCATGAACGTATTCCTTTTTATTTAAACGACGAATTAGGAATTGAATATGTCTAATAAATCGTTGATATTGAACAGTTCGAGGATTTACAGGATACCCTATGTCATTTTCGATAATTAATACACATTTACTTATCATTTTATTAATTAAAGATATTTCACTCATAGGTAAATCTTCTTTATTTGAAGCAATATGCAATGCTATAAAACCTATTTCATCATCAGGAAATGTGACGTCTAATTTCTCATTTAATCGCTGTATAACTTGTGTGGCGATATCATATGCCTCACTATATAAATGTTTAGTTTCCATTGCAAAGGGATTACTAATTATTTGATTTTGTTTTAAGCGTTTATATGCAAAAGTAATATGATCGGTTAAGGCAATGACTAGTTGTTTATCATCTTTCATATAAGTTGTACTTGTAATATAGTTAACTGATTCAATAATTGCCTGTAAGACCTCTTCATCAGCTATTTCAACTAGAGATTTATAATATTCTTGTTGTTGTTTTTGATCTAATTTATACACTTTCTCAATAGAAGCATTATCATCTACGACCATTCCAGGCTTTTTATTAAAACCAATGCCTTTACCGATTAAAATAACTTCTTGATTACTATTGATGCATATGATGACGTTATTATTTAAAATTTTTGAAATATGATATTTGCTCATCATTATCATCCTTTTTTACTATTAAAATTATATAGTTAAACATTATATTTGAAAAGTCATTCTTTTAAAAAACACTTCTTTCTCGCATTACTCTAAGAGATGGAGAAAAGAAGTGTTGATTTAAATTATTAATGTTTTTTAGATATTTTATCTTCGCGTCCCCAAGATTCAATACCAAATAAATTAATCTCAAGGTTTTCTGGTTTAAATACCGGTTTTAAACCGGCACGTTTTTGTTGAATATAATCTTTCATAACAGCAAATGCAATATTTGAAAGACCTATAATGGAAACAAGGTTTACAATGGCCATTAATCCCATAAATAAGTCCGCTGTACTCCATACGGTTTCAGTTTTAACAACTGCGCCTATAAATACTAATACAACAACTAAGCATCTAAAAATAAATAAAATTGCTTTATTTTTAGATAGAAATTCTATATTAGATTGTCCGTAATAGTAATTACCAACTACAGAAGAAAATGCAAATAGCGTAATCGCGACAGTTAAGAAGATACCACCTGGAGAACCAAGATGTTCATTCAATGCAGATTGTGTAACTTCTACACCTTGTGGCGCTTTTTCACCAAATTTTAAGCCTGAGTAAAGTAAAATCATAATAGCTGTTGCTGTACAAACAAGCATTGTATCGAAGAAGACACCTAAAGATTGAAGTAATCCTTGTTTTACTGGATGTGGTACAGCAGCAGTAGCAGCCGCATTGGGTGCTGAACCCATACCTGCTTCGTTAGAGAATAAGCCACGTTTTATACCTTGTAAAATCGCTGTACCTACCGCGCCACCAGCGACTTGTTCCATTCCGAACGCACTTTTAATAATTGTACCAATCATTGGAATGATTTGATCAAAATTCATTAGTAAGATAAATAAAACTATACCAACATAAACGATAGCCATTATTGGAACAATTAAAGATGACAACGTTGCAATACTACGTACACCACCGAAGATAATGATTGCTGTAATGACAGCCAAAATAATACCAGTAATGACTGGACTAATATGATATTGTGTTCTTAAAGATTCAGCAATAGTATTCGATTGAACAGTGTTAAATACAAATGCAAATGTAACAGTAATTAACACAGCAAATGTGATACCAAGCCATTTTTGATTTAAACCTTTGGTTATGTAATAAGCTGGACCTCCTCGGAAGCCACCTTCTTTATCATGAACTTTGTAAACTTGTGCAAGTGTTGCTTCTATAAATGCACTCGCAGCTCCGATAAATGCGATAATCCACATCCAAAAAACTGCCCCAGGACCCCCTAACACAATTGCTGTTGCTACACCAGCAATATTTCCTGTTCCAACACGGGAACCTGCACTAATAGCAAATGCTTGAAAAGGTGAAATACCTTTCTCTCCATTTTTCAAAGTTTCTGGTTTTTCAACTAATGCTCTAAACATTTCAGGTAACATTCGTAATTGAACAAATTTAGAACTAATAGTAAAGAAGATACCTACTGTCAATAGTAAACCTATTAAATACTGTGACCAGATTAAATCATTTCCAACTTGAACAACAGATTTAAACCAATCAGGTATTAAACTATCAAAATCTCTCAATTAAATCCCTCTCATCAAAATTATTGTTATGATATACATTACAAGAGATTTATATTGTAGTATTAAAGGTCAAAATGTACATGTTTTTCATGTCATCACTTTGATATACTTATCAACAATATAAATCTCTTGTGAGTTATAAATAGTTAAATATTAAATTAATTTTATCATCTTATGAATTACTTGAAAACAAAAATTTTAAAATCATATTAATTTATTATCATTGATTTTACATTTCCAAATTCATTTGTATCAACTACAAATGAACCATTTGTATATTGTTCAGAAAGATGAATATTAGAAATTTCACCTGTTTCAGCATGTTTATCTGAATAAAGTGTATAGTATGTTTCATCTCTGACAACATATGCAGCTACAATACGATGAGGATTTTTTTTCAATTCTTTTAAAAGTGTAATACCTCTTTGTGCGCGTTTGGCATCTTGTAATATATCTTTAGCAATACGTTTTATTGCTCCTCTTTGGGTAGCCATAATTATTGAATTATTCTGATCAACAGTATCAGTCATAATAACATAATCTTCATCTTTTAAATTGATAGATTTCACACCAGCCGCTCTTAATCCTGTATCTGAAAGTTCTTCTGTAGAATACGTTAATGACATGCCTTTATGTGTAATAACAGTAATCATTTGTTCTTGAGTTATGCGAAGTACATTTACCACTTCGTCTTCATTTTTTAATTTTGTTGCAATGAGTGGCTTATTAAATCGCGTGGTTTTAAATAATGATTGATTACTCTTTTTAATCATGCCATTACGAGTTGCAATAATATAAAATGCTTTACCATCAAATGTTTTTTCGTTAAATACATCTATAATTCTCTCATTTTCTTCTAAAGGCACAATTTGCGATACATGCTGACCTAACTCTTTCCATCGCACATCTGCAATTTTATGAATTGGAATAAAGAGATATCTTCCTTTATTTGTAAATACTAAAGCTGTATCTTGAGTATTTACAGTTTGGTATTTGAGTAGACTATCTCCCTCTTTTAAACCTACTTCTGTCACACCACTTGCATTAAAGCTACGTGTAGACGTACGTTTTATATATCCATGTCTAGTCACACTTAAAACCACTTCTTCACTTGGTACAATAACTTCTTTATCAATTTTAATTTCTGATATTTCCGCTTCAATTGAAGATAAACGTGATGTTTTAAAACGTTTTCGAATCTCTGTAAGTTCTTTTTTAATAACATTTAATAATGCGTCATGGTTATCAAGAATATTTCGGTACGCTTCTATTAATTTTTGTAATTCTTCATGTTCTTCTTCAAGTGCAACAATATCAGTATTAGTTAAACGATATAATTGAAGCATCACAATGGCTTCTGCTTGTGCTTCAGTAAAGTCAAATTCTTTTACTAAATTATCTTTTGCATCTTTTTTATTTTTAGAATGACGAATCAGCGCAATCACTTCATCTAATATAGATAAAGCTTTCATAAGACCTTCTACAATATGCATGCGCTTTTCAGCATGATTTAAGTCGTATTTTGTACGATTAGCTACAACTTCAATTTGATGATTTAAATAGCTGTCAATAATTTCACGTAGACCCATTAATTTTGGACGTCCATCACTAATAGCGACCATATTGAAATTATAAGTAATTTGTAAATCAGAATTTTTATATAAATAGTTTTTAATAGACTCTGAATTAACATCTTTTTTTAATTCAATAGCAATTCTTAAACCTGTACGATCTGTTTCATCACGTACTTCAATAATACCATCTACTTTTTTATCAGCACGAAGCTCATCAATACGTTTCACAAGCGAACTTTTATTCACTTCATAAGGAATTTCTGTCACAATTAATTGTTTACGTCCATTTCTTAACGCTTCTTCATCTACTTTTGAACGAACAACAATTTTTCCTTTTCCTGTTTCATAGGCTTTCTTAATACCATCAATACCTTGAATAATACCGCCTGTCGGAAAATCAGGACCTTTGATATATTTCATTAATTGATTTACTGAAATATTAGGATTATCAATATATTTTAATGTTGCTTGAATTACTTCACCTAAATTATGTGGAGGAATATCAGTAGCATATCCTGCCGAAATACCAGTCGAACCGTTTACTAGTAGATTTGGAAATCTTGCCGGTAACACCATAGGTTCAAGTGTTGTGTCATCATAGTTTGGTATAAAGGACACTGTTTCCTTATTAATGTCACGAACCAACTCCTCAGAAAGTTGACTTAACTTCGCTTCTGTATAACGCATCGCAGCAGGTGGATCATTATCAATACTACCATTATTACCGTGCATTTCGATTAATACATGACGCAACTTCCAATCTTGGCTTAAACGTACCATTGCATCATAAACTGAAGAATCACCATGTGGATGATATTGACCAATAACATCCCCAACTGTTTTCGCACTTTTACGGAAATTTTTATCATACGTATTGCCACTACTATACATAGCAAATAAAATTCTACGTTGTACAGGTTTTAAACCATCACGCACATCCGGTAACGCACGTTCTTGAATAATATATTTACTATATCTTCCAAAGCGATCACCAATAACATCTTCAAGTGATAGGTCTTGAATTATCTCACTCAATTGACTTCCTCCTCATCATATTCTTCAGTATCAAGTATTTGAACTTCTGTATTATCTAAAATACTTTGATCTTCTTGCATGCCAAATTCAACATGATTTTCAATCCATTCACGTCTTGGTGCAACTTTATCTCCCATTAATGTTGTTACACGTTTAGAAGAACGTACTTCATCATCGATTTGGACTCTAATCAACGTTCTTGTCTCAGGATTCATTGTAGTTTCCCACAATTGCTCAGGATTCATTTCACCTAAACCTTTATAGCGCTGTAAAATAAAGCCTTTACCTAATTGTTTTTGAAGTTTGTCCAATTCATCATCTGTCCAAGCATATTCTACTTTTTTAGATTTCCCTTTACCTTTTTCTAATTTGTATAACGGAGGTAATGCAATAAAAACACGACCTGCTTGAACAAGAGGTCTCATATATTTGAAGAAAAATGTTAATAATAACACTTGAATATGGGCGCCATCTGTATCAGCATCAGTCATAATAATAACTCTATTATAATTACTATCTTCTAATTTAAAATCATTACCAACACCAGCACCAATTGTATGAATAATTGTATTAATTTCTTCATTTTTGAAAATATCTTCAAGTTTTGCTTTTTCAGTATTAATCACTTTACCTCGTAAAGGTAAAATAGCCTGGAATTTTCTATCTCTTCCAAGTTTAGCTGATCCCCCTGCTGAATCACCTTCGACAAGATATAATTCATTTTTCTCAGTATTCTTACTTTGAGCAGGCGTTAACTTTCCTGATAATAATGTATCTTTACGTTTGTTTTTCTTACCAGAACGTGCATCCTCCCGTGCCTTACGAGCCGCTTCTCTTGCCTGTTGCGCTTTAATAGCTTTCTTCACAAGTGATTTAGATAATTGTCCTTTTTCCTCTAAATAATAAGGTAATTTTTCAGAAACAACAGAATCTACTGCACTACGCGCTTCTGATGTACCAAGCTTAGATTTAGTTTGTCCCTCAAATTGCAGTAATTCTTCTGGAATACGTACAGAAATCACTGCTGTTAATCCTTCTCTAATATCATTACCATCTAAGTTTTTATCTTTATCTTTAAGTTCATTGATACGGCGTGCATAGTCATTAAATACGCGTGTCATTGCTGTTTTAAATCCTACTTCATGAGTTCCGCCGTCTTTTGTACGTACATTATTAACAAAACTTAATATACTTTCAGAATATTGATCATTATATTGAAAAGCAACATCTACTTCGATTCCATTTGCAGCACCTGTAAACGTCGTAACATCATGCAATACTTCTTTACCTTCATTGATATAACTTACAAATTCTTTAATACCTTCTTCGTAATGATAAACATCTTCACGTTCTTTTCCATCACGTAGATCTTTCAATGTAATTTTTAAGTTTTTTAATAAGAATGCAGATTCTTGTAAGCGCTCACTTAATATATCAAAATTAAATGCCGTTGTTGCTTTAAAAATACTTGAATCTGGTTTAAATGTGACTTTTGTACCTGTTTTCTTAGTTTTTCCCGCTTTCACTAAACCAGAAGTTGGAATACCACCATCCTTAAAAGATTGCTTATAAATTTGTCCATCTCGATGAATTTCAACTTCTAACCATTCACTTAAAGCATTAACTACGGAAGCACCAACACCATGAAGTCCTCCAGAAGTTTTATATCCACCTTGTCCAAATTTACCTCCAGCATGTAATACAGTAAAAATAACTTCTACAGTAGGTTTACCAGACGCATGCATACCAGTTGGCATACCTCTCCCATTATCTTCCACTGAAATACTATTATCTTTATTGATTGTTACATCAATTTCATTACCATAACCATTTAAAACTTCATCGACGGAGTTATCGACAATTTCATATACTAAATGGTGTAATCCACGTTTATCAGTCGACCCAATATACATCCCAGGACGTTTTCTAACTGCCTCAAGTCCTTCTAATACTTGAATCGAATCATCTGAATAATGATTTGTCATTTTTGTTGCCAATGCGTTCGCCTCCTACAAACGTACGTTCGTTTTTTTAACTTTACAATAGTTATTCTTATATAAAACGCATTAAAATGCAAGTATGAGTTCTATAAGATAAACATTTAACTTAATATATAAGACGTTTTTTCAATTTTTAATCGTTGTCAGGAATACTTTGTGATAAAATATACCTACATTATATAAGGGATGTGTAAACAAATTATGATGATAGTTCTCATGTTGATTTTAAGCTATCTCATTGGAGCTATTCCAAATGGTTATGTTATAGGAAAAGTTTTTTTTAAAAAAGATATTAGAGAATTTGGAAGCGGTAATACTGGTGCCACAAATAGTTTTAGAGTTTTAGGAAAACCAGCTGGATTTATCGTTACTTTTTTAGATATATTTAAAGGATTCATTACTGTATTTTTCCCATTATGGTTTTCAGTGCATGCGCAGGGACCAATTAGTACATTCTTCACACATGGATTAATTGTCGGTATTTTTGCAATAATCGGTCACGTTTATCCTATTTATCTTAAATTTAAAGGGGGTAAGGCTGTAGCCACAAGTGCCGGAGTTGTATTAGGAGTTAATCCAATCTTACTTTTAATTTTAGCGGTCATATTCTTTGGAATTTTATATTTAACAAAGTATGTGTCATTATCTAGTATTATTGCGGCAATCAGCTGTGTGATAGGTTCATTAATTATTCATGATTACATATTATTTGGAATGAGTGCTTTTGTATCAATCATTTTAATTTTTAGACACCGTTCTAATATTGTTAGAATTTTTAAAGGTGAAGAACCAAAAATCAAATGGATGTAAAATGGATGATCTTGCACCAAATGTGAAGATTCAGTTTAGTTCTATTAATTAAATATGATAAGCGGTTCATGTTTAATAGTGAGAACAATATGTTTTAATTCAAACAATTTTTGCATTATAAATATAATAATAATTAATATAAAGGATGGTTCTTACAATGAAAATCAAATTGACTAATGAAGCAGTTGAATGGTTTAAAAATGAATTAGATTTACCTGAAAAGAATAAAGTCTTACAATTTTATGTGAGGTATGGTGGAGAATTTCAACTTAAACAAGGTTTTAGCCCAGCATTTCGTGTGGAACCGAGCAATGATGTTGAGATAGGTTATCACGAAAATTATAATGATTTAATTGTTGTAGTTTCAGAAGATGACTTATGGTATTTTGAAGATCATGAAGTTCTAGTTGAAAAAGTAGACCATGAAGACGAAATTGTTTATTCTACAACTAATTAAAAAAAGACCATAAATATCTAATATTTACAGATATTTATGGTCTTATATTTATATATTCAAATCGCTACGTTGTGTGACTTCTAATTCCTTACCTTCGTTATTCAATGCTTCGACTTCACTATATACTTGATGCCATTCTGGAAAATAACGATCTAAACGAATTGGTCTGAAATCACTTGCTTTAATACATAATAGCTGAGTGGAACCTGTGGTAGCTAATTCCCCTTTTTCATTATATACTTCATAACAGTACGTTGAACGCAATCTTGAATAATGTTCTACCCATGTTTTCACTTTAACTTTTTCAGGATAAAAAATGGATTTCTTATATTGAACTTGTAAATCCACGACGGGTGAGATGATACCTTCTTTTTCCATATCTGCATAACTAAAACCTAATTTACGAATATAATCAGTACGAGCAACTTCAAACCATGTAGCATAATTCCCATGATAAATTACTCCCATTTTATCTGTTTCTTGGTATCTCGCTTCAATTTCAGTCATACTATAAATCATATTTATGTACCTCTTTCCAATTAAGTTCACTTTCAATATTAACATAAAAAGGATGATTGCTATAGAATTCCCATTTACTACTTTTATTACTGAAATAGCTCAATGACACGAATGAAGAAAAAATCCTTAGATGAGATTGCCATCTAAGGATTCAAAATACATTCAAATTTTTAAATACTTTTTCGAATAATTGTATTATTGAGCAAGTTTATTTCTTAATACCATTTGTAGAATGCCACCGTGACGATAATAGTCGATTTCAACTTGTGAATCAAAACGAACAATGACATCAAAATCAACCACTTCTCCATTTTCTTTTTTTGCATGAACTTTAATAATATCATGTGGTTGTACATCTTCGTTAATATCTACAGAGATTTCTTCTCTACCATTTAGACCAAGTGAATCAGCTGATTCTCCATCTTTAAATTGTAATGGTAATACACCCATCATAACTAAGTTAGAACGGTGAATACGTTCATAACTTTGTGCTATTACAGTTTTAACGCCCAATAAATTAGTACCTTTAGCAGCCCAGTCACGTGAAGATCCCATACCATAATCATTGCCTGCTAATACTGCTAAGCCAGTGCCATCTTCTTTATATTTCATTGCAGCATCATAAATTGGCATAATTTCATCAGTTGGCCAATATGTTGTAAAGCCACCTTCTGTACCTGGTGCTAATTGGTTTTTAATTCTAATATTCGCAAATGTACCACGCACCATAACTTCATGGTTACCACGACGAGAACCATATGAGTTAAAATCACGAATAGGCACGTCATGATTTAATAAGTATTTACCTGCTGGTGTATCTTTACCAATAGCACCTGCTGGAGAAATGTGGTCAGTTGTAACTGAGTCACCAAATTTACCCATTACACGTAAATCTTTTAATGGTTCAATGGTACCTGGTTTTTTTGATAAACCTTGGAAGAATGTTGGATTTTGAATATATGTTGAATTAGGATCGAAGTCATATAATGGAGAGTCAGTAACATCAATCTCATTCCACATTTCATTATTGTTGTATACATTTTTATATTCTTCTTTAAATAATTCAGGTGTTACAACACTATCTACTGTATCAGCAACTTCTTTAATTGAAGGCCAAATATCATTTAAGTATACATCTTGACCATCTTTACCTTTACCAAGTGGTTCATTTTGTAAATCAATATCAACTGTACCAGCTAAAGCATACGCAACGACTAATTGAGGTGAAGCAAGATAGTTCGCTTTTACTAATGGATGGATTCGACCTTCAAAGTTACGGTTACCAGATAATACAGAAGTAACTAGTAAATCTTCTTTAGCAATAGCTTTTTCAATTTCTGGCAATAGCGGTCCAGAGTTACCAATACAAGTTGTACATCCATAACCTACTAGATTAAATCCTAAATCATCAAGATATTTTTGTAATCCAGAATCACGTAAGTAACCTGTCACTACTTTTGAACCTGGTGCTAATGATGTTTTAACATATTCAGGCACTTTTAATCCTTTTTCAACTGCTTTTTTCGCAACTAAACCAGCACCTAACATAACGTAAGGATTCGATGTGTTTGTACATGAAGTAATCGCTGCAATTGCAATGTCTCCTGTTTTCATAGTTGTTTCAGAACCATCGTTAAATTGAATATTAGCTGATTTATCAAATTCGCTTTGATCCAAACCATGACCTTGGTTTCCAGCAGGAGCTGTTACAGATTTTTCGAATTCTTTTTTCATATCACTTAAGAAAATTAAATCTTGAGGACGTTTAGGACCAGATAGTGAAGCTTCAACTGTCGATAAATCTAAATGAATTACATCTGTATATTGTGGATCTTCTTTATCTGATGTAAAGAACATATTGTTTTGTTGTAAATAAGCTTTAACTAACTCAATATGCTCTTCAGAGCGGCCAGTTAATTTCATATATTTAAGTGACTCTTCATCAATTGGGAAGAAACCACAAGTTGCACCATATTCAGGAGCCATGTTAGCAATAGTCGCTCGATCAGCTAATGGTAAATCGGCAACACCAGGACCGAAGAATTCTATAAATTTACCAACTACACCTTTTTTACGTAGCTCTTGAGTTACTCGTAATGCTAAGTCAGTGGCAGTTGATCCTTGAGGTAATGAATTAGTTAAGCGTACTCCAATCACTTCAGGAATTGGGAAATATGATGGTTGACCAAGCATACCTGCTTCAGCTTCAATACCACCAACACCCCAGCCTAATACACCAATACCATTTATCATAGTAGTATGTGAATCTGTACCAACAAGTGTATCTGGGAAAGCAGTTTGTTCACCGTCCACGTCTCTTACATGAACTACCTTAGCTAAATATTCTAAGTTAACTTGGTGTACGATACCTGTTGCAGGCGGTACAGCATTATAATTATTAAATGCTTTTGTAGCCCAGTTTAAAAATTGATAACGTTCATAGTTTCTTTCAAATTCTAATTTCATATTGCGTTCTAACGCACGTGGGTTTGCATAGCTATCTACTTGTACAGAGTGATCGATGACTAAATCAACCGGTACTTCTGGATTAATTTTATTAATATCTCCACCTACATCATTCATAGCTTTACGTAATGAAGCTAAGTCGACAACCGCAGGCACCCCTGTAAAATCTTGTAAGATTACGCGAGAAGGTTTGAAAGGTACTTCTCCTTCATTACCTTCTTTACCAAAATGGGCTAATGCTTTAATATGATCATCTGTAATAACAAAGTCATCTTCTTGTCTTAATACTGATTCTAGTAGAACACGAATAGAATAAGGTAACTTACTAATTTTAGTTAAACCTTGTTCTTCAAGACTTTTTAAATCATAATATGTATATGATTTACCTCGAACTTCAAATGATTTTTTTGCTTGTTCTTTAATGTTAGAAGTCATTTGATTATCCCCCTTGAATATTAAAAATTCATAATTATACTTCTTTAATTAAATTGTATAATTATATGTTTTTTAAAACAACTATATATCACTAGAATTTGAGTGATTTGAATTTTGGTTTTATAATCAGTTAATATAAGAAATACTTATCATAGTACATTTAAACTATAAGTATTTTTTATTAAATGAGAATTTTTTTCAATAAGCTAAATGAAATAAAAAGGAAAGTAGAATAGAAATTCATTTTGAATTTTTGGCTCCAATATCAACATATATTGGATGTGGATTTTCTTTTGAAAGTCTTTATATTTCGATCTAACTATATTAAAAAACGCCTAAGACAAATAAGTTGTCTTAGGCGTTTTTTTTAATTATTGTTCTGCTTTCTCTGCATTACGTCGATTTTGACGTTTTTCTAATATATCAGATTCATAGTCTTTTTGTTGATATTCAATATATTCTTTTAGTCTATGTTTATTAGGCTGTAATGTTAATCCTAAGAATTTGCGTTCTTGGTTAGCATCTTTATAGAAACTAATCATCATTAGTATGACCACAAAGGAGAATGGTAATGCACTAATAATTGCAGCACTTTGTAGTGCGCCTAATGCTTCTGCGCCATCTCCACCACCTGCTAAGAGTAAGATGAAGGCAATAAGAGATTGTGCAATACCCCATGTTACTTTTACCACGTTAGATGGTTCTAATGAGCCATATGTTGTTTGCATACCTAATACAAATGTTGCTGAATCGGCTGATGTAATAAAGAATGAACCGATTAATATAAGTGCAACAAGTGATAAAATCATTCCTAAAGGTAAATGATTAAATACGCCAAAGAGTTGCGTTTCTGCTGACATCTTGAATAGCTCAGAATGTTTTTTACCCATTTCAATACCTAATACGCCAAACACACTGAACCATAAGAAACTTACTAGAGCCGGAACAAGTAATACACCTGAAATAAATTCACGAATTGAACGTCCTTTAGACACACGTGCAATAAATACACCTACGAATGGGCTCCAGCTTAACCACCAGCCCCAATAATATAGTGTCCAAGAAGACATCCATTCTCTTTTTTGAGAATTTAATGCTGCTGTATCAAAACTGTTGAATAAGAATGTATTGAACAAACTACCAATTGAACTTGTAAACATGTTCAAAATTAATACAGTCGGTCCAACAATTAAAGCAACAATCATTAATATTGTACCTAAACCAATATTAGCATTACTTAAATATTGAATTCCTTTACTTAGACCAGACCAAGCACTAATAATAAATAAAATTGTAACAACAACAATAATAAGTGATTGAACCCATACATTATTTGGGACACCAAATAAGTAATTTAAACCACCGTTAATTTGTAATGCACCCATACCTAATGATACAGCTACCCCTACTACTGTAGCGAATACTGAAAGTACATCAATAATCGTACCAATAGGTCCTTCTACTTTATCTCCAAGCAATGGGCGTAATGTTCTAGAAACAAGTCCTGGTTCATCTTTTCTAAATTGAGCGTATGCTAAGGCAAGAGCTACGACACCATAAACTGCCCAAGCATGAAATCCCCAATGGAAGAAAGTAGAACGAAGTGATTCAGTAAAGGCTTCTGTCGTTTTTGGACTAGCAGTTGGTGGTGCTGCAAAGTGTGACATAGGTTCTGCTGCACCATAGAATACTAAACCAATACCCATACCTGCACTAAATAGCATGGCAAACCATGAAATCGTATTAAACTCTGGTTTATCATCAGGTTTGCCAAGTTTTAATTTCCCAATTGGACTGAAAATCAAAAAGACACAGAAGAAAACAATAATAGTTGTAAGTATTAAATAATACCAACCAAGTTTATCAGTAATCCATCCACTTATTGAACTAGTAATTGAATCGAATTGTTCCGGCACAATTGCCCCAATTAGTACAATAATCGCTACGATAATCGCACTATAAATAAATACCGGCGAAAATTTCTTTCCTTTCTTACTTGATTCAGAAGAAGAATTCATAACTAATATAACTCCCTTCATCCTAATATTAAATTTTTTCAAAATGAAAAATACACAATTAATTATAAAAATAATTAATTAATTTTTCGGTAAACCACTTTAATATAATAACAAACGTTTTAATCTTAATCAAATTTCATTAATTTTAATATTTACTAATTTATTTATGTTTTGTATAGTATATTATATAAAAATTAAATAAATAGGAGATTACTATGCTAAAAGAATTTAAAGAGTTTGCATTTAAAGGAAATGTTTTAGATTTAGCAATTGCTGTAGTTATGGGGGCAGCATTTAATAAAATTGTATCATCCTTAGTAACTTATATTATCATGCCATTGATTGGTAAACTGTTCGGTTCGGTCGATTTTGCTAAAGATTGGCAGATTTGGGGCATTAAGTATGGTCTTTTCATTCAGTCAATTATTGATTTTATTATCGTTGCTTTTGCATTATTTATCTTTGTTAAGATTGCCAATACAATTATAAGAAAAGAAGAACCAGAAGAAGAAATTGATACAAATACGGTATTACTTACAGAAATTCGAGATCTTTTAAAAACAAATAAATAAATCAAAAAACATTGGAATATTAATATTCCAATGTTTTTTGTTACTTCCATTTAAATTTTGTGTAACTTTGATACTGATTTGTATTTACTTCAAGTATTAATGGGATTCGTTGTTTTAACTCACTCACATGAGAGATAATTCCTACCATCCGTCCAGATGTTTTTAAATTTAATAATGTATCAAGAGATGTTTCTAAAGTTTCTTGATCAAGTGTGCCAAATCCTTCATCGATAAACATTGATTCTAACGTTATCCCTCCAGATTCTTGTTGTACGACTTCACTTAATCCCAATGCTAGAGCCAGTGATGCTTGAAACGTTTCTCCTCCTGATAATGAACTAATATGTCTTGACTTATTAGAATATAAATCAAATACATCGATTTCTAATCCACTATATCCTTGTGATATTGATTCTCTTCGTTTAAGTTGATATCTTCGCCCGCTCATTATATCTAATCTAATATTTGCTTGATGTATAATTCTTTCTAAATAATAGATTAATACATAGTTTTCAAGCGATAATTTTTGATGATTCTTTCCTGATAAAACCTCAGATAAATTAAAAATTTGTTGCTGCTCTTTTAACTCTTCATCTAAATAGTGAATATGTTTTTCAATTTTTGCAAATTTTTCATCATTTTTCTTAATTTTATATTGTATTGATACAACATCATTAACATACTGATTATATTTTTCTTCGATATGTTCTTTTTGCATTTCAAGATTAGATATATCTTCAAGTTCTTTTTCACTTGTAAGACGTGTTAATCGTTCTATTTCAACGTTATATTTATATTGTTCCTTATCGAAGTGATTAATTCTTTTTTCAATATGCTCTATATCTTGAAGTTCATGTTTTAATTTTTTTATTTCATCTTCATTTTCTAAACCTAATCGTTTCATTTCTTTTCGGATAGTTGTTGTAAAATAATCTAATTCGTTTTGTAGTTCTTTACTCGTAGTCAAATAATTATCAACACTATTTTTTTCTAAAGCTAGCGCATTTTGATATGATTGCATATTTTTATTAGTATCATCAACATGTTGATGATACTCATCAATCTCTTTTCGAAGACTTAAGTAATAATTTTTAAAAGTTTCAATACTTGAATATCCTGTGCTTATTTCAAAATCTTGAATTAAAGTTTGATTCTGACGTTTTTGAGAAGCTAATTTCTCTAATTTAAGTTCCTGCTGATGCTTCTCTTGCTGTAACGCATGAAATTGTTGTTGTAATTTATCTAACTCTTCTAATTGTTGTTGTAATTGTATTTTTTCAGACTTTGCACATTGTAACTTTTCTTTGATTTGGTCTAAATTAATCGATTCATACTCTATCTCTCCTAAATCTGATATGTTTTGAGAGAGTAATTCACACGTCGTTTCGCTTTTACTTAAATGCTGTTTTTTTTCATTAATTTCATCAGAAAGTTTATCAAGTAATTGATGATTTTGATTAATAGTTTCAAAATCAATATGCTGATTTAAAGATTCAACTTCATTTCCACATATTGGACATGTATCGCCAATACGTAACGCTGACTTTATTTCAATAATAAAGGTTTGTTTATCATTTAAATCAATATTACGTTTATCAATGCTTTCTAACTGTTGATTGAGTGTATCAATCTCATTTTTTAAATTTTGTATCTTTTTTGAATGTTGATGATATTGTTGTTTTAGGGAAACTTGCTTTTCATACTTATCTTTTAAACTTTGTTGTTCATCTAATTGTTTTTGTAATTGATATATTTGTTCAGTCAGCTCATCAATAGCTTTATTATCCACTTTATAGCTATCAATAGATTGACTCATTTTATGTCCTTTATTAATTAACTGCTCTTGCTCTTTCATCATTTCATTATAATTATGAATAATATGTTCTTGCTCTTCAAATGCTTGTTGATATTTATCCAATTGATGATAAAAAGGCTTCGATTGTTCTAAATTCTCACTTTTTAAGTGGTATGAGTCACTCATCTTGTTTAATTGTTTATGTTCTTTTTCAAGTATGTTTATTTTATTATTTATTTGCGATATTTTATTCTCAGTCTCTATTATTTTGGTTTTTATTATTTGATACTTCTCTTCTTTCAAACGTTGTTGATCATATAAATTAAATAGCATGCCAGTATCTTTTAATCGATTTAATTTTACTTTTAATGCTTGTATGTCTTCAATCTGTTCATCTAATTGATGTTTTAATTGGTGGTATTCTTCTAATTCAATCAGTTGTTGTTCTAACTTTTTATTTAAATCAATGCGTTTTATTATAGAATGTAATTGTTCTTTTTGCTCATTTTTTATATGTAGTCTTTGTTCTTCGAGTTGATGACCTATCGTTTTGAAGTTGGGAATAGCCTGCAATAATTCTTGAGTTTTTATATGATGGATTTGTTTCAATTGAATTAATTGCTCATCATCAAATGCGTCAATATCTTCCCATAGTAATTTAATTTGATCGTATCTTTTTTCAATTTGTTTTTTCTCTTCTTTCATTTCATTTTTGAGCAAATTTTGAATTTCCTCAAAACGTATACTATTAAATAAAGTTCTTAATATCCCCTGTTTATCTGTACTATTGGATACTAAAAATTTTTTAAATTCACCTTGTGGAAGAATAAATAACTGTCTAAATTGTTCAGCATTAACGCCTAGTAATGACTTAATATATTGATTTCCAGCACTGATTTTACTTTCTCTTAATTCATATGTTTCACTTTTAGAATCATATTCATACACATCTAGTTTTCCTGGTGTTTGACTAGTGTTTCCCTCTTTAGTAAAAGCACCCTGACGAATAATTTTGAAATATTTTTCATTAAGTTGAAATTCATATTCAACCCACATAGGAGATTTTGCCTCTGCAAAATGACTTCTTAATCCCGCTTCACTTCTGCCTTCTGTAGAAGCTTTTCCAAATAACGAAAATACAATTGCATCAAAAATCATGGTTTTTCCCGAACCAGTTTTACCACTAATTAAAAAAAGCTGATCATTTTTAATTTGAGTAAAATCTATCTTTTCATGTAAGAATGGGCCAAAATTATTTAACGTTAATTTTATTGGTTTCATTTTAGACCTCCTTATTCGATACCAAAGTGATTAAATTATTTATTTTTTCTTCCTGATACTTGGTCATCTCATTATCTGTAATCATCTTATAAAATTGCTTAATAATAGTTTGGTCGTCTTGTTGTTGTATTTGTGTCTGATGTAAAGGCCCCTCATTTTCAAAAGTAATATTGCTAAGCGCAAGAGTATTGGGGAATAGTTGTTTTAAATGAATCATTGGATCACTAATATGCGACATATTTTTAAGTTTGAAATGTATATAATTATCTTTATTTTTAGGTTGAATATGTCCTTGAATCACTTCATCATACTCGCCCTCAACCACTTCAAGCTCTCTTAAAGGTTTAAGTTGCACAAATGATGTTGATAGTTCATTTTTATCTTGAACCACTAAACGTTTATATCCCTTAGGCTGGTTTATTTCTGAAAATGAATATTGTAACAGTGAACCAGAATAATCAATAATGTCATCTTTAATACTAAATGGATGATGTAAATGTCCTAATAACACTTTATCAAATACGTTAAAACATGATTTAGTAACACTTTCAACAGTCCCAATTGTTAAAGGTCTTTCTGAATCCGATGTTTTTCCTCCATTTATCGTTAAGTGACCAATTAAAATATTTATTTTCTCTTTATTCAAATTTTCTACTATATAATTAATACATTTTTCTGTTGCTTGTTGATAAGTTTGAATAGAAGCATCTTTAAAAAATTCTTTTACTTCACTAATAGTAGCAAATGGAAGTACATAGAAATGTACATCATTAAATTCGATAGGTTGATTCATATGTTTTAATTTTGTACGAATAAAGAGTTTGGAATGTTCAAACCATGAAGCTCCATAATTCAATCGTTCTTTACCATCGTGATTACCATTAGAAATAATCATAGGGATATTCATATCTATATTAATAGTATGAATAGCATTTTCAAAAAGATGAATAGTTTCTTTACTTGGATAAGTTGTATCATAAATATCCCCAGCAATCACAACTACATCAGGTTTCTCATCTTTTAAACATTGGATAAATTGTTCTAAAATAAATGATTGGTCTTCAAGAAATTGTTTTCCGTTAAGTATCTTTCCTAAATGCCAATCTCCAGTATGTATAATTTTCATAACATTCCCCTTACTTTTTAAAGCATTATACTTTAATTTTAAAAAAGAGCGAGATTGAATTCTCAATGAACTCACATACTCGCTCTATACTTCAATTCAATTTAATATCAAAAAATAATATTTTATTTAATTTTAGATAAGCTAATAATATTAATCTCTATTATGAGACTAAAGATTTTTTAACATTTTTATATTTATATAACATAGCTAAACGCCAAGGAACAATCATACTAAATGCCAATAAAAAGAACATGCCTCCGATTTCTCCTGGATCAATAGAGCTACTAATAAATATTTTTATGATTGTTCTAATAATTAAAAGTGAAATTAAAATGATTGGAAACGCTTTTGATCGTTTCATATATACCTCAGCGCCTTGAACTTCAAAATGACTTGTCCAGATAAGTACAGATGAAAATATCACACCTAAAATGATAGATTCTAAAATTTCAGCCCCAGTTAATCTAAAATATGGAATAACATACATCAAAGCCCCTGTCGACATAAAGATAGGAGGTAAAATAATTTTCTTTTCATTTACAGGGAACTTTTGTGCTTTCATACGAATAACTATGACAACAATCCCCATAAACAATGCAAATACTATGGAAAAAACTAAATATGCCAAATTTACACCTTCTTATATTCACATAACTAAAAGTTTAATACTATTATACTTCTTAAATACTTCAACTAAAAATGTTTTACAACAAAAACAAAGGATTGTAAACCCTTATGGCATACAATCCTTTAATAACTATTATTTTTTTGAACTCTTCATGTTTTGATCCATGTTTTTGTTCATCATCGTCATCATTTGATTGATTTTCTTTTGAGACGGTTTTTGTCCCATTTGCATCATCATCATACGTAACATTTCTTCATTGATAGGTGGGTTTTTTTTCAAATAGTCCATCATATATTTTCTTGCTAAGAAGAAACCACCAATTAGTCCGATGATAAGTGCTACAATGATTAATAAAATTGCTAACCAAGTTGCCATTGTTTCACCCACTTTCTATATCCTACTGAATTTTACTAAATAACTACCTTGATTTCAAGAGTTAGTTTTAGAATAACACCTCTTCGCTTTTATATTAACAAACTGTTTAACACGTATACTAATATTTATAAATAACTTCATATAAAGTGCTATGCACAAAATAAAAAAGAGCAGGAAAGAACTCATTTTGAATTCATTCCCCGCTCTCTCTATGTTGACTAAATCATAATATTAAAAAGTGCGAATTTGATTTAAAATATTTTCTTTAGTAAAGCCATATTTTTCGACAACTAAGTCTCCTGGTGCACTTGCACCAAAACCATCGATTCCAATTACTTTACCTTCAGTGCCTACATATTTATGCCAACCGAGTGGTGAAGCCATTTCAATTGCAACACGTTTAGTTAATTCTTTTGGAATAACTGATTCTTTATACTCGTCTGTTTGTTGCTCAAAAGCGAACCAGTTTGGCATAGAAACGACTCTTACACCTTTACCTTGTTTATCTAAATCTTTAGCTACTTCAATAGCTAAGCTTACTTCTGAGCCAGTTGCTAGTAATAGATATTCAGGTTTAGTTTCAGTTTCAAATACAACATATGCACCTTTTCGTACGCCTTCTTCAACCGTTTCTTCATCTACATCTAAATAAGGAAGATTTTGACGAGTTAAAACTAGAGATGTTGGTGTTTGTTTAGATTCTAATGCAACTTCCCATGCTACTCTTGTTTCATTACCGTCTGCTGGACGAATGACGTTCATATTTGGAATAGCTCTTAAACCTGCTAACTGTTCAATCGGTTCGTGTGTTGGACCATCTTCACCTACAGCAATTGAATCATGTGTAAAGATAAATGTTGCATTCAATCCCATAATTGCAGATAAGCGTAATGCTGGTTTTAAGTAATCACTAAATACGAAGAATGTAGCACCATAAGGATGTAAACCTCCATGTGCTGCCATACCGTTTACTGCAGCACCCATAGCAAATTCTCTTACACCAAACCAAACATTTTTACCTTCTGGAGTATTAGGATTGTAATCTGTAGCTTCTTTAACATTTGATTTATTAGATCCTGCTAAATCTGCAGAACCACCAAAGAATGAAGGAACAGATTTACTAATTGCTTGAATGATTTCTCCAGAATCTGCACGAGTAGCTGCATTATGATCACTACTGAATTTTGGTAATTCATCTTTATAATTTTCAGGTAATTTACCACTGATTGCCAATTTAAATTCTTCAGCTAACTCTGGATATTTTTCTGTATATGTTTCTAATTTTTCTTTCCACTCATCTTCATGCTCATTTGCACGTTTTAGCATTGTTGTTTGGAAGATTTCATATACTTCTTCTGGAACATTGAAACGTTTTTCTGGATCTAATCCATATGCTTCAAATGTAAGTTTTCTTTCATCAGTACCAAGTGGCGCTCCGTGAACACCATTTGTACCGCTAACGTTTGGCGCGCCGTAACCAATAATTGTTTTAACTTCAATTAACGTAGGACCATTTTGCTGTTTAGCTTTAGTAATCGCATTATCAATTTCTTCTAAATTGTTGCCATCTTTTACTAAAATATGGTTCCATCCATAACTTTCAAAACGTTGTTTTACATCTTCTGAGAAAGATTTGTTAAGTTCACCATCAAGTGAAATATCATTTGAATCGTATAATACAATAAGTTTATCTAATTGATTATGACCAGCAAATGAAGCTGCTTCATGAGAAATACCTTCCATTAAATCTCCATCTGAAGCCAACACGTAAGTATAATGATCTACAACGTTAATATCATCTTTATTAAATTTACCACCTAAATGCGCTTCAGCTAAAGCCATTCCCACAGACATAGCAAATCCTTGTCCTAATGGACCTGTTGTAACTTCAACACCATCTGTATGACGAAACTCAGGATGTCCAGGTGTTTTAGAACCCCATTGTCTGAACTGCTTTAATTCTTCTAATTCTAAGCTTCCAGAGACATGTAATAAACTATATAGTAAAGCAGAACCATGACCTGCAGATAATATAAATCTATCTCTGTTAAAGTAGTCTTTAGATTGTGGATTAAAGTTTAAGTGGCGAGTCCAAAGCGTGTAGGCCATTGGTGCAGCTCCCATAGGCAGACCAGGATGACCAGAATTTGCTTCTTCAATTGCATCAATACTTAATGCACGTATAGTATCAATAGCTAATTGGTCTTTTTCATTAAACATCTTACATACTTCCCTTCTAGAATTAATCATCTTTTTTATATTATAACTTAAAAATATAGTAAATGATAAGATTATAATGTTAATGATTAAAATGTTATTAACTATTGATCATTCTTTTTACTTTCTTGAATTTTTTTAAGTTTTTCCGGCGTTACATCGTTACCTTCTGGATCAATGACTTTGGTACTTTCAATTTGTTGTTTAAATCCTTCTCTAAAAGAATCTAAATATTGTTTACGCAACTTAGATTGCTCTTTTGCTTCAGCTTCTGTTAAACCTTGCTCTTTTTTCTTTTTTGCTAATTCATTAATTCTATCTATATTTAAATTATTATTTGACATGTCATCACACTTCCTATTCTTTTCTTTAATACATATAAAATACTTAATTAATATAACAAAAAGAGACATAGATAAAAAATCTAAGCATCATAAACTCTTTCTAAAATAAATGAAGTATTTTTATATAATACTTCATATTCCCATTTCTTAGAAGTAATAACTTTTTATCTATATCTCTTAAATATTTATTTAACTAAGGCGAACACTTTATAGTCTGTTTGTTCTGTATTATCGGGTATATCGTTCTTATAATCATCATTTAAAATTGCTTTTTTAGGGATCGTATGATCGGTAATTTCGTACATGTGTTCCGTATGAGCGTTCTGATATAAGTTAGTAAAAAACACCAGAAAAACGATGCAAGATACTACTAGAACAATTATATTTTTAATGATATTACTAGTATAATTACTAAGCATTTATTTTCACTCCTAGAACATTTGTTTGTATAAATACTTTAACAGAACGAGTGTTCCTAGTCAATAGTATTACGAACAAATGTTTGTTTAAAAAATCAAAAAATGCTATACTATATTAAAATAAACTTAGGGAGTGCCTATATATGAGAGAGTTAACTAAAAGACAAAGTGAGATTTATGATTATATTAAACATGTTGTTCAAATAAAAGGTTATCCACCAAGTGTAAGAGAGATTGGTGAAGCTGTTGGTCTTGCTTCAAGTTCAACTGTGCATGGTCATTTATCTAGATTAGAAGAAAAAGGATATATTAGAAGAGATCCTACTAAACCTAGAGCAATTGAAATCGTGAGTGATCAAAATAATGATATGACTAGAGAAGAAACTATCTATGTTCCTGTTATCGGTAAAGTTACAGCTGGAGTTCCAATTACAGCAGTAGAGAATATAGAAGAATACTTTCCATTACCAGAACATTTAACATCCACACACAATAGTGATGTGTTTATTTTAAATGTTATCGGTGAAAGTATGATTGAAGCGGGTATTTTAGACGGAGATAAAGTAATTGTAAGAAGCCAAACTATTGCTGAAAATGGAGATATTATCGTAGCAATGACTGAAGATGATGAAGCTACTGTAAAACGTTTTTTTAAAGAAAAAAATCGATATCGTTTACAACCAGAAAATAGTGCTATGAGTCCTATTTACTTAGATAATGTAACAGTTATCGGTAAAGTTATTGGTCTTTATAGAGAATTGTAGTTTATCTCTTGTTTGTTACGTTAAAATCTCTTATATATATGTTTAATATACAAAAAACTAGAAGTGCCTAAGCACTTCTAGTTTTATTTTTTATTTAAAATCTCTTTAACTTTATCAAGTATATCTTTTTTCTTATTTTTCTTTGTAGGCATAATATCAACTTCCTTGCAAAAAGAACATACCCCTATATATTATAAATCAAACATTATCCAGCATAGTTTTCTGTCCAAAATGGTTGTCGCTTATTATTAAAATCTACACCTACACCTAATGTATTAACGTGTGTATTTAAAATATTTTCCCGATGTCCTAGAGAATTCATAAGTCCTTCGTGAGCATAAATACTACTTTGTTGACCATAAGCTAAATTTTCAGCAGCAGCATTAAATTGTATACCATCACGTTTCATTCTATCGAAAGGTGAATGACCATTTAAATCAGTATGCTCAAAATAATTATTTTTAACCATATCTTCACTATGTTTTCTTGCAGTATTAGATATTTTTTTAGAGTAATCCAATGTATTTAATCCGTGTTGTTTTCTTTCTGCATTAACTAAATCAAAGTTTTGATATTCAAAGCTTTTTTCTAGCGTTGTAGAAGGTGCACCATATTGCTTTTGTAATCGGTTTTCCATCGATTCACTCACTTGCAACAACCCTGTTAAGTTATTTTTATTATGTTTATCGTAAAATGCAGTTGTATAAATGTGATCTTTATAAAAAACATCATATTCATCATTTTTTACAACAAAACGATTACGTCCTTTTGCAATTTTATCTACTGGCTTACCAAGACGTTGTTCAACCACTTTTTTAGGGGTATTATATTTAATTTTAGATTTAGAAGTTATAATGTTTTGATTACTAAATAAAGCATTAACTTTATTATTAATATAACTTACCATTAAAAAATTTTGATAATCATCATTATAATAAGTGTACCATTTTGTACCATATTCATTTGAAGTCACTCTTTTTGGTCGCCCTATCTTATTTTCTACTTCCTTTTGTGACATATTTAATTGAATATTATTAACTGCGAATTCTTGTTTTTTTGGAACTTTAAGCACATTATTTTTATAGCTTGTATCTTCATTTAATAAAACTTCTACTTTATCTCTTACATTATTTTGCAAATGAATAAAAAACTGGTTTTCTTCGATGGGTTTTATAATGATAAATAACAGAAATATTGCAGTAAATAAAAGGAATTTTTTAATAACATTCACCTACTAAATATATATTAATCTCTATCACCATTAAAAATTGAGTTTCTTACAATAACATAGTCAACAGTAGTTAGTGATTTTAAATCTTTGCCGCCAGCATAGGAAATTGAACTTTGAAGATCTTGTTGCATTTCAACTAAGGTATCTTTTAATGAACCTTTATGTTCCACAAACATTTTCTTCCCTTCAACATTCTTATGTTCTCCTTTTTGGAATTCGGAAGCACTACCAAAATATTCTTTATAACGTTTACCATCTAACTCAACTGTTTTGCCAGGAGATTCTTCATGCGCTGCAAATAATGAACCAATCATAACCATAGTGGCTCCAAAACGAATAGATTTCGCGATATCACCATGTGTTCTAATACCTCCATCAGCAATAATTGGTTTACGTGCAGCTTTACTACAAATGTTTAATGCAGCTAATTGCCATCCTCCTGTACCAAATCCAGTTTTAATTTTAGTAATACACACTCGTCCTGGTCCTATACCAACTTTAGTAGCATCTGCACCAGCATTTTCTAATTCTCTTACTCCCTCAGGCGTTCCTACATTACCAGCAATAACAAATGATTGAGGAATATGTTTTTTAATATGTTTAATCATATTAATAACCGAATTAGCATGACCATGGGCGATATCAATTGTAATATATTCAGGTATTAAATGCTCAGTTTTTAATTTTTCTATAAATTCAAATTCAGTTTCCTTTACACCCACTGAAATAGAAGCGAAAAGTCCTTTATTTTGCATTTTTTTTATAAAAGGTATGCGACCTGCTTCATCAAAACGATGCATAATATAAAAATAATCATTTTCTGCAAACCATTCAGCTAAAGATTCATTCATAACTGTTTGCATATTAGCAGGAACCACTGGCAACTTAAAAGTTTTAGGTCCAAATTGTACAGTTGTATCACATTCAGATCTACTATTAACAATACATTTATTTGGAATTAATTGAATATCTTCATAATCAAAAATTTTCATACTTTAAATTTCCCCTATACATTAAAAATTAAAAAGACACTGTAGACATAAATAAAATATCTGACGCTTTAAAAAATCATTTATAACGTAATCTAGAGCGAGAAATCACCTTTTCCTCGCTCTTATTATTTATATCCTTATATACTTTACAATTTTTTAAATACAATGTAAATGGACTAAAGTATTAGTTTCAGTTACCAACTAGATTTTTTCACACCAGGAATTTGACCTTTATGAGCATGTTCTCGAAATGCAATTCTAGACATTTCAAATTTTCTCATTACACCTCTTGGGCGTCCTGTAACTTTGCATCTTCTTGTTAAACGAGTTGGAGATGAATCTCTTGGCAATTTTTTTAATGCTTTATAATCTCCTTTTTCTTTCAGTTCTTTACGTAATTCATAATATTGATTTACTAATTTTTCTCTTTTTAATTCTTTAGCTATTTTAGATTTTTTAGCCATATAATATCTCCTTTTTACAAATCGTAATAATTACGTTTTATATCTTAACATACTTTTAAAAAATTACAAAGACAATTATTTTAAAATTAAAAGACTCACACATGTTATTCATCTTAAACATGTATGAGTCTATAATAGTTTATCTTTTTGTCGTATTTAAAAGATAAGGAATTATTTAGTTTCACGGTGTAGCGTGTATTTATTTAATCTTGGGCAATATTTTTTCATTTCAATACGCTCAGGGTTATTACGTTTATTTTTTGTTGTAATATAATTACGATCGCCACATTCAGTGCAAGCTAAAGTTACATTAACGCGCATCAATAACATCCTTTCTTGTTATATATAATTAGGAATTCTTACGATTTAAAATTCTATCATATCCTTTATTTTTACGCAATAAGTTTCTTTTAATTTAATCAGTTTCCTTCTACGTACCAAAAACTAATCGTTTTAAAAAATCAGAAAATTTAAAATTTTTAAAACAAATTGTTCAAAAGTTATTGAATACTTGACCTAAAACGATTAAAATGATTTGTATATTTTAAATTTTAATTTAGGAGATATTATATGGAAGATAACAATATGAAACGCGGTCTTAAGTCAAGACACATATCTATGATTGCTATCGGAGGCGCAATAGGTACTGGACTTTTTGTTGCTACAGGTAGTGTCGTTTCTCAGGCAGGACCTGGAGGAGCTATCTTAGCTTATTTATTGATAGGAATCATGCTTTATTTTTTAATGTCGTCTATTGGAGAACTTGCTACATTTTATCCTGTATCTGGTTCGTTTAGTTCATATGCTACCCGTTTCATTGATCCGTCTATCGGTTTTACAATGGGATGGTTGTATTACATTCTATGGTCTTTAGTATCAAGCGTTGATGTAATGGTAGCTTCTAATGTTTTATTTTATTGGGATGTATTTAAAATTTTCAGTCCTCTGGTATGGAGTTTAATTTTTATAACGATTATATTCCTATTAAATATCTTTACTGTTAAAGCATTTGGCGAAACAGAGTTTTGGTTATCATTAATTAAAGTAATCACAATTATTGTATTTATTGTTGTTGGTATATTAATGATTTTTGGTATTCTTGGTGGACATACATATGGATTCGAGAATTATACCAAAGGTGAAGCACCTTTTGTAGGTGGTTTATCTGGTTTCTTAGCAGTATTACTTGTAGCAGGATTTTCTGTGGGTGGTACGGAAGTTGTAGCTGTCACTGCAGGTGAATCTGATAATCCTGAAAAAACTATGCCAAGGGCTGTTAAGCAAGTATTTTGGAGAATTTTATTGTTTTATGTTTTATCTATTGTCGTCATTGCAGCTATTATTCCTTATACTGATCCTTTATTATTAAATAAAAATCAATCGGTATCTCAAAGTCCATTTACTATAGTTTTCGATCGAATCGGTATAGCATTTGCAGCATCAATTATTAATGCTGTCATTCTTACATCGTTACTATCTGCAGCGAATTCTGGAATGTATACAACAAGTAGAATGCTTTTCTCTTTGAGTGATGAAAAGCAAGCACCAAAGTTTTTAAGTAAATTAAATAATAAAACGAAATTACCGATGCGTTCAATAGTCACTACTTACATTTTAGTAGTAGCAATTATTATTCTAGCTAATTTCTATGCTAATGCAGTATTTAGCTTGTTAAATATCATTGGCTCTTTAGTAATTATTGTATGGGCAATAAGTGCATGGGCTCAAATACGTTTACGTAGAGGGATTAAACGTCAAGGCAAAGATATTAACACATTATTGCCTTACAAATCACCACTTTTCCCTCTAGGCCCTATCATTGTGTTTGCTACATTAATTTTCTTATACCTTGGTAATTCTATCGGTGATTTATTTAATGGTAATATAGGCGATTTTTTTGTTAATATCATGCCTTTAATTGTCTTAGCAATTATCTTTATCGTGCATAAATTGATTCGTAAAACTAAATTTGTAAAATTAGATCACATGGATCTTACAACCCATCATTATCATGATTAATATCATCGTTTATTTAGGAGTAGAATTAAATACAATTCTACTCCCGTTTTTATTCCTAAACACAATATGTATATTTTCTAATAGTCGTTTATTTTGTATAATGAGTATAACGATAACGACTTAGAGGTGATTGAGTATGGTAGGTCAAACAAATTTATTTGATGACGTAATAAAGAGTGATGAACGTTTTGTTATTGTCGTACAATCTTTAGAAGAAAGAAATGGACAATTACTGAAACGTACATTGCGTGAGTATCCTAGTCTAACTCATGATCAAATGGAAAACTTATTTACACACTTAAAAGATGTATTTCGAGATGAGCCATTTCACGTTAACCAATCTGCATATACAATAACAGTATATACAAATTTAGATTATGCAGCTGATCAAGTATATGCTCATGTAAAAAGAAATAAAGGTAAACATGACTGGACACATACTGCTAAATAATTAGTTATGATAATAAAAAAGAGGAAGCGAAACATGATTCAATACGAATTCATTCCGCTTCCTTTTTAATTTATATAAATGTTTTATAGCAATTCTTTAAGCGCTACTGGTATACCATTAGAATCATTATCTAATGTAACTTTATCTGCAATTTTTTTTAATTCTTCACTCGCATTTCCCATTGCTACAGCATATCCTACAACTTTAAACATTGATTGGTCATTGAGGCTATCTCCAAAACAAATCACTTCTGATAATGAAATATTTAACTTTTCGCATAAAGCTTTAATTGCATTACCTTTAGAAACATCTTTAGCCATGAATTCCAGGAAGAAAGGTTTGCTCGTCGTCACATCAATATCAGAATTAAATGTTCCATTTAATTCGTTACGTGCTTTTGAAATATTTTCTTCATAATCAACGCCCATTGTTTTAGGTACATCAGACTGAATATATGCTTTAATATCATCCACTTGTTTCATAGGTAGACCAGTTAATTCTGATTCAATTTTACGATATTCATGTTCTGTATCAAAGATAATTTGTCCGTCTTGATACGTTAATGTTAAAAAGCCTTTTTTACGACAATAGTCTGTAATTTTATCAAAATGATCTTTAGTTACACTTTTACTTACTTCAATTTCTTCTGTTTTAGCGTTAATTGTTTTACCGCCATTATAACTAATGATATAGCTTTGATAATGATCTAACTTTAATTCTTTAGCTACTGGAATCATTCCTTCAGTTGGTCTTCCAGAAGCTAAAACAATTTTATATCCTTCTTCTTGTAGTTGAATTAAATAGTCTTTGGTTTCAGGACTAACTACATTATCACTTGTCATTAAAGTGTCATCCATATCCATAACAATCATTTTATAGTTACTCATTTCTTAGTTGCTCTCCTTTCATTTTTGCTCTTATCTATTTTACAATAATTTTATGAAGGATACACAACTTCTTCAATAACACCTACATTATTAATTGTTGCATGTTCAGAATCGCAAGTTGTTATTTCTGATTTTAATGTTCTAACAAGTTCTCCACTTTTTTCTTTACGACTCAATGTCAATATCGTTGGACCTGCTCCACTAATCACTGTAGCATAAGCATCATATTTTTGGGATAGTACTTTTACTTTTTCAAATTCAGGAATCAAGTGTTGACGATAAGGTTCATGAAAACCATCTTGTGTCATCATTTTTCCGGCAAGGTCATAATTATGTTGAATTAATGCACAAATCATTGTATTGCTAATCGCACTATTTTGAACTGCCTTCTCATGAGAATAATTATCTGGAAGTACCCTACGTGAGTCTTCTGTTTTGAGTTCATATGTTGGGATAGTAAGAATTACATCTACATCAGGTATATCAATATGTGCCACATTTGTCTCTTTGGTTTCAGGATTATAATATCCTGCGAGTAATCCACCATAAATTGTAGGTGCTACATTATCAGGGTGCCCTTCTATTTCAGTAGCTAGTTGTAGTAATTCATACTTAGATAATTGAATATTACCGAAGTAGTTAGCGATATATAATGCTCCAACTAAAGCGGATGCAGATGATCCTAACCCTCTTGCTAATGGAATTTCACTTCTCATCGACACTTTTAAATTAGGTAAAGTTACATTATATTTTTCAGCTACTTGTTGTGCAACTTTATAGACATAATTACTTTTATCTTTCGGTAATGAGTCTAACTCTTCATTTAAATATTTAAATTCCCAGTTACTGCCTTCCGCTTCCTCAACATATAGGTATAAATATTTATTAATTGCCATACCAATAGAATCAAATCCTACTCCTAAGTTAGCAGTTGATGCAGGTATTTTCAGGTGAAGTGATGGCTTCATATTAAAGTGTTCCTTTAATATAATTGATAATACTTTCTTTATTGTTTGGAAGCGGTTGAATTGGATTATCTAAAATTGAGATAGCAGTGTCTGGATCTTTTAGTCCATTACCAGTTAATATTGCTACTACTTTTTTACCTTTCGGCAATTTTCCAGCACGTTGTAATTTGATTAAACCAGCAATTGAAGCATTACTTGCTGGTTCACTAAATACACCTTCTTTAGATGTCATTAATTGATATGCTTCTAAAATTTCATCATCAGTCACACTATCAATGAGGCCATTTGATTCTTCTAACGCAACAGTTGCTTTTTTCCAACTTGCTGGATTACCGATACGGATTGCTGTAGCGATTGTTTCAGGATTTTTAATGACTTTATTTTGAACAATTGGTGAGGCTCCTTCTGCTTGGAAACCAAATAATTGAGGAAGTTGACTTCCTTTTTTCTCATGATACTCTTTAAAGCCTTTCCAATAAGCAGTAATGTTTCCTGCGTTTCCTACTGGGATTGCTAGAACATCTGGAGCTTCTTCTAATTGTTCGACAATTTCAAATGCACCTGTTTTTTGTCCTTCTATTCTAAATGGATTAACAGAATTTACTAATTCAATATCATCATCATTTTGTGCAATCTCTTTAACGATTTCTAATGCTTCATCGAAGTTACCTTCAATTGAGACAATTTCTGCACCATACATGACCGCTTGCGAAAGTTTACCTAAAGCAATCTTTCCTTCGGGAATCACTACAATTGCTTTTAAACCTGCACGTGCAGCATAAGCTGCTGCTGAGGCAGAAGTGTTTCCTGTTGAAGCACAAATCACCACTTTTTTACCTTGTTCTTTCGCTTTTGTTACAGCCATTACCATTCCTCTATCTTTAAAAGAACCAGTTGGATTAGCACCCTCATATTTAACATATAAATCAATATCTAGCATTTCTGATATATTAGCACAGTGAATCAGTGGTGTATGTCCTTCATTTAAAGTAAGTTTAGGTGTATCTTCATTCACCGGTAAATAATCTTTAAATTCTTCTACTAAACCTTGCCATCTTTTCATAATTATTAAACTCCTTCAACTGGATAAATTTTTTCAATGTTGTAATTTGCTTTACTAAGTAGTGATTCAGGTGATTGGTCTAATCCGATAACCACAACTCCATAAGAACTAGAATCACGTTGTTCTATTTGAAGTGATTTGTGGAATGGTAAATCTGATTTAAGTTGATCTTTAAGTTTATCAATTGATTCATCACTATGAATGACAACATAGTAATTTAATTTTTCTCCAATAGCAATTGCGTCACCATTATCCATTAATTCTCGAGTTTTATTTGTTTTTAATTCGAAATGAGGTGGAAGTGTATGTAAATTTGATTCAAAGAAGAGTGCTACATTTAATAAATCACTCACTACTGCACTACCAGTAGCTAAGCTACCTGCTCCTTTACCATAAAACATTGTATCCCCTACAGCATCTCCAATAACGTAAATTGCATTGTATTCATTTTCTACTGCTGCAAGCTGATGTGATTTATGTATTAAGGTTGGTTCAACGGATGCATTAACTTCTCTATGATGATATGTACTTTTACCAATCAATTTAATCTTATAACCTAATTTGTCAGCTACATTAATATCAGATAATGTTGTTTTACTGATACCTTTTACTTTCACATCATTTAACTTAATTACTTGGTTAAATGATAAATAAGACGTAATCACTACTTTTCTAGCTGCATCAATACCTTCTACATCATCAGTAGGATCTGCTTCAGCAAATCCTAATCTTTGTGCTTCAGCAAGTGCATCTTCAAATGAAGTTTGTTCTCTCGTCATTTTTGAAAGAATAAAATTTGACGTACCATTTAAAATTCCCATAAATTTAGAGATATTATTAGCATTTAACCCATTATTAATCGCGTTAACAATGGGAATACCACCTGCAACACTTGCTTCAAATTTTAAGGCTACGCCTTGTTGTTCTGCTAGATTCTCTAGTAATTCTAAATGCACAGCAAGTAGATCTTTGTTTGCTGTAATGACATGTTTTTTTCTTTTTAAAGATTCTCTTAACCAATCAACAGTTGGTTCAATTCCTCCCATTACTTCTATAACGATATCAATATCATCATCGTTTAAAATTTCATTAATGTCTTCTGTTAAATGATATTGACTAATATTAATAGGTCTTTTTTTAGTGGTATCTCTTACTAAAATATGTTTAATAACAATATCTTTATTTAGAGTATCTTTAATTTGTTGTCGATTTTCTTCAATAATTTTTACTACACCTGAGCCTACTGTTCCTAACCCTAGTAACGCGACGTTTAATTCCTTCATAATTTTTATCTTCCTCCCATTTGTATTATTGAGAAGTACAATTGTTTTATTGAAAAACACTTAAATTTATTATACTATTAAATCAAATTAATTGAATAGGACTTTTAAAAGAAAAAGTGAATATGTAGATATATATTATCATGTAGTATCAGGAAATTAAATAGAATTTTCTGATTTTTTAGAAAGGTTGGTAAATTTTATGAAAGTTGCTAAGTTTGGTGGAAGTTCAGTTTCAAATGCAACACAAATTAAAAAAGTCCTAAATATTGTCAATGATGACCCAGACAGAAAAATTATTATTGTATCTGCACCTGGTAAAAGACATAAGAATGATGTTAAAACGACTGACTTACTTATTCGTTTATATGAAAAAGTAATCAATCAATTGGATTATCAAGATAAAAAAAGAGAGATTATTCAACGTTATGCAGATATTTTAGAAGAATTACATATGGAGTCTACACTCTTAGAAACAATAGATGAAACACTTGAAACAATCATTAAACAATTAAACGATAAGCATGATCGTTTATACGATGCATTGTTATCATGTGGTGAGAATTTTAATGCTCAACTTATCGCTAAATACAACGATTCACAAGGCATTAAAACAACATATCTCTCACCAAAAGATGCTGGTATCTTAGTAACTGACTTACCACAACAAGCACAAATTTTAGAAGACGCTTATGATAAAATTTATAAATTAAGAGAAATTGAAGGAAAAATTATTATCCCAGGTTTCTTTGGTGTTTCTAAACATAACTATGTTGTTACATTTCCGAGAGGCGGTTCGGATATCACAGGTGCAATCATAGCGCGTGGTATTAAAGCATCATTATATGAGAATTTTACAGATGTCTCTGGTATTTTTAAGGCAAATCCAAATGTAATTGAAAATCCTGAACTTATTGAAGAAATTACATATAGAGAAATGCGTGAGTTATCATATGCCGGCTTTAGTGTATTTCACGATGAAGCATTACAGCCTTTATATAAACATAGAATACCCGTAGTCATAAAAAACACAAATCATCCAGAGGACAAAGGAACCTTTATTCGCCATGATCGTGAAGTCACAGATAAAAATCAAATTATTGGCATTAGTTGCGATAAAGATTTCACAGTTATAAATATTAAGAAATACTTAATGAATAGACAAATAGGTTTTACAAGAAGAATTTTAGAAATATTAGAAAACTATCATATCTCTTTCGATCATATGCCATCAGGTATTGATAATATTAGTATTATAATGCGTTCTAATCAAATTAAAAATAAAGAGAATGAAGTATTAAGTGCGATTAGAAAAAAATGTGATATTGATGAATTAAGCATTGACCATGACCTTGCCATCTTAATGATTGTCGGTGAAGGAATGACTCAATCTGTCGGAACTGCTAACAAAATCACACATGCTCTAGCAGAATCAAATATCAACCTAAAAATGATTAATCAGGGTGCTTCTGAAATTTCTATGATGTTTGGTATTTCAAGAGAAAATGCAGATAAAGCTGTGTTATCAACTTATGAGTATTGCTATCATGGTGTATGCTTAAAAAATTTATGTCCTAAATAACAATTACATAAAAAAATCTGAGACATCTATTTTGTCTCAGATTTTTTATATTAAACTTTTTGTGTAAGTGCTTTTTTAATTTTATGCTCTCCCACTACCATTTTTAAAATCACAAATTGATAATAGCTTAGAGCATCTAAAACTGACTTATAATTGGCTTCTGAATTGTTTTGTTGATAATCTAGTAAATCATACATTAATACGATTTCAGGTTTGATATAATCGACATCCCAGGTTAATGAATGAAAATAAATATTATTTTTAGGTAATCGGATATTACTGTTTAGTCTAAATATCCATTCCTCATTTATAACATCATAAATAAAAATACTTAAAATAACTTTATCATTATTAACAACGTTTATATGAGAAATAGATGGAATATCTAAATTATCTTTATCCATGTTATGATTGGACGTATCATAATATTTAAATGTATAACTTGAAGGAATAACTTTTAAAACCTCTACTATTCGTTTTCTTTCTACACAAATATCGACTTTCGAAGGTAATTCAAAAAGTTCATTTAAAAATAGTTGAATAGCAACTTCACCGTGAAATTTGAATGCTGTACGGCATTGATTTTTTAATATTCCAACTAGTTCTTCTACATGATTTTGGTAATGAGACATACAACTGTCCTCCTTAAAGGAAACGCTTTCATAAGTTAATTATACAGACACAATTTAATGTTTTCAATTTTTAATTTGTGAAAAATTTGTAAATCTTCTAACTCTTCTTTAGGGTATGATATATAATTTTACACAATTTTATATTTATAATAATGAATAAATTATATCCTGTTATTATATTCTTTTTCAACTTAAATTATCATTTTTTGTTTATTGAACAATAAATATATTTTGTTTATAATTAATTATTGATTTCTATAGAAAATTAATTTAATCATTAATCTTCTAATTTACAAATATTAAACAGGAGGTGAGCTTATGACACATACGATTATTCTAATTATTATTATTGTTATTCTTATACTTGCATTTGTACTCAATCAAAGATACATGCAAGATAGAATAGATACTGAAGTTTACGCTAAAAATCAAATGGTCTCTAAAAATTCTTTACTCAGTAAAGAAAATTTAGAACTTAAAAATAAAATATTAAGTTCTAATAACGAGATTAGTCCTCATTCCAAACGTAATGCTAAACGTGAATTACAAGATATCTTAGACCGTTTTAAAGCTTCAGGAAAATTAAAATATTATAATATTATTACGACTAGTAATTTAGCTACTAAACATCCACTGTTTGAGTATGCAAGAACATTTGACTATATAGTTGTGTCTGACGTAGGTCTTATTAATATTGACGTTAAAAGTTGGAAACAAAAAACATTTTATCATTTTGATTTACCTACTTCTGATCACTTAGAGGGTGATAATCAAAGTGTAGAACAAATTGTAGGGCATTATATTAGTAAACAATATCATAGTCAATTTGATTCAAATCGTAATGAAATATATACTTTTATTGAAAAAATTCAAAACAATCGAGTTATCTATGAGTTTTATCAACATGACCCTTATGAACAAGCCGCTATTAACGCAAAAATCTTAAAAGATGGCATTGAAAAATATTTTAATCATAAAGTTCAAAGTATTGGTGTCATTTATTTTAGTGATGGTAGTGTTAATATAATTGAAGGTGCTGAAGAAAGAGAAAAATATATTGATACAGTATCCACTAAATCTTCTTTAGAATCTGTTATTAATAATGCTATTGAATTATCTAAACACCCTCTATCTGAAACTCAAGTTAATACTATTGTTGAAAACTTTCATAACTAAAAAATGAGTATGGGAGAACATTCGTCAAGAATGTTCTCCCATACTCATTTTTTAACTCCAAAGATTCACTTTATCTTTTTTAGCTTGCTGTTCATCTTTTTCAAATGTACTTCTATATTTACCATTAGGTGAGAAGTATTTTTCACGAGCTAATCCTTTTTTAACTAATTCTTCGTTATACATTGTTTTTTCATCTAACCATACATAGGCTAATGTACGACCATAACGGTCTTCTTTTTCCTTATCATATTCTAAATACACATCTTTATTATTTAAATGTTGTTTGCTGTAATTAGAAGCTTCTTTTCCATAAGGTTGAACTGATGTGTTAGGTTTAACCGTTTCTGGTGTATCAACACCAATTAAACGTACCTTAATTTGCTCACCATTTGATTTCTTAGCCACAAATGTGTCTCCATCTACAACCCGATCAACGTGGACTTTTTCTTTTCCTTTAAGTTCTATCTGTGTTGAATTAGATGAAGAATGTTGACTATCGTCTTTAAATGGCCCTGTATGATTTAAAAATTGAAATGCTAATACGCCAATAACAATGATAGCAAGAACAATTATTGTTAAATTTTTCTTTGAATTCATAGGTGCCTCCTATATTATATTTTTAATACTCAAATATAATATATAATATGTATTTAATAATCAATCAATACTTTCGACCTAAAAAGTCTACCTATATTGAATTTATTTTCAAAAAATGATTAATTGATATTCAACATGATATAATTATACATGTTAGGAGTGAAATACATGAGCGAACGTAATGAAAATTTAGTCACGATGATTGCTGTCGTAATTGCTATTATCGTTGGCGTTATTTTACAAATCGTTTATAAACTGCCTATTATTGTTTCGGTTGTTATAGCAGTATTGTTAGGCATTTTAGTTGGATTTATTGTTTATATTATTCAAAGTATTATACGTAAACGAAAAGGTAAATAAGGGAGTATCATACAATGTCACTCTCAATAAAAGATTGAATTGAAAACATTAAATATTATTCAATTCAGTCTTTTTTATACATTCCTTAAATATTTTTCTTACTTTTTATATCCAGCCTTTTTCCTTTGCTTTCTTCCAAGCATTAAATCGATTCTCTGCATTTAATTTATCAATTATATTAGACGTATAATTTCTCACTGTCCCATCTGAAAGATAAAGTTTTTCTGCAATTTCTTTACTACTTAAATTATCTCCAATTTCACGTAATACCACTTGTTCTTTATGTGTTAAGGGATTAGATTCTTTGAATAAAGTAGTCATTAATGAAGTACTATATTCCTTTTCACCATTCATGACATGTTTAATAGTTTGTATTAAATCTTCTACGGAACGTTCTTTTAATACATAAGCATCTACTTCATTTGCCACAGCTTTTTCAAAATAACCTGGTCTTTTAAATGTAGTTACAATTATTACTTTAGTATCAATTTTAAATTCTCTTATTTTAGATAATACTTCTAAACCTGTTAGCCCTGGCATTTCGATATCTAAAATTGCAATATCTGGATGATATTTTTCAATAAACTCAAATGCGTCACCCCCATTATTACAATCATTAACTACTTTCATTTGCTCGTTAAATTCAATCAGTTGAACCATCGCTTTTCTCAACATATATTGATCTTCAGCTATTATAATGCTAATCATTTAATATCCTCTCTTGGTATCATAATACGTATATGCATACCATTTTTAGATTTAATTTCTAATTTTCCTTTAAGAAGTTGAACTCTATTTTCTATACTTTTTAATTTAAAGTCTTCAGTGGTGTTACAACCTTTTCCATTATCTTGAATAATTAGGTATAGATTATTATCTTCTTGTATCATTTCACAATAAATCTTACTAGCCTTTGCATGTTTAATGACATTATTGATTGCTTCTCTCAAAATCATTGATAGTATCGATTGCTTTGTTGGAGTTAAAACATTTACCTTTCTTATATTTTTTAATTCAAATTGAATGTTTGCATCTTTTAAAACATTTTTTATGGATTGAACTTCCTCTTCAAAACTTTGAGATTTTAAATTTTCAATAATATTTCTTACCTTAATTAAGGTATCTTTAGATATCTGATTAATCGCCAATATTTCATTTTTAGCTTTTTCTTGATCTTTATCAATCAACTTATATGCCAATTCTGATTTTAAACTAAGACTTACAAATACATGACCTAGTGTATCATGTAAATCTTGCCCTATACGTTGACGTTCTTGTTCTGCAATTAATGTATTAATATACTTATTTTTCTCTTCTATTTCTTTTTTTAATGCTTCATCTTTTTTAGTTTTAAAATTTCCTAAAGTAATAATTAAAATAACTAAATAAAAGATAACTAATACAGTTATATATTGTATTTGATAAATACTTGTAATTATAAGACATAAAAATATTGCAATTATAAATGTGATAAATTCTTTTGACTTAATTGTTACTTCAAACATAAAAGGTAATGCAAATGCGCTAAAGAAAAAGAATAAGCTATTCATTGGATTAATTGCATAAACAAAATATATAATTCCTACATAATGAACCACTAATAGGCTATATATTACGTTATTGTTAAATCGATAATAATATATTACTAACATAAGATATGACACAATAAAAATAGCTAAAACAATTAAATATACAGTTTGAGAACCTCGTTTTTCATTAAAGATACTTATAATTGGAAATAACAAATATATAAGTGTTGATAGCTCTCCTAATCTAACGTTCCATTTTCTTTTTTTCATCTAACTCACTTCTTTTCTGTGATTGATCCACACTGTAATAATTAAAAATAGTATACTATATACAATTAAAATAAATAATGAAGTAATATTTAAACCTTGATTTTTAGCTAACTCTAATGCAAAATTTTTCAAATGATATGTTGGAGTAATTTTCGAAATTTTTTGTAACCAAATTGGGAATGTTTGAACTGGAAACCACAATCCTCCTAATATCGCTAATACCATATTAACTATATTGGCTATACTACTTGCCTTTTGAGTCTCATTAAATTGAGCGATTACTAATCCTAAGGTTAAAAATAAACTTGCACCTACCCATAATGAAACACCTGAAAACAACCATTGTTGTATACTCATATTTACGTGTTTATATAGATGAGCAACAGTAAAAATCAAAATAATAGCCAATAAAAATAACAATATTGTTTTTATCATTTTAGTAGTAAAATAGGTTTTACTAGATAAAGGCGTTACCATTAATCGTTTAAACCAACCTATGTTTCTTTCTTCAATAATCTCTATAGGAAATTGCATTAAACAAAAACTCATCAAGCTAAATACTGTCATACTATACATATATTCTTTATAGAACTGCTGTTTCGCTTCTTCTGGTAAGTCTAGTAAAGAAGTAAATAATAAATAAAAACCTACCGGTAATATGATTGATAAGAATGTTGTTAGTTTCTTTCGAAAAATAATTTTAAATTCTGTTTTTAATAAAGCGATATTATTCATTTTTAGTCCCTCCCCCTTTTACATCAGCAAATAAAATTGTTTCTAACAATGTTTGCTTTTCAATAGTCATGTCATTTAAATTTATATTTAATTTTTCCAAATAATATATTACTTTCTTAACATCAGATGTTTTAATTTTTAAAATAGTATCTTCAATTTTTACATCAAAATAATTTGTTAAATTCTGTAAATTATTGTCTACTGTATTTGGTACTTTAATTATTGAATATTGTTGGTTGGTTAATATATTTCTAGGTGAATCATTTAACTTAATAATGCCTTGATCAAGAAATATAACTTTATCTGCCATTCGTTCTACTTCTTCAATATAATGAGAAGTATAAAAAATAGATACATTTTCTTTTTTTAATTTCCCTATCATTGTCCAGAAATGTTCTCGCATTTCAACATCCATAGCTGCAGTAGGTTCATCTAAAATGAGAAGCTTTGGTTTTCCTATTAAACATAACCCAAAATCTAATATTCGTTGTTGTCCACCAGATAAGTGATTTGCATACAGATTCAATTGGCTATCATTCAATTTTGTAATTTTTTTAAATTCATCTATCGAAATTGCATCCTTGTATAGTTGACAAAATAATTTATATAATTCTTTTACTTTTATTAATCTAGGAAAAGACGTTTTTTGAAATAATACACCAATATGATTTAAATTTAATAAATGATCTATATCTATAATTTCTCCCGTTTCTGCTTTCAAATGATTAATTAAAATATTAATTAAAGTTGATTTTCCGGCTCCATTTTTTCCTATTAATGCAGTACTCATACCCTTTTCTATATTTAGTGATATATTTTTCAATACTGTTTTTCCATTATATTTTTTGGATAAATGTCGAATTTGAATCATAATTCATCACTTCCTTTTGTTAATATAAATAATTTATCAACAAACAAGTTATAATTTCAGATAAAAATGTCACTATTTTCAAATGACATTTGTCACATTAATAAAACCGACAAAGCACAATGCTTTGTCGGTTTTATTATTTTTACAAGATTGGTGATAATAATTTGGCAATATCTTCTTTGAATTTAATTGATAATGGTCGTTTTTTATATTTCTCAAGTGTAAGTTGTTTAGATTTTTTTATATCTTCTTTATACGCCTCTTTTAACTTCTTAGCTAATTGTTCATCATATACGAATGCATTAACTTCAAAGTTCAATACAAAGCTTCTGTAGTCCATATTAGATGAACCTACACTACTGACTTCATCATCAATCATTAACATTTTAGAATGTATAAATCCATTTTGATACGTATACACTTTTACTCCATATTCAAGCAATTCAGCAACATTTGAAAATGTAGACCAGTAGACAAATGGATGATCCGGTTTACATGGAATCATTATGTTAACATCAACACCAGTATTTGCTGCCATTTTCAATGCATTAATGTAAGATCGATCTGGTATAAAGTAAGGTGTTTGAATATAAATAGATTTTTTCGCACTCATAATCATTTTGGTATATCCAAACTCAATTTGGTGTAATTCATATGCAGGTCCACTTGAACCAATTTGAATGGCTGAATGACCATCCTGTACTTTCTTTTTAGGAAAATACTTATCATCATATTCAAATTGTGGACGATGTGCTTGAGAGTTCCAATCAAGAATAAACCTAATTTGAAGTGCATTTACAACATCACCTTGTACTCTTAAATGCGTATCTCTCCAGTATCCTAGTTTACCTAAACCTAAATAATCGTCACCTACATTAAATCCACCAATATACCCGATTTGACCATCAATAACAATAATCTTACGATGGTTACGATTATTCATTCTAAAGTTAATAATTGGTAGTTTAGATGCAAAAAATGCTCCTACCTCTCCACCTAATGATTCAAAATGTTTAAATTTGTGACGTTTTAAATTTTTTGAACCCACATCATCGTAAAGTAATTTAACTTCTAAACCTTCTTTTAACTTTGTTTCTAGGGCATCGATAATTCGTTTTCCTAGACCATCGATTTCAAATCCAAAGTACTCTAAATGTATGTAATCTTTCGCATTATAAATATCTTCGAGTACTTTGTCATATAATTCATGACCATCAATAAATAAATCAATTTTATTGTCTTCAGTAATAAAAGCATCTTGTTTCTTTAATAGCATTCTTGCCATATCTTGATGATTTTGTAGCTGCTTATTTTCTGTATGATAGTTGTAATGATCAATTTTATGAGCTTGTTCATCAATCAAATCTTTATAAACATCTAGCTCTTTACCATTATTTTTCTCCATTTTTCTTTTTGAAACAGTTCTACCGAAAAATAGATAAAGAATAAATCCAAGCACTGGTAATACAAATAATACAAATATCCAGGCCCATGTTGAAGATGCACTACGTCTGTTACGCTCTAAAAAAATTAAAATAAAAGCCAACACTAAATTGCCTAAAAATCCAAGCACTAAAATTATATTCAATATTGTGCCAATTTTAGGGCCAAAAAGACTTATCATAATTCTAAACTCCTACTTCTCAAATTCAACTTTTATTTATCGGCTAATATTAAAAAGGCACTTAATATTTCTTCATTGTTAGGAAATTGGCGTTCTTCAATTTTATCAATTGAAACATTTAATAATTCATAGCGACGACCTTCTTCACTTGCTAAATATTGATTAATTTCATTTTCCAATTCTTCAATTGTTTGTTCTTGAATTCTTTTAAATTTTACTTTACTCATTTATAACACTCCATTTCATATATTTGTTTAAATCATAGTCTTTTTACATGTGTTTATCAACTAAATTGCAATGATAATAGGACGTCTTTTAAAAGCGTTTACATATTTATTTTTATTCTCTTAAATTCACATTACTAAAAAGGTAGTGTATACTAAATACATTCTATTCAAATTTTCAGAATAATCAGTTTAGAATAAGCATAAGGAAGTTAGGGAGGAATTCGATGATATCTTTTGAAAATGACTACCTAGAAGGTGCACATCCAAAAGTTTTACAACGTTTTATTGATACAAATTATATTCAAGCTTCGGGTTATGGGGATGACCAATTTTCAAAACAAGCCGCTGATCAAATTCGAAAAACGATTCAATGTCCTGAAGCCACTGTTCGCTTTTTAATTGGTGGTACACAAACAAATCAAGTTGTTATTAATACTGTATTAGAGCCATATGAAGGGGTTATTTCAGCAGATACAGGTCATGTGGCAGTACATGAAGGGGGCGCTATAGAATTTAGTGGTCATAAAGTATTAGCAGTACCATCTCATGAAGGTAAGATTTCACCTAAAGAAGTAAATACCTATCTTGAAACTTTTTATAATGATTTCAAACGTGAACATATGGTATTTCCTGGTATGGTGTATATTTCTCATCCTACTGAATATGGAACGCTTTATAGTAAAGAAGAACTCAAAAATTTATCAGAAGTCTGTAAGGAACATCATATTCCATTATTTATGGATGGCGCCCGATTAGGTTATGGTTTGATGAGTAATGAAACAGATGTCACAATTGAAGATATTGCTAATTACTGTGATATTTTTTATATTGGTGGTACAAAGATTGGTGCACTATGTGGTGAAGCGATTGTATTTACAAACAATAATGAACCTAAACACTTCACTACACGTATTAAACAGCATGGTGCCCTACTAGCTAAGGGGCGTTTAGTTGGTATTCAATTTTTAGAATTATTTACTAATAACTTGTATTTTGATATTAGTCGACATGCTATTAATATGGCGAATAAAATGAAGCAAGGATTTATCAATAAAGGATATAAAGTATATTTTGATTCTCCTACTAATCAACAGTTTTTCGTATTAAATGATGATAAGATTAAAGATCTTCAGAGTAAAGTGAAATTTGCAATTTGGGAAAAATACGATGATACACATCGCGTTGTTAGATTCGCAACAAGTTGGGCCACAACTGAGGAAAATGTTGACAAACTTTTAGAATTAATTTAATTATAAACTTATTTAATATAGACCTTAAGGTGACATACTTCGGGTCTATATTTTTATGTTTACATAATATTTTTATAATTCATATAGGTTTTATTGATATATTTAATAAAAATAGGAGCTATATATTATGAAAAAATATTTAGTGGTAGACGAACATGAAAAAACAAAAAAAGCTAAACAATCTATAATTAAACTAGAAAATTTTAAGAAGTATATAAAGACTGTTTTTTTTTAACTTACTTGACCAAAACTTGACCAAAACTTGACCAATTCACTACTTTTGAAGAAAGTGGTCAAGTAAAAATAGATTATTTTCAAATAAAAAAGAAGCTAAGGCAAATGCCTTAACTCCTTATGTCCCTAAGTCTTTCCCCTTTTTGCTTAGCGATTAGTATTGTTTCATATATTGATCGCGTTCCCATTCAGAAACTTGAGTTCTGTAATAGTCCCATTCGATAGATTTAGAATTAATAAATTGATTATAGATGTGATTGCCTAATGCTTTTTTAACTGTATCGTTTTCACGCATTGCTTTTAATGCAGTGTAAAGTGTAGATGGTAAATCTTGAATACCTACTGCTTCACGTTCTTCACGATTCATTTCATAGATATTTTGGTTTACTGGTTCTGGTACTTTAGTTTTGTTTTTAATACCGTCTAAACCAGCTTGTAAGATCGCAGCTAAAGCCATATATGGGTTAGCAGCAGGGTCAACTGAACGTACTTCAATACGAGTTGATAGACCTCTTGAAGTAGGTACACGTACTAATGGAGAACGGTTTTTACCACTCCAAGCAATGTAACATGGTGCTTCGTAACCAGGTACTAAACGCTTATATGAATTGACTAATGGGTTACATACTGCCGTAAATCCACGTGCATTATTTAAGATACCTGCAGTAAAGTGATAAGCATCTTCAGTTAATTGATCTTTGCCGTTTGGATCAAAGAATGCATTTTCTTTACCTTTGAATAAAGATACGTTGAAGTGCATACCACTTCCATTTACACCAAATAATGGTTTTGGCATAAATGTCGCATGTAAATTATGTTTACGTGCAATTGTTTTAACAACTAATTTAAATGTTTGAATGTTGTCACATGCTGAAATTGCATCTGCATATTTGAAGTCAATTTCGTGTTGACCTGGTGCTACTTCATGATGACTTGCTTCGATATCAAAGCCCATATCTTCTAATTCAAGGACGATGTCACGACGACAATTTTCACCTAAGTCAGTTGGTGCTAAGTCGAAGTAACCGCCATTATCATTTAATTCTAATGTTGGTTCACCTTTTTCATCCAATTTGAATAAGAAGAATTCTGGTTCAGGCCCTAAGTTGAAATCTGTATAACCTAAGTCTTCCATTTCTTTTAATATACGTTTTAAGTTCGTACGTGGGTCCCCAGCAAATGGTTCACCATCAGTTGTATAAACATCACAAATTAAACGTGCTACTTTGCCTTGACCTGCTGTCCAAGGGAAGATAACCCAAGTATCTAAATCTGGGTATAAATACATATCTGATTCTTCAATACGTACGAAACCTTCGATTGAAGATCCGTCAAACATCATTTCATTATCTAACACTTTTTCTAATTGGCTTACTGGAACTTCAACATTTTTAATTGTACCTAAGATATCAGTGAATTGTAATCTTAAATATCTTACGTTTTCCTCTTTTGCAAATTTGCGAATATCCTCTTTTGTAAAAGTATGTTTTGGCATGGTAGACATCCTCCAAGTTATTAATTAATAAATCGTGATAAATCGCCACGGTTTATCGGTAAAGCTTCACTGCGCGGTTTCTGAGTTGCATCTACAATCATTCTTTTTCTCGTCTCTTGTTCATCAGTAGTTAAGTGCCCTTGATTATTTGTAATTATTTGTTTAATACCTTTTAAATTAAAACCTTTTTCAATTAACGTTTTAATTTCTAACAGTCTCTCTAAGTCATTCATCGAGAATAACCTTTTATTTCCTTCGGTACGTTCGGGCTTAATGAGTTCATGTGTTTCATAATAACGTATTTGTCTTGCTGTGAGTTCTGTCAATTTACAAACAACACTCATAGAGAACACGGCCATATTACGTCTTATTGTATCGTTAGACACTATAACCTCACCTCTACTTTTGAACTTGTCTATAATTTAGCATAGATTAATATGAAATACAAAAATATGTTAGGTTTTCTGACATGAAAATTAAATATTTCTTACATATAAACGTAAAAGCCCATAGATACAGTTATCTACAGGCTTTTTACTATTTAAAAATTATTTTTCAAGACATCAATACGATAGCGTATTCTTATTGTTAAGTTTTAAAAATTTAAGTTTCATTAATGGTTATCTTCCATATTTGCTTCAAAGTCATCAAGTAATGCTCGAGCTTCATCCACAGTTTCTGTACTCATTAATTGATGCCGTAATTCACTTGCACCTCTAATACCTCGCACATAAATTTTAAAGAAACGTCGTAAACTTTTAAATTGTTGTGTTTCTTCATTTGAATACTTTTCAAATAACTCTAAATGTAATCTAAATAAATCCAAGAGTTCTTTACTTGTATGTTCGCGTGGCTCTTTCTCAAATGCAAAAGGATTATGGAAAATGCCTCTTCCTATCATAACTCCATCAATACCATATTTCGTCGCAAGTTCCATACCTTTTTGTCTATCTGGAATATCACCATTGATAGTTAATAATGTTTGAGGCGCCACTTCATCGCGCATTTCTTTAATGGCTTCAATTAATTCCCAATGTGCATCGACTTTGCTCATTTCTTTACGTGTACGAAGATGGATAGATAAGTTTGCAATGTCTTGCTTAAACACATGTCTTAACCATTCTTTCCATTCCTCTATATTATAATAACCTAGACGTGTTTTAACACTAACAGGTAGTCCACCTGCCTTGGCTGCTTGAATAATTTCAGCTGCTCTTTCTGGTCGTAAAATTAACCCAGACCCTTTACCTTTTTTGGCAACATTTGCGACAGGACAGCCCATATTTAAATCAATACCTTTAAAGCCCATATCTGCTAAACCAAAACTCATTTCTTTAAATTGCTCTGGCTTATCACCCCATATATGAGCAACCATAGGCTGTTCATCTTCACTGAATGTTAAACGTCCTCGTACACTATGTATCCCTTCTGGATGACAAAAACTCTCCGTATTTGTAAATTCAGTAAAAAATACATCTGGTCTCGCTGCTTCACTTACTACATGTCGAAAAACAATGTCTGTCACGTCTTCCATCGGCGCTAAAATGAAAAATGGACGTGGTAATTCATTCCAAAAATTTTCTTTCATAATTGATTTAAACCTTCTTATTCATTAGTATCTCGTATAATTAACCATGATATATTATCATAAAATAAATCCATATACAAAAGGAAATTCACTCTCATTATGTTTATTACTATCTATTTTTGAATATTGTGTTATACTACTTAAATTAAATTCTGTTCTTTTAAATTCATAACCGCACGTGTTACTGCAATTTTAACATGTTCATAAGTTAGACCACCTTGCACATATGCCTCATAAGGCGGACGAATCGGACCATCTGCTGATAATTCAATAGAGGATCCTTGCACAAACGTTCCTGCTGCCATGATGACATCATCTTCATAACCAGGCATATAACTAGGTTCAGGACTAAAGTGTGCATTAATTGGTGAAGCATGTTGAATACTTTGACAAAATGCAATCATCTGTTCTTTTGTATCAAATTGAACGGTTTGAATTAAGTCTGTACGCTTAGCATCGTACTTGGGAACTGTGTTCATATTCATTTTTTCAAGAAGTAAACTTGTAAATAGTGAGCCTTTTAAGCTTTGACTCACTACATGCGGTGCTAAAAAGAATCCTTGATACATTTCTTGCAATGAAAATAATGAAGCACCCGCTTCTTTACCAATACCAGGTGCAGTTAAACGATAACCACATCGTTCGATTAAATCTTTTCGTCCTGCAATGTAACCACCAATTTTTGCTAATCCACCACCAGGATTTTTTATTAATGACCCTGCAATTAAATCTGCACCCACTTCTATTGGTTCTCGACGCTCTACAAACTCTCCGTAGCAATTATCCACAAAAATAATTACATTTGGATATCGTTGTTTAATTTGAGAAATAGCAGTTTCTATTTCATCTACTGTAATTGAAGGTCGTTGTCCATACCCTTTTGAACGTTGAATAGCAATAACTTTCGTTTGTTTCGAAATAGTATTTAAAACAGTTTCAACATCAATCATTCCATCTTTTAATGCAACTTCTTTATATGTCACGCCATGCTCTTTGAGACTTTCAATACCATTACCATTAACACCAATCACTTCAAGTAAGGTGTCATAGGGACTACCTGTAATGTACATCAGTTCATCGCCATATTTGAGTGTACTTTGCAATGCTAATGTAATTGCATGAGTACCCGAAATAATTTGAGGTCTAACAATTGCATCTTCTGCTTTAAACGTATGAGCATATATCTCTTCTAAATGATCACGTCCAAAATCATCATAACCATATCCTGTAGAACCTACTAAATCATTCTCGCTCGCTTTAACATGATGAAATGCATTAAGAACCTTTTCCTGATTGATATAAGCAGTTTCTTCAATTTCTTTAAATAAGGGTGTTAACGTTTCTTCTACTTTAGAAACGATGTGTTGAATATCTGACATGCAATTTATCTTCCTTTATATATAATTATTTTCTATATCCTTTAACGATATAGCTTTCATTATTTTCATCAAATTTCATTTCTTCGATAAGTGTATGTTGTTTTAAAAAATATAATCTATCTGCATCTTCACTAGATACAGTTTCTACGTAATATGACAAAGTCGCTTTTATTTGATCAAACAGTAACTGCTTCACTTTTAATTTATCTTCACTATTACGACTTGATACAAATACAGACGGATGGCCTGATACCGGTACATCAGTTTCTTCAGAACATTGATCTTTTTTATTAAAAATGATTGCTTGTGGAAGGTCATCCATATCTAAGTCTTTTACCAATTGATTAACCGTATCATATTGAGCACGATATTCTGGATGACTTGCATCAACGACATGTAGAAGTAAATCAGCACTTTTCGCTTCTTCTAATGTCGACTTAAATGCTGCTACTAACGTTGTAGGCAACTTTTGAATGAAGCCTACGGTATCAGAAATAATTAAATTAAACCCATTGTTAATTTGTATTTGTCGTGTTTTAGGGTCAAGTGTGGCAAATAGTAAATCTTTTTCAAAAGTCGTTTCGTTTGCTAAAACATTAAACCAAGAAGATTTTCCAGCGTTAGTGTAGCCAATAAGTGCAATTTGAAACACTTGATTTTGTTCGCGTTGATTACGATATCTTTCACGATGTTCGACCACTGTTTTAAGTTGAAGTTTAATTTCATTCATACGTGTTCTAATATGACGTCTATCCATTTCTAATTTTGTTTCACCAGGACCACGCGTACCAATTCCCCCGCCTAAACGAGATAAACTTTTTCCATGCCCTTGTAATCTAGGAAGTAAGTAATCGAGTTGAGCTAATTCAACTTGTAATTTACCTTCTCTACTACGCGCTCTTAAAGCAAAAATTTCAAGAATGAGCTGTGTTCTATCGATAATTTTAATGCCCAAATTATCATTTAATGTTTTTGATTGTGCTGTTGTTAATTCATCATTTGTCACAACAACATCGATGTCATGAAATTCTATAAAAGCTTTAATTTCATCAATCTTACCTTTGCCAACATAATATTTATAATCAAATTGATCTTTATTTTGAGTGACTTGTCCTTTAACATCTAATTGACAAGTCAACGCTAAAGCTTCTAATTCTTCCATTGTAGATTCAAAATTATATTGATGATCACTTTGAGCATGTACACCAACTAATACAGCAGTTTCTAACTTTTTCTTTGTATCATAAGTGTGTTGCTGAGCCATGATATACATCTCCTTTTCTAACATGTCTTACATATTCTATCATAGAGCAAGTTTAAAGACTAACGACTAAAACTATGTTAAATTAAAGCTAAATTGAAAGGGTGATAGTATGGAAAATATTTATGATTTTGAAGTTCAAAAATCTAATGGTGAAAATTATAAATTAGATGTATATAAAGGCGATGTTATGCTTATCGTTAATACAGCGAGTGAATGTGGATTTACACCACAATTTGAAGGATTACAAGAACTATATAATAAATATAAGGACCAAGGATTTATTGTTTTAGGTTTCCCATGCAATCAGTTTGGAGGTCAAGAACCTGGTTCTGGTGCTGAAGCAAATCAAAATTGTAAAATTAACTACGGTGTCACATTCCCTATTCATGAAAAAATTGACGTTAAAGGCGATAACCAGCATCCATTGTTCCGTTATTTAACAAGTCAAGCTAAAGGCATGTTTAGTGAAAAAATTAAATGGAATTTCACTAAGTTTTTAGTTGACCGTGAAGGTAATATTGTTCAACGCTTCTCACCTCAGAAAAAACCTGCTCAAATTGAAAAAGATATTGAAAAACTTCTATAAATTAAATAAAAGCTTCAATATAGATGACTATGTCATCTATATTGAAGCTTTGTTTTATTACAAACATTTCCTTTATTTGTTCAAAAGTGCAAAAATTGATGAGAATTTTGCAAGCTACGTATACATTTCGACCGTGGACTACGCTCTAAAATTCAGTAACTTGGCACTTTAATTACAACTTATTCTTCACCTTCGCCTGTAGCTTCTGAATCAGTAGATTCTGTATCCACAGTGAAAGTGCTGATCGCATGTTTGTAAATCAAATGTTGTTTGCCTTGAGAAACTAAGCTAATCATGTATTTATCAAAGTCTTCAATAACACCTTTCATTTGAAAACCATTTAAGAAAAATACAGTAATTTCCGTTTGTTCTGCTTTAAAGTTCTCTAGTGCTTGATCTTGGATGTTTTGGTTTGCAATCATGTTTAGAACTCCTTTTATTTATTTGGGTTGTAATCTCATCTAACATCATTTGAAGTGACATTGTCTCTCTATCAAACCATTGAACATTCATTTTGTTTTTAAACCATGTGAGTTGTCTTTTCGCATATTGCCTTGAATGTTGTTTTAATAATTCTACAGCTGGTTCTAATTCCATTTCTCCTTTTATAACAGGGACAAGTTCTTTGTAACCAATTGCTTGCATACTCTGACTAGATTCAAAACCTTGTTCAACTAGTGCTTTCACTTCATTAAATAATCCGTGGCCCAACATAATATCAACACGTTTATTTATTCTTGTATATAATGTTTTGCGCGACATTTCAATCCCTACTAATAATGTATCATAATTTTCTGTATATTGTTGAACTTTCTTTCGAGAACTTAAAAGTTTTTTTGTTTTTAAGTAATATTCAATCGCTCTAAGTACTCTTTTTCTATTATTTGGATGAATATCTTTAGCTGATGTTTCATCAAACGATGCTAAGTAACGATGTAAGTCATCATTATTCAATTGATTTAATGCATCTAATTTTTCTTTTACTCTTAATTCTTTTTCTACTGATACATTTTCATCATCAAATGGATAATCGTAAATTAAAGACTGAATATATAAACCTGTACCTCCTGCAATAATAGGTACTTTACCTCTTTTTGTAATATCTTCAATAAGCACTTCTGCTCTTTTTTTAAATTCGTATGCAGAAAATGATTCATCAGGATTTAAGATATCTATTAAATAATGGGGTATCCCTTCCATTTCTGTTTCTGTTACCTTTGCAGTACCTATATTCATTTGACGGTATACTTGCATCGAATCGCCACTAATGATTTCTCCATTCATTTTTTTAGCTAATTCGATACTCAATTCTGTTTTACCCGAAGCTGTCGGTCCTACAATAACTACTAGAAAAGGTTTTTTTGATGCTTGCAATGATTACGCCTCACTCTGATTATTTTTCAATACTTGTTTTTGAATCCAATCAAACATATGATTCCATATCATTTGTTGATCAACTTCAAATAATATTTCATGTCTTCTATTTGCATAAAGTTGTACCGTAATATGTTTAATACCAGCTTTTTTAAATTTTCTGGCCAAGGATTTAACACCTCTGCCATACTCTCCAAAAGGATCATTTTTTCCTGAAATCATCAATATTGGTAACTGTTTATTCATTTTTTTTAATTGAGTATAATTTGCAGTACGTGTCATATGTTTTACTGTTTCATAAATTAATTGGTTTGAAACTAAAAAGCCGGTATACTCATCGTTTACAAATTTATCAACTTCTGTAGATTGTGATGAAAGCCAGTCACTTTCAGTTCGTGGTTGATCAATCTTTTTGTTAAATGATTTGTAAACGAGTTGATTGACCCATTTTAAACGATTGCGCTTCCCAGTAAAAATAGAAATTAATTTCAAACTGATTCTTGCAGGAATTCCTTTCCATTTCGGATATTGTCCTGTTCCAGTTAATATCAATCCATTAGCAAAATTTGGATAAGTTTCAACAAATAAACGTGCAATAATAGATCCCATTGAATGGCCTAATACAATATAGGGTAATCCTTTCTCACTATCATATAATGTTTGTGCAATTTCAAACGCATCTTGAACAACTTGATTCATACTGTCGTAATGTCCACGTTCTTTCTCATCAATCTCTTTCCCATGTCCTCTATGATTATGTCTAATCACATCATAGCCTTGATGCGTTAAAGCATTAACAAGTGTTTCGTATCGATCCATATGTTCAGCCATACCATGAAATATATGTATAATACCATAAGTCGCTATGTTTGCTTTATCTACTTTAACTTCTAAAGTTGTTCCATCTTCTACAGTTATTTTATAAGCACTTTGCCCCATAGATATGCCTCCAATCTCTTTCTTTAATGGTATGTTAACAACGTACTATTCCTACTAATATACCTATACTCTTTAATGTTATCAAATAGTTTGTTACTTTTTAATAGGTTATATATACTTTAAATTTAAAAATTTTATCAAAATATAAAAAACTGAGATTGAGTACTTTTACCCAATCTCAGTTGCTATACTATTTTAACTATATTTATTTTTCTGCAGGTTGATGATTACCATGTGTTGCTTCTTCAATAGCTTCATCAACTTCTTTAGAAAATTCATTTTTCTGTTCAGCAGTATAATTTAATAATTTATCTAATTCATCAATAATTGCTTGTTTATATTGTTTAACTGTATTGATGTCAAAGTATAATTTACCAGTACGACGAATTAAGAAATCAGTTGGTTTATATACCATTTCGTTTTGTACACTATAAACTAATTGAACGTATAATTCTAATGGCATATTTAAATCTTTTTCATTCGTTAATTGTGCAATTGCGAATAATTTATCTACATTTGAACCGTATTTTGAAGCTAAATTATGTGCCACATCTGTGCTTAATCCAAGTGCTTTACCTTCTTGAACTTTACGATTTACGTAATTTTCAAAGTTTTTACTACCACCAACATCTCCACCAGAAATAGGTGTATTTTTAGTTTTGCTATCCGCAAATTTTAGACTATATTCTTGTTTTAAACGCTTAGCTAATAAATCAACAATTTCTAATGCCATATGACGATATCCAGTTAATTTACCACCAGCAATGGTTAATAATCCTGATTTACCTTCCCAAATTTCATCTTTACGTGAAATTTCTGAAGGATCTTTTCCATCTTCTAAAATTAATGGACGTACGCCAGCCCAAGTTGATTCAATATCAGCATCAGTAACATGTACATCAGGGAACATATAATTGATTGCATCAATTAAATAGTCTCTATCTTCTTGATTAGTTAAAGGTTTTGTTTTTTCATTATTATAGAATGTATCAGTAGTACCTACATATGCTTTACCTTCACGAGGAATAGCAAAAATCATACGACCATCTTTTTCAGTATCAAAGTAAACCGCTTGACGTAATGGGAATTTTGATTGATCGATAACTACGTGAACACCTTTTGTTAAACGTAATTGTTTATTGTTACGTGTATAATCTTTCTTTCTCACTTCGTCTACCCATGGACCAGCAGCATTGATTACTTTTTTAGCATTGATTTGATACTCTTCACCTGTAAGCATATCTTTTACTTTAATACCACTTACTTTATTTTTAGCATCGTATACGAAGTCAGTAGATTTAGTGTGATTAATGACTTCAGCGCCTTTTTCAGCAGCACGTTTCATCACTTCAATTGTTAAGCGAGCATCATCAGTACGATATTCTACGTAGTATCCGCCACCTTTTAAACCATCTTTTTTCACAAGAGGTTCTTTATTTAAAGTAGCTTGTTTTGATAACATTTTTTTACGTTCATGACGTTTAACGCCTGCTAAACGATCATACATTGTTAACCCGATGTTAGTTGTGAATTTACCAAATGTCCCCCCTTTATGCATCGGTAATAACATCCATTCAGGAGTTGTTACGTGGGGACCATTTTCATAAACTATTGCACGTTCTTTACCTGTTTCAGCAACAACTTTGATTTGTGCTTGTTTCAAGTAACGTAAACCACCATGTACTAATTTAGTTGAGCGAGAACTTGTACCTTGCGCAAAGTCTTGCATTTCTACTAAAGCTACTTTCATACCACGTTGTGTAGCATCTAATGCAATACCTGCACCAGTAATTCCTCCACCAATAACTACAACGTCAAATTCTTTATTTCTTAAATTCTTTTTAATTAAGTTCCTGTTAAAAGTAGATAATGCCATAATATACCCTCCAAAATTTATATTAAAAAAAGAGAGACCTATACACACAGAAGCATACTGCATGATAACAGGTCTCTCAAATCTCGACTAATGTATTAACTTAATTACATCATAACATATTCTTTGTAACTAAGCCATAATTAAAAATTAATCTTCTAATTTAAAGACTTGAGTAGCTTCTACTGCTTTCTTCCAACCTTTATATAACTTAGTTCTTGTTTCTTCAGACATTTCTGGATTAAATTCTGTTTCTAATTTCCATCTATCAGCAATGTCTTTTTTATCTTCCCAAAAGTCTACAGCCAAACCTGCTAGATAAGCAGCTCCAAGTGCTGTTGTTTCTTGAACTTCCGGACGTTCAACTGATGTATCAACAATATCTGCTTGGAATTGCATTATAAAGTTATTTTTTACTGCGCCACCATCAACACGTAAATTATTTACTTCAATTCCTGAATCTTTAGACATTGCTTCCATAACATCGCGTGTTTGATAACATAAAGATTCTAATGTTGCACGAATGAAATGTTCTTTTTCAGTACCACGAGTTAATCCGAAAATCGCACCACGTGCTTCAGAATCCCAATATGGTGTACCAAGTCCTACGAATGCAGGAACAAAGTAGACATTATCAGTAGAATTAACACGTGTTGCATAGTTTTCAGTTTGCGGTGCAGAATTAATAATTCTTAGACCGTCACGTAACCATTGAATTGCTGATCCAGATACGAAAATTGATCCTTCAAGTGCATAGTTTACTTTACCGTCAAGACCATAAGCAATTGTAGTTAACAATCCACTTTCAGACGTTACAGGTTCTTCACCAGTGTTCATTAACATGAATCCGCCAGTACCATACGTATTTTTCACATCTCCACGTTCGAAACAAGCTTGACCAAACAATGCTGCTTGTTGGTCACCAGCAATACCAGCAATTGGTACTTCTTGACCAAAGAAATGATAATCTTTAGTATGTGCATAGATTTCACTAGATTCTTTAACTTCTGGAAGTATTGCTTTAGGAATATCTAGTAATTCTAATAATTCATCATCCCATTTAAGTTCATGAATGTTATACATTAATGTACGACTAGCATTTGAATAGTCTGTAATATGTGCTTCTCCACCAGAAAGTTTCCACACTAACCAAGTATCGATAGTTCCGAATAATAAATCCCCATTTTCTGCTTTTTCTCTTGCACCTTTAACATTATCTAATATCCATCTTACTTTTGTTCCAGAGAAGTAAGGGTCTAATAATAAACCTGTTTTATTACGAAATGTTTTTTCGTGACCTTGTTCTTTTAATTCATTACAAATATGTTGTGTTTGACGAGATTGCCAAACAATTGCATGATAAATTGGACGGCCTGTTTTCTTATCCCAAATGACCGTAGTTTCACGTTGGTTAGTAATACCAATACCTTTAATTTGTTCAGGGTCAATTTCATTTTCATTTATCACTTCAGCCATTACTGCTAATACTGATGTCCATATTTCATTGGCGTCATGCTCTACCCAACCAGATTTAGGAAAGTATTGTTTAAATTCTCTTTGCGCAACGCCTTGAATTTCTCCTTCTTTATCAAATAAAATTGCTCTAGAGCTAGTTGTGCCCTGGTCTATTGACATGATGTATTGTTCCATAATTTTTCTCCTTCTTTCATTCTGACTGTATGTGTTAAGTATCCTTTGAATCACATAGTCAATATATTATATGATTTAAAACTAAATTTTTACTTTTAATAAATTGATTCAATATCTTTATTGTTATTTGATTTATTAAGAGATAAACCAATAAGTAATGTAACAATTACAACTACAATGCTAACACCACTCATAAAAGTAAATTCATTTTTATAAAAAACTTGATAAATTACAGCACCTAGCATACCGCCAGCAATTGGTCCTAGTACTGGTACAATAGCATACCACCAATTAGATCCTCCTTTACCAGCAATTGGTAAAATCGCATGTGCAATTCTTGGTCCTAAGTCACGAGCTGGATTAATGGCATAACCTGTAGGCCCACCTAAACTTAAACCTATTGCAATAATTAAACTACCCACAATTAATGGGTTTAATCCATCTGCAATTTTATTTACCCCAATAAATAAAATCCCTAAACTTAAAATAGCAGTTCCAATAATTTCACTTAAAAAGTTAGCAAAATAATTTTTAATAGCAGGTGCAGTAGAGAATACGCCTAATTTTGCACCTTGATCTTTAGTTGCTTTCCAATGTGGTAAATACATTAACCAAACAAGTGTAGCTCCTACAATTCCTCCTAACATTTGACAAACAATATATCCTGGTACTTTTATCCAACTAAAACTTCCCTCAACTGCTAAAGCAATTGACACAGCTGGATTTAAATGGGCTCCAGAAAATTGTCCTACTGCATAAACTCCCATAGTTACAGCTAAGCCCCATCCAGCGGCAATAACGATCCAATCAGATTCTTGTCCAGCGCTACGTTTTAAATTTACATTTGCACATACGCCTCCACCGAACAAAATAAGAATGGCCGTGCCTAAAAACTCTGCTAAATAAGCATTCATGTTTTAACCTCCTACAAGGCAAAGAGACTTCTACAAACTATATAATTAGGGTTGCAGAAATCTCTTCATCTCTCATTCAAATATTAACTTGTATAAATCATACAAAATAATTGTAAGCGTTGTCAATGATTTTTGTAAAAAAATTGTCACAATTTATTTTATAGATTAAAAGAGCGTATTATAATTATTTTTTATCAATACATAAAAAAACCTGAGACATCAATTTTGTCTCAGGTTAAAAATATAATTTCTACCATAATTTTCTGTTACTTGTGGTTACATAACTTGCACCACTATTAATTGCATCATTCACTTCTTTTTCTTCTTCGATTAGCCCACCTGCTATAATTTTAGCAGTCGTTGCTTCTCTTACATTTTCAACAATTTTATGAGCAATACCTGGTAGTACTTCAACATAATCTGGGTCCACTTTCTTTATGAGTTGTATACTACGATTGAGTGCTTGACTATCAATAATAAAAACTCTAAAAATAGTAAGTACATTTAATGATTTTGCTTTTTGAATAACTTTTGTTTTTGTTGAAACAATCCCTTTTGGTTTATAAGTTTGAATGATATATTCACATGCATATTCATCATGTGCCATTCCTTTAATTAAATCAATATGAATATATGCTTCAATGTCATGTTTTTTAAGTAACTCTATAATGCTTCTTAAATGACCTACATGCATATCTAAAAGGACACACACTTTATAATCCGTTTGAATTAATTTCTCTAAATCTTTCATATTTCGAATTGCTGGTAGTACGTGTTCTTTCATTTCTATGCATCCCTTCTACATTACTCGTTTAAATAATTTCTCTAATTCATAATTTGAAAAGTTAATAATAATTGGTCTACCATGAGGACAAGTAAATGGATCTTCCGCTTCTCTTAATTGATCAATTAAATCTGCCATTTCATTCTTTTTTAAATAATGATTTGCTTTAATTGACTTCTTACAACTCATCATAATAGCTGCGTCTTCACGCATTTTTTTAACGTCAATTTTTTTATGATTTAATACGAGTTCAATCATATCTTTAATAATTTCCTCTGCTTCCACTTTAGGAAACCATACTGGATAACTATTTACAATATAGTCATATCCACCAAAATGTTCTAAATGGACCCCTACTTTATCAAGTTCTTCTCGATATTGATCAATAATTAATTGCTCGTCTTTTGAGAAGTGAAATGTTAAAGGAATTAACAAATCTTGTACTTCATTTGATACTTCGCCTATCTTTTCTCTGAAATATTCGTATTTAATACGTTCTTGTGCAGCATGTTGATCTATCATAAACATTCCATTTTCATTTTGAGCAATAATATAGGTACCGTGTACTTGGCCAACTACTTCCATATATGGCACACGTCGAGACGGTGTTGAACTTACTTTACCTTTAATATCTTGTTCTTCTTGATTTGTAACATTCTCTTGAAAGTCATCATTTTCATCATAATTATAAATATTGGTTTCATCATGTCGAGTGTTATCGATTGAAGATTCGGCACGATCTAAACTATTTAAAATATCTTTTTGAATGTCGAAGTAATCTTTATCCATACTACGTTTATTATTATAGACACTAGAATTTTCGTTATCTTCTCTAGTGTAAGAATCATCAGAGGTATGTGCTTCATCATATTGATGACTTATTGTTGAAAAGATATTGTTAGTCGAAATGTTGGGGTCATTTTTATTTTCTAATTGTTTTGTCTCATTTGAAATATTTTGTTGTTTTTGTTCAAAATCGATTTTTTGTTGTTCAAATGTATGCAATACTTTATTTTTTTTAGGTGTTCGATCTAAATCGTTTTTAGGAATTAATATTCTATCTTTAAATGCATGTCTAATTTTTTCAATAATTAAATTATAAAGTTGTTCTTCTTTTGAAAGTCTAACTTCAAGTTTCGTTGGATGCACATTGACATCTACTAAAATTGGATCCATTTCTATATTGATATAGCAAATAGGGTAACGACCTATGGTTAGAAGTGTATGATATCCTTCAGTAATAGCTTTATTTAAAGCGAAATTTTTGATATATCGACCATTAATAAAAATTGAAATATAATGTTTATTACTACGAGAATGTTCCGGTTTAGCAACAAATCCTTCTAAATGATAGTCACTAGTATCGCCAGAAATGTGAACTAAATCTTTTGCAACTTTAATACCATATATTTCAGCCATCACTTCATTTGTTCTTCCAGAACCATTCGTTTTTAACATCGTTTTTCCATCAGATATAAGTGAAAAGCGAATGTTTGGATGACTCATTGCCATTCGATTAACAATATCTGTAATTTTTCCTAATTCTGTATATAAACTTTTAATATATTTTAACCGAGCTGGCGTATTATAAAATAATGATTCTACTTTAATATCTGTTCCTTTTTTGGCTTTTGCTGGTTTTTGAGATAATATTTCACCATTTTCAGCATAAATTTCGTGACCATTTTCATTATCTGTACACGTTTTAAGTGTCACTTTAGCTACAGATGAAATACTGGCCAGTGCTTCACCTCGAAACCCTAATGTTCTGATATGAAACAAATCGTCATCATCATTTATTTTACTGGTAGCATGGCGATGAAAAACAAGTTGCAAATCATCTTGCTCAATTCCAGTTCCATTGTCGACTACACGAATTGAGGAAATACCTGATTGTTCTACTTCTATATTAATTTCAGTCGCCTTAGCATCAATTGCATTTTCAAGTAATTCTTTTACTACTGAACTAGGACGTTCAACCACTTCTCCTGCAGCAATTTTATTTGCTAAAGATGTTTGTAATTCTTTAATTTTACCCATGTATTAACACCTCTATCTTAACTGATTTTGTAATTCGCTTAACTTAAGTAATGCTTCAATAGGTGTCATATTTGAAATATTTAAATTTTTAATTTGTGCTTCTATTTCACTTTGTGTTTCATTCGAATTAAATAAGTCAAAACTTGTTTGTTCAAACACATCTGTTTGTTTAATAGTTGAGTGTTCTTCCTTATTATTTAAATGATTCTTATTTTCAATATCTTTAGAGTTGTCATTATAATGTTGACGATGGACATTCTCATCTAATACTCCATTTTGTTCAAACGCATTTAAAATAACTTGAGCTCTTTCAATTACTTTCTCAGGAAGATTTGCTAATTTAGCAACTTGAATACCATAACTATCATCAACAGCACCCTCTTTAACTTTATGAAGGAAAATAAGTTCACCTTGATACTCATCTGCTGCTACATGTACATTTTTTAAACTAGATAGCTGTTGATCTAATGTTGTTAATTCATGATAATGGGTTGAAAAAAGCGTCTTAGCATGTGATGTTTCAGATACATATTCAATCATAGCTTGCGCTAGAGATAAGCCATCATATGTTGACGTTCCTCGTCCGATTTCATCAAAGATGATTAAACTATCTGCTGTTGCGTATGTTAATGCTTTTTGTGCTTCTAGCATTTCAACCATAAAGGTACTTTTACCGGATACTAAATCATCTGCTGCACCAATTCTTGTAAAAATTTGATCAAAAATCGGTAATATTGCATTATCACATGGTACATAAGCTCCCATTTGTGCCATGATACTAATGATTGCCACTTGTCGCATATAAGTTGATTTACCGGACATATTTGGGCCAGTAATCAAATAAATAAAGTTATTTTGATCAAGATAACAATCATTTGGTACATAATCATTATAATCCATCACACGTTCTACAACAGGATGTCTAGAATTTTCTAAGTTCAATGTTTTATCATCACTAAATTTTGGTCTAACATAGTTATATTTTTGTGCAATTTCTGCAAAACTTTGTAAACAATCAAGCTCTGATATCACTTTTGCTTGTCTTTGTAATCTTTCAGTATATGATTTAACATGCTCTCTCAATCGAATAAACAGTTGATATTCTAATTCAATTGCTTTATCTTCTGCACCTAAAATAATATCTTCTTTTTCTTTTAATTCGTCTGTAATAAATCTTTCTGCATTAGATAAAGTTTGTTTACGATGATAGCCATGCTCGCTTGGTTCGAATCCTTGAAGATTAGCACGTGTGATTTCAATAAAGTAACCAAAAACTTTATTGTAGCTAATTTTTAAAGATTTGATACCTGTTCTTTCACGTTCTTTCGCTTGAAGTTGTGCGAGCCAATCTTTTCCATTTTTAGATGCTTCTAAATACTCATCTAGTTGTTTACTGAATCCTTGTTTGAACAGCCCCCCATCTTTAACTGAAATAGGTGGTTCTTCTACTAAACTATCTTCCAAGACTGTCAGTAAATCTTCTAATGGTTCTAATGTGCTAAACTGCGTTGTTGTCACACTATTCATTTGTTCAAGAAGTGATTTAATATTTGGAATTTCAGAAATAGAATGTTTGAGTTGAATCAAATCACGAGCATTTACATTTCCATAACTTACTCGTCCTACTAATCTTTCAATATCATATACTTGATTAAGGTAACCTCTTAGAGTATCTCTTTCTATAAAATGATCAATAAATGATTCTACGATATCTAATCGTTGTTCAATATTGTCTTTATGAATAAGTGGGCGATCAATCCACTGTTTCAAGCGTCTTGCACCCATAGGTGTTTTTGTTTCATCCATTAACCATAACAATGTTCCTTTTTTACTTTTTAAACGTATGCTTTCAGTAAGCTCTAAATTGCGTTTTGCATAATAATCCATTTTCATAAAGTCAATCGCCGCATAGGTTATCACGTCTTCAATATGAGACAAATCTCTTTTTTGAGTATGATGAATATAATCTAACAATAATTGTGTTGTCAAAAACATTAAATTATTTTCTAATGTATTGACACTATATTCCATATCAGAAATTTCTTCTCTAACTGTAATCGTTTCTGTAGTAAGTGAAATTTGTTTTTTTAAATCTTCATTTATGTCTTCTCGTACTACAATTTCATTTGGGTTAATCGTAATGATTTCATTAATTAACGTGCTTTCATCTTCAAAATTGGTAGCTTTTAATTCACCAGTAGAAACATCACAATAACTTAATGCGTATCCATTTTCATTCTGAATGAAGCTAAGAATATAATTATTTTGATTTTCATCCATTCCGCCTTGTTCCATCATTGTTCCAGGTGTGACTACTTTAACTACTTCTCTTTTAACCATGCCTTTAGTTTGTTTTGGATCTTCCATCTGTTCACAAATAGCAACTTTATATCCATTGTTAATAAGTGTTTCAATATAGCTATTTGCTGAGTGATACGGAACACCACACATTGGAATTGGATTTTCTTTTTTAGCATCTCTTTTAGTTAAAGTAATTTCTAATACTCTAGATGCTTCTTTAGCATCTTCAAAGAACATTTCATAAAAATCACCTAATCTAAAAAACAATAAGCAATCTTGATATTGAGATTTTATTTTTAAATATTGTTGCATCATAGGTGTCACATTAGCCATATTTTTTTCACAACCTTACTGATATATACTTGTTTCTCACATTTTAACTTGTATATTTTAACATATGTCATACTGAAGCGCTCGTTATCTAAATTAGAATATTATTCTACAACTTAAAAATAAAAGATTATCATCTCTTTATTCCGCTTAATAAACACTAAACTTATTAAGCGTATGAAATGATAATCTTAAATAAAATATTTATTTGAATTTATCTAATAATCCACGTTTTTTTAACACTATAAGTAAGATATAACTAATCGCCGCACCAAGGAAACTTGAAACTAAAAATACAAGCATTAATGGTTTGATAAAGAAATGTTGCAAACCTAATATCCAAGATAGTGGAATGCACATTAAACTACCAATGATTCCAGTTCCAATCACTTCTCCAACTACAGCCATAAATATGTGCTTTCTATACATATAGAAGATGCTAGCTAGAAACACACCAATCATACTACCAGGAAAGGCAAATGCACTGCCAGTTCCAAATATTATTCTTATTAAAGAAGAAATCAAAGCCTGTGCTAAACCATACCATGGTCCTACAAAAACAGCACATAGTACATTTACAAAATGTTGTACTGGGGCTGCTTTTACTGGACCTAAAGGTATAATAATAAAACTACTAAATACGACATTAAAAGCAATGAGTAAAGCTGTAATGGTAAGTTTTTTAGTTTTCATCTTTGAATATTCCCTTCTGTTTATGAGTCATGATGTGCTTTTTCATTATGCTTATTTAAACTTTGTTCCATAGTAGAAACCATCAATTGCAACAACTCATTTGCTTCAAATTGCGCTGACCGAAACTCTTCAACAATAGGTAATGCATTGATTTCTTTTTCAAGTTGAGAAATTTCTTTTTCAGATTTTTGATAAGCCTGATGCTTGCCATAATTTTGAAAATTTACTGACTGTTTTTGTTGCAATTTTAATTGTTTCATTTTTTGGTCAATTGATGAATTCTCATGAATTTGTTGCTCTACATTTTGATATTGTTTAATCAATTCTAGTCCCTTTATTTTGTTCGATACACTATCTGCTTGTTTTAGAATATCTTCTTTCTCATACATATTAATTAGTCACCATAACTTGATTATGAAAATGTAAAAATTCACCATTTAATGAGTATTGTTTTGCTTCTTTAACTTTAACATCAACAAGTTGACCAATGGCTTCACGTGGTCCTTTAAAGTTAACTAATTTATTTTTTTCAGTATAACCTGCTAGAACTGTTTCATCTTTTTTACTTGTTCCTTCACATAAAACAGTAACAACTTGTCCTTCATAATGTTGCATTGCTTTTTCTGAATATTGACCAACTTTTTTATTTAAACGTTGCAAGCGATCTTTTTTCACTTCAGTTGGAACATTATCTTTCATTTTAGCAGCAGGCGTACCATCTCTTTGTGAATACAAATACGTATAAGCATGTTCAAATTGAACTTCATCGTATAATGAAAGTGTTTCTTCAAATTGTTCTTCTGTTTCGTTAGGATATCCTACTATTATGTCAGTAGTAAGGGCGACATTAGGAATAGCTTCTTTAATTCTATCAACTAAATCCAAGTAACTTTCACGTGAATATTTACGTCCCATTATTTTTAATACAGCATTATTTCCAGATTGCACAGGTAAATGAATGTGAGGAACGATATTTCCACCTTTTGCAATCACTTCAATCATTCTATCTGTAAAATCCCAAGGATGACTCGTTGTAAAACGTACACGTGGAATGTCAATTTTAGAAATATCCTCTAATAAATCACCTAGACCATAATCTAAATCTTTAATATCTTTTCCATATGAATTAACGTTTTGTCCTAGAAGCGTAATTTCCTTATAACCTTCACGAGCGAGACATCGAACTTCTTCAATGATATCTTGTGGTCTACGACTGCGTTCTTTTCCTCGTGTAAAAGGTACAATACAATATGTACAGAATTTATCACATCCATACATAATATTAACCCATGCTTTTGTACTTCCTTCACGCACTTTAGGTAGGTTTTCAATAACGTCGCCTTCTTTAGACCAAACCTCAACGACCATGGCTTTTGATAAATATGCTTCTTCTAAAATTTCAGGTAATTTATGGATATTATGTGTTCCAAAAATCATATCCACATTTTGATATGATTTTAAGATTTTATTTACAACAGATTCTTCTTGTGACATACAACCGCATACACCAATTAATGTTTCAGGTCTATTTTTCTTTAAATGTTTTAAATTACCTATTTCACTAAATACTTTATTTTCAGCATTTTCACGAATAGCACATGTATTAATTAATATAACATCCGCTTCATTAATATCATCAGTTGCTTGATAGTCTAAAGCTTGCAAAATTCCTGCCATTACTTCAGTATCATGTGCATTCATTTGACAACCATATGTTTTAATTAAAAATGTTCGTCCTTTCCCCATACCTTTATATTTATCTTCAATATGAAAATCTCGATTATATTGAACATCTTGTTTACCACGCTTTTTTGCTTCTTTAAGATTAGGTGGTTGATAAACATGTTCGAAATATTTACTATAGTCTTTTTCTGCTTTTTTATTACGTTCGTTTAAAATATCTATCGTACCAGCTTTTCTTTGCTCTTCATTCACTTTACAAAAATCCTTTCTATATGCCCTAATATCATTAGTACATTATATTAAAATTAGCATTAAAGTGCAAAAAGAGTTTACAAATTAATATATTCTATTATTAAATATTGAATAAAAAAGTGGAATAGATGTCATCTTGAATCTTACTCCACTTTAACTAAACTTCATTTAACTTTAACATATGTTATGCTTCATCATATTTACCAGTTAGAGTTTCAATAGATATCCCTTCTGGCACATGATAAAACTTCACTTGGCTAATAATACTAGGACATTCTAATTCAACCATTCTTTCATTCAATTTTTGAATTAAAATTAAGCATTCACTCATATCACCTTGGACAGTCGTTTCAAGAGGACCTACTCTGTAATGTAGCCCCGACTGATCGATAATTTTAATAGCTTCATCTACATAAGGAATAACATCATCATTATTAGGTGTTTTAGGAACTATTTGTACACTCATTAACGTATCTTGCATAAATTTCACCTCTATGATTTATTTATAATTTTATTTTATCATGATTATCTTTATAAATCTGAGTTATTCTATATTTTCTATTGCAGATTTTATGGCTTTTGCAAAGTCGTACATTAATTTATCCCAATTTGACTGATTTTCTCTACTTTTTCGATTTATTTTATTATTTTTGAAAAAAGCCTTACGTAATGAGGTAGTTAACTCAATTTGTACACCTCTACCTCTAGTTGTACAATTAACAATATTATTATCCTGTTGACCTGAAATATGGCTTGGTGCTTCTTTTGCTTTTATACCAATATGATTTAATTGTTCTTTGATGAGTGATTTTAGACGTTCATCTTTTCCACCAACATAAGCAATGCTCTCGTTCCCTTCACAACCATGAATAGCAATAGCTTGGTTACTTTCAGTTACCAGATTCATTGCATCTTTATTATCATAACGTGTAGAAGTTACGTGCAATTCTTTATTTCCTTTACTACGTAAACCTTCGAAAATAAAGTAATTATATCCTCCTTCATCAGCAATTATACTTGCTAATTCAGTTGTAGCAGGTTCAATGCCTCCACCATGAATTGCTAATATTGAAACACTACTATTTCGATTTCTAGTTATTATTTTCCAGTCTTCATTTTCTATCGTTTCTTTTTCCAATTCTTGCATTGATTTAAATTTGTCCAACATCCCCACTCCTTTTATTTACTATATTATTTTCTTCCCTAATAAAAATAAATAAATGAAGTTTAACAAGATTTTTATAAATTTAAACTTAAATTAAAAGACATTCTTGAAGTCATATGATACTTTCAAGAATGCCTTTAAAAAAATTATACAAATTGAGCAGTTAAGTCATTAAACTCTTGTTCAGAAAGACGGATATCTCTTTTAGTTAATGCACTTTCATCTAATTCTTCAATTTGTGATTCATATGAAGGTGTTGTTGTGTCTTGATATACAATACCTTTAACTAGTGATTCATGTTCTAATACAGTTTTCATCGCTAATTGTTTATCTGTTGGATCATAATTTTCAATATCTTCTATACTAGTTAAGTGTTCTTTAAACCAATCATACGTATTCACTTTATTATATGTTACACATGGAGAAAACACATTTACAAATGAAAAACCATCATGATTAATTGCATCTTCAATTAATTTCGTCAATGCTTTAATATCACTTGAAAAACCTTGTGCTACAAATGTAGCACCTGATGATAGTGCTAATTCTAATGGCGCAACATTTTTTTCTATATTTCCTTTAGGTGTTGATTTAGTTACAAATCCAACAGCAGAAGATGGGGACGTTTGACCTTTAGTTAGGCCATAAATTTGGTTATCCATAACAATATAAGTAATATTCATATTGCGACGTAATGCATGAATTGTATGACCCATGCCAATCGCATAACCATCTCCGTCGCCACCTGAAGCAATGACTGTTAAGTCTTTATTAGCCATTTTCACTCCCTGTGCAAGAGGTAATGCACGACCATGAATACCATGTACCCCATAAGAGTTAATATAACCTGATAAACGACCTGAACAACCTATTCCAGTAATTAATGCCACTTCTTCAGGTTCTAAACCTAAATTTGCTGCCGCTTTTTGGATTGCAGCTTGTACTGAAAAGTCTCCACACCCTGGGCACCAGTTTGGCTTCACACTGTTTCTAAAATCTTTAAATGTAGCCAATTACATCATCTCCTTCATATCTTTAGCTACTGAAAGTCCTTTTTCTTCTATTTCATGTGGTAAAAAAGGTGTACCATCATATTTAGTTTGATTAACTAATTTGTCTTGAATGGCAGTATTCATTTTTAAGATATTTGATAATTGGCCTTGATAGTTATGCTCAGCTACTATGACGCTTGAAGCTTTATCAATAGCTTGTTGAATAATATCTTTTGGTAATGGGTGAAGTTGGCGAATTTGCATCGTATTAACTTTAATACCATTATTATTTAATCGTTTACTTCCTTCTTCAATTGCACCTTTACTTGAAATAAATCCGATATATAAAATATCTGCTTTCTCATGTTTCTCATCATAATCAACAGGTGTTTCAATAAGTAAGTTCGCAGTTTTACTCATACGTTTTTCCATTTGTTCACGTCTGTTGTCAGCAGCTTCACTTGGCTTACCTTCTTGATTATGTTCAACACCAGTAACATGGTGAATACCACCTTTAACACCAGGGATTGGACGTTGTGAAATTCCAGATGTTGTAAGTGCATAACGTTTAAAGTATGATCTATCATCTTCATCACGTTCAATATCTGATTGAATAAGCTCTCCACGTTTAATTTGAATTCTATTGTAATCGAGTTGTTTTACTGTTTGTTTACCTAATGACAATTGCAAATCGCTTAATACGATAACCGGACATTGATATTCTTCAGCTAAATTAAAAGCTTCCATAGTTAAATAAAAAGCATCTTCAGCATCAGTTGGTGCTACTACTATCTTAGGAATATCTCCATGTGTTCCATATATCATTTGCATTAAATCTGACTGTTCTTGTTTTGTAGGTAATCCAGTTGAAGGGCCTCCACGTTGCGTATTAACAATAACTAGTGGTGTTTCAGTCATACCTGATAAACCAATGGCTTCCATCATTAAAGATAAACCTGGTCCCGCACTCGCAGTAAATGCTCTAACTCCTGCATAGTTCGCACCAATTGCCATATTCGCTGCAGCAATTTCATCTTCAGTTTGTACTACAGTTCCTCCTACTTTTGGAACATTTGCAATCATATACTCCATAATTTCTGAAGCGGGCGTAATTGGATAAGCTGCCATAAATCTTGAACCAGCCGAAATCGCGCCTAATCCAATTGCATCGTTACCAATCATGTATAAATGTGGTGTACCCTCACTATCTTCTAGTAAATAATCACCATTTACTGTATCTAATTTATCCTTCATCAACTCATAACCCTGATGAAGCGCTTCTATATTCATTTCAACAACTTTTTGACCTTTTTTAGTAAACATATTTGTAATTAACGTTTCGAAAGTTGTTGTATCTAATTTCATTACTGCGCAAGTTGCACCAATCGCTACCATATTTTTCATCAGTGCAGTACCTAATTCTTTAGCTGTTAATGTTAACGGTAATTCAATCAGTTGAGCGCGACAATGTTCTGGTTTAGAAGGTTTAGCTTTAGCATCTGCAATAATAATACTATCTTCTCTCATTTCATGATGATTTAATTCAATTGTCTCTTGATCAAATGCAACTAAAATATCTAAATCATCACTAATTGCATGAACTGGAGAAGTTGAGACTCTTATTTTATTATTTGTATGACCGCCTTTAATTCGGCTTGAGAAATGTCGATATCCATATAAATAATAACCTTTTCGATTCATTGCAGTAGCAAATATTTCTCCAGTTGACTCAATACCTTCACCTTGTTGTCCGCCCACTTTCCATGATATTTGTGGTTTCATATCATTAGCCTCCTGTGGAATTAATTCATACTAAATCATAACAAAAATAACCACCGTCTTACTATGTCAACAGTGGCTTTTATTTAAATTCATACTAATGGACTATACACTATTTATCAAAAGGATGATCCTCATTGATTAAAATGCGTTCTATGAGTTTGGTTCTTCCATTTTTATCTAAATCTATAATAACACCTGAAAGTACACTTCTACCATTATCAGGCACTACATGTCGTTGTGGCAAACTTGTAATAAAACGCTTAATAACTTCCTCGCGATTAATCCCTAGTATTCCATCATAATAACCAGTCATACCTACATCTGTAATATAGCCTGTACCATTGGGCAAAATACGCTCATCAGATGTTTGAATATGAGTATGTGTGCCTACAACAGCGCTGACTCTTCCATCTAAATACCAACCCATTGCATTTTTCTCTGAAGTAGTTTCTGCATGAAAATCTACAAAAATATAATTAGTTTCTTTTTTAGCTTCTTCAATCAATTGATCTGCTTTTTTAAATGGATCATCAATATCTTGCATAAATGAGCGTCCTTGCAAGTTAATGATGGCAACTTTAATATCATTAACCTGAATAAAACGCATACCAACACCTGGCGCTTCACTCGGAAAATTAGCAGGTCTTATCATTCTTTTAGCATCATCAATAAAGTCATAAATTTCTCTTTGACCATAAGTATGATTACCCATTGTCATAAAATCCACGCCATCTCTAAGCAATTGTTTATATAATTTTTCAGTTAAACCTTTTCCATGAGCAGCATTTTCTGCATTAACAATGCTCAACGTAGGCTTATAAGCTTGCTTTAATTTAGGCAAATATTCAGCAATGGTATTTCTCCCTACTTTTCCTACGATATCTCCAATAAATAAAATTCGCATTAATGTTCATCCTCTCACAATATAGTGTAATTGAAATAACTATATAATTAAAGGTAGAGTTTCATATTTTTTAAAATTACACAGTCTTAACTTTAGCATGCATACAGCATATGTTATTATAATATTATAAAAATTTAGGAGTTGTATAATTAAATGTCTATTAATATCGATCCAGAAAAATTTGCAGAACTAGTTGTAAAAGCAAACCCATCAAAATCAGAAGATGCAGAAGATATGGCCAAAGAAAGCTTAGAATTATATATTAACGCATACCGTTTAGCAGAAAGATATTCTAATATTGCTACAAATTGTTATGATACAGCTGAAATTCTTTCTGAAATCAAAAAAACTGATTTACAACTTAAATAATGAAAAACCTGAGACATTTTAAACATGTCTCAGGTTTTTTAGTACTCAGTGAGTCCCTATTTAATTTTAAAAATTACTTCGCATACTCTACTGCTCTAGTCTCTCTAACAACTGTCACTTTAATATGTCCTGGATATTGTAATTCTTCTTCAATTTGATTTTTTATATCTCTAGCTAATCGGTAAGATTTTAAATCATCTATTTCTTCAGGAGAAACAATAACTCTAATCTCTCTACCAGCTTGAATTGCGAACGCTTTTTCAACACCTTCATAACTTTCTGAAAGAGTTTCTAAGCGTTCTAATCTACGAATATAATTTTCAAGTGTTTCTTTACGTGCTCCTGGACGCGCGGCCGATAATGCATCTGCAGCAGCTACTAGAATTGAAATTATAGATGTTGGTTCAACATCTCCATGATGTGAATGAATCGCATTAATAACAGTTTCAACTTCACCGTATTTTTTAGCTAATTCAACACCAATTTCAACATGGCTACCTTCAACTTCATGATCAATTGCTTTACCTACATCATGTAGTAATCCAGCTCTTTTTGCTAAACTAACATCCTCGCCTAATTCAGCAGCTAACATTCCAGAAAGATGTGCGACTTCCATAGAATGTTTTAAGACATTTTGGCCGTAACTTGTTCTATAGTTTAAACGGCCTAAAATTTTCACTAAATCTGGATGCATATTGTGAACATTGATTTCAAATGTTGCTTGTTCACCTGCATCTCTAATGATGTCATCTACTTCTTTTCTAGCTTTATCTACCATTTCTTCGATACGACCTGGATGAATTCTTCCATCAGAGACCAAATTCACTAATGCAGTCCTAGCGATTTCACGTCTAATTGGATCAAATCCAGATAAAATCACTGCTTCAGGAGTATCATCAATAATCAAGTCGATACCTGTTAACGTTTCTAAAGTACGAATATTTCTACCTTCTCTACCAATAATTCGACCTTTCATCTCATCATTTGGTAAATTAACTACTGAAACAGTAGATTCCGTTGTATGATCAGCAGCTAATCTTTGTACAGTAGTAGCTAACAATTCTTTTGCTGTTTTGTTAACTTTTTCTTTTGCTTCTCTTTCTTTTTCCTTAACAAGCACTGCAATATCTTGTGACAGTTCTTCTTCCACTCTATGAAGTTGTTCATTAACTGCTTCCTCTTGAGTGAGACCGGAGATGCGTTCTAATTCTTGTTCATGCTTCATTATTAACGTCTGAACACTACTCTCTTTTGCATCTACTTGTTGTTGTCTTTCTTCAATTTTGGATTCTTTTTGATCTAAAATCTCATCTTTTTTATCCAATAATTCTGATTTACGATCTAAATTTTCCTCTTTTTGAAGATTTCGGGCTTCTTGTCTTTGAAGCTCACTACGTCTTTCACGTAGCTCTGTTTCAACTTGTTCTCTAATGATTTGATTTTCTTCTTTTGCCTCTAATAATTTCTCTTTTTTGATATTATCTGCTTCTTTTTGTCCTTGTTTGATAATATCATTAGCAGTTTGTCTAGCTTGAATTTGCTTTTGATGTAATATATTTCGGGCTAAAAAATACCCTACAACAACCCCTAGAATAATCCCCAGCAAAATGAGTAGGAGGTCTAATAAATTCACATAAACACCTCCTTTTTCTAGGTATTTGCTTGTATATTAAAATCTCTATGATTTTTTATAAATTGTATAAATAATATACATATTAATTGTACGTTTATGTACTCAGTAGTGTCAAGATATGAAATTTCACTTCAATTTCACTACACATACTTATAAAAGAAAGAGAGTGACATTGAATTCATTTCGAACTCATCATTCACTCTCACACAAAATAATTTTAATATTTTTAAGTATATTCTAGTTAAAGCATTAAAAATTTAACATTATTCTTCATCGAATAATGTTTGTGATGATTTATCTTCATTTTCTTCAACATCACCATCGAAAATGCCTAATTTTTCACGTAATTTGCGATCGATTTCATCTTTAATTTGAGGGTTTTCTTTAAGATATGTTTTAACATTTTCCTTACCTTGACCCATTCTCTCACCATTATATGAGTACCAAGCACCAGATTTATCGACAATATCATTTTCTACACCTAAGTCAATTAATTCGCCCTCTTTTGAAATACCTTGACCATACATGATATCTACTTCAGCAATTCTAAATGGTGGTGCTACTTTATTTTTAACAACTTTAATTTTAGTTCTGTTACCTACAATATCTTGACCTTGTTTTAATTGTTCTGCACGACGCACTTCTAAACGTACTGAGCTATAGAATTTTAATGCTCTACCACCTGGTGTAGTTTCTGGATTACCAAACATTACTCCAACTTTTTCACGAATTTGGTTAATAAATATAGCTGTAGTATTTGATTTTGAAATTGCACCTGAAAGTTTACGCAAAGCCTGAGACATTAAACGTGCTTGAAGACCAACATGTGTATCTCCCATTTCACCTTCAATTTCAGCTTTAGGAGTCAAAGCAGCAACTGAGTCTACAACAACAATGTCAACTGCTCCACTTCTTACGAAAGCTTCTGCTATTTCTAAACCTTGTTCACCATGGTCGGGTTGAGAAAGATATAAATTATCTATATCAACACCTAATGCTTCAGCATATACTGGATCAAGTGCATGTTCAGCATCGATAAACGCAGCAACGCCTCCATTTTTTTGTACTTCAGCAATGGCATGAAGTGCTACTGTTGTTTTACCGGAACTTTCAGGACCATATATTTCAATAATTCTTCCTTTAGGATAACCACCTACACCTAGTGCATTATCTAAAGTAACTGAACCACTTGATACACTAGATACACGACGACCTTTATTATCGCCTAATTTCATTACTGCACCCTTACCAAAGGATTTTTCCATATTTTTTATAACTGTATCTAAAGCTTTTTGACGATCATTATCCAAAGCGAAACCTCCTATATGAGATAGTTATCTATTTAATATTATATATATATTATACTCTTAACCATATTCAAACACAAGTATTTTGCGAATATTTGTTCGTATAAAAAGAGAACAATGAATACAAAATCGAACAAATGTGCCCGAAAATTATAACCATTTTTTAATTTAAGTACATTTTAGTGCCAATTTAATAATCTTATTAATACATAATTTTGACTTCTGTTGGGCAGTATATTTCTTGATTGTGTTATCTTAAATGTAGTCATTTTAAAATCATCTTTTGTATTAATTGCTAGATAAACTTCCTCTTTCTCATGTAATATTGCTATACCCATTTCAGTTTTATATAAATCTTTTACATATGAAGAGGCGTCTCTTAATTGCATTTCAATACTTGAATGATGATTTAAAAATATATCATTATCTGGTAATATTCCTTTTAATATATTTTGTTTATCAAAGCGTTTTAAACGAGTATAAATCGCTCCATCCGTTACCCCGTCATATATACTTACTGTAGAATTCATTTGTTCCATTACAGATTGTTCTAACAATGTGTCATCTGAACCATAATAAAATTGACCAATTCGTTCTAGTATTTCTTCTTTTATAGGTTGAATCAATGTTTTACATTCACTTTGTGTAGAAGCATTTGCTGTTAATCTAATATATACTTCATGTTTCCCTGCTAACGGAGCTATCGTAGGATTAGTTTGTTTTTCAATTAAATCCATAAGTTCTGTTTCAACTTTCGATTCTCCAATTCCTGCAAATCTCAGTTGCTCTGAAAAAATAGTATTGTCATTATCTATAAGTAATGGAAGCAACTCATTTTTAGCCATAGGTTGCATTTCACTCGGAGGACCAGGTAACAGAATTACTTTTTTATTATCCATTTCAATAAACATACCTGGAGCCATACCATAATGATTTTTTAATACTTTCGCTCCCTCTACTACAAGTGCTTGTTGTTTATTATTAGGTGTCATTTCTTGCCCTTGTTCTTTGAAAAAATCTTCAATATAATTTAATGCTTCTTCATTAGTCACTAAGTTTTTATTTAATACTTTTGCTACTGTCTGTTTAGTTAAATCGTCTTTAGTTGGGCCCAATCCACCAGTGAGCACTAATGTGTCAAATCTTTTTAGTCCTTCTCTAATAATAAATTCTAAACGATCAGGATTATCACCGATAACTGTATGTTCAACTATATTCTTTCCAATTTGATTGAAAAGTTTTGATAAATATTGGCCATTTGTATTTGCTATTTGACCTAATAATAATTCTGAACCTACTGCTATGATAGATATATTCATATGTCCCTCTCCCTTATATAGTCTTAATTCATATTTTATACTTAATCTATTATATAATCTAAAAAATAACTCAAAAAAATGAGAGTCATTTTATGCGACTCTCATTACATTTCACTTTATTTGATTATACTTTTATTGCTTAAACACATCTCTACCTTTATAGAAATATTCAATTCCTGATAATATTGTAAAGAATACGCCAATGTATAATAATACTTGTCCTAATTGGAATCCAATCCAGTTTGAGAATAAATCACCAAGTAAAATCCAAATAATTGCTACCATTGTAACAGCTGTTTTAATTTTACCTAATTGGCCTGCTGCGCTCACAAATCCTTGTTCAATTTGAAGTAAACGTAAACCTGTAACCGCAAACTCACGAGCAATGATAATAATTGCTACAACTGAATTAGTTAGCCCTAATTGAACCATAACAATAAGAGCACTAGAAACTAATAATTTATCCGCTAATGGATCTAAAAACTTACCCATATTTGTTACAAGTTGCCATTTTCTTGCTAAATAACCATCTAAAAAATCACTTAAAGAAGCTACAATAAAAATAATAGCAGCAATAAGTTGCTCTATTCTTATGTCATATCCACCTAATACAGATACACTTCCAAAACCAAAGTTTACTAGAGCAAATAATATAAATACTGGAATCAAAATCACTCTAAAAACTGTAATCTGGTTAGGTATATTCATTTTAATACCTCATTTCTTAATTTATATGTATATTATATTAATAATACTGCTAATACCCACATAATAAAAGTAATAATTATAACAATACTAATCATAATCAATAATTGAATAGGTTCTTTATTTTTAGTACGATATTCGGGCACTTCGTTGTGTCGATAATGATGTAAAAGTGTATCGAGTTGATTATGTTGATTAGGAATTTCTTCATGATGCACTTTAATGAGTTGATTTACATCCATATTAACTACACTTGCATAACGTCTAATAAAACCTTCAGCGTAATCCACTTTGGCAAGTTGATCAAATTTATTCTCTTCAATATATTTTAACGTTTCTCGCTTTAATTGTGTACGTTGTTCTAATTCTGTTAATGTCATTCCTAATCTTTCTCTTCTACCTTTTAAGGTTTCACCAATTGTTTTCACTTTTGACGCCTCCACCTTCATTACTCAAAAAAACCGAAGCCACCGCCAAACACATCTTCTCCAAAATCTAATGTGTTTTTGCTTTTAATTGCTTGTTGTTTAACTTGTTGTTTCATGTGATCATATTCAATTTTTTGATTCTCATGTTCACGTAGCTCGATAATATAATCAAAATCATCGATGCTATATTGATTTGTTTCTATAAATAAATCTGGATGCTCAACTACTTTTATTGACGGTAAAGTCATCACTTCTTCAACTAACTGTTGATGTTTAGGATTTGTTTCTCTAGCAGTTACCGCACCATCAATAATATAAACATGATTAGCATCATATTCACCTTTTATAAGAGAACTACGAACTGTCTGTTTAATTAATGTTGAACTTATAAATAGCCATCGTTTATGCGCACAGACACTACCTGCGACAATCGATTCTGTTTTTCCAACACGAGGCATCCCTCTAATACCTATTAATTTATGACCATCTTCTTTAAATAATTCTGCTAAAAAGTCGACAAGTAAACCTAAATCTTCACGTTCAAAACGAAATGTTTTTTTGTCACCAGCATCTTGTTCAATATAGCGACCATGACGCACTGCTAAACGATCACGTAACTCTGGAATTCTTAACTTTGTTATTTCTATTTCTTTCAATTCATGAATGATATTTTCAAAACGTGTGACTTTTTCAAGACTATCTGTCTTAATAAGTAATCCACGACGCCCTTGATCAACACCATTTATAGTAATAATACTAATTCCTAACATACCAAGTAAACTCGATACGTCGCCTAAAAGTCCAGCCCGATTAACAATTATCTCGTATTCTAAATACCATTCCTTTTTTTTAGCAACAGTCATCTAACCAACCCCTTGTTTAAATACAATTTGAAATATTCCCCTTATATAATTAAATTTATTATATCATTGATTATAAAAAACGAATCGTCAAATCTGCATTTAAAATTTAGGATACTTTTTAAATATACCAACCACCATTAACCTTTTGGACTGTTCCTGTAATACTCTTAGCATTAGGATGGCATAAATAAGCACACACATGTGCTACTTCTTGTGGAGCTATCATTCTTTGTTGTGGTAGTTCAGATAAGATAACTGCTTTTTCTTCATCACTGAATGCTTTAGCCATACGTCCTGAAACAAAACCAGGTGCTATAGCATTCACAGTGACATTCGTCAATGCTAGCTCTTGACTGAGGGCCTTTACAAATCCAATTTGAGCACTTTTCATTGCTGAATAAATAGTTTCCATACTTGCTCCCGTCTCGCCCCAAATTGATGAGATAACAATAATTCTACCATTTGTACTTTTTCTCAATAGGTCTATGAAATATCGACAGCATCGAATCAACTGTTTGACATGAATATGATAACATTCATCTATCTCTTTATCTTTCATATCTTGTAGCATGCCATATAATGATGTACCACTACTATAAATTAAACAGTCTAACTGTTTTATATGACTAAATATATCATTTAAATCAATATCATGAGTCAAATCCATTTGAATGAATTCTACGGCTTCACCTTTATACTTTTTTTCTAAGGATGAAATATCAGATTGATAATATTGAAGTACTACTTCATATCCCTCTTTTAATAAACGATCTACAATCGCACTACCAATACTACCAGAACCACCAAATACTAATGCCTTCATATTTAATCTATCTCCAAACGGCTATCAACAAGACGATCAATATTTAGATATTGTTTAGCAGTTTCATTAATACTATCTAAAGTAATATTTTCTACAATATCTAACATATCAAATACACTTACACCCTCAAAATACAATTTTGCATATTGATTTGCAATATATTCTGGGGAATTCAAACTAGAGATAAATTCACCAATAAATTGCTTCTTCAATAATTCAAACGCTTCTGAATCTTTTAAGTTTCCTCTATATTTCTTTAATTCAGTAAGTAACCTATCCTTTAATTGATCTGGTTCATGAGTAGCACTTGTAATAATTGAGAAACTATAAGTAGGTTCAAGAACAAATTGATATCCAAATGAATCATCAATTAAATCATCATTAAGAAGAGATTGATAGAAATCTGTTTCTTCACCGAATACGAGTTCAAAAAATAAAGTCATTTCTAAATCTCTTTGAACATATTTCTCAGGTGCTTCATCCAAAGGTTCATTTTTAAACCCTAGCATTAAACGTGGAGACTGTAATTTCATTTTTTCAGATATAAATGATTGAACTACTTCATTTGGTTCTTTTATTGCTCCTCTTTGAATAGAAGGTTGATTTGTTTTATGACGACGATTTTCATGTTCTTCAATAACATTACAAATACGTTTAGGATCCACATCTCCTACGACAAATAATACCATATTGGATGGATGATAAAACGTTTCATAACATAAGTATAAATCATCTTTAGTGATACTATAAATACTCTCAACACTACCTGCAATATCTACTTTAATTGGATGATGATGATACATTGCACGTAATGTATTGAACATAATTTTATATCCTGGTTGTTCTTGATACATTTTAATTTCTTCAGCAATAATTCCTTTTTCTTTGTCTACTGTTTCTTTTGAAAAATAGGGTGTTTCCACCATATCAAGTAAACGTAGAATATTTCGTTCAACTTGATCAGTTGCACTAAACAAATAACTCGTACGATCAAAACTTGTAAATGCATTGACTTGAGCATTATCATTGGCAAATGCAGTAAATAAATCTTCATCATTGTCTTTTTCAAATAACTTATGCTCTAAAAAATGTGCTACTCCATCTGGTACAGTCACATATTGATCTTTATGATGAGGTTTAAATGTATTATCCAACGAACCGAATTGAGTTGTATAGGTCACATATGTTTTTTGAAATCCTTTTTTAGGAATTACAAATAAGCGTAATCCATTATTTAGTTCATGTTTATAGACGCGTTCATCAATCAATTCATAATATTGTTCTTGCACTATGATTGACCTCCCTTCGTTAATACATATATCGTATCTAAATAGGCTTGATTTGCCATTTTAACGACATCTTCTTTAGTCACTTTATTAACTAATTCCATGTATTCTTTATCTGATTGAGGCTGATTTAAAAGTAGTTGATTTTGCATGACTTCAATAATACCTTTAGGTCTATCTGCAATTTCTTGTCGTTGTGAAATGATAATTTTTTTAGCTAATGCTAATTTTTCTTCAGAGAAATCTCCTACTTTAAACTTCTCGAATTCTTCAATAATTGTAGTTTTTGCAATATCGTATTTTTCAACAGATACACCACTTAATACAAATAAATAGCCATTTTTTCCATCTAATTGCGAATGAATAGAATAAGCTAGACTTTGTTTTTCACGTACTTCATTAAATAGTACTGAAGAAGGATCACCGCCAAACATAGTATTTAATACGACAAGTGCATAGTAATCTTCGTTTCCATAATGAGTTGGAAAACGATAACCTAAATTTAATTTAGCTTGGTCAACGGTATCTTTTTCAATGATTGTTTCAGTAGATTGGTCGGTACAGTCAGTATTTACATTATGATTAAAGTCAAACGTCGTTGAGCTAAGACTAAATGAATTTTCTATGAGTGATGTAACTTCTTTTTCATTTACATTTCCCACTACATACACTGAACACATGTCATTATTTATCATAGATTTATATGTATCATACAAACTTTCATTTGTAATACGCGCAATATTTTCTATTTGACCTATAGCTAAATAACGATAAGCTTCATTTTTGAACATATATTTTAATAAATTAATAAATGAATATTGCGCTTTATTGTCAATCATCGCTTCTATTTTTTTATGTAATAATGATTTTTCTTGAGTAACAAATGTAGAGTTGAATGAATTATTCTCAACAAGTGGATTCATGATGACTTCTTTTAATAAATTCAAACCTTTTTCAAATAATGGTGTAGTATCTTTAAGATAATGTTCATTTACAATTTCTAAAGAAATAGTAATGACATGTTTATCTTTAAATTTAGAAACAAAGCTATTAATATAAGCTCCATAAAGCTCTGATAATTGTTTATTAAATGATTTATCTGTTGGCCATTTTTTTGTGGCACGAACCAATACTTTACTTAGTAATGAACGAGCAGTAATTGTTTCGTAATCAAGTGGTGCTATAAATTTAAATGTGATCATCGTTGTTTTAAATTTCTCAGTTGGAAGAATATCAATATGTATTTGATGATTAGTATGTTGTTTCAAAATAATCAATCACTCCTTTACCTGTTATTAAATTTTTGTGCGTGTTAATTTAAACTTCACTAGGCTACTTTTTATATAATTTAATGAGTATAAAATAGGTTTACCCATTTCATCATAATGGACAACCTTTAATAACATTAATCCCTCATGTGGTTCAGCATTCAATATGCTAGAAATATGAGGTTCATAACTGATTGCTTCAATTTCAGTTTCAGCAGAAGCTACCTTATGCCCAGTATTAAGTTCAATTGCATTAAGCATCGATCCATCACTTTCTTGATATTCGGTACAAGTTAAATGATGTTCAGCAATCTTATCTAAACAATAAATAACTGGATGATGATTCGCAGTACGTAGTCTTTCAATAATTGTTATAGGCTGCTTATCTTCAATATCTAACATTTTTGCATCTAATAAAGAAGCGGGTTGCTGCTCTAAACTCAAATATTCTGTACTTGCTTCATATCCCGCTTTTTTAATCATTTCACTAATACTAAATAATTTATTTAAAGGATAATAAAAGGGCTGTAGAGCCTTTATACTTGTTCCTTCTTCAAAATTATCAGTTAAAACTTGTTCAATAATAAGTTCTCCAATCGCTTCATAGACATCATCTGTTTTAACGTTAACTTCTCTAGCAATGGATAAATTGCTAGGAAGTTTATCACCAGGTTTTAAAGAATGATTTTTTATTTTTTTAAAAATATATTCTTTTACTTTAAAAACTGAGTTCAATTCAGTCATACTCACACCTCTTCATTCTCAAAATCTATTAAAACTTGTCTTGGTTTACTGCCTTTTTGTGGACCAATAACATTATTTCTCTCTAAATCGTCCATTAATCTTGATGCACGATTATATCCAATTCTGAATTGTCTTTGTAAAAGCGACGTACTTGCTTTTTGTTTCTCAATTACAAAAGCGTATGCATCATCATATAGTGCATCTTCACTTTTCATTTCTGATTTCTCTACAGGAGCATCAGGTTCCATTTCTTTTACGTAATTTGCTTTTTGTTGTTCAACTACATAATTTACAACTTCTTGTACTTCTTGATCACTTAAAAATGCACCTTGAACACGTGTCTGTGTGGATTCACCATTACCAACATAAAGCATGTCGCCTTTGCCTAATAATTTCTCTGCTCCTCCAGAGCCTATGATTGTTCTAGAGTCTGTTTGTGAACTTACAGCAAATGCAATTCTTGAAGGGATATTATTTTTAATAATCCCCGTGATAACATCTACAGAAGGACGTTGTGTTGCTACAATTAAATGTATACCCGCTGCACGGGCCATTTGTGTAATACGCTGTATTGCATTTTCAACTTCTTTTCCTGCCACCATCATTAAATCTGCTAATTCATCAACAATGACAACGATATAAGGAAGTTCTGATTGCTTTTCATCAAGTTCTTCATTTTGACGTCTTATAAATTGATTGTATCCTTCAATGTTTCTAGTAGACGAATGTTGAAATAAATCGTAACGACGTTCCATTTCAGCTACAATTTTCTCTAATGCCTGTGATGCTTTATGAGGATTTGTTACTACAGGTATTAATAAATGTGGAACACCATTATATACATTTAATTCTACCATTTTAGGATCAATTAACATTAATTTTACCTCGTGTGGCTTAGCGTTTAATAAAATGCTCGTAATAATACCGTTGATACATACTGACTTACCACTACCTGTAGAACCAGCCACTAATAAGTGAGGTGTTTCATTCAATTCAATAGTCATTGGTTCTCCGGAGATGTCTCGTCCTAAACCGACTTCTAATTTATTTTTTGCTGGAAACTTTGATTCTAAAACTTCTTTTAGCGTAACTAAAGAAATTTTATCATTTGGAACCTCAATGCCTACAGCTGAACGTCCAGGTATAGGCGCTTCAATACGAATGTCCTTCGCAGCAAGTGCTAAAGCTATATCATTATGTAAATTAACGATTTTATTTACTTTAACACCTTGAGCTGGTTGAACTTCATATTGAGTGACAGCCGGTCCAATTTTAATTTGAGTCACTTTAGCATTAACTCCAAAATTTTTCATGGTTGATTCTAATATTTGACCTTTACGTTGTACTTCAGCTCTTGAAGTTGTCGTTTGTTTTGTTGGCTGTTTAAGTAATGATAAAGGAGGAATGTGATAGGCTACATTGCCAACTTCTCCTGCTTCTATGATCGAACTATTATTCGTATCGTCATCATTAGAAACGTGTTTTATTTTATCTTTTTTCATAGAATTTGACGCAGACACATGCGTAGGTTCTTTATCTTGATGGTCTATGTCAAATTGACGTTTTTTACGTTTAGATCGTACTTTTTCTTCATCCGTTGCTGCATGATGGCTATATATAGGAATATCTTCATGTTGCTGTTTCACTTCTGGGAAGTCACTCACATCTTTCATGACTTCATCTTTCCTTTGTTGTTCTTCTAATTCTCTTTGGTGTGCCAATGCTTGACGCTGTTCTTCTTTTTCACGTAATCGTTCTTCTCTTCTAATTTTATTTGCTTCTCTTTTTTCTTTTAAAGTAGATGAGGCACTCTGAGTAGAACGTTTAAAATAATCAATTGTGTTTCTCGCCACATCTCTATGATGTAATTTTAGTAATAGGATAAAACTTGATATCAGTAAAATCAAAGTCACAATGATAATCCCAGCAATAGAGATTAAAGGTACAAATAATTTTAATAAATAAAAGCCAATAATACCTCCACCGAAATTTGGAAAATGAGTATGTTCATAAGATTTATAAACGTAAGACAATACCGGTTCTCTTTTCGCAACTTCTCCTTTAGAAAAATAATAAATGAGTTGAGAAACAATCAGTAATACAAATTGTAATAAAATGAGACCGAATGTACGACGTGTTTTTGGAAAATGTCTTTGCATTGCAATATAAATTGTAATTAAACTTACTAAAATATATGTAAGGTAACGACTTGCGCCAAATAAATAATTGAAAAAGCTATCAATCATTCTACCAAAAAGCCCTAATTGAAATATTCCTAAAATAGATATAATCACAATTACAATAGCAATAATATACCTTACAGAACTATCTGTTTTTTGTTGCTTTTTCTTTTTAGTTTGGCGTGCTTTCGTTTTCGACTTTGAATTGGTTTTTCTAGTCGTTGTTTTTTTCTTAGTTCGTGGCAAATGTTACACCTTCTTTTATTTTTAATTATAATAATGACATTTTCAAAAATATAAAAAAATGTAAGTTATGTTTTAGAGTTAAAAGTATGAAAGAGGTTGAGACAATATGTATCACATAGACCTTTAAGCCCATTTTTAAATAATTAAAAATAAATGAGTCAAATCATCTTTTAAAATTATAGAGTTCACTATAAAAGTTAGGGTAAATGTCTTATCTTTTATATACTTTCAATTTAATACATCAATGAATCTATAAATAAGAATGATAAACGTTTATATTTTTAATTATTTTATAAAAGTGATATTGTCCCGACCTCTTTATTAAATGTATATCTTTTAAATTTCAGAAATAACTGGAATAATCATTGGGCGACGTTTTGTACTTTCGAATAAAAGCTTGCTAATTTGGTCGCGCATATTTTGTTTAATTTCAGACCACTCTATACGTTTTTCTTGTAGTCCAGCTTCCACAATTTCTCGAACTTTATCTTCCGCTTCTTGCATTAATTCTTCACTTTCACGTACGTAAACGAATCCGCGTGATTGAATTTCAGGTCCAGCAGCTATACGTCTATTTTTAGGGTCTAATGTTACTACTGCAATAAAGATACCATCTTCTGCAAGAAGATGACGATCTCTTAACACAATATTTCCAACGTCTCCTACACCTATACCATCGATGAGAATATTACCTGAATTTACTTTTTCATTTAATACCATGTGTGAGCCATCAAAATGAATCACATCACCTTTTTCGACAAGGAAAATCTTTTCAGGTGCAACGCCTGCTTCATTTGCTAATTTTGCATGCGCAATTTGCATTTTAAATTCACCTTGAACAGGAATAAAGTATTCAGGTTTCATAATATTAATCATCATTTTTAATTCTTCCATACAACCATGACTAGAGGCATGAATTTTTTTATTATTTGGAATAATATGTGCACCTGCTCGAACAAGTTCATTTAACGTATTGGCTATAATAACTTCCATATTTGCTGAAGCAGTGATGGCTAAATAAACTGAATCGCCTTCTTCAATATTTAAAATCTTATGTTTATGTTGGGCCATTTGACTCAACGCTTCAATAGGTTCGCCTTCCATACCTGTTGCTATAATAACGACTTCATTTTTAGGATAGTTTTCAACTTCATTGATTGGAAGCAATAAATCTTTAGGAATATCAAAATATCCCATTTTGCGTGCAGTATTAAATGAACTTTCAAGAGATTTTCCTAAGAAAGATACTTTACGATTTAATTTACTAGCAACATTTAATACTTGTTGAATTCTAATAAAATTCGATGCATAGCATGAAACAATTAAACGACCTTTTACTTTAGCAAATGCATCATAAATATGCGATTCTATGACATTTTCTGGAGTATTATAACCAGGTTTTTCTGCTTCAGTTGAATCACTAATCAAAGCAAAAACACCTTCTTCTCCAATTTCAGCCATGCGTTTCATATCAGGAGCATAATGCCCTTGTAAACTTTGGTCAAATTTAAATTCACCTGTATATACAATTGAACCGTGTGAAGTATGAATACAGATACCTAAACTATCTGGAATACTATGTGATGTATTAAAGAAAGTAATATTGACGTTTTTAAATCTCATCACTGAATCATGATTTACAGTATAATATCGTACTTTTTTCTTTATATTTCTTTCTTTGATACTTTCTTTAACTAAAGCTAAAGTAAGTTTTGAACCATAAATTGGTGCATCAACTTGCTCTAAAATATAACTCACTGCACCAATTGCATGTTCATGACCATGACTTAAAAATATCCCTTTTAATTTATCTTTGTTTTCTACTACATATTGGATGTCAGGAATAACAATATCTACTCCTAACATTTCATCTTCAGGAAACATTAATCCTGCATCTAACATAAACATCTCATCGTCTACTTCGACGATATACATATTTTTAGCGATTTCGCCTACGCCCCCAAGTGGAATAATGCGAATATCGTCATTCTTTTTCTTTACTAAACTCAAAATGTTACCTCCTATAATTAATTCCCGTCCATATAAACTCATAATTTATTATAATTTAATTTACGAAGGATGTACACTATTAAAGTGTGTTGTAACTAAGGAGTAAAAGACCTTTAATAAAAATATATATACTTTCATAAAATCATTCTTTATATATATAAAGAAGGTTAGGACTTCATTTTGTCCTAACCTTAACTTCATTCATTTATTCATCTAAAACTTTATGAGACGCATTTACACGGCCTTGTTTATCAATTTCTGTAATTTTAACTTGAATCGTATCACCGATTTTTAAAACGTCTTCAACTTTATTTATTCTATCTTTAGAAATTTGAGAAATGTGTAATAAAGCATCTTTACCTGGGAATAATTCTACAAAAGCACCATATTTTTCAATACGCTTAACTTTTGCATGGTATACCTGGCCAACTTCAGCTTCGCGGGTAATTTCATTAATAATTTCTCGAGCTCTATTTATCATTTCTTGATCAACAGCGCCAATAAAGATAGTGCCATCTTGTTCAATATCTAACTTAACGCCAGTTTCGTCAATAATTTCATTAATTTTTTTACCACCTGGACCAATGACATCACGAATTTTTTCAGGTTTGATATGCATAATTTCTACCTTAGGTGCATATGCACTTAATTCACTACGTGGTTGATCGATTGTTTGTAACATATGATCCATAATCGCTAAACGACCTTGACGAGCTTGTTCAAGAGCTTCTTCAATCACTTCACGTGTTAAACCATCAATTTTGATATCCATTTGAATCGCAGTAATTCCCTCTTTAGTTCCAGCAACTTTGAAGTCCATATCACCTAAAGCATCTTCCATACCTTGAATATCAGTTAAAATTGTATAACTATCTTCACGAGTGACAAGACCCATAGCAATACCAGCTACTGGAGCTTTAATAGGCACACCAGCATCCATTAACGCTAATGTTGATCCACAAATTGAAGCTTGTGAAGATGAGCCATTTGACTCTAATACTTCACTCACAATACGAATTGTGTAAGGGAACTCTGTAGTGTCAGGAATGATATATCTAAGCGCTCTTTCACCTAGTGCACCATGACCAATTTCACGACGACCTGGCGCTCTCACTGGACCCGTTTCACCTACTGAGAAATTAGGGAAATTATAGTGGTGCATAAAACGTTTTTCAATTTCAGGTCCTAATCCATCAATAAGTTGATAGTCTCCTAATGCTCCTAAAGTAAGTACAGATAATGCTTGAGTTTGTCCACGGGTAAACAATCCAGAACCATGTGCACGTGGTAATAAACCAACTTCTGATTCAAGCGGACGAATTTCATCTGGTTTACGTCCATCAGGTCTAATTTTTTCATCTGCAATTAATCGACGAACTTCTTCTTTTACTAAATCATTTAAAATCGCATATACTTCATCGATAAGCAACTCATTTTCTGGATCCGCTTCGTCTACAAATTCAGTAGCGATTTCTGCTTTAAGTGCATCTAAATTTTCATCACGTTGTTGTTTGTCAAATGTTAATACAGTTTCTTTTAATCCTTTTTCTTCCGTTAAAGATTTTACTCGTTGTACTAATTCTTCATCACGTTCAACAGGAATAAATTCTTTTTTTACAGGTTGAATATGCTCAACAACTTTTTCTTGGAAAGCAACTAAGCGTTTTATCTCTTCATGACCAAAGAAAATCGCTTCAAGCATTTCTTGTTCTGTAATTTCACTCGCACCTGCTTCAACCATATTTACAGCATCTTTATGACCAGCAACTTCTAAATCTAAACGAGATACTTCTTTTTGTTCAAGTGTTGGATTAATCACGTATTTTCCATCAATATATCCTACATTTACACCGGCAATTGGTCCTTGGAATGGAATATCAGACACGCTCAATGCCATTGACGATCCAATCATTGCTGCCATTTCTGGGGAGCAGTCTGGATCCGCACTTAATACAGTATTCATAATTTGAACGTCATGTCGATAACCTTTAGGGAATAATGGTCTAATTGGTCTATCAATTAAACGTGCAGTAAGTGTCGCTTCATCTCCAGGACGACCTTCGCGTTTTTTAAATCCACCTGGAATTTTACCAGCCGCATACATTTTTTCTTCATAGTTAACTGTTAAGGGGAAAAAATCACCATCACGTGGCTCTTTAGAAGCAACTGCTGTAGATAATACAACAGTATCACCATAACGTACTAAAACTGCACCATTAGCTTGTTTCGCTAATTGACCTGTCTCAATCGTTAACGATCTTCCAGCCCATTCAGTTTTGAACACTTTCTTTTCTTGAGACATTATGAATCTCCTCTCTGAAATCTAATACTTACATCATATCATTTATTTATATATTTTTATATTAGTGTTTATGATAAAAATACAAAAAAAGGAAAGTACCAATCTAAATGGTGCTTTCCCTTCAATATATTTAAAATTAACGACGAATACCTAATGATTTAATTAATTCACGGTAACGTTGAATATCTTTACTACGTAAGTAGTTTAATAAGTGTCTACGACGACCAACCATTTTTAATAATCCACGACGTGAATGGTGATCTTTTTTGTGTTCACGTAAGTGTTCGTTTAATGCAGAGATTTCTGCAGTTAAAACAGCGATTTGTACTTCTGGTGAACCAGTATCTGTTTCGTGTACACGATATTCTTTAATAATTTCATTTTTACGTTCTTGAGTAATAGCCATAATTAAATTCCTCCTAATTTTTGTTTACACCTTAATCTGAGCAAGGCGTCGGAGTTTCAACCTGCCAAGATAAAGGATTCAATAGTAATAAGTTTTTCAAAAACTCAACTTTAAATATTATACGATACATCATCACCAAAATCAACTGCTAAAAGATATTTTGCACGTTCTTTATCGTCATTCATTTGACTTACTAAAGCATCTATACCATCAAATTTTACCTCTGGTCTTAAATAATGGTGCCAATATACGATTACACGTTCTCCATAAATATTTTCTTCAAAATCAAAAATATTTACTTCTATCACTACTTCTGCTTTAGATGGATCGTGGAATGTCGGCTTAACACCTACGTTAGCTACCCCACGATATATTTTGTGTTCGGCACCTATTTCAATACTTACCGCATATACCCCTTTTTTAGGAAGGACATAATCATCGCTAGGTTGGACATTAGCTGTTGGAAAACCGATTGTTCGACCTCTTTTTTCTCCTTGAACAACTGTGCCTTTAATTCGATATAAATACCCTAATTCATCATTAGCTTTTTGTAGATTGCCTTCATGTAACGCTTGTCTAATTGATGTTGTTGAAATTTTTTCAGAATCTAAATCTAATTTACCGACTATTGTAGTATTAAATTCATCTATTTCATTTAACACGGCCATATTTCCTTTACCAAATTTACCAAATGTAAAATCAAATCCAGCAACAACTTCTTTAACATGATTATTAATAATATAGTCTTTGATAAACTCTTCAGCTGTGACGTTAGCGAAACGTGATGAGAAATTGATAACAATACAATAATCAATATCATGCTGTTCTATCATTTCTAATTTATCAGATAGTGGCGTTAAGTAATCTGTACGTTTACGTTCAGGATTTAATACTACTGATGGATGCGGATCAAATGTTGTTACTGCCTTTTTTAAATTTTTTTCTTTTGCACGTATATCTAATGCTTCAAATACTTTACTGTGACCACGATGCATACCATCAAAAAAACCAAATGCCATTGCAACATCTTCTTTTATGAGTTGTTCATTTTGTATTGGATGTGTTATTTCTATCACTTTCATATCAATCAAAGGCTCCTTTAATTAAATACTTTTTTAGGCTTTATTTCATTAATTTTGTCAGGATGATGTTCATAAATGGCTAATGCTTTTTCACTTATCTTATCAATAAACACAAATTGCTTTTCTAATGATAGAGTAAAATCTTTTTTTAGGAGTTTTTGACCATTTAAGATTCTATACTTTAAAGTGTCATCATCAATGACTACATGTTGTAAACTTTTCAAACCATATTCTATAGGAAATAGATAATGTTGTAATGTTTCATGCTCATGTAATTCAGAAATTTTTTCAAGTGATAAACTTTCATTTATATTAAATCCACCCGAATTTATACGAGTTAACAACGACATATGAGCAGGATAGCCTAAAGCTTTGCCAATATCTGTTGCTAACGTTCTGATATAGGTGCCTTTTCCACACGTTACTTTTATATCAAAATGACATGTTTGTTCTATAAATGTTAAATCAGATATTCGTTCAATTTCATCAATTTTAACTTGTCGTTTTGGCCGTTCAATAGTTTCTCCTTTTCTAGCATATTCATATAATTTTTTTCCATTTACTTTTACAGAGGAATACATTGGAGGAATCTGCTCTATTACTCCTTTAAATTCTTCTAAAACACGATCAACTTCTATAGAAGTAATCGTATTCGATGATATATTTACTTTTTCTATTACTTCTCCAGTTTGATCTTCAGTTGTCGTACTTTCACCTAATGTAATGGTTGCTTGATAAGATTTCCCCATATCCATGACATAGTCGCTTACTCTTGTTGCTGTCCCTATACAGATAGGTAGTACACCTGAAACTTCAGGATCTAATGTTCCAGTATGACCTATCTTTTTAGTTTTTAAGATTTTTCTAAGTTTAAATACAACATCATGACTGGTCAAACCACGTTCTTTATACACTGGTAATATACCGTTGTACATTTTTTCACACCCTTTAGTTTATTATGTCTCACTATGTATTATTAAATCATCTAATGTCTTATCCATATTTTATCAGTATTAATCATATAAAAAGGAGTAGGACTGAATTCATGTAAATGTTATCGTCCTACCCCCATCATATGTTGCATCTAAACTTCTTTTTCTGAAGTTATTTGATTGAATGTCACTGATTAATAACAATGATAAAGTATTATTTATCTTGTTTGTGTAAATCTTGAATCATTTTTTCAATTTTATTACCGTATTCAATTGATTCATCATATTCAAAGAATAACTCTGGTACTATACGTAATCTCATTCTTGAACCTAGCTCAGATTTAATGAATCCTTTTGCTTTATCTAAAGCTTTAAACGTATCATTAACTTCCTTCTTATTGCCAAGCACTGTTAAGAAAACTTTGGCTTGTGATAAATCATTTGTTAATTCAACGTCAGTAATAGTAATAAATCCTACTCTTGGATCTTTTACTTTATTATTAATGATATCCATAACTTCTTTTTTCATTTGTTCGCCAACACGTTCAGCTCTCATATTACTCATGGATATGTCACCTCTTTATTATTTAACATATGATTAGAAGAGAATGCTAAAGTGCCTACCTATATCATATACACTTTAGCCTCTTACAAATTAGTTATCTTTCAATTTCTACCATTTCGAATGCTTCAATAATGTCGCCTTCTTTAATGTCATTAAAGTTTGCAATTGTAATACCACATTCGTAACCTTGTGATACTTCTTTAGCGTCATCTTTAAAACGTTTTAACGTATCAAGTTCACCTTCGAATTGAACAATACCATCACGAATGACACGTACGCCTGCGTTACGAGTGATTTTACCTTCAGTCACGTAACTACCAGCAATGGTTCCAACTTTTGAAACTTTGAATGTTTGACGTACTTCAGCTTGTCCGATAACTTGTTCTTCAAATTCAGGATCTAATAAACCTTTCATCGCTGATTCAATTTCTTCTATAACATTATAGATGACTCTATGAAGACGCATATCAACATTTTCAGCTTCTGCTGCACGTTTCGCACCTGCATCAGGACGTACGTTAAATCCAACAATAATACCATTTGAAGCATTAGCTAATGTAACATCTGATTCATTGATTGCCCCAACAGCTGTATGAATAATACGAACATTTACGCCTTCAACATCAATTTTCATAAGAGATGCAGCTAAAGCTTCTACAGAACCTTGTACATCACCTTTAATAATGACATTAAGATCTTTCATTTCTCCTTGTTTCATTTGTTCGAATAAATTATCTAATGAAACATTTTTGCTTTCTTGACGTTGTTGAATCACACTTGCTTCATGACGAGCTTCACCAATACGACGCGCTTGTTTTTCATCTTTGAAAATAACGAAGCGGTCACCTGCTTGAGGTACATCGTTAATACCAGTAATTTCAACCGGTGTAGAAGGGCCAGCTGTTTTAATTCTTTGACCCAAATCATTTACCATAGCTCTTACGCGCCCATACGTATTACCAACTACAATTGAATCACCTACATGTAACGTACCATTTTGAACTAATAATGACGCAGCTGGTCCACGTGATTTATCTAATTCTGCTTCAATAACAGTACCTACTGCTTGCTTATCAGGATTAGCTTTTAATTCTTGTACTTCGGCAACTAAACCAATCATTTCTAATAAGTCATCAATACCATCACCATTTAATGCTGAAAGTGGTACAAAGATTGTGTCGCCACCCCAATCTTCTGGAATTAAACCATATTCAGTTAACTCTTGCATCACTCGGTCTGGATTTGCAGTTGGTTTATCAACTTTGTTGACCGCAACAATTGTTGGTACATCCGCTTCTTTAGCATGGTTAATTGCTTCAATTGTTTGAGGCATAACGCCATCATCTGCTGCTACTACTAAAATAGTGATATCTGTTACTTGAGCACCACGTGCACGCATTGTTGTGAAAGCTGCATGTCCAGGTGTATCTAAGAAAGTAATTTTTTTACCATTATTTTCAATTTGATATGCACCAATGTGTTGTGTGATACCGCCTGCTTCTCCTGCTGTGACTTTAGTATTTCTAATTGAGTCTAGTAATGTTGTTTTACCATGGTCAACGTGTCCCATAATTGTTACAACTGCTGGTCGTTCAATTGCATCTGGATCGTCTTCTTCATCATCAAAATAAGTTGTTAGGTCTTCTTCATTAACAACAACTTCTTTTTCAATTTCAACACCATAATCATCTGCGATAAGTTCTAATGTTTCTTCATCTAATGATTGGTTAATATTAGCAACAATACCTAACAAGAATAATTTTTTAATAATACCAGATGATTCGATATTTAATTTATCAGCAAGTTCTCCTACTGTAATACCTTCCTCATACGTGATTTTTGAAGGCATTTCTTTAGGTTCAGCAGCAGATTTGTTATTCTTACCTTTATTATTATTTTTGTTGTTTTTATTGTTTTTATTGTTTTTGCTATTTTTATTGTTTTTTTTCTTTGAATTAGATTTGTTTTGATTATTATCTTTTTTACTTTGTTGTTTTTGGTGATTATTTTGAGTGTTTTGTTTTTTATTTTCTTCATTTTGTGATGATTTGAACTTTTTATCAAGCATCTTAATTTGGTCATCTTCTAATGCTTGCATGTGATTGGATACTTCAACGTCCATTTTCTTTAACTCATCTATAATCTCTTTACTTTTAACATTTAATTCTTTCGCATATTCGTAAATTCTCTTTTTACTCATATAATCACTCCTTACAATATTCATCAATCATCGACATAAGTTTTTTAGCAAAACCTGAATCTGTCACGCCAACATTTACACGTTCTTCTTTGCCCAATGATTGTCCTAATTCTACTCTCGTACCGAAAACTCTAAACGGAACATGATATGTGTCACATTTATTCTTTATATTCTTTTTAGCGTTATCTGAAGCATCAGTAGATAAAATCACAAGTTTAATATTACGTTTTTTTATCTCAGATATGAGTACTGATTCTCCAACTTTAACTTTTCTAGCTCTCATCGCTAAGCCTAAAAAATTAAATATCTGTTCTTTTATCATTTAGGAATCTCTTCTCTATAAATTAATCGAATTACTTCTTTATATACAGGATCTAATTTTTCAGGACTTTCATTAAAGTACTTCTCGAGTACACCATTTTTTTGAGCATCTTCTACGCTTTTAACATCTTTTGAAACATATGCACCTCTACCTTGTTGTTTTCCAGTACCATCAGCGAAAATTTCGCCTTCTTTATTAATTACTACTCGAATCATGTCTTTTTTAGGACGCATTTCATTCGTGATGATGCATTTGCGCATTGGAATTTTCTTCTTCTTCATTTACTACTCACCCCATATGCTTAAACGTATTAATGTTCTTCTTTATTATCTGAAGCGTCTTGTGCTTCATTTGAAGTTTCATCAACTTCCGCTGATAATTCAGCTGTTGTTAAGTTTGTTTCTTCTAAATTTATGTCATCAATTTCAATATCTTTATCTTCAGAAAATACTATTTCATCAGCTTTTTCTTCAGATTCAATTACAGGATAAATCCCTGCTTCGCGAGCATCTGTTTCAGATTTAATATCAATTTTCCATCCTGTAAGTTTGGCAGCTAAGCGCGCATTTTGTCCACGTTTACCAATAGCTAATGATAATTGATAATCAGGTACTACCACTACAGTAGATTGGTTATCTTCATCAACAATAACTTCTAAAACTTGTGATGGGCTTAAAGCATTACGTACAAAAACGTTTGGATCTTCATCCCATTGAACAATATCGATTTTTTCTCCACCTAATTCTTCAACAACCGCTTCAACACGTGAACCTTTTGCACCTACACAAGCTCCCACTGCATCTATATCTGGATTTTCAGAGTATACACTAATTTTAGAACGATCTCCTGCTTCACGTGCAACTGATTTCACAATAACAGTTCCATCATAAATTTCTGGAACTTCTTGTTCAAATAAACGTTTTAATAAACCCGGATGACTTCTTGACACATAAATTTGTGGACCTTTTGTTGTTTGCTCTACTTTATTAACATAGACTTTAATTCTTTCATTTGGAATGTATGTCTCATTAGGACTTCTTTCAGCTTCAGATAAAACCGCTTCGATTCTACCTAAATTAACATACACATATCGATGATCAACACGATCAATCACACCTGTTAAAATATCTTCTTCTTTATCAATAAACTCAGAGTATAAAATTTCTCTTTCAGCATCTCTTAGACGTTGCATTACTGCTTGTTTAGCAGCTTGTGCGCCCACACGACCAAAGTCTTTAGGTGTGACATCTTCTTCGTAAATATCACCTATTTCATAAGCAGGATTTTTAACTAAAGCTGTGCTTAAATCAACTTCTTCACGATCATCAAATACTTCTTCTACAACTTCTTTACGTGCGATGACTTTAAATGTGCCTTCATCCATATTTAATTCTACACGGACGTTTCTAGCACTATCATAATTTTTCTTATATGCAGTAATTAAAGCTGCTTCAATTGCATCAATCAAAACTTCTCTTGGAATTTTCTTTTCCTTTTCTAAGTATTCAGTTGCTAATAATAATTCATTACTTGCCACAATTATTCCTCCTCATCACGTTAAATCATTACAGCGTGACGTGCTTTTGCAATTTTATTTCTTGGTATCTCAATTGTTTTTTTCTTTGCTTTTTCTTTAACTTCCATAGTTATTGTGTCATCATCGACAGACTTCAGAATGCCTAACCATTCTTTATCACCTTCAATTGGCGCATAAAGAGATACAAATACAGGTTGCTCTATCGCATTTTGATAATCTTTTTCTTTTTTTAGTGGACGTTCAGCTCCAGGTGAAGCTACATCAAGATAATACATTTCAGGAATAGGATCATTTTGATCCATTGCTTCACTTATTTTTTCAGAAGCAAGCGTACAATCATTTAAATCCACGCCACCTTCTTTATCAATAGAGATTCTCAAAAAACGATCTTTGCCTTCTTTTGCATATTCAACATCAACTAATTCAAAGTTTAAATCATCTAAAATGGGAGTAATGATAGTTTCTACTTCTTCAGTAATTTTACTCATACAGGCCTCCTTTTTTGGCAAATAGAAAAGAGCGGGTATATGCCCACTCTTTCTGCCTGAGTCTAAATTTTTACACAAACTAATTATAACATACTTTATATGCTTAAACAAATGAAGCTACTATTAATACTTCTAAGTTGTCCATTTACATATCAAAAATGGACAATTGTGCTTTATCTGGTAAATCTGGTAATGAACCCAAATCATCAAGGTATTCAATAATTTTTTGAGATAAACCTGCTTTTTTATTAAGGTCTTCTTTGGATAAAAATGGACCGTCTTCACGTGCCTCAACAATACGTTTAGCTACGTTTTCACCTAATCCTGGCACAGCAATAAATGGTGGGATCAATGTATCATCTTCAATAATGAAATCAAAAGCTTGACTTTTTTCTAAGCTAATCGGCTGCATTTTAAATCCACGATGTGCCATTTCATTCATTATTTCTAATACTGTTAATACATCTTTTTCTTTTTTTCCTAAATCCATATAACGAGAATACATATCTTTAACTGTGTTCTTAATACTTTCTTTATCTTTAATCATTGTAATTAAATCAAAGTCTGATGCACGAATTGTAAAATATGCTGCATAATAGTATAACGGATGATGCACTTTAAAGTATGCAATACGTACAGCCATAAGTACGTAAGCAGCTGCGTGAGCTTTAGGGAACATGTATTTAATTTTTAAGCATGAATCTAAATACCAATCAGGTACATCATTCGCTTTCATCGCATCTATCATTTCATCCGTAAGTCCTTTACCTTTACGCACAGACTCCATTGTTTTGAAGGCCATTGATGGTTCAAGCCCAGCATACATAAGATATACCATAATATCGTCACGACAACCAATTACACTGGATAAATCGCAGATGCCTGAGCGAATTAACTCTTGTGCATTACCAAGCCACACATCGGTACCATGTGATAAACCTGAAATTTGTACAAGTTCAGAAAATGTTGTTGGCTTAGTGTCTTCTAACATTTGACGAACGAAACCTGTACCAAATTCAGGTACACCAAATGTGCCTGTCTTACATAAAATATCCTCTTCTGTTACACCTAAAGAAGCCGGACTACTAAATATTTGCATTGTCTCCTTATCATCAACAGGAATCGTTTTAGGATCGATACCCGATAAATCCTGTAACATCCGTATCATTGTAGGATCATCGTGTCCAAGTATATCGAGTTTTAACACATTATCATGAATCGAGTGGAAATCAAAGTGTGTGGTCATCCAAGATGCACTTTGATCATCTGCTGGATATTGTATCGGTGTAAAATCGTAAATATCCATATAATCAGGAACTACAATAATTCCTCCTGGATGCTGTCCAGTTGTACGTTTAACACCTGTACATCCTTTGACAAGTCTATCGATTTCCGCACCACGTTTATGAATACCTTGATCATTTAGATATCCTTTAACGAAGCCAAATGCCGTTTTTTCAGCCACTGTACCAATTGTACCTGCTCGGAATACTTTATCTTCTCCAAAAAGTACTTTCGTATAGTTATGGGCATGCGGTTGATATTCACCACTAAAGTTCAAGTCAATATCTGGTACTTTATCTCCTTTAAATCCTAAGAAAGTCTCAAATGGAATATCTTGACCTTCTTTAATTAATTCGCCACCACATGTTTCACATGTTTTATCAGGTAAGTCGAATCCTGAACCTACCGACCCATCATCAAAAAATTCACTCGTCTTACAATGTGGACATATATAGTGTGGAGGGAGCGGATTCACTTCTGTTATCTCTGTCATCGTTGCAACAAAGCTCGAACCTACAGAACCACGTGACCCTACCAAATATCCATCATCTAATGACTTTTTAACTAACCGTTGTGATATGAGATAGATAACTGAAAAGCCATTACCAATAATACTATCTAATTCTTTTTCGAGACGATCAATGACAATTTGCGGTAAGTCATCACCATACAATTTTTTCGCATTTGTATAGCTTAATTCACGTATTTCTTCGTTAGCGCCCTCCATACGTGGCGTAAATAATTGATCTTTAATTGGAATTACTTTCTCAATTCGGTCTGCTAATTCATTCGTATTTTTAACAACAATATCATAGGCTTTATCTTCTCCTAAAAAATGAAATTCATCTAACATTTCATCTGTTGTTCTAAAATGTGCTTCTGGAAGTGTGGAACGATTTAATGGATTACCTGGTTGTGATGCAATTAAAATTTTACGAGCAATAGCATCATGCTCAAATAAGTAATGAGCATTACCAGTAGCTATCACAGGTATTCCTGTACTTTCTCCCGCTTTTAAAATACGATCATATATTTCATACAATGTTTCAGTATCACGGATTAATTCACGATCGATTAAATCTTGATAAAGCTTAGGTGGTTGTACTTCTATAAAATCATAATACTTTGCTATTTTTTCAACTTCAGATTGATCACGTTGCATCACAGCTGTAAATAATTCCCCTTCATCACAAGCTGTACCTACTAGAATGCCTTCTCGATATTCATTTAATAATGATCGTGGAATTCTAGGTGTTCTATAATAATATTTTACTAAAGAAGCACTTACGATTTTAAATAAATTCTTGAGTCCATCTTGATTTTGAACTATGAGTGTGACATGGGTTGGTCGTGCACGTTTATAGGCATCTTCATTTGATAATTTTTTATTAATATCTTTATGATTAGTCACACCTAGTTCTTTCATCTGTTGAACCATTTTAATGAAAATATAAGCTGTTGCTTCAGTATCATAAATCGCTCTATGGTGTTGAGTAAGTTCAACGCCATATTTTTTAGCTAAGAAATTTAATCCATGTTTACCATATTCAGTGTTAATGGTACGTGATAATTCAAGAGTATCAATCACTCCATTAGTTGATGGACCGAAACCTAATCGTTCGTACCCTGTATCAATAAAGCCCATATCGAATGAAGCATTATGCGCTACAAAAATGGCATCTCCTACCCATTCCTTAAATTCTGTTAGTACTTCTTCAATTTCTGGTGCATCCACTAGCATGTCATCTGTAATGTGTGTCAGATTAATTATTGTTTCTGATAATTTTTCATGTGGATTACTAAATCTTTCAAATTTATCTATAATTTCGCCGTCTTTAACTTTGACAGCAGCAAGTTCGATAATTTGATCATATTGATTAGATAAACCTGTTGTTTCGACGTCAAACACTACATATGTAGCTTCTTTTAAATTTCTATCAGTAGGTTTATAGGCAATAGGCACACCATCATCGACTAACATGCCTTCCATCCCGTAAATCATTTTAATTCCATTTTTTTCCGCTGCACTATGAGCATCAGGAAAAGCTTGAACCACATTATGATCAGTAACAGCTATTGCTTTATGTCCCCATGCTGCAGCCTGATTAACGTACGCACTGATGTTTGGAATACCATCCATTTGACTCATTGATGAATGTAAATGAAATTCGACACGTTTCTCTTCTGCTTTATCTTGTTTAGGTGTCTTTTTGATTTCTTCAATATCTGACATCATCATGACTAAATCACGTACAAACGTATCTTCTTCTATACGACCTTGTGCACGTACCCATTTACCTACACTTAAGGCTTTAAAGTGATTTAAATCATCCTTATTTTTTCTAGTAAACATTTTTAATACTAAAGAATCTGTATAGTCTGTCACTTTAAGTTCAACAATGTGACGTCCACTTTTTAGTTCTTTAATGTTAATATCAAAGATAACCCCTTCAATGGCTACTTTAAATTCTTCTTCAATAATTGTTTCAATAGGTTTAATATTTTCAACGTGAATTGGCTTTCCTATTTGACATTTTTCAACACTACTGCCGTTATTATCTTGTTGTTTTGCTTTTTCAGCTTTTATTTTTTCAATTTTTTCTGTAGCTTCTTTAGCACTTTGTTGATCTTCTTCTTGAATATGTGCCTCTAATGAAGCAAGATCTTCATCTCTATTCGAATCATCAGTTTCAAATATTACTTTATCTATATCAAAGCCACATTTTTGAAATGCTTTTACTAAACTACCATTACATACTTTATCAAAATGATTTCTTTCAATATCATTTGAAGTCATTACTTTTAAAACATTACCTGACATAATTAAACGTTTTTGTTTAAGTTGACCCTTCACTTTTGGTGATAAAGCTGTGTGTTCAATACAATGTCCAAAATATTTAATCACATGTTCATCTTGATTCGATGTATTTTGAATTGTAAAATGCCAGTCCACATGTGCAATATCTTTAAACTCTTCTTTAATTGCATGAGTAAAGATTAAATAATCTTCATTTGAAAGAAAATAAGGTAACGTAATTTGAAATTCCCAACTTCTATTTTTATTTGATACATCTATTCGTGTGAGTTCACCTTTTTCAAGTATTTCTTTATCCAATTGATTTGAAATCTTAATTTGATCGGCAAGTACTCTAAATTTTTCCTGACTTGTCATTGCCACAAAGAATAACCACCTTATTTCGAACTTATCATTTACTTTAAAAAACTTGATTTATATTATACTACTTTCACATTTATTTTTCATGATTACAGTTTAACTAATAAAAACAATAAAAGAGGTTGGAAACAACAAAATGTTCCAACCATTTTTATTCATGTGCACCTATAGTTTTTCATAGAGTGAAGCAATGTGATTGTCTAATTCATTAACATGAACTTCTTCACTTTCACCCGTTTGACGCACTTTAACTTCAACAATACCTTCACTTGCATTTTTACCTACAACAATTCTTATCGGTAAACCAATTAAATCAGCGTCATTAAATTTAACGCCTGCACGCTCTTTACGATCATCATAAAGTACATCATATTTAGATTGTAATTCTGAGTATAATTTATCTCCTAATTCAAGTTGTTCTTCTTTTTTAGGATTGATTGTAATTAAATGTAAATCAAATGGAGTGACTGACTTTGGCCAAATAATACCATTTTCATCATTATTTTGCTCAACAATCGCACTTAATGTTCTAGACACTCCGATACCATAGCAACCCATAATTAAAGGTTGCGCTTTACCTTGATTATCTAAAAATTTAGCATTCATTGCTTCAGAATATTTCGTTCCCAGTTTAAATACTTGTCCAACTTCAATACCTTCTGCAAATTTTGCATTTCCAGAACCATCACTTAACGGTTCACCTTCTAAAATAAATCTAAAGTCTCCGTATTCATCGATATTAAAATCACGCTCAACATTTGCATTAATATAGTGATAGCCATCTTCATTAGCACCTACCACTATGTTATTTAAATCTTTAACAAAATTATCAGCAATAATTTTAATGTCTTTATTATGAATAGGTCCTAATGAACCAGGATTTGCTCCAAGTAAATTTACAATTTCATCTTGAGTCGCCATTTCCACATTATCAGTTTCAAAGTATGCTTTCACCTTCACATCATTGAGCTCGTGATGGCCTCTTACTAAGAACATCATGAATTCTCCATCCACTTTGAAAATCATTGTTTTTACAATTTCATCAATTGGACGATTTAAAAAGTCAGCCAATTCTTGAGCTGTTTTAATATTTGGCGTTTCTATTTTTTCTAGTGATTTAATGTCTGTATGTTTCTCATTTGGATAATACTTAACTTCAGCTTTTTCAATATTTGCTGCATAATCACTATTTTCACTATACACAATCGTATCTTCACCAATTTCACTTAAAGCCATAAATTCATGTGTATGATTACCGCCAATAGCACCTGAATCAGCTACTACTGGACGCGCATTAATTCCAACACGTTTAAAAATACGACTATAAGCATTGTACATCTCTTGATATGTTTGATCTAATGATGCTTCATCAGCATGGAAAGAATAAGCATCTTTCATGATGAACTCTCTTCCACGTAATAAACCAAAACGTGGACGTTTTTCATCACGGAACTTAGATTGAATTTGGAATAATGTTAATGGTAATTGTTTATAAGACTTTAATTCGTCTCTAACGATAGAAGTCACTACTTCTTCGTGAGTAGGTCCTAAAGCAAATTCTCTTCCATTACGGTCTTTTAATCGCATTAATTCAGGACCATAAGCGCCCCAACGTCCCGACTCTTCCCAAAGTTCTGCTTGCTGCAATGCTGGCATTAAAATCTCAACTGCATCAATATTTTCCATTTCTTCACGAATGATTTTAGAAATATGATTTAGTACACGTGTTGCTAAGGGTAAATAACTATAAATACCACTTGTGCTTTGTTTAATTAAACCTGCTTTTAATAACAACTGATGACTTAAAGCCTCAGCTTCAGAAGGGACTTCTCTCATTGTTGGTATAAAGACTTTCGATTGTTTCATTTTTTATCCTCCTAAATTATAAGAAATAACGTTGTATATCATTCCAAGTGACTAAGACCATAATAATCACTACAAATATAGCTCCAACAGCAATAATTGCAGTTTCAGCTTTTTTGTTTACTGGTCTTCTAAATATCGCTTCATAAATAACAAATAAAATTCTACCACCATCTAAAGCTGGAATAGGTAATAAGTTCATAATCCCTAAGTTAACACTCAGCAATGCCGTATAGTATGCTAATGCAATAATACCTTGTTTTACTACAGAATCTACATTGTGATAAATACCCACTGGACCATTTAACATATCAAAAGTAAAGCCACCTGTGAAAATACTTCCAATCATTGTTCCAACTGCTTTAAAAATAAGTACACTTGCATCTAAAAATTGTTGTACGCCTAATGCTAATGGCTTAAATAGTGAATGTTCATTCGCAGGTTGAAAACCTAATACATAAGAAGTTTTAGAATTTAATTTTGTCTGTTTAATCACTTGTTTTTTAGGTGTAACATCTAGTGATTTGGTGTGACCATCTCGTACAATTTTAATTGTTGTTTGATGGTCTTTCGTTTTATTAAGTGCACTTTGAATATCGCTAAAATCGTTAATTTTATAGTGTCCAACTTGAACAATTTTATCTCCAGCTTTTAATCCAGCTTCTTGTGCTGGATAATTGTCTGCTAATTGTTTTACTGTAGGGGTAGGCGTACCTTGATAATAAGCTAAGCCAATAAATAGTACGAGAGCTAAAATAAAGTTAAATAATGGGCCCGCAAATAAAGTTAAAAACTTAGGTAATGGTTTTTTATGTGTAAATTGACGATGCCTTGGTGCAATTTGAATTAAACTACCATTTTCAACAAAGTAAGCTTTTTTAGCAATATTAAAATGATGTCTTTCATTATCATATGCTGTAATACCTTCAATATATAAATCATCTTTAAAATCACATCGTTTAACTTCAATCGCTTCAATTTTTTGGAATTTATGTTGATCATCTAAAATAATATGTGTAATTTCATCTTGTTCATTTAGTTTTATTTTAACATTCATTCCTGGCTGAACGGGTGGTTCTTCTAATCCATCTCCTGCCATTCTTACATACCCACCAACTGGAAGTAAACGTATTGTATATAACGTTTCATCTTTACGGAAACTGAAAATTTTGGGTCCCATTCCAATCGCAAATTCTGGACACATAATACCTGCACGTTTTGCAAAAAACATATGTCCATATTCATGTACTGTAACGAGTACACCAAATACGATAATAAATGAGACGATTGTGATTAAATAACTCACTTACAACACCTCAATTAATTTTAATATTTAAATTATCTAGATTATAAGATTTTAGATTTTAAATTTTATAATAATTTCTAGTATAAAAAAACAGTTTTAAAAAAAGAGCTATAAAGTACACGATTGTATAATATTAATCAAATGTGAACTCAATAACTCCTCAATTATATCATTATATGCTTTTCATAAATAAATAAAACGTTAATTTTTTATTACATTTGTAGTAATAGAATGTTTAACAGTGGTAAAACAAACATAAAGCTATCAAATCTATCTAAAATACCGCCATGTCCTGGCAAGATTCTGCCTGAATCTTTAACACCAAAATGACGTTTAAAACCAGATTCTACTAAGTCACCTAATTGACCAAATACACTTAAAATAATTGTAATTAATAATAACAGCCAGATATTTAGATGAAAATCTACAAAAAACATCATTACAAGTGGAACAATTAAACTACAAATGAGTCCTCCAATAAAACCTTCAATCGTTTTGTTTGGACTAATAACTGGCCATAGTTTGTGTTTTCCCATTAATCGTCCAAATATATATGCGCCAGTATCTGTTAACCATACGATTAAAAATGCAAAAAGTATATAATGTAAACCATAAGAACGTGTAGCATAAAAATACATAAATCCTATTCCAACGTATGCTACAGACATTAAACAAAATGCAGCGTCCATAAAGCTAAATCTGTTTTTCGAAAGTACAGTATAACTTAATAGTATGAAGCTCATTGCAATTAAACTTTTTAATTGAACATCACTCACCCAATCTCCGGCAGACTGAGGAAGCATAATAATAATAAGCGCTATAGCACTGAAAATACCTGGAATTGATAAAAATTTAATCATATTCATATTTAACAATTCTTTTAAAGCAATGAGCGCCAGCAAATAAGCAAAAAGCATTAAAATAGTTCCACCTTTTAATAATATAGGTAGAAAAATAAGCAATGCTATAATCGCGGTCAATGTTCTTACTTTCATAATTTACTCCTCACTTAATCCTCCAAAACGTCTTTGGCGAGATTGATATATTTTTATACATTGTTTTAATTCTTCACCATCAAAGTCTGGCCATAACTTCTCATTAAAAATAAATTCACTATACGAAGCCTGCCAAATTAAGAAGTTACTAAGGCGTTGTTCTCCAGATGTACGTATTAATAAATCTGGATCTGGATCTGGATGGGTCATTAAATGTTTGGAAATCATCAATTCATCAATATCATCACTGTTTTGACCATTACGTTGAAGTTCATCATAAATTGATTTCATACTTTGAACAAGTTCAGCTCGTCCACCATAATTAATGGCAAATACTAATTTCAAGCCTGTATTATTTTTGGTTTTTTCTTTAGCATAATTAATCGCCTCAATTGTTGATTGGGGTACTGCATCTAAAAAACCAATAGTTTCTATCTTAACATTTTTCTCTATAAGTTCTGGTAGAAATGTTTTTAAAAAATTCACAGGTAAATTCATGATATAATTAACTTCACTTTCAGGTCTTGACCAATTTTCCGTTGAAAAAGCGTATAAAGTTAAATATTTAATACCTAAATGACTTGCTTCACGTGTCACTTTTTTTATGGTTTGCATACCTTCATAGTGACCTTTAATTCTAGGCATTTTACGCTTTTTTGCCCAACGACCATTTCCGTCCATGATAATTGCTATATGTTCAGGTAAATTATGTATATCTAAATCATCATTTTGATTGATTTTAGTCTTATTTCTTTTTATTAGCTTTCTAAACATGGTCTTTCCTCCGAGCCTGATCATTTCTGTTATATTATATAGGTTATTTAAGAAATCATCTATCATTTTATCATACTAAATAATGGCATTGAATAAGCAAATTAAAAAACTGTACCAAAGTCTGACTTGGCACAGTTTAGACTAAAACAATTTATAATCTTGTCATAGAAGAGTATGATGAAATATTAAACAGACATAATATCTTTTTCTTTTTCATCAACTAAATTATCAATTTCTTTAATTGAATTGTCTGTTACTTTTTGAACATCTTCTGTTTGGCTTCTTAAATCATCTTCAGTAATGTCTCCATTTTTTTCGTCTTTTTTCAATTGATCATTGATATCACGACGAATATTACGGATTGAAACTTTTGAATCTTCACCGATTTTTTTAACATTTTTAACTAATTCTTTACGACGTTCTTCAGTTAAAGCAGGAACAGTGATACGAATAACTTCACCGTCACTAGTAGGGTTCACACCTAGGTTAGCAGCAATAATCGCTTTTTCAATATCAGCTACAGATGATTTATCATATGGAGAAATGACAAGTAAGCGTGCTTCAGGCACGTTTATACTCGCTAACTGTTGAACTGGTGTTGGGGCACCATAATAATCAACATTTACTCCGTTTAATAAATTAGAATTCGCTCTACCCGCACTAATATTAGCTAATTCACGTGATAAATTTTCAATTGATTTTTTCATTCTAGATTTTGTATCTTGAATTATCTCACTCATACATTTACACCTCTAATTATTTAGTAATTAATGTACCAATTTTTTCGCCCATAACGGCACGTTTAATATTGCCTTCTTCCATAATAGAGAATACATTTAATGGAATGTTATTATCCATACAGAATGAAGAAGCAGTTGAATCCATAACTTGTAGGCCTTCTTGTAACATTTGAATATGTGTTAGATGATCATATTTTACAGCATTTTTATCAATTTTTGGGTCGGCAGAATACACACCATCAACATTATTTTTACCCATTAAAATGACATCGGCCTCTACTTCAGCTGCACGTAGTGCTGCAGTTGTGTCAGTAGAGAAGTATGGATTACCAATACCAGCTGCAAAAATAACTACGCGTTTTTTCTCTAAATGTCTAATTGCGCGACGACGAATATAAGGCTCAGCAACCTGTTTCATTTCAATTGAAGTTAATACTCGTGTATCACAATCTAATTGCTCTAAACTATCTTGTAATGCCAATGCATTCATTACAGTAGCAAGCATGCCCATATAATCAGCTGTACCTCGGTCCATGCCTAAATCGCTACCTGTTTTACCTCTCCAAATATTACCGCCACCAACGATAACAGCTATTTCACAATCCATTTTAGCTACTTCAGCGACTTGTTTTGCTACACTTTTAATGATGATAGGATTGATACCAAAACCTTTTTCACCTGCAAGTGCTTCACCACTAAGTTTCAGTACTACACGTTTATATTTAGAAGTCTGCGCCATTATTTTTTCCTCTCTATGATTAATGATATGTAATATATACAAGTAAAGAAGACACTAATGGTCTTCTATAATAAAAGAATTTTATTATATAGAATTCCTTAAAGGTGTCTTCTTTCTTGTTAGAATAATGTGAACAAATTATTTCATTTGACCTTTAACTTCATCAGCAAAGTTTTCTTCGCGTTTTTCCATACCTTCGCCTACTTCATAACGTACGAAGTCAGCTAATTTACCGCCTTTAGATTTTAAGAAAGCTTCAACTGTTTGATCTGGGTCTTTAACGAAGTTTTGGTCAACAGCACAAATTTCTTGAAGATATTTACGTAAACGACCTTCAACCATTTTTTCAACGATATTTTCAGGTTTACCTTCATTTAATGCTTGTTGTTTTAATACTTCTCTTTCGTGATTAATTTCTTCGTCACTTACTTGGTCTGAAGAAACATATTTAGGATTAATTGCAGCGATGTGCATTGCTACATCTTTAGCTGCTTCTTCATCAGTAGAACCTTCAACAACAGTCAATACACCGATACGTCCACCCATGTGTAAGTATGCACCAAAAGCATCGTTATCAGATTTAGTTCTAATAGCAAAACGACGGATGCTTAATTTTTCACCGATTGTTGAGATAGCCTCTTTCATTCTTTCATCAACTGTTTGACCACTTGCTAATTTAGTTTCTAATAAAGCTTCTACTGTTTCAGCTTTACTTTCAAGGATTTGATTAGCAATTTCTTTAACTAATTCTTGGAATCCTTCGTTTCGAGCAACGAAATCAGTTTCAGAGTTAATTTCAACGATTGCTGCTTCATTACCTTTTACTTCTACATGTACTAAACCTTCAGCAGCGATTCGATCAGCTTTTTTAGCTGCTTTAGCAATACCTTTTTCACGTAAGTAGTCGATTGCTTTATCGATATCTCCATCAGTTTCAGTTAGCGCTTTTTTACAATCCATCATACCTGCGCCAGTTCTTTCACGTAATTCTTTAACAAGTTTTGCTGAAATTGCCATTAATTATTCCTCCAATATGTCTAATTGTAATAATAGATGATATTTAAATATTACCATTAAAGGTACTATTATTTCCAATACTCTATTACGATTTATTAATAATTTTTTAAATTAAGGTTATTTTAAAAATAAAATCTGATTTAAAAGTATAATTGAATATTTATCTTTTATATTTATACCCAATTTACTATCCATTTTAAATAAATATTTTAAAAAAAGGGCGATAAGCATTACATCTTATCACCCATTTAAACTATATCTTAGTTTGATTCAACAGTAGTATTTTCTTCAGTTGATTCTGCTTTTTGAGTTTCTTCACTTTCATCTAAATCGATGTTTTGTTCTGCAGCTACTTCATCGTTTGAAATACCTTGTTGACCTTCTAAGACAGCGTCAGCCATTTTACCAGTTAATAATTTAACGGCACGAATAGCATCATCATTCGCTGGGATAACATAGTCGATTTCATCAGGATCACAGTTAGTGTCAACGATACCAACGATAGGGATATTTAATTTACGTGCTTCAGCAATCGCATTGCGCTCTTTACGAGGGTCAACTACGAATAATGCTTGAGGCATAGATTTCATATCACGAATACCGCCTAAGAATTTGATTAAACGGTCATATTCTTTTTTAAGTTCAACAACTTCTTTTTTAGGTAAAACGTCAAATAAACCGTCTTCTTCCATTTTTTCAATTTCAGAAATACGTTTAATACGTTTTGAGATTGTTTTATAATTAGTTAAGATTCCACCTAACCATCTTTGGTTAACGTAGAATTGACCAGCACGTTCTGCTTCAGCTTTAACTGATTCTTGTGCTTGTTTTTTAGTACCTACGAATAAGACTTTACCGCCATCTTCAGATACTTGTTTTAAGAAGTTATAAGCTTCTTCAACTTTTTTTACTGTTTTTTGTAAGTCAATGATATAAATACCATTTCTTTCAGTAAAGATATATTTTTTCATTTTTGGGTTCCAACGGCGTGTTTGGTGACCGAAGTGAACACCGGCTTCTAGTAATTGTTTCATTGAAATTACTGCCATGTTAAATTCCTCCTATTGGTTAATTACCTCCATAGTAAACTAATATAAAGACAATACTTAAGACTGCACCCTTTATATTTACATTCACTACGTGTGTATTGGCTTTATAGCCGTCAATAATAATATCATATCTAGAATCATTACGCAACATTTTTTAACTGTGTAAAATAAAAAACTACTATCTTAATTTTAATAGCTAGATAGTAGTTTTAAAAAATATTTATTCACTTCGATTAAGTTCATCTAAGAATTTTTCTTTTTTAACTTTAATAAATGTACCTTTCATGCCAAGCGATCGTGATTCTATTACACCAGCACTTTCTAATTTACGTAACGCATTTACAATTACAGAACGTGTAATACCTACTCTATCTGCTACTTTAGATGCAATTAATAGACCTTCATTACCACCAAGTTCCTCAAAAATATGTTCAATCGCTTCTTTTTCAGAATAAGATAATGAATTGATTGCCATTGTAATAGCAGCTTTATCACGTGCTTCTTTCTCAACTTCATTATGTTTCTCACGTAAAATTTCCATACCAATAACAGTTGCAGCGTATTCGCCAAGCACTAAATCATTTTCATTAAAGTCATCTTTAACTCTTCCTAGAATCAGTGTACCTAAGCGTTCGCCTCCCCCTAAAATCGGGAAGATGGTTGTTCTACTATTAATAAATACATCTCTGTGTTCTGGAGGGAATACTGTCAAGTCTGAATCAATATCAATATTCGCTTCAGTTTGTTGAACTTGCATAAGTAGTTCAGTGTATTCACTTGGAATATGTTTACTTTCAGTCAACATATTACTAATTCGTTCACTCTTTAAAAGTTCATTTAAACTTGAACCTAAAATTTTACCTCTACGAGAAACGATGAAGACATTTGTAACAGTTACATTACTAATAGTCTGAGCAACATCTTTAAAGTCTACCGCAATGCCTTTATGTTTTTGTAATAATGTATTTAATTCTCTAGTTTTAGATAATAAGCTCATAAAATTTCTCCTTTATTTATATTATAAAATAAATGCACTTAAATCTTTGTTTGTTGAAATAGATTTCAACTTATCATCAACATACTGTGGTGTTATATCTACTACTGCATTTGGCATATTTGGTGCTTCAAAAGATAAATCTTCTAACATTTTTTCTAAAATAGTGTGTAATCGACGTGCACCAATATTGTCTGTATCTTGATTCACTTGATATGCCATTTCAGCTAATCGTGTTATCGCTTCATCAGAGAAGTTGACCGTAACTTCTTCAGTTTTTAACAGTGCTTCATACTGCTTTATAAGAGATAACTTAGGTTCAGTCAATATTCTATAGAAATCATTGACTGTTAAGCTTTCAAGTTCAACTCGAATTGGAAAACGCCCTTGTAACTCAGGAATCAAGTCACTTGGTTTAGAAACATGGAAAGCGCCAGCACCAATAAATAGCATGTGCTCAGTATTTACAGTACCATACTTAGTTTGAATCATGCTACCTTCAAGGATTGGTAATATATCTCTTTGAACACCTTGTCTTGATACATCTTGACCACTATTGGAATTGTTTGTAGCGACTTTATCAATCTCATCGATAAAGATAATTCCCATTTGTTCTGCTAATTCTAAAGCTTCTTGATTAGCAGTTTCTTGATCAATTAATTCATCTGCAAAATCATCAGTAAGAATTTTACGTGCTGTTTTTACTGGTACTTCTCTTTCTACTTTTCGTTTAGGCATCAATTGATTCATCATATCTTGCATTTGTTGATTTTGACTCGTGCCTAACATTCCTAATGCGCCAGGGTCTTGTTCAACTTTGATTCTAACTTTTTCTTCTTCTAGCTTACCTGCTAAAAGTTGTTGTCTTATTTCTGACCGTTTTGTTTTGATTTCTTCTGTAGGGGCTTCTTCTTCCTCGTCATTCTGATTAAAATTAGGAATAGCACCACCTAAAAGAGATTCAAGTGGATTATTATTTTGAGCTGCTTTTTTCTTCATACTAGGAACAAGTAATTTTACTAATTTTTCATTAGCTTTTTGTGTTGCTTCATCTTCAACTAATGATTTCTTTTGCTCTTTTACGAGTCTTACAGACACGTCCACCAAGTCTCTAACCATACTTTCTACATCACGTCCAACATATCCAACTTCAGTGAATTTTGTAGCTTCTACTTTAATGAATGGTGCACCTACGACTTTTGCCATACGGCGTGCAATTTCTGTTTTACCTACACCAGTTGGGCCAATCATTAAAATATTTTTGGGTGCAATTTCTTGCTTAGTTTCTTCATCAAGAAGACTTCTTCTGTATCTATTTCTTAACGCGATTGCTACTTTACGTTTTGCATCTTCTTGACCTACAATATATTCGTCCAATTTAGATACGATATCTTTAGGTGTTAATTTTATACCGTTTGCATCCATTTACTATTACCTCCACCTTAATGTATGTCCATATCAATTCATTTCCGTTTTGTTTATATATGTTATTTATAAAGTCTCAACAATAATATTATCATTTGTAAATACACAAATATCTGAAGCCACTTTTAAGCTTTCATATGCCATTTCTTTAGCAGTCATATGTGAAGCATGACGTTTAAGTGCTCTTCCTGCACTTAATGCATAGTTTCCTCCTGAACCAATAGCGATTAAATCATCGTCAGGCGCAATGACTTCACCTGTACCACTTACCACTAAAATACCATCTTTATCCATTACGATAAGCATGGCTTCCAGTTGACGTAATTGCTTATCTCCACGCCATTCTTGAGCAAGTTCTACAGCAGCGCGTTCTAAATTACCGCTAAATTGTTGTAATTTAGTTTCAAATTTTTCAAATAATGTAAATGCATCGGCTACGCTTCCTGCAAATCCTGCTAACACTTTACCTTCGTATAAGCGTCTTACTTTTCTAGCTGTTTGCTTCATAATTACTTGTTCACCAAGTGTAACTTGACCGTCTCCAGCCATTGCCGCTTCTCCATTGTGTCTTACAGCATATATCGTTGTAGCATGTAATGATGTCTTACTCATTTATTTACTCTCCTTTTTTGCTCGAGGATGTGCATTTAAATACACTTTGCGCAATTGTTGATTAGATACATGTGTATACTTACCAGTTGTAGAAAGGTTAACGTGTCCTAATAAAGATTGAACTGTTCTTAGGTCTGCACCTTGATTCAATAAATGTGTAGCAAATGTATGTCTTAATTTATGAGGGTGGATTTCAGTTACCCCCGCTGTACGTTTAACTACATCATTGAGAAGATATCTAATACCTCTCTCAGTAATAGGATCACCTTTCATATTAACAATTAAATAAGGATGACTTTTACCTTTAAGTGGTTTGAATTTTTCTAAATATTGTTCAATACTTTGTCTACAAAACTCTCCAAAAGGCACAAATCGTTCTTTATTTCCCTTACCCAATACCTTTACCCCTGGAAGATTCATATCTAAATCCATAACCTTTATATTCACAAGTTCTGAAACACGAATGCCTGTTGCATATAATAATTCAATTACTACTCTATCTCTTAATCCTTTTTTTGCATCGTTTGAAACAGTATTAAATAATGCTTCCATTTCTTCTTCATAAAAAAATTGAGGAAGATATTGCTCTTTCTTAGGATGTACAAGTTGTATAAAAGGATTATTTACAGATGTATCTTGAGTCATCCAGAACTCATAAAATGTTCTTAATGTTGATATTTTTCTTGATACAGTAGTACGTTTCAAATTATTGGAATATAAATAACTTAGATAATTTCTTGCATCTTTATATTCAAACGTTCTTAAATTTAAAAGTTCTTGTTCTAAAAACTGATTAAATTGAGCTAAATCGTCATGATACGCTTTTAATGTATGGTCGGAGAAATTTCTTTCAACTTTAAGCATATTCAAAAATTTCTTTTGGATTTCTTCCACTAAAAATCCCCTCCATCATATGCATTGTAGCATATAAACTGAGGGGGACTAAAATAATTAGCTATAGAATTCAAAATCTTTTGAGAATTTGTGAATAATTTAAAAATTCCTTCAAAATATTTTATTATAATTTAAATCTATAACGTTTTTTTGAAATTTTCTAAATAGTCTAGTGCACGATATGCTTGTGCTTCATAACGTTCTTTTTTATCTTTAATGCGGCGATCAAGTGACGGCAATAAACCAAAGTTAGCATTCATTGGTTGGAAGTTTTTTTCATTTTTAGCATGAGAAATATAATAAGCCATACTGCCTATCATTGTTTCTCTTGGAAAAATCACTTCTCCTTTTCCAAGTAACTTATGCGCTAAATTGATACCTGCTACAAGTCCACTTGCTGCACTTTCAACATATCCTTCCACACCTGTCATTTGTCCTGCAAATTGAATTCTATCATTATTAATTAATTCATATTTTTCATTTAAAACATCAGGTGAATTAATGAAGGTATTTCTATGCATCACACCATATCTAACAATATCAACATTTTCTAAACCTGGAATTAATTGAATGACTTCTTTTTGAGCGCCCCATTTTAAATGTGTTTGGAAGCCGACAATATTATAAAGCGTACCAGCCGCGTCATCTTGACGTAATTGCACTACTGCATATGGACGTTTACCAGTTTTAGGGTCTTCTAATCCTACTGGTTTCATTGGACCAAATAGTAATGTTTTACGACCTCTACCAGCCATCACTTCAAATGGCATACATCCTTCAAAATATTTTTCTTTTTCAAATTCATTTACAGGTGCAACTTCAGCTTCTAATACCGCATCATAAAAACGATTGAATTCTTCTTCAGTCATAGGGCAGTTTAAATATGCTGCTTCACCTTTATCATAGCGTGATTTCAAATAGACTTTATCCATATCAATTGAATCTTTTTCAATGATTGGAGCTGCTGCATCGTAGAAATATAGTTGATCTTTACCTGTAATTTCTACAATTTCTTTAGCTAAATGTTCAGTTGTTAACGGGCCTGTTGCAATGATTGTATGTCCTTCTGGAATACTGTGAATTTCTTTATTCAAAACAGTTACATTAGGATGATTTTTCAATGTATCTGTAATATAACCAGCAAAGTCATGTCTATCTACTGCTAATGCACCACCAGCTGGAACTCTAGCTTTATCAGCTGCTGCGATGATTAATGAATCTAAACGTCGCATTTCTTCTTTAAGCACACCTACACCATTTGTTAATGCATTACCACGTAGTGAATTAGAACATACTAACTCAGCAAATTTATCTGTATGATGGGCAGGCGTTTGTTTAACAGGACGCATTTCGATTAAATTCACTTTAATACCACGTTCTGCTAATTGATAAGCTGCTTCTGAACCAGCTAATCCTGCGCCTATAACATTAACAGTTTGACTCATATACATTCTCCTTTAATAAAACTCTATTTTTGTACTTCTTCTTTATAGTCACAATTAGAACAAATCACTTGAGAACTACGTCCTTTTTTATGTTGCATCAAGTAATGATTACATTTTGGACAATCTCTTCCTATTGGTTTATCCCAAGAAATAAAATCACACTCTGGATAATTCGAACAACCATAAAATAATCTATTTTTCTTAGATTTTCTCTCAACTACATCGCCATCTTTGCATTTTGGACAAGTGACACCAATAGTTTTAACAATAGCTTTTGTATTTCGACAATCTGGGAAATTCGAGCACGCCATAAATTTACCATAACGTCCCATTTTTATTACCATAGGAGCTCCACATACTTCACAATCTTCGCCGGCTGGTTCATCTTTAATTTCAACTTTTTCCATTTCTTCCTCTGCACGTGCAACATCTAATTTAAAACTACCATAGAAATTATCGATAACTTTTCTCCAACCGATATCACCTTCAGCAATTTTATCGAGCAAGGTTTCCATATTAACTGTAAATTCAACATCAATAATTTCTGGGAAGTAATCCTTCACTTGCTCATACACGATTTCTCCTAGTTCAGTTGGTACAAAACGTTTACTTTCAAGTTTAACATAATTACGTTTTTGAATTGTGTCAATCGTTGGAGCATATGTTGAAGGTCTACCAATTTTTAATTCTTCTAATGTTTTAACTAATCGTGCCTCTGTGTATCGTGGAGGTGGTTGAGTGAAATGTTGTGCCGGTTCAATTTGTGTTGCAGTTACTTTGTCACCTTGATTTAATTTTGGTAATTTATTTTCTTTATCATTATCTTTGTCATCTTTTGCTTCAACATATAATGTCATAAAGCCTTTAAATTTGATTGTTTGTCCATTTGCTCTAAATTTAATGTCATTTTGTGTTACATCTAAAGCCACAGTATCTAAAACTGCAGGAGCCATTTGACTTGCTACAAAACGTTCCCAAATTAATTTATACAAGCGATGTTGATCACGTGTTAAATATGCTTTCATTTCATCTGGTGTACGTAATGTACTTGTTGGACGAATAGCTTCATGGGCATCTTGATCCCCTTGTTTACCTTTTGTTTTACGGTTTGAAGTATACTCAGTACCATATTTCTCTTCAATATATGATTTTGCTTCATCTTTAGCAGTTTGTGAGATTCGTGTTGAATCTGTTCTCATATATGTGATTAATCCAACTGTACCTTGTCGTTTCAAATCGATACCTTCATATAATTGCTGTGCTAACATCATAGTCTTACGTGCTTTAAAATTAAGTTTACGTGCTGCTTCTTGTTGTAACGTAGACGTTGTAAATGGATTTGCAGGGTATCTCGTTTTTTCTTTTTTATTTACATTAGTGATTTCAAATTCATCACCATTTAATTCGGATGTAATTTTTTCAACATCTTTTTTTGTTTTTAATTTGTACGGTTTGTTTTTATAATGTAAGAATTTAGCAGTGAACTTTGATTTTTTATATCTAAATTCACCTTCAATTGACCAATATTCTTCTGGTTTAAAATTACGGATTTCATTTTCACGATCAATGACTAATCTTAAAGCAACTGATTGTACTCGACCAGCTGACAATCCTTTTTTTACTTTCTTCCATAGTACTGGAGAAATATTATAACCTACAAGTCTATCTAAAATACGACGCGCTTGTTGTGCATCAACTAAATTCATTTCAATACCACGAGGATGTTTAAAACTTTCTTTTACTGCATCCTTAGTGATTTCATTAAATACAACTCTATTTTCTTTTGATTCTTCAAGTTCTAAAATTTTTGATAAATGCCAAGCAATCGCTTCACCTTCGCGGTCAGGGTCACTAGCTAAGAAAACTTTTTTAGCTTTTTTCGCATATTTTTTTAAATCTTTAACAACAGGACCTTTACCTCGAATAGTTATATATTTTGGTTCATAGTTATCTTCTACGTCTACACCCATTTGACTTCTTGGTAAATCTCGTACGTGTCCCATAGAAGCAATAACTTTATATCGTTTACCTAAATATTTTTCAATGGTTTTCGCTTTTGCAGGCGACTCAACGATGACTAAATTATCTGCCAAAGTGAATTCCCCCTTGCTTTTTCAATTACTAAAGATAAATGATAAACGGTTAATTTTGTTTTTGTCAATATTTTAATCCAATATAGATATTTTTTTGTGAAATATCCTTTGAATTTTCACAATTAATTATTTATATATTTAATCGTTTAAAAAGCGATAATCATATAATATATCTTCTGCTTCTGAAACAATCATTGCACCTTCTTGAGCACGTAATAAATTTCCTCTTGTCAAAGGATTAAACATTGATCCAGGCAGTACATAAACATTTCTATTTTGATCTAAAGCACAATCTATTGTAATTTGACTACCACTTTTAATTTTAGCTTCAGTAATTAATACACCACGAGACAACCCGCTTATCAGACGATTTCTTTCAGGGAATTGATATTTGTTTATTTTTGTTAAAGGAGGATATTCACTTATGACTAAACCAGTTTCTTCAATTATATTGCGTAACTTTCGTGTTTCCTTTGGATAATGATTTAAATGACCAAAACCTAGAACTGCAATAGTTGGAAGATGATGTTTTAATGCGAATTGATGAGCTATGCTATCAGCACCTTTCGCTAAACCGGATACAATCGTTAGTGGAATATTTATAAAGTGAGGAAATAGATAATCTAGTGCACACTTAGAATAATTTGTGGCCTCACGTGAACCTACAACACCTAAAGTATACGTAGATGATAATAAATGTATATTTCCACGATAAAATAATATAAAAGGATAGTCGTAAATAGTTTTAAGCAATGAAGGATATTGAGAAGAAAATGAAGTAACATAGTTAACCTGATATCTAGAAAGTTGGGTTTGAATATAATCGTAAGAAATCTCTGTTAATTGAGTAAAACGCTTCTTTTTTAAATATAGAGATTCCCATTCATTGATCATTTCAAATTGATCATGTTCATTAACATTGAAAAATTTTGGAAATACATTGAGTAAATGATGAATATGTTGGGTCGTATACCCTATCCATCTCATTTTTAATAAAATAAAATCATTCATGAAGTAAATGTCTCCTTTTAATTTATTATACCGTGAATCATTAACAGTAAAATTTCATTTATAAGACAAATTTGATATATAAATGTAAGGAGTAATAATATTAAAAGATTATGTATACTTTTTGATTTCATAACATGTGAAAAATAGAGCGTTCAGTCATTTATAATATATTGTAGTCTACGATATATATAAGAAAAACTGCCAACAAATTTCAGTAATTGTTGACAGTTTGAATTCAATTATTAATTACATAATTGCTACTTCACTGTTAATAGTTCTTCATAAATGCCTGCTTCTTTTGCCGCTTCAATTAGTGTTGTACCAATTTCTGATGGTGTATCTGCTGTTTTAACACCACATTCATTAAGCGTTTTAATTTTTTCTGCAGCAGTTCCTTTACCACCTGAGATGATTGCACCTGCATGGCCCATACGTTTTCCTGGAGGTGCTGTTTGTCCACCAACAAAACCAACCACTGGTTTAGTCATGTTTGCTTTGACCCATTCAGCTGCTTCTTCTTCAGCAGTACCACCGATTTCGCCAATCATAACAACAGCTTTTGTTTCTTCATCTTCATTAAATGCTTTAAGTACATCGATAAAGTTTGTACCGTTAACTGGGTCCCCACCGATACCTACTGCTGTGGTTTGACCAATACCTTCTTCAGTTAATTGATGTACTGCTTCATATGTTAAAGTACCTGAACGAGAAACAACACCTACATGCCCTTTTTTATGAATATAACCTGGCATAATACCAATTTTACATTCATCTGCCGTAATTACACCAGGACAGTTCGGTCCAACTAAACGTGTTTTTCTACCCTCTAAATAACGTTTCACTTTAATCATATCAACAACTGGAATATGTTCAGTAATACAGATCACCATATCTAATTCTGCATCAGCTGCTTCTAAAATTGAATCTGCAGCAAATGGTGCTGGTACGTAAACTACTGATACGTTAGCACCTGTTTCTTTTTTAGCTTCAGCTACTGTATTATACACTGGCACGCCTTCAACAACTTGTCCACCTTTACCTGGTGTTACCCCTGCGACAATTTGTGTGCCATAATCAAGCATTTGTTTTGTATGGAAAAGGGCAGTAGACCCTGTAATACCTTGCACCATTACCTTAGTATTCTTATCTATAAATACACCCATTTTAGTGTTCCCATCCTTTCCTTACGCTTCTTTAACAAGTTTAACAATTTGTTGTGCACCTTCAGCCATTGTTGCTGCTGGTTCAATTGCTAGACCAGATTCATTTAAAATCTCTTTACCACGTTTAACGTTTGTGCCTTCTAAACGAACAACTAAAGGTAAAGTTAATTCGACTTCTTTAACTGCTGCTACAATACCTTCTGCAATCACATCACATTTCATAATTCCACCGAAGATATTTACAAAAATACCTTTAACATTATCATCCCCCAAGATGATTTTGAATGCTTCAGTTACTTTTTCTTTTGTAGCACCGCCACCAACGTCTAGGAAGTTAGCTGGAGTACCACCGAAATGATTAATTGTATCCATTGTAGCCATGGCTAATCCGGCACCATTAACCATACAACCAATGTCACCATCTAAAGCAATATATGATAAATCATATTTAGATGCTTGAATTTCTTTTGGATCTTCTTCTTCTAAATCACGTAATTCTAAAATATCTTTATGTCTAAATAATGCATTATCATCAAAATTTAATTTCGCATCTAAAGCCAAAACATCACCATCACCCGTTGTTACAAGTGGATTAATTTCAACAATAGAACAATCTTTTTCAACAAAAACATTATATAAAGAAAGTAAGAATTTTGCTGCTTTATTTACAGATTCTTTTGGAATATTAATATTGAATGCAATACGACGTGCTTGGAAAGGTGATAACCCTATCACTGGATCGATTGTTTCTTTAAAGATTTTTTCTGGCGTTTTAGCTGCAACTTCTTCAATTTCAGTTCCACCTTCTTCAGAAGCCATCAATGTAATACGATCAGTAGCACGATCAATGACAAAGCCTACATAATATTCTTTTTGAATATCACAACCTTCTTCGATATATAAGCGTTTAACTTCTTTACCTTCAGGTCCAGTTTGATGCGTTACTAATTGCTTGCCTAATAATTCATTAGCATAAGTTTCAACTTCAGACAGTGATTTAGCAATTTTAACTCCACCTGCTTTACCTCTACCCCCAGCGTGAATTTGTGCTTTCACTACATAAACATCTGAATTTAATTCTTTTGCCTTTTCCACCGCTTCTTCAGCAGTAAATGCTACACGTCCTTCTGGAACGGCTACACCCATAGCACGAAATATTTCTTTACCTTGATACTCGTGGATATTCATCTTCCATCCTCCTGTTTCTTAGGTTAAATTCACTTTAATTATAGAAAATGTAAGCGCTTTTGTAAACTGAAAGTGTTATACTTTTTGCAATAGTTTTTAAATTCAAATAATTTTATTTTTATTTAATTATATCATTGATTTAACAGGCTCAAACGTTTTACGATGATATGGCGTTATGCCTAATTGTTTTAATCCTTGAAGGTGTGATTTAGTGCCATATCCTACATTTTTTTCAAAATCATAACCAGGATATTTCAGTGCTACTTCCGCCATTAAACCATCCCTATATTCTTTTGCCATGATACTAGCAGCAGCAATAGAAACACTTTTAGCATCTCCTTTAATAATAGAAGTTTGAGGAATTGCATTATCCAATGTCATAGCATCAATAAGTAAATGGTTAGGTTGTTCTGTTAATTGATTAATAGCACGTTTCATAGCTAATTTGGTTGCGTTGTAAATATTGAACTCATCAATTTCTTCAGCGCTTGCTATCCCGTAAGCATAATCATAAACGCCTTCTTTTAATTGTTCGTTAAGTATTTTTCGCTTTGTTGCTGAAACTTTCTTCGAGTCATCTAATCCTAAATATTGATGTTCTTTATTTAAAATGACTGCACAAGCTACAACAGGCCCAGCAAGTGGACCACGACCTACTTCATCAATCCCACATATTAAAGCATTAGGATTGTCCTTTAATATTTCATTTTCATATTTATTCATTTGTTGATAATGTTCTCGTGTTTCTTGATCTTTTAAAAGCTGTTTACGACGTCGTACTATATTTTGCTGTACCCCTTTTCTTGTATCACTCATTAATTCATGTTGTTCAAGTGCTTCAATTGAATCAATTGTGTCTAATAATGCTTTAATCTCTTTAATTGTTTGAGGCATAATCTAAGTCCCCTTTCATTTCTGAATAAATATCAAAACAATAAGTTCCAATTTTAGCATTACGCACATCATTAATAATCAATTCGATGACAGCCTCGTAATCGACTTCATTTCCTTTTTGTAATAACCCACGTCGACGTCCAATAGCATCAAACCATTCTAAAATTTCTGCATCAGTTTCTACATCAATATTGTAATGATTCTTCAATCCTTCAATATCATGTTTAATTAAGAAGTGTAAACCGTATATTGCTACTTCATCTAAGTGTACGATACTATCTTTAATGGCACCAGTAAGGCTTAGTTTTTTACCTACAGTTTCATCTTCAAATTTAGGCCATAAAATACCTGGCGTATCTAGTAGTTGTAATGCTTTACCTACTTTAATCCATTGTTGTTGTTTCGTTACTCCCGGCTTATTTCCTGTTTGAGCAATATTTTTTTTAGCTAACTTATTAATTAATGTAGATTTCCCCACATTAGGTATACCAACAATCATGGCACGTATTGCTCTAGGTTTAAGTCCTTTCGCTTTTTCTTTCTCAAATTTTTCTTTAGTCGCTTCAATTGCAGCATATTCTACACCTTTTAAATTTTTGCCGTGTTTCGCATCAACTGCTACAGGATAAAAACCTTTATCAGTAAAGAAATGTTCCCACTTTTGCATTTCATTTAAATTCGACATATCTTTTTTATTTAAAATAACTACGCGTGGTTTTTGTTTAATGACATCATCAATCATTGGATTTCTTGAACTATACGGTATACGTGCGTCAACAAGTTCAAATACCACATCTACTTTCTTAAGTTGTTCTGTCACTTCTCTTTTGGCCTTTGCCATATGCCCTGGATACCATTGAATCACCATGACATTCACCCTACTTTCATTAAATTTATTTCAACTGTTCGATTATAATCAATATTTAAAATCTTCACTACTATTATCAATTCTATTATATTTTAACATGCTATTTCATATTCATTAAATCGCTAATATTAAAAACAAATTTCTAATTTTTTATAAAACATATAAATACTTTTATTAAGAAGTTTAATACTCTACAATTTAGTATGTAGTCATTTTTTAATTATGAATAGTACATTCTAACTATAGAGGTTTAATATGAAAAAATTCTTTACTTATCTAGGACTTTTTATAGCACTGTCCATCATAGGACATAGTTATGTCATTTATCGTTTTATTCACGATGGCATTTTATTTACAGGTCCAAATGATGGAATGGAACAAATGGTTCCAATTCAAATGTATTTATTTGATAAATGGAGTAGTGGCAATTTGTTTTATTCCACTGATTTTGGATTAGGTGGCGATTTCTTTACAGATCTTAGTTACTACTTCTCCACAAATATTTTATTTATAATAAATGTAGTATTTATTGCACTTATTAAAATTTTTATTCCTTTACATACGCATAATGTATTATTTTGGATGATTAATGCACTGATTATGTCCATGATTAAAGCAATGATTGCCATGTATTGCACTTATTTATATAGTAAATACATTTCAAATAACAAATGGTTAAGCTTAGTTGTAGCGTTTTTATTTGTTATGTCACCCTTATATTATCGCTTTACAGTGTATTGGCCCTTCTTTAGTGATGTGTTTGTTTGGATGCCGTTATTATTACTCTCTATTGAAAGAGTCTTACAAAAACAGAAGTTTGGACTATTCATTGTTACTGTTTCTTTAATACTAATTAATAACTTTTATTTTGCATACTATCTTTGTTTAATAGGTGCGGGTTATATACTGATTCGTATAATATTTAGACATCCAAAAGATATTCTCTCAAGAAGTAAAGCATTTTTAACTTTAATCATTAGTGCCCTGTTAGGTTTAGGTAATAGTTTATTTATCTTTTTTCATGGTGCTCAAAGCTTTTTAAATAACCGTCGTGTACCTTTTTCTGGAGCAGTTGATACATTTGAAAAATTAGATATTAATACAAATATTTTCTTTGATAATTATTTAATTGTATTATTATTTATTACCATTCAAGCTCTTTTAAGTTTTAAATTATATAAACATTATTATTATCGTTTATTTGCTATCCTTACCTTTGTATTTATTATATTTAGTTTTATACCTTTCATCGACCAAGTATTTAATGGTTTTTCAGCGCCTCAAAAGCGTTGGCATTTTATTTTAGCTTTTAATTCCACACTATTAATCGGATTATTTTTAAAATATTTCAAAACACTAACTACAAAATCTTATCTAATAAGTAATATTATTGCAGAATTAGTTATATTTATAAGTGCTATGATATATCATAAATTTTTAGCATGGTTCATATTAGTCCCTATTGTATCTTTGATTGGATTGATGGTTCTTATCATTAAAGATCGTACATATCGTTTTAAATTAAGTTATTTATATAGTGTTTCAATTATATTATTAAGTATCTTGGTCTCTATAGTATTTATTAAAAATCAAATTTACTATAAAGATCACACTGATCGTGGAAATACGTTTTATATTAATTCCAGTTTATATAGTTCCGACTTACAACGTGCACTTGTTCAAGAAATGAATCAAAATAAGCATGAAGATGAACGTATCGATTGGAGAGTCAACGAGCAAGATAATACACCGATGTATCAACATTTTAAAGGGTTAAGTTTATATTCAAGTATTTTTCATCATAATATACTCGATTATTATTACGATGCTTTAAAAATTAATTTAGCTGAGGAGTCATTGAGTAGATATCAATCAACGAATGGACGACAAAATATCGCGAGTCTATTTTCAGTGCGTTATATGATGCTAAAAAATTATCAAAATAACTTACCTTCCTACTTCAAAAAAATAAAATCAAGCGGACAATATGGTATTTATGAAAATACACTTAACTTACCATCTGTTAAAGTAACTGATTCTATATACAATAGTAAAAAATTGACGACTGCAATTGATAGAGAACATGCAATGTTAAAAGGTGTGATTTTAAACAATGAAGGCACAAGTTATAAAGCTAAAGCTCCTAATTTATTAAATCAATCATCATTGAGTTATAAAAATTTAAAACATTTAAATGGTAATGTCTATAAAGTAATTGGAGATAAAGGTGGAACATTAACGATACACTTACCTCAATCATTACGCCAAAAGTATGATGATTTTTACGTTACGATGAAAATAAAGCGTGGTAATCCTGATAGTAATTACACAGTCTCTGTAAATAATTATGCAAATCACCGATTATTTAACAATTCTACTTATCGTACTGGTATTGATACTCAACTTTATCGAACACAACCTGATAATAAGGGAAACATTAATATCACTTTATCTCCTAAAGGAACATTTTATTTAAACCTTCAACAATTAAATGGTGAAAACTATAAAATGTTAAAACAAATGCATAAAAAAGCTGATTTTAATAACAAATATAAAGATATTAAAAACGGCGTTGAAGTCAACTTAGCTAAACATGATAAAGGGATTGCTTCAATTAATATTCCTTATAGAGAAGGGATGCAAGCGTATGTTGATGGACACCGTATTAAACCTATGAAAGTTAATTACATGATGACAGGCGTTCCTGTTAATTCATCTGCTAAAAAAATAATTATTAAATATCAACCACCGTATTGGAATACTATGATTTTAATCTCACTCATCAGTATAGTAATAAGTGTTGTATTTGTTAGATTTGTGAATACCAAAAAGAGAAAGTTGAGGAAAAACATTGATCAATAAAATTCGGTCCAATCGATTATTGACCTTTTTATCTATATTTATAATTGCTAATATCATTTCTTTAGCAATTTATTATCCATTTATTCGAGATTATTTCAAAGAAGGATTTGTATTTAGTGGTTCTGGAGATGGTTTTAGACAAATGATGCCATTTCAAATGTACTTATATGAACATTACAGTAAGTTCAAAGGAGCCTATGATCAATCTTTTGGATTAGGCGGAGATTACATTAAGGGGTTGGCCTATTATTATTCTTTATCTCCCATAATGTGGATTAATTTTTTTATAATCTGGGTAAGTCATTTTTTATTTCATTGGCAAACGAGTCATATCGCCTTTTGGGCAACTAACCAATTAATAATCGCTTACGCTAGAACGATTATTACAATTATTGTTGTATTTTACTATTTAAAATGGTTAAAGTTGAAAACAGCGCCATTGCTTATCGCTACTATTTTATATGGTGCATCCACTCTTGTGCTTTACTATAACTATACATGGTCATTTTATGGAGACTTATTGATTTTATTACCTTTATCTTTATGGGGAATGGAACGTTTCTTCCAAAAAAGAAGAATAGGGCTATTTATCTTTTCAGTTGCTCTGACCTTATTTTCTAATTTTTATTTCAGTTACTACCAAGCTATTGTATTAGGGATTTATTTCATATTAAGAGTCATTTTTAAATATCGTTGTGATATCGTATCAAGATGGGAAAAATTTTATTTACTCGTTATTGGTGCAATACTTGCGCTTTTATCTAGTATTTTAGGATTCTATACAGGTGTATCTTCATTCCTAAACAATGATAGAGCCCAAAATGATGACTTTAATATTACATTGTTTACAGATTTAACACAAAGTAAATATCATATTTTTTCTGATGGTTTTTATATCACAGTTTCGATTATTGCATTAATGGCTTTATTTACGTTTAAGTTATATCGTCACTACTATTATAAAATTTTTGCTATCATCACTTGGTTTTTACTTATTGGATCGTTATCACAATACTTTGATAGTGCATTTAATGGCTTTTCATTACCACAACGTCGATGGGTATACTTTTTATCTATTTCAACTAGTATCTTAATTGCATTATATATTCAATATTTATCTGAACTTACATTAAAACAATATTTACTTGTAGCAATTCCGGTATTTATATTTGGTTTATATCACTATATATTTGCAAGTGCTTATGTCAATTGGATGATTGTACCATTATTTTTAATCATCGTTTTAACCTTTGTAGTATGGAAAAAGCAATGGTTATATCAACCTTATATACTAATAGCTATTGTATTACTATTCTTTGTACAACAAATTATAATGACACACGATTCACGAGCCCGTACTATTGATCCATATGCAACGACTACGAAAACATTAACAGATTCAAGTTATTATAATCATAAACTTGCTAAAAAAATTAATAATATTAAGAAACAAAAAGATAATAAAAATCCTTTCCATCGTATCGATTATATGTCAGCCTATGCACTCAATTCACCATTTATTTACCATTATAATGGCATTTCACTTTACTCAAGTATTTTTGATGGTGACATATTAAAATACTATGATAAAGAAATGCAAATTAATATGCCTGTTGATAAGAATAGTACATATCGATACTTAGGGAACCGAGCAAATTTAGAAGCCATGTGGGATGTTCAAGATCGATTCCGACATCCTAATGATCTGAATATGCCTTATGGTTTTAAAAAGGTAGATACTATCAATAATGGTTCAGATAAATTAATTCATTCAGAAAATACTATTAATTATCCAGCCACGCATATTACTAATAAGATTTTTAATAAACATGATCTCAAATCGCCATTAGATCGTGAGCAAGCGATGCTACAAGGTGTAGTATTAGATGATGATTCAATAAAAGCGAATACTTCTTTCACTCAAAATAAAAACCTATTAAGTAAAGCATATCAATCTACAAATAATGCTACTTGGAAAGATAAAACTCATTTAAACGTAAAAAAAAATAATGGTGGTATCACATTAACATTACCTAAAACTTTAGCAAATCAATATAAAGATATGTATGTCGAAATGGATGTAGAATTGTTAGCTCCCGATATTGAGCATTCTATAGGAGTAAATGAATATGCTCAAAATCGTAATATGCTAAGTTATAAATATCGACGTTTTGTAACGCCTGTAACAATGAGAGTAAAAGCTTCGGATCAATTAAAGATTCGTCTTACTAAAGGACATTATCGATTATCTATTAAAGGTATCTATGGAGAAGATTATCATACATTGAAACAAGCTTCTAAATCACTTAAACCTGTGACTATTTCACAATTTAGAAGTGGCTATACATTCACTAAACCTAAAGGAACTTCTGGATACTTAGTGGTACCAATCGCCTATGCTAATGGTATGCATGCACGTGTTAATGGACACGATGTAGATGTAAAACAAGCTAACGGTATTATGACAGCTATTCCAGTCAAGAAAAATGATACTCATATTGAATTATCTTATACACCACCACATTTTTATATACTATTAATTTTGAGCGTTATCGGAATAATAAGCAGTATAATATTTAGCAGATATTTAAAAAGAAAAAATCAATTAAAATAAAAAGAGCCTGGGTCATAATTACTAGCAAAATAGCCAGTAAATGAGTTTATAATAAATTCATTTACTGGCTTCTTTATTTACAATACTGGGTATTGTTGGATCGCTTTTTTAGGGAATAGCTTCAGCCTGCAGTCTTCAGCTTGTCCTATTCTCTCAAGAGTCTTGCCAAAATATTTTGTATTTATATGTAATTTTACATTGAAATACTTAAGAAAATAAGGCATATTCGTACAATTTAATAAACATCACTAAACTAAATCAACGAGATGTCTTATGTATAAAGATTATAATATGATTCATCTTACTCTACCAATGGCAATTTCAGTTCTCACTCCCATAAATGATATTGTAGAAATAAATACTAAGACTGAATTTATTTATACGAACAATAAAAGACTAGGATTTAAAAATATACCTATCACCATGATAAATATAGCTTTAAACGAGACTTTAAATTATATGAATGTGATGATGATTCAGAATGTCCTCTGAAACACCCATGTATGAACTTCAATTCAAAAACAAATAAAAAAGTAATGAAGAATTATAATTGGGAATATTTTAAAGCGCAAATTAATAAAAAGCTTTCAAAAACAAAAACCATTTATAGTCAAAGAAAAATTGATGTGGCGTCTGTTTTTAGATTTATAAAGGCTATTTTGAGTTTCACTCGAATGTCCGTTCGAGGGATAAATAAAGACAAAAGAGAACTAGGATTTGAGCTAATGACACTTAATATAAGAAAAGTAACAGCTCAATGAGCAGAAAATAATGGTTCTACGTCAAATCGGACTGATGAGTCCAAATATTGAGATTAAGCAACCTTAAGTTGTTTAATCTCTTTTTTTGTTGTTGAGGCAAATAGTCGCGAAGTTATAATAATTCGATTACGCAAATTATCATAATTTCTATAACCAAAAGATACCCTTTTAATGAGTTTGATTTTATTATTAATTCCTTCTAACGGACCGTTGGTCAGGTTAGAATATGTCATAGTATTTTCAATGAAAGCTGCTAATCGTCTTAAAGTTCTAATGACTGGGCGTAATTTAGGACACACATCTGAAAGATGAATAGAAAAGAGTTTATGATTAAATTTCTCTATTTGATTTTCTTTTAATAATCTTCTTAGCTCATGAACGTAGTGATATGTATTAAATAATTCTACATCTACACCTAATAAGTAATTTATAATGCTTTTTTCGGTTTTCCACTCTTTAAATAAATGGACTTTATGATAATTAAATGTTTCTAGCATTTCAAAAGGTTTAAGAAATAGTTTCCAATAACTTTTATATTTATTATAAAGCGGTCTATTAGAGATTCTATAACTATTCATTACATGAACTCTAGACATATTTAACGCTCGATTTAAAGATTGAACAATATGAAAACGATCAATAATAATCTTCGCGTTAGGAAATAATTGTTTGATTAGTGACATATATGGTTCATACATATCAATCGTTACTGTTTTGACTTTTTGTCTGAGTTTTAAAGAATAGCGATAAAAATGATCTTTAAGCGATTTCAACTTACGATCCGCTACCACATCTACGATGCGGTGCGATACAGCATCTGCATAAATAAAGCTCATTTTTCCTATAACATTTTTAACACTTTTAAATTCGTCCATCATTAAGTGTTCAGGTAGAGCATCAAAAGAAGACTGACCTACGTCGCTTGCCGCTTGATTAATCACTCTAGACACAGTCATTGATGATACTAAGCATGACTTAGCGATAGATTTTTGAGACCGGTATTCTTGTGCTTTATCTAAAACTGCAAGTTTTGTTTTATTAGAAATAAAACAATGAGCGTCGACAATATTAGATTTAGCAGTAAAATGACTGTCACATGATTTACAATAAAATCTTTGTTTTTGAAGTTCTAAATAAGCGGGCATTTCCATAATTTTAAGTAAAGTAATCGTTGAGGTTTTCTTACCATTTTTTACTATAGAGAAATTTTCATTTTTAGTTGAACAATTTTCACAATGTGTAGGTTGATAAGTGAGCTCGGCATAGTAAAACAAGCTCATTCGTCCTTTATGTTTTTTCTCAATCACTTTATCTGAAAAATTTAGATTTTTATCTTTAATTCTTAATGTATTTAATATAGACTTACACATAGGCGCATTACCTTTCTTTTTTATTTTGTGTGGTAACTAATAATTATAGAGGTAATTGCGCCATTTTTGTATTCAAACATAAAAATTGGACTGATGATTTTTAGTCATCAGTCCAATTTATTATAGAGCCAAAATAATCACAAAAATTATAAAAAAGACAATTTCTATATTATTTCAATAGAAATTGTCTTTTTTTACTTATCTTGGAACTTTATATCCAAGACTCTTTTTTAATTGCGTATTAACTTACCCATTTTTTAGTATAGTTTTCTATATACTGATTAGCGAATTTCTTGAATTCTTGCAGCTTTACCACGTAAACTACGTAAGTAGTATAATTTAGCACGACGTACTTTACCGCGACGTTTAACTTCGATTTTTTCGATTTTTGGAGTGTGTAATGGGAATGTACGTTCCACACCTACACCTGAAGAAATTTTACGAACTGTGAAAGTTTCAGAAATTCCTCCACCGCGGCGTTTAATTACAACACCTTCGAAAACTTGGATACGTTCACGTGAACCTTCGACGATACGTACGTGTACACGTAAAGTGTCACCAGTACGGAAAGTTGGTAAGTCTGTGCGTAATTGTGATTTTGTAACTGCTTCGATTAACTTATGATTACTCATTTTTATACTCTCCTTCAACCTATGTTCTTGCCTAGACATTCATATAGCAGCGGATCATAGTGATTTTTAGTGTCTTTTCACACTTGATATATATTAGCATACTCCTAGTTGTTTTTCAATTGGTTTTTATAGCTTTCTAAAAATTCTTTATCCTTGTCACTTAATTGATACTTTTCTAGTAAGTCCGGACGTTTATGCAAAGTACGTATTAATTTTTGTTCATGTCGCCATTTTTCTATATTTGCATGATTTCCAGATAACAATACGTCAGGTACAGTCATACCTTTATATTCTCTTGGACGTGTATATTGCGGGAATTCAAGTAAACCATCGGAGAAAGAATCATCTTGATGGGATTGTTCATTACCAAGTACTCCAGGAATTAATCTAACGATAGCATCAGTCATAGTCATAGCTGGTAATTCTCCACCAGTCAATACATAATCCCCCATTGAAATTTCATCGGTTACTAAATTTTCTCTAATTCTTTCGTCATATCCTTCGTAGTGTCCACAAATAAATACAATATGTTCCGCTTCACTCAATTCTTCAGCAATTGCTTGAGAGAATGGTCGTCCTTGAGGACACATGAGAATGACACGCGTTTTATCAGTACGTTTTAAATCTTTCATTGCATTAAACACTGGTTCTGGTTTTAAAACCATTCCTTGACCGCCACCATACGGATAATCATCCACTTGATTATGTTTATTTTCAGCGTAATCTCTAAAGTTTACAGTATTAACTTCAATAATATTTTTATCTTGCGCACGCTTCAAAATCGAATGATTTAGAACGCCGTCGAACATTTCTGGAAATAATGTTAGGTAATCTATTTTCATTATTCTAATAATCCTTCCATTGGCGTAATACGAATTGTTTTATGTTCAACATCTACTTCTTTAACGACATCTGCTATATATGGAATAAGGTATTCTTTGTCACCTTTAACAACCCATACATCATTGGCACCTGTTTCAAAAATATTAATGACTCTTCCAATTGGTGTATCGTTATTAAAAACCGTACACCCAATAATATCAGAATAGTAAAATTCGTTTTCATTCAATTCAATATCCTCATGATCACGTTCTTGGAATAAGTAGTCGCCTTTATATTGTTCGACGTCATTAATATTATTAATACCTTCAAATTTAAGCATGTGAAATCCTTTATGTATACGATATGATGTAATAGTCATTTCTATTTCATTATGGTGGTGATTCACGATAAGGACTTCTCCAGGTTGAAAACGTGTATCAGTAAAATCAGAATTAGATTTTACTTTTACTTCTCCTTTAATCCCATGTGTATTTACAATTTGTCCTACTTCTACTTGCATCCTTATCCTCCTTACATAGTCGTTTATTTATACATATTAACATGTTTCTTATAAAGTGAGAATATAATAAAAGCCTGTGACATACCTTATGCCACAGACCTGTTATTATATGATATTGATATTATTATCAATTATTTTGAACGTTTTTGTTCATCAAATGTTTTTAAAATACCTTGTTTTGATAAGATATTGTGAACAGTATCAGTTGGTTTTGCACCGTCTTTTAGCCATTTTAAAGCTAATTCTTCATCGATTTTAACTTCTGGTGCATTTACACTTGCTGGATTGTAAGTACCGATTTGTTCAATGATACGACCATCACGTGGTGAACGCGCATCAGCTACAACGATACGATAGAATGGATTTCTTTTTGAACCTAAACGAGTTAAGCGAATTTTAACTGCCATTTATAAAACTCTCCTTTAAATCTTTTAATTTTTATTTTCTACAAGAAATAATAATAACAGGAACCTCCAACTTTGTAAAGACTTTTTTCTTTACCAAATCTAGATTTATGAAATAAATTGTAGATTTGATTATGTACTAGCTTTAACTAGAGCTTACCTTTATTCATTTTGGTTATGCATGTGCCAATGTACATGCATTCCTTTACTTATTTATGAAAAAGGAGGCTGGGACATAATTCCTAACAAAATAGCCAGTAAATGAGTTTATTATAAATTCATTTACTGGCTTCTTTATTTACAATACTACGTATTGTTGGCTCGCTTTCTTAGGGGACAGCTTCAGCCTGTAGTCTTCAGCTTGTCCTGTTCCCTCAAGAGTCTCGCCAAAATACTTTGTATTTATATGTAATTTTACATTGAAATACTTTAAAAAAATAAGGCCCTTTCGTATAATTTAATAAATATCACTAAACTAAATTAACGAGGTGCCTTATGTATAAAGATTATAACATGACTCAACTTACTCTACCATTGGAAACTTCAGTTCTTATCCCCACAAATGATATGTCACGACATGTCAATGATATTGTAGAAACAATTCCTAAAACTGAATTCGATGAATTCAGACATCATCGTGGTGCAACCTCATACCATCCAAAAATGATGTTAAAAGTCATTCTATATGCCTACACACAATCTGTGTTTTCAGGTCGTAAGATAGAAAAATTACTTAATGATAGCATCCGGATGATGTGGCTATCACAAAATCAAAAGCCTTCTTATAAAACGATTAATCGATTTAGAGTCAATCCAAAAGTAGATGCTTTATTAGAATCATTATTTATTCAATTTCATAGTCAGTGTTTGAAACAACATCTTATAGATGATCAGGCCATTTTTATTGATGGTACGAAAGTTGAGGCGAATGCCAATCGATATACATTTGTATGGAAAAAGAGTATTCAAAACCATGAGACAAAAATGAATGAAGATTCTAAAGCACTCTATCATGAATTGATAACAAATAAAATCATACCTGAGATTAAAAAAGATCACGATAATGACTTAACAAAGGAAGAAATAGATTTGATTGGTAGTCATTTGGATAAAGAAATCGAAGATTTAAATCAACATATCGATAATGAAAAATGTACTAAAATAAGAAAACAAATACGGCTCAAAAGAACTAAAATTAAACAATACAAAAAGCAAATTAATGATTACTCTGGGCGAAAGCATAAATACGACGTCCAAAAATCTATTTTAAAGGATAGAAATAGTTATTCTAAAACAGATCATGATGCCACATTTATGAGAATGAAAGAAGATCATATGAAAAATGGACAACTCAAGCCAGGTTATAATTTACAAATAGCGACAAATTCTCAATTCGTTTTATCTTATAATGTGTATCAAAATCCGACTGATACAAGAACGATGATACCATTTTTAAATTTAATTCAAGAGACCTACGGTCATTTACCTGAATATATTGTAGCTGATGCAGGTTATGGTAGCGAACCCAATTATATGGCAATTATAGATGATTTTAATCGAATACCACTTATAACCTACGGTATGTTTATAAAAGATAAAACTAAAAAATATAAAAGCGACATCTTTAACACTCAAAATTGGGATTATGACGAAATTAACGATGAATATATTTGTCCAAACAATAAGCGATTGGGTTTTAAAAGATATGCCTATCGCCATGATAAATATGGGTTTAAGAGAGACTTCAAATTATATGAATGTGATGATTGTTCAGAATGTCCTCTGAGACACCAGTGCATGAAATACAATTCAAAAACGAATAAAAAAATAATGAAAAATTATAATTGGGAATATTTTAAAGCCCAAATTAATAAAAAGCTTTCAGAACCAAAAATAAAAACCATCTACAGTCAAAGAAAAATTGATGTGGAGCCTGTTTTTGGATTTATGAAGGCTATTTTGGGTTTCACTCGAATGTCCGTTCGAGGGATAAATAAAGCCAAAAGAGAACTAGGATTTGTGCTAATGGCACTTAATATAAGAAAAGTAACAGCTCAACGAGCTGAAAATAATCAAAAAAATTATAAAAAAGACAATTTCTATATTATTTCAATAGAAATTGTCTTTTTTCACTTATCTAGATACTTTATGTCCCGGACTCGCTTTCATTACTTTTTAGAATGGTAAATTCATGCCTTTTAACATATTTTCCATTTGGCTACGTTTACCTTTTTTACCTTTACGACCATTACCCGTAAATTGTTTCATCATTTTTTTCATATCATTAAATTGTTTCATTAAACGATTCACTTCCTGCAATGAACGGCCTGAGCCTTTTGCTATACGTTTCTTTCTTGAAACATTTAAAATTGCTGGATCTTGTCTTTCATTAGGTGTCATTGATTGAATAATAGCTTTAATATGGTCAATTTGTTTATCGCTCATATTTAGCTTATCTAAACCTTTCATTTTATTCATACCTGGAATCATTTTCATAATATCATCCAGTGGTCCTAAATTCTTCACTTGATCCAATTGTTCTAAGAAGTCATCTAATGTAAATGAGGACTCACGCATTTTCTTTTCTAAATCTTTAGCTTTTTCTTGGTCCACATCTTGTTGCGCTTTTTCGATAAGACTTAATACGTCACCCATACCTAGTATACGAGATGCCATACGCTCTGGATGGAATAATTCTAAACCATCCATTTTTTCACTCATACCAACAAATTTAATTGGTTTATGTGTTACTGCACGAATAGAAAGTGCCGCACCACCACGAGTATCTCCGTCTAATTTAGTTAAAGTCACACCAGTGACATCCAATTGCTCATCAAATGATTGCGCAACGTTCACAGCATCTTGTCCTGTCATCGCATCTACAACAAGCATAATTTCATCTGGTTTTGAGATTTCTTTAACATCAGTTAATTCATTCATTAATGTTTCATCAATGTGTAAACGTCCCGCAGTATCGATAATTACAAAGTCCAAATGTTCTTCTTTAGCATATCTTAATGCGTTATCTACAATTTGTTGTGGTTTAACTTGATCACCTTCACTATAAACAGGTACATCAAGTTGTTTACCTACTGTTTGTAATTGATTAATCGCAGCTGGACGATATATGTCGGCTGCTACTAACATTGGCTTTTTATTATATTTTTTACGCATTAACAATGCCAATTTACCAGCGGTAGTTGTTTTACCTGCCCCTTGTAAACCAACCATCATTACAACTGTGGGTGGCTTATTAGCCATTTTAATAGATGTATTTTCTCCACCCATTAATTGTGTTAATTCATCTTGTACTATTTTTATAACTTGTTGTCCAGGTGTTAAAGACTGCATAACGTCTGATCCCAAAGCACGTTCGGAAACTGTTTTAACGAAGTCTTTGACTACCTTGAAGTTAACATCGGCTTCTAACAATGCTAATCTAACTTCACGCATCATTGTTTTAATATCCGCTTCTGTTACTTTACCTTTACCGCGAATTTTTTGCATCGTGGCTTGTAAACGATCGGATAATCCTTCAAATGCCATATTAACAACCTCCTTATAAATTATTCTAGTTCTTCTAATTTTTGGATTAAATGTTCCAGTTTTTTAGTATCATGAATAGATTGTTTCATTTCGTTATAAATCATTTGACGTTGTTCAAATTTCTCATATAACTTTAATTTAGTTTCATAGTCTTCTACTAAATCGCCAGTTCTTCTTATATTATCATAAACCGCTTGTCTACTCACTTTAAACGTTTCAGCAATTTCACTTAATGAGTAATCATTTAGATAAAATAACTCAAGATAATTCTTTTGTTTTTCAGTAAGCAAAGAATGGTAAAAATCAAATAGATAATTCATTCTTAACGTTTTAACTAAATCATTTTTCCCCATTTTGGTGTTCCTCATTATTATCTGTTAAGCTTTGCATTTCATCAGGGATATTATCATTTTGCTCAATCATATCAGCAAACAATCCATATACATAACTTTCAGGATTAAATGGTTGTAAATCATCTAGTTTTTCACCTAAACCAACGTATTTTACTGGAATATGCAATTCGTTTCGAATAGCAAGTACAATACCACCTTTTGCTGTGCCATCTAATTTAGTGAGCACAATCCCTGAAACGTTGGTTACTTCTTTGAATGAACGTGCTTGTGATAGTGCATTTTGACCAGTGGTTGCGTCTAAACATAATAATGCTTCATGTGGTGCATCTGGAACAGCACGACTAATGACTCGTTTCATTTTGTCCAATTCTTGCATTAAGTTTGATTTATTTTGTAAACGACCTGCTGTATCACAAATTAATATATCTACATCTTTATTCTTAGCCGCATTGATTGCATCATAAACCACTGCTGCAGGATCAGAACCTTCGCTTTGTCTGATTACCTCTACGCCTACACGATCGCCCCAAACTTGTAATTGTTCAATTGCACCTGCTCTGAAAGTATCACCAGCAGCCAACATAACTTTTTTACCTTCCATTTTATAACGATGTGCCAATTTACCAATCGTTGTAGTTTTACCTACACCATTGACCCCAACCATTAAAATGACATTTAATCGGCCATCTTCGATATTCATTGCTTCTGAATGATCATCTTCTTGGTGATAAATTTCTACAATTTTTTCAACGATAACTTCTCTTAAACCTTCAGTTTCTTTGATATTACGACGTTGTGCTTCTGTACGTAATTCATCCGTTAATTGCATAACCGTATTAAAACCTACATCCGCAGTAATCAACATTTCTTCTAAAGCTTCGAAGAAATCTTCATCTACAGTTCTATAACGTGCAATCAAGTTATTTAATTGCTCCTGGAAGTTTTCTCTTGATTTTTCTAAACCTGCTTTAAATTTCGCTCCCATTTTTTGAGCTTCAATTTCTTCAAAATCTTCAATTGAAATTAACCCATCTTCGTCAAAGTCAGCTTCGCTTAATTTACGTGGTTTTTTCTTTTTTGGTGCAGGTTCTTCATTTTCTTGTTCATTGTCTTTTGTTGATGGTTGATCTAATTCCTCATCTTCCGTTAATTCCTTTTCAATATCTTCAGTCGACTTTGTAGAAAATTTATCTTTTAGTCGTTTGAAAAAACTCATGCATTTTCCTCCTTCATAACCTCATCTATTGTATTTAAATTTACACTTACTAATTTTGAAACGCCTGACTCTTGCATTGTAACACCATATAAACGATCCGAATACTCCATGGTACCTTTTCTATGCGTAATGACAATAAACTGTGTTTTTTCCGATAAATCATTTAAAAATTGTGCGTAACGAATAACATTAGCTTCATCCAAAGCTGCTTCCACTTCGTCTAGTATAACAAATGGTGCTGATCTTACTTTTAAAATAGCAAACAGTAATGCAATAGCACTTAATGCGCGTTCGCCACCACTTAATAAAGAAAGATTTTGTAATTTTTTACCTGGTGGTTGAACAATAATATCTACTCCCGCAGACAAGTAATCATCATCCGTAAGCTCTAACTTGGCATGACCACCACCAAAAAGTGATTGAAAGACAGTTGTGAAATAATCTTGTACTTCAAAAAATGTAGCTTTGAAACGATCTTTTACTTCTTGATCCATTTCATCAATGATTTGTTCTAAAGTCTGTTTTGCTTCTCTTAAATCATTTCTCTGTTCATTCAAAAATGTATAACGTTCATTTAATTCTTCAAATTGTTCAATAGCATTAACATTAACTGAACCTAATTCTTCAATTGACATCTTAGTTAATTTTACTTTTTTTCTTAATGTTTCTATTGGAACATTTGATTGATAAGTTTCTCTCGCACGTTCAAGTGTAAGATGATACGTTTCATTTAAATGATTCATTGCGTGATTAATAAGAACATCTAATTTAGACTGTTGGGCCTTAATATCTTGATAAAAACTTTCAATAGATAATAAATCTTGATGGCATTGTTCGAGTTTGTACTCATGAATTTCAATATCTTCATTTATAGAATCTTTCTGTTCTTTTAAAGTATCAAGTTTTTGTTTTAATTTATCACGTTGAGACGCTTTATCTTGGATACTTGATTGAAGTTGTTGAAATGCTTTTTCGCCCATCATATCGTCAGAATTAAATAATTCTATTTTCTCTTTAGTTGCAATGATTTGTTGGTTAATTTGTGCAAGTTGCTTATCTATTCTTTCCAATGACATAGTTTGATGACTTATTTTTTCTTTAACGACTGCAACATCAGAACGTTTTTGATTTAATTCTTTTTCAACTTGCGATACATTTTCTTTACCTTCTTTAGAGAGTTTTGAATATACCTCTATGTCATTTTCAAGTTGTTTTAGTTGCTCTTGAATTTCAGATAAACGCAATTGTTGTTGCTTTAATGTATGACGACTTTTTTCACTTTGATAGCCATCATTTTTCTCAAATTCAAATTCTTCATGTTCACTTTTTATATGTGTTTCTTGTTTTTTCAATCGATCTAAAGTCAATGTTTCTTCGTGAGCGGTATCTTTTAATTGATGATATTGTTGGCTTAAATCTACATACTTATTACTTAATGTCTCAACTTTCTCTTTTTGCTTTTGCAATTGTTGTTCGAATTCTTTTGTTTTCTCTTCGTAGTCGTTTAATTGTGTTTTCATTGTTGCCAATTCATCTTTTTGAGCTAAAATACTTTTTGATTGACGCATTCCGCCACCTGTCATTGCTCCTCCTGGATTAACGATATCTCCTTCTAAGGTAACGATTCGCGCTTTATATTGAATCGCTCTTGCAAGTTCATTCGCAATTTTAAGATTCTCCACTATAATTGTAGTACCCATCAAATTATCTATCACAGCTTGATACGTTTGATTAACTTCAACCGCTTCCGATGCAATATTAATAAAACCATCAAAATTTCGAGCTACATTTTGAATATGATGAGATAAACTTCTTGCTCTAATTACATTTAGTGGTAAAAATGTTGCTCTTCCTAATCCTCGTTGTTTTAAAAATTTTATCGCTTGGCGACCATCTTTTTCATTATTTACAATAATGTGTTGTAATGAGGCTCCTAACGCTGATTCAATCGCTTGTGTCAATTTTGATGGTACCTTGATGACTTCAGCTACTGCACCATGAATACCACTTAAAGTATTCTCTTTTGCTTTTAATATATGTTTTACTCCATTAAAAAAGTAGGAATAGTCTTCTGCTTGTGTTTCTAAACTTTCCATACGCACGCGCATTTTATCAGTATATCGATAAGCTTGATATAACTTATCTTCATATGTCGCTTCTATACGTTTTGCTTCAGATAAACGATCTTCAACGTCACGCATGTCTTTCTCTGTTATGTTCATTTTTTGTGATATAGTAGTATGCGCTTGTTCTGTTTGATGTATGTCATTTTGAATATGTTTAAGTTGATCAAATACTTCTATTAATCTTGCATCGAGACGTGTTTTTTTAGTTTCATTTTCTTGAATAGTACGTTCTAAAAAACGAATATCATTATTCACTTCAGATTGCTCAGACATTAATTCATAATATTCATTTTTAATAGTTTCTAATTTTTCATCATGTTGTGCATCTGTAAGATTAAGTTTTGATTCTAACTGTTTAATCTCTTTATTAAGCGATTGATGCTGTTTTTTAAGTTTAGATACTTGTTCTACAGAAAGTTCTCTTTCATCTTGAACATTCTTTAATTCATACTGTAAATTATCTAATTCTTCTTCAAATCGTGCATTCGTTTCTGATTGATTTCTTTTTCGCTCTTCAAGTACATTTAATTTTCCAATAAATTTTTCATATTCCTCAGTTGTAGTAATTAAATCTATATTAGTGTGGTCGGTATCTCTTTCAAGTTTTTGACGTTGCGTTTTTTGTTTTTGTAAATATTGATTTAATTGAGCTTGTTGACCTTCTTTTTCAGCTTGTTGGCTTTTTAGATGATTCAATCGTTCATCGAGTTGACGATTCTCTTCATCATATTGATTAATATCGTGTACAGTTACAACAACATCACTATGCTCCATCTCTTTTGATAATTGTAAGTATTCTTTAGCAATAGATGCTTCTGCTTTTAGGGGTTCAACACGCCCTTCTAAATCATATAAAATATCCTCTACTCGAGATAGATTATCTTCTGTATGACCAAGCTTTTGTAAAGATTCCGTTTTTCTTTTTTTATACTTTAAAACACCCGCTGATTCTTCTATGATTTGACGTCGGTCAACAGGTTTAGCATTTAAAATTTCATCTACTCTACCTTGTGAAATAATACTAAACGCTTCTTTTCCTAGACCAGAATCTAAAAATAACTCTGTAATATCGCGTAGACGTGCCCTATCATTATTTAAATAATATTCGCTTTCTCCACTACGATAAAGACGACGTGTTACAATCACATCATCAGCCTCAATCTGCAATTCTCTTGTAGAATTATCTAATTTTAATTGTACTTCTGCATAATTTTGTGCTTGACGATGTTCTGCCCCTGAGAAAATAATATCTTCCATTTTAGAGCCACGAAGCGACTTAGCAGATTGTTCTCCTAAAACCCATTTAATCGCATCAGTAATATTACTTTTCCCACTACCATTTGGACCAACAATTGCTGTCACGCCTTTATCGAACTGTACATTCGTACGATCTGCAAATGACTTAAAGCCAACGGTATCTATAGATTTCAAATAAACCATACTCTTCTCCTTAATTCATTCATACTCATTCTTGTTGAAAAGAAGATAATATATGAAATGCGTTCATTATTATTTGTTCTCATCTCTTAACTTATGATAAGCACTTTCAGCTGCTTTTTGTTCAGATTCTTTTTTTGTTCTGCCTTGTCCTTTTGCGATTGCTTTATTTTCTAAAATCACTTCAGATGTAAATAAGCGATGGTGTGCTGGACCTTCTTCTTTAATCAAATGATACGTCACATCCCCTTTACTTTGACTATGAATATATTCTTGGAATTGTGTTTTAAAATCGACCACGCCAATTAATTCATTATGTTCTACATATGGAAAAATGACTTTTTGAGCAAACTTCCAGACTACTTCTAAGCCTTGGTCTAAGTATAAAGCCCCAATAAACGCTTCAAAAGCATCTGATACTAATGAAGGTCTTGTTCTACCACCTGTTTTTTCTTCACCTTTTCCAAGTAAAATGAGTTGATTTAATTCAATTTTATTTGCAAATATTACAAGTGAGGGTTCACATACGATTGTCGCTCTCATTTTAGTTAAATTTCCTTCTGGTAAATTAGGATATTTGTCAAAAAGGTAACGTGAAACCGTCAATTCTAATACCGCATCTCCTAAAAATTCTAAACGCTCGTTATGAGCTAATCGATCCATATTAAAATCATTAATAAAGCTAGAGTGCGAAAACGCTTGTTGGTACACATCTAAATGAGTATAACTAAGACCAAGCATCTTCATTTTTTTATCAAATTGATATTGAAAATCTTTAATCATTTCTGATTGTTTCGGGTGCATGATTGATAAACCTCCGTTCATGTTATTGATGTCCTATGAAAAAAATCTGAGCCATCATGACGACGACTCAGATGTAAGTTTTTATTTTTCAAGACTATTGATGTATTTAACTGCATCACCAACAGTGTTGATTTTTTCAGCTTCTTCATCAGGAATTTCAGTACCAAATTCGTCTTCTAATTCCATCACTAATTCAGCGATATCAAGTGAGTCAGCGCCTAAATCATCTTTGAAAGATGCATCTTCTGTTACTTTATCAGCGTCTACACCTAAACGGTCAACGATGATATCTTTTACTTTATCGAAGTTTTCCACGTCGATTCACCTCCTTTAAAAGTGTCTATCCATAGACTATTATATTTTCCCATTTTAAGGGCTAAAACACAAGTATTTATTAAAAGGATAATGACTATTTATCCTTTTAAATACATGACGTATATATTACATATACATGCCACCATTAACTGATAACGTTTGACCTGTAATATATTTTGCACGATCAGATGCTAAAAATGACACTGCATAGGCAATATCTTTATCTTCTCCAAAACGTGATAATGGAATTTGCTCCAACATTTGTGATTTAAGATCTTCATTTAATGCATTTGTCATATCTGAGACGATAAACCCAGGCGCAACTGCATTAACAGTAATACCACGTGAAGCAAGTTCACGTGCACTTGATTTTGTCAGTCCTTCAATACCTGCTTTTGTCGCAACATAATTAGCTTGTCCAGGATTACCCATAGCCGCTACAATACTAGATAAATTGATAATAGCACCGCTACGTTGACGTAACATTTGTGGCGTAGCTTTTTGAATACAATTAAATGTCCCTTTTAAGTTAGTATTAATAACGTCATCCCATTCTTGCTCTTTCATTCGCATTAATAAATTGTCTTTTGTAATACCTGCGTTGTTTACAAGAACATCTAAAGAGCCAAATTGATTTACAACTTCTTTAATCATAACTTTGACTTGATCACCTTCAGCAACATTTGCTTGTATTGCAAAACTTTCTACGCCTTTTTCTTTAATTTCTTTAACCACTGCTTCTGCTTTTTCTTTATTACCCGCGTAATTAACTGCTACATTGAATCCATCTTCTGCTAATTGCAATGCAATACTACGTCCAATTCCTCTAGAAGCACCAGTTACTAATGCACTTTTAGTCATTTTCATTCCATCCTTTCACATCTTCTAATGTTTGAATCGATGTAATTTTAACATCTCGATTAATTTTTTTAATTAAACCAGATAATACTTTACCAGGTCCAATTTCAATAAAATGATCCACACCTTGGTCTATTAACCATTCTGTCGATTTAATAAATTGTACTGGTGAATAGAGTTGTTTCACCATATTTTGTTTAATCGTTTCTGCTTTTGTTTCTCCATGAGCATTGTAATTTTGAACGATAGGAAATTGAGCATCATTCCAAGTGAATTGATCAATAAATGAAGCGAAATTCTCTTCAATTACTTGCATCATTGAAGAGTGGAAAGGACCTGATACTGCTAAAGGAATCACACGCTTCGCACCTAAAGATTTTCCTTCTTTAGTTAATTTATCAATCAGCGCTTTATGCCCAGATACAACGATTTGACCTGGTGCATTAATATTGGCAGGTTCAATTAATTGATCTCCAAATGAAATTTCTTTACAAATTTCATTTACCTCTTCATAACTTAGCCCTAAAACAGCAGCCATACTTCCTACACCATTTGGAAAAGCTTGAGTCATTAATTCGCCACGCTTACGCACAATTTTCACTGCATCTTCAAATTTTAGTACACCAGCAGCCACTAAACTTGAATATTCACCTAGACTATGCCCCATTGTATAGTCAGCATCTATATAGTTTAGTGCTTTTAGTAATGCAATACTATGTGTTAACAATGCAGGTTGAGTATTCTCAGTTTCTCCTAATTTTTCCTCTTTATCTGTAAACATCGTTTCTAATAAATCAAAATCAACCGTTGTTTGCGCTAATTCTAAAATAGAAGTCGCATCTTTATTAACTTGATATAAATCTTTAGCCATTCCGACTTTTTGTGCACCTTGTCCAGGAAAAACAATTGCAATTTTACTCATTGTCACTACCTACCGTTTCTCTCATAATTTTTACTATTTGTTCATCACCAGCAATTTTAGCTTGTCGAATTGCAGAATAGAATGCACGTGCATTTGAACTGCCATGTGCTTTTACTACAGTACCATCTAACCCTAAAAGAACAGATCCACCATATTCTGCATAATCTAATTTTTTCGCAAACTTACTGATATCTTTTTTCAATATCGCCGCAGCAAGCTTATTTTTTAAATTAGCTAATAGTGTACCTTTTAACATTTTTCCAATTGATTTAGCAGTACCTTCGATGTTTTTTAGTACCATATTTCCAGTATAACCATCAGTGACAACTACATCTGTGTCACCCTCCATCAATGTTTTAGCCTCAATATTTCCATTAAATCGAATAGTCGCTTCATCTTTTAATAATTGATATGTTTTTTTAGTCAAAGCATTTCCTTTTGCTGGTTCAGTTCCGATATTCAACAATGATATTTTAGGTTGTTGAATACCTCTAATTTTTTGAGCATAAATATTACCTAGCTGTGCATATTGCAATAAGTGTTCAGGTTTTGCATCTGCATTGGCTCCAACATCTAAAAAGACAAATCCTTTACCATCGATAGTAGGTAATGTGACAACAAGTGCTGGTCTAGCTACGCCTTTAATACGTCCGACGATAAATAGCCCTGCTGACATTAAAGCACCTGTATTACCAGCAGATACACAGCCATCTGCCTCACCAGATTTAACCGCTTCTGCCATGCGTACCATTGAACTGTCTTTTTTTCTTTTAATGGCACGTACAGGCTCATCTTCCATCTCAATTTTTTCTGAACAATGTCTAAACTCTATACGCTCATGATTTAATGTATATTGTTTTTCATCACCAAATAAAATAATTTCTAAATCTTTAAAATCATTGATTGCTTTTTCTACAGCTTCTAATACGATTCCTGGTGCATTGTCGCCACCCATCATATCTACAGCAATTTTAACCATGGTTTTCATCCTCACTTATATAAAACATTTTAAATATGCCTGTAAAAACGCGTGTATCTTTTACAAAAGATTCCACTTTTATATCATAATGTCGATTTGTTCTATTGATTACGGTTGCTTCTGCTCTAACATTATCATGCAACTTTACTTTTTCAATAAATTTCAAATTACTTTCTTGAGTTAACACAGTAGAGTTATGTATTAGGGCTACACATAATGAATTAGCTTGAGCAAATAAAATATGCCCCCGTGCAATACGTGTTTTTTGAAACACATACTCTTCTGTAATTTCTATAATAGATTGGGCAGAATAATTAGGTTTAACTTGAATAAGATCCCCAATCACTTCATTAGCTTCCAATCCTTTGATATATTCATAATTTTGTTTAGCTACAGATTTAATACGTTTACGTAATTCAGGAATATTAAGTTGTGTGCGATCCAGACGGATAGTTTGAATACTTACGTTGAATAATTCACACAATTCACTATCCGTAATAAAGGGGTTTTCATTAATCGCCTTCTTAATCTCATGACGACGTTCTGTTTTTTTTAATTTCATACTTTCCTCCCCTTTAAATATTTTAGTACCAAGTCTTAATCATTCCTCACATATCATAACACTTTCTATTTATTATCCTCAACAAATATTACATGTTCATATAATAAATAATTTGAATTAAATATCAGTTTACTGATGTTAATCAAAACTTATGTTAAGTAAATGGTCGTTGATAAATGCTCTTAAACGTTCATATTTCTCAGTAAAGAACTCCCCGGATTGAATGAGTTCTGCAGCCTCATCACGAGCTACTTCTAGCATACGATAATCTTCTACTATATTAGCAACCATAAAATCTGGTAACCCGCTTTGTTTAACTCCAAAGAAATCACCAGGGCCTCTCATTTCTAAGTCACGTTCACTTAATTCAAATCCATCTGTAGTTTGTGTCATAATGGTCATTCTTTCTATGCCAGTTTCTGTTTTAGGTGATGCAATTAATACACAATAACTTTGATGTTCACTACGTCCAACACGACCTCTAAGTTGATGTAATGTAGATAATCCAAAGCGATCAGCATCATAAATCATCATGAATGTAGCATTAGGAACATTAACGCCTACTTCAACTACGGTTGTCGACACTAAGATATCAATATCATGATGACTAAAACGTGCCATTACATCATCTTTTTCGTCTGCTGACATTTTCCCATGTAATAAACCTACATGTGTTTTACCATAAAATTCTTGTAGTGACTCAAAAAGTTCAACAACATTTTGTACATCTTCTAGATGTTCAGAACTTTCAATTAGTGGACAAATCACATAGGCTTGGCGTCCTTTTTTTAGTTCGCTTGTCATTTGAGCTAACACTTGGTCATACTGTTCATGTTTCGCCCAATGTGTAATAATTGGCTTTCGACCTTTAGGTAGTTGTTTAATTGAGGACACATCCATTTCTCCAAATACTGAAATGGCTAACGTTCTCGGTATAGGCGTCGCAGTCATAAACAATACGTTGGTCATAGCACCTTTTTCTCTTAGTAATTGACGTTGATTCACACCAAAACGATGCTGTTCATCAGTAATCACTAACCCTACATTTTTAAATTGTACATCATCTTGAATCAATGCATGTGTACCAATTAAACAATCGATCGTTCCATTCTCTAATTGTTCTAGCAATACACGTCTTTTTTTTCCTTTTACCGATCCAGTTAATAAAGCCACATTCATATGGTCACCGAAAAGTTCTGTTAAACTGTTTGCATGTTGTTCAGCCAAAATTTCTGTAGGTACCATCAGTGCAGATTGATAACCAGCAGTTTTGAGTGCATACATACAAATTGCTGCTACAACTGTTTTCCCTGACCCAACATCACCTTGTAATAAACGATGCATGCGTATTGGCGCTTTCAAATCTCTAAATATTTCATTAACGCTCGATTTCTGTGCATCTGTTAATTCAAAAGGTAACGACTGGATAAATGACTTTACTTTATTAATATCATAATTAATTTCAATGGCTTCATCTGAAGCTTTTTCTAAGCGATTTAACCATTGCATACGTAGTTCAAACATAAATAATTCAGTAAAAGCATATGTACGTCTCGCACGCATAAGCGCTTGTTTATCTTTAGGTAGATGTAACGTTTTAATAGTATAATCTAGTAATTCCAATTTGTACTTTTGTCTTAATTCCTCTGTAATCCATTCATGTATAGTGACATCATTAAGAGATTGATGAATCATATCACGCATCTGTTTTTGTTTAATACCTTCTTTAAGTCGATATACCGGTTCTAATCTCACTTCTTCAGTAGAGGTATGAGTGTCATTAAAAAAAATACGATTGCCATTAATTTCTTGTTTAGCACGATTCCATTTACCTTTTATTGTTACTATTTGATTTAACTCAATTTTCTTTTTTAAATACGGTTGATTAAAAAATACACATTTAACTGCGATATTATCAATCATTAAATGGACAGTTAATTTTGATTTATTCCGGCCAAAAAAGGCTACCGTGGGTACAGAATAAATTTCTCCTGCTACTGTCACAGTAGATTGATCTTCAGCTAAGTTTAAATCTACGACAGTATTATCTTCATAACGTGTTGGTAAATATAACACTAAATCTTCTATTGTGTGAATGTTTAATTCATGTAGTAAAGCAATTCTCTTTGGTCCAAGTCCTTTTATAGATTGAAGCGGATATGGACTTTCAATTAAACTAACTTTCGACATTATTTCTCACCTAATATTTTTAATCTTATTTATATTTTATCACGTTTATTATAAATATTTAGTGATACCATCTTACTATAGCTCACTCGACAAATGAATATCACTCGCTTCATTTAAACGTATAAACGTACAACATTCACTTTTAACACTAATATCAATTATCATACTTAACCAATAAAAAGAGATCCTACAATGTTTCAATCTATTTTAATTGATTTTGCATTAGCTCTTCATCTTATTTAAATTTTAGAAGTACGAAATATTTTATATTTCATCAAGGTCCAAATCAAGAACGATTTATACATATATTCCCAGTTATTATTACTGCTGAATTATATGATATTTTTAATCACTCTTTGAGTATTAGATATCTTCTTAATTGTTATATCTTCCTCTATTTTACAGTTCATTACTGATAGCATATCTTTCTATTTTACTATATATTGATTGGTCATTATGTCTTGAAAAATCTATTAAATTAAGCTCTCCATTGTCATATTTTTCAATACTTTTCTTAAATATAAAATGGGGAGTGACAACGACAATTATTTCATCGTTATCACTCCCACTATTAAATCTCACTTTATTCTACAGCAAATAAATATGGATAAATTGGTTGATCACCTTTATGGATTTCTATTTCAACATCTGGATATTCATTTTCTATCCATTCTTCTAATTGAGTTGTCATATCAGATTGTGCATCTTCACCAGTTATCACTGTTAATATTTCACTTTCTTCATTTAACAATGTACTTAATAAGCCAGTAATAGTTTTAAATTCATCTGCATTACTAGTCACAATTTTACTTTCAGCTAATCCCATAAATTCATCTTTTTTAATATCTACACCATCAATCTTAGTATCTCTGACAGCAAATGTAATTGATCCAGATTTAACTGTTTCTAACGCTGTATTCATATGAGACGCATTTTCTTCTAACGTAGATGCAACATCATATTGGAAAAGTGCTGCAATACCTTGAGGAATAGATGTAGTTGGAATGACTACTGTGTCAGCTTTAACAAGTTGTGCTGCTTGATCACTAGACATTCTAATATTTTTGTTATTTGGTAAGATAATTGCACGCTGGCATTCAGACTGTTCAATCACCTTAACAATATCCTCTGTAGAAGGATTCATTGTTTGCCCACCACTAATAATGTGTGTCGCACCCATTGAAGTGAACAACTCAGAGATACCTTCACCCATTGAAATGGCAATTACTGCTGTTTCAACTGTTTTAGGTTGTTGCGAAGCTGTTGCTTGTTGATGACTTTGTTCTTTTCTAATTACTTCACGATGTTGTTCACGCATATTTTCTACTTTTAATTTAATAAGTTCACCATATTGTTGTCCATAATTGAACACTTCACCTGGTGTTTCTGTATGTACATGGACTTTAACTATTTCATCATCATTAATAACTAATAATGAATCACCAAATTCGCTCATATCATTTCTGAATGTTTGTTCATTAAATTCTTTTTTATCTTTTCCAAAGCGTACCATCATTTCAGTACAATAACCGTACTTAATATCTTCTGTATTAATAACCCCATGAAAATCATGTTCTTCATGAACCAAATCTTCTGTGTCTAATTTTTGTTTGTTAGCTTCAACTTTTTCGCCTTTTAGTCCTTTTAAAAAGCCTTCGTAGACACATAATAAACCTTTACCGCCACTATCCACTACGCCTACTTCTTTTAAAACTGCTAATAAATTTGGCGTATTATTTAAAGATTGCTCAGCTTTTTCGATTGTATATTCCATTACTTCGATGCAGTCATCTGTTTCTTCTGCTTTAGTCATAGCTGCACTTGCTGCATCTTTGGCAACAGTCAAAATAGTTCCCTCAACTGGTTTCATGACTGCTTTATAAGCTGTATCTACACCTGCTTGAAAACTACTAGCAAATTGTTGAGCATTAATCTCCTTTTCATCTTCAATATTTTTGCAAAATCCTCTAAATAATTGAGATAAAATAACACCAGAGTTACCACGTGCTCCCATTAAAAGTCCTTTAGAAAAAGTTTTACCTAATTCACCAATACTTTGAGATAAATTATTTTCAACTTCTTCGCGACCTGAGGTAATTGTTAAATTCATATTTGTTCCTGTATCACCATCAGGTACCGGGTATACATTAAGGGAATCAACTAAATCTGCATTATTAGATAAATTGTGTGCCCCTTGTATAATCATATCGGCAAATAATTTACCATTAATTTTGCTAATCATCGTGCTTTGTCCTCCTATACCTTCTTGCCCTTGTTATTAAGTCTTACACCTTGTACAAAAATATTAATAGAATTCACTTTAATATTAAGTGAACTTTCGAGTGTATATTTTACTGATGATTGTACATTGTTAGCTACTTCAGAAATTTTGACACCATAACTTACAATGATGTACATATCTATATCAATCACACCATTATCTTCTTTAACAACAATGCCTTTAGCATAATTCTCATGTCCTAATATTTCAGCAATACCGTCTCTTACTTGTTGTCTAGATGCCATGCCAACAATGCCATAACTTTCTACAGCTTTACTTCCTACAACAGAAGCAATGACCTCATTTGAGATATCAATTTTGCCATAGTCATTTAAGATTTCTAATGTCATCTTCATTATCCTCCTGAATTATGGTTAAAATCATATTTAATAAATGATGTATACATATATGATAAAGATAACTATTTTATAAATAAGCCAATCTACATAAAAATATATTATAATAACTCCACAATAGTTAATTATACCATAGATTTACATTTTCAAAACAATTAACATAAATTACATATGATTTTATTGCTTTAAATATTGATATATGGTATCTTATTTAAGTATATAAGTAGTTAAGTGTATTTATATTTATTAAAGGAGGTACTTTGATGGGTAAACAATGTTACGTAACAGGTCGTAAAGCTACGACTGGTAATAATCGTTCACACGCTTTAAATGCGAACAAACGCAGATTTAACGCTAACCTTCAAAAAGTTAGAATTTTAGTTGACGGTAAACCTAAAAAAGTTTGGGTTTCTGCTCGTGCTTTAAAATCTGGTAAAGTTACTAGAGTTTAATAAATATAATGCACTAAAAATGCCTTCATATGTGGTGAAGGCATTTTTTTATTACTCTAAATCTCTACTTCTCATTTGCAGTACTTGACCTTTTTCAACTTCGATAATTGCCATTGATCGATTGACTTCATTAGAAATTGTCAGTGTAGAGCCTATTTCTAAGTGCTGATGATTTAAATTATATTTAAACCCAGATAAAGATAATATCACTTCTCCATTTACTGGAATAAATGAAACATATTGATATTTATCAGATTTACGAAGTTGATGTGTTCCGGTATTAAGTAGCATGATTTCATTTTGCTTATCTATTACTTTAATTATAATTTCTTTTTTTATATAGTCTGACTTGAAAAGAATTTGTAATGTTCCCATAAAATGATCTAATCTTCCACCCGTTGCTCCGTAGATATCTATTTCTGTATATCCCTTTTGAATAGCTTGTTCTACGCCTAATGCTAAATCAGTGTCATCTTTTTCAGCTTTAACTGGATGAATATTTAATGTTTTTTTTAAAATTTCTCTTTCTTCATCATTGACGGAGTCAAAATCGCCCACTGAAAAAACAGGTACAATACTGTGTTCAGAAAGAATTAAAGTCCCACGATCTATTCCACCCCAAGGTTCAGTTGATAATTTTGAAAAAATATGAGGTGGTAAATGACGATCTCCACATAGTAAATTAATTTTCATTATCTCAACCTCTCAATATTTTAGTCACTGTTTTATAATCATCATGGTTAAAAAAGTATGAACCTGTAACAAAAAGGTTAGCCCCATGTTTTGCACAAATATCTATCGTTTTATCATTTATACCGCCATCGACTTCAATATTAAAATTTAAATTAAAAGATGACTTCAAATCATTTAATAACTTAATTTTTGAAGCACACATGTCGATAAATGTTTGTCCACCGAAACCAGGATTAACCGTCATTACTAAAACATAATCCACCATGGAAAGAACAGGTACGACCCTATCTACAGGGGTGCCAGGATTAATTACTACACCTGCTTTTTTATCTAGACTTTTGATAAGTTGAATAGCACGATGAATATGAGGAGTTGATTCAATATGGACTGAAATCATGTCTGCACCATGTTTTGCAAATGTCTCAATATAGTTTTCAGGATTCTCAATCATGAGGTGTACATCAATTGGTAATTGTGTAGTTGATCTTACTGCATCTAATATGGGTAATCCAATTGATATATTAGGTACAAATTGACCATCCATAACATCAAAATGTAGACCGTCAACGCCCGCTTCTTCTAATAATTGTATTTCATGTTTTAAATTCAAAAAATCGACTGATAATAAAGAAGGAAAAATGTGTCTCATTAATATCTAACCTTTCTATTCGAAATTTCATTAACTAATTGTAAATAGTGTTCATAACGAAATTGTGCTAAATTATTGTTTTCTAATTGATGTTTAACATTGCATTTAGGTTCTTTAATATGATTACAATTTCTAAATTTACAATCATTTCCAAAAGTATTAATTTCTTTAAAGTAATACTTTACATCATCTTTTTCAATATGATCAAAATCAAGTGCACTAAAACCAGGTGTATCTGCTATAAAACCATTTTCTCTTTCAAATAGCTCTACATGTCTTGTCGTATGTTTGCCTCGATTAAGTGATTTAGAGATATCATTGGTTTCAAGATTTAGTTCTGGTTTAAACGTATTTATAAATGTTGATTTTCCAACACCAGATTGTCCACTTAGCACAATTAGACCATTGGGCCAAGTATTCACAATATCAACTTTATCAGTTTTTTTACCTACAAATTGAACAGAATATCCTATTTCCTTATATGTATTTAGTATTGTTTCGATATGATTGATTTGCGTTTCACTAGCAATATCTTTTTTAGTGACTAATATACTAGGAGATAAGTTGTAAGAATGTGCAATCACTAAAAATCTGTCTAACAATTGTGTTGAAAATTTAGGTTCAACCGCACTCATTACAATAATCAGACCATCAATATTACTTACTGGAGGACGCTTTAATGCATTGTGGCGTTCATGCACGTGGTGAATATAACCTTCATCTTCATTTTGAATGTCAAAGTCAACGATATCTCCTACTACAGGAGAAAATTTTTTCTTTCTAAAAAGACCACGAGGTTTAGTATTATATTTTTTTCCACCTACATCTACTTGATATACTCCACTAATTAGTTTAACAATACGTCCTGTTTCCAAATTAACACCTCAAATTAAGTATTTATGTTTACGTTATTATAGCAAACATAGAATTAATAATATATATATTCTATACCCTCATCATAAAGATAAGGATAGAAAGACATTGAAATCACTTAAAAAATTAACTTTACATAATAAAATTATAGTTGTTAAAAAGACAATTTCTATATTATTTCAATAGAAATTGTCTTTTAAAATTAACATCATTTATATCATAGAATACACGTTAATGTATAAACAGTAAACGATGAATAACTTATCATTACTATCTTACTCTTATTCTGATATTTGAAATTTATTCGTAGTCAATATCTTTATCTGCAATAACATTGTCATCTACTTCAATCGTATATCCAGCAGAATCACCTTGTTCAATTTTTAATGGAATAGTAATGATTTTATCCTTGTGAATATTGTATGTTTGACTTACCTGTGTACCACTATTATTTTTATCTCTAATATAAATCTTTACCTTTTGGCTTTCTCCATCATTTCCAGTATACGGAATATGATAAGTTTCCGTATAATTTTTTACGCTTGTTGTATGATTATCTTTCTTATCATCAGAAGAATCCGAGTCCTCTTTTGAATCTTTTTTTTTATCTTTCCCCTTAGAAACCATAAGTTCTACTGTACTTCCTTCATTTACTTCAGTCTGTTTTGGAGATTGTGAAATAATGATATCCTTATCTTTAGTATCACTATTAGTCGTCTTAACTTGTACTTTTAGACCCCTCGACTCTAATTCTTTTTTAGCATTTTGATAGTTTTTATTTTCATAGTCTTTGACGTAAACTTTTTTTACACCTAACGATTCAGTCAGTACAATATGATGATCGTTAATTTTCACCGATTCATTAGGGTTAATATTTTGCTTGAAAATATATCCTTTTGGCATTTGACTATTATATTCTTGATTAATTGTCACATGATTTAATTTATGATCTTTAAGTTTTTTATAGCATCTTCTTTTTTAATCCCTATCACATTAGGCATATTTATCTTTTCTGGACCTTTTGATAATACAACATCTACTTTTTCTTGTTGGTTAACACGTTCTCCTGCTTTAGGATTGGAGTTAATAATTTTATTTTCGGGATAGTCATCATTATATTCTCTAGATATATGTCCTATTTCTAAATGCGAAGCTTTTAATACTTTTTCTGCTTCTTTTTCAGTTTTACCCGTTAAATCAGGCATTTCTGCATATTTATCACCAAGCATGCCCCAAGCGATAAACCCAATCAAGCTTAATAATAAAAGCGCTAGAATAAAAATAATAGCGACTTTTTTCTTTTTAGAACGTTTTTTACGTTGAGGTGTGTACACATTATTTTCACTTGCTTGAAATTTATGATGATTGATAATAGGAATTTGCATCGTTTGCGCTATATCTTTTTTATGATTTTCTTCATCAAGTTTGTTTTTTATTTCTTTTTTATCAATGGGTACTGTTTGGGTGGTATCACTTATACGCGTATGCTTTTCTTCATTTAATCTGCTTGTAACAAGCACACTACTCAAATCATTATACATTTCTTCTATCGTTTGATAACGATCTTTAGGGTTTTTTTCAGTCGCCTTAAGTACCACATTACTTAAAGATTGTGGAATATTTGGATGTTTTTCAGTAATATTAGGAACTGTTTCTTGAATATGTTTAATAGCAATACTTACAGCTGTCTCTCCCCTAAAAGGAGGTTCACCAACTAACATTTCATACAACACTATACCAATTGAATAGATATAGGTTGTTTCATTCGTTTTATCTCCTTTAGCTTGTTCAGGAGATAAATATTGAACCGTTCCAAGCACATGATTTGTTTGAGTCATTGATGTCTCACTTAACGCTTTTGCGATGCCGAAATCAAAAATTTTTAAAATTTTATCTTTATTAATTAGTACATTTTGAGGTTTAATATCTCTATGTATAATACGTTGCTCATGTGCTTGTTTTACTCCATTTAAAATTTGCTTAATAAAATCAATAGCTGTTTCTATATTCAATGGACCATGGCTATGTATATACTCAGATAGTGTCGGTCCATCAATATATTCCATAATAAGATAGAAATTATCATCATCTTCTTCAACATCATATATTTCCACAATATTTTCATGAACAATTTGTGTAGCACTATTTACCTCTCTGTAGAAACGTTTCATAGTTTCATCTTTTTCGTTTTGTGAAATAGAAATTGCTTTAATAGCTACTTTACGTTCAAGTATAGTGTCTTCAGCAAGATAAACAATACTCATTCCTCCGCCACCAAGTTTATCTAAGAGTTGATAGCGATCATTAATTAGCTTGCCATTCATACATTATTACCCTCAATTTCAGCTAATAGTACACTCACATTATCTTTAGATTGATGATCTAAGGCAGCTTGTATTAGTGCTTCTCCAAGTTCATTTAATGATGTAGACTGATTCATTAACGTTTCTATTTCATGATTTCTTACATAATCTGACAGTCCATCAGAATTAAGTAATAAATAATTATAGTAACTGATGCGCTTTGTAAAAATATCAGGACTTACTCGGCGATCAGTACCCATTACTTTAGTGATTATATTACGTTGAGGATGATTAAACGCTTCTTCTTCAGTAATTTGTCCGGTCATAAGCAAATGATTAACAAATGAATGATCATATGTAATCTGTTCAATTTCTCTTGAATTAATCACGTATGCTCTAGAATCACCAATATTTGCTACTACAATTTTATTATCAAATATGAGGGCACATACACACGTTGTGCCCATACCACGATATTCTTCATTCGTTGTAGCATATTCAAATAATTCGAGATTAATATCTTTTAATGTTTTACTTAACCATGATTCAGCTTGGTCTAATTCAATAAAGTTTTCTATTTCAAAATAGTCTCGTAATTGATTAGTAACAAATTGACTTGCAACTTCACCTGCTTTATGACCACCCATTCCATCACACAACACTAACAATTGTTGATGTGTTTGGTTATAAAATATACCTCCCGCGTCTTCGTTCTTTTCTCGATGTTGTCCAGTATCTGTGAAAAACTGTGCGTTAAGCATGATGATTACCTCGTTTCTACTTGTCGTTCCTTAGCTCTTAATTGTCCACATGCTGCATCTATATCTGAGCCTTGTTCTCTTCTAATTGTTGCATTGATGCCTAAACGTTTCAATTCTTTTTCAAATTTAAAAATATCATCTTTTGGTGTTTTAACATAATTACGTTCAGGAACATGATTGACTGGTATAAGATTTACATGACAGTTTAAATCTTTAATTAAATGTGCTAAATCTCTTGCATGTTCAAGTTGATCATTTACGCCTCCAAATAATCCATATTCAAATGTAATTCGACGATTCGTTTTTTCTTGATAATATTTGATTGCTTCCATTAATTTTTCAACATTATACGCTCTATTAATTGGCATTAATTTTGAACGAATTTCATCTTTAGCAGCATGTAAACTTACTGCAAAATTAATTTGAATTTGTTCATCAGCAAAGTCATAAATACGTGGGATAATTCCTGACGTTGATACTGTAATATGTCGCGCCCCAATGTTTAAACTATTATCATCATTGACTATTTTTAAAAAGTCCATCATTTCATCATAATTTTCGAAGGGTTCACCAATTCCCATAATAACAATTTGTGATACACGTTCATTAGTAGCATCAAGTGCTTTTTGAACTGTGAGTACTTGAGATACAATCTCGCCAGCCTCTAAGTTACGCTTTAAACCACCTAAAGTTGAAGCACAAAATGTACAACCAATTCGACAGCCAACTTGAGTCGTTACACATACAGAATTACCGTAATCGTGTCTCATTAATACCGTTTCAATGGTATAACCATCTTGTAATTCGAATAAAAACTTAATTGTTCCATCTTTACTTTCTTGTTTAACTACGGTAGTTAACGTTGTCATAACAAAGTTATCTTTTAACAATTGTCTTAAGTCTTTAGATAAATTAGTCATCTCATCAATAGTGTCTACACGCTTTTGATATAACCATTCAAAAATTTGTTTAGCTCTAAATTTTTGTTGTCCGTGCTCAATTAACCAATTTTGCATTTCATCATATCTTAACGAATATATTGATTGTTTTTCAAAATTTGGTAAGAATTTATTTTTTTTCTTTTTTTCAGCAGTTATCATCTTAACTTTCCTTTCTTTTTATTTTAGTAATGAAAAAGCCATCTGAATTAAAGTCTTGTGGCAAAATTTGTAGTGTTTTTACTTTTTCACCAGTAACAGGATGCGTCATCAATTCAAATTCAAAATCTTTATTTTCTTTTAAAAATGTATAAATTACATTTTCATTTTCCATTTGTTCAATTGTGCAAGTTGAATAAATAAGTGAACCGCCTGGTTTCAAGTTATGTTTAACATTATCTAATATACTTAATTGAATTTCTACAAGATCATTAATACTATCCTTAGATTGTACATATTTAATTTCAGGCTTATGTCTTAATACACCTAATCCACTACAAGGTGCATCTACTAAAATTTTGTCATATAGTTCTGAATATGGTTGTGTTGCATCATGGTCGAAAGTGGACACATTCTTTAATTTTAACTTTTTGATATTTTCTTTAATTAAACCAATTTTATGCTTATGAATATCTGTAGCATCTACATGGCCTGTGGATGCTAGTAATTCTGCCATATGACAAGCCTTACCGCCAGGAGCACTGCATGCATCTAATATGGTATCGCCTTTTTGAACATCCATTAAATACCCTACTAACATTGAACTTTTATCTTGGATGGAAATAAGTCCATCTTTAAAAGCTCGAGATTCAATCACTGGTTTACCTGTAAGGTGTAAACAATATGGAATGAGTTGATCAATATCCACATGATAACCTTCTTGTAAAAGCTCCTTACTTATTGTTTCAACATCCGTACGACTTGTATTCACTCTTACTGTACTTGCAGATTGTACTAGAAATGATTTTGCAATCTTATGTGTCGTTTCTATTCCGTAATGTGTAATCCAATGCTCAATAATCCATCTTGGTATACTATACTCAATCGTCATACGTTGCTTTTCATTCTTAATTGTTTCCAATGTCGGTAAGTCACTTTTAAATATGTGACGAAGTATAGCATTAACGATGTTCCCATTGTGCTGGCCACCACGACGTTTAGCAATATTAACTGCTTCATTTATAATTGCATGATTAGGTATTTTATCTAGGAAGACATATTGATATAAACTCATCCATAATAATTGACGTACCCAACCTTTAATTCTAGTCTTAACAAAGGGTTTTAAATAAAAATCTAAAGTCATTTTACGCTTTATTGTTCCATAAACTAATTCTGTAAACAATGCTTTATCGACAGTTGCAATATTATATTGGTTAATGACTTCGTTAATTTTTAAATTGCTATAAGCATTATCGTTTAAAATATCTTGAATGGTATGAAATGCAAGGTCTCTTACTGATTGTGTCATACTAATTTAGTCCCCACTAATGAATCTTGTACACCACTTAAATATTGAGCAGCAAGCATTCGTTTTTTCCCAGATAATTGAATATCTGTTAATGCAATAGCATCCAAAGAGCCAGTTCCTACAATAATTGCAGTCTTAGTGATTTCTATAATTTCACCTGGTTCTCCGTTTTTTCCTTTTTCAATATGAGCTTGATATAGTTTTAAATTTTTATCATTCATAGTTGTATAAGCCACTGGCCATGGTGATAATCCACGAATATGATTGTGTATCTCTTTAGCGCTTTTAGTCCAATCGATACGTTCGTCTTCTCTGCTAATATTAGACGCAAACGTTGCTTTTGAATCATCTTGTGGAATACTTTCATTTGAACCATCTATAATAGAAGGTAATGTTTCTTTTAATAAATCTGCACCTAAAAAGCTTAATTTATCGTGCATTGATCCTACATTATCATCATCTTCAATGTCGATGGCCTTTTGAGAAATAATATTACCTGCATCTAACTTTTTCACCATATACATGATTGTAATACCCGTTTGTGCTTCACCATCTATAATGGCTTGGTGAATAGGTGCTCCACCACGATATTTTGGCAATAATGAGGCATGTACATTTACAGCACCTAACTTAGGAAGATTTAATAGACTTTCAGGTAATAATTGTCCAAATGCTGCCGTTACAATTAAATCAGGATTTAAATCCATAAGTTCATTTAACTCATTAGAATCTTTTAACTTTTCAGGTTGATATACTGGAATGTGATATGTTTCTGCCACTTTCTTTACAGGAGGAGGGGTTAATACACGCTTACGTCCTACTGGTCTATCTGGCTGAGTAACTACTGCGATGACTTCATGTTCAGCGATTAACATCTCTAGTACTTTTGTTGAAAAATCTGGTGTTCCCATAAAAATTATCTTACTCATTGTCAAAATATGCCTCCACTTCTTTTTCAGTCAATATTTTTGTAGCACGTTCGGTAAATGGAATACCATCTAATTGATCAATGATGTGCAGTATCATTCTAGCCACATCATCATAAGCAGTTAATTCAATCTCGTGACCTTCTAAATCACTTGCTTCTACAGTTATCATTTTACTACGTTCTACCTCCCCAAATACATTAGGAAGATTAACCGAACCTTCTAAATCAATGATTTTCTCATTAGATTCTGTTTTGATTTTAGGATTGATTAATTGCAAGAGTCCTTCTGCTTCCATGTCAATTATAGCAACACGTTGACTTACACCAATTTGTGGCGCTGATAAAGCTGATGCTTCTTCAGAATATAAAGTGTCTTCAATATCTAATAATAAACGTTTTAAATTTTCATCAAAAGTTGTTATCTTTTTTGCTTTTTTAGATAAAACAGGATGAGTCGATGGAACTAATTTCTTTATTGCCACTTAGAACGCCTCCCGAAAAAAATTCATCATATTATTATAACGTAATTCAATTTAAAATGCGACCTTAGTCTTATCTTCACTCTTCTCAGATAACTTTAATTGCTTTTAGTTTTTTTCATATTTAAAATAATTATAAAGACAATTAATATATTAAATAGACTAAGGAGGTATAAAGAATGGAAGTCAATAAAGTGATTTACATTATCCTAGCTGTCTTTTTAGGTGGCTTTGGCGTACACAAATTTTATGCTGGTAAAATGATGTCTGGTCTTCTTCATTTATTATTCTGTTGGACAGGAATTCCTCATATTATTGCAATCATCAGTGCGATTCTGACATTACTAAGACCAGCAGATGAAAATGGAAACGTAACAATGTAACATGTAAATACAAAAAGAGTTACACCACGCAGTTAAACGCAAACGGTGCAACTCTTTTTTTACATTAATATTTGAGGATTGATATCAATCCTTAACGATAATTTATCTTTAATATATGCTTCATGATAATAATCATCTAAGTACTGTAATGCATGAATTAATTCTGGCTCACTCTTGTATTTAACCAATATTTGAAAACGATGTTCGTTATTAATTCTAGCAATTGCCGCTGGAGAAGGTCCAAGTACGAGTGCTCTTTCTGAAAGATGTTGCAGTAAAATTTGATGTACATGTTTAGCAGCTTCCATTACTTTTTTCATATTTTTATGCGCAATAGTAAAATTAATTAAATAATAATAAGGTGGATATTTACCTAATTTTCTAAATTGCATTTCTTTATGATAAAACGTTAAATAATCATTTTTTTGAACATCTTCTATTGCATAATGAGTTGGATTATATGTTTGAATAATCACTTTACCGGGTTTTTCATGACGACCAGCACGACCTGAAACTTGTGTAAGTAACTGATACGTTCTTTCACTCGCTCTAAAGTCGGGCAAATTTAACATTGTGTCGGCATTAAGCACACCAACTAATGTTATATTTGGATAATCTAAACCTTTTGCAATCATTTGTGTGCCTAATAAAATATCGCCTTTTCCCTTTTCAAAATCAGTCAATAGCTTTTCATGTGCACCTTTTCTTGACGTCGTATCTACATCCATACGAATAATACGTGCCTCTTCAAATTCTTGTTGTAAAATTTCTTCTACCCTTTGTGTACCTGTACCAACCTGTCTGATATGCGGGCTTTCACAATTAGGACACAGGTTAGGAGGCAAGTCTTGATAGCCGCAATAGTGGCATTTTAGTTGGTCTGTCGTCTTATGATAAGTTAACGAAATATCGCAATGTGGACATTGTGGAACATATCCACAATCTCGACATAACATAAACGAAGCATAACCCCGTCGATTTAAAAATAAAACGATTTGTTCATTTTTATTCAGTCTATCTTGAATCGCTTGTCTTAATTCTTCTGAGAACATGGAACGATTACCTGAACTTAGTTCTGCTCTCATATCAATGATATCTATTGAAGGTAAAGCTTGTTGATTAACTCTTTCAGGTAAAGTAAGTAATTGATATACATTTTTTTCTGCCCGTGCATAAGATTCAAGACTTGGTGTCGCACTTCCTAATACTAATGGACATTGATGAAATTGACTTCTCCATTCTGCTATGTCTCTAGCATGATAACGTGGATAATCTTCTTGCTTATATGTTGATTCATGTTCTTCATCAATAATAATAATGCCTAAGTTTTTAAATGGTGCAAAGATACTTGATCTCGCACCTACGCTTACACGTGCTCTTCCATCTCTAATTTTTTGCCATTCATCATATCGTTCACCATTTGACAAACCTGAATGTAAGACAGCTACATCATCACCAAAACGTCGCTTAAAGCGTAAAACCATTTGTGGTGTCAGCGCAATTTCTGGAACAAGCATCATGGCTTGTTCATCTTTTTTTAATACTTCTTCAATGGCTTGCAAATAGACTTCAGTTTTACCTGAACCTGTGACGCCGTGTAATAAAAATGTACGTTGTGCGTTGTGATCTATTTTTTCTTTAATTTGTTGAAATGCGTTATTTTGAGCAGGGGTTAACATTCGTTTTTCTTCTTTTTCAAAGATACGATTTGCAAAAGGATCTCGTTCAATTTCAGCATCATATTTTTCAAGGAAACCTTTTTTGACGAGACCCTCTATACTTGATTTAGAAAACCCCATTTCTTCAAGTTCTTTTAAAAATACATTTCTATGATGTTCTTCTAAAAGATAAGCATACACATCATATTGTTTTAATTTCTTTTCTAGTAAAGCTAATATATCATCTGGATTGTATCCTTCAACAACTCGTACTGCACGCTGTGTTTTTCTTTTTGTATGTTGAGATAATATGGTTTCTTCTTCTATTAAATGTTGTTCAAGTAAACGATTTAATATATTTAAATGATTATTTTTTTGCGCATCTTTATACTTATAATATCCGTTGTTATCAAAATATTTTAATATATCTTCTTCAATATCATTGTGACGGACTATTTTAAATACTTTAGTGTATTTTGCTTTAATCGCGCTTGGAAGCATTGCCTCTAACACAGAAATGCGTTTTGAAATATGATAATGACTCAACCATTCACTTAATTGGATAAGTTCAGGTGTTAATTCTGGTCGAATATCTCTAATTTCTTTAATTGCTTTCAATTTATCTATATTGACATCTTCACTTGGTTGTTGTTGTATATCCATAACATATCCTTGAATGGTACGTGGACCAAACGGTACAACAACTCTTACACCCACTTTTATAAAATCTTTTAAATGGTCAGGTACGAGATAATCGAATTTAAAATCAACACTCTTAGAAGGAATATCTACAATGACCTTCGCAATCATTATTGCCACCTAGTTTCCAGTTCATCTAAAATTTGTTGTGCAAGTTGCACTTTCTTTCCTTTTTTTATATTAATACGTTGTCCATCTTTAAAATGCATAGTGAGTTCATTATCATCAGATTGAAATCCAATGGTCTGATCTCCTACATTATTCGAAATAATGACATCCGCATTTTTACGTTTTAATTTATCTTGTGCATAAGCATTAATATTTTGGGTTTCAGCTGCAAATCCGACCAAGTATTGATGTGTTTTATGTTCACCTAAATATTTCAAAATGTCCTTTGTTCGCTTAAAAGTGACAGAAAGATTGCCATCTTGTTTTTTCATTTTATGATTCAATACATCAGCCGGCGTATAATCTGAGACGGCTGCTGCTTTAACAACAATATCTTGTTCTTCATATCGACTTGTAACTGCATTAAACATTTCTTCTGCACTTTCTACATGAATGACTTCTACATTCTCTGGATTATCAAGTTGCGTTGGTCCTGCCACAAGCGTCACCTTTGCACCTCTTTTAGCTAAAGCTTCTGCAATTGCATATCCCATTTTTCCAGAGGAACGATTAGATACAAACCTTACTGGATCAATTACTTCAATTGTAGGACCGGCAGTAACTAAAGCATGTTTCCCTTCAAAAGAAGTATGAGATATGTGTGATAGTTCATTCTTATCTTTAAAATAATCATTTATGATTTTGACAATTTGAAGAGGTTCCTCCATACGTCCCTTTGCAATGTACCCACATGCTAAAAAACCATCTCCAGGTTCAATAAAATGATATTCATCGTCTTTTAATACAGAAATATTATGTTGCGTACGTTTATTTTCATACATATGAACATTCATAGCTGGAGCAATAAATTTAGGGGTTTCTGTAGCAAGTAGCGTTGATGTGACGATATCATCAGCAATACCTACACTTAATTTGGCAATAGTATTAGCGGTAGCAGGTGCAACAACGATACAGTCTGCCCAATCACCTAATGCTATATGTTGAATGTCTTCAGGATTTTCTTCAATAAATGTATTGGTATATACAGGGTTTCTACTAATGGCTTGAAAGGCTAAAGGTGTAACAAATTCTTGTGCATGATCAGTGAGCATTACTCTTACATCATAATTCGCTTGCGTAAGTTTACTAGTTAAATCAATTGCTTTATAAGCAGCAATGCCTCCTGTAACAGCTAATAGAATGTTCTTCATGATTCGACTCCTCTAGTTATATTTATAGTCTTCACTTTTAAATTTATTATACACAACTAAGATGAAAAACTAAAAACACGGGAGTAGAACAGATTTTTAATTCACTGTTCTACTCCCGCAAGATTAACTGATTCTAAAAACGCTTATATAAGTACATTTTCAATTGAATCAGAGATTGCAAAAATGTTTAAAAGTCTGAAATACATGGTAACTTATATTTCAGAACAACAACTTAACTGATAACGAAATAATTTTATTTATGCTTGAAACTCTTCAGGTACAACAGGTGAAATTTTTCCGCTTGCGATCTCTTCTAGTGCTTCACCTACAGGTTTTGCTGAATGATAACCATTTAGTAATGCAGTTTCAGGCTTTTCGTCTAATTCACGTGCACGTTTAGCAGCTGTTGTTGCAATTAAATATTTTGAATTAATTTGTGATTGTAATTGATTTAACGGTGGGTTTAACATTATTTCTTTGCCTCCAATAACATTTTTCTATATATCGCTTCAACGCGTTCTCTTTTTAAGTGCTCGGCTTCTACAATTGATTGAATTCTTTCTTTAGCCAAATGAACTTCATCATTAACAACGACATAATCATAAAGATTCATCATTTCTACTTCTTTACGTGCTTCATTTACCCTACTTTGAATCTTTTCATCTGTTTCTGTACCGCGACCAATAAGACGTTCTTTCAAATGATCTAAGCTTGGCGGTGCAAGAAAGATAAATAATGCGTCAGGAAATTTTTTTCTTACTTGTTTCGCACCTTCAACTTCAATTTCTAAAAACACATCATGACCTTCAGCCATTGTATCTTTAACATATTGTACGGGTGTCCCATAGTAATTTCCTACATATTCGGCATATTCAATAAATTGATCTTCTTGAATTAATGCTTCAAATTCTTCTTTCGTTTTAAAAAAGTAATCTACACCGTTAACTTCTCCTTCTCGCATTTGACGCGTAGTCATCGAGATTGAGTATTTATATGATGTAGTTGGATCGTCAAATATCTCTTTACGAACAGTTCCTTTACCTACTCCTGAAGGACCTGAAAGAACAATTAGTAATCCTTTTTCATTATCCATGCCTTACGACCTCTCTAAGCTATTCTTCTATTATTTAAATATGATATCACATTGTTGTTTACGTTGTATAGAGTGTACTAGGATAAACTTAACTCATGACGCTCTATTGTTACCATGTTACAATATAATGAATGACAAAACTGAAGGTGGAAAAAATTATGGCTTATGATGGCTTATTTACAAAAAAGATAATAGAATCACTACAATTTTTAGTAACAGGTAGAATTCACAAAATTAATCAACCAGAAAATGACACAATCATTATGATTATTCGTCAAAATCGTAAAAACCATCATCTATTGTTATCTATTCATCCCAATTTTTCAAGAATGCATCTCACCAATAAAAAGTACGACAATCCCTTTGACCCACCAATGTTTGCACGTGTCTTTCGTAAGCATTTAGAGGGAGGTATTGTTAAATCAATACGACAAATCGGTAATGATCGTAGAGTAGAAATTGACATTGAAAGTAAAGATGAAATTGGCGATACGATATATCGAACAGTGATATTGGAAATCATGGGTAAACATAGTAATTTAATACTAGTAGATGATCAATATAAAATTATAGAAGGCTTTAAACACTTGACGCCAAATACAAATCAGTATCGTACAGTGATGCCTGGTTTCAAATATGAAGCTCCTCCTACTCAAAACAAACGAAATCCATATGATATTTCAAGTGATGAAGTGCTCAAATTCGTTGACTTTAATTCCGGAAAAATTGCTAAACAATTACTCAATGCGTTTGAAGGCTTTAGTCCTCTAATTACAAATGAAATTACAAATCGTTACCAATTTATGAATCAAGATACTCTACCTCAAGCTTTTGAAGAAGTGATTGACCAAACATTAAAAGTACCCGTACCAGTATTTCATAAAAATCATGAAACAGGTAAAGAAGATTTCTATTTTATGAGATTAAAACAATTCTCGGATGATATTGTTATCTATGATTCATTACATGATTTGTTAGATCGTTATTATGATGCTAGAGGTGAGCGAGAACGTGTAAAACAACGTGCGAATGATCTAGTACGCTTCGTACAACAACAATTACAAAAATATCAACACAAGTTAAGTAAACTTATAGACGAATACGAAAGTGCTAAAGATAAAGACACACAACAATTATACGGTGAACTCATTACTGCTAATATTTATCGTATTCAACAAGGTGACGCGTCTATAAACGTTCTAAATTATTATACTAATGAAGAAGTAACGATTCCATTAGACCCTACTAAATCACCATCTGTGAATGCTCAATACTACTATAAGCAATATAATCGAATGAAGACACGAGAAAAAGAACTCGATCTTCAAATTGCTCTTACACGTGAAAATATTGACTATTTTGCCAATATTGAACAGCAATTAGAACATATTACAGTTGATGAAATTGATGACATTCGTGATGAATTGGCAGAACAAGGATTTATGAAACAACGTAAAAATACTAAAAAGAAAAAACAAGATAAAATCCATTTACAAACATATATCTCTTCAGATGGAGACACGATTTTAGTAGGTAAAAATAACAAGCAAAATGATTATTTAACAAATCGTAAAGCTCAAAAATCACATATATGGTTCCATACTAAAGATATTCCAGGTTCGCATGTTGTCATTTTAAATGATGCACCGAGTGAGACTACGATAAAAGAGGCAGCAATGCTTGCGGGATATTTCTCTAAAGCTGGAAATTCTGGTCAGATACCGGTAGACTATACAGAAATCAAAAATGTCCATAAACCTTCTGGCGCTAAACCAGGATTTGTCACATATGATAATCAAAAAACGTTATATGCAACACCTGATTATGACCAAATCCAGCGTATGAAGCAGGATAAAAATTAAAAAAATAAAAATCCGTAGATGCTTTTTTTAAGTCATCTACGGATTTTATATATCATAGTGTCTATTTTTCTGGTAATGCAAGTTGGAAACTTACTCCAAATTTATCTTGCACCCATGCAAACTCACGAAATGGTGGCATAGAAGTTTTAGGCATCAGTATAGCACCTTCTTTTTTTAGACCATTAAATAAACGTTCCATTTCCATAGCATCTTCAACAGTGATATATAAAGAGATGGAAGGATTCATTGGTAATTCTTCACCATTATCGGCATCTATCGCCATGAATACTTGACCATTTAATGTGAAAATAGAATGTTGAACTGTCCCAGGTTCTCCAGGACCATCTTCTCCGTATTTTACCATTGTTAAAATCTCACTGTTTTTAAATAAGCTTGTATATAAATTGACTGCTTCTTCAGCTTGATTATTAAACATTAAAAATGGTGTTACTTTAGGTATTTCCATTGTAATCCTCCTATAATTTATAATTAATGTCTATTTTAAACTATTTTTAAAAATAATAAAAAGTTAGCTATTAAGAACTTTGAATTAAAAGTAGCTTTAATTTTGAAAACTTTCCATAAACAGTTAAAATTAAATAAAAGTATAATAGGAGGCATTTAATATGATGCATTATATTCTACCACTATTAGCAATGGTCATCGTTTTATTAATCGGATGGGTGTTAATTAAAATCTTTATACGTTAAGTTAATTATAGATTGATATAAAAAGATACATATAAATATGTTGATTCATATTTATATGTATCTTTCTTTCTATATTTAGATTTTATCTTTTTGACGTAAACGTGCTTTGGCTTTTTTAAAGAAGTCACTTGTATGCTCAAAAGATTCCATTTGTGCGTGATGCATATGTTTAATACTTTCTTTAATAGTTAACACATGTGCTGTTTGTTTAAATTCTTTTTCACTGTATAAAAATTGATTCACATGTTTTAACTGATTATAAAATGCATTATTATCTTTGTCTTTAGACAACTTTATCACCCTTTAAGCGAAACTTAGAGATTATCGCGCCAATCCACTAATGTTTGAATATCATTTTCTGAAATTTTGCCTTCTTCTTTAGCTACTTCAATAAGTTCATTATAATTACTTAGCGTATAGAATGGTAGATTCGCTTGTTTGAACATGTCGTCTGCTTTAGCTAGACCATAAGTAAAGATTGCAACTACACCTACGACTTCAGCCCCTGCTTCTCTTAAAGCTTCCACTGCAGTAATTGACGATCCCCCTGTTGAAATTAAATCTTCCACGACAACGACTTTTTTATTTTTACTTTGTGCGCCTTCAATTTGATTTTGTTTACCATGACTTTTACTTTTAGATCGTACATAGTTCATTGGTAAGTTTAGTTTTTCAGAAATATAAGCAGCATGTGGAATACCAGCAGTTGCTGTTCCTGAAATAACCTCTACATTATCAAAATGTTCTGTAATAAGTTCACTTAATCCATCACGAATGTCTTGACGTACTTTAGGGTAACCTAATGTAATACGATTATCACAATAGATAGGTGATTTTATGCCTGAACTCCATGTGAATAAGTCATTGGGTGATAAACTTACTGCTTCAATATCTAATAATGATTTTGCTATGTGTTTTGACATATTAACTTAACCAACTTTCCTTTATTTTTGTATAACTCTCTTGTGGATGCTCACTTTGAGTTATTGGACGACCCACTACAATGTGAGTTGAACCTAATTGTTTCGCGTCTTCTGGAGTTGTAATACGTTTTTGATCATTCACCGCTGCACCTTTAGGTCTGATACCAGGCGTCACCTTTAAAAAGTCAGAACCTAGAGACTTTGTCAGTAATTTAGCTTCTAATGGTGAACATACTACGCCATCTAATCCTGACTCCTGCGCTAATTTTGCATAATTCAACACTGCTTCTTCAATAGACGTTTGGATATTTTGTTCTTGATGTAGCATTTCTTCAGTCGTTGATGTTAATTGAGTCACTGCTATTATTTTAGTAGTTTCATTATATTTACGTAACCCTTTTACAGCATGTTTCATCATTTCAGTTCCACCAGCAGCATGCACGTTAACTAAATCAACATTTAACTTACCTAAACCCTCCATAGCTTTTTGAACTGTATTAGGAATATCGTGTAACTTAAGGTCTAAAAATATATCATGTCCACGTTCTTTTATTTTCTTAATTAAAGCTGGTCCAGTTTGATAATATAATTCCATTCCTACTTTTACAAAAAGTGGTTCATCAAATTGATCTAAAAAATCAAGAACATGATCCTCAGAATCAAAATCTAAAGCTATAATTGGTAAATCTCTCATTCATTAAACTCCTTTAAATAACTCACTTTTATTTTAAAAAGAAGCGACTTGTGCTTAAACATAAAGCAAGTTAACACATAAGTCGCTTATAATTACGGCATTACATATTTCTCATTGAAAATGTCATACTTTCAATGACATTTGTTAATGCACTTGCAGTATCTAATGAAGTTAAACATGGCACTCCGTTTTCTACAGTAGTACGTCGAATTTGGAAGCCATCTCTTTCAACTTCTTTACCTTTTGTCATTGTGTTAATAACAATTTGTACATCCCCATTTTGGATACGTGTTAATAAATCATCTTCTCCACCGATTTTACCAACAACTTCAACAGGGATATTGTGCGCTTCTAATTTTTGTGCAGTACCTTGTGTAGCTAAGATTTTATAACCTACTTCATTTAAACGGTGCGCAATATCAACGATTTCTTCTTTATCTTTATCACTTACTGTCATTAATACGGTACCATGATCTTTTACTTCTACACCACTACCTGTTAAACCTTTATATAAAGCTTTTTCAAGTGTTAAATCTTTACCCATCACTTCACCGGTAGATTTCATTTCAGGTCCAAGTGTCACGTCAACATTTTTTAATTTATTAAAACTAAATACCGGTGCTTTAACAAACACACCCTCTGAATATGGTTGAATACCTTGTTGATAGCCTAAATCTTTAAGTTTTGTGCCCATTATCGCTTGCATGGCAAGTTGTGCCATTTGAATATCAGTAATTTTACTTAAGAAAGGCACTGTACGACTTGCACGTGGGTTAACTTCTAATACATACACACCATCATGTGCAATAACGAATTGAATATTGATGAGACCCACAATGTTTAATCCTTTAGCTAATTTAATTGTATAATCTTCGAGTGTATTTATTTCTTCATCGCTCAATGTTTGTGGTGGATACACTGCAATTGAATCACCGCTATGAACACCTGCACGTTCAATGTGCTCCATAATACCCGGAATAATAACTGTTTCACCATCAGAAATTGCATCGACTTCTATTTCTTTACCTGTTAAATATCTATCCACTAATACTGGATGTTCTGGACTTGCTTTAACAGCTTGTTCCATATAGTCTTCTAATTCTGCATCACTATTTACAATTTCCATGGCACGGCCACCTAATACATAAGAAGGTCGTACAACTACTGGATAACCAATTTCACGTGCATTTTCTAATGCTTCTTTAGGAGAAGTGGCTGTTTTACCTTTAGGTTGTGGCACATCAATTTTTCTTAAAAGTGCTTCAAATTCTTTTCTATCTTCTGCACGATTTAAATCTTCTAATGATGTTCCTAAGATTTTCACACCATGTTTAGCTAATTTATCAGCTAAATTGATTGCTGTTTGACCACCAAATTGAACTACTACACCTTTAGGTTGCTCTAAATTAATGATATTCATTACATCTTCTTCAGTTAGCGGTTCAAAATATAATTTATCTGAAATTGAAAAGTCTGTTGATACTGTCTCTGGATTATTATTAACAATGATTGCTTCATATCCGGCATTTTGAATTGCCCAAACTGCATGCACTGTCGCATAATCAAACTCTACACCTTGTCCGATACGTATTGGTCCAGAACCTAATACTAAAATTTTCTCTTTATCTGTAACTATAGATTCATTTTCTGTTTCATATGTTCCGTAATAGTATGGTGTAGATGATTCAAATTCTGCTGCACACGTGTCTACCATTTTATACACAGGTTTAATATCATTATCTTGACGTAATTGATATACTTCTTCTTCAGTCATATCAAAGCGATGAGCAATCACTTTATCACTGAAACCATAATCTTTTACATATTTAAGATATTCTAAGTCTCCTGGATGCGCTTTAAGTTCATGTTCAATATGAATAATATTAAGGAATTTATTTAAGAAGAAATAATCAATTTTAGTCATTTCATGAATTTCTTGTAATGATGTGCCACGTCGAATCGCTTCACCAATAAAGAATAAACGCTCATCATCTTGATGACTAATACGTTCTTTAATGTAGTCTAAGTCATAACTTTCACCGTTTGGTAAACCAAGATGATGGACACCATATTCTAATGAACGAATCGCTTTTAATAATGATTCTTCATATGTACGACCAATAGCCATCACTTCACCAGTAGCCTTCATTTGTGTTCCTAATTCACGTTCACCTTTTTCGAATTTATCAAATGGGAAACGTGGAATTTTTGAAATGACATAATCAAGTGTTGGTTCAAACGCAGCATAAGATGTTCCAGTTATAGGATTTAGCATCTCATCTAATGTTAAACCAACCGCAATTTTAGCCGCTAATTTAGCAATTGGATAGCCTGTTGCTTTTGATGCTAGTGCAGATGAACGAGACACACGTGGATTAACTTCAATAATGTAATAATTTAATGAATATGGATCTAAAGCCAGCTGTACATTACAACCACCTTCAATACCTAAAGCACGAATCACTTTAAGCGATACATCACGTAACATTTGGTATTCAACATCTGATAGTGTCTGACTAGGAGCTACAACAACTGAATCTCCAGTATGGATACCTACTGGGTCAATATTTTCCATATTACATACTACAATGGCATTGTCATTTTTATCACGCATCACTTCATATTCAATTTCTTTATATCCTGCTATTGATTTTTCAATTAAACATTGAGTCGCTGGACTATAATGTAATCCATTACTTACAACTTCTTTTAATTCTTCATCATTATGACAGATACCACCACCAGTACCCCCCATTGTAAAGGCAGGACGTACAATTAATGGATATCCTACTTGTTCTTTGAATGCAAATGCTTGTTCTACAGTATTTACTATATCACTTTCAGGTACCGGAACATCTAATTCATTCATCAATGATCGGAATAATTCTCTATCTTCTGCTTGTTGTATAGATTCTAATTTTGTACCTAATAACTCTACATTATTTGCTTTTAATACACCGCTATCATGTAATTGTATTGCCATATTTAAACCTGTTTGTCCACCTAATGTAGGTAATAATGCATCAGGTTGTTCTTTACGAATGATACGTGCAATAAAGTCATGAGTTAAAGGTTCAATATATACTTTATCTGCAATTTCTTTATCAGTCATAATGGTTGCAGGATTTGAGTTTACTAAAATAACACGGTATCCTTCTTCTTTTAAAGCAAGACACGCTTGTGTTCCAGCATAGTCAAATTCTGCAGCTTGTCCAATAATAATAGGACCTGAACCAATTACTAAAATCGTTTTAATATCGTCACGTTTAGGCATTCGTTTTACTCTCCTTTTTATTATCTTTAAAATCTCTCATCATGTCTAAGAACTCATCAAATAAGTAATTTGAGTCACTTGGGCCTGGTCTTGCCTCTGGATGATATTGCACTGAAAAGGCTGGTAATGTTTTATGTCTTAATCCTTCAACCGTACCATCATTTAAAGCAATATGTGTCACTTCTAAATCTGTATTTTCTAATGAGTCTTTATCAATAGCATAACCGTGATTTTGACTTGTGATATCTACTTTACCTGTGCGTAAATCTTTTACAGGATGATTCGCACCACGATGTCCGAACTTCATCTTAAATGCTTTGGCACCTTGAGATAATGCAAATAACTGATGACCAAGACAAATGCCAAAGAATGGTATATTTCCTAAAACACCTTTAATCATATCTAAGGCAACATTAACTTCTTCTGGATCTCCAGGTCCATTTGAAAGCATGACACCATCTGGTGACATTGCTAATATTTCCTCTGCTGAAGTATCATAAGGTACTACAGTAACATTACATCCTCTTGAATTAAGCTCTCTAACAATATTTTGCTTTTTACCAAAGTCTAATAACACGACGCTTAAATCTGAGCCTGTTGATACATACGGTGTTTTTGTTGACACAGTAATTACCTCATCACGAGGTAATTCTGCAGTTTTTAAGTTAGCTGCAAGTGATTCAATTTCCTCTTTATTGTCAGTAAATCCTGCTTTTAATACACCATATTTTCTAATTTTTCTAGTAATACTGCGTGTATCTACCCCTGAAATACCAGGAATTTGATATTGAACAAGCACTTCATGTAATGTTTTTTGTTTTCTAAAATTACTTGGATGCGTACTTGCTTCCTTAACCACTACCCCATTTAATGTAGGTGTAAGTGATTCAAAATCGTCTCTATTAATACCATAATTTCCAATTAAAGGATAAGTAAATGTAACAATTTGACCAGTATATGATGGATCAGAAATCGTTTCTTGATATCCAGTCATCGCTGTATTAAATACAATTTCACCGATTGATAATTGATCTGACCCTAATTTATATCCTTCATAATATGAACCATCTTCAAATACGAGATATCTACGTTCAAACATTTTACTTGTCCTCCTTAAATTTAACTTCACCCTCAACCATTGTTAAAACAGGGTTACCATATACTTTATATCCTATAAATGGTGTATTATCTGCTTTAGATAAGAAGTCTTCACCACGAATTTCTCTTTCTTCATCTAAATTGATGATTGTTAAGTCTGCATAGCTGCCTTCTTCTAATTTTCCATAAGGTAAATCAAATATTTGTGCTGGTTTAATTGTTAAGTAATCAACAAGTTGTTGTAATGACCAGTCTCCATTTTTAACAAAATGAGTATATAATAATGGGAAGGCTGTTTCACTTCCTACAATACCAAATGGTGCTTTTGTCATTGGCTGAGCTTTTTCTTCTTTGGCATGAGGCGCGTGATCTGTAGCAATACAATCAATGGTACCATCTAGTAATCCTTCTAATAATGCATCTCTATCTTCTTTACTTCTTAATGGTGGATTCATTTTAAAAATGGCATTATCGCCTGGAACATCATCTTCAGTTAATAACAGATGATGTGGTGTCACTTCAGCAGTAACATGAATGCCTGCTGCTTTAGCATCACGAATTGCTCTTACACTTTCTTTTGTTGAAACGTGGCACACATGATAGTGACAATTTGCTGCTTCTGCTAATAAAACGTCTCGTGCAATTTGTACAGATTCACAAATGTTTGGAATGCCAGGAATACCTAATTCTTCACTACGTTTACCTTGATGCATTGCACCACCATAAATTAAGCTATTATCTTCACAATGAGCAACAACTGCTTTATTTAATTTTGCAGCTTGTTGCATCGCTTCATACATCATTGCTGACTCCTGAACACCTACACCATCATCTGTAAATGCAAATGCACCCTCTTTTGAAAGTGCTTCAAAATCAACATGCTCTTTACCAGCTTGACGAATTGTAATTGATGCATAAGGTAAGACACGGACTTGTGCATTTTCTTTAATTAATGATTGCAACTGATCCATGTGTTCTACTGTATCAGGTACAGGACGTGTATTAGGCATAGGACATACTGTTGTAAACCCGCCACGTGCAGCTGCTTTTGTTCCAGTTTCAATTGTTTCTTTATGTTCTCCACCTGGTTCTCTTAAATGTACATGCACATCTACTAGTCCTGGTGCTACAAACTGACCATTTGCATCAATGACTTCAGTACCTTCATCAATATTAATATTTTCATTCATTTCCTTGATATATTGTCCATCAATTAAAATTGACGTTGATTTAAGTTCACCATTGTCTAAAATTTTAGCATTTTTTATAAGTTTCATAATTATTCTCCTTTTCTTGATAAAAGTTTATCTATTACAGCCATTCTTAAATACATTCCATTTTCCATTTGTTTAAAGATTCTTGACTTAGGTGCTTCAACTAGTTCACTATCGATTTCTACGCCACGATTTACTGGAGCAGGATGCATCACTATCGCATCATCTTTTAAACGACGATACCTTTCTTTAGTTAACCCATATTGTTCATGATAATGATCAGCTTTAAAGTTTGCTTCATCAGTAATACCATGTCTTTCATGTTGAACTCTTAAAAGCATAATGATATCAACTTTATCAATCACATCATCAATATTTACATAGGGAGCATCTAATGTTTCATCTACCCATTCATTAGGACTTGAGAACATTACTTTAGCGCCAAGTGAGGTTAAACTTGTATAATTACTTCTTGCTACACGAGAATTTTTAATATCTCCACATATTAAAATATTTAATCCTTCAAACGTTTCGTATTCTTCATAAATCGTCATTATATCCAATAAGCTTTGAGTAGGATGCTGACCACTACCATCTCCAGCATTTGCAATCGGAATATTTAAATTTTCTAGTTCTTCGTAATATGCATTTTGAGGATGTCTAATGACTAATAAATTGACGCCAATACTCTCTAACGTTTTACAAGTGTCATAAAGTGATTCTCCTTTTTGTACTGAAGAAGTGCTTGTTTCAAAGTTAACTTGTTTCAATCCAAGATTAAGTTCAGCTACTTCAAAACTGCATTTTGTACGTGTTGAATTTTCAAAGAATAAGTTAGATACATATTTTCCTTCATACTGAGGGACAATTTCTTTTCCTGATTTAAAACGACTCGCTGTTTGAATAAGATTAAAAATATCGTCGTTTGTTAAATATTCCATTGAAAATAAATTTTTCATGACCTGCCTCCTAAAAGATCCTCTTTTATTTAATGTCTGATTCTTCTTTTTCTTTTGGCAAAATAAGATTTAATATGATTCCTGATAATGCTGCTAAAGCCATGCCTTCAATTTGTAGGTTCACACCAAGACTTTTTAAATTGATAAGTAAATTTCCAATACCAACTACTAGTACTACTGATGCAATAACTAAATTACGATTACTAGCAAAATCAACACGACTTTCTACCAACATTCTAAGTCCACTTGCTGCAATAATACCGAATAATAAGATAGATACACCACCCATAACTGGTGTAGGAATTGATGAAATTAATGCTGAGAACTTACCTATAAATGATAAGATAATTGCAATCACTGCTGCGCCACCAATGACATAGATACTATATATTTTTGTAATTGCGAGTACACCAATATTTTCGCCATAAGTTGTACTAGGCGGTCCTCCAATAATACTAGCGAACATTGTTGAAACACCATCACCTATAATTGAACGATGTAAACCTGGATTTTCAAAGAAATTACGTCCTACAATTTTATTAATTACCATTTGATGGCCAATATGTTCACTGACTGTTACAAATACTATAGGCAACATGACTAAAATAAGTCCGATATGTATCGATGGAACATAATCTTTAAATGGTAAATATATATCTGGAAAATCTAGCCAACTGGCTTTAGCAATTGGTTTGAAATTAACAATGCCTACAAAAATTGACACAATATAACCTACAATAATTCCTATTAACACAGGAATAAGAGAAAGGAAGCCTTTAAAGAATCCTTGAACAATAATAGTTACTAGTAAAGTTACTAATGCTACTAATAAATAGCTTAAATTGTAACCCTTCATATCTCCTGAATTCTCATACATTGCCATGTTTACTGCTGTTGGTGCGAGACTTAAACCAATGACCATAATAACTGGACCAACAACAACTGGTGGTAAAAGATGCATCAACCAACCGGTACCACTTAATTTTATGAAGATACCAATAACGATATACATTACGCCACTAGCGAATAATGCGACAAGCATATCTCCTAAACTGTGTGTACTTAACCCCGTAATAATTGGAGTAATAAATGCAAAGCTTGAACCTAAATAGGCAGGTATCTTTGCTTTAGTAATTAATATATATAGTAATGTTCCTATCCCAGATGCTAATAATGCTGCAGAAATAGGTAACCCTGTTAAAAATGGAACAAGGACAGTTGAACCAAACATTGCAAATAGATGTTGTAAGCTTAAAAACGCCCATTGTGCTGGTTTTGGTTTATCTTTTACATCTAGTACTGGTTTGACAGTACGTTTAAACATTTGCTCATTTTCCATGAAATGTTCTTCCTTTCTAAAAAAGTCTCTTTACACTATGGTAAAGAGACTAAAATAAATTAATGAAATATTATAAAAAGCTTCTTTAAGTTTTTTATAACATGACATAGGAAAAGTATTTAATTTAAGTGAGACATATCATCTATCCAATTAATAAATACATTACACGCTCACCATTAAATACTTTACCTTTTTCAGTCTCTCGTACTGGTTTAAAAGGTTAGTTATTCAATTACTACTGCATTTCTATCATCTATTTCTTCAAGATAAACAGATACTGCTTCATCTTTTGCAGTAGGTATATTCTTTCCAACAAAGTCTGCTCTAATTGGCAGTTCACGATGGCCACGATCCACAAGGGCAGCGAGGCCAATTTTTATAGGTCGAGAATGTAATAAAATTGCATCTAAAGATGCTCTAACTGTTCGTCCAGTATAAAGTACATCATCAATAATGATCACTATCTTATCTGTAACATCTTGATCAATTTCAATGGCATCTTTAGTGATAGGCTTTTTCGAGTTTTCAATATCATCTCTAAAATGAGTAATGTCAATCGTACCTGTTGGAACTACATGATGTTCAATTTGTTTAATTTTTTCTTGAATACGACGTGCTAAAAATTCGCCTCTTGTTTTAATACCTAAAAGAACAAGTTGTTCAGTTCCTTTATTATATTCTAGAATTTCATGTGCTATACGTGTAACAGTACGTTGTATAGCTGCTTCGTCCATAATAATACGTTCTGACATGATTACACCTCTTAAAAGAAAAAACCTCATGCCTTTTACAAAGACATGAGGTTTAATGTATATAAAAATATTTTATATGATTCGTCTGATAACAATCGAACAATTAAAGTTAATCATATTTATATCATTAGTCACCCTGTCTTTTGAGCCTCTCTGGACTCTTTTTAAAAGACACTGTTTTGTTTAATTTTAACTGTTATTAGCTTAAATCTTTTTAGTTCATAAGTCAATATGCTTTCTTTTAATTTACGACTTTGTTCTCTAATTTTATGATTCTCTTAATCGAATATCTTCTAATAGCGATTGAAACTCTTGAGGTAACTCAGCATGACGTTCAATATATTCATGAGTGACAGGATGTTCAAAACCAATAACTCCAGCATGTAAAGCTTGTCCACCAATATCTAATGTTTTTCTAGGACCATATTTAGGATCTCCAACAAGTGGGAACCCAATATATTTCATATGAACACGAATTTGATGAGTACGACCTGTTTCTAATTGACATTCAATTAATGTATAGTCATTGAAATGTTCTATTACATTAAAATGAGTCACTGCTTCTTTTCCATCATCAACAACATCCATAGATTGACGGTCTTTTTTGTTTCTGCCTATTGGAGCATCAATTGTTCCATAATCATGAGGGATATTACCATGTACTAAAGCTGTATACTTACGCTTTACTGTTTTATCCATAAGTTGTTCTACTAGACCACGATGTGCTATATCATTTTTAGCTACCATAAGTAAACCAGACGTATCTTTATCAATACGATGAACAATACCAGGACGTATCTCTCCATTGATACCTGATAAATCTTTAATTTGATACATTAACCCATTAACTAATGTACCTGTATAATGACCTGGTGAAGGGTGTACAACCATGCCTTTAGGTTTATAAACAATGGCTACATCTTCATCTTCATAATAAATATCTAAATTGAGGTTCTCCGGTAAAATATCGGCTTCAACCACTTCTTTTTCAGTCACTTGAATCTCATCATTTAATTTAACTTTATAATTTGATTTGATTATTTTACCATTAACAGTGACTAAATCATTTTTAATCCAATCTTGAAGTTGACTTCTAGACCACTCACTATTGAAATCAGATAATAATTTATCAATACGCTGACCTACGAGTGCTTCATCTTCTATTTTATATTCATACGTTTCCACTACGTGCCCTCCTATTCTTTTTTAGTTGCATCCTTAACCAATGCAATAATGACAAAAATAACACCAATTGTTAAGCTTGAATCTGCGATATTAAAAATTGGAAAATCATATCCAAAAATATTTGTATCAATGAAATCAACAACTTCACCATTGAATAAACGATCGATAAAGTTACCTAATGCACCAGCAAATAATAAGCTAATTGCAACTTGCATAAACGCATTATATTTAGTTTCTTTAATATAAAATATAATAAGTACAGCTAAAATAATAAGAGTAATAATATAGAAAAATCCCATTTTACCACTTAAAATCCCCCATGCTGCACCATTATTTCTATGTGATGTAATATTTAAAAAATGAGGAATCACTTCATAAGAATCACCAATGTTCATGGTTGCTGTAATTATTTTTTTAGTTAATTGGTCTATAATTAAAATCACGATGGCTACTATTAAAGATAAACCAATATAATATTTCTTTTTCATTCATGTGCCTCCATTCAGCCCTCAACTCTTTGACAACACTCTACATTATAGCCTACTACTTAGCATAAAAAAAGCTACAATCTTCTATGTCATATTTGTGTTACTTTTAGGATGAATATAATTAAATTGATCGACTTGATCAACATCTACAAAACGTGTTGTAATTTCGTAAGGTTTTCTGAAATTCATATCAGAGACTATTAAAGAGCCATCATTATTGACTTGTTCTACATAAGCAACATGTCCATGTTTTCCTTTTGGATAATGTAAAATAGAACCCTTAGTTGGATTTTCATTGACTGTATACCCTTGTTTCTTAGCCTTATTTGCCCAATGTTTAGCGTCACCCCATTGGTTACTTATTAAATGATGGTCTTCTTTTACTCGATCAAATACATAGTAAGTACATTGACCTTTAGCGTATGTGTTATATTTCATAGGATTTTTTTCCCAAAAATGAATTGTAGGTTCAGTCATATCTTGATTGTCTAGACCATCAAAAACTGCACCGGCCGTAAATATCATGCACACAAACACCATTAAAAAAATCCATTTTTTCATTTCATCACTCTACCTCTATAAAATTAAATCTAAACTGGATACCATCTGGACCTTTTATATTGATATGATGTGTTTCTGGATAATGAAAGTCAACGATAGATAAACCATAAGTATGTTCATTATCTATTCGCTTTATTTTTGAATTCCATTGATTCATTGAAAGATGACAATAATATTGTTCAGAAGCTAAATAAAACGATTCATCATCTAAATATGCAGAAGGTACTAGTCCAAAATGGTTTAAATAATATTCTCTTACTTCATTTAATCGAATGGTTTTTAAACTAATATTCCCAATTTTACTATCATTAGGTAAACCTTGCCATCCGATGGTGGATGCATATGGTAATAATGAAGAAACATCGAGCGGCTTAATATTGAGTCTAATCCATTCACTTTCTTGTTTCCAATCAGAAATCGCTTTATCAACATAAAATTTAAACATATGACCTTCTGGATCTTCGACAAAAATAAATGTACATACATTTTGTTCTCCACCATTAATTGGTAACTCATAATCATTTAACTTTTCGATTAGATCTGCCAGATGTTGTTTATTGGATAATTGAATTCCTATATAAAATAAACCAGCTTCTTGAGAAAAAGGATTTCGTCCAGACTTTATCTCTCTTAAAGTAATATAATGGTGACTGTCTCCAACTTGATATTTGACAGCGGTTAATGTCTCTTCCACTTTTTTAAACCCTAATAATTCTTCATAGAACGGTTGTAAAGTACGTAAATCTCTTACATTTAAAGTGATACCATTAATAAAATGTGCATCATTATCATGAAACATAGGACACCTCCTAAATTTTAAAATCTCTCTTTCAATTTAAAAAAGCTATGATTAATGATTATTCTATAATAAAATATTTAAAATTTTATCAGTCTTAATGCGTAATATTCAACTATTTAGACTAAAAAAGCTTTCGATAGAGAGAACTTCATTGCGTTTCCATCGAAAACTTTTAAATATATATAAAGTACATTATTTTTTAGCTAAAACTTTATTGTAGATTCTTGTACCAACACATGCACCAAACATTACACCAGTAGTCATAGCAAGATTAGTAAAAATTTTATTAACGGAATCTTGTTTATCTTTTTCATAACTAGCTAAATGATTCATATACTGTTTGAATACACCCATCACAAACTTATGTGCAATGGCTTGAGTAAACTTATAAACTCCCCATGGTAATGTTGGTTCATATCCTTGCAACGCTGCAATACCTTCGTTGGTATCTAATATACGTCTAAATTCAAATCGTGCATTACTACTGTCTTTAACCATAGCTAAATCTCCACCAACAATTTTATACACACTCATTTCATTAATAGAATCATGATTATCTCTTTTCATTTTTAAAATACATTTCCTTATTAATGGTAATTGAATATTAAATTCATGCTCATTAATGGTACCATTTACTAAATGGAGCGTGATATTATTAATAAATTCTGCATATTCTCTTGTTACATCCTGTATCGAATAACTTTCCGGAATTCTAAAACGCGTCATTGCTCTAACATCTTTAACTTCATCTCTCTTATTTTGATTTGATTTAGATTTAGATTGTTTTGTAGTTATTATTTGTTGTTCATCTTGTTTTTCTTTAAGTGCTTTTTTCACATTTTCTTTACCATTCATTTTCTCTTTAATCCAACATCGACTTAACCGAATAAGGATGGTTGGTAAGTGCAATATAAACAAACGTTTATCAAGAGTAGTCGCTATACGTTCAAATAATTCTTGATAATTCATTACCTTAGGCCTTGTAATATTAAATACTTCATTTTCTTTAGGAGAACGTTCGACTAACATAGCTAATTTATCAATAACATCATCCATAGATACTGGCGCAATCATATTGTAAGCCCAGTTCGGTAGAATCATTGCTGACAAACGCTCTATCGTTCTTTTAAAAATAGGATATGAACTACCGTTTGAATCTATAATTAACCCAGCACGTAATGTGCTTACAGGGACACCATAATATCTTAATATTTTTTCACATTCTAACCGACTTTTTAAGTGAAGTGACAAATGACTATCATTCGTGATAATACCACTCATAAATATAATGTGTTTGACCCCATGTTTTTTCGCTACGCGCCCAACATTATCAGCTAGTAGTGCATCCATATCTTCAAAATTAGCCTGTGTAAGTTTAGCACTTGTCTTCATTGAATGACCAAGATAAATCGCAGTATCTATACCTTTCATTACTTCAGTTATAGCATCTAAATCAAATAAATCTGCTGATTTCCAAGTTACATTTTTTTCATTTTTTTTATTTTGAGCATTTCTTGATATTGCGATAATCTCATGATTAACTTTTAATTTATCTTTTAAGTGACTACCAATATATCCAGAAGCCTCTGTTAGTAAAATCTTACCCATCATTTTATCTCTCTTCCTATATTACTTACGAGAAACATTCTATCACTTATTATTTGATATAACCTCATCCGTTTTTATCTAAACTTGAAACTCTATTCAGATATATTTTCAAATTATTATTATTTAATATTTATATACTTTATAAAAAAACGCTCGTAACCCTTAATTAGGTTACAAGCGTTCTATCTCTATTGAATTAAACTAAAGTTTTTACGACTTCTTGACAACGTGGACATAAATGATCAAGTTCACCAACAGATCCTAATGTTTCACTATAATTCCAACATCTTTCACATTTTTCACCTGAAGCATGTTCAATACGAATGTCACCATGTTGGTATTCATTTCCATTGTCTACTTTTTCAGTCACTTCAACTTGAGAGGCGATAAATAATTGTTGTAAGTCATTAAATTGTTGTAAAAATTCTGCAGCTTTAAAGTGATCATTGTTTCCAATCACTACTTTAGCTTCAAGAGATTTACCGATAACTTTTTCATTACGTGCTGCTTCTAATGCACGGTTTACATCATCACGTAATGACATAAATTGATTCCATTTATCTAATAATTCTTGATCAACGTCAACAACTTTTGGCATATCTGCTAAGTGAACACTTTCTTCTTTAACATGTGGTGTATGAGACCATACTTCTTCGGCAGTATGTACTAAAATAGGAGCAAGTAATTTAGTCATATCTACTAAAATTTGGTACAACACTGTTTGCATACTACGACGTTTATGTGCGTCTTTTTGTTCAATATAAAGAATATCTTTACCATAATCTAAATAGAAGTTACTTAATTCAACATTGATAAAGTTTTGAACTTCTTGATAAATATTTAAGTAATCAAAGTTATCATAGTGATTAATAGTACTAGCAGTGAATTCACGTAAGCGATTCAATAAGTAACGATCTACTTCTAATAATTCATGTTCAGGTACACTGTCTGTTTCAGGATTAAAGTCATTAATATTACCTAACATAAATCTTAAAGTATTTCTGATTTTTCTATAAACATCAGACGTTTGTTTTAAAATTTCATCTGAAATACGTACATCTGCTAAGTAGTCTGTACTACTTACCCATAATCGTGCAATATCTGCACCTTTTTGTTTTACTACTTGATTAGGAACGATAACGTTACCTAAAGATTTACTCATTTTTTTACCTTCGCCATCCATTACGAAACCATGTGACAATAAGAATTTATAAGGTGCTTGTCCTCTAGTCGCAACTGCTGTAGTAATTGAAGAGTTAAACCAACCACGATATTGGTCACTACCTTCAAAATATAAATCGGATGGGAAATGCAATTCTGGACGAGTTTCTAACACGCCTCTATGAGATGAACCAGAGTCAAACCAAACATCCATAATATCTGTTTCTTTAGTAAATTCTCCATTAGGGCTTCCAGGATGTGTGAATCCTTCAGGTAATAAATCTTTAGCTTCTCTTTCAAACCAAACATTTGAGCCATATTCTTCAAATAAATCAGCTACATGATTGACTGTTTCTTTTGTCATAATAATATCGCCATTTTCAGCGTAAAATACAGGCAATGGTACACCCCATACACGTTGACGAGAAATCACCCATTCACCACGGTCACGAATCATATTATAAATACGTGTTTTACCCCAATCCACTTTAAAATCAGTCTCTTCAATCGCATCTAAGATATCTTGTCTCACTTTATTAATTGAAGCAAACCATTGAGGTGTTGCACGGAAAATAACTGGTTTTTTAGTACGCCAATCATGCGGATAACTATGCGTAATAAAGTCTAATTTTAATAAGGCACCTTTATCAGTTAAAAGGTCTGTTACAGCTTTATTTGCTTTATCATAGAACATACCTTCAAATTGTCCGCCTTCCTCTGTGAAGACACCTTTATCATCCAAAGGACTGATGACAGGTAAATCGTATTTTTGACCTACAATATAGTCATCTTCCCCGTGACCAGGGGCAGTGTGTACACAACCAGTACCAGCATCAGTTGTTACATGACCACCATTAATGACTAATGACACTCGATCTAAGAAAGGATGTTGTGCTTCAACATACTCTAATTCTTTCCCTGTAAATTCTTTTTCCAATTGAATAGTATCTTTATCCCAGCCTAATGCTTCAGAAACACTTTCAGCTAAAGCTTCAGCAATCACGTATTTCTTACCATTTACATTATATTGACCATATTTCAAATCTGGATGAACTGTAATTGCTACGTTAGAAGGTAATGTCCAAGGTGTAGTTGTCCAGATAATAAATTGAGCATCCTCATCGATAGTACCTTTTGAATCTTTAACATCAAAGGCTACATAAATAGATGCTGAACGTTTATCGTGATATTCAATTTCAGCTTCAGCAAGTGAAGATTCACTTGATGGTGACCAATAAACAGGTTTTTTACCTTTATAAATTAATCCTTTATCAGCCATTTCACCGAACAAACGAATTTGAGCTGCTTCATATTCAGGTTTAAGAGTAATATAAGGATTATTAAAGTCCCCACGTACACCTAAACGTTTAAAATCTTGTTTTTGAAGTTCAACTTGTTCTAAAGCAAATTCTTTACATTTTTCTCTAAACTCAGCAATTGACATTTTTTTGCGATCAACGCCTTTTTTAGTCAATGCTTGTTCAATTGGTAAACCATGTGTATCCCATCCTGGAACGTAAGGTGAGTAAAATCCTTGCATCGTTTTATAACGTACAATAATATCTTTAATAATTTTATTTAATGCATGTCCCATGTGAAGATTACCATTTGCATAAGGTGGGCCATCATGCAAAATAAATGATTGATTTCCTTCATTTTTCTCTAAAGCTTTTTGATAATGATTATTTGCTTCCCATTGCTCTTGAATTTTTGGCTCTTTATTAGGTAAACCTCCTCGCATTGGAAAGTCGGTTTTTGGCATTAATAACGTTTCTTTGTAATTCATATTTTCCACTCCTTAAATATAAAAAGAACTCTAAGTTCAATTAATAGGGACGGGAAATCCGCGGTACCACCCTTCTTAACTCAACTTAGAGTTCTCTTCTTAATATTATAAAATTTTAATATGTCAGTGATATAAAAAATAGACTTATATTAGGCTTGCACCGTCTCCTAACTCGCTGTGAAAAGTTTATTATTTTTTACGTGTCTGACATTTTATTAACTATTTATTTGATGATGATTCGCTACTTGAAACATCCTTATTTTCAGATGTAGACTTACTTGTATTAGTTGTTTCATTAGAATTGATTGACTGATTTTCCTCATTTGATACTGTCTCAGTTGTTTCACTCGTTGGAGTTTCATTATTCGCATTTGGATTTACATCTTGTGGATTTAAATGCTGTATATTTTCTTGTGTCACTTGTTCTGCATCAAAATCATAATTTAATAAGTAATCCCAATCATCATTTTTCAATAAATCCAGCTGTGCTTCTACAAGCATACGAAATCTTGATCTAAATATTTTAGATTGACGTTTCATATCTTCAGTTTGGAAAGATAAATGACGTGCTTTTTCAATAGCATCATTTACAATCACATCAGCTTGCGCTTTTGCTTTAGAGATAATTGCTTCTGATTCTTTTGTGGCAGCAATTTTTGTTTGTTCTCCAGCTTGTTGAGCTTGAATAAGCGCATCACTTACTGATTGATGAACATCTTGATACGATTTAATATTAGTATCTCTCTCTTCAAGCACTTTTTCAAGTTGTTTTTTTTCTTCTTTAAGTCTTTCAATCTCATTACTTAATTGAGTTAAAAAGTCGCTAACTTCAGCAGGCTCCAAACCATTTTTCACTCTTGTAAATTCCTTATTTCTTATTTCATTAGGTGTAAAAGCCATCTGTTATCCTCCTTAAAACAAACCATCATAAAGGTGTTTTTATTAATTATCAATCAATATCATTTACTTAAATAGTGTTTGATACGTTATATGAACTTTTTCTTTTTTAGTTTTGCCACCTATATCAACAATTCGAGCACGTCCAAATCCTTGAATAGAGAGCAAATCATTGTTTTGAAGTTGAAAATCGGGAGAATCGATTAAAGTATGATTCACTTTTACCCGTTTTTTTTCAATTAATTGTTTAGCGATTGATCTAGATTTTCGAATCATTTCTTTTAAAACGACATCTAATCTTAAAGCACTGACTGTACTATGATGAATATTCCAATTCTCTTTTGATTGTATCATATCTTTAAATGGAATAGAATCAAGTTTGACTGTAGCACCTTTAATCTTTGTTAATTCCATCATAATATATGATTCCAATTGCTTTGTCAAAACAAACTGAATCGTATCACCAACAAGTATATCTCCTACTTGTTCTCTTTCTATACCTAAAGACATTAAAGTTCCAAGTACATGTTGATGTTGAATAGACACAAATTTCTCGGGATAATTAATTTGGATTAATACTTCTTCAAAATCACCTTCAGTAGGTTCAAAATAACTAGGCGCAATAATTGCTCTCTTTCTTTCTGCCGATTGACCACCGAAATAGCTCACTTTCATATCTTCAAAACTACCGACGATGACTTCTAATATATATTGTCCTCTAGGATCTAAAAATGAAGTCAATACAGGTGCATATTGTTGATTAACTTGTTCAAATTTATCTAATAATTGATCAATAAGTGGTTGTTCTTCATTTCTAAAGTGCTGATAAATATCGATGATTAACGCCTCCTCTTTTAAGTGTTAAAGAGCCTGAGACATTATGCATATCACAGGCTCTACTAACTTATTATAAAATTATTTTAGTATTAAATAATTTAATATCATATCAAAAATACTTTTCAATCCATATTGAAATAATACAAGTACAAATAATGCTACAATTGATGAAATATCAATCATACCAATGGGTGGAATAATCTTTCTAAATGGCTCTAAGAAAGGTTCATATATCTTACTTAAAAATGATCCAAATTTAGATTCTCTAATTGTTGGAACCCATGAAGTAAAGAAATAAATAATCATTCCCCAATAATAAATTTGAACTAGTAATAATATAAAGTTAAATATACTAGCTAATATACCAACATCCATATATTATATTCTACTCCTTAAATTATTCGTAATGTTGTTGTGTATTCATCTGTTCAAGGTGATCGGTAATACTACCTGCCACCTCAACATTATCAGGTGTACAAAGGAAGATATCAGCACCTACACGTTGTATATCTCCGCCAATGGCATAAACTGTTCCACTTAAGAAGTCAATAATACGTTTCGCTGATACTTTATCAATACGTTGTAAGTTAACTAATGTCGCACGACGATTTTTAAGTTCATCTGCAATGTCTTGAGTATCTGAAAATACACGAGGTTCAAATAAGCACATTTTTGAATTTTCGTAATTACTATAACCTGTACCAGCTGATTGATTCATAGTAACAACATTTTTTGAATTAGACTTATTTGATGTATGTCCCATACGATAATTCCTTTCTTCAGTATTGTAATTTTTTGATACTTTCTTTTGAGGTACAGTTTTTAAGTGATTTTGATTATTCTGTGTTCTTTCAATAGGTTGCTGTTGCATATTACGATTTTGATTTTCTTCATTTTGTGTTACACGCTGTTGTCTTTCAGCAGGGCTTTCGACTTCTTCTTCATCTTCCATTAGGAAAAAATTATTAAATAAATCCTTGATAGCCACGGGGCTCACTCCTCTTCTCCAACAAGTTTAGTCCCTATTCTTATAAATGTAGCACCTTCTTCTACAGCAATAGTATAATCATTACTCATTCCCATAGATAAATATTCACATGGTGCATAATTTAATTTAAGGTTTTTAATTTCATCTCGTTTTAATCTCAATTGTTTAAATAACTGATGTATGTAGTCCTTATCATCGGTATAAGGCGCCATTGTCATTAATCCAACAATTTTAATATTGTCGAATGCTTTAATTTGTTCAATAAAATCATTAACTTCACTAAGCGCAATACCATGTTTAGTTTCTTCACCAGAAACATTCACTTGGATAAAGCATGAAATAGTGTGAGTTGCTCTTTTATTAATTTCTTTTGCTAAATTCAAACGATCTAGTGCATGTAAATAATCGATGTCATTAATCACATCTTTTACTTTTCTAGACTGTAGTGAACCGATAAAATGCATTGTAACATCTTTAGGTAAGGCTTGTTTTTTTTCTAGAAAACCTTCTACTCTATTTTCTCCAAAGTGTCTTAAACCAGCATCATACGCTTCTTTTGCTCGGTCTATTGTAACATATTTTGTTACTGCAATCACGTTTGGAGCGGTCTTAATCACACTTTTTTCAAGATGATGATTAATTTCCGTTTGTATTTTTTCTAAATTTTCTGTCACTTTCATTATATATCAACCTCTTAACTTTGTAATGACATAAAGGATTATAGTGATATAACTGCATTACACTACACTTCTCCTTTTTGACCTATAAATGCTAGCATCCTGCCAGTTTTACCTTTTTCAACACGATAAGAGAAAAAAAGCGATAAGTCTTCTGACGTAGTATATTTTGTAATGTTAATATTTTCAGCTGGTACGCCACTATTTATTAATAATAAAGCGTTGGCTAATTTTAAATCAATACCATGTCGATCAGTATCTCGTGTTTCAATATATTTGTCAGAATTAATAGGCAATGTTTCAAATTTCTTTTTAATATCATCATTTATTTCATAGGTTGAAGAAGTCGCTGGACCTATGACTACATTTAAATCTTGATAGTCAAATTCTACATATTTAAGCATTTCTACTACTATTTGACCATATGTTCCTCTCCACCCCGCATGAGCTAGAGCGATAAAATGATGTTTTTCACTATAAAAATATACAGGTACACAATCAGCATAACACATCGTTAATAATATATCTGAATCATAAGTATACATACCATCAATTCCATATAATTCATTACCTAATGTCTTAATATTAGCGCCACAATGTGCTTTAGTAATGTGAGCGATATTATTTTCGTGTGTTTGAATAGGAAAAACCCATTGTTGTGTAGGAAAGTTGATAGCATTAGCTAATATCTCTTGATGATGCGTCACATAACTAGGTTCATCATCAATATAACGTGCCATATTAAATGCATCTCTTGGATATGGACTCTTTCCATCTTCGCGTGTAGTAAAACCAAGTGTTAACTGATCATATTGTGATGTATAACTCAAATAATGTGGCTGTTTTATAAATTTTTCCACGTTGTGAAAACCACCTTCACTTTTAAGAATAGTCATACCTAGACTATTGTTTTATATTTTATCAGCATTTCGATTAAAAGATGTAGATAAATGTATTATATAACATATTTCTTTTTAAATTAAACAAAACAAAAAGAGCAGCATTCTCCTCAGAAATCACTGCTCCTTTCTTTATATTTATACTTTAATATTAGCGTCTAGTTCTTCTAGAACGTCTTTCTTCTCTATTACGAATAAAGCTAGGAATATCATCATCTTTAGTAGTATGACTTCTTTCGCTTAGACCATCAGAAGGACGTGAATTAGATGTACTATGTGTGAATGAGTCTTCTTTTGGTGCACTTTGAGTTGATGTACTAGAAGTTGCACTTGAACCAAAACCAGTACTTGACGCTTTACGTCCTTGAGATGTTGGTTTATCTTCAAATCCAGTTGCGATTACTGTTACAACAATTTCATCTTGCAATTCTGGATTAATTACAGTACCAAAAATCATATTTACATCTTCATCTGCTGCATCTTGTACAATATCAGCTGCTTCTTGGGCTTCGAATAAAGATAAAGATTCTCCACCTGTAATGTTCATTAACACACCTTGAGCACCAACAATTGATGTTTCAAGTAATGGAGATGAAATAGCTTTTTTAGCAGCTTCCACTGCTCTATTTTCGCCTGAAGATACACCAATACCCATTAATGCAGAACCTTGGTTAGACATAATTGTCTTAACGTCAGCAAAGTCTAAGTTCACTTCACCTGATACAGCGATTAAATCAGAGATACCTTGAACACCTTGACGTAAAACATTATCTGCTTCTTTAAATGCTTCCATCATAGGAGTTGATTTATCAACAATATCTAATAAACGATCGTTAGGAATAACAATTAATGTATCAACTGCCGCTTTCATTGCTTCAACACCTGCTGCTGCTTGTGTAGAACGTTTACGTCCTTCGAAGCCAAATGGACGAGTTACAACACCTACTGTTAATGCTCCCATTTCTTTAGCAATTTTAGCAACTACTGGTGCAGCACCTGTACCAGTACCGCCACCCATACCAGCAGTAACAAATACCATATCAGCGCCTTGAATAGCATCTTCAATTTGTTCGCGTGATTCTTCAGCAGCTTTTTTTCCAATTTCTGGATTTGCACCTGCACCTAAACCACGTGTTAATTTTTCACCGATTTGTATCTTAGATTCTGCTTTAGATAAGTTTAAAGCTTGCCCATCAGTGTTAATTGCAATAAATTCAACATTGTTCATTCCATGATCAATCATGCGGTTAACAGCGTTGTTACCGCCGCCACCTACACCGATGACTTTTAATGTCGCCAAATGATTAAATCCTTGTTCAAATTCTAACATTTATTTTTCCTCCTAGTCTTAATGGCCAATTATTCAAATAGAGATTTCATAAGCTTTTTAAATTTGCTTTCTTCTTTATCAGATTTTTCATGTTCATCATCATAATGATGTGTTCCATCTTGATGGTTGTTTTCATCATACGTTTCATAATCATCATGTTTCTCCGCTTTTTCACGTACTTCCGGCTGATGATTTTCGTCAGTGTCTTCGTTTTTATTAGATTTACGTTTAAACCAGTCAAAGCCACCTGATTTTGAAGTATGATTGTGTTCGTCATTTTCAATGACTTCTTCTTCAAATTCATCATTATCTTGATAATTTATTGTAACATAATCTAATAATTCATCAAATGTGATACTACTAGATATTGTAGAAATCGCTGAAGTAAATTCAGGTTTTCTAATTCCCATTTGAGAAGGTGTATGGATTCTTATTTTTTCATTAACCATTGTACTTAGTAATTCTTTAACGCCCAATAAGTTTGAAGAACCACCTGTAACAATGAATCCACCATTTACTTTAGTTAATCCTAAATCTACCAACACATCAAATACTTCATCAAAGATATCTTGCACTGTTCTTTCAATAACTGCACTTAAATCTTTTTGAGTATACTCTACTAATTCGTCACTATCTACCTGATCAACACTGAAAACGTCTTGATCAGACGCTGATTGTGTATAAGCATGTCCATATTGATGTTTAATTTTTTCAGCTGTTTCATATGTAGTGTTTAATTCTTCTGCGATATCATCTGTAATATCACGTCCAGCTAATTCAATTGAATCGGCATCTACAAGTTCACCGCGTTCATAAAAGGCGATTTGAGTGAGATCTTCACCAATATCAATTACACATGCACCTAATTCTTTTTCAGTTGCAGATAAAATAGAGCCATAGTTATAAGCATCTGAATAGACGTCCAATACATCTACTCCACAAGATTCTACACATTTAATCATATTAATTAGAATTGACTTGTGAATTGCAATAACACCTGCTTCTACTTTTAACGAGTGTCTTGCAATGAGTTCTTTAGGATCCGAAACCTCGTTATCTCCATCTACAATGAATCTAATCGGAAACACATCAATAACTTCTGTATCAGGTACATCATTTTTTTGACGTATACCTTCCAATACTGTTTCAATATGTGATCCACTAATTTCTGTATCTTCGTAAAAATCAATTTCGTTTTCTTCATCATACACTTCAGTACCAATGATAGGTAATTTTAAGAAAACTTCTTTTATATCCACACCTGATGCGATAGAAGCTTTTTTAATTGTATCTTTAATTGCTTGTTTCGCAATATCAAAATCATCAATCAATCCATTCTTAATACCGCTAGTGTAGGTTTGCCCTGTACCTATCACATTAATACCATTGTGAAATTTTTCGCCTACTATTGTTTTAACACTTGATGAACCAATATCTATGCTTACATAGTAATGTTCCTCCATAGATAGGCACCTCCTGACAAAATACTATTAAAATACACTATATTTAGTTTACAATACGTCGTTTAGCTTGTGAACTATAAACACATATTATTATCGAAATTTTTTAATTATTTGTATCCGATTGTTCGCTTATTTTATTTAATGCACTTTGTAATTCATTTTTTGCTTCTGTTTCTTGCTGTGTTTTTTGACGAACATTTTGATCGGACTTAGAATTAATACTGCTATTTTCATTATATGGAATAAATGATGCTCCTACAGATAAATCAATATATCCTTGTGTTTTTAATTGACCTGAACTATCTTTTGCAAGAGATTGAGACATTTGAGGATAATACTCGATTTTGTTAGCTAGAGTATTGATGTCTCCTACTACTTGCATGCCATCTTTCATATATAAAAGGACTCGATTTTGTTGATTCTGCAAAGGTGCATATTTTATTTCTGAAATCATATCTCTCGTTTCATTAGACATTTTAGATAATGCTTTCGTGATACGATTTAAATTGTCACCTTTAAAATCTTCTAATACAGGTGCACTATTCGCAATATCACCATTATAATTGTCTAATTTTTTATTTCCTTCAATTATTGGCACATATTTATTTTTATCTTTTACAATACCTACTAAATTATTTTCAATAATTTTAACATTTAAAGTATTAGGCAACTGTTTATTAATCTGAACATCTTTGATTAATGAATTTTTCTTTAAATTATTGATAGCTTTGCTTTTACTAAAAGTATAAATGCGTGATCCTTTTTTGATATTTAATTCTTTTTCAACTTGGCTATCACTTACATTATGATTACCACTAATATTAACATGAGAAATTCTACTTAATGGTGTAAACATATATAGTAGAAATAATATAATTAAAAGTATTAAAGTAGTAACAATAATATATTGGATACGTTTTTGTCGCTTTCTTTTATCTATCTTTTGTTGTTCTCGTTTTTCAGCTACCGTTAAGTGACTATATTTATCATTTTGAAATTTATTGCGCTTTTCTCTTAACCTTGTTTTTACTTCTTTCTTTAAATTTTCACCTTTATTTTTCGAAGAATTTAAAGATTTATTTGACCTTCTATCATTTGAAAGATTCTTTTCTTTTTGGAGTCTATCTTTTGATTTAACATCATCTTTAATTTTTTTATTTTTATCATTTTCTAATTCAGTTTTGTCTTTATCAAATGAACGCTTGATAGAACGAATCTTTTTATTTCTATTGCCCCTTGTATCATCCAATTACTTCACATCCTTTAATTAAGATGGTAGGTATGCACGGAAACTTTCAATAAATCTTTCGCCGCGTTCTTCAAATGTTTTATATTGATCCCAACTTGCACATGCTGGTGAAAGTAAAACAACATCATTAGGTTCAATGACATCTTGAACTTTTTTTACTGCATCTTCTATATCAACTGCCTTGATTACTTCTTTACCTTGATTATTACCTAATTTAGCGAATTTATCTTGAGTTTCACCGAAAACTACCATTACTCTAACATGTTTCATGTAAGGAATTAATTCATCAAATCCATTACCTCGATCTAAACCACCACATAACCAGATAATAGGTTGTTTAAATGAATTTAAAGCAAACTGTGTTGCTAATGTATTGGTTGCTTTAGAGTCATTATAGTATTTATTTGTTCGATTCGTTCCAATATATTGTAATCGATGTTCAATACCTGAGAATGTTGTTAAACTATCTACGATAGCCTTAATTGGTACGCCTGCAAGTATCGCAGCTAAAACAGCAGCTAAAATATTTTCTAAGTTATGTTCTCCTGGTAAAACTAAATCATCAATATTAATAAGGTTAACATCATTATAAACGATATAATTATCTTTAATATAGATGCCATCTACTTCTTGTTGAGTAGAAAAATATAATGTTTTAGCTTTTAAATTTTCAGTTTCAATTAAATGACGTTGATGATAATTACAAATCAAATAATCATCTTCTGTTTGATTTTTGTAAATACGTCGCTTCGCATTTTGATAATTTTCTAATGACTCATGATAATCTAAATGAGCAGAATAGATATTTGTAATGATGGCAATGTGAGGTTTGTAATGTTCAATGCCAAGTAATTGGAATGAAGATAATTCAGTGATTAGATATTCATCAGGTGACGTTTCTTGAGCTACTTTAGAAGCAACATACCCAATATTTCCTGAAAGTCTTCCAGTTAATCTACTTTTTTTAAACATATCTCCAATGAGAGAAGTTGTTGTTGTTTTACCATTTGTACCAGTCACAGCGATAATTGGAGCTTCAGAAATTAAATAACTTAATTCTACTTCAGTTAAAATTTTAAGGCCTCGTTGATATGCTTCATCAATAATTGAAACTGTATAAGGTATACCTGGGTTTTTAACAATAATCGGGTTGCTATCAAGTAATGATAATGGATGACCACCATCAACAATTTTCACACCTAATGTTTCTAAGTCTTTTGCATGGGGATCTTTAGATAAATCTTTCCCATCATTTACAGTTACATTTGCACCTAATTTAACTAATAACTTAGCAGCTTCATAACCACTTTTTGCTAATCCAACTACAAGAACATCTTTATTCTCTAATCCTGTATAATTTAGCATTCTAATGCACTCCTATCCATAATCCAATTAATCCTGAAATTAAGCCCACAAGCCAAAATACTGAAACAACTTTCCATTCACTCCATCCGCTAAGTTCAAAATGATGATGAATTGGTGTCATTTTAAAGATTCTTTTTTTAGTTAATTTATAAGATGATACTTGCAACATTACTGATAATGTTTCGATAACAAATACTAAACCTACAAAAAGTAATGAAAATTCTTGGTTTAACATGATTGAAATTGTAGCAAAAATACCTCCTAATGCTAAGCTTCCTGTATCTCCCATAAATACTTTGGCTGGATTTAAGTTATACGGTAAGAAACCGAGTAATGCAAAAATCATAATAATACAAAAAGTACCAATTGCAGGGGCATTTAACATGAAACTCATAATTGCATACATAGTGAATCCAATAATTGATAAGCCAGTTGCTAATCCATCCAATCCATCAGTTAAATTAACTGCGTTTGAAAACCCAACTTGCCAAAAAACAATAAAAATAACGTACGCAAACGACAATGGAATTCCAAAATTAGTAAATGGAATATTTATACTTGTTGAAAATTCTATTAAATGAAAAACATCGCTTAGAATGAAAAATATAATTGCTATTGCAATTTGAGCTAAAAATTTCTGCTTACTTGTAAGTCCTTGGTTATTTTTTTTAACTACAATAATGTAATCATCAATAAAGCCAATGAGTCCAAATCCTATTGTGACAAAGAGTAATAGAATAATGGGATTGGAATGATCTGTGAAAAATATAGCAATAATAGATGTAATAATAATACTAATTAAAAATGTTAAACCACCCATGGTTGGTGTACCCGTTTTTTTCATATGACTTTGAGGGCCTTCTTCGCGGATACTTTGCCCAAATTTCATTCTTTTAAGTGTCGGTATAAGTACAGGAACTAAAATAAATGTGATAAGTAATGCGATAATCGCAAATATAAAAAGCATGGTAATCTCCTTTATGTATTTTAAATTTATTCGTTTTTCACTTTATTTCCTTTATAATCTTATCAATTTTCAAACTAATTTTATATATATTATGTAAGAAAATGAGATTATAAATAAGGTATACATAATATATGACACCTTATTTATTATCATTTAAAACGACGTCATTTGTTCTTATGAATCGTTTTTATCATTAGACGTTGTATCAGTTGAATTATCTGAAGTGTTATTTGAATCAGAGCCACTCGAATCAGTTAAGGATGTACTATCATTAGGATCATCAGTAGATAATTCTATTTCAATTTTATTATTACTTTTGAGTGTTGACCCACTCGCTACAGATTGTTTTGTTACGTATCCACTGCCTTTAGTCGTAACATTGATTCCAGTTAATTCTTGGAAGGCTAGGACATCGTCTGTTGTCCAACCTTTCATATTGGGCATAGTAATATCGCCGTCTGTCACTGCTAACACTTTACTATTCGGTAATAATTTTGTATTAGCTCTAGTAGATTGAGCTTTTATTGTATTACCATTACCAATAATGACAGGTTGTAAATCTTTTCCTTTAAGACTATCTTGTGCCTTTTGACTTGGTTGCCCTACAACATTTGGCACTTTACTATACTGTGCTGATTGAGTCTCATCTTTTTTAGAGCCTACATTTAAATACTTAAGTGTATTTTCCATGATAGGTTTAAAAGCTTTACTTACCCCTAATTCATATGCTTCTTGGTCATTTTTCTGAGCAAGACTCATACCGGCATAAACAATAACTCTTGGATGTTTTTTTGGCGCATCTCCCATAAAGCTTACAAAGTAGGGATTTGCTCCTTTAACGTATCCACTACCATTTTCATTAACGACCTGAGCAGTACCTGTTTTCCCTTCAATATCATAACCATCAATACGATAATTGGAAGCATGACTTTTATCACTATTTACTACTTTATCTAATTCTGTTTCAACTTTATCCGCAGTTTCTGAAGTAATAGGTTTTCCAGCTATTTTCTTTTCACCTTTATAGAATGTTTTCTTTGAAATTGGATTGTCTATACTTTGAACAAACCAAGGTTTTAACATATTTCCTTTATTAAAGAAAGCTGATTGTGCTTGTATCATTTGTACAGGTGTCACTGTAGTCGATTGACCGAATGCTGATGTTTTTTGTTGTAATTCATTTGACCAAGCAATATTTCCTTTTAATTCTCCGTCAAACATGCCATTTGTTGATTTACCAAAACCAAAGCGCTCGTACCAAGATTTCATTTTGTCAGCACCAACTAAATCTTGAAGATGCATCATCAATGTATTAGATGAGTAAGTGAAACCTAATGACATTGGAATTTCTCCCCAACCGGTTTTATTCCAGTCAGAAATTCTTGAACCCATAATATCACGATGACCAGATTCATATTTTTCTTTAGGATTAAATTTACCTTCTTGAATGGCAGCTGCTAATCCATATGATTTAAATGTTGACCCAGGCTCATAGGCATTTTGATATAAATCATTCGCCCATTTTTTTCCAAAGTCTTTACCCGTTTCGGGGTTGAACGTTGGACGTTGACTATATGCAAGAATTTCTCCTGTTTTCGCATCCATAACCACTGCAAATAAATCTTTTGGTTCATATCGTTTCACCATATCATCAAGGGCCTCTTCGACAAATACTTGTATATTTGAATCAATGGTTAAATGAACGTCATCACCACGTTTTGGCGCTTTTTCATTTTTACTGTTTGGTGCAATATAACCCCAAATGTCATGTATATAAGATAGCGAACCTTTCTGTCCATTTAGATAACTATTAAAAATCTTTTCTACACCTAATGCACCATTTAATTCCCCGGTATCAGGATTTTTTTGAGCCATACCAATTAAATGAGAAGCAAAATTACCGTTAGGATAGAATCGTTCAGTTTCTGGATATAAGGTGATGCCTGGTAAGTCCATTTTATCGAGTTTAACTTTATCTTGATATGTTAAATTTGTCCCTTTCTGTCCAAATTCAACTTGAAAGGCTTTCTTTTGATTAAGACGTTTTTCAATTTCATCAGGTTTCATATCAATAATTTTTGATAATTGTTTTGCTGTTTTCTTTTTATCTTTAACATACCTTGGTGTATCACCAACTTCTCCAGCATTTTTATCAATAATAGCTACTAATTTATATCGTTGAACATCTTCGGCTAAAATTTTACCGTTTCTATCGTAAATTTTCCCTCTTTCAGGCTGTTCTTGCGTTTTTACGAGATATTTTTCATTAGCGCGCATCACTAAATTTTGTCCATCTGAATGTCCAGTTATCATGATATATGAATATCTTAAAACCAATACAAAAAAGAGCAGTCCGAATAATCCAACAAGGAGGACTGCTCCTAATTTATTTTTTCTAATTTTAATTTTTCGCTTCGCCATTAGTACGCACTACCTTTACATTATCGTTCTTTAGGCTCATACCTTGTTTTTTAGCCTGATCGTAAATGCGCTCATAAGAAGAATTTTTCTTAATTTCAGATTGAATTGCATTGTTTTCATTAGATTGTTGTTCAATCTTTTGATCTAACTCGGCAATTTTATCATTTGTATCGTATGCATCCATTTTTAAAGATAGCATATAGATTGCTAGAACAGCAATTGCTGTGACAAGCGTTATGTATAAAAATTTCTCAAATCGCGTAAGTTGAACAATAACCTTTTTAGTTACTGTTTTCGTCTCAGATTGTGTTTTTGGTTGTTCTTTCGGTATGCTAGTGTGCTGAATGTGTTCATATGGTTCGTAAATTTTTTCTACAGCCATCCTCAATTACTCCTTATTTTAATATTTCAGCAACACGTAATTTTGCACTACGTGCTCTATTATTTTCGTCTAAATCCTCATCTGTAGCAGTAATTGGTTTACGATTTACTCGTTTTAACTTAGGTGTATAAGCTTCAGGAATAATTGGTAACCCTCTAGGCACGTCAGGTCCTTTTTCGTATTCTTGGAAAATTTGCTTGCATAGTCTATCTTCCAGAGAATGGAAAGTAATGACTGAAATCCTACCTTTTACTTTAACATGCTCAATGGCTTGTTCAATTGAATCTTCGAACGCAGATAGTTCATCGTTCACTGCTATTCTTATCGCTTGAAAAATGCGTTTAGCAGGATGACCACCTTTTCTTCGAGCTTTAGCTGGAATACCTTCTTTAATAATATCTACAAGCTCTAATGTTGTTTCAATAGGTTGTTGTTCACGGTGTGCTTCTATTCTTCTCGCTATTTGTTTAGAAAACTTTTCTTCTCCATAACGATAAAAGATTTTAACCAATGCTTCATAAGACCAATCATTAACAACATCATATGCAGTTAATTCTTGCGTTTGATCCATACGCATATCTAACTTTGCATCATGATGATAACTAAATCCTCTTTCAGGTATATCAAGTTGTGGACTTGAAACACCTAAGTCATAGTAAATACCATCTACTTTTTCAATTCCTAAATTTTTCAAAATATCAGTTAATTCTCTAAAGTTATTATGTACAAACGTGACCTTGTGTAAGTGATCTTTTAGTACTTCTTTAGCATTTTCTAAGGCAGTAGTATCTTGATCGATTGCAATCAACCTACCGTCATCGTTTAATTGATTTAATAAATAGAGTGCATGACCGGCTCCACCAAGCGTACAATCTACATATATGCCATCCTCTTTGATGTCTAATTCATCTATTGTTTCTTTTAGCATAACGCTTACATGATGAAACACTATAAATTCCTCCATTAAAAATCAAAATCTATCAAATCTTCGGCAATATCTTCAAAACTTTCTTCTGATTCTTCATAAAATTCATTCCAAGTTCCTCTATCCCAAATCTCTATACGATTTGAGACACCTATTACCGTACATTCTTTTGTTAAATTTGCGTATTTCCTCAAATTTTGAGGAATGTTAATACGCCCTTGCTTATCTAGCTCTACTTCGATAGCTCCAGAGAAGAACATACGCATAAACTTACGTGCGTCTTTTTTTGTCATAGGTAAGGTTTTCATTTTCTCTTCAATCTGTTGCCATTCTTCAAGCGTGTAGCCAAACAAACATTTATCAAGGCCTCGTGTGATAATAAAACGTTCATTTAAGTCATATCTAAACTTAGATGGAATTATCATACGTCCTTTAGCATCTAATTGATGCTCGTATTCTCCCATGAACATTATTACCACCTCACCTTATTAATAATTTACCACATCTCACCACTATCCTCCACTAATTATGTAAAATATCTTAAAATTCTTTAATTTGACATAAAAAGACCCATATTATCTATTTAAATAATATGGGTCTCTCCCTTACAAATTAAGGTTTTATAACTATTTGGTTAAATGTATATTTAAGTGGAGGATAAGTGGAGGGACTGAACGCATCTATCCCAAATTCATTCATCATTTGAAGTGGATTCCAAATTCTTTCTTGTAGACCACCCATTGGATGCAATACATGTTCAATCTCTCTAAAATGTTTCATACTTATATCGTTATCTCTTTCAATGTTAAGTAAATATCGGTTTAATAAATATTCAAATTGTTTATTATGAATGTCATAATTTTTCTTTACTAAATTGATATTGTCATGATTATCATTCACTTCTTTAAGAAGTAATTCGTATATTTTGGCATGATTCTCTTTTAAAGACTCTACTTTTTTAATAAATGTATCTGAGGCTTTGCTACGAACGAAGTTTTCTCTATCCGTTTCTATACCGTTCATAATAACATTTTCAGCATTTAACTTATACTGATTAATTAGCTTTTCTATTCTAATTGGTAAATAAGTGATTTTCATTCTTGGTAAAACAATAGGCATTTCAACATCTAAAATTTTAAATACTTCATTCAATTCAGCCCAGTATTTAATTTCACTTGGTCCTCCAATAAAAGCTACCGTATTAAATAGCCATTCTTCCATTACTGGTCTAGTTACAACATTATTAGAAAAACGAGTTGGTTCTTTTTCAACTAATTTTAACAATTCATCTTTATTATATGTAATATCTGATTTACTCAATTTGAATACATCATCTTTTTTAATAATTAGTTGACGCATACTATCTTCATGAAGGAACAAATGGACATTGGTATCTGTTTCAATCATTTTGTTTAAACCTGATTGCGTAGTTAATTTTTGTGTTTTTCTAAACGCCTGGTTAATTTCATTATGTTTTTGAATAATATTTTTTAATAATGGCTTCTCCAATTCACGAATTTTTTCATATTGAGCATCAATAAATAGTACACCGTAATCTTTAAATACTTCTTGAAGTAACCCTTTAAAAATATCAGTCCAATTATTGTACTTTTCTATAATCTCTAAACATACTTGATAAAGTGCGTTAGTATGTTTCGTTTCTTTTAATTCTTTAAAAAATTGATTAAGTGCTTCAATCATCTGTTCCTTTTCTGGAATATAGCGAGAGACGCTTGTTTCAGGCGATGTCATTGTATGATATTTTACTTTATGTAATTGAGTGTCTTTTGCATTATAAGCATACGTATGATTTACTTCTTCAAAGTCATGATCTTCACCAGCAATCCAAAAAACAGGTACAACTGTTTGTTGGTATGTTTCAGTTAACTCACGACTTAAATTAACAATTGAAAGAATTTTATGAAACGTATATAAAGGTCCACCAAAAAGACCAGCTTGCTGGCCCCCAATTACCACTTTAGCTCCTTCACTGAGTGCAGTAAGATGAGTCTGTTGAATTTCTGTTATATTCAAATCTGACATATATGATTTAATCACTTGAGCAAGTTGTTGCTCTCTACCATTATTAGGACGATTCATTCTTTGATTAAAACTAGATGGTTTGACTGGATTATATTGATAAAATTTCAATAATGTTTCATCACTGTTTTCTAACTTAGTAATAAATGAATCTTTTTCTTGAAAATTAGTTACTTTACAGTTCATTCCCTTACTCCTTCAATATAACATTACTTATTCAGTATAAAGATTATATCCTTAGATGACAATTTTACGGCTTAAATATTGAAATTCAAATCCATTTTATCAGATTATAAGTAATTAATATGTTATTAAATGAAAATCGTATATTAATGACGATACAATATATATAAAGAATTTAAATGATAATGAAAACATGAGCAAAGTTCAACATCTTTAAATAAATTAAAAAAACTGTTGAATTATTTGAGGAATTTAAAGAAAAAGAAATTAATAATAAAGATTTGCATAAGGGTTCAATATACTAGTATGGTTTCCAAATCATTAAGCTATAAACGCTATTTGCATAAATAAGCCTGAGCCATTTAGCTCAGGTCTGTTATTAATCATTCTTCCACTAAATTAACCAATTCATACAAAGATTGTATTTCATAATCCGGTACAATATCACTGTTATTTTCTTTATTACGATAATTAAACCAACATGTTGTAATACCAGCATTTTTTCCACCTAGTATATCTGATGTAAGAGAATCTCCTACTATTATTGAAGTCTTTCTTTTTTCTTCACCAATTCTCTCAAAGATATAATCAAAAAATTCACTCATAGGTTTTTGATATCCTGTTTCTTCTGATATATATACTCCAGATAAGATATCTTTAAACTCTAATTGAGCAATACGACGTTTTTGAGTATCTGTAACACCATTAGTCACAATAAACAATTCACATTCTTGGCTTAATCGATCAATTGTTTCTAAAGTAGAGTTGAAGAATTTTAATGGTGCTTTAGCTAGTTCGTCTCTAAATAAAACATCGGCTTTTTTACCATCTACGTCTATGCCATACTCTTTAAAATAATTAATAAAACGATGTGTTAATACTTCTTCTTTAGATAGTTCATTTTTTTGAAATGCTTCCCAATGATTTTGATTTACTTTCTTAAAATATTGAAAATCTTCTTCAGTTGGATAATGACCGAAATGATGTGCCATTTGATGAAATGCTCGATCTTCTGCATCAAAAAAGTCCACAATTGTATCATCAAAATCAAGTAAAATAGTATCGTATTTCATTTTTATACTCCTAAATTATAATATGTATATTATTTTAGCAGATTTGTCATGATTCATTAAATAATGCCAAAAAATAAAAACACTTAAGGATTAATCCTTAAGTGTTGAATACTTGCTATTAAGTATTAGAAACCAAATACTTTACCTAATACACTTGCACCACTTGATACAATGTCAACAATACTTGTACCTAATTTTGTCCAATCTTGATTTTGTGCTGCTGTTACAGTATTTGCAATTGCTTCTGCTAATTTAGTCATTTGAATTTCTCCATTCTTTTTTTATTTTTAAATGTTATTACATTAGAATCCTAAGTATTTACCTAGAATGCTTACACCATTTGATACGATATCAACAATGCTTGTACCTAATTTTGTCCAGTCTTGGTTAATTCCTGCGTCTACTGTATTTTTGATTGCATCGAATAATTTTTCCATGTTAATAACCCCTTTATACGTAATTAATAATTAATTAAAATCCGAATACTTTACTTAAGATACCTACACCACTTGATACGATGTCAACAATACTTGTACCTAATTTTGTCCAATCTTGGCTTTGTGCTGCGTCTACTGTATTTTTAATTGCTTCTACTAATTTAGTCATTTGAATTTCTCCATTCTTTTTTTATTTTTAAATATTATTACGTTAGAATCCTAAGTATTTACCTAGAATGCTTACACCATTTGATACGATGTCAACAATACTTGTACCTAATTTTGTCCAGTCGTGGTTAATTCCTGCGTCTACTGTATTTTTGATTGCGTCGAATAATTTTTCCATGTTTGTTATCTCCTTTGTACTATTTATAATTATCTTTAAATTAGAAACCTAAATATTTACTAACTAAACCTACACCGTTTTCTACGATACCAACAATACTTGTACCTAATTTTGTCCAATCACCATTAATACCTGCAGTTACTGTATCTTTAATTGCGTTAAATAAACCTTCCATTTCATACACTCCTTAGAAATTAATTGGTAAAATTCTAAAACGATAGGTTACTGTATTGCTTGCTTTGTTTTGTTTAACTATCGTTTTGTTATCTTTACTATAAAGGGTTTATTTAGATAGTTGTGTCATTTTCCGTAACTTATACTTAAATCATCAAAACTGTGCAATTTAAAAATTTATATTTACAGTTAGGAATTCAAATATGTCTATCTCGTCAAAGTTTTTTAGATTATAAAAATAAAATAATTAAAAATATTTAATACATAATTATATGATATAATCCAAAAGTGTATATTTTCATTATATTTATTCTAGTAAATTTAATTAAATGGTTATAAGGTGGTGATATTAAAAGTAATTCCTACGTAAAATGTGAATAAAAGGACTGTGTTATTAATAATTACTAATTGAGTGAACGAACGGAGAATACATATGAAAAAATATTTCATTTTATTATTTAGTAGTTTTTTAATATTAAGTGCATGTGATAATGATTTTTCTTTAACTGGTGATAATAAAAAAGAACAGAATGATACCAACAATAAAAAAGAGAAAGAAGATAAGCATATTTCAAAATCAGATAAGAATTCTATAGAACATAATGACAAAACTATCCAAAATCAAAATACTGAAAATACAAGTAATGAACAGAAGTCAAACGAAGAAAGAGATTCAAAAGATACCATAGAAGATGTTTCATCTCAAAATAATAATCAAATTGATTTCTCTAATATTAAAGATAGAAGTACATTAGAATCAATTATTTATGGAAATTATAGTGAAGAACAAAAGATACAAGCTTACAATAGTGCAGTTGCAAATGGAATTATTCCACAAGGAAATGTAATGGAAGGTCCTGCTAGTGTAGCGTATCAAAGTTCACTTAGAGTTGAAAATGGTCAAGAAAAATCAATTTATGACCGACCAAATGAGTCAGATGTTTCAGTAGATGATGAAAATGCAACTCCGGATCCTAATGCTGAAATCAATGCAGCAGAAACTGAAGATGAGTATTATGATGCACTCAGAAAAAAATATAATGGCGGTCTTTCATCTGGAGAACTTCAAACAAAACATGCAATTGAGCAAGGTTACTACGAAGGTGATGACGCTGAAGAAGTCTATCAAAACATTAAAGAACAAGAAGCTGACATAGCAGCTGGAAAATGGGATAAATATAATAATTAAATTCTTGAAGCAAGTCATCATAGTGAGTTTAAAACAGATAAGCAAAAACCCCGTAACCACAATGGTTAACGGGGTTTATTAGCGTCCTGGGAGGGATTCGAACCCCCGACCGATGGCTTAGAAGGCCATTGCTCTATCCAGCTGAGCTACCAGGACATTATTTTTTAACACAAGTATTATTATATCTAAAGAAATCTTATTTAGCAATAGCTTTAATATAAAAAAAGTTTATATTTTCCACTAATTACGTATAATTGCAACTAATCACATACTTTCTTCGTTGCTATTTAGTTAAACTAAATAGCTAAATGTTTGGTATCAAATTTGAAATTAGCTAGGACTAGACTATCTTGCATTGTAGTCCTAGCCCTTTTAATAGTTAATTAATTTCAAATTCTATTGATTGTATGACTTGATGATCTCTATTTCTAAAATTCAGCGTAGCTTTTTTACTTTCATCCTCTATAAGTAGTTCTGCGTATGTTTCTTCTATATTACTACGCGACTGTGAAATACTACCAGGATTTATAATATGGACGTCGCCTAATTTTTCATATTTAGCTATATGTGTATGCCCATAAAACGCAAATTGACAACCAAGAGATTGTGCTTTTTCAGCCAAACGCATACGTGTTTGATTTACACCATAAAGATGACCGTGGGTGTATAATGCTTTAACACTGTTCTTTTCAATGATGTCTTCATTTGGAAATTCAGGATAAAAGTCACAATTACCTTTTACACGTTGATACAAGCTTAATTCAGTATCATTATATTTAAATTCAGAATCTCCTAAATGTAAGCATATATCTGCGTCTTTATGATAGTCGTATAATTGATACAGAATTCCAGATTCAGTGTGATTATCACTTACAATTAACCATTTAGACATTATTTTTCACGCTCCAAAAATTCATTTAAAGCTTTAATTGCATTTCCACGATGACTCACATCGCTTTTTTCTTCTGTAGTTAATTCAGCCATTGTTTTGTTCTTCTCTGGAAGATAAAAAATAGGATCATATCCGAATCCATGATCACCTTTACGTTCTGTTGTAATTTCTCCTGATACAGTTCCTTTGAACATATGTGTTGGTTCATTTGGCGTACTCATGCTAATGACACATACAAATTGTGCCTTTCTATTTGTCTCACCTTCTAACTTTTTAAGTACTTTATCAATATTTGACTCATCATTTTTCTCAAGACCAGCATAACGTGCAGAATATACACCAGGCTCACCATTTAGAGCATATACTTCTAGACCACTATCATCGGCAATCACTCTTTTATTGAGTGCTTTAGCTGCCGCTTCAGATTTTAATCGTGCATTTTCTTCAAAGGTAGTGCCTGTTTCTTCAACATCAAAGTTCTTTATAATTTCTGAAATGCCAATAACATTATCATTTGGAAAAATAGCTTTAAAATCATTTATTTTACCTTTGTTGTTAGAAGCTATAACAATGTCTGCCACTTAAATCTTCCTTTCACTTCTGTTTTAAATTTAATCTACTTTTATACGTTCAACTTCTACATCTAATTTCAGCCATTGAGAAATGATATGTTTAATATGAACCGTATCACCTGTTGCAAAAAATCGATGTTTTGGATGTTGCGTATAGCTTGCATGTTCATTACTAAACGTAAGTAATGCACTTACTTCACGTGCAGTTTCAAGCCCAGAAGAAATAACTTTTTTATTCCCACCAAAATAATCATTAATAGGTTTATATAATAATGGATAATGCGTACAGCCTAAAATAACAGTATCGGCATCTGTGTTACGCCAATGTTTTAAAGTCTGATGTATTACAATACTAGTTATTGTAGGGTCATCATAACGCATTTGTTCAACGAGTGGTACGAAACCTGGACATGCTACCCCATATACTTCGACATTTGGGTTTATTCTTTTAATATGATGGCGGTAAGCTTCTGATTTAATCGTGCCCTCAGTACCTAAAATTAAAACTTTTTGATTTTTTGTAGTCATAATAGCGGTTCTAGCACCAGGTTCAATGACTCCAATAACTGGAATTGGTAATAACTGCTGTAAATGTCCTAACGCCACTGCAGTTGCAGTATTACAAGCAATGACTAACATTTTTATATCAAATTCCATCAGTTTATTAGCAAGTTGCGTCGTAAAAGTTTTTACTTCTTCTCCAGGTCTTGGACCGTATGGACACCTTGCGATATCGCCTAAATAATATATTGTCTCATTAGGAAGTTGTCGCATAATTTCTTTAGCTACAGTTAGTCCTCCAACTCCTGAGTCTATGACACCAATGGGTTTATTCATTTACATTCATCCTTATAATACATAATACGTTTATTTTACCATAGACAAACCTAATCATTCATTAATTGATATTTTTGCTCATTTTTATTTTACTCAATAAACATTTATATCCGTATTGAATTCTCCATTAATAAAAACCAGCAAAGTTTTTACTTTGCTGGCAAATATGTCATATTTAATTTACTTGATGATCAGAACCAAAGAATGATTTAAACATATGGAATGATGTTTCACGGTTCATTGCTGCAATTGACGTTGTTAATGGAATACCTTTTGGACATGCATTAACACAGTTTTGAGAATTACCACATTCTTGTAAACCACCTTCACCCATTAAAGCATTCAGCCGTTCATCTTTAGTCATTGAACCAGTAGGATGTAAATCAAATAAACGTACTTGTGAAATAGCTTGTGCACCAATAAATTTATTATTACGTGTTACATTAGGACACACTTCTAAACATACACCACATGTCATACATTTTGATAATTCATATGCTGTTTGACGTTTCTTTTCTGGAATACGTGGACCTGGTCCTAAATCATACGTACCATCAATTGGAATCCAAGCCTTCATACGTTTTAAGTTATCAAACATTCTTGTACGATCGACTTGTAAATCACGAATGACTGGGAATGTACTCATAGGTTCCAAACGAATCGGCTGTTCTAATTGGTCAACAATTGCTGAACAGGCTTGACGTGCACGACCATTAATAACCATTGAACAAGCACCACATACTTCTTCTAAGCAGTTCATATCCCATACTACTGGCGTTGTTTTTTCTCCTTTACTATTCACAGGGTTGCGTCTTATTTCCATTAAACAAGCAATCACGTTTAAATTCTCTTTATAAGGAATTTCAAATGTTTCTTCATACGATTTTGCTTCTTGGTTATCTTGACGTTTAACAATTAATTTAACTGTTTTTTGCGTGTGTTTTTCTTCTTTATGTGTTGTTTCTTGATTATGTTGTTCATCTGTATGACGTAATTCTTCTGGAGTTTCTTTTACTGATTGATTGTTAGCCATCATTTTTTACCTCCTTTAGATTTACTTGTATAGTCACGTTTACGTGGTGGAATTAAACTGATATCGACAGGTTCATATGTGAATTTAGGTGCTTCATATTCACCTTGATATTCAGCTAAAGTTGTTTTTAACCATTCATCGTCATTACGATCTGGGAATTCTGGTTTATAATGTGCGCCACGAGATTCATTACGGTTATACGCACCAATTGTTATAACACGTGCTAGCTGCAACATGTTCCATAATTGACGTGTAAAGAATACAGCTTGGTTACTCCAAGTTTGTGTATCTTCCATATCAATATTTTGATAACGTTCCATTAACTCAACAATTTTTTTATCCGTTTCTAATAATTTGTCATTTTCACGTACTACTGTAACGTTAGCTGTCATAATTTCGCCTAATTCACGGTGAAGTTTATAAGCATTTTCAGTACCACGCATATTAAGTAATTCGTCGAAACGTCTTTGTTCTTCATCTACACGTTTTTGATAAATACTGTCATCTAACTCAGTATATGATGTTTCAATATTTTCAACGTATTTAATTGCATTTGGACCTGCTACTGTACCACCGTAAATCGCTGATAATAACGAGTTAGCACCTAAACGGTTACCGCCATGTTGAGAGAAATCACATTCTCCTGCAGCAAATAACCCTTTAATAGTTGTCATTTGATCATAATCTACATATAATCCACCCATTGAATAATGTACTGCTGGGAATATTTTCATAGGTACTTTACGTGGGTCATCACCAGTGAATTTTTCATAAATCTCAATAATACCACCTAATTTAACATCTAATTCATGTGGATCTTTATGAGATAAATCAAGATACACCATATTTTCACCATTAATACCTAATTTTTGATTGATACATACATCAAAGATTTCACGTGTTGCAATATCACGTGGTACTAAGTTACCATAATCAGGATACTTTTCTTCTAAGAAGTACCATGGTTTTCCATCTTTATAAGTCCAAATTCGACCACCTTCACCACGTGCTGATTCACTCATTAAACGTAATTTATCATCACCTGGAATTGCCGTAGGATGTATTTGAATAAATTCTCCATTTGCATATTTAGCGCCTTGTTGGTATACGATAGATGCAGCTGATCCAGTATTAATCATTGAATTCGTTGTTTTACCAAAAATAATACCCGGACCACCTGAAGCCATAATAACAGCATCAGAACCGAAAGATTTAATTTCAGAAGTAGTTAAATTTTGAGCAACAATACCCCTTGCTGCATTTTCATCATCTTTAACTAATCCTAAAAATTCCCATCCTTCATACTTAGTAACTAAACCATCAACTTCAAAAGAACGAACTTGTTCATCTAAAGCGTAAAGTAATTGTTGTCCTGTAGTTGCACCAGCATATGCTGTTCTATGATGAAGTGTACCTCCGAAACGTCTAAAGTCTAACAATCCTTCATTTGTTCTATTAAACATAACGCCCATACGATCTAATAAATGGATAATTTTTGGTGCAGCTTCAGTCATTGCTTTGACTGGTGGTTGGTTCGCTAAAAAATCTCCACCGTATACTGTATCGTCAAAATGAATCCATGGTGAATCTCCTTCACCTTTAGTATTTACCGCACCATTAATACCACCTTGGGCACATACAGAGTGCGAACGTTTAACAGGTACAATTGAGAATAAGTCCACATGTGCACCTTGTTCTGCAGCTTTAATTGTTGACATCAGCCCCGCGAGGCCACCTCCGACAACAATAATTTTTTTCTCTGCCATAGAATTGTCACTCCCCTAAAATATATCTGAAACTAACCTATTGATTCCTTTTATAACTATACTTTTTTTACTTTCATTTTTTATGCAAAAGCTAAAATTGCAGTCACACCTATGTATGACAGAATTAAGAAAATAATTAATGAAACCCATGTGAAAATACGTTGTGATTTTTTAGATTGTAAAAATCCCCATGTTACTAAGAATGACCAAATGCCATTAGAAAAATGGAAAATGACAGCAATAACACAAATAATGTACACGATAACCCAAATTGGATTTTGTAACGTTTGATGCATCATGTCATAACTGATTTCTTTACCAAAGAAAAGTTTTTGTAAACGTGTTTGCCATAGGTGTACAAAGATGAATACGAAAGCAATAATCCCTGTTAACCTTTGTAGCGCAAACATCCAGTTTCTAAATAATGAATAATGGCCGATATTTTCTTTAGCAGTAAAAGCAATATGAATACCATATAGTCCATGATATAAAATTGGAATGTAAATCAAAATAAGTTCAGTTACTAATAAAAATGGTAAAGATTCCATAAAGCCTGCAGCCTTATTAAAAGCCTCAGCTCCTTGAGTCGCTTGGTGGTTAATCATTAAATGAACAATTAAAAACGCACCAATCGGAATAATCCCTAGTAGTGAATGAAGACGTCTAAGATAAAATTCATTTTTAGACTTAGCCAAAAGGAGTCCCCCCTGTTATAAAACATAATAAATTTAAATAGCTTCTTTTTAAGATAGTACTATAAACGCATTTACTATTTTATTTAGTACTTGTAAGTATAAAAATATAATAGTTATAATGATTGTAAATTTTCTGAAAATTAAACAAATCAAACATCTACTTTTTATTAGATTGAGTATTATTATTTTTCATAACTACAAGTATGACTTAAAAAAATAAATATAATTAAAAACAAGATGAATAAATGAGATATACAAGTATTACATGATAATTGTGTAACTACTATAAAATGATAATATTTCTCATTTAGAAAACGCTTCCATACTTTCTTAAAAAAATAAGCCTTTTGTTAACTATATTGTAACATTCTTTCTATATGTATGGGGTATGAAATTCAAAGTCATACCCCTTTTTTTGAAATTAATCTTCTTTTAAAGCATATTGTAGATTTTCAGCTACCTTTTTAGGTAATCCTGCAGCTTTTAAATCTTCTATACTAGCTTCTTTCATTTTTTTAATAGAACCAAATGTTCTTAATAATTTTGTTTTTCGTTTACTTCCTATACCCTCTACTGTATCAAGAACAGATTGTAATCCAGTTTTTTGTCTAGTTTGACGATGGAAAGTTATCGCAAAACGATGTACTTCATCTTGAATTCTATGGAGCAAATAAAAGGCTTGACTATTTTTCTTTAGAGGTACAACCTCAGCATTTGTACCGTATAATAATTCAGATGTTTGGTGTTTATCATTTTTTCTTAATCCAGCAACAGGAATATCTAAACCTAGTTCATTTTCTAGTACATCTATGACACCAGACATATGTCCTTTACCACCATCAACGATAATAAGATCTGGTAATGGAAGACCTTCATTAAGTACACGCGTATAACGACGGCGTACAACTTCTCTCATCGACTTATAATCATCAGGACCTTTCACAGTCTTAATTTTGTATTTACGATATCCTTTTTTATCCGGTTTACCATCCACAAATGTTACCATTGCCGAAACAGGATCAACACCTTGGATATTTGAGTTATCAAATGCTTCAATTCTTATCGGTGTTTGAATGCCCATTCTTTCACCAAGTTCTTCGATAGCTTTTATCGTTCTAGATTCGTCTTTAGCGATTAATTGAAATTTATTTTCTAGTGCAACTTCAGCATTATGATTAGCTAAATCAACCATTTCTTTCTTTGTTCCACGCGCAGGTTGAACAATTTTTGTATCAACTACAGAGTGAATGATATCTTTATCTAAATTTTTCGGTACATGTACTTCTTTAGGTAAAATATGTTGATTTAAGCTATAGAATTGTCCAATGAATGTATAAAATTCTTCTTCTTCTGTTTGTTGTAGAGGAATCATTGTTGCATCACGTTGAATCATATTTCCTTGTCTAATAAAGAATACTTGAATACACATCCAACCTTTAGAAACGCTATATCCAAAAACATCTCTAATTGTATTATCTGAAGACATAATTTTTTGTTTTTTAGTTAAATTATGAATATGTTGAATTAAATCTCTATATTCTTTAGCACGTTCAAAATCTAACTTCTCACTAGCATCTAGCATGCGTGTTTCAAGATTATGAAGAATTGTTTTATCTTCTCCATTTAAAAAGTCAGTAATTTCACGTGTCATTTGTGCATATTTTTGTTGATCTACATCATACACACATGGTCCCATACACTGACCGATATGATAATATAGACACAATTTATCAGGCATATTATCACATTTTCTAAAAGGATAAATACGATCTAATAATTTTTTAGTTTCTTGTGCTGAATATGCATTAGGATAAGGTCCAAAATATTTTCCTGTACCTTTTTTTACTGTACGTGTCACAAGTAAACGAGGATGTTTTTCTTTAGTAATCTTTATAAAAGGATAACTTTTATCATCTTTTAATAAAATATTGTAGCGAGGTTGATATTGTTTGATCAAATTCAACTCAAGTAATAATGATTCTGTCTCACTTGAAGTTACAATAAATTCGAAGTTACGAATTTCACTAACAAGACGTGTAGTTTTTGCATCATGTGCACCAGTAAAATAAGAACGTAGTCGATTTCGTAATCGTTTTGCTTTACCTACATAAATAATTTGGTCATTTCGATCTTTCATTAAATAACAGCCTGGTTCAAATGGGACGACACTTAATTTATCTCTAATTTTTTCTTCGTAGTCGGTCATCCGTCTCCTCCTTTCTATTAACTTGACGTTCACATAAAAAAGACGGAGCGATTACATAACATGTAATGCCCCATTCTTTTATAATTGTACTAAATATTATAGATGTTTATCTAAAACTTCTGCTAAGTTTTCTTTAGGTTGGAAACCTACTACTTTATCTACTGCTTCTCCATCTTTAAATACGATTAAAGTTGGGATGCTCATTACTTCATATTTAGCAGCAGTAGATGGATTTTCATCTACATCTAATTTTAAGATGTCTGCTTTACCATCATAGTCTCCAGCTAATTCTTCTAACACAGGGGCGATCATTTTACAAGGTCCACACCAAGTTGCCCAAAAATCTACTAATTTAACACCTGATTGAATGTTTTCATCAAAATTTGAATCTGTAACTTTTACGATTGCCATAATTGCCAATCCTCCTTAAATATTAAATGATGAGCAAATTATAACAGACTTTCCATATATCTGCATTGCTCTTGCTCATCTTTATCACTATTTATTAATCTTGTCATAAACTTATGTTAAGATTAAACGCTTGCTTTATTGTACGTCAAATTTTAAAAAAATCAACATTCTAGTTTTATATTATTTAAGTTCTGCTACTGTAACACCAAATCCGCCTTCACTTGGCATTCCACCACGAAAAGATTTAACACTTTTATGTTTTTTTAAATGATTTTGAACTGCTTTTTGAAGTGCACCAGTACCTTTACCATGAATAATATAAACCTGTTCATAGTTACTTAATACAGCTTGGTCAATATATTGATCTAAAGCTCCAACCGCTTCTTCATAACGATAGCCTCTTAAGTCTAATTCTGTTTTAATAGTTTGACGATTTTGGCGTGTCACCATTTTCGTTGGTTTTTCTTTTTTCTTTTTCGTTTTTTCTAAATCTTCAATAGGTAATTTCATTTTGATAATACCCATTTGAACTACAGCTTCATTTTCTCCGCTTAATTCTAATACTTCGCCTTTTTGGCCATAAGATAATACTTTAACTTCATCGCCAGCATGAATATCATCCCATTTTTGTTTTTTTACATTTTGTTTTAAGGATTTAGCTTCATATTGATCTTCTAAATGTTTTTTCTTATCTATTAATTCATGTTCTTTAACGTCGGCCCCTTTTTTATCTCGCATTTCTCTTAAATCTTTTAGAATGTCATCTGCTTCTTTTGTAGCTGATTTAATGCGCTGATTTGCTTTATCTTTAGCTTCATCCATTAATTTTTGTTCATAATTTTTATATTGTTGATACTGACGTTCCAAATCATCATGCGTCGTTCGTGCTTCTCTCAATAATTTTTCAAGCTCAATACGTTGTTCATCCACACGTTTAGAGTTTTTCTCTAATGATTCTATCATTGAATTAATTTCTTGTTCGTCTGTACCAATCATTGTTTTAGCCTTATTAATGATGTTTAATCCTAAACCTAATTTTTTAGAAATATCAAAGGCATTGGAACGTCCAGGAACACCCATTAATAATTTGTAAGTCGGACTTAATGTATTCACATCAAACTCAACACTTGCATTCATAACGCCTTCACGATTATAACTATAAGCTTTAAGCTCTGGATAATGTGTCGTTGCCATAACTAATGAACCAATCTCCCTCACATGATCGAGAATACTCATAGCTAAAGCTGCACCTTCACTCGGATCGGTTCCAGCACCTAATTCATCAAATAAAACAAGACTATTTTTATCCGTTTCTTTCAAAATTTCTACAATATTTTTCATATGTGATGAAAACGTAGATAGCGATTGTTCAATCGATTGTTCATCACCTATATCACAATATACGTTTTCAAATACACTCAATTGACTACCATCTAATGTAGGAATGAGTAACCCGGATTGAGCCATCACAATGATAAGTCCTAACGTTTTTAAAGTGACAGTTTTACCACCTGTGTTAGGTCCCGTAATAATAACCGTTTCAATATCATCAATAAATTCAATTGTATTTGCTACGACTGTATCTTTATTCAATAAAGGATGATAAGCATTAGGTAAATAAACCGTTCTTTCCTTATAAAAAGTAGGTTTTGTCCCTTTAATTGATCGTGCATAGCGCGCTTTAGCCGTTAAGAAATCAATTTGACCCATAACCGACTCTGCCACTAAACAATTATCATCATCAGCAGCTACGAAACCTGTTAATTCTGTTAATATACGTTCACGTTCTACTGCTTCATCATTTCTTAATCGACTAATTTGATTATTCATTTCAACAATAGAAGATGGTTCAATATAAAGGGTTTGTCCAGAAGCTGATTGATCATGCACAATCCCTTTAAAATCTTGTCGATATTCTGCTTTTACCGGTATCACATTGCGATCATTTCGCACTGTAATAATGGCATCTGAAAGTTTCTTTTGATTAGCTTGACTTTTAACAATACGATCTAAATTTTGTCTAATGCGTTGAGTCGTACTTGATATTTTGCTTCGAATACCTTGCAATTCATAACTTGCATTATCATATAAATCGTAAGCATCACATTTTTCATTTATTTCTTGATATAAATCAGTAAGTACAGGTAGTTGATTCATTCTTTCATTTAAAATTGGATACTTTACGACGCCTTCATCTTCTTCAAGCAGTTGATTATAAAATGTTTTAAATTGATTTTGTACTTGTATCAACCGCTTAATTACATTTAATTCGGTAACATTAAGCACTCCACCAATTTTAGCACGGTGAATTAATGGTGATACTTTTGATAAACCACTTAAACTAGGTAAACGATGTTTATTATAAATTTGTGATATTTCATCTGTCTCATTCATTTGAAATTCTACAGTTTCAAAATCAGTTGCTGGAGACATTTTAGACACTTTTTCACGTCCTAAATCACTTATCGTTTCAGAAGCTACAAATGATTTGATTTTATCAAACTCTAAGACGTCTAATGTTTTTTGTCTCATACAATCCCTCTATTTCTGTAATTTAATATTATTATTAATAAAGTTTTTAAAAGCGTCACGCGTCATTGTATTAATCACTCTATCTTTATTTACAAATCCTTTTTGCGCAGTAGCTACGCCATATTTCATAAAATCAAGATGATCCACATGATGAGCATCTGTATTAATTGTTAATTTAATATTTGGATATTTTTTTACAGTGGCAGCATTTAAATCTAATCGTTTTGGATTAGCATTAATTTCCATTACCGTTTGTGTTTCTTCTGCAAGTTGCATCAACTGTTCTATATTAGGTTGATACCCTTCACGTCGCTCAATAATACGACCAGTTGGATGTGCAATATGTCTAACATAAGGATTACGACATGCATGTTCTAGGCGCTTCATAATCTCTTCTTCAGATTGATTGAAACTTTGATGAATAGCTGCAATAACATAGTCAAGTTGCGATAGTATATCATCCTCATAATCTAATGATCCATCAGGTAAAATATCCATCTCTGTACCTGAGTAAATATCTATTTCTGTGTATTCTTCATTCAAATTTTTTATTTCTTCATTTTGACGTAATAATCGTTCAACTTGTAATCCATGCGCAACTTTTAAACTCTTTGAATGATCCGTAATGACCATGTATTCATAGCCTTTTTTAATGTTTGCTTCAATCATCTCTCGTATAGAAAAAGCGCCGTCACTATACGTTGTATGCATATGAAGATCACCTTTAATATCATCTAATGTAATGATTGAATTTAAATCACGATCAAACTCACTGCCATCTTCACGCATTGCTGGAGCAATCCAATGTCTACCGAAGTGTTGGTAAATTTCAGCTTCACTTTGGAATTGGAGTAACGTTCCATCTTGTTGTTCGATACCATACTCACTCACTTTTTCATTTTGTGCTTTAGCAAGTTGTCTAATGCGAATGTTATGATCTTTGGAACCTGTAAAGTGCTGTAAGGTATGATAAAAGGCTTCTGGTTCAACAAGTCTAAAATCTACACCAATCGTTTCATCATCATATTCCAATTCAAGTGACACTTTCGTTTCTCCAACTGCGACTTCTTTCACTTTATTTGGAATATTTAAAAGGTGTTGTTGTACATGAAGAGGGTGTCGTGTACTAATAATATAGTCTAAATCTTTACTTACTTCTTTATAACGACGGAAACTACCTGCTTCAGAATAATGCTCAACTTCTTCTAATTGTTCTAGATAAGTCATAATATCTTTATTTAAATGTCGCATCAAATCAATAGGATAATGATCTTTTTTAGCTCCTAGTGCTTTTACTGCTTCAAGTATGTTTTGTTCCGTTTTTTTAGCAAATCCACTTAGTTCACTAACTTTTCCCGCTTCACAAGCTTCTTGAAGATGTTCTTTATCTGTAATATTTAACTCTTTATACAACTTTGCAATTTTTTTACTACCTAAACCTTGAATTTTCATTAAAGGAATTAATCCTTCAGGAACTAAACGTTGCAATTCTTTTAAAGTTGATGAGGTACCTGTTTCTCGATATTCGCTAATGACCTCTCCTACCCCTTTTCCAATTCCTTTTAATTCAGTAACATCTTTTATTTCATCTAAAGAACGTTCATCTATTTCAAGACTTTGTGCTGCTTTACGATAAGCAGATACTTTAAACGTATTTTCTCCATTCAATTCCATATATATAGCAATTTTTTCTAGTAGTTGAATTACATCTTTCTTTGTCATTACATTCACTCCATAAAAAGAGACCAGGAGGTTTATATCCATCACCTAGTCCTGACCTTTTATCTTTTTTTATTTATAAATTTAGTATATAAGATGATAAAAACGGCATCTTAAATAGAATAATATGGCTTAAATAACCGTGTTTTAAACTTTCTTGAATCCATTCATTAGGATATAAAGATACTAAATATAAAACAAGTTGCAGTACAATCACACTGGCAATACTACCTAATAAGCTTCCCAATATTCGACTTGTAACATGAATATTATGATATGACACTATATTATCAAAAGTTACAATAATAAGATATAAAAGCAACTTACTTATAAAAGCAATACATAAAAATGCCACAATAGTATCAAAACGTTGTTGTACATCATGATATTGAAATGCGAAGTGCGTATCAAAAGCAACTGTTTTAGGAAATGGAACAAAAACAATCATTTGTTTTGATATATATTGGTAAAAACGATGCGCAATGAATAGTGAGACAAGCGTAGACGACAAATGAAGACTATTCAGCCAAAGGCCTCTTCTAAAACCAATTATCATATACATCAAAATAATAAGTATCATTACTAAATCTATAGTCATTTAGCTATCCTGTTGTTTTAATTCATAAATCATTTGTTTTAATATTTCGTTTTCTTCTTCCAATTTCACTTTTTCGTCCATGATATTCACTGCAGTTAAAATTGCTTTTCTTGTTGTATCTAATCCTGCTGATTTACGTCCTAATAATCTTAGCTGTTCATCTACTAAATGTGCTACATAACGTATGTGTTCAGGATCATCGTCACCGATAATCGTAAAATTTTGATCATTGATCGATACATTAATACGATTTTTAAATTCTCCCATTGTATTAACTCCTGACTTTTGATAATATTTTAAATTTCTTTGACTAATGTTTTGTTGAGTGAATAAGTAGATTATTATTATTATACATGAGCGTCTCTTATTTGTAATTATAGATTTAAAATACTATTTATTTATACCACTAAACCTACGTTTTTATCTTCATTATGTTAAAGTATATCTATTAGAATTTTAAAAGAGAGGTTTAAACATTTTATGGGAAATGTAGTACATAAATTAACTAATCAAGATATTGAGCAACTTTTGAACCAAATTAACTTTAGTACATCCAATTTACCTAATGGGATGAAAGCAAGAACCAAATATCATGACACTGTCATTAGTATTTACAATTCTGGTAAAGTTATGTTTCAAGGAAAACATGCTGAACATATAGCGCGTCAATTTTGTACTACTGATTCTGTAACTAATTCAAAATCTTCAAAGGCAGATGATTTACATAATATAACATATAATGATTATAACTGTATTGGTAGTGATGAAGCGGGAAGTGGCGATTATTTTGGTCCATTAACGGTTTGTGCTGCTTTTGTATCTAAAGAGCATATAGATATTTTAAGAACGCTAGGCGTAGATGATTCGAAAAAATTAACAGACACTAAAATTATAGAACTTGCAGAACAACTGATTACCTTTATTCCTCATTCATTACTTACATTAAACAATACTAAATATAATGAAAGACAAGCACTAGGTTGGTCTCAAGTAAAAATGAAAGCAGTCCTTCATAATGAAGCGATAAAAAATGTAACTAACAAGATAGATACTAAAGCATTAGACTACATTGTCATTGACCAATTTGCAGAACGTAACGTCTACAAGCGTTATGCTCTAAGCGACTTACCTTTTCCAAATCAAACAAAATTTGAAACAAAGGGAGAATCTAAATCCCTTGCTATTGCAGCAGCAAGTATCATTTCTCGCTATGCTTTTATTAAGCACATGGATTCAATATCAAAAATGATGCATTTTGATATTCCAAAAGGCGCGAGTCATAAAGTAGATTTAATCGCTGCTCAAATTATTGAAAAATATAATATTAGTAAGTTAGATTCTATTTCAAAAAAACATTTTAAAAATCGTGATAAAGCATGGACGTTGGTTAATAAAAAGTATCAATAAAGAACATTTTAGAATGCTATACGATGATGTCTAAATTCATCAAATTCAGTATCGAGAATTGTTTCAACACTTTTATTTACATATCGTGACACATCGTTTGCGGGAACAAGTGCTGAAGTTTCTATCGGTCAAGTAAGTTGAGTCATGTTAGAATCTTTATACATAAGGTACCTCGTTAATTTAATGAAGTTTATTAAATTATACGAAAGGACCTTATTTTTTAAAAGTATTTCAATGTAAAATTACATAAAAAAAGCATTTTAGCGCGACTCTTGATAAAATAGGATACGCTAAAGACTACAGACTAAATTTATTCCCTAATAAAGCGAACCAACTATACAAAGTATTGTAAATAATGAAACCAGTAAATGACTTTATAATAAACTCATTTACTGGCTATTTTTTTAGGATGTATATCCCAATCTCTTCTTTAATTTATTATCGAATTGTAGCGCCTTTAGCTTTTAATGCTTCTAAAATTTTATCATGCACTTTAGAAACACGTTCATCTGTAAGTGTATTTTCAGTATCTAAATAATTTAAACGAATGGCTACTGATTTTTTACCTTCTTCCAAGTGTTCACCTTCATACACATCAAATACAAGTGTATTTTTTAGAATGTCTTCACCATTCTCATGAATAATGTCTAATAATTCTGATGAAGGCATGTCACGTTTTACTTCCATAGCGATATCTCTTGACACACCAGGGAATTTTGGAATTGGTTCATAATTAATGTAACCTACAGCTACTTGCATCATTGCATCATAGTCTAATTCAAATACATATGTGCGTTTAAGATCATTTTCAGCTGCTAATTGAGGATGTAATTCTCCTACAAATCCTATCTCTTTACCTTCTAATGAAACAATCGCAGTTCTACCTGGATGAAGGCCTTTTATTTCGCCAGCTTTATAAGTGAAACCTAAATTTAATTTTTCAGCAATTCGATCGACTACACCTTTAGCAATAAAGAAATCAATCTCTTCTTTTTTACCTTGCCAAGTATTAACTACATATTCTCCAGTTAGAATACCACTTAAATATTCGATTTCATCCGGTAATTCATCTTTGCCGTTACCAAAGAACACACGTCCAATTTCATATAATCTTACATTTTTATTTTTACGTGCTACGTTATAAGTTGTTGCTTCGATTAAATGTGGTAATAAGCTTTGACGTAATGTAGAATGCGCTTCACTCATTGGCATAAGTAGACTAATTGTAGGACGTTCTTGTAATGCAAAATCTTTGGCATGGTCTTTAGACACAAGTGAATATGTGATGGCTTGATTTAATCCTGCACCTTCGAGTGTTTCTTTTACCGTACGCGTTTTATATTGACGATCTGTCAATTTTCCACTAGTTACATCATCAAACACTGGTAAAGTTGAAGGAATATTATCATATCCGTATATTCTTGCTATTTCTTCAATTAAATCTTCCTTAATTGAAATATCTTTACGACGTGAAGGTACATATACTGTTAAAGTATCGGCATTTTGAATCGTTTTAAATCCTAATTGTTCGAAAATAGCTTTAATCTCATCATTTGATAAATTAAAACCAATTGTTTGATTTACTTTTTCCGCAGTAATATCAATTGGCGTAACAAGTGAACCTAAATCTCCTTGTGCCACTCTATCTTTTAATACTTCACCAGAAGCATAATGTTCAAGTAAATAACAAGCTCTATCGACTGCTTCATTAACAAATTCTGTTGCAATACCTTTTTCAAAACGACTTGAAGACTCACTACGTAAATTCAAACGACGTGATGTGTGACGGATAGATACAGGGTCAAAAATCGCACCTTCTACTACGACATTCATTGTTTGATCAGTCACTTCTGAAAAATCTCCACCCATAACACCAGCTAATGCAATAGGTTCTTTACCATTTGTGATAACGATATCTGTATCAATAAGCGTTCTTTCAGTATCGTCTAATGTTGTCATTGTTTCATTTTCATTCGCTTGACGTACAACGATATCTTTAGAACCCATATGGTCTTGATCAAACATATGAAGTGGTTGACCATATTCAAGTAATACATAGTTAGAAATATCAACTACATTATTAATTGGACGGATACCAGCTTTAATTAAACGTGCTTGCATCCAGATAGGTGATGGTGCAATTCTCACATTTTTAACAACTCTTGCACTGTAATAAGGAACTTTTTCAGGATTATCAACTGTCACTGATAACTCATCTGTTGCTGAAGTTTCAGTTTCGTTAAGCGTTGTGTTTGGTTTAGTCATTTCAGTTTGATATAATGCTGCAACTTCATATGCAGTTCCCACCATACTTAAAGCGTCTGCACGGTTAGGTGTTAAATCAAATTCCATAATTTGATCATTAAGATATAATGCGTCTAATGCATCAGTTCCCGGTGTCACTTCACTAGGAAATACGAAAATTCCATTTTCATAGTCTTTTGGTACAACATTACTTGAGACACCAATTTCTTGTAAGGAACAAATCATACCTTCCGAACGTTCTCCGCGTAATTTGGCACGTTTTATTTTAATACCTCCAGGTAAACGTCCACCTACTTTAGCCACAATCACATATTGATTTTCATCAACATTAGGTGCCCCACAAACAATTTGAACAAGTTCTTCTTCACCTATATCAACTTGACAGATATTCAATTTATCTGCATCTGGATGTTTTTCTTTAGATGTTACATATCCTACTACTACATTTTTAATATCTTTTGAGTAATCTATAATATCTGCTACTTCAATACCCGTACGTGTAATACGCTCAGCTAAGTCTTTAGCAGGTACACCAGCATCTACGTAATCTTTTAACCATTCATTTGAAATCAACATTATGCTTCACCTCTATCTTCTACAGCTTTAAATTGATTAAGGAATCTCACATCATTTGTATAGAAATGACGAATGTCTTCGATTCCGTATTTTAACATTGCTATACGATCTGGCCCCATACCGAATGCAAAGCCAGAATATTCATTTGAATCAAAACCGGCCATTTCTAGAACATTAGGATGTACCATACCTGCACCTAAGATTTCAATCCATCCAGTATGTTTACATACATTACATCCTTTACCTTTACATTTGAAACAAGAGACGTCTACTTCCACTGATGGCTCTGTGAATGGGAAATAACTTGGTCGTAATCGAATTTCACGATCAGCACCAAATAATTTTTTAGCTACTAACTCTAACGTTCCTTTCAAATCACTCATTTTGATATGTTTATCTACTACTAAACCTTCAATTTGTGTAAATTGATGACTATGTGTAGCATCATCTGAATCTCGTCGATACACTTTCCCAGGACAAATAATTTTTACTGGTCCTTGACCGTGACGTTTTTCCATTGTACGTGCTTGCACTGGAGACGTGTGCGTACGCATTAAAATCTCATCTGTAATATAAAAACTATCTTGCATATCTCGGGCTGGATGTGATTTAGGAAGGTTTAAAGCTTCAAAATTATAATAATCTTGTTCTACTTCGTATCCATCAACAATTTCATATCCTAATCCTAGGAATAAATCTTCAATTTCTTCAACCGTTCTAGTTAATGGATGTTTTGAGCCAATATTAATTTGGCGACTAGGTAATGTAACATCAATTGTTTCCTCAGCAAGTTGTTGGTTTAACTTTTCATTTTTTAATAATTCTTGTTTTTCTTCAAGTTCATTTTGAATTGCTTGTCTTAACTCATTTACTTTTTGTCCATAAGCTGGCTTTTCTTCATTTGGTAAATCTTTCATATTTTTCATTAAACCACTTACAGAGCCTTTTTTTCCTAGATACTTTACTTTGACATCTTGTAAAGCACGTTCATCTTGCGCTTCGTTAATATCTACTAAAGCTTGTTGTCTTAATTCTGTCATTGAATCATTTTGAGTCATGACTTACACCTCATACTTTCTATTTATCATAAAATTTACTTTATTAAATTAAAAAAAGACTTTCATCCCTAAATAACTGGGACGAAAGCCTTCCGTGGTACCACCCAAATTTATGCCTAAGCATACACTTGTTAGCATTGTTAACGAAGATGCACTCCGACTTAAATTTCTTTAAGTAACCAAAAAGGTGAAAAAAACTAATGTAAATTGAAGTAAGTTTCAGTCACGCTTACTTTCCCTGTGCAATTAATCATTTAGTTTACGTCTTTTTATCGGTTTATATTTATCTTTAATAAACATATTATTTTAATTTTGTATACAATTAAGTATAGTCGATTTTAAATCAAAAGGTCAACCTTTCAAATGATAAAGCAAAATACTTCCAGCAATCGCCACGTTTAAACTTTCCGCTTTGCCGTATATAGGTATAATAAGATTCTGCGAGGTATGTGCTAATAATTCTTTATTAACACCTTCTCCTTCATTACCAAGTAATAAGGCAAATGTGTCTTGCGATTCGATGTTTTTATAGGACACAGCATTTTCTAAGGCTGTACCATATACTGGGCCATCAAATTGTTCAATAAATTTATTTAATTCTGTTGTGACAATAGGAATATGAAATACACTTCCTTGACTGGCTCTCATTACTTTATCTTGGTATGCGTCTGCTGTACCTTTTTCCATTACAATCATATCTATACCCGCAGCATCTGCTGTACGAATTAACGTGCCTAAGTTACCAGGATCTTGTATACGATCAAGTAATAACACTTGTTTCGCTTTTGAGATATCATGTTTAGGTTTTTCAATGACTGCAAAAAAACCTTGCGGTGTAATAGTCCCTGATAATGATTCAGCCACTTTCATATTAATTTCGTAAGCTTCTTTTGCATACTCTAAAAGTCTAGAATCTGTTCTTTCTGGCTCAATTACAAATAATTGTTTAATCATCATATTACTTTTAAATGCTTCATCAATTAAATGTATGCCTTCGATGAGAGCTAATCCTGTTTTATCGCGTTCTTTTTTCTTTTTAAGTTTATTTGCTAATTTAATTTTATTATTTTGTGTTGAAGTAATTTGTTCCATAATAGTCTCTCCAAATTATTTTTGATAGCAATGGTATAAATTGAGATAATATAAAAAAAGAGTGGGATAGAATTCATAATGAATTCGTATTCCACCTTTTTTAAATAGATATAAATTATTTAGAAACGACTTCTTCACCATTGTAAGAACCACAGTTTTTACATACGCGGTGAGATAATTTGTACTCGCCACAGTTTGGGCATTCAGTCATACCAGGTACTGAAATTTTGAAATGAGTACGACGTTTATTTTTTCTAGTTTTAGACGTTCTTCTTTTTGGTACTGCCATGATATATCCTCCTTAATATTAAAACACATAATCTCAAGTATTCGGTCATTTAATTATTATACTATAAATTAAATTAACCTGCTATTACTCTTTATCATATAACTGTTGTAATTTTTGAAGCCTAGGATCAACTTGGCGTGTTTGGGAATCGTCGTTATCTTTAGAGTGCTCAAGCTCAAGCGCTTGTTCTTCATCAATAACTTCCCAACCGTTACCTTCTGTAAGCATTTGATCACTATTCTCAGAAAATGCACGCATTGGCTTCTCAATAATAACCAATTCTTTAGCAATATCTCGGATATTAATCATACCATCTGTAGCAAGATGATAATGTTCATCTTCATCTACTTCTTCATCGGTATAACTATTATAACCTTCTAAATCAAATATTTCGGAAGTTCTGACATCAAGTGGCACATCTACAGGCACTAATGTACGAGCACAAGGCATAGTATACGTACCAGTAACATGCATATCTGCTATCACTTCATTTGATTTTATGGTTAATTCACCTTCGATATTCATCTCTGATAAATCAATCAGACCTAAAGGTTCTATTAAATCGTCAAAGTTCGCCTTTTCATTGAATTCAAAAGGTTTACCTTGATATTTTCTCAATTGCGTTATTGACCATTTCATATGGCTTCACCTCTAACAAACACAAAATTTATTTTAACTTTACTATTATAAGTTGTCAAGATTTTTTCTTAACATCTTATTATCTGTTACAATACTAATAATGAATACTGAAAGGACGAATTGCAAATGAAAAGTGTTGGATTGATTACAGAGTATAATCCATTTCATAACGGTCATGCTTATCATGCGCAACAAGCTAAAGTACAGTCCGATGCAGAGATCTCTATTGCAATCATGAGTGGTAATTTCGTTATGAGAGGTGAACCTGCTATTTATAACAAATTCCTACGTACACAAATGGCACTTTCCAATGTCGATTTAGTTGTTGAGTTACCCCTTATCGCTAGTCTTTCTTCAAGTGATTATTTTGCACAAATAGCTGTTCAAGTTGCTCGTTATCTAGATGTTAATACTATTGCTTTTGGAAGTGAAACACCTGATATAACTCGCCTTAAAAACGTTGCAAATGAAATAATCAATTTAGAACATAGTTCAACTTTTAATCAAAAAGTAAAAGAAGGTAGTAATTATGCAAAAATTATAAATGATTTAATTAGCGATAATACTTTACTGAAAATGCCTAATAATATTTTAGCAATCACTTACTTAAAAGCTATACAACAATTTGCACCTCACATGAAAGGACTTGCTATCCAACGTGTGCATGCTCATCATCATGATGCGACAATTGAAACATCATCCTTTGCAAGTGGTTCTGCAATTAGGCAGTCGTTAATCACTCAAGAAACTCAGTGGACTACAGTTGTTCCCTCTTCAATTCAATCACTGTATACAACACCTCATTTAACTAAAGAGGATACATTTAGCTTGATTAAATATCATATCTTAAGTCATTCAATTCATGAAATGGCTCATATATACACTATATCTGAAGGACTAGAACATCGATTAAAAAAATATATCAATCAAGCCACTTCTTTTGAATCCTTTATGTCTTTACTGAAGACAAAACGCTTTACCTATACTCATTTACAACGCATACTTATGCAAATTCTTTTAAATGTAAAAAAAGAAGATTCTATTCAATCCATTTCAGCTGTAAGAATTTTAGGAATGAATCGTCGCGGACAAAGTTATCTCAAACAATTAAAAACCAAATTTCCAGAGCGTCAATTCATCACTAATATTAATAAAACATCTGCTCATTTTTTTAAAAATGAAATTAAATCTACCGATATTTATAACTTATTATCAGGTCAACAGAAAAATGATTTTAATACCCCTGTAATTAGATTAAATAATTGAATTAAAGCGTATGGAACATTTCATTTCTGTTCTATACGCTAATTTTTTAATCTTCAAATTTTTCTTTTAATGCTCTTTCAACATGCCTAGGTACGAAATCTGAAATATCTGCCTTATATTGAGCCACTTCTTTCACAACACTTGAACTGATAAATGAATAGTTTGTACTTGTCATCATATACATTGTTTCTACATTACTATTTAATTTTTTATTCATTGAAGTTAAACGTAATTCATATTCAAAATCACTCACTGCTCTTAAGCCACGAATAATTGTTTTAGCGCCTATTTTATCACAAAAATCGACAAGTAATCCATTAAAATTATGTACTTTCACATTTGGCAAATGTTTTACAGATTCACGTATTAATTCCATACGTTCTTCAATAGAAAATGTACCTGCTTTACTACTATTTTTTAATATACATACATGAAGTTCATCAAATCGATCAGAACTTCTTTCTATAATATCTAAATGCCCATAAGTAATAGGATCAAAACTACCTGGAATGACTGCTTTTGTCTTAGTCATTGTGTTCTCCTTTTTTTAATAACAAAGTATCTGTTAAACCGTAATGATATTGCTTAATTACTTCAAAATCATATGTATTGATTTTTTCTTGATTACTAAACTCACAAATGATAATACCATGTTCTTTTAATAAATTAAACTTAGAAATTTGATCTAGAGCCTTATCTATTAGCCCTTTATTATAAGGAGGGTCTAAAAAAATGAAATCAAATTGAATGTCTCTTTTATTGATAGCCTTTAACGCTCTATCTGCATTATTTTTATATACTTCAGATTGTTCCTCTAAATTTAATTGTTTCAAGTTAGCTTGGATCACTTTAACTGCTTTAAAGTTTTGGTCTACAAATATAACTTTATCCATACCTCTAGAAAGTGCTTCAATTCCTAAAGCACCACTACCAGCAAATAAGTCTAAACCTAAGCCGTATACTTCATGTAAACTGTTAAAAATACCTTCTTTAACTTTATCCATTGTTGGACGTGTATTACGTCCTTCTAAACTCTCTAGTGGTTTACTTTTATGTTTTCCAGCAATGACTCTCATTTTGACTTACACTTCCATTTCATTCATTTATTTACTATAATTTATTTTGAAAAAGGAGAATTAAATATTTATGAAACAATCATTTATTATTTTAGGAGAAGGACTTACAGATTTATTCGAATTTCTTACTCTTATTGAATATAATCATGCAAGAATAGACAAGGTTGTCTATTTCCATACACCACAGTCAGACAAACAATTATCATCAGTCGCAATTATTATGAATCCTACGACCGGTAAACAATTTCAAGCCATATATATGATGTTAAACGCTTTAAAATATCCTTACCCAAATAGTAATAAAAAATTTGAGATGATTAATGAACAAGCTCAATCGTATGATATTCCTATTGTCGGCATTGATGTTCAACCGCCAAATGCATTTCATACGAATGATTTATATTTTAAATATTTAATTAGCGTACTTCGTTTACAAAATTGGATCCCACCGATGCAATAACAATGTTTAAATACATCTTAAAGCTTTTCATGCTTTTCTTTATCATATGTTTTTTTCAAGTTTTTATAAGGGGATCCATCAATATGTAAAACATATTTTAATTTCATTAATTTCTGGAGAATATCGTCTACTTCATGTTCATTAACATACATTACTACATACTTTCGAGGTTTATTAGTATAAACGATATGTCCATATTTACGTATCTGTCTTTCATGTTTAATATGCTTTAAGTAAATAATTAAGCTAACTCTTGGAATCAATTCCATATTATTTCACTCACTCCATTTATTATGCATAATTACTATACCATGACTAATAATTTTATAAAATACATTCAATATCTCAACACTTAACTTTCGAAAAATATTTCTTTAATTATTAATTTTAAATGAACTTTAGGAGGTTATACCTTGAAACACATTAAGAAGAATTTTTTTAATTTGGGTATCACTAGTATGGGTATACTAAGCAGTTTATTACTTTTAAAAAGAAATCAAAAGCCTAAAATGCTTAAAGACATACCTTACTTTTTTAATGGACCAGCACCTTATATTTTTGCACATAGAGGTGGAATGTCAGTTCGACCAGAACAAACACAATTAGCTTTCGATAATGCTGTTGATTATGGTTTAGATGGCTTTGAAACAGATGTGAGACTAACTAAAGATGAAGAATTGATTGTTTTTCACGATGCTACAGTCGACCGTACTACTAATGGTTCAGGAAAAGTATGTGATTACACATTAAAAGAATTAAAAAAATTAGATGCAGGATTTCATTTTACTGATATCAATGGTCGCCATATTTATAGAGGTCATCAACAAGCTAAAATTTTAACTTTCGATGAACTTTTAGAAATGTATCCTAGCAAATATATCAATGTAGATTTAAAAGATACTCCAAGTAGTTATGAAGGAGCTATTGCGCCTAAAAAAATGTATGATATTATAAAGCATCATCATGCTGAGAAACGTGTACTTGTAACAAGTTTCCATAAAAAACAAAATGAACGTTTTAGAGCAATAAGCAATGGAGAAATAGCTACTGGTGCAAGTCAACATGAAGTGACTGAAGGTGTGATTAAGTTTATTTTAGGACTAGGTTATCATTATCATCCTCAAGCTGACACATTTCAAATGCCTATAAAATTCAAAGGTATCCCATTATCATCAACTCATTTTATTCAATGGCTTAACTTATTAAATATTGTGCCAGGTTATTATGGCATCAATAGTGTTGACTTAATGTATGATTTGTATCAAAAAGGTGTCCACACCATTGTTACTGACCGTCCTGATTTAGGTAAACAATTTAAATCACTACTAAAACAACATACCTCAAATTAAATACACTCATTCTATATAAAATTAAAATATATACATAAAAGAATCTGGGACATACATCATAGTTGTCTCAGATTCTTTTAATATATTAATCTTCAATAATTAAAGTAAAAATATGCTGACATCTCATTTTGCAACTCAACCTCTGATTTACTAGATTTTATTTTTAATTATAAACGACAATTACATGTACCTCCTGAGGCGCAGCCTTTAGAATCCGTTTTAAAAAATGGATTACCCACTTCAATCTTTACATTTTCTGACACAGATAATGCGATTGTAGTCAACACTTCATCTATTAAATTTTGTAATTGTACTTCCTTAGATTTGTAATCCATTACATTAGGCAACATTTCATAAGCTCGCTTACGTCGACGTGTATCTAACATTACATTTTGATAATCTGGGTGATATCTACCAAAGCGCATCACTTCATCATAACGTTCTTTTGATTTTAAAAAAGCTTGATACAGTAAATGTGCTTCATCATCTTGTTTAAGTGTTTTTTGAGCTTCTCTATAATTAAAATACACTTTTGATTGTACAATCATGTCTGATAAATCTTCAATTTCATCTAAAATTGATAATGTTTCCTCTGTATACATTATCGGTCACCTCACAACTTATTTTTGTACAAAAATAAGTGAATAATAATTTCTCATTACTTCTCCACCCATTTCATTATACTTTTTATTTAACATTCTTGAACGGTGTATATCCGAATTCATCCAACTATGAATTAATGTAGGCACGTCATCAAAATCATAGCCCACATTTTGACTTGTAGCTATAAAGTCAATGTTTTCGTTACCAAGTTGGCTCTTAAGGGCTTCTTCTGTAAATTCAACATCTTCTGTACCAGTTGCTTCATATAAATTTGCTGAAGCAATATGTGAAATGTCTGAATTTACTTTCAATGGTGGAATATGTTTTAAATCTCTCATTTGATTAGTAATTTCATAGAGGGTTATCAATTGATTTGGGCTTTGTTCATATGGTAATGAATCTTTATTATTTCTGTCATTATTAAATTTATCATCTGAAATATCTTCTTCATCTGTTAATTGATAAGGTTTTATAAATGCTAATAGTTCTTTATCTAGATATCGAATACCCATAATTCGATTTGATTGTTGATCCACATAAACTTGAGCATAAATATTACCATATTTAATTAGAGTTTGAGTTTTAATATCTTCATCTGATAACTCAAAATTATATTGTTTTCCATTCACTTTAAAAGAGGGGTCAGGATTAATACTAGTTTTTTCAAATATATGTGAAGCATTTTCATTGATTTTTAATGATCCGGTTTGAGCTTTTTCTCCAGTAGCATAAACAGATTTAATTTCATCATGTTTTGTAGTAACAATATAATATTGTTGTTTTCTCTTAAATATATAATCAGTATATCCGCCTTTAACAGGATATGTACGATTTGCTTGTCCATATTTATTTGTAAGATAATTAATATCTTTACCTATCCAAGTACCTATCCCATTTTTGGGAGCAGGATTTTCAGTCTGTTTTTTCACGGAATGTGATACTTGATTTGAATGACTTATTTTATTGTTGTTATTAGGATTTTCAAGAACATCAAATTTTAATCTTGGTGAGTAAAATAAATAAATTAAAAATGTAATTAAAAATACGACTCCTAAAACTTTGATTACTAACTTAGTCATTGCTCCCCCACCTCTTTAGAATTATATATATTGTACAAAATAACTATTTTAACAATCAAGCCATTCTTTTTTTCTAAACTCCAAATTTATTAATTAAACTACATTATACCTATTTACAAATAAAATAAACAATTAATATTAAAACATAATTTATACTAAACAATTTGATCATCGACTGCCAAAATATTAAAAATACCTGAGACACTCATTATGTCCCAGGCTATTCTTTAAAATATTCAATATTGTTATAAACCTAGTGTGGCTTTAATCACCGATGTAGTTTCTCCACCTGGATAAATTACATATAGTAATAAGTATACTGCCACACCTGTAATACCAGTAAAGAACCATATAATTGAAGCGACAGGTCCGATTCTTCTATGCCATTTAAATTTATCTTTAAATGCAGTAATAATTTGAACTAATCCTAATACGCCACCAATCGTAGCAAGATTAATGTGGAAGATTAAGAATATCTTATAATATGTTCTAACAGAATCTGGACCACCAAAATCTGTATTACCTATAAATATCGTTCGAGTTGCGTAAATTATAAAAAACGTTAATGCGAAAAATGCTGCCCATAACATAACTTTTTTGTGAGTATTAACATGACGATGAGCAATTTGCCACCATCCTATTGCTACTAAAATAGCACTAATTACGATACAGCTTGTACTAATAGTTGGTAGAATTGGTAAACTCATATGTTCCATCCTTATTTAACTTAGATATTTTAAATCATTTTTATTAAAGAGATGACAACAACTAATGCAAAGAATACTACTAAATAATTTAGTGAATAGATAAACATTTTTGTTGCCCACTTAGTTTGATCAGTATTTTTCTTAAATGTTGTTAAACCTATAAAAATCCATCCAAGATTTAATAAAGTTGCTAATACAACGAACGTAGTGCCTAAACTAGATAATAAGAACGGTAATGGTAATAAAAATACTAACCAAATAAACATACTTACTCTTGTACGTTTAAAGCCTTTTACTGAAGGTAACATAGGAATATTTGCTAATGAATATTCATCACTACGTTTAATAGCTAAAGCATAGAAATGAATAGGCTGCCAACAAAAGACAACTAAAAATAAAGCAAAAGCTACAAGACTTATTTGTCCATCAATAGCTGTCCATCCAATTAAAGGTGGCACAGCACCTGGAAAACTTCCTACTACTGTGTTCCAAGTCGTATGTCTTTTAGACCAGATTGAATAATATGATACATATCCTACTATACCAAAAAGTCCTAAAACACCTGATGGCACATTTAATAAGAATAAACATGCTTCTCCTACTAACATCATACCAAAACTTAACATTAATAAATGTTTATCTGAAATTCTATCGTTTACTGTTGGTCTACTTTGTTTACTTGGCATAATTTTATCGATATCTTGATCATAATAATTATTTAATGCACAAGCACCACCCATAATTAATGTCGAACCTATCAACATTAATAGGATTTGAGGTATTGACGATAGGAAGGAATGATTTGTCATTACAATAGCTAACCAAGCGCCTGCAAAAGCAGGAATTAGGTTACCCTGTACCAAGCCCATTTTAATAATTTGTTGTAGTTCTTTAAAAGACACTCTACTTGACGGCTGTGATAAAGTGTGTTCTTTACTCATGGTTCCCCTCCTTAAAATTTTCATATAGTACTATGATATAATAATTACTTATAAAAGGCTAGGTAATATCTATTTAAATTGTGACACTTTAACGACTTCCTGTCTCACTAATTTTTTGTCTTTAATTATTGTAGTATAATAGTTGTAATATTTATAATTATATCTTTTATATTAAAATCAGAGCATAAATGGATATCATATTACAAAATATTTTAAATTAATGATGGGGTGTTTAAACTTGTTTAACAAACGAAACCTTAAATGGTTATCAATCGTAGCAACAATTATTATGGCATTGGTACAACTTGGGGGCGCCTTAGTAACTAAGACGGGCTCTGAAGATGGCTGTGGTGCTTCATGGCCTTTATGTCACGGCGCTTTATTACCTCAGAATTTGCCAATTGCTACAATCATTGAATTGAGTCACCGAGCTGTATCAGGTTTATCATTAATTGTTGTGTTATGGTTGGCCATCACAGCTTGGAAAAATATAGGATACATAAAAGAGGTTAAACCTTTAGCAATTATTAGTGTCGCTTTCCTATTAATTCAAGCCTTAATTGGCGCAGCAGCTGTTATTTGGCAACAAAATTCTTACGTTTTAGCCTTACATTTTGGAATTTCATTAATTAGTTTTTCTTCTGTGTTCGTATTAATGCTTATTATTTTTGAAGTGGATAAAAAATATGAGGCTGATGAATTATTTATAAAAAAACCATTGCGCAATCTTACTTGGATTATGACGGGCGTTGTTTATGTCACTATTTACACTGGTGCTTTGGTTCGCCACGCTAAAGCAAGTTTAGCATATGGAAGCTGGCCATTGCCGTTTAATAATTTAGTACCCCATACTGAGCAAGATTGGGTACAATTTGCACATCGCGGTATGGCATTTATCACTTTTTGTTGGATTATGATTACATTTATTCATGCCATCAAAAATTATTCTGAAAACCGTACAATTAGATATGGCTATACTGCTGCATTTATTTTAATTATTTTACAAGTGATTACGGGTGCATTGTCTGTAATCACACATGTTAATTTAATTATTGCATTGCTACACGCACTTTGTATTACTATACTTTTTGGCTTAATCGCTTACTTTATTTTACTCATGCTTCGTTCAATTAGAAGTGAAAAATCAAAAATCAAATAAAGTTTTAAAAGACATGTTAGAGTTATTGTAAAACATGGAATCTCTAACGTGTTTTTTATGCAAAAAAGCATAAGATAGAATGTCATTTAACTTTCTATCTTATGCTTTTAAACTTTTTAATACCTACTCAGATTTTTCAATTTCGATTAATAAATCTCCCGTTGCAATAGCATCACCATTTCCAACAGTAACTTTTTTAATCACTCCATTAAATGGAGCTTGAATTGTTGTTTCCATTTTCATGGCTTCAGTGATTAATAGTGGTTGATTTACTTTAACCTCATCACCTACTGAAACTTTAACTTCAGTCACACTTCCTGGCATTTGAGCTCCTATATGATTTGGATTTGTTTTATCTGCTTTAGGTTTTACATTCGCATTTGTTTTTATGTTTTCATCTTTAATCGTAATACGACGAGCTTGACCATTCATCACGTAATAAATTGTTCGATTACCCTTTTCATCTGCTTCACTAATTGTTTCAAGTTTAATAATTAAACGTTTTCCGTTTTCAATTTCAATTTCTACAGTCTCACCGTTACGCATACCAAAGAAGAATGTCGGTGTATCAAGTAATGATAAGTTACCATATTGTTGTCTAGTTTGAATAAATTGATCAAATACTTTTGGATAAAGTACATAACTTATAATATCTTGCTCAGTCACTTCACCATAATTTTTATCTTGTAATTGTTCTCGTATTTCATCAAAATCTACTGGTTTTAAATATTCTCCTGGACGTTCAGTTAGCGGTTGTTGACCTTTTAAAATAATATCCTGCAATTGTTTATTAAAGCCATTTACTGGTTGACCAATCTCACCTTTAAAGTATGACACTACTGATTCAGGAAAATCTAATTTATAACCTTGTTCAATAATCGATTGTTCATCTAAATCATTTTGTACCATATATAACGCCATATCTCCTACCACTTTTGAAGATGGTGTCACTTTAACAATATCTCCAAACAAGAAATTAACACGACGATACATATCTTTGACTTCATTAAAACGTTCACCAAGACCTAAACTTTTAGCTTGTTGACTTAAATTAGAGTATTGACCACCTGGCATTTCATGTTGATAAATTTCTGTATTAGGTGACTTAATATCACTTTCAAAGTCAACGTAGTATGGGCGAACAGTACTCCAATAGTGACTTAGTTCTTCTAAACCTTGAATATCTGTACGCATATTTCGTTTAAACCCATCTAATGCATAATATAAGGAGTTCACACTTGGTTGACTTGTTAAGCCACTCATCGATGCAATAGCTGTATCGATAATATCTACACCAGCATCGATGGCTTGTTTGTAGGTTAATAAACCATTTCCACTTGTATCATGTGTATGTAAATGTATTGGTAAATTAACTGCAGCTTTTAATTCTCCAACCAGTTCATATGCTGCTCTAGGTTTTAATAAGCCAGCCATATCTTTAATTGCTAAAATATGGAAACCTTCACGTTCTAATTCCTTAGCTAATTTAACATAGTAATCTAAAGTGAACACATTTGAACGTTCTGAGTTTAAAATATCCCCTGTGTAACAAATAGTACCCTCTGAAATTTTACCTGCTTTTTGTACCGCTTCATTTGCCACTTTCATTTGATCTACCCAGTTTAATGAGTCGAAAATACGGAAAACATCTACACCTGCTTTAGCACTTTCATCTACAAATTTTTGAATTACATTATCAGGATAATTCTTATAACCCACAGCATTTGAAGCTCTTAATAACATTTGGAATAATACATTTGGAATCGCTTTTCTAAGTTTTTCTAAACGCTCCCAAGGATTTTCTTTTAAGAAGTTGTATGCCACATCAAAAGTAGCGCCTCCCCACATTTCTAAAGAAAAACTATCTTTAAATACTTCAGCAGTTTTAGAAGCTATATTTAACATATCTTTTGTACGTACACGCGTAGCAAGTAAAGATTGATGCGCATCACGGAATGTCGTATCAGTAATTAAAACATCATCTTGTGCTTTAACCCAATCTGCAACTCCACTAGGGCCTTTTTCATCTAGTAATTGTTTTGTACCATATAGATGTTGAATTTTCTTTTTTGAAACTTGCGGAATCGAAGTTGACTCATAGTCTGGCTTCGTACGTTTTTCGACATTCGGAAAACCATTAATGGTTACATTCCCAATGTATTCTAATGTTTTAGTACCACGGTCTAATGTAGGTGCAATATCGAATAATTCCGGTGTTTCTTCAATAAATTTTGTTGTATAATCTCCACTTCGGAATTTTTCATTACGCATAACGTTAACTAAAAACGGAATATTTGTTTTTACACCACGAATACGCATTTCTCGTAAAGAGCGTTCCATTTTTTCTTCAGCTTGTTTAAAAGTAATGGCATGAGTAGATAATTTCACTAATAGTGAGTCATAGTAAGGCGAAATTTCAGCGCCTTGGAAACCATCTCCTGCATCTAAACGTACACCAAAACCACCACTTGAACGATAAGCAATAATCGTACCAGAATCTGGCATAAAATCATTTGTAGGATCTTCGGTAGTGATACGACATTGAATAGCATAACCAAGTGTTTGGATTTCTTCTTGAGGAGGTAAAGCGATACGTTTGTCAAATAGACTTGCTCCATCTGCTACTAAAATTTGAGTTTTAACGATATCAATTCCTGTAATCATTTCTGTAATCGTATGCTCTACCTGAACACGTGGATTGACTTCAATGAAAAAGAATTCATCGCCAGATACTAAAAATTCCACTGTTCCAGCGTTAACATATTTGATATTTTTCATTAATTGTAATGCAGACTGACAAATACGTTCTCTTAATTCATCAGGTAAGCCTACAGATGGTGCTACCTCAACTACCTTTTGATGACGACGTTGTACAGAACAATCACGCTCATATAGATGAACAATATTACCATATTCATCGCCAATAACTTGAACTTCAATATGTTTGGGATTATCGATGTATCTTTCGATATATACTTCACTATTACCAAATGATTTTTGTGCTTCAGATTTCGCACGATGAAACGCATCTTCTAATTCACTTTCTTCGCGAACAATACGCATACCTTTTCCACCACCACCACTTGTGGCTTTAATCATCAGTGGGAATCCTGCTTCTTTAGCAAATGCCTTTGCTGCATCAAAATTTTCAATTGGTCCATCTGTTCCTGGTATAACTGGTAAATTTGCTTTAATTGCAGTTGTTCTTGCTTTTACTTTATCACCAAACATATCTAAATGGTCTAGGTGAGGACCAATAAATGTTATGCCCTCTTCATTACAACGTCTTGCAAATTCTTCATTTTCACTTAAAAAGCCATAACCAGGATGTATTGCATCTACATTCGCACGTTTTGCTACTTCAATAATACGTTCAATATTTAAATAACTTTCGGCTGGTCCTAAATCTTTTCCCACTAAATATGATTCATCGGCTTTATATCTATGTAATGAATTTTTGTCTTCGTTTGAATAAATTGCTACTGTTTGAATATTTAATTCCGTTGCTGCTCTAAAAATTCTAATTGCAATTTCACCACGATTGGCTACTAATAATTTTTTTATATGATTCAAACAAGAAACACCCCTTTATATTTTGAATATTCTAACTAATTAGATAATAAAATTTTATCTTAAAATACATGAGAAAGCTAATACTTTTTTACATACAATTTATAAAATGAAAATATAGTAACTAGGTTAGCTTAATCACTATTTTAAAATGTAATCATTAATAATTATTATACTTAATAACTTTATATTATCATTTATAGTTTGAAGACGCTACTGTAGACTAGTAATCCTTTAACTTGTCACATAAATGTAAAAAGAGTGGAAGCAAATTTTTTAATTCTTGCTTCCACTCTTAATAATGTTAGTTACATATTTACATCTATCATTAAATGATTTTAATATTGTCTAGGAATATCCACTTTTGTTTTTTTATTTTTTATTGCTCTTTTTTCTTCAACTTTAATTTGTCTTGCTACTAACAATAATAATCCCATAGCAATACTTAAGCTGATCATTGATGAACCACCAAAACTTATAAATGGAAGAGGAACCCCTGTAAGAGGAATCGTAGCTGATATACCTCCTAAATTTACGAACGTTTGACTACCAATATAACTCGCTACACCAACACATATTAATTTATAAAAATATGAAGATGTTTTAGTGGCTAATATAAATGCACGGAATACAATAAAAAATAATAATCCTATTACTAATAAGGCACCAATCAGTCCTAATTCTTCACAAATTACTGCGAAAATAAAATCTGTATGCGCTTCTGGAAGATAGCCAAGTTTCATGATTCCATTACCTAATCCTCGACCAAATAATCCTCCATTTCCGATTGCCATTAATGAATTGGATAAATGATACCCAGTTCCAGAAGAAGAACTAAAAGGATCGTAAATTGTACTAAAACGTGCCTTTAAATATTCTGGCATCATTCCAGTGAAAATAAAGAATCCAGCAATAAGAATAAATCCAAGAATAATATATAAAATAGGTCCTTTTACTATTTTCTTAGCACCTATACCTACGAATAAAAACATTGCTAATATAATAATTAATGTTAATAATGTTTGTCCAATATCTCCTTGTAAAAGTACTAAACCTAAACAAAGGATAATTAAAATAATTGGCCCTTTGATAATTCTTAAATTACCTCTTAACTGCGGTAATTTTTTACTTAATACATAAGAAATATAAAGAATTAAAGCAATTTTTAGCAACTCTGAAGCTTGTAAATTCATAAATCCTAAGTCAAGCCAACTTTTTGAACCATTAATATTTTTACCTACCAATAATGTTAAAAATAAAAGGACAAAGATGATAATCATAATCCACTGTTGAACTTTTGATTGTTTAAAGACTTTTATATTCATCATAAATGAAATAAAAAAAACAATAATGAAACTCATGATAACATAAATTAATTGTCTGTTATAAAAATATGTACCTGAAACCTCAACGCCACCTGTTAACGTTCCTTTAGTAGCTGCCACCATACTGGCACTATAAACCATCACTAAACCTATAAAACACAAAATAACATATGAAATTAATAATGGATAATCGATAAACTTAGAGATTCTACCTATGTATCGAAATATATTTTTTAAATTATTCATAAAAAAGATCATCCAATTCTAAAAATTTAAACTATATATGCTCATTAAAACGATTTATCAAATTAAATTCTGTCTAAACTATTATATACTTTGTAATTATTAATTAACAAACATAAACGTAAAAAATAAAATAAAAGGACTGAAAATATTATTTACATAACATTTCAGTCACTATCATAAATTATTACATCTATTAATTCTTGCTCATTATAACACTTTCATATTCAAAGCATTAGACTTAGAGTTATACGTTTGTGAATGCTTCATGCAATTTAGATAATTCTTTTTCTAAACGAAGCATTAAATTTTTACCGTCTTCTTTATCAACTAAACCAAGTTTCACAGCAAAGTCTACTTCTTTTTGTAAACCAAACATTTGTGTGTCGAGAACCTCTTCATATAGTGGGCAAGATGGCATAGTTAAATTATCCATTTGAACCTTAATTAAATGCAAGATTCGGTCAGCATCTTGATTTAATTGCTCATAAGCTGCACTATTTATGTTCATTTGCTTCGGCATCACATTCTCCCCCTATCATTAAATATCTTCATATCAGAAGTTTATCCTACTACCTTTTAAAAAGCAAGTTTATTCAATAAACCCTTCATTTTAAATATGATAAAATAATGGTTAGATTGAAACTAGGGAGTGGGCAAGATGATTCAAATTAAAGGAGACGTCAAATTTCCTATTACTTTAGATAGTACAACATGGATTTTTGATGATAGAAAAGTAAAAATAGAAGATATTGAAAACGGTATTTTTGAAGGAACTAAACCTATTAAATTTGAAGATAACCGCGAATGGAATAGGGCTATTTTAGAAGGACAAACCAATCCTCCTACATTAAACTCTGAAATTAAGTATCGTAAACGTGCTGTATTAGAAGATTCATTTGCAATAAATATGACACCATTTTTTAAAAATGCAGAGCCTTTAGAAAGTGCAACTACAATTAAACTTTCAAATGATACATCTTCAATTGAAATTCCATTAGAATTATTACCTTATCTATTTTTCCAATTTGCTAAAGATGGTAAGCGATTGTACGATGATAATTCAGTAGATAGCTTTGTTTATAATCCCGAGGAGAACGCCTATTCATATCACTTTAAATATGTAACTCGTATTGAGGTGATTTAAGTTGCGAGAAGTACAATGTATTATTTGTGATACTAAGGTCTTAATTGATGAACGTACAGTTGAAGCTAAACGTCTACGTAATAATCCAATTAAAACATTCATGTGTAGTGACTGTAAAAGTCGATTAGACACACCTAGACAACGACCAAATGAAAATCGTAAATTTAATCTCCATTTTCCAAATGAAAACTTATAGTATACTTTTCAATAATAAAAAGACGCAACATCAAATTTGATGTTGCGTCTTTTTATTAGTTTTATTGATCTTGCATCATTTGTTTTACACGTTTCGCTTCTTTTTCACGTGCAGCTTTATTTAAAATTTTCTTTCTTAAACGGATACTTTGAGGCGTTACTTCAACCAATTCATCATCATTAATATATTCTAATGCTTCTTCTAACGTTAAAATTCTTGGACGATTCATTGTTTGAGTTTGATCTTTTGTTGCTGAACGTACGTTAGTTTGATGTTTAGCTTTAGTAATATTAACTGTTAAGTCGTTTTCACGGTTATGTTCTCCTACAATCATACCTTCATAAACTTCAGTACCTGGTTCCATGAAGTTTACACCTCGGTCCTCTAGACCAATGATGGCATAGGCTGTTGCTTGTCCTTGATCCATTGAAATTAATGCACCATTACGACGGCCACCAATTTGTGCTTTAACACGAGGTCTAAATTCTTCAAATGTATGATTAATAATGCCATAACCACGTGTCATAGACATAAATTCAGTTGTATATCCAATCATACCACGTGCAGGTACCATAAAGATTAAACGTGTTAATCCATTATCAGTTGTTAACATGTCTAACATTTCACCTTTACGCGCACCAAGTGATTCAATCACTGCTCCAGCATTTTCAGATGGAACTTCACATTGAACACGTTCAAATGGTTCACTTAATACACCATCAATTTCACGTAAAATAACTTGAGGTTTAGAAACTTGAAGTTCAAACCCTTCACGTCTCATATTCTCAATTAAAATAGATAAGTGCAACTCTCCACGGCCAGCTACAATCCACGTATCTGGAGAATCTGTTGGTGTAACTTTTAAAGATACATCTGTTTCAAGTTGTTGATCTAACCGTTCTTGGATTTGACGAGCAGTTACAAAATCACCTTCACGACCAGCAAATGGTGAATTATTTACTTTGAATGTCATTTCAAGTGTAGGTTCATCAATACGCAATACTGGTAACGCTTCTTGATGATCATGTGGTGTAACTGTTTCACCTACGTTGATATCTTCCATTCCTGATACAGCAATTAAATCTCCCGCTTGTGCTTCTTCAATTTCTTCACGTTTTAAACCAAAGAAACCAAAGATTTTTGTTACACGGAAGTTTTTCACTGTACCATCTAATTTAATAAGCGATACATTATCGCCGACACGCATTTTACCTCTAAATACACGACCAATACCAATACGACCAACGTAATCATTATAGTCTAATAATGCTACTTGGAATTGTAGTGGTTCATCACTGTTATCAATTGGAGCAGGCACGTAATCAAGAATTGTTTCATATAAAGACTGCATGTTTTCATCTTGTTTTTCAGGATCAAGACTCGCTGTTCCATTTACAGCTGATGCATAAACAACTGGGAAATCAAGTTGTTCATCATTTGCTTCAAGTTCAATAAATAAATCTAATACTTCATCTACTACCGCTTCTGGTCTAGCAGAAGGTTTATCAATTTTATTAACTACTACAACAGGTTTTAAATTTTGTTCTAATGCTTTTTTTAGTACGAAACGTGTTTGTGGCATCGTACCTTCGTAGGCATCTACAACAAGTACAACACCATCTACCATTTTCATGATACGTTCAACTTCACCACCAAAGTCAGCATGCCCTGGTGTATCTAAGATGTTAATTCTTGTACCTTTATAATTTATCGCAGTATTTTTAGCAAGAATTGTAATACCACGTTCTCTTTCTAAGTCATTAGAGTCCATTGCTCTTTCATCAACATGCTCATTTTCTCTGAAGATTCCAGATTGTTTAAGCAATTCGTCAACTAGTGTTGTTTTACCATGGTCGACGTGAGCAATAATTGCAATATTACGAACATCTTCTCTTCTATTAGTCATTTTATAATATCCTTTCTTGAGTAAATTCCCACTTTTAATTGCAACTTTTTTATTATATCATAATATTAACAAAAGATAACTAAAAGGTGGGGATGGGGATGGAAAAACCAAAATCTAAAGGTATATTCTGGATACTTTCTATTGTAGCAGTTATATTTTTAGTGCTCTTTAGTTTCAGCGTGGGTGCCGGAAGTATTCCAATGATGATTTTAACATTTATTCTTTTCATTGCAACGTTTGGCGCCGGATTTACGCTTAAGAAAAAGTATCGTGAAAACAATTGGCTATAATCAACCATTAAGATATATAAAGCTTGAGATATTTTTGTCTCAAGCTTTTTTTATTGAAATAAGATTTTTTATTTTTTAAAGCGTTGATGTAAATCTATTAAAGTAGCCGTATTAGGTGCTAGATAAATTTCTAATATTTCTTTATGAATATTTGAATTTCCTACTAATACTGAATTCGCACTTGAAATATTTAATGGTTCACCTAATAAGTTACTAGCTACGCCTCCAACTTCATTTAATACAATAAGACCACCAGCAAAGTCCCAAGGCTGTAATCTAGGTGTGATATAAGCAGCCAATTGTCCTTTAGCTACACTTATAATTTCTAAAGCTGCACTACCATATGCTCTACAGCTTCTTGCATCATTTACTATATCTTGAAATATAGGACCCATTTTAGGTTTGGTTACCCAATTTGGGTTGATACCAATTAAGCTTTTCTTTAGGGTGGTAGATTCAATCGTAGATAATGGATGTTTATTTTCAAATGCACCCTCACCTACCTTGGCATGATATAAAACATCTTTCATTACATCATATACAAAGCCAGCGTATGGTTTACCATTTCGATAGATACCAATTGAGATAGCAAAATTTTCTTTTTGATGTACAAAGTTTAATGTGCCATCAATTGGATCCACTACCCATACGACCCCTTCAACATGAGTTAAATCATGACCATGTCCTTCTTCCCCAATAACACGATGTTCTGGATAACTATGGGTAATCGCATCATATATATAATTTTCAGTAGCTTTATCAACATTTGTAACTAAGTCATTCGGATTTGATTTTGTTTCAATATTTAATTCTTCCTTCATCATTATTCTAACTTTATTTCCTGCTTCTAAAACTAAGCCTTTAGCAAAATCATATAGCGACATACTATCATCTCCTGTTGCTTACTATTATACATCAAATCAATTTTATAATTGTTATACATCATTTTATACCTTCATCACTATATATTAAACTCTTATGAATAGTTTATAAGCATAAAAATAGGTCGCCAATAAAAGCAACCTATCAAATCCATGATATAAAAGACTGAAAACATTTAAAATATATGAATAAATATGTACATTCATCTTATAATTATGGAAGATAAATAAATAAAAGATCATTAAGCTAATTTTAAATGTAAAATCGGGTAATCTCTACCTTGATTGTCTTTTTGAGATTCACTATATGCTTTAAAACCATTTTTAATATAAAATTTCAATGCATGTTGGTTATCTTTATTAACATCTACATATTGGATTTTATCTTCTTGAATCAGTGACTGAAGTATGATTGTACCGTAACCTTTATTAAAATGTTTAGGATCTATAAACAACATTTCCAAATTTTCATCATTAATTCCCGAAAAACCAATAACTTCTTTATCATAAAATCATAGATATGCATCTACATATTTTAAATAAGTTAGAAGGTCATTTTTTAATTGCATTCTATCTTCTTCTTTAAAAAAATCATGTGTTTTTACTACAGATTTCTCCCAAATTTTTAGTATTGTATTATAGTCTTTTTTCTTTTACTTTTATTAATCTCATGACACTCTCCTAACCACGAGGGGTAAAATCCTAAAAATTAAATGACTAACATCTAGGTACTGACTCTACCTTATTAGTTTAAATTAACTATCTATATTGTATATTACTATTCTATCATTATCACTTTGAAATATATGCTACAATAAACTCAACATACTATTAAAATAGGAGGAAGATCAATGACACAATACACATTTACACCTAAACATTTTAAAGCATTTGACGTTGAGGGTTTAGATGAACGAATGGAAGCTTTAAATAAATATATTAGACCTCAATTACATCAGTTAGGCGATTATTTTAGTGAGTATTTCACTTCTCAAACTGGAGAAACATTTTATGCACATGTTGCTAAACATGCGCGTAGAAGTGTTAATCCTCCTATAGATACCTGGGTCGCTTTTGCACCTAATAAACGTGGTTATAAAATGTTACCCCACTTCCAAATTGGCCTTTTTAGGGATCAATTATTTATCATGTATGGAATAATGCATGAAGGAAAAAATAAAGAAGAACGTGTTAAAGTTTTTGACAAACATTTTAATGCATTAAAACAACTTCCAAATGATTATCAAATTAGTTTAAATCACATGAAAAAAGATAAACAATATATCAAAGATTTAAGTGATACTGATTTACATCAAGCTATTGATCGTGTTAAAAATGTGAAAAAAGGAGAATTTTTTATAGCACGTACTTTAGCCCCTAGTGATGAACGATTAAAATCAGATGAAACATTTTTAGCTTTTATTAAAGAAACATTTGATGAATTCTTAAAATTATATGAATAAATACTATTCTTCGGCCTGGGACTTTACTAGAAGTCTCAGGTGTTTTTTATTTTATTGGTAATCACTCACTGTCTTGAAGATCCATCTAAATTCAGTAATATTCTTTTTTACAACATTTTTAGGTTGACCTAAAAATATATTTAGGTTAATATAATTAAAAAGATTTTAGGAGTGTATGAATGAATTATATGAGTGATAAAAAACAACGCAGCTTAGATGAAATTAATAATACAGTAGATTTTAGTAGTCATAAAAGTGCAAGCCAAAAATTTCTAGCTTTTTTAGGTCCAGGATTATTAGTAGCGGTAGGATATATGGACCCAGGTAACTGGATTACATCTATGCAAGGTGGAGCACAATTTGGCTATATCCTTCTTTTTATTATTTTAGTTTCTAGTTTATCTGCAATGCTTTTGCAAAGCATGACAGTGAGATTAGGTATTGCTACAGATATGGATTTAGCACAAATGACACGTTATTATTTAAATCGCCCGTTAGCAATTATGTTTTGGATAATAGCAGAACTAGCTATTATCGCTACAGATATTGCTGAAATTATCGGAAGTGCAATAGCTCTAGATTTATTGTTTAATATTCCTTTAATTATAGGTGCACTTATAACTGTTTTAGATGTTTTTCTTTTACTCTTTATTATGAAATTTGGTTTCAGAAAAATCGAAGCGATTGTCGGAACATTAATTTTTACTGTTCTAATTATTTTCTTATTCGAAGTATTTATTTCGTCACCTAAAGTGATTAATATTCTTAACGGTTTTATTCCTCATAAGGATATCGTTACAAATCACAGTGTGCTGTATATTGCTTTAGGGATTATCGGTGCTACAATTATGCCTCATAATCTCTATTTACATTCTTCGATTGTACAATCACGTAAATATGATAGAACTAATGAGAACGATAAGGCACAAGCAATAAAATATGCAACAATTGATTCTAATATACAATTAAGCATCGCTTTTATAGTAAATTGCTTGTTACTTATATTAGGTGCTGCACTATTTTATGGTGTTAATGCTGATAAATTAGGAGGATTTTATGATTTATATCATGCCCTTAAAACTCAGCCGCTTCTAGGGTCAGTACTTGGCAGTATCATGAGTACATTATTCGCTATTGCACTACTTGCATCTGGACAAAATTCTACAATCACTGGAACACTCTCAGGTCAAATTGTTATGGAAGGATTTTTAAGATTATCAATTCCAAATTGGTTAAGACGATTAATAACTAGAGGTTTAGCTGTCATTCCTGTTATAATTTGTTTAATTGTATTTAAAGGTAATGAAAATAAAATGGAACAACTTTTAGTACTTTCTCAAGTATTTTTAAGTATCGCTTTACCGTTTTCACTCATTCCTTTACAACTTGCAACAAGCAACAAAAAATTAATGGGCCCTTTTTATAATAAAAACTGGATTAACTTTTGTTCTTGGAGTTTAATTATTATTCTAAGCCTACTTAATGTTTATTTAATTATCGAAACATTTAAAGAATTTTTTGCATAAAATAAAACTATTGTTAAGGTATTGAACATGATATCTTAACAATAGTTTTTCTCTGTATTCTTTTAATTCATTATAACTTCCATAATATCATTGCAAACCACACTATATTAAACTTTCATATCAATGTCATAATATGAATAGTATAGATTTAATTTTTAATATTAATGTAGGTTTTACAAATACTCCAATAGAACTGATTATTGCGACTATATCATTTCAATGATGTATGCATTTATTTTAATTGATATCCTTCTATTATTAAATACTTATCCAATTTTATTTTTATTAACGATAAATAAACTCCCAAGCAATTTAATTCAAATTGCTTGGGAGCTATACGTAAAACTAATAACCTTCAATTATTCTTGATCAACTGAGTGTTTCTCTTTGTTTTCTTCTTTATTTAAAATTTGCTTACGTTCTTCATAATTCATTCGACGTTGATTAACAGCACTTGGCTGATTCTTTCTTTTTTCTTTCATACGTTGATTATAAGCTTTACGTTTTTCTTTTTTCTTAGCACGTAATTCCGCTTTTTCTCTTTTACGTTGTGCTTTTTGTTCTTTCTTATCAATATATAAGTCTTTTTCTACATTATTTTCATTGAATATATTTTCATCATCATCATTAACTTCATTCGGCATACTATTTTTTGATTTATATTTATACTTTCTTTGTCTTGAAAGCACGCCAGAAGTATCATCATCATTTGAAGATTGTTGATATTCACTTGTTACAGCACGTTTAGGATATTGATTATATTTATCTTCCTCAATATCATCATTAAAATCTTGCTCATTATTATTTTGATTAATATGATTATAATCCTCATAATCATGTTCTCTTTCATTATAATAACTTGAAGGTTTACGACGAGTACGACGTTCTGATTTTTTAGTCTTACGAGGTGGTTCTATGTACTCTTCTTCATCATTATATTGAGTAGGTTCTTCTTCATAATAATATCTATCATCATAATCATCTCTTTGATTATAATAAGGGGGATAATCGTAAGTAGAACCATATGCTGGAACAGTTTCTAATTTACTTCTTCTTGCAAACATCATAATCGCTGTAATGAAGAAGAAGATTGGAATAATTAATGTAATAAATAATAACACTAAAGGCAAAGTAATAATGGAAGCAATTAAAAATAATATTCCAGATAAAATTCTAATATTCATAGAAATTAAAGCTAAAAATGAAATTAATAAACAAATGATAAAGTACACGATAATTGCCCAAATTCCATTTTGTAACCATATAACAAATTGAGTCGTATTTAGACTATTGTTAACTAGTATTTGTTGTATTAATTGATTATTATTCATGGAATTTTCAAGATTTTGAATAGATGTATCATTACTGAATGATACGAGTGCAATAAACATTGTAATAACCGTTAATATTAATAAGAAAATCCAACTAATCCAACCTAAAAGTTTCTCAGTTAAACGGCTCACAGGTCGTTTGATTTGTGTGTATCGTTCTCCTGACATTTATTACAACTCCTTAATTGACTTGTCAAATTATTATATCTAATTTATAGGAAAATAACTACTAATTATCACTTATTTTAACGACATTTTAAAATTCAAGAAACTTTCGTTATATTCTCCTAATGTTTTCTCCCCTAAATCTTTATAAACTTCTAATCGTTTTTGTTCTTTTTGAGTTGGATAAAAACGGTGATCATTTTTTATGTTATTAGGTAATAAATTTCTAGCCGCCTTATTCGGAGTAGCATACCCAACCCATTCTGTATTTTGTTTATTATTTTTAGCATCTAATAAAAAGTTAATAAATTGATATGCGCCTTCTTTATTTTGAGCAGTTTTAGGAATAACCATGTTATCAAACCATACATTCGAACCTTCTTTAGGAACCACATAATCATAAGTATCTCCCTCTTGAACAAGTGGTGCTGCTACACCACTCCATACTACAGCAATATGGCCTTCATTTTGTTGAAGCATCATAGTAATTTCATCGCCTACTACCCCTCTAACTTGAGGGGTAAGAGATTGTAAGTCTTGTTCTGCTTGCTTAATATGAACAGGATTGGAATCATTTAAGCTATAACCCAATTTATTTAAAGCTAATCCTATAATTTCTCTAGCCCCGTCAACAAGTAATATGTCATTTTTGTATTTAGACTGATATAAATTGTTCCAACTATCAAATTGTTCATTAGGATACGCTTTTTTATTGTATAGAATACCTACCGTTCCAAAAAAATAGGGTATTGAATAGGTATTTTGTGGATCATAAGCCATATTCATATAATCAGAATCCAAATTTTTAATATTGGGTATTTTCTGATGATCTAAAGGTTCTAATAAATGTTCTCTTTTTAATTTTTGAACAGTATATTCACTTGGAAATGCAACATCATAATGTGTACCACCATTTTTAATTTTTGCTTCCATGGCTTCATTCGAATCAAACGTTTCATAAACAACTTGTATACCTGTCTCTTTTTCAAATTTTTTTATTAAATCGGGATCAATGTATTCCCCCCAGTTATATACATAAACTTTTTTACCAGTTTTTGTATGATCTTGAGAATTAAACCAATGACTTATTCCTAAACATATCAATCCTACTACAATGGCACCGATAATTAACTGAAAAAATTGTTTCATTCTATTGCACCTCTTTTAGCACTTCTACGTTTTAATATATTTTGAAGTGCATAGTATCCAATAATACCTAGCACAATAGCTAAAAATAAGATTGTTGAAATAGCATTTATTTCCATACTGATACCTTTTCGAGCCATGGCATACACCTCTACTGATAAGACACTAAATCCATTACCTGTCACAAAAAAACTTACAGTAAAATCATCTAGGGAATAGGTAAGTGCCATAAAAAAGCCACCAATAATAGCAGGCATTAAGTTTGGTAAAAGTATACGTCCGAGTACTTGAGATTCTGTAGCGCCTAAATCACGAGCTGCATTTAACATATTATGATTCATTTCATATAGCTGTGGTAGCACAAGAATGACTACTATAGGTATACAGAATGCAATATGCGATGCTAATACTGTTCCAAATCCTAATCCTAATCCAAATATATGACCTAAAGCTGTGAACATAATTAAAAATGAGGCACCTATGACAACATCAGATGAAATCATTAGTACATTATTTAATGTAAGTAATGTCAATTTAAACTTCTTATTTCGCAAATAATAAATTGATATTGCTCCAAATGTTCCTATAATAGTAGATACTGCTGCGGATAGCAATGCAACTGCTATTGTATTGAATATTACAGACATTAAATGATCATCTTGAAATAAAGTTTGATAATGTTCTAATGTAAAATGTTCAAAATGTACCATATTTCCAGCTGAATTAAACGAATAAAACATTAAGAAAAAAATAGGAAGATATAATACAACAAGTAATATTCCTATATAAAGTTTTCCGTACCATTTCATTTAATTCACCCTCTTCCATTTGTTTCTTTAGATTTAGTAATAATTAAGATAAAGGCCATAAATACAATTAAAAAGATAGCTATTGTCGAACCCATTCCGTAGTTTTGAATAACTAAAAATTGTTCCTCAATAGATGTACCAATATTAATCACTTTATTTCCAGCTATCAGTCTAGTAATCATAAATAATGATAGTGCTGGTATAAATGTGACTTGAACACCTGTCATTATACCTTCTTTAGTCAAAGGAAGTATGATTTTACGAAAAGTAGTAAATGTATTTGCACCTAAATCACTTGAAGCTTGTAATAAATTATTAGGAATTGATTTCATGCTATTAAAAATAGGCAAAATCATAAATGGTATATAAATATAACTTGCAACAAGTAAAAACGCACCTGATGTAAACAACAAATTTAGGGGATCAATATGCATTATACCTAACATTTTATTAATCATACCTTCGTGACTTAAAATTCCAATAAAAGCATACGTTTTTAACAATAAATTAATCCATGTGGGTATGATTAATATAAGTAACCAAATATTTTGGAATTTTGAAGATCTAATAAAATAGGCTGCAGGATAACTTATAATTAGTGTAATGATTGTTATAAGTGTCGCATAAAAAATAGAATCCCACATCATTTTTAAATATTTCATTGAAAAAACTTGTCGATAATTTGTAAAACTAAAGTGACCATTTATATCGATAAATGAAAAATATACAAGTAATAGCACAGGAATAATAATAAAAATAATCATCCATAATAAATATGGAATGATGAGAAATTTATTTAAATTACGCATGTTCAATATCCTCATAACTTTCAATACGTTTATCAAATTCTTCTTCAGTTTCTCCAGGAACCATAATATGAATAGCTTCAGGTTCAAAAAACAAACCTACCTGACTTCCTATCGTTGTCTTTTTAGTAGATTGAATAACCCATTCATACCCTTTCTCATCAATACAACAAATTTCGTAATGTACACCTCTAAAAAGCATTGAATCGACAGTTGCAGTGAATAAACCTTGTGTCGATTCAACTAAAGAAATATCCTCTGGACGAATCACTACTTCAATTTTTTTCCCAGATGGAATCCGAGCATCAACACATTCAAAATCCTGACCATATATATTCACTACAAAATCTTTAACCATTGTGCCATCAACAATATTAGATTCTCCAATAAAATCAGCCACGAATCGATTCACTGGTTCATCATAAATATCTGTTGGTGTACCAAATTGTTGTATTTCACCATCTTTCATCACAAAAATATAATCACTAAGTGCCAATGCTTCTTCTTGATCATGAGTAACAAAAATAAAAGTGATGCCTAATCTTTTTTGTAACTCACGCAGTTCATATTGCATTTCAGTACGTAATTTTAAATCTAGTGCCGAAAGAGATTCATCTAATAATAAAATTTCAGGTTTATTTACAATAGCTCTGGCAATAGCGACTCTTTGTTTTTGTCCCCCACTCATTTCATCAATATGACGTTGTTCATAACCTGTGAGCTTAACAAGTTTTAATGCTTCTTTAACTTCCTTATCAATCTCTTGTTTAGAAAACTTTTTTAGTCTTAAACCAAAAGCAATATTCTCATATACATTTAAATGAGGAAATAAAGCATAATCTTGAAATACTGTATTTACTTTACGTTTATTTGCAGGTAATTTTTCGATAGACTGATTTTTATAAATAATTTGACCTTCATTAGGTTGTTCAAATCCTGCAATAAGCTTTAAAATCGTAGTTTTACCACAACCTGAGGGACCAAGTAACGTATAAAAATATCCCGATTCAATATCTAAGTTCATATTATTTAATATTGTTGTATCATTAAATTTCTTAGTAACTTTTTTAAAAGATAATAGTGATTCCAATCCATTTCCTCCTTTACAAATATGATGCTGTTGCTACAATTAGAATTTTAACTTCATTTTCTGAATGATTATGTAATTGATGTAATTCATTTGCTCTAAAATAAAGTACATCTCCCTCATAAGCTTGATAGCGCTCCTTACCTAACGTAAGTATTACACATCCCTCTAAACAATAAATAAAGGTATCAGATTCAGAAGGTTCAAAAGATTTGTACGATGATCCAGGCTTAATTGTTAATATAAGAGGTTCCATTTCATATTCATTTGAACTAGGTACAACCCAATTTAAAATATATCCTCTGTCATATTCATCATAAATAGTTCGTTCACTTTTTTTATATAATACTTTCTCTTTCGCTTTTTCTTTAAAAAAATCACTTGGTGTAGTACCTAATACTTCTAATATATTTAAAAATGTTTCCATACTTGGAGACGCATATTCACTTTCAATTTGTGAAATATATCCTTTTGATAAATCAGTTCGTTCCGCTAACTCTTCTTGAGTAAGATTTTTTTGACGTCTTAAATTTTTTAATTTATATCCAATCTGCATAACTAACCACCTAAAAAAGCTGTATATTGTTTACTATTATCAAACATTTTGTTTAATGCTTAATAAAAATAACAAAATACAGCTTTAAATTCAATAGGTATATTAAAAAATTGAGATTGAATTAGCAATCTTAATGTTTACTAAAATTTTCTCGATCAGGATGCTTTTTAACTTCTTGGATTACTTTATAGCTATTATAGCCACTTTTTTCTTCAAATTCTTTAAAAATTTGTTTTTCTTCAGCTTTACTTGGCACAATTTGTTTAAATTTTTTATATTGTTCCATTAACTCAGTACCTATTATAGACTTTTCATAATAGTTTTCGATTTGATTAAAAAATTTAATAACTTCAACCATTTCATCATTAGACCAATCTAAATCGAGTGGATATTGATATTCCATAGTTACCCTCCAAAATATAAACTTATTTCTATAAAAAAAGGTGGAACTAGATTCCTTATAAAAATCATAGTCCCACCGTAAATGGTTATTTCAATTATTTCAATTAAATACGTCGATTTAATTCACAATTATTTCAAAAGGAAATTACATAGTATGGATTGGTAATCCAATAGCTTTTTCAGCAACTTCCATAGTCATTTCACCTAATGTTGGGTGAGCATGAACAGTTAATGCGATATCTTCAGCATTCATGCCTGCTTCGATAGCTAAACCTAATTCAGAAATAATATCAGAAGCACCATTACCTGCTACTTGAGCACCAATAACTGTGTCATCTTCTTTTAATGTAATTAATTTAACGAAACCAGTTGTATCATCTAATGATAAAGCACGTCCGTTAGCAGCATAAGGGAATTTAGATGCTTTGAAATCTAAACCTTCTTCTTTAGCTTGAGCTTCAGTATAGCCAACTTGAGCTAATTCTGGTTCAGTGAAGCATACAGCAGGCATACCAATGTAATCAACTTCTGATGCTTGACCTGAGATTACTTCTGCAGCTACTTTACCTTCATAACTTGCTTTGTGTGCAAGTGGTAAACCAGGTACGATATCACCAATTGCGTAGATGTTTTTAATAGAAGTACGACTTTGTTTGTCTACTTCTAATAATCCACGATCAGCAAATTTAAGACCTAATTCTTCTAAGCCTAATTCGTCTGTATTTGGACGACGACCTACAGTTACTAATACATAATCAGCTTCAATTGTTTTTTCTTCACCTTTAGCTTCGTAAGTAACTTTAACACCGTTTTCAGTTTCTTCAGCGTTTTTAGCCATAGCTTCAGTGATAATTTCAACGCCTTTTTCTTTCATACCTTTTTTAACAGGTTGAACCATTTGTTTTTCGAAACCGCCAAGAATTTCTTTAGCACCTTCTAAAATTGTAACTTCAGAACCGAAGTTAGCAAAGGCAGTACCAAGTTCTGAACCAATATAACCGCCACCGACAACTACTAATTTACCAGGAACTTCTTGTAAGTTTAAAGCGCCTGTTGAATCGATAACGCGTTTACCAAATTCAAAATTAGGAATTTCAATTGGTCTTGAACCAGTTGCAATAATAGCATTTTTGAAGTTATACGTTTGAGCACTTTTCTCATCCATAACACGTAAACTATTTTCATCTACGAAATAAGCTTCACCACGAACGATGTCAACTTTATTACCTTTTAATAAACCTTCAACACCGCCAGTTAATTTATTAACAACTGATTGTTTAAATTCTTGAACTTTATCAAATTTAAGTGATACGCTTTCAGCTATAATCCCTAAATTTTCAGAGTGTTGAGCTTCTACGAAACGATGAGAAGCATGTAATAACGCTTTTGAAGGAATACATCCAACGTTTAAGCACACACCACCTAAGTCACCTTTTTCAACAATAGTAACTTTTTGCCCTAATTGAGCTGCACGAATTGCAGCAACATATCCACCAGGACCTGCTCCGATTACAATAGTATCTGTTTCAATTGGGAAATCTCCAACTACCATGTTTTACCCCTCCATTAATAATAATTCTGGATTATTTAATAAGCGTTTGATATGATTCATAGCATTTTGACCAGTTGCACCATCAATTTGTCTGTGGTCAAAGCTTAATGATAATGCTAATACTGGAGCTGCTACAATTTCACCATCTTTAACAATAGGTTTTTGAGCAATACGTCCAATACCTAAAATAGCTACTTCTGGGTGATTGATAACTGGAGTGAACCATTGTCCACCAGCTGAACCGATGTTACTAATTGTACATGTAGCACCGCTCATTTCTTGAGATGTTAATTTACCATCACGAGCTTTAACAGCTAATTCATTGATTTCATCTGAGATTTGGAAAATAGATTTACGATCTGCATTTTTAACTACAGGTACTAATAAACCTCTTTCAGTATCTGCAGCGATACCGATATTCCAGTAATGTTTGTGTACAATTTCACCAGCTTCTTCATTAAATGATGTATTAAGTGCTGGGTATTTTTTAAGTGCAGAAACAAGCGCTTTAACAACATATGGTAAGAATGTTAATTTAATACCTTGTTCAGCTGCAACTTCTTTGAATTTTTTACGGTGATCCCATAATTCTTGAACATCAATTTCATCCATTAATGTTACGTGTGGAGCAGTGTGTTTTGAGTTAACCATTGCTTTAGCAATTGCTTTACGCATAGCAGGGATTTTTTCTGTAGTTTCAGGGAAGTCTCCTTCAGGTACTGATTGAGTTTGAACTGCAGAAGTATCTTCTGATGTTGAAGCAGCTGCACTTTCATTTGAAGCTGTTGCTGCTTGAGCACCGCCACCATTTAAGTGGTTATCGATGTCTTCTTTAGTAATACGTCCATTTTTACCTGAACCAGAAACTGCTTTAATGTTCACGCCTTTTTCACGTGCATATTTACGTACAGATGGCATTGCTTTAATTCGTCTATTTTCGTCTACTTTTTCATCTTGTGATGTTGAAGCTGCTGGAGTTTCTTCAGTTTTAGCTTCTTCTTTTGCAGGTTCTTCTTCTTTAGATGAAGCATCGTCATCATCATGACCTTTAAATTGCATTTCTTCTGCATCTGGTGCGTCAATTTTAACAATGACATCACCTACAACTGCTACAGTGCCTTCTTCAACTACTACTTCTTCAATTGTACCGCTTACAGGAGATGGGATTTCTACTACAGATTTATCATTTTGAACCTCTGCTAATACGTCATCCTCTTCAATTGTATCTCCGGCTGAAACAAACCACTTAACGATTTCACCTTCGTGGATACCTTCACCAATGTCGGGTAGTCTAAATTCAAATGCCACGTTCTTATCCTCCTAAGATTTAAATATTTATTATTTAAATAAATTTATAACATAGAGGAAGGACAGAATAATATGTCGTGTCTGTTAACACTTTATCATTTTGTCCTACGTCTCTAGTTTACAATTAATTATATATACATAAAATAAATAGAAAATACTTATTTTAAATATATAGATTCATATATAGCTTACTGTTTTGTATATACTATTAGAATTCTAAAGTAGCTTTAGCTTGTTCAATAATATCATTTTTATTTGGTAACCAAACGTTTTCAGCTTGAGTAAATGGATATACAGTATCAGCAGCAGCAACACGTGCAATTGGAGCTTCTAATGAAAGAATAGCACGTTCAGCTAATTCAGCTGCTACAGTAGCACCAACACCAGCTTGACGTTGAGCTTCTTGAACAACTACTGCACGACCAGTTTTTTCAACTGATGCAACTAATGTATCAATATCGATTGGTTGAACTGTACGTAAATCGATAACTTCTACAGAGTAACCTTCTTTTTCAAGTTCTTCTGCAGCTTTTTCAGATTCTTGTACCATTGCACCGTATGCAATTAATGTAATGTCATTACCTTCTTTTTTGACATTTGCTTTACCAATTTCAATTGTATATTCTTCTTCAGGAACTTCTTCACGGAATGAACGATATAATTTCATGTGCTCTAAATATACAACTGGATCGTTTGATCTAATTGATGAAAGTAATAAACCTTTAGCATCATAAGGACCAGATGGAATAACTACTTTAATACCTGGTGATTGAGCTAAAATACCTTCTAAGTTATCTGCGTGTAATTCTGGAGTGTGTACCCCACCACCAAATGGTGTACGAATTGTTACAGGAGCAGTTTTAGAACCACCTGAACGGAAACGCGTACGAGCGATTTGACCAGCAACTTCGTCAAACACTTCAAATACGAATCCTAAGAATTGAATTTCCATTACAGGACGGAAACCTTCTACAGTTAAACCAAGAGCTAAACCACCAATACCAGATTCAGCTAATGGTGTGTCGAATACACGGTCTTCACCGAATTCTTTTTGTAAACCTTCAGTAACACGGAATACACCGCCGTTAACACCAACGTCTTCACCGAAAATTAAAACGTTTTCGTCATTTTGCAATTCAGTTTTAAGCGCATTGTTAATCGCTTGAACCATTGTCATTTGTGCCATGGCTTATTTCGACTCCTTCTCTTTGTAAATTTCATATTGTTCAGCTAAATTTTGAGGCATATCTTCATACATGATATCCATTAAATCAAGAACAGTTTGTTTTGGAGTATTGTCAGCCTCTTTAATTGCTTTCTTGATGTCGTCTTTAGCACGTTCAATAACTTCGTTTTCTTTCTCTTCGCTCCATAATCCTTTATTTTCTAAGAATTTTCTGAAACGAACTAACGGGTCTTTTTTCTCCCACTCTGCATCTTCATCTGAAGTTCTGTAACGAGTTGGATCATCTCCAGCCATTGTATGTGGACCATAACGATAAGTCATAGTTTCGATTAATGTTGGACCTTCACCATTAATTGCGCGATCACGAGCTTCTTTAGTAGCTTGATATACAGCTAATGCATCCATACCATCAACTTGGATACCAGGGATACCTACTGCAATTGCTTTTTGAGCTAATGTAGTAGCAGCTGTTTGTTTACTACGTGGAGTAGAAATAGCATAGTTATTGTTTTGGATAACAAAGATTGCTGGTGCTTTATAAGCAGAAGCAAAGTTAATACCTTCGTAGAAATCACCTTGTGAAGAACCACCATCACCAGTGTAAGTGATAGCAACTGCTTTTTTACCACGTTTTTTAATACCGAATGCCACACCAGCTGTTTGGATATATTGTGCACCGATAATGATTTGTGGACTGAATGCGTTTACGCCTTCAGGGAATTGGTTACCTTTAAAGTGACCTCTTGAGAATAAGAAAGCATCAGTTAACGGTAAACCGTGCCAAATAAGTTGTGGTACATCACGGTAACCAGGTAAAATGAAGTCTTCTTTTTCTAAAGCATATTGAGAAGCTAATTGAGATGCTTCTTGTCCTGCTGTTGGAGCATAGAAACCTAAACGACCTTGTCTATTTAAAGAAATAGAACGTTGGTCAAGAATACGTGTCCACACCATTCTTTCCATTAATTCTACTAATTGTTCATCAGTTAAATCAGGTACTAAGTCTTCATTTACGACATTACCATCTACGTCCAAAATTTGAACCATTTCAAATTTCGACTGAGTATCATTTAATACTTTTACTGCATCGAATTGGGCTTGTAACTTAGGAGCCATTCAATTCACCATACCTTTCCCATATAATAGAAATTCATTTTATCCACTCATAGTGTACCACAATTATTTTAGACTGTTAAACATTTTCATAAAGTTCTGTATTACTAAAAAAAGATACAGTCTGAGAAACTGTATCAATGTAACAATTAACACTGTATTAGTGATGTTAAGAGATTAAATGATCGACGTCTTGTTTTTCTTTATTAACTGTATTCATTGCCTTAGCATAAGCCTGGAATTTTTTCTTAAAGTTTTCTTGAGCTTTATTAAGCGCATTGTTTTTTTCGTCTACTTGAGATTGTGTTACTCCATCTTGTTTGACTAATTCAAATAAATCTTTTTCTTTACTTAATACATTTCTATAAGCCTTAGCATAGTCGTCATGTGTTTTATATTTGTTTTTTATAGCATCGTCAAGTTGTTTAACTTCTTTTCTTTTATTATCATTTTTAATATCGTTAATATGAGAATCGCCTTTTTTAAATTGCTTTTCGGAATTTTTTAAAATTGAAACTTCCTTATCAAAGGTTTTTTCTCGTTTATCAATATTATCAAGTACATCGTCAGCTGCTTTACTACGTGTATTACTGTCATTGCTATTTGCTTTTTTATACAAACCTTGTTTCTTTTCTTCAAGTGAATTTAGTTTTTTACTAACCTCATTTATAGATTGTTCTTTATCAAATGCTTTTTGAACATTCTCGTCATAAGCTTTTACCTCTTTTTTATCAGTTGTACAACCAGCTAATAAAAGTGTAGAGGCAGCTGCAACAACTATGGTTTTACGTAATTTCATTAATGTCATTCCTCCTCATAGTGTTTCGATTGTAATATTATATAAAGATAGTTTATAAATCAAATGAAACTATATAATGTACGTAAATGTATATTATCTGTTATATTTTATATTATATAAGGAAGGTGTATAACATGTTAACAATGAAAGATATTATTAGAGATGGACATCCTACGTTACGCGAAAAAGCAAAAGACGTGAATTTACCTCTTTCTGAAGAAGATAAAAATACTTTGCGTGATATGCGTGAATTTTTAATTAATAGTCAAGATGATGAAATTGCTAAAAAATACGGTCTACGCTCTGGAGTAGGTTTAGCTGCACCACAAATTAATATCTCAAAAAAAATGATAGCTGTGTATTTACCTGACGACGGGGAAGGTAAATCTTACGACTATATGTTAGTCAATCCTAAAGTAATTAGTCATAGTGTCCAACACGCTTATTTACCTACTGGTGAGGGGTGTTTAAGCGTAGATGAAAATATACCTGGTTTAGTTCATCGTCATTATAGAACAACAATTAAAGCTTATGATATTGACGGTAATGAAGTTAAATTACGTTTAAAAGGTTATCCAGCAATTGTATTTCAACATGAAATTGATCATTTAAACGGTATTATGTTCTACGATTATATCGATAAAGATCATCCTCTTACTCCATTACCAGACTCAGTTGAAGTTTAATATTCAAGCCTAATGCATTTTTACATTATTGTAATAAATGTGTTAGGCTTTTCTTTTTTTATTCAATTTCCTACTACTTTTACTACATATAAACTGCTTTATTTATTCTGATACATAAGGTAAAATAAAAGTTAACTGAAATCATAGTAAATTACTATCTTTCAAAAATGAACGACATGTATGATTTGCCTTTAAGCACAGTAAAATAAATATTATTTTATATTAAAAATTTAAAATACCTGTTATGTGGCATTCACGTTAGATGTGAAAATAAATAAACATGTATATTTTATTTATTTTCTACTTGTGCTCATAAGACAATAAATAGACATTTATTTAGGAGGAAATATATATCATGGCAGTATTTAAAGTATTTTTTCAACATAATAAAGACGAAGTAATTGTTCGTGAGAACACAAATACAATTTATGTTGAAGGTGAAACTGAAGAACAAGTAAGACGTTATTTAAAAGATCGCAATTATAATATCGAGTTTATTACTAAATTAGAGGGCGCACATTTAGAATATGAAAAAGAACATTCTGATCACTTTAATGTGGAGAACGCTCAATAATGAAACAATTACATTCTAATGAAGTAGGTGTATATGCTCTAGGCGGCTTAGGTGAGGTTGGTAAAAACACTTATGCTGTGGAGTATAAAGATGAAATTGTTATCATTGATGCTGGAATTAAATTCCCTGATGATAATTTATTAGGTATAGACTACGTTATTCCTGATTATACCTACTTAGAACAAAATCAAGATAAAATTGTTGGTTTGTTTATTACTCATGGACATGAAGACCATATAGGTGGTGTGCCCTACCTATTAAAGCAAATTAATGTGCCTATTTATGGTGGCCCTTTAGCTTTAGGTTTAATACGCAATAAATTAGAAGAACACAATTTACTGCGTAATGCTAGTTTAAATGAAATTACAGAAGATAGTGTTATAAAATCTAAACATTTTGAAATTTCTTTTTACTTAACTACGCATAGTATCCCGGAAGCATATGGTGTTGTTGTTGACACACCTGAAGGTAAAATTGTCCATACTGGTGACTTCAAATTTGATTTTACCCCTGTTGGTGCGCCTGCAAATATCGCAAAAATGGCAGAGCTTGGTAAAGAAGGCGTATTATGCTTGTTATCTGACTCTACAAATGCGCTAGTTCCTGATTTCACATTAAGTGAACGTGAAGTTGGACAAAATGTCGATAAAATTTTCCGTAACTGTAAAGGTCGTATTATTTTCGCAACCTTTGCATCAAACATCTATCGTGTTCAACAAGCGGTGGAAGCAGCAATTAAATATAATCGTAAAATTGTAACTTTTGGTCGTTCAATGGAAAATAATATTAAGATTGGTATGGAGCTTGGTTATATCAAAGCACCCCCCGAAACATTTGTTGAGCCTAACAAAATTAATAATATTCCTAAACACGAGTTACTTATTTTATGCACTGGCTCTCAAGGTGAACCAATGGCTGCACTTTCGCGTATCGCTAATGGTACACACAAACAAATTAAAATTATACCTGATGATACTGTAGTATTCAGTTCTTCTCCTATTCCAGGGAATACTAAAAGCATCAATCGTACAATTAACGCATTATATAAAGCTGGTGCTGATGTTATTCACAGTAAGATTTCTAACATTCATACATCAGGACATGGTTCCCAAGGCGACCAACAGTTAATGCTTCGTTTAATTCAACCTAAATACTTCTTACCTATTCATGGTGAGTATCGCATGCTAAAAGCTCATGGTCAAACAGGTATTGATTGTGGTGTTAAAGAAGAAAATGTCTTTATTTTTGATATTGGTGATGTCTTAGCTTTAACACACGATTCTGCGCGTAAAGCTGGTCGAATTCCATCTGGTAATGTATTAGTTGATGGAAGTGGCATCGGTGATATTGGTAATGTTGTCATTCGGGATCGTAAATTATTATCTGAAGAAGGATTGGTTATTGTTGTAGTAAGTATTGATTTTAATACAAATAAACTTCTTTCAGGTCCAGATATTATTTCACGTGGTTTTGTTTATATGCGTGAATCTGGCCAATTAATTTATGATGCACAACGAAAAATTAAAACGGATGTTATTTCAAAACTAAATTCAAATGATGATATTCAATGGCATCAAATTAAATCTTCAATCATTGAAACGTTACAGCCATATTTATATGAAAAAACTGCTCGTCGTCCAATGATTTTACCAGTAATTATGAAAGTAAATGAAGAATAAAAAAACACGGTATTTCTTAAGAAATACCGTGTTTTTTTTATCTTACTATTTTTTTCTCAAAACGATTTAAATCATTATCGTGTCCAATCATTATCATAATATCTCCAATTTCAATATTCATATTTGGATCTGGTGACACAATGATTTCTCGACCTCTTTTTATTGCAATAATATTAATACCGAATTGTGCTCGAATATCTAAATCTCTGATTGTTTGACCAGTTAATTTTTCGCTTACTTTTAACTCCACTAATGAATGCTCATCTGCGAGTTCGAGATAGTCTAGTACACTTGCACTTGCTACATTATGTGCAATACGACGACCCATATCTCTTTCTGGATGTACCACAGTGTCGGCACCAATTTTATTCAAAATCTTTGCATGATAATCGTTTTGTGCTTTGGCCGTAACTTTTTTAACACCTAATTCTTTCAATATTAAAGTTGTTAATGTACTAGATTGAATATTCTCACCTATTGCTACAATGACATGATCAAAATTTCGTATACCTAAACTTTTCATTACCGCTTCATCTGTAGTGTCAGCTACAACAGCATGTGTCGCAATTTCACTATATTCATTTACTCGAGCTTCATCTCTATCAATAGCCATAACATCCATATCTAAAGCGTTTAACTCTCTTACAATACTTCCTCCAAAACGACCTAATCCTATTACTACATACTCTTTCTCCATGAATTCTGGAACTCCCATCTAAAAAATAAGAGCTAAAATGATAAGTTCATTTATATACTAGAAACTTATTCAAAGTTCTATAAATATAAATCACTCTCATTTCAGCTCCTCTCTTAATTTAAATTACTTTTTACCTTCCACATATTGTTTATCAAAAACGAATAATCTCAATAACAATATTAACGATGGAAGTAATAAAAGTAAACCTAAAATAAAGACGATCGTTAATGCTAAGCCCATTGATGAGTTTACACCTGAATCTGAAATTTTAATATATGGATAAAGAATATAAGGTAACTTACTCATACCGTAGCCGTAAAAAGCGAAAGCCATTTGTAAAATCACCATAATAAATGCTAAACCATGATACTTTTTAATCATATTTAAAATTCCTGCAATTAAGAAGAAAATAAAACTAATTGCAAACATCCACCAATAATGCGTAATTGCATTATAAAAGTGATTAGAGTTTTGTATTCTTAATGATAAGAATACAAATAATGAAATAATAATCATCGGTGGACCCCAGAACATAAACCATTGACGCATAAATTTATAAGCCACTTTATCTTTTGCTTTAGAAGCGTAATATGTTAAAAACCCTGATGATATATATAACACACTTACAATTGCTAAAAATACAACTGACCATGCAAAAGGACTTAATAGTAATTGTACCCAATCCAAATCAAAATGATTGCCTTGTTCATTAATGTATCCGCCTTCTGAGATAGTCAATACAGTTGCGAGTGCTGCGGGTATTAAAAGCCCAGTAATACCATATAAAAATATCCAAGGCAGTTTATTATCTTGTCCATAATGTTCAAAAGCATAAAAACTACTTCTAATAGAAATAAGAATTAAAGCGATTGAACCAGGAACTAATAACACTGTCCCTAAATAAAGAGCTGAATCTGGGAAAAATCCGACAAAACCTACAAAGAAAAATACAAAAAATACATTTGTTACTTCCCATACAGGATTTAAATATCTTTCTATAAGATGATTAATCTTTTTTTCTTCTCCCGTTAATTTTGTATGCAAAGTTAAAAATCCAGCACCAAAATCAATAGACGCTACGATAATATAACAAAATAGGAAAGTCCATAATACTGTAATACCTATGCAAGTATAATCCATTATTCTTGACCTCCAATCACTTTATCAATATCCTCGCGAGCTGGTTTATTTCTAAACATTCTCAATAATACATAAGCAGATGTAAAGAGAAGTACAAAATAAAGTAAACCGAATAAAATTGTTACTAATGTAATTCCTCCTGCCTGTGTAGCAGCTTGGCTAACACGCATGTAACCTCTAACAATCCATGGTTGACGTCCCATTTCAGTTAAGAACCAACCAAACTCTATAGCAAGCATTGAAGCAGGTCCTGTTAAAAGTACTGCATAAAGCATTACTTTTTTAGTTATAATAGGACGTAGTTTTTTTATCAATAATGCTAATATAAAAATGCCTGATACGATAAAACAAAAGATTCCCATAGCTACCATTAAATCAAAGAAATAATGAACGATTAATGGAGGTAAATCATTTTTAGGAAATTCATTTAAACCTTTTACTTTAGTATTAATATTATTATCAGCTAAAAAGCTCAGTAATCCAGGAATTTTTATAGCTCCTGAAACTTCTTGAGTGTTTTCATTTAAGACACCAAAAAATACTAAATCTGCTTTGGAATGTGTATCAAAATGCCACTCATATGCAGCTAATTTTTCTGGTTGTACTTTATGAAGAAACTTAGCAGACAAATCTCCCGCTAACATTGATAATAATGTTTGAATAAATCCAAGAATCATAGTCATTTTTAACGCTTTTTTATGATATGGCGCATCTTCACTATATTTATTTTTCAATAATTTAAATGCAGCAATTGCTGCCAAAATAAATGCCATCGTCATACCAGCTGTTGCAACAACATGAAATGCTCTAACTAAAAATGAAGAATTGAACATTGCTTCAAATGGTTGAACATTCACCATTTTACCTTTTTTCATTTCAAAACCTGCTGGAGTATTCATAAATGAGTTCACTGAAGTAATAAAGAACGCTGAGAATGAACCACCAATAATAACAGGTAAACTAATTAAAAAATGTATCCATTGATTTTTAAAACGATTCCATGTATACAGATAAATACTTAAAAAGATTGCTTCAAAGAAGAAAGCAAATGTTTCCATGAAAAGAGGAAGCGCGATAACATGGCCACCCATTTTCATAAACGTAGGCCAAACAAGTGAAAGTTGTAATCCAATAATTGTTCCAGTTACAACCCCAACTGCAACTGTAATCGTATACCCTTTTGACCAACGTTTTGCTAATGCTATATATTTAGGATCTTTCTTTTTGATCCCTAAAAACTCTGCGATTGCAAACATTAATGGCATTCCTACTCCAATAGTAGCAAAAATAATATGAACGCCTAATGTCATCCCTGTCAAAAAACGACTAATTTCGACAGAATTCATACTTAACCACCTTTTCTATAATTTAAAATTTAATCCTATAGATTTAAATTATATACCTAAACATTAGTAACTAAAATTTTTTTGTTTACTTTTTAATAGATAATTTAAATGGAATTCACATAAAATTCAAAATTTGCATTTTTTAATTACCTTATATATAGTAAGAAAAGTATAATTAAAAGGAGAATATGATTTATGTCTAAAATAATTATCTATACACAAGATGATTGTCCACCTTGTAATTTTATAAAAAATTATTTAACGGAACATCATATTAATTTTATTGAAAAAAATATTAAGCATCCTTCTTATCGTAATGAAATGTTAGAATATGATGCATTCTCTACACCATTTATCTTATTAAATGAGGAGCCTATGTATCATGTAGATTTAGAAAAAATCAACAGAATATTTGATATCCAACTGTAATACATAAAAAAAGAACCTGAGACATCATAAGTTGTCTCAGGTATTTTTAATATTATTTAGAAATGCGATGAACAAGTTCTTTAACTTCATCTTGTGTTGCACAATTAATGGCACGATTTGCTAATTCCGCCATTTCATTTTTACTTAAACCATTAATTTGTCTTCTAGCTTTAAGAATAGAGGTTGCACTCATAGAGAACTCATCTAATCCTAAACCTAATAATAATGGAATTGCTGTTTCATCGCCAGCCATTTCACCACACATACCAGTCCATTTACCTTCTTTATGAGAAGCTTCAATGACCTGTTTAACTAAACGTAAAATTGCTGGGTTATATGGTTGATATAAATATGAAACACGTTCAGACATACGGTCAGCTGCCATAGTATATTGAATTAAGTCATTAGTTCCTATACTAAAGAAATCTACTTCTTTAGCAAAGATATCAGCTAACGCAGCAGTAGAAGGAATCTCTACCATGATACCTACTTCGATATCATCAGCAACTTCTTGTCCTTCGCTAGTTAATTTATCTTTTTCTTCTAAAAGAATAGCTTTAGCATCTCTAAACTCTTTAATAGTGGCTACCATTGGGAACATAATATTTAATTTACCATAAGCAGATGCGCGTAATAACGCACGTAATTGTGTTCTGAAGATGTCTTGTTGATCTAAGCACAAACGAATTGCACGATAACCTAAGAATGGATTCATTTCTTTAGGTAAATTTAAATATGGTAATTCTTTATCTCCACCAATATCTAAAGTACGTACAACAACGCGTTTATCTTTCATAGTTTCTAAAACTTTTTTATACGCTTCAAATTGTTCGTCTTCAGTTGGCATTTGATCTCTACCCATATATAAAAATTCTGTTCTATAAAGACCAATTCCTTCAGCGCCATTTTCCATAACACCATATAAATCATCAGGTGTACCAATATTAGCAGCTAATTCTGCATGTTCACCGTCAACAGTTACAGTTTCGGCATCACGAAGTTTTTGTAATTCTTTTTTATCTTCAAAGAAACGCTCACGTTTATTTTGATAAGCAATGAGTTCGTCTTCAGTTGGATCTATGATAACGTCACCAGTAATACCGTCAACAATAACCATATCTCCTTGTTTTACTTCATGAGTAATCGATTTAGTACCAACCACGGCTGCAATTTCTAATGAACGGCTCATAATTGCAGAATGACTTGTACGTCCACCAATATTTGTAACAAAACCTTGAACAAACTCTTTGTTTAATTGTGCAGTATCAGATGGTGTTAAATCGTTTCCTATAATAACTACACTTTCATCAATCATACTAGGATTTGGTAACTCCACGCCTAAAAGATGAGCAAGTACACGCTTAGAAACGTCACGAATATCTGCTGCACGTTCTCTCATATATTCATTATCCATAGATTCAAAAATAGTAATGAATTGAGTCGTAACTTCATTTAATGCTTCTGGTGCATTGACTTTCTCATTCGCAATTTTATCTTCAATTGGCTGAATTAATTCTGGGTCATCAAGTACAAGTAAATGTGCATCAAAAATAGCAGCTTTATCTGCACCTAATGATTTTTCAGCATTATTTCTAATTTTTGTTAATTCAATTTTGGAAGCTTCTAAAGCATTTCTGAACTTTTTAATTTCAGCATCAGTATCAGTAATTTTCTCATTTGTAAATGATAAATCAGGTTCTACTAGTAAATATGCTTTGGCAATTGCAACTCCATCAGAAGCTGCAATACCTTTAATTAATTTAGACATAATTACTCTGTTAAACCTTCTTTTGATAAAACTTCACTGATAGCTTGAATTGCATCTTGTTCATCGCTTCCATCAGCATAGATAGTAATTTCAGCATCTTTACCTACACCTAAACTCATAACGCCCATAATTGATTTTAAATTTACTTTTTTACCGTTATATTCTAATTGAATATCTGAATCAAATTTAGATGCTGTTTGCACTAACATTGTAGCTGGACGTGCATGAATTCCAGTTTCGTCAACAATTACATATGATTTTTGTTCCATAATCTATTTCTCCTCCATAAGTTAGAAAATTAATTTTCTTATTATCTAACATAAAAATTCATACCCTAACACTACCAAAATATATAACTAAATTCAATTCTTATATAATTGAATTATTATCGAAAAATACACTTATGTTAATAAAGTAGCAGTCATTATATAAGTAATCAAACAAAGTTTGATTACTTAAAATGGGTATAGGTTGATGTTAGTCAATTTTCTAATGTTATATATAAATTCCTTCCCTTTTATTATACTACATTTTTAAAAAATTAAATAATATCACGTAAAACTTTTTCACATTTTTCTATATGATCTTGACCTAATTTATTCATAAAGTAGTAACTAATTGAAGCTGAAACAGCTTGTCCCACTATTGGGAACCATTTTGTTTGTTTTGCTGCTGTACGTTTAGCAACATCTCTAATGATTAGTTTCAAAGCACCACTAGTTACTTTTTCACCAATCATTGAACTACCTTGAATTGCTGCTGCTGATAAAATACGTTCTTTAACATCTTCACCAAGAGAATTGACTTGTTTTTGATCAAGACCATAAATTTTATTAATATCTTCAATAATATCTTTCATCAATTTGATATCTACACCAAAGTCTAATCCTGGAATTGGCACAACACTCATCCCTGAAGATAATAAAGATTTTTTCTTAACAACAGCTTTAGCTTTTTCTCTACGTTGTGCAATTTCTTCTTCATTTTTAGGTAAGATATCTTTTTCGTTAATTTCTTCTATATCTAAGACTTTTTTACCAACTTTATCAGTAACTCCATTTGTAATTTTATTAATAATACCCACTTACTGACTCACCTTTCGTTTTTCATAATATTTTCAATATACATTTAATACCCTATTTCAGTACTTTAATGCTTAATATTTATGAATACAGCTTTTAAATATTTAGAAGGTTTATAATGTGGATGTGTTTTAAAGTCTTTTGGTAATCCCATGACTTCTTCTATTTCATATTCTACGTTAGCTTGTTCCAATGTTTTCTTAATTACATTTTTAAATGCTTTTAAAGAAAAAGCACTTGAATTTGTACATAGAAGCAATGTACCATCTGGTGCTAAAACATCTAAAGCACCATTAATTAAATCATCATAATTTTTTTGTACTGAAAAAGTTTTCTTTTTATTACGTGCAAAACTAGGTGGATCAATGACTATTGTGTCATATTGTTTTCCATGACGTGCTGCATAATTATAAAAATCAAATGTATCCATGACATAGATATATTGACTTTTAGGGTCTACACCATTTAACCCAAAATTTTCTTCAGTTAATGTACGAGAACGATTAGCTAAATCTACACTTGTTGTAACTTTAGCATTTTTAGATGCTACCACTGAAAACGCGCCCGTATAACTAAATAAATTTAAAATACTTCTATTTTCGGCAAAATAATCACGTAATTTTTTACGAACTTCTTTTTGATCTAAAAATATTCCTGTCATTAATCCATCGTTTAAATCAACATTGTAAAATGTAAAATTTTCTTCAATAACTATTGGAAATTCCGGAGTTTTTCCAAGTACATGTCCTCCTGTATACTCCGTATCTTTAAAGCGCATTTTTTCAAAAACTGATTCAAATTTAAATACTTTTTTTATTGCTTCAATAATTATATAACGAAACTTGTAAATTCCTTTTGAATACCATTGAATAAGTAGATGTCCATTGTAATTATCAATAGTTAAACCTCCAACGCCATCTCCCTCAGCGTTAAATAGTCTAAAAGCATTAGTTCCTTCTATATTATAGTAATACTCTCTTTCTTCTAGCGCTTTTTTAAATAAATTTTCAAAGAAAGTAATATTGATATCTTCTTCTTGGCTATATGTGATTACCCATCCTAATCCTTTATGTTGACGTCCTACATAAGCTGTTGCAATATATTGGTTATTTTCAGTAACTATATTAAACAAGTCACCTTCTTTTAAATGATCGTGTTGAAAAATATCTTCTTCTTCAACTAAAGGATATTGATTTAAATATTTAGTTTCTTTGCCTTTATTTAAAGTTGCTATTTTCATTTTAATTTCTCCTATTTTAATTTTGTAACGAATCTATTGTAATCTACTCTACTATTTTAACAAATTAAAATTCTTCACCTAAATATTAAATTAAAAAAAGAAGTGGAACACTGAATTCAAAAATGAATTCTGTTCCACTCCCTTACTCAGATTATGGTTTTTCTTTTAATTGCAACGAAAATGCTATAATTACAGGTATTAACATAATAATTAATGTAGGTGTAATAAATATTGAAAGTAATAGACCATGAATCATTATATTAATAAATTCAGTAAGCAATTTGAAGAATAGAATACTAATCATAAACAACTGTAAATAGTAAAATTTGCCTCTTAAAAAATGAGTAAATGTCGTCGCAATGTAAATGATAATAATAAAGAGTAATATTAACAGTGTAATCCATTCAATCACGTATTGAGTTTGTGATAATTCCCATTCTCCAGATACAAATAGAGCATTTCTATTATTAAATTCTATAAATGTAAATAAGAATAAGATAAAACCACAGAAAATTTCCACATATGCTGGTTTAATCCATTTAGGACGTCTCATCCACTTAGGAATATCATCTTCTTCTATATCTACAATATTTTTAAATTTACTTTTAAATTTATCGCGTTTAGATCTAATTCTATCTAAATCTACACTTCTTCTTGTCTTACGTGCATATTCTGATGTTTTATCTTGAAGTTGTTTAAAATGAACTTTTGATTGAGTCGAAACGTTTCCTTTTTGAGTTCTTGATAATTCAGGCTCTTCTTCCCCTAATTCTTCTTTTGTTAAAGGTAACGCACGGCGTAAGAATAAGAAATTCCAAATTGCCGCTTGAGCTAATAACCACATAATGATGAAGAATGTATTTACACTTAAAATATCAATAGGCTCAATCTCATTTGCATCGATTTTGCCATACAATGACAGTTGAGTAATCAAGTAACTTATTCCATATGAAATAATAATCCATAAATAATGAACTTTTCTATTTTCTTGATACAATTCATCTTTATAAACGATATATCCTGTATGAATCACAAATGGAATAATGAATATAATTGCCCAAAAACCATATACTTGAGTCATCAATGTAATTGTAATGAGGAAGTATAAAATACCAATGACTAAAAAGAAAATTGAGATGTCGTAATCGTATTTGGTTGTTCTAAATAACGTATATCCAATCAATATGACAAGAATACCAAATAGAATAATTATGACTGCACTTACAACTGGAAAGTTGCCTATGAATCTACTCATCACTCTAATTATTTCACTAAAAAATGCATTAAGAAAGTCCCATATATTATGTATTTTTAAATCAATTTTATCTTTATCTTTTAGTTTATGGATTAAAGGCAAATTGATTAAGATAATGAGACCTGTGAAGAGTGAAACGATACCGATCAAGTAACTATAGATAATCTCGGCGTGTTTCTTAAGAAAAGACATACAGTTCACCTCAAAATTAATTATATATGAACTTTCTATTCTTGTCTTTAATAAAAAATAAAATACTTCTCTAGACTGAGATGAAGTTTATTCTTTTATTAATTGGGTATATTAATTTTGTAAAGTAATCTATGAAAAAGGAGAGTTGTCCTATGACACATGAAGATGCAAAAAAAGCAAAAGAATATGAAGAAAAATTAAAAGAACAAAAAGAAGAAAAAACTGATGATATTGAACAAACTAAACAAGACGTTCAAAGTACATTAGACTAATTTTCTTATTTATGTCATCATTAAGAATATTTAATGAATAAGCCTGAGACATACAAGCTGTCTCAGGTATTTTTAATATATTGGCTATCGATGGCTGAGTTGGAAATAAATCTGTCCTACTTTCATTCATTATTTTTAGAACTAATTACATTTTAATTGTTAAATATGTAAACTGTTTAATTATAATTTATTTTTAATTAAATATAGATTAAAAGCATCTTGACATCTACTATTAAAAGTCATACATTTAAAATAAATAAAATATAAATGCACTAGGGGTGTATAGCACTGAGATGAGGCTTAACCTCAAACCCTTTGAACCTGATCTAGTTAAAAACTAGCGTAGGAAAGTGTTAACTTAAATAAATCATGTTTTTAATAATCAATAGCATTTTTATTTAAATTTACGCACAACTTTTCTACGAAGGGTTGTGCGTTTTTTTAGGAGGAACTATTTTATGTCTAAAGGTTTAAAACTTTCAGAAATTCTAGTTACGGTGCTGATTGCTGTTATTTTTGCAATCATTTATAACTTATGGTGGTTGCCATATAATTTAGCTCAAGTAGCTGGTATACATCTAGAGCAACTTACATACGGTATTTGGTTTATGGCTGCTATTGTGGCTTACTTAATTATTCCTAAACCAGGTATTGCATTAATTGCTGAATTTGCTGCTGGTGCAGGTGAAACTATTGTTATGGGGAAATTTGATATTCCTACTATAGTATATGCCATTTTACAAGGTCTAGCATGTGAAATTGTGTTTGCTATCTTTAAATACAAATCACGTTCTTTAATGGTAGCAATGTTAGCTGGTTTAGTAACAGCATTAGTATCTTTCCCTGTAGATTATTTTTACGGCTATCTAAACGAAGTTGCGGGTTGGAACTTACTACTTTTCATCATTTTCCGTGCTATTAGTGGTATTGTACTGTCTGGTATACTCTCTTATTTAATTGTAAAAGCCTTAGATCAAACTGGAGTAACTAAATTATTCCGTCCTGCCTCTCAAAAAGATTACGACAACTTATAAGGGGAAATGATTGTGTTAAAAGTCAAAAATTTACGTCTAAAATATCCAAATGGTGATCGAAAAATTTTCGATAATCTAAATATAGAAATTAAAGATAAAGAAAAAGTGCTTTTACTAGGTCCTTCAGGATCTGGTAAAAGCACATTGCTTAATGTCCTTAGTGGCATTGTTCCTAATCTTATAGAATTACCGATGAAATATGATGAACTAGACATTGATCCTAATTCGGGGGTTATTTTTCAAGACCCAGATACACAATTTTGTATGCCAAAAGTTTACGAAGAATTAGCTTTCGTCTTAGAAAATCAAAAAGTGCCAAGAGAAGACATGGATGAACAAATTAAAAAAGCACTTGCGTCTGTAGATTTAGATGTGGATAATTCAACTTTCGTAAATAATTTAAGTGGTGGTATGAAACAAAAGCTTGCTATCGTTGAAACGATTTTACAGAAAGCTGATACACTCTTTTTAGATGAACCTACAGCTATGTTAGATGTACAAGCAACTGCTGACTTATGGCAACGATTAATTCACTTATGGACTGATCAAACGGTATTAATTGTAGAACATAAAGTGGAACATATTTGGCATCATGTAGATCGAGTCATATTAATGAACTATGATGGAGAAATTATAGCTGATAATACACCTGAATACATACTCAAACATTGTGAATCGTTACTCACTGAATTTGGCGTATGGCATCCTCATGCTTGGGATTATGCACCTATTCGAAAAGATTTAACTCCCCAATATTCCAATACACTTTTTAAATTTCAAAACGGACAAATAATTCGTAGTAAAAATATACTATTTGAAGTTTCAGAACTAAATATTCATCCTGGAGAATGGATTACAATTACTGGAAAAAATGGAGCTGGTAAAACTACTTTACTCGAATCTATGATGCAATTAGTGAAATACAACGGTACAATGTTTTATGAGAAGCGATTACTGAAGAAAATTAAAGATGCTGCTCAAAATATGTATCTTGTATACCAAAATCCTGAACTTCAATTTATTACAAATTCAGTTTATGACGAAATTAATATTCATTATAATCATCTTGATAAAGCAAAATCGAAAGAAGAAACTGAGCATCTTTTGAAACTTTTACATTTAGAAAAAGTTAAACATCATCATCCTTTTGAAATATCTACAGGTCAAAAACGTCGATTAAGCGTAGCAACTGCTTTAAGTTCAAAAGCTGAAATTGTTTTACTAGATGAGCCAACATTTGGACTTGATAGTCATAATACATTTCAATTGATTAAGCTATTTGAAGAACGTGTAAAACAAGGACAAACTATCGTAATGGTGACGCATGACCCTGAAATTATTCATCGTTATCCAACACGTCGACTTGTCGTAGAAAATCATAAGCTTTTAGAAATGGCAGGTGAATCAAATGTTTGAACGTTGGAAAAAGCGTCATACACTTGTAGATGATGTAAATATTATTACGAAATTAATTCTTGGAGTTTTATTATTTATTTTTATCATTTTTGTGCATAATTTTGATTACATGATTTATATTACTTTATTAATGTTTATATTTTTATTATCTTTTAATGGTACAGCTTTTAAAGTCATTGCTGCATTTTTATCAGCAACCATTCTCTTTGCCTTGCTATCATCATTATTCATGATTTTATATGGTGATGGTACACATATGTTATTTGAATGGGGAATTATTCATATTAGTACTGAGAGCATTGTAAGAGGTCTTCACTTATCTTTAAGAACAATTACTGTTTCAATGTTTGGTGTGTTAATTGCATTAACATCGCAAATTGTAATGATTTTCTATAGTTTAATGCAACATTTAAAAGTAAAACCTAAAATCGCCTATGCATTTATGGCTGCTATTCGTATGGTACCACTTATTTTCACATCATTTATCCAATTAAGACGTTCTTTAAAAATGCGTTACCAAATGATTGATGCTTCCAATTATCGTGGATTTAAACGTATAAAACACTTACTTATTCCAGTTTTAAGTCAAAACATACGTCGTGCACATCAATTATCAGTAGCTATGGAATCAAAAGGATTTAAAGATGGCCCACGTACCTATTATTATAAAGCACCTTTCTCATACAAAGATATTCTTTTTGTTGGTATGACAATTGCTTTACTTATTATTGCTTTTTATTTATCTCAATATTTTCCAATCACTGGTATTGAAGATGCTCGTGTTTCAGAAATGTTAGAGTAATATATCTAACATAAGACAAACTAAAGTAAAAATTGAGTTCAAAGATAAAAACAGTTTCAAAAATACAGTAAATTTATCTTGCTCGTATATTAAACCCTAACATTATAAAAAACCCATAGATGAATATCTGGACTGACCCCAATTAGTGGGAAGTATATAAAAACACCTCCGCATGATTCATATTAAAATGAATCATGCGGAGGTGTTTTTTCTATGAAAAGAGTTGCTTATTCAGTAGAAACAAAGTATAAAGCTGTTGAAATGAAAGCAGCAGGATTTTCAACAAAAGAAATTATGGAAGAATTAAATATTAGAAATAGAACACAAGTGAAAACTTGGTGGCGATGGTATCGAAATGGGGAAAGTTATAGATTTTCACAACACGTTGGTAAACAATATACCTACGGTAAAGGATTAGAAGAGCTGTCAGAAGTAGAACAATTAAAATTAGAAAATAAGAGAAAAGATATAGAATTGGATATTTTAAAAAAGTACAAGGCATTGGAAAGGAAGTGGTACCAACGGTAGTCATAGATTTAGTGGATCAATTAAAAGGAAACTATTCAATCAAATTGATACTAGACGTATTAAACATACCTAAATCAACATATTACCGATGGAAAAACAAAACCTATAAAAATGATACTGTAACACAAAAAGTCATTGAATTATGTGAAGCTAACCACTATACCTACGGTTATCGTAAGATTACAGCATTGATTAATCAATGTTATACATCACCAATTAATCATAAGAGAGTACAGAGAATTATGCAGAAGCATCATTTGAACTGCCGAGTTAGACCTAAAAAGACGACAAGGATAGGTAAACCGTATTATAAAACAAACAATTTATTACAAAGACAATTTAAAGCGAGTTGTCCCATGAAAGTATTAACAACCGATATTACTTATTTACCATTTGGTCACTCTATGTTGTATTTATCTTCGATAATGGACATATATAACGGAGAAATTGTGGCGTATAAAATAGATGATAAACAAGACCAAAGTTTAGTTAATGATACATTAAATCAAATCGATATACCTGAGGGGTGTATATTACATAGTGATCAAGGCAGCGTTTATACATCTTATGCTTATTATCAATTATGCGAAGAAAAAGGCATTATCAGAAGTATGTCCCGAAAGGGAACACCTGCCGATAACGCCCCGATAGAAAGTTTTCATTCCTCGCTAAAGTCTGAAACTTTTTACATCAATAATCAGCTTAATAGCTCTAATCATATTGTAATAGATATTGTCGAAAAATACATTAAAAACTATAATAATAATCGAATTCAACAAAAACTAGGCTACTTATCCCCTGTAAAATACAGAGAATTAGCAGCCTAGCACATAGTGTTTTTATTAAGTTCCCATTTTAAGGGTTCAGTGCCTATCATCTATGGGTTATTATTTTTAGTTTATTTGAGTGCTTTATTTCCAATATCTTTACGATAAAATAGTTGATCACTCTTAATTTTTTCTACATTTCCATAAGCATCTTTTTGTGCTTGTTGAATAGTTTTTCCTTTTCCAATGGCTAATACAACTCGTCCGCCGGATGTAAGAAATGTATCATTTTCTTTTTTCAAACCACTAACGAAATAATGGTTATTTAATTCAAAGCCTGAAACCTCTGCACCTTTATCATATGACCCAGGATAGCCTTTCGAAGCAAGCATTACTCCTACCACATAATCGTTAATCCATTGAAAACGAATAGGTTCTTTACGGTCTAGAGCAACGATTTGTGCCATCAAGTCACTTTCTAGACGACTTAACAATACTTGCGCTTCTGGATCACCAAATCGTGCATTAAATTCAATAACTTTAGGACCTTCCTTAGTTAAAATTGCACCTATATAAAGTAAACCAAAATAGTCATAACCCTCTTCTTTTAACGCTCTAGCAATTGGTTGAGCAATATCTTTGTTTGTACGTTCTAAAACGTCATTTGAAATATGAGGAACAGGACAATAAGCGCCCATCCCACCAGTATTAGGACCTTCGTCATTATCATAGGCACGTTTATGATCTTGAGCAATACAGTCAAAAGGAACTGCATAATCACCATTAATGAATGTCATTAATGAGAATTCTTCTCCTTCAAGAAATTGTTCAAAGACAACTTTTCCATCTTCTTGTGGATATAGCACTTCTACCGCTTCAATTGCTTCATCTCGTGTATTAGCAATAATTACGCCTTTACCAGCAGCTAACCCATCCTTTTTGACTACAATAGGTAATTCGCAATCATTTACATAATTAAGTGCTTCAGTTTTATTGTCTATTTCTTTATAATCAGCAGTTGGAATATCATATTTTTCCATTACCCTTTTAGCAAAAGATTTAGAACCCTCAATTTGGGCTGCTTCTTTATTAGGACCAAAGACTTTAACATGATTGTCTCTCAATTTATTAGATAAACCATCTATCAATGGTTGTTCTGGACCAATAATCACCCATTCTATATGATGTTGGTGAACAAATTGTAAAATAGCCTTATGGTCGGTTTCAGCAATTTCAGTGTGTATTTCAGCTAAATGAGTCATTGCATCATTTCCAGGAATAGCATAAAGTTTTTCAATAAGTGGCGACTGATGTAATTTTGATACTAATGCATGTTCACGACCGCCTGCACCTATAACTAAAACATTCATTTCTTTTCTCCCTCTATTCTCTCAATTATTTTAAATTAGTGTTTAAAATGACGCATACCAGTAGTAACCATAGCAATACCATGTTTGTTAGCCATATCAATCGAATCTTGGTCTTTAATTGAACCGCCTGGTTGAATAATAGCTTTAATACCATGTTTTGCAGCAAGTTCAACAGTATCATCCATTGGGAAGAAGCCATCAGAAATCATTACTACATTGTCATTTATTTCAATTGCGCGCTCTAATGCAATCTTAGCTGCACCTACTCTATTCATTTGTCCTGCACCAATTCCAACTGTCTGTTTATTATTACTTAAAATGATTGCATTACTTTTCACTGATGGAATAACTTTCCATCCTAGAAGCATTGCCTCCCACTGAGCATCGGTAGGTTCAACGTCTGTAACAACCTTCATTTCTTCTTTAGACACTTCGTAATTATCTTTATCTTGAACCAAATATCCACCTGAGACTGAAACAAATTCTTCTTCACGATTATCAATTGTCATATCAATTTCTAATAAGCGAATATTTTTCTTTTGAGTTAAAATATCTAAAGCTTCTTTATCAAATTTTGGTGCAATGACAACTTCTAAGAAAATAGAATGTAACGTTTCCGCTAAATCTTTGGTAACTGTTCTATTGAGTGCAATGATCCCACCAAAGATAGACTGATTATCTGCATCATACGCATGTTTAAATGCAGTTTCAATATCAGTGCCAATACCTACACCACATGGATTCATGTGTTTAACTGCAACGGCAGCTGGTTCTTTAAATTTTTTCACTAATGCTAATGCTGAATCTACATCTTTAATATTATTAAAACTCAATGCCTTACCATGTAATTGTTTCGCACCAGCAATAGTATGTTTACTATTAGAAGTACGAACAAAACGTGCTGATTGTTGAGGATTCTCACCATATCGTAATTCTTCACTATCTCCTTTGAAGAAACTTACAATTGCATGATCATATTCATTTGTATGTTCAAATACTTTAATCATTAATGACTTACGGTATGATTCATCAAGTCGATGTTCTTTAATTCGTTGAATGACTTCATTATAATCAGATGGATGGACAATGGTTGTTACATGTTTAAAATTTTTGGCTGCAGCACGTAACATAGTTGGACCACCAATATCGATATTTTCAATTGCATCATCTTCAGTTACATCTGGATTAGCTACAGTTTGTTGGAAAGGATATAAGTTGACCACAACCATATCAATTAAATCAATGTGTTGTTCTGATAATTGTTCTAAATGTTCAGGTTTATTACGATCTGCTAAAATACCACCGTGTACTGCTGGATGTAACGTTTTTACACGACCATCCATAATTTCAGGGAATTGCGTCAACTCTGATACAGATTTAACAGTTACATTAGCTTCTTCTAAAGCACGTTTTGTACCGCCCGTTGAATATAATTCATAATCTAATTGCGTTAATGATTTAGCAAATTCCACGACTCCACTTTTATTTGAAACACTAATAATTGCTTTTTTCATGATTAACTATGCTCCTTATTTAATAACTTTAGCTATTACACTTGGATAAAGTTCATATTCTAATTGTTTCACACGTTCTTCTAACGCTTCTTTTGTATCGTCCGGTTTTATATCACATTTTCGTTGTTCAATTATTTCTCCCGTATCCATTCCACTATCTACATAGTGAACTGTTGAACCTGTTTCCTTATCCCCACTATTAAATGCTTGACCAATTGCATCTTTCCCCTTGTACTTTGGTAATAATGAAGGATGAATATTCAATATTTTACCTTCATAAACATTTAATAAGTCTGGTCCCACTAATCTCATATAACCTGCTAAGATAATCCACTCCACCTCTTCACTATGAAGAAGTTGAATTAATTTTTGTTCATATTCTGCTTTGTTTTCAAAGTCTTTAGGTTCATTAATATGAACCATCACTTTCAACTGTTTTGCACGCTCAATGCAATAAGCATCGTGATGATCTGTATACAAAGAAGTAATTTCTATATTATTAAGGTGCCCCTTATCAACTTTAGATACAATATTTTCGAAGTTACTTCCTGATCCAGAGGCAAATATAGCCACCTTAGTCATATCTATACCCCCTCAAGATAAATCTGTGCATCATTACTTTTAACAATTTCCCCTATTTGATATGCAGCAATATCTTGTTCTTTTAAGATATCAAGTGCTTTAGATACATCTTCTTTATTTACAATGACAGTATAGCCTATGCCCATATTAAAAACGTTATACATTTCACTCGTTTCAATGTCAGCTTGTTGTTGTAACCATTCAAATACTTTTGGTGTTGGGAAGGATTGTGTATCAATTTTAGCTGCTAACCCGTTAGGTAAGCCTCTAGGTATATTTTCATAAAATCCGCCACCAGTAATATGATTCATGCCTTTGATTTTAACTTTTTCTTTTAAAGTTAAAATAGGTTTCACATACAATTGAGTCGGAGCTAAAAATGTATCAAGATAAGTACTTCCATCAAATGAATCATTCAAATTAATTCCGGATTCTTGAATTAACTTTCTTACTAAACTATACCCATTAGAATGAATTCCATTAGAAGCTAAACCAATGATAATTTGTCCCTCTTCTACTTCAGATCCATCAATATATTCATCTTTTTCGACTGCCCCTACAGCAAAACCTGCTAAGTCATATTCTCCTTCGTGATACATTTCACCCATCTCGGCTGTTTCTCCACCAATAAGAGCAGTATGAGTAGCTTCACAACCATCACTCACACCTTTTACAATTTGCTCTATCACTTCCGGAACAACTTTATTTGTTGCTATATAATCTAAAAAATATAGCGGTTCTGCGCCCGTTGTAAGAATATCATTTACACACATGGCAACTGCATCAATACCAATCGTGTCATGCTTATTATTATCAATGGCAAGCTTTAATTTTGTTCCTACACCATCTGTACCAGAGACTAATACTGGCGCTTTCATATTAAGCTGGGATAAATCAAAAGTCGCACCAAATCCACCTAATCCACCAAGTACTTCTTTACGCATTGTACGTTGAACATGACTAGACATTCTTTCTACCGCTTCATAACCTGCATGAATATCAACACCTGATTGTTCATAAGCTTTAGACATGTATATTTCCCTCTCTATCAAAATAATGTTTATGATTATCAATATATTCTTTTTGACGTGTACTTAAATTATTTAAATAGTTTTCTTCATAGTCAAATAGACCTGCTGGATAATCTCCTGTAAAACTTTCTACACATAATCCACTATATGGTGCATCAAAATCTAATCCAATTGATTCTATAAGACCTTCAACACTTAAATATGCAAGAGAATCTGCACCAATATACTCACAAATTTCTTCTGGAGATTTACTAGCAGAAATCAATTCAGCAGTAGTAGACACATCAATTCCATAAAAACTAGGGAACATAAATTCTGGAGAAGCTATACGTACATGTATTTTATTTGCTCCAGCATCTTTAAGCATTTTGACAATACGTTTACTTGTTGTTCCTCTTACAATAGAGTCATCAACTAAAATAATGTCTTTACCTTCTACAATATCTTTCACTGCCGATAGCTTAACGCGTACTCCTTGTTCACGTAATTCTTGTGTAGGTTGAATAAAAGTTCGTGCGACATATTGGTTTTTCACAAGCCCCATTTCATAAGGTAATTGAATCTCTTCAGCATAGCCACTAGCTGCAGATAATGATGAGTTTGGAACACCGATAACCATATCTGCTTGAGCCGGACTTTCTTGAGCTAATTTTTTACCAGAAACTTTACGAACTGCATGCACATTTTTTCCAGCAATTGTTGAATCTGGACGCGCAAAGTAAATATATTCCATTGCTGAAATAGCTGTGTTAGTGTGACTTGTATATGATTTTACTTCAATGCCATTGTGATTAATGACAACATACTCTCCAGCATGAATATCTTGAACATATTCTGCTCCTAGCACATCTATGGCACATGTTTCACTAGCTAAAATGTATGTTCCATCTTGCATCTTACCAACTACTAGAGGACGAATCGCATTTGGATCAACAGCACCATACAAAGCGTCTTTAGTCAATATTGCGAAAGTAAATCCGCCTTTAATTTGTCGTAAACTTTCTTTTAGCGCCTCTTCAAATGTAGGAGCTTTACTACGACGAATTAAATGCATAATCACTTCAGTATCAGAAGATGAGTGGAAAATGGCACCATGTTTTTCAAGGTACTGTCTTAAAGTTTGTGCATTAATTAAATTACCATTATGACAAATTGCGACACTCATATCGTAGAAATGATATAAAAATGGTTGGATATTTTCGATACCTTTATTTCCTGATGTCGCATAACGAACATGTCCAATAGCATGATTGCCATCTTTTAGTTTATTAAGTTGTGGTTCTTTAATGGCTTCAGTAAGTAAACCTAAACCACGTTCACCCTTTAGAGTATCTTCATCAGAAACTACAATCCCTGCACCTTCTTGCCCTCTATGTTGTAAACTATGCAATCCCATATAAGTTAACTGAGCTGCTTCTGAATGATTCCAAATGCCAAAGACACCGCATTCTTCGTTTAATCCACTGTAGTTAAACATTCTGAAATAGCTCCTTCCCAAATTGCTTTAATATCTGAGACTTTTTCTGTAATTGTAGATGTAGTATTAGATACTTTAAATTCATCAACATCTGTTAATTCACCAATTTTAATAGCTCCATCTACATCTAGTGTTTGTCCTTCTTTGACTGCAACGACATAACGTCCTTGTGTTTCACTAAATAATTGTGCATCAGAGAGTTCTACTTTTGCTTCTAATCCTAAATTATAATAAGCACTTATTTTAGCAAGCGTAATAAGCAAACCGCCTTTACCTACAGTTTGTACATGAGAAGCAATTCCATTTCTAATAGATGTTTTTATTGCTTCGCCTTTTGCCACTTCATCACCTAAATCAATTTCTTCATACTCATGATTGACTTTACTATATAAAAGTTTTTCAATTTGACTTCCACCAAAATCATTTCTTGTTTCTCCTACAAGATATAATGTATGCCCTGTTTCTGGATGGAAATCATTTAAATATTGAATATCTTCAATGAGTCCTACCATTCCTACTACTGGTGTAGGGAAAATAGAAGTTCCTCTAGTTTCGTTATATAAAGAAACGTTTCCTGATACTACCGGTGTTTTTAATACTTCACAAGCTTCTGCCATACCTTTTGTAGAATCAATTAATTGTTGGTAAATTTCTTTCTTTTCTGGAGAACCATAATTTAAACAGTCTGTCATAGCTAATGGTGTTGCGCCTACAGCAATTAAATTTCTATAAGCTTCTGCCACAACCATTTTTCCACCTTCGTAAGGTTGATTAAATACATATCGAGCTTCACCATCAATGGTTGAAGCAATGGCTTTATTTGTTCCTTCAACTCTTACTACAGATGATTGTAGTCCAGGTTTAATAATGGTATTAGCACCTACTTGTTGATCGTATTGTTCATATAAATAATGTTTCGAAGCAATTGTTGGATGCTTTAATAATTTCTTAAATACATCTTGTACATTGATCTCACTATAATCATTTTTTGAGGTATTATATTCTTTTTCTTCACCTTCTAAAATATAGACAGGTGCTTCATCAGCTAGTGCATCAACAGGAATATCTGCATACACTTCATCTTCGTATTTAAGAACGAAGCGGTCAGTATCCGTTACTTCACCAATTACTGCACTATCAAGTTCATGTTTATCAAATAAGTCCAAGAACTTTTGTTCTGTTCCTTTTTCAACAACAAGTAACATTCTTTCTTGTGTTTCAGATAACATCATTTCATATGGTGAGATTCCTGGTTCACGTGTTGGGACTTGATCTAGATACAGTACTAATCCACTACCGCCTTTAGCAGCCATTTCTGATGAAGAAGAGGTAAGACCTGCTGCTCCCATATCTTGGATACCTACAAGTTCATCAAATGTGATTGCTTCAAGTGTGGCTTCCATTAATTTTTTACCTACAAATGGGTCACCAATTTGTACTGAAGGTCGTTTACTTTCACTTTCTTCAGTTAATTCTTCAGATGCAAATGTGGCACCATGAATACCATCACGTCCAGTTTTAAGGCCTACATAAATGACTGAATTTCCTTCACCTTTAGCAGTACCTTTTTGTACCATATCGTGATCGATAACACCTACACACATTGCATTGACAAGCGGATTTCCATCGTAACGTTCATCGAATTCGATTTCTCCTGCTGTAGTTGGTATACCAATACAATTACCGTAACCACCAATACCACGGACAACGCCTTTTAATAAACGTTGATTTTGTTTTACTGATAATTCACCGAATCGCAAACTATTTAGTAGGTTAATGGGTCTTGCTCCAATCGATACGATATCTCTGATGATACCTCCTACACCAGTAGCTGCACCTTGATAAGGTTCGATTGCTGAAGGATGATTGTGAGATTCTACTTTGAAAACTACCGCTTGATTATCACCAATATCTACAACTCCAGCACCTTCACCTGGTCCCATAAGGACATGCTCGCCAGTTGTCGGGAATTGCTTTAAGAAAGGTTTAGAATGTTTATAAGAGCAATGTTCACTCCACATGACTGAGAAAATACCTACTTCTGTAAAGTTAGGCTCTCTTCCTAAAATCTCACGTACCTTATTATATTCTTCATCACTTAAACCCATGTCTTGATATAGTTTTTCAAGTTTAATTTCTTCAATACTAGGTTCGATAAACTTAGACATTTTGTTCCCTCCAACTATTTACCATTGCTTCGAATAATTTAACACCACTGTCTGTACCAAGAAGTGTTTCAAGTGCTCTTTCAGGATGAGGCATCATTCCACATACATTGCCTGCTTTATTTACAATACCTGCAATATGTTCATGAGACCCATTCGGGTTATCTTCATATGTTAAAATAATTTGATTATTTTCAACTAATTCATTGTACATATCATCTGTACAATAATAATGTCCTTCTCCATGTGCTACAGGATAAACAACAATTTCATTTTCTCCATATAAATTAGTAAAAGGAGTTTGATTATTAACAATTTTCAGTTTTTCATTTCTGCTAATAAATAGATGTGAATCATTATGTAATAAGGCGCCGGGTAATAGTCCTATCTCAGTTAAAATCTGGAATCCATTACATACACCTAAAACGGGCTTACCTTCACTGGCAAAACGTTTCACTTCGCTAATAATTGGAGCGACACTTGCCATAGCCCCTGAACGTAAATAGTCACCAAATGAAAAACCACCTGGAATTAATACCCCGTCAAAACCTTTTAAAGATGTTTCACGATAATCTACATATTCAGCTTCTGCACCTGTTTTAATAGCCGCATTATACATATCTCTATCACAGTTAGATCCTGGAAAAACGAGAACTGCAAATTTCATATTATGCATTCTCCTTTTCATCAACAATTTTATAACTATATTCTTCAATAACCGTATTAGCAAATAACTTTTCGCTTAATGTCGTAATAATATTATTTACTGCTTCCTCTGTAGCTTCATCAACAGTCATATATAATACTTTACCTACTCTAATGTCATTAACTTGTTTATAACCTAAGTCATGCACAGCACGATTTAATGCTTGACCTTGTGTATCCAATACCTGTGGTTGTAATGTAATGTGAAGTTCAATTGTTTTCATTATTTTAGTTCCTCCAATTTATCCAAAAATGTTTGATACGTATCTATTAAAGAACCAGTATCATTTCTATATACATCTTTATCGAAATTCGTATCTGAATATTTATCCCAAATACGACAAGTATCTGGTGAAATTTCATCCGCTAATAAAATATCACCATTTTCTGTTTTTCCAAATTCAACTTTAAAATCTACTAATCTTAAATCCATTTCATTCATTAATTGAATTAATACTTTATTAATATTTTTAGCCATATCTTTTAATGTCTTAATTTCCTCATCATTAGCAATATGAAGTAATTTGACATGATCATCAGTAATCAATGGATCATTTAAATCGTCATTTTTATAAAAGAACTCTACAAGTGGTTCATCAAATACATGGCCTTTTTCAAAACCTAAACGTTTCGTAATAGAACCTGTCGCAATATTTCTTACAACTACTTCTAGTGGTATAATCTTTACTTCTTTAACTAATTGCTCAGTTTCAGAAAGCTGTTTAATAAAATGGCTTTCAAGGCCATGTTTATTTAAATATTCGAAAATAATTGAAGTAATTCGATTATTTAAACGTCCTTTCCCTTGCATCTTATCCTTTTTGGCGCCGTTACCTGCTGTGACTTCATCTTTGTATTCAACTCTCAACTGATGTACTGTTTCAGTTGAAAATACTCTTTTTGCTTTACCTTCATAAAGTAATGACATTGATTATTCTCTCCCTTTAAATTGTTTCAACATTTCATTTTCAGTTTCATTAACATTATTTGTAAGAATGGTCATATGCCCCATTTTTCTATCCGGTTTTCGTTCTGTTTTTCCATAGATGTGGACATGCCATTCAGGATGATCTCCAAATTTATCTTCTAATAAGTCTAAATCGCGTCCTAGTAAATTCATCATCACAGCTGGTTTTAAAATTTCAATCTCTTGAGGTAAATCTTGACCAGTTACTGCTAAGATATGTGTATCAAATTGAGAATAATCACATGCTTCAATCGTATAATGTCCAGAGTTATGTGGTCTCGGTGCAATTTCATTTACATATAAGTGATTTGATTTATCAATAAAGAATTCCACGGTAAAAGTACCAACAAAGTGAACTTTTTCGATTATTTTATCTACTTCTTTTCTCGCTTCTTGCTCTTTATCGCATCTAGCTGGAATAATAGTTTTAAATAGTATTTGATTACGATGCTCGTTTTCTTGTAGTGGGAAATAAGCAATTTGTTTTTGATTACCAATCGTTACAGTTAAAGATACTTCTCGATCGAGATCTAAAAATTTTTCTGCCACACATTCATGTTTTGAAACAAGTACTTTAGCTTCTTCAACATTGGAATCATTTTTCACTAAAATTTGTCCTTTACCATCATATCCACCAAAACGTGTTTTTACGATAAATGGATAACTTAATGTTTCAATTGCTTGATTCAAATCTTTTTCATCTTTTAAAGATACATAAGGAACAATTTTCGTACCTGCAGATTCTAATGTTTGTTTTTCAGTTAAACGATCTTGTAATAATTCAATTGCTTGATAACTTTGAGGAATGTTAAATTGTTGAGTTAGTTGCTTAAGTTGTTGAGCAGATATATTTTCAAATTCATAAGTAATCACATCTGATTGTTGACCCAATTTGTTTAAGGCTTCTTCATCATCATACTCTGCCGTGATAAAAACATCTGCTACTGATTTACATGGACTATCTGGATTAGGATCTAAACACGCTACATTAAAGCCCATTTTTTGGGCAGATTGTGCCATCATCTTACCTAATTGTCCTCCACCAATAATACCAATTGTTGCTCCGAACTTTAATCTATTGAAGTTCATCTTGCATTTCGCCTACCTTATCTACTAAAGATTGTTCATATTGTTCAAGATGTTTACAAACTGAATCATTTCCAATACTTAAAATTCTCGCTGCTAAAATACCAGCATTTTTAGCCCCAGATTTACCGATTGCCGTTGTAGCAACAGGAATTCCACCAGGCATTTGAACAATAGACAATAGTGAATCTAGTCCTTTTAAACTTTTAGATTCAATAGGTACACCGATAACAGGTAACGTTGTCATTGAAGCAACCATCCCAGGTAAATGTGCTGCACCACCAGCGCCAGCAATAATAACGTCATAACCGTTTGTACGTGCTTCACTTGCAAAATCAAACATTAACTTTGGCGTACGATGTGCTGACACTACTTTCTTTTCATATGGTATTTCAAATTGTTCTAACATTGCACAACTTTCTTGCATAATCTTCCAGTCTGAGGAACTACCCATAATGACTGCTACTTTCACTTTGTACACCCTTTCAAAGTTTAAAATATAAATCTTATTAGTTGTATATTACACGTATAGCATACCAAGTATAAGATTTAATTTCAATCAAAAATCGAACTTTATCTATGTTTCTTAACTTAATTTACGCTTTTTAGCTAAAATTTGACGTTTTTATACCTTTAAAGTTAATCTATAGACAGATGTTTAATAAACAAGGAGGAGTTTTTTGTGGTTGCAAAAATTTTAGATGGGAAACATATTGCAAAAGATTATAGACAAGGGTTGCAAGACCAAGTTGAAACTTTAAAAGAAAAGGGATATACACCAAAATTATCCGTTATTTTAGTTGGGAATGATGGTGCAAGTCAAAGCTATGTTAATTCTAAAAAGAAAGCTGCTGAAAAAATAGGGATGATATCTGAAATTGTTCATTTATCTGAAGATACTTCTGAAGAAGACGTATTAAAAGAACTAGATCGTTTAAATAATGATGATTCGGTAAGTGGTATTTTAGTCCAAGTACCTCTTCCTAAACAGGTTAGCGAACAAAAAATTTTAGAAGCAATTAATCCAGAAAAAGACGTTGATGGTTTTCACCCATCAAACATTGGTAAATTATACATTGATGAACAAACGTTTGTTCCTTGTACACCATTAGGAATTATGGAAATTTTAAAACATGCAGATATCGATTTAGAAGGTAAAAATGCTGTCGTAATTGGCCGAAGTCACATTGTAGGTCAACCCGTGTCTAAGTTATTATTACAAGCAAATGCGACAGTAACAATCTTACATTCACGTACTAAAGATATGCATAGCCATTTAAAACATGCAGATGTTATCGTCAGTGCAGTAGGTAAACCTGGATTAGTTACTAAAGACGATGTAAAAGAAGGCGCAGTGATTGTGGATGTAGGTAATACTCCTGATGAAAATGGCAAACTAAAAGGTGACGTTGAATTTGATGAAGTAAAAGAAATTGCAGGTGCTATTACTCCAGTACCAGGCGGTGTAGGTCCTTTAACTATTACGATGGTTTTAAATAATACATTATTAGCTGAAAAAATGCGTAGAGGCATTGAATAATTTAAATTCAAACGTTTATTATTAAAAAAGAGAGAGACATAATTTCAAATTAATTATGCCTCTCTCTTTTTTTAATAATATATTACATTTATACTGAAACACTTAATTTTGGAACAAATGTTTCATAATGAATATGTTCTTGGCTTACGCCTATTTCTTTTAATACTTCAATCACTGATTGAATAAATTTAGCACTTCCACAAACATATACTTCACTATCATTATTCACATAATTTTCAAGAGTTTCTTTAGTTAAATAACCTTTAGCTTGTCTATCATATAATTCATATTTCGCGTTGTCGTAGCGTTTTGAAATATCTTTTAAATGAGAAGTGAATGGTGTATCGTTAACGTCTCCAGTTACTTGAATAAACTGTGCATGACTTCCATTTTCAGCTACTTTATCAAACATTGAAACAAGTGGTGTGACACCAATACCCGCACCAATAAATACTTGTGGTTGATTTTGGTTAACCACACCAAATGGACCTACTGGAGCTGATAAGTTAATATCATTTCCTTCTTTTAATTCATCATGTAAAATAGTTGAAACTTCACCTTCATGGTCTGTAGATACATCACGTTTGACAGCAAAAGTTAAATGATTGTTATCGCCACTAACAATTGAATAGTGACGTTTTGCACGATAAGGCATTTTTTCACTACTTACATCAACTGTAATATATTCTCCTGGTGTAAATTGACTTAAATCATATTTATCTGATACTACAGTAAAGGATTTAATATCAGATGAAAGTTGGTCAATTTTTTCTATTTTAAATGGTTGGAAACCTTCCCATAACATTTTACTATAAATATCTTTTTCAACTTGAATAAATACATCAGCAATTTCTTGATATGCTTTTTTCCAAGTTTGAATAATAGGATGACTATCTTCTAATCCTAAAACAGCTTTAATTGCTTCAATTAAGTTTTCTCCTACGATATCATATCCAGCTGGTGGTACTTGCAACGCACAATGTTTATATGCAATTTCTTTAACAACTGGCAAAATATTTTCTAAATGCTCAATATTAACTGCAGCTGCTAATACACTTTGAGCTAAAGCAGTAGATTGGAATCCTTTTTGTTGGTTAGTTTGGTTAAACATATTTTTTAACTCTGGATGTTGTTGAAACATTCTATTGTAAAAATAAGAAGTGATCTCTGTTCCTCTTTCTTGTAATACTGGAACAGTTTCTTTTACAATTCCTTTTTCTTGTTCTGTTAACATTCAAATCCACTCCTACTTAAAATTATATGTGTAAAATATATTTATTTACTACAAATATATTTTAGTACAATACTTATTATAATGTAATATAGATTTTTTTAAATTCACAGAACTTTCATTTTACATAAATTTAATATTTATTTATCTTAAGTTCATTTAAATTTAATCTTGAATAAGCTATATTAAGACTATAGTATGATGTTAAAAATCAGAAATTAAAGTATAGTTAAATTATTCAAATGACTTATTACATTCGGAGGTTAACGTAATGAATAAACTCATACAATCTCTTTCAGCTCTCGGTGTCTCCGCTACTCTTGTGACTCCAAATTTAAGTGCAGAAGCTACTTCAAATCATACTCCACAGCTTAAAGGAGTAAACGATATTGTTATTGAAAAAGGTCAAGATTATAATGTATTAAATGGAATTAGTGCCTATGATAAAGAAGATGGTGATTTAACACATAAAATTACAGTTGATGGTCACGTAGATACGTCAAAAGTAGGTACTTATAAAGTAAGATATAATGTCATCGACTCAGAGGGAGCCGAAGAATCATCAACACGTTACATAAAAGTTAAATAAATGTGTCAATTTTCTGAAAAAGACGAGATGAATATCTCGTCTTTTTTATTTAATTTTTATTGTAAACGCTAGAATTGATAATGTTTCTCAAATGTAACGAACAATTTTCTATTTTTGACATTTTTCACAGAATAGACACATAATTTTAACAAACCTTACATTCCCCGTCATTCCTATTGTTACTAGTTTTTTCCTATTTATTATTGTAATTTTTTTCTAATAAGGTCTTGTAAATATCGCGTAATAAACTAAAATTAATGGTAAGCCCTACATTTGTAGTATTAGGAGGTCAAAAAAGTGTCAAAATTTAAGTCGTTGCTTCTTATGTTTGGCACACTAATTTTACTTAGTGGTTGTTCAAACATAGAAGTGTTTAATGCAAAAGGGCCAGTAGCAAGTAGTCAGAAGTTCTTGATTATTTACTCAATCATCTTCATGCTTGTTATTGTTGCTGTTGTACTTACTATGTTCGCTGTTTTTATTTTCAAGTATAGTTACAATAAAAATGACGAATCTGGTAAGATGCACCACAATTCTTTAATTGAAACAATTTGGTTTGTGGTACCAATCTTAATCGTAATTGCTTTAGCTATTCCAACAGTTAAAACATTATACGATTACGAGAAACCACCTGAAAGTAAAGAAGACCCATTAGTTGTCTATGCAGTTAGTGCCGGATATAAATGGTTCTTTGCTTATCCAGAACAAAAGGTTGAAACAGTGAATACATTAACTATTCCTAAAAACCGTCCAGTTGTATTTAAATTACAATCTATGGATACAATGACTAGTTTCTGGATTCCTCAATTAGGTGGTCAAAAATATGCCATGACTGGCATGACAATGAATTGGACTTTAACAGCCGATCAAACTGGTACATTCAGAGGACGTAACTCTAACTTCAATGGTGAAGGTTTCTCTCGCCAAACATTTAAAGTTCACTCTGTAAACCAAAAAGATTTCGATGCTTGGGTTAAAGATGCTAAAAGTAAGAAAACTATTAGCCAAGATGAGTTTGATAAACAAATCTTACCAAGTACTCCAAATAAAGAATTAACATTTAGTGGTACTCACATGGCATTTGTCGATCCTGCAGCTGATCCAGAGTATATCTTCTATGCATATAAACGTTACAACTATACTCAAAAAGATCCTAACTTCGTTGCTGAAAAAGATCTTTACAAAGATGTAACAGATAAACCTCAAAAACCAGCTCGTAAGGTAACAGTTACAAATGTCAACTATCCTCGTCATGGTATGAAGCCAATGATTTTAGGCAACGATGACCCTTACGATAGTGAGTTCAAAGATGAAGAAACTCACAACGCTAAGGAAATGGAAAAAATCAATAAAGGAGCTAAAGACGAGAATGCGTCTAAAGCAGATAATGATCATGGAGGTGAACATTAATGAATTTTCCATGGGATGAATTACTCGTTAAAGGTAACTGGATGATTACTATGGCACAAATTGGTGCCCCATTCTTAGTTATCGGTTTAATCGCAGTAATTACTTATTTCAAATTATGGAAATATCTATACAAAGAATGGTTCACATCCGTAGACCATAAAAAAATCGGTTTAATGTACTTAATTTGTGCAGTATTAATGTTCGTTCGTGGTGGTATTGATGCGTTATTACTTCGTACTCAATTAACTATTCCGGATAATACTTTCTTGGAATCAAATCACTATAACGAAATTTTTAGTACGCACGGCGTTATCATGATTATCTTTATGGCTATGCCATTCGTTTTCGGTTTATGGAACGTTGTTGTTCCTTTACAAATTGGGGCTCGTGATGTGGCATTCCCTGTAATGAACAACATCAGCTTCTGGTTATTCTTTGTTGGTATGATTTTATTTAACCTATCATTTATCGTAGGTGGATCACCAGCAGCTGGTTGGACAAACTATGCTCCACTAGCAGGAGAATTTAGTCCTGGTCCAGGAGTTAACTACTACTTAGTAGCAATTCAAATTTCAGGTATCGGTACTTTAATGACAGGTATTAACTTCTTTGTAACAATACTTAGATGTAAAACACCTACTATGAAGTTTATGCAAATGCCTATGTTTACTGTAACTACTTTTATTACGACATTAATCGTAATTTTAGCATTCCCAGTATTCACAGTTGTTCTTGCTTTAATGACAGCTGATAGAGTATTCGGAACTCATTTCTTTACAGTAGCAGATGGCGGTATGCCAATGTTATGGGCAAACTTCTTCTGGGTATGGGGGCACCCTGAAGTTTATATCGTTATCTTGCCTGCATTTGGTATTTATTCAGAAATTATTCCAACATTTGCTCGTAAACGTTTATTCGGTCACCAAAGTATGGTGTGGGCAACTGCTGGTATCGCGTTCTTAAGTTTCTTAGTTTGGGTTCACCATTTCTTCACAATGGGTAATGGTGCTTTAATTAACTCATTCTTCTCAATCTCAACAATGTTAATCGGTGTACCTACCGGAGTTAAATTATTTAACTGGTTATTAACATTATATAAAGGACGTATTACTTTTGAGTCACCAATGTTATTCTCATTAGCCTTTATCCCTAACTTCTTATTAGGTGGGGTTACTGGTGTAATGTTAGCAATGGCATCAGCTGACTATCAATATCACAACACTTATTTCTTAGTAGCTCACTTCCACTATACATTGGTTACTGGTGTAGTATTTGCCTGTCTAGCTGGTTTAATCTTCTGGTATCCTAAAATGATGGGTTACAAATTAAATGAAAAATTAAATAAATGGGCATTCTGGTTATTCATGATTGGATTTAACGTATGTTTCTTACCACAATTCATTCTTGGTTTAGACGGTATGCCACGTCGTTTATACACATATATGCCATCTGATGGTTGGTGGTTATTAAACTTCATCTCAACTATCGGTGCATTAATGATGGCAGTCGGCTTCCTATTCTTAGTAGCAAGCATTATCTACAGCCACATTAAATCTCCACGTGAAGCAACTGGAGATAACTGGGATGGTTTAGGTCGTACTTTAGAGTGGTCAACAGCTTCTGCTATTCCACCTAAATACAACTTCGCAATCACTCCAGATTGGAATGACTATGATACATTTGTTGATATGAAAGAACATGGTCGTCATTTCTTAGACAATCATAACTACAAAGATATTCATATGCCTAACAACACACATACTGGTGTATTTATGGGTATATTCATGTTAGTTGGTGGTTTCTTCTTAATCTTCGAATCTATCATTCCATTCCTAATTTGTGTAGCTGGTATCTTCGGAACTATGATTTATCAAAGTTTCGTACAAGATCACGGTTATCATATTCCAGCTTCTGAAGTTGCTGAAAACGAAGCACGTTTAAGAGAAGCACGTATTAAAGAAAGGGAGGCTGTAGGTCATGAGTCATGATACAAACACTATTGATTCACGTACGCATGAAGGTCAATTGAATAAACTTGGCTTCTGGATTTTCCTTACAGCCGAATTTGCATTATTCGGTACCCTATTTGCAGCGTTATTAACGTTGCAACATGGGGGCGGTTACGGTGGTAAATTGACAACTGAATTGTTTGAATTACCACTTGTCCTAATCATGACATTTGCCTTATTAATCAGTTCTTATACTTGTGGTATTTCAATTTACTACTTACGTAAAGAAGAAAAAGGTAAAATGATGTTTTGGATGATTTTAACAGTAATCCTTGGCTTAGTATTTGTCGGATTCGAAATTTATGAATTTGCACATTATGCTTCTGAAGGTGTAACACCTAAAGTAGGCTCTTACTGGTCAAGTTTCTTCATCCTATTAGGTACACATGGTGCCCATGTTTCATTAGGTATCGGTTGGATTATTTGTTTATTAATCCAAGTAGCAACACGTGGATTAAATAAATTTAATGCTCCAAAATTATTTATAGTAAGTTTATACTGGCACTTCTTAGATGTTGTATGGATCTTCATCTTTACTGCCGTATATATGATAGGGATGGTGTATAGCGGATGAACACAATCGTAAAACATACAGTTGGCTTTATTGCTTCAATCGTTTTAACGTTATTAGCAGTTTTTGTAACTCTATACACAAACATGACATTCCATGCTAAAACAACAATTATCTTTGGTTTTGCTTTCATCCAAGCTGCATTACAATTATTAATGTTCATGCACTTAACTGAAGGTAAAGATGGACGTTTACAATCTGCCAAAGTTATCTTTGCGATTATTATTACTTTAATCACAGTTATTGGTACTTATTGGGTTATGCAAGGTGGACATTCTAGTCACTTATAATTCAATTTCTACCTTTCTTAAAAAGCCTGTACGAGTTTTTTAACTTGTACAGGCTTTTTGTTTTGTTTATATTAATTACTTCTTTGTGTATGATAGATATAAGAAAAAGTAAAAATCTTTGGAGGTGTATTCATGTCATTACCTATTATTATTGATACTGATCCAGGTATAGATGATGCAGCAGCAATTGCTCTTGCATTATCTCATACAAAATTTGATGTCAAAATGATTTCTACTGTAAATGGAAATGTAGGTGTTGAGAAAACCACAGCGAATGCTTTAAAATTAAAAGCCTTTTTCAACAGTGAGGTCCCTATTCATAGAGGAGCTTCTCAACCATTAATAAGTGAAATACAAGATGCTAGTCATATTCATGGAGAAAGTGGTATGGATGGCTATCAATTCCCTACAATTTCTACTTCAGATTTAGCGTCTTCTCATGCTGTAGAAGCTATGAATGAGATATTAAGTCATTCTAATGAACCTATTACTCTTGTAACTTTAGGCCCTTTAACAAATATAGCTCTACTTTTTAATACGTATCCTGAATGCAAAAACCATGTTAAAGAAATTATTATGATGGGTGGTAGTACTGGAAGAGGTAATGTTACTCCCCTAGCTGAATTTAATATTTATTGTGATCCTGAAGCAGCTCATATCGTTTTTAATGCTGGTTTACCTTTAACGATGATTGGCTTAGATTTAGCGCGTCAATCATTATTTACTCATTCTTATTTAGACACTCTTAAAGATAAAAACAACACAACACAAATGTTGTATCATATTTTCCAACACTATCGCGGTGAAGATTTTAAAGAAGGAATAAAACTATATGATGCATTTACGATTCTTTATTTACTTGATCCTAAGAGTTATGAAATTAAAGAAGCAGATGTGCAAATTGAATTACAAGGGTCACTGACTCGTGGTGCTACTGTAGTTGATTTTGAATCTTCCTATCCTAATTGTTCTGTAGTCGTATCAAGTATAAATGAACATTATAAAACAATATTTTTAAATACTTTAAAAAATTAAAGGTCGAAACAATTAATGTTCCGACCTTTTAATATTTAATTTTACTCTTATTGATAATAAGATTGTTGATTTAGTATTTTATGATAAATATATGAGATGCGATTTTCATTTGTTACTTTAGAATTATCACCTATATTTGAAGCAAGTACGATGACATAATGTTGATTGAAATAGACGGTAAATATTTGTCCATAGAATACACCATTAATTCTGTTATATTGCGGTGTAACATAAAATCCGTAACGATAAGATTCAGGATATGCTGTTGTTCCTAATTGCTGAGTCAGTGGTATTGACACTGATTCACTAAAAATATTATTATTTTTTAAATTATTTACTAAATGAGCCATATCATATGTTGTCATATATAAATTACCCGCTCCATAATATTGAGCTAATATATTTGGTTTCATAGCAGTTAATTTACCGTCAATCATTTTATATCCTGTAGCCATATATTTTTTATATGGTTTTTCATTAAAGAACGCACTATGTTGTAAACTAAATGGTTGTGCTAAATCATCATAATAATTCGCAGCATAGGATTTATGTGTGACTACTTCTATTACTTGAGCAAGCACTAAGTAATTAGCATCATTATATAAATGTTTATGATAAAATTTTTCATCAATTCCCCTTGCTTGTATTGCATGTACTGCACCATCAAGACTTTTAGTTTTAGGAGAAGCTTCAAATTTATATAGCCCACTTCTATGTAACATTAGATCTTTTAAAGTTATCTTTTTTGTCGTTTCAAACCAAGGTAAATATTTAGTGACAGAATCATTTATATTCACTTTATTTTCATTTTCTAATTTTTTTAGAATTAATCCAGTTGTAAATTTCTGTGCGGAACCAATTAAATACATTGTATTTGGTGAGTTTTTAGTTTTATGATGAAAATTTTGATAACCGTATCCTTTATTCAACTTTAATTTACCATTTTCAAGAACTGTAACTGCCCCATTAAAATGAATTGCTTTTAAATATTCATCAATATTTTTGATATGTGGTTCTTCGACTTCAATTGTCTTTAAATGTGGCAATTTCGATACATGATAATCTCTTTTTTGTAAATACGTTTTATTATCATTAATTTTGTTATATTCTGTATCTTTATGATTTGTTTTATATACTTTCATTAAGAATATAACGAATAATGTTACTAAGATGATTAAAACTATGATTAATGTTATTATTTCTATTCTTTTTTTCATTTGCTGCCTCATTACAATTTAATAAAAACTATTAACTCTACACTATTTTATTAATTTTTTATTCTTTCAATAAATTATATTATATATTATTCCCCCTAAAATATCATCTTTAATATATCTTACTCCGACTATTTTTTATTACATCATTCTTTAGACCGATAAAGTAAATTTTCAAGCCTGCTTCATTGTAAATAAAAGTTTTTAAACATTATCTTTTTATATTAAAATTAAGTTGTAATTTTAGCTAATTAGTAATACAATTTATGGCTATGGGAGTAATAATTATTATTCTTTTATATTAAAATGGTATGATTAAATTATTAACTTATTTTTTTAATAAATACGTATAGGAGCACATAATTATGAATCGTTTTTTAAAATATTTTATGATGCTATTAACATTATTACTTATTGTTGTTCCTGTCATTTTTATTGTCAATTTATATCATCATTCTGAGAATGCTTTGCAATCTTCATATAATAAATCTGATGCAAAACGTCATTCTACTTTAAGAAATAGCAAAATAAATCCTTCTAAAAACGCTATATCAATATTATTTCTTGGGATAGACGATAATGAAGGTAGACGTAAAAATGGTCAAACGACTGAACATTCAAGAACTGATTCAATGATTTTAGCAACACTTAGTCCAAATAAACAACAAATCCGTTTATTAAGTATTCCTCGTGATACAATCAGTTATATTCCTAAAGTAGGTTATTACGATAAAATCACACACGCACATGCCTATGGAGGTCCTATTGCTACTATGGATACTGTTGAAGCCACACTTAATGTCCCTGTCGACTATTATGTTCGAATTAATATGGATGCCTTTGTTCAAGCGGTAGATAAATTAGGTGGTATTTATTACGATGTACCTTATGATTTAGATGAACCTAACACAGATGATACTGGAAGAATCAAAGTTAAAAAAGGGTATCACAAATTAAATGGTGATGAAGCTTTGGCTGTAGCACGCACGCGTCATCACGATTCAGATTTAAAACGTGGCGAGAGACAAATGGATTTAATCAAAATTTTATTTCAGAAAGCAAAAAATTTAGATTCATATGACAGACTAGATGAACTCGTTCAAATAGTAGGTAAAAATGCTAAACATAACCTAACAACAGAAGAAATTAAATCGATAGCTTCAATTTATTTATCTGATAATATAGACTTTAAAAAGTCTCAACTTAAAGGTGACAATGATTATTTAAATGGTATCTACTATTATCACCCTAGCATTAAGAGCATATTAAAATATTCAAATTTATTGCGTTCTGATTTAGGACTATCTAAAATAACAGATAAGAATGATTTATTGGATGAAAGAGTCATTAAATATTATGGCAATCTAGTACCGTTAACACCTATTGATTCGTTTCTGTTAGAAAATAATCAAAAAGATACCACAACAGATGAAAACTCTATTCAAAATAATGATACTAACCCTTCTACGCAATCACAATCAGAACAAAATCCATCTGATAGTACTATGGTTCAGCAAGATCAAACGAGTAATCAAGTCAATAGCAACAATCCAGACAACTCAAACGACTTCAACAATCAAAATGAAATAAATCAATTATATTAATTTGAGAGGAGCACGTAGAATGTCACGCAAAACATATGAAAAAATTGCTAATATTAACGGTATGTTTAACGTATTAGAACAACAAATTATTCATAGTCAAGACATGGCTTTATTTAGAAGTGAATTCTTTTATGTTAATCATGAACATCGTGAAAACTATGAGGCATTATTAGTATACTATGGTGAAAATTCAGTGAATCCAATTGTAAATGGAGCTTGTTACATTGTTGCTTTACCTGAAATTTTTAATAAAGTAGATGTATTTGAATCTGATTTACCCTTTTCTTGGGTATATGATGAAAATGGAATTACAGAAACAATGCAAAGCATTAGTATTCCTTTGCAATATTTAATTGCAGCTGCTTTAGAGGTGACAGACGTTAATCTTTTTAGACCTTCAGGTTTCACTATGGGTATGAATAACTGGAACATCGCACAATTAAGGATCTTTTGGCAATATTGCGCAATTGTTCGCCAAGAAGCATTATAATTTATTACTCCTTTTTACTTTTTAGTAAAAGGAGTTTTTTTTCTATATTTAAATAATATAAAATGATTCTATACAATGATTGAGTTTATTTAATTTAAGAGAGTAGGTAAATGTCACATGTTTAGAGAAGTAATTAATCAATCTATGCTTTCTGACTGTTTTGAAATTAGAAAGTCAGTTTTTGTAGAAGAGCAAGGGGTTCCATTAGAAAACGAATTAGATGCATTTGAAAATACTTCTACTCATATTATTGGATATCACGATAATCATCCATTTGCTTGTGCACGATTTCGTCCATATGAAGATGGTATAAAAGTAGAACGTGTAGCAATTTTAAAACCTTATCGCAATAAAGGATTCGGTAAAACATTAATGAACACGATTGAAAGTATTGCAAAACGAAAACATCATCATAAACTTATTTTAAACGCACAACTACAAGCTAAACCGTTCTATGAAAAACTAGGTTATGTTAGTATTGGTCTTCCTTTTCAAGAAGAAAATATTGTTCATATTAAAATGTATAAAATAATTTAAATTATATTTTTCGATACTTGAATTCCATTTACACCAGCTAGATATTTTTTAAAAACAAAATTAAATTTAGTTTACAAATTAGTTAAAAATAATTACTCTTACTTTTCTTGACGTTATAATAAAAAAGTAAATTAAAAAAGGAGCAACTATTATGTCGAAAAAATTTAGCTTTAAATTCCCATCAATGATCGCCCTTACTTTATTTGGTGCAGCATTTACTACACATCATGCTGAAGCCTCTGAAAACAAACAAGAGGCTGCTAATAATGTAATCGATGATCAACAAAATATTGAAAATGCCAATGTAGCTAAACATCAAGTCAGTAATGCAGCTCAAAATATCTCTGGGGTGCAAACTTACCAAGACCCTACATTAGTAAAATCAAATACTACTAATAATACATACACATATGATGCAAAATTAGATCACTTAAATCAATCAGCGTCATCTCAAAATAACTCAACGCGTTCTAATACTAATGATACACTTAAAAACAATGATACAATTTCAAATTATCAATCTGATAATACAAAACATAATAATAATGAAGTAGCTACTACCTCTACTACTTCAACTGATTCAACTAAATTAGTTACATCAGCAGAGTCTAATAATAAAATAAATTCAAATCATGTAACTACTGAAACACAACCAACTCATAATGAAAGTGCTCAAGTTTCAAATACACAAAAGTTAAATACAGATGAGCCTAAAACAACATTAAATAACGTAGATAGTCAAAACAATAGCATATCAAAAACTCAATCAAGCACTACTTTCGTTAATAATAAGCAACAAAAAGTAGATGATGATACGACAACGACAAATAATGACAATAATAAAGTATCAACATCTTCTACTTCTACTACTGAAAGTGACAGTACGTCTAACAATTTATCAAATAAATCAGACAACACTACAGTTAACAATGAAGATACTACTCTTCAAAATAATAATACTCAAACTTCACCAATGCATAATACTTTAAAAGTACGTGCATACAGTGCAGCTTTAAATAATACTAATGTTAATAATAAAACTACAACTTCAACTCAATCAAATGATGCATCTGTCTCTGACTCTACATCATCAGTGTATAAAGGTATCGGTGGAAAAGGTGGTCCAGCTACAGTAAGTACATATTCAACTACTTCTTCACTACCAAAATATGTACCACAAGTTAAATCTTCAATTAATAATTATATTCGCTCAAATAATTTGAAAGCTCCTTCGATTGAAGAACATTATACATCTTACTTCCCTAAATATGGGTATCGAAATGGAGTAGGAAAACCTGAAGGCATCGTCGTGCATGATACTGCAAATGACAATTCAACGATTGAAGGCGAAATTAATTATATGAGAAATAATTATACAAATGCGTTTGTACATGCATTTGTAGATGGAAATCGTATTATTGAAACTGCCCCTACTGATTATTTATCTTGGGGAGCTGGACCATATGGAAATAATCGTTTTATTAATGTTGAAATTGTTCATACACATGATTATGCTTCATTTGCACGTTCAATGAATAACTATGCAGATTACGCTGCTACACAATTACAATATTATGGATTAAAACCAGATAGTGCTGAATATGATGCTAAAGGAACAGTATGGACTCATTATGCTATTAGTCGTTATCTTGGAGGTACAGATCACGCTGATCCACATGCCTACTTGAGTAATCATAATTATAGTTATGATGAATTATATGATTTAATTAACGAAAAATATTTAATTAAAATGGGTAAAGTTGCACCATGGGGTACAACATCTACAAATAATTCAACTCCTACTACTAAACCAAGTGTAAATAATAAAAAATTAACAGTAACATCTAATAATGGCTTAGCTCAAATTAAATCAGATAATAGCGGTCTTTATACTACTGTATATGATTCTAAGGGAAAAACAACGAATCAAGTTCATAATACTTTAACAGTTACAAAATCTGCACAGCTTGGTAAAGATAAATATTACCTAGTATCCGATTATAATAGTGGAAAATTATATGGATGGGTTAAACAAAGTGAAACGATTTATAATACTACTACTTCTAAAACAAAAGTAAATAAATCGTATACTATTAAACCTGGAACGACACTATACACGGTTCCATGGGGTAATTATAATCAAATTGCTGGAACAGTATCTAAATCAAATCAATCTCCATTTAAAGCGAGTGCATCACAACAAGTAGGTAAATCAACTTATGTATATGGTTCAGTAAATGGTTTAACTGGTTGGGTAAGTAAATATTATTTAAATGATATTCAAAACAAAGCGGATACAACTAATGTACTTAATGTTTCTCAATTAAATAACACTTTAGGACAAGTAGCTAAAAAAAATAGTGGTGCTTACACAACAGTATATGACTCATCAGGAAAAATAAATCCTTCTATTAACGGTAATACTTATCGTGTAACTAAAAAAGCGACATTAAATAATAAAAACTTTTATTTGATTTCTGACTTTAATGGTAATCAATCACACGGTTGGATTCCTTCATCAGAAATTAATATTCAAACTACAACACCTATAAATGATGGTATTAAAAATTACAATATCAAAGGAAATAGTAATATATATGAAACACCTTGGGGCAGTTCGTCTCAAATTAAAGCAACTGTTCCTTCAAAGGGAGATGTTCTAAAATCTATAGACGCTTTAAAAGTAGGCTCAAATACGTATCTTCACGGTGTTATCAATAATGTTTGGGGCTGGATTTTATCAGACGATGTTCAAACTGTAAAAACGAGTCAAAAAACAAGTAGTGTTCAAACTGTTTCAAAAATTGCTCAAGTAAATTCAACAAATGATGGTATACGTTCAAGTATTTACGATGCAAGTGGTAAGCATGCAAAGCAATATGCTAACAAAACATATGTTGTAACTAAAGAAAAAAAATTAGATGATAATACATATGTTTTATTATCTAGTACTTCTGGAAATACCCCATTAGGTTGGTATAATGTTAAAGACTTAAATATTAAAAATTTAGATAAAGAACAAAAAGTGAAAGGTACTTATACTGTCAATCAAAATAATAAGGGCTTGTATACGATTGCTTGGGGCACTAATCAACAACGATTAGATAAAAACAACATTGCTAATCAAACTTTCACAGCTTCTAAATCGACAATTGTTGATGGTAAAACGTATTTATACGGTACAGTTAATAATCAAACAGGTTGGATTGCACTAAATGATTTAACTAACGCTTCATCTTTCGATACAGTAGAAGACTATAACGATGATTTAGTTATAACTAATGGTAATAGTTTTTACTATGACGACCCTACTTCAGCTAAAGGGTACTTACTCAAGCCATTTAATGAACAAATTTTTCAAGTTACAAAACGAAAAGTAGTAAATGGTATCACTTGGTATTATGGTAAATTAAGTAATGGTAAATCAGTATGGATTAAGAAAAGCGATTTACAACAACAATTAGTTAAACTATCTAAAAACTATAGAACACTTGATGATGTCACTAAAATTCAACAAAATGTTTACGGTGCACCACCACAAGTTCAACGTAATAATAGCGGTTGGTCAAATGCAACGTATAGTGAAATTAAAAATGCGATGAACGCGAAAACACTTGCTAAACATCCAACTTTAAAATATCAATTTTTACGTTTAGATCGCCCACAATCATTATCTGTAGATCGTTTAAATCGACTACTTAAAGGTAAGGGAATGTTAGAAAACCAAGGTCAAGCATTTGCTAATGCTGCAAAATTGACAGGTGTTAATGAAATTTACTTAATTGCTCATGCCCTACTTGAAACGGGTAATGGCCAATCTAAACTTGCTAAAGGTGCAAATTTGGTTAATAATCAAGTCGTTTCTAATTCCCCTATTAAATACTATAATGTATATGGTATTGGTGCTTATGATTATGCACCACTTGTAAATGGAATTAATTACGCAAAACGATCTGGCTGGAATAGTATTTCTAAAGCTATTATTGATGGAGCTAAATTTATTGCTCAAGATTATATTAAATCTGGTCAAAATACACTTTATAAAATGCGTTGGAATCCTGATCAACCTGGTACACATCAATATGCTACTGATATTAATTGGGCAAATGTGAATGCTGAAGGTTTAAAATACTTATACGATCAAATTAATTCAGTTGGTAAATATTTTGAAATACCAGTATTTAATCAATAATACTACTTGGGAGTGAGACTGAATTCAGTTGCCCTTCAGTTATCGCCTACCCATACGTAAAAGAATCTGAGACACTTATTTCTGTCTCAGATTCTTTTTTGCTCTAAATTTTATATTTCATACAAACACCCATCTTATTGTACTATGTTATAAAGAACAATAAGATGGGTGCTATGTTAGATATAAAGATGACGACTATTAAGTTTATTTAAAAGATGATTCAAATTATTGATTTCCTCTTCTGTTAAACATTGACATCTCGCTTCGATTAATTCACATCTTGCTATATTGATTTGTTTAATTAAATCTCTAGCTTCAGTTGTTAAACATAAATCCTTACAACGTAAATCTTCGTGTGACTGTTGACTTGTAATATAACCTTTATGAACTAATTTCTTTATCCAACGAGATACAATGGACTGCTCTCTACTAATCTTCATTGTTAAATCATATTGTGATAATCGATCATAGTTATAAAGAATTCTTAATAATTCCAGTTGGTCATTTGTTATATCAGTCCGTTGGCCAAAGCGTCTATTTACTAAATTAAGATCATTGTTTGTTAGGGTAATAAGTTTTTCTAGTTGATTATACATAGCTGTTCTACTCCACTCTAGTAATTGTTTATATTATAAAGTTAATTTTATAATTAGACAATACTATTCAATAAATTGACTAAATTCATTTTAATAATATGGTATTATCTATTCATTATACACGATTTCTAATTTTTCTATTTAAATTGAGAGAAAATGAGATTTTATTAATTAAATATTATAAATAAAAATATGATATGATAATTATATTCTATTTCAAAGTAATGAGGTCATAATACTTTGAATGATTATATTTAGAGGTGTAAATATGAAATTAACTTTAAATTCAAATTCTAAGTTTTTAAGAGCGCCAAGTATCCGACAGTTTTCAAGTCGAATAAAAAATATTGACGACTGTGTTAATTTAACTATTGGCCAACCTGATTTTCCAATGCCTGATGTGGTTAAGCAAGCATATATTAATGCAATAAGTGAAGATAAAACAAGTTATTCACATAACAAAGGTCTTACTGAAACACGTCAAGCGATTAGTCAATATTTTAAACGTAGATATGGATTTTTTTATAGCGAAGAAGAAATTATTGTTACAAACGGTGCAAGTGAAGCGTTAGATACATCGCTAAGAAGTATAATCGAACCTGGAGATGAAATTTTAATCCCTGGTCCTATTTATGCTGGATATATCCCATTAGTTGAAACTTTAGGTGGTAAACCTATTTATATTGATACCACACATTCTGACTTTAAGGTCACACCTGAGCTAATTGAAGCTTACTTTACTGATCAAACTAAAGCAATTTTATTAAATTATCCTACTAATCCAACTGGTGTTATATTAGAACGCTCAGAAGTTGAAGCCCTTGTACGTTATTTAAAAACTAAAGAAATATTTATTATCAGTGATGAAATCTACGCTGAAAATACGTTTACAGGAACACATACTTCTTTTGCAGAATATGAAGAGATACGTGATCAACTATTACTCATTGGTGGCTTAAGTAAATCGCATTCAGCTACAGGCATCCGTATCGGTTTTTTAATCGGTCCTGAATATTTAATTGAAAAATTAACTTTCATGCATGCATATAATTGTATTTGTGCTAATGTTCCTGCTCAAATTGCTTGTATCGCTGCATTAAATGAGGGTTTAGAAGCACCAAAATATATGAACGAAGCTTATATTGAACGACGTGATTATTTAAAAGCTAAATTGTTATCGCTAGGATTCGAACTTGAAGCTCAACCTGAAGGTGCATTTTATATTTTCCCAAGTATTAAACGATTCACTAATAATGATTTTGACTTTTGTGTCAATGTACTGGAAGAGGCACATGTTGCGATGGTGCCAGGCTCTTCTTTCACAGATATAGGAAAAGGCTATATTCGTATTTCTTATGCTTATGAAATGAACGTCTTAAAAGAAGGTATGCGTCGTTTAGAATTATATTTAAAAGAACACTATCCTAACGTGTTAGATAATTAAAAAAAACGCAAGATTGACTAAGTCAATTTTGCGTTTTTTTATTACTATTGTTTATGGGAATTTAGGGAATTGATCAAAATCAGGATCGCGTTTTTCTTTAAATGCGTCACGACCTTCTTTTGCTTCATCAGTAGTATAATACAGTAATGTAGCATCTCCAGCCATTTGTTGTAAACCAGCTAAACCATCTGTATCTGCATTCATTGCAGCTTTTAAGAAACGTAATGCTGTTGGTGAATGTTTCATAATGTCTTTACACCAAGCTACTGTTTCATCTTCTACTTTATCTAAAGGTACTACAGTATTAACTAAGCCCATTTCTAATGCCTCTTGAGCATTGTATTGACGACATAAGTACCAAATTTCACGTGCTTTTTTGTGGCCTACGATACGAGCTAAGTATCCTGAACCATAACCAGCATCAAATGAACCTACTTTAGGTCCAGTTTGACCAAAGATTGCATTATCTGCAGCAATTGTTAAGTCACATACTACATTTAATACGTTACCTCCACCAATTGCATAACCCCTAACCATTGCAATAACTGGTTTAGGAATAACACGAATTAAACGTTGTAAATCCAATACATTTAAACGAGGAATTTGGTCTTCACCAACATAACCACCATGTCCACGTTTCTTTTGATCTCCGCCTGAACAAAACGCTTTATCGCCTTCACCTGTTAAGATAATAACAGAAACATTTTGATCATCACGTGCTCTAGTAAATGCATCAATCATTTCAGCTACTGTTTTAGGTGTAAATGCATTACGTACTTCTGGTCGGTTAATTGTTACTTTTGCAATTCCTTCGAAGAATTCATATTTAATTTCATCATATTCTTTTAGTGTTTCCCACTGTCTAGTCATTTTGCTCCTCCTTTAAAAAGCCTAATACTATTGTATCAAATTCCGCTTCATCTTCCACATGAATTGTGTGACCTACATTTTTTAAAATACGAATTTGATAGTTTTTAATTTCTTGTGCCATTTTTTTAGCAGTATTAACGAATTTTTCATCTAATTCTCCTGCTAGAATAAGGCAATCACTTTTTATACGCTTAATATCTCCCCATAAATTAGGCATATGTCCAGTCCCATAATCTCTTAAAGCTTTCGCTAATTTATTAGGATCCTGCGAAAGTCGCATACGACGCATTGCCTGTTTTTTATTATCATCTAATAGATATTGTGTTTGAAATAAAGGGAGTTTTTCCCAATCATTTACAAACACTTCAATTCCAGCTATTTCTAATACACGTCCACGTGCTTGATCGATAGCCTGTCGTTCTTTACGTAAGGCTTCGTCAGCAATGCCTGGCGATGTACTTTCTAATATTAACTGTTTGATTCCATATTGACCATATATTGTATAGTAAAGTGCTACGCGCCCACCCATTGAATAGCCTAATAAACTGAATTTATATTTCTCAAATTGAGATAAAACTCGATTTATTTGTTCCGTTATATACGGAAAGTCCCATGTTTGATCTATAGGTGAGTCATCTTTGCCATGTCCAGGTAAATCAATAGTTAAAATATTACATTGAGTAAGAAAAGCCTCTATATGATTCATATACGTTTGACTATCACTAATAAAACCATGAAGTAAAATTAATAATTGATTGCTTGGATGATCAGATTTATAAAAATTATAATGTAACATTTAAAATCTCACTCAATTTCTGATATAAAAGTTGATGTTGTTCTAAGTTATCTTCACGATTTGTAATCATTTCATATATATATGAATTCATATTTGAAAATGATACTTGAGAAAAATCGGTAATATTATTCAAACGTTTAAATGAAAAATCATATAACATGGCAGTATACTCAAAATTTAGTCCAGTTGGTGTACCAAATAGACGTTCAAAGTATTGCTCTGCTGCTTTTTTTTGAGGCAAATAAGAAAATATACCTCCACCATCGTTGTTAAGTATAACAATATTAATATGAATATCGTTTAATTTAGCCATTAATAATCCATTCATATCATGATAAAAAGCTAAATCTCCAATCAGTAATGTCACTCTTTTATGTACTGCCATACCTAAAGCAGTAGAAATAACGCCATCAATACCATTTGCACCTCGATTAGCGTACACTTCTACTTCACTATCAAATAATAAATTATCTACATCACGAATAGGCATACTATTACTTACAAATAATGCATCATCTTTAGTGAGTTTTTGAATCAGTGTACTTACAAATGCTGATTCATCTGTCGCTTGAGACATATGTTGAGTGATTGCTTTACGAGATTGTGCTTCTATAGATTGCCAACGTTCAATCCAATCCTTACGATTTACTGTTGGTTCATTCACTAAACTTCTGAAGAAATCATTTGCTGATATTTCATATGAGATGTGTGGCGGTGTTGGAAATACATCAATTTTATCATTATTTTGAACTAATATTTGAAATGCATTTGTGCGTGTAAGCCATTGATTTAATTTTTTAGAAATAACTGGTTTACCTACACGTATAATAAAATCAGCATCAATATTTAAATGAGAACGGTATAATAAATCATATGTTGTAATAACATTAGGATGGTTAAACTTGCGTAATTGACTAAGTGGATCTGCAAGAATTGGTAAATCATGAATTGTAGCGTAAGTTAAAATTTGATCGACTGCTTGGTGCTGCATATCCCCTACAATAATAAGACCTTTCTTATCTTTTAATACATTTTTTATATCTTGTATATCTATATTTTTTTGATAATGAGGCAATATTTTATGTTCAGATTTTAAATTCTCAGTCATTTCAAGATCTGGTGTTAACGGTTCTCTAAATGGCAAATTAAAATGTATTGGACCACGGTGTGGGCCATATAAATATTGACTTGCAATTTGCATTTGATAATTAATAGTATTCAGCATTTCTTGACTGCCATCAGCTACAGGCATATCAAATTGGAAGTTAATATAATTTGCAAACATATTGACTTGGTTAATCGCTTGTGGTGCACCTACACTTCTAAGTTCATGTGGACGATCGCTAGTCAATACTATAAGCGGTATACGGCTGATTTGACTTTCAGCTATAGCTGGCGTGTAATTAGCAGCCGCTGTTCCAGAAGTACATAAAATCGCAACTGGGCGTTCGCTCCCTTTAATTAATCCTAAGGCAAAAAAAGCTGCGCTACGTTCATCAGGATGTATCCAAGTTTTAATATTTGGATGCGCTTCAAATGCAATCGCTAAAGGAGTCGAACGTGAGCCCGGACTAATAACGACTTCTCGCACACCATAGGCATATAACTCTGATGCAAATGTATAAACTTGTTTAGTTAAAGCTTCTTTATGATTCATTCTTATTCACTACTCCTAAAGCATTCATCATTGGTGAAAATTTCACCGACGTTTCTTCAACTTCACTTTCAGCATTAGAGTCTTTTACAATACCACAACCTGCAAACAAAGTAGTTTGATTTTGTTTAATTAACATAGAACGAATAGCCACAATAAATTCACAATCATCATCTACGTCAATATATCCAACTGGAGACCCATATAATCCTCGTGTACCAAATTCATTTTTTTCAATATAGTCAACTGCTTCTTTCTTAGGATAACCCCCTAAGGCAGGTGTAGGATGCAACTCATCAATTAAACTAATATACGAATGATTCAATAATGTTCCTTTTATTTCAGTATACAAATGATACATATGATCATTTTTTAAAATATTAGGTTTTTGATTGTACTCTACATTTTCTACATAAGGCTTAATATCATTTAAAATGCTTCTAACGACAAATTGATGTTCACCTAGATTTTTACTGTCTTGTAGAAATGCTTGAACATTTTTTTCATCTTTTTCAGCATCTTGTGTTCGAGGAATTGTTCCTGCTACAGCCTTCGTAGATAATACACCGTCCTCAACTTTTAATAATTGCTCTGGTGTTTGAGAGAAGAATACAGATTGGTTAGACTCTAGAATAAATAAGTAACTATTTTTCTCATTGTTTAACGCACGATTAAGTACATAAGGAATACTAATTGGCTTATCAAACTTAATTAAACGACGTCTCGCAAGCACTACTTTTTGATCTTTATCAAGTTGTTCAATCGTATGACTTACAAGATCTTTCCACTCATCAACATAAATATCTTCCATGCGTGTTACATTGCCTAAAGCTGTCTCTCGTTCTGTCGTATCGACTTGAGTATTTTCAAAATAATTAATAATTTGATTTAATTTTTCCATTTCAAATTGAGCTTTTTCAACTGTATATGTCAAAATGGTTTGATTGTTAACTGAAGAAATAAGTACTTCAGGTACCACAAAATGATTAATCCCAAATTCACGCCACTCATCATCAGACTTATGATTTGAAAATTGGAATCCCCCTACTATTTTAAGGTGATGCTTTTGCGTATTAACATGAATTAGTTCTACATCGTTTTTAAATTTTTCCCATTCCCGAAAGATAGATTGTTTATTTTCAAAGTTATTCTTAAATCTTTGAATTGCATGATAGCCGAAAAATGAAGACATATTATCGTTTAATCGCAAATAAAATCGATCTCCAGCTTGTTTTTCAGTTAAATTAAATAATTCACTTGGTGTTAAAGATTTATTTAACACGACTTCAACAGAAACCCAGTTTTTATTGCTTTCATATATAGATTCCATAATTTTGTCTTCCATTAGGTTGGCAGCCATTCATTTCACTTCTTTCATTATCTTTTTTTACTCATTAAAGTATTGTAACATTTTTCGTTATTCATCGTATCATAATTGCTTAATCAATTTAGAGAAATATTTCACGTTGATTGACCTTTCTTACCTATTCCTATAAAATACATATGTTAAAACTTTATATTATAAGAGGTAGATTACATTATGGCAGATCAATATCAACAATATTCAACTGTTAGAAAATATTGGCATTTAATGAGACCTCATACTTTAACCGCGTCTATTGTCCCTGTATTAGTAGGAACAGCGACAGCTAAACTTTTCTTACTGGGCAGTCAAGATCATATTAAATTCAGCCTATTCTTAGCAATGTTAATCGCATGCCTTTTAATTCAAGCAGCGACTAATATGTTTAATGAATATTATGATTTTAAAAAAGGATTAGACGATCATACATCTGTAGGCATCGGTGGCGCGATTGTTCGAAATGGTATGAGTCCAAAACTTGTCATGAATCTAGCAATTGCTTTTTATATTATTGCCGCTTTACTTGGTATATATCTAGCTGTTAATAGTTCATTTTGGATTATTCCAGTTGGTATTGTATGTATGGCAATTGGTTATTTATATACTGGTGGACCTATTCCTATTTCATGGACGCCATTTGGTGAATTATTCTCCGGATTATTTATGGGTATGATTATCATTTTACTTGCATTCTTTATTCAAACAGGTAATGTGAATGGTTTTATTGTTTGGATTAGCTTACCTATTGTCATTACAATCGGGTTAATTAATATGGCTAATAACATTCGTGACCGTGTTAAAGATAAAGCAAGTGGTCGTAAAACCTTATCTATTTTATTAGGTAAAAAAGCTTCTATTACGTTTATGGCAGCAATGTATATCTTAGCTTACTTAATCGTAATATTTACTGCTTTATTCAAATCAGGCGGCTCATTATTCTACTTGTTAGTATTATTCTCATTCCCAATGCCAATCAAAGCAATTCGTCGTTTTAATAAAAATGATACACCAGCAAGCATGATGCCAGCGATGGCAGCGACTGGCAAAACGAATACAGTCTTTGGTATTTTGTACGCTTTGGGTATTTATATCAGCGCACTTTTAGGTGGAATCTAATTTGTTTTAACTAGCATTGTGTTTTAACAATGCTAGTTTTTTTATTATTATATATATATCATATGTAGATAATCATGGCCATATAAATTAATATCTTCAACCCATTTGAAACCTAGTTGTTTATAAAGTTTAAGTGCTTTCTCATTATTATAATCACAATTTAAACTCCATTTTTTATTAAAACTTGTGGTGATCAAGTGTTCCAACAATTGTGTCGCAATACCTTGTCCTCTATAATCAGGCGATGTGACCACTGCTTCAATATACCACTCATCATTTTTAGCTTCTTTTATAGGTAAAGGTGTTCCAACTAATCTGATATCTTCTTCAAGAGGCAGTTGGTTCCATTGTTCTTCGTACTCCATTTCTTTTGAACCATCATAAGCGATAATACAACCGGCCACTTCATTATTCTTTTCATATACCCATATATTTTTATAATAGGTACGATAATGTACATTAACTATACTAAGTTCAAGCAAATTAATCATACGTTTTTTAGAAATTTCCTTTACAATGTCAAGTTCCATATCTTTCCATATTAAATAATAAAGTTTTGCAATTTGCTTATTATCACTTGGTGTCGCTTTTCTAATCATATTTATCCCTCCATCTACATCATACTCATCTTCTTACAAGAAATTAAATATTATAGTAAGTATAAACTTATTCTTTTATAAGTGACATTCTTGATTTTAGTCATAAATTACTTACAATATAAAAATAAGGAGGCATCCATAATATGAGAGTAAACAAAACATTATATGTATTATGTGCATTGTTCTTAGGTGGTGTTGGGATTCACAAGTTCTATGCAGATAAAGTTGGACAAGGTGTATTACATTTGGTCTTCTTTTGGACACTTATTCCAACAATTGTTTCGATTATTCATGGCATTATCATTATCTTTACTACTAAAGCTGATAATAATGGATATATTTTTATACCCAGATAAAAACAAGCGAAAGTTTTTAAACTTTCTTCTTTAAATTAAAGAAAATGGGGTATAAATTAATAATAGTTTTAAAAAGGAGAATGTGACTATGAAAAACTTTATTAAACGTATTGTGAGAACAATTATTACAGGCTATGTCTTAAAATGGATTAAAAATAAAATAGAAGGAAATTCAAAAAGAAAATAATTTAAAAAGGTCTATTCACTTTATTTTAGAGAATAGACCTTTTTATAGTGATTCATTGGAACCGGATTTACTCATTGAGAAATGCCTCCAAATGTTTTAATTCAGTAGTATATTGATTAAAATCATCTTCATTTCTATTAACCAAAGCTTCATCAATTAATGTTACAAGTTGTTTCTTTCTTTCTAAACGTAACGCTTCGTCAATCACAAGTTCTACACCTAAATCATTCACCGTCGTTACAAATTCTTCTAGTGTGGTATGTTTAACATTTGTATTGTAATACATAAGATTCACTACCTTTCTATTAATTTAAAAATAGTATACAAGCTTTTTATTTTGAAATCAATGAATATTCAGACTTTTCTAAATAAATTAGTGTAATTTTATTTTTAAATAATAACTTGACAACATATACTTTTTTTATATAATAATTTTATATTATTAATCACTCTTCGTGTTTAATAATAAATAATTAAATAAGGAGCTGATCTTATGACTCAGTTCAATAAACCTCCTAATACGATTTATGTCATACGTAAAGGTGATATGGTGATTAGACCTACATTTGACGATCATCAACAACCGAACGGCTCAGAAATCCTCAAATTCGATACCTCACGAGAAATAAGTCCTTTTAAAACTCAAAAAATTATTGAACGATCTTGTAGATTTTATGGCAATAACTACTTAAGCAAGAAAGCTGAAACTCAACGCATTGCTGGAATAACTAGTAAACCTCCCATCCTTCTCACACCATTGTTTCCAACTTACTTTTTCCCAACACATTCAGACCGTTTAGAAGAAAATATATGGATTAATATGCATTATATTTCTGATATTAAGCCATTAAAAAACAGAAAGAGTAAAATTATCTTTGCAAATCAAGAAGCACTAACATTAAATGTATCTTTTCATAGTTTATGGCATCAATATTCTAATTCTATTTTCTATTACTATATGATTGATAAACAAGCAAGAATGAAATCTAATAATCCAGATATGCCAATCGATTATGAAAAAACATCTTTAAATATTTTTGAGGCACTTTCACACTATTCTTTATTAGAAGATAAATAGCTGTATGTTTATTTTTAAAATATACGGAACGATTATATTAATTTAGTGTAAATGTTCCGTATATTTTTTAAAGATAATCTCTTGCAAATTTTAAGATTATTGATATAATTGTATTTGTATTGATTGAAGAACACGTTATATTATTCCGCAGTAGCTCAGTGGTAGAGCTATCGGCTGTTAACCGATCGGTCGTAGGTTCGAATCCTACCTGCGGAGCCATATGGAAACGTACTCAAGTTGGCTGAAGAGGCGCCCCTGCTAAGGGTGTAGGTCGCGAGAGCGGCGCGAGGGTTCGAATCCCTCCGTTTCCGTCATTTGACTCTTTACTTTTTAAGTAAAGAGTTTTTTTTATAAAAAAAGAGCCAATGTTTCTACAATTTGACTCCTTTTTTATATTTAAACTAATACGCCATTAACTTCAATATACTGTCTTTATCAATATCACCAAAGTAATGATAAAAGTCATAGTCTTCCATTACTTCTTTTATATGAGTATAATCGTGTAATGTTCCTACTAAAGCATCTTCTAATTCATTGACATTTCCTTCTCCAAAGAAATCGCCAAAGATTTTAGCATGCTCAATTTTTCCTTTTTTGACATCAAATTTAATTTGAATGAATCCTTTTTCAAACTTCTCGTCACGTTCAAAATTATATTTCGGATTTTTACCATAATTCCAATCCCAAGTGCGATATTTTTCATTGCTTAATTGCTTAATATTGTTCCAGTCTTCTTCCGTTAAATGATATTCCTCTACTTCATGCTCACCAAAGATGTTTTTTAAAATAATTTGCTTAAATTGATCAATTGTAATAGAGTCATCTAAAAATTCTTCAATATTTGCTACGCGTTTACGTACAGACTTCACACCTTTAGATTGAATTTTTTTAGGATTCACTTTTAATGCGTTTTGTACTTCTTCTAAATCACTATTTAGCATTAATGTACCATGACTAAACATACGATTTTTAACCTTAACCATAGCATTTCCAGAAATTTTAGCTGCGCCTACTTGAATGTCATTACGGCCTGTCATTTCTGCATCTACACCCATAGATTGTAAAGCTTGAACAATAGGCTCAGTAAATTTCTTGAAGTTATGAAAACTGTTACCATCATCACTCGTTACAAAACTAAAATTCAAATTGCCTTTATCATGGTACACAGCTCCTCCTCCAGAAATTCGTCGTACAACATGAATATGATGCTCATCTACATACTGTTTATTAACTTCTTCAATTGTATTTTGATTTTTACCTACAATGATTGAGGGTTCATTAACATAAAATAAAAAGTAACTATCATCTGCAGGTAAATATTTAAGTACATATTCTTCCATGGCTAAGTTAATTGTAGGATCAGTAATATTATTATTACTTACAAATTTCATAGCACTCACCTTTCTCTTTCTTTTAAAATTTAATAATGCAATATATCTTCCACTATCGATTATTTAACTTAATTATGGCATTATTTTCAAAAATAATATAATATTTTCTGATTTTAGTATATATTTGTTTATTTGTAGTGTAAATTTTAGTACAATATAGTCTAGCTATGATTTGAGGAGGACTCGAAATGACTGTTGCAGAAGTTGGAAATATTGTAGAATTTTATGACGGTTTAAGAGGCCGTGTTGAAAAAATTAATGATAATTCAGTTATTGTTGATTTGACAATTATGGAAAATTTTAATGAACTAGATTTACCTGAAAAAACAGTTATTAATCACAAACGATATAAAATCGTTGAATAAGAAGGTTAATATTAAATGAAAAATACATCTAAACCCTTAATTTGGTTTGTTGCAAGTTTTATTGTATTTCATCTTATCTTATTTATAATGTGGGGAGAACATCAAGAATATTGGTATTTATATACTGGTATAATGTTAATTGCTGGCATTAGTTATGTATTTTATCAACGTGATATCACATCAAAACGTCTATTAACCTCTATTGGTGTGGGCGTAATCACAGGTGTTGTATTAGTGATAATACAACTTATATTTTCACTTATATCGTCACAAATTACTTATACCGAATTAATTAAAGAATTATCAAGAACAGGTGTATATTTTAAATGGCAAATGTTAGTTACTATCTTATTTGTCATCCCTTGTCATGAGTTATACATGCGTGCTGTCTTACAAAAAGAGTTAAATAAATTTAGACTACCTCGTTGGATAACAATTTTAATACCTGCATTATGTTCTAGTTCTTTATTTATCTATCTTGATAAATGGTGGATTGTTATTTTTATCTTTATAGCTCAAGTCATATTATCATTGAGTTATCAGTATACAAGACGTATTGTTACATCGTCTTTAGGTCAAATTGTTGCCATCATTTTATTACTTATCTTTCATGGATAAAAACCTTTTCTTAGTTGCTAAAACTAAGAAAAGGTTTTTTTAATTGGTATCACGATTCATTTCAATAACGATATTCTTTTTTTATTTAAAACATAACTATCTACATACAAAAAAGAGTGGGATAACGAATTCAAAATGAATGTATCCCACTTTCCTTTTTTAGTTATCCAATTTGAATTCTCTCTTTTGGATAACTAAATTTATCAGGTTCTTTACGACCAGATATCATAATAATAAATGATATTAAACCGACACGTCCTATAAACATAAGAAGCATTAAGACGACCTTGGTAATACTGCTAATATTATCTGTCACCCCAAGTGATAAGCCACATGTTCCAAACGCAGACATGACTTCAAAAAACACCTGTAAGAATGATAAATTATTGGCTTCTGCTGCTAATATAATAATGATACTTACAAAAGTAAGTACCGTCGCCATTATAAACACAGCAAAAGAACGTTGTATATCGATGGTATGAATTTCTCTATTAAATACTTTAATCGATGATTTTTCTGTATTGTTATTAAAATTAATCACAAATAAAATAAGTATCGCAAATGTCGTTGTTCGAATACCTCCTCCTACTGAACTCGGAGAAGATCCAATAAACATGAGAATACTCATAATGACATTTGTTGCATCACTAAAGTGTGTCACATCAATGGTTTGTAATCCAGCACTACGTGTAGTTGCAGATTGAAATAATGCATAGAATAAAGATTGATGCCAATTATATCCTTTGAATGCATGATTGTACTCAAGTGCTAAAATAGATAAAAATCCAGATATAAATAGGAAAAAGTAAGTCGTTGTTGTAATTTTAGTAAATAAAGAAAATCTAAAATGACTTACTCTATTTCGTATATAAGCTCTGATTTCAAGTAATACTGGAAAACCAATTGATCCAAGAATAATTAAAAACATTACAATAGTTTGTACAAAGTAATCCTTGGCATATGGAACTAGTGATTGGCCAGTAATATCTAACCCACCATTTGTAGTAGCTGAAATAGATACAAACAAACCTTGCATTAAAGCATTTTTTAAATCAGGATTGTCTCTGTAAAAATAAAATGCAAGCAAGAGTGCACCTACAATTTCGATAGTCATGATGGTTTTAACAATTTCAATAATAAGCTTAACTGTCCCACTCATTGTGTCTTTATTATTATCAAGCATGATAAGTTGACGTTCGCGCATACCAATATGTTTACCAAGTACTACCCACAACACTGTACCTATCGCCATTACGCCTATGCCACCGATGTTTAAGATAATTAAAATGATAAGTTGGCCAAATGATGAATAGGTATCAATAATACTGACTGGCGTTAAACCGGTCACACTAATTCCAGATACAGCTACAAACAATGTATCTATAGGACTCACCTTCACGCCAGGTTTATGTACAAAAGGTAAATTGAGTAATAAAAATGCAACGACAATTGCAATTAAATAATATAAAACAATACCTTGTTGAGGCGTTGATTTTTTGAATAATTTACTGAAAATAGACATTAGTTTGTCACCTCAATGTCATTTCAAATTAATTTCTATATCTTGAATATTTCCATCTCTGTAAATTTTAGCCGATAACGTTTTTAAATCTTGTCGATGGTTAAACAGGATGTGTCTATACTGCAAATTATCTTTTAATGTTTTACCTTCTAATTTTACAATGACATCACCAATTTTTAAACCTGATTTTTTACCTAAACCGTCATCTTTTAATTTTTTCACTAAAATCCCATCATTTATATCATTAGGTAATTTTAAAAGTGAGCGTTCATAATGATTTAAATCATTTACATTTTCTAAAGCTATTCCAGTATTGGGGTAATTTACTTTCCCATTTTTCTCAAGCTCTTTAGCGATTGATTTAGCTTCATTAATGGGAATAGCAAAACCCATTCCTTCTATACTTGGCATATTAATTTTTAATGAGACGATACCAATAAGCTCTCCATCTTTATTAACTACAGCTCCACCTGAATTTCCTGGATTAACAGAAGCATCAATTTGGAACGTTTGCATCAATTCATCATTTTTATTATCTTTATCAAAATCAACAGGAACCAACCGATTTAGCCCCGAAATAATCCCTTTTGATACCGTATTTCTAAACTCTTCTCCTAGAGGATTACCTACAATTAATATCGATTCCCCTAAAACTAATTTATCTGAATTTCCAATATGGATAGAATTAATATTTTTATCATTGATTTTTGCTTTCACTACTGCAATATCTGACCATTTATCCTTTCCGACCACGTCACCTTTTATACTTTTATTCTCTCCATATGTAATCTTAACTTTATCCGCTTCACCAACAATATGTGTATTTGTTAATACAAAAAAAGTATCGCCTACAGTTTTGTAGACGACACCTGAGCCAAGTTCACTATCTAATTTTGAATTTGTTTTTTGAACTGAAGTATTCTTAGGTGCGTCACTTTCTACTGTTACCACTGATCTGACAGTATTATTAGCGTTTTTCATAGTTGTTGTGTACTTCTTATCTTGTGTATGTGTTTGATTTGAATGTTGTTCTTGTGAAGGTTCAGTAAAAATAGCTTTTACTAAAACTAAAATTAATATTAACGCAATTGCGATTAAAATTTTAATCCAATGTTCTTTTAAAAAGTCAACGACTTTATTTTTTGTATCATTTGATGATTGTTCATGTGATTCATGAGATTGTTGATCCGATATATTTTCTGTCGTATTCTTATCAGAATTAGATATGTGCTTTGATTGTTCACTCTTAGTATGTTCTACTTGAGTTGAACGTTGCTGAGTTGAAATTTGTTCTTTCTCAGTATGGATTGATTCTTTATCCTTAGTTGAAGTGTATGATTCTTCAGTGATTGTTGGATGTTTAGATTGTGTTTTAATTGTATCATTATGTTGATTGTCTTTTTCTTGTTTAGACTTTGGACGAGATTCATTATTTTTATTCAATCTACTATAAGTTGGTTCTATAGATTTATTCGTTTCATTTTCACTTTTTGAGCCATTACTCGAAATTGGTTTTTGCTGTTTCAATTCCTCATTATGTATGTCTTCTTGTTTAAGGTGTTGTTCTTCAGGCAGAGTTAAATGATGCCTATTATTTTTCTTAGCTGTGTTTGATGCATCTCTTTTTGATCTTAACTTAGCTAAATGTTGTTGTTGTTGAATTTCTTCTTGTGTTAATTTTTCAATTCTAGCTTTTCTTAAATTATCTTTGACACGTTCTTCATTTACTTTTGCTTGATGCTGTTCTTTTTCTGCTAAATGTTCACGCTTTTGTCTTTCACGTTCAATACGTTCCTCACGTTCTTCATTATGAAAGTATTCGTGACGTTTACGCCCATATTTACTACGCGGTATCACTTGTTTTTTATCATTATCCAAAGATGCCCACTCCTAACCTTGAAATCACAATATATATCACTAAAAAATGATTTACTTTTATGTGGTTATATATCTATCTTAATTTATTTATATATTACTTAAATTTTAATATCATTAGTGTTAATAAGCAAACGATTGTCAAATATTTTCTAAAAATATTTGACAAATAGTTATTAATTGAAAAAACCTTTTGAAGTTTTTTATAAAAAAACTTCAAAAGGTTTCGATTACATCTAATGCTTAGCATTCTTTTTATTTTTTCTTACTGATGTTAACCATCCAATCACAACTAATAAAATCATTACAGTCCAAAAGATTGCTTGCCATAACGTACTATGTGGGAAGTCTTCTGATAATACGCCAATATCTGGATGAGCTAATACGATAACTACTAATTTAATACCTACCCAGCCAACAATTGCAAAAGCGGCACCTTCTAAACCTGGATATTTATTTAATAAATCAACAAACCATGTTGCTGCAAAACGCATTAAAATAACACCAATCATACCACCGATGAACATAACTCCAAATTGGCCTAAATCCATACCGCCAAAATGAATACCCATCTTAGGAAGTGTCACTGCAATAGCCATTGCTGCTAACATAGAATCAATTGCAAAGGCAATGTCAGCAAACTCTACTTTAAATACAGTAGCCCAAAATTTTCCAGCACTTACTTTCTTTTCAGCGCCAGTTTCATCATAATGATGTTCATCCCCAACTTGTTCCTCTTCATCTTTCTTATGGAAGAAATTCCAAAGATTTCTAATAGACATGAAAATTAAGTATGCAGCACCAATCGCTTGAATAAACCAGAAATTCACAATAATACTAATTAAAAATAAAGCAATAAAACGGAAAATAAATGCTCCTAGTAAACCATAGAATAATGCTTTTTTACGCTGTTCTGGTGGTAAATGCTTAACCATTACTGCCATTACAACCGCGTTATCTGCTGCTAGTAATCCTTCTAAAAATACTAACACTAATATTACCCACAAATAAGGTAAAATTAAGCTTGGATCCATGAAAAGACAGCTCCTTTATTTATTTTTTACAAATAAAAAGACCTATGCTAATTCATAGCAAAGGTCTCACTTAGCAAATTTGCTCATTTTACCGGAAGTATCAACTTCGTAATGACGATAAAATGCTGAATTTAAGATGTTAGTAATATAGCATCTCAAATTCTCAAGTTACTCCCCCCTGACATTAAGCCATAGGTATTTATTTGTTAAGAGTATTATAACCAGATTTGATATATATAAACAATGTTAAAGCTAAAATTATTGTATATCTTTATTATTATTTTAACTTAAACCTTATATTGTCATTTTTTTATAATAAACTATATAGTTTAATATCTGGGAATTTTTCTTCAAACCAACGTGTAGCAAACTCATTTTCAAATAAGAAAACAAACTTATCATATCTGTCTTTCACTAAAATAGAACGTGACGTGTTCATCTTATCTTGAATATTCTCTTCATTTTCAATCCAACGTGCAATTTTTCTACCTACGGGTTCCATGACGACATCTACATTGTATTCATTTTTCATTCTGTGCTCGAATACTTCAAATTGTAATTGACCCACTGCACCGAGAATAATTTGATTCGTATGAAGTGTTTTATAATATTGAATCGCACCTTCTTGCACAAGCTGTTCAATTCCTTTATGGAAATGTTTTTGTTTCATTACATTTTTAGTAGAGACTTTCATGAAAATTTCAGGTGTAAATTGCGGTAAATCTTGGAAGTTAAATTTTTGTTTACCTCCAACTAATGTATCACCAATTTGGTAGTTACCTGTATCGTATAATCCAATAATATCTCCAGCTACAGCGTGATTGACAGTTTCTTTATCATCTGCCATAAAAGAGGTAGAACGTGTGATTTTTTGTTTTTTATTAGTACGTTGTAGGGTCACATCCATACCTCTTTCAAACGCACCACTAACTACTCTCATAAAAGCAATTCTATCTCTATGTTTAGGATCCATATTCGCTTGAATTTTAAATATAAAACCTGAGAACTCGTCATCAAACGGGCTAACTTCAACTTCTTCATTTGTCTGACGAGCATTAGGCATGGGCGCATAATCTACATATGCATTCAAGAAATTCTGAACCCCGAAATTAGCCAATGCTGATCCAAAGAATACAGGAGTTAAATCACCATTTAATAATGCTTCATTATCAAATTTTTCGCCAGCTTCTTCAACTAACATAAACTCTTCAATCGCTTGTTCGAAAGCACTATCATTGCTAATAGTGTGTTCTTCTTTAAGTTCATACTCATCATTTAAATGTAATACATTCTCTTCATCTCTAAAAGGTTCAATAGTTTTAGACTCACGATCGATAATACCAAAAAAGTTTTGACCCATTCCTATTGGCCAATTCATTGGATAGGTGTCAATATTTAATGTTTCTTCAATTTCTTCTAATAGTTCAAATGGTTCTTTACCTACACGGTCTAATTTGTTGATAAAAGTAAAGATAGGAATGCCTCTCATTTTACATACTTTAAATAATTTTAATGTTTGGGGTTCGATCCCTTTCGCACAATCGATAACCATTACTGCACTATCAACCGCCATTAATGTTCGGTATGTATCTTCAGAAAAGTCTTCGTGTCCTGGTGTATCTAGAATATTAATTTTATAATCATCATAATCAAATTGCATGACTGAACTGGTCACAGAAATACCACGTTCTTGTTCCACTTTCATCCAGTCACTGGTTGCAAATTTCCCTGTTTTTTTCCCTTTTACAGTACCCGCTTCACGAATAGCACCACTAAAATATAATAATTTTTCAGTTAGCGTCGTTTTACCAGCATCCGGGTGTGAGATAATAGCAAACGTCTTTCTTGATTCTATTTCTTCTTTTAAACTCATTCATTATTCTCCTTTAAATCCTTTATTATCCACTTAGATAACTGAGAAGCTATACGCAATGCTTCACTTTCTTCTTTAAATGTAAATAATTGCATTATTAACTCTTCATTTATTTCCTGTTCATTGAGTTGTGCATTTAATTCTACAGACCAAAACATATCTGGAATAGCTATCATATAATAAGAATGATGCACATTTTCATATAGATAGACATTGATTATTTCATTTTGTTCAGAAAGTTGCTTAATGATCATAGTTGGATTTTCCAAACTTTTTATACGCAGCTTCTAAACCAATTAAATCGTCACGATGTGGCACTTTCACGTGTCCTGGCATAATTTGATAAGGTTCTCTACCTTTAGAAGCAAGTACAACTGTATCACCTGGATTCGCGACTTCGATAGCATGTTTAATGCCTTCAGCTCGATCTTCAAATTCTACATAGTTATTATGTGTTGCCCCTTTAGCAAGTTCTGCAGTCAACATTTTAGGGTCGTCATCTGCTGGATTGTCAGGTGTAAAAATAACATAGTCTGCTCGACATGCAACAGCGCCCATTTCAGGCGTTTTTGTTAAATCACGTTCGCCAGCCATGCCTACTAAAAAGATGAGCTTTTGTTTAACAAAAGGTTGCACTGCGTCAATCAGTTTATTCATACCATCAGCAGTATGTGCATAATCAATAATTAAATCGATTGGAAGTGATGGATCTAAAACCTCTAGACGCCCTTCAACAGGTTCTAAAGATTTCACCACTTCTACGATATCTTTGAAATCGACTCCTTTACTCCACACTGCTATCATAGCTGCCATAAGATTTGAGATATTAAATTTACCTACATAGGGTGATGAAACATGATACGTGCCAAATGGAGTAACACAATCAAATTGTACACCTTGTAAAGATTCTTTGATATTTTGAGCCATAAACTGTGCTCCATTATCTATACCATATGTCAATATTTCAAATGGTGTTACCGTTTCTAAATATTTAGAGAAATCATCATCATTATTTAATACCACATACTTTTCTTTTGATAAATCTTCACCTAATTGACTAAATAGTAAAGATTTAGCATGTCCATAAGCTTCCATTGTGCCATGAAAGTCTAAATGATCTTGGGTTAAATTTGAAAAAATAGCTACATCAAATTCTACCCCTCTTAATCGTCCTAGAGCTAATCCATGACTTGAGACTTCCATAGTCATTGCTTCAGCTTTACTATCTACAGCTTGCTTAATTTTCTTAGTAAGCAATACAGTTTCAGGAGTAGTATTTGCCCCTTTTGTTTTTTCTTCATTAATTTGAAATCCATTCGTACCTAAATACGCACTATTTTTGTCTAATCCTCTATAAATTAAGTGAATCATTGTCGCGATTGAAGTTTTACCATTTGTACCAGTGACGCCAAAGGTAGTGAGTTGTTGACTTGGATAATCAAATAATGTATGCGCTAATATACTGGCTACTCTTAAAGTATCAGGTACAATAACTTGTGTGACTTCTCCTTTAACTTCTTGCTTACGGTTTACAACTATAATTTTAGTTCCTTGGTCAATGACGTTTTGACAAAATCTATGACTATCTACAGTATATCCTTTAGAGGCTACAAAGATACTTTCTCCACTAGCAGTTCGAGAATCTGTAGTAATATCAGTGATATCTATATCTAAAGTTCCTATAACTTGTTTAACTCTTATTTTATTGAACAACTCATTCGCATTCAAAATGTATCGCTCCTTTTTTTCAATATCTCTATTATACACATTTTAAAGTTGTTGATAAATTTATTCTCACCTAAAAAAGTAAATTCTGAACTACTCAAAATCAAATAATTTTTGTATCTTCTATATTATTAATATTAATTCCAAGTTAATTATTTATAAATTTTTTCTTATCTTAGTGTAAGTCCCATACATTTCACTTTATTAGTGCTAGGATAAGGGTATAAAGTTAAAGTAATCATTGTTCGAATATGCTATAATTCACTATAAATGAATTTTATGACTTTCTTGAATAAAATACATATTATTTATACCCGTATGTATTTTTTACTGTAATACATTATTCGATGGATTAAACTTAAATTATTGGAGGGTGACTATTAATGGTTACTCAAAATAAAAAGATATTGATTATCACTGGATCATTTGGAAATGGTCATTTACAAGTGACACAAAGTATTGTCAATCAATTGAATGACATGAATCTATCTCATATTTCTGTTATTGAGCATGATTTATTTATGGAAGCACATCCCATCCTTACGTCTATTTGTAAAAAATGGTATATCAATAGCTTTAAATATTTTAGAAATATGTATAAAAACTTTTATTATAGTCGACCAGATGAATTAGATAAATGTTTTTATAAATACTATGGTTTAAATAAATTAATTAACCTACTTTTAAAAGAAAAGCCTGACTTGATTTTAATGACTTTTCCAACGCCCGTGATGTCAGTATTAACTGAACAATTTAACATGCGTATTCCTATCGCAACAGTCATGACGGATTATCGTCTACAAAAGAACTGGATTACTCCAAATTCTCATAGATATTATGTGGCTACTGAAGATACAAAAGAAGACTTTGTAAACGTTGGTGTACCGGCATCTTTAATTAAAGTCACAGGTATCCCTATTTCTGATAAATTTGAAGCGGATATTGATCAACAGGCTTGGCTAAAAAAATATCATTTAGACCCTAAAAAAACTACTATTCTTATGTCTGCAGGTGCTTTTGGAGTATCAAAAGGTTTTGAACATATGATAGAACGTATCTTAGAAAAAAGTCCTCATTCTCAAGTCGTTATGATTTGTGGTAGAAGTAAAGGACTTAAACGTAATTTGGAAGCTAGATTTAAATCTTACGACAACGTTCTTATTTTAGGATATACAAAACATATGAATGAATGGATGGCTTCAAGTCAATTAATGATCACTAAACCAGGTGGGATTACGATATCCGAAGGTTTGACAAGAAGTATCCCAATGATTTTCTTAAATCCTGCTCCAGGACAAGAACTAGAAAATGCGTATTATTTCCAAGAAAAAGGGTATGGTAGAATTGCTGATACTCCTGAAGATGCAATTGACATTGTCTCTGAATTAACACATGATTCGAACAAATTAACTTTAATGATAAATACAATGCGTCAAGATAGAGTAGATTATTCAACCCATCGACTTTGTATCGATTTATTGAATATGCTCGATCATTCATCTCAACAGCAAGAAATTTATGGAAAGGTGCCATTATATGCCAAGTTCTTTGTCAAACAATAAAAGCGTAAGTAAAAACTTTAAAATAATGCTCGTTATTTTATTTTTAATGGAATTTGCTAGAGGAATGTATGTATTAAGTTATGTTAACTATTTACCTACTGTAACCTCTATCGCTGTAGCTGTGACTTCAGTAGCACTATCTATTCATTTTATTTCAGATGCAGCTACAAACTTTGTGATTGGTTTTTTATTAAAGAAATTCGGAACTAAAATCGTCCTTAATTTAGGTTTTTTATTAGCTTTTTTAAGCTTGTTTCTAATTATTTTCTTTCCAGCTAATCCCATCATTATCATCATTAGTGCAATTATGCTAGGGATTGCAGTAAGTCCAATATGGGTAATCATGTTATCTAGTGTGGAAGAAAGTCAACGTGGCAAACAAATGGGTTATGTATACTTTTCATGGTTATTAGGTTTGCTTGTAGGTTGGGCGTTTATGAATGTTCTAGTCAAAATACATCCAACGCGATTTGCATTTGCGATGTCTCTTGTCGTTATCATTGCATGGATACTTTATTATTTTGTAGATGTAAAACTCACAAATTATAATACTAAACCTGTGAAAGAACAATTAGGTCAAATCATAGAGGTAATGAAACGTCATATGATTTTATTCCCAGGCATTTTGTTACAAGGTGCTTCAATATCAGCTTTGCTTCCAATATTACCGACGTATGCTACAAAAGTTGTGGGGGTAACAACTATTGAATATACTGCTGCTATCGCTATTGGTGGTATTGGTTGCGCAATATCAATGTTATTTTTATCTAAAATGATCGATAAAAATAGCACTGGCTTTATGTATACCGTTATTTTTGTAGGATTCATATTGTTTACGCTATTTATTTTTGGTCTCTCACTAGTTAACAATATTATTGTTGTTTGGATAGTTGCCGCCTTTATAGGTTTAATCTATGGCATTTTATTACCTGCTTGGAATACTTTTATGGCTGGACATATCGATCCATCTGAACAAGAAGAAACTTGGGGTGTATTTAATAGCGTCCAAGGCTTTGGTTCAATGATTGGTCCTCTTTTCGGAGGCCTTATCGCTCAATTCTCAAATGGATTAAATAATACATTCTATGTCTCAGCTTTGATTTTTCTATTACTCGCTATTTTTTATGGTATTTATTTTATCAAAAGTAGAAAGCATCAAAAATATTCTTAAAAAAGAAGTCAAAACTAAAATGTTTTGACTTCTTTTTTTATATACATATTATGCTAGTTTAAAACTATCAACAATGTTCCATCTGTCTTCATCTTCATTGTAATGTAACAATGAAAGTTCATCAATGGTTTCTCTATGGTCTACCCCTGCAAGCTTCACTTGACCAAATATATCTTCAAATTCTTGACTCGTTAAGCCTTGAGCAATCTTAAAATGAGGAACGAATGGATGTTCAGCTTTACCATAAAAAGATTCGGTATTAAATGTATTAAATAAATTTTCTAATTCTTCTGTTTTTTCTACTTTAAAATAAATAACATTATTTGTCGGTTTAAAGCTTGAAGCTTTTGTCACGTGGACCTCTACAGGTTTAAATCCATCTAATGTTTGTTTAACTTCGTCTTTAAATGAATCTAATTCTGTTTCTTTAAGTTCAAAGTGAGGTTTAATCGTAATATGTGGCATAATACGTGCATACTCCGTATCATAACGCTTACGATAGCCATCTACTTCATTTTGAAATGATTGTGACGGAATAAGTGCTAATCCTATCTTCATTGAAATTCCTCCTTTGTTTAACATACTTCTATTATATCAAAATTCTATTTAATACGTTATTAGATACAACATTTTTTGAAAAGGCTTTCAAAAAGATTTGTAAACTATTAATATGTACTATTATTTATTATTATTTAAAAAATAATAGAGAATATCTCCGAGCATAGGTTTCCATGATTTCCAATTATGACTACCATTAAATTCATTGTATACGTAAGTGACACGCTCATCTTGTTCAATAAGGTTTGCTAGCTTTCTATTTGGAGTTAAAAAATCCGCTTGCTCACCAGTCGTTGGTAATTTAAAATCGACTTCATCTTTACCAATCGCATGCCAAATCGTTAATCGATTACGTTGCTTACATGTCTCAAATTTTTCAAGAACAGTATGATCTGAGTGCGGACTAAACATAGCTATTTGACTAAATATTGAAGGATAAGTCAATGAAGTAAGAAAGGCAATACTTCCAGCTAAACTATCTCCTATTAATAATCTAGAATTTCCCACCTTATATGTAGGGAATGCTTGATCAATGAAAGGTAAAAGCTCTTTAACTACTGACTGAATCATCTTTTGACTACGACTACCTTGAGGATGAAACTCTTCTCTACGTTTCTCAACATCTTCATAATGAAATCCAACAATAATAGCACGTTCAATATGTTCCTCTTTTCTTAGACGTTCATATTCACGCTGAATCCTTCCAAATCGGAAAAAATCCAATCCATCAAAACAAATAATCACCTGAGACTTAAATAATTCAGTAAAATCTTCTGGAAGATAAATCGACAATGTGATATCTCTTTCTAGAATGTCACTACTCAAAATATATTTATTAATTTTTCCAGCTTTAAATTCTCCCATGTTATCTTCTCTCCTTCATATATATTCATATTGTATCAATTTTATTTATTAGTGACAGTGATATAAACGTTTATAATAAGCTTTTTTATTTTAGATTTTATATACTTTTTTAAGAGAATTAGGAATTGTTTAATTAAGCTCATCTATTTTTATACAACTAAATATTATAATATAATTCTTTTTTAGTTAATCAACTTTTCCTTTTTAACATCTCTTATTTAAGATATACTTATTACTAATGAATTCATTACTTTAGGAGGAAGTAAGTCTATGCTTAATAAAGTATGGTTTCGAACTGGGATTTTCTTAATCATCCTGTTCGTACTTATAAAGTTATTTATGGAAGTGCATAGTGTATTTACACCTATAGCAACTATTATTGGTTCAGTGTTTCTTCCATTCTTGTTAAGTGGATTTTTATTTTATATCTGCTTACCTTTTCAAACACTTTTGGAAAAATGGGGTTTCCCACGTTGGGCAAGTATTTTAACTATCTTTATCGTATTAATCGCTATTATCGCTATCGTAGTAGCTTTCATTGCGCCTATTATTATTTCTAATGTTAATAATTTAATCAAAGCAACACCAACTTTACAACGTGATGCAGAGCAAGTGGTTAATTTCTCATTAAATCAAATGGATAAATTACCAAGTGATGTAACAGCGAAAATTAATTCAACAATGAAATCAATCAGTGATAGTTTAACTGGTATATTAGCAAATTCAATCACTTATATCACATCTCTTATTTCAACCATCTTTTTATTGATTATGGTACCGTTCTTCTTGATTTATATGTTAAAAGATCATGAAAAATTTATTCCAGCAATTGGTAAATTTTTCAAAGGAGAACGTAAAGTTTTTGTTGTTGATTTACTTAAAGATTTAAATTATACGTTAAAATCGTATATTCAAGGTCAAGTTACTGTTAGTTTCATCTTAGGTATTATTCTTTATATTGGTTATACCTTTATTGGGTTACCTTATACTCCATTGCTTGTATTATTCGCTGGTGTAGCAAACTTAATCCCATTTTTAGGACCATGGTTATCATTTGCGCCTGCTGCAATATTAGGAATTATCGATGGTCCATCAACATTTATTTGGGTTTGTGTTGTTACATTAATTGCACAGCAACTTGAAGGTAATGTCATCACACCTAACGTCATGGGTAAATCATTAAGTATTCATCCACTTACAATCATTGTTGTTATCTTAGCAGCGGGTGATTTAGGAGGATTCACACTTATTTTAATTGCTGTTCCACTTTATGCAGTATTAAAAACAGTAGCAAGAAATGTATTTAAGTATCGTCAACGTATCATTGATAAAGCAAATAGCGATGTTAAAGATTAATTTAATTATTAATGCTTTTTAATTACTTACTGCGGATAGAACATATTCTATTCGCAGTTTTTTTATGTCATATCACATTAAATAATATAAAGCTAGAAGAGGGATAAAATTCATTTTTAAGTCGTCGTTCTACATCATCAATGCCTATGCCTCTCCAATTTGCGTTGAATATAGATGTTCTTATTAAAAGTCTCTATGTTCTAGCCTTGGAATTGAAATTGAATAAAGCTTGATACAAATGCATTTTCAATTCAGTCATCAACTGTCAATTTATTAAAAAAGTCTAAGACAACTCATTGTCTCAGACTCTTGGATTTATCATATATCTTATATCTATTTTTCAATTTAAACTTATTTAATTGCGTGGAAACCACTATCTACGTGGATATTTTCTCCAGTCACACCACTTGAAAAATCACTTAATAAATAAGCAGCAGTTCTGCCCACTTCTTCTTGATCTACATTACGTCTTAACGGTGCACGTTCTTCAACTTCTTTAAGAATTAAGTTCAAACCACCTACACCTTTAGCACTTAATGTACGAATTGGTCCAGCAGAAATTGCATTGACTCGAATATTATCTGGGCCTAAATCATATGCTAAATATTTAACATTTGCTTCAAGACTTGCTTTTGCAACACCCATCACATTATAGTTTTGAATTGCAAATTCTCCGCCTAAATAAGTTGTAGCTACAATACTACCCCCATTCGGCATAATTTTTTTCGCTTCATGAGCTACAATGGTTAATGAATATGAACTAATATCTTGTGCAAGTAGGAATCCTTCACGAGATGTTTCAGAAAAACGACCACGTAAATCTTCCATATTAGCAAATGCAATTGAATGATAGACGCCATCAATAGTTCCAACTTCTTCACCAATTTTCGCAAAGCCATTAATGACATCTTCATCTTTTTGAACATCTATTTGATACAAATGATGCTCTTTTTGATTTAATTGGCCTAATAATTTTTCTAATTCTTTTTTACTGCGCTCTTTACGATATGTAAATACGAGATGAGCACCTAATTCGTCTAATACTTTAGCTACGCCAAAACCAATACTACGTTTATTAGCGATACCCATAATGACAAAGGTTTTATTTTCTAAATTAATCATATAAATTATCTCCTTATATTACTTTATATTAATTCGTTCATTATAAACGTTTTTAACATACATATTTTACCATTGTTAATAATATTTAATAAAGTAATAATAAATTTTCAAATCATCTCAATAAAAAGAGAGGTACATAAAGTAATGTATCTTTTTATGTTATTTTTCAAAGATACCCTTTATTTTGTCCTCTCTTTTAAATAGATTAATAATAAAATTCTAATTCAGATTTGAGTTCATCTACATATTCTTTAGAACCTGTTACAATTAAACGGTCTTTATATCTAAGTTGCGTATCTCCATGTGGTACAATGGATTCATTATTTCTAACAATACGTACAAATATGATGTCCCCACCAAATGGGAAATTACGCAATAGAATATTTTCGTATTTATAATTTAACATTTCAATTTCATATAGTGAAGTTTCAACGTTACTTAAAATATTTAGCATATTTGGTGTTTCAATTAAACCTTTTAAGAAAATTTTATTACTAATAAAATTACTAAATACTTCAATACCATCTGTTTTTAACTCTTCATCATCACCACTATTTTCTAGTCGACAAATAACTCTGTTTACACCATGAGATTTAGCTAATTTTGCTATCATTTTATTTAAACCATCATCATTAGCAGAACATACGACAATATCTTGATTAAATAAGCCAAGTCTCTCTAATAAACTTTCTTCATATTCACTAATTTCAATAACAGTCACATTGTCAGGTAAATTACGCTGATCACCTAAATCTTTACGGTAAAACAACGTTATATTATATAACTGTGAAGTCAGATTTTGAACAATTGGAATAGTCAATTGATTTTTACCAATTAACGCAATATCAATTTTCCGGTTCACTTCATCTGGAATTGGGAATAATTTTTTAAATACAACAGGTACAAATACACATGTAATAATTGCACTTAATATTAATATTCCTGACATTTCAGAAGTAATTGCTTTTAATTCTTCAGCAATTTTTGCTGCAGCAATAACAAGCGAAAGTGTTGATGTTAATAAAAATGCTGATGCAATGGTTGTTTTAGTATCAAACCATCTTCGAATAAATAAGACAGGAATCAACTTAGAAACGATAAAGGACAATATAAGTATCGGAATTATAATAAGTAAAGAGGGTTCTTTAATTAAAGATGGTATATCTAAATCTACACCGACCATAATAAAGAATATCGGTATAAAGAATCCGTATCCAAATGAATCTAAAGTATGAATGATTTCTTCATCAGGTTTTAACAGTGATACAACTACACCAGCTAAAAAAGCACCTAATATATATTCAGCACCAACACCCTCAGCAAGAGCAACCAGTAAAATGATTAATGCAAAAATGGCACGTATACCAATTTGTGTTGTACCACCCATTAAGCGTTGCATAAAATTTAACCGTTTAAATACAGAACCTAACAAATAAAATATTGCAGTAAACACGATTAAAATTGCAGATAGCCAAATTGACCCTCCGCCTTCACCATTGATTCCACCATAAATAGTTAATAAAACCATCGTAAATAAATCTGCTAATACTGCTACTAATAATATAAATTGTCCTATTGTTGTGCGCATGATATTCATTTCTTTAAGTGTTGGCACAACTACACCCAATGAAATAGTTGAAATAATAATGACCATTAATAATACATCATCTACAAAGCCTAACCATTTAAATGCAAATGCTAAAATGATTGAAAGCACTATTATTAATGAAAAAACTGTAAGTGCTAATTGTAAATGACTTGGTAAATTCTTTTCATTTTTATCAATACCCTGTCTCTTTCTTGTGTCTTTTTTAAATGCGCTGAAATCAATTTCTAGTCCACTTAAAAACATTAAAAAGATAAAACCTAATGTTGACAGAATATTTAACATTTCATCTTTGTGGACAAGTCCTAAAAATGAGTTTCCTATAATAATTCCCATTAATATTTCAGCTACGACAACAGGTAAAAAAGTGACGTTTAATCGATTAACAATAATCGGTGTAAGAAATGCTGCGACGACGACTATGACCAAAGAAAAAAATTCCATTTCATCCCCCTATGTTAGATATGACATAAATGTTGTTGCAAGTCCAAAATAAATTAACATACTTACAATATCATTGATAGTTGTAATAAATGGTCCACTTGCGACAGCAGGATCGATATGAATTTTATTCATTAAGATTGGAATCATTGATCCTACTAACGTACCTACTGTCATGGCAATAGTTAAACTTGCACCTACAATCAGTGCCAAGAATGGTTGACGATAAATAATGACAATAATTAAGAATAAAATCACTGCACATACAAAACCAGTGATTAACCCACTACCTGCTTCTTTTAAAGCTATTTTAAGTTTACTTTTTTCTTTAATATCACCATTAGAAATATTACGAACAGACACTGCTAATGATTGTGTTCCTGAATTTCCTGACATCCCACTTATAATAGGGATAAATGCTGCTAATAATGCAACTTGCGACAAGGTATCTTCAAAACCACCCAGAATCGTTGCTGTTATCATACCTAAAAATGTTAAAATAATAAGCCACGGTAATCTCTTCAATGCTTTCTTAAATACTGATTGATCAGTAGACTTAGTATCAGAAACCCCCGCTAAACGTGAATAATCTTCATCTGCTTCTTCATTTACAACATCTAAAATATCATCTATTGTGATAATCCCTACTAAATGATGTTGATAGTCGATCACAGGCATAGCAATAAAGTCATAATCTTTCATTTTTTGAGCAACACGTTCTTGATCTTCTTCTACATTTACACTTACAACACGTCGAATCATTACTTCTTCAACATGAGCATCAATATTTGCTACAATTAAATCTTTCAAAGATAGAACACCTACGAGTTGACCGGCAGTATCAACGACATAAATCACATATATCGTTTCTGCGTCAGGTGCTTGACTTTTAACTAGCATGAGTGCCTCTTTTACAGATGTACTAATATCCAATGAAATATATTCAGTAGTCATGATACCGCCAGCAGTATCTTCTTCATAATGTAATAACTTTTTGATTTTATCTGTGACTCTGTTATCCATCAAAGCTAATAAACTGGCAACTTTTGAGTTAGATAATTCATTTAGAATATCAACTGCGTTATCTGTAGACATATTTTCTAATACTTCACTTGCATAATGTGCATGCATTGAATCAAATAATATTTCATATTCTTTCCCCTCAATATCTAATTGATTAAAAAATCTACTCACTTCTTGAGGCGATAAAAATTCGAATATTCTTTGTCTATTCTGATTCGTTGTATTTTCAAAATATTCACTTTGTTCATATTGATGTATAGTTAGAAATTCTTTTCTGAATTGATCTATATCATTGCGGTTTAAACTGTCATCTAGTAGTTTTTGATTGTATACTTTATTATGTTGTATGTCAGTTGTTTCTGTATTTAATGACATCAAATGTACCTCCTAATTTTAATTTACACTTTGATATATTTTTTCTAAGTTTTTATAGTCTAAAATAATCTCGATTTCTTTATTATATATTGGATGTCTAAATTTTACTTTATAACACTGTAAAGATTGTGTTTGAATCCGAGGATGAAAACCATCATATAAGTCATCCCCAATAAGTGGATGACCAATATGCTTAAAATGAACTCTAATTTGGTGTGTTCGTCCAGTATGTAATTTAACTTCACATAAACTTGCACTGTGATGACTACTCAACGTTTTATATTCAGTTTTTGCATGTTTACCAGATGGCGTAATACACCGAGTAATAATACTATCTTTGTTTCTACCAATAGGTGCCTCTATCATAGATTGTTCTTTAGTTTTACCGTAACACACACATATATATCGCTTATCTATTTCAAATGTCGACATAAGGTGATGAATATGACCATGTTTAGTAAAGATAACGATGCCCGTCGTATTACGATCTAATCTTGTAACAATATGAGGTACTACATATTGTACTTTATTTGTAGAATGATTTAAATAATACATCACGCGCTCAATTAAACTATCATGAGGATGTTCTCTTGAAGGTGCACAATTTAAATGCACCGGTTTTGAAACGATAATTAAATATGTATCTTCATATAATATTTCAATATGTTTGTTTGAAGGACGAAGATATGTACTTGGAACTTCTTCCGGCAGTTTAACAATAAGTTGATCATCTTTTTTCAACATATATCTAACTGTCACAGGTTGCCTATTAATAATTAAAGCGCCATCACGTTTAATGGCGCTAATTGTTTTCTTTGAATAATTATGACGTTGTAAAAATGTCTTAAGCATTTCTTCGCTATGAATATGGTATACAAATTTCATCAATCATCTTCACTTTCAATAAACGAATCATGAACTCTTTTCCAAAAAGGAAATGGTCTAAACCTAGCAAAACGAACTTTTTCATTTGCGACCCTAAATTGAATGTCGCTCACATTTTTATGTTTTAGACTGACATGGTCAATTGTTGTTCTAATTGTATTATGATTTACAGGTGTAATCAAACATGTATGATGCTTAGGTAATACTAATGGTGAACCTACCGTTCTAAATACTCTATTATTAATAGATGCAATTTCAGCAATTTGTATGGCTTCAAGAGAAGGATGAATCAGTGCACCACCTAGTGCTTTATTATAAGCCGTCGACCCAGAAGGTGTAGAAATACATAGACCATCCCCTCTAAATCGTTCAAAATGTTTACCTCTAATTGCGACATCTGCTACTAATGTTGATCCATTTTCAGTTTTCATAGTTGCTTCATTGAGTGCTAGATAGCGTGTTTCATTCTTAGTGTTGTTATATTTAACAATAATTTCAAGTAATGGATATTCAATCACTTGAAATTCAGAATGATGAATTTCATCAATCAATTTTTCAACTTCATGAGGTAACCAGTCTGCGTAAAAACCTAAATGACCAGTATGTACTCCAACGAATGCTACATTTGATAACATATGACTATACTGATGAAAAGCTTGCAAAAGTGTTCCATCTCCACCGACAGATATTACTATTTCTGGATTTTCTGTATCCTCCATCATATGAAAAGAGTTCATTTGATTCATCATTTTATGTTTAAGCGTGTTTGATTTAGAGTCACCTTTAGATAAAATCGTATAACGCATGTATTGACACCTCATTAGTCATGTTTTTTTGCACGTTTTTGAGTATAATATTTTTGAGCTTCTTGTATTTCCTCTTTAATTTCAGACATCTCTTCATCTAATAAGTAAGCCGCTTCAGCAGCTCTTTCTAGACGATGTTGTATCTCAGCAGGATAATCTCCATCATATTTATATCTTAATGTATGTTCGATTGTAGCCCAAAAATTCATTGCTAATGTTCGAATTTGAATTTCAGCTAATATCATTTTTTGACCACTTAATGTTTCAATTGGATACTCGATAATTACATGATATGAACGATAACCACTTTGTTTTGTATTGTTAATATAATCTCTTTCTTCTACAACTTTAAAATCTTGTCGTTGTCTAAGCATGTTAACAACTACATCAATATCATCAACGAATTGACACATCATCCTTAAACCAGCTATGTCGTACATTTCTTCACGTAATCGATCAAAAGGAATTCCCCTTTTATTCGCTTTATCAATGATACTTGTAATAGGCTTTACACGACCAGTTACAAATTCAATGGGTGAGGCGTTGTCTCCAACTTCATATTGCTTACGTAAGCCTTTTAATTTCACCTTTAATTCATCGACTGCTTGTTTATATGGTGTTAAAAATTGCTCCCATTGATTCATATGGTTCCACTCCGTTTCACTTTAGTTCGAAAGTTTCTTCAACTGCTGAAACAAACTCCTTACCATAGTTATTATTTCCTTCAACATTTTCTAGGATATAACTTAATTCATCTTGAAAATGTTCTAATTCTAATTCATCGTTAATAATTACTTTTTTATCTCTATTATTATGTAACATTGACCACGTCTCTTGTACAAAAATCAAATATGAATACGACGAGCCATCATCTAATAAATAAGCAAAACTAAAATTATCACTATCTACAAGCATTTGTCCTACTTCATCTAATCCATCAGTTGGATCTTCTGAGTAGCAATAAATGCTATCATCTTTGATTTTAATTTCATTTACATATATACGCATGCTTGTTCCTCCTTATTATTCCTTATTAGTTTAACATAATTTAACTTTCAAACACACATTAGAGTACCATAGTTCAAGTATGCTCTAAACGATTAAATATTTAGCTCCATATATTTTATTTTTAGTATTGTTATTACTTTAATTTTTTACAAATGTCCGTCATAATGAACTACAATAATATACTAAAGATTTTCTAATGAGGTGTAATTATGAGTACTAATAATGAAATTGAATTTAAGCAATTAATTGATTTCAATACATATAACGCGATTAAAGATTCTTACTTTAAACAACTCACACCATTCACTCAAACAAATTATTATATTGAATCATCTAGTTTCAAACTACGTGATCATCGTTCTGCTTTAAGAATACGTGTTAAACAAAACACATTTGAAATCACACTAAAAGTACCAGCTAAAGTTGGCTTGATAGAATATAATCATCCAATCGATATTAAGCCTCATATTGGACAAACAATTGTCAAATCAACATTACCTAACGATATTCAAAAAATTCTTACTGAATTTGATATTGAAGAAAACGAATTAAGTGTTTTAGGTGCATTGACAACTGAAAGATTAGAAGTTGAATTTCAAAATGAACTATTAGTATTAGATAAAAGTCAATACTTTGATAAAACAGACTATGAACTAGAATTTGAAGTCAATGATTATCAAATAGGCTTTGAAAAATTTCAAAATTTATTAAAACAATTTGACCTAGTTCATGAGCCCCCTAAAAATAAAGTTCAACGCTTTTTTGAATATCAAGCTCAATTAGGATAGATATGAGATAAACTTGTGAAAAGTCAAATTACTTTTAAATGTAAAAATTCATGTTATATTAGAAATATATTAATAGAAATTGGTGATACTATGGCTACAACACCTTATGATGTAATAGGAGAAAAAGCTTTGTATGATATGATTGATTATTTCTACTTTCTTGTAGAGAATGATCAAAGAATCAACCATTTATTTCCTGGAGATTTTAAAGAAACAAGTAGAAAGCAAAAGCAGTTCTTAACACAATTTCTAGGAGGTCCTGATTTATACACTCAAGAACATGGTCACCCAATGTTAAAAAAAAGACATATGGAATTTAGAATTACTACTTATGAAAGAGATGCATGGTTAGAAAATATGTATAAAGCAATCAATAAAGCTCAATTTCCAGCAGGAGTTGGCGAATACTTGTATGAAAGATTGCGTTTAACTGCTAACCATATGGTGAATTCCTAAATATAATTGAAGGTGAGTTAAACATGGCTGAAGAACTTAAAATTGTAGATAATGCGAGTCGTGAAAACACTAATCTGTCACCTGTAAATAAAATAGAAATTTATTCATTCTTTGATCCTTTTAATAAAGATTGTTTTAAATTATCCGCAATTATTTCTAAATTAAGAATTGAGTATAATCAATATATTCGAATCAGACATATTTTGAATCCTTCATTAAAGGTCTTGACTAAATGTCAAGCTCAAAGTACTTCAGATTTTGATAATATTGCTTTAGCATATAAAGCTGCTGAATTACAAGGTAGATTAAGAGCGGAACGTTTTATTCATTTAATGCAAAACGAAATTATACCGAAAAAAGATATTATCACTGAAGAAATGATTTGTAATTGTATTAAAAATGCTGGTTTAGATTATGATGTTTTCAAAGAAGACTTACAAAAAAATAAACTTACCGAAAGTTTGAAAATAGATTTGCATATTGCAAGAGAAATGGAAATTGAACAAGCGCCTTCACTTGTATTTTTTAGTGAAGATGTACATGAAGAAGGTTTGAAAGTCGAAGGCCTTTATCCTTATCATATTTATACTTATATTATTAATGAATTAATGGGATGCCCTATCGAAAAAGAATTACCTCCAAATCTCGAAACTTATATTCAATCCAAACAATTAGTAACGATGGAAGAATTGCTTACTATTTATGAATGGCCGGAAAAATTACTCGTAAAAGAATTGAAAAAATTAGCTTTACAACAAAAAGTTGAAAAACTAAATTATCCTGACGGCGAATTTTGGCAATCTAAAATGCCTAAGAAATAACAAAGAGCGATCACTTATATGAAGTGTATCGCTCTTTTTATATTAACTTGATTTAATAATTAAGCATAAAAAAAACGCCGTGTCTGATTACACGACGCTAAACAAAGGGGATGGGAGAAATTTTTCACTTCAAACAAAGGGGTATGTTTGTTATGTGATTAATTTCATGTATATAATATAACACGCTCAAAACGTCGTTTCAATATTAAACTACATTTCCACCCTAAATGTCACAAATTAGACACATTGAAAACGAATACACTCTTTTTAGTGCTTCATTAATTTTTCAAATGCTTTTAATTTTTGTTCAAAAACTTCACACGCTTGCTCTATAGGTTCTGGTGTAGTCATATCTACACCCGCATTCTTAAGAATTTCAATTGGGTAATTAGAACTACCTTTTTTCAAGAATTCATTTATATATCTTTCAACAGCAGGCTGTCCTTCTGTTAAAATTTGATGACTTAAACTTTGAGCTGCACTGTATCCAGTTGCATATTGATATACATAATAATTCATATAGAAGTGTGGAATACGAGACCACTCTTTACTAATATGATCATCTGTTTCTACTACATCACCGAAGTATAGTCTATTTAATTTAGCATACTCTTCATTCATACGAGTTGAAGTTAATGGTTCTCCCGCTTCCTCAATTTGATGAATTTTGTGTTCAAATTCAGCAAACATAGTTTGACGGAATAATGTTGCTCTGAAACGCTCAAGTTCTTGGTTTAGTAATAATAAACGTCGATCATCATCTAAATGTTTATCCATATAATCACTTAGTAGAGCTTCATTACATGTTGAAGCAACTTCAGCTACAAAGATAGAATAATCACTAGAGTTTGATGGTTGATTTTTACGACTAAAGTAACTATGTGCAGAATGTCCAAATTCATGAACAAGTGTATATAAATCAGAGATAGTATCAGACCAATTTAATAAAATAAATGGATTAGTTAAATGTGCGCCTGAAGAATAACCACCTGAGCGTTTTCCTTTATTCTCATAAACATCTACCCAACGATGATTTAAACCTTCTTTCACTACATCTAAATATTCTTTTCCCATTGGTTCTAGGGCTTTTAGCATCCATTCTTTAGCTTCGTCATATGGCATTTCAAATTTAACATCTTTAACTAATGGAGTATAGATGTCATACATTTTCAAATCATCAATACCTAAAAGTTCTTTTCTCAATTGAGTGTATTTATGCAACAATGGAAGATATTTGTGAACTGTTGCAACTAAATTATCATATACTTCTTCAGGAATATGATTATTACTTAAAGCGCGTTCACGTGCCGTTTTATAGTTATGCGCACGCGCATTGAAAATATTTTTCTTAACTTCACCAGCTAAAGTTGAACCTAATGTATTGTTATATGCACCATACGCCTCATATAAGTTGTTGTAAGCTGACTGACGTAATTTACGATCATCTGATTCTAAATATTTAATAAATGTACCTTGTGTTAAAGGATGTTTTTTCCCATCTTTATCTACTGCATCTTTAAACTCTAAATCAGCGTTACTAAACATACCATAGACATTTTCTGGAGTTGATAATGCATCTTGCGCTTGGGTTAATAATTTTTCTTTATCAGCATCTAAAATATGCGGACGTTTTTCATTAATTAATTTCAAGTCAAATGCATAACGTTTTAAATCATCGTTACTCTTAATAAAAGATTCTAATTTCTCTTCATCAATTTGCAAAATCTCTGGAACTAAGAAACTCCATACTGAGCTAATTTTTATGATGAGTTGATGCGCACGAGATTCAAAACCAGTATATTTATCGTTAGATGTATCTTGGTCTTGTTTTAGATGTGCATAAACATATACCTTTTCTAATTGTGTTCCAATCTCATCTTCTAAAGCTAAAGCATTATATAAAGTTTTAGCACTATCTCCTAGATGTCCTTTAAATTGTTCTTCTTTACCTAGATAGCTCTCTACCTCTTTTAATGCCTTTTCAAAAGCTTCATCGCTTTCAAAAATAGTTGTTAAATCCCAAGTTTCATTTGGATATTTTCGTTCTTGCTCTTCTCTAGTAAGTTGTTGACTCATACATGTACCTCCTAAATGAATTAATGTTATAATTTTCTCATTCTTTTATTTATTTTGCACGTTTAAACTCCCGCTTATTTGTTGAATATAATCATCTATTAACTTTAAAGTAATTTCTTCTTTATTAATATCCAGTAGATAAAATTGTCTGAATTTCAAATACGACATTAAATACTGCTTGGGAAGATTATGTTTTAACAACAACTTCAGCTTGAGTTGCCATTGTACTGGATGATTTTCAATAAAAATTTGATACGAAAAAATATAACCTGTATCTCTACATACCTCATCGTCAGTTATTTGTAATTGATACATAGCACTTAAAGACGGTTCTAGCACTGAACGTTTTTTTCTACAATTAAAAATATAACGACTGATATGTCTATTTGACAATTTATAACAATATGACTCATTCTTTTGTTCATTGAATGATAACAATTCAGAAATTTGAATTATTCGTCTATGCGCAATAAATTTTCGGCCACCAATATGTTGTATATTGACATACTTTACTATAAGTTGTTTTTCATGCTCCCAACTATATAGCGTTCTATCAATCGGATTAATGAAATAAGCTTGAAATGTGTTCAAGTATAAATAACCCTTATGATATTGTACTTGTTCGATAATCCAAATAACTGCTACTCCAATTTGTTCAAGTCCTCTTGATCGAGATTTGACCTCTTTTATACTTATTCTTGAAAATTGAACTTCTATAGCTACTTTTGCATTCACAAGAATATCAGGATACTGCATAATTTCAGAAAAATAAGGCTCTATTTCAACATTAAAGTGATATTGTTTTAGACGTTGAGCAATAAAAAATTTAACGTAGTAATGTTTTTCTGTTTCATTTTTCATACATCTTCTTTTAGTTTGAGAAACATGAGCAAAATGCGAAATCTTTTTTAACCCTTTTTTTAAAAGAAGTTTTTCTTTGCAATATGGACATCGGTATGCTTCAGTAATGATGGCTTGATGAGCATATACGGTTTCATTATTACGATTAATCGCTACTAACATGCATTCACCTCATACTATTAAACGTTTAAGGTGATTCATTTACTTTAAAAAAAGAGAGTAGAAAAGAAATTCATTTTAAATTTCTTCTCTACTCTCGATTAATCGTTATATATTATTCTACTGAATCAGTAAAATAACGACGTACTTGTGAAGTAACATTATGACTCATAATAATTTTAGCATAATCATTTAAATACACTTCTGTCTTATCACTAGGATAAGCGAATTCAAGTAATTGACTATAGCTATCATTAATTGTCTCTTGGCTAACAGTACTATCGAAGTGAATTGCATAGTAGTAATGTGAATCACTCATATACAATAAATCTTCAAACTCATCTGTAGATAGATTATGATGATAAGCGTAATGAATGACTTCTTCTAAGTCTTCGAATTTCACAATAATTGTTCTTAAACTAGAACGTTGTTGTGATGATTTACGTTTAGATTTATGTGCTTGTTTTTGTTGTGCACGTTGTTCAAATAAATCTTCAATACTTTCTTCTTGTTCTAATGTATTAGCTAGCAATTCATTCACTTGTTCCTCAAATTGTTCATTTGCATGATTATCTGACATGTTCATTGCTTCTTCATTTTTAGATTTAGAGATTGTAACTTCCACGCCTTTTTCAAATGCATGTACTTGAATCCAAAGAGGTCCTTCGACTACAAAATCTTCTTCTTCATTAATCTCGTCCATCATTGACCAAAAGAATTCTTCACCACGCTTACGATTTGTCCATAAATCTTCACGACTAAATCCTCTTGCTTCAATATCACCATAAGTGATAAATAATTTCACAGTTGTGTCGTCAACGCGTTCTATTCTCATATCATCTCACTCCTTACAGTCGATGAATAGTAACCATATTGTATTAGAACGTAAGTTAAATTACAATTTATTTGTTTGATTAAATTTCACTATTTTAAATAGGACACTATATCATATTATATTCCCTTTTTTTATTATAAAAAACAGCACTATAGCTAAGCCAGTGCTGTTAAATAATATGTTGTTAAATTTTAAATATTAGTCGACTAAACGTTGAGCTTCTTGTAATTGGAAAGTACGAACCTTTCTAGGTAAGAAACGTCTGATTTCATCTTCGTTATATCCAACTTGCAAGCGTTTTTCGTCTAAAATAATTGGACGACGTAATAGTCCAGGATTATCTTGAATAATTGTATACAAATCTTGCAATGGTAAAGAATCAATATCTACGTTTAATTTTTGATAAGTTTTAGAACGAGTTGAAATAATTTCATCTGTTCCATCTTCAGTCATTTTTAAAATTTGTTTAATTTCATCAATTGTTAAATGTTCAGAAAAAATGTTACGCTCCGTATACGGAATGTCATGTTCTTGTAACCATGCTTTCGCTTTACGGCAAGATGTGCAACTTGGTGATGTAAATAATGTTACCATACATCTCACTCTCCTATTGAATAAATATTATTCATTATATTAATAATTATGCTAATTTGTCTTAAGCTTATATTATAAGTATAATATGCTAACATTAAAATTAAATGAGAAAATCCTAATTTTTCTGAGAAATTTCAAATTTTCTAAAAATTTCTCTACAAAATCTAATTTCTTATGTGTATCTCTATTATAACATAACTTACAATTTAAAAAAATACTGTTATAATCTAGTTAAAATGAATTATTTTTAAAGAAAGTAGGCATCTATATGGAGACATTATTTTCAGGAATACAGCCAAGTGGGATACCTACATTAGGTAACTATATTGGTGCATTAAAACAATTTTCAGACGTACAGAACGATTACAACTGTTACTTTTGTATTGTAGACCAACATGCGATTACTGTCCCACAAGATAAAATCAAATTGCGTAAACAAATTCGTCAGTTAGCAGCAATTTATTTAGCTTCAGGTATTGATCCAGATAAATCAACATTATTTATTCAATCAGAAGTTCCAGCACATGTTCAAGCCGGTTGGATGTTAACGACCATTTCAAGTGTTGGCGAGCTTGAACGTATGACGCAATATAAAGATAAAGCGCAAAAACGTACAGATGGTATTCCAGCTGGTTTATTAACTTATCCACCTTTAATGGCAGCTGATATTGTTATTTATAATACAAATATTGTGCCCGTAGGTGAAGACCAAAAACAACATATGGAACTTACTAGAAATTTAGTGGAACGTTTTAATAGTCGTTATAACGATATATTAGTTAAACCAGAAATTCGTATGCCAAAAGTTGGTGGACGTGTAATGAGTTTACAGGATCCAACAAAGAAAATGAGTAAAAGTGATGATAATCAAAAAAACTTTATCTCATTACTTGACGAACCAAATGTTGCAGCGAAAAAAATTAAAAGCGCTGTAACTGATTCAGATGGTATTATCAAGTTTGATAAAGACAATAAACCAGGAATTTCTAACCTACTTACAATTTATTCAAGTTTAACTAATAAATCTATTAAAGAGCTTGAAACACAATACGAGAATGAAGGATACGGAACATTCAAAACAGACTTATCAGAAGTAGTTAAAGACTTTTTAGTACATTTCCAAGAAAAATATAACGAATTTTATAATTCAGATAGATTGGATGACATCTTAGATCAAGGGCGTGACAAAGCTCAAAAAGCTTCTTTTAAAACACTGAAAAAAATGGAACGTGCAATGGGCTTAGGACGTAAGAGATAAATTAAAAGAGTCCGGGACATAAAGTATCTAGATAAGTGAAAAAAGACAATTTCTATTGAAATAATATAGAAATTGTCTTTTTTATAATTTTTTTGATTATTTTCAGCTCGTTGAGCTGTTACTTTTCTTATATTAAGTGCCATTAGCACAAATCCTAGTTCTCTTTTGGCTTTATTTATCCCTCGAACGGACATTCGAGTGAAACCCAAAATAGCCTTCATAAATCCAAAAACAGGCTCCACATCAATTTTTCTTTGACTGTAGATGGTTTTTATTTTTGGTTCTGAAAGCTTTTTATTAATTTGGGCTTTAAAATATTCCCAATTATAATTTTTCATTATTTTTTTATTCGTTTTTGAATTGTATTTCATGCACTGGTGTCTCAGAGGACATTCTGAACAATCATCACATTCATATAATTTGAAGTCTCTCTTAAACCCATATTTATCATGGCGATAGGCATATCTTTTAAAACCCAATCGCTTATTGTTTGGACAAATATATTCATCGTTAATTTCGTCATAATCCCAATTTTGAGTGTTAAAGATGTCGCTTTTATATTTTTTAGTTTTATCTTTTATAAACATACCGTAGGTTATAAGTGGTATTCGATTAAAATCATCTATAATTGCCATATAATTGGGTTCGCTACCATAACCTGCATCAGCTACAATATATTCAGGTAAATGACCGTAGGTCTCTTGAATTAAATTTAAAAATGGTATCATCGTTCTTGTATCAGTCGGATTTTGATACACATTATAAGATAAAACGAATTGAGAATTTGTCGCTATTTGTAAATTATAACCTGGCTTGAGTTGTCCATTTTTCATATGATCTTCTTTCATTCTCATAAATGTGGCATCATGATCTGTTTTAGAATAACTATTTCTATCCTTTAAAATAGATTTTTGGACGTCGTATTTATGCTTTCGCCCAGAGTAATCATTAATTTGCTTTTTGTATTGTTTAATTTTAGTTCTTTTGAGCCGTATTTGTTTTCTTATTTTAGTACATTTTTCATTATCGATATGTTGATTTAAATCTTCGATTTCTTTATCCAAATGACTACCAATCAAATCTATTTCTTCCTTTGTTAAGTCATTATCGTGATCTTTTTTAATCTCAGGTATGATTTTATTTGTTATCAATTCATGATAGAGTGCTTTAGAATCTTCATTCATTTTTGTCTCATGGTTTTGAATACTCTTTTTCCATACAAATGTATATCGATTGGCATTCGCCTCAACTTTCGTACCATCAATAAAAATGGCCTGATCATCTATAAGATGTTGTTTCAAACACTGACTATGAAATTGAATAAATAATGATTCTAATAAAGCATCTACTTTTGGATTGACTCTAAATCGATTAATCGTTTTATAAGAAGGCTTTTGATTTTGTGATAGCCACATCATCCGGATGCTATCATTAAGTAATTTTTCTATCTTACGACCTGAAAACACAGATTGTGTGTAGGCATATAGAATGACTTTTAACATCATTTTTGGATGGTATGAGGTTGCACCACGATGATGTCTGAATTCATCGAATTCAGTTTTAGGAATTGTTTCTACAATATCATTGACATGTCGTGACATATCATTTGTGGGGATAAGAACTGAAGTTTCCAATGGTAGAGTAAGTTGAGTCATGTTATAATCTTTATACATAAGGCACCTCGTTAATTTAGTTTAGTGATATTTATTAAATTATACGAAAGGGCCTTATTTTTTTAAAGTATTTCAATGTAAAATTACATATAAATACAAAGTATTTTGGCGAGACTCTTGAGGGAACAGGACAAGCTGAAGACTACAGGCTGAAGCTGTCCCCTAAGAAAGCGAGCCAACAATACGTAGTATTGTAAATAAAGAAGCCAGTAAATGAATTTATAATAAACTCATTTACTGGCTATTTTGTTAGGAATTATGTCCCAGCCTCTTTTTATCATTATCTTCTATCTTTTGGATTAAACGCATCTTTTAAACCTTCACCAACAAAATTAATACTTAATATAGTAAACATAATCATTAGTGCAGGAGGCATCCAAATCCATGGTTTAGAACTAATTACATCGCCTTCTTGAGCATCGCTTAACATATTTCCCCATGAAGGAATAGACTTACTAATACCAAATCCTAAAAAACTTAATCCTGATTCAACTACAATCATACCAGCAAAGGTTAATGTCGCTTGAACAATAACAACACTAATAATATTAGGTAATAAGTGTTTTAAGATAATTTTATGTGTAGGAGTTCCTATGGATTTAGCTGCTAAGAAATACTCATTTTCTTTTTCTTGCATCACTTTACCTCTTATAAGTCTCGCTATCCCACCCCAACTTAAAATGATAATAACCACTATTAAAATCAATGCAGAACCGTATGGATTTTTAATTTTATCTCCTAATGCTGCATTTAGAACAATTGCAAAAATTAAAAATGGAAATAACATCACAAATTCTGTAATTCTCATTAATATTGTGTCAGTTATACCTCCAAAATAACCTGATATTACTCCAATTGTAATTCCAATGATCAACATACCAATAGTCGAAGTTAGTCCAATCGTTAACGAAACTCTCCCTGCATATAATAATCTGCTAAAATTGTCTCTTCCTCCAGAATCAGTGCCTAAAATATTATGTGAAGACATATCACCTTTAATATTTAAAAGATCTTGTTGATTAATTGGTAGAGGAGCTAATAACGGTGCAATAATAGAAATAATAGCTAAGAAAAATAAAAATATTAAGGATACCATTGCAATTTTATTTTTTAAAAACTTTTTTAAAGCTAATTGTGTTGGAGAATAAATTTTTTTAGTAGAATTTTTTTTACTGCTTCGTTCTTTTTTCATAATACTCTTGCCTCTTTTATTTAATTACTGTGAATTCTTGGATCTATAAAATTATATGTAATATCAGAGATAAGATTGCCAAATAGACCTAAGAATGAAAAGAAAAGTGTTAAAGCCATCATTAATGGATAATCTTGGCCTGTTACTGATTCTAAAAATAATTTTCCTATACCATTAAATGAAAAAATAGTTTCAGTTATTACTGCACCACCTAAAATACTTACAATATCTGCCCCTAAAAATGTAATTATAGGAATAAGTGAATTTCGTAAAATATGCTTATTATAAATTTTATTAGTTGATAAACCCTTAGCTTTCGCTGTTAGAACATAATCTTTACTTGAATTATCAATAATATCATTTCTAAGGTATTGAATATAACCAGCAGTAGATAACAAACCTAATGTTAAAGCAGGTAATAACGTATGATATATTTTACTTATATAGTAACTAAACGTTCCTTCTTCTAAATTAATATCAACAGAGCCTTGAAAAGGAAATATTGGAATTTGAAATGCGAATAAATATATTGCAAAAACACCTGCTATAAATGAAGGAATAGCTAGCATAATATAGTTGAATATTTGAATTGTATAATCACTTAGTGTATAGGCATATCTACCAGATATAATTCCTAATATAAAAGATAATATGTATGTAATGATTAACGAAACTGTCCCTAATAATATTGTATTAGGTATACGTTCACTTATTAATTCAAGTACTGGTCGTTTATATTTAATTGATTCTCCTAGATTACCATGAGTCACATTATTTACCCATCTAATATATTGTTTAGGAATTGAGTCATTAAGACCTAATTTTTCTTTTTGAGCTTCAATTGCCTCTTGTTTAACATGAGGATTATATTGTCCTGTAAATGGATCACCAGGCTGAATGATTGCTAAACTAAATACCACTATAGATATCAAAAACAGCAAAGGAATCATTAATAAAAATCTTTTTATTATAAGTCTTAGCACTTCACTCTCCTCCTTCGCTATAGAAACAAGCAACATAATGATTAGACTTAATTTCTTTTAATTTAGGTCTTTTTTCTGAACATATTTTTTTTGCTATTGGACACCTAGTGTGAAACGGACATCCTTGTGGTGGATTACTTGGAGAAGGTAATTCTCCATTTAAAATAACTCTATTTGATTTTTGTTTATTAAATTGTGGGATTGAAGATATAAGTGCTTTAGTATATGGATGATAAGCATGAGTATATAGTTCATGGCTATCCGCTATTTCAACCAAATGACCTAGATACATTACGCCTATGACATCACTAATATGTTTCACAACGCTTAAGTCATGTGCTATAAAGAGATAACTGAGACTAAATTCTTTTTGTAAATTTTTCAATAGATTTAAAACTTGTGATTGTACTGATACATCTAATGCACTAACAGGTTCATCTGCAACAATTAACTTAGGTCGTATTGCTAAAGCTCTAGCAATTCCAATTCTTTGACGCTGTCCTCCTGAAAATTGATGAGCATATTTATAATATGCATCTTCGCTCATACCTACACATTTTAATAAGTATAGTACTTCATCTTTCAAATTCTTTTTATCTACAAGATGATAATTTAGTAAGGGCTCACCTACAATATCGCCAACCATTTGCATAGGGTTTAAAGATGCATAAGGATCTTGAAAAATCATCTGAAAATCTTTGCGTGCATTTCTTAATTCTTTACCTTTAAGTTTAGTAATACTTCTCCCGCATATTTTAATATCGCCAGATGTTATATTTTCTAAGCGTACAACAGACTTACCAAGAGTAGATTTCCCACAACCTGATTCACCTACTAAACCAAATGTTTGTCCTTTTTTTATTTTTAATGTGATATTATCTACCGCTTTTACATATTGATTCTTTTTAAAAAGACCATTTTTAATAGAATAGTATGTTTTTAAATTCTGTATTTCTAAGATGTAATCCATATTTCTTTTCCTTTCTAATCATTGAATAAATGACAACGTACCTTACTATTATTTAAATTTAGAAGCTTAGGTTCGCATTGACTACAGATATTCATTTTTTTAGGGCATCTATTAACAAAACGACATTGCTTATTATTAAATTCTGTTATATTTGGAACTAGTCCCTCTATAACTTCAAGATATTCAGTATCTTCATCTAATTTTGGAATTGTATTTAATAATTTTTTTGTATATGGATGTTTAGGATTCACCATTACGTCTTTCAAATTTCCATATTCAACAATTTGGCCAGCATACATGACCATGACTGAATCACAAAATTCAGATACAACACTTAAATCATGAGTTACTAAAATAATAGCCATTTTATTTTTTCGTTGTAATTTCTTTAGTAAATCTAGAATTTGTGCTTGAACCGTAACATCTAAGGCAGTTGTAGGTTCATCTGCAATTAATAATTTAGGATTACATGAAATGGCAATAGCAATCATCACTCTTTGACGCATTCCACCTGATAGTTGATGGGGATAACTATTTAATACTTCTTCTACTCTTGCTATACCAACGTCTTCTAATAACTGTTCTGCCAATTGATATGCTTCTTTTTTATTCTTTTTTAAATGTAAACTTATAGGTTCAATAATTTGTTCCTTAATTTTAAAAACTGGGTTTAATGCAGTCATTGGTTCCTGAAAGATCATACCTATTTCTTTGCCACGAATATTTTGATATTCTTTTTCTGTTATTTTCGTTAAATCTTTACTATCAAATATGACTTTTCCATTTGTTATTTTTGAAATTCTATCAGGCAATAATCTAATAACCGATTTATTAAGTATAGATTTTCCACAACCCGATTCCCCCACAACACCTAATATTTCATTTTTTTCTAAGTTTAAAGATATCTGATCAATTGTCGGATACCATTTATTTTCAATTTTAATCGAAGTTTCTAAATCTTTAATTTCTAATAAATATTTATCCATCGCTTACTCCAATCAATAAACCCCGACTAAAGTCGAGGTTTATCCTAATCATTCTTTGGTTAATTTATATAAATCCATATCTGATCCTATTTTAATGTCCACATTTTTCACTTTGTCATTAACGACAGTTAGAGTGTCTAATTGAACAATAGGTAATGCTGGTAATGTATCATTAGTATGTTTTTGCCATTCTAGATATATTTTTTTACGTTTTTTATCATTATTTCCTACTTTTGAGAAATCCAATGCATCATCTAATAATTTATCAGAAGTTTTATCTGTAGTACGCATTTCATTTTGTGGTCTATCAGAATGATATAAATCAGAAGGATCTGGATCAGAACCACCTGTCCATGTTCTAAAGTAAACTTCCATATCTTTAGAAGCTTGAGCTAAGTCATCGTTATATTTACCAAATTCAACCATTTTCACATTCGTTTTCAAACCGACTTTTTCCCAGAAATCTTTAATTGCTGCAGTTCTAGGTTCAAATGTTGGATTTGATCCAGAATAGTGTTTTAAATTAATTTCAAATGGTTTACCATTAGGGTCTTCTCTGAACCCATCACCATTTCTATCTTTATATCCTAATTTATCTAATATTTTTTTAGCTTTTTCTGGATCATAGTTATAGTCATTTAAATCTTTTTGATTAGCTGCAATCCAATGAATTGATGGTACAAAGCTATTTAGTTCTTTACCATATCCTTGATAAAACGCTTTTATCCATTTTTTTCTATCAATTGCATATAACATTGCTTGTCTAAGCTCTTTTTCTTTATATTTTGGACGTTCTGCTCCAGTTTTATTTTTATCTTTATCATAATCATGAGATACAAATCCTATTACTGCATAATCTGTGCCTGGAGTTGACAATACTTTAAGTTTTCCATCTCCTGATTTTTTAGCTTCTTGAGCAATACTACCAGTAGTACTATCAGTCATATCGATTTCACCATTTTTCATAGCTTTAACGATTTGTGTTTGATCAATTACTTTTAAATTTATTTTGTCTAACCCTGGTTTTCCTTGCCAGTAGTCATTAAATTTTTCCAATTGTACCGCTTCACCTTGGACTACCTTTTTAACTTTGTATGGTCCAATACCTATTGGATGTTTTCTAATCTTATCTGACTTAGCTAGGTCTTTTACAGGAACATCACTTAAATATTTCTTACTTAATAAAGGTCCAGCAAAGAAACTTTCTAGATAATTAACTTTTTTATCTTTGAAAGTCACTTCCATAGTGTATTTATCTACTTTTTTAATACCACTAATTGAATCTGCTTGGCCTTCATGTTTTTCTTTAGATCCCTCGATATTTTCAACTACTGGATAATAATTTCCATTATAGTCTTTATCTGCTAACACATTTAAAGAATAAATCCAATCGTCAATCGTTAATTCATTACCATCATGCCATTTAATTCCTTTTTTAATTGAAAATTTAATTTTTTTGCCTGGATCAATGTCTTTCCAAGATGCAATATATGGCTTAGGTTTTAAATTTTTATCAAGTTTAATAAGTACCTCATTAAAATAATTTTCTACTGATGAGTCCGAAGCGTCAGAACTTAATAAAGATGATAAAGTTCCTGAAGGTGCAGCATTTAGAGCTACATTTAATACTCCACCCTTATGATTAGATGTTTCAGTTTTAGATGTAGTAGCGTCTTTAGAATTTCCTCCGCCTTTTCCACATCCACTCAATACTAATATTGCTACTAATAAAAGAATTAAATACTTTCCAATTACTTTCATTAATATCAAGCCTCCTGTATATTCTATGATGTTTTTCTTATTTTACTTCTAAAATAAAATTTAACAAATATATTTTAATAATTTTCTGATAATTATTTTATTTAAATTTTTAAATAAAAATAACCCCAAGTATTATAACTTGAGATTACTTTTTTGAATATTTAATTAGTTATCTTTCTTTTTTCCTGTTTCACGATCAATTGATTTATCGATATATACATGTTTCAGTGTAGTATCTGGACCAATTTTATGATACTGTAATCCTTTGACCTGTGGATTAGTTAAGTGTGCTTCACCTTTTTGATAAACAGGAGCTACTGGTGCATCATGAAGTAAGATACTTTCCGCACGTTGTAGCGCTTCATTTCTTTTTTCTGTTTCACGTAACAATGAACTATTTGATTCTTTTAAAAGCCTGTTATATTCTTTGTTATCCCAATCAGTATTATTTTGAGCATTATCCTTAGTCATTGTTTCTAAAAATGCTGTTGGATCAGGATAATCTGGACTCCAACCTGAATAAGTCGCTTCGTAATTATTAGCTAATTCTAAAGTGGTTTTTTGTTTAAATGGCATTTGTTTAATTTTTAATGTAACGCCTGGTAAGTTTGATTCAATTTGAGATTTAATATACTCTGCAGCTATTTTAGCAGCTGGTGTATCTTGCGTATTCATTGTAAATGCAAACTCTTTTTTACCTAATTCTTTTTTTGCCTTTTCCCAATTTTGTTTTGCTACCTTAGGATTATATTTTAAAGGAGACTCAACTGTACTTGCGAAGTCTTTACCGTCAGGCGTCTTCGCTGTACCTATTCCCGTGAAATTATTTGAAGCAAGAGACCCATCATTTAAAACAGTTTTTACATACCCTTTTTTATTGATAGCTTGTGCAATAGCTAATCTCAAATTTTTATTTTTAAATTCAGGCACTGTTTTTTCATTCATTTTAATATAAAAAGTAGCAGCAGTTAAACGATAGTTTAATTCTTGACTGCCTTTATATTTATCTACTTGTTCAGAAGTGATGATTGTATCATCGATTGAATTAGTATCATATAAAGAAGCGCCAGCTTGTTGATCTTTTAAAACTTTATAATTTACTTTATCTAATTTGACATTTTTCTTATCCCAATATTGATTATTTTTAACCAATTGTATTTTATCTTCTACCTGCCAATTGATAACTTTGAATGGCCCATTATAAACTGCTCTTTCAGCATTCGTTCCATATTTTTTATCATATTTTTTGGCAATTTTAGCATCTTGTGGATAAAACGTACTTAAAGCAAGTAATTCATTTATGTACGGTACTGGTCTTTCTAAATCAATTTGAAGTTTATATTTATTTAACGCTTTGATTCCTAAAGAATTTACTGGTTTTTTTCCAGTATTAACTAAATCTGCATTTTTTATATCACTCATTATATATGCAAATTCAGAGGCGGTTTTTGGATCTACAACTTTTCTCCATGCATAAACAAAGTCATGCGCTGTTACAGGATCTCCGTTTGACCATTTTGCATCTTTTCTTAAATTGATAGTCAGCGTTTTACCACCATTACTTTTTTGTGGTGTTTCTTTTGCTACACCTAAAGTTACTTTGTCATTTTTATCTATTGAATATAATCCTTCGAAAGTTTGACCAGCAACATCGCTAGAAACAGCATCTGTAATAAGAGCTGTATCTAAAGTAGTTATATCTTGAGTAATTATTTTTCTGAATACCTGTCCTTCATCAGAATATAAACTTTTTTTGTTACTACACGCTGATAGTATTAAAGTGAAAATAACTAATAGCGTTAAATATTTATATTTTTTCTTCACATTCTTGTCCTCCCTTCCTCAGACTTAATTATGTTGAAGATGAGTTTGATCTTGTTCTTTTAAACGTACTGCTTCTTCATCTGTTACAAAAACGTAATGATTAGGTCTAATTTCTTGCAGTCTACGTTCTGCATTTTTAGATTCATCTTCTTCATACACAATTCGTTTTCTTGTTCTTTCACTATCAGGATCAGGTTGAGGGATAGCAGATAATAGTGATTTAGTATAATCATGTAAAGGATGATAATAAATTTCGTCAGACGATCCTAATTCTACAATTTTTCCAAAATGCATTACTGCTATACGATCAGAAATATATTTGACCATTGATAAATCATGGGCAATAAATAAGAAAGTAATACCTCGTTCTTTTTGTAATTTCAGCATTAAATTCACTACTTGAGCTTGAATAGAAACATCTAATGCAGAAATTGGCTCATCTGCAATAATAAACTCAGGTTCTACAGCTAAAGCACGAGCAATTCCTATACGTTGACGTTGTCCACCAGAGAACTCGTGTGGATAACGGTTCGCATGTTCTTTACTTAAACCTACTGTTTCTAGCAAATCATATACTCGACGTTTACGATCTTTTTTATCACTTGCTAACTTATGAATATCAATACCTTCTGCTACAATATCCATGACTTTTAGACGTGGATTTAAAGAAGCATATGGATCTTGAAAAATCATTTGAATTTTCTTATTAAATTTTAATAAATCTTTTCTTTTAGCAATCTTCTGAATATCTTGTCCTTCATAAAGAATTTCACCATCAGTAATATCATTTAATTTAATAATGGCTTTTCCAGTTGTAGACTTTCCACATCCAGATTCTCCTACTAATCCCAATGTTTCCCCTTTATAAATATTAAATGAAATATCTTCGATTGCTCTAACTTCATTACGTTTACCTTCATTAAAATACTGCTTTAAGTTTTTAATTTCTAATAATATTTCTTTATTCTTCTCCATCGAACGACACCCTTTCTACTCGACGTGGCTTGTCGTAATTATTAGGCATTTGACGTTGTCTCTTTTGTACCATCTCTGGCGGTTCAACTTTTGGAGCGCGTTCGTCTAATAACCATGATTTTACATAATGAGTAGGTGATATTTTAAACCATGGTGGAACTTCTTTAAAGTCAATGTCTAGTGCATATTGACTACGTCTTGCAAATGCATCACCCTTTGGTGGATGTAATAAATCAGGCGGAGTACCTGGAATTGCAATTAACTCTGTCTCGTTACTTGTCGTTAAATCAGGCATTGAAGATAATAATCCCCATGTATATGGATGTTTTGGATCATAGAAGATTTCATCGACATTTCCAGTCTCAATCATTTGCCCTCCATACATAACAGCCACTCTATCAGCCACATTTGCTACTACCCCTAAGTCATGTGTAATAAAAATAATAGATGTTTCAATTTTTTGTTGTAATTCTTTCATTAAATCTAAAATCTGTGCTTGCATTGTTACATCAAGTGCTGTCGTTGGTTCATCTGCAATTAAAATTTTAGGTTCGCACGCCAATGCAGTTGCAATAACAATTCTTTGACGTTGACCCCCAGAGAATTGATGAGGATATGCTTTAAATCTTTTTTCTGCATTAGGCAGTCCTACTAAATTTAAAATCTCAAGTGCACGTTTTTTTGCTTCAGATTTACTATAATGACGATGTTTTATTAAAGGTTCCATAACTTGCTTACCAATTTGCATCGTAGGATTTAATGACGTCATAGGGTCTTGAAATATCATAGAAATATCTTTACCACGAAGTTTGTTTAATTCTTTTTCAGATTTAATTGCTAAATCTTCCCCTAAAAAATTAATTGTCCCTTTTTTAATTCTCCCTGTATCCCCCTGGAACAATTTTGTAATTGCTTTTGTTGTTACAGATTTGCCAGAACCTGATTCTCCGACAATCGCTAATGTTTCCCCTTTATTTAAAAAGAAATCTACTCCTCTAACCGCTTGCACTTCCCCGGCAGTAATATCAAAGGAAACATGCAAGTTGTTGACTTCTAACACTCTTTCTGACATAGATTTTGCCTCCTTTGTTATTTACGCATTTTTGGATCAAATGCATCGCGTAATCCGTCACTAAATAAGTAAAAGAATAAAATTAATAAACTTAATACTGTAGCTGGAATAAATAATTCGTGTGGGTGTATTAACAACATTGCTCGTCCATCATTTACGAGTGAACCAAGTGATGTTTTCGGTGCAGGTACCCCTATACCAATAAAGCTTAAAAATGCTTCGAAGAAAATTGCACTTGGTACAGTAAACATAGATGTTACTACAATGGCACCTAGTGTATTCGGTAAAATATGTTTAAAAATTAATTTAAATTTTGAAGCCCCTAATGTTCTTGAAGCCATTACAAATTCTTGACTTTTTAGTTTTAAAAATTCACCACGCACTACTCTACTCATACCTAGCCATCCAGTGATAGACATAGCTAAAATAATCGTCCAAATAGATGGTTCAAATATCAATACAAATAAAATAACAATAATAAGATTAGGAATAGATGCTATAATTTCTAAAATACGTTGCATCACATTGTCAACACGTCCCCCAAAAAATCCTGAAATAGCGCCATAAACGACCCCTATAAAGATATCTAGTGCAGCAGCTACAATGCCAATAAATAATGAAATTTGAGCACCTTTCCATGTTCTAGTCCAAAGATCACGACCTAATTGGTCTGTACCAAACCAAAAATTTTCTTTCACGCCCGCTTCTTTATAAGCGCTCTTACCATCTGCCCCTGTTCCATCAAAAGGTAAAAAGTGTACTTGATCTAGTACTGGAATTTTAGCAGGTAAATTTCGTCTAGTAACATCTTGTTCAGCATAATCATGTTTACTAAATGCTGGTCCTACAAATGCAAGAATGACAATTAAAATGAGTCCAATCAAACCGACAATAGCTAGTTTATTTCTTTTCAACTGTGTCCAAGCATCTTGCCAGAAGTTTTTACTTTCACGTTGTATTTCTGGTTCTTTATTTAAATCGAGTTCTCTAATAACAAAATCCGTCCCAACCGCTCCCTCAGAGGTATGTGACATCGCTGCATTTGAATGGTCATCAAATGGTTTATTAAAATTTTCAGGCATTATTTTTTACCTCCTTGTACACGGATTCTTGGATCAATTACACCATAAAGAATATCTACAATAAAAATTGAAACGATAAATAATGTACTAAATAAAATTGTAGTAGCCATAATAACTGAGAAATCATTTGTTGTAATCGATCTAACGAATTGGTCCCCTAAACCGGGTACACCAAAGATATTTTCAATAGTTAAAGTCCCTGTTAAAATACCGGCTAACATTGGAACAATAATTGTAATAATAGGAATTAATGCATTTCTTAATGCATGTCCAAAAAGGACTCTTATCGGCGAGTTACCTTTAGCTCTTGCTAATAATATGTAATCAGAACTTAGTACCTCTATCATTTCAGCTCGAATATAACGAGCTACCGTGGCCATTACACTTGCTGATAATGCTAAGGAAGGCAATACTGCTGTTGAAAATCCTTCCCATCCTGCTACTGGAAACCATCTTAAACGTACTGCAAAAACGTATTGTAATAGTACTGCTAAGACGAATGAAGGTACTGATACTGCTATAACTGAAATAACAGTAGTTGTATAGTCTACCCAAGTGTTTTGTTTCGTAGCAGCAGCTACACCTAAAATTAAACCTAAAATCACTCCAATAATCATTGAAGTAATACCCATTTCCATAGAAGGAATCAATCTCGGTCTAATTAATGACCAAACTGGTTGATTATGATATTGGAACGAATAGCCAAAATCTCCAGTTACTACATTTTTTAAATAATGAAGATATTGCACTGCTACTGGATCATTTAATCCATATTTTTCGTTTAAAATTGCTTTTTGCTCAGCACTTAATTTAGCATCATTAAATGGTGATCCAGGCATCATTTTCATTAAGAAAAATGTAATTGTGATGATAATAAATAACGATAAAACCATATATCCCAAACGTTTTAATATATATCGCGTCATCATATAGTCCCCCTTTACTAAATATTCAAAATTAACATTCCCTTCAAAATTTTCAGAAATATTTATACATATTATATATACTATTTTCATAAAATTGCAATATAATTTTACATTTTCTTAATATAAGTGTAATTTTTATATATATTATTTAAAAGAATATAAATTTTAGATTTTATTTATAGTAAGTTTACAGTAAATTAGACTATATAGATAAAAAAGTCGGAGGTATACATGAACAATATTAAAACTTGGTTTATATGGCTCTTTTTGCCACTCATATGTACTTTTTTACTTTGGATGTTCGTAACTCAACATTCGTTTGTCTCATTTATTAATATCTTATTTTATATATCACTTGTATTATTTATATTGTTATTTTTAATTCTCCTTGTACAAGAAGGTATATTTGATGCTACAAGTTTTGGTTTTAGACGCATGCGTTATCAACTCGCTTCTCGCTCTAAGAAAAAAACTTTAGAGAACGATGACTTTTTCAATCCAAAACAAGTAAAAAAAGAGCATTATACCATTTCAACATGGTTACTACCTGCTCTAATACTATGTGCATTTTACTTCATTTTGACTATTCTTATTTCAATTTTTCTATAAACATAAAAAAACCATGCATATTATTGCATGGTTTTCTACTCTTAACTTAATTTTTAATCTTTAAACTTTTTAAATACTAATACTGCGTTATGTCCACCAAAACCTAGACTATTACTCATTGCATATTCAATTTCTAAATCTTGTGCTTCATTAGGAACAATATCTAAGTCACATTCTGGATCTGGTGAATCTGCATGAATCGTCGGTGCAACTTTAGAGTCACGAATAGATAATGCAGAGAAAATTGCTTCAATTCCCCCAGTAGCACCTAATAAATGTCCTGTCATCGATTTAGTTGAACTAATTTTTAAGTTTTTAGCTGCATCTCCAAATGTATTTTTAATCGCTTTAATTTCATACAAGTCACCTACTGGCGTACTTGTACCATGTGCATTTAAGTATTGAATATCTTTAGCTTCAATACCTGCATCATCTAAAGCCGCCTGCATTGCACGAGAACCACCTTCGCCTTCAGGTGCTGGTGCAGTAATGTGATAAGCATCTCCAGTTGAACCATATCCTACAACTTCAGCGTAAATTTGTGCGCCACGTGCTTGTGCTGATTCTAATGATTCAATGACTAAGATACCAGCGCCTTCACCCATGATAAATCCATCACGTCCTTCTTGGAAAGGACGACAAGCTGTTTCTTTATCATCATTTGTTGATAATGCACGACTTGCACTGAATCCTGCAAGTGCCATATGCGTAATAGGTGCTTCAGTACCCCCAGTAATCATAGCATCAGCAGCACCTCTTTGAATGATTTTAAATGCTTCACCGATAGAATTTGTACCTGTGGCGCAAGCAGTAACAGTTGAACCATTAGGTCCTTTTGCACCTAAATCAATTGAAACTTGGCCAGTAGCCATATCAGGAATAAGCATTGGAACAAAGAAAGGACTAACTCTTCTTGGTCCCTTATTCTTCAGTATTGTATGTGCAACTTCAAATGTTTCCATTCCACCAATACCTGAACCAATCCATACACCGATACGATTAGCATTATCGTCATTGATAGTTAAATTAGCATCTTCTACAGCTTGTCTTGCCGCTACTACTGCATATTGTGTAAAACGATCCATGCGACGCGCATCTTTTTTCGAAATATAATCTTCAATATTAAAGTCTTTTAATTCACCTGCTAAATGAACGTTATATTCTTCAGTATCAACGCGTGTAATTATATCAATTCCATTGACACCTTTTAAGGCATTTTCCCAATTTGTTTGGGCATCGTTTCCAATAGGTGATAATGCACCCATGCCTGTAATTACCACTCTTTTGTTTTCAGTCATACATTAAATCCTCCTATTTACCCCATTTGATTACCATAGCGCCCCATGTTAGGCCGCCACCGAAACCTACGAGTACTAAAGTGTCATCATCTTTAATTCTTCCGTTTTCTAACTCTTGTTGAATACTTAAAGGAATCGAAGCAGCTGACGTGTTTCCAAAACGGTTAACTGAAACACTCATTTTTTCTCTTTCAATACCCAATCTTTCACGTGCTGATTCCATAATTCTGATATTTGCTTGATGTGGTATAAACATATCAATATCATCAGATTCTAAACCAGCTTTTTCAACTACACGTGTAGACGCTTCGCCCATAATTCTTACAGCGAATTTAAAAACTTCGCGTCCATTCATTACTAGTTTACCAGTCTCTTTATTTAAATATAAGTATTTTCCACCTGACCCATCTGAGCCCATTTCATAGCTAATAATACCTCGTCCTTCTGAGACTTCACCAATTACTACTGCACCTGCACCGTCTCCAAATAATACAGCAGTTGAACGATCAGTTAAGTCAGTGATTTTGGATAATTTATCCGCACCCACTACTAGAATATTTTTATAGTCTCCAGATTGAACATATTGTTTTGCAGTAATCATTGAATACATGAAACCTGAGCATGCAGCAAGTTGATCCATAGTAGGCACTTTACCAGTACCTAATTTTTCTTGTAGTATATTAGCTACAGATGGAAATGGCATATCTCCAGTTGCTGTAGCTACAATAATCATATCTATATCATTCGGTTTAATACCAGCATCTTCAATTGCTTTCTTACTTGCTTCATATGCTAAGTCTGACGTATCTTGGTCGTCACGAGACCAACGTCTTTCTTTAATGCCAGTCATTTTTGAAATCCATTCATCAGACGTATCTAAAAAACCTTCAAAATAGGCGTTATCGACTACTCTCTCAGGTGCATAAGCACCAAAACCTTTTATACCTACGTTCATGAACGTACACCTTCTCACTTCATTTTTTAATACCAGGTATTAATTTAACATACTTTTTAAATCTAACTCAAGTAGTTACACTTGATTAGACGATTTTGTTAAACAGTCACGAGCCAATAATTCATATAAAAAATGGCACAAATTTTTATACATTCTCTACTAATACTATACAAATAATTCACTTTACTTTAAAATGATAATATATATAAATTGGAGGTCATATATATGAAATACCTCGTAACTTTTATTTGGGCGTTAATCTTAACACAAATGGTTAACTTTGTACTTAATAGTTTAAATGGTGGCGGCAGTTTAGATGTGATTAAACCAATTATTATTGCAATCATCATTACCATTGCTATTGCCATTTTAGGTGCTATGATTAAACCTAATGATTTCGCTCGTAAAGGGAATAGAGACGTCTAAATGGTATTGTATTACGTGTTTGGAGTAATATAACGCTCTTAACAAGTTTAATAATAAGAAAAGGCATTGGAAAGCTTTGCTTTCCAATGCCTTTTTATATACTATTCAGCTGAAGGTTTTTGTACATCAAATGTTAATTCTTGACTATCGTTAAGATCAACATTTACTTTTGTACCTTCTGGCATATTTTCTTTAATCATCATACGAGCAAGTGGTGTTTCAATTTGACGTTGTACAAAACGTTTAAGTGGTCTAGCACCAAATTGTGGTTCGTATGCTTCTTCACCTAACCATTTTTTAGCTTCGTCTGATACTTCAATTGAAATACGTTGATCCATTAATCGAATATTTAATTGAGTTAAAATTTTATCTACAATCATACTCATATCATTTATAGATAATGGTTTAAATAATACAATATCATCCATACGGTTTAAGATTTCTGGTTTAAAGAATGCATGTAAACTATCCATAACTGCTTTTTCAGTGCTTTCAGTAATTTCACCAGAATCTTTAACATTTTCTAATAATATTTGTGAACCAATATTACTTGTCATGATAATAATTGTATTTTTGAAATCTACGCTACGACCTTTAGAATCAGTTAAACGCCCTTCATCTAAAATTTGAAGTAACACGTTGAATACATCACTATGTGCTTTTTCAACTTCGTCGAGTAGAATAACTGAATATGGGTTACGTCTTACCGCTTCAGTTAATTGACCACCTTCATCATGGCCTACATAACCAGGAGGCGCACCAATTAATCTAGAAACAGAATGTTTTTCCATATATTCACTCATGTCAATACGAATCATATGTTTTTCAGAGTCGAATAATGATGAAGCGAGTGATTTAGCTAACTCTGTTTTACCTACACCAGTTGGACCTAAGAATAAGAAACTACCTATTGGACGATTAGGATCTTTTATACCTGCACGCGCTCTCACTACAGCATCTGACACAAGATCAACCGCTTTATCTTGCCCTACGACACGTTCATGTAAGATATCACTTAAGTTTAATAATTTTTCTCTTTCTGTTTCGACTAATTTAGAAACTGGAATACCTGTCCATTGGCTTACAATATCTCCAATTTCCTCATCAGAAACAACTTCGCGAATCATGCGTTCATTATCGCCTTGTTCATCATGGAAAGCTTCTTCGTATTCTTTTAATTCTTTTTCTAATTGTGGAATCGTACCATATTGTAATTCTGCTGCTTTTTCATAATTACTTTCTGTTTGCGCATCTTCTAAAGCTTGACGACTACGATCTAATTCAGCACGTTTTTCTTGAACTTTCGCGATTTTTTCTTTTTCTTGTTCTACACGAGATTGTAATGACGCTTGTTTTTCTTTTTCATTTGAAAGTTCTTCTTGTAATTCTTCTAATCGATGTTTACTTGCATTATCTGATTCATTTTTTAATGCACTTTCTTCAATTTCTAATTGCATAACACGGCGATTAACTTGGTCTAATTCAGTTGGATTTGATCCCATTTCTGTTCGGATAGTTGCACAAGCTTGGTCGACTAAATCAATTGCTTTATCTGGTAAAAATCGATCAGTAATATAACGATCTGATAATTCTGCTGCTGCTACTAAAGCACGGTCTTGAATACGCACACCATGATAAACTTCATAGCGTTCTTTTAAACCACGTAAGATTGAAATTGTATCTTCTACGTCAGGTTCACTTACACCTACTTTTTGGAATCGACGTTCTAAGGCTGAATCTTTTTCAATATATTCTCTATATTCATTTAATGTTGTAGCACCGATACAATGCAATTCACCACGAGCTAACATTGGTTTTAACATATTACCAGCATCCATTGCACCATCTGTTTTACCAGCACCAACTAACATGTGAATTTCATCGATAAATAGGATAATACGTCCATCTGATTCTTTCACTTCTTTAAGTACTGCTTTAAGACGTTCTTCAAATTCGCCTCTAAATTTTGCACCTGCAACTAATGCACTTAAATCTAATTCAAAAATAGTTTTATCTAGCAATGATTCCGGCACATCTTTACGTACAATACGTTGTGCTAATCCTTCTACAATTGCAGTTTTACCTACACCAGGCTCTCCAATTAATACTGGGTTATTTTTAGTTTTACGGCTTAAAATTCGAATGGTATTACGGATTTCTTCATCTCTACCAATAACTGGATCCATTTTGCCTTGGCGAACTTCTTCTACTAAATCTCTACCATATTTCTCTAAAGCTTCATAATTTACTTCTGGATTTTGTGAAGTCACATGATTTCCCCCTCTAACTTTAGTAATAATTTCTTTGACTACTTCTTCTTTATTTCCTACAAATTGTTGTGTTGTTTCATCAATGTCCATAGCAGCACGTAAAATATGTTCCATTGAGATATATTCATCTTCATATTCTTTCATATATGACTCAGCTTTATTTAATAATTCGTTTGCTTTTGAGCCAATATATTGTCCATATTGAACATTATCACCTTGTACTGATGGATAGTGTTTTAATTTTTCACTATACGCTTGATTTAGTTGATCAGTGTCTATATTTGCACGTTCTAAAATACTTTTAAACAAGCTTTCGTCTTCTTCTAAAGTTCCTTTTAGTATTGCTTCAATTTCAATATTTTGTAATTCATTTTCTTTACTTAATTCAATTGCTTTTTGCAAAGCTTCTTGTACTTTATAAGTCATTTGATTGATATCCAAATGTATTCACCCCTACTTTTTGTATAAGAGTATGGTCAAATACTCCTTCGTTTGACTTTGACTTTCTTTGACCTTAATTACATTATAGACCTTCTTTACTAATTAATCAACACTTTTACTCATCTTTTTAACAATTCAATAAATCCTATCATATCAAGCATTCATTTACGTTTCATTCATTACTTATCATATTACCTTACTATTTAAACATTGTTACCTTAATTTTTTCTTAAATGCTAAAAAAGGATTAACTTTGTGAGCATCCTCAACTAGTTAATCCTTTTTAATTATTTATTTTTTAGTCATATTTTTTAGTATTTCATCCGATAATACTTGTACCCCACTATGTTCTAAGTGCACACCATCAGATGCAAAATATTCAGTGTGACCGGCAGAACGTTTATACCAGTCTACTAAAACAACATTTTTATGTCGCTTAGCTGCGTCTGAAAGTTGTTTATTTACATTATCTTGCCAGCTTCTCGGTACCCTTGTATTAACTAAATATATTTTAGCTTTACCAAATTTACTAATAAGTTGATCAAGCTCATCTTGAGTAAAATCTCCATTTGTACCAAGTTCTAATACAACTTGATTTGATGGTTTATTATAATTAGTATAATTATTTGCAACTATCAGGGCTTCTTGTAAATGACGACCTACTTTACCATCTATAGTTGCTTTAGGAACTTGAGATTTAAATTCTTCACCAATATCTACCATAACTGAATCGCCAATAAGTAATGGGCTGATATTTGTGTAAACTTTATCTTTATTCTCACTCTTACTTGTTTGTCCATTTAACTTAATATTTTCACCGGGCATCATTTTGACTAAATATTTATCAGCAGTACTTGTATTAAAACTGTTTGCTTTATTTGCAATTTCATCTTTTCCAAATCGATCAAATGCACCCATAAATATTAATAACAATGGAATCACAGCTATGATAGTAACGATTGTTCTTATAAATTTAGGTCTACGTAATCGGTCAAAAGAAAATGCGCTTAACCCTTCACGTCTAAATGGTGTTTCAATATAACGATAAGATAATTCTGCAAACGCCACAGTTAATAGTATATCTAAGATATATACATATATTGGTAACTGACCATCAACAAAATGTATATGTAGAAAACTAATGACGGCGAAATGCCATAAGTATAAACTATATGAACGTTTTCCGATATACACTAACAAAGGATGTCCTAGAAATTTAGCAATCATTGTAGATGGGTGAACGACACTTGCAATAACAAATAATGTCACTAAAGATATCAAATAAAACCCGCCATTGTATATCCAATCATTATCGTCGTTAACAGTGAAGAATAAAATAATTAAGATAAGTAGGCTACCTATACCAATTCCATCTATTGCACGACGTAATCGTTGTGGTGGATTAACTTTTAATTTAAATGGTGGCCAAACAAACGCCAATATGACGCCTAATAATAATGTTTGTAAACGAGTATCTGTACCAAAATAAACACGCGAATATCCCACATTTGGTTGTGATATAATGACCATTTCTAATAAAGAGGCCAATGATACTATCCAAAATATAAGTGTCACATTACGATATTTTTTAATCGTAAGTAATAATATCACTAAAATGAATGGGAAAAATAAATAAAATTGTTCTTCGATAGCAAGAGACCATAAATGTTTAAGAGGCATGAATGAAAATTGTTCAAAATAGTTAACGTCTTTAGCGATATACCACCAATTTGAAACATAAAATAGCGCTGCAATAATATCATGTTTAACTCTAATAATTTGTTGAGGTTCAAATAATAAGGTTGCAATACCTACTGTTATTAATAAAGCTATCACCGCTGGCAGTAGACGTTTTATGCGTCTAATCCAAAATTGTTTAAGATTAATAATTCCTTTTTCTTCATACTCTCTCAAAAGTAAACTTGTAATTAAATATCCTGAAATAACGAAGAAAGTATCTACACCAATAAAACCTCCAGTTAGCCACTTTCTATTCAAATGATATATAATGATGCCTAATACGGCAATTGCTCTTAGACCATCTAAACCAGGCATATAGCGCATTTTTGTTTTATCCTGCACGCCCTTTTCTAAATTTTGTTTCATTGTTCACATTCTTTCCCTATTAAATAATAAATTTTCAATAAATTCATTAGATATAAAAGCACTAAAATCAGAATAACAATAAAGTTAATTATAGAAGTTTATATGTATGATTGGTCATTCTATAGTCTATGAATTTAATACACTGTATAATATGATTCTGTGTTTTATACTAAGTTGACTGAAAACTTGATATACAATTAAATAAAATATAAATTCATTTTCATTGATTAATTCTTAATTGTTGAAAATTATACTTTTCCTAAGATATAAGTCTTATGTATTGTAGTATAACCTAGACGTAAATTCAATTTATATTACAATTGTGTCATTTCTTTTTTACTCATTTAAAAATAAAATTGTCACATTCTTATATATTAAAAAAGAGAGTAGAAGAAAAATTCATCCCCTACTCTCTATTAAATATTGTATCTAGCGCTTCATAATAAATAGCTTCATACATTAATGCTATCGAGCTCGCTTAAATTTATCCAACGCCTAATGCGATTTTTGCATATCTAGACATCATATCTTTATTCCATGGCGGATTCCAAACAATATTAACTTCTGTATCTTGAATCTCTGGAATTTCGGCTAATACTGTCTTAATTTGATCGATGATTTGTGGTCCAAGTGGACAGCCCATAGACGTAAGTGTCATTTCTACAGTACATAATCCTTCATCATCAACGTTTACTTTATATACTAAACCTAAATTAACAATGTCTATACCTAATTCAGGGTCAATTACCATTTCCAAAGCGCCAAGGATACTATCTTTTAATGCTTCTTCCATTAGTATCACCTCTCCATAATTATCTTTACACTAATATATCAAATATCCGACAAAACGCCAATAAAATGCTATGATACAAATAAACTAATATTTATGAACTGTAATGCAAGGAGATATTTATGAAACCTTATTTAATTTGTTTAGATTTAGATGGAACATTATTAAATGATAATAAAGAAATTAGTGATTATACAAAAAAAGTTTTAACTTCTTTACAAAAACAAGGTCATTACTTAATGATTGCAACTGGACGTCCTTATCGTGCAAGCCAAATATATTATCATGAACTTAATATGAATACACCTATTGTTAATTTTAATGGTGCCTACGTTCATCATCCAAAAGCAGATGACTTTGAAACCAAACATGAGGTATTAGATGTAGACATCGCTAGAAGTATGATAGAGGCACTTCAAAAAGCTAATGTTACAAACATTATTGCTGAAGTGAGAGACAGTGTCTTTATCAATGACCATGATCCTCGATTATTTGAAGGTTTTTCAATGGGCAATCCTAAAATCCAAACAGGCAATTTATTAGAAAAACTTGATGAATCTCCAACTTCCATATTAGTGGAAGCTGAAGAAGTGAATATCACACGTATTAAACAAATGTTAACTCGTTTTTATGCTGAAAATATTGAACATCGTCGTTGGGGTGCACCTTTTCCTGTTATTGAAATCGTAAAACGAGGTATTAGTAAAGCTCGTGGCATTGACTATGTTAAATCATATTTAAATATAAATTCTTCTAATATTATTGCATTTGGAGATGAAGATAATGATTTAGAAATGATTAAATATGCTCAATACGGAATTGCTATGGACAATGGTTTAGATGATTTAAAACATATCGCTAATCATATCACTTATTCCAATAACGAAGATGGAATTGGGCGTTACCTAAATGAATTTTTCAAACTAGAAATACCTTATCAATAATAAAAATGAGAGTACTTAAAGTAAGATTCTAAAAATTATAATTGTATCTCACTTGTTTACTTCTTAGTTATGGAGGATATGTATGTCTAAAATTATTATAGTTGGTGCTGTTGCTGGGGGCGCAACATGTGCAAGTCAAATTCGTCGCTTAGATAAAGAAAGCGACATTATCATTTTTGAAAAAGATCGAGATATGAGTTTTGCTAATTGTGGTTTACCTTACTATATTGGACATCTCGTTTCTGATCGTCATCAAATATTGCCTATTACACCAGACATTTTTAAAGAGAAGAAAAATATTGTAGTTAAAACACATCATGAAGTAATTGAAGTAAACGATCAACAACATGTCGTACGTGTATTAAATCATCAAACAGGCGAAACATTCGACGAAACTTATGACAAATTAATCTTAAGTCCTGGCGCTAGTGCGAATACTCTTGGATTTACTAATAATTTTACTTTCACTCTAAGAAATGCAGAAGATATGGACCAAATCGATCAATATATTTCTCGTCATAAAGCTAAGCGAGCATTAGTTGTCGGTGCTGGTTACATTTCATTAGAAGTATTAGAAAACCTTTATCAACGTGGTCTTGATGTGACATGGATTCATCGTTCAGATAAAGTCAATAAATTAATGGACCAAGATATGAATGCAGCCATTTTTAGCGAAATTGATCAAAGAAACATTTCATATAGATTAAATGAAGAAATTGAATCAATTCAAGCGCATACTGTTTATTTTAAATCTGGTATACATGAAGATTTCGATATCATTATTGAAGGTATAGGAACTCATCCTAATTCATCATTTTTACGTTCATCAAATATTCATATAGATAAACAAGGTTTTATTCCTGTTGATGATTGCTTTAAAACAAATATACCTGATATTTATGCTCTAGGTGATGTCATCACCTCACATTATCGCCATGTAAATATGAATGCTCAAGTACCTTTAGCTTGGGGTGCTCATCGTGCAGCAAGTATTATAGCAGAACAACTCTCAGGTAATAAACATATTACATTTAAAGGTTTTCTTGGTTCAAATATTGTAAAATTTTTTGACTACACTTTTGCGAGCGTAGGAATAAAACCTGAAGAATTAAGTCTATTTAATTATGAGATGGTTGAAATTAAGTCTGGTGCACACGCAGGATATTACCCAGGTAATACACCCCTACACTTACGTGTCTATTTTAATAAAGACAATAGACAATTAATACGCGCCGCAGCAGTTGGAAAACAAGGCGCCGATAAACGTATTGATATTTTATCAATGGCTATGATGAATCAACTTACAGTAGATGAATTGGCTGAATTTGAAGTTGCCTATGCGCCTCCTTATAGTCATCCTAAAGATTTAATCAATATGATTGGTTACAAAGCACGCAATATATAAAAAGAATCGTTTGAGTAGACACTCAAACGATTCTTTTTACTTAACTTAAACCGAACATTTTAGATAATGGACCCCATGGTAAGATAATTCCAAGAGCCATAGTAATAATAATTAAAATAATTGTTGCCCAAAATAAGCCATGACTAGGTGCATGTTTTTTTCTTTTAGCTAATGATACTTCCATTAAAGCAACAACACCTAAGCCACATAACATTTTTAAAGTAAGAAGCATGTGGTTGCCACCTTCACCATGACTCGCTGCCATAAACTCTTCAATTAATTCCCAAAATCCTGAGAATATTGTAAGGAGCATAAAGACTCTAAGCCCCATATGTAATGATTTAAAAGTTGGTGTTGGCCCCTGTGATTTTGAAATGTGTAAAAATGCAATAATATATAACACAATGGTTAAAACCCAACTCACAATATGCATATGTAACAAGACTTGATTACCTCCAATATTTATAATCACTTTCTTTTAATTATCATAACATATTTCCACTTTTTAAGTATTAAAATTTAAAAAGGAGAGAAGCCTTAGCTTCTCTCCTTTTAAACATAACTAGCATTATTATTTGGCAATATAAGTTGTCAAAGTACCAATGTTATCAATAGTTACTTTAACTTCATCACCTGGTTGTAAGAATTTTGGTGGTTGTAATCCAGCTCCTACACCCGCTGGAGTACCGGTTGCAATGATATCACCAGGATGTAAAGCAACATATTTAGAAATTTCTTGAATTAAGTCATCAATTTTATTAATCATTTGACTAGTGTTTCCATCTTGGCGAATTTCATTATTCACTTTAGTGACAATATTAACATTTTCTGGAGTAGGTAATTCATCTTTAGTAACAATATATGGTCCCATTGGGCAACCACCTGTTAAACTTTTAGATAAGAATGCTTGATCTTGTGTATTTTGAGCAGTGCGGTCTGTAATATCATTAATGATAGTATAGCCATAGACATAATCTAATGCTAAGCCTTTAGGAATCTTTTCGCCATATTTACCGATCACAATTCCTAATTCACCTTCGTAATCTAACTGATCTGTAATATCTTTATGATTTGGAATTGTTGCGTTATCACCAGTTAAAGAAGAAGCTGCTTTAGTGAACACATATAAACGTTGCACTTCATGATTTAACTCAGAGGCATGATCTTTATAGTTACGACCAAAAGCAATAACATTATTCGGTGGTGTTACAGGAGGTAAAAATTCAATATCATTAAATGAGAATTTATACTGATCTGCTTTTCCACTATTTTCAACAGCTACTATTGCTTTACGTACTTGTTCTTGGAAATCAAGTGTTTGGTTTTGTTGTAAACCTTCAAGTAGCGTTTGTGGATGGAAGTCTCCTTCACCAAATTCAGCAAAAATTTGTTTTAAATCCCATACAGCGTCTTCACGCTTTACTTTAACGCCATATGATTCAGCGTTATTGTATTTGAATGATAAAAATTTCATTCATTATCAACTCCTCATCTATATCTTATTTCATATTATAACTTTAATTATTAATAAATAACAAATATATATGTCTGAAATTTTAGAAATTTGACGCATCTTTTCTAAAATAAAATAAGATTGATATTATAAAGCATCTTCAATGCTCATCTCACCGAATTGGAAGAAATATAAATAGCCGTTCACTCTTTTATTTAGTATTGTTTCTAAGGTGTTTTTGTAATATTTCATTTGAATTTTATACTTATCACGTAATTGTATTCCAATCTCTTGATCCGTCAGCCCTCTTCTTCGATTAAAAGCATCTGTTTTGTAATCTACAAAATAATATTGATTATCTTTAATAAAAATCAAATCAATCATACCTTGGATAATGGAGACATCTTCATCTAAATCTGGTATTTCATCTACACGTGCTTGATTAACTACAAATGGTAGCTCTCTGTATACTTCATCAGCTTGTGCAATTTTCATATATAAGTCACTACGAATAAATTCCATAATTCTTTCAAATTGGATATCTTTTTTAGCGTCTTCTTCAATAATGTGTTGATCAATTAACATATGAATATAGTCATCTAACTCTATTTCAGTTAATCGTTGTTCTCTAAATGGAAGATGCTGCATAACGGTATGCATCAATGTACCAATTTCATTAGCTTTACGTTTTCTTTCTTGTCTTAAGAATTTAGGACGTTCATAAGTATAAGCACCAATGCGATATTGTCTTACTCTATCGTAACTTGTTCCATCTTCTTTAGTTTCTAATTGACGTTTTAATTCAGATACAGATTGTTTTGATGGCTTTTGAGTATTTTTTATAAATGGATACTTAAACGTTAATTGATGAATCATTTGTTGTTCGTTTTCTTTATTATTCGGAGCCTCTTCTTCAATATCATTGATAGTTCGATGTAATGTCTCATTTGAATCACTTATTAAAGATAATTCATCAAAATGAATGATTTTCAAATCTACATATGGTTTCAAACTGTCATCTAATTGATTGATAGATGTCTCAAATTGATAATCGGATGTGATAGATTGAGATAAGTGTTTCGCTAAAATACTATATACCAGATTAAAAGGTCGTTCTACTGATAATCTTTTATGAAGTGCAATGAGTTGATTTGAAATAGGCAAACGTTCATACTTTCTTAACTTTTCTTCTTTATCTACCGTTCCAATTAGAATGAGCTGTTCTTTTGCACGAGTTAATGCCACATACATTAAACGCATCTCTTCAGAAATCAATTCTTTTTCTGTTAACGATTTAACAACTACAGATGAAAGTGATGGATAAGAAATATTATCTGTTAAATCATAGTACTCCATTCCTAAACCATATTTTTGATTTAATACTAAAGGTTTCCGAATATCTTCTTTATTAAAATTCTTAGAAAGACCAGAATAAATAACATATGGAAACTCTAAACCTTTACTACTATGAATTGTCATCATTCGAACTACATTATCATTAGGTCCTATCACATTTTCTTCACCAAAATCTTTTTTACGCTCTATCAATTCATCGATAAATCTTATAAATTGATAAAGTCCTCTAAACGTAGAGTTTTCAAATTCTATTGCTTTATTAAACAATCCAAAAAGATTAGCACGTCTGCCTTTACCACCAATCAGTCCGCTAAAATATTGAATGACATAATGATCATTATAGAACTTATCAATTAACTGATACACAGGATGTGTTTGCCCATAATCTTGATATAAATGTATATCTTCAATAAAACGACGTAATTTATCAACTAATTGTGTGTTAGCTTGATCATATTTTATATAGTGTAAAATTGATTGATAAAAGTAATCATCATTTGAACTGACTACTCGAATTTCAGCAAGTTCATCTTCAGTAAATTGATAAATAACAGAGCGCATTAACCCAACTAGATAAATATCTTGCAATGGGTTATCAATCGTTCTAAGAAACGATAGTACTAGTCGTACTTCCGTTTGTTCAAAATAACCTTCCTTACTATTAACATGGAACGGAATATTATTATCTTTAAATACTTTTTGCAAACGTCTAGCATTACTCATTCCACGTTCTAAAATAACAATATCTTTATAAGTTGCTTTACGATAGGCATTGTTTTTCGCATCGTAAACGAGTTTATTATCAAGGATATGCTTTACTTGTTCAACTACATAATATGCTTCTTGTTCCTGTCTATCTAAGTCTGTGTCCTCATTTTCAGATTTAATCAGCGCATGTAATTCGAGTGGCATTGGTTTTTCTGGATAATAATGAGCGCCGAAATATAAACGCGCATCGACATCATAATTAATTTCTCCAACCGCTTCATCCATCATATGATCAAAAAGATAATTAGTCGTTGAAAGTACTTCCTTTCTTGAGCGGAAGTTATTAGATAAGTCAATTCGAAGTCCCGTTTGTTGCCCTTCTTTAGTGAATCGATGATATTTACTCATAAACAATGTAGGATCCGCTTGTCTAAACTTATAAATAGATTGCTTTACGTCTCCCACCATAAATAAGTTGCCATCTAATTCATCACCACGTTTGATAGTAGATATAATTGCCTCTTGTACCTGATTGGTATCTTGATATTCATCAATAAGTATTTCTTCAAATTGATGACGATAATCTTTAGCGATAGTAGAAGGCATCCCGTTTTCATCTGTTAATATTTGTAAGGCAAAATGTTCATAATCTGCAAAGTCTAGTACATTTCTACTACGTTTTTTCTTAGCAAAATCATTAATGATATCTTTAATGATTTGAACTAAATATTTTATCCGAGGCGCTAACTGTTTCATATCGTCTTTAAGTTCATCTACTGACCGCATTAAATATTTATTTTTTACATCTTGAATGGTTTCATTATATTCTTTATAGAAAGATTTAATATCTTCAAGTGTCTCTAAATCTTCATTTTCTTTTTTTATTTTTGATGACATTTGTGGAAATTTTTCAGGTGTATGATTAAGAAGTGCATCTCTATTCAAAACACCATCTTCTAATATGCTTTGACATATCATTTTCTCTCTTTGGACAACTTCTAAATGTTTTTCAACAGCATTACAATAGGATAAAAGATTTTCTGCTTCAAGAAGTGAGTCAAATGCTGCTTTCATATATATTTCTGCAAGTATTTTTAATTCTTTAAGGTAGTCTTGTTGCTTCTCATCATTCTCGTAAGGATCAACTAATGAATCTAACCATTTAAATGGTGAAGGATTAGCTATACTAAAATAATAAAATCGCTTTAACATTTCTCTAAATCCATCGTCATTTCTATCATTTGATAGTTGTTCGACTAAAGTCAAAAATTCAATATCAGGATTTTCATAATGATGTTCTAGTACTTCATCAATTGATTGCTCCAATAAAAGTACGTTTTCTACTTCACTAATCGTTCTAAAATTAGGGTCTAGTTGGATAACATCATAATGTTGTTGAATCACCTTTAAACAAAAACTATGCAGTGTAGAAATTTGAGCTTGATGTATTTTTATACGTTGACTTTTTAAGTGTTCATTCTTAGGATCCTCTAATGAAGCTTGTTGAATACGTTGTTCTACACGATGTTTCATCTCTCTAGCACTTAAGTTCGTAAATGTTACTACAAGTAATTTATCAACATCTACTTCATCTCTTAAGATTTTTTGAATAATACGTTCAACTAGAACAGCTGTTTTTCCTGAGCCAGCAGCTGCTGCAACTAGTATATCTTGTCCTTTTGCATATATACTGTTCCATTGTGCATCCGTCCATTGTGCGTCTTTAGGTTTTATCGGAATATTATTCATTGTCCTCACCGCTTTCTAATTCGACCTCTTGAATTGCTTGAATTGGATTAATCGATTCATCTACATGGCGATAATGTTTACTATCAATAAGGCTATCTACGTGACATACTGACTGGAAACTACAAAATTCACATGGTAATTTGTCTTCAAATTTAAGTGGAGCTACTTCTGTATGACCATCCATAATATTTGAAGCAGTCTCAATAAAATTATTTTTATTGTGTTGAATAAATTTATGAATCGTTGTTTCATCAGCAACTTGGCTTCCCCGTGCACTAATACCTCCATCTTTTTTTAATGTCACGGGTACAATATCTGATTTAGATATCTCGTTAAGTCTTATATCCATAGCATCGATAACTTCAGCATCACTATTGATTAATCCTTTTAATTTATATTCTTTTAGAATAGCTTGATTAATATTTTTCTTATTTAATGCCTCTTCAGTTAAATCGCCCCATTTTTCAAATTTCAAACGTTCATCATGAATGTGGAAATATAACAATCCACCTGGTTTAACCTCTGAACTTAAACCAAGTCGCTCTGAATTTTGTAATACGATATCCATATACGTCATCATTTGCATCTGTTTACCATAATAAACTTTTTTCAAATTTAAATTGGCGCTATGATTAGATGATTTATAATCAATAATATTTACAAAACTTGTATTATTTTTTGTATAAGTATCGATACGATCAATTTGTCCACGAATATGAATCGGAATCCCTTGTGTCGTCATTAAGGGATGTGCAATCAACTCTTCTTCAGTTCTTGGTTTCTTTCTAAAAGCAGTTTCAAAACGTTTTGGTCTAAATTTTGTATTCTCATTTTGATAACGAAGTGCCTTTAAAGTACTTTCAACAATGACACCTATACGTTTAGATACATAACGATAATATGCATTGGAATCCATTAAATTAAATTGCACTTGTGGTAAAACATGTTGTAGAGCTTCTTCTGTAAGTGCATGGATTTTCTGATTATCCAGTTGACTAAATTCTCCGTTTACTTTATCCGAAATATATTTTAAAGCATTATGAAAAATATTACCTAAATCAAAACTTTCAAGTTGATATTTGGTACGTTCATTTAAACGAAGACCGTAAGTAGCATAATGTTGGAACGGGCAATCATTATAACCTTCAAATCGTGAAACACTAGCATTAATAGACGTTCCATATAATGCTTCTGACAATTGTGGTGTGAGTTGAATGGTTTCATTATCATATGTTAATGCTGTTGATAAATAGTTTATACTGTCATTTAATTCTTCATTTTCACTTATAACTTTATAAGCATCAAGCCACGTATCTGCTACCGCTTCTTCTTCCAACCACGATTTCAATGCTTCAAATAAATGAATTTTAGTTTGATGTGGATGTTCCATTAATGTAAGAGGATAAGCATGATGCAGATAATGAATATTTTGGATATCCAAATTACTGAACAATGCTTGAATCTGATTTAAAAATGGACTTTTCTCTTTTTCATCTCCTTGCATCCCCATAAGACTATATGAAAAAGTCATTTGTTCACATGCACGTGTCATAGCAATATAGCATACAAATGCTTCATCCATTTGTAAGATATCAGAGGTTGGACTTAATTCAACACTTCCCTGTTCCTCTAACAAACGTTTTTCTTCATCAGTGATTAAGCTTGAAGATGACATGGGCTGTGGCATCACTCCATCATTCATCCCAACCATATAAACGTGTTTTTTATTATCAACTTTTGCTAAATCCATAGTCCCTATGCTCACTTGATCCAATGTTTGAGGAATCATTACAAATTCGAGTTGTTCAAGTCCAATGTCAAATACTTCTAAGAATCGATTTAAACTCATTTCTTCTTCTTCAAATACTGTGACTAAATCATCTAGTATTTGTATTAATCCATTCCATAATTGGTCAATTTCTTCTGCTTTCTCATGGTCCCCTTTTAAATCTAGTTCATCACGGTGAGCCATTAAATATTTAGGTAAATCAAAAGCTTCCATTGTTTCATAAAATGCAGTTGCATAATCTCTAACATTTTTAGAGTGAAGCATGGCTTGTTCAAAACGAAGTATTTTATTTACAACATCATCCTTTAAGCGTACGACGTCTTCAAATGCTTCTTTTTCTTCTTCAGTTAATTGATGCTCTTTACGTCCCATTTTTGTAAAATTATCGATATTAAACAATTTATCATCTAACCATTTTTTACCGTAAATACCTCGTTCAATGACAAAGTTTTCTAATAGATCAATTAAGTAACTACTATTTTTAAATTGATGAGATAAAATATTGGTTTTAAATAGTCTCATCATTGGACTAAGCCCCATATTACTTTGGATAACTTCTAATAAAGAACGTATCATTTCCATTATAGGATGATGTGTCATCGATTTTTTAGTATCAATATTATAAGGAATATCGTATTGTGGCAAAATAGATTCAAATAGATAAGCATATGTTTCATCTCTATATAAAATTGCAATATCTTGATATCTAAAGTGTTTATCACGTGTATCTTTAATAATACGTCGTGCTATTTCATTAACTTCTTCTCTCATATTCGATGACTCAAGTAAATCAATATAACCATGTGATTGAGTTGGATTAACTTGAAGTGCGTCAAATTGTTGTTCTAATTGTAATAAATCTTTATTTTTGAAACGATATGGTGTTGTAAAATAATGTTCATTTAAAGGTATATGTAATTCATTTGCAATTTCTTTTAAGTGAATAAGTACGTCAGAAGGTTTTCTAAACATACTAAAGTGATCTTCATTACCATCTGTAGTTAATAATATAGTAACTTGTTTAGCATTTTGTACTAATGCTTTAATAATTTGATATTCAAGTGTTGAAAAGTTATAAAATCCATCTATATAAATATCAGCATGCTTAATCCACTCAGATTTGTGCATTATTTCAATAAAATAATTAAGACTGTCTTCAGCGGTAATAAATTCTCCATTTAATCGTTCTTCAAAATAATGATAAATAAGCGAAATATCTTCTAGTTTATGTCGGGTTCTTGTTTGTAATTCATTATCTTCTAAAAATGAATCAAGTTGATGAGGTGTTACAGAATATTTCTTAAAATCTTGGATTTGTTCACTTAATTTTTCACTAAAACCATAATAATCTGCTTGAGATTGATATAATTTCATTTCTGATTTGTGTTGTTGAACGATATTGAATATCATCATTTCAATAGCTGCTTTAGTTAAACGTGTTTCAGTTAATCCTCCGAGTTCTTGAAAGATTCTATAGCTCAAACGTTCAAAATGTAAAACTTCCGTTCTTAAACTCCCGTTTAACTCTCGATCATTTACGAAAGATTGCTCCAATTGAAACGTACTTTGGGTAGGTGCAATCAAAATGATAGGATCTCCAAGAGGATTTTCTTTCATTTGTTGTTTAATATTTTTAATCATATGATACGATTTACCGGTACCAGCTCTTCCAAGATATGTATTTAATTCCATTATCTACACACTCCTTTAAACTCATTTTACCACGGAACATACGTTCTTAAAAAGTAAAGTAGATAAAATAAAAGTAGAATGTGAATTCACCTGAATTGACATTCTACTTTCATTTTTAAATTGATATCCTACTTATCTGGATTAAAATTAAATTTAAAATCATTTAGTGGCCAAAATCTAAATGATACTTTACCGACGATTTGTTGTTTATCTATTAATCCAAACGCTCTACTATCTTTACTAACTTCACGATTATCTCCTAGCACTAAGTATTTATTTTTAGGAATAACGTTAGACTTAGGATGAGCATTAAGAAGATCCTTAGTTTCAAAAGATCCTGTAATGTACTCTCCTTGTTTATGTTTTTCATTATAGTCTAAGTAAGGCTCATTTACTTTTTTTCCATTAACATATAGCTGATCTTTTTTATATGTCACACTATCTCCTGGTACGCCTATCACTCTTTTAACATAGTCATCAGATTTATTAGCATGGAAAACAATAACATTTCCTTTTTTTATGTTTCCTACCTTATAACCTAAAATGTTAACCATTACATGTTGTCCATCTTTTAATGTTGGATCCATAGAGTCGCCTTTTATTGTATAGGATTTGGCAACAAAAGTGACTACAAGCCATACAAGCAATAAGCCTACAGCTATCGCAACAATCCATTCTGTTATTTCTTTTTTCAAATATAACACCTCATCTATTTATTAAACTCATAGTTGAATGATCTAAAAGGATAATACCTTAGATATACATTTCCTATAACATCACTTTTTTTAATTAATCCATATTTTCTCGAATCAGTTAATGTATTACTATTATCATTCAACACTAAAAATGAGTCAGGTGGAATAATATCCCCATCAGTATTTTCTAAATCTCGTAATGCGAAATCATTAATATCTCTATTTTTAGCATAATATTTATTCACTTGTCTATCATCTTTATATAATTTACCATGCCTTATTTCTACCGATTCGCCTGCTTTCCCAATAATACGGCTAAAATGAATTTGATCATGATGACGATACATAATAATATCGCCTTCATTTAATAAATTAAATGTCACTTTCAATTTATTAATCATTATATAATCATTTTTATTTAGAGTGGGGGCCATCTCATTAGTATGAACAATTGCACTTCTTAGTAAAAAATTTTGGATAAATATCACAAAAATAATTGCTAAAATAATGGAGATACTCGTACTTATAATTCGACGCAAAATGTCACTCCTCATGTGTTCCCATAAAATGTTTTTCAACTCTTTTTCCAATAAACCATATGACTATAGTAACAATAATTAAAATAATTGCTCTTATAGGATGGGTTAAAAATGTAGTCACTTCTCTACCCATCACTGCTAAAAATGAGATGGAAATAAACTTTGAAAATAATAAAATAATAAAATAATTCTTCATTTTAATATGAGAAAAACTAGCTACAAAGTTTACTACTGTATTAGGTGTAAATGGAAAACACATTAATATAAAAATAGGAACAAGTCCTTGTTTATCTATAAAATGTGTAAGTTTTTTCACACCTTTTTTTGCTTTAACTCTTTGCATAAAAGATGCATCAACGAATTTCCTAAAAAAATAAAATACAGTAAATGTCCCAGCGACGATCCCTAACCAACTAATAATGGTTCCTGTAATAAAACCATAAGCATGAACATTTAAGATGACATATAGAGTTAAAGGAAAAACAGGAATCATAGCTCTTAAATAGAGAATAATAAAACCTGCAAAGTATCCTAATTGTTGTAACACATTAAACCAATGTTCAATTTGATGAAACACTATATCATCAAATCCTTTCTTGAAATTTCATCATTCTCTATTGAGTATAAAATTATTTTACACTCTTTTCTTAAAAAAACTATTAATTCAATAAGAAATCAGTCACAAGTACTAGATAACAGATTTAACATTAGTCATATTAATCATTTAAAAGAGAGTGAGACTGAATTCAAAACGAATTCAGTTTCCTTCTCTTGACCCCATATTACGTTAAACAAAAACTTCTTTTTATGAAAGTCTAGTATGTTGAAAAAGATTGATATAAGTATATATTCAATTGAGTCATTGACTGCCAATATATAAAAAACGCCTAAGACAGCTCATCATGTCCTAGGCTTTAAACTATCATTTTATTTAAATTTATGTTGATATTATAAACGTTCTTCTAATTCTTTTTTCTTATCTTCATAACCTGGTTTACCAAGTAAAGCAAACATATTTTGTTTATAAGCTTCTACACCAGGTTGGTTAAATGGATTAACACCTAATTGATAGCCACTCATCGCACAAGCTAATTCAAAGAAGTAAACAACATAACCGAATGTTTCTTCATCTAAACGTGGGATATTCACAACGATATTAGGAACGCCACCATCAGTATGAGCTAATAACGTACCTTCAAATGCTTTTGTATTAACTTCATCGATTGTTTTTCCAGCTAAATAATTTAAGCCATCTAAATCGTCATCATCTTTTTCAATTGTAATATCATGTTTAGGTTGATTTACTTTTACAACAGTTTCAAATAAGAAACGGCGTCCTTCTTGAACGTACTGACCTAATGAATGTAAATCAGTAGTATAGTTTGCGCTTGAAGGATAAATACCTTTAAAGTCTTTACCTTCAGATTCACCGTATAACTGTTTCCACCATTCATTAAAGTACTGCATAGATGGTTCGTAGTTAATTAACATTTCAGTTGTATAACCTTTACTATAAAGAACATTTCGAATTGTTGCATATTGATATGCAATATTCTCTTCTAAATTTTCAGATGATAGTTCTTTACGAGCTTTATTTGCCCCATTCATAATTGCTTCAATATCAATACCTGCAGTTGCAATTGGTAATAATCCTACTGCAGTTAATACTGAATAACGACCACCTACATCATCAGGTACAACAAATGTTTCATAACTTTCATTATCTGCTAATTGTTTCAATGCACCTTTTGCTTTATCAGTTGTAGCAAAAATACGTTTTTTTGCTTCGTCTTTACCATATTTTTCTTCAACTAATTGTTTAAACAATCTAAATGCTACAGCAGGCTCAGTCGTTGTTCCTGATTTAGAAATAACATTTACTGAAAAGTCTTTATCAGACAAGTAATTCACTAATTCTTGTGTATAACTTGAAGATAAGTGATTTCCTACAAATACAATCTCAGGATATTCTGTACTGTTACGGAAAGATGAAGTAAGCATTTCAATTGCAGCACGTGCACCTAAATATGAACCGCCAATTCCGATAACTACCAATACATCTGAATTCGATTGAATATGTTTTGCTGCTTTTTGAATTCTAGAAAACTCTTCTTTATCATAATCTTCAGGTAAATTTACCCAACCTAAAAAGTCGCTTCCAGCACCTGTACCTTCATGAATCGTTTTATGAATTGTTTTTACAATATCTTTTTGTTGATCAAGTTCATGTTGACCAAAAAATTCTAACGTTTTTCCATAATCTAATTGAATATGAGTCATTTATAAATCCTCCAATGTTTATGAATTAGTTTCATTTTACTAACTTTAAGTTATCTATTCAATGAACAAGTTCAATTATTCAAAAAATAGTCTGTTTTTTTTAGAATCATTGAATTACCTTACCTTGTAATGAATACACAATCGAAACAGCAATAAACTCCTTAGTTGTAGTAATATTCAATAAATATAGAAATAACAATAGATGATTAATGATATTCAAATTATCTTTATTTTGTATAAATATGTAAAAAAATGGTTTTATTTTCAAAAACAATCTGTTAGTATAGAATTATATTAATTTTCAGAAAATTTTGAGGTGACAATATGAAAGATAAAATTGTTTTAGCTTATTCAGGTGGATTAGATACTAGTGTAGCTGTTAAATGGCTTATAGATAAAGGGTATGACGTAGTGGCAGTATGTTTAGATGTTGGCGAAGGTAAAGATTTAGATGTTGTTTATTCTAAAGCATTAGACATGGGCGCCGTCGAATGTCATGTTATTGATGCAACTAAGGAATTTAGTGAAGATTATGTAAGTTATGCAATAAAAGGAAATTTAATGTATGAAAATAGTTATCCTTTAGTATCTGCGCTTTCAAGACCCTTAATAGCGAAGAAATTAGTAGAAATTGCTGAACAAACAAAGTCAATCGGTATTGCACATGGTTGTACTGGTAAAGGTAATGATCAAGTACGTTTTGAAGTAGCAATTAAAGCACTTAACCCTAATTTGAAAACATTTGCTCCTGTTAGAGAGTGGGGCTGGAGTCGTGAAGAAGAAATCGACTATGCAATCAAACATGGTATTCCTGTAAGTATTAATCATGATTCACCTTATTCAATCGATCAAAATTTATGGGGTCGTGCAAATGAATGTGGTATTTTAGAAGATCCCTATGCTGCTCCACCGAAAGATGCATATGATTTAACTGCTGAATTAGAGGATACACCAAATACACCAGATGAAATTATCTTATCATTTAAAAATGGTGTTCCTGTTCAACTTAACCATAAAGACTATGATTTAGATCAGCTAATTCTAACATTAAATGATGTAGCTGGTAAACATGGTATCGGACGTATCGATCACGTAGAGAATCGTTTAGTTGGTATAAAATCACGTGAAGTATATGAAACACCAGGTGCTGAAGTGATATTAAAAGCTCATAAAGCTTTAGAAACATTAACATTAACTAAAGATGTGGCGCATTTTAAACCAGTCATTGAAAAACAATTTGCTGAACAAACATATAATGGTTTATGGTTCTCACCTTTAACAGACAGTCTAAAGCAATTCATCGATAGCACTCAACACTATGTTGAAGGAGATGTTAGAGTTAAATTATTTAAAGGTAATGCTATTGTTAATGGTAGAAAATCGCCTTATACACTTTATGATGAAAAGTTAGCAACTTATACTAAAGAAGATGCTTTTGATCAATCAGCTGCAGTCGGCTTTATTGATATTTATGGACTGCCAACACAAGTAAATGCTTATTTACATGGAGGTTATAGTAATGAGTAATAAAGCATGGGGAGGTCGTTTTCAACAACAACCTGAAGAATGGGTAGATGCGTTTAATGCTTCTATTGACTTTGACCAAACGCTTTTAGATGAGGATATTCAAGGTAGTATTGCACATGCAACAATGCTTGCACACCAAAACATTATTTCTGAAGAAGAAAAAAATGCTATCGTAAAAGGTTTGAAAGATATACAGGCAGATTTTCATAACCATAATATTGAATTTAAACATGCTTTAGAAGATATACATTTAAATATTGAACATGAACTGATACAACGCATTGGAGATCCAGGTGGCAAGTTACACACAGGTCGTAGCAGAAATGATCAAGTAGCAACAGACTTACATCTCTATGTAAAAAAACAGGTCATTGAGATTCAAGCACTTATTCGTTCATTCCAAGAGTCTATTTTAACTCTAGCAAAATCTCACGTAGAAACGATTATGCCAGGTTATACGCACTTACAACGTGCTCAACCTATTTCTTTCGCTCATCACATCATGACATATTTTTGGATGTTGGAAAGAGACTATACACGTTTTGCAGATAGTTTAAAACGTATTGATATATCTCCTCTTGGCGCTGCAGCATTGAGTGGCACTACACATCCTATCGATAGACATGAAACTCAAGAATTACTTGGTTTTGAATATATTTATGAAAATAGTCTTGATGCAGTGAGTGATCGTGATTACATTATTGAAACATTGCATAATATATCATTAACAATGACTCACCTATCACGTTTTGCAGAAGAAATTATTTTTTGGTCTACGGATGAAGCGAAATTTATTACACTATCTGATGCATTTTCTACTGGTTCATCTATTATGCCTCAAAAGAAAAATCCAGATATGGCTGAACTCATTCGTGGTAAAGTTGGACGTACGACAGGACATTTAATGAGTATGCTTGTCACATTGAAAGGCTTGCCTCTTGCATATAATAAAGACTTACAAGAGGATAAAGAAGGTTTATTTGATTCTGTTCGTACGATGAAAGGTTCTTTACGTATTTTTGAGGGCATGCTTAATACGTTAACGGTTAATACAAATCGTTTAAATGAAACAGTGCATCAAGATTTCTCTAACGCAACAGAACTTGCAGATTATTTAGTAGATAAAAATGTACCGTTTAGAACAGCACATGAAATTGTAGGAAAAATTGTCTTTGAATGTATTCAACAAGGCATCTATTTATTAGATGTACCATTTGAACGTTATCAAGAATTAAATGATAAAATCGAAGAAGATGTATATGATTACTTAAAACCAGAAAATTGTTTAAATAGAAGAAAAAGTTATGGTTCTACAGGCCAAGATGCTGTGCGTCATCAATTGAACGTTGCAGAAAATATTTTAAAACAATAATGAATACTATTATTAAATGACTATGAATCGAATAAATAAAGATTCTAATAAAGCATCTACTTGAGGATTAACTCTAAATCGCTTAATCGTTTTATAAGAAAGTTTTTGATTTTGTGAAGATCACATCACTTGTAAGAATAAGTACTGAAGTTTCCTTTCGTAGAGTAAGTTAAGTCATGTTAGAATCTTTATACATAAGGCACTTCGTTAATTTAGTTTAGTGATGTTTATTAAATTATACGAAAGTGCCTTATTTTTTTAAGTATTTCAATGTAAAATTACATATAAATATAAAGTAAATTGACAAGACTCATTTTTTAGTTAAATTTAATTTAATTATTTTAACTTTCTCTATATTTATTGTTAATAAATTAATAGTTTTGCTAAAATTTTGAAAAAATTATTCTAAAAATTTCTTCTCTTTGCTAAAGTTTTAATGTATTTTTAAATTGAACTGAGAGGATGAATTTTTTGAAGGTTTCTAAAAAAGCAATGATATCTAGTTTAGCAATAGCCACTATCGGTTTAGTAACATTACATAATCCAGTAGAAGCAAATAATAATCATAACAACTATAGCACTACTTCTAATTCCGCTGCAGAACATCAACAGTTTAATCAATCACAAAATAAATATACGTCAGTAGCGATTAGTAAACATCGTAATCAAGATCATTCGAATTGGATGACCAACTTAACTGGCGAACGTTTTACGACTATCGCTCATAGAGGTGCAAGTGGCTATGCGCCGGAACATACGTTTCATGCATATGATAAAAGTCATAATGAGTTAGGGGCGTCGTATATTGAATTAGACTTACAACGTACGAAAGATGGACAACTTGTAGCAATGCATGACGAAACCGTTGATCGTACAACAAACGGTACAGGTCGTGTCGAAGACTATACACTCGCACAACTTAAACAACTAGATGCTGGGTCATGGTTTAACAATGCTCACCCTGAATATGCGAAACCAGAATATAAAAATGCTAAAGTCCCTACTCTAGATGAAATTTTATCTCGATACGGTACAAAGGCTAATTATTATATTGAAACTAAAAATCCTAATGTATATCCAGGTATGGAAGAACAACTACTTGAAACATTAAAAAAACATCACATGTTAACTGGTAACTCTTTAAATCATGGACATATATTAATTCAGTCTTTCTCAGAAGAAAGTTTACAAAAAATGCATCAATTAGATTCACGAGTACCATTGATTCGATTACTTGATAAAAATGAATTGCAACAACAAAGTGAAGCAGATTTACAACATATTCTCTCATATGCCATAGGTGTCGGCCCAGATTATACTAGTTTAAACGCTGAAAACACTAAGCATTTAAAAGATTTAGGTTTCCTAATTCATCCTTATACAGTAGATAAAACTACAGATATGCAACGTTTAAATCAATATGGTGTTGACGGTCTATTTACAAATTTTGCTGATAAATATAAAGCTACTATCCCAAACGAGTAATTTTATTAATTAAATCACTCTATAAAAAACCTCCCAATAACGAGTATATATTTCTCATTATTGGGAGGTTCATTTTTAATAGTTATATTTACGCCCATCCACGATAGCGTGCTGCTTCAGCGGTACGTTTAATTCCTACAATATAAGCTGCCAATCTCATATCAATTTTTCTATTCTGAGCTAATTCATAAATAGTATCAAAAGCCTCGATTAATTTTTCCCGTAATTTTTCATTGACTTCATCTTCTGACCAGTAATAACCTTGGTTGTTTTGTACCCATTCAAAATAAGATACTGTCACGCCACCTGCACTTGCTAATACATCGGGTACGAGTAAAACGCCACGTTCAGTTAAAATACGTGTAGCTTCTGGAGTGGTTGGTCCATTTGCCGCTTCTACAACAATGTCAGCTTTAATATCGTGTGCATTATCTTCTGTGATTTGATTTGAAATTGCAGCCGGTACTAAAATATCACAATCAAGTTCGAATAATTCTTTATTTGAAATTGTATCTTCAAATAAGTTAGTTACAGTACCAAAGCTATCACGACGATCTAGTAAGTAATCGATATCTAAGCCATTAGGATCATGTAATGCACCATATGCGTCTGAAATACCAACTACTTTAGCACCCATATCATTTAAAAATTTAGCTAAGAAACTTCCAGCGTTCCCAAAGCCTTGAATCACAATACGTGACCCTTTAATTTCTTTTCCTCTACGCTTAGCAGCTTGTTCAATAGCAATCACTACGCCAAGAGCAGTAGAACGATCACGTCCTTGTGAGCCACCTAAGACAATTGGCTTACCAGTAATAAAACCTGGAGAATTAAACTTATCTAAAGCACTATATTCATCCATCATCCAAGCCATAATTTGAGAATTTGTAAACACATCTGGAGCAGGAATATCTTTAGTTGGTCCTACAAATTGAGAAATTGCACGTACATATCCTCGTGATAAACGTTCTACTTCATGAATACTCATTTGACGTGGATCACATACAATACCACCTTTACCTCCACCATAAGGTAAGTTGACAATGCCACATTTTAAAGTCATCCACATCGATAAAGCTTTGACTTCTTCTTCATCTACATCAGGATGGAAACGAACGCCACCTTTAGTAGGACCTACAGCGTCATTATGTTGTGCACGATACCCAGTAAATGTTTTAACTGTACCATCGTCCATACGTACTGGAATACGTACTTGCAAGAATCTTAATGGTTCTTTAATTAAATCATACATACCATCATCAAATCCCAATTTATGCAATGCTTCTTTAATGATGCTTTGTGTAGAAGTCACTAAATTATTATTCTCAGTCATAATCACTTTCGCCTCTTTTTTTTCACAAATGTTTTCGCTTTCATAAGTATTGTAACACGCCTATACTTTTTAAAGAAATTAAATCACGCCATATTACGTCATATCTATTTACTCAAATACACTTCTAATTCGATTTAATGCTTCATCTAATTCTTCTTTAGTAATAACCAAAGGTGGCGCAAAACGAATTACTGTATCATGGGTTTCTTTACACAATAAACCTTTTTCTTTCAACGCTTCACAAAATGGTCTTGCACTGTCGTGTAATTCCATACCAATGAATAACCCGCGTCCACGAACTTCTTTAATTGCAGGGTGGTTAATCTTTTGTAATTCTGATTTAAAATATTCACCTAGTTCATTTGAATGTTCTGGTAAATTTTCATCGATAATGACATCTAAAGCCGCAATTGACACTGCACAAGCAAGCGGATTGCCACCAAAAGTAGAACCATGAGAACCAGGTGTAAATACATCAAGCACCTCGTTATCTGCTAATACAACTGAAATTGGTAAGACGCCTCCACCAAGCGCTTTACCCAAAATATATACATCCGGTTTAACATTATCCCAATCACATGCAAATAATTTTCCAGATCGTCCTAATCCAGCTTGAATTTCATCGGCGATAAACAAAATATTATGTTCATTACATAAATCTCTAATGGTTTTCAAATAACCTTCTGGAGGAATATTAATGCCTGCTTCGCCTTGAATAGGTTCAACTAAAACAGCTGCTGTGTTTTTATTAATTGCTTCTTTTAATTGTGTTTCATTGCCAAAGTCAACTTTACGAAAACCATCTAATAAAGGACCATATCCACGTTGATATTCAGCTTCAGATGATAAAGACACAGGGGCCATTGTACGACCATGGAAGTTCCCATTAAATGCAATAATCTCAGCTTGATTTGGTTCAATACCTTTAACGTCATAGGCCCAACGACGTGCAGCTTTTAAGGCTGTTTCAACTGCTTCAGCACCTGTATTCATTGGTAGTGCTTTATCTTTACCAGCTAATTTACAAATTTTTTCGTACCATTCCCCTAAGTTATCACTATGAAAAGCACGAGAGACAAGTGTCACTTTATCTGCTTGATGTTTTAATGCTTGAATAATTTTTGGATGACGATGACCTTGGTTAACTGCTGAATATGCTGATAACATATCTATATATTTATTACCTTCTGGATCAGTAACCCAAATCCCCTCTGCTTCTGAAACAACAATTGGTAGCGGCACATAGTTATGAGCACCGTAATGGTTTGTTAGTTCAATTATTTTTTCAGATTTAGTCATAATATCTCCCCTTTGCTTATTGTTATATTAAAACTAATCACTATATTTACTGGCTTTCGAAACTCTATTTTAAAATATTAAATTCTCTCTAAATCCTTTTATGAAAGCCCTTACAAACATAATGACATATCCTCTTATCATTTTACAAGTAAATTATTTCTATTAGCTAAAATTTTAATATAAACCTTTTTTTCTTAATAAAAAAAGGTAGTGGACAAAATTCATTATGAATTCTGTCTCACTACCATACTATTTCATATTTTATTAATTATTTATCTTTACGAGGTAACGGATAAAATCCTTTATTAAATTGTTCCCATAAATTTGGTGGTAACGCATGTTTATCTTCACGATTTGGATCAAAGTATGAGATAATTTCCTCTTCTTTACCCTCTTCAATTTTATTGATAAAGTTATAATCTAGAAGAATTCCACGACCTAATGCTACGAGTTCAATGCCTGTCGATTCTACTGCATCTAAAGCATCATCAGCAGTAAATACAGAACCTATACCAATGACTGGCATACGTCCATCTACCCATTGATGGATAAGTTTTAGACGTTCTTCTCCTTCATATTTACCCTCACGTGTTTGTGAATGAATATCCATAATTGAAATATGAACATAATCAATCGCTTTTTTTGTAATTGTTTTAATTAATTTTTCTGTGTGTTCCATTGAAATACCAGGTGATTCTGCTTCTTCTGGTGATAATCTATAACCTACAATAAAATCTTTATTTGCATAAGTTTCTTTAACTTTTAATACTTCATCAATCACTGCAAGTGGGAATTTTAAATGGTCTCCCCATTCATCTTCACGACGATTATAGTATGGAGAGAAGAATTGATGAATTAAGTAATGGTTCGCTCCATGTATTTCTACGCCGTCAAATCCAGCTTCAATGGCGCGACGTGTAGCTTCACCGAAATCTTTAATTGTTTGTTCGATTTCTTCAGTAGTGATTTCTCTTGCATGATGTTCCTGTTGTTGACCAAAACTTTTCATTGAAACGGGGCTTGGTGCCACAACATCTCCATTAGGAGTCAATTCAGGTAAAGCTTGTGCACCACCATGATGAATTTGTACTAATGCTTTTGCGCCATTTTTCTTCATTGCTGTCGCTAAGCGTTTTAAACCTTCGATATCTGAATCGTGTGCGACAGATGGTTGGCCTGGGAAGGCTTTACCAATATCATTTACATTACTTGCAGCATTAATTGCAAGACCTACATCTTTGGCACGTTTCTCAATGTAAGAAATTTCGACATCTGAAATAGTACCATCATCATTTGATGATGTATGTGTTAAAGGTGCAAGTACAAAGCGATTTCTTAATGATACACCGTTGGGTAATGTAACAGTTTCAAATAATTTTTTATATTTATTATTCATAAGTAATTCCTTTCTAAATCTTTTAGTTTTATTATTTTCAAACTATAACATGAACATTTTTATGTCTCTACTTTTATGCTTATATGCATTAACCATCTTTTTAAATTTAGCAATATATTGACATAATAAAAAACGTTACTTAAAAAAGTAACGTTTTAGCGTGTTGACAGTCATTCAATTATTATTACGAATTGCACGTTTAGACTGCTTAATCCAGACCGGTAGGCGTTCTTCAAGCGTTTGAAACCCATACTTTTCTGTCTCTTTAATTTCATCTAATACAGACTGTTTTTCTTTTTTTCGTTCATAATTCTTAAAGTAATCATTATCTTTAAGTGACAAATTAAGCTTTCCTTCATCGTCTATAGAAAGGATTTTAGCTTTTACAATTTGACCTTCTGATAGAAATTTTTTTAGATTATGGACATAATCATCCATAATCTCTGAAATATGGATAAGTCCTTCAGTATGGTCAGGGGTCTCAACAAAAGCGCCATACGGTTGAATTCCAGTCACACGCACTTTAATATGCTGACCTTCTTTATAGTGAGTATTCAACTTGATAACCCCTTATTTCGTTTTTCTTAACATATTAATAATAGCATAAATCCCATACTTGGACTAACGATAAACTAATAAAAAATTAATTTCTTTAGAAATTTATATTTCTTCTTCATAAATTTACATTAAAAAGTTCGTTTTTAATATAAAAAGATGAGCGTAAATGTCTTATTTAAAACAGTTTACGCTCACCTTTTTTTATTTAATGATATTTCTTTGATGAATTAAGCTTTTTTATCTTCTACATCAATAGATTCAATAACCACATCATGTACAGGCTTATCTTGTGCCCCTACTTTAGTATTTGCAATATCTTCTAATGTAGTTTCACCGTCAATTAATTGACCAAACACAGTATGTTTTTGATCTAACCAAGGTGTTCCACCTTTTTCTGCATAAGCTTTAGCAATTGGTTCAGGCCAACCGCCATCAACAAGCTGATTAAGCATTGTATCTGGTACTTCTTTCATTTGAACAACAAAAAATTGTGAACCATTTGTATTTGGACCAGCATTTGCCATTGAAAGTGCACCATATAAATTAAATGCTTCTAATGAAAACTCATCCTCAAATGAACCTCCATAAATACTTTCTCCTCCCATACCAGTAGCAGTAGGGTCTCCACCTTGAATCATAAAATCATTAATGACACGATGGAATGTAATGCCGTCATAATATCCATTTTTTGCATGTGTCACAAAATTTTCAACTGTTTTTGGAGCAATCTCAGGAAACAGCTTAAATGTCATATCTCCTTTATTTGTATGCATAATTACTTTAATTTCATTATCTTGTATTTCTTTATTTAACTGTGGATAGTTAGTCATTTAAATTCTCCATTCATGTTATGATGATATAGATACATATTAACATATTTGAAAGGAAGTAATATAGCATGTTATATCGATTCTCTCACAAAACAGGTACTTATGGTGTAACGATTAAAGAAGATAGCGATCATCAAGTTTTAGTACAAATTGAACAAGTCATTAAACATCCTAAACAAGGAGATTTACATCATCCTGGTGAAACTGAAGGTGTTTTTTTTCATGAAAGACGTGCTTTAAGCCATTATGAAAAACGTTATGCAACACGTTCACAATTGAGAGATTTTAATGTAGAAGAGATGAAATATGAAGATTCTTTACAACAAGCGATTACTAAAATGGAAAACGAATTAAAACAACAACACACAGAATACGCAAAATTGGCATTAGACAATTTAAACAGTCTAAAAAAAGACTATTCTATCCAATATAAACAAAATTTTTTCTAGTCCATTTTACGTCTTTCTTCCTATTTAACAAGATAAGTAAAATTGCTGACTTTACATCTTTTCACAGTTTTTCAGAATAAATTGATTGATGTATAATAAAATTTATAACAATTTTTGAAGGAGGAAAATATAGTGAGTTTGATACATATTGCGGTACTTTTACCGTTAATATTCGCACTCATTATTCCAATCCTTTATCGTTTCTTTAAAAAGATTCATTTAGGATGGTTTGTATTACCTGTTCCTGTTGTCTTATTTATTTATTTTTTATCTTATATTTCAACTACTCAATCAGGTAATACAGTAATAAAAACTTTCAATTGGATGCCACATATCGGCATGAATTTTGATATTTATCTTGATGGCTTAAGCATACTCTTTAGTTTGCTTATAACTGGCATTGGAAGTTTAGTAGTTCTTTATTCAATCGGTTATTTAGATAAATCTGAACGATTAGGGAATTTTTACTGTTATTTATTACTGTTTATGGGTGCAATGTTAGGCGTCGTACTCTCAGATAATATCATTATCTTATATCTATTCTGGGAATTAACTTCATTCTCAAGTTTTTTACTCATTTCTTTTTGGAGAGAAAAGAAAGCTTCTATATATGGAGCACAAAAATCACTGATTATCACTGTATTTGGAGGACTTAGTTTACTTGGTGGATTAATCTTAATTTCACTTGCAGGACAATCATTAAGTCTACATTATTTAATCCATCATGTATCTCAAATACAAGACAGTGCTTTCTTTACACTTGCAATGGTTTTAATTATGTTAGCAGCTTTCACAAAATCTGCACAAGTGCCATTTTACATTTGGTTACCTGATGCAATGGAGGCACCTACTCCTGTCAGTGCATATTTACATTCAGCTACAATGGTTAAAGCAGGGTTATATCTTGTTGCACGTTTAACCCCATTATTCGCGATATCAGAAGGATGGATATGGACTATTACTTTAGTAGGCTTAATCACACTATTTTGGGCTTCATTAAATGCAACGAAACAACAAGATTTGAAAGGGATTCTAGCATTTTCTACAGTTTCACAATTGGGAATGATTATGTCTATGCTAGGTATTGGAGCTATAAGTTATCATTTTGAAGGTAGTGACAGTCAATTATATATCGCTGGTTTTACAGCAGCTGCTTTCCATTTAATTAACCATGCTACCTTTAAAGGTGCATTATTTATGATTACAGGTGCCATTGATCATGTGACAGGCACACGTGATGTAAAAAAATTGGGCGGTTTACTTACTATCATGCCAATTTCTTTTACTCTTACTGTAATTACAGCATTAAGTATGGCAGGTGTGCCACCATTTAATGGTTTCTTATCAAAAGAAAAATTCTTAGAGGCTATGATAGAAGCTACACACACGCCTCTATTTAGTTTAAATACTCTAGGTATTGTTTTTCCAATTTTAGCGATTGTAGGTAGTATATTTACATTTGTATATTCAATTAAATTCGTACTACATGTATTCTTTGGTAAATATCATTCTGATTTATTACCTAAGAAAGCACATGAAGCATCATTATTAATGTTAATTTCACCAGCAATTCTAGCAACGCTAGTTGTTGTTTTCGGACTATTCCCTGGACTATTAACACATTCTATAATCGAACCAGCTACTAAAGCCATAAGTGGAATATCAACCGTACATGCAGAATTCCATATGTTCCATGGTATTACTCCTGCGTTCATCTCTACTTTAACGATTTGGATTGTAGGTATTATCTTATTATTTACGTTCAATTATTGGATTCGTTTATTAAAAGCACAACCAGACAACTTAAAATTAAATTATTGGTATGATACTACTGGCAAATGGTTACCAAATCATTCCGCTTCTCTAACTAATTATTATGTTAATGGGTATGTACGGGATAGTTTAGTCTTTATTTTTGGTACATTAATTGTGTTAACACTCATCACATTAGTGAGGGTACCGTTTAGCTTTAATTTTAAAAATATAAATACAATTCACATCTATGAAATGATTATTATCATAATACTTACTATCTCAGCGTTCTTAGTTGTTACAGCAACATCTCGTTTATTTAGTATTATTATGCTTAGTGTTGTTGGCTATGCAGTATCAGTTTTATTTGTTTTCTTTAAGGCACCTGATTTAGCTTTAACACAATTTGTTGTTGAGTCTATCTCAACGGGTCTATTTCTATTATGTTTCTATCACTTGCCTAACTTAAATCGCTATAATGAAAAAACATCATTTAAATTAACGAATGCTATCATCTCTATTGGTGTTGGTTTGGTAGTGACAATATTAGGTCTTATCGCTTATGGTAATAGACATTTTTCTTCTATTGGAGAATATTACAAGGCACATGTTTATGACTTAGCACATGGTAAAAATATGGTTAACGTTATTCTCGTAGACTTCCGTGGTATGGATACCTTATTTGAATCTTCTGTATTAGGTATTGCAGGTCTTGCAGTTTACACGATGATTAAATTACGAAGTAAACGTAACAAAACAAGTGAGGTGGAAAGCAATGAATAGACAAAATAACAATTTAATGTTTCAGTATTCAGCTGTAATTATTGCTTTCTTAATTGCTCTTTTTGGTATTACTTTATTTTTAGCAGGACATTACACACCAGGTGGAGGATTTGTTGGTGGATTGCTTCTATCAACCGCTTTAACCATTATTATGATTGCATTTGATATAAAAACGATGCGTAAAATCTTTCCTTGGGATTTTAAAATCTTAATTGGTATTGGTTTATTATTCTGTGTAAGTACGCCTATAGCAAGTTGGTTTTACGGAAAAAGTTTCTTTACACATACAGAATTTAATATTCCATTACCACTTCTACACTCTGTTCATATGAATACACCAATGTTCTTCGACTTTGGCGTTATGTGTGCAGTAATTGGTACAGTAATGACTATTATTATAACGATTGGAGAGAACGAATAGTGGAAATTATTATGATTATTGTATGTGGCATACTTACATCAATCAGTGTCTATCTCGTTTTATCTAAAAGTTTAATACGTATTATTATGGGAACAACGCTGATTACACATGCATCAAATTTATTTTTAATTACTATGGGAGGATTGAAACATGGTGAAATGCCAATATATGAAAAAGATATTCATCACTATGTAGATCCAATCCCTCATGCATTAATACTTACTGCAATTGTTATTGCATTTGCAACTACTGCTTTTTTCTTAGTCTTAGCTTTTAGAACGTATAAAGAATTAGGCACAGACAACATAGAACAAATGAAAGGAGTGCCTAGTGATGATAGCAACTAATATGGTTGTTCTTACATTAGTTATACCAATCATTACCGCTATTATTCTTATCTTTTTGGGTCAACGCTATCCATTAAAGCGTGCGGTCACATTGATAGGTTTAGTTTTAACTTTGATTGTAGCGATGATTAATTTAATTAATGTTAGTAAATTTGGTCCTCTTAAAGTAGAATTAGGTTCTTGGCCAGCCCCATATGGTATTATCTTTTTATTAGATACGTTAGGGGCAATGTTGATTGTAACGAGTATTATCATTACTCTGCTCATTACGATCTATTCTTTTTCAACTGCCGGAATCGATAGAGAGCGTTATTATTTTCATTTTTCAATCGTCTTTATGTTAGTGGGTATTATTGGTGCTTTCACTACTGGAGATATTTTTAACCTTTTCGTATTCTTTGAAGTCTTTTTAATGTCATCTTATGCATTGCTTGTATTAGGTGGTACACGTATTCAACTTCAAGAAACGGTCAAATATTTACTTATTAATGTTGTAACATCGACATTTTTCGTTATTGCTGTTGCTATCTTATATTCAATCGTCGGCACTTTAAATATGGCTGACATTAGCGTAAAACTGAATGAATTATCTCATTCACATCAAGGATTATTAAGTATTGTCTTTATTTTGTTCATCTTTGTGTTTGCAACTAAAGCTGGTGTTTTTCCATTATATGTTTGGTTGCCTGGATCATACTATGCGCCACCTTTTGCTATCATTGCATTCTTCGGTGCTTTATTAACTAAAGTTGGCGTCTATGCTATTTTAAGAACACTTAGTCTTTTCTTCCATAACACAATGAGTTTTTCTCACTATACTATTTTATTCTTAGCACTATTAACGATTATATTTGGATCCATTGGTGCCATTGCTTATTATGATATTAAAAAAATTATTTTATATAATATTATGATTGCAGTAGGTGTCATACTCGTTGGTGTTGCTATGATGAGTAAATTAGGAATTATGGGTGCTATATATTATACCATTCACGATATGTTAGTTAAGACTGCACTTTTCTTAATTATTGGTGTCATGTATCAAATTACCAAAACATCAAATCTTAAGTCATTCGGTGGTTTAATTAAGACATATCCTATACTTGGTTGGTCTTTCTTTATTGCAGCTTTAAGCTTGGCTGGTATTCCCCCATTTAGTGGGTTTTATGGAAAATACTTTATTGTAAAAGCCGCTTTTGAAAAAGGATTTTATATCAGTGCAATTATCGTATTACTTTCAAGTTTAATCGTACTCTATTCTGTGATTCGTATTTTCCTACATGGTTTCTTTGGTGAACCTAAGGGATATAAAATGAATAACAATGTAAATGTAAAACAAGCAACAATCGTTTCAGTAATTGCAGTTATCATTACTGTACTATTTGGTTTATCTGCTGATGCACTTTATCCATTTATATCAGAAGCAGCTAAATCTTTCTATGATCCTAATGTTTATATTAAAAGTGTATTAGGAGGTAGATACTAATGGCTCTTCAATTTGTGTTAAATATTATATTAGCTATTATATGGATGTTTTTAAGCGGCAGTTATACATTTAATAACTTTTTACTAGGATTTTTAATAGGAATTGGACTTGTTTACTTATTTAAAAAAGTATTGCCTGGTAGTTTTTATTTAAAAAGAGTTTATAAAGTCATTAAATTGATTGTTGTCTTTTTTATAGAATTAATGAAAGCCAATATTGATGTATCCAAAATTGTGTTACAGCCAAGACTTAAAAATCAACCTGGTTTCTTTATTTATCACACAGATTTAAAACATGATTGGCAAATTGTTTTATTATCTAATTTAATCACTTTAACACCAGGAACTGTCGTTTTAGGTATTAGTGATGATAGAACTAAAATATACATTCACTCAATTGACTTTAGTACAAAAGAAGAAGAAATTGAAAGCATTAAATCATCACTTGAAAAAGTAGTGAGAGAGGTGGGCGAAGCTTAATGGTAAAAACAATTATTATTATTGCTTTAATTGTCGTAGTATTATCGATGCTAGCAATGTTTATTCGTATTATTAAAGGTCCCACTTTACCTGATCGCGTCCTTGCACTAGACGCTATTGGCTTACAATTGATGGCGTGTGTTGCATTATATAGTGTATTTATCGGCTCACAATACTTACTTGTAGTTATTTTACTTATTGGTATTTTAGCTTTCTTAGGTACAGCAGTATTCTCTAAATTTATAGATAAAGGTAAGGTGATTGAACGTGATAGCAAAAATCATCATTAGTTTAGCCATCATTTTCATTATCTTAGGTGCATTGATAAGTGCAATTACTGCTATTGGTATTATTCGTTTAAAAGATGTCTATTCACGCGGTCATGCTGCAGGTAAATCTGCAACATTAGGTGCTATATTTTTATTATTTGGAACGTTTTTATATTTTATGGGAACAGAAGGATACGCCAATATGCAACTGATATTCGGCATTATTTTCATTTTGATTACTGGCCCTCTTTCTAGCCATTTAATGATGAAAGCATCATATAATAATAAAACGCCTTATACTAAAGATACAAAAATTGATGAACTTAAAGATGAATTTAACAATAAGAAAATATAATTTGATAAAAATCGAGGTACTTTCTTAAAGTGCTTCGATTTTTTGTTTTGAAAAAGATAGTTTTATGTTATTATAAATCGTAATAATTACGTTTTAAAGGAGTTTTATTATGCATTGGACTATTATTGGTGGCGGTATACAAGGAACCACTATAGCAATTAAGTTACGTGAAGTAGGCATGTCCATCCAAAATCTTACAATTATCGACCCTCATGATTCTTTATGCGAACAATTTCATAAATGCACAAATAGAATTGCTATGCCTTACTTACGTTCACCTATTGTACATCATATTCATCCTGACCCATTTCATTTAAAAAAATTTGCAAAAATGAATTAGTATATTAATCCAACTTTTGGTCGTTATCAAAGATCTCAAACAGAGATGTTTATGGATCACACACATGCTCAAATACATAACTACCATCTAAATCAAAGTTATATTCAAAGTTATGTTCAACGCATTGAAAAAAATCAAAGAGGATGGAGTATTACAACAAGTCATCATTCTGTCATTCAAACTGATTGTGTTGTTTTAGCACAAGGATGTCATAATGAACCTTTTGTCCCTGCCGCATTTACTCAAGCTAAAGATGTATGTCATATATTTAGTGATCATTTTAATTCTCAATTATTTTCACAATCATCTCATGTCATTGGAAGTGGTATTTCAGCTGCTCATTTAACATTAAAGCTTTTAAAATTAGATAAGAATAAAATCGTTCATTTATGGATGAATAAAAATATAGATATTCAACATTTTGATGCTGATCCTGGTGGGCTAGGTCCAAAAAAAATGAAGGCCTTTTTAAATTATTCTTCACATGAAGAAAAACTTCAAACAGTATTAAAAGAAAGACATAAAGGTTCAATGCCTCACGAGTTATATTTACGCTTAAAGAAATATGTTCAAAATAAAAGACTTATTATACATAAAGAAGAGATTAAGGACTTAAAATCGCATCAAATTATTACTGAAAATTTAAATATCCCATATGATTACATACTTTTAGCAACTGGATTTAAGTCTTCAATTTTGCAGCAACCCATGATACAATCTCTAATTCAAAATGCTAATGCCCCCCTCCTATCTTGTGGATTTCCAAAAATCACACATGAATTAGAATGGTTACCTCATTTATTTGTTGCTGGTGGACTAGCTGATTTAGAACTTGGTCCATTTGCTAGAAATATCATGGGAGGTAAAGAAGCAGCTCAAAGAATTTATAGCGTATTTCAAAGAATAAATCACCATAGAGAAGTATCATAAATATAAAATACTAGCCCGTAGATGAATATTTTCTACAGGCTAGTATTTTATAATTTGTTATTTTAATGGTTTAATCCCTATTGTACCTCTCATGATACTAATTAATTTATCTTGATCACTTTTAATTTCTATATTCCATACTTGTGTCGTATGACCTTTATGAATAATAGAAGCGGTAGCAATCACGCGTCCCTCTTTTACTGAGTGAATATGATTGGCATTCATTTCTAAACCTAATGGGATAAAGTGTTTCGTATCAATTAAATGGGCAGCGCCTAATGAACAAGCTGTTTCACCTAATGCAATACTTGCACCACCATGTAGATAGCCAAAGGGTTGTTTAACCTTATCAGTGACTGGCATGGAAATTACAACTATTCCCTCATCTACTGTTTCGATTTTCATATCAAATGTTTCAAGTAAATTAGACATGTTGTCACCTCTTTTTTTCTATAATACCATTGCAGCTATTGTACCAAAAATCATCAATGGAACATTATAGAAAAGGAAGTTAGGTATACATGTATCTCTAATGTGATCATGTTGACCATCTACATTAAGACCTGCTGTGGGTCCAAGTGTTGAATCACTTGCTGGTGAACCAGAATCTCCAAGTGCAGCAGCTGTTCCTACTAAAGCAATTAATGCCATATTATCTAAACCAAGAGATGAACCTAGTGGTATAAATAAAGCTGCAATAATTGGAATCGTAGCAAAAGATGATCCAATGCCTAACGTAACAATAAGGCCAACAATATACATTGCAATAATAGTAATTAATTTATGTCCATTTGTAATCTCAGTTAAACTAGAAACTAATTTTTCAATATCACCAGTAGCATTCATGACACCGGCAAAACCGTTAGCTGATAAAATAACGACACCAATAAATGACATTATTTTTATTCCTTCTACAAATTGACTATCTAATTCATTCCATTTATAAATACCAGAAATAAAGAATATCAGCACTCCAGCTAATGCTCCAAAAATCATTGAATCCGTAAATGTTTGAACTAAGAAAGTAGCGAAAATAGCAACAATCGTAATAACTAATACATATGGCCGAATTTCTGCTACTTCTTCTCCATTATCTTTCAATCTCTCTTGCTTATATTCACGTGGTTTACGATAAACAAACAATCCAATAACTAAACCGACAATATAACCAAGTGAAGGAATTAACATTGCTTTCCAAATCATATTAAATTCGATAGGATGATGCGCTTTTTGAAATCCGCTTTGTATAATTTGGTGGAAAATCTGTCCAAAGCCATAAGGTAGTAAAACATATGGCCAACATAAACCAAATCCTATAACTAAACCAATTAATCGTCTATCAATTTTCAAATCGTTAAATAGACTAAGTAATGGTGGAATTACAATTGGTATAAATGCAATATGTACTGGAATTAAGTTCTGACTCATAATACTCATTGCTAGTAATACTAAAATAATAATCACTTTTACTTTAATCCTTGATAAGCGACTATTCTCAGTATGAATCGCACGAATAATTTTATTTACTAAATAATCTGTGATGCCACTATACGATATCAGTGCTGCAAAGCCCCCTAATAAAGCGTAACTTAATGCCACTTCCGAACCATCTACAATATTTTTACCGAATACACTAATTACTTTGTTTAAACTCATGCCAGATATTAGACCACCTACAAGTGAACTAATAAATAAACTAATGATAACATTCAGCCTTAAGAGACATAATATAATCATTAATATTACAGCAATAACTACAGCATTAAACATTATACTCACATCCTTTATTACTCTACCGAACTAAAGTGTATAATTATGTGATTAATAATATCAAGTAGTCAGGCGGTTGTCAACGCCTAATATAATAGTATTTTAAAAATGTTTTAAAAAAATAAACGTCTAAGGTATCAATTTACCTCAGACATTTATCTATTTTGTCTCAAAATGAATGTATATTCATTTCTAATATCTATTCTATTTTGATTGTCGTAACCAATTCACTATGGTCATTATCATGCTTCCTGTCGGACCTTTAGGACCTTTATAGTTATCTTTATTAATCGTCGCAGGACCTGCAATATCAAAATGAATATGTGGCGTTTGCCCACTAAAATGCGTAACGAAAGCTGCAGCAAATAAGGCTTTACCTTGTCCATTTGTATGATTCACTAAATCAGCGACATCTGTATTACGAATCAATTGTTGTTCAGTTTGAGTAATAGGCAATTCAAAAGCGAATTCATCAACTTCTCTAGCACTTTCTAAAATGTGTTTCATATCTTCATCTGCATTCGAACTAAATAAAGCCGCCTTATCTTCTCCTAATGCCGCTATAGCAGCACCTGTAAGAGTAGCAAAATCACATATTAAACGTGGTTGAAATTGATTTGCATAAAATACGCCGTCTCCTAAAACTAAACGACCTTCAGCATCGCTATTTAAAACTTCTACTGTTTCACCATTTAAGGCAGTATATACATCATCTGGTTTCATAGCCTGTTGACTAATCATATTTTCTGCAGAGACAATGACACCTACAATATTTACTGGTAAAGATAATTTAGACGCAGCATCAATCATTCCTACAACGTTAGCAGCACCACACATATCAAATTTCATTGTTTGCATCCCCATTTTAGATTTAATGCTATAACCACCAGAATCATATGTAATCCCTTTCCCAACTAATGCAATAGGTGCTTCATTTTTATCTGTTCCATGATACGTTAAAGTAATAACAACAGGAGGGTGAGTGGATCCTTTACCTACAGCATGTAGTAAACCAAAACCTTCTGATAACAATGTGTCATTATTTTTAATATCTACTGAAACAGAAGACGATTTAAAATGATGTGCTACTTTATTTGCAAAGTATTCTGGAGTAAGTATATTGGGAGGCATATTACTAAAGTCACGTGCTATATTCACCGATTCACCAATTAAATATCCTGCTTTTATATTTTTTATATCCTCATCACTATTAGATGATTCTATATATAATTCCAGTTGATATGGTGTGGATTTGTTAGATTTATAGTTGTTAAATTCATAAATCGATTGTCTACTTTGTAATCCAAAAATCTCTGCAATACTTGTTTTGTCAATTTGTTTTGAATTAAATGTCTCAAAAAGAACATTGGCTTCTGTAACACGTTCTTTTTTTAGATATTGAAAAAGTGTACCAAACACTTTTAAAAATGAAGCATAAGATAATGTTTTCAAATTTCCTAGTCCAACCGTAATTAAACGTTTAGGTTCATTATTTATGTATAAAATAGTCGAAGATGTTTTTCCTAATTGACTACTTACAATATGTCGATGTCGGTAATTTTCAATAGTTTGTGTAAGGTCACTATTTTGATACGTGATCTTTCCAATTTGATTAAGATGATCGGGTACTCCTAGAATAATAACGTCGGTCATTTTATTCGAATTATAATTAAAATGTATCATATAACTCTCCTTTAAAATAAAGGAGTGAGATATTGAAATCTAGTTTGCTTCACAGATTTCGGTCTCACTCCTTAATGATTAAATATTTAATTTATTAACTTAGAATTTACCTTTTTTAAATGCTAAGCCAACGCCACCCATTTTGAATACAGCACGTGTATCAATCACTTTTTTCATGAACGCAGCTTTTTTACCAGTAATGTCTCTACCAAACACATGACCTACACCATCATGTGAACCTAAAGAACAAACTGTACCACGATCAATATATTCGAAGTCAGTTGTAGCTTGGCCATTTAAGATATTTTCAATATTTTTAGCAACATGCGCACCTTGTTGCATAGCAATTTGAGCTGTAGTTGGTAATGGACGTTCCTCACCTGCTGGGATAAACGCAGAAACATCACCAATAACGAAGATATCATCATGACCATCGATTGTTAAATCTTGTTTAGTTACGATACGACCACGTTTTACACCTTCGAATGATTCTTCCATAAGTTGACTACCGCGAACTCCAGCAGCCCACACTGCAGTATTGGCTTCAAGTTGTTGTTCTTGATCATTTGTTTTAACTTTGAAACCTTTTTCATTACAAGCAACGATTGGCGTACCAATTTTAAATTCAACGCCACGTTCTTCTAAATAATTAACTACATAATTTACAAGATTTTCTGAGAACATTGGTAAAATTTTAGGCATAGCTTCAACACATGTAATTTTAACTTTATTTTGATCTACACCATATTTATTACATAATTCAGGAATTCTGTCTGTTAATTCACCTAAGAATTCAATACCTGTAAATCCAGCGCCACCTACTAAAATTGCTAAATCATTTTCATCTTTCTCTTTTGATGCAGCGTAGTTCGCAAATTTATCTTCAATATGACGAGATAATTCGCGAGCAGTATGAATATTTTCAATTTGGAACGCATGTTCTTTCATTCCGTTAATACCGAATGTTTCACTTTCAAATCCTAAAGCAACAACTAAAATATCATATTCAAAAATACCATGAGTAGTTTCTACTTTTTTAGCGTTTCTATCAATTTTAGTTACTTCTGCATTGATGAAGTTGACTTTATTTTTGTCAATTACACTTTCAATTGGATAAATTAAATCTTCATAATTTAAAGTACCAGCTGACGCTTCGTGTAACCAAGTTGCTTCATAATGATATTTGTTTTTGTTAACTAAAGTGATTTCTGCTTCATTTGCAGATACTTCTTTTTGTAATTTAGTAACTGCTTGTAAACCTGCATATCCTGCACCTAATACAAGTACTTTTTTACGATTCTGTGCCATTTCATTCACCTAAGCTTTCGTATTTTTTCTTAAATGTAGATAAAGGCTACAAGTTTCAGAACATGTTGAAACGTAGTATTTTTATAATACAATAGTATTGTAAAAATACTAATTGTTTCGAAAAACTTTGAACTTAACCTATTTGTTCATCCCCATTTATAGTCTTAGTCAACACTTTTATATCCATTTTTGTGAACATTTATTCACAAAAAAGACAAAATTTAATCCACTTCCAATTTTATAGTTTTTATATCATATTTTCAAGCAACAACAGAACGATTATTTAAATTTATTATTACTATATTGTATTAACTTAAAAATATGAAACTTAACAATTTTCAGGATGTCCAGCTACTTTTGCTGTTCTAAAAGAACTGCCACATCCGCATGATGCAATTGCATTTGGATTGTCGATTTGGAATCCACCACCCATTAGTGATTGTTTAAAATCAATTTTAGTGCCATTCAGTACGGGAGCATCATCTTTATCTACTAAAACTTTTAATCCATAATATTCTAATACTTCATCATTTGATCCTGGAGCTTCTTCTGCAGACATACCATAGGTTAAACCTGTACATCCGCCACCATTCACTTTAATTTTTAAATAACCGTTTTCCATATGATTACTTTTCAACATGTCTTTTACTTCATAAGCTGCTGCTTCAGTAAGTGTTACTGTTGGCATTTCTAATCACTCCTATAATAAGTTTGTAAAATCATTTTCTTCTATGTGTTTATAAATATTGTTTAACAAATCTTCAGGTGTATCCCCTTCTATGACTTCTCCATCTACCAATGCATATAACCCAGAAGAACATAAACCACAATTATTGAGACATCCATATTCTAACACATCTACCTCAGGATCACTTTCGAGTTTATCGTAAACGTAGTCTCCGCCTTTGGCCATATTCGATATACAGAATTCGACTAATGGAAACATACTTCACCTTCTTTTTAATTTAATTATATTATTATAACAAATCTCTTTATATGTTGCATTGCTATGGTTTTTAACTAATTGTATTTTGCAATAACATTTTACATTCGTTTGTCGTTATTATTAAAAACATATATAATAAAATTATATTAATCTTTCATTTATTTGTTAGGGGACAATAAATGAAAAATAAGCGTTAAAATAGGCTGAATCACTTATTATTGAACCTATACTTTATTTATACAGTCTGACATTATAAAGGTCTGACATTAATACTACATAGACAATTGATATTTTAATGTAAAGGGGTAACATAATATGAAACATTTAGTTCTGCTTGGTGGAGGGTATGGTAATATGCGTATTATGTCGCGCATTCTTCCAGATGTTCTTCCTCAAGAATACACATTAACTCTTATAGATCGAATGCCGTTTCATGGTTTAAAACCTGAATTCTATGCGCTCGCTGCAGGCACAAAATCTGATAGTGATGTGCGAATGAATTTTCCTAATTCACATCGCGTAAATACAATTTATGGAGAAATAAGTGATATCGACTTAGATAACCAAATTGTTTCGGTAGGACAAACTAAAGTAGATTATAGTGAGTTGATTATCGGACTAGGTTGTGAAGATAAATATCATAATGTTCCAGGAGCTAAAGAATACACGCATAGTATTCAAACGCTTTCTAAAGCCCGTGAAACGTTTCATAGTATTAGCGAGTTACCTAAAGGAGCGCGTGTTGGAATTGTAGGAGCTGGCTTGAGTGGCATTGAATTAGCAAGTGAACTACGTGAAAGTCGCACAGATTTAGAAATTATTTTATATGATCGTGGACCTCGTATATTAAGAAATTTTCCAGAAAAATTAAGTAATTATATTGCGAAGTGGTTCCGCGAAAATAATGTAAACGTGGTTCCTAATTCATTGATTGATAAAGTTGAGCAAGGAACAATTTATAATAATGGTACACCAGAGCCTGTTGATATTGTAGTATGGACAGCAGGTATTCAACCAGTTGAAATTGTAAGGAAACTGCCTATTGATACTAATAAAAGTGGTCGCGTTATCGTTAATCAATATCATCAAGTACCGACTTATAAAAATGTTTATGTAGTTGGAGATTGCGCAGCTTTACCACATGCGCCAAGTGCTCAATTAGCAGAAGTACAGGGGGATCAAATTGCCGATGTACTAAAAAAACAATGGAATCATGAACCACTTCCTGAAAAAATGCCTGAATTAAAAGTTCAAGGTTTCTTAGGTTCTCTAGGAGAGAAAAAAGGGTTTGCCTATATTATGGATCGTACAGTTACAGGACGTTTAGCGCATATATTAAAATCAGGTGTTTTATGGCTATATAAATATCATAATGGATAAACACAACTGGGAAGCGGGACAGAATTTAATTTCAATTCATCATCTCACGCTTCCCCTCATTTTTATAAAAAATCGAATACTCCACTTTGCATTAATTATTTATAATATATTGATCTATAAAATGAGTCACTTTTTTTGACTGAATATAACCGTCAGCCACATATTCATCGTTCATTGTAATAAGCGGGTAAAACAACTCATCATTTTCAATTTGCTCAATATATTGTTGATCATGATCACTTAAATTTTCAGTTTCTTTTTGAAAATCGATATATGTATATTCGAAATGAATATTAGGATATTTTCTTTCTAATAATGGTTTTAGCCACTCATACGTATTTTTAGAAGTTGGTGCATTGACACAACTAGCACACACTACATCCGCACCGTAAACAACAACACTTACTTTTGTCATATATTAATCCCCCGTTTAGTTTTATAGATTTTTCTTTCTTTATCTATTATAATAAATTAATAATAAGTTTATGAAGTATTTTACTTGAAAGGAGACATATCTCATGCCTACTGAGAATGCAACAATGTTTGATCAAGTAGCCGAAGTTATTGAACGTTTACGTCCGTTTTTATTACGTGACGGAGGAGATTGTACATTAGTCGATGTAGAAGATGGCATCGTAAAATTACAATTACATGGTGCGTGTGGAACATGCCCAAGCTCAACTATTACATTAAAAGCAGGTATAGAACGTGCTTTACACGAAGAAGTACCCGGCGTTATAGAAGTAGAACAAGTTTTCTAACGATATAAATTAAAGACACCCTACCCTCAGTATTTAATCAGAGTAGGGTGTTTTTTTTTTTGCTATTTAGAATTGAGTTTGATGATTGTTCATATGTTTTTCAATTTGACGATCCATGTATACCCAACCTTTCCAACCTACATGTACCACATCACTTAATACATATTTTTCATAGTCTTTATTTGACATATCATACACTTTCCCACCATGTGCGACAACAGTTTTATGTATTTTTTTATAGACAGGTTCACGTGTTGAACGGTGAATACCTAAATGATCGTACCATTTACCATTTACTGGAAGAATAACATATTGTACATCAGCACCTGCTTGATGCATTGTATCTACTAGTAAAGATAAATCCTTAAACTCTGGTGAATTCATTTTAAATTCATATTGGCGACGATTCATTGGCTTTTTATGCATTAGTTTTTTCCAATATTCGTTACGGATACCATAACTATTAGAAGTAGAACGTTTTTCACCAAGTTGCACTGCTTTATTACTCATGTTTTTCCAAGAATCATTGGGTGATGTAAGTGAGTGTACATGAGTTAATGGTGATTTATCTAATGAAAAGTATGTTTTTATTGCCTCAATTTTAAGAAGTTGACTTTCTTTAAACTTAGAAATATAACGACCTTTTGGGTTGCTTGGATCTTTTACTAATTCTTTTAAATATTCCTTATTAGGAACACTTCTAAATTTTAATAATCGTTTAGCATAGCGTTGTTTTAACTCTGAAGGCATATCCTTTTGTTGAAATATCTGATTGATTTGATTTGGTGTCGTACGCGCAGCCATATCCATATCATTAACGCCATGTGTACTAAACCATTGTGGTGAAATGATAAATGTCATCTTTTTACCTTTAAGTTGATCATATTGACCCGCTAATTCAATAGCATTAATTAAATCTGTATTACCGCCCGTACCAACTAAGAATACAGGCTTTGTATTTTTTCGATGATGCATTGCTATCGCAGGATTAAACGGATCACGTTTATTTAACTCACTTGAACCATAAAGTGGATAATATTTATCATTACTAAATAATTGATTTTGAATGAGCGTACCTTTAAGTACTTGATCAGTTAGTGACGTTCTATTATCAGCAAGTGTCTTATTGTTAACGAGACCAGTAAACCAACTCGCAGGCATTAATACAAAAGCTAAAAATATGATTCCACTAATAAGAATTGGTAAAAATGGTTTGAATTTCATCGTAATTCTTCTAAAGCTTCAACAATTTTATTAGGAGTTGCCCATTCATCGCGATCAAAATCCATAATTGATACTTCAATTCCTAATCTATTTTGAATTTCTAATAATAATCCAACTGTTTGAAATGAATCAATAATTCCTTCTTCAAAAATCTCAACATCTGGGTTTTCTTTAACTACGTCATTTTCTGCTACATCAGCTAATACTTCTAAAACTTGTTCTCTAAATTCCATCATTTATTTCTCCCTTTAAATTAATTTTCCTGAGAATATTAAGAAGCCAAATGCTACAAAATGGAATGTGATAATAACACTTAATGCTGTAGCAAAACCATTTTGAAAGCGAGGTGGATGTTTCTTTCTCCAGCGTTCATAATATCCATATCCGATAAACATTAAACCGTGATAAATACCATATACAATATAAAATACTTCTAATCCGTGCCATACACCCATAATAAAGAAATTTAAGAAGAAGGCAAAATTTGACATTGCAAATTGATTCTTCATTATTTTTTTACTAGACATATAGAACAATGTTCTCATATAAACACAGTCTCTAAACCAGAATGATAATGACATATGCCATCTATTCCAGAAATCTTTAATGTTACGTGCTTTAAACGGCTGTTTAAAGTTTGGTGGTGTATTAATGCCATATAGATAACTCACTGCTATTGCAAATAAACTATAACCTGCAAAGTCAAAAAATAGGTAAAAGCTATAGGCATACATATATAACCATTTATGAGTAAAACCATGTAAATGCATTAATAATGGCATAATTGCATATACATTAATTAAATGAGCAATAATATATTTATATAAGAAGCCCATCATAATCATATGAATCGCTTTAACTACCATACCTCTGTATTGCTCACCAGTTGGTATTTTTTTATCGTCTTTGACAAAACGTTTATAACGGTCGATGGGTCCTGAAGATACTGTTGGAAAGAATGAAATAAATTGAATCAATTTCCCCACTTTAATTTCTTTAATAGAACCATCTCTAATTTCCATTATAAGTTGTACACTTTTAAAAGTAACATATGAGATTCCTAAGAATCCGACAAATTCAATTAACTTATGTTCATGGAAATGTATTTGATGTCCACCTAACCATGAACTTTGTAATATTTTAACAAGTGCTAAAGGTAAAATAGATAAAATCATAATAATTAAAAATTTAATAAAAGTATTATTTTTTTGTCGTGATTTGTAATACCACATGATTAATAGCACTTGCCATATTAAATAAATTACAAAACTGATTAATTGAACACTTAAATATTTCTGTCCAAATAAATTGTATGTATCTGAAGAGAAAATAATCACAATCATAATCACTGTACTTATCCCATTGTATACATAGCTTCGCTTACCTAAAAATCCGAGTATGATGACTGGTAAAAGAACGATAAATACGACTAAGAAGAAGGTAAACGTACCATAAGGAATCATGCGTCGATATCCTCTGCAACTTGTTTACGATCAAGTTTTCCATTTGATGTTAATGGAAGTTGTTCCATCCAAACGAATTTTCTCGGAATCATATATTCAGGTAAGCGAGATTTCAATTCATTTTTAATGTTTCTGGTCATCTCTAAGTCATTATCAACTTTTTTAGTAGGTACAATAGCACCTACAAGATAAACAACTTTTCCATTTTTATAAATTGGCACAACAACAGTTTCTCTAACGTATTTTGAGTGTCTTAGTTGTGTTTCAATTTCTTCTAGTTCCATGCGATAACCGTTTAACTTTATTTGAAAATCGATACGTCCTTGGATAAACCAATAACCATCTTTTTCAATAGCTTTATCACCCGTGTGATAAATGCGAACGCCATTATCAAACTTAAATACTGCTTCAGTTTTTTCTTTGTTTTTTAGATATCCTAAACTCACACTTGTTCCTTTAATAACAAGTTCACCTTCATCAGTTGTTGATAGTGTAGTATTCGGTCTTGCTACACCTACTGGAAGTGGGTTATAACGTTCTAAAATCTCGGGTGTGATTTTTACACCAGTAACTGCAACTGTCGCTTCCGTTGGTCCATATGTGTTATAAACAATTGCATTTGGATATCTATCAACAAGTGCTTTAGCTGTTCTATGCGGTAAAATTTCTCCACAAAAGAAGAAATGATTTAAACTTGGATAATCTTTTTCATTAAGGTTAGGAAGTAATAAACACATTTCTATAAATGATGGTGTTGATACCCAAGCATTAATTGGCGTTTGAACAAGCATTTCATTTAATAACTTCGGTTTTTTTATCATATCTTTATCTACTAAGTTAAGTGTTCCACCAGATGTTAAACATGGATAAATTGCCATTACAGATAAATCAAATGAAAATGGTGCTTGGTTCAGCCACTCCTGATGATTATCTGTTTCATTTAATGAGACCATCCATTCTGCAAATTCTATTAAACTCGCATACTCAATTTGCACACCTTTAGGCTCACCTGTAGAACCAGAAGTGAATATAGTATAAACAACATCTGTTTTATCCATTTGACTATCAAAAACAATAGGATAATCAGAATGTTTAATATCTTCGATTGTAAGTTCTTTCCTTGGTTGATTCACACTTGAATCAGTTGTATTTAAAATAAATGTTGGATCTACTTTATTCATAATCATTTCTACACGTTCTATTGGAACTGACGTATCAATTGGGACATAGCCACATCCTGCTTTGATTGCTCCTATCATTCCAACTACCATATATGGTGACATATGACCATAGATGATTAATGGCTTATTTGTATCTTGCAAATAATGTGCTAGCTTACTAGATTCTTCTATAAGTTGACGATACGTTAACTCATCTGATTTATGTCTAATAGCTACTCGATCTGGATTTTTTTGTCCAATATCATTAATTAAATTTATAATATCTGTCATCCTTTGACTCCTTACTAGAATTCGTTATATATAAAGTTATTATGTGTATCGCCTGAACCATATATAAGATACAAAGCTATAAAAATTGCTAAGTATAGAATAGTCAGTAGATATGGTTTTGCTTTTTCATAAAAAACACTTATTTTTTTAGTTTCTCTCAATTGAATATTACACCTCACAAACATTGCTATTTATTTTGAAGAACAATTCTACTTATTTTATATTTAGTAAAGTTATCTTACTATCAAGAAATATTATATCGCACTTTTATTTTTACACTTTATTATATAAAAATATTAATTATATATCAAATTTATTTTATATAATAATTAGTGAGTGTTAAATATGTATCTATCTTATCCGATATGTCCTTATTCTTATCTTTGATATTCTATATATTAGTACTAATGATTACATATCACAATTACACAGAGCATAACAAAACTGTTAGATATAAAAACTTCTTATTACTCATATCATCAATTTAAGTAATAAGAAGTTATCATAGAAATTATTTTTATTAATTAGTATTACTTTCTAATTCAGCTATAGCCACATTCAAATCTTTAAATGAATAGGTTGGCTTTGGTTGTTTAGTTTGAATTTCTTCATAAGATGTTACACCTGTTTGTACATGTACCGTATCCATCCCCACATTAATACCAGACATTATATCTGTATCATACAAATCTCCCACCATAGCCACTTCAGACTTATCGAGTTTCAAAATATCTAAAGCAATTTGCATGATGATGGTTTCTGGTTTACCAATAAATTGTGGCTGTTGTCCAGTAGATACACTAACCACACTTGTAATAGCTCCATTTCCAGGTAAGAAGCCTCTTTCTTTAGGAATTGAGACATCTGGATTCGTAGAGATAAATTTTGCGCCTTTACGTACTGCTAAAGTAGCTATTGCAAGTTTTTCATATGTGACTGCTTCATCTAAACCGATAACTACGTAATCTACATTCTCATCTTCTTTTACGGTTAAACCTGCATCGGTTAATGCTGTTCTTAAACCATTACCTCCTAGCATATACACACTAGCTTGACTATTTTCTTCTGCAATGTAATTTGCCGTAGCTAGAGCAGAAGTAACTACTTCGTCTGGTTTAGCGTCAATCTTCATTTCTTTTAACTTTTCTGTTACTTCTTCAGGCGTCTTAGTAGAGTTATTAGTAACATATAAATGAGGAATATCGTTTTTGTTCAAATAATCGATAAATTGAGCAGCACCATCAATTTCTGCTGTACCCATATACATTGTTCCATCTAAATCGATTAAATAACCTTTATAATTTTTCATTATGAATAATCTCCTTTTCCAAAAGCGGTAATTGGCACATTTTCTTTTTTTAGAAATTGAGTAACTTCTTTCACAAATTGTCGATAATACGGTATTGAGGTGTCAAATAATGGTACAAGTGTTTCAACTTCTAATTCTGTATAATGATGTGCAAACTGTTTTCTGATTTTAACTGTATCATTAATATGGTTTTGTGTATCTTTGGAAATCACCCCTTCAAGTTCTAAAATATCAATAACATCTTTATAGTTACCAGGATCTCTCAAAATAAAAGCGTCAATAATCATATTTCCAATATCTACTGATGATTCAATTAACATTTGCGCAATACGTTCAAATGCATAATGATTTGATTTATTTGTTTCATAATCCTTAATAAGCTGATTTAAATATTTTATTTTAAGTGCTAATTTATCTTTATCTACAAAATACATATCGGTCACCTCTTATTATTATTATCATATCATAGTTTTGCATCATGCATCATTTGTCGTTATACTAATTTCACATATTAAAAATAAAGGAGCATGACTGATATGATAGATATGTTTCTGTACGATGATGAGGAACAATCGCAAGCACAATTTGTAGGATTTGTAGGTGAACATAGTCGCTATGATTTAATGCTTATTCAGACCGATCGTCATTACGGTAAAACACTGGTATTAAATCTTCAAACTAATAAATTTGGCATCATAGGCACAGATGATATTGAAGAAGAAGGATATATTGCTCATATATTAGGTGTGTCTCAAGAAGAAAGCGAAGAAATCATTGAATATCTAAATCAAGTTATTCAATAAATGAAAGGTCAAAACAATGATATTTACAAAATATACATTGTTTTGACCTTTCATTATTTATTATTCTTTTTTTCAGTAGATTGCGTAGCTTGTATTGTTGGTTTTATTTTAACATCATGTAATTTATCCTCTACTTCATCTACACTATCTAGTTCTAATCGTTCATTATCATTAATATGTCTCACTATGAAATATGGACAACCAAAATTACAATATTCCAAAATATAATCTTGAATGGTTGAAAAACGTTTTGAAATTTCAGCTTTTTTATTTGAATCTTTATAAAATCCTTTTAAACGTAATTGATCATAACCAAAATCCCCAACTACAAAATCATATTTATCAAGTATATCTGAATATCTTGAAGCAAATAATTCTTCGTCAAAGCATTCTCTATAATCTTCAATTAATTCAAAATACTGTTGATTAACTTTAATCATAATAAGTCACCTTTAATTGTAATTATAATAAAAACTTAGATTGCCTATTTTAAAGAAAAAGAGCAATCTAAGTTTTAGCATCCATCTATTAATAAACATTGTTAATTGACTTTATGTACTCATATTATTGTTTCACAAGATAATATGACTTCATTATGCAATATCACTTAACAGAAAGTTTATTATAAATTTTTGGGTTAATATTATTTTTGTTGTAACTGTTCTTCTCCAAGACGGTGTTTTTCTTTTGCCGCTTCATTTACTTGTTCATCAGCATGATAAGAACTTCGTACCATTGGACCAGCTTCACAATGTTTAAATCCTTTTTCCATTGCAATTTTTCTTAATTTACCAAATTCTAATGGAGTATAATACTTTTCAACTTTTAAGTGTTTACGTGATGGTTGTAAATATTGACCAATTGTTAAAATATCAACATCATTTGCACGTAAGTCATCCATTGTTTCATAAATTTCTTCCAATGTTTCACCTAAACCTACCATTAAACTTGATTTAGTTGGAATATCAGGTTGTAACTCTTTAGAACGACGTAAGAATTCTAATGTTCTGTCGTAAGTCGCACGCGCACGAACTCTTGGAGTTAAACGACGTACTGTTTCAATGTTATGGTTTAAAATATCAGGTCTTGAAGCCATTAGTGTTTCAAGTGCTTCATAATCCCCACCCATATCTGACGGTAAAATTTCAATTGTCGTATATGGATTACGTTCACGTACTTTACGAACCGTTTCTGCATATACATTAGATCCTGCATCTCTTAAATCATCACGTGCAACAGCTGTGATAACAACATGTTTAAGATTCATTAGTTCTACAGACTCTGCAACACGTTCTGGTTCATTTAAATCTAGTTCATTAGGTAAGCCAGTTTTTACTGCACAGAAACGACAAGCTCTTGTACATACCGCACCTAAAATCATAAATGTAGCCGTACGTCTAGCTCCCCAACATTCATGTATATTTGGACATTTTGCTTCTTCACAAACTGTATGTAAATTTTTCTCACGCATCATTTTCTTGAGGCCGATGTAGTTTTCATTAGTGTTTAGCTTTATTTTCAACCAATCTGGTTTACGTAAAATCTCTTCATTTTTAGTAGCCATAACAACACATACCCTCCTGTTTAATCTATCTTCAACTATTATAACGAAATTTACATTAAATTAAAATGTAATAACTTATAAAATTAAGACATAACTATGAACATTTGTGTACTAAGAAGAATGATGCATATGAATTAATTTTTCTTTAAAGATATCTCTTAAAAATTCAGGCATTAAATAATCAATCGATGTTCCTTTTAATAATGGGAAATATCTTCCAAATGTATACATATCTACAGTTCCTAATATATAGGTACGGTTATCTTCTATTTCTTGTCCATCTACAAAGAAGCGATGTTCTGATTGAATAAATCCACATTTATATAATATATAACCACCAAAAATATCACCTCTAAATCCTAATCCTTGGACATGTTCATACATATATTCTTGCTTTTGACTTTTTAAGATTATCTTTTTCAATTCAGAACCTTTCAAACGTACACGAACTAAGTTGATTGGATGAGGTAACATAGTATGGATATCGTATTCAGTAAGTTGATCGCTCTCAACATTATTAACAATTAATCCAGCATTAATAATTGTACAATCTGCATTTGTAAATTCATACACACTTTCTGCAAGTAAATAAGTCGTTTTTGTAATCACATTTGTTTTACTAGATAAAGAAACTGGCTTATTAATAATCGCCTTATTCATCAAATCTTTTCCTTCTTCATCAAAATGTGTTTTAACCACTGGTAATGTGTCTACTGGATGTAATGTAGCCTCTTTAGTAACTACTTTTTTATTTTCAATCGTTAAATTCACTTCTCCAAGATAATGTCCATATTTCCCTGCTGCTGCCATAAGTACACCATTATTGACTTCACCATGATTAAAATGATGATGTGTGTGGCTTCCTAGTATCACATCTATCTCTGGGATTTCTTGACATAATTTTTCATCAAAAAAGACACCTACATGACTCATAACTATTAATACATCGTATTGTCCTTTGCGTTGTTCAATTTCGTCTTTGATGGCTTCTAATGGGTCTGTCACAATCCAATCAAGTGCTCGATAGAATGGCGTGAAAGGTGCCGTCGCTGCTACAAATAAAAAGCGTACATCTTCTATTTCTTTTATATAAGATGTGGCAATATGACGAGGTAAGTGGCCATCTTCGTCTAAAACATTAGCACATATGACTTTAAATTGTGCATCATTGTAAAGATTATTTAATGCTTCATGAGAAATAGTCATTCCTTCATTATTCCCAATTGTAGCAATATCACAATGAGCCTCATTTAAAAGTTCAACATTTTTTTTGCCCATAGTTGCTTCTGTTACTGGTGTAGATAAATCAACATGATCACCAATATCTAAATAAAGTGAAGGGTGTTGAAGTTCAGGTCGGTGTTCAGCCATGTACGTCATAATACGTGCATATTCATTAAGGTGACTATGAATGTCATTTGTATGAAAAATTGTAAGCTTCACTTAAATTCCTCCTGTTTTATTATAGAAACGATTTAATAATTAGATATACACCCATAATTAACATTACTGTGCGTAATAATAATACTACTGTTTCTGATTTAATCGAGTGATTTATTTTTACTCCAATTTGAGCGCCAATATAACTAGAAATGATTAGAATAATTGAATATGACCAAGCAACATGACCTTGAATAATATGACCAATTGAACTCATAACACTTGAAAAGAAAATCATCATCATACTTGTCCCTACTGCTACATGAGGTGGAAATCTAAATACTATAAGCATTAAAGGAGTCATCAACGCTCCACCACCAATTCCAAATAAACCTGTAAGTACACCTATAAATAATGTAGCAAAGAAGGCAAACATAGGTGGAACGCTATAATGATAAGTCATCCCTTTAGCATCGATGTATGTTTTACGATACTTTTCCTTATCGAATATTTTAAATGGTTTAATTTTATATCTAATCATCAATAAAATAGATACACAGATCATAAAAATACCAAAGTATAAATTAAACGAATTTAATGTTAAATATCTACTTAAAAATGAACCAATAAGTGAACCAGGTAATAATCCAAATAAAAATATGGATCCATTTTTAATATCTACTTGCTTTGTTTTCAAATAACCAATAGATGAAGAAAGTCCAGTTACAATAAGAATAACCGATGACGTACCAATTGCAATCTGAGTAGTGATGCCGTGTAATAGATGATGGTTCACTCCTAAATACACTAAAGTAGGTACGATAATTATACCACCACCAATACCTACTAAAGAACCTAATACTGCAGATAATAATCCAATTAAAACTAATAAAATCATTGTTAAAAACATTATAATTCGCCTCTTAGAAAAATTTTAATTGCTGAGGTGCTAAGCCTGTATACTCTATATCTAAAATATTTTGATAGGTTTTAGCATTTTGAGCTGCATGACCACCAGAATTATTATTAAAAACAACATAGACCTTTTCAGCTTTTTGTTCTAATATTTGAACTTTATTTGCTAAATCTTTTAATTCATTTTCATTATAATTATATAAATATCTAACATCTCGCCACTCTTGATCAGTCATATCTTTTTTAGTCCAACCATGCTGATTTCTACCATGATAACGCACAAAAGCGGTACTAGAAGTTATACGATTGACTAAAGGTATAGACCCATCTTTAATTTGTGGTTCATCTACGACCGCATGAATAATTTGATGTTCGGTTAAAAACATTAAAGTTTGTTCTTTAAATTGGGAATTAAACCAAGATTGATGTCTAAATTCTACACACATGGGGATATCTTCTAGCTGTTGTCGAACATACAAAATATAATTTATATTTTGAGCTGTACAATCAAACCAAGGTGGAAATTGCACAAGTACCATTGCTAATTTATGATGTGCAATCAGTGGTTCAAGCATGTGTCTAAATTGTTTAAATAGTTCAGATCGTGAATCAGCATAAGTTTTATAATCTGAGTGAAGCGTCAATGCTTGATGAATCTTAACGATAAACTGAAACTTATCTGGTGTTTCATTGATCCATTTCAATATATTACGTTCAGGTTGGATAGCATAATATGAGGCATCAAGTTCAACAACAGGAAAATGACTCGCATACGTACGTAATTTATCTGTTTGTCTTTCAAGATCTTCATATAAAGAATAATGATCTCCCCATCCAGTTAAACCGATATTAATCATTTTTATCACCAGATATATGATACCACATTCAAAATTAATATATCACTTGTTGTATACTAACTTTACATTTTCTTATTATTTTAAAATCGCTACTATAACACCCTAAGTTTGCGTTAATAACTGATTCATTTGTAAAAATAATTAATCTATTAAATCGTTCACTTTTGATTAGTAGCTAATTTGTAACTACTTGTCTTCTAATATATTGTGTTAACTGGTTTTAAACTAGATAAGGTAGAATATCGCCATCATAATTAATCATAGCTTTAAAAACAAAAGAACTAGAATGTTAAACATTCTAGTTCTTTTAACTATTAGCTTAAGCTATATCTTAAATTATCCGATTGAACCTTCCATTTCAAATTTAATAAGACGGTTCATTTCTACAGCATACTCCATTGGTAATTCTTTAGTAAATGGTTCGATGAATCCCATAACAATCATCTCTGTTGCTTCTTCTTCAGAAATCCCTCTACTCATTAGATAGAATAATTGTTCTTCAGATACTTTAGAAACTTTCGCTTCATGTTCTAATGAAATATTATCATTAAATACTTCATTATATGGAATTGTGTCTGAAGTTGATTCGTTATCTAGAATTAATGTATCGCATTCGATATTTGAACGCGCACCTTTAGCTTTGCGTCCAAAGTGAACGATACCGCGATAGATTACTTTACCACCGTTTTTAGAAATTGATTTAGATACGATAGTTGAAGATGTATTTGGGGCTTTATGAATCATTTTAGCACCTGCATCTTGAACTTGACCTTTACCCGCAAATGCGATGGATAATGTACTACCTTTCGCACCTTCACCTAATAATACACAGTTAGGGTATTTCATTGTTAACTTAGAACCTAAGTTACCGTCAACCCATTCCATATTACCATTTTCATGAACAAACGTACGTTTAGTAACTAAGTTATACACATTGTTAGCCCAGTTTTGGATAGTAGTATAACGAACATGTGCATCTTTATGAACAATAATTTCAACTACTGCTGAGTGTAATGAACTTGTAGTATATACTGGTGCAGTACAACCCTCAACATAGTTTACTGAAGCCCCTTCATCAGCAATAATTAATGTACGTTCGAATTGACCCATATTTTCTGAGTTAATTCGGAAGTACGCTTGTAATGGTGTATCTAATTTAACGTTTTTAGGTACATAGATGAATGAACCACCTGACCATACTGCTGAATTTAATGCTGCGAATTTATTATCAGCTGCTGGAACAACAGAAGCAAAGTATTCTTTAAATAAGTCTTCATTTTCACGTAAAGCACTGTCTGTATCTTTAAAGATTATCCCTTTTTCTTCTAATTCTTTTTCCATATTATGATATACAACTTCTGATTCATATTGTGCAGAAACACCAGCTAAATATTTTTGTTCTGCTTCTGGTATACCTAATTTATCAAATGTACGTTTAATTTCTTCAGGTACTTCATCCCAAGAACGTTCAGTATGCTCTGAAGGCTTAACATAATAAGTAATGTCATCAAAATTCAATTCTGATAAATCGCCACCCCATTGAGGCATTGGGATTTTATAGAATAGTTTTAAAGCTTTTAATCGGAAATTAAGCATCCATTCTGGTTCTTCTTTCATCTTAGAAATTTCTCTAACAATATTTTCTGTTAGACCACGTTCTGATCTGAAAATGGAAACATCCTCATCATGGAAACCATATTTATAATCTCCAACATCAGGTGCTTTTTTAGCCATTTCAATCACTCCTTAAATATATTTAAAACGATATACGCATCATTTATCTTTCACTACTATCTATAGTCATTGTAACAACATGAAAACTATATAAAAAGAAATATGTGTAAAATGTCACAGCACCATAGTGCTTAGAATAACATTTATTACCTATTCGTATTTTATTCTTCAGTTGTACCTTCTGCTTTACCTTCTTTTTGCACTGTACCTTTTTCTAAAGCTTTCCACGCTAACGTTGCACATTTAATACGCGCTGGGAATTGAGAAACCCCTTGTAATGCTTCTACATCTCCCATATCTTCAGTGATGTTATAATCTTCACCTAACATCATTTTAGTAAATTCTTGACTCATTTGCATTGCTTCACCTAATGAATGACCTTTAACTGCTTCAGTCATCATCGATGCACTTGACATTGAAATTGAGCAACCTTCACCTTCGAATTTCGCCTCTTGAATGATACCATCTTCGATATCAAATGTTAGTCTAATGCGATCACCACAAGTAGGATTATTCATATCTACTGTCATTGATCCATTATCTAAAACGCCTTTATTACGAGGATTCTTATAATGATCCATAATTACAGATCTATAAAGTTGATCTAAATTATTAAAACTCATATGAGAAAAACTCCTTCGTTTGTTTCAATGCTTCTACTAATTGGTCAACATCTTCTTTAGTATTATAAATATAAAAACTTGCTCTTGCAGTAGATGATACATTTAACCATTTCATTAATGGTTGCGCACAGTGATGTCCAGCTCTAACAGCGACACCTTCAGTATCTACTGCTGTAGCAACATCATGTGGATGAATATCAGCTAAATTAAAAGTGATCACACCTGCACGTCTTTCTTTAGGGGGACCATATATTTCTAATCCTTCAATTGAAGATAATTGCTCATATGCATATTCTGTTAATTCTTTTTCATGCTGATGAATGGCATCAAAGCCTATATTTTCGATATAACGAATAGCTTCAGCCAATCCAATAGCTTGAGCAATAATCGGTGTACCAGCTTCAAATTTAGTAGGTAAGTCAGCCCATGTTGCATCGTACTTACTTACAAAATCAATCATGTCCCCACCATACTCAACAGGTTCCATGTTTTGAAGTAGTTCACGTTTTCCATATAATACACCAATACCAGTCGGTCCTAACATTTTGTGACCGCTAAAGCTAAAGAAATCAACATCTAAATCTTGAACATCGATATCCATATGAGGTGCAGATTGTGCTCCATCAACACTAATAATAGCACCGTGTTCATGCGCAATCTTAGCAATTGCTTTTATATCATTAATGGTACCTAAGACATTAGACACATGAGTAATAGCTACAATCTTAGTATTGTCATTAATTGTCGATTTGACATCTTCAATTCTTAGTTCACCATCATCAGTCATAGGAATAAATTTTAAAGTAGCTTTTTTTCGTTTAGCTAGCTGTTGCCAAGGCACAATATTAGCATGATGTTCCATCTCTGTCACAACGATTTCGTCGCCTTCGTTAATATTAGCGTCTCCATAACTATGTGCAACAATATTAATTGAAGCAGTCGTACCTCTAGTAAAAATAATTTCTTCAAAATATTTAGCATTAATGAAACGTCGTACTGTCTCACGAGCACTTTCATATCCATCTGTTGCTAAAGAACCTAGAGTATGCACACCACGATGCACATTAGAATTGTAACGTTTATAATAATCATCTAATACATTTAATACTTGCACTGGTGTTTGACTTGTTGCTGTTGAATCAAGATAAGCTAATCGTTTTCCATTAATTTTTTGATTTAGTATAGGAAAGTCTTCAATAATTTCTTGTATGTTTAATGAAGTTTCGGCCACTACCTTCACGACCTTTCTTTTATTGAAAATCTCAATGATCTATTTATTTACTTTAAGTTCGATGACTTCTCGTAATTGACGTTTCACATCTTCAATTGGTAATTCACGGACAACTGGATCTAAGAAACCATGAATAACAAGACGTTCTGCTTCTTTTTGAGAAATACCACGGCTCATTAAGTAGTAAAGTTGTTCTGGGTCAACACGACCAACCGAAGCTGCATGACCTGCTTCAACATCATCTTCATCGATAAGTAGAATAGGGTTCGCATCTCCGCGAGCATGCTCTGAAAGCATTAACACACGAGATTCTTGATTTGCGATAGATTTTGTACCGCCATGCTTAATATATCCAATACCATTAAATACAGATGAAGCATTTTCACGCATTACACCATGTTTTAAGATATAACCATTTGTTTCCTTACCATATTGAACGATTTTAGATGTTAAGTTAATTTTTTGATCACCAGTACCAACAATGACTGATTTTAGTTCACTTGTTGAACGATCACCAATTAAGTTAGTAGTATTATCAATAATTTGGCTTCCCTCATTCATTAAACCTAAAGCCCAATTAATTGATGCATCTGCTGCCGTCACACCACGACGGATAATGTGACCTGTAAATCCTTTATCTAGATAGTCAACTGAACCATAAGTAATGTTTGAATTTGCTCCTGCAATCACTTCAGAAATAATATTGACTTGATTACCTTCACCACTTGCAGTTGAAAGGTAATTCTCAACATATGTTACTTCAGCACTTTCTTCCGTTACAATAATGGCATGATTAAATAAACTTGCATTCTCATTGTCATGTAATACTACATATTGAATAGGGTCTTCAACTACTACATTTTTAGGGACATATACAAATACGCCACCATTCAATAATGCTGTATGCAAAGCAGTTAATCGATGTTCATCTACTGTAACTGCATCTTTCATTAAATATTTTTCTACTAATTCACTATGATCTTGTAGCGCTTTTGATAAACCTTCAATAATAACATTATTATGATTTGCTTGTTCTGATACTTGTGTGAAAGCTAAATCATTATTATGTTGAATAATTAAATTTTTAGAATTTTCTATATCAATAATATTTTTAACTGATTCAGGAAGTTCTGATACATCATTATATGATTCACTTTCAACATGATGTTGTTTAAATGCATCGAAATCCCATTTTCTTAGTTTTGTTTTATCTGGTTTAGGCATTTCTAAAGTTTCTGTTAATTTCAAAGCTTTTTGACGTAGTTCAGTCATCCAAGAAGGTTCATTTTGTGCTTTAGAATAATCAACAAGTTGTGCTTCAGAAATATTTAAAGTTTCTGTTGTCATAATGCTTTTTCCTCCTACTTGATGAAAAATTTTAGTAACTGAATCGATATATAAACTGTTTATTTCCACATTTTAAAATCAATCAGTTCTTTTAATGAATAGTGTTTATTTTGTTTAATGACCTATTCAGTTGCACCAAATTCTTCTTTAACCCATTCATAACCTTCTTCTTCAAGACGTTTAGCTAATTCTGGACCGCCTGATTTTACAACTTTACCGCCATACATAACATGTACTTTATCAGGAGTAATATAGTTTAATAAACGTTGATAGTGTGTAATCATTAATGCACCGAAATCTTCGCCACGCATTTCATTGATTCCTTTAGAAACGACTTTTAATGCATCAATATCTAAACCTGAGTCAATTTCATCTAAAATCGCAAATTTGGGTTCTAACATCATTAATTGTAAGATTTCATTACGTTTTTTCTCCCCACCTGAGAAACCTTCATTTAAATAACGTTGCGCCATATCTTTATCAATATCTAAGAAATCCATTTGTTTATCTAATTTTTTAATAAATTGCATTAAGTTAATTTCTTGACCTTCTTCACGTTTTGCATTAATCGCTGAACGCATAAAGTCTGCATTTGTTACACCAGTAATTTCTGATGGATATTGCATTGCTAAGAAAAGACCTGCTTTTGCTCTTTCGTCAACATCTAATTCTAAAATATTTACACCATCAAGTAATACTTCACCTTGAGTGACTTCATAACTTGGGTGACCCATAATTGCAGAAGATAATGTTGATTTACCTGTACCATTAGGTCCCATGATTGCGTGAACTTCACCAGTATTAACTGTTAAATTAACACCTTTTAAAATTTCTTTATCTTCAATAGACACATGTAAGTCTTTAATTTCTAATGTTGATGACATTTATATTCCCTCCATAAAATATAAAGTTTTCTTAACTAGTTTATAGTAATTTTAATTTATAGTCAAAAAGACTTCTAACACTTTAATACACTTAATTATAACGTAAATAGTCCTTAATATAAACTTATTAAAATAACAAAAAAGACTATATTTTCGCCAAAACTGTTTCGAAATCACTTCAATTTTCAAGTGCGACTGATAATCAAAAGGCATCTGTTCTCAATAGGTAACTAGATACTAACGATGATTAACTATTTAATATTTCAATGTAAGGTGAAAATTTGGTAATATTCGTATTAACTTAATAAAGAAAGAAAGGAGACCTTTATGACATTCAAATGGAAAAATATTTTAAAAGGATTTGCTATGGGGACTTCAGATTTAGTTCCAGGAATCAGTGGAGGTACCATTGCTTTACTTTTAGGGATTTATGATGATTTTATTTCATCCATTAGTGGATTGTTTTCTAAACGGTTTTGGCCAAGTCTAAAATTTTTACTTCCTATATTAATAGGAATGATTTTAGCGATTGGTGTACTTAGTAATTTAATTCATTACCTACTCGATCATCATCATGTAATAACGATGTTCTTTTTTACTGGTTTAATTATAGGCATTGTCCCTTACCTATTAAAAACTTCAGATTTTAAAAAAACATTTACAACTAAACACTATGGATTATTAATTTTAGGAATCATAGTTATAGTAGCATTAACAATATTAAATCCTAGCACACAGCAATCAAGTTTAACACTTCAATTATCTTTTAGTCTTATTATTAAATATTTTATAGCAGGTGTTTGTGCTTCTAGTGCAATGCTACTTCCAGGTATCTCTGGCTCATTTATGCTACTTGTATTCGGTGCATATGGAACAATAATGTTAGCTATTGCTAATTTAGCTAAATTTAACTTTACCGGTCTGCCTATATTAATAGTAGTTGGTTTAGGTATTTTATGTGGATTTCTATTTTCAAGCCGTATTATAAAATACTTTTTAACCCACCACTTTATTGGAACATTTGCCTTAATTACTGGTTTTGTTATTGGTTCAATTTATGCTGTATTCCCAGGAATTCCTAAATCACCAGTAGAATGGATTGTTTCGATTATTTCTTTAGTAATAGGATATATAGTAAGTTATTCATTAGGACTAATTACGTCTAACAATGATACTCAGACATAATATTCTAAAATAAACAAAAAACGCATGTGTTTAACACATGCGTTCTCTTCTAGTTAAAACGACTTATTTATCGCCTTTTAATTTATCAATAACATCATTTGCTTTATCTTTAACGTTATCAACCACTTCTTTAGCTTTACCTGAAGCTTTGTCGCCTTGACCTTCTTTTTCTAAATCTTTATTATCAGTTGCATTACCAACTGTTTCCTTAATATTACCTTTAGCTTGTTCAAATTTATCTTCTGCCATTTTAAATTCCTCCTTGTTGAACATTTCATTCTTAAATGATTTTTGTAATATTAACATACCCAATACATATCATGTATAAACATAAATTCTGTTATTTTTTTATATTTTCTGTCTAATTAAAATAATTGTTATAATAACATTGTTCAATTTACTTATCCAATTGGAGATGATAACTATGACATTTGTTAATTTTACTGCTATGACAGAAAAAGGTTTAAATAAAAAAGTCAATGCATTCTTAGAAGAACATCCATATATAGAAATTGTTAAATTTGAATATGCGATGGGTCAAGGTGGTATCGGCGTTGGAATACTATATCAAGACGATTCAAGTTTATAATATAAATGACTGCAATAAATGTATTGATATAAAATAAAAAAGAGTCCGGGACATAAAGTATCTAGATAAGTGAAAAAAGACAATTTCTATTGAAATAATATAGAAATTGTCTTTTTTATAATTTTTTTGATTATTTTCAGCTCGTTGAGCTGTTACTTTTCTTATATTAAGTGCCATTAGCACAAATCCTAGTTCTCTTTTGGCTTTATTTATCCCTCGAACGGACATTCGAGTGAAACCCAAAATAGCCTTCATAAATCCAAAAACAGGCTCCACATCAATTTTTCTTTGACTGTAGATGGTTTTTATTTTTGGTTCTGAAAGCTTTTTATTAATTTGGGCTTTAAAATATTCCCAATTATAATTTTTCATTATTTTTTTATTCGTTTTTGAATTGTATTTCATGCATTGGTGTCTCAGAGGACATTCTGAACAATCATCACATTCATATAATTTGAAGTCTCTCTTAAACCCATATTTATCATGGCGATAGGCATATCTTTTAAAACCCAATCGCTTATTGTTTGGACAAATATATTCATCGTTAATTTCGTCATAATCCCAATTTTGAGTGTTAAAGATGTCGCTTTTATATTTTTTAGTTTTATCTTTTATAAACATACCGTAGGTTATAAGTGGTATTCGATTAAAATCATCTATAATTGCCATATAATTGGGTTCGCTACCATAACCTGCATCAGCTACAATATATTCAGGTAAATGACCGTAGGTCTCTTGAATTAAATTTAAAAATGGTATCATCGTTCTTGTATCAGTCGGATTTTGATACACATTATAAGATAAAACGAATTGAGAATTTGTCGCTATTTGTAAATTATAACCTGGCTTGAGTTGTCCATTTTTCATATGATCTTCTTTCATTCTCATAAATGTGGCATCATGATCTGTTTTAGAATAACTATTTCTATCCTTTAAAATAGATTTTTGGACGTCGTATTTATGCTTTCGCCCAGAGTAATCATTAATTTGCTTTTTGTATTGTTTAATTTTAGTTCTTTTGAGCCGTATTTGTTTTCTTATTTTAGTACATTTTTCATTATCGATATGTTGATTTAAATCTTCGATTTCTTTATCCAAATGACTACCAATCAAATCTATTTCTTCCTTTGTTAAGTCATTATCGTGATCTTTTTTAATCTCAGGTATGATTTTATTTGTTATCAATTCATGATAGAGTGCTTTAGAATCTTCATTCATTTTTGTCTCATGGTTTTGAATACTCTTTTTCCATACAAATGTATATCGATTGGCATTCGCCTCAACTTTCGTACCATCAATAAAAATGGCCTGATCATCTATAAGATGTTGTTTCAAACACTGACTATGAAATTGAATAAATAATGATTCTAATAAAGCATCTACTTTTGGATTGACTCTAAATCGATTAATCGTTTTATAAGAAGGCTTTTGATTTTGTGATAGCCACATCATCCGGATGCTATCATTAAGTAATTTTTCTATCTTACGACCTGAAAACACAGATTGTGTGTAGGCATATAGAATGACTTTTAACATCATTTTTGGATGGTATGAGGTTGCACCACGATGATGTCTGAATTCATCGAATTCAGTTTTAGGAATTGTTTCTACAATATCATTGACATGTCGTGACATATCATTTGTGGGGATAAGAACTGAAGTTTCCAATGGTAGAGTAAGTTGAGTCATGTTATAATCTTTATACATAAGGCACCTCGTTAATTTAGTTTAGTGATATTTATTAAATTATACGAAAGGGCCTTATTTTTTTAAAGTATTTCAATGTAAAATTACATATAAATACAAAGTATTTTGGCGAGACTCTTGAGGGAACAGGACAAGCTGAAGACTACAGGCTGAAGCTGTCCCCTAAGAAAGCGAGCCAACAATACGTAGTATTGTAAATAAAGAAGCCAGTAAATGAATTTATAATAAACTCATTTACTGGCTATTTTGTTAGGAATTATGTCCCAGCCTCTTTTTACTGCATTATTATTCATTATTTTGCAGGTACAACTGCACCTTTGTATTTTTCATTGATGAAATCACGAATGTCTTTAGATTGTAATACTTCAACTAAAGCTTTAATTTTTTCATCATCTTTATGATCTTTACGAACTGCAATTAGGTTTGCATAAGGGTTATTATTAGGTTTTTCAACTACAATTGAATCTTTTTGTGGACTTAAGCCTTGATCAATAGCATAGTTTGAATTAATAATAGCTGCATCTACATCTTGATTTTGATAGATTTTTGGAAGATATTCAGCTGATTGTTTGTTATTGAATTTAATATCTTTTTTGTTTTCAGTAATATCTTCAAATTTAGCGTCTTCAATTTTTACGCCTTTTTTAATTTTAATTAAGCCTTCATCAACGAAGAATTTTAAGAAACGACCTTGTTCAGCTGGGTTATTTGAAACATAAACTGTCGCACCTTTAGGAAGGTCTTTTAAACTTTTGTATTTTTTAGAATAAACAGCCATTGGTTCTAAATGAACTTTACCTGCATCTTCAATTTTGTATCCTTTTTCTTTACTTTCAGTTTTTAAATAAGGAACGTGTTGGAAGTAGTTAGCATCAAGCTCACCTTTATCTAACAACTTATTAGGTGTAGTGTAATCATTGATTGTTTTAATTTCTAAATTATAACCTTTTTTCTCAAGAAGTGGTTTTGCTTTTTCTAAGATTTCAGCATGTGGTGCTGGTGAGGCACCTACAACGATTTTTTTATCTTTTTCGTCTCCGCCTTTACCACAAGCAGCTAATACAACTGTCAGTGTAAGTACTAATACTAAACTTAAAAGTTTTTTCATTTAATCTGTCCTCTTTTCTATTATCGTTTATCAATTTTATTTGTAAGCCAATCCCCGATGAATTGGATTATAAATACAATAATTAAAATAAATACGGTTGACACTAGAATGACGTCGTTTTGGTTACGTGTAAAACCAGTTAAGTAAGCTAAGTTACCTAAACCACCTGCACCAATAACGCCTGCAATAGCAGTTGAACCAACTAAAGCGATAGCAGTTACTGTAATACCTGAAACAAGTGCTGGCATTGCTTCTGGAAGCAATACTTTTCGAACGACTGTCCAAGTATTCGCACCCATAGACCATGCTGCTTCAATAACGCCTTTATCGATTTCTTTAAATGCGATTTCAACTAATCTTGCGTAGAACGGTGCAGCGCCAATGATTAATGCTGGAAGTGCTCCCGTCGGTCCACTAATTGTACCTAATAATACACTTGTGAACGGAATTAATAACAAAATTAAAATAATAAATGGAATCGCACGGAACAAGTTAACTATAAATGAAACTACCGTATAGAAAATTTTAGCTCCAGGTGCATCACTTTTAGCTGATAAGAAAAGCAGCACACCTAAGATTAAGCCAAAGATAAAAGCAAAAATGGTTGACACTACAGTCATATAAAGTGTTTCATATATTGCTTGCCAAACTTCAGGCCATTGCACGTTAGGCATAGTAATCATTTCATGGAAGATATCACCATATGATTTATCCATGTTTAATCACCTCCACATTTACGTGTTGTTTATGTAACTCAGTTACAAATGTATTAAATCCATCTTCACTAATATGTGGAATATGTACAATTAAAAATCCAATTGAACCTGTACGTGTATTTTTAATATTTGCTTCCAAAATATTTAATTCAATATTCTGCATTCGCGTAATATCAGATACAACAGGTTGTGTGGTATTATTACCGTTGAAATTCAATCTTACAATATAAGCGTCTTTGTTCAATGGTTCTAGATGTTTAATTGAATCTTCAAAATCGTCGTCTAAATCGTCTTTCACGAATCGTTTTGTCACCTCATGTTGAGGATTTTCAAATACTTCATCAACATTACCTTGCTCAATAACACGCCCATTTTCCATCACTGCAACTTCATCACATATGCGTCTAATCACTTGCATTTCATGTGTAATAATCACAATCGTTAGATTTCTTTCTTCTTTTATTTTTAATAGTAAATCTAAAATTTCATCCGTTGTTTGTGGATCTAGCGCACTTGTAGCCTCGTCACATAATAAGACATTCGGATCATTCGCTAATGCACGAGCAATCCCAACTCTTTGTTTTTGACCACCTGATAATTCTGAAGGATAAGCTTTTTCACGACCTTTTAAACCGACCAACTCTACAAGTTCTAAAGCTCTTTGTTTTGCTTCTGCACGAGATACTCCAGCTATTTCTAGTGGGAACATAATATTACTAATGACAGTACGTGACCATAACAAATTAAAATGTTGGAAAATCATACTTACTTTTTGTCGTTTTTTTCTCAAATCTGACTTAGAAAGTTTGTTAATATTGTCTCCATCTATAATGATATCCCCTGAAGTCGGTTCTTCTAGATTATTAAACATTCGAATTAACGTACTTTTACCAGCACCAGAAAACCCAATCACTCCAAAAATTGAGCCTGATTCTATATTCAAGTCAACGTGATCTACTGCTAGTACATCTTTGTTCTTTGTGTGATAGCGTTTAACAACTTGATTTAACTCAATCACGTTAAATGCCTCCCTTAAATTCCTTATGTAATTAAAAAATGCTTTCCCATCTAGAGAGATGAGAAAGCATTTAAAATTATCTTTCTCTCATCTTCTAAAGTCTTAAACTTTATGTGAATTGGCACCATTTCCATTATAGACGGTTGCCGGGCTTCGTAGGGCACATCCCTCCACCTCTCTCGATAAGAGTTTTCGCACTATTTAATTAATTTATATCCTATCACTGTACTAATAATTCGTCAATCATTTTTTTAACTTTTCTAACAAATATGGCACGGATTGAAATGCATAGATTCTATCTACCTCTTTATCCTTATCCATAATTAACAGTACAGGTACAGACATAATTTTATATTCTTCACTAAAATACTTATGGAAATTTAAATCAATTTTTTTAAGTGGTAATTGTTCGATATCATTTGCAATATCTAGCATGCGCTCTGAAATCTTACATGTTCCACACATAGGAGTATATCCAAATATTAAATGTTTATCTTTATCAAAGTGTTCTTTGATGTCTTCGATTTTAATAGAATTATTCATTCACAAGTACTAACCTTTCAGAACTTAAATTAGGTATAAGTTTTTTCTCTTTTTTTACGTTAAATCCGTATTTACTCAATACATGAGCAAGATAATTTTTGGGACAACGTGCGACTTCACAATATGTTTTATCTACATAGATATGTTCACTTTCACTTAAATAACGTTTAAACCACTTTCTAATTTTTTCGCCCTCATCATCTGAATCGGCAAGAATATAGACCTGTTTTCCATATAACGTTTCTATCATATCGTCTAGTTTGTCGATACTCATTGTACCATGTGTACAAATAATATTTACAGGTTCAGCAATGACTTGTTGCACTTTCTTCTTATCAGATTTACCTTCAACAATGATAACTTTATTTAAAATTGCCATGTTCATCCACCTTCTAAGTCGATATTAAACAATCATTTACTTTTTCACGTTATTGATGAATATAAACACAATTTACAGATAATTAATATAATTATATAAAAAACTCCTAGATTTAATATCAAGGAGTTTTAAAAAATTATTCGCCAATCATTTCAGAGTATTGTTCAGCTGATAGTAATTCATCTAATTGACTTTCGTCACTTAATTCAACTTTTACCATCCATGCTTTTTCATAAGGTGATTCATTAACAAATTCTGGACTATCTTCTAATTCGTCGTTTGTTTCAACAATTTTCCCAGAAACAGGTGCATACAATTCAGATACTGTTTTTACTGATTCAACACTACCAAATGTATCCCCTTCATTAATTTCATCATCGACATCTGGTAATTCGACAAATACGATGTCTCCTAATTCACCTTGCGCGTATTCAGTAATACCAATTGTTGCCGTATTTCCTTCAACTTTAACCCATTCATGTTCCTTAGAATATTTGAATTCGCTCGGTACTGCCACGAAAATCCCCTCCTAAAAATAATTACAATTTAATGATGCCATACCGTAAGTTTTCATTCAACTATTAATATTAAAAGTTGTGATTATACTTTCTATAACCATACATCTTTGTATTGTTCTTCATTAAAACCTAATGTAACTTTTTCACCCGAAACCGCTAGCGGACGTTTTACCAACATTCCATCTGAGGCTAAGAGTTCTAATTTTTCATCATTAGATAATTCATTTAATTTATCTTTCAAACCAAGTTCTCTATATTTCACACCATGTGTATTAAAGAATTTATTGATTTCCACTTCTGATTTAACTACTAACTCTTTGAATTCTTGCTTTGTAGGTGTGTGTTGCACAATATCTATAGACTCATAACTCACTCCATGCTCATCTAAAAATCGAGCAGCTTTTTTACAAGTTGTACATTTTGGATATTGATAAAATTTAATCATTCAGTATTATCCTCCTATTTAAACTTATTCTAAATATATCAGATTATTTAAATAAACGCTCTACTTTTTAAGCTTTATTTTTTTCTAAACATTAGTAATTAGTTATAATATATAAAACAAGCTAAAAGGAGTGTAAAGTATGAAAAATATTACTACTACTGAAGAATTTAATTCAGTTATTCAAAGTGAACAACCTGTTATTGTAAAATTTGAAGCTGGTTGGTGTCCTGATTGTAAAGCAATGGATATGTGGATTGATCCAATCGTTGACAAGTATAACGACTATAAATGGTATTCAGTAAATCGTGATGAATTAGAAGATGTAGCATCAGACAATGAAGTCATGGGTATCCCAAGTTTACTTATATTTGAAAATGGTCAAAAACATGCCCATTTACATTCTGCTAATGCAAAATCACCTGAACAAGTTGAATCATTCTTAAAAGAAACATTTAATAAATAATTAAAAAACCACACTCGTTATTTTGAGTGTGGTTTCTTTAATATTCTGAGATTAAATGTTTATTTTTACGTTTTGCTTTAGGTGGAACCTCTTCTAAATCAGTAAGATACAATAAACCTGCAATAGCTTCATCTTTAGCAATACCAAATGCTTTTCTTACTTTTGGTTCAAAGATGTACAATGGCGTTTTCCAACATGTACCAATACCTTTTTCATAGAGTAATAACATTAGATTCTGAGTGTATGCACCCATCGCAAAAAAGTTTTCGCGATTTTGTCGTTGTCGTGGGTCAGTTTTAAGTACTAAAACTAACATACCTCCTAAATTTGTCACCGCGTTATAATGATCTTCTTGTTTTTCCGGACTATTTGGAAAGGCAAAACGTGTAATATCTCTACTCATATCTCCTAATCTATCTTTAGAAACATGAATAACTCTCCACGGTTCTCTCATACCATGATTAGGAGCGTCAGTAGCTTGTTCTATGGCTTTAAATACATCTTCATCATTAATAACCATATCATGTTTAAATTTCTTTATACTTCTTCTTAAAGAAATTACTTCTTGTAATTCCACAATTATCGCTCCTCTATATTGATAACTATTATCAATTATACGCGGATATCGATGACATTTCAATGTATACTACATGTTTTCGTAAAATAATAATTGTTTTTTTAGTTCTTTAACATGAATCTGTCCTGGCGCTTGAGGTTCACCTAAACAACCATATGACACTGTCCCCCCAAAAACACCTTGAGCAGTTCGGCTCACTAATCCTAAACGAGACATAGATATCCCAATAACTTGTTGAGAAATCGCTTCAGATGTATAAGCTACTGCTTCTAATAGCGTTGCTACGTCCCTTTTTTCCTTAGGCATTACTGCAATTTTTACATACTCAGGATTTAATTTTAGCATTTTATAATATGTGAACTTTAATTCTTCTAACGGTGGCGTTTCTAAAAAATTATGATATGAGACAATTATTTGCTTCTGATGACGATGTGCATTTTCTATAATACGCTTATGCGTCTCAACATCTATATTTGACTCCCATTCTATATCTATCATTTGAAATGCATCTATTGAGGAAATTGTTTCAATTAACTGTAAATATTCTTTATTAGTTAACTGACCTTTTCCACCTTGAGAAAGTGTGCGATATGTCACCAATATTTTGAAATGACCCTTTATTTCATTTAGAAGTGAAAGGTTTTTCATTAAATGTTCGTGATGATGACTCTCCCATTGATCTATACGCAACTCAATGATATCTATATATGCATGATTATCATTGATACTATTTAACGTTTCATTATCTATTATATCTTGAGGTGCTATGGTTGCAGCTACCTTTACTTCTGCCATATAATCCCTTCTTTTCTTACCATTTACAATTTTATATTATTTTAAACTATTTATGTCACACTCGCCAATGTTTAAAATTCATGTTAATTTTTACAAATCATGATTTAAAACGTTTTAGTTGGGTATACAATAATTATATTCGAATTTAGGAGGTAATAATAATGGCAGTTCAATATGAAACTAAAGCAACAAACGTTGGTGGACGTAAAGGACACGTACACACAGACGATAATGCAATAAATGTAGATGTATTACCACCACAACAAGCAGATGGAAACGCAACTAACCCTGAACAATTATTCGCAGCTGGCTATGCTTCATGCTTCAATGGTGCATATGACCTTATTTTAAAACAAAATAAAGTTCGCGGAGCAGAACCTGAGGTAACTTTAACTGTACGCTTAGAAGATGATCCAAATGCTGAAAGTCCAAAATTAAGCGTATCTATTGATGCAAAAGTTAAAAATGTATTATCTCAAGAAGACGCTGAAAAATATCTACAAGATGCTCACGAATTCTGTCCATATTCAAAAGCAACTCGTGGCAACATCGATGTAGATTTAAATGTTCAAGTTGTTGACTAATTAGCATTATTCTTTAAAATTAAAATTTTATAATTTAAAAAAACCCTGAGACACCTCATTATGTCTCAGGATTTTTTTATGTGTTGATAGATAAAGACTGAATTGAAAAAAGCTGATATCAAGTTATTTCAATAGTAGTATGAAAGTTAACATAATGACTTTCAATAAGAACATTTACGTCCTTGGGGATGTATTGCTAGAGTTGAACGACGTGTTCAAATTGAATCCTATCTTGCCCATTTCCTATCTAAAAAATTAAGTTTAAAAATATCGATGTATGATAGATATTATTTTAATGTCTATATATTCTCACACTTTTTGTATAATTTTTTAAAATAAGCTATTCTATATATATAGTTATTAATTAAAGTTTATAAAATATTTATAATTCAATTAATTTGTATAAATAGATTATTAAATGCTAATGATAATTTGAGGTGAGTATAATGTCAGAAGTTAGAATTCTTACTAACAATGATTTAAATCAATATATTACTTTAATATCAAATGATTCACATACTTATTCATGGGATAAACTTTATTTTCAACATGTGTCTCCAAATTATTTAAAACACATTCTATCTAAAGAAGAAGAGTATTGTAATATTTTTGGCAATTTTAAAAATGAAAAACTTGTGGCTGGTGTTACATTGCGACAACTCAAACAAGTAGGCACACAACATAAAGCAATGTTAGAAAATCTCTTTTTAAAAGACAAAAAAGACGAGATTACTTTGCAAAATTTAATCTGTGAAGTGATTAATTATGCAAAGGCTCGTCATATTGAAAAACTAATGACTTGTATTACGTCCAATCATATTAGTGCAAAGATTTTTTTCACTGCACTTGGTTTTGAAACTTTAGGGATTGAAAAAAACTCATTTAAAGTAGATGATACTTATTTCGATGTTCATTGGCTACTCTATGATATTAAATAGCCAGGATAATAATTTTATTTATTGACATCATCGATTGTAGGATCAACCATATCGAGAAATTCAAATTTTCCATGTGTATAAATGAATTTTAAAATACAACAATTTCCAATGATATATTGATTTGCCATATCATCACCTATCCATTTTCTTAAAAAAACCTGAATGGCTGTACCATGGCTTACCGCTAAGAATGTTTTTCCATTAGAGGACTCTAATAAATTACTTAATGTTGTGACGATACGATGTTCAACTTCACTTTTCGTTTCTCCTCCGAAAGCACGTAGTCTAGTTCCAAAAATATCGTGTTTATCCCAAACTGCATCCAATAATTGAACACTATCTCCTTCAAATAGCCCAAAACTCCATTCTTTTAATCCTTTATTACGTTGATATGCTTGATCAGGTAAAACATTTTCTAACGTATCACATGCTCGTTCCGAACTAGATGAATATGCTTCGTCAAAAGTAATATGATTATGTTTAAAGTAATGACCTGCTTGCTTCGCTTGAGATATTCCTAATTTAGTAAGTGGAGAATCACTTGCACCTTGTACTTTCCCTCTTAAATTAAACATAGTTTGTCCATGTCTCATTAAATAGAGTATTTTACTCATTACATTCACCTCAATATATTTTTTAAATAATATAGGCAACTTTCTTTTACACCACTTTATAATCCATACATAGTATACCTTAATTTTTTTATACTTAAAAATAACTAAAGGTAAAAAATTAATTACTACTCGTTTGATTCTCATTATAAGGGGTATAATGAATTATAAGTTTTACAAATAAAGGAGCGTTCATTATGAATGATCATAATCAATACAATTATGTCAATCCTAATAACCTCTCATTAGATTGGGAATGTTTTGTAATAAGTAAATCAGAAATGTTACTTGATGGAGTTCCTAGTGAACTTATTCATTCGTGGTTAGATAGAGAAATTATAGAACCTTTTTCAATTAGAGATAATGAATTAAACTTTAAAACTAAAGATATATGGAATGCGCTAAAGCAACAAAATTGGTACTATCCTAATTCAAATTAATTTATAGAGGCTAATTGCTCGATTAGCGCTTTCGATAAGTTGGTGATCAACGTAATTTGACATAACATATGCTCTAATTTCTTTATTATTGCGTTCGTTTTTGGGAAATTTATGATCATTTACAATGTAGTTTGCTAAACTTCCTAGTGGTGTATCATCATTAATAAATCCAATAACAAAATCATAAAATGTCATTTTTTCCTCCTCACATTACAACATTTCAGTATCTCCTATCATCTTATTATTTCTAAATGAGTGATGTTTATTTATATAAGCAAATCAGTAAGTTAGATTTTTATAAAAGTTGTAATGTTTTAATTGGTTTTATTAAAATAATTAAAACACTTTATTTTTAATTATTCACTAAAAACATTCTATGCGGATATTAACTTTCTGTAAATGTGATGATTTTTTGAACTTTTATACTCTTCTATTTACTTTTCTGATTTTCCCTTTTAATTGATATGTTTATTAGTGTAATCATACATATTTATGACTGCCGATGAGTATATTTTAGTTTAATCGCCAGCTTTTTTTCTGTGTATTTACGAAGTAATTCTTTTAATAAGAATTAAAGTTTTACCTTTCTTTTAAAGAAGTGATATGATGATAAAAAAGACATCATTGTTATAGAGGTGACACTACCTATGAATATTAATAAATTATTTTGGATTAATATTATGATTACCCTTTTATTTCTAGGTTTTAATATTACTGTCACCTATTTTCCTAAGTTAGATGATTATTTTTGGCTCATACCTGGTTTAATCATATGTGGCCTTACTATTTCATTCAGTTTAATTGCCGCTATTTTGGATAAAAACCTTATAAGCGAAATAATTTTTTTAACTAATCTAATCATTTTTTTATATTATATATATCCACTGATATATAACTTTTTTTAATTAAAATGTGGGAGGTTTACAAATGAGTACACATTTAACGATTTTACTTTGGCTCGGTATTATATTTGTTGTTGCTGCTTCAATTATATTAGGGTTATTGCTAAAATCTAAAAAAGAAGAACGTAAAGAATCATATTTAGGCTTTACAGTCATCTTTTATATTTTTGGTTTTGCTTTACTGATATATGTACTAATATTTGGTATTTTATAAATAGAGTTTAAAAGAACAAAATACAATCTTATTTTGTTCTTTTTTATATATTCCTCTATAAAACAATTAAGGAGATATAAATTGAAGACTATTCAATTGAAGCGTATTATATTTGTTATTTTCACTTCATTACTATTTTTCGCGTTCCCTTCTCATACTTATGCATCTATAAGTTCCACTTCTTCATCTTCAGGAAAAGGAAATGATTTCAAATTACAACCTGGTGACATTATTCTTACAAAAGGTCCGGTATTATTTGGTTTCTTTGGACATTCAAGTATTGCTTTAGATCATGATACTGTTTTACAAATTGAAGGACCTGGCGATAAGCCTATTACTGAATCTTTCGAATCATTTAAACAGCGATTTGGCGTTAAAAAAAATGATTGGATTAAAATATATCGTTGTGAATATCCTAATGCAGGTCAAAAAGCAGCTGATTGGGCAAAAGCTCATTATAAAAATAGTGATAAAACTTATTTAGTTACACTTAATTTAAAAAGTGAACGCTTTACATATTGTACTAAAATTATTTATCAAGCATATAAATACGGTGTAAGTAAAGATACGATAAATGATCATGGTTTACTGATTATCTCTCCATATGCTTTAGTTGATAATTTTAATAATGACTATCGCCTTAAGCTTGTAAAAACATACTAATAGTTAAAGACTATGGCGTTACGCTATACTTTTCTATACTAAGAAATGATATTTAAAGGAACAACTTATTTTTATGAAAAACAAAAAATTAAATTATCGATTTTTTTATTACATCTTTTTAACTCTTATTATTATATTATTTATTCTTTTCTTTCTTTACTTTTATAAACATTTTGATTTAAAACAAAATCAATCTTTAGATTACTATGCTAACTTTAATGATTTAAAACAACATACAACAAAAAATAAAGATTGGAAAATAATCACAAAACACCGTAAGCACAGCGATACCTTAATTACAGCGATTCATGGTGGAAGTATTGAACCTGGAACCACTGAACTCGCTCGTCGTATTTCAAATATTGGTCAATATAATTTTTATTCATTTGAAGGTCTACGTTCAGATAATAATGCTCAACTACATATTACTTCTACTGTTTTTGATGAACCTCAATTATTAGATATGCTCAACCATTCGTCAAAAACAGTATCTATTCACGGATATGCAGGCGATGAACCCATTGTTTACGTAGGTGGTCAAGATAAAAAATTGGTTCAAACATTACGTCATTCATTAACTGATCATGGATTTACAGTACAAAAAACGCCTAAAGGAATTGAGGCCCTTTCCAATAATAATATTATTAATAGAGATAAAAAAGATACAGGAGTGCAACTAGAATTGACGACTCGCCAACGAGCTTTGTTTTTTAAACATAACAACTTGGATAAAAATAATAGACGATCCCCCAAAAATTATACGAGAACATTTTATAGATTTGCCGAAGCAGTAGATCAAGGTATTAAAAAAGCTCAATAAATGTAATATCGTTTTTTTAGTTTTTTAATTAAATTAAATTGGGTATATATAAGTAATGAGTTTAGGAGGCGTTTCTATGGACGAATTAACTAACGAACAAAAATATACAGTAGCAAAATTTTATAAGCTATATATGGAACGTTCAAATAGTGGTCAAACAGAGGAAGAAGCAAATAATTTTAAAGATAGTATTACAGCTCAAGATGATTATTTTTGCGATAGAAAATATAGCGATTTCTTAGAAAATTGTAAAGTTCTTATTGATCATGGCTATCTAGATGGTAATATTATGTCTGATAGAATTTATAATATTAAAGTTACAAATAAAGCTTTTACTGAAATTGAACAAAGCTTTAATTAAAAATATCTAATTTTTTCAAGTTATTCCTATTCAAGGATCTTTGCTTAAAAGTCTTAAATAAATATATTTATTTAACTATGAATATAACTTTTAAAGCCTGCACATATGTATTGAGTATGTTTCAGGCTTTTTATTTTTAATAGAGGTGAGTTTACATGAATCATTGGAAAATTAATAATATGACGAATAGAAATCTACTTATACAACAAAACGAAAATGATGTATCTATAGTTGAACCTTTAAATAATGGTTCATTTAAAATTCTATCAGAGTTTAAACTGAATACACCGTCTCTTCCTATTAATACATATGATGACCAGTTATATGTTTCAATCAATTTTAAAAATGAAGAAATTAACATTTACAATAAATCGAATGAATAACACTATTATATTAATAATTTTATTAACTAAATTGTTTTAAAAAAATAATAAAATGTTAAATAAATATTAATATTTATTATGTAATAATTATAGTAATATTTGATTGATATGTTGTAATTATGGAGGTCAGTTATGGATAACATTATATTCTATCTAGGCATTACTTTATTTTTAATCGCATGTATAGTCATTATTTTTGGTATTATTGCTATTTTTAAGAATAAAAATTACTTAAAAATGCTTGCTATGGCTATTATTATTATCTTATTAAGTATGCTTGCACTGGGTATTCATAAAGTCATTGAGAGTAATAATCCCTCTAAAAGTGACATCACTCCTGTAAAAAAAGAAAAGCCTAAAGATAATAAAACAAATAAAGAAAATAATAATAAAAAAGATAATAATTCTAAGAAAGATCATAAGGATACATCAAATGAGTCTATTCAGGACACTCCTGCCACTCAAGAAAACACACCCGCCACAGAAGAACATTCAATTCAGTCATCAGAATCACCAACTACACAACAAGAAAACCCAACTACTGAACAAAATAACGCGACTACAAATAACCAAAATTCTACACAACGACACCAAGAACCTTCAACACACCAACAAGACACATCTCAATATCAGACGAATTCAGCAAATAATGATTTAAAACAAACAAATTCTACTCAAACCCAGAATAGTCAAAATAGTACTCAATATAATCATACAAATGAATCTAATACAACAAAAAACAACACTAATAATGTAAATCAAAATAGCACATCAAATACAACTCAAAATACACAAAGCGGTAATACGAATAATAATATAAACCAAATAAACAATTAATAATAAAAAAGGTAGAGTTTTGAGGCTCTACCTTTTATTTTCGACTTCTTTTTAAAACTTATAAATATTTATTGAATATTACATTTAATATGCCATACTAAAATATGATACGACTTAAAACAAAGGGATGAGACAATGAAAAAATTAGCCTTACTAACACTTTCAAGCTTTCTAGTATTAGGTGCATGTAGTCATAGTAATGATACAGTCAAAGATGTAAACGAAAGTGCACATAAAAAAAATAATCCAAAAGCACACAAATCTAAAGGCAATTCTGAACGCGTAGATAGTAAAAAAATAAATAAAAACTAAAAATAAGGAGTAGAAGCGCTCTTACTATCCATCGCTTCTACTCTTATTTAATTATCATTCTTCGTATTGTTTAAAGTAATCTTCATCTAAATGGTTAAGATGAATATTTTCAATTTGTAGTGTAACATGTTCTAAATTATATTTTTCTTTCAACAATTCAGAAACTTTATTAACCGTTGAATATGGCCATTTAGTATATTCATCACTTAAAACAACATGAGCACTCAATGAACTATGGTTTGTAGTGATACTCCATAAATGAAATTCATGCACATCTATAACGCCTTCAACGCTTTTCATTGCATTAATAATTTCATCTGAATCATATCCATCTGGAATACTCTCCATTAACACTTTCCAAGCATTTTTAATTATTTTATATCCACCATTTAAAATGATAAGAGAAATGATGATACTAATGATTGGGTCAATAATTTCCCATCCAGTAAAATGAATAAGTACTACTGCTACGATAACGCCAATTGAATTTAATAAATCTCCGAAAAAATGCCATAATGCGCTTTGAATATTAACATTATCTTCTTTTCTTAAAGATCTATATAAAATAAGTGTTAAAATGATATTTATAATAAGACCTAATACAGCTACAAATATCATGATACCACTTGCTACCGATTCAGGATGTATGATTCTCAAAATGCCTTCATACATAATACCTAACGAAATAACAATTAATGCTAAGCCATTTAAGAAAGCTACAATAATTTCTAATCTTAAAAATCCATACGTATAATGTTTCGTTGGAGGCTTACTTGCAAAATAAATAGCAAGCATAGACAACCCTAGTGCCAAAACATCACTTAACATATGGAATGAATCTGATAATAAAGCAAGTGAATTAGCATATAACCCACCTACAAACTCTACAATTGTAAAAATCAACGTAATAATCAAAGAAGACCAAAGCGTTGCTTTTGAACTACTTTGAAATTTCCTATGTTCTACATGATGAAAATATTTTGATTGATTGTTCATTACTTCTCTCCAAACAATTAAATTATAAATTATTTTCTTTAAAACTACCCTAATATATATTAAAAAAAACGTTACAAACATTAATATATCAACGTTTTAATGTTATTACAATAAATAATTGAAATTTAAAAACATTGTATATTTGAGGCAAAATGATTTATCACATAAATGTAAATATAAATTGCATTACATTTAATCACCACAGTTGATTTACCAATCATAAAAGTTCGTTATTTCTATTTTGTCTTAGACTAACTGACTTATATCTAGTGTTAGTCAAAAGTATTCATCATTCTTTAATTTATTAACATCATACTTACATTATTTTTTTCGTTGCATTATTTCTATATAATATTAAGAAAGAAGCTCTTCAAAAACATGAAAAAGGAAGTTATCAAATGCTTTTATTTCCTTCAAGTATTTTTATGATTTTACTAGGAAATTTAATTATTAAAAACCCACCTAAAAAGATAAACCGCTTCTACGGATTTAGAACAAAAAAATCAATAAAAACGCAACATAACTGGGACAAAGGACAAATAGACAGTTAGCATATTTTAAATATAATGAAATGAAAGATACTTATAGTGAAGATGAGAAAATTCATGATATTATCCTTGAAATTCACAATGATAAAAATGAAATAGTTTTATACAAAAATATTGCATCTTAATTATAGGGTGCATTTTTATTGGGTATATTTGGGGGCTATATTGGGGCAATAAAAATAAAGGCTCTATAATAAATTGGACTGATGACTAAAAATCATCAGTCCAATTTTTATGTTTGAATACAAAAATGGCGCAATTACCTCTATAATTATTAGTTACCACACAAAATAAAAAAGAAAGGTAATGCGCCTATGTGTAAGTCTATATTAAATACATTAAGAATTAAAGATAAAAATCTAAATTTTTCAGATAAAGTGATTGAGAAAAAACATAAAGGACGAATGAGCTTGTTTTACTATGCCGAGCTCACTTATCAACCTACACATTGTGAAAATTGTTCAACTAAAAATGAAAATTTCTCTATAGTAAAAAATGGTAAGAAAACCTCAACGATTACTTTACTTAAAATTATGGAAATGCCCGCTTATTTAGAACTTCAAAAACAAAGATTTTATTGTAAATCATGTGACAGTCATTTTACTGCTAAATCTAATATTGTCGACGCTCATTGTTTTATTTCTAATAAAACAAAACTTGCAGTTTTAGATAAAGCACAAGAATACCGGTCTCAAAAATCTATCGCTAAGTCATGCTTAGTATCATCAATGACTGTGTCTAGAGTGATTAATCAAGCGGCAAGCGACGTAGGTCAGTCTTCTTTTGATGCTCTACCTGAACACTTAATGATGGACGAATTTAAAAGTGTTAAAAATGTTATAGGAAAAATGAGCTTTATTTATGCAGATGCTGTATCGCACCGCATCGTAGATGTGGTAGCGGATCGTAAGTTGAAATCGCTTAAAGATCATTTTTATCGCTATTCTTTAAAACTCAGACAAAAAGTCAAAACAGTAACGATTGATATGTATGAACCATATATGTCACTAATCAAACAATTATTTCCTAACGCGAAGATTATTATTGATCGTTTTCATATTGTTCAATCTTTAAATCGAGCGTTAAATATGTCTAGAGTTCATGTAATGAATAGTTATAGAATCTCTAATAGACCGCTTTATAATAAATATAAAAGTTATTGGAAACTATTTCTTAAACCTTTTGAAATGCTAGAAACATTTAATTATCATAAAGTCCATTTATTTAAAGAGTGGAAAACCGAAAAAAGCATTATAAATTACTTATTAGGTGTAGATGTAGAATTATTTAATACATATCACTACGTTCATGAGCTAAGAAGATTATTAAAAGAAAATCAAATAGAGAAATTTAATCATAAACTCTTTTCTATTCATCTTTCAGATGTGTGTCCTAAATTACGCCCAGTCATTAGAACTTTAAGACGATTAGCAGCTTTCATTGAAAATACTATGACATATTCTAACCTGACCAACGGTCCGTTAGAAGGAATTAATAATAAAATCAAACTCATTAAAAGGGTATCTTTTGGTTATAGAAATTATGATAATTTGCGTAATCGAATTATTATAACTTCGCGACTATTTGCCTCAACAACAAAAAAAGAGATTAAACAACTTAAGGTTGCTTAATCTCAATATTTGGACTCATCAGTCCGATTTGACGTAGAACCAAAATAAAAAGCTTGCAACCAATAGGGTTACAAGCTATAAGATGGAGGCGGCGGGATTCGAACCCGCGTCCAGAGGTCCTGATACAAATCTTTCTACGTGTGTAGTCTATTGATTCATTTCGCATATTGGTAAGCAATAGACAACCAACAATATGCTAGTTTGATTAAATTTCATCTAAACAGACTTCAAACGGCAGTGTTTAGCATATCCTATTAGGGTTGAATCGCGTTAACAGCACATAGGAAATGCTGTTAGGCGATGCAGAGCGCTATTACGCAGCTACTGCTAAATTATTGTTTGATTTGTCAGTTATATTTAACTGAATGTGTTGATGACGGAGACAACCCTCCGACACGCTTAATAAGCTCGGGGGACCCCTGTCGAATCCAAAAACGCCCCCACAATATAATAAAATACAAGATACAGTTTAATTTAAACAACTTTACTTATCATAACAAATAGAGCCCGATTAAGCAACAATTATGCTTAATAACGGGCTTTCATTGCACGATCAACATCTCGTTTCATTGCTTTATCTTTCAATGCTTGACGTTTATCATGCAGTTTTTTACCACGAGCTATGCCTAATAAAACTTTACATTGTCCATGTTTTAAATACAATTTTAAAGGAATAATCGAATATCCAATTTCTCTTGTACGTTCGCCGAGTTTGATAATCTCTTTTTTATGCAATAACAGCTTTCTTGATCGTAATGGATCATGATTAAAACGATTTCCTTCTTCGTATGGAGCAATATGCATATTATTAATGTACATTTCTCCACGCTTCACTTGTGCATAACTATCTTTTAAGTTCGCACTACCACGTCGAATCGATTTAATTTCTGTACCTTGAAGCGCAATACCTGCTTCAATGGTATCTTCAATATTATAATCATGTCTTGCTTTACGGTTTTCAGCCAACGTACCTGGTGATTTTGTTTTTTTCTTGGCCATTACTGTATGTCACCTCTTTGCTGATTATTTTTTCTTACGACGCGCTTTTTTCTTAATATTTTTATCTTTATAAAAAGGTTTATGCTTAGTTGAGCTTTGTTTATCACGTTGACGTTGATTTTTACCCTTACGTTGTTTACGTTTTTTCTTTTTGTTTTTATGATGATTATCTTTGGATTTATCTAAAGATTTACCACGCGTTTTAGCTTGAATCGTTTTTCCACGAGCAGGACGCTGTGATTTATCATTTTTAGGTAATGGCATGCCAACAATTTGGAAATCTATCATGCGTTCATCTACGTCTACATGAGTAACTTTAACTTTTACCTCATCACCAATTCTAAACACTTTAGCATGTCGTTCACCTATCAACGCCATTTGTCTTTCATCAAATTGATAATAATCATCTGTCATATTAGAAATATGAACCATACCTTCTATCGTATTTGGTAATTCAACGAACATACCAAAATTGGCAACAGAGCTTACAATACCTTCAAATTCATCACCAATATGTTGAATCATATACTCTGCTTTCTTCAACTCATCTGTATCTCTCTCTGCTTCAATTGCGCGACGTTCACGTTGAGATGTATGTTCTGCTAATTCTGGTAATGTTTCTTCCCATTTATGCATCTCTTTATGATTCATAGAGTGATCGACAAGATACTTACGAATTAAGCGATGGACAGTTAAATCTGGATAACGACGAATCGGGGAAGTAAAATGTGTATAATATTCTGCTGACAAGCCGAAATGACCTAAATTTGTATCATCATAATGTGCTTGTTGCATCGAACGTAACATCATTGTTGAAATAACCATTTGCTCAGAACGACCTTCAACTTCTTCTTGGATAGATTGTAATGTTGAAGGATGAATATCTTCACCTGTGCCTTTAACCATAATACCAAAATTAGTAATAAAGTCGAAGAACTGGCGTAATCGATCTGATTTTGGTTGTTCATGAACACGATAAATAAATGGCACTTCTAATTTGTTAAAATGTTCAGCAACTGTTTCATTGGCTGCTAACATAAATGATTCAATTAAACGCTCTCCTTCACCACGTTCTCGCATTATTACATCTGTAGGTAGTCCTTCTTGATTGACCAACACTTTTGCTTCATTAATATCAAAATCAATTTCACCACGACGTTTACGCATACGGATAAGTCGATTAGATAAATCTTGTGCTAAATCTAACATTGGGACAATTTCACTGTATTGTTGACGCACTTCTGTATTTTTTTCGGTAATAATTTGATTTACTGCATCATATGTCATACGATAGTTTGAATGAATAACACTATCAAATATGTCATGATTCACCACTTCGCCACGCTCATTTATTTCCATACGACAACTTAACGTTAAACGATCTACTTCAGGATTTAATGAACAGATACCATTACTTAAACGGTGTGGAATCATTGGAATAACACGGTCCACTAAATATACACTCGTTGCTCTATCATAAGCTTCTTTATCTAGCGCAGAGCCTTCTTTTACGTAATAACTTACGTCTGCAATACTTACTGTCAATTCCGTATGGTCATTATCTAGACGTTTAACGCTAATTGCATCGTCTAAATCTTTAGCATCTGCACCATCTATTGTAATTGTAAGATCGTTTCTTAAATCTCTTCGTCCCTTAATTTCTTCAGGTTTTATTTCTTCAGGGACTGATTCCGCTTCTTTTAATACCTCATCAGGAAATTCAATCTCAATTCCATGCTGATAAATAATTGAAAGAATATCTACTCCTGGGTCATTTTTATGACCTAGAATAGCAGACACATGTCCTTCTGGATTATCTGTACCATCAGCATATTTTGTGATTTGGACAAGTACTTTATGACCATCTACAGCTCCAAGACTCTGTCCTTTAGGTATAAATATATCTTGCATAATACGTTTATCGTCAGGAATGACAAAACCAAAATGTTTTGCTTCACTATACGTACCTACCACTTGTGTGACAGAGTGTTTTTCTATAGATTTTACTTCACCTTCAACTTTTCCACGATGCTCTCCTCTGGATTTTTGTAATTCAACTATTACTGTATCTCCATCTAAAGCACGATTAATCTTTGTTGGTGGAATAAAAATATCTTCAAGTTCTTCGTTTTCTGGGCGTAAAAAAGCAAAGCCTTTTTTATTTTGACTTAAAGTACCTCTTATTAATTTTGAACTTAAATTCTTATTTGATACTTTACGTTGATAGCGATCTGTTTTTGTTCGCTCTACCAATCCTGCTTGTTCAAGTTCAACGAGCACCTTTATTAATTCTCTAAATGAGTCGGCACTACTAAGACCTAAAGCATCTTGAAAGTCTGATACAGACATCGGTTCATAATCAGGTTGTTTTACAATTTCTTCAATGGATTGCTTTAAATTCATCATGCCCCTCCTTTCTTCAATCAATTATTTTGTGATTTATTCAGACCAGTCTAATCCTTCTAAAAACGCATATACATCTTCAAACACTTGCTCTTTTTCTTTATCAATTGTAATGACATGTCCTGAATTTGCATACCATTTAATTTGTTTTTCATCTGAATCTACATTTTCGTATATATAATTTGCTGACTGAGGATCAATCATTTCATCTTTTTCAGCTTGAACTACTAAAATGGGATCTAAGACTTCATCTACATCATTACGCACACGACTTAAAGTATCACTAAGTTCTTTGAGTGTTTCAGTAGGATGAAAATCTTCCATTTCTTTATCAATCGTTGCTTGATCTTTACCTTCGTATTTTTTAAAATTACGTGCATATTCTAAAAAACCTTCATAGATTGTACCTTCTGTTTTTACTTCGACAGGTGCACACATTGTTATGATACCTTTTACAGGACGGTTTAAACTTAACTTCAATGCAAATACGCCGCCTAACGACAATCCAGCTACCGCTATGTCTTCATAACCTTGTTCTACAAGATAATCATAGCCATCAAGTACATCTTTAAACCATACATATGGACTAGACTTTAATATTTCTTCTGGCGGTGCAGCATGACCTTCATACTGTGGCGCATAAGAAGTATAACCTTTTTTTTGTAAAAATCTACCAAGTTGTCTTACATCTGAGGAATTACCTGTGAATCCATGTAAGAGTAAGACTGCTCTTTTACCTTCTTGGAAAAAGAAAGGTTGAGGTAACTTAATTTGCATTTTTTATCCCTCTCTAACAAAAATTATAATATGATTATTTTTTTAATTTGTACTAATAGGTTGTATTCATTATATAATCAATCTATTTTATTCCCTGAATAGCTTAAAAATATGCATTGATGATTATATTAAAATAATGACTTCTTTATAAAATGTGTTAATTCTATTATAAATAAAAAAGCCCGACATTGATATCGTCGGACCTTATAAACCAAAATAACTTATCCCAATCATTATTAAAAAGAAAATGATGGCTAACACAATTGTTAATCTATGCAAGAATAAATCGACGCCACGTTGTTTTTGCTTACCAAATAACTGTTCAGCGCCCCCGCTAATCGCACCCGAAAGTCCATTACTTTTACTTTCTTGGAGTAATACAACAGTAATTAATGCAATACAATCAATAATTAATAAGACCATAAATAATGTATGCATGAAAAATGTCCTCCGTTCATTATATACGTTCCGAATTATAACATATTCTTAATATAGTTATCAAATACTATCGATTAAATGTACTTTTACGTACAATTGAAATAATTAACATATATATGGCTAATATTGCTGAACCAATCACGACGATTAAAATAGGTAAAATAAATAAAACCGATTTTGTTTCAATAATAGCATTTAACACCATTGTTAAGTTGACAAGTGTAAATAATACATTTGATACATATACGGCAAACATAAACCACCAAAGATATTTATGTCGATTCCATAAAGCAATCACTCCAGCTAAATATGCAAGAATATACATAATACCTGTATATCTAAAACTATTTAAAATATTATCTACTGCACTGCTTGACGCTTTTTGATGTGCTAGTGTTAACAGTGTCTTAGCAGTGCGAGCATCTAAAGCAATAAAATTATGGATAATTAATAATATACAAAATACAAGCGAACTATATCCAATCAATTGACCAGTAATACGTTCTCTTTTATTTGACTGATTAAGTTGTTGATCCATCTTCAATTCTCCTTCTTTCAATTACAGGATTATTATATCAGTTTCATCAATGAAGTTAAATCTTACACTTCTATACTATTATTTAAAATTTTATATTAAAAAAAGCCTGTCATAGTCTCAACTCTATGACAGGCAAACGCGTGAACTCTATTAATTTTAGTATGTTGCTAAAATTATTTATCTAAATTGTAGAAAGATTTAATTCCGTCAAATTTTGCTGTTTCAAATAATTCATCTTCAATACGTAGTAATTGATTATATTTCGCAATACGATCTGTTCTTGATAATGAACCAGTTTTAATTTGACCAGCATTTGTTGCTACTGCGATATCAGCAATTGTTGTATCTTCAGTTTCACCAGAACGGTGAGATACTACTGCAGTGTAACCAGCTTTTTGAGCCATTTCAATAGCATCAAATGTTTCAGTTAATGTACCAATTTGGTTTACTTTGATTAAGATTGAGTTACCAATACCTTGTTCAATACCTCTAGAAAGAATTTCAGTATTAGTTACGAATAAATCGTCACCTACTAATTGAACTTTATCCCCGATACGATCAGTTAATTGTTTCCAACCGTCCCAGTCATTTTCATCCATACCATCTTCAATTGTAATGATTGGATATTTACTAATTAATTCTTCTAAGTAGTCAACTTGTTCAGCTGCGCTACGTTTCGCACCATGTTCACCTTCGAATTTAGTGTAGTCATATACATCATTTTCATAGAATTCAGATGAAGCACAGTCAAATCCTAAGAATACATCTTCACCTGGTTTGTAACCAGCTTTTTCAATCGCTTTAATGATTGTTTCAACTGCATCTTCAGTACCGTCAAATCTTGGAGCGAAACCACCTTCGTCACCTACAGCAGTTTCTAATCCACGTTCACTTAAAATTGATTTTAAGTTATGGAAAATTTCAGCACCCCAACGTAATGCTTCTTTAAATGATTCAGCACCAGTTGGTAAAATCATGAATTCTTGGAATGCAATTGGTGCATCTGAGTGAGAACCACCGTTAACAATATTCATCATTGGGACTGGTAATTGTTTACCGTTAAATCCACCGAAATATTTGTATAATGGTTGACCTAATAAGTCAGCTGCTGCGCGTGCAACGGCAATAGATACACCTAAAATAGCGTTTGCACCTAATTTACCTTTGTTAGGTGTTCCGTCTAATTGAATCATCATTTTATCAATTGATACTTGATCTAAAACTGAAAATTCACCTTCAACGATTTCTGGAGCGATAATTTCGTTTACATTTTCAACAGCTTTTGTAACGCCTTTACCGCTATAACGTGATTTATCTCCATCACGTAATTCAACTGCTTCGTGTTCACCAGTAGAAGCACCTGAAGGTACTAAAGCACGACCAAAAGCACCACTTTCAGTTAATACTTCAACTTCAACTGTTGGGTTACCACGTGAGTCTAATACTTCGCGAGCATAAACATCTGTAATAATTGGCATAATAAATAATCTCCTTTAAATTTAGATTCCTTAATTATTATAACTATTTTTTGTTATTTAATAAAATATTTATACTAAGATGACTTAATATTAAAGAATAATATTAAATCATCTTATCATTTACAGTTTTACTAATGCTTAATTAAAGATTCACCTGTCATGTCTGACGGTTGTTCAACATTTAATAAGTCTAGTAATGTAGGTGCTAAGTCACCTAAACGACCAGTTTCACGTAATGTTACATCTTCTTTAGTAACAATTACCGGAACTGGGTTTGTAGTATGAGTAGTCATAGGTTGATCATCATCAGTTAAAACTTGATCTGAGTTACCATGGTCAGCTGTAATAATTGCATAGCCATTCATATCTAAAATTTTATCAACCACTTCACCTAAACATTCATCTACTGCTTCAATTGCTTTGATAGTTGGTTCAAGCATACCACTATGACCTACCATGTCAGGGTTAGCAAAGTTTAAAATAATTAAATCTAAATCACCTTTGTCTAACTCTTCTAACAATGTATCTTTAACTTCGTATGCACTCATTTCAGGTTTTAAATCATACGTAGCAACTTTAGGTGAATCGATTAAGCGACGACGTTCACCTTCAAATTCTTCATTACGTCCCCCACTCATGAAATAAGTAACATGTGGGTATTTTTCAGTTTCTGCAATACGTAATTGTTTTAAATTATTATTTTGAGCAACTTCACCAATTGTATTCGTTAAATCAACTTTTTCAAATACGACTTCTGCATCAACATTATCATTGTATTTAGTAAACGTTGCATAGAATAAATCATTTACACGCTCAACTTTAAAGCCGTCAAATGCTTTATTTGTAAATATTTCAGATAATTGTGCTGCTCTATCAGGACGGAAATTGAAGAAGATAACAGCATCACCATCTTGAACACCTTCATTTTGTCCTTCAACTATGAAAGGTTCAACAAATTCATCTGTAACATCATTTGCATAATTCGCTTCTACACCTTCTTTAGCGTTCGCATAAGAAGAACCTTCGAAATTGCGAATAGCATTATAAGCTTTTTCTTCACGATCCCAACGTTTATCACGGTCCATTGCGTAATAACGACCTGAAATTGATGCGAATTGACCTACACCAAGTTCTTTGAATTTAGCTTCTGTTTCTTCAATATATTTAATTGCTGATTTTTGATCTACATCACGACCATCTAAAAATGCATGTACATACACTTTATCTAAACCTTTTTGTTTAGCAAGTTCTAATAATGCAAATAAATGTTTGTAATGACTGTGAACACCGCCATCTGAAAGTAAACCAAATACATGTAATGCTGAATCGTGATCTTTAACGTGTTGAGCTGCTTTACCTAACACTTCATTTTCGTAGAAATCACCATCTTCAATGGATTTATTAATACGAGTTAAACTTTGATAGACAATACGACCTGCACCTATATTCATATGACCTACTTCAGAGTTACCCATTTGACCTTCGGGAAGACCAACATCTAAACCACTTGCTTCAATTTGAGTCGTAGGATATTTGTTGTAATAACGATCAAAATTTGGTTTATGCGCTTGTTTTACTGCATTACCATGTTCACTTTCACGGTTAGCAAAACCGTCTAAAATAATTAATGCTGTTGGTTGTTTAGCCATAATTATTTAGCACCTTCTAACAATTGTACAAAATCATCTACTTTAAGTGATGCGCCACCAACTAATGCACCATCGATATCTGATTGAGTCATATATTCTTTAACATTATTTGGTTTCACACTACCACCATATTGAATACGAGTCGCATCAGCTACATCTTGACTAGACACGTCTGCTACTGTTTTACGTACTTGTGCACACATTTCATTTGCATCTTCTGAAGTAGCTGATTTACCAGTACCGATTGCCCAAATTGGTTCATAAGCAATAACAACTTCTTTAAGTTGATCTTCTGACAAGCCTTTTACTGCTTCTTTTACTTGGTTGCTTACTACTTCGTTAGCTTTGCCATTTTCTCTTTCTTCATCTGTTTCACCAACACAAATAATTGGTGTCATTCCATGATTAAATACTGCATGTGCTTTTTTATTTACATCTTCATCTGTTTCATGGAATAATTCACGACGTTCTGAATGTCCAATAACGACATATTTAACACCTAAATCAGCTAATGCCACTGGAGAAGTTTCTCCTGTATATGCACCATTATCTTCAAAATAAGTGTTTTGAGCACCAATTTTTAATCCTTTTGCTTTGCCATCATTCACTAGAGAGATTAATGCATCTAATTGAATTGTTGGCGCACAAATTACTGATTCAACTTCTTTTTCATCAGGTAATGTAGGTAAATTGTTTACAAAGTCTTTAGCTTCTTGAACTGTTTTATTCATTTTCCAGTTACCAGCTATGATTGGTTTTCTCATTATTGACACTCCTATTATTAATAAATTTAAACTTACTTATAAATATTTACGTTCTTTTATTGTTTTCCCATGAAAATCATAAAAGAAACATTTTTATTATTCAAATAAATATTATTTATCGTTAATTGCTTTGATACCAGGTAATTCTTTACCTTCAAGATATTCTAATGAAGCACCGCCACCAGTTGAAATATGAGTGAAATCATCTTCAAATCCTAGTGAAATTGCAGCCGCTGCTGAATCACCGCCGCCGATAATTGTGATTGCATCTTCTAAGTTAGCAATTGCTTTACATACACCAATTGTACCTTTAGCAAAATTACTAAATTCAAATACACCCATAGGTCCGTTCCATACTACTGTGTGAGCACCTTGTAATTCTTTAGTAAATAACTCGATTGTTTTTGGTCCAATATCCATTGCTTCTTGATCACTTGGAATTTCATCAATAGACACTTCAGTGATTTTAGCATCATTTGAAAATTCTTTAGCTACTTTGCAATCAACAGGTAATACAATTTGATCGCCATTTTTTTCTAAAAGTTCTTTAGCAAAGTCAATTTTATCTTCTTCTAATAAAGATAGACCAATTTCTTTACCTTGTGCTTTTAAAAATGTATATGCCATACCGCCACCAATAATGATTTTATCAGCGATATTCACTAAATTTTTAATAACACCAATTTTGTCAGATACTTTAGCACCACCTAAAATAGCCACAACTGGTTTATGTGGATCATTTACCACACCACCGATAAATTTAATTTCTTTTTCCATTAGGTAGCCTGCAGCTGTTTCTAGATGAGTAGAAATACCAACATTTGAAGCATGTTCACGGTGTGCAGTACCAAATGCATCATTTACAAACACATCACCTAATGATGCCCAATACTTACCTAATTCAGGATCATTTTTAGATTCTTTTTTACCATCTAAATCTTCAAAACGAGTATTTTCAACTAATAATACATCGCCTTCATTTAAATTTTTAATTGCAGATTCTAATTTTTCACCGCGTGTTTCTGGAATAAACACAACTTCTTTGCCTAATTTTTCAGTTAATGAATCCGCTACTGGTTTTAAAGTTAACTCTTTTTTATCACTTTCTTCTTTAACTTTACCTAAATGAGAGAATAATACTAATTTACCGCCTTGTTCTAAAATATATTTAATTGTTGGTAAAGCTTGAACAATACGGTTATCATTTGTAATTTCACCGTTTTTTAAAGGTACATTAAAATCAGCACGTTCAAGTACAACTTTCCCTTTTAAGTCTAAATCAGAAACAATTTTTTTTGCCATTATAATTTCCTCCTTTAAATAGGAATTATTAATATAAAAATAAGCGGAGAAGCGTTAGTGCTCCCCGCTTACTCATAAGCTAACTTAATTCAACATTTTATATAAGTGTACTGAGCACAAGTTTTTATTAAACTAGGCTACGAAATTATTTAGTTAATTCAGCTAAATATTCTAAAGTACGTACTAATTGAGAAGTATAAGACATTTCGTTGTCATACCAAGCAGCTACTTTAACTAATTGTTTGTCGCCAACTGAGATGACACGAGTTTGAGTTGCATCGAATAATGAACCAAAGTTCATACCAACAATATCTGATGATACGATTTCATCTTCAGTGTAACCGAATGATTCGTCAGCAGCATTTTTCATTGCTTTGTTAACATCTTCAACTGTTACTTCTTTTTCTAATACAACTGTTACTTCAGTTAATGAACCAGTAGCTACTGGTACACGTTGTGCTCCACCATCTAATTTACCATCGATTTCAGGAATTACTTTACCGATAGCTTTAGCTGCACCTGTTGAGTTAGGTACGATGTTTTGTGCTGCTGCACGTGCACGACGTTTGTCACCTTTTTTGTGTGGACCATCTTGAGTCATTTGGTCGCCAGTGTAAGCGTGAATAGTTGTCATTAAACCTTCAACAATACCAAATTCGTCATTTAAAACTTTAGCAACTGGTGCTAATGAGTTTGTAGTACATGAAGCACCTGATACTACTGTTTCAGATCCGTCTAAATCTTTGTGGTTTGTGTTAAATACGATAGTTTTAACATCACCTTTAGCTGGAGCAGAAATTAATACTTTTTTAGCTCCTGCATTAATGTGTGCTTCAGCTTTTTCTTTTTCTGTATAGAAACCAGTACATTCTAATACTACGTCGATATCTAAATCGCCCCATGGTAATTTACTTGCATCTGGTTCTTCAAAAGATTTAACTTCTTTACCATTTACACGGAAACCACCTTCAACAACTTCTACGTCTCCGTTAAAGCGACCTTGCATAGTGTCATATTTTAATAAATGAGCTAACATTTCGTCGTCTGTTAAGTCGTTTACTGCAACTACTTCAATACCTTCTACGTCTTGAATTCTTCTGAATGCTAAACGACCAATTCTACCAAAACCATTAATTGCTACTTTTACTGCCATTATAATGGCCTCCTTTAAAATGATATTTAAAAAGTTAAATAACTTTTTATTCCTTATTTAGTATTACTTTAGCTGCTGCTTCATCAGTAATTAATATTGTATTTTTGGGAGCAATACTGAGATATGCTTTGATAGCTTCTCCCTTAGACATGCCGCCAGCAACAGCATATATAAATTCTTTGCTTTCTAAATCTTCAAGTTGTAATCCAATAGTTTTTACTTTTTGAACTACATGACCTTGAGCGTCAAAATAATATCCGAAAGCTTCTCCGACGGCTTGATGATGTTGAAGTCTTTCAATCACCTCATCAGATGATTGTCTACGATGCGCCATCTTCAGCGCATCACCAATACCGTGTATTGTTATATTTGCTTGTTTAATCTTTTCTAATGTGTGCACAACTGATGGTTCCATCAGTAATGTATTATATGTTGATTCGCTTACATTATCTGGTACATATAGGGTGGTATAATACCCACCACTTTGTTGTGCCATACTTGCTGCAATTGTATTTGCTTGATAAACCATATTTTCACCAAGACCACCACGTGCCGGAACAAAAAACACATTAAATGGTAATAAATGCATTGCTCGGCTAACATTAGCCATTGTTGATCCGCCTGTCACTGACACAATTGCATCTTCATACAATATATCTTCTAGTAAATGACCTGCTTGTCTACCCATCTCAGACTTAACTTCTTCATGCATGTCAGCATTTCCAGGTATGACATATACTTCTTTAACTCCAAAGTTGGACTTAATATGTTTAGCATAATGATTATCATCTTTATACACTTTAAAGTAATCACTTAATTGATTAAGTACTTTTGTACCTTCCTCGGTGATTTCCATACCAGTTGATTTTACTTGTATAAGATTTTGCTTTTTTAATATGTCTGTTTCTGTTCTTAAGACTCTTTCTGTAATATCCATATGTTCGCTTAAACTTCTACGCCCAACAGGTTCATTATTTGAAATTGTCGTTAAGATAGAGAAACGTCGATACATTTTATCAACTAAGTCAGGAACCAACTTTTGTTGTAGTTTAATCAGATCTTTCACTACTACCTTCCTCCTATTTTTCTCAAAAGGTAATCGAGAGTTAGAGGGGGTTTGACTTTTTTTGTCCCAGGTGGGACAAAATTCAACCTCTTTACAATTGCAATACTACTATTGTCGTTATAAAAAAGCAAGCGAAAACCCTTATTATTTTAAATAATCTGTTAAATATTTAAAATAGGGTATAGTAAATGCAATAGAGTTAACTTTATAGGTTTTTCAAAAATGATGAATTATAATTGAAAATTAACTAGATAGGAGGAATCACTTTGAAATATAAAGACAATAAGGATGTAGAAGTTTTAGATCCTTCTGATAATAGATATAAAGATGATGACTATTTTAAAAGAGAACAAGAATATCGAGATATGTCTGAACATCACAATACAATACGATATCACTATGGTTGTGGTTGTCCTTTTGGTTGTTTCTCTTCCATTTTTATATCGATTGTTCTTTCAATTATCTTAACGTTCTTGCTCAACTGGATATTTTAAAAAAACCTAGAGATACACACATGGTAAAATGTGTATATACCTAGGTCTTTTTTTATTCTTCGTTTGAAGGTCTCTGAGATTGTTGGGTATTACTTTTTGATTCTGAATTTGTTGAACTAGATGATTGTGTTTTAGGCTCGGCAGTAGATGGTTGCGTCGTTGATTTTTGTGTTTGTGATGATTGATTTGTATTAGCTCGTTCTTGTGTAGTAGTTGTGTCATTGTTACTTGAATTATGTTGTGATGTTTCAGTTGAAGCATTAGAACGAGAAGATCGACTTGACTGAGTGCTTTCAGTTGATTTATTTGTTTCTTCTTGCGTTGCTTTTTCTTGAGTTTGTGAGTTTTCTTTTTGTTGAGTACTTTGAATTTGATTTGTACTAGGTTGTTTTGTAGGTGTTTCTTTAGAAGATTGTTGTGTTTGTGCTGTTTTACCTTGATTAGTAGGTTGTACTCTTATTGAATTACTTTGCTTATTAGAATAGTTATCAGTGACATTTGGATTTTTTACGTTATCTAATTTATTTTCCTTACTATTATTTGTATTGTTTTCACTTGTTGTATTTTCTTGCGTACTTTCTTCGTTCTTTTTATCACTTTCAGTATCTTTATCTTTCTTATGTTTATGTTCTTCCGTTGATTGATTATTTAAACGTTCATTGACTCTGTTTGAATTATCTACAAAAGCAAAAACTGCAAACACTAATCCACCAAGTAATAGAAGCACAATAAGTGTACTAATTATTTTAGAAATACCACTCATTTTTTTCTTTTCATGTGCTTCATAGTCTTTAAGATTTCTATTTTTTTTTGACATGGACTCCCTCACTTCTTAATTATCTATTCATCCTTTAATATAGCAATCTATTTTACGTTATTTCCTTTTAAAAAAATAAAAAAACACTTAAGTACATATATAAATGAAATACTCATTCAATTATATATGATAACATCATATATAAATAACTACACTATCAATATAAAGTAAATTTTGGAGTGACAAAATGAAAAAAGATACTTTTAACACATTATTTAAAAATCCTTCAAGCAATAAAATTAAATCTATGATGTTAAGTAATGATGATTTTGATGAAAGTAAAAATTCAAAATTTGATATATTTATTGGCATTTTAGTTCCTATAATCATATTATTCTTAATCTTATTTATAAAGTAATATAATAGAAACTTGAAAGAGAATAGAAAGAAATTAAAATGACTTTTGTTTTGTATATTATTATATTAAAGGTGTAAACATACTTTTTAAATATTCTACTATTCTCTATGGCAAAGCTATACTTATATTATAGCTAAATTTAGGTAAATTTAATGACCGTATTTTCTAAAGTTAATGACCGTATTTTCTAAAGTTAATGACATATTATTGAATAAATCTTGAATGCTTTTTGAGCATCTTTCTCTACATTGTCATTAAAAAAATTTATTTTCTTTATAAAAAATGAGGTGTTAGTAAATGAAACAATTTTTAATTACTGGTGGAACTGGAATGGTAGGTAGTCACTTAGTAAATGAAATAAAAAAAAGAGAGGCTCATATTACAATTTTAACTCGTAGTGATAAACAAAGTGATGAGCCTAAGATTACGTATGTTAACTGGTCTAAAAAAGGATGGGAAAATCAAGTGCCAGATATTGATGTAGTTATTAATTTAGCAGGCGCTACATTAAATAAACGTTGGACACCCTCTTACAAACAAATGATTATGACAAGTCGTATTCAATCGACTGAATCTTTAGTTCATTTATTTGAGCAACGTCAACATAAACCTGAAGTGCTTTTTAATGCAAGCGCTATGGGTTATTATCCTCCAAGTTTATATCGAACTTATACAGAACAATATCAAACACTTCCTTTTGATTTCCTGTCAGATGTCGTTTATCAATGGGAACGATTTGCTCGTCGTTTCGAAAATTTTGGTACACGTGTTGTATTAGGAAGATTTAGTATGATTTTGTCTTCTGAAGGTGGCGCACTTCAAACGATGAAACTACCATATAAATTCTACGTAGGCGGTAAATTAGGTTCTGGACATCAATGGTATTCTTGGATTCACATAGATGACTTAGTGCGTGCGATTTTATTTACAATTGACGAATCAAATGCAAAAGGTCCATTTAATATGGCTTCTCCAATTCCTGAACGTCAAAATTTATTTGGTTATACGCTTGGACGTACGATGCATAAACCACATGAAACGTGGGTGCCATCATTAATTATGCGTGCTGTACTAGGAGAAATGTCGACAGTAGTTCTCGATACTCAAAAAGTCTTACCTAATAAATTAGAAGCATTAGGGTTTAATTTTAGGTATAATAATTTAAAAGTTGCACTTGAAGACTTAATTAACGAATAGTAATTGGAGATTTAGTGATGAATGACAACAAGTTAACGTATATCTTACTACTTATCGCTAGTATATTTTTAATTTTAAATGGTGTCTTTGCTTTCGAAAAGAGTATCATTATGGTACTTTTATCTTTTTTCTTTATTATTATAGGATTATTATTAGGGTTTGTAGCTATACAATATTTATTAAAAACTAAAAAACCATAAAAAAGGAAGAGCATCAATGCTCTTCCTTTTTTACATATTAAACAATTCTATTTACATATCTTCAGGTTGCATTACGTGATCAATTAAACCATATTCTTTTGCTTCATCAGCAGTTAAGAAGTTATCACGATCAGTATCTTTTTGAATTCTTTCAATACTTTGACCTGTACGTTCAGCTAAAATACGATTTAATTTTTCACGTGTTTTTAAGATATGGTTAGCAGCAATTTCAATTTCTGTCGCTTGACCTTGAGCGCCACCTAATGGTTGATGAATCATAACTTCAGCGTTTGGTAAGGCAAAACGTTTACCTTTTGTACCAGCTGCTAATAAGAATGATCCCATTGACGCAGCCATACCAATACAAATTGTTTGTACATCTGGTTTAATGTGTTGAATTGTATCGTAAATAGCAAATCCTGCTGTTACACTACCACCTGGAGAATTAATGTATAAATAAATATCTTTTTCAGAATCTTGAGCTTGTAAGAATAATAATTGTGATACAATTGAATTTGCAACATTATCATCAATTGCTGAGCCTAACATAATAATGCGGTCTTTTAATAGACGAGAATAAATATCATATGCGCGTTCACCGCGATTTGTTGTTTCAATAACTGTAGGAATTAAATTCATTATATTTCCTCCTTGTAATTAACTGTTATATTTATTTTACAACAAAAGTCAAAAATGGTCAAAAAGAATACTTTTACTTTTATTTGACGTTGCTTTTTATAATTTTATACACTATTCATATATTCAAATTGTACTGTTAATTATATATTTAGTACAGAAATTAGTTTTTATATTATACTCCTCGTAGTGTAATGGATAGCACGTAAGATTCCGGTTCTTAAGATAGAGGTTCGATTCCTCTCGAGGGGGCTATTATTAAGAAATAGAATGAAACGTTATATTAATGTTTCATCCTATTTCTTAAAACACATTTTATTTTATAATTCGACTTTTTCTCCATTTCTAATTTTATCAGCGAGTTCATTTAATTTTCGTAAGCGATGATTTACTCCTGATTTAGAAATAGGCCCATTTGATATCATTTCTCCTAATTCTTTCAAAGAAATTTCTTGATGTTCTACTCGTAATTTTGCAATCTCTCTTAAACGATCAGGTAAATTATCTAAACCTATTTCTTCATCAATTAATTGAATGCTTTGTACTTGTTTCATAGCTGCACTCACAGTTTTATTTAAATTAGCTGTTTCACAATTTACTAATCTATTGACAGAGTTTCTCATATCTCTCACTATTCTTACATCTTCAAATTTTAATAGTGCTTGGTACCCCCCTATCAAACTTAAAAACTCAGAAATTTTCTCCGCTTCTTTCAAATAAGAAATACTTCCTTTTTTTCGTTCTAAATGCTTAGCATTCAGTCCATAACTGTTCATTAGTTTAGTTAATCCCTCAGCATGTCCTTCATATTGAGAAAAAATTTCTAAATGGTAGGAAGAAGTTTCTGGATTATTTACTGATCCACCCGCTAAAAATGCCCCTCTTAAATAGCTTCTACGCATTTCATCATCTTTAATCATACTCGCATCAATGTCATGAACGAAAATACCATTTTTTAAAATACCTAATTCATCAAGTATTTCTTTAGCACGTACTTTAGTTCGACAAATGTAGATATTATTCTTTTTTAATTTCATTTTTTTTCGTACTAAAATTTCTACTTCGACATTAAAAATACGCTTAATTAATGAATATATTCTTCGAGCCGTAGTCGCATTTTCAGTTTGAACATTAATTACAAATTGTTGATTAGATAAACTGAGTGCACCGTTCATCCGAATCAAAGCGCTAAGTTCAGCTTTAGCATTACTTTCATCGACTTCAATGCGGGTCAATTCATTTTTCATATCTGATGCAAAACTCATTGATGCTCCCTCCTTTTCTCATCATCATTATTATATGTAATTAACATCTCAAAATATATAACACTCTATATCAAATTATTTTTAAATTCATTAAAATTTATTTTTTAGGTTTAAATTGAATTGTACTTGTTAATTCAAGTGCTAAATCATATACAAGTTTAGCAAGTACCTTTGTATTATGACGAACAAAGACATGGTCATAAATTTCTACAAGATTTTTAGAAGTAATCATTTTAATATTATTTTCTGTTAATTTTATTTTATTCGTACTTACAGGATGAGCATTACGTTCTTTATATCGTTGAAGAATCTGTTCATCAAATGCATCATTACTACAAATAACATAATCAATAAATGGTTCACCAGCATGTTGATGAATAGCTTTAACATGATCGTAGACATCATAATCATTTGTTTCTCCTGGTTGAGTCATAATATTAGAAATGTATAATTTCGGTGCTTGTGAACTTATGATTGCTTTAGAAATACCTTCAATACACAAATTTGAAATTACACTTGTATACAGTGAACCAGGACCTAGAACAATTAAATCCGCTTCTTGTAAAGCATCAACGGCTTCCTGCATGGGTTCTACATTAGATGGTTCTAAATAGACACGTCGAATTTTTTTATTTTTTTTAGGTATTTTAGATTCACCTTTAACAATCTCACCATCTTCTAAAACAGCATTTAACATAACATTAGTATTAGTAGATGGAATCACTTTTCCTTTAATGTTTAAAATTTTACTTAATTCTTTCACTGCATGACCAAAGTCATTTTTTATATTTGTAAGTGCTGCAAGTAATAAATTACCTAATGAGTGACCTTCAATTTGATGTTCTTCAAAACGATACTGAAATAATTCTTCTAGAATTGGTTCTGCATCACTTAGCGCTGCAATGACATTTCTAATATCTCCTGGAGCAGGAATAGACATTTCATCTCTAATTTTACCTGTACTACCACCATCATCTGCAACTGTAACAATAGCAGTAATATCTATTGGATATTCTCGTAACCCTCTAGCTAGTACTGAGAGTCCTGTGCCTCCTCCGATTAGTACTACTTTCAACTGTTTCATTTCTTCACGCCACTTTCAATATGTGCATCTCTATGATGAACATACACATTATAATCAAATATATCATTTAACTCTTCTCCGATACGTTTAGCTAAGGCTACAGAGCGATGTTGTCCACCAGTACAACCTATTGCTATAACCAGTTGTGATTTACCCTCTTTTTTATAGCCTGGAATCATAAAAATAAGTAAATCCATTAGTTTTTCAAAGAAAGTTTCAGTTTCTTTCCATTTCATCACATAATTATAAACTGCTTCATCTTCTCCAGTCATCGGTCTCAAGTCTTCAACATAATATGGATTAGGCAAAAAGCGTACATCGAATACTAAATCAGCATCTTTCTGAATACCATGTTTAAATCCAAAACTAGTTACATTAATACTAAATGAATTCATTTTTTCATCGGCGAAATGACGTTTGATTCTTTCTTTTAATTCTTTAGGCTTTAACTCTGTAGTATCAATAATATAATTCGCTATTGATCTAATATTTGAAAGTAATTGTTGTTCTTCTAGAATTGAATCAATTAAAGACATTTGACCATTTTGATTTAAAGGGTGCGCTCTACGTGATTCTTTATATCTAGAAATTAATTTTTCAGTTGTAGCTTCTAAAAACATAACATCTACAATAACATCATTTCTCGTTTTAATTACATCAATTTCATCTATAAGTGATTTAAATAACTCTTTTCCTCTTAAATCAATTGCAATTGCTACTTTTTGAAGTGAAGGGTTACCTTGCTCCATTAACTCCACAAGTTTAGGTAGTAATATAGGTGGTAAATTATCTACACAGAAAAAGCCAATATCTTCTAAACATTGAATAACTAATGATTTACCAGCGCCAGACAATCCTGTAACAACTAATAGTTCACTTTTGCTCATTTCATCATTTATTTGATTAACCATTCTAAGCACCATCCATTTAAGCATACATGTATTTATATAACATCATAGCATATATTTTTACCTTGCTAACAATTTGTATCGACTTTACTGCTAAGAAAAAAGCTAGTAATAATACTTCTATCAGAAGTGATTATTCTAGCTTTAATTAATCCCTTAAGCTTCTTCTTTATCTTTTAATTCTTCGATATAATCAATTGCACTTTGTGCAGCAATACTACCATCACCTGTAGCAGTTACGATTTGACGTAATCCTTTATCTCTCACGTCTCCAGCTGCAAAAATCCCTGGTACAGAAGTAGTCATATCATCTTTTGTAATAATATAACCCATATCATTTGTAATACCTAAGTTATTAAATGGTGCTGTTAAAGGTTTCATCCCAATATAAATAAATACACCGTCTGCATCTAACGTTTGTTCAGACGCATCTTTTGTTGAAACTAACGTTACAGATCCAACTTTTCCATCTTTTTCATTAATTGATTTCAAAGTGTGACTCCAAATAAAATCAATTTTTTCATTTTTAAATGCACGATCTTGTAGAATTTTTTGGGCTCTTAATTCGTCTCTTCGGTGAACAATTGTTACTTTATCAGCGAATTTAGTAAGGAATGCGCCCTCTTCTACCGCTGAATCGCCTCCACCAATAACAAATATATTTTTGTTTTTAAAGAATGCACCATCACATACTGCACAATAACTTACGCCACGGCCACCTAATTCTTGTTCACCAGGGACACCAATTTTTTTATATTCTGCACCTGTTGAAATAATCACTGCTCTAGCTGTTATAGTTTTATTTCCTAGATTAATCACTTTGTGATCGCCATTATCTTCAATTGATTTGATATCTCCATATTGATAAGAAGCACCAAATTTTTTCGCATGTTCAAACATTTTTGTTGATAAATCTGGACCTGTAATCATTTCAAACCCTGGAAAATTTTCAACTTCTTCCGTATTTGCCATTTGTCCTCCAGGCATACCACGTTCAATCATCACTGTATTTAGATTTGCACGTGATGCATAAACTGCAGCAGTCATTCCAGCTGGTCCAGCCCCAATTATCGCAACATCAAAATCTACTTCGTTCATTTTTATACCTCCTATGTTTATATTAATACGCGCATTATATAGTATTATTTGCTTTTCATAAATTTATATGCTCAATAATTTATCAATTGCGTTATCTAATTTATATCTTGTAGTATTAAAAATTTCAATAATTTTCTTTTTAGTTATACGCTTTTTATGATAACGGTAATATAAATAAACATGTGCCGCAATATATCTATTTAACTCTTTAAAATTAACGCCTTCAACGATTAAAGCTTCTCCTTTATCAATCCAACTGACAAATAATTCTGTATCAAACGATAGTTCTTCAACGTCATACATTTTCTTTAATCCTTTATGAATAAAATCAAGCTTATTTAAATGTAATCCTTGAACTAAGTAGGTTAAATATAACTTTTCATAGTCATTCATGTTTTCCAATACTGACCAAATGTCTTCAGTCATTAGTATTTCTTTTCCGTTTAACTGATTTAATAAAAATACGCCATATAATCGATAATGACTGTCATCATCTAATAATAAAGGTAATATTTTTTGTTCAAATGTATATTTACTTTCTTCTAATACCCATGGGGCATATCCAACATCTACTTCAGAAATTTGCAATAATTTATCCCAAAATAATTTACTTTGTTTTTTATTTCCTAAGTAATAATAGTTATAGCTTAAAGCATTAAACATTTGAATTGAAACAAACTTACCCTTTTTATATAAAGGTAATAAAAGTTGTTGAGACGCTTTGTACTGTTTGAGATAACTTAGTACAATACCTAACTTAAAACTTTCATCTTCGTTCATCGGCATCACTTTATTTAATATTTTTATATATTTGTGATACTTCTCTGTTTCATTAGTATTATATAATAGCAATGTATAATGACATAGTGCATGTACATCCGAGTTATCTTCAGCAAGCAATGTTTCGAATAATTCTCTAGCAATCTCATATTCACTCAAATAAAGATAACACATTGCTAGTAAATTTCTAATAACGCGATGCGACTGAATATCATCGTTTTGTTTTAAAATATACGTTCGTGCTTCTTGTAAACGTCCTTGAGCGAATAAATATTGAAATAATAATTGAACTGCAAATAATTGTGCTTCCATTTCAATTTTATTTTCTTCAATATAAGAAACTTCGAACATTTTTTCTAATTCTTCTCTAAAAGAATCATCATTTGATAAAATTACATAATTAATACCAAACAAGAAGGCCTTGTTTGGCTCGTTAAGTTTAATATTCAGTTGACTCAATTGATAATAACTTTCTGCTACATTATGATCATTTATAATGCTTTCATAAAACATTTTTTCTGCTTTTTTATTCAAATTCAATTCATTTAAACAATCGGCATACTTAAGTCTTATATCAAAATCTTCAGGTGACAAATCTAGCACATTTCTATAATATTCAGCTGCTTTTCTATAATCTCTCTGTTTATATTTTTGATCTGCCATCTTTCGATAAAAATTCTCATCAAAAGTCATTGGAATAATTTTTTGTTCCTTTCGTGCCATGCTTTGTCACCACTTTCTTATTTATTATGAATTTGCATGGGGTTTCCAAAAGCAATAGTATCATCGGGAACATCTTTAGAGACGATAGTACCTGCTTTAATTATAACGTTATGACCGATTTTCACCCCAGGTAAAATGGTCACATTTGCTCCAATTAAAGTATGAGAACCAATGTCCACTCGTCCATAACGATACTCATTTACTAAAATTTCATGCGTTAATATTGTTGTATTATAACCAATAACAGTATTACTGCCAATAGATATTAACTGGGGATGAAAAATATCAGGCATTACCTTATAGGCAAATGCAGTTCGTTCCCCAATTGACATCTTCAAGAAATGAATATAAATATAACGTTTTACATTTAAAAAAGGAATAAAGCGACTTATTTCTATTATTACTGTATTTTTTAACACTTTAGAAAAACGAACAAATTGGTAAATGCGCCATAAGGGATTCATCGACTGTGTATTAATAATAGTTAATCGTCTCATTATTTTACCTTCACTCTTGAATTCCAAGTTAATGGTCCAGCATTTTTATAAATAACTGGTTGATGTTTGATTCGACGATAGATAATTAAAATAATACCCATAATCATTAAAATAACTGAAACAAGTTGAGCTACGCGAATATGACTTGTTAACATTAAACTGTCTGTTCGTAATCCTTCAACGAAGAAGCGTCCTATTGAATACCAAATGAGATATAATGAAAATGTTTCTCCAACGCGTAGATGCTTTCTAAGGGTAATTAATATAATAAATCCAAGTATATCCCAAATAGATTCATATAAAAAAGTAGGATGATAGTATACACCTTCAATATACATATTTCGAATAATAAATTCTGGAATATGCATGCTTTCTAGAAATGTTCTTGATACTGGTCCGCCATGAGCTTCATGATTCATAAAATTGCCCCATCGCCCTATACCTTGAGCTAATATAATACTTGGTGCAACAATGTCTCCAATTTGAAAAGGATTAAGATTTTTCAATTTACATAGAATAATTCCAGTAATAAAGCCACCTATTAATCCACCGTGAATAGCTATCCCGCCATGCCAAATTTTAGGTATTTCTGATGGATTTTCCATATAATAAGGCCATTGAAATATAACAAAATAAATTCTTGCAACTAGAAATCCGAAAATTGCACAATAAAAGATAATATCTACTAATGTATCTTTATGTAATCCTATAGATTTCAAGCTTTCTTGAGCAATAAAATATCCTATTAATATTCCTACTGCAATAATAATTCCATACCATTTTATCGATAAAGGACCTATATCGATAGCAGTAGGATTGATATAATTCAAATTAAAAAGCATATACTATTTCCCTTCATTCTGATTCCCATTCTTGATAATTTCTTCATTCAAACGTTGATTAAATTCTTCAGCTGTATTAATACCCATGATATTTAAACGATAATTCATTGCAGCTACTTCTATAATAACAGCAACGTTTCTTCCTGGTCTTACAGGGATTGTTTTTTTAGTTATTTCCGTATCTAAAATCTTTAATGTTTCTTCATTTAATCCAACGCGATCATATAATTTATTCTTATCCCAATTTTCAAGATTTATATTTAACCGTATTTGTTTTTGGGTTAGAATTGACCCCGCTCCAAATAAAGTCATGACATTGATAATTCCTAGTCCACGTATTTCTAATAAATGTTCAATTAACTTAGGTGGTGTACCAACCAATTCGTCTTTCGTAATTTCACGAATTTCAACATTATCGTCTGCTACTAAACGATGACCTCGCTTTACTAATTCTAATGCTGTTTCACTTTTCCCGATGCCAGAGTCTCCTGTAATTAATACTCCTACACCATATACGTCTACTAAAACACCGTGTAGAGAGGTCGTTTTAGCTAACTCATGTTCTAAAAATGTCGTTAATCGACTCATTAAACTTGTTGTAGCATCTTTAGAAACAATCAAAGGTGTATCCATTTCTTGAGCCGCTTCAATCAGTTCCTGAGGTGGCTCTAATCCTCTTGTCACAATAATTGCTGGCGTTTCAGGACGACATAATTTTCTCATTCGTCCCCGTCTTTCTTCATCTGGTAATAAATTGTAAAATGATAATTCAGTGGTACCTAATAATTGAATACGATTTGCTGCATAATGAGAAAAATAACCTGCCATTTCTAAACCAGGTCTAGAAATATCAATGTTTTTAATCGTTTTATTTAATCCTTTTTCTCCAGTAAATAGCTTCAGTTTTAATACTTTAACCAATCTATCTGTCGTTAACATGAGTTCACCTCAAAATTCCCTTGAATTAATTCATCTCTTATCATATCAAAAATATAACAATATGTTATATAAAAAAGGAGTAGAAAATGATTTTTCTACTCCTTTTTTCAAAATCAGTAAAATGATATTCTACTTCATTTGTACTCTAAAAAAACACTATCGCACATTAAATGCTATTTTATTCATCTCGCACTTTATCACGTTCTAACACTGTTTTTAAATACTTACCAGTATAAGAAGCTTCCACACTTGCAATGTCTTCTGGCGTTCCAGTTGCAACGATAGTACCGCCACCTTCGCCGCCTTCTGGTCCTAAATCTATAATATAATCTGCTGTTTTAATAACATCTAAATTATGTTCAATAATAACCACTGTATCTCCATTTTCCACAAGGCGATTTAATACTTTTAATAATCGACTGATATCGTCAACATGAAGACCTGTAGTAGGTTCATCTAAGATATAAATTGAGCGTCCTGTAGAACGTTTGTGTAATTCTGAAGCCAGTTTCACACGTTGTGCTTCCCCACCAGAAAGTGTGGTTGCTTGTTGTCCTAAAGTAATATAGCCTAATCCTACATCTACAAGTGTTTGTAATTTTCTATGAATTTTAGGAATATTTTCAAAGAAATAAGTCGCTTCTTCTACTGTCATTGCTAATACATCTGCAATATTTTTCCCTTTATATGTGACTTCTAAAGTTTCTCTATTGTATCGTTTGCCATCACACACTTCGCATGGAACATATACATCTGGTAAGAAGTGCATTTCTATTTTAATGATGCCATCGCCTTTACAAGCTTCACAACGACCGCCTTTAACATTAAAACTAAAGCGTCCTTTTTGATATCCTCTAATTTTAGCTTCATTCGTTTGAGCAAAAACATCTCTAATGTCATCAAATACACCTGTATATGTCGCCGGGTTAGAACGTGGTGTTCTTCCTATAGGTGATTGATCAATATCTATAATCTTATCTAATTGATCAATACCTTTAATTTCCTCATGCTCTCCAGGTTTAACTTTAGAATTATTAATTGTTTGAGCTAATGATTTATATAACACTTCATTAACTAATGAACTTTTACCTGATCCAGAAACACCAGTTACAACCGTCATTACAGACAATGGAATATCTACATCAACATCTTTTAAATTATTACTTTTTGCACCTTTTATTGATATTTTACGATTCGTGATTTCTCTACGATGTTCCGGTACGTCAATACGTTTTTTACCGCTCAAGTATTGACCTGTTAAGGATTTCTTGTCTTTCATTACCTTTTTAGGAGTCCCACTTGAGACAATTTCGCCGCCATGGTTACCTGCACCAGGTCCGACATCAACAAGGTAATCTGCTGCTCTCATCGTATCATCATCATGTTCAACGACAATTAGTGTGTTACCTAAATCTCTCATCTCTTTTAATGTATTGATTAAACGATCATTATCGCGTTGATGTAACCCGATAGAAGGTTCGTCTAATACATAAAGCACGCCTGTCAATCGTGATCCAATTTGAGTAGCAAGACGAATACGTTGTGCTTCTCCACCTGATAATGTTCCTGAAGAACGATTCAGTGTTAAATAATCAAGGCCTACATTATTTAAAAATGTCAATCTTGAAATAATCTCAATTAAAATTTGTTTAGCAATCGCTTTGTCTTGCTCTGATAACTCTATATTCTCATAAAATTTGAGTGCATTTTTAATTGAATATTCTACAACTTCTCCAATATTGTATCCACCAACATATACTGAAAGTGCTTCTTTACTTAAACGTTTACCGTGACATGTTTCACACGGAAGTTCAGTCATATATCTACTCATCATTTCACGTGTATATTCTGATGGTGATTCGTGATAACGTCGATCTATATTAGCGACTACGCCTTCAAATTTCATTTTTCTACGGCGTGTGTTTCCATTTCGACTATGAAATGAAAACTCAATTTCTTTATCGCCTGACCCATTCATAAGAATACCTTTTTGTCTATCAGTCAATTTTTTATATGGCTTATCCATATTAATTTTATAAACTTCACATACTCGTTTTAATAATGTTGGATAAAAGTCGGAACTTGTAGGCTCCCAAGGTTCAATCGCACCTTCATTTAAAGTTTTATTAGTATCAGGAACAACCAAATCTAGATCCACTGTAAGTCTTTGACCTAATCCATCACATGTTGGACAAGCACCGAATGGACTATTAAAACTAAACATTCTAGGCTCTAATTCACCTATAGAAAATCCACAAATTGGACAAGCATGATTTTCAGAGAATTTGAGATCTTCTCCACCAATGACATCAACAATAAGGTTTCCTTCACCTAACTCTAAACTTGTTTCTATTGAATCTGCTAATCTTGTTTCTATTCCTGATTTTACAACTAAACGATCTACAACTACTTCAATAGTATGATTTTTATTTTTATCTAGTGCAGGAACGTCGTTTACATCGACTACTTCACCATCGACACGTAATCTGACATATCCCTTTTTACCAATATCTTCAATTAATTTTTCATGGCTTCCTTTTCTATGTGAAACTAAAGGAGCTAAAATTTGAATTTTAGTTCTCTCTTCTAATTCTAATATACGATCTACCATTTGCTGCACGGTTTGCGATTCGATTTCGATTCCATGATATGGACAAAATGCTTTCCCCACACGTGCATATAATAATCGAATGTAATCATATATTTCAGTCACAGTAGCTACTGTAGAACGTGGGTTTTTACTTGTCGTTTTTTGGTCAATTGAAATTGCAGGTGATAGTCCTTCAATGGTATCAACATCCGGCTTATCCATTTGTCCTAAAAATTGTCGTGCGTAGGCACTTAACGATTCTACATAGCGACGTTGTCCTTCAGCATATATTGTGTCAAATGCAAGTGATGATTTTCCCGACCCAGAGAGACCAGTCATCACTATAAGTTTGTTCTTTGGTAACTCAATATCGATATCTTTTAAGTTATGTGCTCTTGCACCTTTAACTATGATACTTGGACCTTTCATTTAATAATCACCCTTCTGCTTTTAGTTCAAATAACATATCTCTCAATTCTGTTGCTCTTTCAAAGTCTAAATCTTTAGCTGCTTTTTTCATTTCTTTTTCAATATTTTCAATTGTTTTCTGACGCTCTTTCTTTGTCATTTTCTTAGGTACTTCAGTTTGTTGTTTTTCATTTGTGTCATCATTATCCACTGTAGCACTAATGACGTCATGTATTTTTTTATTGATTGTTTTAGGAGTAATACCATATTTTTCGTTATGTGCCATTTGTATTTCTCGACGACGCTGTGTTTCATCAATTGCGTACTGCATAGAGTCTGTTATCTTATCGGCATACATGATAACTTCTCCTTTATCGTTACGTGCAGCACGTCCGATAGTTTGAATAAGTGAACGATTTGAACGTAAAAATCCTTCTTTATCTGCATCTAAAATAACTACTAACGACACTTCAGGTATATCAATACCCTCTCTAAGCAAATTGATACCTACTACAGCATCATACGTGCCCATTCTTAAATCACGTATGATTTCTATACGTTCAAGTGTTTTGATTTCAGAATGAAGATAATTCACTTTAATTCCTGCCTCTTTCATATATGTTGTCAAATCTTCACTCATTTTTTTAGTTAAGGTTGTAACAAGCACACGTTCATTCCTATCAATTCTTTCTTGAATTTCACTGAGTAAATCATCAATTTGATTCTTCGTAGGTCGAACATCAATTTTAGGATCTAATAAACCAGTTGGTCGAATAATTTGTTCTACCATTTTATCAGTATGTTCAATTTCATATGGACCAGGTGTTGCAGAAACATAAACGAGCTGTTTACTTTTTTGTTCAAATTCTTCAAATTTAAGTGGACGGTTATCCATAGCACTTGGTAAACGGAAACCATGATCTACGAGTACTTTTTTACGTGCTTGGTCTCCATTGAACATACCTCTAATTTGTGGTAACGTCACGTGCGACTCATCTATCATTACAAGCCAATCATCACCAAAATAATCAAGTAACGTATAAGGTGTGGAACCAAGTGGTCTTAATGTTAAATGAACAGAATAATTCTCTATTCCTGAACAAAAGCCCATCTCTCTCATCATTTCTAAGTCATAATTTGTACGTTGTTCTAGACGTTGTGCTTCTAATAATTTATTTTCAGCTTTCAATTCTTTTAATCGCTCTTCAAGTTCTTTTTCAATACGTTCAATAGCGACTTTCATTTTTTCTTCTCTAGTAACGAAATGGGAAGCCGGGAATATAGCAAAATGTTCTCTTTCACGTATCACTTCACCAGTTAGATAATTTACTTCTCTGATTCTATCAACTTCATCGCCAAAAAATTCTACTCGGATACACATTTCTTCCCTTGAAGCAGGAAAGATTTCTACAACATCTCCTCTTACTCTAAATGTACCACGTTGAAAATCGATGTCGTTTCTTGAATATTGAACATCGACTAATTTTCGAAGAAGCTCACTTCTATCCATTTCCATCCCTACTCGAACGCTAACAACTAAATCTTTGTATTCTTCTGGATTACCTAAACCATAAATACAACTTACACTTGCAATAATAATCACATCATCACGTTCGAATAAAGCACTTGTAGCTGAATGTCGTAACTGATCGATTTCATCGTTAATTGAGGCGTCTTTTTCGATAAATGTATCCGTTGATGGCACATATGCTTCAGGTTGATAATAATCGTAGTAACTTACGAAATATTCTACCCTATTTTCAGGAAAAAACTCTTTAAATTCACTATACAATTGACCTGCTAACGTTTTATTATGCGCTATAATTAATGTAGGTTTTCCAACTTCTTTAATTACATTACTCATGGTAAATGTTTTACCAGTACCCGTTGCACCAAGTAATGTTTGATGACGTTTACCAGCTTTAACACCTTCAACAATTTTTTTTATGGCTTGAGGCTGGTCCCCTTGTGGTTCAAATTCAGAATTTAATTTAAAAGGATGATGTTCTACCATTCTTTCAAGCGCCTCCTCAGTTTATTTTATTAAATGTTTATTTCAGTAAAAATAAAATTATTTATACTTATCTTAACAAAAAAGCGAATAAAAAAACAAACGTTTGTTCGCTTACGTTTGCCATCACTTTTTATACATATATAAAAGATGAGACACAAATATAAATTCACTTCTATATTTATGCCTCATCTTAATATGTTGACGTATTTTTATTAGATATGTATTAATAATATAAAACAAATGGTATCGTACTGCAATTTTTTTAGCTTAGTCTTGATGTTTGTGAAATTCTAAATTATCAATAATCACATAACCAGCTAGGATAGATACTACATCTAAAAATATAATCCATTCATTATGAAAAAATCCTTTATACACTGAAGCGGCAATTAATATCAATGTTACAATGACGCCTACCCATTTGCTTCTGGTAATTACACTGAATAAAATAACTAAGATACATGGAAAGAAGGCAGCTAAAGTATACCATATCATTATATTCACTCATTTCGTCTTCGTCGTTCTAAGATTGACATTGTTGTTTCACGTAGTTCAGCACGAGGAATAAAGTTTTCCGTAAGCATTTCCGGTATAACGTGATCGATAAAATCTTGTACTGAACTTAAATGATCAAACTGCATTATTGTTTCTAGGCTATGTTCATAAATTTCAAAAAACAGATCTTCCGGATTACGTTTTTGAATTTCACCAAACGTTTCATATAATAAATCAATTTTATCAGCTACTGATAAAATTTGGCCTTCTAAAGAATCATCTTTTCCCTCTTGAAGTCTTTTACGATAAATATCTTGGTATGGCTTCGGAATTTCTTCATTAATGAACGTATCTACCATTTCTTCTTCGACTTGGGAAAATAACATTTTTAATTCTCTGCTTGCATATTTAACTGGTGTCTTAATATCCCCTGTAAATACTTCTGCAAAATCATGGTTAAGGGCTTTTTCATACAAGCTTTTCCAATCAATTGAATTACCATGATATTCTTCAACTGTTGCTAAGTATTGAGCTATTTTAGTAACTTTAAATGAATGTGCTGCAACATTATGCTCAAAATATTTGAATTTTCCTGGCAATCTTATTAATTTTTCAAGATCAGATAAACGTTTAAAGTATTGATGAACCCCCATAATGCGGTTATACCTCCTTATATTATTAAATAGAAATTATACTTGTATTTATTATATCAATCAATCGTTTAGTAAAAATTTTTAATTGTGATAATTTCGTAACTTTTATTTCTTCTTTTAAATAATACATTGCATTATTAATAACTAAAAAACATCAACAAAACATAAGCTTTGTTGATGTTTTAACATTATAAATCCTTTGAAAAATTTAATGTATAAAATTATAAATAGACGAATTATAAATTGTTCTATTTGTAACATCATTGAAATGACCATTCCAATTCATTTCTGAAACGTAAAACGAACCATCATTATTCACACGTTCTACGATACCTACGTGACCATAGTAACCCGCTGATGTTTGGAAAACCGCTCCTACTTCAGGACGATGATCGACCACTAAACCAGCATTTCTAGCTGAGCTTGCCCAATTATTTGCATTTCCCCAATAGCTCCCTACTGAACGTCCTAATTGTTGTCTACGATCAAATGCATAATATGTACAGTTACCAAAATAATAATGATTACCTTGGTTATTTAAAGCGCTATTATTATAATATACTGGTGCACTGACTGTTTCTGTATTGTCATTACTACTAGTAACATATGATGGAGACGCTACATACGGCGTAGTTTCAGCGCTATTATAACTTAATGGTGCAGTTTCACTTGAATAAGGCGTAGCATATACACTACTATCACTTATCAAGTGACTTTCTAATGTTGCTGAACCTTTGTCACTTACTGCGATTAAATCACCAGGATGAATTAACGGTTTTACTCCTGGATTAAATGCATATAATTCATCTAATGTTAAATGATGAGCTTTCGCAATTTTGTTTAATGTATCACCAGATTTAACTTCAACAATATCTTTATCAGGTACAACTATTGAAACATCTTTTTCAACTTCATCATTACCTATATGATTTAATTTTTTTATCTCATCTGCAGTTGTAGAAAATTGTTGTGCCACTGCTTCTACATTTGTTTTTTCTTTAACAATGTGTGTTTGTTGTGCATGTGCTAACGTATTTAAACCTGTAATTGCTGCAATTGAAGCAAATGTTACAGTTATTGATTTTTTTAACATGTTGTCATTCCTTTGCTGTAGTGTATTCTTGTTCATTAATACTTTAGCATAAACAACATTAAAAAAGAGGAATGTTAAAACCTTGTAATATAAAGGTTAAATAACACTCCTAAATTAGTTTAAATTGATTAAATTAGTAATATTACAAGTCACGAATTACATTTTAAAGTTAGATTTATTTAGATTTTAAAATTTTATTTTTTATTAATAAACAACTCAATCAATCATTTTGTGACATCGTTTGTCGTAAATAAGCTTCTATAAATGGCGCAATATCTCCATCCATTACTGCATCTACCTTAGCAGTTTCTTCATTTGTACGATGATCTTTTACCATAGAATATGGATGGAATACATACGAACGAATTTGACTACCCCATCCTATTTCTTTTTGTTCACCACGAATTTCTGCCATTTCACGTTCTTGCTCTTCTAACTTCAATTGATATAATTTAGATTTCAACATTTTCATTGCAGCTTCACGGTTCTTGATTTGAGAACGTTCATTTTGGTTGTTCACTACAATTCCAGTTGGATGGTGAGTAATACGGATTGCAGACTCTGTTTTATTGATATGTTGTCCACCTGCACCTGATGCTCTAAATGTATCTACTGTAATGTCATCAGGATTAATTTCTATTTCTATTTCATCATTATCAAATTCTGGTATAACATCACAAGAAGCAAATGACGTATGGCGTCTTCCAGATGAATCAAAAGGTGAAATTCTTACAAGTCGATGTACTCCTTTTTCTGCTTTTAAGTAACCGTAGGCATTATGACCTTTAATCAATAATGTGACGCTTTTTACTCCCGCTTCATCACCTGGTAAATAATCGATGGTTTCTACTTTAAAACCTTGTTGTTCACCATATCTTTGGTACATTCTTAATAACATGCTAGCCCAGTCTTGAGATTCGGTCCCTCCAGCACCAGGATGCAACTCTAAAATAGCATTATTTGCATCATGTGGGCCATCTAATAATAATTGTAATTCAAACTGATCGATTTGTTCTCTGAATGTTACAATATCTTGTTCTAAATCTTCTTTGATTTCATCATCATATTCCTCTTGAAGTAATTCCCATGTTGCATCCATATCTTCTAATTTATGGTTGAGTTCATAGTAACCATTAACTATCGATTTTAATGCATTATTTTTATCAATAACATCTTGAGCTTTATTTTGGTTATCCCAAAAGTCCGGTTCTGTCATCATTTCTTCATATTCTTGAATATTTGTTTCTTTATTTTCTAAGTCAAAGAGACCCCCTAATTTGTTCTAAATCATTATTATATTCATCAATATTACGTTTGATTTCTGATAATTCCACTATATATGTCTCCTTTATTTATAAATTCTTTAAATAAAATACGAGATCGTGACAAAAGCTTTTAAATGATAAGCAATATACGTCTCGATCTCGCCTAATTATAATTACTTGATATTAATCTTCTTTACCATGGCAATTTTTATATTTTTTACCACTACCACAAGGACAAGGATCATTACGTCCAATTTTTTCACCTTTTACAATAGGCTGTTTTTTTGCTTTTTCTTTGCCATCTTCAGCAGATACGTGTTGTGCCTTACCAAAATCTGTTGTTTTTTCACGTTCAACTTGTTCGTCTACTTGAATAACAGATTTTAATATATATTTAGACGTATCTTCTTCAATAGCTTGCATCATTAAGTCAAATAACTCGTGTCCTTCATTTTGGTAATCACGAAGTGGATTTTGTTGTGCATATGAACGTAAGTGTATACCTTGGCGTAACTGATCCATTGTATCAATATGGTCAGTCCAATGAGTATCAATAGAACGTAATAAAATCATACGTTCAAATTCAGGCATTTGATCTCCAATTTTTTCTTTTTGGATTTCATAACCTTTTTCAATTTTAGCCCATACCACTTCAAAAATATCTTCAGAATCTTTACCTTTAATTTCTTCTTCAGTTAATTCTCCTTCTTGAATAAACACATCATTAACATAATCTATAAATGGTCCATAATCAGGATTATCATCTTCATCGTTAATATAGTAGTTAATAGCTCTCTGTAAAGTAGTACGCATCATCGCCATAACAATTTCTGAACTATCTTCTGAATCTATAATGCTATTACGTTCATTATAAATAATTTCACGTTGTTTACGTAATACTTCATCATATTCGAGAATTCGTTTACGTGCATCAAAGTTATTTCCTTCAACACGTTTTTGAGCTGACTCAACTGCACGTGAAACCATTTTAGATTCTATTGGCGTTGAATCATCCATACCTAAACGATTCATCATTTTTTGAAGTCTTTCAGAACCAAAACGAACCATTAATTCATCTTGTAATGATAAGTAGAAACGACTATCCCCTTTATCTCCTTGACGACCTGAACGACCACGTAATTGATCATCAATACGACGAGATTCATGTCGTTCAGTACCTATTACGGCAAGGCCACCTATTTCTTCTACGCCTTCACCTAATTTAATGTCTGTTCCACGTCCAGCCATATTAGTAGCAATAGTAACTGCACCTTTTTGTCCTGCATTTGCTACAATTTCAGCTTCTCTTTCATGATTCTTCGCATTTAATACATCATGACGTATACCGCGTTTTTTCAATAAATTTGAAATGTATTCACTTGTTTCTACTGCAACAGTACCTAATAAAACTGGTTGTCCTTGTTTATGTTTTTCAACTACATCGTCTACAACTGCATCAAATTTTCCTTTTTGACTAATATAAATTAAATCAGACTTATCTTGACGTTGAACAGGTTTGTTCGTTGGAATTTGAGTTACTGTCATATTATAGATATTACGGAACTCTTCTTCTTCAGTTTTAGCAGTACCAGTCATTCCAGCTAATTTATTATACATACGGAAGTAGTTTTGGAAAGTAATTGAAGCCATTGTTTTAGATTCATTTTGAATTTTCACGCCTTCTTTAGCTTCAATAGCTTGATGCAATCCTTCAGAAAAACGACGTCCCGGCATTGTACGACCAGTGAATTGATCTACAATTAATACTTCTCCATCTACGACCATATAATCGACATCGCGTTGTAAAGTAACATGTGCTCTTAAAGCAGTATTAATATGACTAATAATATCTACATTTTGAACATCATATAAATTATCGATTTTAAACATTCGTTCTGCTTTATCTGCACCTTGTTCTGTTAAATGAACAGCTTTTGTTTTTTCATCATATTTATAATCTTCATCTGCTTTTAACATCTTAGCAAAAACATTCGCTTGAGTATAAAGAGACGTTGACTTTTCAGCTTCACCTGAAATAATTAACGGTGTTCTTGCTTCATCTATTAAAATAGAGTCAACCTCATCAATAATCGCAAAATGTAATGGTCTCATTACACGTTCTTCCGCATAATTCACCATATTATCTCTTAAGTAATCGAAGCCTAATTCATTATTTGTACTATAAGTAATGTCTTTTGCGTATGCTTCTCGTTTTTCTTCTGTAGATTTACTATTTAGATTTAAACCAACTGTTAAACCTAAAAACTCATATAATTCAGCCATTTCTTCACTTTGAACACTAGATAAGTATTCATTGACTGTAATAACATGAACACCTCGACCTGCTAAAGCATTTAAATACGTTGGCATTGTCGCAGTTAATGTTTTACCTTCACCAGTTCTCATTTCTGCAATATCACCTTTATGAATAGCAATACCACCCATAACCTGAACTTTATAAGGTGACATGTTAAATACACGTTTTGCACCTTCACGTACTAATGCAAATGCTTGCGGCAAAATTTTATCTAAATAGTCATTTTGTTTTTTTACATCTTCAATTGCTTGTGCTTCTTCTTGAAATTGTTTCGTTTTATTTCTGATTTCTTCGTCAGTTAAAATCGCTATTTTTTCCTCTAAAGCAAGTACTTCATCAGCTTTTTTACTTAAACGTTTCACTTCTTTCTTATTGCCGTCAACAATTTTTGATAAAAATCCCATTATGTTCGCTCCTTTAGCTAAAAAAACTGTTTGGCCTACAACAATTTATAATATCATTTATAAGTTCAAATTTATACTTAAATACTCATATAAATGATATGCTTAATTGTGTACAATAATTACTTTTATATTTATACTTTCTTTCTATTTTAAAAAACTTACTATCCCTTTAATTTTTAATTACCTCATTACATTAGCATAGCATGATTATACCGTCCATGAATAAGTGTAAAAGTAGCTAGTCGATAGTAGCTTCATACTTATTCTTCACATTGTACGATACATATAATATTTATTATTCTCTTCTAAATAATAAAAGTACCTGGGACATCAACTTGTCTCAGGTACCTTTAAACAAGGAAGTAGTCATTGACTGAATTGAACACGTGCTTATGTCATGTATTTTCAATTCTAGTCATAGCTCCTCATACTTAACTTTCGCAAAGAACGTCTACATTCAACTATTCAGTTGTTTCAATCAGACCATATTTACCATCTTTACGTCGATACACAATACTTGTACCATCTGTTTCACGATCTGTAAAAATGTAAAAATCATGCCCTAATAAATCCATTTGTAATACTGCTTCTTCAGAATCCATTGGTTTTAAACTAAACTGTTTAGAACGAATAATTTCTATTTCATTCTCATTTGATGATTCTGAAGTATCTTCCACATCCTCATTCACTACTGTTTGTTGCTCAGCAATAAATGGTTCTTGTTCTCCATTATCTCTATTCTTACGATTCACACGCGTTTTGTATTTACGAACTTGACGTTCTAATTTGCTTGTAACTAAATCAATTCCTGCGTATAAATCGTCGTGTCGTTCTTCAGCTCTCAATGTAACATTTTTCAAAGGAATTGTTACCTCGATTTTAGTAGCTGAATTTTGATACGTTTTAACTTTTACATGTGCAACTGCATTTGGCACATTATTAAAATAACGTTCAAGTTTACCAATTTTTTCCTCAATATAGTTGCGGATAGCATCTGTAATAGTGAGGTTATCTCCATGAATTTCAAATCTAATCATAGTTATCTCTCCTTTAACCTCTAATATTGGTAATTCTTACTATTATAATATCATGTTTAAGTCATCTTGAAAACGCAAACACTTTGAATTTTCTGACTTTTTTATTACATAATACACTTCCAGCATAATGAACTGTCAAACCTGTAGTATAGATATCATCAATCAGTAAAATATTTTTATTTGTAATATCTATATTTTCTTTAAGATAGAACGGATTGTCAGCTTTAAATCGTTCTTTTTTTCCAAGTCTTGATTGCTTAGGTCGTGAACGTGTGCCTAATAATTCTATATAGCTTATACCCATTTTGTCCAAAACAGTGGTTACTGGATTAAACGTTCGATGTTCATCTCTTTTATAAGGGGATGGAATAGGGACAATATAATCGTATGACGTTTTAGGCAATGTTAACTTTGAAGCTAAAACCTCAGCTAAATAATAATCTTTCATAAATTTGTAATGATGAATCGTTTCTTTCATTATTCCATCATATTTATAATCACAATACAGTTGTGACATTAGCGTAAATTGCTGATTGAGACATTTACAGTCTAAACATTCATCACCTGTATTTATTTTATAATTAAGGCATCTTGTACATCTTTTTTCATCATTGATATCAAGCTTAATGGCTTGCCATTGTTTTTTGCATGTTTCACAAAATTGTTGTGGTGGTTTATAAAAATTAAATATAGATAACTCTTCGTGAATAGAAGTAGCACACTGAATACATTTATTCATCGATCCACCCTCTTTGAATCCCTAATTTATTCATTCTTGTAATATCTTTTTTAGCCATCAACATTGATATACTCACACCTTCATGAAGAAATAATACCATTCCTGTGGGAGCTTCTTGTTTACGTCCAACTCTTCCAGCAATTTGTACTAATGCAGCCTTTTCAAATGTATCTGCATTAATTACGATAACGTCTAATTGAGCCATAGTAAATCCACGTTCTAAAATTGTTGTTGTAAAAACAATTCGATGTTTTCCTTCACGAAGTGCTTTCACTTTTTCAAAACGTAAAGCATCTTCACTTGAAATACATATCAAATCTGAAAATATTTTTTTATAGTATTCGGATATCTTAATCATCTTTTCTATATTATTAAAAAATACTAACGTAAATCTTTTATGTTCAATCTGATTTAATAACATATACTTTAAAAAACTTTGAGTACGATTCATATTTAATTTAAAATATTTAAATTTTGGAACTGGTAATGGGTGTCTATGAAAGCGAGCAGGTAACTGTATAATGCGATGTTTTGGTATTTGACGCAGTAAATGTCTAGGTGGCGTTGCAGTCATATAAATCAATGTAGATAGCGGTTTAGCCGCTTGTTTAATAGCATTTTGTAGATGATGATCCATAGGCAGCGGAAATGCATCAATTTCATCGACAAAAATAACTTCAAAGTGATTTTTAAATCGATATAGTTGATGGATAGTACAAATTACAAAATGTCCGTTATATTGTTGTTTACTTGATTGATGCAATACGTCAATATTTTCTTTCAAAAAAACTTCTTTAATACGCTGGCTAATCTCTACTACTACATCTACTCTTGGAGAGATGATTGCTACATTAAATCCTCTTTTACGTGATAAGCTAATACCCTCATATATCATCTCTGTTTTTCCTGCACCAGTTACCGCATATAATAGTAAGTCTTCACAGTTTTCTATAGCAGATAAGATTTTTTCAGATGCATAACATTGCTGTTCAGATAATTTAAAAGATAATGTATATAATCCCTCTGATTTAACATTTTTACTTTTAATGATTTTATATTCAGTAATATTATCCATTCTTCCTAAATGTATACATTGTCGACAATATATTACTTCTTTATTAAGAATAGAGGAAAAATATTGATAGAAATGAGCACTATCTTCATTACCACATTGAATACACCGATATCCTTTTGAACTCTTTACGATACCTAACGTTTTCTCACTGATTATTTCATCTTTTAATTCTATTTCTGAAGATACTAATCTTCCATAATATTTAATATTTCATCACTTCCTTATTAAAATAAAAAAAGTCTAATCGAAAAGGAGATGGGTACCTTAACCCTCCATGTTCTCACTTTTAACGATTAGACCTTCATCTTATTCGATTACAATTTTTCTTGGGAAATATCCAACTCCGATTCCACCTGAACCTAAATGAGATGCAATGACTGGTCCATATTCACAATATTGAATATTAATGTTTGAATATTTCTCTTTTAATTTAGCACAAAAATCTTTACCCTCTTTTATTTTATCGCCATTAATCACAAACACTGTTACATCATTAATATTTTTCGCAATATCAAGTGCATGTTGTTCTATAGAATTATAAGCTCGCTTACGTGTACGTACTTTTTCTAAAGGATGAATTTTTCCATCTTCTTCAAACTTAAGCACTGGCTTCATTTGTAAAAGTGTTCCAATCCATGCTTGGGCACCAGTAATACGACCACTTTTTTGTAAATTTTTTAAATCATCAACAAATAAGTATGCACCTGTATCTTTACGAATAGACGTTAATTCCTCAATAATTTCGTTAGGGGTTGCTCCGTCTTCAATCAATTTTAATGTATAAATCACATAGCTGCCTTCAATCATAGAAGCTAATCTTGTATCAAATGTGTGGACTTGAATGCCATCTACCATTTCACCTGCTTGTGTTGCTGATTGATAACTACCACTAATCCCACTTGATAAATTAAAGACGATAACATCTGTATAACCTTTATCTCTTAATTCCTCATAGTTCTTTATCCATTCACCAATAGCTGGTTGACTTGTTGTAGGAATTGTTTTAGATGCGGCCATTTTTTTATAAAAAGATTCTTTTGAAAGATCTGGATGTTCAGTAAATGTTTCTCCATCATCAAATGTTACACTCAGTGGTGCAACTGGTATCTGATATTTTTCAATAATATGTTTTGGCAGATTCGCAGTAGAGTCTGTCATTACTGCAATTTTCATAATCGTCCTCCTCAATTATACTCAACAGTATTATAAATTATTTTAATAAAAAAGGAAATTCATAATCAATTATTTATCTAAAAGAAAACAAACGTGTATAATAAAATTCATATTAATCATATCGTGGAGGTATTTATCAATTGAGTGATCATGTTATTACTATAAAAAAAGAACATATTATTGAAAATACAATTAATAAATCTCGATTTATTGCTCATATCAAACCTGTTTTCTCAGAAGAAGAGGCTAAGATGTTTATAGAAGAAGTAAAACAAACTCATAAAGAAGCAACACATAATTGTTCTGCGTATACTGTTGGCAATCAAATGAATATACAAAAAGCCAACGATGATGGAGAACCAACAGGAACAGCAGGTATTCCTATGCTTGAAATATTAAAAAAACTGGATATTCACAATGCTTGTGTAGTAGTTACTCGGTATTTTGGTGGCATTAAACTTGGCGGTGGCGGATTAATTCGTGCATATAGTGGTGCAGTACGAGATGTGATTTACGATATCGGCCGTGTAGAATTAAGAAATGCTATTCCCACTACTGTTACCATTAATTATGACTTAACAGGTAAATTTGAGTATGAACTTGCTTCAACCTCTTTTTTTCTAAGAGACAAAGTTTACACTGATAAAGTGAGTTATAAGATTGATGTTGTAGAAACAGAATACGACTCATTTATCGAATTTTTAAACCGTAATACAGCAAGTCAATATGATTTAGAAAAAGATACACCTAAGCAATTACCTTTTGATATTGAAACAAATTAATTAAATTACAAAAGCCAGCAAACGCTTAAGATTGCTGGCTTTTGTAAATAAATGAATAAAAGTATTATTTATGGTTTGTCTTATGGCGAGATGCATCGTCATTTTTTTTAGAAATTAAATTAAGAATAGGACGATAACTATCATCTATTAAACCAGTAAATTCAACGATGAGTTCAATTGTGATGACGATTAAGATAAACATTAGTAATACACCTAATGGTTGAGATAAATACAATATAATACTCGATAAACTAAACATAATCGCAATAGAGTATATCAGTAATACTGTTTGACGATGTGTATATCCTAATGCAAGAAGTTTATGATGTAAATGTGATTTATCTGCTTGCATAATGTGTTGACCATTTCTCACTCTTCTAATCATTGCAAATAAGGTATCAATAAATGGTACCGCTAAAATAACAATTGGGAAGAATAAAGAAATAAATGTGATATTTTTAAAACCTAGTAAGGATAAAAAGCCAATAATAAATCCAATCATTAATGCTCCACTATCGCCTAGAAAGATTGTAGCGGGATGGAAATTAAAGAATAAGAAGCCAAGTAATGCGCCAATCAACAAGCTACAAATCATAATGATAAATACATTTTCTTGTAATATAGCTATGAAACCAATGGTAGTTAAACCAATAACTGACACACCTGATGCCAAACCATCTAAACCATCTATTAAATTTATTGCATTTGTTATTGCTACAATCCATATAATTGTAATCGGTATACTTAAAATACCAAAATGAATGGTTGGACCAATTGGAAAAGAAATAAAATCTATGGTAATCCCGTAAAAAACGACAACTGATGCTGCTATAATTTGTCCAATTAATTTTAAAATTGGCTTCAAATCATAAATATCATCAATGATGCCTACAAAATACATAATAATTAAACCAATTACCAAAGGTTTGACTGCTCTCTCTATGGGATGACCTAACCATAAACCAATAAGAAATGAAAGTAGTATGACAGTACCTCCCATGACTGATACTGGTTTTGTATGTACTTTTCTATAGTTAGGTCGATCTACTAAATTAAATTTAAAAGAAACCTTTATTATAATAGGTGTTATTATTAAACTGATTACCAATGTTACAACAATAAGTAATAAAGTATACATCAGTTCACCTTCAATATATTCCTGTTATTTTTTCATCTATACTATTTAAACAATTATTATTAATTTTTTAAATTAGACTATAGTAGTATATATACTTTTTCAATTTTATATATTATTAGTCTATTTATTTTCTTCGTAATAATCTATTCATTAAATAGACCACTTTTAATCATGTATCATAAACTAATTAAAATTAATTGTAAATTTTTTGTAAAGATACGTATTTTTTATATCATATCATTTTGTTATAAATTTGAACATGAAAGTCTATCTGAAATTCATAATATATATTTTATAACAAACAACTTAATGACAAATAGTAAGTTTTCACTTACAATTACTAATGGTTAATTTAAAGGAGTCGATCCCAATATGATTGAAGCAATTATTTACAATATTGCCGTTATGGTAGCTGGAATTTATTTATTCCATCGATTACAATATTCAGAAAATAAAATCATGATATTTTCTAAAGGTTATGTCACAATTTTAATGACTTTGGTGGCATTACTATTAACAGCTTACCCTATTCCTTTTCATCATCAATATCTTATTCGCCTAACTTTCGTCCCGTTACTATTCCTTGGTCGCTATACAAACGTCGGTTACACTTTTATTGCCTCACTTATCATAAGTCTAGTGGATATATTTTTATTCGGAAATTCATTTTTTTATGGCGTCGTTCTTATTATAATAGGTATTATTGTTAGTTTAATTGGGCCGTTTCTTAAAAAAAATGATATTATTGCTTTAATTATTTTAAATGCTATCAGTATTGTTATTATTTTTGTTTTATCTATCTTCACAACTTTATATGATTTAACTGAATTAATTATGCTTATACCTATTTCATTCGTACTAACGATTACTTCTGCTATTACCTTTGTTGATATCTGGCATTTCTTTTCGCTTGTTACACGGTACGAAAACGAGGATAAGTACGATTATTTAACAGGTTTAGGTAATGTAAAAGAATTTGATAGACATTTAAATAAGATTTCTCAAAAAGCCGAAATAGAACATACTAGTCTCGCACTTTTACTCGTTGACATTGACGGATTTAAAGATGTTAATGATACATATACTCATAAAGCAGGAGACGCTGTACTAAAACAAATGTCTCAATTGCTTAAAAATTATGTACCACATCAATTTAAAATCTTCCGTAATGGCGGTGAAGAATTTTCTATCGTTATCTTCGATTATTCTTTAGATCAAAGTGTGAAACTTGCTGAAAATATTAGGATGGCAGTCGAAAAATCTTCGTTCCATTTACCTAATAAGGAAGTTATAAAATTATCTGTATCTATTGGCGTTGGTTATTTATCTCAAGATGAATATAAATCTCAACGTAAAGTATTTAAAGACGCCGATGATATGGTCCATGTAGCTAAAAAAGAAGGTCGTAATCAAGTAATGTTTAATCCTATAATTAAATTATAGACGTTACGATTTAATTTGAGATGGAACGTGGAATTCGAAATGAATTCTGTTGCATCTCTTTTTTATACTCATTTAACATCTATATTATTTATTTGTTATTCTACTTTTAAAATGACTGATTTAGTAATAAAGTATTAATACAAGCGAAGAATATTATAGATATACACGAAAATCATTATATATTTTAATTATTGTGGAGGTGCTTTTATGAATAATTCAATCACTATTATCGATGAAAATAAGGTGATTGATGTTGTGTTAATAGCTGGTCGTATTCTCTTAGAATCTGGAGCTGAAACTTACCGTGTTGAAGACACTATGAATCGAATTGCTCACAGTTATGGTTTAAATGATACATATAGCTTTGTCACATCGACCGCTATCATTTTCTCACTTAATGATCGAACAAATACAAGGCTTATAAGAATTAGAGATCGTACTACAGATTTAGAAAAAATTGCTCTTACAAATAGTCTTTCTAGAAAGATTGCTAAAAATGAGTTAACTATTGATGAAGCTAAATCAGAACTGATTCATCTAAGTAAAGCTTCATTACAATATTCTTTTTTATTGAATTTTTTTGCTGCGGCAATTGCATGTGGCTTTTTCTTACTCATGTTTGGCGGTGTTGTTTCTGATTGCTGGATTGCTATTTTAGCTGGCGGTGCTGCGTTCTTAACTTTTAGCTTTGTCCAGCGTTTCATTCAAATTAAATTCTTTTCTGAATTTGTAGCATCAGCAGTAGTTATTACAATTGCTGTTACATTTACTAAACTAGGCATTGCTACAAATCAAAATATTATAACAATTTCTAGTGTTATGCCCTTAGTACCTGGAATTTTAATTTGTAACGCTATTAGAGATTTAATGGCTGGCGAGCTACTTGCTGGAATGTCTCGTGGTGTAGAAGCTGCACTAACATCATTCGCTATTGGTGCAGGCGTAGCGATTGTTTTATTAATTCTTTAAGAAAGGCTGTTTATGTATGTTATTTTATTTATTTCATTTTGTTATAAGTTTTATTTCGACAGTACTTTTTTCTATTATATTTAACGCTCCTAAACGACTTTTACTTGCTTGTGGATTTGTCGGCGCCTTAGCTTGGACAATTTATCAATATACCGTAGATATGGATTTAGGAAAAGTTGGCGCTGCGTTTTTAGGTAGTTTAATTCTTGGTTTATTAAGTCATGTGATGAGTCGACGCTATAAAAGACCCGTGATTATCTTCATTGTGCCAGGTATAATCCCTCTTGTTCCTGGTGGTACAGCATATGAAGCAACACGATTTTTAGTATCTAATGACTATACTCATGCTGTGAATACATTTCTAGAGGTCACATTAATTTCTGGTTCAATTGCTTTTGGAATATTAGTAGCAGAAATTCTCTATTATATTTACACACGTATTAAGCAATTTTATGGTAAAATCAAAGGAAAAACGTACAGAAAATCTTACAATATGAACAATAGAGTCTAAGGGGATGTTTCGTCATGAAAGTACAGATTATAGATAGATTATCAAGATATGTGAAAATAGATACACAATCAAATCCCGAATCGAAATCGACGCCTTCTACTGAGAAACAATGGGATTTATTACATTTATTACAAAAAGAACTGCAAAACTTTGGATTAGAAACAGAATTGGATAATAATGGTTATCTTTTTGCTACTTTAGAAAGTAACATAGAAAAAGAAGTTCCTACGGTAGGTTTCTTAGCACATGTAGATACATCACCAGATTTTAATGCGACAAATGTTAATCCTCAGATTATAGAAGATTATGATGGTCAACCTATTAAATTAGGTCAAACAAATCGAGTATTAAGTCAAGATGTATTTCCAGAACTTAAAAAATTAGAAGGTCACACTCTAATGATTACAGATGGTACATCTTTACTAGGTGCCGATGATAAAGCAGGTGTTGTAGAAATTATGGAAGCAGTAAAATACTTGCAGACCCATCCAGAAATTAAACATGGTCGCATACGTATAGCTTTTACACCTGATGAAGAAATAGGTCGTGGTCCTCACAAATTTAATGTGAAACGCTTTAATGCCGATTTCGCCTATACTATGGATGGCAGTGAGTTTGGAGAATTACAATTCGAAAGTTTTAATGCAGCAGAAGCAACAATCACTACACATGGTGTAAACGTTCATCCTGGTTCTGCAAAAAACGTTATGGTTAATGCTATTGGATTAGCACATCAATTCCATAGTCTACTACCTGCTAATGAAGTACCAGAACGTACAGAAGGTTATGAAGGATTCTATCATTTAATGAAAATAGAAGGAACAGTTGAAAAAGCTTCTTTACAATATATTATAAGAGATCATGATAGAAAATCTTTTGAACTTAAAAAGAAAAAACTTTTAGAAATTCGTGATGATATTAATATTCATTATGAAGGTTATCCAGTAAAAGTAGATATCGAAGACCAATACTATAATATGGCTGAACAAATTAAGCCACATCCGTATATTATTGATATTCCTAAAAAAGTATTTGCAGATTTAGAGATAAAACCAAATACTGCGCCTATACGCGGTGGTACTGATGGTTCTCAGCTTTCATTTAAAGGTTTACCTACACCTAATATTTTTACAGGATGTGGAAACTTCCATGGCCCATTTGAATATGCTTCTATCGATGTAATGGAAAAAGCAGTACAAGTGATTATCGGTATTGCTCAAGAAGTAACACAATATGAAAAATAATAAATAAAAAGAGTCCGGGACATAAAGTATCTAGATAAGTGAAAAAAGACAATTTCTATTGAAATAATATAGAAATTGTCTTTTTTATAATTTTTTTGATTATTTTCAGCTCGTTGAGCTGTTACTTTTCTTATATTAAGTGCCATTAGCACAAATCCTAGTTCTCTTTTGGCTTTATTTATCCCTCGAACGGACATTCGAGTGAAACCCAAAATAGCCTTCATAAATCCAAAAACAGGCTCCACATCAATTTTTCTTTGACTGTAGATGGTTTTTATTTTTGGTTCTGAAAGCTTTTTATTAATTTGGGCTTTAAAATATTCCCAATTATAATTTTTCATTATTTTTTTATTCGTTTTTGAATTGTATTTCATGCACTGGTGTCTCAGAGGACATTCTGAACAATCATCACATTCATATAATTTGAAGTCTCTCTTAAACCCATATTTATCATGGCGATAGGCATATCTTTTAAAACCCAATCGCTTATTGTTTGGACAAATATATTCATCGTTAATTTCGTCATAATCCCAATTTTGAGTGTTAAAGATGTCGCTTTTATATTTTTTAGTTTTATCTTTTATAAACATACCGTAGGTTATAAGTGGTATTCGATTAAAATCATCTATAATTGCCATATAATTGGGTTCGCTACCATAACCTGCATCAGCTACAATATATTCAGGTAAATGACCGTAGGTCTCTTGAATTAAATTTAAAAATGGTATCATCGTTCTTGTATCAGTCGGATTTTGATACACATTATAAGATAAAACGAATTGAGAATTTGTCGCTATTTGTAAATTATAACCTGGCTTGAGTTGTCCATTTTTCATATGATCTTCTTTCATTCTCATAAATGTGGCATCATGATCTGTTTTAGAATAACTATTTCTATCCTTTAAAATAGATTTTTGGACGTCGTATTTATGCTTTCGCCCAGAGTAATCATTAATTTGCTTTTTGTATTGTTTAATTTTAGTTCTTTTGAGCCGTATTTGTTTTCTTATTTTAGTACATTTTTCATTATCGATATGTTGATTTAAATCTTCGATTTCTTTATCCAAATGACTACCAATCAAATCTATTTCTTCCTTTGTTAAGTCATTATCGTGATCTTTTTTAATCTCAGGTATGATTTTATTTGTTATCAATTCATGATAGAGTGCTTTAGAATCTTCATTCATTTTTGTCTCATGGTTTTGAATACTCTTTTTCCATACAAATGTATATCGATTGGCATTCGCCTCAACTTTCGTACCATCAATAAAAATGGCCTGATCATCTATAAGATGTTGTTTCAAACACTGACTATGAAATTGAATAAATAATGATTCTAATAAAGCATCTACTTTTGGATTGACTCTAAATCGATTAATCGTTTTATAAGAAGGCTTTTGATTTTGTGATAGCCACATCATCCGGATGCTATCATTAAGTAATTTTTCTATCTTACGACCTGAAAACACAGATTGTGTGTAGGCATATAGAATGACTTTTAACATCATTTTTGGATGGTATGAGGTTGCACCACGATGATGTCTGAATTCATCGAATTCAGTTTTAGGAATTGTTTCTACAATATCATTGACATGTCGTGACATATCATTTGTGGGGATAAGAACTGAAGTTTCCAATGGTAGAGTAAGTTGAGTCATGTTATAATCTTTATACATAAGGCACCTCGTTAATTTAGTTTAGTGATATTTATTAAATTATACGAAAGGGCCTTATTTTTTTAAAGTATTTCAATGTAAAATTACATATAAATACAAAGTATTTTGGCGAGACTCTTGAGGGAACAGGACAAGCTGAAGACTACAGGCTGAAGCTGTCCCCTAAGAAAGCGAGCCAACAATACGTAGTATTGTAAATAAAGAAGCCAGTAAATGAATTTATAATAAACTCATTTACTGGCTATTTTGTTAGGAATTATGTCCCAGCCTCTTTTATTTATTTTATTCCATTAGCTGTAGTTTTTAATAATCGCAAAGCTTGAACTGTATAATGTCTAATTTGAAGACCCATTTTAAAATCTGTGTATGTTTTCGGCATTTCAATAAATGTGTTAAACATGGCTGTTACGCGATGATGATTAAATATATCAAACTTATCATTAGTCGCACAAATTGCAATAGATGGTTTGTGATATTTTTCTGTAAGTTCCGCAATAGTCAATGTGGTTGTTTCAAGCATATGATCTTCTTCTTTTAAACCCTCTCCAAAGATAATTAAATCTGCCTGAGATACTAACTCATCTAAATGTGTAATTTGATTTACTAGTTCATGACTCGTTAAAATTTCTGTGTTGTATAATGCTTTCAACACCGCAGCAATACCGCCACCGGCTCCGCCACGTTCAATTGGCCCTAAAGCAATATGTAATTCATTTTTCATAATCTCATTTAAGTACCACATTAAATTATCAATTTCCACTGCTTTTTTGTGTGGAATTTGATGGTTATAGCTTAATTTCATAATTTCACTATTTTTTCCATACAACTTACTAGAAAAATCCGTCATCACTTGTAGTCTGACATTTTCCAATGTACTAGGCAGTCCAGAGATATCAATATGACGAATGAACTTAATCATTTGTGCGCCTTCTCGTGCGTCAAGTTCTCTATTTTCATCATCATAAAATTTAGCTCCTAAAGCTTGCAGCATCCCTACGCCACCATCAAAACTATCCATACCACCTAAAGATATAATAATATGATCTGTGTTCTTGTTTAATGCATCTAAAATAACTTCTCCTAACCCAAAACTAGTACGTTGTTCAATTGCTTTATGACCTTTTGAAAATAAATTACTTTCAATAATTACAGTACCTTCTTCAGTTTGTCCATATATCGTTTCAATCTCATTCATATCAGCATCATGAACATTCACTTTATATTTTGTACCTGATTGCCAAAGAAATACTGAATTTAATAATTCATGACGTCCGTTAAATAAAGGTACCTGTACAATATCTGCATGATCAATTTGACTTGCTATTGCCTCTTCCACATAACGATTCGCTTGATAACTCGAAATAATACCGTTAAATTCATCCATGGCTACTAAAATTTTCATTCTATTTTCACCTCATGCCACTTTCTATCTTTCTTAAATTCATACGTTATAACTTCACTTTCACATTATACATAGGTTCATCGCATATTTCATTTTTTACATTTTATAAATATAAAAGTCATTTAAAATGATAAAAATGTAGATATAATAAAGAGCTGGTAACAAAAAATGTACCAGACTCTTAAATCGATATATTATCTTTCTTATTCTTCAGCTTGTGCTAATGTAGATACATTAATATCACTATGACTAGCATTCCATACAGCTTTTCCATCTACAAAATAAAAAGCTTGTGGTGATTCATGTTTCACATTTGTCTTTTCAGCAATATAATCAGAAAGTTTTCTTTCTTCTTGAACCACTAGATAATATCCATCTATGTCTCTTTCATATAAAAACTTATTAAATTGATCAAATGCTGCAGCTGAAATTGGACATGTGTCACTATGTTTTAATACAAATACATCGTTATGTTCTTCTAATACTTGTTCAAACTGGTCAATCGAACTCAGCTTTATAGCCATTCTATTCACCTCTAAATTTTTTAACTTTGTCCCTTTTTTTAAATTAAACTTCTCAATGGCTACAATTATACACATTTCATCATATAATGTTAACCAAAAATTTAAATTTAGGTTTTATTCGTTTTGCTGTACTTTTTCTAATTCTGTATTAAAGTTGTAATTTCCCTTACTTAAATCTTTACCCGTTTTAGGTAGTTTCTCAACATTAATTTTTGAAAGTTGATCTTCAATCTTAATAGTTATTTCACGTGTCTCATAATAATCAAGTAAATTATAGTACATTTCTATCGCATTTTTACGAGCATTGTTTAAATGTGAATCTGTAATATTAGTCTGATTTAAATCTTTAATCTGTTTTTGTATCAGTGGTTTTATATGCTCATTAATTGCTTTTGAAGTAGGATAATTATCCTTTTCTAAATATTTTTGAGCAGTTTTTCGTAAATTACGATTATTGTTTTCAATTTTAGATTTTAATAGATGTGCATTTTCTTGATTATTTGTTTTACGTATATCTTTTTCTACTAGTGCTCTATTTATTTCAAATGAATGTGTATAATTTAGAATTTTTTCATTTTCCACAACTGATTGATTATATAAATCTACAAATGATTTAATTTCATTTATAGATTGATGTTGATTACTCACATGATTTAAATAATCTTTCTTTAATTGACGAGTTTTATTTGTCTTAGCCGGAAGATGTTTAGCTTCTTTTTCATACTCTTTAAACTCAGGCACTAAACGGTGATTTATATTTTTCTGTAGTCGTTCAAATGACTTTTTATTTTTATCTGTTGTATCGGTTTTACTTATATCATTTAAACGGTTCAGCTCTAATTGATTCATCACTTTTTCCACGCTTTTTTGCTTGGTCTCTACTTTAGATAGGTGTTGTTTGAAGCGATTTAAATCTTCGTTATTATTCTGACCACAACCAGAAAGTATCAAACAGTATAGTGAACATAATGAAAGTATTATTAATTTTTTCATTTTTGCACTCCTAACACCCGTATTATACATAAAGTTATTTATATTGAAAATAAATTATGTTATAGTATTTCAGAATTTGTATAATAATTTAATTGAAGGAGTTACACATGTATGCATCTGTTCAATCATTTATAAATTGTTCCAACGGCAATGATTATCATCAGTTGTACGAAGACACTAAAGCTCTGTTATTTAACTTGTTAGATTCTCCAGTAAAATTTACACAACATATCGGAGGAACAAAACATTTTTCTTATCCCACAGAACCGATTTTAGATGTTTTAGTTGGAGTCAACAATCTCCATGATATTACATCTCTTGATGAAAAGAGATTGAATTATGTAGGCTTTTATCGATTACACCACCCTTATAAAAAGAAAGTGATGATGGCAAAATTTGATAATATGATCAATCTTAAGCAAATAATACGATTACATATTATTCAAATAGATACGCCCTTATTCACTCAATATTTAGCTATAGATCACGTACTGTCTACACAAAAACACGTAGCACAGATGTTTTCTAATCAGAAAAATAAATTTATCAATCTAAACTCAACAATCCGATACTACGAAAACCAAAAACAGAAATTTTTTGATAATTTGTATCATACACTTTAATGATATACAAATTGTTTTAAACTCTTTTAGCAAAACATATGTAAAGTTGCTATAATAAAGTTTAGATTATAGAAGAGAAGAAAGGATGTACTTATGTTAGAACAAGAAGACATCTTAAAAGATTTAAAATCTTTAGTACCTGACAATATTATTAAAGTTAATGAACCGTTAAAACGTTATACATACACGAAAACTGGTGGAAATGCAGATTTTTACCTTTCACCTATCGAAAATGAACAAGTACAAACTATCGTACGTTATGCTCATGAACATCAATTACCTGTTACATATTTAGGGAATGGTTCAAATATTATTATTCGCGAAGGCGGTATCAGAGGTATTGTGATTAGTCTATTATCTCTTAATCATATTAATGTCTCAGATGATGCAATTATAGCAGGAAGCGGTGCAGCAATTATAGATGTATCAAGAGCGGCAAGAGATCACGTTCTTACCGGCTTAGAATTTGCTTGTGGCATTCCTGGTTCTGTTGGTGGTGCTGTTTATATGAATGCAGGCGCCTATGGAGGAGAAATTAAAGATTGCATCGATTATGCTTTATGTGTAAATGAACACGGCGATTTGATACAACTTACTAAAGAACAATTACATTTAGACTATAGAAACAGTGTCGTTCAAAAACAACATTTAGTAGTTCTTGAAGCAGCATTTACTTTAGAACCAGGTAACTTGAACGAGATTCAAGCTAAAATGGATGATCTTACAGAACGTCGTGAATCTAAACAACCACTTGAATATCCTTCATGCGGTAGTGTATTCCAACGTCCTCCAGGTCATTTTGCTGGAAAATTAATTCAAGATTCAAATCTTCAAGGCCATCGTATTGGTGGCGTGGAAGTCTCAACTAAACATGCCGGATTTATGGTAAATGTCGATAATGGTACAGCAACAGATTATGAGAATTTAATTCATCACGTACAAAAAGTCGTGAAAGAAAAATTTGATGTTGAATTACATCGTGAAGTTCGAATCATTGGCGAATATCCAGAGTCAGAGTAAATTCTCAATGTTAGGAGATGTTAAACAATGCTAAAAGTTTATGGTTCTCTCGTAGACAATGAAACACGTTGTATTCACTATCATACATTTCTTGACATTATAGCGATTAAATTTAAATGTTGTGAAAAGTATTATCCTTGTTATCAATGTCATAACGAACATGAATCTCATAACATTCAGCGTTGGTCAGCAGAGGAATTTCATAAAAAGGCGATACTTTGTGGAGTTTGTCAAAATGAACTCTCTATTCATGAATACATGATGACTGAAACATGTCCAAATTGCCAAGCACATTTTAATTCACGTTGTAAATTTCACTATCATTTATATTTTGAAATTTAATACTTAAATTAAATGATATATAGAATAACATATAAAGACAAAGTATTTTGGCAAGACTCTTGAGGGAACAGGACAAACTAAAGACTACAGACTAAAGTTGTCCCCTAACAAATCGAGCCAACCATACGAAGTATTGTAAATAAAGAAGCCAGTAAATGAATTTATAATAAACTCATTTACTGGCTATTTTTCTAGGATGTATGTCCCACTCTTTTATTTATTCTAAACTTAATATCCTAGATTTATTTTTTAGTTTTATCAATTACTTTTTCTAATTCATCAATCTGTTTTACTGTTGTTGTTGTTGAGCCTGAAGCAAAATACCATAATTTAGGATCTAATTCATAAACATTGTTATTTTTAACTGCTGTTACATCTTTAATAACATCATTTTTTAATACTTGTTTAGCTGTCGATTTTCCACCCACAACTGACCCGCGATCCATTGCTAAAATGATATCTGGATCATGATTACTGATATATTCATTATTAATGTTTTGACCATGTGGACTTATTTTAACGTGTTTATCTGCTGGTTTAAAGCCTAGTGTATTAAATACCAAATCACCAAATCTTCCGCCTGGTCCGAATGTAGAAAGTTCTCCTTCATTAACTAAAAGATACATTACAGATTTATCGAAATTCTTAGTTTGTTTTTTCATATCTGAAATTTTTTGATCTAATTTTGTATTCATATCTTTTGCTTTATCTTCTTTGTTATAAATTTTACCTAGATTTTCTGTGTTCTTTTTCATATCTTTAATATAATGATCTTCACTTGCGCCTACATAGACAACTTTAGCTTTAGGCGCTGCTTTTTTAAACTCATCTAGATTTTTCTGAGTGGCTGCTCTACTTGAAATATAAATAACATCCGGTTTAGCTTCAGCTATTTTATCGAAATTTATTTCTTTTAAATTACCAGTATTAATATATTTATCCTTTTTAAATTCACTTAGAAAACTTGGTAAAGATTCATTATTTTCGCCTTTTGGTAAGCCTTTCACTTTATCAGCTACACCCATTTCTTTCAAAACATCTAATGCTCCATAATCTAGAACAACCGCGTTCTTAGGATTTTTAGGCACTTTCACAGTGTTACTAATTTTTTTATCCTCATTACTACTTTCGTCATTTCCACTTGCTGAAAAGCTATTTTTAATTGAAACTGTATCTTTTGAATCATTTTCATTATTTGATTTATTACCAGAATTATTACTACACGCTGATAATACTAAAGCTAAAGTTAAGACTAAAAATAAGACTGTTTTCTTCATATGTATTTCTCCTTTTATAAGTTAAATTTGGCACTCAATTTTTCAACTATTTTCTTTTATATTTTCTAAGCATCACCCCTTTAAATATAAAAATATTTATCTCATTTTAAAAGATAACCTCATCATAGTATAAACAAATACGTTGACCTCTAATTTCTTCTACATGAACATCCATTTCATACAAATCTCTTAACACATTTGTTTCAATTATACTATCTTTTGGGCCAGATTTAACAATTTCACCTTTCTTTAGTGCAACAATGTAATCTGAATAACAAGATGCAAAATTAATATCGTGGAGTACAATAACAATCGTTTTATTTAAATCGCGACACAATGTTCGAAGTATCTGCATAATTTGAACTGAATGTTTCATATCTAAATTATTTAACGGTTCATCTAACAAAATGTATTCTGTATCTTGAGCAATTGTCATAGCAATATACGCACGTTGTCTTTGTCCTCCAGATAGTGTTTTTATATTTCTATCTTTGATTTCCCTTAGATGTAGTAAATCAATGGCATATGCCACTTTCTCATGATCTTCTTTTTTCATTCGACCTTTTGAATAAGGAAAACGCCCAAAATTTACAAGCTGTTCTACAGTGATATTCATATCAGTATGATTTGTTTGTTTTAAAATACTTAACTTTTTTGCTAATTCATCACTTTTATAATCATCAATTAATTTATTTTCAATATTAATTGTACCGTTCTGATATTCAAATAATCGACTTACTGCTGATAGAAGTGTACTTTTTCCTGCTCCATTTGGACCTATCAAAGAGGTTAACTTACCCTTTTGTATATCAACATTTATATCTTTCAAAATAGATTTACTCTGAATTTTTTTATCTAAATTTCTAATCTGAATCAATCTTCATTCCTCCTTTTAATAAGTAAGTATATGAAGTAAATACCTCCAACTAAATCTATAATAAGACTAAATTCAGTGGTAGCTTTAAACATATTTTCTATAATCCACTGAGCTATAAATAAACTAATCCAACTTATAAGAATCGTTGCGGGTAAAATATATTTATGTTCATATGTTTTCATGAATTCATGCGCTAAATTGACTGTTAATAATCCTAAAAATGTAACAGGACCTACTAAAGCAGTAGATATTGATACTAATAAAGCCACTAAAATTAATAAAAGTTTTGTCATTTTTTCATATGATACACCTAAGTTAATAGACTGATCTTTCCCTAGTAATAACACATCTAAATAAGGTCTTAATATAAAAGCAATTACAATTAAAATAATTAAAAGTATACTTGAAATAAGAACAAGTTTAGAATTAGAAGCGTCAAAACTTGCAAACATCGCACTTTGAACGGTTAAAAAGTCATCTGGATTCATAATAAGTTGAATAAATCCAGTGATACTACGGAAAAATGTTCCTAATACTACCCCAACAAGTAAAATAAAATAAACCGAAAAATGTCCTAATTTAAACATGCCTTGAAATAATACTAAAGAAAAAAGAACCATCACTACGAGAGTTAGAAGAAAATTCAAATAAGTATTTGTCACTACACTGGCTTGTGTACCTAATAAGAACACAGGCAAGACTTTAATAAATAAATAGACTGAGTCTAATCCCATAATTGAAGGAGTAAGTAATCTATTTGCAGTGATAGATTGGAAAATAACAACTGCCGTACTAATAGATCCACCAACAAGTAAAATTAAAACTAATTTTCTTATTCGACTTTCAAACTGATATTGAAAAATTTCAAAATCCAAACCTACTAGTAAGTAGAAAGCAGCCATGCAAATTGTAAAAAGAAAGAGAATTAATATTTTTTTATTAGCACTAATTTGCATAATTATTTCTACCTTTCATCAATAAAACTAAGAAAATAATCGTTCCAAATACTCCTATTGTTAAACCAATATTTATTTCATAAGGGTAAACAATTAATCTACCAATAATATCGGAAAACAATACAAATATAGAACCTAGCATTAATGTATGAGGTAATGCATTTTTCAAGTGGTCGCCTCTATACATTGAAATAATATTAGGAACAATTAAACCTAAAAACGGTAATGTTCCAACTGTCACGACAACTAATGCTGTCAATGTTGCAGTGATTAAAAGCGCAATATTTATAATTTGTTCATATTTAACACCTAAATTATGACTAAAATCTTTGCCCATTCCAGCAATCGTAAAGTGATTGGCAAATATATAAGCGATAATTAATAAAGGAATAGCTAAATATAAAATTTCATAACGGCCGCTTGTAATAACAGCAAAATTCCCATTCAACCAATTATTAATACTTTGTAGTGCATTCGTTCTTAATGCTATAAAAGTGGTAAAACTTGAAACAATGCCACCAATCATAATACCTAAGAGCGGGACAAAAATAACTTCTTTCACTTTTATAAAATTGATTAGTTTAACGAATAAAAATGTTCCTCCTAGGCTTAATGCAACTGCAAAAGTCAATTTAATCAATATATGACCTTTTGGGAAAAATATGAGTGAAAGTAATATTCCTAATTTTGCCCATTCCATTGTTCCAGCTGTAGTAGGACTTACAAATTTATTTTGCATCATCTGTTGCATAACTAGTCCTGCTAAAGCAAGAGAACTTCCAGATAAAAGAATACTTATAGTTCTAGGAATACGACTAGAAAATAAAATATTTTTCTGATTATCTGACAAATGAAAAAGATCAGTTATTGATAATTGACTTACGCCAATAAATAAAGAAAGTATACTTAATATCACTAAAATGATTAATAATGTATAACCTTTGAATAGAAACTTCATTCGTAATGCTCCTTAGTATATATACCATTTCCATTGAAAATGATTATCATTTAACTATATATTAAATTGTCATAATAAATTTTTCAATAGTAATACTAATATTCTTTTATTTTTTATAGAGAAATTAAAAAAACTAATTGCAGTGATGATTCTACAATTAGTTTTTCTAAAATTAGTTATTATTCTAATCTTCAAAAATAAAATCTTCGTCTTGTAAAGCTTCCACGTTAAGTGCTAATGTATAGCCGTCTCCTTTTACTGAGAAAAAGTCATGATTTTTTGTTGATGTATCTAATGCATTTTCAATAATAGGATTAAACTCTTTTTCTTCAAAATAAGGTTCAAATCCTAAGTTTGATAAAGCTTTATTCCCATTATATTGTACATAATTTAAAACATCTTCAGTTAAACCGATATCATCATATAACATATGTGTATATGATACCTCATTTTTATATAGTTCTTCTAACAACTTATACATTTCTTTATCAGCTTTTTGTTTTTCATTTTCTGATAGCTCATTACGTAAACTTTGAGCATCTAAACCGGTAAAAACTCCATGAATTGATTCATCAAGTAAAATTTTTCTAATAATTTCACCAGAAGTTGTCATTTTTCCTTGACCCGCAAGATAAAGTGGATAATAGAAACCAGAATAAAACAAGAACGTTTCTAAGAAAACACTTGAAACTCTTGCCATATATTGATCAAAAATAGAGGCTTCTTTTCCCCAAAGTTTATGATAATTAGAGATAATTTTATCAGATTTATATTTTAAATGAGGCTCTTCAATTACCCAAGTATCTAATAGATAATTTGTTTCACTAGATGGAAGTAACGTTGTAAAAATATGTGAATAACTTTTAGCATGAATTTGTTCCATCATTTGCATAAATGAATAAACTGCTTTTTTACGTAAATCCGTTGTATGTAGCATAATTAATGGCATACCATCATCCGCTTGATGTGTATCTAATCCAGTTAAACCTGCTAAAGCACGTTTAAACGTATTTTTTTCATCCTCTGTTAGTGTCTTCCAACTTGCTATATCCTTTGAAACTTTAAATTCTGTTTCTACCCACATTTGTGAAATGTTTTGACGCCAAAACATATTTGTCATATCTTCTTGAGTATTCCAATTGACGGCCTTCATTAATAAAATCCTCCTTTATTTATTAACCATTACATTATTTAAGAGGATAAGATTAAAATGCTTCTCTGTGAGAATAATTTAATCTTTCCTCTAAATATTTATTTCACTATTAATTAAATTGCACAACTTGTACATTCTTCAACACTTAATAATTTATTACGTGTATAGTATAAAGATTTCAATCCTTTGTGATGTGCGTATACGTATAATCGTGACAATTCACGTGTTGAAATTTCAGAATTAACATATAAAATTGTTGAAATCCCTTGGTCCACATGTGTTTGAATTGTTGAAATTAAATCTATAAGTTTCATTTGATCAGTATTAAATGCTGATTTATAGTACCACATTGTTTCAGGTGATAAGAAAGGCATTGGATAAAATGTTTCAGCATTTCCATACGTACGTCGCTCAATTTGATCTACAATTGGCATGACCGAACTAGTTGCATTTTGAACATATGAAATACTTTGAGTTGGTGCAATAGCTAATCGATACGCATGATATAAACCATATTCTTGTACTTGTTGTTGTAATGATTTCCAGTCTTCTGATGTAGGAATGTGCATATTAGCAAATAATTCTTTTACTTTTTCAAATTGTGGCACGAACTCTTGTGATGTATAAAAATCAAAATATTTGCCACTTGCATAATCTGATTTATCAAAATCTTGATATGCTTCTCCACGTTCTTTAGCAATTTCCATAGAACGTTCAATTGAATAATAGTTCATCATCATAAAGAAAATATTAGCAAAATCTTTGGCTTCTTCAGATTCATAGCCAATTTTATTTTTCGCTAAATAGCCATGTAAGTTCATTACACCTAAACCTACAGAATGTAACTCATTATTTGCTTTTTTCACACCTGGTGCATTTTGAATATTTGCTTCGTCACTTACTACTGTTAATGCATCCATTCCAGTATGTACTGAATCTCTGAATTTACCCGTTTCCATTACATTCACTATGTTCAATGAACCTAAATTACATGAAATATCACGTTTAATTTCATCTTCAATTCCATAGTCATTAATAATTGACGTTTCCTGTAATTGGAAAATTTCAGTACATAAATTACTCATTTTAATTTGACCAATATTTGAATTCGCATGTACTTTATTCGCATTATCTTTAAACATTAAATATGGATAGCCTGATTGCAGTTGTGTTTGAGCAATCATATTCAACATTTCTCGTGCATCTTTTTTCTTTTTAAGAACATTAGGATTAGCTACAAGTTCATCATAATATTTTTCAATATCAATATCGTCTAATGTCACTCCATATTCTTGTTTTACAGTATGAGGTGCAAACATATAAAAGTCTTTACCTTCTTTAGCTAAATCAAAGAATTTAGATGGAACAATAAGACCAGTGGAAATTGTTGATAGACGTAAGTCTTCATCGGCATTTACTTTTTTAGTATCTAAGAATTCTTCAACATCATAATGGAAAATGTTTAAATATACTGCTCCAGCTCCAGGACGTTGACCTAATTGATCAGCATAACTAAATCCACCCTCTAATGCTTTTGCTACAGGTAATACACCTTTAGCTACGCCTTTAATACCTTTAATTGCTTCACCACGTGCACGTAATTTAGATAAATTGATAGCCACGCCACCACCAATTTTACTTAATTGTTTAGCAGTAGAATCTATGAAATTAATTGAGTTTAGACTATCATCAACTTCTAGTAAAAAACATGAAACAAGCTCTCCACGACGTGCGCGTCCTGCATTTAAAAATGTAGGTGTAGCAGGTTGATAACGTTGTTCAATCATCGCTAAAATAAATTGTTTAGCTTGTTCTTTATTACCATCTGCTAAATATAGAGCAACTATGGCAACATGTTGATTATAGTCTTCTAAGTACTTAGATTTATCATTTGTTTTTAAAGCATAATCTTTATAAAATTTGCTTGCAGACATATAACTAGCAAATTCAAAATTAATAGATTTTGCGAATTCGATAATTTCTATTAAATCTTCTTCGCTATACTTCTTAAATACATTAAAATAAAAATGATTATCTACTAAGTAATGTAAACGTTCAATTTCGCTATCAAAATAAATTGTTTTATCGCTAATTTCTTCTAAGTAAACGTTTAAAGCTTCTTGATCTTTCTCAAGATTAAAAAAGCCATTGTCTTTACGTTTAGTTACTTCATTGTTTAATTCAATATGATTGTACTTTTTCTCGTCCATAATCTTCATTGAAATGCCCCACCTTATCTCTAAATTCGATAACATCTTTATTTGTACCTTGAACCTCAAATTTCATTAATAAAGGCACATGGTATGTTTCAGAAATTGTTCGACCTGCTTTCGCAAAGTTTTGTCCCCAGTTACGATTACCACTAGCAGCAACAGCACGTATATAAGCATGATTAACTTCTAGAAAAGACTGTACTTCCTTAGGAACTTCACCAAAACCAATTGTACCTGTAACTAAAATATAAGGTTCTTCTATACTATCCTTACAATTGTCTTTATTGATTTCTAATACATTTTTAATTTCACTACGTTTTATAAATCTTCGTACATTTCCTGAAAAAGAGAAATAAACTACTTTCATAGGAACGCCCTCTTTCGACAATCTTATTAATTAAAAAGAAGTTCTCTTAGTCTTATAAGAAAACTTACTTTTAGAACGAATATCATTTCGTTAACTTAATCAAGTTAATACTACATATTGTGTTTCTAATTATTAATCTTTAAAAATCATTATTTATAAATCGTTCATGTAAATAGTGTAGATTCCGAAAAAACCAATCCAAATAAGTGTGAAATTGCTACTAAAATGAATTATTCATACAATCTTTCTATTTTCCTCAAACACAACATATTGTGTCTCAATTCAAAACCCAACACTATATTCTGTGTTTCATTATACATAAATGGTACCCTAATTAAAAGTTAATATTTGATGTCAAATGTTCGTGAAATCGGTTAAAGGTGCATCATAGCTATATTAAAAACTAAGAAAATTTTATTTTAGTTTTTTTAAGGTATTTCACTTGATTTTTTGCCTACCATTACTAAACCTTATTTATTCGGGATTTCCAATACATAAGAATGTAAATCATAATATATTGTTAGCCATTTATTAAAAAAATAACTCATTTTTTATATTAAAAGCCGAATGAATTTCTATTTTACGAATTAAAAATTTAGAGTATATTTAATCGCATTAAGAACATATGTTCGTTATCATTATAGTTTTTCTTTTTTATCTTTGCAAGTACTTATGCATCCACAAATAAATTATGCTAATATATAGACGTTAAATTTTTATAAATGAGGAGATATACTTTGAATCCTAAGGTAAAAGGTATCATTGCTATTTTAATTTCTGCTATTGGTTTTAGTTTTATGTCTGTTTTTTTTAGACTAGCCGGAGACTTACCTGTATTTCAAAAATCTTTAGCAAGAAATTTGGTAGCCATGTTTATTCCATTATTTTTCATAATAAAATATAGGCAACCTATATTGGGTAAAATGAGTAGTCAACCCCTTTTAATGACTAGATCGACGTTAGGTCTTATAGGGGTATTACTAAATATTTACGCTATTGATCACATGGTGTTAAGTGATGCTGATACTTTAATGAAGCTTAACCCTTTTTGGACTATTTTATTAAGTTTAATATTTTTAAAAGAGAATATTAAAAGGTATCAAATTATAGCTATGTTAATTGCTATTTTTGGTATGTTATTCATTGTTAAACCAGAATTTTCTTCAACTATGTTCTCTTCTTTAGCCGGTTTATTCTCAGGTATCTTCGCTGCATCTGCATATACTTGTGTACGAGCATTAAGTAAACGTGAAGCACCTTATACTATTGTATTTTATTTTTCATTATTTTCAGTCATCGTTCTTATTCCATTTTCTATTGCAACATATGAACCGATGACAAAGTTACAAATTATATATTTATTAGGAGCTGGATTATCAGCGGCAGTAGGACAAATTGGTATTACATTAGCATATAGTTTTGCTCCAGCAAAAGACATTTCTATTTTTACGTATGCTTCTATATTATTTACTGCATTATTTGGCTTTATATTATTCGGAGAAACACCAGATTTCTATGCATTTATAGGTTATATCATCATTATTGGCGCTAGTTACTTTATGTTTGAAAAAGCACGTAGACAATCTAATACATCTAACAATTAGGAGGCAAATTATGACACAAGGTCGCAATAAAGAAGAATTACAAGATATTACATTATTAGGCAATCAAAATAATAAATATGAATTTGACTATACACCTCAAGTACTCGAAACTTTTGATAATAAACATCAAGGAAGAGATTATTTTGTAAAGTTTAATTGTCCAGAATTCACTTCTCTTTGCCCTATCACTGGACAACCCGATTTTGCTACAATTTATATTTCATATATACCAAATATAAAAATGGTAGAATCAAAATCACTAAAATTATATTTATTTAGTTTTAGAAATCATGGTGATTTTCACGAAGATTGTATGAATATTATCATGAATGACTTAATTGACTTAATGGATCCTCATTATATAGAAGTATGGGGTAAGTTCACGCCACGTGGAGGCATTTCAATAGATCCATATACAAATTATGGTCGTCCAAACTCTAAATATGAAAAGATGGCCGAACATCGTTTAATGAATCACGATATGTATCCTGAAAAAATAGACAATCGATAACATGTTTTTTAACTCCTTTTATTTTTACTAATGTAATATAAAAGGAGTCATTTTTATTCTAGATTTTTTTAATAAACTATTGCGATTTATTAAATTAAAGCGTATTTTAATATTATCGCTAAAATTTATAAAGATATAAGTTCATGAGCAATAAAAACTTTTATTTTTATAAGTTATTATATTTTATTTGACTGAAAATTCTAAAAATTTATATTTTTAAGAAATTCTTGTGAGATGTAATTGTACAATCTTATTTACATAGTAATCAGTCATATTAGGAAAGAAAGGAGTGGGATGTTAATGGCAACAAATAACTCCCATGAACAAACAATTCAATCAATACCACAGAAAGGATTTTTCGGTCATCCTAGAGGACTAGGTGTGCTCTTTTTCGTAGAGTTTTGGGAAAGATTCAGTTACTACGGTATGCGTGCGATGCTCATATTTTATATGTATTTCGCAATACACCAAAATGGATTAGGTATTGATCAAACTACAGCAATGTCGATTATGTCAGTATATGGAGCACTTATTTACATGTCTTCTATTCCTGGCGCATGGATTGCTGATAGAATTACAGGCACACGTGGTGCTACTTTATTAGGTGCTGTACTTATTATTATTGGACATATCTGTTTAAGTTTACCATTTGCTTTATTTGGTTTATTCTCATCAATGTTCTTTATTATTATCGGATCAGGTTTAATGAAACCTAATATTTCAAATATTGTAGGTCGTTTATATCCTGAAAATGATACACGTATTGATGCAGGTTTCGTTATTTTCTATATGTCTGTTAACTTAGGTGCATTAATTTCACCTATTATACTGCAACATTTTGTAGATATACGTAATTTCCATGGTGGCTTCCTTCTAGCAGCTATTGGTATGGCATTAGGTCTTGTTTGGTATTTGTTATTTAATAGAAAGAATTTAGGTAGTGTTGGAATGAAACCTACTAACCCACTATCTAAAGAAGAAAAGCGTAAATATGGAATGATTATCGGTATCATAGTAGCAATTGTGATTATCGTATTATTAGTTACATATTATACCCATACCCTTTCATTCGATTTAATTAGTAATACTGTATTAGTTCTTGGAGTAGCTTTACCAATCATTTACTTTACAACTATGCTTCGTAGTAAAGACGTTACCGATGTAGAACGTTCTCGAGTTAAAGCATTTATACCTTTATTTATTTTAGGTATGTTATTCTGGTCAATTCAAGAACAAGGTTCTAACGTTTTAAATATTTATGGTTTAGAACGTTCTGACATGCAACTCAACTTATTTGGTTGGACAACTCGATTTGGGGAAGCTTTGTTCCAATCTATCAATCCATTATTTATTTTATTATTTGCACCAGTTATTTCTATGATTTGGTTAAAAATGGGTAAAAAGCAACCTTCTTTAGCTATTAAATTTAGTATTGGTACATTACTAGCAGGTTTATCATACATTCTAATTGGATTAGTTGGTTTAGGTTATGGACATACACAATTCTCAGTTAACTGGGTTATTTTATCATATGTAATCTGTGTTATTGGGGAACTTTGTTTATCACCTACAGGTAATAGTGCTGCTGTTAAACTTGCACCTAAAGCATTTAATGCTCAAATGATGAGTGTATGGTTATTAACAAATGCTTCAGCGCAAGCGATTAATGGTACATTAGTAAAATTAATTAAACCACTTGGTCAAACGAATTATTTTATTTTCTTAGGAACAGTTGCTATTGTGATTACTCTTATCATTTTAGTTTTCTCACCTAAGATTACAAAAGCTATGAAGGGTATTCACTAAGTAAATACAAAATAGTAAAAAGTACTTCTAGTTATGACATCTAGAAGTATTTTTTTACTTATATATTTAAAATTATAAAATTCAGGGTAAATATTTATAATATCATTTTAAATGAAAGTAGGTTTAACTATGGAGCAACAGTATAATCATGGGGTATTATTTTACCATGAACATAGCGGGCTTAAAGATATATATGATGGATTGGGAGAAGTCGCTAAATCACTAACTCAGTTATGTAAGCATCTTTCAATACAATTAAGTGAAAATGAGGGTGACATTGAAAGATATTGTAAAGAAATAAAAGATCATACTTATAGTAATGATATTGATATCGTTTTTATATTGGGAGGAGACGGTACAGTTAACGAATTGATTAATGGTGTGATGAAATATGATCTAGATCTTCCTATAGGTATTATTCCAGGAGGAACATTTAATGATTTTACTAAAACATTAAACTTAAATCCTGACTTCAAAAAAGCTAGTGAGCAATTGTTATCTTCACATATTGAGTCATATGATGTTATGAAAGTAAATGATAATTATGTACTTAACTTTGTCGGACTAGGACTTATTGTGCAAAATGCTGAAAATGTTCAAGAAGGACGTAAAGATATCTTTGGAAAATTAAGTTATGTTGGTTCTACTGTAAAAACACTCATGAATCCCGAACATTTTGACTATACATTGACAGTAGACGACAAAGAATATAAAGGAAATACGTCTATGCTAGTGATAGCAAATGGACCTAATATTGGTGGCAGTCGCATTCCACTTACAGATCTTTCTCCACAAGATGGAAAATTAAATAGTTTTATATTTGAACAACAAAGTTTTAGTATTTTAAACGATATTTTCAAAAAAAGAGATAGCATGAATTGGAATGAAATTACCGAAGGAATTAATCATATTCCAGGTTCTTACATAACATTACGCACTGATCCAAATATGAAAGTAGATATTGATGGAGAAATTAATTTAGAAACACCTATCACCATTGATGTGTTACCTAAAGCAATCAATATCCTTACTTTTTCGAATGATGAGAAATAACAACTATATCATAATCAAAAGGTATGTATGAATGCTTCAAGCTTCATACATACCTTTTTACTTTAATTATTATTTAAAAACATTGCTTCTACATCTTTCCAGCCATTCACTCGTTTAAAACGTGTTTCATTTATATTATGTGCAGCCGTAAAGATAATAGGTTCTCCTTCAAAAATTTGAAGCTGACGAGGATTATCATCTATTAAATAATCTGTTTTAACAATATTTTTTCTTCCACAAAAAATAAAATGCTGTGGATCTAAAAATGGAAAATATTCTAGTAACCATTCATATTTATCATGAAATGAGGTGGGTACATCCATTGCTGCTGTAGCAATATATACATCATAATGCTCATTAAGTTTTTCTACCACCTCTTGAGCATGTGGTATCACTTTAAGATGTCTAAAAAACTCTGGCGCTCTTAAAATATCTCTTACTAACCCATCATGTTCAGGAATCACATGGTTTAATTTCTGACCATGTAACGATTCCATTGTAATTCCTAATTTAGTTTCAATATTAACTGCTTCAATAATTGCACCTAAAGTATCTGCTAATACTTCATCCATATCTATTGCTATAGATTTACGTGCCATGCTATCACTTCCTTAGTTATCTTTTGCACATTTTCAAAGTATAGCAAAAAACCTTTAATTCGTCATGAATCGCAATTAAAGGTTTTTCCTTAGTTTAATAATTAAATTGTTTTAATACTTCAATCATTTTATTATTTTGTTCTTCAAATCCAATTGTAATACGTACTCCATTAGGAAAAGGTCTAGTGATACAGCCAACGTTTAATAATTCATTATACAATGCTTGTGGCTTATCTGTTACTACAAATACAAAGTTCGTTTGACTAGGTAAAAAGTGTTTACTTTGTTCAATGTTATAGAACTTTTCACGTTCTTTTGCATTTTTTCTAGTAATCTCTTTTAAATAATCTTGATCTTCTAATGCTGCAATCGCTGCATATTCTGAAATTCGTGTCACATTAAATGGTGGACGAATGATATTCCATTTTTCAATGGCTTCATTTGTTGCCACAACATATCCTACACGTAAACCTGCTAATCCATATGCTTTAGAAAATGTTCTTAATAAAAATGCATTATCAAAGCGTTCTTGTAGTTTTAATGTATCAGGATAATCTTCAGCAGTGACGAATTCGAAATATGCTTCATCAATTAAGACTGGCACATGACTTGGAACACGTTCCAAAAATGACTCTAATTCATCATGACTAAAATATGTACCTGTAGGATTATTAGGATTACATAACCATACTAATGAGGTATCAGAATTAACCTCTTTTAAAATTCCTTCCAAATCAAATCCGCCATTTTTTAACGGTACTTTTACAACTTTAGCTGATTCAACAATCGCATTATGATAATATTGTCCAAAAGTAGCTTCACTTGTCACAATTTTATCTCCCGGTGTTAAAACTGCTCTAGAAATCATGAGTATTACTTCATCTAAACCTGCGCCAAATAAAATTCGAGATTCATCAACATTTAAATGCTTACTAATTGCTTTTCGTAATGATGGAGAGCCTGTTTCCGGATAGTAAAATAATTCATCTAAGTGAGCCTCAATTGCTTCTTTTACACGAGGTGATGGTCCATATAAATTTTCATTCGATGCTAGTTTATATAACTCACCTTCTATACCAAATTTTTCTTTAAGTGCTTGCGGTGATAACCCAGGTTGATATGCCGATAATTGTTGTAATTGTTTTTTCATTTATGATCACTCCTATATAAATTAAGTTACTTTCCTTTTTTACCTATTAATTAAAATAGTACCATAAATTATCGATTTATACTTTATGTGTTAAAAAAAACTCATAGATAAAATGTATCTATGAGTTTTTTACAAATTTAATGTACTAATCCTTCTTTTTCTAAATATTGTTTAGCAACTTTATATGGATCTTCATTTTTCACTGTCACTTTATAATTCATTTCTTGCATTTGTTCATCCGTAATTTTATTTGATAATTGATTTAAAGCTTTTTTAATTTCCGGATGTTCTTTTAGAAATTTTTCTTTAAACATTGGAGCACCTTGATAAGGTGGAAAGACATGCTTATTATCTTTAAGTACTACCATATTATATTGTTTTAATTCAGCATCTGTAGAATACGCATCAATAAGATTAATGTCACCTTTCTCTACTGCCGTATAACGTAGTTTAGGTTCCATTTGTTTAATATTAGAAAGATTCAAGTTATATTTTTTAGCTACTGCTTTATAACCATCATCTCTATCTTTAAATTCCATAGTAAATCCTGGTTTAAGTTGACCTTGTACTTTACGTAAATCACCAATTGATTGTAAATGATGTTTTTTAGCAAAATCTCTTTTAACAGCTAAAGCATAGGTATTATTATATTTCATTGGTTTAAGCATCGTCATATCATATTTTTTCTCTAAACTTGCTTTAGCTTGGTGATATACATCAGCTTCTTTTTTAGATTTTAGATCCTCTTTAGTAAGTTCTCCTAGTACTGTACCTGTAAATTCTAAGTACCCATCTATATCGTCTGATTTTAACGCATTAAATAAGAATGAGGTTTTACCCATACCACTTTTAACATTAACTGTATCATGTGTTTCCTCTTCAATTAATATTTTATACATATTCGTAATAATTGAAGGTTCAGAACCTAATTTTCCTGCCATAGTAATCGTTGCACCTTTTTTACCAAAGAGTGGAACAACAATAACAAGTAAGATAATTAATAGAATAATACCTAGTGTAATAAGAAGTTTTTTATAAGATAATTTCGCCATATAACGCAATATAAAATCAAATAAAATAGCTAATAATGCAGCTGGAATAGCGCCAATCAATATAAGTGCTGTATTGTTACGATCAATGCCTAATAAGATCAAATCCCCTAATCCACCTGCTCCAATTAATGCAGCTAATGTAGCAGTACCAATAATAAGCACCATAGCTGTACGTATACCTGCCATAATGACTGGCATTGCAATAGGTAACTCGACTTTAGTTAAACGTCGCATTGGTTTCATACCGATACCTTTGGCTGCTTCTGTTAGAGAAGGCTCTACTTCTTTAATACCTGTATATGTATTTCTTAAAATAGGTAATAGCGCATATACTACTAATGCAATAATTGCTGGAACTTTTCCTATACCAAAAATTGGAATCATTAATCCAAGTAAAGCAAGGGATGGAATAGTTTGTAATACCGCTGCGATATTCATTACAACTTCAGATAAACGCTTTGTTTTAGTTAAAGCAATACCAAGTGGTACTGCAATTAAAATTGCGATAAATAAAGCAATAAAAGAAATTTGTATGTGCTCAAAAATTGTTCTTAGTAATTCTCCTCTACGATCATTGAGCGTTGTTAAAAATTCGTTCATGCTTTAACCCTCCTTATCATTTTTAGATAGATAGTCAAAAACATCTTCTCTTCTTAATAATGACTGTGTTAAAGCATGATTATTTTCTACAATGACTGCTTCATGTTTAGCAAGTATCTCGTAAATATCTTGAAGTTTCATACTATCTTTTATAATTGGGTATCCTTGTTTTTCGTCATATTCAGTAAGTGTTCTTGTAAGATTTAGATCGGAGATTTTTGAATTATTGATATCTTTATGCAAGTGATCGCCCATAAACTCTCGAACAAATTGATTTTTAGGATGCTCTTGGAATCCTTCAGGTGTGTCAATTTGTTCAACACGACCATCATTTAATAAACAAATACGATCTCCTAATTTCATTGCTTCTTGTATATCGTGTGTTACAAAAATAATTGTCTTTTTAATTTTCGTTTGTAATTCTAATAAATCATCTTGTAATTTTTCTCTACTAATGGGGTCTAACGCACTAAAAGGTTCGTCCATTAATATTACTGGAGGATCAGCTGCTAATGCTCTTACCACGCCTACACGTTGACGTTGTCCTCCCGATAATTCATCTGGTTTACGATCTCGGTATGTATTTGGATCTAATCTAACCATATCTAATAATTCATCTACACGTCGATGAATATCTTTGTCTTTCCACTTTTTCATTTGAGGAACTTGTGCGATATTTTCTTTAATCGTCATATGTGGAAATAATGCGATTTGTTGTAGTACATATCCAATATCCCAACGCATCTCATAAACTGGATAATCACTCACTGGCTTATCTTTAAAATATATGTATCCTTCACTTAACGATATTAATCGATTAATCATTTTTAAAGTAGTTGTTTTTCCACAACCTGAAGGTCCGATTAAAATAAAAAATTCTCCTTCATTAATCTTAAAACTCACATCATCAACTGCAACATTCGTTCCATAACGTTTTGTTACATTTTTAAACTCTATCATCTTGTCACCTTCATTTCCTTCACATCACTATAAAATTTATATTGCTTATTTTCTATTAAATCATGTTTATTGATAAATTCATACTTAATAGATTTAAATACTAATTATTTTTTAACAATAAAAAATAAAACAACTTAAAACATTTTTCTAGCTTCTAAGTTGTTTTATTAAGTCATATTTAATTTTTTGTTAGATATTCGTTTTATATGATTGGATTGTTTCAAGAAATTTAGGACAATAATGTTTTAACTTATAGCTTCCTACACCATCTATCGCAATCATTTCTTGTTTAGATTCTGGTTTACGTTTAGCAAACTCTTCCAATGTATAGTCAGAAAAAATACTCACAGGCGCAATATTCAACTTTTCACTTAATTGACGGCGAACTTCTACTAATTCACTATATAAAGCACGATCAACGCCTTCTATTGTATTAATGAAAACTTTTTCCTTACTTTTATGTTTAAATGGCGTCGTATACACTGTGACGTCATTATTCAATAATTCTTTCACACTTTCATCACACGTTAGAATTTCATTATATTCATTTAAAAAGCCTTTAAACCGTAACTCATCAATTAAATGACTTAACTCTGAAGTAGTATAGTCTTTCATCAATCCATGTGTTGTAAGTTGATGATAATGATTGTATTTAATATAATCACTTAATTCTCCACGTAACACTTGAATAATAACATGATAGTTTTCTTGTTGACGCATGCGTGCGATACAACTAATAATCATTTTTGCTTCATTGGTCATGTCATAAGTTTTATTTTGTTGAATGCAATTACTACATTGACCGCATTCCTCTAGACGCGCATTCGGTTCAAAATAATGTACAATTGTCGCTTCTAAGCACTTTTTCGTTTTAGTATACTGAATCATTTTAGTTAGTTTCTCGCCCATTTTATCTTTATAATCATCATCTGCTTGCGAAACAGTAATAAAATATTCATGTAATCCTTTATCTCTTTCACTAAATAATAAAATACATTCACTTTTTAAGCCATCTCGTCCTGCACGACCCGCTTCTTGATAGTATGATTCAAGATCTCCAGGCATGTTGTAATGAATAACATAACGAACATTAGATTTATCAATACCCATTCCAAATGCATTTGTTGCGATAACAACTTTAATACGATCGTATACAAAGTCATTTTGAGCTTCTTCTCTTTCTTTATTTGTTAAACCTGCATGATAAATAGCAGAAGCAATATTTATAGATTCTAGAGATTCTTGTAATTCTTCTACTTGTTTACGTGTAGAACAATAAATAATACCTGCTTGATCTTTATGAGCTTTAGCATATTCAATAACAAAGTTTTGTCTTTGATATGTCGGATTTACTTTAAAAATGAGATTACGTCTTTTGGTACTTGTTTTAATTTCATCTTCTTTTCGGATATTTAATTTTTCCATAATATCCTGTTGAACTTCGGCCGTAGCTGTAGCTGTAAGAGCTACAATCGTAAAATCTTGAGGTAGTGTAAACACTTTGTTTATGACGCTTTGATAACTAGGTCTAAAATCATGTCCCCATTTTGAAATACAGTGAGCCTCATCAAATGCAATTAAGTTAATATCAATTTGACTAAGCAACTTTAAAAAATAGTTACTTTCAAAACGTTCAGGTGCCACATATAAAAATTGAATGCCTTCAGTGATTAACTTATTTTCAATCTCAGATTGTTGTTTTTTATTTAAACTACTATTTAGATAGGCTGCTTTGATACCCATTGCTTTTAACTGATCCACTTGGTCTTTCATTAAAGAAATCAATGGACTTATTACTATCGTTGTACCACCTAACATTAAACCAGGCACTTGATAACATATTGATTTACCACCACCTGTAGGCAAGACACCTAATACATTATGATGATTTAATATTTTAGAAATTATCTCTTTTTGACCTGGTCTAAACGTATCATAACCAAAATAATGTGACAAAGTTGCTTCCATACTTACATTCCCCTTATTGCTCTTTTATTTCTTCTAATTCACTCCATCTCGTGATGTCTACATCATATGACTGCTCTAGATGTTCTTTTTCTTCATTTAATTCTTTTATTTTAGCGTAATCAGCGCTCGCTTCTACCATTTCAGCATCAATTTGCTCTAGTCTATGTTCTGTCGTTTCAATACGTTCCATTAGGGCTTCATATTCCCGTTTTTCTTTATAAGACAGTCCCGTCTTTTTACGAATGTTTGATTTAGTTTTAGGTTGTTGAGCTTGTTTTTCAAGTGTATCCTGTCGATCTTTTTCTTTTTTATAGGCCTCATAATCTTCGAATGTTCCAATAATACGTTCTAATTGGCCATCGTGAATGTACCAATATTCTTGTGCTACTTTGTTTAAAAAATAACGATCATGACTTACAGTAACTACTGACCCTCCGAATGTACTAATGTAGTCTTCTAAAATTGTTAATGTTTCAGTATCAAGATCATTGGTTGGCTCATCAAGTAACAGAACATTAGGTTGATGAACAAGCAATCTCAATAAATATAATCGTTTTTGCTCTCCACCTGATAATTTATAAATCTTTTTACCATGAGCAGCACTCGGAAATAGAAATCGCTCTAACAATTGAGTAACTGAAACTGAAGTACCATCTTTTTCTTTTGCCACTTCACTTTCTTCTCTCAAATAGTCAATCATACGTATATCACTATCCAAAGTTTCTTCTGTTTGTTTAAAATAAGCTATTTTTACAGTTTGGCCAACTTTTAATTCTCCAGAATAATCAGTATCATCTTGATTTAAAATATTTAACATTGTCGTCTTCCCTGCACCATTTGGGCCAACAATACCAATTCTTTGACCACTTTGAATGATTTCTGTTACATCTTTGAATAATATTTTATTTTGAATCTTTTTCGTTAAATGATCTAACTCAAATACTTGTTTGCCTAATCTAGAATAAGCAAGATTGAGTTGACCTTTATCTTTTTGATGATGAGATTGAACTTCTGTCTCTAAATCATTAAATCGATTAATTCGAGCTTGTTGTTTTGTCGTTCTTGCTTTTGCGCCTGTACGCATCCATGCAAGTTCTTGTTTATAAAGTGCTTTTTGCTTTTCTTGTTGTTTTTGTTCAATCACTTCATTTTCAGCTCTCATTGCAATGTAATCTTCATAGTTTCCTGGATAAGATTTAAGTTTTCCTCTATCTAATTCCACAATACGTGTAGCAATCTCATTTAAAAAATAGCGATCATGTGTCACAAATAAAACTGTATGTGGATATTGCTTAACATAGTTAATTAACCAATTAATTGATTCAAAGTCTAAATGGTTTGTAGGCTCATCTAACAATAACAAATCAGGTTGTTCAATAAGCGTCTTAGCTAAGACAACACGTTTTTGTTGTCCGCCTGATAATTCTTTAACTTTTTTAGTCGTATTATTAATACCTAATTTTGATAAAATAGTTTTAATTTCAGCATTGTAATCCCATGCATGGTGTTGATCCATAAGTTCTTGAGCTTCCATCATTTTTTTAAAATTCGCATCGTTTTGATGTTCTGTATATATAGTCATAGCTTCTTCATATGTTTTAATAATACGTAACGTATCTGTATCGGAACTTAGAACAGCTTGAAATACTGTCATATCACCATCTAAATGTTGCTTCTGTGAAGAATAACGAATACGATACTGATTAGGATGAGTTATATCGGCTGAAAAATCTTCATCTAAACCACCAATGACTTTTAATAAAGTACTTTTACCAGTACCATTTATACCTACAAGTCCAATTTTTTCATGTTCAGAAATAGAAAGATTTAAGTCATCAAAAATAACTTTATCAGCATATGATTTATTTAGTTGTTCTATTTTATACGCTTCCATATTTTTACTTCCTTTTTAATATCGAAATTTCAATATATTTCTGATAAGCTTAATTCAGTTCTATATATTATACACCTTTTTAATGCTAAATGATATAAGGAGAAAATAGATGTGATAGACTTTTTCGAAAATTTACCACCTTATCTTCAAGCACTTATTGCTGGTATTATCACTTGGTTATTAACTGCTTTAGGTGCTGCATCAGTCTTTATTTTTAAGACTGTAAACAAAAAAATTCTAACTTCTATGCAAGGTTTTGCCGCTGGAATTATGATTGCTGCAAGTTTTTGGTCTTTATTACAACCTTCCATTGATTATGGTACAAATGGTCATTTACCTGCTTGGTTACCTGCTGCGATTGGTTTTATTCTAGGTGGTGTGTTTATTAGAGGACTTGATGCAGTCATTCCACATATACACCAAAAAATCGGTGATAAAAGTCAATATCGAGAAGGCGTTAAAACTTCTTTAAGTAAAAATGCTTTACTAGTATTAGCTATCACTTTACACAATATTCCTGAAGGTTTATCAATTGGTGTAGCATTTGGTGGAATTGCAACTGGAAATGGACAAGCTACCTTTTTTGGAGCCCTTGGTTTAGCAATTGGTATTGGTATTCAGAATATTCCAGAAGGAGCTGCTTTGTCTATGCCGATTAGAGCCGCTGGTGCAACACGTTTTAAAGCATTTAATTATGGTCAAGCATCAGCAATAGTAGAACCTATTTTTGCAACTATAGGTGCCATTGCAATTATTTTTATCACTCCAGTACTACCTTATGCATTAGCTTTTGCAGCAGGAGCAATGATTTTTGTAGTTGTAGAAGAGCTTATTCCTGATTCTCAATCGGGTAATAATACAGATTTAGCTACATTAAGCTTAATGCTTGGTTTTGTAATAATGATGATATTAGACGTATCATTAGGATAATTAAATTAAAGAATAGGCCTGAGACATAATAAATTGTCTTAGGCATTTTTAATATATTGGCAGTCAATTCTAGTCTCGGGACTCCAACATAAAAATTTTCAATAAGAAAGTCTACGTCTAACGCAAGTTAAGAATGCGTTACCACAGTAAAACGAGGAATTCAAAATGAATTCTGTCCCACTCCCTTTCTTTTTTGTTTATTTTTAATGCAACTATAAAAAACCCGTAGATAAAACTTATCTACGGGCATTTAATATAGAATGTTGATTTTACACACTCTCTAATATTGAATTATTTTTGATTTCCATAAGGACCTATTTTGTAGTCATATTTTGACGGATTAATTTTTTTGAAATCTGGATTATTGTAGAATCTGAATAGGTCACCATTTAATACGTCGTCACTCATTTCTAAATCTTTTTCCACCTGTTTCTTATTTTTTTCTAAATCTTTAGGTGGCGTTGTTATTAATTCATTATTTTTATTTGAATATACTTTACCATTCACAAATTTATAATCTTTTGTGATGAAATCACCATTACGGAATGGAATCACATCATTATGATCTTTAGATAACATATCTGTACCCAACATTAAATAATTCTTCGAGTCAATACCAACTAAATTTAAAATAGTAGGCATAACATCCACTTGTCCAGCATATGTTTCATCTACAGTCCCATTTTTGCCAGGAATTTTTAACCAGAAGCCAGTACGATTTAAATCTGTAAATTTAGCTGGTGTAATTTGCTCACCCAGTAATTTTTCCATTGCATTGTTATGGTTTTCAGAAATACCATAATGGTCACCGTAAATCATAATAACTGAATCATCATATAACCCTTTAGTTTTCAAATCATTAATATACTGTTCTAAAGCTTGATCTAAGTAATGCGCCGTTTGAATATATCCATCTACAGTAGAATCGCCTGTATTCGGCTTATCAATACTTGCATCTTCTGAATTTAAAGTAAATGGATAATGGTTAGTTAATGTAATTAAATGGGAATAAAAAGGTTGTTTCATTTTAGATTGATATTCTGCTGATGCTTTAAAGAAAGGTTTATCTTTTAACCCTAAATTCACGACATTTTCATCCGACATATCATAATATGTTGCATCGTAAAATTTATCTATACCAAAATGTTTATAAATTTGATCACGGTTCCAAAATGTTTTGTAGTCCCCGTGCATCACATCAGAAGTGTAACCTTCTTTTTGATCTAAAATTGCTGGTAAAGATTGATATGTGTTATCTCCTTTTAATGAATACGCAGATCCTTGTGGTAAACCATATAAACTATTATCCATTGTAAATTCTGAGTCAGAAGTTTTACCTTGTCCTGTTTGATGGAAGAAGTTTGGATAATATCTAAAGTCATCGTTACCAGTCGATAATTTGTTTAAGAAAGGTGTAACTTCCTTACCATTTACTTTTTTATTAATTAAAAATGTTTGAAAACTTTCCAAATGTATTTTTATGATATTTTTCTTCTTAGCAATACCATAATATTCAGAGTTTGGTTCTGTATTTTTTTGTTTCGTATAATTTAAAACACGAGTTAAATCATCTTCAGAAGCCAATGCTTTTTGTTGATTGTTTTGAATCGTTTTAACACCATCATATACAGTAAAATTATATGGACCTAAATATTTAACTAAATATTTGTGATCAAATGTACGAGTCAATAATTCAGGGCGATCAGTTTCAGCAAAAGCTAAGTTTAAAAAGAACAATGCAATTGATGCTGCCATCACTACTGGTACAAACTTTTTACTAAATACACGTTTGTCTAACCAACTTCGTTTAAAAATTAAAATAAACAGATAAACAATAGTATCTATAAAATACACAAAGTCATACCATTTAAAAGAGGCACTTACTGCGCCCCCCATCGATTCAACGTTACTCGCTTGATTTAATGTACTAAACGTTAAAAAGTCTGAGAAGAATCTAAAATAAACAACATTAGCATAGAGTAAAAATGTTAATAAGAATCCTCCAATAAAAATAAACCAATATGCTTTCTTACCTTTAAAGAACAGAAAGATACTTAAAATAAGCGCGATTAAACTATATGGATTCATCAATAGTATTAAATTTTGAACTAACCCTTTAACACCTAAAGAAAAATCTACATAGTATGAGAAATACGTTTTCAATGTTACTGTAAATACAGTCATTAAGAAAAACGCAAAAAGACTTATTTTTCTTTTGTGTAAACTCATGAATGTTTCCTCCGTTTATAGTTATTCAAATACGGCCATTTACGAATGCTATTTTTAAAATTTAATATGTTTTTAAAACAATAAAATTTTTAATTATTATTTAATAAAAGAACCTTTTTTATCACTACATTTAATTGTTAACTATTTATTAAAAAAATGCGAATTTTGTAATATTTTTGTAATAATACTTCATAGTTCAATATATAAATATAAAGTATTTTTACTTATTTATCAAGAAAAAGCTCAAGTTTAGCCTTTCCATTTATATACCTAATCATTTCTAAACTATTAAACTGATTGATATATTATAACGTCTAATCTATTCAATTTAATCAGACTATAGTCCTATACCTTTACATTAAAAAATATCATTAAATATTAATATTCAATATTTTGATGATATTTTTTATTTTAACATTTCTAATTGCATTCGAAATTCGATACCGTGAAATAATTGATTCATCCAATTACTAAACTTCACAGTATTTTTTTCAGCCGTTTCAATATCTATAAATTGAAATTTCAAACGAGATCCTCGTGGTTTTTGAGCAAGTTTAGTTAAATGATAGCTTGCTATAGTACCTATTTGTGGATAACTTCCAATAGTGTAATGATCATTTAATAAAATAATAGGTGTACCATCACGTTTTACTTGAATAGTGCCCTTTTTTACTGGTTGATACTCAGGCATATCTTCATAATATGCTTTAATACTAGGACCCTCTAATAACATCCCTACACGATTAGACTTATTCGTTACCTTGTACTCTCCATGTATAAATGTTTGTTGTGTTTCAGTATCAAAATCATTTGTTCCTTTATTAGCAATGACATGAAATACATCAGAAACATAATTAAACGATAAAGCATAACCATCAATTCCCCAACTTGTTGTTCGCTGATGTGCTAAATTTTCAAAAAGTTTACGGTGTCGTGATGTATAATCACGTTTCATTTCAATTTCATCGCCTTCTTGAAGTGTTCTTCCATGAAACCCTCCAACACCAACATTTAAATCTGTTGACGTTGAATTTAACCAAGAATCTAATTTAAATCCTCCTCCAATAGCTAAATAAACACGAGATGTTGTACTCGTTTCTTTGAAAGACAATACTTCTCCTTTTTCTACTAAATACAATTTATAAGGTTTAATTTTCATATTTTCTGTACACGCTTCAAAGTGATGACCTGTTAAGGCAATTAAAGTAGGCTCTGTGAATCTAATTTTCGCCATAATATGTGTCATTTCTAAAGTTGCTTCGTTTTTATCATTTGCTACAAGACGATTCGCAATTTCATGTCCTAATGTATCTAATGCACCGCCAGGGATGACTCCCTCATATTCATACCCTTGGCGTCCAAAGTCTTGGAACGTGCTAAAAAGTCCAGGTTTTTCTATTATGATTGACATTATTTAAAATCTCCTAATTCAGTATCATTTGGATTTTTAGGATGAAATAAGACATTATCTCCTAATTTTAATAAATTAAAGTTATCGCGCTCTGGTGAAAATAATTTAATTGGGGTATAGCCAATGACTAACCAATCGTTATAAGTATCTGTCGTTACAATGCCACATTTTTTCCCTTCAATAATGACAGAACCTGCAGGTACTCTTTTTTTCTTGTGACTGGTATGATTAACATATAATTTTTCATTCATTCCTGTTAAATAAGGAAAGCCTGGAGAATATCCCATCATAGAGACAAAGTAATGTGATTTTGAATGAAGTTGAATAAATTCCTCTTTGGATAGACGATAGTATTTTAATAGAGCCTCTAAATCAGGTCCAAATTGATCACCATAAACCACAGGAATATTATGAAAATGACACGCTATTTGTTTATTTTCGATATGTTCTAATTCAGTCTGAATTGAATTTACAAGTGCCTTCATATATTGAAATGGCGATGAAATATTATAATGTTTAATCATATCTCGAGCATCATAACAAATCATCATACTAGACTCTGTAGGTACAATATCAGTGATGAAAGGTAAGTCTTTATTTAATAAATGTGTACGTACAGCAATTAAATTTTTTGTTACATCTTCAGCGACTTCTTGTTCAATATCTATAATAATCGCTTGGTCTCCTTGACTATAAATTTTCATTATTGCACCTCTTATTACATTCTAAATTATTTGAATCTATTTTATTGATGATAAAATAAATTTAATAAATGCGTAGCATATGGCATGATAGACTGAATTAAAAGATATACTAGTACAAATTGAAACAACACAGTCATTGTGCCTACAATACGCGGTAGCATGATTAGATTATCCTTCAAATATCGATTGATTATATATTTACTTAAACTATTGAGTAGTACGATAAGTATTAACCATAATAATGCCATAATCTTCTCCATTATTAACTAAATTAAATTTCACAATATTTATCAAATGTATTTTATATATAAATAGATACCCGAGCAACTTCACGTAGACTATTCAGCAAATAAACTTCTACTTCTTCATTTTCCAGTTTTATCATTAATTCATCTTTAGTATAATCTTTCAGCTTAAGTTTATGATTTTCTAATAAACTTTCTCTCATACATCCTCGTAAAAAATCTTTATTATATCGTGGCGTATAATAGTTTCCATTTTCTTTAATCATAATATTTCCAATATCAAATTCTAAAATTTTACCACTATCATCATACAGTAGTATCAAATCTGTTTCATGATTATGCGTTAAATATGTTCTTTCTGTTGTTTTATTTATAATAAATTTTTGTGGATAATCATTGTTAGACTTTTTAAAACGTGCAGTAAAATTGTCTTTAGAAGATAATGGCTGAATAACGTGGGTAAATTGTCCGTCTTTATCAATTTCTATTTTCAAACGATATAAGTGGTCATTATAATTTTGTTTTAAATTTTCAATATAACTATACCAAGCAATCTCTGAAAACTGAAAACCTAATTGTGAACAAGATTGACGTAAACGACGCGTATGATAGTTTAGCCTTGGTATATGACCATGATTAAGTCGCATTGTTTCAAATAATTTCAATCATAACTCCTCCAATATTTTGGTTTTGTCTCGAAATTCTTGAATTTCATTTAATGGAACAGAATCAATGGTAATTCCCGCACCTACCCCGTAAAGAGCCAGATTATTTCGATATTCTACTGTTCTAATTGGAATGTTAAAAATCATTTTATCATCTGGTAACAATAAACCTATTGTGCCGCAATAAATATGTCTTGGACTGGTTTCTAAATGTTTGATATAAGCCATTGTACTTTGTTTAGGCGCACCAGTGATAGATCCACATGGAAACATTGCTGTTAAAATTGAATGAAGCGATATAGCATCTTCGAGTTGCCCTGTTACCATACTTGTCATTTGGTATACGGTTTGATACGTTTCAATAAAAAACAATTTATAAACTTCGATGGTTCCAGTTTTTGAAATTCTTGACATATCATTACGTAATAAATCAACGATCATTACATTTTCTGCTCTATCTTTATGAGAATACATTAATGCTTCATAATTCAACTGATCTTCTACACTATTTTTCCCACGTGGCATTGTTCCTTTCATCGGCTTACTAACAATAATGTTTGCTTTATTGTTAAACGTACCTTTTTGAAAAAATAACTCTGGAGAAATTGACGCAACTTTTACTTCTTCGGTATCTAATAAAGCTGTATAGCCACCGTTATTGTTGTGAGTTAAATAGGTATATAACGTTGAAATAGGATAATGTACTTTACTGGATAAACGAGTAGTATAATTAACTTGATAAGTATCTCCTTCTGTAATAGCTTCTTGTATTTTAATAATTTTTCTTCTCATTTGTTCTTCACTTTCTTGAAATTGAAAATGATGTACTGAATGATATTGTATATTATCCTTATTATTATCAGAGTTTAAGGGTTGATTAAAAGCGTATGCAGCAGCGTATACTTCTTTTTCTATTAAGTGATACGTTTCTAATTGATTATTAAAAAATGGCGCTGATTCATAAGTTAAATATAACGCTACATAATGCCCCTTTTTCTGTTGTTCTTCAGCAAATTGAATAACTTCACCTACTTCTTCTAAAGAATAGGCAATTGATTTTGAAATATATTGATCAAATCGCAATTGATAATTGATGTAGTCATCTTCATTAGTATAATAACGGTAATTAAACGTAATATTCATGTGTTTTTCCTACTCTCTCTATAAAGTATTGAATCTGCTGATGACCATATTCACTTAATATAGATTCAGGATGATACTGTACTGCAAAAATAGGTAGTGTATCATGTTCAAATGCCATCATAATACCTTCATTATTTGTAGCTGTAATATTTAATTGAGAAGGTAATTGTTGCCTATTAGCAATTAAAGAATGATAACGCATGACATTAAAATTTTGAGGTAACTGTTTGAAAAGTCCTTTACCTGTATGCATTATAGGTGTTGTATGACCATGAACGGGCTTTGGCCCATGCATAATTTCCCCTCCATAATATTCATAGATGAGTTGAAACCCTAAACAGATACCTAATATAGGCACCGATGAGGCGTATCTATCTAAAACGCTTTTCAAAATTGGATAGTCACTTGGTTTTCCCGGACCTGGAGATATGACAATAGCTTCAATTGTTAATTCTTCAAGTAATGCTACAGTCACTTCTGTTACCTTTATTACCTTTACACAATGAGAAGTTTTTGTTTTTATGTAATCAATCAAGTTATATGTAAATGAATCATTATTATCTATGACTATAATCATAATTATTTCCAACCTTCAAAATAATATATTAAAATACAATTTTATATAAGCGCTTTTTTTAATATTCTATAAACTAGCACTTGATTTTAAGATATGAATATATTAAGCTATCTATCGTATAATTCGAATATAAAGAGGTTCCTAGCTGAAACCCTCTATAAAAAACTAGACCTTTGTAGAAATATTTATATAAGCTTTTTAATGTACATATGTTCTACATCTTTTAAGTCTATCTTTTTATAGAGATAGGCTTTTTTTATATTTTATATCCAATGTTTTCATTCTATTTCATCATAAATTAAAAATATTAACTTTTAAAGGAGAAACGTTATGCCAAACAGTGTTTTGAATTCTGAAAAAGCAATTGTTGTGTTTAGTGGTGGTCAAGATAGTACAACCTGTCTTTTCTACGCCAAAAGACATTTTAAAGAGGTTGAACTTGTCACATTCAATTATGGGCAAAGACATAATACAGAAATCGAAGTAGCTTCTAAAATAGCAAAAGATCAAGGGTTGAAACACCATATTTTAGACATGTCTTTACTATCTCAACTTACTCCAAATGCATTAACAAAACATGACATGAAAATTGAGACAGGAGAAGATGGTATACCAAATACTTTTGTACCTGCTCGTAATTTATTATTCTTGTCATTTGCTGGAGCTCTTGCTTATCAAGTGAATGCGAAACACATCATTACGGGTGTATGTGAAACAGACTTCTCTGGTTACCCAGATTGCCGAGATAGTTTTATTAAATCTATGAATGTCACACTTAGTTTATCTATGGATAGAGACTTTGTTATTCATACACCCTTAATGTGGTTAGATAAAACGCAAACTTGGGAACTCAGTGATGAATTAGGTGTCCTCGATTATGTGCGCCACAATACGCTTACATGCTACAACGGTATTATTGGAGATGGATGCGGAGAATGTCCAGCTTGTAAATTAAGACAACGTGGACTTCATCAATATTTAGAACAAAAAGGAGATGCGTCATTATGATACAACAAGTTTATCCTACAGTGAATCACCCTTATACATTTGAATTAAATAAAGATTTCAATTTTTCTGCGGCACATTTTATTCCTAGTGAAGATGCTGGAAAATGCATGAGAACACATGGACATACTTATTTTGTTAACTTAACTATTGTTGGAGATACACTCGACCATAATGGATTTTTAATTAATTTTAGTGAATTAAAACGATTGGTCCATGACCAATTTGATCACTATTTATTAAATGATTTACCTCAATTTAAAGATAAAAGTCCTTCTACTGAAATTGTGGCACAGACAATTTTTGAAATCGTACAAGCTCATCTTAACGAGTATGACAATAAACCTAAATGTGTACAAGTGTATTTACGTGAAACACCATCAAGTTATGTTGTCTATCGTCCAAAGGAGAATAAATAATGCCTTCAAAAATACCAGTTTTAGAAATTTTTGGTCCTACTATTCAAGGAGAAGGACGAGTTATAGGACGAAAAACAATGTTTGTCCGCACAGCAGGATGCGATTATCGTTGTAGTTGGTGCGATTCCGCCTTTACGTGGGATGGTAGCGCTAAAGATGATATAGAGTTATTAACTGCTCAAGACATTTATGATCGTTTAAAAGAAATTGGCGGTAATCAATTTGATCATGTCACTATTTCTGGAGGTAACCCTGCATTAATCAAAGGAATTCAAGATTTAGTAGATTTATTTGAAGAAAAAAATATTTTTACGGCATTAGAAACCCAAGGCAGTAAATTTCAACCTTGGATGCGACAAATTAACGATTTAACAATTAGTCCTAAACCGCCTAGCTCTAATATGGTGCCTAATTTAGAAATATTAGATGATGTCATAGAACAATGTATACCATCAACATTGAACTTGAAAGTAGTTGTTTTTGATAAAGAAGATTATCAATTTGCTAGAATGATTCATCATCGTTATCCTAATATTCCATTTTATTTGCAAGTAGGAAACCCTTATTTAGATGATGATGTTGAACATCATACCGAAAAATTACTTGGTCGCTATGAAACCCTTGTAGACACAGTAATGAATAGCAGTGATATGAATCACGTGTATGTTTTACCTCAGTTACATACATTGTTATGGAGTAATAAGAAAGGTGTATAATTAGTAAATTATAATAGAATATTATTTATTAAGTGTTTTGAAATGATTAAGTTTATTTTAATTGCTATAATATTTTAATGAACTACACACACGTGATAGGAGTACACCATGATTATATATGTATTTATTAATATAGCCATTACAATATGTGTTCTGGGTTTTGATTTATATCGGCATCATTTCAAACAACTAACGTTTAACTCCGTTCTATTATCCATTGTTATCAATGCTATTATTAATAGTATTGTGATTGAAAAGTTCAATTTTATAACATTTGCTTCAATTATATTTTTCTTAAGTTGGACAATCTTACAATATTATTTAAATCGTAAACATATATACTTAATGATTTCAGAGTATAAATCTCTTGCATTCATTTTTGCAATTATGATTAGTTGCTCATTATTTATCACTTTTGAATCTAGCGATCAATCAGTCTATATGTCTATCCCTTATTTAGCTCCAGCTATATTTATCGTAGGCTTAAGCATTGATTTCATAAGTACTTTTTCAAAAAATGAAATGAATCATCTTAAATTTTTGAGTAAGCTACAACATCCTATTATGATTGGTCATACAATTATTATTATTTCAATTATACTTTTGACCTTATTAACGTCATTTTGGTATATCTTCATAATTATTTATGCTTTATTTGATATATATTTATTGTGGCAACTCAAACATAATCATATTGAAAATGACTTAAAAAAATAAACATGTAAGAAGCTATGATGTAAGAGCTTTTACATGTTTATTTTTTATTGATAAATTTTTTCTTTTTCTGCAACTACTTTTTCAATAGGTGCTTTTAAATTGGAAGCTTCTACAATATATTTTGGTCTTTGTTTTACTTCGTAATAAATTCGCCCAATATATTCGCCAACTACACCAATAGACATTAACTGAATGCCACCTAATAACAATACAGCTGCTATTGTTGTAAAGTAACCCGGATGATTAATTCCATTCATTAAAATGCCTATTAACAAATAAATAATATAAATGATGCTTAATCCAAAGATAAACATTCCAAGATATATCATTGCTCTCAGTGGTTTATTATTAAATGATATTAATCCATCAATCCCATAATTTAATAACTTGGTAAAAGTCCATTTAGATTCTCCAGCTTCTCGTTCTACATTTTTATAAGTAAAAATCTTTGTATTATATCCTATCCATTCAAATAACCCTTTAGAAAATCGATTATATTCATTTAATGAAACAATCGATTTAACTGCACGTTGACTTAATAATCGAAAATCTCCTACACCATCACTAAATTTAATATCTTCGACAAAGCTATTAATGAGCTTATAGTACAACTTTGACATTGTTTTACGTGCAACATTTTCACCACTACGATCTCGTTTAGCGACAACTTGATCAAACCCTTGTTGATACATTTCAACCATTTTAGGTATAAATTCCGGAGGATGTTGTAAATCTCCATCAATCATTACGACTGCATCAAAATTCACACTGTGTTGAAAACCAGCAATCATTGCTGCTTCTTTACCAAAATTTCGACTGAAAGAAATATATTTAACATGTTCATCGTATTCCGCTAAATGTTGTATATGCTCAATCGTATTATCTTTACTACCGTCATCAATAAATAACAAGTCATAATAATAACGACGAGTTTTACTATTCTCCGTCAAAATTTCAGTCAATCTATCGTAAGTTTTTTTTACGACTTTACCTTCATTGAAGCAAGGTATAATGACTCTGATTTTCATCTAATTACATCCTTTTCTACATTCTTTCCAATATTGTATCAATAAAATCAATAAACATTCTACTAATAACCATGTAATTAACAAATAATTAACATTAATTCCAGCTTTTGTAATAATTTAAACTATATTATTTTAAATCACCTATTGCTACATCATCTGGATCTTTACCTTGACGTGCATTTCTATTTAAACTATCAATTTCCGCAATCTCAGTAAGTTCTAAATTAAAGTCAAAAATATCATAATTTTCACGAATACGAGATGGCGTTTTTGATTTAGGAATAATAATTCTGTCATGGGCTAGATGCCAACGTAATACAATTTGTGCTGGTGTTTTGTCATATTGTTCTGCTAATTTTGTAATTACTGGATCATCTAATAATCCTCGATTTCTCATAAGTGGCATCCAAGCTGTAACAGTAATATCATGTTTATCACAATAATCTTGTACATCTTGTTGATTAAAATAAGGATGAACTTCTATTTGATTAATTTGAGGTACAATAGTTGTCTCTTTCATCAAAGTTTCTAAGTGATGGGGTTTAAAGTTACATACACCAATCGCTTTAATTTTACCTTCATTATATAATTTTTCTAATGCTTTATAAGATTCAATATATAAGCCATCTTTTTCACATGGCCAATGAATTAAATATAAATCTAAGTAATCCAATCCTAAGTTTTCTAAAGATTTATTAAAATATTCTAATGTATTATCATATCCTTGATAATCATTCCATAATTTAGAAGTAATAAATACGTCTTCTCTTGCAATATCACTGTTGTTTAAAGCTTTACCTAGTGCTTGTTCATTACCGTAAAAATAAGCAGTATCAAATGCACGATATCCCGCTTCTAATGCTGTTTGTACTGCGGTTTCCATCTCATCATCTTCCATTTTATAAACACCTAGTCCTACTTTAGGCATTGGGTAACCATTATTTAACACTTGTGTATCATTTATCATTTGTGCCACATCCTATTCAATATAATTTCTCAACTAAAAAATAGCATAACTTAATTTCTTTTACGCATACAAATAAAGACACTTAGGTTTACATACCCAAGTGCCTTTATTTTTATTCATCCGATTCATGTTTGTGATCGTGATTTTCTTCTTCCTCTTCATCACTAATCACAGGTCTTGTTTCATTAAATTGGTATTTAAGTACAACCCATACCAATTGATGATTATCCATTTCAGAAACAATCCATCGATCGTATTTTGTATCTATATAATCTTCAACTTGAAGATTAGTATTGTGTGCTTGTAACCATCCACCAATTGTATCGATATCTTCAGAATCTTCAAAAGTGATATCAAATTTTTCATGTAAATCATCAAGTAAGACACGTCCGTTAATTTGATACATATCTTCCTCTAATTTAACAATATCATTTATTTCATCGTCATCAAATTCATCTCTGATTTCACCGACAATCTCTTCAAGAATATCTTCCATTGTTAGAATACCAGCAGTACCACCATATTCGTCAATAATAAGACTAATATGAACATGTTCACGTTGCATTGAAACTAATGCATCGCTAATACGAGTTGTTTCTGAAATCATAGGTAATTCATGAATATAATTAGAGATTTTAATTGTTTTACCTGAAGCATATTCTGTTAAAAATTCTTTTACATTAATAAAACCTTTTATATGGTCTTTATCCCCATCTTCAGTAATTGGATAACGTGTAAATTGATGTTCTTTAATCGTTTCAAGTAATTCGTCAACATTAAATGGTTCGTTTAACGTTACCATTTGTGTACGTGGAACCATGATATCTTTCGCATGTCTTTCGTCAAATGAAAAGATATTTTGCATGTAATTCAGTTCTGTTTGATTAATTTCTCCACCATTATAACTATTATTAATAATAATTTTAATTTCTTCCTCAGACATTGCATCTGCTTGCGCATCAGGATTAACACCAAGCATTCTAATAATTACTCGTGCCGAACCATTCATTAACCATATTAATGGTTTCATGACATTACCAAAATAATATAATGGTCTAGCATAAGTTAATGCTAATTTTTCAGTATGTTGTATTGCTATTGATTTAGGTGCTAACTCACCTAACACTACATGTAAATAAGTTACAACAATAAACGAAATCACAAATGAAATGGTTGTAGTTACTGCACTTGGCAAATGTAATATATTAAAAAGTGGATGTAATAGTTTTTCGAATGTCGGTTCACCTAACCAACCTAAACCTAAAGATGTAACTGTAATACCAAGTTGACAAGCTGATAAATAATAATCAAGATTAGCAATCATCTTTTTAACAATTTTTGCACTTCCATTACCTTCATCAGCAAGTTGTTCAATTCGTGTTGAACGTACTTTTACTAATGCAAATTCAGATCCAACGAATACAGTTGTTAAAGCGATTAATAGAAAAAATATTACTAAATTAATTATGGTCACTGTTTCCAATTAGTTCCCTATTTCTAGGGATTCACCTCCAAATATTATGTGTCTCTAATGAGTAACACGAATTTAATACGTCATACTTATCACCGTTATAAAAGCATGTTAAGACCTTCCCATCAAGACACCCCCAAAAAAATGTATTACTTTAATTTTACCATATTTCTATACTAAATGGTTAAATAAGAATAAGAAAGCTTTTAACATTTAAAATCATTTAAAAAGCATTATATACTGATTTTCTTCCTACTATTTCATATATACTTCAATGGTCCTTGTAATAAATTTTTAAGAAAATCAGAAAAACGATATATGAGGGATTTTTTAATTAAGCACTATAAAAGTGCAATAATAGTCCAAGATGGTTATTTGTTTCTTAAACTCAAATTCTCATTTAAAACTAATCTATAGTAATAGTCAAGTATATATATCGCTATATCTTTTTAATTACATATTAACTATATAATAAAAGATTGGACAGAATTCGTTAATCTCCTCGATAATGTAACCCCAGCTTTCGTTGAACGTTGGGTTTCTCAGGAAACCCTTTTTGCTGAGGCCCCAACCCCAGCTTTCGTTGAACGTTGGGTTTCTCAGGAAACCCTTTTTGCTGAGGCCCCAACCCCAGCTTTCGTTGAACGTTGGGTTTCTCAGGAAACCCTTTTTGCTGAGGCTCCAATCCAAATTTCTTTGAATATTGCCTTTTTTACAAAGATCTCGATGCTAGTATTCCTTAAAATAGCTTTGAGGCAACACGTTTTCGATTCAATTAACAAATATTAATATATAAAAAATGCCTGAGACAACTCATTATGTCTCAGGCTCATTAAACCAATGTTGATTATTCATCCATAGATTCTGAAGCTTTAATTTCTTGTTCTGTTAATTTTGGTTTCAGTAAACCATAAAGTACTGCTGAAACAAGTGTACCTATAATTAAAGCAATGATAGTTTGGATGATATGACTAAAGTCTGTTGCTGCTATAACGATGATACCACCATGTGGTGCATTAATTCTTGAACCAAGTCCTAATGCAATCGCTCCAGCAACACCTGAACCGACCATCATTGATGGAATCACACGTAATGGGTCAGCAGCTGCAAAAGGTATAGCACCTTCTGTAATAAATGATAGACCCATAACATAGTTAGGTACGATTGAGCCACGTTGCTCTTTTGTAAATTTACGTTTAAAGATAAACATTGCTGTGGCAATTGCCAATGGTGGAATCATACCACCAACCATTGCTGCTGTTATTGGTGCAGCATTACCTTCAGTTAAAGCTGCTGTCGCAAATACATAGGCCGCTTTATTGAATGGACCTCCCATATCAATTGCCATCATAGCTCCAATAACTAGTCCTAATAGCATAATGTTAGAACCAGATAAACTATTTAAACCATTTAATAATAGATTGTTTAACCATGCTGCAGGTGGATTAAATACATAAATCATTAATAATCCAGTAATCGTCACACTTAATAGTGGATAAATTAATGTTGGTTTTAAACCTTCAACTGCTTGAGGTAAATTACGAGTAATATATTTGATACCTTGTGTTAAATAACCCGCTAAGAAACCAGCAATAATACCACCGATAAATCCAGAGCCACCAGAAATTGCTAACATACCGCCAACTAGGCCAGCTGCAAAACCTGGTTTATCTGCAATACTACGAGAAATGAAACCAGCTAAGATTGGAATAATTAATGCAAAGGCACTCTTATTACCAATATTCCACAATTGTTCTGCAAACGCATTATGTTCAGGGCTTTTTGGATCAAATGAGTTGGCACCAAATAAGAATACAATCGCCATTAAGATACCACCAGCAATAACAAGTGGTAACATATTAGAAACACCATTCATTAAGTGTTAATAAAATGCTTTACCTGGACTTAATTTTTCATCATTACTATCTTTATCTGTATTTCTTTGTCCACCATGTGCTTTAAATGGTTTTCTACTTGTATCAAGTGCTGTATTGATTAACTCTTCAGGACGTTTAATCCCGTCTGCTACTGGAACCTCAACTACATTTTTACCATCGAAACGATCTGTTTCTACATGAACATCGGCAGCTACAATAATCCCAGTTGCACGTTCAATATCTTGTTGAGTTAAATGGTTTTTAATACCACTTGAACCATTTGTTTCAACTTTTATTTTAACTCCCATTTTTTCTGCTTGTTTTTTCAAAGCATCACGGGCCATATACGTATGTGCAATACCTGTTGGACACGCTGTTACAGCTAAAACGTAAGATTCGTTAGCATTATCATTCGCTGATGCACCAGTTGTTGCTTGTGCTTCAGCCTCTTGCTCTTGAGCTTCTTTTTCTTCTTCTTTAGTCGCTTCGTCATCAGCATTATCAATAATACGAAGTATTTCTTCTTCTGAATTAGCCTGTAATAAATTTTCTCTTACTTTATCGTCCATTAAAATACCTGACAATTTAGCTAATGCATCTAAATGTGTTTGTGCACCACCCTCTGGCGCTGCAATCATAAAGAATAAATGTGCAGGTTGGCCATCTAAACTTTGATAGTCCACACCTTCTTTTGATTTACCAAAAGCAATCGCAGGTGATTTCACTGCTGCTACTTTAGCATGTGGAATGGCTATTCCTTCACCAATTCCCGTTGTGCTTTGTGACTCACGATTATGAATCGCTTCCTTAAATTGAGCTATATCACTTAATTTACCAGCTGAATCTAATTGATTAACTAATTCATCAATGACGCCATTTTTATCACTAGCTGATAAATCCATAGCAATTGTTTCTTTAGTAAGTAATTCTGTTATTCTCATCTCTATCACTCCCCATCAAGTACAGAAATTGTAACTTGTGACTTGATTTTTTCTATATCTTCTTTTAATGCTAAGTCATCATTAAATGCTGTAGCCGTACCTGAAGCTACTGCTTGGCGAAATGCTTCTTCAAGTGAGAGTCCCGACTCAAGACCCGCTACCATACCTGCAACTGTACTGTCACCAGATCCTACTGTATTTACAACTTCACCTTTAGGATTTTGGGCTTTAATACTTCTTGTCTCATCAACATATATGGCACCATCTCCACCTAAAGAAATAATGACAGATTGAGATCCATTTTTTACTATTTCTCTACCATACTTAACGACATCTTGATCAGATTTAATTGTGACATCAAACATTTCTTCTAATTCATCTTTATTCGGTTTAATAAATAAAGGATGATATTCTAACACTGTATTAACTAAATCTCTTTCAGCATCCACTACTAATTTTGCACCTGTTTCTTGAGTGATTTTTGCAATTTGAGCATAAGCATCACTCGGAATACTTTTTGGAACACTTCCTGCTACAATGACAGTGTCCTCTTTAGAAGTATGTCTAATCTGATTTAATAATGCTTCAAACTGATCAGAAGTCACATTCGGACCAGGTGCATTAATTTCAGTTTCATCGCCAGATTTTAATTTAACATTAATACGAGTATCTTCATTTACTTTAATAAACTCCGTATTAATATCGCTTTGTTCCAAGATACTAGAAATAAATTCCCCAGGAAAACCTCCAGCAAATCCTAATGCCGTAGACGAAACATCTAAGGTTTTCAACACGCGAGAAACATTAATACCTTTTCCTCCAGCAAATTTGTATGTTTCTCTAGCTCTATTAAGTCCTTTTAGCTCAAATCCATCAGTAAACATGATGTAATCAATAGAGGGATTAAATGTCACTGTATATATCATAATTAACCTCCTAAAAATGGTATTTCTCTTTGTATTCGTTGTAGCGATTATGATGACGTAATTGCTCAGATACGATGTACTCAACATGGCAAGATTTGGTTGAGACATGCGCAAAATATATTTCATCTAATTTTGAATGGTCTAATAAAACATAAGATGTGGTTGCTTGATGTATTGCTCTTTCTTTAATTAATGCTTCTTTTTCATCCGGTGTGGTTAATCCATGATTCAAATCTAAGCCATTCATACCTATGAAAGCTTTATCAAAACAATAACGTCTTAAAACTTCAAGGGCACTTGCTCCTACAGTAGCAAAAGTGGTAGCTTTTACTTCTCCACCAATCATCAAAGTTTTAATACCTCGCTGAAGTAATCTTTCAACGTGAGACAATCCGTTTGTAACCACTACGATATCTTGTGCTTTTATAAATGGAATCATCTCAATTGTAGAAGAACCTGCATCCATAAAAATACAATCATTATCTTCAATGAGCAAAGCTGCCTTTCTTCCAATTTCTTTTTTTTCTTTTAGATTTGTAGACAGTTTTTCAGATAAAATGGGTTCTTGATTTCTATGACTATTAAGTGTCGCACCACCATGAACACGTTGAAGACGTCCAAGTTGTTGTAACTTTGATAAATCTCTTCTTATAGTTGAAGCACTACAACCTGTTCGTTCAATTAACTCTTGGAGTGATAAAAAATCTTTTTTCTTAAGTTCTTGTAAAATTAAACTTTGTCGTTTTTCAGAGATCATCTTTAACACTCCTTTACAACTTTTATTATAGTGTTCGCGCTTACATATTTCAATCAAAAATTATCAAAAACGTTCAAAAACGTTCAAAAAATCGAAAAATTAACAGAGTGTTCACAATGTATATCATTGCTCACTCTGCTAATACATTTAATGTTGAGTAATACGCGCTGTTTGTGCCTGTGTAACTGCAATTAAATCATTAGGTTCAAGTATAATTTGCATGCCTCGTTGACCACCACTCACATTGATTTTGTCTCGTGATAAAGCTGACTCATCAATAATCGTTGGAAACGAATGTTTCATTCCTATTGGAGAACACCCTCCTCTTATATAACCAGTAACTTTTTTTAAATCATCCATCGGCATCAAATTAAGTTTCTTTTCACCTATGACATGTGCCGCTTCTTTTAAGTCTAATGTTTCACTGACTGGTATAACACATACAAAATGATCATGATTAGCATTTTCTAATACTAATGTTTTATAAACGTCTTTCACATTCGCATGCACTAATTCCGCAATTGTTTCTCCATCTAAATGTTCTTCACCTATTTCAAATGTATTTACTGAATAATTAATCTTGGCTCTATCAAGCATTCTCATTGCATTAGTTTTCTTATGTTTCAATGTAACACCTCATTTATCTTCTTTATATATCCCATTTTACTACTCTTTTTGACTAATAAAAAATAGAGTAAGATAGAAATCTTTAGATTTCACTTTCCTACTCTAATCTTACTTTACATTTTTATTTAACATTATTTACAGAAATGATCTCAACTTTACCCATTTTATTAATTGTTATATCTTCAGCTTTTTTGTTTTTTGGATACGCTTCAAAAGTGATGGATTGATTAGTTTCATTCAAACGCTCTAACTTTACAGGCTCTTTATAATTTTGTTGCATATAATTTTCAGCTATCGTTTTACATTCCTCTGTTGAATATAAATATTTTTCTTGAGCTTTCTCATTTAACCTATAGTTAACGTTTTGATTTTGACGAATGTCTGCTTTGCGTTGTGTTTGATCTTTCTCAGAAGCTTCGGCGGTGTGATTGCTGTTTATATTTAATATATTTTCAGTTTCGACAATACTTCCAACTTTTGAAAAAGTAGAAATTGTTCGATGTACCTTAGCTAAGGCATTTTGATTCGTTGCGATAAATAATAGAAATGCCAAACAAATTGATAAAATGATAGCTACCACACTTAACAATATATTTTTTAAATTCATCTCCTTACCCACACTTCTCTTTGAATTTTTTTATATCTTAACATACAAATATAGATAAAATAATTCAATAGAAGGCAATTTAAAATAATTGTAATCTTTGTAACAGTTATATTACCTAACGACTTTTTATTGTTACATTTCTATTATATAAAATATATAAAACTTATTTAATCACATCCGCTACGATTTAACTTTAAATTTTTCTCTATGAAAATAATTACTATCCCAAATAACATTACAATAATAGACATATATAAAGGAAATTCAATATTAACATCAAATAATGAACCTGCTACCAATGGGCCTACAAAATTACCCATACTTGTAAATGTAGAATTAAGTCCTCCAGCAAAACCTTGTCGATTACCCGCTATATTTGAATAATAATTAGTTAGCGCTGGTCGAATTAAATCAAATCCAATAAAGACAATAAAACTAATTAACATAATTGACCAGTAACTATGAGCGATTATAAGACTAAATATAACAATGACAGAATATAATAATGCCCAAGTAATAAATGTAAGTTCAGTGGTATATCTCATAAATTTATCAAAAAAGAAAATTTGGAATACTGCTCCTGCAACACCACCACCTACAATAGCAATTGAAATATCGCCAGGTGCGTAGTTTGCTTTCGCTGAAGTATATAGAGAAAATAACGTCTCAAAAGAAGACAAACCAAAAGCAAGTACAAACGTTAAGATAATTGGAGTAATAAAAACACCCCATTGAATTTTAGAAAGTTCTTTTGTTTCAAAGTGAATATGATGACTTTCCACTGTATTTTGTGGTTGTCGAATCAATATTACAGATATAACAAACGCCATAACACCTAGTGCACCTGCAAAATAAAATGGAAGACGATGTGATACTTCTGCTAAAAAACCACCAATTCCTGGTCCTAAAATAAAACCAGAGTTAATAATTGCAGACATATAACCAAAATTTTTTGCTTTATCTTTAGCTTTAGAAATATCTGCAATCATTCCTGTTACACCAGGCATTACCATCCCTGCACTAAAACCTCCAAGTATTCTTGATACTATTAGAAGTATAAAAGAATGACTCATAGCAAATAAGAACTCAGAGATCGTAAAAAATACTAATCCTAAACAAATAATTAATTTTTTACCCAATTTATCAGCTAAACTTCCTCCAAAAGGAGAAATAATCATTTGGGACAATGAGAAAATGGCTACTAAAATTCCTAAATCGCTTCCTTTTAATCCTAAATCTTTCAAATATACTGGAAGAACAGGAATAACAAGGCCAATTCCAACGAATATTAAAAATATATTAAAATATAATGTAAATAATTGCTTTTTCATATAAGACCACCTCTCTTTTATCTATAATTAAATACTCTTAATGAAATTCATCTAATTCATATTCTGAGAAAAGTTAAAAATTCTAAATTTTTCATTTAGATACTATTATATATTATTTTTTATTTTAAAATATACCATCTTACTTACTTAATAGTTATTCAAAGTATTTTACATTTATGTTATTTATAATCAAATTATCTTAATGATACATATGACATCACGTATTTAAAATTATTGAGATTCTTTTCTTACAGATTACACATCCATTTTACAATTATTAATGCTTCTCTAACTTTAATTATTCTACCTTCTTTTTTCTTGATTACTTCGCCTTTAACCTTTACTATAATAATTCAACTAAATCGTTAGAAAGTAGTGCATATTATGACTTCACGTTATATTGCAAGAATCTATTTTATTATTCTTTTTGTAATATCTTTATTTGAAACACGTGTATTTAACTTTGTAAGCTTGAATTTATTTTTAGCTTACATTCCACTTGAATTATGTTTCTTATTAGATTTATTTAAACCTAGAAAAAAATTTGAATGGCCTATATTTATTATTTTTGCTCTTATTTTTATTTTATTAGTACCCAATACATTTTATATGGTTACTGATCTTATTCATCTTAATCAGTTTACATTTGATTTTTACGTTCAACTTAATTTAACAGAATGGTTATACTTTACTTTCTTACTGTTAAGTGTATTTTTTGCGATTTATTGCATGGCTCTCATATTTGTTCATTTATCTCATTTCACTTCAAAGCTATGGTTAAATCGATGTTTATTAATAACACTTATGTTTTTAAATGGTTTAGGAATATTTATGGGTAGATTTTTGAGATTTCATACTGTTCATTTAATTACCCGTCCCTTTACTATTATCACAGAAGTCATTCGTGCCTTAAATGGTAGTAGTTTAATATTTATTTCATTAATGATGCTACTTCAATTTGTCATTTTATTATTCATTAAAGGGATAAGAATGGCACATTGATATATTTCTATTTAATACAGTTTATTCATGTAGAAAAATTTTATAAGACGTTTAGTTATGTATTTAAAAAAGCTAGGGGTTGAAACATGAACTCAATGTGAACTCTGTTTCCTTCCCCTAGCTCTTTTTATATATATTTTTAAATATTGTCATCACATATTCGCGCGCAACTTTATGATCTACAATTGGTTTAGGATAATCTTCACCTAATTGTATTCCTTTTTTTACTAATTGTGTTTGATATTGAAATGGGTGATGTAAGAATTTTGCGGGCACATTATCGAATATAGGAATATATTTTTTGATATATAAAGCGTCTTTATCAAAACGTTCACTTTGTCTAGTAGGATTAAACATCCTAAAATACGGCACAGCATCTGTCCCAGTTGAAGCTGACCATTGCCAACCATGTACATTTGAAGCTGCATCATAATCGATTAATTTTTTTCTAAAATAATCTTCGCCCCAAGCCCAATCAATAAACAAATCTTTAGTTAAAAATTGAGAGACTACCATCCGCATGCGATTATGCATAAATCCTGTCTCATTTAATTCATTCATAGCAGCATCAATAATAGGAAAACCAGTTTTACCTTCACACCAGCGATTAAACTCTTCTTTGTTATAAGACCATTGTATAGTACGGTATTTTTCATTAAATGCTTCATGTGCACTATGAGGATATTGAGCCATAAGAACATAATAAAACTCACGAAACATTACTTCTCTAATAAAACTTTCGTAATTATTTTCATTTTCCTCATATCGTTCTAATAAATCTGTAATAATTTGTTTAATATCTATCAGACCATATGCTAGAGCAATACTCAATTGACTAGTGAGTACTTCTGGAAGATACTCTCTATCCTTTTTATAGTTTTGAATACTATGATTTAAATAATCCTGCCAATTGTTTAACGCTTGATCTTCTGATTGTCCATCATGATGATAATCATTAGTTATAGTTTGTTGTGATTGGCTACATTTATTAGCGATATCACTTAAATGATATTGATACGAAGAATGCTGTCTAAGTTTTGAACGGTGTGCTTTATAAAAACTTGTAAATACTTTATATGGTTGTCCTTGCTGATTCATCGTGTTACTTGGCTTAAAATAATGATTAACGTTAATAGTTATTACGGATATATCGTGCTTTTTAAACGCTTGTTTTAAGTGTCGAATATCATATCTTTCTTGATGATAACTCATGATATCGCCCTCCATAACTATTTCTTTAATATCATGTTCAGTACAAAACATACCTAGTTCACTGTAATTGATGACATATGGCTCTATATGATGTTCTTTCAACTGATATAAAAATTTTTCTAAAGTGCCATAATAATAGTTTGCTTTTTTATCTGTACCTTCCTCTTCAAATGTTTCCTTAGGAATTATAGAGTTCGGGACATAAAGTATCTGGATAAGTGAAAAAAGACAATTTCTATTGAAATAATATAGAAATTGTCTTTTTTATAATTTTTTTGATTATTTTCAGCTCGTTGAGCTGTTACTTTTCTTATATTAAGTGCCATTAGCACAAATCCTAGTTCTCTTTTGGCTTTATTTATCCCTCGAACGGACATTCGAGTGAAACCCAAAATAGCCTTCATAAATCCAAAAACAGGCTCCACATCAATTTTTCTTTGACTGTAGATGGTTTTTATTTTTGGTTCTGAAAGCTTTTTATTAATTTGGGCTTTAAAATATTCCCAATTATAATTTTTCATTATTTTTTTATTCGTTTTTGAATTGTATTTCATGCATTGGTGTCTCAGAGGACATTCTGAACAATCATCACATTCATATAATTTGAAGTCTCTCTTAAACCCATATTTATCATGCCGATAGGCATATCTTTTAAAACCCAATCGCTTATTGTTTGGACAAATATATTCATCGTTAATTTCGTCATAATCCCAATTTTGAGTGTTAAAGATGTCGCTTTTATATTTTTTAGTTTTATCTTTTATAAACATACCGTAGGTTATAAGTGGTATTCGATTAAAATCATCTATAATTGCCATATAATTGGGCTCGCTACCATAACCTGCATCAGCTACAATATATTCAGGTAAATGACCGTAGGTCTCTTGAATTGAATTTAAAAATGGTATCATCGTTCTTGTATCAGTCGGATTTTGATACACATTATAAGATAAAACGAATTGAGAATTTGTCGCTATTTGTAAATTATAACCTGGCTTGAGTTGTCCATTTTTCATATGATCTTCTTTCATTCTCATAAATGTGGCATCATGATCTGTTTTAGAATAACTATTTCTATCCTTTAAAATAGATTTTTGGACGTCGTATTTATACTTTCGCCCAGAGTAATCATTAATTTGCTTTTTATATTGTTTAATTTTAGTTCTTTTGAGCCGTATTTGTTTTCTTATTTTAGTACATTTTTCATTATCGATATGTTGATTTAAATCTTCGATTTCTTTATCCAAATGACTACCAATCAAATCTATTTCTTCCTTTGTTAAGTCATTATCGTGATCTTTTTTAATCTCAGGTATAATTTTATTTGTTACCAATTCGTGATAGAGTGCTTTAGAATCTTCATTCATCTTTGTCTCATGGTTTTGAATACTTTTTTTCCATACAAATGTATATCGATTGGCATTCGCCTCAACTTTCGTACCATCAATAAAAATGGTTTGATCATCTATAAGATGTTGTTTCAAACACTGACTATGAAATTGAATAAATAATGATTCTAATAAAGCATCTACTTTTGGATTGACTCTAAATCGATTAATCGTTTTATAAGAAGGCTTTTGATTTTGTGATAACCACATCATCCGGATGCTATCATTAAGTAATTTTTCTATCTTACGTCCTGAAAACACAGATTGTGTGTAGGCATATAGAATGACTTTTAACATCATTTTGGGATGGTATGAGGTTGCACCACGATGATGTCTGAATTCATCGAATTCAGTTTTAGGAATTGTTTCTACAATATCATTGACATGTCGTGAAATATCATTTGTGGGGATAAGAACTGAAGTTTCCAATGGTAGAGTAAGTTGAGTCATGTTATAATCTTTATACATAAGGCACCTCGTTAATTTAGTTTAGTGACATTTATTAAATTATACGAAAGTGCCTTATTTTTTTAAAGTATTTCAATGTAAAATTACATATAAATACAAAGTATTTTGGCGAGACTCTTGAGGGAACAGGACAAGTTGAAGACTACAGGCTGAAGCTGTCCCCTAAGAAAACGAGCCAACAATACGTAGTATTGTAAATAAAGAAGCCAGTAAATGAATTTATAATAAACTCATTTACTGGCTAATTTGTTAGAAATTATGTCCCAGCCTCTTTGTTGATTAATATATTCGAATAATGGATTATTATTTATTCTAAATACTCTATTGAGAATGACGCCAATATTCATACTTTCACTCCTAGCCTGAGGATTTGTTAATAATTTAACTACCCTATTTATCTTAAAATTAAAAGGAGTGACTACAGAATTCAATACAAATTCTAAAGTGACTCCTTTTACTTGATTTATATGAGGTGATTCATACTTTTATTAACCAAATATTTCTCGATTAAGTCCAAAAACGTATAATAAAGTAAAGAAAGTTGCTGCACTTAAAATAGTTAAAATTAGCGTTAATATGAGTGTACGTTTGTACTTATTAATAAATGCGATAAATAATATTCCTAAATTATAAGCAAAGAACAATCCAAATAGTGTCATTGTGATTTTTATATTTGTAAAAAAGATATTTAACAATAGAATAATAATTGCAAAAATTAAATATGGGATTGTAATCCACTTAAACTCAAAGCGAATTTGTTTAGTACGTTTATCTTCATTATGATTCATTAATATATCCTCCTTATTCTATTATAAATGATTTATTTTTTTATTCTCATGACAAGACTGTGACATATTTATTAGAAATTTAGAATACTCATAACCACTCACATAAAAATTAAGGAGTCATTTTAAGTAAATTGAATCATTTCTAATTGGTTTTTCAAACGTGTTGTATCAAGCATTTCACCAATAATAACAATCGTTAATGGCACTTCTCTATCAGTTATTCCATAAGTAGGTAATCCCATTGAAAATTGGAATTCGTATATTGCATCCAATTGATCTTTAAATTTTACAAATCCTTTTAATCTGAATACTTCATCTGGCAAACGCATTATAAATTGGTAAAATAATTGTCGATCAATAGGAGCGCTAAACGTATATTTCATAGATTGTACATTATGATGGTGGACATGAACATGCCTATTAATATCAGTAGATTTATTTTTCACTACTACGTCATCTAATTTACTATATGTAGTCACGTAAATCGTTGCTTTATTATTAATAGAAGCCAATTGTTTTTTTATATTTTCTAATTCTACTTGTGTCACTAAATCCATTTTATTAAGAATAATTACATCACTATATTTAATTTGTTCTTCCATTAACTCATTCGTTTCTGCCGTATATTTCATTCTATTATTAAATCTTAACGCATCAACAAGGCCTATTATTTTAGGAATTTCCACGTCATTAACTATTGTTGGATCTTGACACGCTGCAAAGACTTCTAAAGGATGTGCAATTCCAGTCGATTCAATAAGAATGTGTTGACTTACACCTTCTTTAATCAGTGATTGTAACTGTAATACTAAATCATTATTTAAGTCACAACATACGCATCCATTGATTAATGATTTTACAGTAATATCTTCTTCGATAAGTAAACTATCAACGTCAAAAGAACCGAATTCATTCATAATAATTGTTATTTTCTTATCTTTTTTTAATAATTGGTGTATATAATTATTCAAAAATGTAGTTTTACCACTTCCTAAAAAGCCATTAATAATTGTAATAGATATTTTTTGATTTTTATTATTTATCATTTTAAAAACTCATTTCTATATAAAATGTATTTGAAATTAATATTATAAAAATGTATGTTAGATTACACTTGATTAAAATATCGTTTTCTTCTAAAATTTAAGCATACTTTAATTTTAGCATGGCATTGAAATGAAGTGTGTGATAATTTATATTTTACACAACATAGACGAACTTTAATCCGAAATAAAGAGAAACGGATAAATGTCTGGAGGAGAACTTTAATGTCTGAACAACACAATTTAAAAGAGCAACTTTGTTTTAGTTTGTACAATGCACAAAGACAAGTAAATCGCTACTATTCAAACAAAGTCTTTAAAAAGTACAATCTTACCTACCCACAATTCTTAGTTTTAAGCATTTTATGGGAAGAATCGCCTGTAAATGTTAAGAAAGTAGTCACTGAATTAGCTTTAGATACAGGTACAGTATCACCCTTACTAAAAAGAATGGAAAACGTTGATTTAATTAAACGGGAACGTTCTGAAATTGACCAACGTGAAGTATTTATTCATCTTACTGAAAAAAGTGAAAATATTAAACCCGAACTAAGTGATGCATCTCAAAAAGTTGCCATCGCTTCTTCTTTGAGTAACAATGAAGTCCATGAACTTAATCGTCTATTAGGTAAAATTATTACTGCTTTTACCGAAAACAAATAATGTGACATGCTAGTACTAAACTAATTAAAGTTATTCATTTCAAAATGTAATTTATATATTTATCAATAGTGAAAAACCTGAGATCATTCTTTAAAGCTATCTCAGGTTTTTTATTTTATAATGTATTAATATGAATCATGCGATTTAAATACCCCTTATTTTGACTTAATGATACATAATCTCCGTACTCAACAACCTCACCTTCAACCATTACGATAATGGTATCGAAATATGGAAGTAAGTCTAAATCATGTGTAGCAACAACTAATGTTTCTGCTCGCTTGTTAATTTCTTTCATTACATTGTTCGTATTATCTTCATCAAGCGCTGTAGTTGGCTCATCTAATAGCCAAATGTTAGACGATTTTAAAAATAAACGTGCTAAAGATAAACGTTGAATTTCACCGCCAGATAAAGAAGTTCCATCTAAAGTCAATTGAGTGTTCAAATTTAAGTAACTTAAATTCAACATATTTAAGACATCGATTAAGTTTTCATCTTTTTGATTAGATAATAAATTTTCTCTGACAGTACCATCAAATATTTGTTGAGATTGTAATAACGCATTGATTTCATTATATCTATCGTTTTCATTAATTTGAGTAATAGGTTGACCATACAACTCAACACTACCTTCTTCTGTTTCATATAAACCACATAGCAGTTGCATTAACGTACTTTTTCCTGAACCAGAAGGTCCAATGATAGCTACTTTTTCACCTTTATGGATGGTTAAATTAATATCGTTTAATACTAATGTTTCTTGATTAAAATATTTAAAGTTTAGATTAGAAATACTAAATACAGGTTCTTGTTTTGTCTGTACATTTAACTTAGGTGTAGTTATCGAAGAATTAAACACCTCATTAATATCCGTTAACGCTTGATCTGTATCTGCCTTATAATAAGCAAAATTACTCATTGGAATAGCCTGTTCGAACAAAGTTAAAATCATTAATATCATACTCGTTACATATATAACATCTAAATATCCATGTTCAATTTGTATCACTGCTAAAGCTAAACTTAAAAAAATCGTTACAATAGAAATGAGATTCAATATATAATCATAAAATGTTAAAAATCGATTTTCTTTAGCTTGTAACCTATCATAATATTCTAATGATTTAACGACTTTCTTTTTATATGCATCTTGTTGATTAAAAGTAATTAACTCTTGATAACCCGCTTTATAATCATAAAACTCAGCCAACATTTTTTGTTCATGAGTAGTAACTTGTTGTTTAAGTATACGTACACGCTTAGCACTTAACCATGGTATAATCCATAAATAAAATAGCATACTTATGACAATTAATATAGCATGAGCAATACTAAAATAAATTAATGCAACAGCAGCAATTAGCGCAGTTAAACCTATTACAAAAGGGGGATAATATACACGTAAATATATATTTTGCAGTGACTCCACCTTATTAACCATCCTTGAGATTAAATCGCTCGATCTAAATTTACGATAAATATTAGGCACTCTTGGAAAAAGTTGCTTTACAAACTGTACTCTTATATTCCTTAACATTGTAAATGTAGTTCGATGGGATAATAATCTTTCAACATATCGCGTAATAGCACGTAAAAATCCAAATAATTTTACAGAAACGACAAGTATCATCAATGCGTAAATAGGCATGCCTAGTGCACTTTGAGTTACCATATATCCACTTAGGAAGAACATTGTAAGTGCTATTAGGCTTCCAGTAATGCTGACTAATATAGCTAAAAATAAATCTTTATCTAAATGAAATTTAATATGTGGTTTCATCTTTATTCACCACCTTATTTAATTGCGTAGAAATTTGATTATCATCTTTAATAAGATGACCTTCTTTTACATATAAACGTCGTGTTGCACGACGTATAGTCGAATTACGATGCGCGATTGTAATTGTAGTAGCATGCTTAAAGTTATGCTCTAATGTTTGTTGAACAACACGTTCAGTTTCAATATCTAAACCTGTAGTAGGCTCGTCAAATATTAGAATACTTGGACGTAGTAATAGTACTCTACAAAGTTCTATTCTTCTCATTTGACCTCCAGATAACATTTCCCCACCTTCACCAATTACAGTATGAATTCCTTTATTTAAGCTTAAAATTTTTTCTTTAAGTCCTACTGTTTCTAAAATTTGTAAAATTTTTTCATCTGAAACCTCATTAAACATTGTAATATTATCTTTAACAGACGCCGAAAAAATATATGGATGTTGGTTTAACATACCTATATCTGTAACTTCAGAATTAAATATAATACGACCTTTTGTAGGTGTTATCATTTGCTTAATCAGATTCGCTAGTGTGGATTTTCCAGCACCACTTGGACCAACAATTGCAATGTTTTCTCCTTGATTGATTGAAAAAGTTATATCTTTTAATGCATATAGGGTCGTATTAGGGTATTGATAACTTACTTTATCGAAGTAAATTTGATTTTGCTGATTCTGATTTATGGTAGGCGTGTTAATATTTGATTCTTCAATATTATTTAAAAAATCAAAAATAATATCACTTGCTCCTTCACTTTGTTTACCAGTATGGAAGGCTTGACCTAAATCTTTAATTGCATTGTAAAATTCTGGTGCTAAAATAATCGCAATTACAGCAATTTTAAAATTGATATGGTGAAACACGACTAAACTTAACGTCGCTTCTAGTGCAATTAAACCAATACCTAACATACTTATAAACTCAAGCATAAGACCAGATAGAAATGCACTTTTCAAAATTTTCATCGTTAAATCCCTAAAGTGTGTGCTCTCTCTATAAATACGATTTTCCGTCTCCGTTGTTCGTCTAAATAGTCTTAAAGTAATCAAACCTTTAGCTATATTTAAAAAGCGTTGGCTGAATTGATTTAAATACGTCATTTGTTCTTTAGATTCGTCTCGTGTTTTCAAGCCAAAAATAATATAAAACAATGGAATAAATGGTGCAGTAACCGCCATAATAATAGCAGTGTTAAGATGTATAAAACACATTACACTAATAATGACGAGTGGTATGAACATAGATTTAAACACTTGCGGCAAGTAATTATTAAAAAAGGGTGTAATTCCATCTATAACTTCAGTTAAAATGTTTGTTTGTACGCCAATTGAAGCTTTAGACTTACTTGTTATTATTTTTTGACGAAGGTCATGTTTAACTTTGTAAGCTAAAATATCCCCTAATCGTTGATTCAACATATTAAACGTTACTCTCAAAATTAATACAATTAAAATAGTAAATAACAATGAATAGATAGATGAAAGCTTGTGGTACAAGACTTGATTCAAAAACTCAGCAATTCCAATATTTTGAATCACTACACATATGGCTAACAATACACTAGTCATTCCCATAAAAATTGGAAATAATTTATATTTAAAGACTAAACTCATTAAATTTTTCAACTTTCTTCACCTAATGCTTTATTATAGAAGCTTGATCACAAATAATCATTTAATTGATTTCAAAGTTAAGTGACAATATTATGTCATTTCTTTGAATTCATCATCTTCCACACAATACAACAAAATAATATTTTATTTCAAAACAACATGACATTATTGTCATATACACCGGTAATTATTAGTAAATTATTATTTCAATATGCTATGATAATAAAGTGAATTTTTTAAAATAAAATATTTAGCATAAATAAAAGTTCATTTTTTACATAAAAGAAAGAGGTTACTTATGATAATTATTGAATTTATTAAGGCGTTAATTTTAGGTATTGTAGAAGGTCTTACTGAATTTGCTCCTGTTTCATCTACTGGACATATGATTCTTGTAGATGATATGTGGTTAAAATCGTCTCAATTTTTAGGTTCTCATTCAGCTTTTACTTTTAAAATTGTCATTCAACTAGGTTCTGTTTTTGCTGCTGCATGGGTGTTCCGTGAACGTTACTTCGAAATGTTACATATTGGAAAATACAAACACGTTGCTCATAGTGAGGGAATGCGTTCTAAACCTCGCCGATTGAACTTACTTCATGTATTAGTAGGTATGATTCCAGCTGGAATTTTAGGTGTTCTTTTTGATGACTTTATTGAAGCGCATTTATTTAGTGTACCTACTGTAATGATTGGTTTATTCATTGGCGCTATTTATATGATTATTGCTGATAAATACAGTACTAAAGTAAAACATCCGCAAACAGTCGATCAAATTAATTATTTACAAGCATTTGTCATTGGTATTTCTCAAGCAGTCGCAATGTGGCCTGGGTTCAGTAGATCTGGATCAACAATTTCTACTGGGGTATTAATGAAACTCAATCATAAATCTGCTTCTGATTTCACGTTTATTATGGCAGTTCCAATTATGTTAGCAGCAAGTGCATTATCATTACTTAAAAATTATCAATATATTGATCTTGCACATGTCCCATTTTATATTATTGGATTCTTAGCAGCATTTATTGTCGGTTTAATCGCTATTAAAACGTTCTTACATTTAATTAATAAAGTGAAGTTAGTACCATTTGCGATTTATCGAATCGTATTAGTTATTTTCATTGCTATTCTTTATTTCGGATTCGGTATTGGTAAAGGAATTTAATGATATGACACTAAAATTCTTTTTGAATTTTAGTGTTTTTTTATAAAAATTTTAAATCACTATTTTAATCTAGTGCAATCGTTTGAATTCCTGTATCATAGGGTAATGAAAGAGAAAGAAAATTTTATGGAGGCAACGAGTATGGACAAAAAACAAGTTATTAAAACAGTAATTAACGTGTTACCGATATTTATCGTACCACTAGTTGTAGAACGTAAAAAAATCAAGTCTCATCCAGATGTTCAAAAAGCTTCGCATGCAACTTCACATGCTACACATACAGTAGCAAATAAGGCATCTGATGTTAAAGATTACTTTGGTGATAAAAAACAAGAGTTCGATAATAAGCGCGAACTCAAAAAAATTGCTAAAGAAAATGACCCTAAATATATTAAGAAAAAAGGATCAAAATTAGCTAAAAAGAACCATAAACAATCTTCTAAATTAGAGAAAAAGCTTCAAAAAAATATTGATAAACGTCATAAAGAAGAAGAAAAAATTCAAACACATAATGAAAAACAGCGAATTAAAGAAATGAAGAAATATGATAACTATAATGCCGACAGTATTATCACTCAAGATAAAGTTTTACATTCAGAAAAGGCTACAAATAAATAATGACAACCATATTTGTTGATGGTGATGCTTGTCCAGTCGTTAATGAAATTATTGATTTAACAGCTGAGACAGGCTTTTTTGTTACGATTTTACGGAGCTTTAGTCATTTTTCTCATTCTCATTATCCAAGTCATGTAAATATATTATACGTTGATGATGGACTAGATGCAGTGGATTACAAAATTATACAACTTGTAACAACTAGCGATATTGTGATTACTCAAGATTATGGATTAGCTAGTTTGTTACTAAAGAAAGCTAGAATTATAATGCATCATAAAGGATTTATCTATAACGAAAATAATATAGATATATTACTTCAACAGCGTTATAATAATGCACAAATTAGAAAACAAGGTGGACGTCATAAAGGACCCTCCCCTTTTTCAAAAGCAGACCGACAGCATTTTTGTGATGTTTTTCAAACCTTACTTAATCAATTAATGGAGGATACAAAATGAAACGTATAGCAGTATATTGTGGAGCAAGTAAAGGGAATAATCCTATTTATGTTAAAGAAGCATATCAATTAGGAAAATATATGGCTGAACAAGGTTATGAACTCATTTTTGGAGCGGGTTCAGTAGGTATCATGGGCGCTATTCAAGATGGCGTACTAGATTACGGAGGCCGTGCAATTGGAGTGATGCCTAAAATGTTAGATGAACGTGAAATTACAAGTCAAAAAGTAAGTGAGCTCATTCTTGTAGACTCAATGCACGAACGCAAAGAAAAAATGACTGAATTAGCAGATGCTTTTGTTATGGCACCAGGAGGAGCTGGTTCTCTTGAAGAATTTTTCGAAATGTATAGCTGGGCACAAATTGGTATACATCAAAAACCAATCGGCATCTTTAATTTAAATGGATTCTTTAATCCGCTTCAAATTTTGATTGATCATATGATTGAAGAAGGTTTTATCGATAAAAAATATAAAGAGTTAGCACCTTTATATGACACTAAAGAGGCTCTAATTGATGGATTACTTAATTATAAACCTCTTGGTGTTAGAACCTATGATTGATTAATATTATAAAAAAGATGGGCCAACGAATTCTTTCTGAATTTGTTGGCCCATCCTAGTTTCGGCATCAAATATAGAGACTTTCGTGTTAAGTGTTTCTATATTTGCGTCTAGGACTAGAAATAAATTTGTTTTTTATCGTCACATTTTTAATGTAGTCCATAACTTTTAATATGCTAAAAGCCTCTAGGGTTTCTATTTATCTTCTAGTATTTATTTATTAATATTTATATGTTTAACTTTTTTTGATATCTTACATGTCTTTTAAGTGGATGATATTTACTTAGGTCAGGTAGTTCAAAATAATCAAATAATGACATCCCAATTTTTTCCATTACTTTTCGAGAGGCCAAATTCCCCTCAGCAGTAAGACTAAATACTTCTTCTATGCCTTTTTCTTTTGCATACTCTAAAACAGCCATAGCACCTTCAGTAGCAATACCATTCCCCCATACTTCAGGGATAAGTCGCCATCCAATTTCATATATAGGTAAATTTTCAAAAGGATATTTACTATCTTTTGGTAAGTAGTTTAACCCTATATATCCTAGCCATGCTCCTGTCTCTTTAAGCTCAACAGCAAACAGCCCAATTCCTTTTTCTTTTAAAATATCATCCATTCGTTGCATATCTAATTCTGAACGTCTATAACTTAATAGACTTGGAAAATAGCGTCTTACCTGAGGATTTGCATTCATTTTTTGAAAAGATAATAAATCTTTTTCTTCCCAATCACGCAATCTCAATCTTTCTGTTTCTATATAAACAACCATTTATCCACACTCCATTACCCAAATACAATTATGAAAAAAGTGTGACATGGAGTATATAACCATAACACACTTCGTTTCGTTCATTTTGATTAAAAAATTATTAATTTTTTGAAATATAACTTATTAATTCGATATGTACTGGAATTTCTTTTAACTTATTACGTTGATTTTTAGGTGCTACAAATGTTGCATCGATATAATCATTACGATGATTAAGTTTAAAAGTAGCTACAAATGTATCACTTTCTGATTCAAAATTTGGCAAGTGTGCTACAACACGTTTAATGTCTCCAGTTGAATGAGTTACTGTACGTCCAGTAATATTTTCAATCTCTTTACCTAATTCTGGAAGTGTAAGGTCACGTCCCTCTAGAATTTGAAAATCATGTTCATGCATAGTTATCTCTCCAATACTATAAATTATGTGCTGAATTTTATTATTATATTTTTAAACTTTATTTTCAAATATATGGATATTATATTCAAAATGTATTTAAGTACTATTACCCTTCTTATTCTATCGCCAAACCTGCAGCCTTTTAAAACCGATATTAGTTGTTCTCTGTAGCCGAACTAGAGCTTGTATTATTACTTGATTGTTCACTATTTGAGTCACTACTTTGTTCTTCAGTACTACTAGAACTTTCATTTGATAAATTCGTTTGACTTGAGTTATCCTTTTTGGATTTTTCAGTTTCTTGTTTAACTGATTCTTTGGCAACAGAACTATCTACTTCTTTTTGTAACTTTTCTCGTTGCGCATTGAGCTTTTCTTTTTGTTTCTCTAGATTATTTTTTTCATTTTTTAAATCTTTATTTTCTTTTTCTAGCTGTTTAATATCATTTTCTAAAGATACTTTTTCTTCACTTTTACCACATGCTGACAATATTAAAGTCGCTAATAGTAAAAGTACAATCCACTTCTTCATATATTTCTCCTTTAAATATATATCAATAACACTTATTTTAACATGAAATGTGGCATGATTCATTTTATTATTTTAAGTCTTTTCGCATTTTAACATGAGTTATATCATATCCTTGTTCACGATTGATATGAATCATTTGTTCATTATTCGCATCCACTGTGCTTTCGATAGAATGTGCATCTTTTTCTATCGCCCATTGTTCTAATGCCAATTTTAAATTAGTAGCTATCCCACTGTTTCGACAATGAGGGTGTGTATATAACATTTCAATCGTTACCACTTTCGTACTCGTTTCAAAATGACCCCAAATGAAAGCAGAAGGTTCTCTAAAATCATGTTTTGACTCAATAACATAAATAATATCTTGGTTCATGTTTAATCTTCTCTCAATCATTTCTTGTCTTAAAGCTATAGAGAGCGTTGTAGCATGATAATTTAATCCACTTTTTTCTAAGTAATATTCATGAATACTTGCAATATTCTCAATTAATTGATCATCAGTAATTGAAAGACTTCTCATTTTATATTCTCCCTATTTATACATTATATTCTTTACATAACTATGATATGATTATTCATATTTAATATATAATAATCAACTTTTAAAACTTTTAAACATTTTTATTTTTAAGGGGATAATAAATGAAATCGACTGCAACATTAGCCCGCGAAAACAACGTGAAATCCATGCGTTTAAATAATACGGATCGAGAAATCTTTGAAAACTATATGACTTATATTAGATCAGATTTACGTGTAAATCCGCATGATAGTGAACTCATGCTCAATCGTATTTTGAAGGAGTTACTTGCCGCAGAAAATGATGGAACTTTAGCTCTTGAATTTTTCGATCATGACCCAAAAGCACACGCTAAAAAACAACTTAAATCCCTACCAAATGAAACATTTAAAAATATTGTTAAATCTATTTTTAGAAATTTTATCTTTTTAATGGGTATATTCTTTTTCTTTAAGGGGTTTATCGGTTTTTTTGTTCCTGATAATCATAATGAAGTATATTTATATACCTTTCCTATTACGCTCATCATTGGTTTAACTATTATATTTCTCTTTATTTTAGTCGTTTTTAAAACTGTTCAATTACAGTGTTTTAATAATTCGCATTGGATTTGGTGGTTTAATTACTGTATTATTGCATTACTAGTAGTAGCACTATTTTATGTATTTTTTATTCCACAGTCATTTTTAGCATATGGACCTAGTATTCAAATTAATAATTGGGCATTTATTATCATTTCTATAATTATTACACCTATTGCTTTCTATATAGAACATCATTTTGTTGATGAAGATTCAAATACTGTGTTATAAAAATATGAAATAAGAGCTTAGAACATTATTCTCAAAAACATAACAACTCTTTGAGCTACATATAAATTAAATAATTATAAAAAAGACCCTTTTTCTATTATTTCAATAGAAAAAGTGGTCTTTTTCATTTGTCGAAGGATTTAAAGTCCCAGACTTTTATTTTCATACATAATCATTTCTTTTAATTATTGTATATTCATAGTTGAGGATGTAAACTTTTGATCTTTAGTGAACAATATTAAAATCATACCAATAAAAATAGATAAGGCAGAAACATAAAAAACGTTTTCTAATCCAACCCAATGACTCATTACGCCACCTAATAAATTTCCACATAATTGTCCTATTACCATTGCATTAGCAAATAAAGTCGACGCATAACCAGGAAAGTCAGGTAGTATATCTTGGAAATAACTAATACCCAGTCCTAATAAAATCGCTAAATAAAATGCTAAAAATACTTGTCCTATCATCATCATATATATATTTTCAAATATACCAATACTAAAATAAAATAGACCCCCACTTATGGCTCCTAGTATAAGCAAAGTGCGTGTAGATAATTTGGATGCTAAAATCCCTAATATAACCATAAAAGGCACCTCTAAGCCAGCACATAAACTTGCTAAAGTACCTACATAACCTTCTCGTTCTTTCAAATATTCTGTAACGAATAATGGCATATTCATTGTATACATCCACTGACCAATATGTAGAAGTATAAAAGCAATAAATGGAATAAATAAAGCTTTATCTTTTAACATATTAGGTGCAGTTATTTCAATACTAGCAGTATCTTTAACTTGTTCGTTTATAGTCAGATTTAAATCTTTATAAAAGAATATTTGTAACAACAGTGTAAATAATAAAATGATAACTGTGCCGCCAAATAGCCCTGCGTAGCCCATAAATTGAATGAGATATGCACCAATGAGTGGACCAAATAAAAAGCCAAAAGAGAACATTGATCTTAAGACAGTATTAGCAAATTTTGCATTATTTCTGGATGAAGACGCATTAATAGATTCTCTAGCGGATGCATATAATTGGGGCATTGCAGGTGCGAATAATCCTTGAAATATCGCATATACTATAATAAATAGCCATATATGATGGATGTAAAAATATATAGAAAAACTAAGTGCTCCCATAAATAATGCACAAATAATAAGTATTTTCCGATTAAGATGATGTGTATCTGAAAATCTAGCAACAATCGCATTTACAGTAAATTGACTGACTGCAGCCAAAGCTAAAAGAACACCAAACTGATTTGTCGACATTCCTAGTTCATTTGTTGCGAATAAAACAAAGTATGGCACTGTAATGGCAATACCCATTCCTAAGAGCATCATATTAATAAGAAATAATTTATAGTTTTTAATATGCAATAGTGCTGAAAACATATATTATACCTCTATTCTTCTTTTAAATTGCAATATTGATTAACTATTATTTAGTAAAATTAAGCATTAAAGAAACAAAAGCATCAACTTGTGGTAGTTGCAATATACTACTATCATAACTCATATACGTTGAGCGGATTAACGGAAGACCATCAATGTTGACTTTTTCAAATTCAAATACGTGATGATCAATATTCTTCATCATTATTTCTGGAAGAATAGTTACTCCTACACCACTTATTAGCATTTCTTTACATGTTGCCACTTGATCTACTGTAATGGTAGCATGATAATCTTGTCCAAATTTTTCACTATACCAATGATTAATTTGATTGATATATATTGGATCTGCTTGAAATTCAATAAATGGTAACTTTGACACATCTTCATGACGTTCTTTTGGATAAATAAAATAATGTTCATCATCAAATAAATGGATATTTTTTAAATTCATTACTTTATTCCCTCTGGTAATTAAAAGGTGATAATCTCTATGATTAGATCTAATTTGCTCTGTTGAACCCACTTGAACTTGTATTTCTACATTAGGAAATTGTGTATTATACAAACTCAATACACGGGGCAATATTGTTTGTCCAATTAAAGATGAACATCCTATAGATATGGTTCCATTTACTTCCCCTATATGTGCTTGTATTTTATCGAAAAACATTTTTTCTCGATTCAACATATCACGTGCATGTTCGATAATCATTGCACCTTCTGTAGTAGTAATTAATTGTTTTTTAGTACGAATAAATATTTCTACTCCAAACGCATGTTCAATTGCTTTTAAGCGTTGCGTGACTGCTGGTTGTGATATATATAAAATTTCAGCAGCTTTTCTTAACGTTTTCGTCTCATCTAATGTAATTAGTAATTGATAATCTTCAATTTTCATAGCTTCCCCCTTATGTTTATCCACGAATACGGCTATGATGGTAAATAAAATTGATACTATTTCATTATTGTTTTAGTATTAAAGAAATATAATTACGCTTTCTTATGCTTATTTAATTTACCTATCATCTTTTTATAACAATGCATAATTCGATGATGTATCTCTGCAAAATTGTCCTCAATCTCAATCATCAATTGATGAGCGATAATATAGGCTTCATGGTATTGTTTCTTCGTAATTTGTCCATTTTTCAAAGCTAGTTCTAAATCATGTTCATCTACTAACTCATATTCACCAGTGGATGGTAAAACCAACACATCTAAAAATAAATCTAATGTTCTCGCGTTCCCTTTTTGAGTAATATTTTTAATGTTAATATCAAAATAGTACTCTAATGGATTCCCCTTATCATCAAACATTGCAGTAATACTATAGCGTTTTTTTTCTGGCAAAATTTGTAGCCATTTATAGTTATTATCTACTACAACTACATTTTGATCGACCACCGTCACCTCTAAAGGCTCACGCACCTTTTTCATCGTGACCAAGCCAATAATACCTTTAAACCTATTATTATTTACCTTAACTTCTATGTAATCACGTTCAATTAGGCGACGCCAGTGACGTTTATCTATGTATTTAATTTTCATAAAGCCACCAACTCCTTGTCATTATTATATTAAACTAAGTAAACCATGTCATCTTATGCCATGCTTTATTACTTTTAGCATATAAATTTATTAATTTTTCAATTTCATTTTACTACAACTATTAAATTTTTAGGTAAAATTGACAAAAACACTAAGATTTGATAGTTTTATTCTATATTATCTGAAAATTCTAAATAAAAGGAGCGTTTTATATATGACAGTTAGACCTTTTCGAGCAGATCACGTGGGAAGTTTATTACGTCCTAAACGCCTAAAAGAAGCGAGATTTAAGTTTAATAATAACGAATTATCTTTAGAAGAATTAACACGTATTGAAGATGAAGAAATCGAACGTATTATTGAAAAACAAATTGAGATTGGTTTACATAGCATTACAGATGGAGAATTTCGTAGAAGTTGGTGGCACTTTGATTTTCTGGAGAATATTAATGGCGTAGAAGGATATACTCCTGACCACGGATTAGAATTTGAAGGTGTAGAAACACGTGCACATAATGTGAGAATTGTGGACAAAGTATCATTTAATCCAAATCATCCACACTTTGAACACTTTAAGTTTTTATATAAAAAAGTGGCTGGTCGCGCAACTGCTAAAGTATCAATACCTAGTCCAAATCAATTATTCCACCCTAATATTTTAAATGAAACGATTTACCCTAATATAGAAGATTTTGCAAATGATATTGCAAAAGTTTATCATGAGACGTTACAAGCATTTTATGACTTAGGAGCACGCTATATTCAATTAGATGACGTATACTGGGCTGGTTTAACTGACGGTACTCAAAAAGTGAGAGGTCGTCAACGCTCTGAAGATGAAAAACTAAAAGCACGTGATTTAGCCTATAAAGTGATTAATAAAGCGATCGAAGGACTACCAAATGATTTAATTCTGACTACTCATATTTGTCGTGGTAACTATAAATCAACTTGGGCAATTTCTGGAGGATATGAAGCCATCGCCCCTTACCTATTTAAAGAAAATTTAAATGGTTTCTTTTTAGAGTATGATGATGAACGTTCAGGTGATTTCGAACCACTTCGTTTCTTTAATGACAATGCTTATGCAGTTCTAGGACTTATCACCTCTAAAACAGGTGAATTGGAAAATAAAGACACAATTAAAAAAAGAATTAAAGAAGCAGAACAATATGTAAATATTGACCATATCTGTATTAGTCCACAATGTGGTTTTGCTTCTACAGAAGAAGGCAACGCTCTAACTGAACAAGAACAATGGAACAAATTAGCTTATGTTGTAGAATTAGCTAATGAACTTTTTGGCACGGCTGAATAGAAAATGGTCAGAAATGTTGTCCTCTATCTCTTTTTAAAATAAATCTTTTTAAAAAAGACACTTCATTCATGTAGTTATACTTAACTAGATGAATGAAGTGTCTAATTATTAATACTCAATGTTTTTCAATGCATATTTTTGAATCATTCGGCGATATTGTGGATATGCTTCTGTCAACTCATCTTGTGTGAATAATTCAAAATACTTAAATTCAAATGCAGGTTGACACATACAGCCTACTAAACTATAACCTTCCGAATGAGGTACACTCGAAGCAAAAATGGTTCCTTTGGGAACAACATATTGTAGTACTTCTCCATGGTCTACATTTGGACCTAACAAGACACTACGATATTGGCCATCTTCAGTTAACATATGTATCTCTAGTGATACACCAGCATGATAATACCATACTTCATCAGCATCTATACGATGAAAATGCGAAATATCATCTGCTTTTAATAAGAAAAGTATACTACTAAAAGATGCCCTTTCATCTTTCTTTACACCCTCCGGTCGAATAGTTTCTTTATAATATCCACCTTCTGGATGAGATTCCAAGTCTAACGATTGTATCCAAAACGAAGCCGTGTGTTTCACTATTTTAAGTCCACATTATGGAAAACATTTTGAACATCTTCTAAATCTTCAAGTGCATCAATAAGTTTTTCAAGTGTTGCTTGATCATCTGCTGAAAGTTCAATATCAGTCTGAGGTAACATTTCAAACTCTGCAATTTTAAAGTCTTCTACACCTGATTGACGTAGTACCTCTTGTACTTGTGCAAATTGATCAGGTTCTGCATACACAATCGTCAAGCCATCTTCTTCAATAACGTCTCTTACATCTACATCTTGTTCCATCAATGTTTCTAGGACGTCATCGGCAGATTTTCCTTCGACACCAAACGTTGCAGTATGGTCAAACATATAAGCCACTGAACCAGATACACCCATATTACCACCATTTTTTCCAAATGCTGCTCTAACATCTGATGCTGTACGATTCACATTATTAGTTAAGGCATCTACAATAAGCATGGAACCACTTGGACCAAATCCTTCATACCGTAGATGGTCATAATTTTCATCTCCACCGCCTTTAGCCTTATCGATGGCTCTATCTATAATATGATTTGGAACAGAATATGTTTTTGCTCTTTCTAGCACAAGTCTTAATGCTTGATTTGATTCAGGATCTGGCTCTCCTGATTTAGCTGCTACATAAATTTCTTTACCAAATTTTGCATATATTCTACTAGTATTTTTATCTTTTTGGGCTTTTTTTTCTTTAATATTATTCCATTTACGTCCCATATTGTCATCTCGCTTTCTTACTCAATACTACTTATTATATAGTATTAATAATTTATTGTCTAAATTGAAAAAAACGTTACTTCCTTATAAAAAATAAAATACTGACAAAGCATCCCCTTGTCAGTACTCTCCCAATTCATTTAGTTAATTATCTAAAAATCTTTCTACATCATTAAATAAAGCATTAAATTGATCAATATTAGATTTGTTCATATAGATAAAAATTTTACGTTCATCTTCTGTTGATCGAACTTTACTTAATTTCTCTTTTTCTATTAATCTGCGTATAGAAACAAGTAATTTTGTTCTACTTAATTCTAGTTCTTCAATTGCAACTTTTAAGAATGTTTGCATTAAAATTTGATCGTCTGCTGTGTATTCATAAGCTAATTTTAATAAAGCTAAATCATTTAAGGTTAGTTTGTATTCTTTCTCTATATATTCAGACAACGCTTTATATTGTTTATAGATTTTCAGCAAGCGATTTAATTCATCGTTACTCAAGCATTTGCACCTCCAATAAAAGCGAACAATTCAACATATATTATCCTTTAATTTTGGAGTTCTGTCTTTTGCATTTGTTTTGAATTTTTTGTTAAATTTACCAACAAACTCAAATATTGTTGTGCAAAACTTTTTTGAGATGAAATTTATTATTTATATATCTCAATTATATAAAGCCCGTTATAATCAAGTTTAATTTGTAATGCCTCTTTATTAAAGTCATGTTCTCTAATTTTAAAAGAAGAATGTAATAAACGATTTACTTTCTTCAAGAATGTTTTAGACCATTGATAACGATTACGTATGTCTTCAGTAATAATATGATTAATATTGCCGTTATAATCATCAATCTTTTGAATTTTTATAAGATGATTTTTATTTGTCTTATGTTTAAAATCTACATATATATCAGTTTTTTCATAATTAGCATTTCGTGATTCACTTTCTAGAACACGCCAATCATATATAAATAGTATGAATTTATTTTCTTTTTCAATCACTATATAATGATCTTTAATGTATTTTGGTTCCTGACTAAGCGTCATGATATGTGCCATCATTGTCCCTAATATTGTTTTAAAACCTTTTTCATCAAAAAGATGTAAAGCATTAAATTGATGACTATCCTGTCTAAAATTGAAACCAATACCGTCAAAGTGTTGAGCTGATTTAATATTTGTTTCTACAATTAACGGGGCACTACTATTTAAGTCATTATATTCACTATTTAAAAATACATGATTTTCAACGTTTAAAAATATTATTCTTTGATTTTCTAAATCAATGTGATTTAAAATTTCACGTATATTTTGATAACGTAATATATTCTTTACTAATAAACGATTATTATCTTCTATTAAATAGGGTTGATTTAGTTTTGAATTATCAATAAACAGAAATTGGAAATTCACTCTTTTAATTTGCGATTCTAAAGTTTTAAATAAAACTGGATTATTTAGCAAGTTACTAATTTCTAATCCAAAAGAAAACCGATTTGTTTTATGTTGTATTTTTAATATCATACGATAAATGGCTTTTAAATCAATCTTTTCTAAATCAAAAACAATACCTAATTCGTGATTTACATTTACTTCAACTTGGTTTATTTCAAGATAATCTAATACATTTTCATATGTCATTTCAAGGAAGTTAATTAGATTTAAATCCTCAAGTTTAAAACTTATATTTAGATTTTTTCTAATAATATATTCAAATATTCGCTGAAGTTCTTTAACAGTGAAGTGTTCTTTTATTTCCTTCATATCCACTCTTACATAAATCATTAATGATGGACTCTCGTCAAGATAATCGATATATTTCTCTAAAAATAACAGTTTTATTTCTTCAATCGTATTGATCTGTACTATACATTGATAAGGTTTAATAAACGTATCTAATTTTGAATCGATATATATTTTATGTTCTGTTTTCTTTTGATAATAATATTGTTGTGACTGAATCATATCTCTTATATTTTGTAGACTATCATCAATATGCGTTTCATAATCCATAAAAATCATTTTTTCATATTTATTACACGATCTATATTCATTTGGTGTCATTCCCATATAACTTTTGAACGTTTTAGAATAACTTGATGCATTACTAAACCCTACTTTTTCACTAATTAAACTAATCGTATCGTCTGTTTTCAATAATAATTCAAATGAATTTGCAATCTTCAAAGTGTCTACATAAGTTTTAAAACTAATATTTAACAACTGTATAAATTGTGATGATAAATTAGATTTAGATGTAAATAGATTAGATGAAACGTCTTTTAATGTTAATTTCTTTTCAATATTTTCATTAATATAGTCTAATACTTCACTTAACTCCCCATAATAAGCATAATTATATTGATCATTAGCAATATCTATTTCAACACTGCCTTGTCTTCCAATAATTTGAACAATGTCAACTATGTATTTGTTATCTTCTGAAACAGATTTATGATTAATATGATTCATTGTTATCTGTAATAATGCTTTTTTTATTGCATTAATAGATTTAACTAAATTAATTGAATATTTATAATCAAAGAAATTAAATCCTTCTTCTTTAAACCAATCACTTGCAATATAAATCATTATTGTTTTCTCATTCTTATTAATTGAAAAAATATCTTTATTGTTTATGACGTAGATATCATTATTAATCGTCACTTTTTTGGCAAAATGTTGAATTTCTAATGAACCTTCTATTGGGAACAGCAATATAATACCATCTTGACAACGTGTCATTTGATATTCATGCTTAGTAAGTAGGTGAAAATACCCATTAGACATATACTAACCTCTTTCTAATCTTGGTAGTCCTTCTTTTAATGTGTTTATATAAAAATGCTAATTTATAAGTGTTTAAATGTAAATCTATCACAACATTAATACTAAATCAAAAATACGTATAAAATTAAATTAAGTTTAATTTTATATTAAATATATTTCATAATCATTTAAAAAAGATGCTCCATGATTGCCTTCTTACTTTAATAAAATAAACAGCTTTAGACTACTCTTTACTTAAAATGTTTTGAAAACAATGTGAAAACATCTTTTCTAAATATTCAACTTATTATAAATATGAATGTCTAGTTTTTAAAGCGATTTGCTAAATTCAATATATCTTTGATGATATTTAATAAATTAAGAAATAAATTAAAACCCATTTCTCTTGGCGTAAATCTACCATGTTTCATACGATTAAAATCAAATAATGTATATAGTAAAAACAAGACTAAACTAACCATTGTAATAACGATATGGAATATTGAATTATGAATAAATAAGCCAACTAGACTAGCAATAATAAGGGCAATTAACGTTACAAATAAATATTTACCTAAGCTAGAAGCATCATTAATAACAAAATACCCCAATATTCCAAATACAATGAACGCTATAATGGCTAACAATATATTTTTATAAAAAACGTCTGCGCCTAAATTTTGCATATACATTGAAAATGTTGCATACGATAATAAGCCAATAATAATAGCATAGATATGCGAAATAATAAGACCATATTTACGTGCTCTTTTAATAAATAACGTCGCTAATACAATAACAAATAATGTAATTGATAAAGGACGTCGCCATTCTACAGGCAAATATTGACCTAAATAACAGCCAATCCCAAAAATAAGCCAATAATATGTAAAAAATAGCCAAACTTTACGATATGCATGGTTTTGTTGAGTATTATCTTTTGAACGTGCGTTTTGATGTTGATGATTTACTAAATTTGAAGAACTTGACATCTTATACTCCTCTTTTAAATAGTGTCTTACAATAATTGTACAATATTTGTTGAGAATAAAAAAATAGTATAATTTATTTACTTTTAAGTAGGTATCTTATCAAGAAAATACAAAAATTATTACAAGTTTAAATCATTAAAAACAATTCAAACTACCTCTTACACGATACGTCCTTGCTTCAATTTTACTATAAAAAATATTACAAATTTCTTTTTAAATAAATTTAATTTTATCTAAATAAAACTGTTGAAGACTACTGTATCAAGGGTTTTTATCTGTTTACAAAAAATAGTATTACTTTTAATAATATTACAAGATAATAACAACCCACATATTCTTATATTTTTTTGATAGTATATGTATGTGATATAAAAAGGTAAATTATACAAATTTAACAATATTAAATTCTAAAATTCAAGGAGGATACGTAGTTTGAAAAAGTTAGCTTTTACGTTGTCTATTGCGTCAGGAGCTGTAGCATTTTTCTCTCATCATGCTGAAGCATCAACACAACATACTGTTCAACCTGGAGATTCTTTATGGAGTATTGCAAACAAATACAATACAACTATTGATGAGCTTAAACGAAATAATCAATTAAATGGTAATTTAATTTTTCCAGGACAAGTACTAACTATTAATGAATCGTCAACTACAACATCTACTACATCAAGTAGTTTATCAAGTAAGTCTTCTACTACTTATACTGTTCAATCTGGTGATTCACTTTCTCGTATCGCTAATAAATATGGAACTTCAGTTACTAACTTAATGAATGCAAATAATTTGAAAAATTATTTAATTTATCCTGGTCAAGTATTAAAAATTCCAAGTAGTTCGAGTACTACAAACTCATCATCTACTACTGCTTCTCAAAGCACTGGTTATGCTTCACCAACCTTTAACCATCAAAATTTATACACTGCTGGTCAATGTACATGGTATGTGTTTAATCGTCGCGCCCAAGCTGGATCACCCATTAGTACATATTGGTCTGATGCTAAGTATTGGACTTATAATGCTGCCTCAGATGGTTATATTGTTAATCATACTCCTACTGTTGGAGCAATTATGCAATCGACTGCTGGGTATTATGGCCATGTAGCATACGTGGAGCGTGTGAATCCAGATGGTAGTATTCTAATTTCAGAAATGAATTATACATATGGTCCTTATAACACAGATACTCGTGTGATTCCTGCTTCATTAGTTTCTAACTATAACTATATTCATTAATATGATTCAAACCACAAAATAAGCTTGAGACATGTTTATGTCTCAAGCTTATTTTGTGGTTATTTTACCTTAAAGAAAAATATTTAAAATCCAAAATATAATTGCTGCTAAAATAGCAGAAATTGGCAATGTAATAATCCATGTAATAATCATACGTTGAGCTGTATTCCACTTTACACCTTTTGCACGATTTGATGCACCTACACCTAAAATTGATGATGATACAACATGTGTTGTAGATAATGGAAAGTGTAATGATGAAGCAACGAAAATCGTTAATGCTGAAGATAAATCAGCAGCTGCCCCATTAGCAGGTCGTATTTTCATTATATTTCCGCCTACTGTTTTAATAATTTTCCAACCACCAATTGCAGTTCCTAGACCCATTGCTGTGGCACAAGCAATTTTAACCCATAATACTGGTTCCACATTCGATGGATCTTGTAAATTCGCTACAATCAAAGCAAGAGTAATAATACCCATTGATTTTTGAGCATCATTTGTACCATGTGAAAACGATTGAAGCGCTGCAGTAAACATTTGGAAAAAGCGGAAATTACGATTTGCTCTCGTAAGGTTCGCATTTTTAAAAATAATTTTAACAATTGTATACATGATAAAACCAACACAAAATGCGATAATTGGTGAAATAATTAATACAATGATAATCTTAGTAAAACCTTGGTAATGTAATACTGTAAACCCCTGTGCAGCTATTGCAGCTCCAGCAATAGCGCCGATTAAGGCATGAGATGAAGAACTTGGTATACCATATAACCAAGTAACCAAATTCCAAACAATAGCAGCGATAATAGCCGCTAATACTACTACTAGACCATTTTGTAATTTAAATGGATCTACGATATCTTTAGTAATTGTTCCAGCTACCCCTGTAAAAGTAAGTGCACCTATAAAGTTCATAATTGCCGCTAGAAGAATAGCTGTTCTTGGTGTCAATGCACGTGTAGAAACCGCAGTAGCAATTGCATTTGCTGTATCATGAAAGCCATTGATAAAGTCAAAGACTAAAGAAAATGCAACGATAGCTATAGTGATGACTAATACATATTCCATAATTTAAAACTCCCTTAGCTATTTTTCATGATAATTGTTTCAAAGTTGTTAGCAACAGCTTGACATTTATCAGCGATATTTTCTAAGCTTTCGTAAATATCTTTAATTTTAATTAAAGTGATTGGATCGGTTTCACTATTAAAGATATGTTTAATTGATTGTCTTAATATACCATCACAATTTGTTTCAAATTCTTTAATATTAATTGAATGAATTCTCATGTGAGATAATTTTTTATCAACAAGTAAACCAACTGCTAATTTCATTTCAGCGACAGCTTTTTGAATATTGTCAACAAATTCAGCCATATATTCATCAGTATATTCAATTGAATACATTTCAAACATTCCAGATGTTTCTTCCATTGCATCAAGTACATCATCGATTGCATTACACAATGATAGAATGTCTTCTCGTTCAATAGGAGTGATAAATGTTTGATTTAAGTCGCTAATGACTTTGTGCATAAGTTCGTCACCATGTGACTCGTACGTTTTAATGTTATCAGAATAAGCTTTTAAATCTAAATGGGTATTAAAATCCATTTTCCCGAATTCTACAGCTGCACGGTCCAGATTAAATACCATTTCTTCTAATTGAACCATAAACTTATCCTTTTTCTTAGTGAACATTATAATGCCTCCATTTTAGCGATTGCTATCAATCACACGTTTATTATTTAATTTAAGACAATTTAAAAATGAGCTACATTTACAATAGCTTATTTTAAAACATTATTTAGAAAGCTTTTGTAAAATTTATGTAAATATAATGTTATACCAGTTACGATACACTTCTACTTAACGCCTAAGTTGTCTCTAATTGAAAATATCATAAATTTTTCATCTCTACAATAAATTTACAAATTCTTTACAAACTCGAAATATTCTCTCTTAAATTGAGTGATTGATCGTTCGCTTAGAATGATTATAAGCAATAAATGCAAACATACTATATACGATTGTATAAATAATCATAACGATAAAAATGGACGTTTGATTTGTGAATCCTATAAATTTCATAAATACAAGTGCTGCAAAATATGCATGAAGTAAAGCAATAGCTAAAGGTAGTCCAAAGTTAAACGCCACTTTCAATTTTAGACCTCTATCCATATCTTTTTGAGTAAAACCTAATTTACGTAATATTGAATAATTTTCTAATTCATCTTCAGTTTCATCAATTTGTTTAATATAGATAATACATCCAGTTGCTATAAGAAATGCAATACCTAAAAAAGAACTTATAAATAATAAAATTCCTGTTAAACTTGAAATTTCGCTTGCTATCTGACTTCTAGTTTTTAAATTCTGATTCATGTGATTGATAGTCTTTTCTAATCTAGGTATATCTTTTGTATGTTTTAAATCAAAACCATGTTGAGAAATGATGTCCTTATTTTTAACATGTTGTTTTATAAATTGATAATCCTCGTTATTAAGCACGAGTGTCGGTCCACCTAAATCTATACTCTCTTTAAAATAAACTTTATGAATCACTTTTTGCAGTTGAACTTTAGTATGATGTCGTTTCGTACCAATCAGTGTTGTCCCGTGTGGTCGATGTTTAGTTAATTCAGGAATAACATCTTCTGGGATAATTAAATCTGCTTGTCCTTTTTTCAAAGAAACATTTGAAAAGTAATCTTCACTTGTTACAGTCACCGAATAAGGTCTAGCTGCATTTACATCAAATAGATAATCTTTATATAAATGCGTGTACACTACTTGCTTATAATTATAGTTATATGCAATATGCTGTTGCTCTAATTGATATTTTAACTTTTCAGACAAGATGTCGTTGTTCGTTGTTACTTCATAAGGTGATTCTAATGAAATTTCTTTACTTAAAGATCCTCGACTAATTGCTGCAAAACATAGGACCGATACGGTAATAGCAGAAATAATAGAAATGATTGTTAAAGAGAAAGCATTCTTTCTAATCCTAAACATTAATGAAGAAGTGAAAATAACATCATTTACAGTTACATTTCCACTTTTAAATGATTTAATTATTTTTAATATAAGAGACACTGAACTTCTGAAAAAGAAATAAGCTCCGATCACAGTTAAAAATAAAATAATAAAAGGTAATACGATATCATCTAATAATTCAACAAATCGTGTGGATAAATAATATCCTGCCAAAATGAAAACAATACCTAAAATTCCTAGAATAATTTCTCCAAATGTAATATGTTTACCTGTTTCATCTATATATTCTTCAGACTCCATTAATTGCGTAACAGAATATTTATTTAAGAAAATGATAGCTTGAAGAATAATTAAAATATATGCAATGATTAAAATAAATAAGGTTTGAATTATAGCGTCTACACTAAAAACAAGCGAAACCGAGGTATGTATACCTAATAATTTCAATATAATCATAAGTAAAATTTTAGACCCAACAATCCCTATTATCACACCTAAAACTGCAGTGATTAAGAAAATAAACAATTGTTCTAACATAAACATATAAATAATACTTACTTTATTTAACCCCATAATCTGTAATAGTCCCAATTCGTAACTTCGTCTTTTAATAAAAAGAATATTGGTATACATAATAAAGACAACGATGATTATAAATAGAAAATAACTTCCTATTTTAGAACCCTCTCTAATCATAGATAAAGACTCATGTATATGGAGATGATGAACATATTTAATCGTAATAAAACTAAAATATAAAACGGTACTAATGACTAATGAAAACATATAAATAGCATAGTGCTTGATATTTCTTAGGAAATTTCTCCAAATAATATAGCTAAAACTCATAAATCTTGCCACCTAATATACTTTGGGCTCTTAATATTTCTTCATAAAATAATTGTTTATTATCTTGTCCTTGATAAATTTCAGTAAATATTAAGCCATCTTTCAACATTACAACACGATTAGAAAAACTTGCTGCAAGTGGATCGTGTGTAACCATAATAATAGTTACATCATAGATTTTATTTATTTTTTCAAAACGTGTGAGTAAATCCCTAGTGTTCTTAGAGTCTAAAGCGCCTGTTGGTTCATCCGCAAAAATGATTTTAGGATATGTAATAAATGCACGCGCTGCAGATGTTCGTTGACGTTGTCCCCCTGAAATTTCAGACGGATATTTGTCACTAATATCATATATATTAAGCGCTTCAGTAATTTGTCTATAACGTTTATTCATTTCTTCCTTATTTAATTTAAGTACTGATAAAGGCAACATAATATTTTCTTTTACAGTAAGTGTGTGTAATAAATTATATTCTTGAAAAATAAATCCAATATCTTTTTTTCTAATTTCTGATAGTTCCTTATTTGATAACTTTTCCAATTGTTTTCCATTTAGTATTACAGATCCTTGTGATAAATAATCAATTGAACTTAAAACATTAAGTAATGTTGTTTTACCAGATCCAGAAGGTCCCATAATTGAAACAAACTCTCCAGTTTCAATATTTAAATCAATGCCTCTTAACACTTCTTGTATCGTTTGTTTTGTCCCATATGTTTTAACAATTTGCTTTGCTTGTAATATTGTCAATTTAGAATGTCCCTCACTATCATATATTTTAACGATTGAATGATATAGATGAACCTGAGACGTCACTATAAAGTCCCAGGTTTCACTCAATGTTCTACTCACTTATTACACTAAAATGATATTTCCATAAGCTTAATTTATGTATTTACTTTAAATATTATATAAGTTTTAGTCCAAACTTTTTATAGTAAAGTCCAATATCTCCTTGCGATAAAGCGAACAATTGCACTTATATACTATTTTAACAACGTCTTTATGATAGACTTAATTTCTCTTGTGACATTCTTTCTATGACTTCGTTTTGCATAGGGAACGTTAAAATAAATGTTGTTCCTTCACCCACCGTCGACTCGACCTCTACTTCAATACCTAATGGATGTCTTACACTTTCTACTAAGTATAAACCAATTCCAGAAGAAGTTGTTTCATTACGATTTGCGGTAGAAGTATAGCCTCTTTCAAAAATACGTGGTAAATCTTTAGCACTAATCCCACGCCCATAATCAGTAATTTCTAAAGCGATATGGTCTTTTTTAGCAAACGACCGAATCACAATATCTTTTCCTTGAGAATATTTCAAAGAATTAGATAAAATCTGTCTAATCATCATGCGACACCATTTTACATCTGTAAATACTTCTGGATTCGTGTCAAATTCTAATTCATAGCCAATACCTTTAACTTGACTGATATGCCGCGTAAGTTGAATTTCTTCGATCACTAAACGTTTTAATGGTACTTTTTCGAAATACATATCTCTATTTTTAGATTCAAGACGTGTTAAATAAAGTTGCTTATCTAATAATTCATTCACTCTTGACCATTCATAAAGTAAGGCTTTCTTACGTTCCATATCTTCAACTTGATCAATTAATAATTTCATTGCTGTAACAGGTGTTTTAATATCGTGAACAAATTCAGTTAACGATTGTTCAGACGCTTGTATATGAATTTGTTGTTCAGTAGCTCTTTCTTTTTGAAACAATAATTTACGATATAAATAGTCCACCATTTCCTGTTGAAATGGATTCTCAGCTAATTCTTTATGTTTAATTTCTTCGATTTCCTTATTATTATAAAAATGTTGATATAATTTTACTTCTCTTAAAAAAGTAAAAATAAGAAATATACAAGTTAAACCTATATTTAATAAGACAATGTACGCTACACTTTCAATTGCCATATCATAGTCTATATATGCCATCCCTAAAAACACAAACTGCAAAAATATAATCCAAAATATCCAATTACTTCGTGTTTTAAGAAATAGCCAAAACCATTTCACATTACTCATGTGCCATATATCCTTTACCTACTTTTGTTTCAATTTCTGTTTCCATATCGATCTCAGATAATTTTTTTCGTAATCGATTTACATTGACTGTTAATGTGTTATCACTCACAAACGCTTCATCATCCCATAACGCTGTAATTAATGTATCTCTAGTCACAATTTGATTTTGTTTTTGAATTAACATTTCTAAAATAATCATTTCAGTTTTAGATAAATAAATGATTTTATCGCCTTTTTGAATACTATCTTTTGAAAGATCTACTAGTGCATCTTGCCAATTTAATGTACGTCTTTCTTCTGCGCCAAATTGATATACGCGTCGATAAATTGCTTGTAACTTCGCAATTAGTACGTTGGTATGAAAAGGCTTTTGCATATAATCATCTGCACCTAATTCCATACTCATCACTTGATCCATAGGATTATCACGTGACGATAAAAATAAAATAGGCACATTAGATACTTGTCTAATTTGACGACACCAATAGAATCCGTCATATTTAGGTAATTGCACATCCATTATAACGATTTCTGGTTGAACATTATGATATGTTTCCATTACGTTACTAAAATCATTGACACCATAAACAAAAAAATCCCAATTTTCTAATTCTTTCTTTAGTTGTTGAAAAAGCGTCTGATCATCTTCTACTAATAATATTTGCATGTGTTTTCATCCTATCACTTTGTATATTTCATTTTTTCTCCTGATTGCACACGTCCATTGAAATGCCTAATACGACAATCAATTTCAAACCCTCTCATAATTAAACCTTGTACGGGAGCTTGAAAAAAATAATAGAGTGGCCATAACAATTTAGGAATATAATCATATAGTTGAACAATTACTAAACGCGTTCCTTTAATTTGACGAAATTCCAATTTTCCTTGTTTTTTAGAACGTTTTTTTATAATTGAACCGCCTACTAAATTAAATGTAATTAAACTATTATCATTTACTTCTTTCTTCATTACTAATAGAGGCTTAAACTCATTACGAGTATATATTATATATCGATTTTCTATATATTTCGTGTGTAAAAATGTACCACGTGTATCATTCAGCCATTTAAAAAAATAAGCGACTAATTGTTCTAAAGACCATTTCCTAGGTAATATCATTCTTAATGCTGTCCGTATATCATTATATTTAGACACTTGTAACTCAACATTAATATGAGAGCGTTTGATATAGGTCTCAGTCGTTTCTACAGGAACACCATAGTTTTTTAAACATTGTATTGTCTCATTATCAAAGCGACTACCGCTTACGTACAAAATTTTATTTATTTTTTGTTGTGCTGCTGCTCTTGCAAAATTATCGGCTGCAATGAGATTTAAATCACGTGCAGTTGCTTGAGTAAGCTTGGCAGAATTTTTATTAGGATCTAAATAAAATACTGCAATATTCATACCTGACATTGCTGATTTAACATCTTCATAATTATAAATATCTTTTTTTAGCCATTTTATATTATGATTAAACTCTTTTTTTGTATTTGGATATTTAGATAAAGCAAACAAATTTGCATCATTTTCTATCGCACTGCTAATATTCTTACCTATATAACCACTACCACCCGCTAATAATACATTAGGTTTCATTATTCTGTTACTCCTTTTTAAAATTCTAAATATGTATATTTTTTAAATAATTGGTATAATATATGTTATATTACTATCTCAGGAGGAAGCCGAATGGCTCATATTATTCGTGAAATTAGTATAAAAGATACTGAAGCTTTGACAACATTATTAACTAAAATATATGATGAATCTGATTATACACTTTATAATCCTGGAGAATTTAACCCTAGTGTTTCTTCTATTAGTAATCTTCTAGAGCGTGTTATCACTTCTCCGAGAAATACCATATATGTAGCTGAAGAAGATGATCAACTCGTTGGATGTATATTCGTCACTACTGAAAAATACGAACGTACACAACACGAAGCAATCATTACACTTGGTATTACTAAATTTTATCAAAAAAAAGGTATTGGACTTGCTTTAATTAATGCTGTTGAAGCTTGGGCTCTTAACCATAATATTAAACGTCTTCAAGCTTCAGTCGTTCCTGAAAATACACACGCACTCATGCTACTTAAAGGCGCTGGATTTAATATTGAAGGCGAACTTAAAAATAAATTACTGATCAACAATCAATATTTTAATAAATATATTATGGCTAAATTACTACTTTAATTACAATATGTATTATACGCTACGTTCAAAATGCAAAAAAGCAATTCGTGTTAATTACACGAATTGCTTTAGACTGTCTATGAGTTATTTAACTTTGTAGGCAGTTTTTTTATGGATTATTTATTTTATCAATTTTAAGCAATGTGGTCTTTGTTATCACTTTTACGTAAATAATATTTAATAAGCACTGCTACCACAATAAATAATCCAACTACGCCCATAATGTTATATAAGAAGTTGATTAAATCTGCAAAACCAACAAAACTTAAAATAAAGGCTGCAATCATCATAATAACAATAAATATATGATATTTTTTACTGTATGGCTCAGTGAAACGTGCAGCAAACGAATAAGTCAATCCTAAAATAGTATTATACATTACTGCTAACATAATCACTGTTAAAACTAATCCAAGCCATGGATGAATTTCGTTCGCCAATTTTAAAGTTGGAATTTGTTCATTTTTAATTTGTGAATATTCTGATTGTAGTGCAAAGTTAATCAATGCAAGTAAAACAGTATACACTACACCGCCAAATAAAGCACCGGCACCAGATACTTGACGTTTAGATGCATCTCCACCAATCGCCACAACCGTACTAAATCCTACAGCAAAAGCTAATCCACCGTACATTAACCCTCTAATAATACCTAAGAATAAACTTGGATGATCTACTGTACTATTAACTTTACTGATAGGGATACTTCCAGCGAATAGATAATATATAGCAATAAGAACTACCATGACAATTAAGAATGGTGTAACGACCCCTAACGCTCTTACAATCTTATTAAAGTCTAATAATAGTGTTAAATAAATAACGACCGTCATAATTAACGCGCCAAGCCATGTAGGTATACCAAAGCTCTCTTCGAACGTTGCGCCTGAACCTGCAATCATCGTTACAGCAATCCCAAATAAGAAAAAGACTAGAATATAATCAAAGATTTTACTAAATTTTTGACCAAATAAATATTGTAATGTTGATTCATGGTTTGTTGCTTCAAAAGCCGTTCCAATTTTAGCGACTTGTCGCCCTATAAATCCTAAAATTAATCCTGATATTAACACGCCTATATATGACCATAAACCATAAGGCGTGAAGAATTGCATTACTTCTTGCCCTGTAGAGAATCCTGCGCCTACTACAATCCCCACATAAGCAAAACCTATTTTTATAGATTCTTTATTCAACCCCATGTATTGATTAACCTCCTTATTTTTGACACATTCAAAATTATAACGTACTAATAATAATATGCAACAGTGCATAAACGTTGTGAGACAACGCTTATCGCTTCTAAATACTAGTGTTAATACCCTTACAAACAATTTAAAAAATTTAATATTTTTAATAATTTGTCACAAAAAATTATATTTGAGTTACTAAGTAAAATATTATTAAAAAAGAGTTAGATAAAATGAATAACTATGGTTATTCATTATCTAACTCTCTTATTTCACTATATTATTTTGAACTTCCAAATTTCTTTAATTCATCAAAATTTACTATAACATTATCCATGCGTTTAGCTGAATCTTTTAACACATTTCTTGCTACATGATTATTAGGATCTAATTTTAAAATTTGTTTAGCTACTTTAAACGCTTCAGAATCTGAAATAATTGGATCAGGTATAGCATATAATAATAGCATTTGAAGCAAACTTTTTATTTCTTTACCATTTGTTAACTGAATAGAAGCATCTGCATGATAATATGCCGCTTCTAAAGCACCTTCCACTTCACTCAAAGGATAGACTAATAATAAAAATGCTAAATCATGTAATTCTGCTGTTTCATTAGCCTTCATCATATCTAATATACAAGTATAAAACATAATGTTTTCTTGTTCATGAGCACAGGATATATATACTTCTTCGAATTCCATAAAATCAATATTGGACATTATATTTTTAATTTCTTCAAATTTACCGTTCAGAACGTAAAATTTAATATCTTCTTGTAGCATAATGTCCACCTACTTTCATCATCAATATCATGCTATTTATTTTACCATATTCATTTTGGATAATCATTTTATAACCTTTTTTTTATATAAAAAAAACATCAAAATTTATCATTACTTATTTAAATGCTGTAGACTTAAATGAAGAACGATTCACTTCTTGAATCGCTTCATTAGCAGTTTTACCAACACTTAAAGACATTGCTGCTGTAAAACTTCCTTCTACAATGGGTGCATTTACTTTGTAAATATGATACTTACCTTTATACATATCAATTGCTAAATCGATATTCATTTCTGATGATCCTAAATCATAAAAACATAATGCATCATCATCTAACTGATTAATCAATTGTTCAATATCATCATATGAAGTTCCAATTTCACCATTTACTCCACCATAAGCAATCACATTTATGTCATTTGTCATTTTATTTAATAAATTTTTAGTTCCCTTAGCTATTTCTTCACTATGACTAATAATAACTATAGTTGTCATCATTTCAACTCCAGTCAATCAATTAAATAACGAATTTGATTTTTTATTAAAGTGAACCTTAATCAACGTGTGTTTTCATTATAAAATAACTTATCTGAAAGCGCGAATATTTGTGTATTAGACAAAATATTAGTCATTGACTGCCTATACATTAAAAATGACTGAGATAGGTATCCAACATCATAATAATTGTAGCTATATTGCTGAAGTTATAATCAATCTTATCTTTTTTCAAGTAAATTGTAAGTGACTAAAAGTGGTTTCCCTGTTCTAGGATCTTTTCCTAATACTGCATCTATATTAAACACACTTTCTAATATCTCTTTAGATAATACTTGGTCAGTAGGTCCATTATCTATAATGTGTCCTTCTTTCATGATTAACAAATAATCCGAAAATCGAATTGCCTGATTGATATCATGTAAGACCATAACGATCGTACACCCTAATTCTTTATTCAAATGTTGCACCAATTCTAAAATTTCTAACTGATGAGAAATATCTAAGTACGTTGTAGGTTCATCAAGAAAAATAATATCTGTTTTTTGTGCTAAAGCCATTGCTATCCATACACGTTGTCTTTGTCCCCCACTTAAATCATTAATCGATTGATGACGAAATTCTGTAATGCCTGTTACGTTTAATGACCATTCAATTTCATCTTTATCTTTTTTAGATAATCGTCCAAATCCTTTTTGATGAGGAAAACGTCCATATGAAACGAGTTCTTCAACTGTTATACTGTCAGTCACTGTTGGAGTTTGAGGTAAAATTGCAATTTTTTTAGCTACTTCTTTTGTAGATTGATGTTGAATGTTTTGATTATCAAGTAATACTTCTCCTTTTTTCACTTCAATCAGTCTTGAGAGTGCTTTCAATAATGTAGATTTCCCACAACCATTCGGTCCAATAATTGATGTGACTTTACCATCACGTATTTGAACATCTAATTCTTTTATAATTGTCGTATTTCTATATCCTATATCTACTTGAGATGCATTTAAACGATTCATATATAGGCCCTACCTTTGTACAAAAAATATTTACGACATCTATTGATAATCGTTCTCAATTAATTATTGCTATTATACCATTTATACACATTTTTGACTATTCTTTTTACTATGAGACGATTATAAAAAATAACCCTAAAAATCTGAGATATACATAAAACGCCTCAAATTTTTAGGGCCCTTTTTTATTCATCGATTAAAAAACCATTTCCATAAACATCACGCACGTCATGAATAACCAAGAAAGCATTCTTATCTATTTTTTTTATAATTCGTTTGGCACGAGTTACTTGAGTTTTAGCTACAACAACATACAAAACGTCTTTTTCTTCTCTACTATAATAACCATGTCCATTCAATATAGTAAGGCCTCTACCAACTTGTTCATCAATAGCCTTAGCTACCTCTTCAGGTTTGCTAGAAATAATTGTCATTGCTTTTTTTGTATTAAGTCCTTCTATAACATAATCCATTACTTTCGTGCCTATATAAAGTGAAATCACAGTTACCAATGCTTTACTTAACGGTAGTACTGTTAAAGAAATGGCTACTACGATTAAATCAAAAAATAATAATGCGTATGCTGTACTAACATCTAAGTATTTATTAGCTATTCTTGCTAATATTGTTGTTCCAGCTGTAGTGCCACCTGCTAAAACGATTATTCCAATACCTAGTCCAACACTTGTGCCGCCAAATACTGCATTGATGATGACATTACCTGTTTCTACGTGCCATGATTCTGTAAGACTTAAGAAAACAGAAATAAGTACAGTAGCAATAATTGTTAATATCGTACTTTTTTTACTTAAAAATTTATACCCAATAACAATCAATATTGCATTAGCAACGAAGTTAGTGAGCGCTGGTGAAATATGAAAAGCGTAATATAATACAATAGCAATACCTGTGACGCCACCTTCACCTAAATTACCTGATATAATAAATGCATTGACTCCTGCTGAAAAGATAAAAGAGCCTAGTATAACTAAAAGTATATTTTTTATATTTTTGTTCAAAAACACTCACTCCTTTTACGACTATAACGATTAAAATGTTAGCATAGTCTCATCATTCCCTACAATATGCTTTTTAAAAATAAATGTATTAATAAATTTTAATTATCTTAAAATATAAAGATTTAATTTAAATAAGATACATATTCATCTTTAAATCTAATGTACTAATAAAAAATACGTGGAAATTTTCTGAATTTTTCGTTTACTTATAAATATTAGTTTGCTATACTATGTATAACTTCTTAATTACAAGAAGTTATCTCCTTTGTGTTGTTTATAGTAACAAAACAAATTTTGCTCGAAGTACTGTGACAGTACCTAGTCCTTACCGTTACAAGTACATTAATATTCATTTCCCATAAAAACCAAGTATATAAAGTGTCTCCTCACTTTGCATGCTTGGTTTTTATCATGCAATAAAATGAATAATAAAAATAGGAGTGACATAGAATTCTTTTCGAATTCAATGTTCACTCCTAATGGTTGACTATAAAATGATTTAAATTTTAATACCTTACCATGCAAATAAACCAACAAATGCTGCAGTAAGTAGTGAAACTAAAATACCTGATAATAACATCATCGGTACATATTTTGAAACAAAATCTGATGTTTTCTTATCAACTATACCCTTTAATGTACCAACAATCATCCCAATTGTAGAGAAGTTTGCAAATGAAACTAAGAATGTTGATATCACTGCACGACGATGTGCGCTATATGTGTCAATTACTTTTGTAATTTCACCCATAACTACAAATTCGTTTGTAACGATTTTTTTGGACATCTGTTGTGCCACTATCCATGCCTCACCCCATGGTAAGCCAAGCAATAAAGCAAATGGATACATAAAGACGCCTAAGATTTGGTTTAAACCAAAACTACCTTTCATACCCATCCAACTGCCTACTAATCCAGTAATCAAATTAATAAAACGATCTAAAAAATCAGCCAACGCGACAAAACTAATAACAAAAGCGATAATAATTAATACTAATTTACCTGCATTTAATACTGAATCTCCTAAAAATGAGAAGAAAGGTTGACGTTCAATTTTTTCATCATTATTAATGCTATAGATAATATCTTCTTTTTCTTCAACAGTAACAGGATTTAAAATAGAAGCGACAATAATTGCATTAATAATATTTAAAGGAATCGCCGTTAACACTAATTCACCAGGAATCATTTGAACATAGGCACCTACAATAGCTCCAGAAATAGAACTCATTGACATCATTGCAACTGTTAATACACGCATTTCGTTCATACGCTTAAGTTGTTCATTAGAGACTGCAAGCGCCTCTGTATTTCCTAAAAACATCATTTCGATACCAAAGAATGATTCAAATTTAGGTTGACGTGTAATTTTCGCAAGTACAAAACCAATTCCTCCAATAATTTTAGGAAGAATATTAAAATACATAAGAATATCAAATAGTGGAACAACTAATAAAATTGGAAATAATGCACTCACTGCCATATCCATTTGTTTACCACTTGTAAAACTACTGAATGCAAAACCTGTTCCAGTATGAGCTGATTGAATAACCCAAGCAATGGCAGCTGCTAAACCTTCAACAATCGATCTTCCAATTTGGAAATATACAAAGAACCATGCTAAGAATACATTTAAAAGAACTAAGATTAATATAGACTTCCATTGAATATGTTTGCGATCTCTAGAAAATAAAACTGCTATTCCTAAAAACACAAGTAATCCAATGATATTTATTAGTAAAAACATAAGACACCTACCCACATTTTAAAATTAATATGTATCACATTACCCTTAAATAGAACCGTACTATTTTCATAAAATAACAACTAATGTTCTGTAAAAAATACATTTAACATTATACCACGAGAAAATGTTCGTTAAAATAACATATTTAATAAAATAATTGTCTATTTTTCTTTTTTGATGTTATTTATCATAAATACCATTTAAACTTAATACGGTTATATAGAAAAAGAATGGGAAAACGAATTCAAAGTAAATTTTTCCCATTCTTTATGTCATTTGATTTTATGATTCATTTTCATGAATATCATTATGAATATAGTCTGCTATAAATTTAGAAGATTGACCTTTTTCAATTGAACAAAAATCATTATAGAACGCTTCAATTTTATCTTTATATTTTTCTTTATGTGTATCTAAATGTTTTAATTCTTCAGCAAGTTTAAATTCATCTGTAATAATTTCTCCTGGTAAATCTTCCATATAATTCATATAGAAGCCACGAAGACCTTTATCGTATTTTTCGATATCATAAGCAAAGAAAAATTGAGGACGTTTTAAAATACCATAATCAAACATCACTGACGAGTAGTCAGTAATAAGCGCATCAGATATTAAATATAATTCTGAAATATCATTATAATTTGAAACATCAATAGCAAAGTCATCGTATCCAGTTAGATCTAATGCATTTGCAATAAGATAATGCATTCTTAGTAAAATGACATAGTCATCTCCAATTTGCTCTTTTAAATTAGCTAAATTTATTTTCAAATCAAATAAATATTGACCTTTTTTAACGAATTCATCATCTCTCCAAGTTGGCGCATACATAATGACTTTTTTATCTTTTGGTAAATTTAAATCTTTTTTAATTTGTTCTATATACTCAGTATCATTTTGTCTTGTAACTAATACATCATTTCTTGGATAGCCAATTTCCCAAATTCTTTCTTCATTCATCCAAAAAGCAGACTTAAAGATATCCGTAGAATAACGGTTTGGAGATACTAAATAATTCCAACGAGATGCTTCTGTATAAAAATTCTTTTTATAATTTGCTGTTGTTGTTCCTGGCATTCTTACCACTTTCATATCATTTGCTAAACGTTTTAACGGTGTACCGTGCCAAGTTTGAATATACATTTGATTCTCTTTTTTATTTAAATACAATGGTAATCGAGCATTCGAAATCCAGTATTTCGCTTTAGCATAAGCCTCATAATATTCTTTGGATCCTTTTTTCACTTTAGTTGCATTTCCAGGAATAATATTGTTATTAGGCTTAGAAAAGACCCAAATATATTTATATTGTGGATAGTGTTGTTGCATATATTCATATATATACTTTGGACTATCACTGTAATTTTTACCACCAAATGACTCAAATATAATCGTATGTGGATCTACCATATTTTCATTATCAGTAAGTTGATATTTAGCACGTTCTTTCATTTTATTGTTTGTTAGAATACTTTTAAATAAACGTGTTTTTTTACGTAATTCATTCACATATCTTGCATTCTCAATGTCATCCATAGATAAAAACATGATTTCAAGATTATATAACAACTTACCATCTTTAATGATATTCCATTTTAGTGCTTTTACTACTTTAACTAGAGTGTGTTCTAAAGCAATATATCTTGCTTTAATATCTCTAAGCGAAGGATCAAAACCTTTTTTAATTTCATTTTTCATTCTTTGGACTAAAAATTTCTTAACTTCTTTATTTGTAGTTCTTTGTATAGCATCAAAGAAACTATTTGTATAGTCTTCAAATTTATCAATAAAATCTTGATCACTTAATGTATTACCATTAAATGGATCATATACTTCACCACGATAATAAAACGGAAAATTAACAATTCTAACAAAATGTTCAGCATATTTCAGATAATCTAATACAAATGAATTATCAATAAAAATGCTTAAATCTTCATTAAATTTAATGTCATGTGCTTTAATAATTGCATTTCTAAATAAAATATTACATGCAGTTTCTTTTCGTAAAATTGAATTAGGATATGAATGATGTGATCGATACTGCAAACGTATCTTATCTTTATCTACATATTGAGGACGTTGCATTGTAAATTTGTGTACCGGTGCAATTAATGTATCTAAACCATTGATATGATTTAAATAATATTCAATAGCATATGAGGCTAATTGATCATCCGCATCTAAAAACATCACGTATTGACCTTTTGCTAAGTCTAAAGCGATATTTCTAGCATGTGCATGACCAGTATTTGTTTCAAGTTGAATAAACGTCACATCTTTATCATAAGATGCTAACGTTTTATTTAAGATTTGTGTTGAATGATCCGTAGAACCATCATCTACAATAATGATCTCAAAATCTTGATTCCTTTGAGTTTTTAAGCTATTAATACAATCTTCAATATATTCTTCACTATTAAAATATGTAATAATTATTGATAGTTTATTCAATATCATTCTCTCCAATTTTATTTATGTTTATTCAATTAATTTTTAAGCAATGTGTTTGTGTACTAACTATATCTTATCAGTCTAAGATTTTTTCATCTACACTGTAAAATTATAGATTACTTTATCATCGTGATATTTGGATGTTCGACATCCATTATTTATTTATATTTTGTGTAGTCACAAATTGATGATATTTCTCATGATATTTCATTAATTCGTCATGTGTACCTTCACCTGTCACACGTCCTTGATCAATAAAAATAATTTGACCTGCCTTTTTAATCGTAGACAGACGGTGTGCAATCACTATTGTTGTTCTACCTTTCATCAATACTTCTAAAGCTTCTTGAATTTTTTGTTCACTTTCACTATCAAGATTTGCAGTAGCTTCATCAAGTAACAATATGTCTGGATTTTTCACAAAACTTCTAGCGATATCAATACGTTGTCGTTGCCCCCCGGACAGTTTTAATCCACGTTCGCCCACTAATGTATCGTATCCTTCATCAAATTGCATAATAAAGTCATGACAGTTTGCTAGTTTTGCATATTTAATTAGTTCTTCATCAGAGACATTACGGTTAATACCATATAAGATATTATCTCGAATTGTTCCTGTCATCATAGAGTTTGACTGCATGACATATCCAATTTTGCTACGCCAATTTGTAATTGGAATATCATAAATACTTTCATTGCCATATGTAATATCACCATTATCGATATCATACATACGTTCAATTAAATTAAAAATAGTACTTTTCCCAGAACCTGAAGGACCAACAAAAGCACTAATGTCACCCTGAGGTATACGAAATGATACATGATCAAGAATCGTTTTTACATCATATTTAAATTCTACGTTATTAAATTCAAGTGCTCCATTCTCAATGTTGATATTAGCAATGGGTTTTAACTGTTCCATCGGTTCAACGGGTTCTTGCATAATTTCATAAATACGTTGACTTGCACCTACAGCTTTTTTGTAATCAGTAACGAGTGTAGATAAGTTCATAAGCGGCATAGATAACTGCATCACATAAAAAATCATAGCTATTAAAGCACCTGCTGTAATAGCACCTGTAGCAATTCTAATGGCACCAAATCCTAAAATAATGGCTATCATTAATAACATAATTACACTTGAAATAGGTTGAATAATCGCTACTATTTTTGCTTGTCTTAAACCTAATTTATATATTTCATTTAAGTTATAATGTGCATTATTTAATTCTTTTTGTTCAGTATTAGAAATTTTTACTAAACGCATTTCTGTCAATACACGACCTAATAACCCACTAAAATTGGCAATTTCTGCTTGGGTATGTTTTGAAATTTTTTGCATACGTCTTCCAAGTGGAATCATAATACCCATAAATATTGGAATAGCTATGAAAGTCAGTAAAGTCATTTGCCAGTCCATAATAAACAGCATAATAATAGAACCAATCAATGTGATAATAGCTGGTAGTAATTGTGGTAATTTTTGAGAGATAAAATCGTTAATGACCTTAGTATCATCAGTTAAACGACTCATCAACTGACCACTTTCATTTTTGTCAAAAAATGGCATTTTCAGTTTAATCATGTGCTCCCACAATAATGAACGAATACCATAAATCATTTTTTCTCCAATTTTACTTAAGAGGTAAATACCTAAACCGCTAAGTAATGCATTAATGATAAATATACTTGCAAATAGAACGACAATATTCCAATTAATATTATTAGTAGAAAATTTATCTACTAAGCGACCTGTAAACAGTGGAATCAATAATCCGCTAAGACTTCCTAACGAAGAAATGATAACAGCAGTTATTATTAAACCATAAGGCCAAGACAATCGTTTAAATAGAAAAAATAATGGATTGTGTTGTTTCATAAATAAACCTCTTTAATCATCAATTTATATTTGTATTTTTGATATTATATTTAGTGTTTATCCTAATTTAAATGTATTTTAACTGGTAATTTGATTGATTGTTCTTAGTATAGCATTTTATTTAAAATGTTTTATTACATAAAAATAGGAGTGCCCTAGAATTCGTTTTGAATTCACTGTTCACTCCCAAAAGGATGAGTCAAATCAAACAAATTATTGTTATCTACTTGATTTAATCAATGATTGAGACATAGCTAAACTTCTAAGGCGTCTATATATGCCTTCAATACATTATTATTTTGCATCTTTTCCGTATAGCTCTTGTTTAATTTTAGTTGTTGAAATACCCTCCGTGCGTTTGAGGTATACAACTTCACATTTGTCTTTTAGGAAGTCAAATTGACCTTCCCAGTCATGGCCCATAACAAACACATCAACATCATAACGATCAACGTCTGTTTCTTTTTGACCCCATCCATCTTCTGGAATCACTAAATCAACGTAACGAATAGATTCTAACATCATTTTACGTTGTTCAAAATCATAATAAGATTTTTTATTTTTAATTTGGTTAAATTCATCTGTAGATAAAGCTACAATTAAATAATCACCCATTTCACGAGCTCTTCTTAGTAATTCTATATGACCATAATGTAATAAATCATATGTACCATATGTAATGACTCTTCTCATATTTCCTTTCTCCTTTACAAATATTTAACATTAATTAATAATCTTAATTTAGCATAAATATATTTAACATACCATTAATTTTATATTGACCAGACCCTTTCTCATTTACTTATTCATCATACGTTTCAATGATTGCTTTCCACTGAATGCTAATTTTTTAGGCATTACTTGTGCTTGAAAACGTAAAAAACCAGGTCTCCCAATTCCTACATCAATAAGTGTATGTCTCCATAACTCATATGTCTCACGTGTCCAATGAGTCGCACTTTGCTCTACGGCTTGTACTATTCTAAACAACGCTTCTCCAGAATAATTTGTATGTTGCATATCTCTGATATATTGAGTGATTTTGTCTATAATTTGAAGTGTCACTTTACTGTATTTTATTAAATATGCTTGAATGAGATAGCTGACAATTAAGTCATCCATTCGATAACTATAATATGCTTTTTCGTTGACAAGTAATAACATATCCATGACTTCACATCGAACTTTTCTAGCATCTTCTAAGTAAGATATAAACGTATCTGCACGTTGATCTGTAATAGAACCTTCTCGCTCATTGTATCCATATACTATAAAAGGAACTAGTTGGATATCCCTTGCCATTAAATAAGCACGAGTGACAAATGTATGTTCTTCACAAAATACTACATCTTCATCGAATCTTAGTGTATTAAATTTAGCTTTGAATAACTTGCCACCTGGTCCAATAGATTGAAGTATTTCTGGCGCTTCTGCTAAAGAAACTATTGCTTCACGATGAATGTCTTCGTGTGTTGGAATAACTTTCCAGTCGCCATTCAATCCTCTACCGATTTGCCCAATCACAATATCTAGATGCTCATTTTTTTCATAATATTGAATCATTTGATCCATTTTTCCAGGTAAAAATTGATCATCTGCATCTAAGAACATAAACGCATCGATATCATCTGACATTGCAGAAAGACCCATATTTCTACTTTTTGCCGCTCCTTGATTGTCTTGATGATAAACAATGAGATGTTTAACTTCTTTTTGCAATTCAGTTAACACTTGTTTTGTACGATCTGTTGATCCATCGTTAATACAAATAATTTCTACGTCATGTGTTGTATCAATCGATTTAACTGCTTTTCGAATTGTATTTTCAGCATTGTATACTGGAATAATAACCGCTAATTTCATTCTTTCACCAACTTTTCAATAAATTTCAATACGTTTTCTAAGCTTTTTTCACTATTATATTTATGCCAATTTTTAAATAATGGTTTTATTTCTTTTTCATTATATTTAATCTTAGTCACTAATTCATCTATATGTTTCACTTTATAAAATGTTGGAATATCGCGATAAAATTGATTCAATCCACGTACCTCTTCATACTCTTCTTCGTCAAATACATAAAATAATGTAGGCTTATTGAGTAAACTAGCTTCTATTGGTAGAGAGCTATAATCACTAATAATAATATCAGCCATCATTATTAGTTCTGATGTTGGCGCAATATGCTCACTATTAGGGATTGATGGATGAAGTTGATTAATGAGAGTATAGTTGGGTAATTGCTTTTCAAAATATACTTTATCAATTTGACGATTATCCATTTGATTTTCACGATAAGTAGGCACATATAATGCTAATTTATTAGGAATATTATAATATTTTTTTAACTTTTTTTGCTCCGTCTTAAGGTCTAGTTTAAAATATTTGGTTAATCGAGGTAGACCCAACTTAAGCATTTGAGTGCGCTTAGCGTCAAAAGCACTTTCAAAACATTTACTCATCTCTTCTCCACCGACTAAATAATAATCAGTAGCCTTATAAACGCTTTTATATTGTTGAACCATTTTTTTATTATTTAAATCTACTTGATGATCCGTTAAACCAAAATTTTTTAAAGCACCTGAAGCATGCCATGTTTGGATGATGGTCTGTCCTTTTTTCTTATGATACCCTCCGAGCATAAGATAATATGTATCAATCACAATCACTTTTGCTGTACTTATCGTCTTGATATGTCTCACTATATGATTATTTCCTGCAGGAACAAAAGATACATTTTTAAATTGCTTTAGCTTAGCCCATTCTTTTTCTTTAGCAATGACTGTTAATTCATAACCTTTCTGATTTAATTGCTCAATTATTGGCATAACGTCTTCGGGAAATGTCATTAAAATCGCAATATGATTCGATTTTAGTCGTTTAAATCTAAAAATTTGGTTTACGATAGTAATAAGTGTCATATAAATATTTTTTATCACTACTCTTGTCATCATTTAATCCCCTTACTCGTTAATAAAATAATTTATAAAGAAAGAGTAGGACAGAAATACATTGATTTTGTCTCTACTCTTTATCATTTTCACATACATCTCTATCGACATCGTCTATATTTTATATTTATTTATGATATATATGCTAAAGAGCTTGAAATGCAATCTAATACATTTCAGGCTCTCTACTAATAAATGTAAGTATTGATTTATCTAGCACACGTTTTATAAAAAATCTGCAAAATGATCTCGATATCTACGATGTAATATAGACCCTAATACAAAGAATACTATAATAATCACAATATTATAAAGAAGTAATCTCCAATGTTCAATAAAGTACCATTGATGGAATAAAATTGCTGCGCGATAAGACTCAGCTAAAAAGTATACAGGGTTAAATTTCATAATGTCATTAATTACGCTACTAATTCCAGTATCTTTTGGTATCCATAAAATAGGAGACATATAGAATAAAATTCTTAGTAATGCTTGCATAATCATCTGTGTATCACGAACAATGATTCCAAGTGTTGATGTAAAAAGTGCTACAGAAGCCACAAAGAAAAATGTTAGTGGTACGTAAATTAACAATTGTACAATATGGATAGACGGCATAATGCCATTTCCCATACAAATTGCAATAATAAGTGCTAATAAGCCAATATGGCCATAAAATTTACTTGTTACGATATAAGTTGGAATAATTGATAAAGGGAAATTCATTTTCGCTACTTGGTTAAATTTCATAGATACTGATTTCGTACCTTCAAGAATACCTTGGTTAACAAAGAACCACATGCTAATTCCTACTAGTAACCATAAAATAAATGGAATGCCATGTATCGGTTGATTACTACGAATTCCCATACCAAAGACAAACCAATACACCATAATTTGAAGTGCTGGGTTAAGTAATTCCCAAGCCATACCTAAGTAATTATTTGTATTTGTTATTTTAATTTGAAATTGTGCAAGTCGTTGCACTAAATAAAAGTTTTTTATATGTTCTTTAAAAACAGTTCCTACTGCCGACATTGAATTAAACCACACTTTCAATTGTAAATTCATAATGGCTTTTAATTTCTTTAACTACTGATTAAAATCGTTTTATTATAAAATTTCTAAATCAACGTTTAAAATGATTCATATAAATCCATTATATATTTACGCAACACATTAGTCGAAAATTTTATTAGGATAGACTTAACTCAGAAAAGAAAGTAAAATTAATATATTGTTTACAAAAAAGATACAAAATCTCATATACACTTTACACTAGGTTAATAAATTTAACAACTATTGAGTGATGTATTATAATCTATATAATAAATCATAAGAAAGGAAAAATCATGAGCGTATCTGTTAACATAAATCATGTGACAAAAGAATATCGAATATATCGCAATAACAAAGAACGTATCAAAGATGCGTTAATTCCTAAAAATAAAAACAAAACCTTCTTTGCTTTAAATGATGTGTCTATTACTGCTTATGAAGGTGATGTGATTGGTTTAGTAGGTATAAATGGTTCAGGAAAATCCACGTTAAGCAATATGATTGGTGGTTCATTATCTCCAAGTTCTGGAAATATAGATCGTCATGGTGAAGTAAGTGTCATCGCCATTAATGCCGGTTTAAATGGGAAACTGACGGGCATTGAAAATATTGAATTTAAAATGCTTTGTATGGGGTTTAAAAAGAAAGAAATTAAAAGACTTATGCCTCAAGTTATTGAATTTAGTGAGCTTGGCGAATTCATTTATCAACCTGTTAAAAACTATTCAAGCGGTATGCGTGCAAAACTCGGTTTCTCTATCAATGTAACTATTAATCCTGACATTTTAGTTATCGATGAAGCACTATCTGTTGGCGATCAAACATTTACTCAAAAATGTTTAGATAAAATATATGAGTTTAAAGAAGCAAATAAAACGATTTTCTTTGTAAGTCATAATATCAGACAAGTGCGTGAATTCTGTACTAAAATCGCTTGGATTGAAGGTGGAAAGCTAAAAGAATTTGGTGAATTAGATACAGTGTTACCTAAATATGAGCAATTTTTAAAAGATTTTAAGAAAAAATCTAAAAAAGATCAAAAAGCATTTAGACAACAACTTGATGAAAAACGTTTTGTTGTAAAGTAAAAGAGGATGAGACTTAAGTGATTCATAGGCTTAAGTCTCATCCTCTTTTATTTTTTCTTCTTATTCTGCAATTTCCAAACTTTAAACATAAATTTAGGAATACTTTTTATACGACCTATTCGCTTCCAATCAATAAGTAATCGGTAGACCCATTCCATATTTAAATTTCTAAAAAGACGAGGCGCTCTTTTTTTAGTACCACTAAACACTTCTAATGAGCCACCTACGCCCATCATTACTGTATGCTTAAAATTACTTTCATTTTTTTGAATCCATTCTTCTTGTTTTGGAACACCCATTCCAACAAATAAATAGTCAGGATTGAAACGTTGAATTCTTTTCACTACAGTTTCATCTGACAGGTCAATATACCCATGATGATACTCAAAAGTAACATTAGGATATTTCTGTTGTAATTTGTGTTGTGCTTGCGCAACAATTTCATTTTTTGATCCTAACAAATATACCTTTTGACTTTGCTCGTGTGCAACTTTAATACATTCTTCCATAAGTTCAATACCTGGTACACGTCGCTTTAATGGTTGTTTTAATCTATTAGAAGCTTTAACTACACCTGTACCATCCGCAATGATATAACTTGCACTATTTATAAGCTTTCTATAGGTTACATGTTCAGAAGCATACACTACGATTTCAGGATTAGCAGTTACAATAAACAAGTTATCATTTGTATTATTTTCAAAAAAATGTTTAATATTTTCAACCATATCCAACATTGTCACATTATCGAATTGTACGCCTAATATATCTACTTTATCGTTTTTTTTCTTTTTTGAACTATACATTTACGTTAACTCCCTGCTTTCTTACCCTCTTTATATGTTGTAATGAATTTATAATAACCTCAACTTATTCATCATATATTATTTTTGTCATTGTATTCAAAAATACGTCTAAAGTCTAAAGGTCCAGTTTATCTTAATGATTTATAATAGAAGTCATACTATTAACGTGAGGTTGATTATGGATTATTTGCAACAATTTTTAACTACGACTATTATCTTAAATATTTATTTAGTCATTATTATAGCAATATCTTATATAATTATTCATCAAAATCGACATTGTTCTTTTAGTCAATATTTAGATATTTACTTAAATTATATTCCAGTACTGACTCATGAAATGGGTCACATTCTATTTAATAAGTTAAGTGGGGGGCATGCTAAAGATCTTGTCATTGTTGTACGCCCTAGTGAACGTAAAGAAACGTTACAACAAGGCTATGCAATAACACAATCTAAATCAGTTACTGGACAATGTATTACGACATTAGGTGGATATGTCATGCCACCAATCATGTTAATGATAGGTTTTTGGACCATTCATTTTAACTATCCAAGCTTATTTTTAATCTTATATAGTTTGATATTTATGTATTACCTTATTTTAACATCTCGAAAATTGTCTCCCATTATCGTTTTAATCATTTTAATTTCATTATTGTATTTTTTATTGCAAGACAATAATCAATTTATGATTTTTTATATCGTAGTCCTCCTATGCCATCTTATCTTAGGTGTCCTATTAGGAGAAGTTTTGCAATCTAGTTGGACAATTATATTATTGACTTTCCAAAGAGTAAAAACACATTGGGATGGTAATACTTTAGCTGAATTGACACATTTACCAACATTATTTTATAGTCTATTTTGGATTATGATTAACGGTTTCTCTTTATATTTAATATACAAATTTATGATTTAAAAACGGCTCATCATATTCAAGTTGAATAGATGACGGTTTGTTTAATTTTTCTCTACAAATATATTCATTGCATTATCATAACTAAGAATCGTCATAGTTGTATTATTATTTATAATCATGACTTTATTGGTTTTATCTTTAGATACTATTTCAATGTTATCTCCAATTGAAATATGCTTACTGGATAGATAAACAAGTAAATCCGTTCTATCGCGAACACGTTTAATGTTTACTATGTCTCCTTCATCATATTCAAGTAATGAGTCATTATACTTTTCTTTATAAATATAATTTCTTGGAATAACTCCTCCATGCGGACAAGTTTCAGGATAATTTAACAGTTTATCTATCCTTTCTAAAAATAAGTCAGAAATTTTATGCTCTAAAATTTCCGCTTCTTGATGTACTTCTTCCCAATTATAATTTAACACTTCAATTAAAAATTGTTCTAATAAACGATGTCTTTTTATAATATCGAGTGTATGAGAGAGACCTTCTTCAGAGAGTTTTACCCCTTTATAATGTTTAGTTTCAACAAATCCAGCTTTTTCTAAACGATTTACCATCTCACTTACAGAAGGTGGTTTTATATCTAAATATTGAGATAGTATTTTATTTGAAACAAAAGCGCTATCACCACCATTAGTTAGAATTGCTTTGAGATAATCCTCTTTTTCTTCAGTTAACATGATTTCACCTCATAAACAGTTTCATCTTATTGTATCACGAATGGTTGAGTAATGTGGTTGTCTTCTATCATCTTACAATAAGAGGAATACATCTTAAATTTCAATTTTAAACCTTCCATTTATACTAAAAAAAACCTAAGACATAGCGAGGTGTCTTAGGTTTAGTATTAATTATTATTAAATTAATCAGTTAAACTGTCTACAATAACCATTTCATCATAGTTAATTGCCTCACGTAATTTTAAAGCTGTCGCTTCTGTAATCTCTTCATCACTAATAAGTTCAGTTAAAATACGACGTTGCTCTCTTAAAGCATTCAACTTAATTTTAGTAATTGAATCTTCAGAACGTGTGTTAAAGAAGTTAGATGGTGATAAGTTGTCTATTCTCATTAAATATCCATCACATATCATACCCACTTCTAATTTATTATCTTCATTTGCCTCTTTAACAAGTCGGCTTACAACATTATAATGGACTCTTTTATTGATTTTAGAAAGTTCCATTAAGTTTTCAGTAACACTTAATGATGAAGCTGCATTTGTACGTGTACGAATATGACGTTTCAAAAGTAATCCTCTAATTCCAACAATAATACGACGACTGAGTGAAGCTTGTCTATAAACTTGTGTACGTTCAGCAAATCGCATATAGTTTTCTAACATGCTTTCCGTAATTTCGCCTTCATCTGCTAATTTTTCAAGCGTTTTTGTTTCTACGTTAAAAGCAATTCGTTGTAAACGTTCCAGCTCTTTTGAATTCTCGTCATCTTTTTCTACTGATTTTAGGAAAGTTAATTTATCATGATATTCTTTAATAACATTTCCATATCGATAGCTTGTTTCAAATGAGGAACGTTTGTTTAAATAATCAATCACGTGTTCTAAAATATAAATTCTTGCTTCTTTAAAATTCATACTTCCTATTTTAGGTTGAGGTGCATTTTTCGTAACAAAAGGTAAAATGATTTGTGCAATCACTAAGCTTAAGATAACCATACCTGAAGAAATAAAGAGTAAGTCATTACGATACTTAAATGACTCATGATTTTCTAAATAGTAAGGTAACGTTAATGCGATTGCGAGTGAAATTGTTCCATGAACACCACAAAAAGTCATAATTAACGCATACATACTTCGTTTAGGGGGTTTCTCTTTCGTATTTGTTCCATCATCATTCATTAATTTTTGGAATGGACTGACTGATAGATAAAATAAAGGATATAGTACATAAACCCAAATAAATCTAAATACATATACAGCCAATGCTACTAATAAAGTAATTCCTATTAAGAAAAGTAAGTTATGTGGTTCACTTTTAATAATTTTTACAATGACTTCCGGCACTAAGAAGCCAAGTATTGAGAATACAAAACCATTTAACGCATAGCCTAAAATATTCCACGTATGGTTATAACTTAGTTGAAGGCGTGTACGTGTTTGAGCAATACGGTCACGTTCAAAACCATGAACAAGTCCAGCCACTACAGCAGCAATAATACCTGAAGCATGGAATAGTTCTGCCACAAGATAGGTTACAAATGGTGTTAACAATTGAAGAAATACAAACATATTAATATTTTCAATACCACGTCGTGTTAATGTTAGACGGAATCGAACAAGTAATATACCGATTAACAATCCTACAATGGCCCCTCCGATTGAAGCAATTAAGAATTGTTGAATCGCTTCAAATAATGAGAAAGCGCCAGTAACAAGTACCCCTACTGCTATTTTAAATGAAATGATACCTGCAGCATCATTTAATAAAGACTCACCTTCTAAAATCGTCATTGCACCTTTTGGTAATACTTTACCTTGAGTAATAGCTTGCACTGCCGGAGCATCGGTAGGACAGAGAATTGCGGCAATCGCAAACGCTGCACCAATTGGTAAATCTGGCCATACTAAGTGAATAAATAACCCTACACCTATGACGGTAGTAATTACTAAGCCTAATGCCATTAACATGACAGGTTTAATATATCTTCGTAAATGTACCCTAGATACATTAACACCTTCAACAAATAATAAAGGTGCAATGGTAGCTAGCATAAAGAGTTCAGAATCAAAATTGAATTCAACTGGTACAGGCAATATAAAGAGGATCATTCCTAATATGATTTGAATAAATGCAAGAGGTACTTTAGGAATAAAAGTATGAACAAAGGAGCTTACAATAACAACAGCTAGAAATATGAGAATCGTTTCAAATATTTCCAAACTTTCACCCCATTATTTCATATTTAATTTGAGATATAAGATACATTATCATCTTATTTATTCTAAACGTATGTAGTTATTATCTACCGTTCTTATGCTCTCAATTTAATATCAATTTTATCATTAAAATATATTCAGATTAACTAACTTGCACTTTCAAAATAATTCACTTAAAAATTATTAAGATATGCAATTATTCTTCTAAATCTTCAATATTTTTATCACCATGTTGTTTTCTTTCTTCAGCTCTATGTTTTTTAATATCATAATACAGTTTTTCTCGTTGTTCTTCTCTTTTTTTAGCACGACTTTTTAACTCATCTGTTGTATTAAATTCTTTTGAACTTAATAAAATGGAAGATTGTCTTGGTGCATCATCTTTTCTATACATGTATGCTCCAGTTCGATAAGCTGCTCTAGCAACAAGGTGCATACCAACAGGAGATGTTAAATTAATAAAGACAATGGATAATAACAAACGAACACTAAAGAAACCTTGCACCGTTGTAAAGTATATTAATGCCCCGATTAAAGTAAGTAATACAGAAAGCGTTGAACTTTTCGTGGAAGCATGACTACGTAAAAAAACATCTTGAAATTTTACAATGCCTATTGCACTAATCACTGCAATAATACTTCCTAGAAAAATAAGGATAGACGCAATCAACTCAGTGACGCTTTTTATGAGTTCCATTGAATACCCGACCTCCTCCAATAAATCTAGAAATAGATACAGAGCTTACAAATGAAATGATCGCAATCAACATAATTGAATCTAAGTACGCATCAGTATCATAAATCACGCTAACCACCCCAACAATGCACATAATGACGGCACTGGCTGCATCAAATGCTACAACTCTGTCTGCTGTTGTAGGACCTTTAATCAAACGAAACAATCCAATAATAAATGCAATACCAAATAATATTAAAGCTCCTGTACTAAAAAAGTTAGTCATCGCTTGGATCATCGTGACACCTCCATAATTAAACGTTCATATTGTTTAATACTTTTTAACAAATTAGCTTTTTCATTTTCAGAAATGTCTATACTATGAATAAAAAATTTATTGGTTAATTTTGAAATTCTAATCACTGTCGATCCAGGCGTAATAATAATTAAAATGGTTAAAAATGTAATGGCCCAATCACTTTTTAACTCTGTTTCATATGTGAGAAGACCAGGATTCATATCTTTTGTTTTAAATAAAATATATTTAATGATACTAAGACTTGAAGTAATTAACTGATACAAATATATACCTAAAAACTTAATAGCTATCCATATTTTTACTAAATAATATTCTTGACCAAAGAATCGATGCAGTATATAAATGATAATTAATCCTATAAGATAGCCAGATACAAAGGTAGAGAATAAAAAAGAACCTTGGTCTTGAAAGAGTACCCATAGAAAAGCAATTAAGATATTCAATACAATTTGTCTCATTTATTCTCCTCCTTTAAATGCGGATTAACTAAGTGATGGAAGTAAGCATCATTTGTATTTAACTCTGTTGCATTTTTAGTAACATTCATAACAATTGGTGCCGCAAGACCCATAACTAGTACAACTACAGTTAGTATGCCAATCATACCTTTTCGATGAGCAGGTAATGGGTTGTAATCAACTTGCTCGCCATCTGCATCTCCAAAGTACATGATAAATAGTATTCTAAATAGACTATACATTGCTAAAAGACTTGTTAAAATCATGAGTGCTAATCCGATATAATTACCATTTTGAACCGCACCTTGGAAAATAAGCACTTTACCAGGGAATCCACTAAATGGAGGAACCCCGCCAATCGCGAAAATCATAACGATAAATGCTACGCCAAAGAAAGGCTCTCTCTTTGCCAAACCATATAAATACTTATATTCTCTATAACCAGACATATAAACTAAACTACCAATAATAAAGAATAATAATGTTTTTACTACAATATCGTTTGTTAGATAAAAAATAGCACCATGAATTCCAGCAAATGTATTTGATCCTAAGCCTAAAATAATAAAACCAATTGATAAAATAACTTGATATGCTGCAATTTTCTTTATGTCTTTAAATGCAATGACTCCAAAAGCACCAATAATCATTGTAATACAAGACATAAATACAAGTATTGGGTGTGTAATATTTGGATGTTGATCAAATAATAAAGTGAAGAAACGAATTAAAGCATATGCTCCCACTTTCGTCATTAAAGCTGCAAATAAAGCTGCGAGCTCAGTATTTAATACTGCATAAGCTTTAGGTAACCACATAAATAACACTAACGATGCTTTTGAACCAAATGCAATCATAAATACAATTGCAATGACAACCACCATTTCATTATTGTGAATATCATCTAAGCGTAAGGCAACTTGAGAAAAGTTTAATGTTCCTACTAATTTGTAAAGTAAGCCAATACCTAATAAAAATAACCAAGACCCAATAATATTTAAAACAACATAGACAATGGCTGCTCTTAATTGTTCTATTGATTGTCCTAATGTTACAAGCACAAATGATGCAAGTAACATAATTTCGAACATCACATAGAGGTTAAATAAATCAGAAGTTAAAAAAGCACCAATCACACCGGTAGTTAAAAATAAAATAAATGTTGGTAAATAATAGCGATTCACACGTTTTTCAGCAGATCCAAATCCATACGCCATAATTAAAGTCACTACAAAAGAAGCGACTGTTACCATGAGTAAACTTAAAGTATCACCTAAAAATTGAATACCAAAAGGTGCTTTCCAACCACCAAAATCTAAAGTGATTGGTTTATGATTCATCACATAAATCAATAAAGCTAGCGAAATAAGCGTATTAACCGTCATTGTTCCAATATATAAAATCTTCGAAACTCTATTTTTATTCTTCGTAAATACAAGTAATAATGCACAAAGAAGTGGTAAGAGAATCGGAAGGATTAATAAGTTACTGTTCATCATCTTCATCCTCCCTAAGCACATCAATTTCTGATTCTTTTGTAACACGATATGTTCGATAAACTAATACAAGTAAGAAAGCTGTCATACCAAATCCAATAACAATTGCAGTTAAAACAAGTGCTTGCAATAATGGATCGACATAGTTGGTATTTGAACCACGAATAAGCGGTTCTGTTACGTGGTCACTATAGTGACCCATACTCATAATAATCAAATTACCCGCATGCGTATAAATCGAAATCCCTACAATAATACGAATTAAATTTAAAGATAATATCATGTATGTCGCTAAGAATACGAGAAATCCTATAATTAGTAATAAAATAAGATTCATGATTTACCTCCACTCAATGCCAACATAATTGTGACAATCACACCCACTACTGAAAGTACTATGCCTAATTCGAAAATCGTCACTGTAGTAATATGCATTTCATTAAATATTGGTAAATGAAGTGTAAATTCACTTTGATATAAAAATGATTTGCCAAAAAAGGTAGGCGCAATAGCTGTGATTAAAGAAATAAGCGCTCCAATAATCATTAATTTTCTAAAGTCGATAGGTAAACTATCCAATACTTTTTTTACGTCGAAAGCTAAAAACATCAAGATAAAAGCTGAGCTAAAGACGAGACCACCAATAAATCCTCCTCCTGGATTATTATGACCCGCTAAATAAATGTAGAAACCAAAAGTAAGTAAAATGAATACAACAATTTTAGTTACTGTTTTTAAGACTACGTCATTTTCTTTCATCTTGACCCCTCCGATCTTTGTAATTTAATAATGTATAAATACCTAAACCAGCAATAATTAATACCAAGCCTTCAAACATAGTATCAAGTGCTCTAAAATCACCTAAAATGGCATTCACAATATTTTTACCACCTGTGAGTTCTTTTGCATTCATATAATATTTAGAAATAGTTTCTAAACCATCACCTTGTTGTGCCATAAATACAAGTGTTACCACTGCGCCTGCAAAAATGAATGCTACAACAATTTTCATCATTTCTTTTTTCTTATCTGCTTTCTTACGAGAAATATTTGGTAAGCGTGAAAAACTAACAATGAATAATATTGTAGTCATCGTCTCTACTACAAGTTGTGTTAAAGCTAAATCAGGTGCCCTCATGATTAAATAAAATAATGCAACTGAATAGCCAATAATTCCATTTAATATTACCATCGTTAAACGTTGTCTTATAAAGACAAGTGCTATACCAACAACACTGATTGAAATCGCAAGCAGCACTTCTAAAGGCCCAAAGTCAGTAACATGCATTAGATGTAGTTTAGGAAATCCTACTCTTAAAAAGCCATACGCTACAAATAGTGAAAACACTAAAAGCGTAATCACATTGTAGTAATTTAATCGGTTCGTCATTACACCACGAATACTACAACCAGCATAATGTTCAAATATGCTATAAGCTTTACGATAGGAATTTGTAATCGATGCTGTTTTGATTAAGCGGTGCGTTAACACTTTCCAATTTACTTTTGTTGCTAAAATAATTCCTAAAATAATAACAATGATACTAAAAATAAGCGGTAAATTAATACCATGCCACTGGGATACATGTGGTGCCATCTTATCAACTTGGATACCTAAGTTTGTGACATTTCTTAATGCAGGTAAAACAATCGGATGCGTAAAGGTATTTGGGATAAAGAAGATAACAGGTAGCATCACAGCAAAGATCATTGCTGGTAAACTGAACAACCACGGCTCATGAATATGCTTTTTAGGAACTTCTTTTTCATTAAATTCTCCCCAATATGTTTCTTTTAGCATGTAAACTGCATAGACAAAAGTGAATATACTTGCAATCACGCCTAATGCCACAATTATGATGGTTAAAGTTAAACTAAATTGCTCTAATTCAATAGATTTAACTAAAGAATCAAAAAACATTTCTTTACTTAAAAAACCATTTAAAAATGGTACTCCCGCCATTGATAATGCTGCAAGCGTCATACTCACGTGCATTTTAGGAAAGAATTTTCTCATACCATTTAATTTTTTAATATCTCTTGTGCCCGCTTCATGATCAATAATACCTACGCCCATAAATAACGTACATTTAAATAACGCATGATTCATGACATGGAACAACCCTGCAAATAAAACTAATGTGTAAATTTTAGCCATTGGTCCACTTGGATGCTGCGCAATACCTCCACCTAAACCAACCATTGTCATAATCATCCCAAGTTGACTAACTGTAGAATAGGCAAGAATTCCTTTCAAATCATATTGTCTTAAAGCTGTAAGAGATCCAAACATCATTGTGATTAATCCTACAAAAGTAACAATATAAATATAACTATTACTTAAGCCTAATACAGGTGTGAATCTAAATAGTAAAAATATACCTGCTTTAACCATTGTTGCTGAATGTAGATAGGCACTTACAGGGGTTGGCGCAGCCATAGCTTTAGGTAACCAAATATGAAATGGAAATTGAGCTGATTTTGTGAAAGCTCCAATAAGCATCATAATGATCATTGGAATAAATAAAGGTTGCTCACTAATATGATGACTTTGCGATAAAATTTCAGTAATTGTATTCGTACCTGTCATTATGTACAACATAATAAAACCTGTTAATAATGCTAAGCCGCCAAATACCGTAATCATAAATGACTGTATTGCACCTAGCTGACTATTTGCATTACTATACCAATACGAAATAAGTAAGAAAGATGAAACACTTGTGAGTTCCCAGAAGATATACATAAGAATGGTATTATTAGATATTACTATACCTAACATACTAAACATAAATAAAAGTAAGTATATGAAAAATCTAGGTAAGTTATCACCATTAGGCGTTAAATATTGAGTAGCGTAAAAGAAAACAGCTATCCCTATAATAGAAATAATTAAAGCAAACATTAATCCAAGTCCATCTAGTCTTAAATCTAAATTCAAATCGATAGCTGGCATCCAAGCTAGTTTAAAAGAAATCACTTTCTGATGAAGTACACTAGGAATTTGAGATAAGAAATAAACAGAAGCAATTACTGGAGCAAATAGGGAAATATATCCCGCATAGCGTCTTAGAGGTCTAATAAATAAAGTGATTAGAACCATACCTATGATTAGTAAAAGTGCCCCTAGTAAATAAATTAAACTCATCAAAACCCTCCTTTTTATAAATTCAAAGCAATAATTGTATGATGATCTTCTTTAGGTGACAAACCAATAAATTTCAAAGTTTCATGCGTAGTCTGGTGTCCTAAATATTTTTGAATAATCGCAATAGAAATACCCGATTTATAAGCATGATATGCAAAAGTTTTACGTAGAGTAGTTAAACCAATATGTAAAAGGCCTAATTCTTTAGCTGCGTGGTGAATAATTCGATAAGCTTGCTGACGTGAAAGTTCTTTATGTGTACGAAGAGACTGAAATAAAAGATGATCATCTTTCAACTGATTTTCATAGATATATGTATCAATTTCATTTCTTAAATCAGAAGGAAGCATAATTTTGATAAATGGGGCACTTTGTTGAATCCAAGCTGTCTTTATTTCTTTATTTTCTTTATTCTTTATATCTTCAACTTTAAGATGTAATAAGTCAGTAAGTCGCATACCTGTATGTATAGCCAGTTTAAATAAAAGATAATCTCTGTCTGATTTCATTTGTAACACGTGATACATCTTCTTAATATCATTCTTTTTCTTAATAGGTTCTACATAATTCATTTATCCACCTCAAAAAAGTTTCTTATTTAATGATATATCATATTTTAGTAACATTAAAATATTTCGCTCAATTATTTTTGACTTCAAGTTACTTTTTTTAAAAATATTTTCGATATATAAAGTGTAAGGAGGTGAAAGTAAGATGAACGAAATTACTCAGTTATCTGTTATTTGTACTCACGTTACACATGATACAAATGGAAAAGCTAAAGAAATTAAACGTCGATTTAATAACATTAATACACGTGCTTCTGAAGCAGACATCAAATCATTTGTAACAACAATTTCAAATTTGATTGAAGAATCTTTCGATAAAGTTGAAGTTGTAAAAACTCAAGGATTAGTTTAATGAATGATTTTATTAAAAAGGAGGTATGAACAATGTCAAAAACGTTAGAACTTATATTTAAGACAAATCTAAACAAAACAGCTAAGTTACAATTACCACAAATTTCAGCAACAATAACAGAAGCTAATGTACAATCAGCAATGGAAAATATCATTAAGTTAGATGTTTTAAGATTTACCAGTGGCGCTCCAAGTAAAGTCGCTTCAGCTCAGATTGTAGATAAAACAACAACTGTTTTATTTGAATTAAATTAATTGACATAGTAGACGTAAGTTACAATATCAAATTTTACTTCACGTCTTCTAAACAGTAGATTGAGAATGGATGAAGAGTTCTAACAGAATTCTATCCGTTCTCTTTTTTAGTATAGAATTTTTTTATAAATTTACGTATAATAATCATATTTGATAGTAAAAATAATGGAGGAATTAAGTTTGCTTTTTCTATTTGTACTTGGAATTATTGCTGGTATGATGGTGCCTATTCAAACATCGATTAATTCTAGATTAGGTCGATTTACAGAATCATCTTTTTATGCCTCTACGATTTCTTTTTTTGTAGGCACTCTATTTTTATTAATACTTAATATCATTTTTAATATCCAAATGTTCTCAAGCTCATTTTATGCTGGTCACTCTATTGATTATCATTGGTGGGTTGGTGGCTTGCTTGGTGTATGTTTCTTAACAGGTAACTTATTACTTCTTCCAAGATTAGGTGCAGCACTTACGGTTGTGATGACAGTTGCTGGTCAAATCATAATGGGTGTTATTATTGATACATTGGGATTACTTGGAGCCAATCAAACATCTTTTACTTTTTTAAAAGGTGTGGGAATTATTGTTTTATTATTCGGAATTCTTCTTATGAATCATATACCTAAAAATAAACTTAAAGATAAAAGAAATATCTCACTTTATATTTGGTTGTTCATTGGCTTTATTTTCGGATTTGCGCCTCCACTACAAACTACAATCAATAGCGGACTTTCAAAGCAAATGCATTCTTCTTTATTCGCTGCACTAGTTTCTTTTACTGTTGGAACTATTGCGTTATTTATTCTAACAATCATATTTAATAGAAGTTTAAAAATTAAACTATCACAACATCATTTCGGTCGTATTAAACCGCTCTATTTTATTGGTGGAATTTTAGGTGTCGTATTCGTTACATCTAATATTATATTAATGCCCTATTTAGGTGCTGCTCTTACAACTATTGTCGCAATGCTTGGTCAAATGATAATGGGCGTCATTATTGATCACTTTGGCATTGGTGTACCTAAAAATGAAATGACTTTCCGTAAATTTATAGGATTAATCGCTATAGCAATTGGTATTGTTTTATTACGTTTATTTTAATGGCTAATAAAATTAAACTTTTATCTAAATCTTCGTCTTCTTAATGAAATAATTGAGAAGACTTTTTTGATGTCATCATTTAATTATGTTGTATTTAGCTCTAAACTTGTATAATAAATGCATATTAATGTTTAGAGGTGATTATATTTGAAAAAGTTTTTATCCCCTTTACCAATACTGGTAACCCTCCTCCTTCTCCTTATTATTTCGTTTGGATTTTATATTTATTCTAAGATTCCTAAAACTACTCATTTAAGCAAAATAGAAACGATGACTGTAAAACCACATTACTCTCTTTCTTTTCAAGGCGTTCAGCAAGCTAAACAAAGTTATACACTTTATTATGAGCCCTCATTAGGTATTAGTTCAGATATTCTAGTAAAAAATAACGAAACGATATCTAAAGATACACCCATATTTAAATATTATAATCCACACATTGAAAAACATATTCTTGCAAAAAAGAATCTTTTATCTTCAATACAACACTCAAATAAAATATCCTCCGATAACTTCAACCAACAAGTTCAATTATCTAATGATATACTCAACTTACAGCAACAACTTCAAACACGTATTTATGCTCCTATTAAAGGTCGAGTCACTGTACTTCACCCTTTCCCTTCAAAATCTCATACTGAAATTATGCAAATTAATAGTGATGAACGAATCATTCGTGCTAAAATCAATGAATCTCAACTCAAACAGCTTAAAAATAATCAACTTGTTCAAGTTTCTATTAAAAATACTAGGCAATTTGAAGGAAAAATTTTATCTATTTCTTCTATTCCTTATAAAACTGAGACATCTTCCTCTTTTTATAACGTAGATATTTCTACAGATCCTTCCTACCCTATTGGATACCATTTTAATCTTCACTTAGGAACAACAGAATATGAATTACCCAATAAAGTCATTTACAATAAAAATTATGTTCTAGTTATACATAATAAAAAAATTATAAAAAGAAACATTAAATATATTAAAAGTAAAAAAAGTGGGTATATTATGGTATCCAATGGATTAAATATTGGTGATAAAATTATTACGCATCCTTCTACATCTTTATTAGAAAGCACCAAATAATCTTTTATTTTAGTATATTAAACTTTAATTTTATAATATGGAGTATCATAATAATTGTTCTTAATTAAATCTTTTATAAAATTTGCTTATTTTTATAAACAAAGTATTAATTAATCAAAATATTGTTTTATTAAGTGCATTTTCGTTTACTTTCTAATTTTATTTAGTTATAATTAACTAAATAAAATAGAATTAAATTAATTTATTTAATCTAAATTATTAATAGCTTTTTTAAACTAATAGTTGACGTTATATATAGATAAATTTAACGGATGCATAAAAAATAGAAAGAATATTAGTTGGGGAGGTCTTAAAATGGCTATTTCAAAAATTAATGACTGCTTTGAATTATTAGCAATGATTACTTATGCAGATAAATTAAAAAGCATTATTAAAAAAGAATTTTCAATTAGCTTTGAAGAATTTGCTGTTTTAACTTATATTAGTCAAAGTAAAGAAGAAGAATATTATTTAAAAGATATTATTAATCACTTAAACTACAAGCAACCTCAAGTAGTAAAAGCAGTGAAAAATTTATCTCAAGAAGATTACTTCGATAAAAAACGTAATGAGCATGATGAAAGAACAGTATTGATTCTTGTAAATGCAACGCAACGTACAAAAATTGATGAATTACTTAATAGAGTTAACAAACGAATCGAAGAAGCTAATAAAGAAACAGAATTATAATAGTAAACCCTAAAGAGACTAGAACTTTAAAAAACCTAGAATAATAGCCCGTAGATAACATTCGTCTACGGGCCTCTTTTATAGCCATAATTCATATTATATGATGTTGTTTTCTGTAGAATAACTTCATTCTAATATTTATAAACATTGTTTAATAATTTTTTTATATCTAGAACCCCACCCTTTAGGTTGTTCTGTTTCCTTAGATATTCTATTGTAGATAATTTTGACTCTATGCTTATAATTTTATATCAATAAATTTGTAGTATGAGATGCATCATTTTTTTCTACAAAATTTAAATATAATGTTAAAAATTTCTCTTCTTCTTCTATATGAGGTGCATGCCCTGAGTCATTAAATAAAACATAATTTATATTTTTAAATTGATTTTCAAATTGTTGATTCTCTTTATTGATAATAATTGGGTCATAACGTCCTTCTACTATCATAGTTGGAACATTGATTTCATGTGTGACTGTATTTGATTGATTCTCTGTATCTAATAAGGCTCTTGATGCTACTGCACTATCTTCATCGTCTTGTTTACTATATAAACGTTGACGTTGAAACCACTTCATTGCAACGTCACTTTTTTTGTAAATATATGGAAATAATATAAGTAACGCTTCAGATTTATTAAACCCCGCTACTTTATCTTGGTGCTCAATCATTAATTTTGTAAAACCATGGACAATATCTTCAGATTTAGAAGATATAATTGTTAAAGATCGCACTTTCTCTTTATATTTTTCGGTAAAAGCTTGTGCAATAATTCCACCCATATCATGTCCTAATAAATGTGCGCTTTTAATACCTAATTGTTGCATTAACATAATTAAATCTTTAATGTGATCATTTAAGTTATAACTCGTAGGATGTGTAGATTTCCCATGACCTCTCACATCATAAACAATGACTCTATAGTGTTTTTTCAACTCTTTTTTTAATGAGTAAAACCCAGCTAAATTACCATCTAAACCATGAATTAAAATAACGGGAATGCCTGTACCTGCATCTTGATAAGCTATCTTTATTTGATTAGACGTTTCAATTTTTTTCATATCGGCACCTCCCTTAGTATTTACTATACCCACTAAAACATATTTAACGCTATAAACATGTATACAATTAATTATTTTTTTATTTAAAAATTTTTATATAATTTAAATAAAAAAACTCAACCCTATTAATCAGGGTTGAGTTAAAATCATATATTTTATTAAATACTTCTTCTAGATGATAATCGTATAGTATATGTAACAATTAGTACGACGATAATAATCCAAATGATAAGTGAAACAGTTTGAGCGACATTTGAATTTACAATAACAGCATCAATCGTCTTTTGAGAGAATAATAAACCTACTGCTGTATATTCTAATCTTTTAAAAATAACCCCGCATAAACTCATTATAAGTCCCATAAAGAAAATAAATTGATGACTATACATAGTAATAGGAACAATGCCTATAGTGAGATTAAATGCACGCATAATAATAAGAATTAAAGCAATAATTGCAATCATATAGCCTATGATTATCTCTGTGCGATTACTATATAAATATTTTTTTCGAGCAATTTGTATATGAATAAAAATAGTAATCGGGAAAATAACAATACAATAAAACAAAGATAATATAGTTGCAGCTTGGAATGGAACGTATTGCTTATCATATAAATATGAAATTAAAATAAAATTGATAATAAAAAATATAATAGGATTCAATTGTAAACAAAATAAATTTCGTTGAATAATTAGGATAATTTGAGCCGTTGATTTCCCTCTAAAATCAAGATAATCTTGCTTTTTTTCTTCAGATTTTTTAAAGTCATTACGTATATTTTCTTTAATGTCATCGATAAGTTTAGGGGGCATGCCTTTATGAGTAAAATAATCATTCACATTTTCAAGTAATACTTTATCGTTTGATCGCATATGTTGCTCCTTTATCAAATGTAAGTTTTAAAATACATTCAATTTATTCATTTCAACATTTTATCATAGATTTCAATTGATTTCTTTTCATAAAAAGAAGTAGGATAACGAATCCCAGATTGAATTCGTTATCCTACTTCTATATATTTCATTACCTTTTAAATGAAATGGATTATACGTCACTTTAACTAACTACTTCATTACATTATTTATTAATATCAATACGATATAATTTTAATACTTTGTCTTTAGGTGAGCTTGAACCAAATTGATAGCTTGTTTTACCGTTTTGAATATAAGCAAAATTGCCACTTACACTATTATATTGAACACGTTTAATGGCTCTTTTACCTACGCTTTGTGCTACTTTTTGATAAGTTGGACCATTGGCTTGATTATAAGTCATTGATACTCTAGTCACATAACCAGTATTTTTTTTACCGATGGCAGTAACAACTAATACGCCTTTATTTGTATGGAATTCATAATATTTTTCTTGATTATTTGGATTATATGAATAAATAGGTGTGCCATAGTGATTAATAACATTTTTAATTGATTCACCTATTGTCACATTTTCTAATGTTTTTTGACCTTGAGTTAATTGTTGTACAGTCTGAATCGAATTACCACTAGCTGCTTCAGCATGATTATAGCCTACTCCTGTCATTACTAGTCCTGAAACTAATAGGGCTGTTGCTAACTTTTTCATAAGCACTCACTCCTTTTTCTTTTATGCTTAATTACAGTATACCCTATCCATTACAAAAATAACAGAAATATTACAAAAACATTACAAAATATTTCTTTTTTATAATCCATTCATTTTGGTAAATAATATTATTTAGTGTTGAGGCATATGTTTTTTTATAAAAGGTGTCACATCATGGATAAACTTCTCTTGTTCTTCTTCAAAAGGATACATGCTTGACTTCGAATACACTTCAAAATGTACATTTCCTATTAAATCTGCTACTTCTTTAGATTCAAGAGATGTTATTCTTTCTCCATACGTACTTGCAACTATAAATGTGGGTTTAGTGATGTACTCAAATACTTCTGCAATTCCTCTTTGTTTAAATACTTCATCTACTGCTTCTGTCTCTTCTTTAGTAGAAATTGAATTAGTATCTTCGACATTTTTTAAGAACTTATTCACTTTACGATGTTTATAATAGCGATGTTTATCTAAAAACTTCTCTTGTTTATCTTCATTCCAGTTACGGATTTTATGTGCGTATTTTCTAAACAATCGTTCTTCTGGTAACTCTCCTTCAATAGATGTCGGATTGATCATTGTTAACGAAGAGACATACTCTGGATATTGCTTTGATAAATGCGCAATAATTGTAGCACCCATTTCATGGCCAATAAAAGCCGCTTGATCTATGTAGAGATAATCTAATAATAAAATAATATCATCTGCAAATTCATTGAATTTAATATGTCGTGGTTTATCTGAATATCCATGACCACGTAAATCCAATAATACGACTTGAAATGTTTTTGAAAGTGCATGAGCTAAATTTTGAAAAATTGAAGCATTTTCAAACGCAGTATGTACAAGCACTACTGGGTATCCTTGTCCCATAGTATTGTAATTTAATGTAAATCCACCTTTTCTTGTAAATAATTCCATTTAATTATCTCCTTTTTTTTGTTTATTTATGGATAAAATCGTTAAGAGCTCTTCTATTGTTGTAATGATATAATCTACTTCTTCTTCTAAAGGTTCTAATTCAGCATTTTCTTGTTTATACCAAACGCTTACCATTCCCATAGCACGTGCAGGAGCAACATCATTTAAGGCATCATCTCCAACATACATAATTTCTTCTGGTAAAACGCCGAGTTGATCAATCATATCTTCAAAAATACGTGGGTGAGGTTTGCGATAACCTACTGTTTCAGAAGTTGATAAATAATTAATCACGTGTTCTATTCCTAATGAATAAATCCGAAATTGTTTAATCTTTGATTTCCCGTTTGCAATTACACCGAGTAAATAATCATGCTCTGACAACTTTTCAAGTGTGTATAATGTATCGTAGTATGGAAATACATATCGATAGAAATGCATTTCGAAATCATGAAATAAATCTTTCCATTTCAATCTATCGATGTGAAATTGTTTTATTATCTCCTTATATACATAAGGTTTATCGTTATCTTCATCATCATCTAATTCTATAAATTTATGTTTAAAGTCAGCAAGTTGTACATGTACAAAATAATCATGAAAACGTTCATATTGTTCTTCTATAAATTTATCTCGAGACTTAGTTCTATCCAATAATGTGCCTTCTAAATCGAACACAACTGCTTTGATTTGGCTTAAGTCCATTTTTATTTACCTCTTATCACTATAATTATTCTTATTTTAATAATTTTTGTTCACTTCACTAACGTGTTGTATTAGATTGAGTGACTAAAATATAAAATAATATGGGTATCCCAACAAGTGATAAAATAATACTTGCTGGAATTTGCACTGGATTAATAACAATCTTCCCTACAACATCAGCGAATAGCATCGTTAATGCACCTATCAATATGTTTAATGTCATTTGTATAGCAAGACTATATTGAAAATAATATCGTCTAATTAATTGAGGTACAATGATGCCAATAAAACCTATAACACCTATAAACGCTACTGCTATAGCTGTCATAATAGATGTTAACAAAAGTACAATAAATGTTATCCATTGCACATTTAACCCTAGAGACTTACTTTTAGCTTCTCCTAATTGCAAGAGCTTAATTGGTGTAACTAAACTATATATCACAATAATGATTGGCAAAGAAACCATTGTAATATAAACGAGCTCATTCATTTCGGCATTCGCAAATCCTCCGAAATAATAGGCTAACATACGATTCGTACGTTCTGGTTTAATGAGTGTAAGTATATATATTAATGCATTAAAAAAAGCGCCTACCATAAGTCCAGATATGATGAGTACTCTAATTGGAAAATTTCTAGACAATACGATTGTCATTATAACAACAAGTAAAAGTGTCGTGATACTAAAAATGATAGAAAAAATTGGAATAAATAGAAAAGATACACCTAAAAATATAGCTAAACTTGATCCAAAAGTCGCTCCACTCGCTAAACCAAGTGTAAAGCTATCTGCTAAAGGATTATTTAATACCGTTTGAAATAATTGACCCGTCAACGTTAATATGGCTCCTACCATAAGTGCCTCAAATGTTCTAGGAACTCTAACCTTAAAAAAAATCATTTGATTAAATGCTTGATGTAATGACCCTAAACCCCAAAAAAGACTTATAGCTATTATAATACATAAGCAAAGTGTCCAAACTGAAAATGTTAAATATAGATGTCGTTTCATTTCCACTCACATTTCAATTATTATTTATTTCTTATATTACAATGAATATATCCTTACTACTAATTAAAATAAGATTACAAAATGATTCTTTCTCTGCTTTGCTAAACTTACAAGAATATATGTTGTATAAAAAGCCTACAACATTGTCAATATCGTTGTAGGCTTTTGAAAAGTCTCTCATCTTAACGTTTTAACGTTTATAAATTGCATCACGTAATTCTTTCATACCCTCATCAATACGAGGTCCTGGTCGTGAAATTTCGTCACCATTGACTGTTTCCACACGTTCATTTTTTACTGCGTTGACTTCAGAGAAACCATCACGTTCTTTAATCACTTCATAATATTCTTCTTTTGAAATACCTTCAGTTGAAATTAAAATATCAGGATTTTTTCTAATAATACTTTCTTTATCTACTGCTTTCCATCCACTAACATTTGAAAATACATTTTTTGTATCTAGTTTTTCTATCATATCATTGAAAAAGGTTTCTTTTCCTGCTGTATATATTTCAGGTTTTGAAGACACTTCTATAAAAACACTCTGTTTTTTATGATGTGCTGGAATTGATTCAATTACTTTTTGAACATTATCTTTTGTTTCTTTGACTAACTGTTTCGCCTCTTTTTCACGATGCGTTACTTTACCTACTTGCTCAAATGAATCGTAGACTTGATTTAAAGACTGAGCGTCTTTAACATATACTACCTTCACACCACTATCAGCTAAACTATCAAGTGTTTTTTTAGCAGATGATTTTTGAGATTCATGAGCTAAAATCAAATCAGGTTTAGCTTTTAAGAGTGCTTCCTTATTTAAGTTCATTGCATCAAATTGTTGCTTGCCTTTTTTCACGTTTTTTGGATAATCATCAACTGTTGATACACCTATAATATTTTTTCCAAGACCAAGTCTATATAATATTTCAGTATTACTTGGAATCAAAGATATAATACGATGATATGTATGAGTATTATTATTGTGATCCGTTGTTTTTTGCTCAGTTGAATGCGTAGAATGATGTCCTTTTTCACTCGATTGATTTTGTCCACATGCTGCTAAAACTAATACTAATGTAAATAAAATAATCCACAGCTTCTTATTGTTCATTTATAAACAATACCTTCCTTTCACAATTTTGTTTATTTCATATATTTATCATACCAAATTATTTATATCATTAATTTAATTCTATAAATTTTTATTGTGTAATTTTATATTATTGGTTAAACTTAATGATTTAATTCTATTTCAAAATAAAAAAAGAAGGAAACAGATTTCAAAATACATTCTGTATCCTTCCTGTTTTCATACTATACAGTAGCTATTTTAGGATTTGGGCCATACTTATTTGTCCCCTCATCACTATCTTTTATTGTAAATGCAAAAGTAATCACAAGAATAATAAGTAAGACTAAAGACATCGCTGCCACCATAATTCCTAATTCAAGCGCAATCATTCCGTTGAAAAAACCATCAATTGAAATACCGTATGTTCTATCTACAATACTTGAAATTTTTCTGATTGATGTAAAAATTAAAATAATAAGAGGTAGAACCATTGTGTGCCCTGTATCATGTAAACGACGTACCGTCATCGTAAACGTTCCTATAAAAATAATGATATCAATGATTTCATACACAATATCAAAAAATGTATGCCCTCCATTTAACCCCAAAGTAATGATATTAAAAAGTAAACTCATAATCACTAAAATAATACAATTAGCTAAAATAGCAAACCAATAATGGCGTCTTCTAGTTCGACTTTTTATATTAAAATAATTTTGCCAAAATAATTTGAACGCTTCTATCATGTTTAAGCTCCTTTTATTCATCAGATATATTATATATATATATCATCACATATTATAGAACTTAAAAACATCTTTTATTAAATATCATTTCGAATCGCATCAGCAATATACTGATTTAAATTATCGTGTCGTTTGTTATTAATTGTTTTAGCAAATCGCTCATCATTCTCATAAATCGAGGCAATATATTCTAAAAATTGTTCATCTACGTTAGGTACTTGTGTTCGAAGAATATCTTTTAGTTCAAAAATTGCTTGTTTAACCTGTATATGATTTATTTTATAGTTTGCAATGAATAATTCATTCATTTTATCAAAGAATAAATGTAACCTCTCCATTGTTTTCTTATTATTTTGTTGTTTTTCTGTAGAATTCAATCGTTTTTGATTCTCTTTAAAAGCTTGATAATAAGGAGTATGACTATATTTCATTTCAGCTTCTTTCTCATATTGATTTTGTATATTATCATTATTCCATTTACTCATATTAATTTCCTCTTTTCTATGATTAACGAGATGATGATTAAGAAAATGAATCATTTTGTTTAATTGATCTCTTTGTGCAACAATACACTGATAATTATTTTCTAATATTATATTTTTCTCTTCTATACTGTTACTAAAATAAAGTTGAATATCTGCTAATGATAAATTCAGTTCCCTTAGAAATTGAATGGTCTGTAATTTAGAGATATCCTTAGAAGAATAATAGCGATAACCATTAGATGCAATATAAGTTGGCACAAGCAACTCAATTTCATGGTAATAATGAAGTGTGCGTTTAGTTACTTCGGTAATTTGACTCACGTCATTGGGTGTAAAATATGCCTGATTTTCCATTCTGACATCCTGCCTTTTTCTTAATCTATTTGTTTCACTACTCTTTTCATCTCTCTATAAAAGAGACTAAGCTATGACGTCACGTCAAGGTCAATCCATTTTTGTAAAATATTGATCTAAGAAATGATATCTTTGTTCAATAGAACCATTAAAATAATTTTTCCCAAAATTATCTAGTAAAGCATGAAATTCATTTGCATCTTGATTTGTAAAGTTTGGAGGTAATTCGACATTTCTTTTTAATTTATCGTAATTCTCAGTATTGGCATAACCGAGTTTTTTATATAATCGACGTGTATAATGATCAGGAATAAATTCGACCCTCTCAAAAATATAAACTAGCAATACATCTGCTGTTTCACTTCCAATACCGTGTAGCTTAAGTAATTCATTTCTTAAATGTTCTCCATATACTTCATTAATCTTGCAATAATCAAACTGATATTGATTTAACCAGTTGAATAATGTAGAAATTGCTTTTGATTTATTGTTATAGAAACCACTAGAGCGGATTAATATTTTTAGTTCTTCTATCGGCAGATTTAATATGTTTTGCGGTTCAAAATGGGTTGCTTCTTTCAGCCGTCTAAGAGAAAGTGCAGCATTATTCCAGTTTGTATTTTGAACTAATATAGCACCTAATATCATCTCTTCACGTGTATCTGCTGGCCACCATCCTTGAGGCCCCATATGTTTTAATAATGCTTTGTAAAGTTGTTCTGTAGTCATCATTGACATCTTTTTACCTTTCTATAAAAAATAAACACCTTCACAAATAAATATTCGTAAAGGTGCTTTTAATTTAAAAGTATTTATATTACATTGATTCTGGTGCTGATACACCCACTAATGCTAATGCATTATGTAATGTAATTTTAACAGCTTCAATAAGAGCAACATGTGCTTTTGTTTTTTCAATATCATCAGATAATACCTTTTCAGCATTATAGAATTTATGGAATGCTGAAGCTAGGTCTTGAATATAATTAGTTAATCGATGTGGTGCACGACTTTCAGCAGCACTCTCAATTGTAGGCTCAAACTCTGCTACTTTCTTCAATAAATCAATCGCTTTTTCATTTGTAATGGTACTAAAATCAGCGTTTTTGTCTATTTCAATCCCTTTTTCTTTAGCTTGTTTTAAAATTGAACAAATACGTGCATGTGCATATTGTGCATAATAAATTGGATTATCTTGAGATTGCTCTTTTGCAAGTTCCAAATCAAAATCAAAGTGCGAATCAGGACTACGCATTGTTAAGAAATAGCGCGCCGCATCAATGCCTACTTCATCCATAATTTCACGTAACGTAATTGCATTACCTGTACGTTTACTCATTTTAACTTCTTCGCCATTTTGCATTAAACGAACCATTTGCATAATTTGAATTTCTAAACGATCGCTATCTACACCAAATGTTTCTAAACTTGCTTTTAAACGATTAATATAACCATGATGATCTGCACCCATTAAATCAATTAAAATATCATTGCCACGATTAATTTTATTGTAGTGATACGCTGTATCAGGTGTAAAGTACGTATAGTTACCATCTTTTTTGATTAGTACTCTATCTTTATCATCCTTAAAGTCTGACGTACGTAACCAAGTGGCACCATCTGCTTCATACGTATAGCCTAACTCATGCATTTTTTCTAATGTATTATCAATCGCACCATTTTCGTATAGTGATGTTTCACTAAACCAATTATCAAAATGAACATTGAAATCTGATAAATCTTTTTTCAATTTATCCATTTCATAATCCACACCCAGTTGTCTAAATGTTTTTAAGCGTTCTTCATCAGAGTAATCTTTCATTTCCGGATGTTTTTTGGCTAAGTCTTTACCAATTTCGACAATGTCTTTACCATTATAGCCATCTGCTGGCATTTCATGGCTTGTATCCCCTAATGCCTCAAAGAAACGTGTTTCAATTGAACGTGCTAAATTTGTAATTTGATTACCAGCATCATTAATATAATATTCACGTGTTACATCGTAACCAGCTGCAATTAAAATATTTGCTAGTGAATCACCTACAGCAGCATTTCGAGCATGTCCAATATGTAAGTCACCAGTTGGATTTGCTGATACATATTCTAATAATATTTTTTTGTTTTTTGGTTCTTCCGCATAACCAAATTTATCACCTTTTTGAATTGCTTCTGAGATGACAGCTGTTAAATATTGATTATCTAAATAAAAATTGATAAATCCCGGGCCAGCGATATCTACTTGTTTTACATTTGCTTTACTTGTATCTAAATTGTCTACAATAGCTTGAGCAATATCGCGTGGATTACGTTTAGCAATTTTAGTTAAGACCATTGCAATATTAGTAGAATAGTCTCCATTTTTAGTATCTTTAGGGATTTCAACTTTAATTTCAGGAATATCTTCTGCTAGATTTGCTTTTTTAATACTTGCTTCAATTTCTTGTATTAAAGTTTTCTTTACTTTTTCAATAATATTCATTCGCCTATCTCCTTATACTTAAGTTCATATTGATATGAGCCCATTTTTTCGTCATTTTGATGTAATTCGTATTGTATTTTTAATTTCCCACCATTTTCATTTACAAAATGTAAAATACTCTTAGTTCTTACTATTAATGGAATGCGTCCTGCTGGTATAGTATAAAGTGTTGTAGTGTCCTTACCTTCAACGAAGTGTAAGTTCATATTGATATCACCTCTACGTATCAACTTCACGCTATTGTCTTCAATTTTAATTGTTACATTAACAACTGCACTTTCAATTTGTTCTTGATATCGAATATAATCGGCATGTTTTTGTTGCCATGATCCTTGAGAAGAAAATTCAAATGTTTGTTTTTCTCCATTTTGTTTTAAGACTTGTTTCGTTTGAATGTGTATATTCTTATCCAACGTCTGACTCACCTTAATCTTTAAAATATTACACCACATTATAGCATAAATCCTATAGTGCTTGAAGTTAACAAAATTCTATCAACATTAGTTAAATAGTTATCATAAAAAAGAGAGTAAAACAAAAGTCATTTTGTGTTCATTGTCCCATTTAAGTCCTTGCCTCAACACAATTAAAAAATCTTGATATCCTATGTTTTTAATTTAATTATCTACTTCTATATAATGAAAAAGAGCCTAAGACGCTTATGTTTTAAGTCTCAGACTCGATTTTTTTCAAGTTATTATTTTTTGAATGTCACCATTAGTATCATAGTATTACTTTTTTCTTTCTAATATGTCCGTTTCTGATTCAAGTTCAACAATATCATAATGATACTTTTCTAAAAGTGTTCTATATTTATAGAAGAAAATGATGCCGAAACCGATTGATGCTACAAATAATAAGATATTTTTCATTTGTTGTCCTCTTTACTCCATAAATTAGCTATAATCTTTTAAATAATTATATCATTAAATAACATTTCTTAATAATTAAATTAGATTAACTGTACCTTATTTCCCAGAAATAAATACTTTTGCTTCACTATCTTCTCCGCATCTATGAAATAAAACCTTTATATATTTTTTATTAATATATTAGAATTTAATTACCATTCGACCTGTAATAGTTCCTTTTTCCATTTCTTCAAAAATATCATTTATTTCTTCTAATTCACGTGTTTGAACTTTAGGTATAACCTTACCTTCAGCAGCAAATTGAAATGCTTCTTTTAAGTCTTGTCGTGTTCCCACTAAAGAACCTACCACTTCGATACCATCGAGAACTAAACGAGGAATTTCTAAATCCATTTTTTCAACAGGTAAACCAACCGCTACAACACGCGCGCCAGCTTTAACAACATCTACTGCTTGATTAAATGGCGTTTTAGCTACAGCTGTAATTACTGTTGCATCAAGTCCTTTTTCATCAGTTAATTTATTAACTTCTTCAACAGCATCTTGATTTTTTGTGTTAACAACTGCATCTGCACCTAGTTCTTTCGCAAAATTTAATTTATCGTCACTAATATCAAAAGCAACCACTTTAGCGTTGAATACATTTTTCGCATATTGTAATGCTAAGTTACCTAAACCACCAATACCGAATATCCCAATCCATTGACCTGGTTGAATTTGACTTACTTTAACTGCTTTATATGTGGTTACGCCTGCACATGTAATTGAAGACGCTGCTGCTGGATCTAAAGTTTCAGGTACTTTAACTGCATAGTCTGCTGTAACAATTACTTGTTCCGCCATCGCACCATCAACTGTATAACCTGCATTTTTCACATTACGACATAAAGTTTCACGGCTTGTTGTGCAATATTCACAATGACCACAGCTTTCAAATAACCAAGCAATAGAAACGCGATCACCTACTTTTAAAGATGTCACATCATCTGCTATTTTGATTACACGTCCAATACCCTCATGTCCTAAAGTTCGACCTGTTACATCTCCGAAATCTGCATTTTTAATGTGTAAATCTGTGTGACATACACCACAATACTCTGTTTGAACTAAAGCCTCACCTGGTTCTAAGTTACGTAATTCTTTGTTTTCCACATTTACTTTATGATTATGCGTTACTACTGCTGCTTTCATGGCAAATCACTCCTTATTCAATATAATTACAACCTAACTTCATTATATGTAAATGCTTACAAAAATGGAAATATTTTACTTTTTATGATTAATTATTTAATTACTTATATTTCTATTAATTTCCTTTAATTAAAAAACGAGCATTAAATATGCTATACTTTTAATTGTAATAAACATATAATTTACTATTTATCATCATGACTTATTGGAGGGGAAAACTGTGAAAACACATGTTTTATATGGGAAATCCGAAGTTGAAGTCGAAGTGCCGGATGATAGTACAGTCATAGAACCACAAAATATCGAGGCCCTTGAAGATTATACTTCAGCAATTCAAAATGTCTTAAGACATCCTACTGGCTCAAAGCCATTAAAAGAATTAGTAAATAAGGATGATATTGTTTCAATAGTCATAAGCGATATTACACGTCCAACACCTAACCATATACTGGTCCCCCTACTCATTGAAGAATTAAATCACGTTCCTCGTGAAAATTTCGTCATTATTAATGGCACAGGAACACATCGTGATCAAACACGTGATGAATTAATTCAAATGTTAGGAGAAGATATCGTTGATTCTGTTAAAATCGTTCAGAATCACTGCAATGAAAAAGAAAATCTTACTAAAGTTGGACACAGTAAATATGGTTGCGATGCTTACTTAAATAAAGACTATGTAGCATCTGATTTTAAAATTGTTACTGGCTTTATCGAACCTCACTTCTTTGCAGGTTTTTCTGGTGGACCTAAAGGAATCATGCCTGGCATCGCTGGTCTTGAAACCATTCAAACATTTCATAATGCAAAAATGATTGGTGATCCAAGATCGACTTGGGGAAACCTAGAAGATAATCCTGTTCAAGATATGGCACGTGAAGTTAATAAAATGTGTAAACCAAACTTTATGTTAAATGTCGCTTTAAATAAAGATAAACAAATCACTGCAGCTTTTGGTGGTGATGTATTTGAAGCTCATAAAGAAGGGTGTGCATATGTTAAAGAACATGCCATGTTTAAATGTGATGATCGCTTTGATGTTGTCATTGCTTCAAATTCTGGTTATCCACTCGATCAAAATTTATATCAAACCGTTAAAGGTATGAGTGCGGCAAGTAAAGTTGTTAAAAAAGATGGGAATATTATTATGGTTTCAGAATGTGCAGATGGTTTTCCAGACCATGGTAAATTTGCTGAAATTTTCAAAATGGCTGATACACCGCAAGGTATCTTAGATTTAATTCATGATCCAAACTTTTCAGAGGTTGACCAATGGCAAGTACAAAAACAGGCAAGCATTCAAACCTTCGCAAATGTGTATGTTTACTCAGAACTTACTGACCAACAATTAAAAGATTCAATGTTAAATCCTACTTCAAATATTGAAAAAACAATTGCTGATTTAGAAGAACAGTATGGTCGTAAATTGAGTATTGGTGTAATGCCACAAGGACCCTTGACAATTCCTTATGTAGAAGATGAAGACTAATTGAAAGGATTGATAAATATGACTGAATTATTAAATAAAGAAAATACTTTAGATACATTATTAAAAGAAATGGAAAGTGTTGTTATTGCATTTTCTGGTGGCGTAGATAGTAGTTTAGTATTAAAAAAAGCCATCAATGTATTAGGTAAAGAAAATGTTAAACCCGTCGTTGTAAAATCAGAACTTTTCAGAAATGAAGAATTTAATAAAGCTATTGAATTGGGGCATGAACTAGGTATTGACGTTGTAGAAACTGAAATGGCGGAATTACAAGATGAAAATATTGTTAGAAATACACCTGAAAGTTGGTACTATAGTAAACGATTAATGTATAGCAAATTAACAGACATTAAAGAGACACTTGGTTTCAACTATGTATTAGATGGTATGATTATGGATGATTTAGAAGATTTCCGTCCTGGTTTAAAAGCAAGAGATGAATTCAAGGTACGTAGTGTACTTCAAGAAGCTAAATTATATAAAACTGAAGTTCGTGAACTTAGTAAAAAATATGATTTACCTGTTTGGAATAAACCAGCATTGTGTAGCTTAGCTTCTCGAATCCCTTATGGCGAAGCATTAAGTTTCACTAAAGTAAATAAAGTAAACGAAGCTGAAAAACATATCTTAAACTTAGGTGTCAACAATGTTCGTGTACGTTATCACCAAAATATTGCACGTATTGAAGTTTCAGAAGAAGATTTAGCTACAGTAATTAAAAATAAAGATAATATTACGTTACGTTTAAAAGAATTAGGTTTTGATTATGTAACTGTAGACTTAGAAGGTTACCGCACAGGTAGTATGAACGAAGTCATTGATACAAAAAATACTAAATTAGTATAAGGACGTACACTTATGAGTAATAATCAACATTTTATTGAAAATCTGCTCGAAGGTGTAAAATCAAACCAAATATCAATTGATGAAGCTAAAGCCCAACTTAGTCATTACGACGAATTGGGCTTTGCTAAAATTGATTTACATAGAGCAAAGCGTCAAGGTTTTCCAGAAGTTATCTTTGGACAAGGTAAAACAAAAGAACAAATTGATACTATTATAACTAGTTTATCTCGTCATCACCATGTAATTCTTGTTACACGAATTAATGAAGAAAAAGCAAATTATGTATTAGAAAAACATCCGCATTTAGAATATCATCCTGAAGCTCGCATTGTTTGTACTCCGATTGCATCGGTTCAAAAATCAAAACATTATATTTCTGTGCTTTGTGCCGGAACTTCAGACTTACCGGTTTCTGAAGAAGCAGCTATTACTGCGGAACTTATGGGCATTAATGTGAAACGTTACTATGATGTTGGTGTTTCGGGGATACATCGTTTGTTTGAACATATTCATGAAATTCGACAAGGTAAAGTAAGTATAGTCATTGCTGGAATGGAAGGTGCACTTGCAAGCGTGGTAGGCGGACTCGTAGACCATCCCGTTTACGCTGTTCCTACCAGTGTAGGTTATGGCGCTAACTTTAATGGTGTCACTACTCTTTTATCTATGGTAAATAGCTGTGCACCAGGTACCAGTGTCTTAAATATTGATAATGGATTTGGCGCAGGGTACAATGCCGCAATGATTATGAATATGTTAGAAAAAAATGAGGATGAGAGAAATATATGAGTAATGCATTATACTTAGATTGTCATGCAGGTATTGCTGGAGACATGCTCCTATCTGCGTTGGTAGACTTAGGTGCTTCACCAAACGAAATAGAACATGAACTTAAAAAATTACCTATTGATAATTTTAAGTTAAATTTTAAAAAAGAAATGAAACAAGGTATTCATGCAATGACTTTATCCATTGATTTTCATGAGTCACATCACCATCGAACAGCATCTGATATATTTAAAATGATTGATGAAAGTGATTTAGATGACAGAGTAAAAATGAGAAGTAAGTCTATTTTTGAAATGATTGGTCATGCAGAGGCAAAAATTCATGGCATGTCTATTAAAGACGTTCATTTTCATGAAGTCGGTGCCATGGATTCTATCATTGACATCGTTGGAGGGTGTATCGCTTTAGAATTACTTAATATCGATCATTTGTACTGTTCACCCATTCCTACTGGAAATGGGAAAATTAAAATAGCTCATGGTATATATCCAGTACCGGCACCTGCCACAGCAGAAATTTTAAAAGGTATACCATTAACAAACTTTGACGTTCACAGCGAACTGACTACACCGACAGGTGCAGCAATTGCTAAAAGTTTAGTGACAGAATTCGGCCCTTTTCCAGCTGCTACAATACATCATATCGGATACGGCGCAGGGACTAAAAATTTTGATTTTCCAAATATAATTAGAGCGATTCAATTTACAAATAATGAGACAAGTTATGATCAAGTACAAGTGTTAGAATGTCAAATGGATGATATGACACCAGAAACGTTAGGCCATTTTATGGATACTGCATTACAAAACGATGTATTAGACATATACTATTCTCCTATTATTATGAAAAAGAATCGACCAGCTACTCAGTTAACTATTATTTGTAAAGTTGAAGATAAATTACGTATTGAAGAGTTGATATTAAAACATACCTCATCACTTGGCGTACGTAGTTATAAAGTGAATCGTCGAATTTTAGATAGAACATTTCGTGATATTCAAACGCCATATGGAAATGTTTCAATTAAACTTTCTTTAAAAAATGGAAAAATTTTTAAAATAAAACCTGAATATGAAGATTTAAGAGTTATTAGTAAACAAACTGAACAATCTTTTCAACAGATTTATCATCATGTAATGAAATCAGTTTATCAGTTTTATAATGTTGGAGATACTTTAAAAAAATAAAAACTCGAGATACTCAGTCATTGAATATGCACTGCTGAGTGTCTCGAGTTTTTTCTAATCAAATGCCTTGAATAACGTTTCGTTTGAGTTATTCCACATCGTTTCATTATGGGATATTAAAAAATCTTTTAATACTTTTTTATTTTCTTCACCAATTTGTTCAATAATAAATTGATGTTTCATAGACTTATCCATCATATTGACATGTTCTGGCATACTCTTATAACCTCGACGAATACTTTTATTTACAAGTAAATAACATGCAGTGACGCCCGCGTAATAAGGACCATTTTCACCACGTTCAGTAGTCACCCAACATAACCAATATTCCTTAGCCTCTGGACCTTCCACTGATTCTTTATCAGTAATCCACTTTACGCCTTTTTCTACTTCCGCACGTGCATGCATACCGCCAATATCAACAAATGCTTCTTTATTTGCAACATCGATAAATACAGGTGCAATATTATCTAAACTAATCGCTCCTATATTTGTACCTTTATGACCATCTAAAGGATCATTTTTTATAATATTAAATTTAAACCCTTTATTTTCTGCCACGATGATTCCTCCAATACTTCTTTACCTTTTCACACTCGCTATTAACTAATAGCGTATATTATCATCAAATATTTAATTTAATTCATTCAATAAATTAATAATTGAACCTTTCACTTCCGAATCTTTAATATTAAGAATCATTTCTTTAGGATAGTATAGTTTATAGTCTTCTCGATTAATCCCAGTAATACTTGAAATGACTAACGATTGGCTACTAATTTCTTTAATACTACCATTTCGTCTTAACAAATGGATAGGTTGTCGATTAGAACCAGGTCGATCATAATCATATGGTAAATCTGAAAATGCTTCACTAACAAAATAATATTCCGGGTCAATGTCACCTTCAATAAATAAATCCTGTAATTCAGTAATTGTAATAATCGAACCATCAAATGGAATATACTTAAAGAGATCACGATTAATAAATCGACGCGCTAAATCACTTAAGATCTCATCTTCTTCATGTATCCATTTCTTCAAATAAAATAATACAGTTACTTCATCTAATTCTACATACTGATCAATTGTAATTGTACCTTCAAAAAATGGAATAAATTCTTTTGGATACATTTTAAATTGATAGTCTTCCTTATAAAGCTGTTTGACTCGCTTAAGACAATTATTTAATAGTACTTCTCCACCACGACTTACGGGATGAAAATAGATTTGCCAATACATTTGGTAACGACTCATAATAAAATTTTCTACAGCATGCATACCACTTTCTTTAATAAGTACTTCATCTTTTGATGGTCTCATTAATCGAAGTATACGCTCCATATCAAATGTACCATAAGATACACCGGTGAAATAAGCATCACGTTGCAAATAGTCCATACGATCAGCATCAATTTGAGATGAAATCATGGAAATGACTAATTTATTTTTATGCGTTTTATTAATAACATCGGCTACTTCCTGAGGAAAGGTCTCAGACACTCTACTTAATACTTCGTTAACCTCAGTGTTTCCAGTAATAATTTCTTGGGTAAACGCTTCGTGATCCGTATTAAATATCTTCTCAAAACTATGTGAAAACGGCCCATGACCCAAATCATGTAATAAAGCTGCACATAAAGCAAGGGGGCGATCTTTATTATTCCATGCTTCACGCCCAACAAATGATTCATCAATCATACGTCTTACAATTTCATAGACTCCTAAAGAGTGTCCAAAACGACTGTGTTCTGCAGTATGAAAGGCAAGGTATAATGTACCTAATTGCTTAATACGACGCAAGCGCTGAAATTCTTTAGTTTTAATTAAATCCCATATTAGTTGATCTTTAACATGAACATACTTATGAATTGGATCTTTAAATACTTTTTCTTCAGCTAATTTTTTAGTTACATAAGATGATTGTGTCAAGTTCATCCTCCTCTTTCATACTTGCTTTCATCAGTAGTAATATGAATTTAAGTTGATTAATTCTTATAATACTTTCTTCATTAATGCTAAATCTAATTGTTCACCATACATTTCTGGTTGATATGAACGAACTATTTCAAAACCATGATGTTGATAATAATGAATAGCTTCTTTGTTCTTATTATCAACTTCTAAAAAGACCGTATCATATTCATTTTCAAATTCATGTAATCCTTCTTCAAGTAAACTTGTTCCATAACCTTTATGTTGTACACCTGGGTGAACATAATGTGCGGCTAAGTATAATTCTTTACCATAGATAAAGTTAGCAAATCCTACAATTTCATTATTTTCTTCAACAACTAAAAAAAGTTGATCTTCTAATCGCTTTTTTAAATGGTGTTCATTATACGAAGCTGCTAATAATTCATTAATTGTTGATACTGCATAAATATTTAAATACGTATTATACCAAGCTTTTGTAGCTACATCTCTTATTGCTATAACGTCATTAGTTGTCGCTTTTCTAACTGTATACATGCTTCATTCTCCTGACATTTTATTGTAATTTAATAACAAAATTATATCATAGTATATTAATAAACGCTTTCACTCAACTTTAAGATGCATCTTATTAAGACAGTACTGCATTCCATTCCTGTGCTCTTTCTAGAGCATATACATCTTTCATAACATCTCCAGGTCTTTCTGCTATACCAATAATATAACCATTTAGTTTTGCTCCGAGAAAATCTAAACTATATTCTAACTGTTTAATGCAAGGTTTCGCTTTTACTTTCGGACAATCTCCCCCAACTAAGATTAATCTAAAATCAATGTTAGACATTTTAGTTTTAAAATCCTGATATTTAGGATCGATTAATGATTCTGACCAATGATCGATAAATGCTTTTACAGATGCTGACACACTATACCAATACACAGGTGATGCAAAAATAACTGTATCACTTTCAAGCACTTGGTCAATAATCAATTGATAATCATCTATGTATGACTCAATTTGCTTTGATTCATGTCTATAATCTCTTACAGGTTTAAAATGATATTGTGTTAAATCAATCCAATTATATTGTTTTCCTTCTAGAGCATATTGTGTTAATTGAGCAGTATTTCCTTGTGGACGACTTCCACCAAATAATACAGTAATCATGTATCTTACCTCTTTTTTAATTTATATTATTAATGTGTTTTTTCTATTTACTTATTATGTACCCCATCTTTTTACTTTTATTTATAATAAAAACTCCTACACCTATATAAACGGTGTAGGAGCCATTATTACTTTTATTTAACGTACTTTATTCAACTGGGAATAAATCATCTATTTTCTTAATTTCTTCTTCAGTCAGTTCAATATTTGCTGCTTCAATGTTTTCTACAACTTGATCAGCACGTTTCGCACCAGGAATAACAACATCAAGTGATGGACGTGTTAAGTAGAATGCTAATACAATATTAGCAATACTTGTATTATGAGTTTCAGCAATACTTGATAATTCTTTTACTCGACGTACGTTATCATTGAACACTTCTGGTTGGAAATCACGACGAGTTGCACGATGATCATCGAAAGTTTGATTTTCTTCATACTTACCAGCTAAAATACCAGAAGCTAATGGGAAATATGGTACAAAAGTAATATCATTTTCAGCTGCGTATTTCATTACTTCTTCATTTTCACGATGTAGTAAATTATATTCTAATTGAACAACATCCACATATCCGTCTTTATTCGCCTCTTTAAGTTGATCTAACGTAAAGTTTGAAACACCTATTGCTTTAATTTTTCCTTCTTTTTTAAGTTCTTGTAATGCTGCCACAGCTTCATCTTTTGGTGTATACTCATCAGGAAAATGAATGTAATACAAGTCAATATAATCCACTTGCAAGCGTTCTAAGCTCTCTTCAACTTGTTGTTTTAAATAATCAGGTTGGTTATTTTGAACAACATCGCCATTATCTTTAATAACATGTGATCCTTTAGTTGCAATTTGAACTTTTTCACGAGGATATTCCTTTACAACTTCTCCTACAAGTTCTTCTGAGCGTTTAGGTCCATAAATAAACGCAGTATCAATTAAAGTAATACCATTATCAATAGCTTTTCTAACGACATCTTTTCCTTGCTCTTCATCTAAATTGGGATATAAATTATGTCCTCCGACTGCATTTGCACCTAATGCAACTGGAAATACATGAACATCAGATTTTCCTAATTGTACAAATTCTGCCATGATATTCACCACTCCTTAAAAATGTAGTTTCTATTTATAGTTTACCCGATTAGTAATGATAAATTCATTCAGTAGTGTTTAAAACATTAAATTTGACATATGTTTTATTTTATATTTAAATGTAACTAATAAAGTTACATTTAGGAGGTGCATCATTTGAATTTAGAATTTAACATTGCCGTTCACGTACTTAGTTTTTTAGTAAAGCACGACAACCAACAATTCAGTAGTCAATCTTTAGCAAAATTAACTTGCCTCAATCCAGTTCAATTACGTAGAGTGACTACTGTTTTAAATCAATACCAGTTTATTAATACTTCCCGTGGTAAAAATGGTGGATATAGTGCAAATCATTCAACTGCTAGCATTAAACTATCAGTACTATATCGTATATTTGTGCTTGAAAAAGATAGCCAACAGCGTATTTTCACAGGTCATGAGCAGAGCGATTGTGAAATATCAAGAAACATAGCAAAGACCATGTCACACTATAATCAAAAGGAACATCGTGTTATTTTAAATTTTTATGATACCCTCACAATTAATGATGTAATTAATGATACACTTCAGGAGGATACAACATATGACACATTATAATTTAATCGTTATTGGTTTTGGTAAAGCCGGAAAAACACTTGCCAAATATGCATCATCACAAGGACAACAGGTTGCTTTAATTGAACAGTTTACAGAAAGCTATGGCGGTACATGCATAAACCATGGCTGTATTCCATCTAAAGTGCTTGTTAATGATGGTATTAAACATGTCGATTTTTCAACTGCCTTTTCAAGAAAAAAAGAAGTAGTCAAAGCATTAAATCAAAAAAACTATTTAAACTTAGAAAATGATGAAAATATTACCTTGTTAAACTTTAAAGCACAATTTAAATCTAATACAGAAGTAGAATTAATTGATGAAAATGGTAAGTTAGTTCAAATACTGACAGCAGATAAAATTTTAATTAATACAGGTGCAAAATCTAATATTCCAAATATTGAAGGTATAGACTCAGCACAAAATGTATATGATTCAAAAGGACTATTAAATATTTCTTATCAACCTAAAGAATTAGTGATTATTGGTGGAGGATATATTGCATTAGAATTTGCCTCAATGTTTCAAAGCTTTGGTACAAACGTAACTGTACTAGAATATAATAAACAATTTATGGCCAGAGAAGATCAAGAAATAGTCACACACATGATTAATGATTTTAAAGATAAAGGCGTACGTTTAATTACTAATGTTGAAACAAAAGCATTAAAAAATGAAGGTGATTTGACAACAGTTGAAACCTCACAAGGAAACTTTACTGGTGATGCAATCTTACTTGCTACAGGACGTGTACCAAATACAGATTTAGCTCTGAACAATACAGATATTGAGTTAGGCACTCACGGAGAAATAAAAGTAAACAACCATCTACAAACCTCTGTATCACATATTTATGCTGCCGGAGATGTAAAAGGTGGATTACAATTCACTTATATTTCTTTAGATGACTTTAGAATCTTGAAATCTGAATTGTTCGGTGATCGTTCACGACATACTGAAAATCGTGGTATTATCCCTTATACAGTATTTATCGATCCACCACTTTCTCGTGTTGGTATCACCGCTTCAGAAGCACAACAATTAAATTATAATTACGTTGAAAACACTTTATTTATTAATACTATACCAAAACACAAAATTAATAACGATGGTCGCGGTCTTTTCAAAGTTGTAATCAATAAAGATAATAATGAAATATTAGGTGCTACTTTATATGGTAAAGGTTCTGAAGAAATTATTAATTTAATTAAACTTGCTATCGATCAACATATTCCTTATCAAGTATTACGCGATAATATTTATACTCATCCAACAATAGCTGAATCATTTAATGACTTATTTAATATTTAATAAAAAAGCTCGTAAACCCATTTTTAAATGAGTTTACGAGCTTCTTTATCATCGATATTTATTATTTATTTGCTTTACGCTTTGCTAATTTTTCTTTTAATTTTCTATCTTGTTCTTCTTTACGACGCTTACGTTCTTCATTACGTTTTCTCAAACGTTCTTCTTCTTCAGGATCACGTGGTTTTTTTAATTGTGCAGTCACTTTTTCCATAAGTTCATCTTCAGTCAATGCAGCAAGTGGGCGATTATTAACAAAAGCAAATGTCTTACGACGACCTGGACCACAGTATGACTGACAGCCTATTTCAATTTCAGCATCAGGATCTAATTTTTCTAATTTTTTCTTTAATGATTTTAAGTTAACTGCCTGACATTCGTCACAAATCAAAAATTTATTCTTCACTTCGCTACCCACCTTTACATTATTTTCTCTCATATTGACTTCCATTCATTTATTACAACTCTAATTATTTTACTCTTTTTAATTAAAAATTCAAGCACTAAAAAAGATTTGCTATAAATAAAAAGCAAGACATATATTTTCTTAATAAAATGTCTCGCTTCATCATAATAGTAGTCTTATTGTCCGTGATATATTTTAAATTTCAAAGGTTTAATTCCCTCTTTTTCCCATACTTCATAAATAGAGTGCTTATCAACTCTATTATCGATAATTGTAATGCCACAATCTCCTCCACCAGCTCCAGAAGTTTTTGCTGCACCACCAAAACGTTCACCAATATCACATAATAATTTTAATTTTTTTGTTTCAATATCAACCGTAGCCTCTTTATCCATTTGCTGAATAATACTACGATTTTGACGAATCATTTTTTGTACACCTTTTATATTATTCGTTTTAAAAGCATAGATTAAATTTTCCACACACGTATTTGATTGATCAAGAAACTTACCATAAAAAATAGGGTCAGATTTTAAACGCTTGACTTCGCTTACTAAGTGAGGTGACGAAGCAGGAGAACCGGTCCATCCTATGAGAACTTCCATATTTTCAGGCGCTTGTAAAGGTTCTATATGAAGACCTGGCCAGTTTTTTTCTAATACTTCATCTACAGATGTTTCTTTCATTTGTTGTTTTACCCATTCGTGATCAAACGTACTATAGGCAAGCCATCCACTATAAACACTAACAGCAATATCTCCGCATGAACTTAAACTTTGTAATCTCATATTTGAAATAACCGCAAGCTTATAAATATAAAGATTGGATAACTCCATTTCATAAAATTCATTTAGAACCTTAATCACAGATACTAAAACTGCAGCACTAGAACCTAAACCATACTTTTGTCCTGATGCATCTGCAAGATTACTATCAATAGTAAGATGAAAATGTTTTAATTTTATATTACAACTTTTCGCATACTGCTCAAACACTTCAATAGCAGTAACTACATATTTGAGTTGATTGGCTGCATGTACATCTGATATTTCTATTTTATCTTCATTACGATTAAATGTGACAGGTTTATAGTGTAATGTTTTAGAATGAATCGTACCTGTGATTTCATTTGAAGCTTCAATAGCAGCCGTGACAAAACGATCTACTGCAATTAACACTGATTTATATCCAGGTTCGGTTACAGCATATTCGCCCGCTATATAAAGTTTTCCTGGCGCTTTTGCCTGAATCATTATATCTCTTCCCTACTTAATTATTTCGACTCCTGCGTGTGTAATATCACTTGTTATAATTTGATCTTTATTAAATACTTCTAAAAATTGATTCACAATCGCTTGTTGATGTTTCTTTTCTATTAGAACTTTTACATTTGGTCCTGCATCCATAGTAAAATAACAAGGTAATCCTGCTTCTCTACATTCATGTACAATTCGCATAGCTTCGTAGCTTTCTGGCACAAGATATGTAAATGGTGGCTGTGCACCTAAATTTGTTGCGTGCATTCTCAAACCGTTTGCCTCAATCACTTCACCCATTCGTTTAAAATCTTTTTGGGCAATCGCTTGTTTTGTGACTTTTAAATCTTCCTCTACATGATCTAACCAGTATTGATAAAAACGTGAAGTCTCACGAGTTAAAGACATACCTGAACGACTTGATACTTTCTTTGATTTATTGTTAATAACTACAAAAATCATAGCTAAGTCATTCTCGAAACCATCTGACTCAATTTGATGGGCGTAAGACGTTTTATCATCATGACCTTTTTCCCATTCAGCAAAACCACCATAAATACTTCTTGATGCTGATCCGGAACCACGACGAGCAAGGCGAGATAAATCTTTATCTGATAGGTTTAAATCAAGCGCTTCATTGCAAGCACCAGCTAAAGCTGCATATGCACTAGCTGAAGAAGCTAAACCGGCAGCAGTAGGTACAAAATTATCACTTTCTATGAGTGCATACGTTGAAATACCAGCTTCTTTTCGAATCATATCCATATAACGTTGAATTTTGGCGCTTTCTTTAGCGTTAACAGCTTCCTTATTTAAAATAAGTTGATCTTCTGTTAATGAAGCATCAAACGTTACACGTGTTTCTGTATAGAAACGCTCTAATGTCACTGATAAACTATTATTCATAGGAATAATTAGATCTTCATCTGCTTTTCCCCAATATTTTATTAGAGCAATATTCGTATGGGCGCGTGCTTTACCACTTTTTTTCAAAGATTTATCCTCCTAACTTTTCAATCCAAGTATGTTGTGCTCCATCTTTTTCGGCTGCTGCAACAATAGTTTTAGCAGTCACTTCTTCTTTAGTTAGAATTAACATGCTACCACCTCGTCCACCACCAGTTAATTTACCAGCTACTGCACCATGTTGTCTTCCAATTTCGAGTAAAGTTTCGATTTTATCGTGACTGACTGTCAATGTTCTTAAATCGTCTTGACATTGATTAAATATATTAGCAAGTTGATCAAAGCTATGATGGTTAATTGCATCACTAGCTAAATAAACAAGAGAGCCAATATGTTCAATGACATTCATATATGACTCATCGTTATCACATAAACGATGTACATCTTCAACTGCTTGTTTTGTAGAGCCTTTAACTCCTGTATCAATAACAACCATATAGCCATCTAAATCAAGAGACTTTAAAATTTCAACTTCTCCTTTTTGATACCAAACGGGTTGATTCGTTACAATCGTTTTTGTATCAATACCACTTGGTTTACCATGAGCAATGCGTTCAGCCCAGTCTGCATTTTCTAGTAATTCTTTATCAGATAGCGGCAATTCTAAATAATCATAACTTGCTCTTATAAAAGCTACTGCTACTGCTGCACTCGAACCTAAACCTCGAGAAGGTGGTAAATTAGCTTGAATTTTAATCAACAATGGTTCTTCAACATGTTTGCTTTCTACGAAGTGTGTAATAAGTGATTTCAAATGATCAGGTGCATCGTATAAAGGACCATCATAAACATCACTCTGAATTGCTGAATAATTACCTTTTTCTAAGCTTTCAATAAGCACTTTTACTTTTCCTGAAGTAAATGGAATGGCGATTGCTGGCTGGCCAAAAGTTACAGCATGCTCACCAATCAATATAATTTTTCCGTTAGATTCTCCATAGCCACGTCGTACCATGATCTCTCACCTTTAATATTCTTTCTAAAATGATTTCAACATTCATTAATGTTGTTTTAAAATTGAACATATTTATACATTTGTACATGTCATGTCACACATATGTTTATACTCATTTACTTCAAATCTTGCATTTGTGTTAATACATCAATAAATAGTATAAAACTTTGTCAAAAATAGTTCAAAACTTTGAAATATTTATATCCTAAAAAATGTTATAATCAACATAATTATGGTTAAATTATCGTTCTTAAATGAATCCACCTCATCTATATTACTATAAAAAATAATAAGAATGTAGCAATTTTTATATTTTTGAAGGTAAATATATACTTTAGTTGTATGATTGCATGCTAAAAAGGGAGTAAGCTAAAATTCACTTAGAATTTTTCTTACTCCCTTTTATCTTATTTTAATCTAAGGAACGATTCATTTTCTCATTACGTTCAATCATTTTATCGAAATATCCTTCATAACGTTGCCACTCATCCTCTGTAATTGGATCCATATTTAGCTGACCACCTAAGTCTTTAATCGCATAAAGTAATTGGAACATCACATCTTGAACTTTAATGTCTCGATGAAGTAATGTCTCCAAAGATGCCATACATTCTGGTTTAATATCCGGATATTTAAATTTTGTAACTTCACCTTTCAAGGCACGTTGATAAAATTCATGCATCATTTCAGCTCTTTCTTCACCAGAGCCTTCAACACATAAATAAATTTGAACTGCAATACCTCCACGTACCCGTCGTTGTGAAATACCAGCAAATTTTTTTCCATCAATACTTAAATCAAATCTTCCAGGACAATATGAATGCTCTATTTCTTTAGTATCTATATCTACATTTTCATTTTCGAACATTTTACAAATAAGTAAATACATCACTGTGAATGCTTCATCAATGGTTGTCTCAGTTTGTCCTTTAAAAATAAGCGAAATATTTAAAACACCTTGGTCTAATACAACCCCAAGACCACCAGAATTTCTAACGATTGCATTATAACCGATCTCGTCAGTTAAGTATTGAATACCGTCTTTTAAAAATGGTAAACGTGAATCATGTATACCTAAAATGACAGTGTGTTGGTGAATCCATGTTCTTACAACGTTACAAGATATATCTTTTCCTACACTTTCTGAAAACGTGTCATCAAATGCAAATGACTGCATTGGCGCTAAACCTGAAGAATGGTCTATATAGCGCCAATGAATGTCATTAAAATACTTACTTGCTAAATCCATTATTGTAATGTTTGAGCAGCAGTAATAATTGATAAGTTATAAACGTCTTCAGTAGAGCAACCACGAGATAAATCATTTACAGGTGAATTAAGACCTTGTAAAACTGGACCAATCGCTTCAAATCCACCTAAACGTTGTGCAATTTTGTATCCAATATTACCTGCTTCTAAACTTGGGAATACAAATACATTTGCGTCACCTTGAATTTTTGCTCCAGGTGCTTTTTTCTCTGCAACTGCAGGTACAATCGCAGCATCAAATTGAAATTCTCCATCAACCACTACATTATCTAAACCTTCAGATTCCACTTTTTCTTGTGCTAATTTTACTGCGTTAGCGACTTTTTCTACATCATCTGATTTAGCTGAACCTTTAGTTGAGAAACTTAACATAGCAACACGTGGGTCCATACCAAAGCTTTTTGCTGATTTTGCACTTTCTACGGCAATTTCTGCTAAATCAGAAGATTCTAATGTTGGATTGATAGCACAATCACCAAATATATATTGTTTATCTTCTTTAATCATAAAGAAGATACCAGATGTTCTAGATACGCCAGGTTTTGTTTTAATAATTTGTAAGGCAGGACGGACAGTATCTCCAGTTGAATGTGCAGCACCACTTACTAATCCATCAGCATGACCAGCGTATACTAACATTGTTCCAAAATAGTTAACATTGTTTAATAATTCTTGAGCTTGTTCTTCAGTAGCTTTACCTTTACGACGTTCTACGAAAGATTTGACTAATTCAGGTTTCAAATCACTTTTAGAAGGATCGATAATTTGAATATTAGAGATATCTAATCCTTTATCTTGAGCTAAAGTATTTACTTTTTCTTCATTACCTAATACTAAAGGTGTAACATAGTCAGTTGCTTGTAACTTTGTAGCCGCTGTTAATACTCGTTCATCTTCACCTTCCGGTAATACAATTCTAACGTTTTTTCCTGAAAGTTTTTCTTGTAATACATCTAATAAACTAGACATAATGCCCTCCTCAAATTTTTAAAATAATAGTATGTTCACCTTAATTATACTTTATTTCTTTTAATATTTCTATTTCATTAATTTGTAAACTTTTAAGTATGTGTGACAATTCTCTTTATGATAAAATTTAATTTGTATTGATAGAAAATATAGTTAAAGGAGCGATAGATATGAGTGAAGCAGCTGAAACATTAGATGGTTGGTATAGCCTTCATTTATTTTACGCTGTCGATTGGGCAACTTTTAGATTGGTGCCAGAAGATGAGCGCGAAGCAATGATTAATGAATTTAAAGTATTTATCGAAAATAAAGCCACTGCCAGAGAAAAACAAGCTGGAGATTATGCTTTATATAATATTACAGGTCAAAAAGCAGATATTTTATTATGGTATTTACGTCCAGAAATGAAAGAATTGAATGAAATTGAAAATGAATTAAATAAATTAAGAATTGCTGATTTCTTCATTCAAACTTATTCATATGTATCTGTGATTGAGTTGGGTAACTATTTAGCTGGTAAATCAGACGAAGATCCTTATGAAAATCCACATATTAAAGCAAGATTATATCCAGAATTGCCTAGAACAGAATATATTTGTTTCTATCCAATGGATAAACGTCGTAATGAAACATATAACTGGTATATGTTACCAATGGAAGACCGTAAAAAATTAATGTATAACCATGGTATGATTGGACGCAAATTCGCTGGTAAAATTAAACAATTTATTACTGGTTCAGTAGGTTTTGATGATTTTGAATGGGGCGTCACATTATTCTCAGATGATGTTCTACAATTCAAGAAAATTGTTTATGAAATGCGTTTTGATGAAACGACTGCTCGCTATGGCGACTTTGGTAGTTTCTATATCGGCCATATTTTAACTACTGATCATTTCGATCAATTTTTTGCAATTTAATATATAAATGGAGCAAAGACTAGCATAGTAAACGCCAGTCTTTGCTCCATTTTTTCAATAAATTAATATATTTATATAAGGCAATTAGTTTCCGAGATAAAGTACACTTTAAAAAAAGTGTACTTCAAGTAGTATGGTTTGGGAGAACTTCATTACTACTCTGAACATTAACAAATCGCAAAAGCGCTGTCGCTACCCAGCACAATTTTGATTTATTAACTATTATTATTTAACCGAATTGTAATGTTCTGAAACATTATTGTTATAAATCAATTGTTTTTTTACAATTGTTTTTTTACATTAAATTTTATTTTCATTAAAATATATTTACCTACTATTGAGATATAAATATGAATGTTCATCATATTATGATTGTTAAGTTTTATAATGTAAGGTAGTTATTTTCATGTACTTCTACTATAATAATGATTACATCTTAACGAATGGTGATGAAATGGAAAATATAAATAAGCAAGAACATATAGATGAAACTTTAATCAAAGACGTCGTCATGATGGCTGGACGTATATTACTTGAATCTGGTGCGGAAGGAACACGTGTAGAAGATACAATGACCCGTATTGCTCGAAAACTAGGATATCCTGAAAGCAATAGTTTCGTTACAAATACAGTCATTCAATTTACTTTACATAACGAATCTTACCCACGAATATTTAGAATTAATTCCCGTGATACTAATCTCATTAAAATTTCACAAGCAAATGAAATATCACGATTAATCACAAAAGGGGATATCTCTTTAGAAGATGCAAAAGAGCGATTAGAAAAAATATATATTGCAAAACGAGATAGTAGCTTAACATTTAAAGGGATTGCTGCTGCCATTATTGCAATTAGTTTTCTATATTTGCAAGGTGGCCAATTTATCGATGTGATTACTGCTCTACTTGCAGGTAGTATTGGATATCTGGTTGTTGAAATTCTGGATCGCCGATTACACGCACAATTTATTCCAGAATTCGTCGGATCCTTAGTTATTGGTATTATCGCAGTATTCGGTCATTGGTTAGCGCCAAGTGGTGATTTAGCTACTATTATTATTGCTGCAGTCATGCCTATTGTACCTGGAGTACTGATTACGAATGCTATACAAGATTTATTTGGCGGTCATATGATGATGTTTACCACTAAGTCTTTAGAAGCACTTGTCACCGCATTTGGTATTGGTGCCGGTGTAGGTTCGATATTAATATTAGTTTAGGAGTACGCATAAATGTTTTGGTTATTTAATTTTATATTTAGTTATACAGCTTCTCTCTTTTTCTGTGTCATCTTTGACGCTCCTAGAAAGCTGTATTTATCGTGTGGTTTTGTTGGAGCTTGTGGATGGATGGTATATATTTTATTCTACCAAGGTTTGAATATACATACGATTTATTCAAGTTTCTTCGGTAGCTTTACATTGGGTTTAATCAGTCATTACATGGCTCGTAAAAAACGTGAACCTGCAATCATTTTCATGGTTACTGGTATTATTCCATTAGTTCCTGGTGGACTTGCTTTTGATGCAACTAAAAATCTAGTCTTATTACAATTTGGTAAAGCAATCAATACAATGCTCGAAGTCACACTTATCGCTGGTGCGATTGCATTAGGATTATTATTCGCAGACCAAATTTCAAAAATCATCGTTTCTGGTTTCGCTCGGCGACGTAAACGTATATAAAAATAAAACGCGAGAGATTGTAGGTAACTAACCCTCATCTCTCGCGTTTACGTATATTATTTTTTATCTTGTATCATTTCTTTAACTTCTCGTTCTGATTGATTTAAAATCAGACGACTTAATTCATCATTATTCATATTTTTTAATTTAGGGTATCGAACTACAAAGAAAATAAGACCAATCACTAACCAACTACCCAATGCAATATATGAAGGCATTGAAAGTGAAGCCGGTGATCCTGGAACTAATAATAAAAGTAAAAAGATAAATGAAACAATAGAACCTAAAATAGCAAAGGTCTTATAAAGAGGACCATACGTGTTACTTTGTTTATTGTAACTAAATAGCTTAGCAGCAGATAAACAAGTAATAAAATAAGCAATCGATACACCTGTTGAAGACATATCAACAATCCATGTCAATGCGGTACGTCCTAACCATGGCGCAATTAAAGTAATAGCTACTAAAAAGATAATGGCTACATAGGGTGTTTTATATTTTGGATGTAATTTACTAAACGCTTTAGGCATGACACCAGCACGTCCCATTGAGAATAGTAATCGACTTGAACTCATTAAGAATCCGTTTAATCCAGTAAAAATCCCCATAATAATAGCAATCGCTAATACTCCTAAACCAATATAACCAAAAGCAGTTTGTGTTTCAGCACCTGTTAACCATAAATTTCCATTAAAGTTCGCATTATTCGTACCCAACCATCCTGTGTATAAAATCATAATGACATAAGTTAAAGCTGCCGCTAATAAACTGTATACAATCAATTTGAACGTTTTGTTTGGCGAAAAATTAAACTCTTCTGCTGTTTGTGGAATATTATCAAATCCCACATAAGCCCATGGTGCAATAGCTACAATCATAATAATGGAATTAAACCATCCAAGCTCTTTACTTGCTAAAGGTTGTAAGTTGCTTAACGAAAAGTTATTTCCGAAAAATGAACCTATAAACATAAGTACAACAACAATGACCATTGCTACACAAAAGTAATATTGGAGTGTACCAGAAACACTTGCACCACGAATTGCAATAAACATAAATACTAGTAATAATACCGTAGCAATAACTATTTCTGTTATGTAAACATCCCATCCAGCAATCGTATATAATCTTCCACTATTCAAAATGTTTGGCAGTAAAAACTTAATTAATAAACTAAATGCTGTCGCATTTAACGCTACTACACAAACATAACCGAATGTTAAGAACCACGATGAAAAGAAACTCACATATCTTCCAAAGCTTAAATAACTAAACGCGAATGCACCGCCTGACACAGGAAAACGTTCGACTAATGCACCATAACTTACAGCAATTAATATCATCAATAAAGCACCAATAACAATACCAATTGCCGAAGCAATCGGACCTGATTGTTTAATCCAATCACCGGGCAGTATGAATGCTCCCCATCCGATACACGAGCCATAAGCAATCGCCCAAACAAATTTTTCAGAGAGGTTTTGCTTTAAATCTCCTCTATCTATCTCTCGATTTTTATCATTCATAAAATAAACTCACCTCGAGTATTTAACATACCCAAAAAGGTGAGTTTACTAACCAAAATATAAAATATGATTATCCAGAAAATTTAAATGTTGCAATAATTAACATTAACCATCCCACAATAAAGAGTACGCCCCCTAATGGTGTAATCGCTCCTAAAATACGAATTTGAGTCAATGCAAGAATATATAATGAGCCACTAAATAGAACAATACCAAAGAACAAAAGCCATCCTGCCCAATTCACATTAATAGAAGTTGTACCACTAATGATGCCAATCATAATTAATCCTAGACCATGATACATTTGATAATTCACTGCTTTTTCCCATACTGACATATATTTATCAGAGAGTTTTCCTTCAAGTCCATGTGCACCAAAAGCACCCGTACCAACAGACATCATCGTACACAATGCACCTAAAATTATAAATACTTTCATCATAATATTTTAGTTCTCCTAACTTATTTTTAATTAAAAATCAAATATTGATTCACCATTTCCAATTTCCTCATCCGTCACCATCATATTAGACGATTTAGTTTGATGCTTCATTGTTTGTGGAACTTTACCACCCATCGCTTCAATTTCTGCAGCAGTAATCGCTGAATGATTTGAAGACTTATTTGAAAACGAAGATTCAGAAGTTACACTATTAGTAAAATCATGTGTTGATTTTTTAGAAGGTCGTTTCGAAACATCGGAATAAAGAGATGTTAAGGTATGAATCGCATACATATGCTTTTCAAACTGCTGTTCATCTTGAGCTTCATCTGCTTGCACTAATTCGTGTTCTATAAGTTGAATTAATTGTTCTTTGTTCAATTAAGATTCCCCACTTTCGCACCATTGTATGGGTGTTTTACCTTTAGATTTTAAATAATCATTTGTACGAGAGTAAGGTTTAGACCCAAAGAAACCTCGATAAGCAGATAATGGACTTGGATGAACAGATTTAATGATATGATGCTTTGCTGTATCAATTAATTTTATCTTTTGCTGCGCAGGTTTTCCCCATAAGATAAAGACAACGTCTTCGCGATAATCTGAAATAGCTTTAATGACTTCATCTGTAAATATTTCCCATCCAATGTCCTTATGGGAATGCACTTCACCTTTACGTACAGTTAATACAGTATTTAATAACAGAACACCTTCACGCGCCCAGTCCTGTAGATGTGGAGAAGTTCTATGACAGCCAATATCATCTTCTAATTCTTGATACATATTTCTTAAAGATGGTGGAAATTTAGCATTGGGTTGAACTGAAAATGCTAACCCATGTGCTTGGTTAGGTCCATGATATGGATCTTGACCCAAAATAACAACTTTAATATCTTCAAATGGTGTTAAATCAAAAGCTTGATAAATATTTTCTCTATCTGGATAGACGATTTGTGTCGTATATTCTTTTTCTAAAAAATCATGCATTGCTTTAAAATCATGTTTTGTTGTAATGTCATGAAAAATGTCTGACCATTCCATCGTTTTCACCTCACTTCTATTTTAACATAGGACCCCTCTGAAACGTGATATAAATCGCCTTACTATCTTCATGCTAGAACAATAGTTGAGTTACATGATATGATAAATAAAGATGTAAATAATTGACAGGAGTGATAATACATGGCATTAAAAAAAGTATTAACAATTGCCGGTTCTGATACAAGCGCTGGCGCAGGTATGCAAGCCGACCTTAAAACATTTCAAGAACTAAACACTTACGGTATGGTGGCTTTAACAGCTGTTGTAACAATGGATAAAGAAACTTGGTCCCACGATGTGACACCACTTCCAATGGATGTATTCGAAAAACAATTAGAAACCGTCATTTCAATTGGTCCAAATGCTGTTAAAACAGGTATGCTTGGAACTGAAGAAATCATTAAACGTGCTGGCGAAGCATTTGAACAATCAGGTGCAAAATATTTCGTAGTAGACCCAGTTATGGTATGTAAAGGGGAAGACGAAGTACTTAACCCAGGAAATACAGATGCAATGATTAAATATTTATTACCTAAAGCAACGGTCGTAACACCTAATTTATTTGAAGCTGGTCAATTATCTGGATTAGGTAAATTAACGTCAATTGAAGATATGAAAAAAGCTGCAAAAATCATTTATGATCAAGGTGCTCAACATATTATTATTAAAGGTGGTAAAGCATTAGATCAAGATAAATCTTACGACTTATATTATGATGGTCAAACATATTATCAATTAACAACTGATATGTTCCAACAAAGTTATAACCACGGTGCAGGTTGTACATTTGCAGCAGCTACAACAGCTTACTTGGCAAATGGTAAATCACCTAAAGAAGCTGTTATTAGCGCTAAAGCATTTGTGGCATCAGCAATTAAAAATGGTTGGAAAATGAACGACTTTGTAGGCCCAGTTGATCACGGCGCATACAACCGCGTAGAACACATCGACGTCGACGTCAAAGAAGTTTAAAGAAGTACTGCATTTTTGAAAAAAATGCTAGTACTTCTTATGCAAAAGAGACTAGTCTTTTGTAATCCTTAATTAGATTTCATTGTCCTTCCCCGACGCCCCAACTCGCGTTGATCGTTGACTTTCATTTTGAAAGTCTCTTTGTTGGTGCCCCAGCATTAGAGTTGAAAGAAGCTAATCAGCGTACTTTCAATTCAATCAGCTACTGTCTGTACTGCATTTTTAAAGAAATATAAGCACTTCTAAAGCTTTTAATCTTGTGTATGATAGTTTGGTCACACTAGGATTAAAAGCTTTTCTTATATCTTCATTATCTTCTAGGTATTTAGTCGTAGTATGCTCTACACAGTCCGTTGCAGTAAAAGTTAGTACCATAGACTCATGTTTTTTATCATAAAATCCATTACTATATTAAGTGTAGAGAGACAAAGGAGGAATTAACAACATGATTATCTACAAGCAAAATATAGAAAACGGTATCCCAATATACGAAATTATTACAAAGACCTTCAAGACGATTACGGTAAAATTCGATAAAACGTTTAGTAAAACTGACCTCTATCAATTGCTCTCTGTACTAGAAAGTGATGTTGATAACATGAAATTAAGTTATTCATCACATTTCAAAAATTAAAAAGTGTTTTTCCTAATTGAAATCGAACACAGATGAATATTTCAAAATCTTTTTTTAAAGTTAAAATGCCCCTAATACTCAAAACTTTAAAAAGTCATTAATGATTCAAAAGCTCACCCTAATAAAATAGCGTTAATGTTAGTCCAAAATTGTCCCCTTTTGGAAACTTGGAGAGGAACTTTAAGTTATACTAACATTAACGCTATATTTTTATAATATTGTTTCTTTTTTAACACCTATGGTGGGTTATCAACGGTTAAATGAATAATTATAAATCAGTATGATTACTTTTTTTAGTAATAACTATTTTTTCTTCACCATTTAAACCAAAGACGTTTATTTCATTATGACTCACTTTTTTTAAGATAACTTCTTCGTCTATATCTATAATCTTTCTATACTTAACGTTAAATTGTGTCCACTCTATTTGAAAATACGCTAATACACAATCCACTACCAGTTGACCAGGGACAATGGTTGAATGAAGCTCATTTTTATCATTAACAAGGCGAAGGTAATGACTCACTTTATCATGACTAAACCTCATCATTTACCTCCTTTTTTATAAATGTTTGCCTAATAAATATACATTGTCTATTATCTTTATATATTTTTAAATCGTAGATATATTGGATATATGTTTTAAACTTTTTCGTACTTTTATGTGTTAAGTACGCCTCATATTTTAGCCTACATTTTAATGATTCAAATTCTTCACATGTTGTTCGCACAAGAAGAATATTTTCTTGTTGAAACTTTTGGAACAACTTAAACTTTGGCCAAACGTTTGCACACATGAGTGGAGGCACTACGCCTTTATACGTTCTTTCAACTACTTCGCAATACTCTCTTACTTCTTGCTCATTAAAATCTATTTCTATTTTCTCATAAGCCCCATCGTTCGAAGAGTATAGCATTTCCCATTCCTCCTCCAATCCCCATTGTAGCAACTCCCCGCTTCCAATGTGTCATATTTAATAACCTAGTGATTAATGCTACGCCACTTGCGCTATAAGGATGACCAGACGCAATGGCTCCCCCCCACTGATTGACTTGATTAATATTTAATTTTAACTCTTGAATTGAAGCTAAAACTTGTGAACTAAATGCCTCATTAAGTTCTATTGCATCAATGTCACTTATTTTTAAATTTTGTTTTTTTAGTAATTTTGTTACAGCAGGTACTGGTCCAATACCTAGTCGTTTCGGATTGACACCTATTGTCACTGCATCTGTAAACATCATTCCCTCTGATATTCCGTATTGTAATGCCGTTTCTTGATTCATAACGAGTGCAAGCGCAGCGCCGTCATTTTTCATACAACTATTTCCAACCGTTACTGTTCCGTTAGCTAGTAAAGGACGTAATCGATTTAATCGTTGTTCAGTAAGTGTTGGCTTAATACTTTCATCTTTATCAAATAAATGACCTTTGATGTTTAAAGATACAATTTCATTACTTATACTTCCATTCTTATAATATTGATGTGTGAGATGATGACTACGTATCGCAAAGGCATCTTGTTGTTTACGCGTAATATGATAATATTGCGCAACATTTTCAGCTGCCTCTATCATACTTGGATCTTGACCTTTTGGTGCAAAAGAGGCACGCTCATAAAATTCTGGTAATTGTGTATCATACACTGATTGAGGGCGTTTAATCTTCCAAGGAGCACGACTCGTGCTTTCTACTCCTCCAGCTATATAAATATGACCTGCACCAGCTTGAACCATTCGACATGCATATATAATACTTTCTAACCCTGACCCACATTGACGGTCCATTGTAACACCTGGAATACTCTCAGCTAGACCTGCTTCTAATAAGGCTTTACGAGCAATATTTCCACCATTACCTACGATATTTCCAATCACTACATCATCTATATCAGGTATTATTTTAGGAAAAATTGAATTCATTTCTTCAAATAAGGGCATGAGTAATGTTTCAGGTTCTAAATGTTTCAATTCCCCACCATATTTGCCAAAAGGTGTACGCTTCGCCCATACAATAACCGGTTGGTTCATAATTTAAAGTCTCCTTTTACATAGGCAGTACGCATTTTATTTCGAGCAACTTTGCCACTTTGGGTATATTGCATACTGTCTACTTTTATAAATTTGGAAGGTACATCATATCGTGATAGAACTTTCATAATATGTTGTCTCACAGTTTGGTACTCAAGTTCTATCGATCCTGTATATAGTAAAACCGCTATTTCCCCAAAACGTGGATGCGGTTCTCCTATAACAATTGCTTCTTCTACTCCATCAATATTTTTTATCATTTGTTCAATAACTTGAGGATAAACATTTTTACCTCCAATAATTAATCGTTCATTTTGACGACTCACTAAATATAATTGATTATCTTTAATATAAGCGTAATCGCCTGTTTTAATCCATGTTTCAGGTAATACGACAGATTGATTTACATATCCAGAGAATATCATATTACTTTTTACATTTAATAACCCTATATGATTCTTGTCTTTTTCCTCTAAACCAATCGTTACATTTTGAAATATGTATCCCACTGAATCAACAGAAGCTTTACGGTTAATGTTATAACTAATAAAACTTGCTTCTGACGTTCCAAAAAATTCAATAATATTAGCATGCTGAAATGTTTCGGCTATACGCTTAAACAACGAAGAAGAGAGTTTCGCCCCACTACTTAAAATAGTCGTTAAATGTAGGTGATCGTGATTTATTTTTGTTATTGCATGTAGCATTGTTGGAACAAGAAATAATGCACTATTTGTTGTTTGTTGTTTCATTTTGCTAACGAGCTTAGTCGCATTAAAACGGGTTTGTCCAATAAATGTTCTCCCTGTATATAACGCATAAATACAAGTGTATAAAGACAATGAATGTGCAAGTGGTCCCGGTGCTACAAGTATGTTTTCTTTATGACGAAGTAGCTTTTCATTTTCTTTGTATGACGCAAGCCAAGATGGTTCATTTCGATAATATGCTTTAGGTAACCCTGTTGTCCCAGATGTAAAACCAATATGTAATAGTTGATGGACTTGTGACTGCTCATTTAAATATGTTGGATATGTTTCAGAAGACGTTGTCTTTATCAGTCTATGCTGTTCATCAACAAGATAGTCAATATGATACGTTTCAATCAGTTGATGAATTGTTACTTCAGACCATTGATCATCTAAAAAACATGGAATACTTCCTTGCTCTAATATTGCAAAATAATTCAACATATTATGTAAAGGACTTTTACTTAACAATCCTACTCGGGACCCTTTCGGTAAATGCATGAAGACTGATTTTAATTGCTGTATTGCTGTATAAAGTTCTTGATATGTCAATACATCTTCTTCGAACGATAGTGCAATCATATCTGGTTGTTCTACTGAATAGTGATTTAATTTATTTAGTATTTCTAACATATAACCCTCTCCAAATGTTAACTGGATTAATTATTATATTAACATTATATGAAAAATAACACATAAAAAAATCACTCAAATATATTCATCTGAACGATAATATATTTGAGTGATGGTTTTTATTCTAAATTAGCATGATTGTCTTGCATTGCTTCTTCATTAATATTAAAGGCATCCATTAATCCAATCACGACACTATCTAAAAAGATAAGTGAAGATTGTTCAAATAGACTACCTAACGGCTGTTCAGAGCCTTCTGCTTCATGTTTCGTTCCTGCAGGTAAAGTAATCACTGTATCAGCGACATCGCCAATTTTAGATTCTTTTTTAGTTGTTATTAAAGCAATTTGAGCACCAACTGAATGTGCCTTTTCAGCTAATAATCTTAGGTGCTCTGTTGATCCAGAACCGGAAATAATAATTAATAAATCATGCTCTTTAATAGATGGCGTTGTTGCTTCACCTATTGCAGATGCATCTTTTCCTAGTTGATTCAAACGCATTGCAAAGCTATTAGCAACATATCCAGAGCGACCTTTACCAGCTGTAAAGATACGAGATGCGCCAACCACTTCATTTGCAAAACGTCCATAATCATTATCCTCTAGATGTGATAACGTGTTATCTATTTCTTCAAGAATTAAATGATAATTGTTAAAAGTTGGCATTTTATTTACCTTCAATCGCTTCACGACATTGTTTAGCTGCTTCTACAGGATCATCTGCGTTAGCAATACCGCCACCAACAATAACTAAATCAGGTTCTTCTGCTACAATTTCTTTAATTGTTTCAGGTTTAATACCACCAGCTACGGCTACTTTAGAATTTTTAATGACTGATTTAACTGTACGTAAGCTTTCTAATGGAGATTGTCCTTCAGCTTGTAAATCATAACCAGTATGAACAGCGATATAATCAGCGCCCATTTCATCTAATTCTTTCGCACGTTTTTCTAAATCTTGTACAGCAATCATATCAACTAACAATTGTTTACCATGTTTGTGTGCTTCTTCAACCGCACCTTTAATTGAAGCATCTTCTGCAACACCTAAGATAGTCACAACATCTGCACCAAATTTAATAGCTTGGCTTACTTCATAGTCTGCTGCATCCATAATTTTTAAATCAGCTAACACTTTAGCATTATTAATATTTTCGTTTAAATGTTGAACAGCTGGTAATCCTTCATTAATAACGATAGGTGTACCAATTTCTACGATATCCACATATTCTTCAACTTTTTTAGCTAATTTTGCTGCTTCTTCTTTATTTAATAAATCGATTGCTAATTGTAATTCCATTACAAACATCCTTTCATATCATAGTCGTAGTAGTATACATACCCATGTTAAATATTTTTAAACCTTTAAATCACTTCAAATTATTTTCTTTCATTTATAAATAAATTGAGCATAGGTGTACAATTCGGTAGTTCTTTTTAGTAAAATAGATAGATACACACATTGTATGGTTGTAAGGAGTGAACGTGTTGGAACCCATTAAAGCTGAAGAAGTACAACGATTGTTAACTACATTTGAAAACAAACCTGTCTATTTGCATGTTGAAACGACGAATGGTGCATATGCTAATCATTTTGATCAACGTGTGTTTAATGCAGGTACGTTTTTACGAAATATACAAGTCACATATGAACATGCGCAACTAAAGGGCGGAGATAAAGATCCATTTCGTGTTGGGTTGAAACTTCGTGATGGAGGTTGGGTATATGTGCAAGGCCTGACTCACTATGAAATCAATGATAATAATGAATTTTTAATAGCTGGATTTAATTACGAAGGACAGTTGGCTGCGACGATTGAAATCAGTGAACAGCCATTTACAGTATAGAGGAGGAAGATTCATGAAAGATGAAAGACATGTACTAATGATATTTCCACATCCCGATGATGAAACCTTCTCATCTGCTGGGACAATCGCAAGTTATATTGAAAATGGGGTGCCTGTCACTTATGCCTGTCTCACATTAGGACAAATGGGACGTAATTTAGGCAATCCCCCTTTTGCGACAAGAGAGTCACTACCTTATATTCGCGAAAAAGAATTAGAAGATGCTATGAAAGTGATTGGTATTACTGATTTACGTAAAATAGGTTTAAGAGATAAAACAGTAGAATTTGAGCCACATGAGCAAATGGATGATATGGTAAAAACATTGATTGAGGAGACAAATCCATCAGTGATTATTTCATTTTATCCAAAATTTGCTGTACATCCAGACCATGAAGCAACAGCTGAAGCTGTCGTAAGAACAGTAGGACGTATGCCTAAAGAAGAGCGTCCAAGACTTCAACTCGTAGCATTCAGTAATGATGCACCGGAGATTTTAGGTGAACCTGATATATTAAATGACATTAGTCAATATAAAGAGATTAAATTAAAAGCGTTTGAAGCTCATAAATCTCAAACAGGTCCTTTCTTAAAACAATTAGCAAGCCCTGAAGTTGGTGGAGAAACACAAAGTTTTCTAGAAGTCGAACCTTATTGGACGTATCATTTCGATAATTAAAATCATTAGAGGAGGTACAATAAACGAATGACTGAATTTGATTTATCTACTCGAGAAGGTCGCTGGAAACATTTTGGTTCAGTAGACCCTATCAAAGGTACAAAACCTACAACTAAAAATGAAATGACTGATTTACAAAGTACACATAAAAACTTCTTATTTGAAATTGAAGAAGTGGGTATTAAAAATTTAGTATATCCTGTTAAAATTGATCAATTTCAAACAGCAGGTACATTTAGTTTCTCAACAAGTTTAAATAAAGATGAAAAAGGTATTAACATGAGTCGTATCTTAGAAAGTGTTGAGAAACATTATAATAATGGTTTAGAACTGGATTTCGATACACTATATCAAGTATTACGTACATTACAAGACAATATGAAACAGAATGCTGCGGGAGTAGACGTTTCAGGTAAATGGTTCTTTGATCGTTATAGTCCTGTAACTCATATCAAAGCAGTGGGTCATGCTGATGTTACTTACGGTTTAGCAATTCATAAAGATCAAGTAACGCGTAAAGAACTTACCCTCACGGCTACTGTAACGACACTTTGTCCTTGCTCTAAAGAAATTAGCGAATACTCTGCTCATAATCAACGGGGTGTTGTAACAGTAAAAGTGTATTTAGATAAACATTCTGAAATGATAGATGATTACAAAGAAAAGATTTTAGATGCAATGGAAGCAAATGCAAGCTCTATTCTTTATCCAATTTTAAAACGTCCTGATGAAAAACGCGTAACAGAACGTGCATATGAAAATCCACGTTTCGTTGAAGATTTAATTCGTTTAATTGCCGCAGATTTAGTAGATTTTGACTGGATTGATGGCTTTGACATTGAATGTCGAAACGAAGAATCCATTCACCAACATGATGCTTTCGCAAGACTAAAATATAGAAAATAATAAAGTCTCCTAAAGTGAAGCGACCCCAAAAGTTAGATCAATACCTAACTTTTGGGGTAATTTATTTTTTGAATACCTTTTGGAATTGAACATATCCAGAAATGTAGTGTTCAATATCATCGATACTAGTAACAATTTACATAATTACATTAATTAAATATATATTATTTGATAAAACAATAACATTAAAAGTTAATGTTTATGCAACTTTAACTGAACATTACCACGAAACACTAACTAAATTCTTGAAAAATAAAAAATTATTTCTAAAATAAATTTCCAATAGGTCAAACAGAAATAATACCAAATGAATTTATAGTCGAAAAATAAGAAATACTATGACAGAAATAATACTAACTAATCCAAACAAGCTAGCAATTGTAATTGGTTAAGATGAACACGATATAAAAATACTTAATATTTATAATCGAGAAGGTAATAAGATTGAACATATAAACATTAATAAAAGAAAAGATATTTCTACCAAAAATCAAATAGAAATAAAAGAACATAAAAATTTACATCGTTATCTCTTCTTTAAATGAGTCCAAAGCCAACTAATTACATAGAATTAAAAAATAATATTAAAAGTTACATAATAAAATACTAAAAAATAATCAAATGCTCATCATAATTGTTTAAATCGTGAAAACATTAAAATTTGAGAAGAGTGTGCTTGAATATGAATTAAATGCAACGAAATATTAAGAAAGAGATTCTAAAAATTTTTAAAGTCAGATTTGGGATCTTGATATGAAGTGAAAATAATAGTTTCTTTTTCTCCACGTATAAATCCACTTTTATATTTAAGTCCTAAAATAAAAGAATTATTAAATTTAAATAAATCATATTTATAATACTTATATATTTGATATAAATCTTTTACAGTATAACTTTGGCGATCTTTAATTCTGAAACGACCAGTTAGATTTGTAGCTATCGAACTAGATAATTTTAGTTTTTCAATCAAATACTTAGTATATTTTTTTCGATCTACATGATTTTCAAATAACTCATTAGCTAACTCATAGATTTCAGAAGGATGTGGTGAGTTAGTCATATTTTTTAGTAATGTATAAGTATAAATTTCTCGACCTTCAACATAGCCAGTTTTACTACTATTAGTTGACCAACTCTTCATGTTAATCTTTCTATTTTCTAATTTTTCATCTATAGCTTTTAAATAATAAATGAGTGGGCCCATTCCCTCAATTGTTTGAGACATATCACTGTTAAATTCTTCAATGATTTGTCCAGTATCATTATTTACTCTAATATAACTTTCCCCTACTTGACTAAGTTTCTCAAACAGATTATCAAAATCAAATTCTACGTCATTCCTCCTCAAAATATTAGGTAATGATTTAGCTATTTCTGGAAAATCTGTACCAGTTACAGAAGACTTTAGTAAAGTTAGAGAATCTTCATTACATAAATAATTTAAATCATTTATCAATAATTCTTTGTTAGGATACCAAATTATATTCTTACTTCGAACTTTATTTACGACTTGTCTTAATTCTATATCCTTACATAGAATATAATCTGCATTACAATTTTCTAACTCATCCACTAATTGTAAATGTGTTTCACTAGACTTATGACCTAAATCACTAATTTTTCCAATTGCAATGATTTTATTTCCTTTGTAAAATCTAGTTTGACTATTAAAAGCTCTAATTGCATTAATCATTGCAGGCAAAGAAGCATTATGTGTATCATCCAGTAAAGTTAGTTTATGAGATTTTGTTTGTATTTCTTTCAATGCTAATATTTTTGAAAAAGGTTTGAAATTCTTAAGTAAGTCTTTCTTTATTGGTAAATTTAGACTTTTCAGAGTTAGCATACTTGCTAGTGTGTTAGAAACCATTCCTTCACTAATCGTATTAAGTTGATAAATGTCTGTTTCGTTATTTTGGTCATTTATTAATAATTCAATATTTCCTTTATTATACTTGATGTTATCTACAGTTAAATCAGCATTACTATCCTTTTTAATACTATAAGTTAAGACATTATTTGTATTTTCTCGCGCTTTGTCTACTAAGTAATCTGCATATAATGTATCGTTATTAACAATTGCCACTCCATTATCTGCAAGTCCCTCAAAAATCCTTGTCTTAATTTTGGCAATATCTTTAACAGACTTAAAAGTTGAAAAATGTGCTTCACCTATACCAGTAATAATTGCTATATCAGGTTTTAAGTAAACTGCTGTATTTTCAAGATAATTAATAGCATTCAAAGATGTTTCAATCACAGCAAAGTCTGGATTTTTGATTAATTTCAACATATTATTATAAATGGCTGCTCTAACGTTATTGTTTCCTCTGTTTTCGAGTACATCAAAATCACTTAATAAGCTAGTAATTAACATTCTAGTTGAACTTTTACCCATTGATCCAGTTATTGCAACAACCGGATTTTTATATTGATTTCTAATATAAATAGCTAGTTTTTTAAATGCTTGAACTGAATCTTCTACAATTATTTGAGGAACAGTAAATTTTAAATTGGAAATATAACTTTCCGTTATAATTAAACCAATCTCTTCATTTTGGCTGTCAACTAAATCATTACCATCTAAAGCATTTTTATTTCTTCCCAATTCTCTTGCCCATGTTTCTTTATTTGGAGAAAAATATGCAGTCTTTTTGCTTTTTACAAATTTATAGATGGTTTCAAAATCATTTATTTCATTTGATTCTCTATTATGAGCATCCTTTAATGTTCCACCTATAATATGATAAATCTTTCTAATTGTTAGCATAATCAATACCTACTTCCTTTGAATACCTTTTGATACTGTACATACCCTGACAAATAATGCTCAATATCATCAATACGGACACGATAACCATGATGTTTAATAAAGAAGCTTCCTAAAATTCTAGATGGATTTTTAAAGTACATTGCAGTTTCAGGGTAAAAGAAGCCAACTCTTTGATAATCTGCTCTAATATCAATAACTTCTTTTAAATATTTTTCATCTATCAAATGATTTACTAATTCCTCATAACTCGTTTCTTTGGCTTTTTGTACTAATCGATAAGTAGCCATTAGCATTTCCAAGAATGTTGGGAAAGTAGTTTCACGGTTTTTAATATAATTTAGATATGTATTCACATTTTTTATCCCAAATTCAAAATATTTTTCTTGAGGATTAATTTGAACTAATTCATTTGTACAATATCCTAACCAATGATCATGATATTGCCAATATTTTTTCTCAATGAAACGATCCATTAAATTTTCTACAGTTTTCAACCATAACTCATTTTTATCTCTTTGATATAGTCTCAACAAAGCAAGGGCTGCTTCGCCATCATAATAAATGATTCTGAATTTCTCTTTAACACTTAAATCAGGATAATTCAATAAGTGCGTCGTTTCATATGTATCTTCATCAATCATTGAAAGAATACCGTTCGCTACTTTTTGAGCAGCTTCAAGATATTTAGGATTATTCTCATATTTCAAATATTCACATACAGCGAATATAAATGAAGCATTTTGTCCCAATTTAATTTCATTAGTGTCTTCCGTATCATCATAGACATACGCTTTATCTTCAACTTCAAGTAATTGATTTGAAATAACATAATCAATTGCTTTTTCAACAGGTTGCAAACTTTCACCTAAATATGCTAATCCTTCTATTAAGGCATATGTAGAAGATGAATGTCTTAGTATATTATAAAAACCAATTTCATTATCAAAATGTGGGAAATACCCATAAATATATTTACCATTATCTAACAACATATTTTGTAAGAAATGAGTGCTGCTTTCAATTAATTGATCAATTTCACTCCCCAAATGATCTACTTTTCTTAAACCTTTTCTATAACCATTGTTGTATAGTTCATATACTTCTTCATTATCTATAAAGAAGCCTTGTGTATAAAATTTAACAACTTCTTTTTCGTCATAAAATTCACTTGAAAAAGCCTTTTTGTTAGTCGTGTATTTACGTAAATAATTATTAATATTTTTATCAGAAAGAAATAGTTCTTTAGTTGTATTATCTGGTCGGACAAAAGCATTCGCATTAATTTCTTCAGGTAAAACGGCTAAATTCCATAGACTATCAAATGCGATACCAAAATCCACATAATTTCGTCGTGTATTAATTAACGTTTTTTTCAATTCTGTAAATTGAACTTTTTCAGTGGATGTAACAATATCTAATTTAATCCACTCGGGAAATTGACCTGTTTTCTTTTTAAATTTAAGTGCTGATTTCGAAATATCTTGCTTAAGGTAATTCGTTTTTTTGAACAGTTTAACTTGAGCTTTGATGTTAGGTTTACCCAAACTTAAAAAAACATAATTATTAATTTCAATTTTATTATTTACTGCGGTTAATAATTTTTCTAATTTATATTCAAAATCCATAGTTTTCACCCTATTTATAATTATTTATCCTCTTTCTATCAATTAATATCATAGTATTTAAAATAAAACCAGGCCCTGAAAGGCCTGGTTTTAAATTTCATTGTGTCAACATGAAATCTACTTATTATTTTTCATCATTATTTTCGTTTTTACGACGTCTGCCAACTAAGAATAATCCTCCAAGTGCAGCGAATAATGAACCAAATAATGTGCCATTATTTTGATTGTTATTACCAGTATCAGGTAATTCATTACTATTTGATTTATCTGCTTTATCATTATGAGCTTTATCTGCATCTGCGTCAGCATCTGAATCTGCGTCAGCGTCTGCATCTGAGTCAGCATCTGCATCTGAATCTGCGTCTGCATCTGAATCAGCATCTGAATCTGCGTCAGCGTCTGCATCTGAGTCAGCATCTGCATCTGAATCTGCGTCTGCATCTGAGTCAGCATCTGAATCTGAATCAGCATCTGCATCTGCGTCAGCGTCTGCATCTGAGTCAGCATCTGAATCTGAATCTGCGTCTGCATCTGAATCTGAATCTGCATCTGAATCAGCATCTGCATCTGAGTCAGCATCTGCATCTGAATCTGCGTCTGCATCTGAGTCAGCATCTGCATCTGAATCTGCGTCTGCATCTGAATCAGCGTCTGCATCTGAGTCAGCATCTGCATCTGAATCTGCGTCTGCATCTGAATCAGCATCTGCGTCTGCGTCTGCGTCTGCATCTGAATCTGAATCTGCGTCTGCGTCTGCATCTGAGTCAGCATCTGCATCTGAGTCTGAATCAGCATCTGAGTCTGAATCAGCATCTGAGTCTGCGTCTGCATCTGAATCTGAATCTGCATCTGAATCTGCGTCTGCATCTGAGTCAGCATCTGCATCTGCATCTGCATCTGCGTCTGCATCTGAATCAGCATCTGCATCTGAGTCTGAATCAGCATCTGCGTCTGCGTCTGCATCTGCATCTGAGTCTGCGTCTGCATCTGAGTCTGCGTCTGCATCTGAGTCAGCATCTGCATCTGAGTCTGCGTCTGCATCTGCATCTGAATCTGCGTCTGCATCTGCGTCTGCATCTGCATCTGAATCTGAATCTGCGTCTGCATCTGAGTCTGCGTCTGCATCTGCATCTGAATCTGAATCTGCGTCTGCATCTGAGTCTGCGTCTGCATCTGAGTCTGCGTCTGCATCTGAGTCAGCATCTGCATCTGAGTCTGCGTCGCTATCTTCATTAAAGTATCCGTTATCAATACTGAAGTCATCATGATCAGTAATAGTTACATGTACTTCTTCACCATCGGCATCTTTTTCATCATCACTACCTAAGTTTGTAGTAGTTTGAGTGAAGCCTTCAGGTTTATCAAAATGCACAATATAGTCACCACTATCTAAATCATCAAAACGATATTTACCACTTTCATCTGTTGTTGTTGTTTTTAATACATTACCATCACTATCTTTTAATGTAACAGTTACACCTGCAATTCCTTTTTCATCAGAATCTTGGATACCATCTTTATTAGTATCTTCCCATACATAGTCACCTAAATTATATTTTGGTGTTTTATAAAATCCACTATCTAGTGTCCAGTTATCAGCACCATTAATAACACCTGTAGTTGTTAAACCATCAGAATCTTTTTCATTGTTATTTCCAGAATTTTCTGTTGTAGGTGTATAGCCCTCAGGTGTTGTGAAAGAAACTTCATACGTTCCATTTTCTAAATCAGTAAATTGATATTTACCACTTTCATCTGTTGTTGTTGTGCCAATTGTGTTGCCATCACTATCTTTTAGTGTAACAGTTACACCTGCAATTCCTTTTTCATCAGAATCTTGGATACCATCTTTATTAGTATCTTCCCATACATAGTCACCTAAGTTATATTTTGGTTTATAAAATCCTGAATCAATTGTTTCATTATCTGCGTCTTTAATAATAGCTGTTGTTGTTGTGCCATTTGAATCTTTACCATTATCATTACCAGAATTAACAGATGTTGAGGTATAACCTTCGGGTGTTTCAAAATCTACTGTATACGTTCCATTTTCTAAATCAGTAAATTGATATTTACCACTTTCATCTGTTGTTGTTGTTTTTAATACATTACCATCACTATCTTTTAATGTAACGGTTACACCTGCAATTCCTTTTTCATCAGAATCTTGGATACCATCTTTATTAGTATCTTCCCATACATAGTCACCTAAATTATATTTTGGTGTTTCATAAAAACCTGTATCAACAGTCATATTGTCAGCATTATTAATGGTACCTTTGGCTACCACTACATTACTATCTACATCTTTTTGACCATCCGAATCAATAGTATCATTATCAATTGTATTTGACGGCGATGGAGTGTAATTATTAGGAATAACAAATTCAACATTATATGTTCCATTTTGTAAGTTATCAAACTGATAATGTCCTGTATCATCTGTGGTTGCACGTTGTAATTCTTTGTTATTACTATCTTTAAGAATGACGTAAACACCTGGAATACCTTTTTCGTCATCATTTTGGATACCATCTTTGTTTTTATCTAACCATACATAGTCTCCAAGACTGTATGTTGGGTTATCTCCTTGTGCTGTTGAAGAACCATTAATGTAACTGACTGTTGTACTTTTAGTGCCTGTTGGGTATCTTGATTCTTGATTACCATAACGTGTTAATTCATAATTTGTAGTAACATTGCCAGTACCTGATGGTTTAACCGCTTGAGTAATAATATAACGTTTTCCTTTTTTCATATTACTACGGTTAAGATCTATATCTACTCTAGTATTATTAAGGCTATATTTAGGTGTAAATTCATTAGTTACATCTTTAACTGCAGATCCGTTTAAATTCGGATTAAAGCTATCAACTAAAACATTATCATCTAATACTTCATACACTTTTATTTCATTAGGTATAAAATTACCGTTTTGAACTGTTGAGAAATATTTTGCATCATAAATTCTATTCCCAGGTTGATTTAAATAAACAACTTCATTATGTTTATTATTTACATTATCAACATTTGCTACTGCTGCATTTGTAAGATGGTCTTTATGATTACCATAATCTACTACAAAGTTTTCTCTAACTTCTTGGTTAGCGATGGTAACATCCATAGGATAACTTTGTTTATCTTTAGTTACTGTCTCTCTTTTTGGTGTTGCTAAAAGATTAAAGCTACCTGTAATGTTTTGGTATTGATCTACATAATTAGTAAAAGTGTATGTAGTTGTATTTGTAGTTTCATCATAAACACCGTTTGCTACAATTGAACCTTCCTTACTACGTAATTGTGTATTTTTAGCTGGAAGTTCTAAAGCACCAGGTCTAATGTAATCACCGTATTTTATAGTAAATGTATCTCCTTCTTTAATACTGTTATCTAATTCATAATCAGCAGATAATTTCAATTGCTCATTGCTTGTTGGCCAAATCGTGTTATTATCGTGTTGATTATTTTTCTGATTAAGTGTCAAACTAGCATTTGTAACACGAATTTTATCATTTACTAAAGATCCACCTGTACTTGATGTAGTATCAGTGCTATTTAAAGCAAAAGTAGTTGGTGTACTATCTGTTGATGCTGTTGACATTGGCGCTGTGGCTGCTAATGTCATAAACGGACTAGTTAATCCATAATCTGGATTTGAAAAGTCTGTTTTAATTGTTTCAGCTACAACTGCATTATCAATCTGATCTCGTGTTGCTGTTTCTAAATTCACATCATTACTTACTGCATCAGTAATTGTGTCTGTATTATTACTTGTATCTGCATTTAAACTATCTACCGCATTACTCGTGTATGCTTGTTTATCTGCAACTGAACTATCTGAAGTAATAGATGGAGCATCTGTAGTAGATGACGTATCAGTTGAATTATTTGATTGTGTTGTCGCATCTGATGGGCTTTCTGCTGAACTATCTAATTCTTGAGTTGTATTATCTTTTGAAGACGTAGTTGAAGATGACTCTTCTTTTGGTTGTTCTGTTGTACTTTGTGTCGTTGAGGCATCTGTTTTAGCGTCTTGTTGTGTTGATGGTTCTTCTGTTGTTGATGTAGTTGAAGATGACTCTTCTTTTGATTGTTTTGTCGTACTTTGAGTTGTTGAAGCATCTGTTTTAGCGTCTTGTTGTGTTGATGGTTCTTCTGTTGTTGATGTAGTTGAAGATGACTCTTCTTTTGATTGTTTTGTCGTACTTTGAGTTGTTGAAGCATCTGTTTTAGCGTCTTGTTGTGTTGATGGTTCTTCTGTTGTTGATGTAGTTGAAGATAACTCTTCTTTTGATTGTTTTGTCGTACTTTGAGTTGTTGAAGCATCTGTTTTAGCGTCTTGTTGTGTTGATGGTTCTTCTGTTGTTGATGTAGTTGAAGATAACTCTTCTTTTGATTGTTTTGTCGTACTTTGAGTTGTTGAAGCATCTGTTTTAGCGTCTTGTTGTGTTGATGGTTCTTCTGTTGTTGATGTAGTTGAAGATGACTCTTCTTTTGGTTGTTCTGTTGTACTTTGAGTTGTTGAAGCATCTGTTTTAGCGTCTTGTTGTGTTGATGGTTCTTCTGTTGTTGATGTTTCTGCTGAGTCAGGTTTATTAGCTGAATTACTATCTACAGTTTCATTTGTAGCGTCTGCAGTATTTTCAGCAGCCTGCGCTTCATGATCGGCGCCAAAAATCAATGTAGCACCAACTAATATTGAAGCTGTTCCTACAGTGAATTTTCTTATGGAGTACTTATTTAACTTATTAGAAATAAAATCCAATCTCTTGTTAATAGGACCTTGTCTTCTTTTACTCATATTTACCCCCTAATAAATAAATTATTTATACTTTAAAATGTAAAATACACATAATATTATATGTAAATACACTCCTAGGATAATGTATTTTACCATTTAACACAATACTTTTACAATTTTTTACAATAAAAAAATAAATATTAGGTCATACAATAGATAGGTACCTTTAATCTTTTTAAGTCAATTCACTTGACCAAGTTATAATTATCTCCAAATGATATACAATCTTTCTCGTTAAATAAAAAAAGAGCAACATACGTCGCTCTTTAAACTCGTTTCTTCCTTTATAAATGTGTTTTTTAACATTATTAAAATTTATTTTAAATGTTCGTACGGACTGTTATTGACAAATGATACAATTTGATCGACAAATAGTTTTGCGCGTAATTGGAATTCTTCGTCATTTAAATACAGTGTGCCATCTTCTAATTTTGCATAATCCGAATCGTGTGTCGCAATTTGTGTAGGTACAGCAATACCTAATAAACTACGAACAATGACACGTAAATGTGAGAGTGGTTCTGAACTTACGATACCGCCACTGTTACCAATTAAGCCCACTGGTTTCATTTTGACATATTCCATATTAATGTGATCTAACGCATTTTTTAAAATGCCTGAATATGAACCATGATAATTTGGCGTACCAAAAATTAGGAAATCCGCTTCCATTGCTTTGTCCTGGAACTCTTTTGTATTCGCTTTAATTTCTTCTGTTGAATGTGTTGTTCCTGAAAAATCAAGTTGATTTAATGGTCTTTCAGCTAAATCAAAAATATCTACGTCGACATCATGATTATCGAATTGTCCTGTTAAATATTTAGCTAGTGCATTGGTATGTGAACCTACTTGTGCACTTCCTACTACGATAAGTCCTTTCATTTCGTTCTAACACCTCTTAAATATTATTTATTTCTCTTCAGTTAAAACTTTCATAATTGCTTTACCTACACCACTATGTTCATTGGTATCTGTAACCAATTTAGCTATAGCTTTCACTTCGGGCATCGCATTGTCCATCGCAACAGGATAGCCTACGCGTTCAAGCATGGATACATCGTTTAAATTATCACCTAACGCCATGACATCTTGTAAGTCAATATGAAGTTGATTAGCAATAGTTTCTAATGCAATTCCTTTTTGAGCATCTGAATGTGTAATTTCTAAATTACCACGTGATGATGATGAAACAGCAAGACTTGATATGGCCGATAATTCTTTTCCAATACGTTCAATTTTTTCAAGATCTGGATTAAACGCCAGTACTTTCATTATCAGTTCGCCCGGAATATCTTCAATATCCTTGTAATTATCGACAATTTTGAGTGTACCGTTATCTATACGTTTTTGAATCCCTGCTTTAATCTTTTCAACATCACCTTGTTGGCCTGCATTTCTTGCAATATCTAAATAGATATCTAAATCACGTGTTGGATCTTCTGTATAAATCCCTCTATTCGTATACACTTGGTAGTACACGTCTTCTCGATCAAGAATCGCTTTAATTCGTTCTACTAATTCATGATTTAAATGAGAGGTATTCATAATATTGAATGATTCATCACGTACTTCTGCACCATTTAAACAAATATAAGGCACTTTTAAATCTGTTTCAGCCATAGGCGTGCTTGCTTCATAAAAAGCACGACCCGTTGCAATGACTACTGTAATCCCTTTTGATTGAGCATATTTAATCGCATTAATATTTTCTTCTGAAATTTCATGTGCTGCATTTAACAGTGTCCCATCCATATCTGTTGCAATCAGTTTAATCATGCGGTTACCTCATTTCATTAGCTAAACTTACAGCTATTATATTTTAGAACATACATATTCAGTGAACAAAATTACAAAATTTAAATTTGTTTTACCGTTCCTATTTTAACAAATTTATCATCTTTTGTACGATGATGTGTTTCTTTTAACTTTTTTAGCTCTTAAATCACGGAAAAATTGTCTCAATAAATTGCTACACTCTTCTTCTAACACACCCTGTTCAACAATTGCACGATGATTAAATTGTGGCTGTTGTAGTAAATCCATTAAGCTACCACTGCAACCTCCTTTAGAATCCATCGCGCCATATACAACTCGTGGTATACGACTCATTACAACCGTTCCAGCACACATGACACAGGGTTCTAATGTGACATATAATGTACAATCTTCTAAACGCCAACTTCCTATGACTTTAGCTGCCCGTTCTATTGCTAAGTGTTCAGCATGAGCAGTAGGCTGTTGCAGGGTTTCTCTTAAATTATGGGCACGTGAAATAATGTCGTTATCTTTAACGATCACTGCTCCGATTGGAACTTCACCAAGCTGTCGAGCCTTTTTCGCTTCTTCAATTGCACATTTCATGTAAAAATCATCATTTGTCATATGTGTCATCCCTTACTTATGATAAAATACTCAATGTCTATTTTAACATTTGGAGATGTAATTATGAATAAACCATTTATTGCAATAGAAGGTCCGATTGGCGTTGGCAAATCGTCTCTTACTCATAAAATTAGCCAAACCTTTAATTATTATGAAGAAAATGAAATCATTAATGAAAACCCCTTTCTTTCTGATTTTTATGATGATATTTCAAAATGGAGTTTTCAAACTGAAATGTTCTTCCTTTGTAATCGTTATAAACAAGCACAAGATATTGCAAAAATTAATCAAGGTGTGGTAAGTGATTACCATATTTATAAAAATAGAATATTTGCCTGCAATACACTTAACGAATCAGAATTTGATAAATTCAATCGTATTTTCAATATTTTAACTGAAGATCTTGAATTACCTAATATGATCATCTTTTTAGATGCTGATTTAGATGTACTGAAACGTCGTATTGCTAAACGTAACCGTAGCTTTGAACATCAAATTGAAGATAGCTACTTACTTAATTTAAAAAAGGATTATTTATCATTTTATGAAACATTAAAAAACGAAGGTGCTAATGTGATTTTAATCGACACTTCTGATTTAGATTTTGTACAAAATGAATCAGATTATCAATTGATTTTAAACCAAATTAAACCCATGATAGGAGATATAAAATATGAATAATTACGGTATCCCTCAAAATGCAATTATTACAATTGCTGGAACAGTAGGCGTAGGAAAATCTACATTAACTCAAGCGCTTGCTGATAAACTCAATTTCAGAACTTCCTTTGAAAATGTAGACCATAACCCCTACTTAGATAAATTCTATAATGATTTTGAACGTTGGAGTTTCCACCTGCAAATTTATTTTTTAGCTGAACGTTTTAAAGAACAAAAACGCATGTTTGAATACGGAGGAGGCTTTATACAAGATCGTTCTATTTATGAAGATGTTGATATTTTCGCAAAAATGCATGAAGAACAAGGAACAATGAGTAAAGAAGATTTTAAAACTTACTCGGAGTTATTTGAAGCAATGGTTATGACACCCTATTTCCCTAAACCAGACGTTTTAATTTATTTAGATTGTGACTATGATGAAGTGATTGATCGTATTCATCAACGTGGCCGCGATATGGAAATGAATACTGATCCGGTATATTGGAAAAAGTTATTTAAACGCTATGAAAATTGGATTAACAATTTTAATGCTTGTCCTGTAGTACGAGTGAATATTAATGAATATGATATTCATGAAAATCCCGACTCTTTAGATCCAATTATCAACAAAATTGCACATATTATTCAAACATATCGAAATGTCGATCATCGATAAAAAAAGAGACAGACTTTACTGTCTCACCTAGGCAAGAAGGACTAGAATTAAAAAATGGGTATAAATCCATGTTTAATTCAGTCCTTGGCTGCCAATATGTTATAAATGTAGAAAATAACAATTGATACTTTAATCTCTTTGTGTTTAATTATTTTGTGTATATTTTTTTAATACTTCTGGTACACTCACAGCTGTTTCAATCACGTAATCAGCATCCACAAGTTCCTCTTTTTTTGCGATACCACTTAATACACCAATGGCTAAACCTAACTTTGCATTCACTTTAGTCTTCATATCATTATTTGTGTCACCTACAATGGCTACATCTTCCGGTTTAACATCATAATGATCAAAAAGTGGCTTAAGTACTTCAGGATTGGGTTTTTCAGCCGTATGCGCTTCAGTAGAAATGACTAAATCAAACGCATCTTTAGAATGTGTTTCTTCTAAAAATTGTGTCACTCCTTTTTCAGAGTCACTAGTCACAATACCAATTTTATAGCCTTCATATCGTAATGATTGAATCATATCATAAACGCCATCTATCCAGTTATTTTCTGGTTCACGACTATCTACTAATGCTTGACTTGTATCACGCGTCCATTTAGAAACATCTTTTCCTGATTCGTCATTAAACGCATGAACAATTTCATCTAACGATCCTGAACCCATAACAGAATCCGGACTAATCGTATCTTTAACAACGCCTAGTTTGCGAAGCGTTGCTTCTTTATTTGCTACAGGAAATGTTTCCAGGAAACTATTTACCAGACGTACGCCAATTTTTTCCCAACTATGATCAAATTCAATTAATGTACCATCTTTATCAAATAATATCCATTCCATTTATATATACACTCCTTATTTTGTATTTCATTGTAATATACATTGTTCTTTTAAGTATAGTAAAAGAACTGCTTAGCATACGTTTATAAAAAAAGCCATACCTCTCTAGGTATGACTCAACTAAGAATATATAAAACTAGTTTTGAATAACGTTGGCATTACTATGCCTCAACGGGAATGAGACTATGTGTAAGGGAATAGTCTCTAAAAATATCATACATCACTTCATTTTTATTGCCTACAACAAGTTGATAAGTATCAACATTTCATTTCATTATATATTTATCATCTTACAGGTGCTATATTAAAAAACTCTACTTTTCCACAGTTTTTGCATTCTGTAATAAATGTTTTAATATTTGATGTTTCAGTATCGTCAGAAACTGGAGAAAATACAAATTTATCTTCATGATATTTAATTTTAGGTGCTATACAACATGTATCACGATGTTTTTTCTTATGAAAATCAGAAAATGTTTCAATTTCATTGTTTGAATATTTAACTTCAGTCATTATCATCACCTCTTATTTAATGTGTTTCAACTTTATCATAAACGATTAAAAAATTGTGCACAATTCCTTAATTGTTTACTTTTAATACCTAAATGTTAATTCGCTATAATTTAAATTATATATTAAGAAACACGCTTCTTATTTAGTAACTATATCTAAATAAAAAGCGTGCTTTACTAGTATTTAATGAAAATATATATTCAATTCGATTAGGGGGAAACAATTAATTAATTTCTCGGTTCACCATTTACAAGAATACCACTTACTAAATCATATACTTTTTTAATGAAATTAAAGATATCTAACATGGTTTTCATCTCCTTAAATATGTTTACAACTAATAGTTTAGTACATATTTTAATTGATGGGATATTTCTGCCTAAGTTGATATAATTCATGCTAAAATGTCTTGATTTCCCTATTATTTCATATTAAATGTTGCCTAGAAGTCCAAATTATTCATCAAGTTCCCAAAAAAATGAGAAAGATGTATTGAAAAATAACAAAAAATTTGCCTTATTGCTTTTATATCTATAAGTGGTTTAATTAATAGATAATACGGTGATTATAATCTTCACTAAAAAAATATAAAATTCTATAAAATATCTTTGTGATATGCTATTGAGTAATTTTAACAATGATATTCATCATATCATTACTAAAAATGAAAGGATATATTCATGTTAATCGTTATTTTTATTTTATTCGGAATCGGAATTGGATTATTTATATTAAGTTTCTTCTTAGCAGAAAATGAAGGACTCGCTTATAAAACAATTAGCAGAGGATTTTCTGCATTATTTGTATCACTTGGTATATTAGCATTAATGGGGTATCTCATTAATTTTATTTCTTCACATTATTTAAATATCTAATTCCTTATATTTTCTATTCTCAACAAAGTGGAAAGACATCATTTAAAGTTGTCTTTCCACTTTTTCAATTTACTTTATTTTATTATTGGTCTCTTGATGATACTTGAATCAAATATATATCGTATTAATTACTCTAAGATGATCCAAATCACGGATAAAAATTGGATTAAGGTAATCAAATAGAGCAACATCATAGTTAGCATTACTTTCATTGAAACTTAGTCTTACTAGTCGTGTACGAGTGAGGCTTTTTTTCGCATAAAAAAAGGAGCTTTATGCCCCTAAAGATCTATATCATTTAAATGAATTTCAAATGTTGAGATTACCTAAGTAATAATGGTATTAGGTATATGGTATTTGTAATAGAAGAAAAACACTAAGTCAAGGGTTGTCATTTAGGTAATCTCATTACTTATTATTACATAATAAAATTTAATTATCTATACTATTGAAATAAAAAATAATATTTTTTACATTTAAATCTAATTAATTATTAAAATGATAAAAAATGTTTATCTTTATTTGTAAAGGGTATAATTTAATTAGCAGAATATTTTGTTATAATATTTTGCTCCTTATTTATTTTACGTCACCACTCTTACTTAGTTCGACATAAGCTATGTTAAGAGTGGTTTTTTATGCAAAAAAGAAGCCAACTCACTTTTTTATATGCTCCCCAAAAGTTGATCTAAAATGAAAAATAACAAGCTAGAAACCACGTAGTCATAACGTTTCCAGCTTGTTTTTATAAGTTATTTATATTCCGGCACAATGACTCTCCAACAATAAGTATATTTTATATATATTTATAACGATTTATAAACATTGTTATTTTAGCTTTTCATATCATTATTTTTACTCATGTTTAATGTATATTTTTAAATAACGTATTCAAAACGTATTCAAAATAAAAACGCCACTCGTAAGTGACGTTTAAAATGAAATATTTAACTTGTCCGTGTGCTAATTAATAAAATACTGACTAATACAATGTTTTTTGCTATTTGTGACTGCGTTAAAGGTCTTAATCATCATTTCCTCTTTACTCATTCCATTATGCTTACTTGGCAATACTAAATGTTGAGGATCTATACATACTATTTTAATTTCTTTATCTTCTAAATCATAATACCAATAAACTCTTAAACCTTCTTGTAAATCTAGTAAACTTTTAATGTCACTTTTCATCAATCCCATTATCTTTTGCACATCTTCTTTTAAATATAAAGATATGATAGATAACATTCTTTCATTGTAATTTACCGTATTAGCTTCAATCGACTTAATCATGCTTATATCACTACTAAAGTGTGAAATAGCATTAATTTGATATTGTTGCTTTTCATTTGAAATAAAATTTGTAAATTTTAAATTAGTATTTTGCTTAGAAAATATTATACTATCATTAAAAAATACAATTTCACTATCAGGTGAATCTTTTAATTGTTTTTCAACTCTATCAATTTTAAATTCATTTCTAGTTGGTAAAAAATCTTTATTAACAATTTCAATATGAACGTTCTTTTTTCTTTTTTTAGAAGTAACATTACTATTAAATCTAGGCATTTACCAATCCTATATATTCCTTAATAATTAAATCATTATTCATAACTTCTTGATGAGTAATATTATTTTTCCACTCTTTATCTTCATGAGAACGTTCTACTAAACCAAAATCACTAATTTTTAAAGTGCTCTTAATAATTTCTCTCAAATATTCTGTAATTTCTTGCTGCATTGTTTTATCTTCTATTTCAAAATTACTCATTGAAAAGTCTATGTCATTATAATCAAGACTATATTTATTACTCACATACACGTCACGAATAACAGGGCCGTATTGCCAAGCTTCAAATTGAGCATCAAATAAATATTCAGGTAAGTTTAAACTTTCATTTTGTGTAACTTTATATTCTTTACTTTTAGATAGTTGTCCATATGAAGCTCCATAATATGCAAATAAAAAGTATAATGTTTTTTGTAGTCTTAAAGGAGAAATATTTTCTATTTCTTCTTTCATTAAAGCGATTATATTTTCAACTGTTGTCAGGTGTTTTTTTTCAGTCATGATAAACTCCTCCATAATCAACACATTATATTGAACATAAAAATAACAGCGACTATACGCTGTCACTGTGTATATGTCTTCAATATATAATACACAAGAAACAGCATGTAACTTTCTGTGTATTCACTAAGATGTGTTGCGAATATGCAATGTTTATATATAATATAAAACATTTTTGTACTTTTTACTATACATTTACATAAATTTGTCAAGTTGATTAGAAATTGTTGACACAAAATGTTAAATAATTACTAGGCTTCATATTTAAACTTTCCCACTTTTTTAGGTATCATCAAAACGCATACCCCTTTTAAACCACATTGCTAAATCGACAAGCTAGTTAATACTGCAATCCTAATTTAGGACTGCACCCGTGCACTAATATAAATTGTGAATATTCCTATGTATCGAAGCGGTTGCTGTATTCACTCATCTATGAGGTAGCATTTCATGACCTCATGAATAAGGGAGAACGTTTTGTTCACTCCTTACTTAGATCCACTAACAAAGGGCGTCGTGTTTCCCTACCCCCTTTTATACATGACTGATTGGATTGTTCATGCAGCTACCATCACGAATGGTTACGGCAGTGTATAATAAAATGTATGTCTATTAAGTGTAGTAGATGTATGTTAAAATAATTCGTAGTTAACATTGCTTTCATTGAAACTTAGTCTTACTAGTCATGTACTAGTGAGACTTTTTCGCATACAAAAAGGGGCTTTACGCCCCTAAAGAGTTATGCTATTTATGAAAGCTTTTAAAGTGTCGAGATTGCCTAAACATACAGTATTTTCGATGGAGAAGAAATACTTAATGGAAAGGAAAAGTCGCCATTTAGACAATCTCAATTGTTATTATTACACACTAATTTTTATTTAGCCACACTATTATAATAAAAATCATTGGTTTGTATGTAATAGAGTAATAAATACGTTTCACTCCTTACTTTTCATCTACACTCTCACTTAGTCCGTCATGAGCTAAGTTGAGAGTGTTTTTTTACGCAAAAAAAAGCTAACCAATTAAGGTTAGCTCCTATGTCGTCGAAGTAGAGTAAAAACTCTAGGTATATAAGGATTTTAGAAGTCATTAAACCTCTTTCGCTATTATCTCATTATTTATATATTTGTCTACAATAAAATAAAAAGCTATGCCCAATGGACATAGCAAGGTAAAAAATGACATACATATAGAAAAATATAATATAGAAGTGCTTCATAAGGGAACAACTTCTAATGTCATTATACGCATTAAATTTATTAATTGTCTACAAGATTTACAATATCTACGAATTATTTACATTCTCACTCCCCATATTTGGGGAATGAAACTCATTACTGGATCGTTATATAAAGTGCGTACCTAAGTTGAGTACGCAGCTATCAGTAATTATTTATCCTCTTTTTCTTTTCTTCTCTTCCTTAATTTATATATCAAATAAATAACTACAAACGTAATCGAAAATAAGTCAAAAGACGATAAAAGTGATTTACTAAAAGATTGCTTTATCCAAAAGAAGCGGATTAGAAATAATAAAGTTGATTGTATTATTAAAGCAAAGAAAATATTAATGACTGGTTTATCTTTAATGAAGTTATACACAATATAAGCTATACAAACAATAGTTATAATTAACATTAAAGCTTTTGCCATTGCTAATACTCCTTTTTAACTTTACATTAGCATATCATTGTATTACTTATATTTTAATAATTTCACTGTCCAGATTTGGAATATGAAATTCACTGCGCACATTTGCGCCATGAGATCATATTAGATAATGTATTATTATAAAGTGATAGATACTATTAAACATTGAGGTGTACAAAATGAAGTATAGATTAATTGCAGTCGTAATATTCGCTATAATCGTTCTCATTGCTACTTTTTATATTCAACCTATGCTTAATACAGATAACCAATTAATTAACTTAGTTTACGTTGTATTTTTGTTTGTTGTTGGTGCTATTTTAGGATACATAGGTCGTCGTTTAGATAGTAAATAGCTGCGTTGCCATTTTGACTACGCAGAGAAGCTGTAAACGACTTTTCTGAGGTACTAAACTGGTACTTCAGATTAGATAACCAACATGTTTGTTTTCTATTTATATTCTAAAGCGCCGACATTTCGGCTGTATTCGTCTTAATTTAGAGAACCGACATTTCGGTTTTCTAATGCACTACAGCTATTGAATTGATTAATAAGCTTATATTTAAATTTCTGATACGGTAACTTAACGTATCAGCTTTTAGAAGCGGAATACAACTTTCAATATATTCACTTAGCCCAAATTTGGTTTCAGTAAATGTACTTATATTACTGAGCTCACTTTTGAGCTGAGAAAATATATTTACTCAGTACATTTAGATTGAACAATAAATTAATATCCTCAAATTTGGGGATATTAAAAAATAGTAATAAGTTCAATTATGGACATATTTAACCGACTCACTTTTGAGCTGGTTAAACCACTTCCCTATTTTAAGGTACTGCTTACAAGCGGACTTTTAAGTCCGTTTGTTATTGTATGAAATGTAAGGTTTGGACAGGTTATAAATAAAAAGACTGCACCCAAAGGATACAGTCAGTTTATTAAAGGATACTCAATTTTGAGTAGTAAGTTTAGTAGCTGCATTTATTATCTTATAAAAGCCTCTAAACGTAAATAGAAAACGCTTACTTTTATATTATAAAATTTAATACATCATATTTACATTTCTTTTTCAACTCTGTATTATTTCTATATAGTATCAAGACAAGAAGAAACTCGTTTTTAACTCGTTTCAAAACCCATAAAAATCACACCTGTTTTTTTTCTTTTTTCAACTTATCCTTAATCATTTCTGACGGCACTGCAAAAACAAACATCATGATAAATAATATAAGTGCCATATGTGGAATATCTTCTAAAAAATACCAACGCAAATGCCAATCAAACATCATATTCGCAGACATAACGGCATATTTTAGAAATAATAAACCTACGCATATATAAGTCAAAGCATCTAAAATCTTAGTTATAGTCTTCAATCTCATACTCCTTTTTTATTAACATTACTAAAAATTATTGCTTTATTCCATTGCTTTATTGACGTTGAGCCTCGGAACCCTTAACAATCCCAAAACTTGTCGAATGGTCGGCTTAATAGCTCACGCTATGCCGACATTCGTCTGCAAGTTTAGTTAACAACAATAAATTTTTTCATCATAAATACGTGTCTAATCTTTTTTAGAACGATTAATCAAAAAATAACCTAAAAGACCACAAAATAAAATAAATAAAAATATAAGCATTTTTTATCTCCTTTTAGCAAACTTTAAGTTTAGTTAAAACTTTTTCTCAACATAAATAAATTTTCTCGGCATAAATGCGTCCTTTAATAATTGTGATAACGTTTAGCATTCCAATATACAAAAATCATGAAAAGCACCACATAAATGCCAAACCAAGAATCTAAATGGTTTTGATTCATTTGTTTATAAGCAAAGAACACCAAAAATATTGCCAAAATCATTTGTATACTAAACAAAATCCATTTCAAAATTATCACTCCTTTTTAGAAGAACTTTATCACAAGGACTATTTAAATTTTAAATACCCTTATTTGCAATTTTAAGATACTTTTTAGAGCATTTAGAGAGTTTCATATATATTTTTATTTAACGGCTCTTAGAACTCAAATAAAAGCTAAAATTAAAAAATTAGAAAAACAAACCTTTACTTTAGATACTAACAAATTAAACTCTTTTTTATGAGGAATAGCTTTGATTACATAAAAAAAAGACCAGATGAATTAACATCTGGTAACCGGGATTTCACCGGGAACGAGCTACTTGTTAAAGTAGAAAGCGGGATTTCACCGCGAATTATCATATTAAATAATACCAAATATTTCTTTTAAATTAAACTTTTTATAAACCTAATCTTTATTTACTTGTCAATTTTACCTTAATCTTCTTCTGGCACATCATCAATAAATATTGGTGCAGTAACTTCTATCTCATGCTTATCAGTCCACATGCGATAACGTTTGCCTAATAATTCTGCTGCTTTTATTCTGTCTTTGGCACTAGGCTGTATTGTTTGGATTTCTTGCATACCCTCGCCCACATATACTAGTATCTCTTCTTTTTCTTCGGCTCTAAGCACTCGTGTTAAGTAACGCATGATCTCATCAGCTTCTGCTATGCTTTCTTTTTGAATAATTTCTAAATTATCATCTATATATTGATTTATACTCACATTTTCCAACAATTTTATCGCATTACCTCTTGCATAACTTACACTATAACCCGCATTTACCGCCGATTGATAGGCGTTTCCAGTTCGAATATACTCATCTGCAAATTGCTTTTGTTTTAACGTTAATGACTTCATTTTATCCCTCCTAACAAATTATCGCCTACTTTATTAATCTTGTTAAATAACGCATAACTCCGTATTTCTCGGTCATATTATCATTCTTTATTTCTTCTAAACGCTCATGTATATAGGATTTCACACTAATATTTTCCAATAATTTTAAAGCATTATCTCTTGCGTATACTTCACTATATCCCACTTTTATAGCTGAATAATAAGGATTACCCGTTTCTATATACTCCTCTGCAAAGCGTCTTTGTTTGGTTGTTAATTTTTTCATGTAATACCTCGATAAACTATAAAATAAGCCCACTATAAAAGTAGGCTACATTGATTAAATATAAAATGGTTTATGGCTATTGACAGTACCCATGTATTCAGTTGGTTGAATATTATTTTCTCGTATCAATCTGTCTATATAATGGCTTAAATTACGTTGTTTCAGTAGATAACTATTGTTATATTCTTCTAGTTTCTGTTCTGCTTGTTTTAGTTCTTCTTTGAGCTTGTTATAGTGTTTTAAATCATCATAGTAAATATCAATATATTCATCACTTAATTTATCGGCTTCTTCTTGCATACTGCTACAATTTTTAATAATAACTTGTTTCAGTGATTGCTTCATAACGCTTAAACGTTTTACTTTTGCTTTATGTGTCGTTTCTTGTTTATCAATTTTAGTATATAGCTTATCAGCTTTTTCAACTTGGTCACTTACTACTAATTCTTGATAGTCTTTATTAAGTTGATCAATCTTTTCTTTTTCGTTATTTACTTCTTGCTCTAATGCTTGTATATCCTTTTGATAGCTTTCAATATTCTTTTTATGCTCTTCAATTTGTTTTAATGTTTTCACGGGTAGCCCTCCTATTTAAATAATTCAACATGCTTCGCTATTTCTTCTTGTCGTTGGTTAGTGTCTTTAATACTCATGATTTGTTGGCGTTTCTCATGCTTTTCTAAACTACTTAATTCTTTCTTTTGTTCTTGTGATTGTGCTTTTTCTTTTGCTTGGCGTTCACTATAACTATATAAAGCTAATCTTTGTGATTCTGATAATTCTAATGCTTCACTTAATTTATTCATTTCATCATTGTTCATATCGTTTTAACCTCTTTTCGATTGGATTATTTATTAATGTTCTCGCTATTGCTTTTAAATGATTATAGGCTTGTTTTCTTTGTTTCAATGGCAAGCGATAGAGTGCTGCGTCAGTTAATATTTTGAGATTGTAACTATCGATATTAAACTCATGACGATCTAACACATAAGATAAGAGTTCATCATTGTTCATCTGTTGAATTAAGTCAATGAATATCCCCATATCTGTATTTCGTTCTGCTTCATGTTCTTTAATTAATCGCAGCTCTTTCTCTTGATTGAGCGTTAGGCCATAACCATTATTAATCTTTTTCTTTTGTTGTCTCTTTCTTACTTCATCTTTATCCACTAAGTACGCATTAAATGACTTTTTATTATGTTCTTCTTGTCTTTTCTCTCTTTCAGCTTGGACATAGTTATATAAATCAATTTTAAAGCGTCTCACAAGCTCATTATCACGCACCTTTGCATGTTTGATATAATTCATCAAAAGTGTTCGTTCTTCGTCTGTATAGGTGTCTAAAACAACGTATAAGTGATATAAGTTTCTATTACTCTTTTTCAGATAAGATTCTAGCTTTTCTTTTTCTTCGATAATCTGAATAGCTAGATGTTCGATATTCACACTTTCATAATAGAGAATTCCTGTAATGTTATCGCTAGCCATATGTGGCTTATTACGTTCATAGAGTGTTTCAATACCTTCCCTAATATTTTCTGCTTTCTTCTCAATAAACTTTGGATTATATAGCGTAAATAACGTATAATCACTAACCATTTCAATGTCTTCGGTGTCTGTCTCTGGTTGATACGCTTGTTTTAGACTTGCCATACTATGTGTTACTCCTTTCTGAGAAGCGGAACGGGTATAAAACCCGTTACCACTTATGCTTTAAAATCTTTTAATCTATAATCTGTACCATGCATTTTTATAATTTGTGTGTTTTTCATCAAACGACTAAATCTTTTTGCTTTATCGTCATTGTTAGAAAGTTCTAATGCTTCACGATTAGTTGTTATGATGTTGCTTTTACCTGTTCTCATGTCTGTGAGTGAAAATAGTTTTTCATTGCCATAATCATTTACTGTTGTGCCGTAATCATCTATCACAAGTAAATCTACATCTCTAATCATTTGATCTAATTCTTTTTCAGTCATTGCTACATTCTTGTTGTAGGTATTTCGATAAGCTTTCACTAATTCAGTAACATCTAAGAATAAAGCTGTATAGCCTTTCTTTTTGACTTCTCTTACAACCGACATAGCTAAATGACTTTTGCCTATGCCATAACTCCCCTGTAAAAGTAGCGACTTTGGTTTATCTGGTTTAAAGTTAGCTACATACTTTTGTAGAATCTGCTTAGTTTCTAATAAGTTTTTATTAGTTGGTTTATAATTATCAAATTCAGCTTTTAATAAGTCATCATTCATCATGGATTGCTTAAATACTTTTTCAATATTCAAGCGTTTTTGATTTGCTTTGTGTTGGCTTCTGCTTTGTTTTCCTTTCTCAATGGATTCACACTCGCACCCGTTTCTGATTATTTGAATTGTACCGTCTGACTTTCTGAATTTATGATAACTATATATGTTTTTGCATTTATCACATTTAAGGTTATATTGTTCTTCAATCAATTCACTACGCATTTTGCTTTTTAAATCAATATCATTAATACTTTTCAAGCATCTTCCCTCCTAAAATAAATCAGCGTATTGAGAGTTATCGAATGTTTTTGTAGATTCCGTTTTATTCTTACTTGTTTCACGTTGTTTTCTACGTGCTTCTATATCGTCAATAGACTTAATACCGTCTTGATACCAACTTTTAAGAATACTGTTAGCATAACTCCACTTACATACATTGTTTGTTGCTGCTTCTTTTAATGCTTCTATAACGATATTCTCATTACCGTTGAAGTCATCTATCCATGCATTAATTTGATCAATAACGAATGGTTGAAGTATTCCAAATCCATTTTCTTGGTAAAAGTTGAATACATTACTATATGAATGTGACGGTGGCTGTTGTTTAGTAGTGCTTGCACTACTACTACTTGTATTATTTAATCTTGTAATATTATTACTTGTAATATTCTCTTGGAAGTTTGCTTCTATAGGTGTATGCACCATATTTTCTACACCCCTATGGAAATTATCTTCTATAGGTATAGAAGTATGCGTCATGGGGTACATTTTTCTTTTCTTTACTTCCTTACCATTTAATTCAAGTTCTATTTTCAAATAATTTAACTTTTTTAAGTTATTTATACGTGTTGATATAGTTCTTTTAGATACTTCATACAACTTAGCAAAGTAATTATTGCTTGCTGAACAATAACCATATTTATTACTTAATGCTGTTATTTCCGCATAAAGTATTTTCTCACTATCAGTTAATCGGTTATCATAACGGACACTTGCTGTTAATATTGCGTAATAACTCGGTTGTTCCAATCTTCTGCCCTCCTTTGCTGCTAATTTTTATCAATCTACAAAAAGCCTCTTTCAAATAATTGTGTTCGTAGTGTTTTAAAACGTTTGTAACTGATCATCAAATCATTGCATGTTTGCGTAGCACTCGGAATAAAGTTATCCCCTACATGTGCCATGTAATAGCAATACAATGCTTTAGCTTCGATACTTATATCTTTGCTAGACATAACACTTTGCGTAATGACGCCATAACCTTTAGAACACTTGATTTTATTAGTCATAAAATGCTATCCTTTCAGTAGTTTATTAATTTCTTAAATGATTTTTGTTGGCGTTATCTGTTTCTCCTTTGGCTGGCGTGAACAGATGACGCTTTTTCTATTTCTAACTTCATTTCATATTCTTTTCTTTGTGCTTCTATTAATCTTTCATACATAAGTTCAATAGCTTTTTGTTTATTGTTATCTTTCAATAATTCAATAGCTTCCTCATATGCTTTAGCTTCAAAAGAATATGAAGTATATAAAATCATATCTTTCACTTTGTTTACTTTTTTATGATCGTATTTCTTTTTAAATAATTTCATTATTTTGTTCCTCCTATTGCTCCATATTGAAGCGATTTATTTTGTTAGATACTTTCTACTTAAATTCTTTTACTGTCTTGTAAATGCTCTCTATATGCTTTATAGAGATATGAATGTTCTTCATCTCGAATATCAAATTTAAGTGCTGCAATCATACTTCCAAATAAGAAAAACACTAACGCATAATGTAATTCAGAATACATATTTAGAAATATAGTAATTACACAGATATAAGCGAGTTCATTCAGAAATCTAATCAATTTAAACACCACCTTAAAATTGAATTAATACTATCGTTCAATCACAAATTACTAACATGCGGGACTTAGATAATTTATTTTTTCTGTGATAGTAAAAATTCTTCAACTTCTTTGAGATCATAATAATAACTGCGCCCTTGCTTTCGTTTAGTAAGTCCTAAACGTTCCCACTCAGTAATATCACTATGTGTACATCTGTATAACTTTCTTAATTCTGTTTGTGTAGCCCATCTCTTCTGTTGTTGCTCTATCTTTCGCTGCGCTATCTGTTCAGCAAGTTTTAAGATACCATTTGCTAATTCTAAAGAAGCGGATTCACTTAGTATCGGTTGCTGTTCTGCCATGTTTAAGCCTCCTAAACTGTAATTTCTGTACTTTTACTGTAAAAAATTTCCTTATCAACAATAATATTATTTTTTTTCATAAAATTAATAAACTTATTTATCTCTTTCACTTTAAAGTCCGATTTGCCATTTTCCTTAGAAGCATAGGAATTAGTTGACATACCAAGAATGTCAGCCATTTTCTTTTGAGTTAGTCCTAAGCTGCAACGATATCCTTTTACTTTGTTTTCCATTTAAACACTCCTTTCTGTAATTGCTGTAATTCAATAATACAAAATACTTTTATAAAATGCAAGTTTTTTTGTGTAATTTCTGTAATTAGTTTATAATATTTTTATGAAAGGAGAATTTATTGAAATGAAAAGTGCAAAAGAAGTAGGCCAAACTATTAAACTTATTAGAATTGGTAAAAAACTTAGTCAAAAAGACTTTAGTAAAAAAATAGAAACCACTGTATCAGCTTTAAGTAATTGGGAAAATGGTAGAAATTATCCTAAAGATGATTATCTAATTAATATAAGTAATATTTTTAATGTTCCATTAGACATTTTTAAATATTCAACTAAAGAAAGAGTGACAGAGATTGTAAATTCTCTTGAAAAAAGAGTGAACGAAAACGATAATTACAAAATTTTATACTCTCCTAAAGTTAAAAATGAAATTATTGAAAAAGCCACTTTAATTACTGATAAACAACAAGAAAATTATAATGGTTTACTTAATTTTTCAACTAAACAAGATATTTTGAATACATTAAATGACTTGATTATAGATGAAAATATCACCATTGGTTACAATTTTGAAAATGATAACGAAGTCTTTAATTTCATAGATACTGAATTAAGGAATTTTACTTCTAAAAATATTAAATTGTTAATTTCTAAAAATGCTAACCATGATTTAGTAGCTAAAATAGAAAATGAATTGTACAATGCTATCGATAATATCGACAAATTAAGATAATCTTTCCACTCCTACTTACGAGTTCATACATACTATTTACACATTAATATAGCATTACATAGTCGTTTATATTTAAATTTAATTAAAGGAGAAAGATAGAATGTACTTCAATGATTGGAAAGTTACTATTAACGGAAAAGGATCACATGATGTTGTGACAAATGAAGATACTTTGTTAATTTTGCAAGATTATCAACATGTTGAAATAGCATTAAAATTAGTAAACGATACTATTCAAGTAAAATCATTAGGATATGGAGAGGATGTAAGCATTAACCCTACTACAAAAGAAATAACGGTTAATGTAACAAATTTATTAGAAGATGATGAGTAATTAATTAAAGGAGGTTGAGAGATGGAGTTAAAATTAACAGATAAAGAGGCAAATGATTTATTATTTTTAAGTAAAGAAATATTGGAACGATACAATATAAAATTAGAAGAAAACTGCAAAGGCGAAATAAATATTACTTCTCCAAAAGTACCTACAAAATTTATTTTAAATTATTTTATAAGACCAGGGAAAGCTACTTTGAATTTTAGAGAAACTCAATATAATACATGTTTGTTAAGGATCAATTTAAATGATGGTTTTCACAAAAATTCAAACAACGATATAGTCAGAGGAAATAGAATTAATATTTTTTCTGAAAAAGAATATAAAAATAAAAATGACTTATCAACACATATGGTAGCCTACCCATTACCTTATAAAATTTTTGAAGATAGTTCAGATTTCGTAAAACAATTATTCTCCGTTTTACGATATACTAATACTAATCATAATGATAAAATTTATATCGAAACTAAATTTCAATTAGGGTGGTGATACTATGAATGACAATGAAATTAAATCTATTAGCGAAGATTACTTTAACTATTTAAAAAAAGAATCTAAATTCGTACCTTTAGAAAATGAAAGTATTGAATTCTATTCACCAATTGTAGATTATTTTGGTGATTCGATTTCAGTTAACATCTCTAATAACATTGATAATTATCTATTGACAGATTATGGTGAGACATTATGGAATTTGGAGCAATTAGGCATAGATTTAACTAGTCATAAAAAACAAAAAAAGTATCAGTTCCTTAAAAATATAATCGAAAGTAACAATTTAGTTCTGGAAAATAAAAAAATACAACAATATATTGACAGAAAAAAACTACCTCAAGCCATACATGATTATGTTTTAGCTATTTCGGAGATAAGCAATTTAGCTATTTTAAAGAAAGATAATATAAAATCTCTATTCAGAGATGAAGTGATACAATATTTTTTAAAAAATCGTGAGACTTATCCAAACGTCTTCATTGAGTTTAAAGTTGAAGGTAAATCAAAGCTCACTCATAACTTTGAGGCAGTTTTTCCAGGTAAAACCACAGAATATGTAAAAACCATTAAACAGATTAATAAAAATAGTGCAAAAAATCTCCTTTTCGATTGGGAAGATGTTGAAGAATATAGAAGTAAAATGTACGATTCTAATGCAAGATTAAACATTATTACGGAAAATGAAGATGAAATAAGTGATTCAGTAGCAACTATGCTATCACGGTATAATGTTGAAGTATTACCGTTTGACGATAAAAGAAAAATAAAAAGAAAATTTAGCAATCTTTAATTTCAGGGTAGCTCGCCTACCCTACTACAAATTCACTTATAGTAATATTAATACTATTACCGCACCAATGAGTAACCACTCTCAAAGGTGTGTTCAATCCAATCAAACGCATGCGGGCAAGTAGAAAGGATTGATTTACAATGATTAAGAAATATAAAAAGAAAGACGGCTCAACGGCGTATATGTTTGTTGCATATCTCGGTGTTGATCCAATTACTCGTAAGCAGAAGCGAACAACAAGACGTGGCTTTAAAACTGAAAGAGAGGCCAAAATTGCAGAAGCTAAGCTGCAAACAGAAATACAAAGTAAGGGATTTCTAAATACTGATATCACGACTTTTAAGCAAGTATATGAGTTATGGATAGAGCAATATAAATGCACCGTTAGAGAAAGTACATTTGTTAGAGTTAGTAATATGTTTAAAATAAAAATACTTAAAGAATTTGATAATATGCCTATTCAAAGTATCACTACACCTTATTGTCAAAAAGTTATAAACTACTGGATAGAAAATTATAAGGATTTTAGAAATATTAAGGTATACGCTGCGAATGTATTTGAATATGCTGTTATGTTAAAAATAATACATGAGAATCCATTTAAATATACTAAATTACCGAAAAGAACAAGAAATAAAAGCAATGAGCATTTAACCTATTATTCTAGTGATGAATTAAAACAATTTCTAGAACTTATTAAAGACGATTTAATGTATTATGCTATGTTTCGACTTTTAGGATTTACTGGTATGCGTAGAGGGGAATTAATGGCTTTAACTTGGGAAGATATAAACTTTAAAAATAAAACAATCAGTATAGATAAAACTGTTACTATTGGACTTAACAGTAAAGAGATTATACAACCTCCTAAAACTCATTCATCTATAAGAGTTATAAGCATTGATGATCGTACGCTTTCAATATTAAAAAATTGGCGTGTAGAACAACGTAAACTTTGTTTAATGCATGGACATAACACAAGTAATAAATCACAATGCTTATTTACAAATTTACGAACAAATAAACGTCTACAAGTGCAGCACCCCAATAAAGCAATGGATAAAATATGTAAAAAATATAACTTTAAAAAAATTAAAATTCATGGTTTTAGACATACTCATTGTTCATTACTATTTGAAGCGGGCTTATCTATTCAAGAAGTGCAAGATAGACTCGGACATGGTGATATTAATACAACAATGGATGTTTATGCTCATATTACCGAAAAACAACGTGAAAAAGTTGCTGAGAAGTTTGCTAATTATATTAGTTTTTAACAATAACGTATTCAAAACGTATTCAATTTATAATTACTAAAAAAACAACAAGCTAGAAATCGCATAGTTACAACGTTTCTAGCTTGTTTTTACAAGTTATTTATATTCCGGCACAATGACTCTCCAGCCATGTTTATCTTCTAATTTACCACTTTGGATGCCAGTGTATGTGTCATATAATTTTTTAGTGATTTCTCCAGGTTCGTTATTATTAATCACAATTTCTCTATCTTCATATTTTAATGTACCTACTGGAGAGATGACTGCTGCCGTACCAGAACCAAATACTTCTGTTAATTCACCTTTATCGTAAGCTTCGAATAATTCATCAATAGATACTTTACGTTCTTCGACTTCATAGCCTAATTCTTTTGCTAATTCGATAATTGATTTACGTGTAATACCAGGTAAAATACTACCATTTAACGCAGGTGTTACTAATTTGCCATTTTCAACGAAGAAAATGTTCATACTACCTACTTCTTCAACATATTTTTGTTCAACGCCGTCCAACCATAATACCTGATCATATCCTAAGTTATTCGCATTCGTTTGTGCTAATAAACTTGCTGCATAGTTACCTGCTACTTTAGCAAATCCTACCCCCCCACGAACTGCACGTACATATTCATCTTCAACATAAATTTTTGTTGATTTTAATGTATCACCGCCGTAGTAAGCACCTGATGGAGATAAGATAATTAATAATTTATATTTTTTAGAAGCACGAACACCTAAAATACCTTCTGTAGCGAATACGAATGGACGAATATATAAAGATTGACCTTCGCCTTCTGGTACCCAATCACGTTCGATATCGACAAGTTGTTTCAAACCATCTAATAATAATTCTTCATCTACTTTAGGCATTTCTAAACGCGCTAATGAATCATTGATACGTTTGAAGTTTTGATCTGGACGGAATAATACGACCTCACCATTATGTTTATATGCTTTTAAACCTTCAAATACAGCTTGACCATAGTGTAAACTTTGTGCTGCTGGAGAAATTTCAAACGGTGCATAAGGAACAATTTTTAATTCTTGCCAACCGCCTTTTTCTTCATCATAATCTACACTTAACATATAGTCAGTAAAATATTGCCCAAATCCAAGATTTCCTTCTGGTTTTTCTTTAAGTGTGTCACGTTGTTCAAATTTAACTTTTTCTGACATGTTGAAGCCTCCTAATATATTTCATGAATAAGATTTAATATAAATTATAGCAATCTCAGATAGTCTATTCAATAAATTTTCTAAAAATTCAAACAAAATAAAAAATGAAACCCTTTTCTTTTTTTATTCTTTAAAAGAGAGTCAAATTCCAAAGACACCTTTTTAATTATGAACTTATGTCTTTTCTTTAATCGTTCGTATCATTGTTTCTGTCATTTTAGCCAAATGATACTTTGGATTAAAGCCCCATTCTTTTCGAGAATAACTGGTATCAATATTATCTGGCCATGTATCTGCAATCGTTTGTCTTACTGGATCGACATCATAATCTAAGGTGAATTCTGGAATATATTTCTGAATTTCTTTCTTAATCATCTCAGGTTCAAGACTCATTGCGCTTAAATTATAACCATTGCGTGTTACAAGTTTCTTACTATCCGCTTCCATAAGTTGAATAATCGCATCAATGGCATCATCCATATACATCATATCCATATACGTATTTTTAGCGATATAGCTCGTGTAGTGACCATGTCTAACCGCTTCGAAATATATTTCTACTGCGTAATCTGTAGTACCTCCGCCTGGCTTTTTGGCATGTGAAATGAGCCCTGGAAATCTTACACTACGTGTGTCGACGCCAAATTTTTTAAAGTAATATTGGCATAATAATTCACCTGCAACTTTATTTATTCCGTACATTGTTGTCGGTTGTTGAATCGTATTTTGAGGTGTGTTTTTCTTAGGTGTAGACGCACCAAATGCCCCAATTGAACTTGGCATAAAGAAATGTAAGTCATACATTCTTGCAGTTTCTAAAGCATTTATTAACCCATCCATATTTAAATCCCAAGCCTGCAACGGATTTTTTTCAGCTGTTGCAGAAAGTAATGCAGCCATATGCATAAGTGTATCTGCTCTAAAGTCTTCTACTACACCCATCATTGCGTCACGATCTGTTACATCAAGTAATTCAAATGGGCTGTCACTAATCAATGAATGTGGTTCTGGCTCTCTAATATCAGTGGCTAATACATTATTTTTCCCATATAATTGTCTACATTTTAGTACCAATTCAGTTCCTATTTGTCCTAGTGCTCCTGTAATTACAATTCTCTTCATTGTCATTTCTCCCTTTGTCTTATATATCCTAATAGTGTTTTTTTAGAACTCCCCATATTCCTAGATTCACTATGTTATAAAAATGCTTACATATATCATTAGATTATACGTTAAAGTGATAATTTTATTCTTCTAATAAATTATTTGATTTAACTTACGTTTTGTTTGTTAATCATTTTTAAAATTATCGTAAATTATTTTTTTCCTTCTTATATCTCAATGCCTATAGGCTACTATAAACTTGTTAATTATTTTTAAAAGGAGGCGAATATGAAGAAATATTTTGTATCACTCTTATTGATTTTCTTTATACAATAAAATACCGTATCAGCCATGGCTACGTTATCACTGATACGGTATCTATTTTTTTATATAGTATATGGTTAATTAATTTGTTGAGCTTTTTTATAAAAGTATTGTGCCACCACTATATCTACAATAGCTAAACCTACTGATTTAAATACTGTTACTTCTTCTTCTTCATCACGTCCAGATATTTTTCCACTTACAATATCTCCTAGTTCACCATGTAGTGATTGCTCAGTAATGATACCTTCTTCTAATGGTACTTTTAAATCACCTGTTTCTTCCATTGCTGCTTCTGTAGATTCAACAACTATTTTATTAGCAATCAACATCGTTTCTGAAGGTAGTTCTTGCATTTCAGGTTTAAATGAACCCACTGCATTTAAATGAACACCGGGATGTAATGAATGAGAAAATACCGGTTTATTTGAATTTGTAGCTGTCGCAACAATATCTGCGTTTTCCATGGCTTGATCCGCTTCATCGAAGACTTTTGTTGACACGTGATACGTTTGTTTCACAAATTCAGCCAATTTTTCAGCTTTAGTTCTTGTACGACTCGAGATATGAAGCATTTCAATATCTCTCACTGCTAATATCGCTGCAATGAGCCCCTCAGCTTGATCTCCAGCGCCAATCACACACAATGTTTTTGCATCTTCACGCGCTAAATATTTTGTAGCTACACCAGAAATGGCACCAGTACGAATCTTAGTTAAATAGCTACCATCAAGTACAGCAAGGGTTTCTCCTGTATCATAATCACTTAGCAATACGGATCCAGTAATTGTTTTTTTATCTAGTTTAGGATTATTAGGGGCGAAAGTGACTGTTTTAATACCGACAATATTTAATTCGTCTGATAAAGCTGGCATCACTAAATATCTATTTTCTTTATTAAAAGGTAATACATAACGTAATGGCGTTTCCGTTTTTCCTTCTGAAAACGCCTGTAACGCGTGACCGACTTCTTCAATCACTTCTTTCATATCTAATAAGTTTTGTTGATCCTGTTCATTTAAAACGAGCATTTCATAGACCTCCACTGTTTGGATATTGTTAAACAATAGATTAGAAGTAGCAATCATCCATTTTAATTATTATATATTCTAATCAATTGAATATTAATATTTTTTATAGATTTTATTAACTTATTATTGTGATGATATACAATTGATGATATCTTTATATTGTAAATAAAAGGTACAGTTTACATAGTAAAGTGCCTTGCGATTTCATAACAATATGAAACTATTTATAAACTTTTGACACCCATCACTTTTCTTATGAGAAAAGTGATTTTTTTATATCTTACTATAAATGATTGTTGTAATACCTGTTTTTCAATCTATAACACCTTCATTATAATAGGTAGCTTTATTATCTAAAAATACTTTTAAACTGTGATTATAATATGTAAGTTTTTGGTCTGCTTCTTCGATGGTCATCCATTTTGTTTCTGAAATTTCATCTTTCATTTGTATATCTATTACTTCATTTGGAATTGTAGCTTTAAACATAATAAATAATGTGTGTACATTCATTTGAGTGGATTTACCTTCATTAATACTTACGATATCTCCAATCTTAGCATTAAGACCTGTTTCTTCCATTACTTCACGTTTCAAAGCTTCAACTAGTGTTTCTCCCTTTTCTACCTTTCCTCCTGGTAATGACCACCCCCCGCCATCTGTATTATTAACAAGTAATACTTTTCTTTCTTGATTTTGTATGAGTGCATATACGACTTTTAAATCTTTCACAGTTTCACCTTCCATCATTTAGAATTTCAAATCGACTTACTGGCTGACCGTTTTTTTTAATATACGAATTAATTTCATATCCTCCATGTTTTTTTATTACTTTTTGTGAAGCATAATTATAAGGATTACATGTCATTAATACTTTATGTATCCCCATTTTATTTAGTCTATTTAGTGCTTCTTCTAACATGCTTGAAGCATAACCATTTCCTCTGTATGGTTTGGCGACGCCATAGCCTACATGTCCTCCGATATTTTTTAATTTATCATTAAGTTCATGACGAATATTTACTGCACCAACAATATCATCATTTTTAAAATAAAATAATGTTGTAGAAGGAACGGTATTCATATTTACGGGTGGATGATGCAATTGTTCTACCATTTGTTCAAAAGATTGATAATGTGCGACATCAATATTAGATGGAATAATTTTCTCATTGTTATCATACCAATATTGTAAATATCGAATTAAATTTTCTTTATCTTTATACTCTAGTTTTCTTAATTCAAGCATGTATACACCTCTTTTTTACAATTAGTGTACCACTAAAAATGAAAAACAATCCATTTATACATTAAAACTAATAGATTACTCAAATTAATTAAATGTTTATTTAATAATATTTAACCCTTTTCTAACTTTTAATACTTTAAATGCTTGATCTAACATTTTTTAGTGCGTGCGACATCATCACCTACGACATCGATAGCTTTAAATAATGTACCGCTTTGGAAATCAATTTTGTCTTGTAAGCCTAAATGTTTTACTATTTCTGCGCCTTTATCTATCACAACTGAACCATGTGCCTCATCATTTCTCTTTTGTTATTGATTCATCATAATTTATTATCATCATAATCATTTTATGTTATAAGATAATTCATTTAATATTTGATAGTGTGTCTTTTAATAAAATTACAATGAGTGACTACTGAGTTTTAGTAGAATTTGTTATACTAAAGTTCATAATAATTAGGAAGAAGTGGTCAATGTGTTTGATTGGTTTCAATTAGCCAGTGAAAAAGAAAATAGAATGATTCAAATGCGTCGTTATATGCATCAATATCCAGAGCCTTCTTTTGAAGAAACGTGGACACATAACTACATTCTCAATCAGTTAAGTCATTTAGACTGTGAGATTGTGTCACCTGTAGGACGAAATGGTATCAAGGCAACTTTTAAAGGGAAAGAAAATGGTCCAACTATTGCATTTCGTGCAGACTTCGATGCATTACCAGTCCAAGAATTAAACGACGTTCCATATAAATCTAAAAACGATGGTTTTATGCATGCATGTGGTCACGATGGTCATACTGCTATTTTATTAGGTGTTGCTGAAATTGTTCATGAACATCGCCACTTATTAAAAGGAAATGTTGTATTTATTTTTCAATATGGTGAAGAGATTATGCCAGGTGGCTCTCAAGAAATGATTGATGATGGCTGTTTAAACGATGTTGATAAAATTTATGGTACTCATCTTTGGAGTGGTTATCCCACTGGTACAATTTATTCAAGACCAGGTGCAATCATGGCTTCTCCAGATGAATTCTCGATTACCATTAAAGGTAAAGGAGGACATGGTGCTAAACCTCATGAAACAATTGATCCAATTGTAATTATGGCTGAGTTTATACTAAGTGCTCAAAAAATCATTTCTCGTACCATCGATCCTGTAAAAGAAGCAGTATTAACCTTTGGTATGGTACAAGCAGGTTCTTCTGATAGTGTTATTCCAGATTCGGCATTTTGCAAAGGGACGGTACGTACATTTGATACAGAACTACAAGCTCATATTCAAGAGAAAATGGATAAGTTATTACAAGGTCTTGCATTAGCGAATGATGTCACTTATGACATGGAGTATATTAGAGGGTATTTACCAGTTCATAATCATGAAGAAGCTTATGAAACAGTTAAACAAGCGGCAAATGATTTACATTTACGTTTTAATAAATCAGAATTGATGATGATTGGTGAAGACTTTTCACACTATCTAAAAGTCCGACCTGGCGCATTTTTCTTAACTGGATGTGGCAATGCTGATAAGGGTATTACAGCCCCACATCACAATCCGCATTTTGATATTGTTGAAGCAGCATTTAAATATGCTGCAAGTGAATTTCTTAAAATCTTAGAACTTGAAAGCGTTTTTTAATTCTTTGTTAAATATGTATCGTAAACCTTAGAATATAAACGATTGAAACAGCTCATAGATAGTATTTATCTATGGGCTGTTTTATTAATATTTTTTACTAAATAAAAGTACAGTGAACTTAAGTCTTATTTTCAAATAAAAAAAGACTCCCAATAAGGGAGTCTTCTATATCAAATAATAAATTATTCGAAGATTTCAGTTACAACGCCTGATCCTACAGTACGTCCACCTTCACGGATTGAGAAACGAGTACCGTCTTCAATCGCGATAGGAGCGATTAATTCTACTGTCATTTCAACGTTGTCGCCAGGCATTACCATTTCAGTACCTTCTGGTAAGTTAACAACACCAGTCACGTCAGTAGTACGGAAATAGAATTGTGGACGATAGTTAGTGAAGAATGGAGTATGACGTCCACCTTCATCTTTTGATAAAACGTATACGTCTGCTTTGAATTTTGTGTGAGGTGTAATTGAACCTGGAGCAGCTAATACTTGACCACGTTGTACATCTTCACGAGCAACACCACGTAATAAAGCACCGATGTTGTCACCAGCTTCAGCGTAGTCTAATAATTTACGGAACATTTCTACACCAGTAACAGTTGTTTTAGAAGTTTCTTTGATACCAATAATTTCAACTTCTTCACCAACTTTGATTTGACCACGTTCAACACGACCTGTAGCAACAGTACCACGACCAGTGATTGAGAATACGTCCTCAACTGGCATCATGAATGGTTTATCAGAGTCACGTTCTGGAGTTGGAATGTAATCATCAACTGCTTGCATTAATTCTAAGATTTTTTCTTCGTATTGAGCATCGCCTTCTAAAGCTTTTAAAGCTGAACCAGCGATTACAGGTACGTCGTCACCTGGGAAGTCGTATTCAGATAATAAGTCACGTACTTCCATTTCAACTAATTCTAATAATTCTTCATCGTCAACCATGTCAACTTTGTTTAAGAATACTACTAATGCTGGTACACCAACGTTACGTGATAAAAGAATGTGTTCACGAGTTTGTGGCATTGGACCGTCAGCAGCAGATACTACTAAGATACCACCGTCCATTTGAGCAGCACCAGTGATCATGTTTTTAACATAGTCAGCGTGTCCTGGGCAGTCAACGTGAGCATAGTGACGTTTGTCAGTTTGATATTCGATGTGTGCAGTATTGATTGTAATACCACGTTCTTTTTCTTCTGGAGCGTTGTCAATCATGTCATATGATTGTGCTACAGTGTCACCATTTTTAGCTAATACAGTTGCGATAGCAGCTGTTAAAGTAGTTTTACCATGGTCAACGTGACCGATAGTACCAATATTGGCATGTTCTTTTGAGCGATCAAATTTTTCTTTTGCCATTATTAAATCTCTCCTATTCTAGTTAAAGTTATTTCAATATTATCTCTCATGATAGTTACTCACTATCATGAGACATAATGATTGTTCTAAAAAGAATTCATAGTTCTTTTATAATGCATTTTGGATAAAAAATCAATTCATAAAGATGAATGCTTAATTAATAAGCTCAAGCTGTATTTTACCTAGATTTACTAGTTAAAACAAGTTATATTATTCACCTTTATTTTTTTTGATGATTTCTTCAGCAATTGATTTTGGAACTTCTGCATAATGGTCAAAGTACATAGTGTAAGTACCGCGACCTTGAGTGTTAGAACGTAATGAAGTTGCGTAACCAAACATTTCTGAAAGTGGTACATAAGCGTTAACAACTTGTGCGTTACCACGTGGTTCCATACCATCAACACGTCCACGACGAGCTGTTACGTCACCCATGATATCGCCCATGTATTCTTCAGGCATTTCGATTGTAACTTTCATCATTGGTTCTAAGATAACTGGATCACATTTCTTAGCAGCTTCTTTAAGTGCTAATGATGCAGCAATTTTGAAGGCCATTTCTGATGAATCGACATCATGGTATGAACCATCAAATAATTTAGCTTTAACATCAATTAATGGATAACCAGCTAATACACCGTTTTCCATAGCATCTTTAAGACCAGCTTCAACTGATGGAATGTATTCACGAGGAACTACACCACCAACGATAGCGTTTTCGAATTCGAAACCTGCGCCAGTTTCATTTGGAGTGAATTCAATATGAACATCACCATATTGTCCACGACCACCTGATTGACGAGAGAATTTACCCTGAACTTGAGCAGATTGTTTAAATGTTTCACGATATGAAACCATTGGTGCACCTACGTTACATTCAACGTTGAATTCTTTTTTCATACGGTCTACTAAGATATCTAAGTGTAACTCACCCATACCACCGATGATAACTTGTCCAGTTTCTTCGTCAGTATGTGCATGGAAAGTAGGGTCTTCTTCTTGTAATTTAACTAAAGCTTGAGTCATTTTATCTTGGTCAGCTTTAGACTTAGGTTCTACTGATAAGTGAATAACTGGTTCTGGGAATTCCATTGATTCCAAGATAATGTCATTTTTCTCACCACATAAAGTGTCACCAGTACCTGTTTCTTTAAGACCTACAGCTGCAGCGATATCTCCTGAGTAAACAGTGTCAATTTCTTGACGAGAGTTCGCATGCATTTGTAATAAACGACCTACACGTTCACGTTTATCTTTTGTTGAGTTTTTAACGTATGAACCAGATGTTAACGTACCTGAATATACACGGAAGAAAGTTAATTTACCAACATAAGGGTCAGTCATAACTTTGAAAGCTAACGCTGCGAATTCAGCATTATCGTCAGCTTTTGCAATGACTTCTTCATCAGGATTTTCAGCACGATGACCTACGATAGGTTTAACATCTAATGGTGATGGTAAGTAATCAATTACTGCATTAAGCATTAATTGAACACCTTTGTTTTTGAATGCTGTACCACAAAGTACTGGGTAGAATTCTACGTCAGTAGTTGCTTGACGGATAGCATTTTTTAATTCAGCTACTGAAATTTCTTCGTCACCAAGATATTTTTCCATTAATTCGTCGCTAGTTTCTGCAACTGCTTCGATTAAGTTAGAACGAGCTTCTTCTGCTCTTTCTTTGTGATCTTCAGGAATTTCAATTTCTTCAATTTCTGTACCTAAGTCATTTGTATATTTGAAACATTTCATTTCAACTAAGTCAATGATTGCTTCAAATTCATCTTCGGCACCAATTGGTAATTGGATAGGTGCTGCATTTGCTTGTAAGCGATCATGTAATGTACTTACTGAATACTCAAAGTTTGCACCAAGTTTATCCATTTTGTTAACGAATACAATACGAGGAACACCATAAGTAGTAGCTTGACGCCAAACAGTTTCAGTTTGAGGTTCTACACCTGATTGAGCATCAAGTACAGTAACCGCACCGTCAAGTACACGTAATGAACGTTCAACTTCTACAGTGAAGTCTACGTGTCCTGGTGTATCGATAATGTTAACACGGTGGTCTTTCCAAGAAGCTGTTGTTGCAGCTGATGTGATTGTAATACCACGATCTTGTTCTTGTTCCATCCAGTCCATTTGTGAAGCACCTTCATGTGTTTCACCAATTTTGTGGATACGACCTGTATAATAAAGAATACGTTCAGTCGTTGTAGTTTTACCAGCATCGATGTGAGCCATGATACCGATGTTACGAGTGTTTTTCAAAGAAAATTCTCTAGCCATTGTTTTTCTCCTTCCAGTTATTACTGAATAAGTACTATAGAATATGGCGATGCCCTAAGCATGAACCATTTTACTTGGTAAACCAATATGACGGAACACACTCAGGGTTAAAGCTTCAATCTTACCAACGATAGTGAGCGAATGCTTTGTTCGCTTCAGCCATTTTGTGAGTGTCCTCACGTTTTTTGACTGCACCACCTGTATTGTTAGCAGCATCTAAGATTTCGTTAGCTAAACGATCTTCCATAGTTTTTTCACCACGAAGACGAGCGTAGTTTACTAACCAACGTAATCCTAAAGTTGTACGACGTTCTGGGCGCACCTCAACAGGTACTTGGTAGTTTGAACCACCTACACGACGCGCTTTTACTTCTAATACTGGCATAATGTTGTTAATAGCTTCTTCGAATACTTCTAAAGCATCACGACCACTGCGTTGTTCTACAAGGTCAAATGCAGAATAAAGAATTCTTTGTGCTGTTCCGCGTTTACCATCTAACATAATTTTGTTAATTAATTTTGTAACTAACTTAGAGTTATGAATTGGATCTGGTAATACGTCTCTTTTAGGTACTGATCCTTTACGAGGCATTATAAAGTCCTCCCTTCCTATTATAATATATTCTTAAAAATTGATAGTAAAATTTACACAATCTTAAACTTAATTTTTAGGTTTTTTAGTTCCGTATAATGAACGTCCTTGTCTACGTCCATCTACACCTGAAGTATCAAGTGCACCACGTACAATATGGTAACGCACACCAGGTAAGTCTTTTACACGTCCACCACGTACAAGTACAACACTGTGTTCTTGTAAGTTATGGCCGATACCAGGAATGTATGCGTTGATTTCAATGTTGTTTGATAAACGCACACGAGCGTATTTACGTAACGCTGAGTTAGGTTTTTTAGGTGTCATTGTACCTACACGAGTACAAACACCACGTTTTTGAGGTGAGTTTAAGTTAGTAAATTGTTTCTTTTTACTATTGAAACCTCTGTTTAACGCTGGTGAATCTGATTTTTTAGATTTACTTTGTCTAGGTTTACGTACTAATTGATTAATAGTTGGCATTGAATGTCCTCCTCTCTTCATTTTTTAATTCCACACATCCAGGTGGTTCATTTTTAGGTTAAATAAAATTTAGTAAGTGTAAAAACTTACTAATTCTCATTCAATAACGCAACAATTGTCGCATTAACATTAATACCTACTGCTTTTCCTAAAGCCGATTTGCTTTCGAAATAAGTAATCGGTATGCTTTTATGATTGATTTGGCTAAATACTTGAGCTAATAAGTATATCTCAACATCTTTAGCAATAATCAATGATGCAACTTGATCTTTTTTCAACGCTTTTAACGTTTGTTTAAGACCAACTACAAAATGTTGTTTGTTAAAGCGTGCAACTTTTTCATTAGACATTAAATATCCTCCAAAGTTCTGCTTGCATCAACCTTTACAATAATAACACTTTATATAATAATTAGTCAACATTTTTTATCATTTTCTGTAAATATTAAAAGAAAAGAACTTGGAACAAATTAAAGTTCCAAGTTACTTTCACATTAATTACTCAGTCACTTCTGCTTCGTCAGCTTCAGCAACTGGAGTACCCACTTTATCGTATTTAACGTCACTATAACGTCTCATACCTGTACCAGCTGGGATAAGTTTACCGATAATAACATTCTCTTTAAGTCCAAGTAAGTCATCGCGTTTACCTTTAATAGCAGCATCAGTAAGTACACGAGTAGTTTCTTGGAATGAAGCCGCAGATAAGAAGCTTTCTGTTTCAAGAGATGCTTTAGTAATACCAAGTAATACTGGTTTTGCAGTAGCTGGGCGTTTACGTTCTTTAAACGCTTCTCTATTTGCATCAGTAAAGTTATGAATATCTACTAATGAACCTGGTAGAAGTTTAGTGTCACCAGCTTCAATAATTCTTACTTTACGTAACATTTGTCTAACCATTACTTCAACGTGTTTATCATCAATTTCTACACCTTGCATACGATAAACTTTTTGCACTTCTTTAAGTAAGTAGCTTTCAGTCGCGTTTAAACCAGCAACAGCTAAGAAGTTCTTAGGTTCAATAGAACCTTCAGTTAATACTTCTCCACGTTCTACTGATTGGCCGATTTCTACTTTAATTCTTGAAGTACCTGAAGCAAGATAAGATCTTGTTTCATTAGCGCCTTTAATCACAATTTCTTGTTGGCGATCTTTTGCTAATTTAATATCTTCAACGACACCTTCGATTTCAGTAATTACCGCTTGACCTTTAGGGTTACGTGCTTCAAAGATCTCTTGGATACGAGGAAGACCTTGAGTGATATCGCTTCCTGCTACCCCACCTGTATGGAAGGTACGCATTGTAAGTTGAGTACCAGGCTCACCAATTGATTGAGCGGCAATAGTACCAACTGCTTCACCTACTTCAACTTTTTCACCTGTAGCAAGGTTTTTACCGTAACATTTTTCACATACACCATGACGAGTATTACATGTAAATGCTGAACGGATATACATTTTTTCAATACCTGCATCTGTAATTTTCTTAGCAATTTCAGGTGTGATTAATTCATCAGGACGAATAATGATTTCATCCGTTTCAGGATGACGAATTGTTTCTTTAGAATAACGGCCTTCAATACGTTCGATAAATGGTTCAATCATTTCTGTACCTTCTTTAATATCAGAAACTAATAAACCACGGTCCGTACCACAATCTTCTTCACGAACGATAACATCTTGTGCAACATCAACAAGACGACGAGTAAGATAACCTGAATCGGCTGTTTTAAGTGCTGTATCGGCAAGACCTTTACGCGCACCATGAGTTGAGATGAAGTATTCTAATACTGTTAAACCTTCACGGAATGATGAAGTAATTGGTAACTCAATAATTTTACCTGATGGCGCAGCCATTAATCCACGCATACCGGCTAATTGTGTGAAGTTAGATGCGTTACCACGGGCACCTGAGTCACTCATCATAAAGATTGGGTTTGTTTTTTCAAGTGATTGCATTAATTCGCCTTGAATTTGATCTTTAGCATCTGTCCAAATTTCAACAACTGCATTGTAACGTTCATCTTCAGTGATTAAACCACGATTAAATTGTTTAGATACACGTTCTACTAATTTTTCGTGTTCATCTAAAATTTGTTGTTTATCTGGAAGTACTACGATATCAGATACACCAACTGTAATACCAGCTTTAGATGAGAACTTGAATCCTAAGTCTTTCATGCGATCAAGCATCATTGATGTATCTGTGATGCTAAATCTGTTAAATACTTCAGCAATAATATTACCTAAGAATTTTTTGTTGAAAGGTGCAGTAAGTTCTTGCTCTTCGAAGTAAGCTTTAAGACCACCTTCACCTAATTGTGTTGGATCAACAAAATATTTATCAGGTGTTTTATCTTCTAAGTTTTCTTGAGTAGGCTCATTAATATATGCAAATGAATCTGGAATGATTTCATTAAAGATCACTTTACCTACAGAAGTAGCTAAAATTTTATTATTTTGTTCTTCTGTAAATGTAGGGTTATTAAGTGAACGCGCATGTAAACCTATACGAGTGTGTAGATGAACATAACCATTTGCATATGCTTTAAGTACTTCATTTGTATCATTAAAGATTATACCAGTATTTACAGCATCTTTACGTTCTAAAGTTAAGTAATAGTTACCTAATACCATATCTTGTGATGGTGTAACAACTGGTTTACCATCTTTAGGGTTCAAGATATTTTGTGCCGCTAACATTAACATACGTGCTTCAGCTTGTGCTTCTTTAGATAATGGTACGTGTACCGCCATTTGGTCACCATCAAAGTCAGCGTTATAAGCTGTTGTTACAAGTGGATGTAAACGGATTGCACGCCCTTCTACTAAAGTAGGTTCGAAAGCTTGAATACCTAATCTGTGAAGCGTTGGCGCACGGTTAAGTAATACTGGGTGTTCTTTAATGACATCTTCTAATACATCCCATACTTCATCATCCATGCGTTCAATTTTACTTTTCGCATTTTTAATGTTTGTTGCGATTTCACGTTGAACTAATTCTTTCATGACGAAAGGTTTAAATAATTCAAGTGCCATTTCTTTTGGAAGACCACATTGATACATTTTTAAGTTTGGTCCTACCGCGATAACTGAACGACCTGAGTAGTCAACACGTTTACCAAGTAAGTTTTGACGGAAACGACCTTGTTTACCTTTTAACATATGTGATAAAGATTTCAATGGTCTATTACCTGGACCAGTTACTGGACGACCACGACGACCATTATCGATTAGTGCATCTACTGCTTCTTGTAACATACGTTTTTCGTTTTGAACGATGATACCAGGAGCACCAAGATCTAATAAACGTTTCAAACGATTATTACGGTTAATAACACGACGATATAAATCATTTAAATCACTTGTTGCAAAACGTCCACCATCTAATTGAACCATAGGACGAATTTCTGGTGGAATAATTGGTAGTACATCTAAAATCATCCATGAAGGATTATTTCCAGAATTTCTAAATGATTCCACAACTTCTAAACGTTTAATTGCACGTGTTAATCTTTGTCCAGTTGCTGATTCTAATTCATCACGTAATGCTTTTAATTCTTCATCTAAGTCAATTTCTTCTAATAGGTCTTTAATACCTTCTGCACCCATTTTTGCTACAAATTGACCTGGGTATTTATCATAATATTCTCTGAATTCAGCTTCAGATAATAATGATTTTTTCTCTAATCCAGTTGGACCTGGATCTACAACCACATAAGAAGCAAAATAAATAACTTCTTCTAATGATCTTGGAGACATATCTAATAAAAGACCCATACGACTTGGGATACCTTTAAAGTACCAAATGTGAGAAACAGGTGCTGCTAATTCAATATGACCCATTCTTTCACGACGAACTTTAGATTTTGTGACTTCTACACCACAACGGTCACAAACCATGCCTTTGTAGCGTACACGTTTGTACTTACCACAACTACACTCCCAGTCTTTTGTAGGTCCAAAAATTCTTTCACAGAAAAGACCATCTTTCTCAGGTTTCAAAGTACGATAGTTAATTGTTTCTGGTTTTTTCACTTCACCATATGACCAAGAACGGATTTTTTCAGGTGAGGCTAAACCGATTTTCATATAATGGAAATTATTTACATCAATCAAGGAGCCTACCTCCTTCAATTTAGATTAGCTGTGCTATTTGATTGATTTACATTTACTGAAACTGACATCACATACATAAGATGCACATCAGTGCGCAATCTAAATCTTGATGAGATTAAAATTACGCAACTCATGTTTATTCATCTTAAATTTATAATTTTATTATTCGTTAGTTTCTTTTTGAGTTTCTGGAACATCTTTTTGTTGTAAATCTACTTTGCGCTCAGTTGCATCTTCATCATCAACATCGGCCATTTCGATTTCATTATCATGTTCATCCATAACTTTTACATCTAAACCTAAACTTTGTAATTCTTTCATCAATACTCGGAATGATTCAGGAACACTTGGTCTTGAAATGTTTTCACCTTTAACGATAGATTCGTATGTTTTAACACGACCTACAGTATCGTCAGATTTATAAGTTAAGATTTCTTGTAATGTGTATGCTGCACCATAAGCTTCAAGTGCCCATACCTCCATCTCACCGAAACGTTGTCCACCGAATTGTGCTTTACCGCCAAGTGGTTGTTGTGTAACAAGTGAGTAAGGTCCAGTTGAACGCGCATGCAATTTATCGTCAACCATGTGAGCAAGTTTAAGCATATACATTACTCCAACAGAAATACGATTATCGAATGGTTCACCAGTACGTCCATCATATAATACTGTTTTACCATCACGTGCCATACCAGCCTCTTCGATTGTAGACCATACATCATCGTCGTTTGCACCATCGAATACTGGAGAAGCAACATGAATACCTAAGTTTTTAGCAGCCATACCTAAATGTAACTCTAAAACTTGTCCAATGTTCATACGTGATGGTACACCTAGTGGGTTTAACATGATATCGATTGGACGTCCATCTGGTAAGTAAGGCATATCTTCTTCAGGAACAATCTTAGAGATAACCCCTTTGTTACCATGACGACCACACATTTTATCCCCAACATGGATTTTACGTTTTTGAACGATATATACACGAACAAGTTGGTTCACACCTGGTGATAAAGTATCATCGCCTTCTTCACGATTAAATACTTTAACGTCTAGAACGATACCACCTGCACCATGTGGCACACGTAATGAAGTATCGCGAACTTCTCTTGCTTTTTCACCAAAGATAGCGTGTAATAATCGTTCTTCTGCAGTTAATTCTGTGACACCTTTTGGCGTTACTTTACCAACTAAGATATCTCCATCTTTAACTTCTGCACCGACGTATATAATACCACGATCGTCTAAGTTTTTAAGTGCATTTTCAGAAACGTTAGGAATATCACGTGTAATTTCTTCAGGTCCTAATTTAGTATCACGTGCTTCAGATTCGTATTCTTCAATATGAATTGAAGTATATACATCGTCTTTAACTAATCGTTCACTCATGATAACGGCATCCTCATAGTTATATCCGTCCCAAGTCATGAAACCTACAACGACGTTACGACCTAATGCCATTTCTCCTAATTCCATTGAAGGACCATCAGCTAAAATTTCATTGTATTCTACAACGTCACCTACAGAAACGATTGGACGTTGGTTATAACAAGTACCAGAGTTTGAACGTTTAAATTTAGCTAATGGGTAACGGTCTAATTCGCCTTCATGTTCAGTTCCATTTTCCTCAACTAAACGACGAACTAGGATTTCATTAGACTCAACATGTTCAACACGACCTCTATGTTTTGCAGTAATTGCTGCACCAGAGTCACGAGCTGCCACATGTTCCATACCTGTACCCACAAATGGAGCTTCAGGATTCATCAATGGTACTGCTTGACGTTGCATGTTCGCACCCATTAACGCACGGTTAGAGTCATCGTTTTCAAGGAATGGGATACAAGCTGTCGCTGCTGATACTACTTGTTTAGGTGATACATCCATGTAGTCCATTTTTTCTTTTGCCATAACAGTATTGTTACCACGGAAACGACATACCACTTCATCATCTAGGAAACGACCATTTTCATCTAAACGAGAATTGGCTTGTGCAACTACATAGCTATCTTCTTCATCAGCAGTTAAATAATCAATTTGATCAGTAATTGAATTTGTATCAATATCTACTTTACGATATGGTGTTTCGATAAAACCAAATTCATTTACACGTGCATAACTAGATAATGAGTTAATTAAACCAATGTTTGGTCCCTCTGGTGTCTCAATTGGACACATACGACCATAGTGAGAATAGTGTACGTCACGAACTTCCATTTGTGCACGTTCACGTGTTAAACCACCAGGTCCTAAAGCAGAAAGACGACGTTTATGTGTTAACTCTGCTAATGGGTTAGCTTGGTCCATGAATTGAGACAATTGAGAACTACCAAAGAATTCTTTAATTGAAGCAATTACAGGTCTAATATTAATTAATTGTTGTGGTGTAATTGAATCAGTATCTTGAATAGACATTCTTTCGCGAACGACACGTTCCATTCTAGATAAACCAATTCGGAATTGGTTTTGTAACAGTTCACCTACTGAACGTAAACGACGATTACCTAAATGGTCAATATCATCTGTATAACCAATACCATTCAATAAGTTAAAGAAATAACTCATTGAGGCAATAATATCTGCTGGTGTAATACATTTCACTTCTGAATCAGGTAATGCATTACCAATCACTGTTGTAGTGCGTTCTTCTTCATCATTTGGAACATACACTTTAATTGATTGAATTTCTACAGGTTCATCAATAACGCTACCTTCTAACTCGAACACTTCACTGTTTGCATTTGACTCTAAAACATTCATAATTTCGTCTAATTTACGACGATCTAAAACTGTTCCTTCTTCAGCAACAATTTCACCTGTTTCGCTGTCAACGATTGGTTCAGCTAATTTTTGGTTAAATAAACGATGTTTTAGGTGTAACTTTTTATTTGTTTTATAGCGACCAACACTTGCTAAATCATAGCGTTTAGGGTCGAAGAAACGTGAATATAATAAGCTTTTTGCGTTTTCAACTGTTGGTGGTTCACCAGGACGTAAACGTTCATAGATTTCTAATAAAGCTTGTTCAGTATTTTCAGTACTATCTTTTTCAAGCGTATTACGTAAGTATTCACTATCTCCTAATAAATCGATAATTTCTTGATCACTAGAGAATCCTAAAGCACGTAATAATACTGTTAAAGGTAATTTACGTGTTCTATCAATTCGAACGTAAACGATGTCTTTAGCATCTGTTTCATATTCTAACCACGCGCCACGGTTTGGAATAATCGTTGCGTCGTAATTTTCACGTCCATTTTTATCTATTTTTTCATTAAAATATACTGATGGTGAACGTACTAATTGTGAAACGATAACACGTTCTGCACCATTAATTACGAACGTACCAGTATCCGTCATCAATGGGAAGTCACCCATGAAAACTTCTTGTTCTTTAACTTCACCAGTTTCTTTGATAATGAGACGTACTTTAACACGAAGAGGTGCAGCATAAGTAGCGTCACGGTTTTTTGATTCTTCTAAATCATATTTTGGTTCACCTAATCTATAATCCACAAATTCTAAAGATAGGTTTCCAGTGAAATCTTCAATTGGTGAAATATCACGGAACATTTCTAATAAACCTTCTTTTAAGAACCAGTCATAAGATTTAGTTTGAATTTCTATTAAGTTAGGTAATTCTAATACTTCTGAAATTCTCGCATAATTTCTACGTTTACGATGTCTTCCATATTGGACAACTTGACCTGCCAAACAGATTCACCCCTCAAATATTGTGTTGAACTTATACATAAAATTTCACATAACAAGACAAAAAGAAAACGGCAACACAATTGATGACACCATTTTCGATTCTTCTCTTATTCTTGTTTATCGTGCTCAATTTGCGTAAAAGTACACACTTGTTGAACATAAATTTTTACATTTTATAACTATATCAGAATACCATTTTGAAATCAACCTTTTTGGCTCTTCAATATATAGTACCCTTTACTTTTGTTCACAGTTTCTACATTATTAAATATTTCTTCCATTTTCTTTTTAGCAGAAGCCATACCTTGCTTTTTCTGAATGACAACATAGAGTTCACCTTGATTTTTTAGCTTTTGATATGCTTCTTCAAAGATTCGATGAACAACATTTTTCCCAGCTCTAATTGGTGGATTTGTTAATACAAAGTCAAAGTATTCATTCTCAACTTGTGACAGACCATCACTTTCTGTAATGATGACATTATCAATTTGATTTTGCTTTTTGTTCTTTTCAGCTAAATGTAAAGCTCGATGATTCACATCCACCATAGTCATTTGATGGTGTGGTGACACTTTAGCAATCATTAAACCAATAGGACCATAACCACAGCCAACATCAATGATACGTTTACTTGGACCTGGTGGATGTTCATTTAAAAACGTTCGTACTAATAAATCAGACCCAAAATCTACTTTTCCTTTTGAAAAAACGCCCGCATCTGTCGTTAGTTTTAACTGAGATTTATGATAAAAGTATTGAATTGTTTTTTCATCACTTTGTACTTCAGGATTTTCATCATAGTAGTGACTCATGATTTCACCTCTTTATTTGTTCATCTATTTGATTAGAAAATGAATTAAAACCCCGTTATCAACAATAACGGGGTTTTAATTTCTCAAAGAATGCAAGTAATCATTAACGCTTTCACTCTAAAGTGACTAAGTTAAAATGATTTACTTATATATTAAGTTAAGATACTAGAATTATTTTAATTCTACAGTAGCTCCAACTTCTTCTAATTGTTCTTTAAGTTTTTCAGCATCTTCTTTAGCAACAGCTTCTTTGATTACTTTAGGAGCGTTGTCTACTAATTCTTTAGCGTCTTTTAAGCCTAAGCCAGTTGCTTCTTTAACTGCTTTAACAACTTTGATTTTTGAAGATCCAGCTGAAGTTAATTCAACGTCAAATTCAGTTTTTTCTGCGCCAGCGTCTCCGCCACCAGCTGCACCAGCTGCTGCTACAGGAGCTGCTGCTGTTACACCAAATTCTTCTTCAATTGCTTTTACTAAATCGTTTAATTCTAATACTGACATTTCTTTAATTGCTTCAATGATTTGTTCTTGATTAGCCATTTTATTATTCCTCCATTTATTTTAAAATTTTATGCGCAATTATTCAGCGCTTTCTTCTTTTTGTTCTCCAACAGCTTTAACCGCATAAGCGAAGTTGCGTACTGGAGCTTGTAATACTGATAAAAGCATAGATACAAGACCATCGTGTGAAGGTAATGAACCAACAGTTTTAACTTCTTCTGCTGAGATAACGTTACCTTCCATAACGCCTGTTTTAATTTCTAAAGCTTCATGTTCTTTAGCAAATCCTGAGATCACTTTCGCTGGAGCAACTACATCATCAGTAGTTGTAGCGATAGCTGTAGGACCAGTTAAGAATTCATCTAAGCCTTCGATACCTGCTTTTTCAGCTGCACGACGAACTAATGTGTTTTTGTATACTTTATACTCAACACCAGCTTCACGTAATTGAGCACGTAAATCAGTTACTTCCGCAACAGTTAAACCACGGTAGTCCACAATAACAGTTGAAACTGAATTTTTAAGTTGTTCAGCGATAACGTCAACTTGTTGTTTTTTAGCTTCAATAATAGCAGACATTCAGACACCTCCATTTTTATTTTTGGTGCTTTTTTAATAAAAAAAGCACTTTCTACCCACGGCAAAAAGTGCTTGAAAGATCATTATAATAATCATCACGTTCAAGTCAATTTTAGCCTCGGTAGGATATTGTTTTAAGTTAAAAATTAACTCCTACTGTCTTAGGTAAAATAATCACAATAAATAATATAACTTGTTTATTGTGATATGTCAATTGTTTTTTTAAAAAAAGACTGGAAGAAAATGTATCTTATCTTTTTCAAAATAAGCAATTATTATCTACCAGTCTATAATCTATTAATATATTTAAAATTAAAGTTTAAATGCTGAAGTATCTACTTTAACTCCAGGACCCATTGTTGTAGTTACAGCAACAGATTTGAAGTAAGTACCTTTAGCAGATGCTGGTTTAGCTTTAGCTAAAACATCTTGTAAAGCATTAAAGTTTTCAACTAATTTTTCTTCGTCGAAAGATACTTTACCAATCGTAGCATGTACGATACCTGCTTTTTCAGCACGATATTCAACTTTACCAGCTTTAATTTCTTCTACAGCTTTTTTAACGTCCATAGTTACTGTACCAGTTTTAGGGTTTGGCATTAAACCTTTAGGTCCTAATACACGACCTAATTTACCAACTTCACCCATCATGTCAGGTGTAGCTACTACTACGTCAAAGTCGAACCAACCTTGTTGGATTTTTTGAGCATATTCAGATTCACCTACGTAATCTGCGCCTGCTTCTTCTGCTTCTGTAATTTTATCACCTTTAGCGAAAACTAATACACGTTGTGATTTACCAGTACCGTTTGGTAGCACTACTGCACCACGGATTTGTTGGTCATTTTTACGTGTATCAATACCTAAACGGAATGCTACTTCAACTGATGCATCAAAGTTAGCGATACTAGTTTCTTTAGCTAATTTAATTGCTTCTTCAACACTATAGTATTTAGTACGGTCAACTTTATTAGCTGCTTCTTGATACTTTTTACCTTTTTTAGCCATTTATTGTTCCTCCTTTAGTGGTTTTAGCGGAATTTCCTCCCACGCTTACTTGTGTGATTTACACAAGTTAAGAGCAGATAACAGATGATGTCAATAATAAATATTAATTTACTAAAGACTAATCATAGACAATATATGTTGTCGTTTCTGTTACCTGCTATCGTCTATCAGTTTATTTCAAATTCAAACTAATTTTCATTTAATAATTATTGTACAGTGATACCCATACTACGTGCAGTACCTTCGATAATACGCATAGCTGCTTCTTCGTCTGCAGCGTTTAAGTCTTGCATTTTTGTTTGAGCAATTTCACGTACTTGATCTTTAGTTACTGTAGCAACTTTAGTTTTGTTTGGTTCACCAGAACCTTTTTCAACGCCAGCTGCTTTTTTAAGTAGTACTGGAGCCGGTGGAGTTTTAGTAATGAATGTAAATGAACGATCTTCATATACACTGATTTCTACCGGAATGATTAAACCTGCTTGTTCTTGTGTACGTGCATTGAATTCTTTACAGAATCCCATGATGTTCACACCTGCTTGACCTAATGCTGGACCAACTGGTGGTGCTGGGTTCGCTTTACCTGCAGGAATTTGTAATTTAACTACTTTTTCTACTTTTTTAGCCACGATGTGCACCTCCTTGATATCGTGATGTGGTCACAGGGCTCAGTTTTGCCCTCCCACTCATAAACATTTCGTGACGAAATGAGCGTTCTAAAAACGCGACCACATTATTTTAACATTAAACTTAATTAAAAATCAATAGTAAAATTTCATCTTTTTAAGCAAATCATACTTTATAATTTAAAATGATTATAATTTTTCTATTTGATCGAATTCTACTTCGACTGGTGTTTCTCTACCAAACATATCGACTAATACAGTTAATTTAAATTTATCTGCTTCGATTTCTTGAACTTCACCAACTTGATTTGCAAATGGTCCTGATTTGATGCGGACTTGTTCACCTACATCTAATTCTACATCAATTGTTTTTTCTTTAAGTCCCATTTGTTTTAAGATAAATCTCATTTCTTCAGGAAGTAATGGATTAGGTTTTGAACCTGCACCTGCTGAACCAACAAATCCTGTGACACCTGGTGTATTACGTACAACATACCATGATTCATCTGTCATAATAAGTTCTACTAAAACATACCCAGGAAATGTCTTTTTAACTTGTTTTTTTGCTTTCCCATCTTTAACTTGTGTTTCTTCCTCTTCAGGTATGACAACTCTAAAAATTTGCTCTGTCATATTCATTGATTCTACTCTTTTTTCTAAATTCTTTTTAACTTTATTTTCATATCCAGAATACGTATGCACTGCGTACCAACGCTTAGTCCCAACTTCTTCAGACATGTTGTCACTCCTTACTCTTATCTAAATAATTCAATTAAATTACCAATACCTACGTCTAATACCCAGAAAAAGACCATAAAGAAAATTACTGTAGCTACTACAATGACAGTATATTTAAAAAGTTCTTCTTTCGTAGGCCAACTTGTTTTTTCCATTTCGCTTTTAACGCCTTGGAAGAAACTTTCTTTATTCTTACTTGCGTCTTTATCTTTAGCCATAACCTTACCTCCATGCTCTTCAAAGTATATACTTATAAACTCATTACTTTGATTCTTTATGCATCGTGTGTTCATTACATCTGGAACAATATTTCTTCAGTTGTAATCTCTTAGCTGATGTTTCTTTTTTAGGTACATTATAATTTCTGCTACCACACATTTCACAAACTAAAGGTACTTTTCTCACATCAATTCACCTTTGCTCATATTAATACCAGTATACTATACATAAACTTATAATAAACTGTCAAACTCGTACTAAAATACTTAACATTTGTATTTTAATAAATATTGTTTCATTTTTATTTTACAACGTTGAATACTATTGTAAACTACTTTATCTTTTACATTTAGTCTTTTCGCTATTTCTGATGGGGAATAATCAAGTAGAAGTAAATTTGCAACTTCTCTTTCAAACATACTTAACTTCTTAAAACTATCTATCAAGTCTTCTTTACTTAATCTAGTTAAATATAGTTCTTCCGTCCTTTTTATCATTTGATTCAAACGATATTCTACTACACATTCATTGATTAACAATTGTTGACGTTGATTAAACGCATAACGTTTTCTCCAAAAATCTTTTTTTACAGAATAAACTAAACGATTTAAATAATGTTCGAATGGAACATTCGTATTAAAATTAAATGTGTGTAAAGCTAAATATATCTTTAACGAGGTATCTTGAATTAAATCTTCCAGTTCTTGATGATCTATACCTAGCATTCTAAACTTCATCATAAGTTTAGGACGTATCACATTCATTATATTTGCGAATAACTGTTCTTTCTCCAATGTATTTTGGCTATATTGAAAAGCTTTAAATATATCTTCTAGTTGTCGAAAATGATAAGTCATATACAAAACCTTTCTTTATAAGTTAGGCACATTGTATAAGACGCATCTTTTAAATATCAAGACTGTATTATTTATGTTTTTTACCATATCCTCGTCGTATTTTTTCAAATTCTGCAAGTACATCTTTTGATAACGAAATTCGAGTTCTTGGTTTACGTTCATTAAAATCATCTACTGATTTACTAACCGTCATTGCATTCTCTTTTAAATCTCGCCACATTTCTCTAGATGAAACACGATATGCACCTGCTCCAAAAATAGCATGTTGCTCGCTCATATCGCTAGTCACTACTGTAATATGTGTCGTATGTTTATTGTATAAATTATATACATAACGCTCAATATAGCTATCTGCAGTTTCTTTTTCTTTCGTAAAAACTGTTTTAACACCATGATACATGTATTCTCTTTCTATACCAGATTGTTCATATGCATCAAATACACATACAATCTCATCAGCGACAACTGCATTGTAATTGGCAATCACATCTAAGAGTTGTTCACGTGCTTCCTCTAAACTTTCTCTTGCTACTTTACTCAATTCCCTTGATTGACCAATCATATTGTAACCATCAATAATTAGATATCTATCTTTCATTGGGTGTCTCCAATTTGATGTCGTTTTCGATAGACTTCATACATCATTAAACTAGCAGCTACAGAAGCATTTAAGCTATTAACATGGCCTACCATAGGAATTTTAATATAGAAATCACATTTATCTTTAACCAATCTACTCATACCTTGCCCTTCACTACCAATTACGATAGCCAATGGCATATCAGCAGCCATATTGCGATAATCTGTAGCATTATCCGCTTCAGCTCCTGCTACCCAATATCCATTATCTTTCAGCTCATCAATTGTTTTTGATAAATTTGTAACACGCATCACTGGGACATGTTGAATCGCACCTGTTGACGCTTTTGCGACAGTTTGTGTGAGCGCAACAGAACGTCTCTTAGGGATAATAACTCCATCTACTCCACTTGCATCTGCCGTTCTAATGATCGAACCAAGATTATGTGGGTCTTCTAAACCATCTAAAATAATTATTGTAGAAAGGCCTTCTTTTTCTTTTTGAGATTGAATAAACTGATCAAAATCTGCATATTCGTATGGTGCAATCAGTGCAGCTACACCTTGATGAGGTGCATTTGCTAAATTATCTAATTTGGATTTTGGAACAGTTTGTATAATCAATTTCTGTGCTTTAGCATTTTTTAAAATATCATTAATTTGCTGCTTTCTTATTCCTTCTTGTATCCAAATTTTATTTATTGTATGACCAGACACAATTGCTTCTTTAACAGCGTGTCTACCGACAATAACGATATCTTCCACTATGTTCACTACCTTTCATCAACAATTTGTACAATCGTATCAAGTAACGCATCTAATCGTTCATTTTGATGATCTAAATAAAGAAATCCTATAACAGCTTCTAAACCTGAACTTTTACGATACGTTTGTACATCTGTATTTTTAGCTTTCGTATAACTTTTAGCGTTACGGCCTCTTCTAACAATATCTAGTTCTTCTTCAGTAAACCATTCTTTTGTTATTAATACCTCGAGCGTTTGTGCTTGGCTTTTTGCAGACACATATTGTTTCGATACTTGGTGTAAGCGATTCGGTTTACTCTGTAATTTAAGCACAATGTATTCACGTACATGCTGGTCTAATACAGCATCTCCCATATAAGCTAACGTTAATGGGTTTAATAGCTTTGCATCCATATTAACCCCTTCTAAATCTTACACCTTGAGGCGTATCTTCAAGAATAATATTTTGTTCTTTTAGCATATCTCTAATTTCGTCAGCTCGAGCAAAATCTTTATTTTTACGTGCTTCATTACGTTCTTCGATAAGTTTTTCTATGTCTTCATCAAGTAATACATCATTTTCTTTTCCTTCTAATGGCACACCTAATACGTCACTAAAAATGTGATATACTTCTTTAAAGCGCTGAATCACTTTAGTAGATGTTGTATTTTCTAATACATATTTATTAGCTAATTTCGATAAATCATACCATGCAGTTACAGCATTTGCTGTATTAAAATCATCATCCATTACAGCTTCAAATTGTTTTAAAATATCATTAATTTGATCAATATAGTCTGTTTGTGTTTCTAAATCAGTTGTGATTGCTTCTCTTTCTTTAATTAATTGATAACTATTACGTATACGCTCTAATCCACTTTTAGCAGCATTCACTAATTCAACGTTATAGTTGATTGGACTTCTATAATGAACACTGATCATGAAGAAACGTAATACATCTGGATCAATTTCTTTAATAATATCGTGTACTAAAATAAAGTTACCTAATGATTTACTCATTTTTTCATTATCTATATTAATGAAACCATTATGCATCCAATAATTAGCAAAAGGCGCGTGATTGTGTGCTTCAGATTGCGCTATTTCATTTTCATGATGTGGAAATTGTAAATCTGATCCTCCTGCATGGATATCAATTGTTTTTCCCAATTCATGATAAGCCATTACAGAGCATTCAATATGCCATCCTGGACGTCCTTGTCCAAATGGGCTCTCCCAACTAATTTCTCCAGGTTTTGCCTTTTTCCATAGCGTAAAGTCCAATGCATCCTCTTTTTGTTCACCTGCTTCTATACGAGCGCCAACTTTTAAATCATCAATAGACTGATGACTTAATTTACCATATCCATCAAATTTACGGGTTCTAAAATACACATCTCCATTACTTTCATATGCATAACCTTCATCTACAAGTTGTTTAATGAAGTCAATGATTTCATCCATATGATTCATTACTCGCGGATTAGATGTCGCTCTTTTAACATTAAGTGCCCCTACATCTTCATAGAATGCCTTGATATATCGATCAGCAATTTCTGGCACACTTTCATTTAATTCTTTAGACCGATTAATGAGTTTATCATCTACATCAGTAAAATTAGATACGTAATCAACCGTATAGCCTTTATATTCAAAATATCGACGTACCACGTCATAATTAATTGCTGGACGGGCATTACCAATATGAATGTAATTATACACTGTAGGTCCACATACATACATTTTTACCTTACCAGGCTCAATAGGCTTAAACACCTCTTTTTGACGTGTTAAAGTATTATATAATGTAATCATCTTTAATCTCTCCATTCTTAGCTTTTTCCAATTGTCGTTCTAGTTGCTTAATTTGTTCAAATAAAGGATCAGGCAAATTACGATGATCAAATGTTTTCCCAATTCGTTTTCCTTCTTGTTTAACAATATGACCTGGAATGCCTACAACTGTTGTATAACTTGGCACAGATTGTAAGACTACTGAATTCGCACCAATATTAACATTAGAATTAATTTGGATATTTCCTAAAACTTTTGATCCTGCTGCAATTAAAACATTATCTCCAATATCTGGATGACGCTTTCCTTTTTGTTTACCTGTACCACCAAGTGTCACGCCTTGATAAATAGTTACGTTATCTCCAATCGTACATGTTTCACCAATGACTACACCCATACCATGATCAATAAATAGACGTTTTCCGATTTTTGCTCCAGGATGAATTTCAATTCCTGTAAAAAAGCGAGATACTTGTGAAATCATTCTCGCCAAAACGTAGTGTTTTTTATTATATAATTTATGTGCAATTAAGTGACTCCATACCGCATGCAAGCCTGCATAAGTTGTGATTACTTCAAATGTTGTACGTGCTGCAGGGTCTTGTTCAAATACCATTTTTACATCATCTTTCATTCTTTTTATCAAGACGCTCGCCTCCCCATTTTCTATATATTATGAATATCTTACAGTCCATGTATAATAATTCAAATATTTAAAAAAAGCGCCCCTAACATTAACTGCTAGAGGCGCTATTGCACGGTTCCACTCTTCATTTTAGATAAAGTAAGTTGATGAACATACTAGTCTACCTTATCATACTCATTTCTATATTTAATTGAACATTCAAAGGTGCATTCGATATAGATAATGATATGCTCACAGCAACCGCATACTCTCTAACAACATTATCGTATATTTACTAATCCTTTAACTAACATATGTTTAATTTTATCATAAGAAGTTTTTTATAAAATTTCAAGTTTAAACATGTGTGTCTGACTTATTATATTAACATTGTTTTAAACATATTTTTTTAAACGAGATAGTACTTTTTCTTTTCCTAATACTTCAATTGTATTCGGTAATTCAGGACCATGCATTTGACCAGTCACTGCTACACGAATAGGCATAAATAATTGTTTACCTTTAATACCCGTTTCTTTTTGTACTTCTTTAATCGTTTTTTTAATTTCAGCAGCTTCAAATGGTTCAAGCGCTTCTAATTTACCATATAAATGAGACATTAATTCAGGAACTTGTTCGCCATTTAATACCTCTTGTTCTTCTTCACCTAATTCAGGCATATCATGGAAGAACATTTCTGATAACGGAACAATTTCTCCTGCATAACTCATTTCTTTTTGATAAAGACCAATTAATTTGCGTCCCCATTCTCTATCTTCTTCACTTGGATTTTCAGGAATTAAATTTGCTTTGATCAAGTGTGGTAAAGCAAGCTCAAATACTGTTTCTGTATCTTTTGTTTTCATATATTGGTTGTTAACCCAAGCTAATTTTTGTCTATCAAACATTGCTGGAGATTTAGAAAGACGTTGTTCATCAAAAATCTTAATGAATTCTTCTTTAGAAAAGATCTCATCTTCACCTTCAGGAGACCAACCTAGTAAAGCAATAAAATTGAATAACGCTTCAGGTAAATAACCTAAATCACGATATTGCTCGATAAATTGTAAAATTTGGCCATCTCGTTTACTTAATTTTTTACGTTGTTCATTTACAATTAATGACATATGCGCAAAACGTGGTGATTCCCAACCAAATGCTTCATAAATCATTAATTGCTTAGGTGTATTTGATACATGATCATCTCCACGAATAACATCAGAAATTTCCATATAGTGATCATCTACTGCTACCGCGAAATTATACGTAGGGACGCCATCTTTTTTCACGATAACCCAATCTCCAATATTATTAGAGTCAAAAGAAATTTCTCCTTTAACCATATCATCAAATGTATATGTTTTATCTTTTGGAACACGGAAACGAATAGCGGGTTTGCGTCCTTCAGCTTCAAATTGTTGACGTTGTTCTTCAGTTAGATGTGCATGTTTACCGCCATATCGTGGCATTTCTCCACGAGCAATTTGAGCTTCACGTTCTTCTTCTAATTCTTCTTCAGTCATGTAACATTTGTATGCTTTATCTTCATCTAATAATTGTTGAATAAGTGGATTATAGATGTCTGCACGTTCAGACTGACGATAAGGACCATGACCTTTGTCTTTATCGATAGATTCATCCCAATCTAAGCCTAACCATTTTAAGTTATCAAATTGTGAAGATTCTCCATCTTCAAGATTTCTTTTACTATCTGTATCTTCAATACGTACTACAAAATCTCCATCATAATGTTTAGCAAATAAATAATTAAATAATGCAGTTCTTGCATTTCCGATGTGTAAATATCCAGTTGGACTTGGCGCATATCTTACTCTTACGCGTTCACTCATTCGTTTCACTCCTAATTTTGTTATTCATTCTTTATAGCGAATGATTTCTTTCATTAGAAAAAAGTTATCCCAAACAATCTTTAAAGAATCGTTTTTGAATAACTTTAACTTCTAATCTATACTTAGATCAACTTCGCATTTCCTTATTATTGTAGCATTAATTGGCTGGTTTGATAAGTCTATTGCTGTTGTTGTTACGTTACTCATCAATATCTCATAGCGAAAAATGTTATACAATAATTTATAAATGAATACGTTTCACATGAAACCCTTTTCTCTATTCACTTAAGGACTCCTCTATAGTCTTAGCAAATATAATACGACCAGATGATGTTTGTAATAAACTAATGACTTCTAATTCAACCTGTTTACCTATAAGAGATTTGGCATGATCTACAACTACCATTGTTCCATCATCTAGATATCCTACCCCTTGGCCAGGTTCTTTACCCATTTTAGTTAATAAAATATTAAGTCGGTCACCTTGATGAACATTGGGTTTAATTGCTTCTGACAAATCATTAACATTTAATGCAGTAATCCCTTGAACATGACATACCTTATTCAAGTTGAAATCGGTTGTAATGACATGAGCATGATAAACTTGAGCTAATTCAACTAACAGTTTGTCAATATCACTATGAGATTTTTGAGGATGAATCACACGAGTTGGATAGTCTAAATCATAAAGTTGATTTAAAATATCTAATCCACGTTGTCCTTTTTCACGTTTGATACTATCATTAGCATCTGCAACTACTTGTAATTCATTTATAACTCCTTGAGGAATAAGAATTTCTCCATCTATAAATCCGCATTTAATAATATCTAAAATTCTTCCATCAATAATTGCACTTGTATCTAACAGTTTAGGTATGGCGCTGATATTATTTTTAGACATTGAACGTGCTATATTTTCTGGCAAAAACATAAGCATTTCATCACGCTTTTTCAAACCAAACTGGAATCCTAAATAACATAATAATAATGTAATAATAATAGGCACAAGGTGATTTAATATAGAATTTCCTATCATTTCTAAAATAAATGAAACCATTACTGAAATAAATAAACCAACGACTAATCCTAGTGTAGCAAACAAAATTTCAACTGCACTACGTTGCATAATCCAAATTTCAGCTTCTTTAAGTAATCGTGTTACTTTATTAATAAATAACCCAAATATTAGAAAGAATACAATCATCCCTATTAAACCATCAACATAATGATTAGTATAAATGGGATGGTTGTTCATACCTAAATCATTTAAAATTTCTGGAATTAACATGATTCCAAATGATGCACCAAGAATGATGTAGATTATAATAATAATTCCTTTTAATACCTTCATACGTTATCACCCCTTTAAATGCCTATGATGAGCGATTACTAAACGCATATGTTAAGGCATCATGTACCGTTGTCACACCAACGACCTGAACACCTTCTGGGAATGTCCATCCACCTATATTCGTTTGGGGAATAATCACTCTCTTAAATCCTAGTTTTGCCGCTTCTTGTACACGTTGCTCGATACGCGATACTCGTCTTACCTCACCAGTTAATCCCACTTCACCAATATAACAATCCAAACCATCTACGGCTTTATCTTTAAAACTTGAAGCAGTCGCTACAATAATACTTAAATCTACAGCCGGTTCAGTAAGTCTCACTCCACCCGCTACTTTAATGTAAGCATCTTGTTGTTGTAAAAGATAATTTTCTTTTTTCTCTAAAACAGCCATAAGTAAGCTAAGTCGATTGTGGTCGATGCCTGTGGCCATTCGTCTTGGATTATTAAATGTAGTAGGTGTTACTAGAGATTGCACCTCAATCAATAGTGGTCGTGTGCCTTCCATAGTAGCCACAATTGTTGATCCTGGAACATTTGTAGAGCGTTCTTCTAAAAACATTTCTGAAGGGTTTTGTACCCCTTTCAAACCACTTTGTTTCATTTCAAAAATACCCATTTCATTTGTTGAACCAAAACGATTTTTAACTGCTCTTAGAATTCGATAAGCATGGTGTTCATCACCTTCGAAGTATAAAACTGTATCTACCATATGTTCTAATAGTCTTGGACCAGCAATTTGCCCTTCTTTTGTTACGTGACCTACTATAAAAGTTGCGATATTCATTTGTTTTGCAATATTCATTAAACTTTGTGTACTTTCTCGAACTTGTGATACTGAGCCAGGTGCTGAACTAATCTCAGGATGATAAATCGTTTGAATTGAATCGACAACAAGTATGTCTGGGCGCTCTTGTTCCACGGTTTGATGAATAACTTCTAAATCTGTTTCAGCTAGTACATTTAAATTACTAGAGTCTTCCTCTAGACGATCTGCACGCAATTTCGTTTGATTTAGTGATTCTTCACCCGTGATATAAAGTACATTAAGTTTCTGTGATAACGATGCACAAATCTGTAATAATAATGTAGATTTCCCAATACCCGGGTCGCCGCCAATCAGTACGAGTGATCCACTAACAATTCCACCACCAAGTACACGATTAAATTCTTTAGAGTCCGTTTGAACTCTCGGTGTTGCCTCATGCTTAATACTATTTAATTTCTGTACTTTTGCTTGTGTCTCTTTTGCTTTTACGCCATGCTTTGGATTGGAAGTCTTTTCAATAATTTCCTCCATTTGATTCCAAGCACCACAATTCGGACATTTTCCCATCCATTTAGGAGACTGATATCCACAAGCCATACATTCGAAAATTACTTTTTTCTTGGCCAAAACTGCACCTCCGATTTTTTTGAACATATCTATTTTATATGTATCCAGTTATAATGACAAATTTAAATATATATATAAATGAAAAGAAGAGTCTAGGATTTAATGACTCCTAGACTCTGAATTTAAGCTCTTTTTATTCTTCTGTTGCTGGTTCTTTTGTATCTTCTATATTATTTTCTTGTTTATCATGGATATCATATTTGAATTCATTACCATCATGATCAATTGTGACTTCTTTTCCTTCAATTTGATTACCATCAAGTATCAATTCACTTAAATTATCTTCAACTGTTTTTTGAATTGCTCTAATTAATGGACGAGCACCGTATTCTGGATCATATCCTTCTTCGGCAATTTTTTCTTTAGCTTTATCAGTAACTACAATATTAATATCTTGTTCTGATAAACGTTTTGTTAATTTATTTACCATCATAGTCACAATTTCTTTAAGTTCATCTTTTGTTAATTTATGGAAAACAATAATATCATCTACACGGTTTAAGAACTCAGGACGGAATGAATTTTTAAGTTCTTTCATCATAGTTCTACGAATTGTTTCATAATCTTGTCCTTCAGATGCACCACCGAATCCAGCGAAACGTTGATCTTGTAGTTCTTGTGCTCCTACATTTGATGTCATAATAATAACAGTATTACGGAAATCAACTTGACGCCCTTTTGTATCAGTTAGATGTCCATCATCAAGTACTTGTAATAAGATATTAAACACATCTGGATGCGCTTTTTCAATTTCATCAAATAGGATAACAGAATATGGCTTACGTCTAACTTTTTCAGTTAATTGACCACCATCATCATGGCCTACATAACCTGGAGGCGCTCCAACTAAACGACTCACAGCATGTTTCTCCATAAATTCACTCATATCAACACGTATCATTGCGTCTTCTTCACCAAACATTGATTCAGCTAATGCACGTGCAAGTTCTGTTTTACCTACACCAGTTGGTCCTAAGAAAATGAAACTACCGATTGGACGTTTAGGGTCTTTTAGGCCTGCACGTGCACGACGAACTGCTTTACTAATAGAAGTTACAGCATCGTTTTGTCCAATTACTCGATCATGTAATGTTTCTTCTAAATTAAGCAAACGATCTGACTCTGTTTCATTAATTCTAGTTAATGGAATACCTGTCCATCCTGCAATAACTTCAGCAATATCTTCTTTAGATAATGACGTTGATTGTCCACCTTGAGATGTCTTCCATTCATTTTTAGCATCTTCATATTGTTTTTCAAGTTTTGATTGTTTATCTCTTAAGTTAGCTGCATTTTCAAATTCTTGTGCATGGACGGCAGCATCTTTTTCATTTTTAACTTTTTCAATTTCTTGTTCAATCTCTTTTAAATTATTTGGAGTTGTGTGACTTTTTAGTCTCACTTTTGAACTTGCTTCGTCAATCAAATCAATTGCTTTATCTGGTAGGAAACGATCAGATACATAACGGTTACTTAATTTAGCAGCCGCTTCCAGTGCTTCATCAGAAATATTAATACGATGATGAGCTTCGTAGCGATCACGTAAACCTTTTAGAATAGCAACAGTATCTTCTACAGAAGGTTCATCAACTTGAATAGGTTGGAAACGACGTTCTAATGCAGCATCTTTTTCGATGTTTTTACGATATTCATCTAATGTTGTTGCACCAATACATTGTAATTCACCACGCGCTAACGCTGGTTTTAAAATATTAGATGCATCAATTGCACCTTCTGCGCCACCAGCACCAACTAGTGTATGCAATTCATCAATGAATAAAATGACATTACCTGCATGATGGATTTCATCCATGACTTTTTTCAAACGTTCTTCGAATTCACCACGATATTTAGTACCTGCCACGACTGTTCCCATATCTAGTGACATTACACGTTTATTTTTTAGCGTTTCTGGCACTTCATTATTTACAATAGCTTGTGCAAGACCTTCAGCAATGGCTGTTTTACCTACACCTGGTTCACCAATAAGTACAGGGTTATTTTTAGTTCTACGACTTAATACTTCAATAACACGTGTAATTTCTTTATCTCTACCCACAACTGGATCTAACGTACCGTCTTTAGCAATAACTGTTAAGTCTCGTGCTAGTCCATCCAATGTAGGAGTGTTGTTTGATTTATTTGCAGTTGCATTTTTAGTATTCATTTCAGGACTACCTAATGCTTTCACTACTTGTGCACGTGCTTTTGTAATATTCAAATCTAAGTTAGCAAATACACGTGCTGCTACTCCTTCATTTTCACGAATTAAACCTAATAAAATATGTTCTGTACCTACAAAATTATGATGCAATTTTCTTGCCTCATCCATTGATAGTTCAATGACTTTTTTAGCTCTTGGTGTATAGTGCAACGTACCAGAATGTTCTTGACCATGACCGATTAATTTTTCAACTTCTTCAATAACTTTATCTTCAGTAATATTAAAACTTTCAAGTACTTTAGCAGCAATACCTTCTGGTTCTTTCATTAATCCAAGTAGTAAGTGCTCAGTACCAATGTTCGAATGATTTAAACGAATTGCTTCTTCTTGTGCATGTGCTAATACACGTTGTGCGCGTTCAGTTAATCTACCAAATAACATATCGTTTACAACCTCCTAATTTGTATGTTTTCTTAATATATTTGCCCGTTTTTCATTTACAGATACGTTTTCATCTTCATCATTATATAAAAACGCAGATTGGATACTTACCATTAATTCATTAAACTTAAAGTTACTTAAATTTAAATATCCTAAATCTATGCCTAACTTAATTTCACTTAATCTATATGACGCTTCTTCCATTGATATCATACGGCTATTTTGTAATATTCCTAACGAACGATAAATACGGTCAAGCGTTTCTAATTCACTATATTGTGTTAAACGTTCACGAATTTGCATTTCTTCATTAATAATTTGTTGAACTACTTCTGTCAGCTGGTCAATAATATCTTCTTCTGTCTTACCTAATGTAAGTTGATTTGAAATTTGATAAATATGACCATAAACTTGTGAACCCTCTCCATATATACCTCGAATCGTAAATCCAAAACGATTAATTGTTTGTGCAATACGATTCATACGTTTCATTATAGATAATCCAGGTAAATGAAGCATCACACTTGCTCGCATTCCAGTCCCAATATTTGTAGGACAAGTAGTTAAATAACCTAAATCTTCATCGAAACTAATTTCTAATTGTTCATCAAGAATATCATCAATTTCTGAAGCCTTTTGATATAAATCTGTCAGAGATAAATCATTACCCATTGCTTGAATTCGTATATGATCTTCTTCATTAATCATAATACTTAAAGATTCATCGTCATTTAATAACACCGCTGAAGCTGGTTGTTTAATCAATTCTTTACTAATGAGATGTTTAGCCACTAACTTCATCTTACTTTGTTGGTCCATGGTATCTAAACGCATTAAAGATAAATTAGGTAGTGCATCTTGCACTTCATTGATTACTCTAAAACCTGCTTGTTCAGATGGAAACATTAAAGGATGAACATGATTTTCTAAATTACGTGCTAAACGAATACGCGAAGACATTACAATGGGAGATTCATCTGTTTCTTTCATCCATTCACTAATATGTGCATCCATATCATTCATCATGCTCCATCTCGCTTTCATGTTTCAAGGCTTTAATTTCATCTCTAATGATAGCTGCTTCTTCAAATTTTTGCTTTTCAATTAATATATTTAAGTAATTCGTTTTTTCTTCAATTTGTTTTTTTATTGCCAGTTTATGATGTGAAGAACGAGGCATCTTGCCTACATGTTCAAATTGTCCACCTTGTACTCGTCTTACAATATCAACAATATCCTCTTTAAATACTGCATAGCAATTTGCACATCCAAATTTACCTACATGAGCTATATCTTTCAATGTCATATTACATGTAGGACATCGTTTTTCTTCTTGAAATGCTACTTCATGAAAATTTAATCCGTGTTTAGTTGCTAAATGTTGTAAGATTTGTTTGACTACAAAGGCTTCTTCAATATCATCTTGAAACTCTGAATGTGACGCAGCATGTTCTTGTTGATTCCAAGGTTGCTCTCCTTGCGCACATTCTGAACACACCCACTTTTCAGAGGTACCATCTTTACTTTTTACTGTGAGTTTAACCTCTGCTTCATTTAAATGACAATTTTCGCAAAGCACACATAGACACCTCGCATTTCTTTATTATTTATTAATAGTAATTAATGATAGGTAATAATCGTTTGAGAATATTTGCTCTAATAATATCTCTAGAAACAACATCCATTGATAGTGTTTCACGATCAATAATCACTTGAATCATTCTTGCTTCTCTATCACTAATTAATCCTTTATCTAACAAACCATCAATTATATAATATGCTTGCTGTTGAGATATAGAAGGACCAATTAATTGCAATAGATGATTAATATAACCCGTTGCATCTTTATTTTCAATTTTCGTGATTCGGATATATCCTCCTCCACCACGTTTACTTTCTATTTCATAACCATGTTCATTTGTAAATCTCGTTTTAATAACATAGTTGAGTTGAGAAGGCACACAATCGAAACGTTGAGCAATATTAGCTCTTTGAATTTCTACCATATCTTCATTACTTTCTTCAAATAATTGTTTAATGTATTGTTCTATGATGTCAGACATGTTGTGCATGATTTACCACCCCTTTTGACCTTCTTTGACTATATTATATGACCAACTTTGACCTTTTTCAACCAATTTGTTTTTTTATTTAAAAATATTAATGTTACTTCTATTATTTTATTGTATTATATAAGATAAAGAGAATTTTAAAGGAGTAGAATTATGCATATTCTTATTGGGATCATTGGGATTATTGTCTTTTTAGCGCTGGCATTTTTATTTAGTTCAGATAAAAAGAATGTTCGTTGGCATTATGTTGGATTATTATTAATTATTCAACTTATATTCGCATTTATTCTTTTGAAAACGACTGCTGGTATTACAATTATTGGTGGTATTTCAAATGGATTTAACTATTTGTTACAAAAAGCTGCTGAAGGGGTTAATTTTGTTTTTGGAGGATTTAAATTTGTAGATCCAAAAAATCCACCATTCTTCTTTAGTGTCTTATTACCAATCGTATTTATTTCGGCATTAATTGGTATTTTACAATATACTAGAATTCTTCCATGGATTATTAATGTGTTAGGGTTCTTAATCTCTAAAATTAATGGTATGGGGCGTTTAGAATCATATAATGCAGTAGCAGCTGCGATTCTTGGCCAATCTGAAGTATTTATTTCATTAAAACAACAATTACCATATATACCTAAACAACGTTTATATACTTTAACTGCTTCTGCAATGTCTACTGTATCTGCATCTATTATCGGTGCATATTTTACATTGATTGAACCTAAATACGTTGTTACAGCGGTTGTATTAAACTTATTTGGTGGCTTCATTATTGCTTCTATTATTAACCCTTATACAGTTAATGAAGAAGATGATAAATTGCTAGTGGATGAATCAGAAACTAAAAAACAATCATTTTTTGAAATGTTAGGTGAATATATTTTAGATGGTTTCAAAGTAGCAGTTATCGTTGGTGCAATGTTAATTGGCTACATTGCAATCATTGCTTTATTAAATGGCCTTGTAAGTGGTATTTTTAGTTTAATTTCTGGCGGAGCAATCAAATGGGATTTCCAAACGTTAATTGGTTTTGTGTTTGCGCCATTTGCTTTCTTAGCAGGTGTTCCTTGGCAGGATGCAGTTAAATCAGGTTCTGTGATGGCAACAAAATTATTATCTAATGAATTTGTTGCTATGCAATCACTTGGAAGCTTGAAGGGTATTTCTGAACATGCAAAAGGTATTACGTCTGTATTTCTAGTTTCATTTGCTAACTTTAGTTCTATTGGTATCATTTCTGGTGCGATTAAATCACTTAACTCTGAAAAAGGTGATGTCGTAGCACGTTTTGGTATTAAGTTATTATTCGGTGCAACACTTGTATCATTTATTTCAGCTGCTATCGCTGGATTCTTCATTTAATAAGAAAAAGCTTGAGACTTTAATCTCAAGCTTTTTTTATTTAACTATATGTTCAATAAAATACTGAGTTATACGATAGTCATCTGTTAATTCTGGGTGGAAAGACACCCCTAGGTATTTCCCTTGCTTAACAGCTACTATTTTATCACTAATAGAACTTAATATTTCTACATTATTTTCTACACTAACAATATGTGGTGCTCTTATAAAGACACCTTCTATATCTTTTGCAATACCTTTAACATCTAACTCAGCTTCAAAACTATCTACTTGTCTACCAAAGGAATTACGCGCAACAGTAATATCTAATTTTTTTAGATATCCTGTCTCACCTTCTACATCTTTTGCAAGCACAATAAGACCTGCGCAAGTTCCAAACATTGGTAAATCAGATTGTTGTAATTTTTCTTTAAAGCCATATAAATCCATAAGTCTTCTTAAAGTTGTAGATTCACCACCAGGGAGAATAAGACCATCAATTTCATCTAATTGTTCAACTTTCTTAACTGCTATACCTTCGTGACCACTTAATTCAATGTGACGAATATGTTCACGTACTGCACCTTGTAACGCTAATACACCAATCTTCATAAATTACCAACCACGCTCTTGCATACGTTCTTCTAATGAGATTTTATTTATATCTAAACCTTTCATTGCAGTTCCTAATTCAGCTGCTAATTTTCCAATTAATTCATAATCTTGATAATGAGTTGTAGCTTGAACAATAGCTTTTGCAAATTTTTCTGGAGCTTCAGATTTAAAAATACCTGAACCCACAAATACCCCATCAGCACCTAATTCCATCATTAAGGCAGCATCTTGAGGTGTTGCTACACCACCCGCTGCAAAGTTTACTACTGGTAAACGACCTTCTTCTTTAATTTGTTTTAATACATTATATGGTGCACCTAATTCTTTGGCATAAGTCATAATTTCATCGTCATTCATTACAGTTAGACGACTAACCTCAGAATTAACTTTTCTCATGTGACGTACAGCTTCTACAATATTACCTGTTCCAGGTTCTCCTTTAGTACGTAACATCGCTGCACCTTCGCCAATACGTCGTGCTGCTTCACCTAAATTACGGCAACCACAAACAAATGGTACAGTAAATTGATCTTTTCTTAAATGAAATTCTTCATCTGCAGGAGTAAGAACTTCAGATTCATCAATATAGTCTACACCCATAGCTTCTAATACACGTGCTTCTGTAATATGACCAATACGTGCTTTAGCCATTACTGGAATTGAAACAGCATTCATTACTTCTTCAACAATTTTAGGATTGGCACTACGTGCTACACCACCAGCTGCTCTAATATCAGATGGTACGCGTTCTAAGGCCATAACTGCTACTGCTCCAGCTTCCTCTGCGATTCTAGCTTGTTCAGCATTCACAACATCCATAATGACGCCGCCTTTTTGCATTTCAGCCATACCGCGTTTAACTCTTTCAGATCCTACAATTTTAGACATTTATAAAACCCCTTTTCAATTGATTAAATCCATTTTAAAATATAAACTGATGTTTAAAAAGGTACAATTTTAATAAAAAATTAGGGGTCAGATTTATGACGAAGAAAAAATCATTATATATTTCTTTATATGAAAAGCTAAAAAAACAAATTATTGAAGGTGTATATGAATCAAACGATAAATTTCCATCTAAAAGACAGTTGAGTCAACATTTATCACTTAGTCATACTACAATTGAGCATGCCTATCAGTTACTTTTAGATGAAGGATTTATATACTCAAAACCACGTTCAGGTTATTATGTTTCAGAAATTCAATCATTACCAGTAACAAATAGTTATCCTGAAATAAGTGATATATTAGAAACTGATAAGACTACACAGAAAAATACGTATCAGTATCAATTCAATTTAGCTGAAATTGATGCTGAACATTTTCCTAGCCATTTATTTAAAAGGTATGCTAAAGAAGTATTTGAAGAAGATCAACTTGCCCTTTTGAGTAAAGGAAGCGTTCAGGGAGAATTTAACTTAAGACAGCAAATTTCTCATTATTTATTTAATAGTAGAGGAGTATCTTGTCATCCAGATCAAATCATAATTGGCTCTTCAACTGAACAATTATTAAATATGGTCACTGATTTATTAAAAGATTCATCATTTATTATAGAACAACCTAGTTATCCACCAATTAAACATGTACTGGATAAGCATAGAATAAGTTATACACAAGCTAGAGTAGAAAAAGATGGAATTAATATCGATGAAGTCTTTCAAAAAAATAATGATATTTTATATATCACACCATCTCATCAATTTCCAACAGGATATGTGATGAGTTTAAAGAAGCGCACACAACTTATAAAATGGGCACAACAAAAGAAAGAACGATATATTATTGAAGATGATTATGATTCAGAATTTAGATATTTCGGAAAACCTATTCCAGCATTACAGAATTTAGATAAAAAACAAAAAGTAATATATATTAGTACATTTTCGAAATCGCTTTATCCAAGTTGTCGTATGGCATACATTGTCTTACCAAATAAACTGCTAAAATTATTCCGAGAGATGAAATATGTTGAAAGCAATACTGTGCCTGTACATCTACAACATATGGTAGCACAATTTATGGCAACTGGTAGCTTTGAACGTCATCTTAATAAAATGAGAAGAATATATAAAAATAAATTAACTTTTATTTTAGAAAAACTAACACCATATAAAGGACAATTGAAAATTGAAGGCGCACTAACAGGAATGCACTTCACACTTGTAGTTAAAAATAATTTAACATTAAATGAATGCATAAAAAGAACAAAAAAATGCAATCTTAAATTAACGCCTTATCCTTATAGCAACAAAAAAGCACAACCTCCTACCTTCTTAATTGGCTTTGGAGGTATCCCAGAAGAAAAATTAGAGAAGCATGTTAATGCGCTTATTAAAGCACTTACTGTTTAAATAGAAGAAATAAGTTCTGACTCATTTTGGATTGGTAGTCATTGAACGTGAACTTTTTTAAGAAAGTCACTATGCTAGCAATCCTTAGTGTATATTCATTTAGTCATCTTTTAATTAGTTATATATAGATATATATTTTAAAATAAAAAAAGAGACCTCACGGTCTCAATATCAGCTCATCGCATCCATACAATGATTTGCCTGGCAACGTCCTACTCTAGCGGAACGTCAGTCCAACTACCATCGGCGCTAAGGAGCTTAACTTCTGTGTTCGGCATGGGAACAGGTGTGACCTCCTTGCCATTGTCACCAGACAAATGAATGATTATACATTCAAAACTAGATAGTAAGTAAAGATTTGCGTCGCAAAACTTGAAAAAATTGATTAAGTCTTCGATCGATTAGTATTCGTCAGCTCCACATGTCGCCACGCTTCCACCTCGAACCTATTAACCTCATCATCTCTGAGGGATCTTATAACCGAAGTTGGGAAATCTCATCTTGAGGGGGGCTTCATGCTTAGATGCTTTCAGCACTTATCCCGTCCATACATAGCTACCCAGCTATGCCGTTGGCACGACAACTGGTACACCAGAGGTATGTCCATCCCGGTCCTCTCGTACTAAGGACAGCTCCTCTCAAATTTCCTACGCCCACGACGGATAGGGACCGAACTGTCTCACGACGTTCTGAACCCAGCTCGCGTACCGCTTTAATGGGCGAACAGCCCAACCCTTGGGACCGACTACAGCCCCAGGATGCGATGAGCCGACATCGAGGTGCCAAACCTCCCCGTCGATGTGAACTCTTGGGGGAGATAAGCCTGTTATCCCCGGGGTAGCTTTTATCCGTTGAGCGATGGCCCTTCCATGCGGAACCACCGGATCACTAAGTCCGTCTTTCGACCCTGCTCGACTTGTAGGTCTCGCAGTCAAGCTCCCTTATGCCTTTACACTCTATGAATGATTTCCAACCATTCTGAGGGAACCTTTGAGCGCCTCCGTTACCTTTTAGGAGGCGACCGCCCCAGTCAAACTGCCCGCCTGACACTGTCTCCCACCACGATAAGTGGTGCGGGTTAGAAAGCCAACACAGCTAGGGTAGTATCCCACCAACGCCTCCACGTAAGCTAGCGCTCACGTTTCAAAGGCTCCTACCTATCCTGTACAAGCTGTGCCGAATTTCAATATCAGGCTACAGTAAAGCTCCACGGGGTCTTTCCGTCCTGTCGCGGGTAACCTGCATCTTCACAGGTACTATGATTTCACCGAGTCTCTCGTTGAGACAGTGCCCAAATCGTTACGCCTTTCGTGCGGGTCGGAACTTACCCGACAAGGAATTTCGCTACCTTAGGACCGTTATAGTTACGGCCGCCGTTTACTGGGGCTTCGATTCGTAGCTTCGCAGAAGCTAACCACTCCTCTTAACCTTCCAGCACCGGGCAGGCGTCAGCCCCTATACATCACCTTACGGTTTAGCAGAGACCTGTGTTTTTGATAAACAGTCGCTTGGGCCTATTCACTGCGGCTCTTCTGGGCTTGCACCCTAAAGAGCACCCCTTCTCCCGAAGTTACGGGGTCATTTTGCCGAGTTCCTTAACGAGAGTTCGCTCGCTCACCTTAGAATTCTCATCTTGACTACCTGTGTCGGTTTGCGGTACGGGCACCTAATCTCTATCTAGAGGCTTTTCTCGGCAGTGTGAAATCAACGACTCGAGGAAACAATTTCCTCTCCCCATCACAGCTCAATCTTAAGAGTGCCGGATTTGCCTAACACTCAATCTCACTGCTTAGACGTACAATCCAATCGTACGCTTCGCCTATCCTACTGCGTCCCCCCATCGATTAAAACGATTATAGGTGGTACAGGAATATCAACCTGTTATCCATCGCCTACGCCTGTCGGCCTCAGCTTAGGACCCGACTAACCCAGAGCGGACGAGCCTTCCTCTGGAAACCTTAGTCAATCGGTGGACGGGATTCTCACCCGTCTTTCGCTACTCACACCGGCATTCTCACTTCTAAGCGCTCCACATGTCCTTGCGATCATGCTTCAACGCCCTTAGAACGCTCTCCTACCATTGTCCAAAGGACAATCCACAGCTTCGGTAATATGTTTAGCCCCGGTACATTTTCGGCGCAGTGTCACTCGACTAGTGAGCTATTACGCACTCTTTAAATGATGGCTGCTTCTAAGCCAACATCCTAGTTGTCTGGGCAACGCCACATCCTTTTCCACTTAACATATATTTTGGGACCTTAGCTGGTGGTCTGGGCTGTTTCCCTTTCGAACACGGACCTTATCACCCATGTTCTGACTCCCAAGTTAAATTAATTGGCATTCGGAGTTTGTCTGAATTCGGTAACCCGAGAGGGGCCCCTCGTCCAAACAGTGCTCTACCTCCAATAATCATCACTTGAGGCTAGCCCTAAAGCTATTTCGGAGAGAACCAGCTATCTCCAAGTTCGATTGGAATTTCTCCGCTACCCACAGTTCATCCGCTCACTTTTCAACGTAAGTCGGTTCGGTCCTCCATTCAGTGTTACCTGAACTTCAACCTGACCATGGGTAGATCACCTGGTTTCGGGTCTACGACCAAATACTATACGCCCTATTCAGACTCGCTTTCGCTACGGCTCCACATTTTCTGCTTAACCTTGCATCAGATCGTAACTCGCCGGTTCATTCTACAAAAGGCACGCCATCACCCATTAACGGGCTCTGACTACTTGTAAGCACACGGTTTCAAGTTCTCTTTCACTCCCCTTCCGGGGTACTTTTCACCTTTCCCTCACGGTACTGGTTCACTATCGGTCACTAGAGAGTATTTAGCCTTAGGAGATGGTCCTCCCAGATTCCGACGGAATTTCACGTGCTCCGTCGTACTCAGGATCCACTCAAGAGAGAATATATTTTCAACTACAGGATTATTACCTTCTTTGATTCAACTTTCCAGATGATTCATTTAATATATTCCTTTGTAACTCCGTATAGAGTGTCCTACAACCCCAATAAGCAAGCTTATTGGTTTGGGCTCTTCCCGTTTCGCTCGCCGCTACTCAGGGAATCGAATTTTCTTTCTCTTCCTCCGGGTACTAAGATGTTTCAGTTCTCCGGGTCTGCCTTCTGACAAGCTATGAATTCACTTGTCGATAACACAACATAACTTGTGTTGGGTTCCCCCATTCGGAAATCTCTGGATCAACGCTTACTTACAGCTACCCAAAGCATATCGTCGTTAGTAACGTCCTTCATCGGCTTCTAGTGCCAAGGCATCCACCGTGCGCCCTTAATAACTTAATCTAATATAGTTATTAATCTGTGAGTGTTCTTTCGAACACTAGCGATTATTTTTTATGAATTCAAGCTTATTTAAAACTCTATTCACTCGGTTTTGCTTGGTAAAATCTATTTACTTACTTATCTAGTTTTCAATGTACAAATTTAATGGTGGGCCTGAGTGGACTCGAACCACCGACCTCACGCTTATCAGGCGTGCGCTCTAACCAGCTGAGCTACAGGCCCATTAAATATTTAAATGTTTAAAATAAACATTCAAAACTGAATACAATATGTCACGTTATTCCATATCATCTCTATGAGATGTTCCGAATATATCCTTAGAAAGGAGGTGATCCAGCCGCACCTTCCGATACGGCTACCTTGTTACGACTTCACCCCAATCATTTGTCCCACCTTCGACGGCTAGCTCCAAATGGTTACTCCACCGGCTTCGGGTGTTACAAACTCTCGTGGTGTGACGGGCGGTGTGTACAAGACCCGGGAACGTATTCACCGTAGCATGCTGATCTACGATTACTAGCGATTCCAGCTTCATGTAGTCGAGTTGCAGACTACAATCCGAACTGAGAACAACTTTATGGGATTTGCTTGACCTCGCGGTTTCGCTGCCCTTTGTATTGTCCATTGTAGCACGTGTGTAGCCCAAATCATAAGGGGCATGATGATTTGACGTCATCCCCACCTTCCTCCGGTTTGTCACCGGCAGTCAACTTAGAGTGCCCAACTTAATGATGGCAACTAAGCTTAAGGGTTGCGCTCGTTGCGGGACTTAACCCAACATCTCACGACACGAGCTGACGACAACCATGCACCACCTGTCACTTTGTCCCCCGAAGGGGAAACTTCTATCTCTAGAAGGGTCAAAGGATGTCAAGATTTGGTAAGGTTCTTCGCGTTGCTTCGAATTAAACCACATGCTCCACCGCTTGTGCGGGTCCCCGTCAATTCCTTTGAGTTTCAACCTTGCGGTCGTACTCCCCAGGCGGAGTGCTTAATGCGTTAGCTGCAGCACTAAGGGGCGGAAACCCCCTAACACTTAGCACTCATCGTTTACGGCGTGGACTACCAGGGTATCTAATCCTGTTTGATCCCCACGCTTTCGCACATCAGCGTCAGTTACAGACCAGAAAGTCGCCTTCGCCACTGGTGTTCCTCCATATCTCTGCGCATTTCACCGCTACACATGGAATTCCACTTTCCTCTTCTGCACTCAAGTTTTCCAGTTTCCAATGACCCTCCACGGTTGAGCCGTGGGCTTTCACATCAGACTTAAAAAACCGCCTACGCGCGCTTTACGCCCAATAATTCCGGATAACGCTTGCCACCTACGTATTACCGCGGCTGCTGGCACGTAGTTAGCCGTGGCTTTCTGATTAGGTACCGTCAAGACGTGCACAGTTACTTACACGTTTGTTCTTCCCTAATAACAGAGTTTTACGATCCGAAGACCTTCATCACTCACGCGGCGTTGCTCCGTCAGGCTTTCGCCCATTGCGGAAGATTCCCTACTGCTGCCTCCCGTAGGAGTCTGGACCGTGTCTCAGTTCCAGTGTGGCCGATCACCCTCTCAGGTCGGCTACGTATCGTTGCCTTGGTAAGCCGTTACCTTACCAACTAGCTAATACGGCGCAGGTCCATCTATAAGTGATAGCAAAGCCATCTTTCACTATCGAACCATGCGGTTCGAAATATTATCCGGTATTAGCTCCGGTTTCCCGAAGTTATCCCAGTCTTATAGGTAGGTTACCTACGTGTTACTCACCCGTCCGCCGCTAACGTCGAAGGAGCAAGCTCCTCGTCTGTTCGCTCGACTTGCATGTATTAGGCACGCCGCCAGCGTTCATCCTGAGCCAGGATCAAACTCTCCATAAAAATTTATGATGTTTGATTAGCTCATAATACTAAATAGTGTTTGTAACATTTAAGTTACTTTATTGGAATTAACGTTGACATATTGTCATTCAGTTTTCAATGTTCATTTTCTTCAACACAAGAATTAATTATACTCGTTATTAACTTGAAAGTCAACAACATTTTTAAAAAATATTTAATTAGCCACAAAAAAAGACCTGTCGGTCAAATGTGGTTGCCTGGCAACGTCCTACTCTAGCGGAACGTCAGTCCAACTACCATCGGCGCTAAGGAGCTTAACTTCTGTGTTCGGCATGGGAACAGGTGTGACCTCCTTGCCATTGTCACCAGACAAATGAATGATTATACATTCAAAACTAGATAGTAAGTAAAGATTTGCGTCGCAAAACTTGAAAAAATTGATTAAGTCTTCGATCGATTAGTATTCGTCAGCTCCACATGTCGCCACGCTTCCACCTCGAACCTATTAACCTCATCATCTCTGAGGGATCTTATAACCGAAGTTGGGAAATCTCATCTTGAGGGGGGCTTCATGCTTAGATGCTTTCAGCACTTATCCCGTCCATACATAGCTACCCAGCTATGCCGTTGGCACGACAACTGGTACACCAGAGGTATGTCCATCCCGGTCCTCTCGTACTAAGGACAGCTCCTCTCAAATTTCCTACGCCCACGACGGATAGGGACCGAACTGTCTCACGACGTTCTGAACCCAGCTCGCGTACCGCTTTAATGGGCGAACAGCCCAACCCTTGGGACCGACTACAGCCCCAGGATGCGATGAGCCGACATCGAGGTGCCAAACCTCCCCGTCGATGTGAACTCTTGGGGGAGATAAGCCTGTTATCCCCGGGGTAGCTTTTATCCGTTGAGCGATGGCCCTTCCATGCGGAACCACCGGATCACTAAGTCCGTCTTTCGACCCTGCTCGACTTGTAGGTCTCGCAGTCAAGCTCCCTTATGCCTTTACACTCTATGAATGATTTCCAACCATTCTGAGGGAACCTTTGAGCGCCTCCGTTACCTTTTAGGAGGCGACCGCCCCAGTCAAACTGCCCGCCTGACACTGTCTCCCACCACGATAAGTGGTGCGGGTTAGAAAGCCAACACAGCTAGGGTAGTATCCCACCAACGCCTCCACGTAAGCTAGCGCTCACGTTTCAAAGGCTCCTACCTATCCTGTACAAGCTGTGCCGAATTTCAATATCAGGCTACAGTAAAGCTCCACGGGGTCTTTCCGTCCTGTCGCGGGTAACCTGCATCTTCACAGGTACTATGATTTCACCGAGTCTCTCGTTGAGACAGTGCCCAAATCGTTACGCCTTTCGTGCGGGTCGGAACTTACCCGACAAGGAATTTCGCTACCTTAGGACCGTTATAGTTACGGCCGCCGTTTACTGGGGCTTCGATTCGTAGCTTCGCAGAAGCTAACCACTCCTCTTAACCTTCCAGCACCGGGCAGGCGTCAGCCCCTATACATCACCTTACGGTTTAGCAGAGACCTGTGTTTTTGATAAACAGTCGCTTGGGCCTATTCACTGCGGCTCTTCTGGGCTTGCACCCTAAAGAGCACCCCTTCTCCCGAAGTTACGGGGTCATTTTGCCGAGTTCCTTAACGAGAGTTCGCTCGCTCACCTTAGAATTCTCATCTTGACTACCTGTGTCGGTTTGCGGTACGGGCACCTAATCTCTATCTAGAGGCTTTTCTCGGCAGTGTGAAATCAACGACTCGAGGAAACAATTTCCTCTCCCCATCACAGCTCAATCTTAAGAGTGCCGGATTTGCCTAACACTCAATCTCACTGCTTAGACGTACAATCCAATCGTACGCTTCGCCTATCCTACTGCGTCCCCCCATCGATTAAAACGATTATAGGTGGTACAGGAATATCAACCTGTTATCCATCGCCTACGCCTGTCGGCCTCAGCTTAGGACCCGACTAACCCAGAGCGGACGAGCCTTCCTCTGGAAACCTTAGTCAATCGGTGGACGGGATTCTCACCCGTCTTTCGCTACTCACACCGGCATTCTCACTTCTAAGCGCTCCACATGTCCTTGCGATCATGCTTCAACGCCCTTAGAACGCTCTCCTACCATTGTCCAAAGGACAATCCACAGCTTCGGTAATATGTTTAGCCCCGGTACATTTTCGGCGCAGTGTCACTCGACTAGTGAGCTATTACGCACTCTTTAAATGATGGCTGCTTCTAAGCCAACATCCTAGTTGTCTGGGCAACGCCACATCCTTTTCCACTTAACATATATTTTGGGACCTTAGCTGGTGGTCTGGGCTGTTTCCCTTTCGAACACGGACCTTATCACCCATGTTCTGACTCCCAAGTTAAATTAATTGGCATTCGGAGTTTGTCTGAATTCGGTAACCCGAGAGGGGCCCCTCGTCCAAACAGTGCTCTACCTCCAATAATCATCACTTGAGGCTAGCCCTAAAGCTATTTCGGAGAGAACCAGCTATCTCCAAGTTCGATTGGAATTTCTCCGCTACCCACAGTTCATCCGCTCACTTTTCAACGTAAGTCGGTTCGGTCCTCCATTCAGTGTTACCTGAACTTCAACCTGACCATGGGTAGATCACCTGGTTTCGGGTCTACGACCAAATACTATACGCCCTATTCAGACTCGCTTTCGCTACGGCTCCACATTTTCTGCTTAACCTTGCATCAGATCGTAACTCGCCGGTTCATTCTACAAAAGGCACGCCATCACCCATTAACGGGCTCTGACTACTTGTAAGCACACGGTTTCAAGTTCTCTTTCACTCCCCTTCCGGGGTACTTTTCACCTTTCCCTCACGGTACTGGTTCACTATCGGTCACTAGAGAGTATTTAGCCTTAGGAGATGGTCCTCCCAGATTCCGACGGAATTTCACGTGCTCCGTCGTACTCAGGATCCACTCAAGAGAGAATATATTTTCAACTACAGGATTATTACCTTCTTTGATTCAACTTTCCAGATGATTCATTTAATATATTCCTTTGTAACTCCGTATAGAGTGTCCTACAACCCCAATAAGCAAGCTTATTGGTTTGGGCTCTTCCCGTTTCGCTCGCCGCTACTCAGGGAATCGAATTTTCTTTCTCTTCCTCCGGGTACTAAGATGTTTCAGTTCTCCGGGTCTGCCTTCTGACAAGCTATGAATTCACTTGTCGATAACACAACATAACTTGTGTTGGGTTCCCCCATTCGGAAATCTCTGGATCAACGCTTACTTACAGCTACCCAAAGCATATCGTCGTTAGTAACGTCCTTCATCGGCTTCTAGTGCCAAGGCATCCACCGTGCGCCCTTAATAACTTAATCTAATATAGTTATTAATCTGTGAGTGTTCTTTCGAACACTAGCGATTATTTTTTATGAATTCAAGCTTATTTAAAACTCTATTCACTCGGTTTTGCTTGGTAAAATCTATTTACTTACTTATCTAGTTTTCAATGTACAATGTCATTAATTAATAATCACAATTAAGTATTATAACAAAATATAATAGTCAATGCAATATTCAATTAATCATGAATGTTTAAAAATAAACATTCAAAACTGAATACAATATGTCACGTTAATCCGTATCATCTCTATGAGATGTTCCGAATATATCCTTAGAAAGGAGGTGATCCAGCCGCACCTTCCGATACGGCTACCTTGTTACGACTTCACCCCAATCATTTGTCCCACCTTCGACGGCTAGCTCCAAATGGTTACTCCACCGGCTTCGGGTGTTACAAACTCTCGTGGTGTGACGGGCGGTGTGTACAAGACCCGGGAACGTATTCACCGTAGCATGCTGATCTACGATTACTAGCGATTCCAGCTTCATGTAGTCGAGTTGCAGACTACAATCCGAACTGAGAACAACTTTATGGGATTTGCTTGACCTCGCGGTTTCGCTGCCCTTTGTATTGTCCATTGTAGCACGTGTGTAGCCCAAATCATAAGGGGCATGATGATTTGACGTCATCCCCACCTTCCTCCGGTTTGTCACCGGCAGTCAACTTAGAGTGCCCAACTTAATGATGGCAACTAAGCTTAAGGGTTGCGCTCGTTGCGGGACTTAACCCAACATCTCACGACACGAGCTGACGACAACCATGCACCACCTGTCACTTTGTCCCCCGAAGGGGAAACTTCTATCTCTAGAAGGGTCAAAGGATGTCAAGATTTGGTAAGGTTCTTCGCGTTGCTTCGAATTAAACCACATGCTCCACCGCTTGTGCGGGTCCCCGTCAATTCCTTTGAGTTTCAACCTTGCGGTCGTACTCCCCAGGCGGAGTGCTTAATGCGTTAGCTGCAGCACTAAGGGGCGGAAACCCCCTAACACTTAGCACTCATCGTTTACGGCGTGGACTACCAGGGTATCTAATCCTGTTTGATCCCCACGCTTTCGCACATCAGCGTCAGTTACAGACCAGAAAGTCGCCTTCGCCACTGGTGTTCCTCCATATCTCTGCGCATTTCACCGCTACACATGGAATTCCACTTTCCTCTTCTGCACTCAAGTTTTCCAGTTTCCAATGACCCTCCACGGTTGAGCCGTGGGCTTTCACATCAGACTTAAAAAACCGCCTACGCGCGCTTTACGCCCAATAATTCCGGATAACGCTTGCCACCTACGTATTACCGCGGCTGCTGGCACGTAGTTAGCCGTGGCTTTCTGATTAGGTACCGTCAAGACGTGCACAGTTACTTACACGTTTGTTCTTCCCTAATAACAGAGTTTTACGATCCGAAGACCTTCATCACTCACGCGGCGTTGCTCCGTCAGGCTTTCGCCCATTGCGGAAGATTCCCTACTGCTGCCTCCCGTAGGAGTCTGGACCGTGTCTCAGTTCCAGTGTGGCCGATCACCCTCTCAGGTCGGCTACGTATCGTTGCCTTGGTAAGCCGTTACCTTACCAACTAGCTAATACGGCGCAGGTCCATCTATAAGTGATAGCAAAGCCATCTTTCACTATCGAACCATGCGGTTCGAAATATTATCCGGTATTAGCTCCGGTTTCCCGAAGTTATCCCAGTCTTATAGGTAGGTTACCTACGTGTTACTCACCCGTCCGCCGCTAACGTCAAAGGAGCAAGCTCCTCGTCTGTTCGCTCGACTTGCATGTATTAGGCACGCCGCCAGCGTTCATCCTGAGCCAGGATCAAACTCTCCATAAAAATTTATGATGTTTGATTAGCTCATAATACTAAATAGTGTTTGTAACATTTAAGTTACTTTATTGGAATTAACGTTGACATATTGTCATTCAGTTTTCAATGTTCATTTGATATTAATTAAATGGTGGAGACTAGCGGGATCGAACCGCTGACCTCCTGCGTGCAAAGCAGGCGCTCTCCCAGCTGAGCTAAGCCCCCATATTTTTAAAGAAGTCGGGAAGACAGGATTCGAACCTGCGACCCCTTGGTCCCAAACCAAGTGCTCTACCAAGCTGAGCTACTTCCCGTATATTAAATTGATAATTTTAAATGGCGCGCCCGATAGGAGTCGAACCCATAACCTCTTGATCCGTAGTCAAACGCTCTATCCAGTTGAGCTACGGGCGCTATATTTAAATTGGTGCCGAGGACCGGAATCGAACCGGTACGGTGATCTCTCACCGCAGGATTTTAAGTCCTGTGCGTCTGCCAGTTCCGCCACCCCGGCAAAATAATGGAGCGGAAGACGGGATTCGAACCCGCGACCCCCACCTTGGCAAGGTGGTGTTCTACCACTGAACTACTTCCGCATATTAAAATAAATCGTATGAGCCATAGAGGATTCGAACCTCTGACCCTCTGATTAAAAGTCAGATGCTCTACCAACTGAGCTAATGGCTCAAAGATGGTGCCGGCCAGAGGACTTGAACCCCCAACCTACTGATTACAAGTCAGTTGCTCTACCAATTGAGCTAGGCCGGCTGAAAAGTAAATGGTGGAGAATGACGGGTTCGAACCGCCGACCCTCTGCTTGTAAGGCAGATGCTCTCCCAGCTGAGCTAATTCTCCTATCAAGTAAGCCTGGCAACGTCCTACTCTAGCGGAACGTCAGTCCAACTACCATCGGCGCTAAGGAGCTTAACTTCTGTGTTCGGCATGGAAACAGGTGTGACCTCCTTGCCATTGTCACCAGACAACAACTTACTTAAACAAGTATATTACTAATTAATTAATTTTTCAATAGTTAATTTTACACTTTATTAAAATTCTTTTTACAAGCGTTTTACAAAATTAACTTTCGTTTTTGACGACTTTTATATCTTATAATAAACAAAGTTTAATGTCAATAAGTTTTTAAAGATTTTTTAAATTAATTTTTAAAAAAGGATTTAATTTTTGAACACTCATAGTATACTACCACATCATATATATAATATCTAGTCCTTTTTTAATTAATTTTTTTCATTTTGTTTTTCATAAAAAAGCGTTGCTTACCTTAGCAAGCAACGCTTTTAATTTATATTGATCTTATTTTTGTCTCATGTAAGGGAATAATAATACATCTCTAATAGATGGTGAATCTGTTAACAACATAACTAAACGATCAATTCCAATTCCTAGTCCGCCTGTTGGTGGCATACCGTATTCAAGCGCTTCAATGTAATCTTCATCCATTTCATGAGCTTCATCGTTACCTTGTTCTTTTTCAACAAGTTGTGCTTCAAAACGTTCACGTTGATCGATTGGATCATTTAATTCTGTGAAAGCATTTGCATGTTCTCTACCTACAATAAACAACTCGAAACGATCAGTAAATCTTGGATCTTCTGGATTTTTCTTAGCAAGTGGAGAAATTTCAATTGGATGTCCATAAATAAATGTAGGTTGAATTAATGTTTCTTCAACTTTTTGTTCAAAGAATTCATTTAAAATATGTCCATATTTCATGTTTTCTGTAATTTCGATACCATGCTCTTTAGCTAATGCTTTAGCTTCTTCATCCGTTTTCACATTATAAAAGTTTACACCTGTAGCCTCTTTAACAGCGTCTACAATATGAAGTCGTTTCCAATCTGATTCTAAGTCAATTTCTTCGCCATTATATTGCACTTTTGCTGAACCTAATACAGTTTGTGCAATATGTCTAACCATAGATTCTGTTAAATCCATAATATCATGATAATCGGCATATGCTTCATATAACTCTATCATAGTAAACTCAGGATTATGGCGTGTTGATACACCTTCATTACGGAATACACGACCAATTTCATAAACTTTTTCTAATCCGCCTACAATTAATCGTTTTAAATGTAACTCTATCGCAATACGCATATATAACGTTGCATCTAGTGCATTATGATGGGTAACAAATGGTCGAGCTGCAGCACCACCAGCGATTTGATGCATCATTGGCGTTTCTACTTCTAAATAACCTCTTTGATTTAAATAATTTCTCATTTCTTGGATGATTTTACTACGGTTAATAAATGTACGAGTACTATCTTGGTTAGTAATTAAATCTAGATAACGTTGGCGATATCTTTGCTCAATATCTTGTAAACCATGAAATTTATCAGGTAATGGTCTTAAAGCTTTAGATAATAATGTAAATGATTTTGCTTTTACTGATAATTCGCCAGTATTTGTTTTAAACATGACACCTTCAATACCTACAATGTCACCTAAATCCGTTGTTTTCCAAAGGTTATCAAAAGGTTCTTCGCCAATTTGATCTTTACGTACATAAATTTGAATTTGACCAGTTAAATCTTGTACATGTGCAAATCCTGCTTTACCTTTACCACGTTTTGTCATTAAACGCCCTGCAATAGAAACATGACTTTCGTTTTCTTTTTCATGTAATTCTTCTTTAGAAAAATGATCCCATTTTTCTTTTAATTCACTTGCAGTAGCTGTGCGTTCAAAGCGTTTACCAAATGGGTCAATTCCTAAATCAATAAGTTCTTGTAATTTTTGTCGACGAACCTGCATTTGGTCATTCATTTCTTCTGACATTACTCTCTCTCCTTTAATCTTCCTGTTTTACTATTAATGGATGTTATGTACTTATTAAAAATATTTTCCATTCACTATTTTATACATAGTCACATAGTTAAATTCTTAAAATATATTTATATCTTAAGAATTTAAGCACTTATCTTAGCACTTAATCTTTATATTTCTTAACCGTATCATCTGGAAAAACTAAATCATGAATTTTCTGATTTAATCGTGGATCCTTTTTGTCCGATGCAATATCGTTCAACGGTATAAGTACAAAAGCACGTTCTTGCATTCGTGGGTGAGGTATACTTAAATTGTCTGTTTCAATAATATTATCACTATATAATAAGATATCTATATCTAATGTTCTAGGACCCCAACGTATTTCTCTTACTCGATGCAGTTGTTGTTCAATGTCTAAACAATGCTTAAGCAATTGCTGAGGTGACAACTCTGTTTCAATCTCTAAACACAAATTCAAGAAATTAGGCTGATCAGTATAGCCAATCGGTGCAGTTTCATATATCGATGATTGTTTTGTTACCTTTATACCCTTAATGTTTCCAATTAAATCAATTGCCTTAAGAAGTTGTTGTTTTCTATCACCAATATTACTTCCTAAACCTAAATATGCTTGTACCATTAACGATTCTCCCTCACTATTTCAATACCCACACCATCGTAATGACCAGGTATAGGGGGATTTTCTTTAGTGATTCTGACTTTCGTTTCCATTACACGATTATAGTGTGAATTTATACGTTTTGCAATACGTTCAGCTAGATGCTCGATTAAATTGCAAGGTGGACCTTCAACAATATCTTTTACATCCTCAAATACTTCACCATAATGCACAGTATCTTTAACATTATCTGTCTGCCCCGCTTTTGATAAGTCTACTTTTAAAGTTACGTCTACTAAAAAAATTTGACCTATTTCATTCTCAGCTGCGAGTGCACCATGATATCCATAAAACTTCATCCCTTTAAGAAAGATCATGTCGTTCATTTTCATTCTCCTTCAAAAAATCTATACCTTGAGCTAAACGTACATTTAATTCAACATTATGTACGCGAACTGCTTTTATGCCTTTCATTATACCATAGGCAGTAGTAGCAGCAGTGGCCTCATCTCTTTCTTTAGGTGTCGTATCAGTAGAAATCATCTCTCTAATAAAACGTTTACGACTTGTCGCTAATAAAACTGGATACTCTGTAGCAACTAATTCATCTAATCGAGCCATTACTTCATTTTCTTCTTTTCTACTTTTGGCAAATCCAATTCCAGGATCTAACCATATTTTATGTTTTGGAATCCCTGCCATTTCTGCTTTATTTGCTTGCTTTATAAGTGTTAATAGCATTTCTTCTACAACTGGTTGGTCACGTTGGCCATCTCCATTATGCATTAACACAATTTCCGCTTCATATTTAGCAACTACATCTAAAATATGAGGATCATATAACCCAGCCCATTGGTCATTAATCATTGTGGCCCCTAATCTTAGACAAGCTTCAGCAACTTCACTGCGATATGTATCTATGGAAATTTGTACATTTAGTTTTACTAATTCTTCTACAACTGGCACTACACGTTGCATTTCTTCTTCTAAAGACACTTCTGTGTGCCCAGGTCTTGTTGATACGCCTCCTACATCAATAATATCTACGCCTTCATCAATCATTTCTTTAGCACGTGTAACTGCGTTATCAATTGAATTATACTGACCACCATCTGAAAATGAATCAGGCGTTACATTTAAGATTCCCATAATTTTTGTTTTACCCACTATCAATCATCCTTTGTTTTAAAAATAAATATGTATACTCACATGATACACTCATTTAGTCTATATTTCAGTATTGTTAACTAAAAGAACCTTTATACTAAAAAATAGCTGGCTCCGCCTTTTACGAAACCAGCCATTTCTTATTTAAAACATGATATTCAAATATCAACTTATATCATCATTAGTCATCGAATGAATATAATGGTGTAGATAAGTAACGTTCACCATTACTTGGTAATACTGTTACAACTGTTTTACCTTTACCTAACTCTTTTGCTTTTTCGATTGCTGCATAAATTGCTGCGCCTGAAGAAATACCTGCTAAGATACCTTCTTCTTTAGCCACACGACGTGATGTTTCCATTGCAGTTTCATTACCAACTTTAATGATACTATCATAAATATTAGTATTTAAAGTATCAGGTACAAAGCCAGCACCTAAACCTTGTAATTTATGTGGTCCAGGTTCTCCACCACTTAATACAGGAGATCCTTCTGGTTCAATTGCTACAATTTCAACGTTAGGATATTTCTCTTTTAAGACTTTACCTACACCAGATAGTGTACCGCCAGTACCAACACCTGCTAAGAAAGCATCAATTTGTTTGCCTTCAAATTGTTCAACTAATTCAGGACCAGTTGTTAATGCATGTACTTCAGGGTTAGCTGGATTTTCAAATTGTTGAGGTTCGAAATAACCATGTTCTTCTTTCAATTCTTTAGCTTTCTTAATAGCACCTTTCATTGCTTCAGATCCAGGTGTTAACACTAATTCCGCACCATATGCTTTTAATAAGTTGCGACGTTCAGAACTCATTGTTTCAGGCATAGTAAATACTGCTTTATAACCTTTAGCTGCACAAACAAATGCTAAACCAATACCAGTATTACCACTTGTTGGTTCTACAATTGTATCACCAGGTTTAATTTTCCCTTCTTTTTCAGCTTTTTCAATCATTGCTAAAGCAATACGGTCTTTTACAGAGCCACCTGGATTTTGATACTCTAATTTTACATATACATCTGCCGCATCTTCATCTACTACGTTTCTTAATTTTACTACCGGTGTGTTGCCAATAATTTGTGTAATATTTTCTACAGGTTTTTGTGCCATCGAAAAAACGCTCCTTTAACTTTCTAATTTAAAACTTAGTTTTTCTATCGGATATAACTATATTCTATCAGAATTTTCTAAAAAGACAAAGATATTTCTTTAAATATGATGTAATATTTTACTTTCATTAGTTACATTTAGTTCTTCCCATAAAAAAAGAGTTCGGGACATAAAGTATCTGGATAAGTGAAAAAAGACAATTTCTATTGAAATAATATAGAAATTGTCTTTTTTATAATTTTTTTGATTATTTTCAGCTCGTTGAGCTGTTACTTTTCTTATATTAAGTGCCATTAGCACAAATCCTAGTTCTCTTTTGGCTTTATTTATCCCTCGAACGGACATTCGAGTGAAACCCAAAATAGCCTTCATAAATCCAAAAACAGGCTCCACATCAATTTTTCTTTGACTGTAGATGGTTTTTATTTTTGGTTCTGAAAGCTTTTTATTAATTTGGGCTTTAAAATATTCCCAATTATAATTTTTCATTATTTTTTTATTCGTTTTTGAATTGTATTTCATGCATTGGTGTCTCAGAGGACATTCTGAACAATCATCACATTCATATAATTTGAAGTCTCTCTTAAACCCATATTTATCATGCCGATAGGCATATCTTTTAAAACCCAATCGCTTATTGTTTGGACAAATATATTCATCGTTAATTTCGTCATAATCCCAATTTTGAGTGTTAAAGATGTCGCTTTTATATTTTTTAGTTTTATCTTTTATAAACATACCGTAGGTTATAAGTGGTATTCGATTAAAATCATCTATAATTGCCATATAATTGGGCTCGCTACCATAACCTGCATCAGCTACAATATATTCAGGTAAATGACCGTAGGTCTCTTGAATTGAATTTAAAAATGGTATCATCGTTCTTGTATCAGTCGGATTTTGATACACATTATAAGATAAAACGAATTGAGAATTTGTCGCTATTTGTAAATTATAACCTGGCTTGAGTTGTCCATTTTTCATATGATCTTCTTTCATTCTCATAAATGTGGCATCATGATCTGTTTTAGAATAACTATTTCTATCCTTTAAAATAGATTTTTGGACGTCGTATTTATACTTTCGCCCAGAGTAATCATTAATTTGCTTTTTATATTGTTTAATTTTAGTTCTTTTGAGCCGTATTTGTTTTCTTATTTTAGTACATTTTTCATTATCGATATGTTGATTTAAATCTTCGATTTCTTTATCCAAATGACTACCAATCAAATCTATTTCTTCCTTTGTTAAGTCATTATCGTGATCTTTTTTAATCTCAGGTATAATTTTATTTGTTACCAATTCGTGATAGAGTGCTTTAGAATCTTCATTCATCTTTGTCTCATGGTTTTGAATACTTTTTTTCCATACAAATGTATATCGATTGGCATTCGCCTCAACTTTCGTACCATCAATAAAAATGGTTTGATCATCTATAAGATGTTGTTTCAAACACTGACTATGAAATTGAATAAATAATGATTCTAATAAAGCATCTACTTTTGGATTGACTCTAAATCGATTAATCGTTTTATAAGAAGGCTTTTGATTTTGTGATAACCACATCATCCGGATGCTATCATTAAGTAATTTTTCTATCTTACGTCCTGAAAACACAGATTGTGTGTAGGCATATAGAATGACTTTTAACATCATTTTGGGATGGTATGAGGTTGCACCACGATGATGTCTGAATTCATCGAATTCAGTTTTAGGAATTGTTTCTACAATATCATTGACATGTCGTGAAATATCATTTGTGGGGATAAGAACTGAAGTTTCCAATGGTAGAGTAAGTTGAGTCATGTTATAATCTTTATACATAAGGCACCTCGTTAATTTAGTTTAGTGACATTTATTAAATTATACGAAAGTGCCTTATTTTTTTAAAGTATTTCAATGTAAAATTACATATAAATACAAAGTATTTTGGCGAGACTCTTGAGGGAACAGGACAAGTTGAAGACTACAGGCTGAAGCTGTCCCCTAAGAAAACGAGCCAACAATACGTAGTATTGTAAATAAAGAAGCCAGTAAATGAATTTATAATAAACTCATTTACTGGCTAATTTGTTAGAAATTATGTCCCAGCCTCATCAACATTCTACTATTTTTTTATTGTATCAAGTAGTTCTTGAAGTTCGCCTTCAGAATAATGATATTTATTTCCACAGAAATGACACACGGCCTCAGCACCATGATCTTCTTTAATCATATCTTCAATTTCTGCTTCACCTAAACCTTTAATTGCATTTAGGAATTTTTCATGACTACAATTACATTCAAATTGTGCATCCATTGTTTCCAAAATTTGTACATTCTCTTCACCTAAAATTTCATTTAAGATACCTTCTGGTGTTAAGCCTTGTTCAATCAATTTAGAAACTGGCTGCATTTGGTTAATTGCATTTTCTAATTTAGTAATAGTTTCTTCTTTAGCGCCTGGCATGACTTGTATAATAAATCCACCCGCTGCTTTAATAGAATTATCAGGGTTAACAAGTACCCCTAATCCCACTGATGACGGTGTTTGTTCACTTGTCGCAAAATAATAAGTGAAATCTTCTCCAAGCTCACCAGAAACGATTGGACTTGCGCCTGAGAAATAATCTTTCATTCCTACATCCTTAACGACTTGAATTGCACCCTCAGTACCTACTGCTCGTCTTACATCCAATTTACCTTGATCATTAAGTGGAAAATGGGTTTGAGGATGGTCAACATATGCACGGACATTTCCTTGTGCATCTGCATCAGCAATAATTCGACCAATTGGGCCCTTACCATCTACTGTGACAGTAAGCTTTTGATCTCCTTTTAACATTGCCCCCATTAATAACGTTGCTGTCATTGTTCTCCCCATCGCTGCTGAAGCTGTAGGCCATGTATAGTGACGTGTTTGGCCTTCTTGAACTGATTCAGTTGTTAATGCAGCATACGCACGTACTTCTCCATCAAAAGCCAATGATTTAACAATATAATCATGTGTCATTACTCTAATCTCTCCTTTATGTTATTTTATTTCGTTTGTTTCATTTATTTTAAAATCTAATATTAAATCCTTTATTAAGAATATCTATTTTACACTGCTTATTTAAGAATATGAAGTAACTTGCTCTAGGGTATATAATGCTCCTATATCATATTAAAAACTCTTTCGATTAAGGTTATTTAACCCGAGTCGAAAGAGTTTTTATGACTAACTATGATTCTCTATGATTTGAATCTGTTGGATGCTCTATATTTGGAGATTGTTCATAACCTGTTTCATCTCTATCATTTCGTTGTGAATGATTTTGAGATTGATTACGGTCTGAACGATGATTGTTTCTATCATGATCGATTCTGTCATCTTCTCTGCGGTCTTCTGCTTCATCTTTACGACCTTCTTCAAGTTGTTCTTCACGAATGTCATCATAAGATTTACCATATTTACCGTTTGAGAACTCAGAATCATCTCTATCTTCATCTTTTACCACTTTAGCTGCATCATAATCCACTGTTGGTAAAACACCATCATAGAATAATGAACGTATTTGTTCTGCTACTAGTGTTTCTTCAGTTAATAATGTTTTAGCAATCAGTTTCAATTGTGATTCATGTTCTAATAAAATTTGTTTACAACGTTCATATTGTTCTTTAATAATACGTTGAACTTCTTTATCAATTTCATAAGCAATTTGGCCTGAATAGTTAGGTTCACCTTGCATATCTTTACCTAAGAAGACTTGACCGCCACCGCTTGTAGAGAATTGTAAAGGTCCTAATTTCTTACTCATACCATATTCAGTGACCATTGAACGTGCAATTTGTGTTGCTCTTTCAAAGTCGTTTGAAGCACCAGTTGATACTTCATGGAAGTTAATATCTTCAGATACACGACCACCTAAAAGACCACAAATTTTATCTAACAATTCTGGTTCTGTCATTAAGAAGCGGTCTTGTTTAGGTAACATCATTGCGTAACCACCTGCTTGTCCACGAGGCACAATCGTTACTTTGTGTACAACTTCTGCTTCATCAAGTACCATACCAATGACTGTATGCCCTGCTTCATGATGTGCTACAATATTACGTTCTTTATCAGAAATAACACGAGATTTTTTCGCTGGACCCGCAATCACTCGGTCTGTTGCTTCTTCAATATCACGCATATCAATTTTATTTTTACCTTCACGTGCGGCAATTAATGATGCTTCGTTCAATAGGTTTTCTAAATCAGCACCAGAGAAACCAGGCGTTCTTTGAGAAATAGCTTTTAAATCGACAGTTTCATCAAGTGGTTTGTTTTTAGCATGAACATGAAGAATCGCTTCACGGCCTTTAACATCTGGACGACCTACTTGAATTTGTCTATCGAAACGACCAGGACGTAATAATGCAGGGTCTAAAATGTCAGGACGGTTGGTTGCTGCAATCATAATGATACCTTCATTCTCACCGAAACCATCCATTTCAACTAATAATTGGTTAAGCGTTTGTTCACGTTCATCGTGACCGCCACCAACACCTGCACCACGTTGACGACCAACAGCATCAATTTCGTCTATGAAAATAATACATGGTGCATTTTTCTTAGCATTTTCAAATAAATCACGTACTCGACTTGCACCAACACCTACAAACATTTCAACGAAGTCAGAACCACTGATTGAGAAGAATGGAGCTCCAGCTTCACCTGCAACGGCACGTGCTAATAATGTTTTACCTGTACCTGGTGGGCCTACAAGTAAGACACCTTTAGGAATTCTTGAACCCATTTTCTTAAATTTCTTATTATCTTTTAAGAAATCTACAATTTCAATTAACTCTTGTTTTTCTTCGTCTGCCCCAGCAACATCTGAGAAGCGAACACGACGTTTTTGATTGTCGTACATTTTTGCTTTGGATTTACCAAAGTTCATCATACGACCTCCACCGCCGCCACCTTGTGCTTGGCTAAGGAAGAATATAAATAAGAAAGCAATAATTAATACAGGAATAAGCGTTGTCAACATACTGACAAAGACACTTTGTTTTTCTTCTTCTTTAACTGTAAAATCTAATCCTTTTTGGCTACGAGCTTCACTTGTTATTTTTTGTAAATCTTTTTCGTTATTGTATAAAATCGTTGAAGAATAATCTTCATCATTTTTAGTTTTACCACTTACCAAGTACACATTTTGTTCAGGTTGGATTTCTAAAGTTTTAAGATCACCTTTATCCAATTTCTCTACAAACTGTGAATAGGAAAGTTGTTTCGGTGTATTTCCATTACCATTGATATATGAGAAAACACCGAATATAATAACGCCAATAATTGCGATAACTAGCACATTGCGAAAAGCTTTCTGCATGCGTCATTTCCTCCTATTTCTATAATAAAGCTAACAAAAATTGTAACATAATCTAGCTTATAAAGGCTAGTATTTCAACTTTTGTAGCGCTTTTCTAATTCTAGTTAATTATTTTATATTCATCATTTACTCATTCTTTGTTTTCGGCTTTACATATCTATGTATAGTCGTTTCACAAAATGACAATTTTGAATATAAAATGAGTCTACACTAATTTATATCGTTAGTATAGTTATTATATTTAAAAATCTATCTATTGTATTTGCTAATACATTATAAAATTTTATTTATTGTAAATTTCCGGTTTTAATGTACCAATGTAAGGAAGATTTCGATAATGCTCAGCATAATCTAAACCATATCCTACTACAAACTCATCAGGTATTTTTTTGCCAACGTATTTGGCTTCAATATCCGCTTTACGACGGTTCGGTTTATCTAACAATGTAACGATTTCTAATGAGTTAACTTTGCGTGATTGTAGTAATTCAGTAATTGATTTTAAAGTTGTACCTGTTTCTAAAATATCTTCAATAATAAGTACATCTTTGTTTTCAATAGAAGCACTTAAGTCTTTTAAAATTTGTACTTCTCCTGTTGATTCTGTACCACCGTGATAACTTGAAACATCCATAAAATCAATTGCTAAATGTGTATCAATACGTTTAATTAAATCTGCCATAAACATAACTGAACCTTTAAGGATACCAACACAAACAAGTGGTTTATCTTTGTAATCTCTCGTTAATTGTTCACCTAAATCTTTACAAATTTCTTGGATTTCTTCTTCAGTTAATAAAATATCTTTTAAATCATCTTTCATTTATGAGTCATCTCCAATTTTTTTAATATCTATTATATGTTTAAAGCTTGTCGCCACATAAAGTTGTCCTATAGCTATCACTCGTTGTTTTGCATCTAAAATGATAGGTATTTGTGTACGTTCTATGCTATCAATTTTTTTATCAATAAATAAACGACTTACTTTTTTATGTCCATGACTACCATTTAACTTAAACTTATCTCCATCTCTACGTGTTCGAATCGTTAGAGGCCAATCTATTGCTTCATCATTCTCATTTGGATGAATTGTAATTAAATAATGACCAAATTGATATGTATAAGGATGTGTAACAATTTGTTCTTCAAGTAGAGATTGTTCATAATGAGCCATTATTATAAATTTATCATATGCAATTTGAATTATCCATTTTTCAGTGAGGGGAATTTTAATTTGAGATTGTTTACTCTCAATTTGTTCGAACCATTCATTATAATTTTTTTCTGAAAACGATTTATTTAACTGAAGCATCTCAAATAAACGATCTAATAAAATCATTTTTGAAATTTCATCTAGTTGATTAAAAGACGCTCGAGATAATTGTATACGTTCTTTATTAAGGTGAAAGTTAACATGTTGTTCTATAAAACAACTTATTCGTTGTTGTGTAAGTTGTAATTGCATATCATGCCAATGTTTCAACTTTAATAATTGTTCCACATTGAAGTCCTTATTTTCATCAATAGCTGGTAAAAGTCGATTGCGAATGTCATTTCTTGCATATTTATTATGGTGATTAGATTCATCTTCATAAAAAGGCACATGGTGAATGGTTTGATATTGTTTTATATCATTTTTATATGTCTCTATCAGAGGACGACAAATAAAATAATGATTTCGCTCAGTACATTCATTCATCCCTAATGAATTGCGTGTTGATCGACCAGTAAAAACGCGATAAAAAATCGTTTCAAGTTGATCATTTAAATGATGAGCAGTTAATAACACATCAGCATTTATCTTACTCATCATCTCATCAAACCATTGATAACGTAAATCTCTCGCTTCAGATTGAATACTTTTTCCTTTTTCTACTATTTTAGATAAATCTAACTGTTTAACATAACAGGGGATTTGATGTTGCTTGCAGAATTGTTTAATAAATCGTTCTTCTTCGACAGATGCATCTCTCAAACCATGATTTACATGCAAGCATGTTATAGATTGATATGAATGTGATAAGTCATTTAATAATTTATATAATAAACACATACTATCAATCCCTGTAGATACTGCAACAGCTAAATGATCCGTCTTTTTCCAAAGAGACGTTTTCACTTTCACATTACTGAACCTCCTGACTTAGGCTAAATAATTGATATAACGAAAAAAGAGTGAGATAGAACTTTAATTTCAGTTCTTTATCTCACCCCTGGCATAGATCTTACATGATCTTATGCCCTTAAGTTATTATCAATACATATTAATCTAGAATAAATGATTGGAACCAGGGCTCCGTTAACTTAGCTATATTTATTCACACAGATATAATTAACGTCTAGATCCTTTACCACCACGTCTTGATTCTGTTTGACGTTTAATAGAAGTCAATTTGTCTTCACTGTCTTTTAAGAAATTACTTAATTTCTTTTCAAAATCTTCTGCTTTTTGTTGAGGCGGTTTATTTTGATTAGATTTGTGATGTGGACGACGAGGACGATCTTTCGCTTTTTTAATTGAGAGACTGATTTTACCATCATCTGCAATAGATAAAACTTTTACCTCCACTTCATCTCCAACTGATAAATGATCTTCTACATTTTCAACATAATTATCAGCAACTTCACTAATATGAACTAAGCCACTTTTACCTTCAGGTAATTCTACAAACGCACCAAATTTTTTGATACCTGTCACTTTACCTTTTAGCTTGTTTCCTACTTCGATTGACATATTCTAAATAAATCCTCCCGATAATGTTTCAATTTTAACCTTATTATATTCCTGTTTTAAAATTTACACAATGCTATAAAACGATTATTTTAAATTAAGCGTTTTACTTTAATTTTTAAAGTTGCCTACTCTTTTTAATTATTACTAGAGGATTTAGAATTAGACGATGATTTATCATTAGGCAATTTAAAAATAATTTCTCCATTGTTACTTAAATAATAGTCATCTCGAGCAACTTTCTCTATATAATCTTTATCGTTAAGATTATTAAGCTCTTCTTTTAATGCTATTTCCTCATCTTGTTTCTTCTGAAATTGTTCTTCTTTATGCTTTCGTTCTATTGTTGCTTGATTGTTACTTTGTTTTTGGAAGACAAGCATGATAGATAGAATAATAATAATCGCTAATAATAATCCTCCAAAAACTGTTACTCTTCGACGAACGACACGCATTCGTTTTTGTTGACGTTGTTTCTTTCGATTTCGTTCTGAAGTATATTGATTATCAATATGTTCTACCTTTTTACTCATAACTTGTCACCTCCTTTAAACGTTTCAATCATAGACTACACTTCTTCAGATTGTGCAGATGGTTGAACTCGTTCTTCTTTAATCAGTTCATACATATTTTTAGCATTTTCTTTTGAGGCATGTTCACTTAATCCAGTTACTTTAACCGTTACACGTTTTTGTCCAAAACGAATGACTAATTCGTCTTCCACTTTTACATCTGTGCCAGCTTTAGCTACATTACCGTTAATTGTTACACGTCCTTGATCACTAATTTCTTTAGCAAGTGTACGACGTTTTACAAGTCTTGATACTTTTAAATATTTATCTAATCTCATTTATCATTCTCCCCTTGTTGTAAATAATTTTTAAGGGTTTCTTCATTAAAATCCTTATTTTTGGTTTTATCATACAATGTCATAAAATGGTCTGCAAATACTTTCTCAAATTTCACACGAGGTATTTTACCTTCTTTTGCTTTTGCATTCTTCCAGACATCATTTAAATCTTCTATTGTTTCAACTGTTTTATCTCCGAATATGTGAGGATGTCGACGAATCATTTTAGCATTTAAACTTTCAATAACTTCTTTAATATCCATATATCCTTCTTTTTTACCAATACTCGCATGAAGTAGCACTTGTAATAAGATATCTCCGAGTTCTTCAATCATATGCCAATCATCTTCATTATCTATTGCTTCAAACAATTCAAATGTTTCTTCTAATAAATAACGTTTAAGTGATTCGTGCGTTTGCACACGATCCCACGGACAGCCTTTTTCATCATCCACTAGATGGTCAATAATATAAACTGCAAAATCAAAATCAGTATACATATCTTCATCACGCGTTATTTTAGGCACAAATACACTTGTCAGATTGTTAAACATATCCTCATTATGATCTAACTCAAATAACGGTACTTCTAATACTTTAGCGCCTTGACTATTAGCGCCTGTAACTATCTTCACTTTAAAATCGTCTGGATAACGTTCCATTAATGTGAGTTTAACATCTGCTGCAATCATCGCACTATATACTTGTGTAATGAGAGTATGTGTTCGAATATTTAATGTGTTTTCTTTCAAAATAGTACCATCTAATAATGTAAATCCATCATTAGGATCTTCATCGATTGCGACAAATATATCATCTATAAAACTTTTCCCACCTAAAATCTTTACATGTATATCATCATTATTTTTATTGTAATCAAGTAATTTAGCAGTCGTCGTTTCAGCTACACGAGGATGTCCAGGCACTACGTAAACAGTATCTTGTATACGCGTTTCTTCTATTAAAGTTTCAACAATATGTTGATACACCGCTTCAAATTGATCATACTTTTCGTACACGTCATCAAAGCTTTTAAATTCAATGTCACTTTTTAAATCTTTAATAACAGGATGTTCGAGTGTCCTTGCATATACACTCTGTTGCTGTTTCAAAAAGCGATAGACACCTAAAGGTAAATCATCCATACTATGATTGCCTATACCAACAATGGTAAGGGTATGCGTCATATCTATCTTCCTTTCTTTATGCGATACAGTTTATCGCCGAATGGTAAGTGTTTTAATTCTTTATATCCTAAAATATTCATATACATAACAAGGAATAGGAATATGAGACCCCCTATTCCTACTATAATTAACAACTCAATTAGACTTCCTAAACGGCCTACAGGAGGTAATAACATTCGCAACCCCTGTATGACTACTGACATTATAATGAGCGCACTCATCAATTTAACAATAAACGCGCGCATGCGATTAAAACGATAATATTTAACGACCTCATAATGTAAAATAGTAACAAATATCATAAGCGAAAGCACTGTGCTTATACTTGCACCTAAAATTCCCATAAAGTGAATAAAAATCACATTAAAGATAATTTTAAATAGTAGTCCTGACATCACACCAATAAAAATAGGGCGAATTTGATTCATCACTTGTAAAAGTGCGATGTCCATCATGATAAGCGATACACCAATTACAGTAAGCATATAAATACTAAGTGTGAAGCTTAATTGATCTGTTTTGAAAAATACATGGTTCATCATCGGTAGTATATTAATAAGACCTATACCTGCTGCTACGCTAATGAGTAGTGTGATTTTTAAAGATGCATTTGTATAACGATTCATAAGAACATGATTATGATCAGACATTGCATCTGTAAGTAATGGAATTAGGACAAAGCTAAATGTAGTTGTCACTATTAAACCTATTTGAATAAATGAAGCACCTCTATCATAGATCCCTTTTTGCATAATCGCTTCTCTAAATCCTAAACCATATGTTTGTAGCATATGAACGACTGTAAAACTATCTATAAATTGCCATAAAATAACTAATAATTGACTTAATGCAAATACGAGAGTCGCAAGTATTAGCTGTTTCCAAGGAAGAGGATATGAGTGCTGATTTAATTGTAATCGGAAAGGTCTTGTTGCTAATAAATATAGACTAGAACCTAAAAATCCAAGGGCTGAGGCTAATATTGCAAGTGCTCCAGCTTGATAAATGGTCCATTCTTTAAACATAAACATTAAAATAGCTATAATAATAACACACACACGAATACATTGTTCTATTACTTGTGAAATAGCTGGTATATTCATTTGTTGTCTACTTTGATAAAAGCCTCTAATCACACCCAGGATTCCTATAAACAAATAGCTAAAACTTGCCATTTTTAGCATTGGTGCTAAGTGAGCATCTCCCATTAACAGTGCTAATGGATGGGAGAATACTAAAATCACACTAAAAATAATAAGACCTATCATTTGAAATCTTAGAAGTGTTTTTGAAAATACTTCAGTTCCACTGTGACTTCCAAATACTTGAGTGACAGCACTAGGAACTGCATTCATTGATAGTATCATACCTAGCGCTACAATAGGATAAATTTGTTGATAGGCATATAATCCAGAGTCACCTAAAATATTTTGATATGGAACTCGATAAATTGCACTTAATACTTTAACAATGACTAAAGCAAGCGTTAAAATCACTACGCCATTAAATGCTGAATGTTGTCGTGAATTCTTAGAAGAAGATGAAACTTCAGATGACGATTTATAATTCGTACTCAAGTTCCATACTTCCTTCAAGACATTTTACTAAGAATTTTAAGTTTTCTAACCACTGTTTAGATTTTGTTAGAGTAATATGCATTTTACCTTCTTTAACACCCAACTTCATTGTTCGTCCTAAAGGTTGAGTTTGTTTAAATAATTCTTCACCATTTATCTGTTCTGTACCTTTAGTTGAAAGAAATACTTCAATTTGTTTTCCTTTATCTTTAATCAATGTCACGCCTGCATGTAAAGCATGTATTTTAATTTCTACCATTTCTAATAAACGTTCTACTTCTACAGGATAATCATTGAAGCGATCAAGTAATTCATCTTTCACATCAAAAAGCTGTTCTTCAGTTTCAACTTTACGCAATTTCTTATAAATTTCTATTTTAGCTTGTTCATTTTGAATATACTCTGCTGGTAAATACGCGTCTAAGTGTAATTCCATTTCAACATCTGGTGCATCAGGGGTTTCTTCTGTAATACCACGTTTTTCGTTTACCGCTTCTTCTAACATTTGAGAATACAAATCAAAACCTACTGAATCAATGAATCCATGTTGTTGCTTACCTAATAAATTACCGGCTCCACGTATATTTAAATCACGCATGGCAATTTTAAATCCTGAACCTAATTCAGTGAATTCTTTAATCGCTTGTAAACGTTCTTCAGCTGTTTCTGTTAATACTTTATTAGCAGAATGTAAGAAGTAAGCATATCCAATACGACTTGAACGTCCAACTCTACCACGTAATTGATAAAGTTGACTTAAACCAAAACGATCCGCTTCTTCTATGATTAATGTGTTCGCATTAGGCACATCGACACCTGTTTCTATAATGGTTGTTGTAACTAAAATGTCGTACTCTCCATTAATAAAACTCAACATGGTTTCTTCCAAATCTCGCTCTGTCATCTGTCCATGAGCAACAGCAATGTTTGCTTCTGGCATCAACATTTGTAACTGTTCACGCTTTTCATAAATAGACTGTACTTTATTGTAAAGGTAGAATACTTGTCCATCACGAGAAAGTTCACGTTCTAAAGCCTCTTTAATAAAATTACTATTTTGCTCTAATACATAGGTTTGTACAGGGAAGCGGTTTTCTGGAGGTGTTTCGATGACAGATAAGTCACGTACACCAAGCATACTCATATGCAATGTTCTTGGAATTGGCGTGGCTGTAAGTGTCAATACATCTACATTGGTTTTCAATGTTTTAATACGTTCTTTATGACGTACGCCAAAACGTTGTTCTTCATCGACAATAAGTAATCCTAGATCTTTATATTGAATGTCTTTACTCAATAGTTTATGTGTTCCAACAACGATATCAACGTATCCAGATTTTAGACCTTCTTTAGTCTCTCTAACTTCCTTAGCAGTACGGAATCGACTAATCAACTGAATTTCTACTGGAAAATCTTGCATCCGTTCAATCAATGTTTCGTAGTGTTGTTGCGCTAGAATCGTTGTAGGCACTAAAAAGGCAACTTGTTTGCCTTCCATGACAGCTTTAAAGGCCGCGCGTACAGCAACTTCAGTTTTTCCGTAACCCACATCTCCACATAGCAAGCGATCCATTGGACGTTCTTTTTCCATATCTTCTTTAATTTCTTCAATCGATTTAGCTTGGTCTGGTGTAAGTTCATATGGGAAGTCCATTTCGAAATCATGTTGCTCAGCCGTATCTTCACCATATTGATAACCTACTGACATTTCTCGTTCTTTATATAGTGCAATAAGTTCATCTGCGATATCTTCAACACTTTGTTGTACTTTGGCTTTCGTTTTTTTCCATTCTGAGCCGCCTAGTTTATTTAATTTAGGCGATTTATCTTCTGAAGCAACATATTTTTGTACTTGATCCATTTGATCAACAGGTACAAAAAGTTGATCGGTTCCTTTATATTGTAATTTAATATAATCTCTATGGACGTCTCCAACTTCTAGTGTTTCAACGCCTAAATAACGTCCCACACCATGGTGCACATGGACAACATAATCTCCAACATTTAAATCTTGATAAGATTTAATTTTTTCAGCATTAGAAATTGTTTTAGTCCGTTTTCGTTGTTTTTTCTGTTTGGTTTTAAATAATTCTCGTTCCGTAATTACAACAAGTTGCATATAAGGCAGTTCGAAACCTTCTGATAGACTACCTTCTGTTACAATTGCTTGTCCACTTTCAATCTCTGAGTGAATATTTGTAACAGTAGGAATATGCATTTCATTAAGCATCGATTGAATACGCTCAACTTTCGTTTCAGTTTCTACAAGTACTACAATAGTGTAATTATTGCTTACATAACGTTGAAATTCTGAACGCATAATGTCATATTGTCCATAAAATTGTTGCACTGGCTTACATGAAAATTTAATAATATGTTGCAACTTCACTGGCATAGACGATGTAAATAAAGTGAAATATGTGACTGGATAATGATTGATTAACGTTTCAAACCCATCATATTCCATAAATGACTGCCCAATAAATCCGTTACCACTTTCAATTAAGTTCTGGATAAAATCATCTACTTCAGTAGTCAATGTCTTTTCAGTTTCTTTAATACGATTATATTCATCAACTACTACAATGGCATCTTTTTGGAAATAATCGATTAGTGTAGAAGGTGTGTCATACATAAAAGCAACTAGACGGCGAAGTAATTGATGATCAAAGAAAGTGGATTCAAATAATTTAAAACTTTCATATGTTTCTTTCAAATCATTTCGTACAGATTTATCAATTTTAGGACGTGTTTGTTCATATGCTTTTTGTAATTCTGTTTGAAGATGATTAATCACATCTTCCGTAATAATATAATCACTCGCTGTAGTGATATCTACCTTTTCAACATTATCATTTGAACGTTGTGTTTCTACATCAAAGTCTCGAATCGAGTCGACTTCAGTGTCAAACAATTCAATTCTAACTGGTTGACCGATAAGGGGGTAAATATCAATGATGCCGCCTCGTAGAGAAAACTCACCAATGTGAGAAACGACACTCTCACGTCGATATCCCATGTTTACTAGTTTATTTAACAATTCATCCACATCGATATCATCGCCAACTTCTAAAGTCATTTGATGATGTTTCCACAATTCTACTGGAGTTAACCATTTTTTCAAACCATTTAAAGGAACGATAAATAACCCTTTCTTATCATGAGATAATGCCGTTAAAGTTCTAACACGTTCACTCATAAGTTGTGGGCTTTGAGTTGAAAATTCCTCTGTCATAATATCTTGGACTGGATATTTATAAACTTCAGAATGATCAATGTATTGCAATATATCAGTTTCTAATTTGTCTGCTTGATATAAATTATTTGTGATTAATAGCATTTGCTTATCATCATTCAAGTATTTTTCAGCAATAATGGTTGCTTTGGCTGAGGGAGATAAACCTGTAACTAAAATATTTTGGTTGCCAAAGACTTCGTCAAGTTCCTGGAATCGTTTGTCATTTTGAATATAGTCAGAAATAATCATTCTCAATTGACTTCTCCATTATATTCATTCATAACATGATCGAAACGAGACGTCTCAATAAATGCTTCCACTGCTTGTGCAGCATGTTCAATTACTTTTTCCATTGTCATCATTTCTTCATTAGAAAATTTTTGTAATACATAATCTGGAACTGACATACCATTCGTTGGTCTTCCTACTCCAATACGAATACGCTTAAATTGATCTGTACCTAAATGTTTAATAATCGATTTCATTCCATTATGTCCACCTGCACTTCCTTTTTGACGTAGACGAATATGCCCTTGAGATAAATCCATATCATCGTATAAAACGATTAAATCTTCAACTTCTACATTATAGTAATCCATTAAAGGTCCTACAGCTTCTCCTGATAAATTCATCATAGTCATTGGCTCGATAAATAGCACTTTATCCCCATTTAAACGTTCAATAGTATAAGCGCCTTTGAATTTTTGTTTATCTAATGTAAATTGATTTTTATCTAAAATATAGTCAATCACTTCAAAGCCAATATTGTGTCTTGTTCGTTCAAAACGTTTACCTATATTACCAAGACCCACAATACATTTCATACGTTGCAACCTCCATTGTGTTCATCTTTTTGATTGATTTGAACATTTAATTTAATATGTGTCGATTACTCCTTATTTTATAATATTACTCAATATAATACAAAAAGAGAGTAGGAAAGAAATTCAATGATTTCGTAACCCACTCTTTTATAAGTTATCAATCTTCAACTTTATTTTAACATTCATTTTTTAAATGTCCGATATACATAAGAAAAAGCCTTCTACATATGAACATGTATCAGGCTCTTTCTATCAATTTAATTAAAGACATTCTCACTTAAAGTGACTACATAGTCATCAACGAATTATTCTTCGTCTTTATTTTCTTCGTCTTCTTTGTCTTCTTTGTCTTCACCAGCTACTTCAGGTTCTTCAGTTGCTGATTCACCTTCCATTGCTTCGATTTCTTCTTCAGAAGGTTCATCAGTTGGAGGAACTACTGTAACAACAGATTCTTCTGGATCGTTTTCAATTGTGAAATCACCAGATACTTTAATATCCCCAACTGAATAGCTATCATTTATTTGTAAATCAGTGATATCTACTTCAATTGATTCTGGGATATTTTCTGGAGTTGCTGTAACTTGTAAATCAAATAATGGTTGTTCAACTACGCCGCCTTCTTTAGCGCCAACTGCTTCACCAACTAATTGAACTGGTACTTCAACAGTACGTTCTTCAGTCATGTTAATAGCTAAGAAGTCGATATGAGTAATTTGGTTTTTAAGTGGATCAAATTGATAATCTGATACCATAACTTTAATTGTTTTAGAACCCACGCCTAAATCAATAACACCGTTACGTCCAACTTCACGGATGACTTTGATGAATTCAACTTCATCTACTTTAACTGAAGTGTTTTTAGTACCATAACCATAAACAACAGCAGGTACTTTACCTGTATTACGTAATTTTTTAAGGTCAGAACGAGTTTGTTTACCTTGACGAATGATTGACTTTAATGAAGCCATTCGTATTTCCACCTTTCATTTTCAAGTTGAAACAATAATAATATATTGTCTTAACTTCTCCTCACTTGCCCATCAATTTAAATATTGCTTGCAAGTGTTTATTTATTCGTTAAATCACGAACGAATAAATTATACATGTTTAAAAATAATAAGTCAAACTCATTTGTAAATTTTAGTCAAATAATACACTTACTGACTCACGTTCATATACACGAACAATAGCTTGTGCTATTAAACCAGCTACAGATAATTCTTTGATGTTTGATGGTTTTTGACTATCGTCAAGTAAGATTGAATTTGTAACAATAAGTTCTTTAATCGCTGAATTTTCAATACGTTCTTTTGCAGGACCTGAGAGTACAGGATGTGTACAACAAGCATATACATCTTTCGCACCTTTATCTTTTAATGCTTGAGCAGCTAAAGTAATTGTTCCTGCCGTATCAATAATGTCATCGATAATAATAGCTGTACGTCCTTCAATTTCACCAACGATATTCATCACTTCTGCCACGTTTGGTTTAGGACGACGTTTATCAATAATAGCAATCGGAGTTTTTAAAATGTCTGCTAATTTACGTGCGCGTGTTACCCCGCCATGATCCGGAGATACAACAACACATTCTTCTGGGTTGATGTTAGGATCATTTTCAAAATATTGTCCAATAATCGGTACGCCCATTAGGTGATCGATTGGAATATCGAAGAAACCTTGAATTTGTGGTGCATGTAAATCTAAAGCAATCATACGATTTGCACCAGCAGTTTCAATTAAATTTGCTACTAATTTTGCAGTAATTGGTTCACGACTACGCGCTTTTCTATCTTGGCGCGCATAACCATAATAAGGAACAACAATATTGATATTTGCTGCAGAGGCACGTTTACATGCGTCAATCATAATTAATAATTCCATTAAATGTAAGTTAACTGGATAAGAAGTCGGTTGAATGATAAATACATCACATCCACGAATACTTTCTTCAATATTAATTTGAATTTCACCGTCACTGAAGCGTTTAACAGAACATTTCCCTAATTCGATTCCTACACGATCAGCAACCTCTTGTGCTAATGGTTCATTTCCCTTTAAAGAAAAAATCTTTAAAGACGAATTTTTGTACTCATTATTTAACATTTATAGTCCTCCAATTTTTTACTTAGACAATACTATTATATAAAAATTCTAGCATTTTTACTATATTCCACTAAAAACTGACCAATAATATGTTTATTACGTATCACTCAACTTGGCATGATAGTAATACATTCAAAATTTTATATTTATATATTCATTTATTCCCTTTAACAGAAAAATGACACAGTCTTTTTGTATCTTATATTAATCTTTATTTTTTATTGTAACCTTCTTTGGTTACTTGACGTGCGCGTGCTAATGCTAAGCTTTCTTTAGGTATGTCATCTGTAATCGTCGATCCTGCTGCAATTAAAGCGCCATCTCCTACTGTTACAGGGGCAATCAAATTCGTGTTACAACCAATGAAAGCGTCTTTTCCAATGATTGTTTTAAATTTATTTACTCCATCATAATTAACAGTGATTGAACCACAACCAATATTTGTACGTTCACCAACTTCTGCATCGCCAATATAACTTAAGTGTGATACTTTTGCACCATCTTTTAATTCTGCTTTCTTAACTTCTACAAAGTTACCCACTTTAACTTCAGCACCTAGATTTGAACCAGGTCTTAATTGAGCAAATGGACCAACTTTGGTCTTATTTCCTACACTAGAATCATTGATGACTGATTGTATAATATGAACTTTATTGCCAATACGACTGTTGTTAATTTCTGAATATTGACCAACGTGTGTATCTTCACCAATGAATGTTTTTCCATTGATACGTACGCCTGGCTCAATAACAGTATCCATACCTATCTCTACATCTGGACCTATAAATGTAGTGATTGGATCAATGATTGTAACACCATTTCTCATATGATGATGATTAATACGATGTTGCAACGCTTTTTCAGCATGACTTAACATGATTCGATCATTTACACCCATAATTTCATCAAAGTCATCAGTATGATACACTTCTGCTTTTCCATTATCTTCTAAAATTAAAGTAACGACGTCAGGTAAATAATATTCACCCTGTGCATTATCATTTTTAACTTGTTTAAGTTTTTCGAATAACGTTTTATTATCAAATGCAAATATACCTGAGCTGATTTCATTGATGTCTTTTTGAGCATTTGTTGCATCTTTTTCTTCTACAATGCGATTAAGGTGATGATTTTGATCACGTACGATTCGCCCATACCCGAAAGGCGTCTGAGCTGTAGCCGATAAAACAGTAACTTGTGCTTGTGTTTCTTCATGGTGTGCAATTAAACGTTGTAAAGTTTCTGAAGTAATAAGTGGTGTATCTCCACATACTACTAATGTTGTACCTTCTTGAGTATGTAAATGTTCTTCTGCCATTTTAACTGCATGTGCAGTTCCTAATTGTTCATTTTGATAACTATATAATGACTGATTACCTAATGTCTCTTTTACTTGTTCTGCCCCGTGACCTACGATAGTGACGATTTGATTTACGCCCGCTTTTTTAACATTTGTCAGTACATGTTCAACCATTGGTTTACCAGCAACCTCATGTAACACTTTATATTTCTTTGATTTCATTCGTGTTCCTTTTCCAGCTGCTAATATGATTGCATTTCTTTGCATGAATAATAATCCTCCAATAAAATTTGCACTTCACAAGTAATTATAATTTAACTCAACTTATAGTTTCAAGATTTAACAAATTTTGTAAACAGAGTTTAATTATTTGCATCATACATTTAATTTTCAAAAAATATCGATAAAACAATAAAAATGGGCACGAAACAAAATTCAAGTTTGAATTTAGAGTTTCGTCCCCACGTCATTTAGCTTACATAATTAATAAAATAACCATTATCAAAAATATGATTTGATTTTTGTTATTTTAAGCTTCGTCTGATTCTTCTGTTACGTCTGATGAAGCATTTTTATCTGGAATCACTTCGTCAGTTTCATCATATACTTTCATCACAGCATCCTGTATTTCTTGTCTCATTTCTGAATTGATTGGATGTGCGATATCGCGGAATTCACCATCTGGTGTACGTTTGCTTGGCATAGCAACGAAAAGACCTGAGTTGCCTTCGATTACGCGTAAATCATGAATTACGAAAGCTTCGTCTAATGTGATAGAAACGAGTGCTTTCATTCTGCCATCTGTTTGTATTTTTCTAAGTCTTACATCTGTCACTTTCATGCAGTGAGCCCCCCTAGTATATATATCTTTGTGTGGTTAGAAGCATGACAATGTGTTAATTAAGTAAATTATATTCCTTTAACTTTACCTACTAATTCAATTTCAACTTTAACGTCTTTTGGTAGGCGAGACACTTCTACGCAACTTCGCGCAGGTTGATGCTCATTAAAGTAGCTACCATAAACTTCATTAATTTGTTGAAATTCATTCATATCAGAAATAAAAATAGTTGCTTTTACAACAGAGTTTAAATCAGAACCTGCTTCTTCAAGTACAACAGATAAATTTTCTAATACTTGTTTTGTTTGTTCTTTGACATCGCTACTTACGATGTTTCCTTCAGTATCTAATGGAATTTGTCCTGATGTGAATACTAAATTATTCACGACCATTGCATGAGAATATGGTCCTAACGCTTCAGGTGCTTTATTAGTATTAATTGTTTTCATGGTGTATAACTCCTTTTAAGAAAATTTAGACAAGATATTACCAGGTTCAACTTTAAATTCTTGATTATATTCGTCAACATCTGATAATTTGACTAAAGAAGTATAATCCTCAATCAATCTTTGTTTTACTTCTTTTGATTCTACTAGTACAGATACCCCTTTCACCTCTGCTTTAAACTCATTCATAAGATTCATTACACCATTTATTGAACCGCCTGCTCTCATAAAGTCATCTACAACTAACACATTTGAGTTTTCGGCTAATGTGCGTTTCGATAAGACCATCGTTTCAATTTTTCTTGATGAGCCTGAAACATAGTTAATGGAGACCGTAGAACCTTCAGTAACTTTATTGTCTTTTCTAATAACTACTACAGGTAAATTTAATACGTTTGCTACTGCATTGGCAAGTGATATCCCTTTCGTTGCGATAGTTACTACTGCATCTAGTTTCTCATCCATGTAAATACTAGCAATGAGTTTCCCTACTTTATTAAGTAATGATGGGTTACCAACTAAGTCCGATAAAAATAAATATCCACCTGGTAATAAGCGCTCTTTTTCTTGTAGCATAGTAATGATTTCTTCTATAATTTCGATTGCTTCTTCTTTGCTCATCATCGGCTTATAGGTTACACCGCCGCTTGCGCCAGCTGTTGTAATTACAGTTCCCAATTTTTCTTTTTGGAACGTATTTTTGATGATTTGAACGTCTTCACTAATCGATGACTTCGCTTGTTTAAATTTTTTCACAAAAAAAGTTAATGGAATTAACTGATTTGGATGGTTCATTAAATATTGTGTCATAAAGACAATACGTTCACTTCTTTTATACCTCATAAGTTCCAGCCTTTCTATCCTAATAATCTTACTAAATACACTTCGTTACAACAGCCATTTACAGCATTATATACTTTCTTTGCTTGGCTCTCCTTTTGAGCGAATGCATATACAGTAGGTCCACTCCCACTCATTAGTGCTCCATCAGCACCACAACGCAACATATTATTTTTAATTTTTTTAATTTCTGGATACATAGACATAGAAACGGTTTCTAAACGATTAGATAAACTCTTACACAATTTCATATAATCTCCCTGTCTAATCGCTTCTTCACACATTTCTGTATGTACATCATAATCCTCTTTTAAATTAAGTTCTTTAAAAATATCTGGAGAAGATATTCCAAGATTAGGTTTTGCTAATACCACCCATGCAGAAGGAGGTTTGTCTAGAAATTTAATTTTTTCGCCTCTCCCTTTACATATAGCAGTTTTATTATAGATGCAAAATGGAACATCTGTCCCAATTTGAAGGCCTAATTGGCTTAGTGTTTCTAAAGATGCGCCTAATTCATATAAACGATTAATTCCTCGCATCGTAGCAGCAGCATCAGCTGATCCCCCAGCTAATCCAGCAGAAACCGGAATATCTTTATCAATCGAAATCGTGACGCCTTGTTTAAGTTGATATGTTTCCATCATCAGTTTAGCTGCTTGGTAGGCGAGATTTTTATGATCATTAGTAACATAGTTATGTTCTATATCTACAACAATTTTATTATCATTTCTTTTCTGAAAAGACAATCTATCATTCAGATCTACTGTTGTCATTATCATAGCAATTTCATGGTAACCATCATTTCTTTTGAAAAGTGTATCGAGCGTCAAATTAATTTTGGCTGGTGCCGTTTCATATATCATTTTTCCGCCCTCTCTTCATCAATAGTATTAAAATGATTTTAACATAAAGACTTAAAATATTTGATAGTTACATTATAAATTATAATTAAAAGTTAATAAATTAGGAGATAAATGATCTTAATTTCAACTGCAAATCTTGATTTATTTAAATTATTATTTTATTAAAAGAGATTAAGAATTAAAAAGAGTGTTGAACTTAAACAGCCCAACACCCAATATGTTTTTAATGATAGAGTTTGTAGTACACTAAACAACTCTATATTTATATGTTCGAATTTAGTGTGCAACTACTTCTTGATGATTATCCTCTTCAAATGAAACTTGTACATTCTCTGTAAGAACATCCGTATATGTATACGACACTCTTTCAAAATTATGCTTATCTTGATCTAATTCAACAATAAATACTGAAGGATATGTCTCTTTTAACACTCCACAACGTTCGATTGTTTTTTTTCGACCACCGTTGGCTTTAAGTACAATACGATTTCCTAAATGACAATCAATAGAATTTTTGATGTCCAAAATTGATTTTGGCATATTGCTCCACCTCGCTACAGGTTACATAATATCACATTTTGAAGTAATATGTCAAATAAAATTTAAATTTTATCAAGGTAGCGACACTTTGTCAACAATTTAATTTTCTAATTCTGGGAAATTTTTCTTTTCTTCATACAATCGTGCAAAATCTTGTATAGAAAGGGTTTCTCCACGACGTTTAGGATCAATATTTGCGTTTTCTAACCATTGATGAATTTGTGATTTATATTTTTTACCATCTTTAAAGAAATTCTGATAGTTATTATTAATCGTTTTACGTCTTTGAGCAAAAGCAGCTTTTGCAAGTTTAAAGAAAGCTTGTTCATCGTCTACTGAAACAAGAGGTTCCTCTCTTTGCATCAATTTTACAACAATCGAGTCAACATTTGGTGGCGGCATAAACACTGATTTAGGGACAGTGAGTACTTTACTCGTTTCTGTGTAATATTGAGTCACAATAGATAAAGAACCATATGCTTTTGTACCTACTTCTGCATTTAAACGCTCTCCAACTTCTTTTTGCATCATCACTACATAACCATCAATGGGAATATCTTGTTGCATTAAATTAAGTAAAATCGGAGTCGTAATATAGTAAGGTAAATTCGCTACTACCATAATTTTATCGCAATCATTTAAATACGTGTTCACAGATGCAGCTATATCAGCTTTTAATATATCTTCATTTATAATTGTTACATTGTCGTAGGGATGAAGTGTTTCTTTTAAAACTGGAATTAGACGTTGATCGATTTCAAATGACAACACTTTTTTAGCACTTTTAGCGAGTTGTTCTGTTAATGAGCCCATACCAGGGCCCACTTCAATTACACCTGTCGACTTATCAATATGACTTGCATCAATAATTTTATGAATAATATTAACATCTACTAAGAAATTTTGACCTAAGCTTTTCTTAAAATTAAAGTCAAATTGATTTAATAGTTCTTTTGTTCTAGAAGGTGTAGCTATATCTTTTCTATCCATCTTTAATTATTCTCCTTATCCATTGATAATGCACGTCGTACGTCTTCTTCAGTATAACCAAAAGCATTTAATTTTTTTAGTAATTGTTTGCCATTAGAATGTCCAATATGCAATTTACGTCCAAGTATCTCTCTCTTACGTCTCGCATCTTTACCAATAATTAAACCTAAATCAATTAATACACTTTTATCTATCGACTCCTCTCCTTCTTCAAAAGGAGAACTCACATGCATTAAGGCTTTCTTTATATCTTCAGGATGTGTATGTTCTATCCCAATTTTTCCACGCTTATTTTTCGCTTTTTCACGATCGACATAGGCATGTTTAACTCCTGGTACGTGTTCAGTAATAATATTTCTAATTCTATCACCTGGAAAGTCAGGATCAGTTAATACAATCACGCCTCTTGTTTCTTGAGCATTCTGAATCACTGCTAACGTTTCTCTATTAATGGCACTTCCATTTGTTTCAATCGTATCACATTCCACAGCTGTTTTAACTCGTTCTGTGTCATCTCTGCCTTCGACAACGATAAATTCATTTATTCTCATATTCATTTACCATTACCTTTCACTTAATCTCATTTCTATTATAACGGTTATACTATAAAAAATGAGAAAGATGCACATATTATCGTCATTCACTATTAGATAGCATTACGATAGATGATGTTTTACATCTTTCTCATACTGAGGATTATTAATTTAAGTTAAATAATCTTTCTGCATTTTCTGTAGTTTGACGACATACCTCTTCGTATGTCATATCACGTAAATCTGCAATTTGTTGTGCAACAAGCGTGACACGTTCAGGTTCATTACGTTTTCCTCTATAAGGATGTGGAGATAAATAAGGTGCATCTGTTTCAACTAATAAGCGATCCATTGGAACATGTTTAGCGACCTCTTTAGGTTGTTTTGCATTTTTGAATGTGACTGGTCCGCCTAATGACACATAGAAATTAAGTTTATTAATAATGACATCTGCAATTTCAGGTGATGCACTAAAACTATGCATAATGCCTCCAACTTCTTCTGCATGTTCTTCCATTAAAATATCTACACAATCTTGAGTTGCTTCACGATTATGAATGACAATAGGTAACTTAACGCGTTTAGCTAAAGCAATTTGCTTTCTAAACACTTCTTTTTGAACATCAGCTGGAGATTTATCCCAATGATAATCTAATCCCATTTCTCCAATACCGATAATTTTAGGATGCTGAGCTAATGATTCAATCCATTCTAAACGTTCTTCAGTAAAATCTATTGCATCTACAGGATGCCAACCGATAATACCATAAATAAAGTCATATTCATCAATCAGTTCCATAGTACGTTCAATTGTCTTAGTATCAAATCCCACGACAAACATACGGTCAACGCCTGCTTCTCTTGCACGAGATATCACTTCACTTAAATCTTCATCATATTGTTCGTCATTTAAATGAACATGTGTATCTATTAACATTTTATCTCTCCTAACGGCTATATTTATTTTATAATTGCACCATTTGGAATTGCACTCGGTAAGCTTACTAACGTTAATACTTTATCTTTTTCAGCTGATAATATCATACCTTCAGATTTGTGCCCCATTAATTTTGCTGGCTTTAGGTTAGTTACAACAGCCACTTTTTTGCCAATAATATCTTCTGAACGATAGAATTTCGCAATACCTGAAACAATCTGACGTTGTTCTGCTCCTAAATCAACTTGTATTTTTAATAATTTATCTGATTTCGGTACATTTTCTGCATCAATAACAGTTGCAGCTTTAATTTCAACTTTATCAAAATCTTTAATATCAATTTGCGATTTACTTGGTACTTCTTCTTTATCATCTTCACTAGATTTAGGTGGTTGCATTGATTTTTTAATAAATGCAATTTCATCCTCTGAATCTAATCTTGGGAAGATTGGAGAAGGTTTTTCAGTAACCATAATTGGTTCTTGTAATGCACCATAATGCTCTAAACTTGATAATTCGTATAAATCTGAATTATTAATATTCAATTGTTTGAAAATTTCTTTAGGCGCATGTGTTAAGAATGGGCGCAATAATACAGTCGCAAAACGAATATTTTCAACTAAGTGTGCCATTACATTTCCTAACATATCTTTTTGACTTTCATCTTTAGCTAAAACCCATGGAGTGGTTTCATCGATATATTTATTTGTTCGACTTATTAACTTCCAAACTGTAGATAATGCTACTGAGAATTGGAAACTTTCCATATTGTCATGGAAATTCTTCACAGTTTCAAGTGCTAATGCTTCCATATCTTCATCCAATTCATGTTTTGGTCCTTGGTATGCAGGGAGCTCTCCTTGGAAATATTTATTAATCATAGAAATCGTACGGTTAACTAAGTTACCTAAATCATTTGCTAAGTCGAAATTAGTACGTTCAACAAATGCCTCCGGAGTAAATACGCCGTCAGATCCGAATGGTAATTCACGCATTAAGTAATAGCGTGTAGCATCTAAGCCATAACGATCAATAAGAACATTAGGATCTACTACATTACCTTTAGATTTACTCATTTTTCCATCTTTCATTAAAATCCATCCGTGCGCGAATACTTTTTTCGGTAAAGGTAAATCAAGAGCCATAAGTAAGATAGGCCAAATAATAGAATGGAAACGAACAATTTCTTTTGCCATTAAATGTACATCTGCTGGCCAATATTTTTGGAATAATGAATCATCATCTGATAAATATCCAAGAGAAGAAATATAGTTTACTAAAGCATCAATCCATACATAAACTACATGTTTAGGGTTAGATGGAACTCTTACCCCCCAATCAAATGACGTACGTGAAACTGCTAAGTCTTCTAATCCTGGTTTAATAAAGTTATTAATCATTTCATTTTTTCTAGATGGAGGTTGAATAAAATCAGGATTAGCATCGTAAAATTCTAATAAACGATCTGTATATTTATTAATATTAAAGAAATAACTTTCTTCTTTAACTAATTCAACTTCATGTCCAGAATCTGGACTTTTACCACCTGCGATTTTACCATTTTCGTAAACAGGGTCTACAAGTTGAGATTCAGTATAATACGTTTCATCAGGGACAGAATACCATCCCTCATATTCACCAAGATAAATATCACCTTGTTTTAATAAACGTTCAAATACTTTTTCTACCACTTGTTTATGACGTTCTTCTGTAGTTCTAATAAAATCATCATTTGAGATTTCCAATTTAGCCCATAAACGTTTGATTCCAGCAATCATTTCATCTAAATACTCTAATTCTGTTTTTCCTGCTTTTTGCGCTTTTTCTTGGATTTTTTGACCATGTTCGTCTGTACCTGTAAGATAACGAACATCATATCCTTGCATACGTTTATATCGTGCAATTACATCACCAGCAACTGTAGAATATGCGTGACCGATATGCAGATTACCACTAGGATAATAAATAGGGGTTGTAATATAAAATGTTTCTTTCGCCATCAGTAGTCCTCCCTTTCGTTCATGTCTTAATGACTAGTTCACTTTAAATTTTATCTAAATTTTTAATTATTTTCTAATGAATATTTAATATAACGTTTGTGACGACACATCATCATAAAACATCTATCTTATTCATTATAACCCATATAGAATATACATTGTCGTATCTTATTAACATTATCATAAATTAATATTTTATGGTATTTTTCTATCACTATGATACAAGTTTTTATTAATTTTACGATTTAATATTATGATAAATATCATAAATCTCACTTGTTTTCATCTGTCGTTCTTCTGCGACTACTTTTATCGCTTTCTTAGGTTTTAAATTTTGAGTCTCAATATAATGATTAACATGATCTATAATCGTTACATCTTCAAACCATTGTTTTGTTTCTTGAGCTTTGGCCCCCTCAATTAAAATCACAAATTCTCCCTTTTGTGGAATCTCTTGATTTTCAATTGCTTCTAATAATTGTGATACTTCAAACATAACCACTTGTTCAAATTTTTTAGTAAGTTCACGACCTACTGCTACACGTCTTCTTGAATCTACTTTAATAATCGCTTTTAGTGTATCAATCACTCTAAATGGAGACTCATAAATGATTAAAGTACTATCTTGATACATTCGTTGAGATAAAATATTCACTTTTTCTTTTTCTTTTCGTGGCAAGAAGCCTAAAAAAGTATATGTAAATGAAGGTAAACCACTTGCCATTAGTGCAGTTAATCCTGCATTAGGTCCTGGAATGGTTTCTACAGCAATGTTATGTTTATGTGCTTCAACAACAAGTTCATATCCTGGATCGCTAATTAACGGCAACCCTGCATCTGATACAAGCGCAATATTATTTTCTTCTTTAAGTAATTGAATTAAATAATCTGTCTGTTGCTCTTTATTATGTTCATGATATGATTTTAATGGAGTAGTAATATCATAGTGGTTACATAACTTTTTAGTTACTCTCGTATCTTCACACGCAATGATATCTACCTGTTTTAACGTTTCGATTGCTCGAAATGTAATGTCACTTAAATTACCTATCGGTGTCCCTACTAAGTATAAAGTTGCCATATTATCCCTCCTCAATCAATTTTAGTTTTCTTTGTCTTGTAAATGTCTTAATTTCATATTCTCTACGTAAAGCTTCTGATTTTGTCTCGTACATTTCTTGATATACTAACACTACCGGACGTCTTATTTTTGTATATTTAGCACCTTTCCCAGCATTGTGTTTATTTATACGTGCCTCAATATTATTCGTATACCCTGTATATAAACTGTTATCACTGCAACGTACGATATATACAAAGTGACTACCCATAATAAACCTCTTTCATTTGCTCACTATATTCGCCATTTTCATTGTAAATATAAAATGGTGGTGCAATCTCTAGACCTTGATTACCATTTTTTCTTCCTTCAACAACAATAGTGACTGCTGATTTACCATGCTTACTATAAATAAATACAATACGTTTAGGTTCGATATTAGCTTGTCTCATTTCAGTTAATACATCCATAAGTCGTTCAGCACGATGAACCATAACTAGACGTCCACCCTGTTTTAATAAATGCCGTGCTGCAAACATGCAATCTTCTAAACTACACATAATTTCATGTCGTGCTATTTTATGTGCTTCTTTTTGGTGTTGATGAAGTTGATTACGTTTAAAGTAAGGCGGGTTACAGGTTATTAATGTAAACTGAGAGGGTTTAAACGTTTGATACACATCTTTTAAATCCATATTATGCATAGATAAACGCTCTTCTAATCGATTATATTTAAAGCTTCGTTGAGCCATGTCTGCCAACTGTTCTTGAATTTCAATACTTTCTATTTTTTGATGACTTTTTGCAGATAATAATAAAGCAATAACACCATTTCCGGCACACAAGTCTAGAATGCTATCATTTTTTCGTACTTTAGTAAAATGTGCTAATAAAAGTGCATCAGTAGAAAAAGAAAACACCTCATCATTTTGAATGATTTTTAAGTTCTCCTTAATTAAATCATCTAATCTTTCTTGTTCCTTCAACATATATGTTATCTCCTAAAAAAGAGATGTATCACAACACAAAATCTGAAATTTTATTGTGTTGAAATTCATCTCTCCTAAAAATTAAAATTATACCATCCATTTATCATTCTTTGTTATGGATTTAACTATTTAAAACATTCATGCATAATAAACAATCTTCACCATAACGATGTTTACCAAATAATTCGCCATTACAAATATGAAAACCTTCACTATACAAAACAGCTAAATTGTCTTTACTTGGTAAAGGTTTTTTTACATTTTTAATTGCACTTTTAAAGTCATTTTCATTTGATTTTTTATTATGTTGACTTTCACTATTGACTTTTGTTGATTCAACATCTTGTTCACTTTTAGCCATTAGCGCTTTTAAATTATCGTTTTCTACTTGTAACGTTACATTTTCTTCTATCAATTGAATAGCTAAAGATTTAAGTTCAGTCATCTCTTGAGTTAATACATTAACGTTACTTTCTAATTTTACAATTTTTTCGAATAAATCATTGCGATTCAAAAGAAAGACACTCTCCTTAATTAAATGTAGCTAATTCCTCCATTTTATATTCTAAAGGTTGCTCTAAACCATCAATCTTCACTTGCATCGAAATATCTAATATATTTAAACCTACAACTTGTCCAGTACCTTCCGGTGTATGAATTTCATCGCCTACATCTGGTAATTGTGCACGAGCTTCCTCATAATAATCATTTTCATATTTAAGACAACACATTAAACGTCCACATGCACCAGAAATTTTAGTTGGATTTAATGATAAATTTTGATCTTTTGCCATTTTGATAGATACCGGTTGAAAATCTCCTAAAAATGTTGAACAACATAATGAACGTCCACATGGCCCAATTCCACCTAGGAGTTTTGCTTCATCACGAACGCCAATTTGTCTAAGTTCAATACGTGTTCTTAAATTTTGAGCTAATACTTTCACTAACTTTCTAAAATCGATACGATCATCAGCAGTAAAATTAAAAATGACTTTCGATTTATCTAAAGTATACTCACAATTCACTAAGCGCATATCTAAGTCTTGATCTTTCACTAACTGTTTACATAAAATTAGTGCTTGCTCTGCATCTTCTTCATTTTGATTGTATTGTTGTATATCTTCTTCAGTTGCAATACGTAGAATATCTTTTAACGGTAATGTCACATCTTCATCATTTACACATTTTGAAGCTAACTTTACTATACCTATTTCAATGCCTCGTTTAGATTCGACTACAACCCAGTCTTCACTGTCTAATTTTAAATCATTCGGCGCATAATATTCCAATTTACCTGCTTTTTGAAATTGCACACCTACTACATTTGGCATTTAACTCACACCTTTAATTACGATTTGTTCAAATACGAGCATCGGATTCACATTCTGTATCAATTTTTTATGTGCTTCTGTAATTTGATCATACATTAATATCATTTGATTAAGTGTTAATCGTGTTGTGTATTCCTTAATTAGTGGTTTAAGATCAGTAAAAATGAAATTGTTCTCAATTCCGACTTTAGCATGCATCATATCTTCAAAAAAAGCATTGATAACAGACAAAGTAAGAAGTTGTAGTTTTCGATTTTTAGCATTTTTTAACACATCAATAACACCAATCAAGGCCATTGGTTTATTTGTTAATAATAATTCGCACCAATGAACGATTACTTTTCTTAATTCAATTAAATCATACTCTTCATTAAGGTCTTTGGCTACCTCAATTTGTGTCGTATATGAACTTAACATTTCAGCAATAGCCCGATTCATACCATTATCAACAAGTTTATCGATAAAATGCGATTTGTCACTCGGTTTAAAATACATATGTTGACATCTAGAGTGAATCGTATTTAATATTTGTTCTGGTTTAGTAGAAATTAAAATTGCAATAGTATTTTCTGGAGGTTCCTCTAAAAATTTTAAGATACTATTTTCACCTTGAACTGTTAACTTTTCAAAGTCTTCTATGATATAAACTTTATATGTACCTTCAATAGGTAATTGGTTCATTTGGCGTACAAGTTGTTCAATTTGTTCTTTTTTTATAGTAGATTCTTCAGAGGATATATATGTAAAATCAGGATGATTAAAATTACGCAATTTCAACTCACATTGTTCATTTCTATTACAAAGAATAAGTTGTGCAAATTCCATTGCTACATGTTTCATTGATTGTGCATCATCACCTTCAAATAAATAGGCATGTGATAATTTATTCGAATGAAACGCATTAGCTAATTTTTGTAATTCCTCCATATTTGCATACTCCCTATTCATAGTTCATTTTAAAATTATATCATTAAATTTTTCAGTCGCATTTATCATTTAGCAATTAATTATGATGTATATGATAAAGAGCCGATAACATAAAAAATATGTTTCAGGCTCTTTGAAAATTATCTTTTAAAACTTTATTTAATTGTTAAATTAAGCTTAGAATCTGTGGAATTTTTCTACTGGCATTACAAATACTGTAGCGCCTCCAACTTCAACTTCAACAGGATAAGGTATGTAAGAGTCTGCACTACCACCCATTGGCGTCATTGGTGAAACAAGTTGATCTCTATTACCACACGTATTATCAATGACGGTTAACGCTTCATCAACACGTTCATCATCTACACCACATAAGAATGTTGTATTTCCTGCTCTTAAGAAGCCACCAGTTGTTGCTAGTTTAGTAGCTCTAAAATTGTTTTTTACGAGTTGGTCTGAAAGTTCTTGACTATCTTGATCTTGAACGATCGCTATAATCATTTTCATTTTAATACACCTCTCCATATTATTATATCATAAGTTTTTTAAGTAACTTAAAATGATCTCATACGTATCACTTACGACACTTTCGATGTTTTGTGTAGCATCAATTACTTTAAAACGCTCAGGATTAGTTTTAATTAATGTTTTATATCCCTCAATTACTTTTTGATGAAAAGTTAGTGTTTCTTTATCTAATCGATTCTGACTTCTTTGATTTTTTAGTATTCGTTCTCTCCCCACTTCAGCATCAATATCAAGATAAATTGTTAAATCTGGATAAAGTCCATTAATTGCAAATTCATTTATTTTTTTAACTTCTTCTATACCTATACCCCGTGCATGCCCTTGATATGCTAAAGAACTGTCAATATATCGATCACATAAAACTACTTTATTATTTTTTAAAGCGGGTATCACTTTTTCAACCAAATGTTCTCTTCTAGATGCTGCAAATAACAATGCTTCTGTACGTATATCAATATTTTCACCATCTAGTAAGATATTACGTATTTCTTCCCCCGTAGATACCCCACCTGGTTCTCGAGTAGAAATAACATTATAATTTTCAGATAACAACTTATTAATCTGATTTAACACTGTAGTTTTCCCAGAACCTTCAGGCCCTTCAAATGTTATAAATGCAGCCATATTATTCATCCTTAACTAATATTTTATCATTTTTAATACCTTCAACACGTACACTATGTGAAAGATAATATTGCATCAATTTTATCATATTTTTAGTCACTTTTTCTCCTTTCCAAAACACAGGAATTCCAGGAGGATAAGGAACAATATGTTGAGCTAATACTTTATCTTGTGCTTTATTAATATTTATCCAATATGCATGATTAATATACTTTGATACATAAACACTTTTTTCTAGCGGCAATAAAACCGGCTCTAGCTTTTCTTTTGCTTTTTTAGGTAATTTTATAGTTTTTATTCTATGCAGTAATGTTTTGAAAGGATATCTATCATTAAAATGCCATAATGGTAAGACAATGAGTATTTGATAATCATCAGCTAATTCAATATAAATATGATTCTTTTCAAAATAACGTTGTACTTCTAAACCCGTATGCCCATTTGCTCGAACAATAAGCTTTAATGGATCCTCAACTTCAATAACTTCAAAATGCTGTTGTCTTAACGTTTCAATAAGTTGTTTTCTTTTTTCGAAAAAGAGACTACTGTCATAAGAATTATAAAATTGATGCGCTAGTTCAATGCTCGACATTACTAAATAAGATGGGCTAGAAGTTTGAAAAATACCTAAATATTTAATAACTTCATCTTTCAAAGGTGCATTTTTATGAATAAATAATACTGATCCCATAGTAAGTGTAGGCAAAGTTTTGTGATACGATTGAACAACATAGTCAGCTTCTGATTCTAAAGCTGATTTAGGAAAGTGTTTCAAATTAAAATGGGCACCATGAGCCTCATCAACTAAAACAGGTATATTGTAATCGTGAAATTGTTTAACACACTGTTTGATATCAAAGCATTCTCCATAATAATTTGGATAAGTAACGACAGCGAGTTTTTGATGTCGTAACATTTTAGTATCTATCAAAGGCGCTAAATACTGGTAACTTTTATCACTTCTGTACATAGGCAAAATATCTGCAGACTGTTGAGTTAAATCTAAAGCATTAAAAACTGATTTATGTACATTACGGCTAATTAGATAACGACCTTTTATATGAGTAAATGCTTGTATAACTGATAAAATGCCTGAAGTTGTACCATTAACTAAATAATAAGCATCATAATTAGGATGCTTATTCACACGATTCATACTTTCTAAAATAGTATTTTCTGGATGATGTAAATCATCTAGACCCGTGATTTCAGTCATATCCATTTTCAAAGATAATGCATCTAAATAACCGATAGTCATATTTTTATGTCCTGGAACATGTAATGAGATAGCATGATGATGAATTAAATCATCAAGTTTTTGAGTGATAGGTAATTTCAATTAAGTCTTCTCCTCATATATCTTTAAATATCTCCTATTTTAATAGATAATTTAAAAAAATAAAAGAAACGCTACAATTTCTGTTGTTTGATCTCTTCTCAATTCATTAGCTCCAAGCACTTTTTCTAAATTTCGACATAAAAAAAGAGACCTCACGGTCTCAATATCAGCTCATCGCATCCATACAATGATTTGCCTGGCAACGTCCTACTCTAGCGGAACGTCAGTCCAACTACCATCGGCGCTAAGGAGCTTAACTTCTGTGTTCGGCATGGGAACAGGTGTGACCTCCTTGCCATTGTCACCAGACAAATGAATGATTATACATTCAAAACTAGATAGTAAGTAAAGATTTGCGTCGCAAAACTTGAAAAAATTGATTAAGTCTTCGATCGATTAGTATTCGTCAGCTCCACGTGTCACCACGCTTCCACCTCGAACCTATTAACCTCATCATCTCTGAGGGATCTTATAACCGAAGTTGGGAAATCTCATCTTGAGGGGGGCTTCATGCTTAGATGCTTTCAGCACTTATCCCGTCCATACATAGCTACCCAGCTATGCCGTTGGCACGACAACTGGTACACCAGAGGTATGTCCATCCCGGTCCTCTCGTACTAAGGACAGCTCCTCTCAAATTTCCTACGCCCACGACGGATAGGGACCGAACTGTCTCACGACGTTCTGAACCCAGCTCGCGTACCGCTTTAATGGGCGAACAGCCCAACCCTTGGGACCGACTACAGCCCCAGGATGCGATGAGCCGACATCGAGGTGCCAAACCTCCCCGTCGATGTGAACTCTTGGGGGAGATAAGCCTGTTATCCCCGGGGTAGCTTTTATCCGTTGAGCGATGGCCCTTCCATGCGGAACCACCGGATCACTAAGTCCGTCTTTCGACCCTGCTCGACTTGTAGGTCTCGCAGTCAAGCTCCCTTATGCCTTTACACTCTATGAATGATTTCCAACCATTCTGAGGGAACCTTTGAGCGCCTCCGTTACCTTTTAGGAGGCGACCGCCCCAGTCAAACTGCCCGCCTGACACTGTCTCCCACCACGATAAGTGGTGCGGGTTAGAAAGCCAACACAGCTAGGGTAGTATCCCACCAACGCCTCCACGTAAGCTAGCGCTCACGTTTCAAAGGCTCCTACCTATCCTGTACAAGCTGTGCCGAATTTCAATATCAGGCTACAGTAAAGCTCCACGGGGTCTTTCCGTCCTGTCGCGGGTAACCTGCATCTTCACAGGTACTATGATTTCACCGAGTCTCTCGTTGAGACAGTGCCCAAATCGTTACGCCTTTCGTGCGGGTCGGAACTTACCCGACAAGGAATTTCGCTACCTTAGGACCGTTATAGTTACGGCCGCCGTTTACTGGGGCTTCGATTCGTAGCTTCGCAGAAGCTAACCACTCCTCTTAACCTTCCAGCACCGGGCAGGCGTCAGCCCCTATACATCACCTTACGGTTTAGCAGAGACCTGTGTTTTTGATAAACAGTCGCTTGGGCCTATTCACTGCGGCTCTTCTGGGCTTGCACCCTAAAGAGCACCCCTTCTCCCGAAGTTACGGGGTCATTTTGCCGAGTTCCTTAACGAGAGTTCGCTCGCTCACCTTAGAATTCTCATCTTGACTACCTGTGTCGGTTTGCGGTACGGGCACCTAATCTCTATCTAGAGGCTTTTCTCGGCAGTGTGAAATCAACGACTCGAGGAAACAATTTCCTCTCCCCATCACAGCTCAATCTTAAGAGTGCCGGATTTGCCTAACACTCAATCTCACTGCTTAGACGTACAATCCAATCGTACGCTTCGCCTATCCTACTGCGTCCCCCCATCGATTAAAACGATTATAGGTGGTACAGGAATATCAACCTGTTATCCATCGCCTACGCCTGTCGGCCTCAGCTTAGGACCCGACTAACCCAGAGCGGACGAGCCTTCCTCTGGAAACCTTAGTCAATCGGTGGACGGGATTCTCACCCGTCTTTCGCTACTCACACCGGCATTCTCACTTCTAAGCGCTCCACATGTCCTTGCGATCATGCTTCAACGCCCTTAGAACGCTCTCCTACCATTGTCCAAAGGACAATCCACAGCTTCGGTAATATGTTTAGCCCCGGTACATTTTCGGCGCAGTGTCACTCGACTAGTGAGCTATTACGCACTCTTTAAATGATGGCTGCTTCTAAGCCAACATCCTAGTTGTCTGGGCAACGCCACATCCTTTTCCACTTAACATATATTTTGGGACCTTAGCTGGTGGTCTGGGCTGTTTCCCTTTCGAACACGGACCTTATCACCCATGTTCTGACTCCCAAGTTAAATTAATTGGCATTCGGAGTTTGTCTGAATTCGGTAACCCGAGAGGGGCCCCTCGTCCAAACAGTGCTCTACCTCCAATAATCATCACTTGAGGCTAGCCCTAAAGCTATTTCGGAGAGAACCAGCTATCTCCAAGTTCGATTGGAATTTCTCCGCTACCCACAGTTCATCCGCTCACTTTTCAACGTAAGTCGGTTCGGTCCTCCATTCAGTGTTACCTGAACTTCAACCTGACCATGGGTAGATCACCTGGTTTCGGGTCTACGACCAAATACTATACGCCCTATTCAGACTCGCTTTCGCTACGGCTCCACATTTTCTGCTTAACCTTGCATCAGATCGTAACTCGCCGGTTCATTCTACAAAAGGCACGCCATCACCCATTAACGGGCTCTGACTACTTGTAAGCACACGGTTTCAAGTTCTCTTTCACTCCCCTTCCGGGGTACTTTTCACCTTTCCCTCACGGTACTGGTTCACTATCGGTCACTAGAGAGTATTTAGCCTTAGGAGATGGTCCTCCCAGATTCCGACGGAATTTCACGTGCTCCGTCGTACTCAGGATCCACTCAAGAGAGAATATATTTTCAACTACAGGATTATTACCTTCTTTGATTCAACTTTCCAGATGATTCGTTTAATATATTCCTTTGTAACTCCGTATAGAGTGTCCTACAACCCCAATAAGCAAGCTTATTGGTTTGGGCTCTTCCCGTTTCGCTCGCCGCTACTCAGGGAATCGAATTTTCTTTCTCTTCCTCCGGGTACTAAGATGTTTCAGTTCTCCGGGTCTGCCTTCTGACAAGCTATGAATTCACTTGTCGATAACACAACATAACTTGTGCTGGGTTCCCCCATTCGGAAATCTCTGGATCAACGCTTACTTACAGCTACCCAAAGCATATCGTCGTTAGTAACGTCCTTCATCGGCTTCTAGTGCCAAGGCATCCACCGTGCGCCCTTAATAACTTAATCTAATATAGTTATTAATCTGTGAGTGTTCTTTCGAACACTAGCGATTATTTTTTATGAATTCAAGCTTATTTAAAACTCTATTCACTCGGTTTTGCTTGGTAAAATCTATTTACTTACTTATCTAGTTTTCAATGTACAATGTCATTAATTAATAATCACATCTAAGTATTATAACAAAATATAATAGTAAATGCAATATTTAATTAAACATGAATGTTTTAACATAAACATTCAAAACTGAATACAATATGTCACGTTATTCCGTATCATCTCTACGAGATGTTCCGAATATATCCTTAGAAAGGAGGTGATCCAGCCGCACCTTCCGATACGGCTACCTTGTTACGACTTCACCCCAATCATTTGTCCCACCTTCGACGGCTAGCTCCAAATGGTTACTCCACCGGCTTCGGGTGTTACAAACTCTCGTGGTGTGACGGGCGGTGTGTACAAGACCCGGGAACGTATTCACCGTAGCATGCTGATCTACGATTACTAGCGATTCCAGCTTCATGTAGTCGAGTTGCAGACTACAATCCGAACTGAGAACAACTTTATGGGATTTGCTTGACCTCGCGGTTTCGCTGCCCTTTGTATTGTCCATTGTAGCACGTGTGTAGCCCAAATCATAAGGGGCATGATGATTTGACGTCATCCCCACCTTCCTCCGGTTTGTCACCGGCAGTCAACTTAGAGTGCCCAACTTAATGATGGCAACTAAGCTTAAGGGTTGCGCTCGTTGCGGGACTTAACCCAACATCTCACGACACGAGCTGACGACAACCATGCACCACCTGTCACTTTGTCCCCCGAAGGGGAAACTTCTATCTCTAGAAGGGTCAAAGGATGTCAAGATTTGGTAAGGTTCTTCGCGTTGCTTCGAATTAAACCACATGCTCCACCGCTTGTGCGGGTCCCCGTCAATTCCTTTGAGTTTCAACCTTGCGGTCGTACTCCCCAGGCGGAGTGCTTAATGCGTTAGCTGCAGCACTAAGGGGCGGAAACCCCCTAACACTTAGCACTCATCGTTTACGGCGTGGACTACCAGGGTATCTAATCCTGTTTGATCCCCACGCTTTCGCACATCAGCGTCAGTTACAGACCAGAAAGTCGCCTTCGCCACTGGTGTTCCTCCATATCTCTGCGCATTTCACCGCTACACATGGAATTCCACTTTCCTCTTCTGCACTCAAGTTTTCCAGTTTCCAATGACCCTCCACGGTTGAGCCGTGGGCTTTCACATCAGACTTAAAAAACCGCCTACGCGCGCTTTACGCCCAATAATTCCGGATAACGCTTGCCACCTACGTATTACCGCGGCTGCTGGCACGTAGTTAGCCGTGGCTTTCTGATTAGGTACCGTCAAGACGTGCACAGTTACTTACACGTTTGTTCTTCCCTAATAACAGAGTTTTACGATCCGAAGACCTTCATCACTCACGCGGCGTTGCTCCGTCAGGCTTTCGCCCATTGCGGAAGATTCCCTACTGCTGCCTCCCGTAGGAGTCTGGACCGTGTCTCAGTTCCAGTGTGGCCGATCACCCTCTCAGGTCGGCTACGTATCGTTGCCTTGGTAAGCCGTTACCTTACCAACTAGCTAATACGGCGCAGGTCCATCTATAAGTGATAGCAAAGCCATCTTTCACTATCGAACCATGCGGTTCGAAATATTATCCGGTATTAGCTCCGGTTTCCCGAAGTTATCCCAGTCTTATAGGTAGGTTACCTACGTGTTACTCACCCGTCCGCCGCTAACGTCAAAGGAGCAAGCTCCTCGTCTGTTCGCTCGACTTGCATGTATTAGGCACGCCGCCAGCGTTCATCCTGAGCCAGGATCAAACTCTCCATAAAAATTATGATGTTTGATTAGCTCATAATACTAAATAGTGTTTGTAACATTTAAGTTACTTTATTGGAATTAACGTTGACATATTGTCATTCAGTTTTCAATGTTCATTTCTTCAACACAAGAATTAATTATACTCGCTATCGATATGAAAGTCAACAACTTTTTTAAATTAATTTTTTTGTGTTTTTAATGTTCGTTGATTTGTTTCGCTCAACAAATAAATACTATACAGGGTTTCTCCCAAATGTACAATGGTAAAAATTACACTACAAAGAGCGAAAGATAGAGACTAACCCACAAAACACGAACATTATATAAAATAATTTGTTAATAGTTAATATTAAAGTTGTTTTCTTTCAGTTTATAACTTTTTTTACATTACTTTTATCTCATAAAACAAACTTTTAAAAATTTACATTTTTTAAAATAATTTTAAAAAAAGCTATTTACAGTGTGATTTAGTATTGTTGAAGGCGGAATATCCTCGCTATTCAATACTCATCTACTATAAATAGCACATAAAAATTTACATTTCGGTTCTACCAGCAATTGCTTTAGAAAGCGTTACTTCATCAGCATACTCTAAATCGCCACCAACTGATAATCCTTGTGCAAGACGTGTTACTTTTATTCCAATAGGTTTTACAAGTCTTGAAATATACATGGCGGTCGATTCACCTTCTAAGTTTGGATTCATAGCTAATATAAGTTCTTTAACTTCTTCATCTTTTAATCTATCAATAAGTGTGGGTATATTGATATCTTCAGGTCCTATACCATCCATTGGAGAGATAGATCCATGTAATACATGATAAAGGCCTTTATACTCTCTCATTTTTTCCATTGCAATAACATCTTTATCATCTTCAACCACACAAATAATTGAACGATCCCTTTGTTTATCTTCACAAATGTAACACGGATCTTTTTCAGTAATATGACCGCAAATACTACAATAGGTAAGTTCTCGCTTAACATCTACTAAGGCTTTAGCAAATTTTACGACATCGTCTTCTTTCATGTCTAATGTATAAAAAGCCAGACGTTGAGCCGTCTTGGGACCAATGCCTGGCAGTTTCATAAAACTATCTATAAGTTTTGAAATCGGTTCAGGATAATGCATACTTAACCTACATTCCTGGAATATTTAAGCCTTGAGTATGTTTACCTAATCGTTCTTGCGTTAAATTATCTGCTTTATTCATTGCTTCATTTGTTGCAGCTAAAACTAAATCTTGTAACATTTCGATATCATCTGTATCTACTGCTTCTTCTTTAATTTCTACATCTACAACTTCTTTATGACCAGTTACAGTTACGGCAACCATACCGCCACCAGCTGTTCCTACAATACGTTCGTCTTTAAGTTTTTCTTGTTCTTGTGCCATTTTCTTTTGCATTTTTTGCATTTGCTTCATCATTTGTTGCATATTTCCGCCACCGCGCATCATTCATTTCCTCCTTAAATTTTCACATTAATTTTATTATAATTTATATTTCATTATACATACGTTTATATTTATTGTCATGTATGACTCATTCAACTTACCTTATAAACAAACTGATATATTTTATTATTCATCTATAATATTCACAGTATCTTCACCAAATAAATCTCTCGCTTTTTGAGCAATATCAGACGTTTCCTCTTTAGTATTATCTTTTGTACTTTCAGAAGAATGATGATCATTTTGTTTTCTATGATTAATATACTCGCTTCTCACTCTCATCCATTGATCTGAAGGGACACCTACTACTTCAACGTTTTTATCAATGATATTACAAACGACGTTTTCAATGTTTTTCCTTTTTTCTTCATCTTTATTAACAATTTCACAATGTATTTCTTCATCAAATTGAATTAATACACGTTTTCTACTTGCTGCTACTGGAATTGAGTTTTGCAATAAGCTGACTAAAGATTTTTTATCATTACTTTTAGCATAATCAATTACTTCTTGCCAATGTTCTTTAAGTAGTTGAATATCTTCTTTATTTGCTTCATCTAACACTTTAGCTATCTGCGTCATAGAAAATGCCGCTTTACTTTGACGTTTATTTCTAGAATGTGTGTTTGTTTGTGTGTGCTTTTTATTACTCTGTGAAATACCTTGTGCTTTTAAAGTTTTTAACTCATTTTCAAGTTGTTCCATTCTTTGTAATAACACTTCATTATTAGGTTCTGTAGCAACAGGCGTTGTTGCTACATTTTCTACTTTCGTAGGATTTGTTTTCACCATTTCAGCTAATTTAACTAATAACACTTCAAAGTGTACATTCTGATTCACACTAAATCTAATAGAAACGAGCGTATCATTTATAATATCTATCATATGATATAACGTTTCTAAATCAAATTGAGTTAAGGCATCGTAACTTGTTTGTTCATTGATTGTTTTATTCATAATCGTATCTCTTACGAAATAAATCATATCATTAATAAGTCTATTTACTTCTTTACCTTCAGATACAAAGTGATGATAACGAGAAAATGCTTCTTTTACATTTCCATTAACGATATCGTTAAATAATTCATTAAGCGATGCTTCATCTACACTACCCGTTACGTCTAATACATCTTGTAAGGTAAGATGCTCATCTCCAAAAGCAATTGCTTGGTCCATAATGCTTAATGCATCACGCATACCACCTTCTGATGCTTTAGCAATAAATTCTAATGCCGCTTCCTCATAATCTAGTGATTGTTCTTGTGCAACAAAACGTAATCGTTCGACAATTTGTTCGGTACTAATCGCTTTAAAATCAAAACGTTGTGCACGTGAAATAATCGTAGGTGGTATTTTATGCGGTTCTGTTGTTGCTAAAATAAAAATAGCGTGTGCTGGAGGTTCTTCTAATGTTTTTAATAAAGCATTAAAAGCACCTGTTGTAAGCATATGAACTTCATCTATAATATAAACCTTATATTTTGATTCACTAGGTGCGTATTTAACTTTATCTCTAATATTTCTAATTTCATCAACACCGTTATTACTAGCAGCATCAATTTCAATAACGTCACCATTTGTTCCTTGTGTAATGCCTTTACATACTGCACACTCATTACAAGGTTCACCATCATGGGGATTTAAACAGTTAATAGCTTTAGCAAACACTTTAGCTATACTTGTTTTACCAGTTCCTCTTGGGCCACTAAAAATATATGCATGAGATTGCTTTCCTTTTGAAATAGCATTTCTCAATGTTTTAGTGACATGTTCTTGACCTACAACATCATTAAAACTTTGAGGTCTAAACATTCGATATAAAGCTTGATAATTCACAGTCGCACCTCCAATACAATTACTTATCAATTATATCATGCAATATCTTTGATATATTAATTTTTTATACTTCTATGATATTGGTTGTAGTTTCCCATGTGGATATTCACTTAATTGATCCCACAAGAATTTCACATAAAGAGACTTATCATCATTTTTCGATATAATATGATGTTGTGCCGCTGATGCATAACCTAACGCTGTAAAATACTCAGGACAATCATCTACAATAATAGCAGTATAATGATGAGCTTTCGCACGCTCTTCTACAGCTTGCACTAAAGCTTTTCCTATACCTTGGTTTCGATAAGATGTTGCTACAATCAAAGAAGATAATTGTAATACTTTAAATGTATCTTCATTATCAATGAGATTCACTTCATTTAGCATGATGTGCCCTATAATGTCCCCATCTTCTTTTTTCGCAATAACTTCTAATTTATAATTATATGTAGGTTGTTTTCTTAAATTAGAAATTATTTTACTATGTGATTTACCATCTAAACCTTTGTTATTAGTATAATGTTTTTCAAGTTTTTCTAAAGTCTCGATATAATCCATTTCAGTTAAAGTACTTAAATAAACTTGCATAACTTCCCCCTATAATTAACATGTTCCTAATCATATTTCTATTAAATAAATTGAGTAAATGTATCAATGTATACATCCATAACCCTCATTATAAAAATAATTTAGGGTGTTTGTTTTTCTCAACATGCCTATTTTGAATATCTGTATATAAGTATGATGTTTATAGTTGTTCGATGACAACTTATTTAAATGATTTAAGAATCTTTATCTGTATTCTAAGTTCTTCTATAGTTTATATAAAAAAGGAGTGACTTTAAATTAAAGTCACTCGTAAAGTATATCTATTTATAGAAATGATTAATTTTAAATTAAATAACCGTGCACCTTCGAATCGAGTGTACATCATAAACGTTACCGAAGTCGATAGCTAAATCTCGGCTACCCTACGGCACATATGAGTGTCCACTTAATGCTGCTTCCGTCAGGACCTGACATGATTCATGGGTTCATATTGCATAGGACCGAAATCTTCAAACACCTCGTGCTTCGGGCAGACTTCACAAAAGTACACCCTCAACGAAGGATTTAAGTCTCGCATAAAGCGGATTTCGAGTACAGGGAACCGCTACCTCCCCACCTAGCACGGTAAGTTTTATAATACTATAAAACGTATTAACGTTGCAAGTAAAATAGTATATTTATTTATAAATCATTCAAGTTAAAAACCAATTCAAAAATATTACTATTTATTTTGTCGACGAGAAAATTCATTAAACTTAAACTCTGTCGCTAGATGCTTTGAAACATTATATTGAAATCGCGTCGTATCTTTAAGAAAAACGGTACTTCTTACTGTCGCTGTATATGGATGGTGCACTTTACCAAACACTTGATATTCAAAATCCTTAAATGGTTCAAATGTAATTGATTTATTAGAATAGCTAATATCTAAATGAAGTTCTTTTTCTAAATAATCATAAATAGACTTTCTAGCTATTTCATTAGATATTTTAGGAACTAATGATGTTAGAAAATAATCTTCATCTAATATTTTAACTTTTCCATTTACACTTCTACTTCTTACTACATGACATAATAAGTCGTTATTTCTTAGACCCAATTGTTCTTTCACTAAAGGAACATCAGACGCCTTTATTATTTCATTTACAAGGACATATGTTTCATGATTTAAGTTTAACTTTTCTTTAACTTCTTTAAAGCTAATTAAATCTGAAAAAGGAAATTCAGTGATATCTTGTTGAATAACAATCGATCCTTTTCCTTTAATTTTTTGAATCATCCCATCATTTGCAAGTAATTCAAGTGCTTTTCTTACCGTTTCTCGAGATGAGTGATATGTTTCTACAAGTTCACGTTCTGACGGTAGTTGTTCACCGTATAAGTATATTCCCTCAGAAATATCTTTTTTTAACTTTTCATAAATTACTGCAAATTTTTGTTGAACCATTTTTATTTTTTCACCCTATCACTTAATATGACTTACTAATTACTATCGCACCATATGATGAAATCTTATTATCAAAAATTGTACCACTCTGAATAATAATATCTCCTACTATATCAAGATCATCTGGAATCCTAACAGCTTCATTTGAAAAGTTAGCAATAATTAACCAAGAATCATTTTTATAGTTGCGACGATAAATAAACAATTGTGGATGATCCATATACAATGGTTCAATATCTCCATAAGTAATAATATCATGATGATGACGTAACTTAATAAGTTGACGATATACATGTAAAACTGAATCTTTATTACTTATAGCATCTTCAACATTAATCGTATCTATATTCTTAGGTAAATCTATCCATGGCGTACCAGATGTAAATCCTGCATTTTCATTTTGATTCCATTGTATAGGAGTACGCGAATTATCACGCGATTTTTGGGATAAAATGGTCAAAATTTCTTCTTCTGGTATCCCTTCTTCTTTTAGATGTGTATACGCATTAAGAGATTCTACATCTCTATATTTTTGTATTGATGTATAATGAGGGTCAGTCATGCCAATTTCTTCACCTTGATAAATATAGGGTGTCCCTTGTAAAATATGCAACACAATAGCTAACATTTTTGCGCTTGCTTGACGATTCAATTCATTTGTGTCATCGCCAAATCGTGATACTACTCTTGGTTGGTCATGATTACACCAAAAAATAGCATTCCATCCACCACCATTATGGATACCTACTTGCCATTCCATTAAAATTTTCTTCAATTTAAGAAAATCATATTTTTCATTTGTCCACTTTTCACCATCTTTATAATCCACTTTTAAATGATGAAAATTAAATACACTATTCAATTCTTGACGCTCAGGACGTGTATATTTAATACAATTGTCAATCGTTGTTGAAGACATCTCACCTACTGTCATCATATTTCTATTTCCAAAAGTATGACGGTTGAGTTCATGTAAATATTGGTGAACGCGGGGGCCATCAGTGTAAAATTCTTTTCCGATGGCTTCTGAATTTTTAAATTCATCTTTAGAAATAAGGTTTATTACATCAAAACGGAAACCATCAACGCCAAATTGAATCCAATAATTTACCATTTCATAAAGTGCTTGTCTTACTTTTTCATTATCCCAATTCAAATCAGCTTGTGTCACATCAAATAAGTGTAGATAGTATTCATCAGATTTCTCATCATATTCCCAAGCATTTCCACCAAATTTAGATTGCCAATTTGTTGGTGGTCCATCTGCTGATGATTTGAAAAAATAAAAATCTCGATAAGGATTATCTTTTGAATGAATTGCTTCCTTAAACCAATGATGTTCCGTAGAAGTATGATTAATTACAATGTCTAGCATAACTTTTAAGTCTCGACGATGTGCTTCATAAATCAATTTTTTAAAATCATCTAATGTTCCAAACTCTTCATTAATTTTAAAATAATCGCTGATATCGTAACCATTATCATTCATTGGAGATTCATAAATAGGTGTAAGCCAAATATAGTCCACGCCTAAATACTTTATGTAATCTAATTTTTCAATAATACCATTCAAATCTCCTTTGCCGTCTCCAGTCGTATCATTAAAAGATTTAGGGTAAATTTGATACACTACTGATTTTCGCCAATCGTTTTGAATCATATTAATACCACCTTTATCTAAAAATATATTTTTCAAAATAATTAATTATTCACATCTTATAATGAAAGTTCATAACCCTCATTTTATATCATTGGGATTTTCTACCATTTCTTTAGCTTTAATTTTAGTGAATTTAGAAAAAATCACCGTTAATACTGCTGGCAAAATCATTGCTAATAGGATAACAAGTATATAAATATACCAATATTTACTTTGGATTGAAATAAAAGCTGGAACGCCTCCTACCCCTACATTACCAAGTACTCGATTTGCTCCAATGACTGCTCCTAAAACACCCGATGTACAAATAGCAGCAAAAAACGGTACTTTTAAAGGTAAATTCACTCCAAACATAGCTGGTTCAGTGACACCTAAGAAAGCAGAAACGCCAGATGTTAATGCTAATCCTTCTTCTTTTGCCATTTTTCGACGTTTATAAATTAACCATGCACCAAATGCAGCTGATCCTTGACAAATATTAGAAATGGCTACAATTGGCCATAAATAAGTTCCCTTTAAAGAACTGCCCATCAATTGAAAATCCACTGCTAAGAACATATGGTGTAACCCAGTAATAACAAGTGGTGCATAGAAGAAACCATAAATTGCGCCACCTAACCAACCCGCATGTTCAAAAATAAATTGTATAGCACCTGTAATCGCTGTTCCGATACCTAATGCTATAGGCCCAATAATAATAAATGATAGGAATCCTGTAATTAATAATGCTACAGGCCCTACTACAAGCATCTTAATTGAATCATGCACGACTTTATTAAGTGCTTTTTCAATTAAAGAAAGTACATAAGCCGCAATAAGTACCGGAAGGACTTGCCCTTGGTAGTTTAATTGTTTAATTTCTAAACCAAATAAATTCCATGTAGGAATATGACCCTTAGCTATATCATATTGTGAAACGAGTTGAGGATGCATTAATATCAATCCCAACACTAATCCTAAAATTGGACTACCTCCAAAGACTTTCATACTACTCCAACCAATTAAAGCTGGTAAAAAGATAAATGCTGTACTAGCTATGACGTTAATAATATTAGAAATATCACCTAATTGATGATGTTGTTCCACTAAGGCCTTAGGACCAAATAAATTTTCCATAGTTAAAAGATTATTAATCCCCATAAGTAAACCAGCTGTTACTAGTGCTGGCAAAATTGGAATAAAAATATCTCCTAATAATTTTACTAATCGTTGTAATGGATTGCCTTTTTTTGCAGCGGCAGTTTTTGCTTCATCTTTAGATGCAGTTTCTACACCGGTTTCATTTACAAACTGTTTATACACTTCATCTACTGTACCAGGACCAATAACAATTTGATATTGATTGTCAGCTTTAAATTGGCCTTTAACAAGCGTATTATTAGATAAAGCTTCCTTATCTACTTTATTATCATCTTTCAAAACTAATCGTAATCGCGTTACACAATGAGTAGCAGTATCTACGTTTTCTTTTCCACCTATTGCTTGAACAATATCTTGTACATCTTTTCTTTTTACGCCCACGATGTCCACTCCTTTGTTTCTAACTTAAACAAAGTATAACTTGTCTAGACAAGTTATGTAAAGGCTTTCATTAAATGATTTGATTTTTTAAAAATTTAGTACATAAAAATGAGGCTGGGACATAATTTCTAACAAATTAGCCAGTAAATGAGTTTATTATAAATTCATTTACTGGCTTCTTTATTTACAATACTACGTATTGTTGGCTCGTTTTCTTAGGGGACAGCTTCAGCCTGTAGTCTTCAACTTGTCCTGTTCCCTCAAGAGTCTCGCCAAAATACTTTGTATTTATATGTAATTTTACATTGAAATACTTTAAAAAAATAAGGCACTTTCGTATAATTTAATAAATGTCACTAAACTAAATTAACGAGGTGCCTTATGTATAAAGATTATAACATGACTCAACTTACTCTACCATTGGAAACTTCAGTTCTTATCCCCACAAATGATATTTCACGACATGTCAATGATATTGTAGAAACAATTCCTAAAACTGAATTCGATGAATTCAGACATCATCGTGGTGCAACCTCATACCATCCCAAAATGATGTTAAAAGTCATTCTATATGCCTACACACAATCTGTGTTTTCAGGACGTAAGATAGAAAAATTACTTAATGATAGCATCCGGATGATGTGGTTATCACAAAATCAAAAGCCTTCTTATAAAACGATTAATCGATTTAGAGTCAATCCAAAAGTAGATGCTTTATTAGAATCATTATTTATTCAATTTCATAGTCAGTGTTTGAAACAACATCTTATAGATGATCAAACCATTTTTATTGATGGTACGAAAGTTGAGGCGAATGCCAATCGATATACATTTGTATGGAAAAAAAGTATTCAAAACCATGAGACAAAGATGAATGAAGATTCTAAAGCACTCTATCACGAATTGGTAACAAATAAAATTATACCTGAGATTAAAAAAGATCACGATAATGACTTAACAAAGGAAGAAATAGATTTGATTGGTAGTCATTTGGATAAAGAAATCGAAGATTTAAATCAACATATCGATAATGAAAAATGTACTAAAATAAGAAAACAAATACGGCTCAAAAGAACTAAAATTAAACAATATAAAAAGCAAATTAATGATTACTCTGGGCGAAAGTATAAATACGACGTCCAAAAATCTATTTTAAAGGATAGAAATAGTTATTCTAAAACAGATCATGATGCCACATTTATGAGAATGAAAGAAGATCATATGAAAAATGGACAACTCAAGCCAGGTTATAATTTACAAATAGCGACAAATTCTCAATTCGTTTTATCTTATAATGTGTATCAAAATCCGACTGATACAAGAACGATGATACCATTTTTAAATTCAATTCAAGAGACCTACGGTCATTTACCTGAATATATTGTAGCTGATGCAGGTTATGGTAGCGAGCCCAATTATATGGCAATTATAGATGATTTTAATCGAATACCACTTATAACCTACGGTATGTTTATAAAAGATAAAACTAAAAAATATAAAAGCGACATCTTTAACACTCAAAATTGGGATTATGACGAAATTAACGATGAATATATTTGTCCAAACAATAAGCGATTGGGTTTTAAAAGATATGCCTATCGGCATGATAAATATGGGTTTAAGAGAGACTTCAAATTATATGAATGTGATGATTGTTCAGAATGTCCTCTGAGACACCAATGCATGAAATACAATTCAAAAACGAATAAAAAAATAATGAAAAATTATAATTGGGAATATTTTAAAGCCCAAATTAATAAAAAGCTTTCAGAACCAAAAATAAAAACCATCTACAGTCAAAGAAAAATTGATGTGGAGCCTGTTTTTGGATTTATGAAGGCTATTTTGGGTTTCACTCGAATGTCCGTTCGAGGGATAAATAAAGCCAAAAGAGAACTAGGATTTGTGCTAATGGCACTTAATATAAGAAAAGTAACAGCTCAACGAGCTGAAAATAATCAAAAAAATTATAAAAAAGACAATTTCTATATTATTTCAATAGAAATTGTCTTTTTTCACTTATCCAGATACTTTATGTCCCGAACTCATCTTCTTTATATTGATTAGTCTTGGATTTTAATGATAATGGCGGAGGAAGAGGGATTCGAACCCCCGCGGCCCGTTAAGGCCCTGTCGGTTTTCAAGACCGATCCCTTCAGCCGGACTTGGGTATTCCTCCAATGAACACAATAACCATCATATAATATTATTCATTGGAAGTCAATATTTTTATATTATTATGCTAAAACTTTTTGTTTGAGATATTGATCTACTGATTTAGCTACAGCTCGTCCTTCTTTAATTGCCCACACGACTAAACTTTGTCCACGACGTGCATCTCCTGCAGCAAATACTTTTTCTTGATTTGTACGATAATCCTGCTCATTTGCTACGATTTTATTTTGTTTAGTTTTAATATCAAATGATCGTGGTACTGTTGTTTCAGTTCCTTCAAATCCGATTGATAATAATACTAAATCTGCTGGCCAGTGTCTTTCTGTACCATCAACCACTACCATACCCTCAGGTGTTTCTTCCAAAATTTGGGTATAAACACCGCGAATATTACCAATCGCATCTACATCATATCGCATAGTTTGAACGCCATATGCACGAGGCTCTCTTCCAAATCGTGCTTCATATTCTTTATGAGCATAATCCATTTTAAATACAGGTAATGCTAAAGGCCAAGACGTGTTACTTTCAAATGTAATTTCTTCTGGTGCTTTTGTATACTTGTTAAACTGTACAATAGATTTACAATTTTCGCGTAAAGCAGTTGCTACGCAGTCTGCTCCAGTATCCCCTGCTCCTATAACAATTACATTTTTATCTTTAGCCGTAATTGAAGCTTCTTCAATCTCACCATTTAGAACTTGCATTTGCTCAGTAAGGTAATCCATAGCAAAGTGAATACCTTGTCCCATTCTACCTTCTAAAGGCAAGTCACGTGCTTTTTGAGCACCAGTACATAATATAATCGCATCAAATTGTTCTTCTAATTCATCACGTGTTATATCTACACCGATATTAGTATTTGTCTTGAAAGTAATACCTGCTTCACGCATGATTTCAATTCTACGTCGAACCACAGTTTTGTCTAACTTCATATTTGGAATACCATACATTAATAAACCACCTGGCTCAGCTGCTCTTTCAAAGACCGTAACTTGATAGCCTAAATGATTTAATTCTTCCGCAGCTGCTAATCCCGCAGGACCGCTTCCAACAATTGCCACGCTCTGATTTTTGTGTTCTTTTGGATATTTTGGTTTTACCCATCCATTGTCATAAGCTTCATCAATAATCGTGCGTTCGATACCTTTAATTGCTACAGAATCACGATTAATTTTCATAACACATGATTGCTCGCATGGTGCAGGACAAATACGTCCTGTAAATTCAGGAAAATTATTCGTCTCACTTAGACGTTCGTATGCTTCTTTAAAGTCTTGATGATACACTAAATCATTCCATTCTGGTATATAATTTCCTATTGGACAACCAATTGTTTCTCGTCCGAAAGGAAGTCCAGTTTGACAAAATGGCGTTCCACAATCCATACATCTTGCCCCTTGAATAGAGGCTTCTTCTCTAGAAAATCGTTGTTGGAACGCTTCGTGTCCTTCTAAACGTTCAATGAGTGACAATTCTGCTAATGATTGTTTCTCATATTTCATAAACCCTTTAAACTCACCCATAACTTTTCCTTCCTTTCTTTAATAAATCACAGCTGGTTGCAAGTCTTTTTCAATCGATGTGCGATGATCATAAAATGCAGCTAATTTTGCTTCGTTATCTTCTGATAAATGACGATGTTGTAACTCGATTTTTTGCATCATTAATTCATAATCTTTTGGAATTACTTTTATGACATGTTCAGTGACATTCTCAAATTGATTTAAGATATCTTTAGCTTTTGTACTTTCTGTATAACGATAATGTTCTTCTAACATTGATTTAAGTAACTGCTTTTCTTCATCATGTTGCACGCGTTTAAATGCTAATGTTGGAAGTTGGTTCGCTTTTTTAAATGCTTCGATATCACTTGGGAAGATATAACATACTCCACCACTCATACCTTGGCCAAAGTTTTTGCCAACATCACCAAGTATAACAACATGTCCACCTGTCATATATTCCAAACCATGATCTCCAATTCCTTCAACAACTACATCAACACCACTATTACGAATACAGAAACGTTCTCCAGCACTACCATTAATATAGGCTTTACCACTAGAGGCTCCATAGAAGCATACATTACCTGCAATAATTTCATTTTCACGAGCATGCTTTGGTGCTTTCACAACAACTGTTCCACCAGATAACCCTTTTCCTACATAGTCATTAGCATCTCCAGTATGATGTATTAATAGTCCTTTAGGAGCAAATGCACCTAAACTTTGCCCAGCATGGCCCATCGTTTCTGCAATAATCGTTTCTTCAGGTAAACCTTTACTACCATATTGCTTCGTAATATAACTACCCGTAATTACACCAACATTTCGTTGAGTATTATTAATTGTATATTGTCCTTTAAATGTTTCACCATTTTCAATACTTTGTTTTGCCTCTTTATATAAATAATTTAAATCGAACCCAATATCTAAATGATGATTTTGAGCTATTTCTTTTGTGTTCGGTCCATCAACTGCATGAAGTAATTTCTCAATATCAAGTGATGCAGCTTTAGATTTAGGATTAATATGACGAGAACGTTGTAATAAGTCAGTACGTCCTACTAGTTCTTCGACTGTTTTCAAGCCAAGTTCCGCGAGAACTTCTCTTAATTCTTCAGCGACGAAATGCATAAAATTGACAACATGATCCGCTTTACCTCTATAAAGCGCACGTAAATCTTTATTTTGCGTTGCTATTCCTACTGGACAAGTATCATTATGACACACTCTCATCATAATACATCCGAGAACAACAAGAGGTGCAGTTGCAAAACCAAATTCTTCTGCTCCTAATGCACACGCTAATGCTACATCTCTACCTGTTAATAACTTACCGTCTGTTTCTAAACGTACACGGCTACGTAAATCATTTAACTTTAATGTTTGATGTGTTTCTGCTAAACCAAGCTCCCATGGTAATCCGGCATGTTGAATACTTGTTTTAGGAGATGCACCCGTACCACCGTCATAACCACTGACTACAATTTTATCTGCAAATGCTTTAGCTACCCCTGAAGCGATCGTTCCTATACCTGTTTTAGATACAAGTTTAACAGCAATATCAGCATCTTTATTTGCATTTTTCAAATCGTGAATCAATTGCGCTAAATCTTCAATTGAATAAATATCATGGTGTGGTGGTGGAGAAATAAGCCCAATACCTGGTGTAGATCCACGTGTTTCAGCAATCCATGGATATACTTTAGTGCCAGGAAGTTGTCCACCTTCACCAGGTTTTGCACCCTGAGCTACTTTAATTTGTAATTCTTTAGCGTGTTGTAAATACTCACTAGTTACACCAAATCGTCCTGATGCAACTTGTTTAATCGCACTTGATAAATAACTGCCATCTTCTTGAATGACATATCGTTTAGGATTTTCTCCTCCTTCACCGCTATTGCTTTTTCCTCCTAATTTATTCATCGCTTTTGCTAAAGTTTGATGTGCTTCCTCAGAAATAGAACCATAGCTCATAGCACCTGTGTTAAAACGTTTTACAATCGATTCTACAGATTCTACTTGCTCAATAGGAATTGATGATTGAGATTTAAATTCTAGTAAATCACGTAAATGGTCGTGTCTATTTTCATGCACAGCATTAGTAAATGTTTTAAATTGCTCGTAATCATTTTCACGACAGGCATGTTGTAATAAATGAATCGTGGTTGGATTAAATACATGATGTTGTCCTTGTTGACGCCACTGGAAGTTACTACCAGAAGCTAGATATTCTTCTTCATTACTTTGACGTTTTCTATTTTCTTCATCAATTTGTTCAATACTTAATCCTGATAATTTAGATTGTGTTCCTGTAAAGTAAGTGTCAATCACATTTTGAGATAAGCCTACTGCTTCAAATATTTGTGCGCCTTGATAACTTTGAACGGTAGAAATACCCATTTTAGCCATAACTTTAATAACGCCTTCTGATAAAACATTTGTATATGTTTCAACATTTTCAGAAATCGAACCTTCAAGATGATGACTATCAGTTAAATGAGCAATCGTTTGTTGTGCTAAGTAGGGAATGACTGCATTAGCACCATATCCAAGTAAACAAGCAACATGATGCACTTCACGTGTTTCACCTGATAAAGCAACAATACTTGTACTCATACGTAAATCTTCTTTAATAAGTAATTGATGAATATGACTTACAGCTAATAACATCGGCATAGCATAATGCAACGACTGAGTTGTATTGATAAGTGCGCTATCATCTAACACTAAAATTGTGTAACCTTCTTTTGTAGCTTGAACCGCTTCTTCTCCTATATGATTTAAAGCTTCTTCGAGTGAAATATCTTGATACAGGGTCGATAAATGTTTCACGTTAAACTTACTTTGTTCAATTTTATCTAATTGATTTAATGTAAGAACCGGTTTAGTAAGCTGTATACGATTTAAGACATTCGGTTCTGGATGAAGTAAATTTCCTTCACTACCTAGATAAGATAACTCACTTGTTACAATCTTTTCACGATAAGCATCGATAGGTGGATTCGTTACTTGAGCAAACAGTTGTTTAAAATAGTTAAATAATGATTCTGGTCGTTCATTTAGTACTGCGAGCGGCGCATCATACCCCATGGCACCAATAGGATCTTTTTTTCCTATCAAAAGATCTGTCATATATTTATGAATATCTTCCTTAGTGTAGCCAAACTGCTTTTGTACTTTAAACAGTGTTGCTTCATCTAATAATTGACGTTGATATTGAACTTCGTCTAATTCTAAATCAATCTTGTATTGATCAATCCAATCTTTATAAGGATATTTATGTGCAATATGAGTTTTAAGTTCGTTATTTTCGATGACTTTATTAGAGTTAAAATCAACGAGCAATAATTTCCCAGGATTCAATTGTCCTTTAAAAGCAACGTTTTCTTCTGGAACATCAATCACACCCACTTCAGATGAGAAAACAATAAAATTATCTTTAGTGATTGTATAGCGTCCTGGTCGTAATCCATTTCGATCCGTTAATGCGCCAATTTTATCGCCATTACAGAATGAAATCATTGTTGGGCCATCCCAAGGTTCCATTAAATAGCTATAAAATTCATAAAATGCACGTACATGTTCATCATTGGATTTATTATATAACCATGGCTCTGGTATAAGTAACATCGCCGCTTCTTCAGGCTCCATTGCTAAACTTAAAAACTCCAACGCGTTATCTACAATAGCTGAGTCGCTTCCGTCTTCATCAACAATATTTTGAATTTTTTCACTTTCATTACCAAATAAAGTATTAATAAGTTGACGTTGACGAGCACGCATCCAGTTAACATTACCTTTAATCGTATTAATTTCTCCGTTATGCATAAGAAGTCGGTTAGGATGTGCACGTTTCCAACTAGGGAATGTATTCGTACTAAATCTAGAATGAACAAGTCCTAATTTTGATTGATAATCCTCATTGTTTAAGTCTAGATATAACGTCTTGATTTGATCTGAACGTAACCAACCTTTATAGACAATCGTTTTATGAGATAAACTTGTAAAATATAAATCTAAATGTTCGCGTTCTGCATATTGTTCAATTTGTTTACGTGCTAAATAAAGCTGTTTAACAGGCGTTTCATGTTGGTTTAAATCTACAAACACTTGTTGTACATAAGGCATTGTAGAAGCAACATGTTCTGCTAATGCTTGTGTATCTACAGGTACATCTCTATAACCAATTACTTTCAATCCTTCATCGTTAAAGTATTGGTTAAATACAGTTTCATGCTGTGTACCTGAAACTTTTTGATTAGAGAAAAAAAGACCTACCGCATATTCACCTTCATTAGGTAAGTCGAAATGAGTATGTTTTTTAAAAAATTCGAAGGGAATTTCTGTCATAATTCCTGCGCCATCACCAGTAATACCATCAGCTCCAATACCGCCTCGATGGTCTAATCTACGCAACATTTCTAATGACTTTTCAATAATATCGTGAGATCTTAAATTATCCATATTGGCATAAAAACCGATTCCACATGCATCATGTTCCTCACGGTAATCATATAATCCTCTTTTTAGTCTATCTTTAAACACGATGCCCACTCCTTTTGAGAATTTTCAGAAAATTTACTGTTAATAACAATTAATATAATGTAAAATATTTATCTGAACAATATATTAAATAGATGATATCATTCTAATAATTAGAATATTTACGATATACTTAGATTAAGGAGGTAAAATATGGAAATTAAACAATTACGATACTTTGTTGAAGTGGCTCGCCGTGAACATATTTCTGAGGCTGCATTGGAACTTAATATTGCTCAATCTGCAATTAGTCGCCAAATCAATTTACTTGAAAAAGAATTACAAGTCCCATTATTTGATAGACAAGGTCGCAATATATATCTTACTTCGCACGGTAAAGCGTTACTAACACAAGCAACTCACATACTAGAACAACTTGATGAAACAGTTGCACTTTTTCAACAAGAACAACTTAAAAACGCTCATCATATCAATTTAGGTTTTGAAGAAAGTTATGCTTCTCATATGATTACACCTATTATTCAAACGTTTGAAAGAGAATATGATAGTCACATTATACCTAGTTTAATGAATCATACTCAGATAGTAGACTATTTAAATTCAGGAAAAATTGATATAGCTATTGTTGAGAATACACCTGAACTACAAGCAAACTCAACTCTTTCAATTACGTCTTTATATGAAGAAACATATCATTTATACGTACCTAAAGACGATGCTATTGCCTTATCATTTAATCCGCCCTTAACACAACTTAAACAATTTGAAAAAAATCCTTTATATACACTTCACGATTTTCCTGATTCTATTAAAAAACGATTAGAATCTGTAATTAAAGTACCTATATATACACTAGGTACAAAGTCTCTTGGTCAGTATCTATTAAAACAACGTCGTGGCCATCTACTCTTACCTGATTATATATCGTTGGATCATTCATCTGAACAATTAGAGGATATCTCTTTATCACATACAGAATTAAAACGTTCATTTTGTGTGGTATTTAAAAAAGACAATAAAAAAGTAGATATCTTTAATCTATTTCATCTCATTCAAACATTGCTAAATAAAGTTTCAACATATCACTAGGTCTTGTAACGAACACTAACACATAACATGTGATTGAATATCATTTTGAACACGCATATATTTACTTTATTGCAATAAAGGGGTAAATTATATAATTAAAAAGAGGTTTAGGTTTAATGAATATAAAGACACTTCATGTTTCTAAAATTAAAAACACTCATCGTCTAATTATTATTGTTACTTTCATAATGATTGGATTATTTATTTTTACATTTTTTAATGCTTCATTTTATCAAATACCTATTGGTAAAATCACAAATATCGAAACAAGTCATGGTCAAAAAGTCACAGACGAGCATCATAATACTGACACAAAATATAATCAACGATTAACTATACGCATTCTAAACGGTAAGTATAAAAACGAGATCACAACTGTTAATAATCATTTTGTAAAATCTCAAGCAGATTCAGAGCAATTTGCTAAAAACGAAAAAGTATTATTACATATACAAAAAGGTCCATCTGACGCTACCATTCTAGAAAAAAAACGCGATGGCCTTACTGTGGCGATTGTAGGCATATTTATCGTGACACTTTTAATTGTAGGCAAAAATGTAGGGTTACAATCAATTCTATCTCTACTATTTAACACTGCGTTTATTATTGTTTCCATAGGCATTCATAATACTTTTTCAGGTACAAATTTATTTTTATTAATGAGTATAGCCATTATTTTATCAACTATTCTTACATTAGTATTAGTAACTGGGTGGCAAAAACGAACTTGGGTTACGATAGTTGCTACTTTATCTGGAACGTTTTTATGTGTAGGGATTACTGAATTATTAATTCAGTTTACAGGTGGTAATGGCATCAAATATGAAACAATGAGTTTTTTAACGCTACCTCCAAAAGATGTCTTTATGTCTTCTGTTCTTATAGGAACATTAGGAGCGGTGATGGATGTAGCCATTACAATTTCTAGTGGAATGTACGAAATTCTCCAGCGTACGCCTCACATTTCAATGGCTCGTTGGGTTTTAGCTGGACGTCATATTGGCCAAGATATTATGGGTACCATGACCAATATCTTATTATTTTCATATTTATCAGGTAGTCTAGCTATGGTATTAATTTACTTAAAAAATGCGAATACATTTACTTACACAATATCTATGAACTGGTCTCTAGAAATGACACGTGCACTGACTGGTGGTATCGGTATTGTATTGACCATTCCTATAACCATAGGACTTATGGTCACTATATTTAAGTGGAAAGGAGTAAGTCGATGACTACAATTTTTTTACTCGCACTATTACTTTTTATTTTAATGGTTTTGCTTGGCGGTAAAAAAGGACTCATTTCCTATCTCACTTTATTTTTAAATTTTATTATTCTTATTATTAGTATTGTTTTCATTCTGTTTGGCATGCCAATCTACCTAATAGCCTTTACTTTTTGTCTTGTGACTGCTGCTTGTAACCTTTTTATTTTAAATAGTTACAATATCAAAACACAAGCCGCATTTATCGGAACGATAGTAACAACAGTGCTTCTTATCATAGGCGTCTATTTATCTGTAAAATTTGGTCATCTACAAGGTTTTGCTACAGAACAACAAGATGAAACCTATATATTTTCAATGAATATTGATATAAATATGCTACAATTCTCTGTTTTTACTATTATGTTGGCTGTCATCGCTGCTGTAATAGATTTAACGATTACAATAAGTTCACCAATGTATGAGTTGAATGAAACCAATCCTAATCTTTCTCGTAAAGAATTATTTCAATCTGGTATGCGTGTGGGCAGAGAAATTCTTGCTACTTCCGCTAATACAATTTATTTAGCTTATTTTGGTGGACAATTAACATTATTCTTTTGGTTTTTTCAACTTCATTATTCATTTGGGCATATTTTAAATTCTAAAATTTTTGCTCAAGAGTTTATCTCAATCTTATTAGGTGGCATTGCAGTCGCGTTAAGTATTCCTATCACGGCTTGGGTTAGTGCTCGGTTGATTAAATATCATCAACTTAAACAAACAGATCACCACATTACTACTTCATCCTTAAACGAAGATATAAAATAGTAAAGACCAAACAGTGGCATTTAATGATTGAAAGCATCAAATGTCACTGTTTTATTTATTCAATACTTATGTTGAAAATGTTTCAATCCACTTAATTACAGCTGGTGCGATATATTGTGTATCAAATTTATTGAACCAACGAATATCAGTAACTTCATTATCAATTTGAACTTCATTCCAATTAATACTTCGATTAACCTTAAATCCATTTAATTCGGTCAAAGTATTTGGTTGAGGATAGGCTTCACCAATCACTTTTCCAATATATGTAAAATCATCTTGAGAAAAATGAAGTTGTAGTTCTTCTTCAATTTCTCTTTGAATAGCTTCTAAGAGCGTTTCACCTTCATCAATTTTCCCACCAGGAAAATAATATTTTTCTCTGTGACGCACTTGTACCAGTAAAATTTGGTCCTCTGTTTCTTCCACTAAACATACACATTTAATCATTCTATTCATCCTTATTAAAATATTCTCACTTCAAAAAAATAATTTAATTTAGTATGATATTAACATACATTAAAACAAACATTGGGACAAATTCTTAATGAGTGGTATAACATTCAGATTTGTTTTTTATTTTTATGGAGGTCTTGTATGATGGCAAAACAATCAAAACTTTCACGCTTATCTAGTTTAGTAAGTACAGCAGGATTTATTGTGGATGGATATAATGGACTTAAATATAGTGCAAAAAATAAAAATTTAGTTTATCTATCACTAGCACTTAGCACAGCGGGTACTGTGTTCGATTTTATAGTTTCTATGAGATCACCACGTAAATTCCGTAAATTCACATCATTTATCTCATTTATTGTTAATGTGACACGCTTAGCTTCAAGCTTTAGAAAAGTGAAAGAAGATTATCATTTCGAATAAAAAAACGAGCCTAAGACATAATGAATTGTCTTAGGCATTTTTAATATATTGGCAGTCGATGACTGAAGTAAAAATACGCTTGTATCAAGCTTTTTTCAATTCTAGTCCCGGATTCCCAACATAAAGACTTTCAATAAGAAAGTCTATGTCCAACGCAAATTAGGGATACGTTGCCAAGGTAGGACGACGGATTCAAAATGAATTCTGTCCCATTTCCTTCATTTTTTTACTAATGAATAAATTTATATTGTCTAACTTGATAGGCTGGAATTGTACGATATGTTAAAATTCCTGGACCTGCACTAAAGTTCATTTCAGATACTAAAATACTTCCATTACTATTGACGCGTTCTACAAATGCAACATGACCATAGTAGCCAGCATCTGATTGAGCAATTGATCCTACAGTAGGATGATAATCAATTCTATAGCCATCTCTTTCAGCTGCATTATCCCAGTTATTTGCATTCCACCAATATGTACTAATACCTTTACCGATTTGAGCACGACGATTAAAGACATGCCATGTACATTGACCCCAATCATATAAATTTCTATGATTAAAAATCGGTGTATGATAATAATAATTTGATGATGAACTTGTACTATTTGTATTACTACTTGATGATGCTGTGCCGCTTACGCGTAATGTTTGACCTGGGTAAATAAAGAAATTATTTAACCCATTTAAACGCATAATATTTTGATATGTCGTATTATATTTCCAAGCGATGCCCGATAATGAATCACCGTAACGCACAGTATAGTAGCTTGAAGAACTAGATGAATTTGAGCTACTTTGTGTGTGGCTACTCGAACGTGCTGTCCCTGAAACTTTTAATGTTTGACCTGGAAAAATTAAAAAGCTATGAAGTCCATTTAATTCCATAATATGGCGGTACGTTGTACCATAGCGACTAGCAATTGATGATAAACTATCTCCACTTTTTACTGTATATGTACTGCTTGAGTTATTACTATAAGAATGGGATGAACTAGAGCCTGAAACAGTTAATACTTGATTTGGAAAAATAAGATTTGATGTCAAACCATTTAATGATTTTAATTTAGCTATTGTTATACCATAGCGATTTGAAATAGACCATAATGATTCTCCACTTTTTACGGTGTGAGTTGTTGCTGCTTCTGCTTGATGTGCAAATATTGTACTAAATGCCCCAGTTCCAATAATTGCTGTTGCAAGAACTTTTTTATTCATAAATAAGCGCCTCCTTAATTTTATGCTTATCTTTGACATGTCCTCATGACAATTGTTGTATTAACGCTTAGTTTTATTACGTTAATTCTAGTGCTTTAACTTTAATTTTTTCTACTCAAGTAGTCTACTTATATAAATTAATATATTTCATCATAATATTCCATTTCAATTTGATTACATAATGATGAAATTTTAGTACGATACTTATAAATTTAAAACTTTATAAAAATCAATTTCTTTAGTCTAATTATTGCATAACGCAAATAAGGATTTTTTTAATGTGATTATATTTAATCAAAAATTTATGATACTATTGAAAATGATATAAAAAAAGAGCGAGACAGAATTCATGTTTGAATTAGCTGTCCCACTCCAAGAGTCGAAAAAAGCTTGATATATGTGTATTTTTAATTCATTAACCTACGATACATACTAAACGACTAAACAACGATTGATATTCTACAATTTTTAACTTACTATTTTAAGCTATCTTCAATGTCTTTAATTTCTTTTTGAGATAAATCGACTGCTTTTTCGCCATCTTTAGTGTCTTTTTTCAATGCTTCTTGTGCTTCTTTACTATGATATAGATCTACAATTTTTTTGTATGTTTTATTATCTTTATCTTTTGAGTTAACGGCAATTAAATTAATGTATGGTTTAACTGCATCTGAAGTAGAACTTTCTAAATAAATTGGATCTTTCTTAGCATCTAAGCCTGCTTTCGTTGCTACACCATTGTTGATAACTGAAATATCAACATCATCTAATGCACGTGCAGTTTGTTGAGCATCTACTTCTTTAATTTTTAAATGTTTAGGGTTATCTTTAATATCTTTTGTTGTACCACTTAAACCAAAGTTATCTTTTAATTTAATAAGTCCTGCTGATTCTAATAATTTTAAAGCACGCGCTTGGTTAGAAACATCATTTGGAATCATCACTTGCGCGCCATCTTTAACATCTTTAATATCTTTTACTTTTTTAGAATAGATGCCTAAAGGTGCTAATACGGTTGTACTAATTGCTTCAATTTTTGCATCTTTATGTGCTTTTTTATATTCATTTAAGAAAGCAAAGTGTTGGAATGCATTCATATCGATATCTCCATCACTTAATGCTTTATTAGGTACGTTATAATCTGAAAAGTGCTTAATTTCTAAATCAATATCATCTTTTTTTGCTAATTCTTTTACTTTTTCCCAAGCAGCAGTATCATTTGATGCTACGCCAACTGTTACTTTCTTACTATTTCCTCCGCCTGAACATGCCGCAAGGACAATAATAGATGCTAATAATAAACCGATTATTCTCTTCATTAAAAACTGCCTCCCAATATTAAAATAATTTATTTAAATAACTAATTTCTGCGAATTATTCTAGAAATAAAGTTACCTAATGACTGAATAATTTGTACGATAATAACTAGAACGACAACTGTAATAATAATGACCAATGTATCAAAGCGTTGGTAACCATAAACAAGCGCTAAATCTCCAATACCACCGCCACCTACAGCACCGGCCATAGCTGTACTACCAATTAAACCAATAATCGCTGTAGTAATAGCTAGTACAAGTGAACCTAATGCTTCAGGCAATAAAAAATGACGAATAATTTGAAGTGGTGATGCTCCCATAGCTTTTGCTGCTTCAATAATGCCATCATCTACTTCTAAAAGTGAATTTTCTACTAAACGCGCAATATATGGTGCTACATATACTGTAAGTGGAACAATTGCAGCTGTCGTACCGATTGACGTACCTGCAACTAATTTAGTAAAAGGTACAATTGCGATTAATAAAATGATGAATGGAATAGATCTTAAAATATTAATAATTGGATTAAGAATTTGGTGAATAACGACATTAGGCCAGATTCCATGTTTTCGAGTGACTACAAGTAAAATACCTAATGGGATACCAATCAATGCACCAATAATTAATGATACTGTTACCATATAAAGTGTTTCATACAATGCTTGCATTAATTGAGATGACTCTATGCTTGAACCAAACATTTAACGCACCTCCTCATAATGAATATGTCGCTCATTAAAATATGATTCTACCGTGTCACGACTAAATTGTGCATCGTGTTCAAAGCGTAACCATAAATAACAAATCGTTTCATCTTGAATATCTGACATAGACGAGAATAGAATATTTACATTAAAACCATATTGGTTTATTAACTCGTTCATTAATGGATAATCAATTTGCTTTTTATCTAAGAAAAGTCTGTAATCTGTATAATGATTATCTGCTCTTTCAAATGAGGCACGTAATGCTTTAGAAGGCTCTGTACTAATAACTGTTGATACAAAATTTTGTGCTGTTTTCGTTTTCGGATGACTAAACACATCTTTTACTGTACCAATTTCTACAACTTCCCCGTGTTCCATTACAGCTACACGATTACAGATTTTTTGAATCACGCTCATTTCGTGAGTAATCATCATAATCGTAACCCCAAATGTTTCATTCACATTTTTAAGTAATTGAAGAATAGAACTTGTTGTCGCAGGGTCTAATGCACTTGTCGCTTCATCGCACAATAATATTTTAGGATTTGTTACAAGTGCTCTTGCAATTGCAACACGTTGTTTTTGTCCTCCGGAAAGCTCATCTGGAAATTGATTTTTCTTATCTGCAAGTCCCACAAACTCTAGCATTTCTTCAACTTTCTCTTTAATCTCAGTATTACTTTTGTGACTCAGTATCAATGGCATTGCTACATTTTTAAAAACGGTTTTAGAATTTAAAAGATTAAAATGTTGGAAAATCATTCCTATATCTTTTTTTACGTTGCGAAGTTCTTTTTCACTATATGTATTAATATCATGTCCATCTACAATAACATGGCCCTCTGTAGCTTGTTCTAATTGGTTAACTAAACGTACTAGTGTACTTTTACCAGCACCACTATAACCAATCACACCAAACACATCACGCGCATCAATTTTAAAAGAAACATCTTTTAAAGCGTGGATGGTTTCTCGTTTCTTTCGAAATACTTTATTTACACCCTGAAATTCAATCACTATGTTCACCCTTATCTAATTCTGATTAAATTCGTATGATATGAAGTATAGGCAAAAGTTAAGGATGCGTCAATATAGTTTTTTAAAAAATTGAAAATTTCAGATATTTTTAGTATTGAATTACTCTTTTAGTTCCAAATATCATAATAAAAATACAAGAGTACAATAAATATCGTTTCAATTTCTATTGCACTCTTGCATTAATACTTTCACTATATTCTATTTATTTAGCGTATCTATGGCTTGTTTTAAATCTTGTACTAAATCTTCAGTGTCTTCAATACCGATTGATAATCGAACTAAACCATCTGTAATTCCTTCTTTAGCACGCACATCTGCTGGAATAGATGCATGTGTCATCAAAGCAGGTACAGAAATTAAGCTTTCCACCGCACCTAAGCTTTCAGCAAGGGTGAAATAGTGTGTTTCACGAATTAATTGTTTAGCTGCTTCTGTATCTTTGACTTCAAATGCAACAACGCCAGTATGACCACTTGCTTGAGCGATATGAATATCATGATTAAGATGACTTTCAATACTAGGATGGAACACTTGTTGTACTGATGGATGTTCTTGTAACATTTTCACAATACCTTCTACGTTACGATTGATTTGTTCCATACGTAACCCCAGTGTTTTAATTCCTCGAATTAATAAATAACTATCTTGTGGTCCTAATACACCACCTGTAGAGTTAGAAATAAATGCTAAGCGTTCACCTAATTCATCATTAGATGTAGCGACTAAACCTGCAACAACATCACTGTGTCCACCAATATATTTTGTTGCTGAATGTAATACAATATCGATTCCAAAATCTAACGGATTTTGATAGTACGGTGTCATAAATGTGTTATCGACTACAGAAATGAGTTGATTTTCTTTCGCAATTTCTGCTGCACGTCGAATATCTGTCACACGTAATAAAGGATTAGACGGCGTTTCGATATATAACATTTTTGTTTCTGGTTTAATATAATCTTTTACGTTTTCAATATTTGTAGTATCAACGAAATCAACATCAATACCAAATCGTGTAAAGACTTTTGTTAAAGCACGATAAGTTCCACCATACACATCAGAATTTAAAATTAAATGATCACCTTTATCTAATAACATTATAACAGCGCTAATCGCAGCCATACCTGAACCAAATGCAAATCCATGTTTACCATTTTCTAAATTCGCAATGACGCTTTCAATAGAAGCACGTGTTGGGTTTGCAGTACGTGAATATTCATAACCCTGTCTTAAATCACCAATATCATCTTGCAAATAAGTACTTGTTTGATAAATTGGTGTCGTTACTGCTCCAGTAAAATCATCCGTCGTATGTCCACCATGAATCATTTGTGTTTTTTTCTTCATTATTATTCTCCTTTGTATTCAAATATTTTTTTTGACATATAACGATCACTGCCATCTGGAAAAATTGTTACAATAATACCTTTATCAATACGACGTTTAATATCTAAAGCACCTTGTAATGCTGCACCAGATGAGCTACCAACAAGTAGTCCTTCTTGTTTAGCTAATCGTTTTACATTTTCAAATCCTTGATTATCACTAACTGTAATAATATCATCAACGATAGATTTTTCTAAAAATACCGGCCATTTTTCAGAGCCAATACCTTCAATATCATGAGCATGTGCTTTGCCACCATTCAAGACTGAGCCTTCAGGTTCAACAATAATATTTTTAACATTAAATTGTTGTAAATGTTTAGCTACACCGGTAAACGTTCCTCCAGATCCAGCACCAGCTACAAAATAATCAATGTGTGGTAATGCCTCTGTAATTTCTTTTCCAAGTGTATGCGTATAGGCTTCTGGATTATGTTCAGTTTCAAACTGGTTCATATATACTGCATCGTATTTGTCAGCATAATGACGCGCTTCTTTTTGTGCACCAATCATTCCCTTATTTTTAGGTGTTCGTTTGATTTCAGCACCCAATACTCGCATAATTGAAATTTTTTCTTCTGAAAATCCTTCTGGGGCAAAAATCACACACTTTAAATGATAACGATTAGCGGCCATTGCTAATCCAATTCCTGTATTACCAGCTGTAGCTTCAACGATGGTATCTCCTTTTACAATACGTTTTTCTTTTAGCGCAGTTTCTACAAGATATTTCCCTAGTCGATCTTTAATACTTCCACCAGGATTAAATTGTTCTAACTTCGCATAAATTTGTACATGTTCATCGCTAAAACTTTCTAATAATACTAGTGGCGTTTGTCCTATTAAATCATAAGTAATCATATCTTTCGTTCAATACACTCATGTAATGTCTGAACATACCTACTTTCTATAATCATATTCATTTCCAATATTTAATTTTAATTCTTACTCAACCGCTACGAATTATACGCTAACTTATATCTTATTGCAAAAAGCTAGATTCTTTATGTAAAATGTAATTAGTTATTGCGTTTAAGTACTCATATTATGATAAAAGTGAACTACTGGAAATGAATTAAATTTTACGATGAATCAACGTACAAAGGAGAATCGATGATGACATCTAAAGCAGACTTATCTTTATCCGTCTTTACTAAGGATGATTATAAAAATTTAAATTATAAAAATAGTACATTTAGAAACTCAATGTACGACGAAATTGAAGTAAATAAAAGTCACTTTAAACATTGTGATTTTAGCGAAGGTATTTTTAGGAATGTAAGCACTATTTCAAATTCAAAAATGATCAATTGTAATTTTGATAAAAGTATCTTTGAAAATGTAAATTTTTTCAAGACGCTGATTAGTAAATCAAATTTAACTGTTACCTCATTTGATGAAAATCATTTTAATACATTAACGATTGAACATTCTATTTTTAAAAATAGCAATATACGTAATGTAAAATTTGATAACGTCACGTTTAAAAAAGTGATTTTTGAAAATGTCACTATGGATTTGTGTCATTTTGAAAATGTAAAAATAAAAGATTGTATATTTAAACATGTCACTATTAATAATTCTTCAATTCCTGAAAAAATATTAAAAGAATTACATAAACAAGATGTTACGTTTGAAAATATGTAATTCAAATTATCTTTATGCTAAACAGAGTCTAGAACAACGATTTGTATTCTAGACTCTGTTTATTTTTGTTAATGTTAAAATAATTGAACAATAAAAACTAATATAATAATAATGGGCATCATATATTTAATTAAAATATACCATGGAACAAAAAGTTTAAATTTATCTTTCCCAAAGCTCTCTTTTAATGCTTGTTTATCTAATAATTGACCTACAACTAATGTCGTTCCTAATGCTCCTAATGGCATCAAGATATTCGATACGATAAAATCCATATTATCAAAAATTGTACCCGCTCCAAACTTAATTCCACTTAAACTGCTAAATGATAGTGTTGCTGGGATACTAATAATAAATACTAATATACTTGCAATAACTGATATAGCTTTTCGTTTAGTATTATCATTTTTAGTGAAATTTGAGACATTTAATTCCAATAAAGAAATAGAAGACGTTAATGCCGCAAATAAAAATAGAATTAAGAAAATTAAATAAAATACAATACCAAAGCCCATTTGATTAAATACTAACGGTAACACTTTAAATAAGAGTCCTGGTCCTTCTTGAGGTGCATAACCAAATGTTTTTAAAGCTGGGAATATTGCAAGTCCTGCTAATACAGAAACTAAAATATTCATAATAACAATTGAAATGGCGGAAGATTTAATCGTCATTTCCTTAGGCGCATAACTCGCATATGTAATCATACCTGTCGTGCCTAAGGATAGTGTAAAGAACGATTGACCTAATGCAAATAAGACACCCTTAACTGAAATATCTTCTATTCTCGGTTGTAATATATAGCGAACGCCCTCTAATGCTCCGTCTAATGTCAATGATTTAGCAACAACAATAATTAGAAAAACAAATAATAAGGGCATCATAATTTTAGAAGCTTTCTCTAAACCTTTTTCTACACCTAGCATAACGATAATCATTGTTAAAAGAATAAAAATACCCTGTCCCAACACAGTTAACCACGGGTTACTAATTATTTTTTCAAATTTAATTTGAGTTAATGACGTATGTTCAACAGATAATAATTGTAAAAACACATTCCCAATATATATAACAATCCAGCCACCGATAACACTATAAAAGCCGAATAAAATAAAAACAGCTAAATTTCCATTCCACCCAATAATATTTAACCATTTTTTTCCTGTTAATTTACTATAAATTCGAGTCGTATAAGTGCGCCCCATTATTCCTACCGTAAATTCCATAATCAGTAACGGTAATCCTACAAAAATAGTAAAGATTAAAAATAAAAATAAAAAAGCGCCACCACCATAAATGCCAGCCATATATGGAAACTTCCACATTGCGCCTAATCCTATAGCAGAACCAGCACTTGCTAGAATAAATCCGGTTGATGTTTTCCATTGTGATTGATTACTCATTTTCTATCTCCCTTTAACGCGTTAAAGCATGTGTGCGATTAAGTTCTACTCTAACATGTCTGACTAAATAGTGCAATATGCATATAAATGAGTATTAAAAAGATAAGAATAGATGTAAATGACATCTCTCAACTATTCTTATCGTTTAAACTTACTGTTACATTTATTTTTCAAAATCATATATTATGGATTGACCTTCATCTACTTCTTGAATATTCAAACTTTCGATATGATCAACATTAATGTAATGAACTTGTGAGTCATCTTTTAGAAATAAATAGGCCAATTCATCAAATTCATCAATAATACGCTGTATGCATGTGTCATAGTCTGGACCATCTTGGAACGTTTTAAATTCTTTATAAGTAGTTCCAGAAACCGTTGTATATATAAGTAAGAATGTACGTTTCATCTTATTACTCCTTTATTCAGATTTAAAAAAAGTTACAACTTGAGTGATAACGTCTTCATGTCCATCTCCATAAGTCATTAAATGACGACTTAACGGATGACATGTTAAATCTTTGTTATTACTATCAATATGATTAAAAATATAATGGGCACTATTTTGATAAAAGGCATCATCATTACCACCATACAAAATACGAGCGGGAACATGTATACGTTCTAATTCATTAGAAATTATCTCAATAAATGCTTTAAATTCTGCGATATGTGGTTGATAGTCTTGAATTGTTCCAAGTTGTTGTTGTGAAGTAGTTTCATCAAATTTCAATAATTGATTCATGCGCTGACCATAACGTTCCATACGCCACGCAATACTTTTTTCTTCTTTTTCACTTGGTGCAGACATCACTGCTATTTTAGAAACATCAAATAACTCAGCTAACTTTAATGTAAATAGTCCCCCTAGTGAGATCCCCGTTACAAAAATAGTGTCAAACCCTTTATTTTTTAAAAATTGATACCCTTCTAATACATCATTCCACCAATCCTGAATCGTAAATTGAGTAAATTGGTCTAAAGGTAAGCCATGTCCCTGATAATTTGGTGCAAAGCATGTGAAGTTTTCTTCATTAAGCGCCTTAGCTAATGGTTTTACATCACGAACAGTTCCTGTAAATGAGTGAAGTAATAATATCGCTTCTTTTCTTGAACCTTCTAAATAAATCGGATGTGGTGATTTGATTTTCATAGTATTCTCCCCTTTTAAAATACTTATGTTATGAAACTTAAGCTTTACTTCTTTCTTAATTTAATATTAAAGAGTGGTAACGTCATTGAAAATAAAGCAACCCAAATCATTCCTAACGAAAAACCACCAATGACATCAGTTAGATAGTGAGCGTGGAAATATAACCTACAACTTAATACGCCTATCCAAAATATAACGACAACTATAGCAATACTATATCGTATCGCTTTGTTTTTAATAAGTGGAATAACAACTAAGAGTATAGCTAAAGCAAATAATGTACTGGCATTTGAATGACCACTTGGAAATGAATATCCATGGTCTACTAAAAGATGGTTATACGGACGAGGACGAGCTATTATTTGTTTAATTAAAAAATTAACATAAGTTCCTGTATAAATCGTAACTAATAACCACAATGAAAGTTTATAATTTTTAAAAATTAAGATAAGTGCTAAAAATAACGTTATGTAGAGAATGGATTTTACTTCTCCAAAATTAGCACAAAACGTCATCATTTTATGCCAAATTGTACCGTCATAGTGTCTTCTAGGTTTACCAAAATAGTTGGTCAACTCATGTAATGAGTTTAAATCTAATTTTTGCATTAGTGTGGTATGATAAATGACATTCATTGCCGTTATTATAAAAATAATTAATCCAACAACAAACATAGAAATAGTTTTAGTTGGCGATACTTCTAATTTATTTTTCATATTTGTTTTTCCTTTACTACATTTGATACTAATATTTTATGAAAACTCTTTCAAATAATATATCCGTTCTTCATATTCATTAAAGTTTGAAGATGTATCACACAATTCATTCATCAATATGTTGACTACTTAACTTAACTCATTGATCGTATTGCCCTTTTATACCTCTAGCATCAGAATAGTCGGACAAATGATAATGAGTAAGAGGTTCTGATTGAATTGATTCGTTCGCATCTCTATCTCTCTTTTAATGTTAGTTAGATTTTACAATAAATGATAAAAATTCGCTTGTAAAAAAAGAGATTAGGAATTATTTTTTATATAACATTTCCTAATCTCTTCTCGTACTTATAACATTTTATTTTAAAGTGATTTTTCAAGGTTCTTATCTAATTTAAAAACAATAATACGTTCACCAGTAATTGTACTTAAATCACTATGGAAGCTTTTAACTTCAGTACCTGTGATTTTGAAAACAAGTTGCATTAAATCATCTTGTCCAGATTCCACCAGTTCTGAGCGTGTACGTTTAATGTTAAGTAATCCCTCTTGAGTTTCACATACACGATACTCCGCAGGCGTCAAAATACCTTGTAAGTTGACGATAATCATATCTCGTAGAATATCTGTCTTTACTGACAACGAACCACGTCCAAGAAAATCTTTTTCCCATTGCGTAATTGCTTTACTAATTTCTGCTTCATACATACCTTTCGATTTCGTCATTGCTATAACAAATCTCCTAATGTTTAATTAACATTAGTGTATCATTTTTTAAATTAAAATCGAATAGCTTACCAATCTTTAAAACTACCCTTTTCATCAATACTTGCAAGACGTACCCATTGATGATCGACTTTTTGTTTAAACTTAATATTATCATTAAGTAAACGTTGTATATAACGATCTGGTGCTTGAATCACGACTAATAATCGAATTGGAGCATGATAAATTTTATTGTCCCCTGCCATCACAGACTGCCATGGCAATCCAGCTAATAAATCACTTGAATTCCCTTGCATAACGCCAACACCAGAAGTGACAGATTGTGTTGTTTTATTACCGCTACCATAAAAATGTGGTGCCACTGTAGAGGCATAATACTGTAGGTTAATCCACTGTGCAACGAGTGCTGGACCAGAAATAATTGTATTTAGTAATTGACCATCAGGATCTTTCGCATAATCATAATTATGTAAAAATGCACGTCCTTCTAAATTACTACCTTCTGTAATACTTCGTTGCCCAATAATAAATTCTGCATTACGTGCTAAGCCCCATTCTGGACGGATTTCGCTCCAATCATTTGCAAAGCGATGTGCTTCCGCAATTGGATGTTTCAATTCTCTATCGCTTAAACGAGGTAATTGAGCAAGACGTTCTAAATTTGCATGATAACTTACACGTGGCATGGCTTCTTCTAAAATATCAAATGCTTTCTTTGCTTCTGATGTTAATGAGGGAACGTAAATCCATTCTAATTCATCAATTGATGTTTTATGTTCTGCAGCAACAAATACTGTCTCATCCGGAATATGAATGCCTTCAGCGGCTAACCCTTGACGTACTAAAGGTAAATTGCACATCATGGCAAGTAATTTCGCATTAAATCCACTTGAAGCTCCTCCACAAGCACCACATTCTAATGATGCATGGTAGGGATTATTGTTTGTTTCGCTTCCATGCCCTCCAAGTACTACTAATGGCGCAAAATTTGTAGTTAAATCCATTAATTGTAACGCTTGTTTCGTAAAAGCAATTTGTTCTTCTTCAGTAAATCCAACAGGCAAATCACTATGTACATGATGATCTCTATCAATCGTTAGCTTAGCATTCGGTTTTTTTAACCAATTTTTAGTCAATTTACGAATAAATACGCCTGTTTTCTTTGGCATTAATGTACTTGCAAGTGTATTTAAACTTAAAAATGGCCCACTTAATTCTGGCAATAATAAACTAGGTAGCACATTATTTTTCATTAATTTAAAAGTATAAAACATGGATGTAATGGAATGTTGCTGTTGATTATACGTATTTAATGCATGTCGCTCTGCATATTCTTTAATAGTATATGCAGGAGGTACCATCACTGGTAAAGAATCATGACTAAACTGTTCATCTAATGCTTTTTTTCGTATAGGTAAACCAAAGAAACCTGCAATTCCTATAGTTTCAAATGGCCCTTGATTTTCTAAATGACGACGAAATGGTTCAGAACGTACATCGATACAAAATGCAAGTTGTACTTTTGTAGGTTGTTTGTCACGCTTGACCGATTTATCGTAAATCATCTCAACAAGTTTGCGTTCGTGAGTTTCTTCCCAAGCTTCTAACCATAATTTCTTGAAGTATAATGGATTAAAATCATGAGCAAACTTCAAGTGTTCAATTTGACCCTCAATAGACATCTCAGCCCATTCATCAATCGTCATTTCACCATAATATAACCATTTACTCACAAGTTCTTTTATTCTTTTTTCAACATTTAAGACTGCCGGACGGCTCATTTTTTCAGTATCTAATAGAATACATTCCATTGTAAGGCGTATTGCAAGATATTGAGTTAATAAGTCTTTTTCATGTTCATGTTTTTCAGCACGATAATACATCATACCTGCCCAACCTGGTAACGATAAAAGATGTCCAGTTAAATAAAATTCATATTCATCTTCAGCAATATCTAGATGATTAAGTGCCATGATTAATGCGTCTTCATAGTTGTGTGGCAACATCTTAATCATTTTACGTTGAGTTTTAGTCAACATTGGATCATATTTCGCTAAATGTAACCAGGCTACATAGAACCCTTCTTCGCGTTTAGGCATTGTCCAACTTGATTGGAAAGTATCTAAATATAATTTTGACCATTTAATAATATGAGTATTTAACTCATCCATTAAAGATTCGCCTTTAGCATTAAATGCATTTGCACTTTTTGAACGTGCATAAGCAAATGACTCATTTTCGAATACTTTTTTGAGTTTTGAGACTTCTAATTTCAGATAGGCTTCTTTAGTAATTAAATCTCTCGGAATATCTTTAATATTCATAGCATTTTTGCAGTACGTATCCACATGAGTCTTAGGAATATCCGTCTTATAAGATTGAATAGCTTGTTGTACTTCTTCTTCAACGATATGTTTATCAATCTCACCATTTTCAAGCGCCGTCATTACAGAAGCATGGCTTGGATATAAATCAATATCACGCACATGTTTAAACCATTGTGCAACTTGATCAAAGGTTTGATACTCAAGTTCTTCCCATGGATTACGTGCTGCAAAGATTGAAATTGGTGAAAGTGGCGTAATCACACGACGTGCAGATTGAACAACGTCTTCTATATTAATAGTCATGTAAATGTTCACCTCTTATAAATATTTCTTTAAATAATTTGGATGGCTTTCTACAGATTTAAATTTAGCTTCTCCAATTTTAATTAACCATAAGTAAACTTTAGCAAAGGCTGTAGATGTACGATGGCGAGCGACCCAAATACTAAAAATACTACCTAGCACTAAAATTGCAATACTAATGATAATACTAATTAACGGTGGATGGGCAGGAGCCATATATACATGATGGAGTATATTAACAAATACTTGATGAGTCATAATATAAACCATTGCAACAACTACAATCATTGTAATACCTATAAAGCGTCCCATTACTCCTTTATTTAATGCTACAAGTTGATTCCATGATACAGAGATAGACCAAGCTAAGATAAATGCACTAATCAAAATATATGGGCTATGGTTACTTGTCATAAAAAATACAATTGCAATAATCAATGCAAGAGCTCTTCCAAGTATTATCCATCCATATGATTTCTTAATATTAGGTGGAGTTGGTATATTAAATCGTCTGACAACTGAGCCTGATTGTAAGAATAATGTAGCTTTAAATATACCATGCAATATTAAATGGATAATCGCAGCTGAATAAACACCCATTGCACATTGAACGAGCATAAAACCCATTTGACTCATCGTTGATCCAACAAGTTGTCGTTTATAATCAACATGTACTAAACTAATGCCCGAACCAATCAATACTGAAATACTAGAAATAATTAATAATATTGTAAGAGCAATAGAATTATCAAATATCGGTGAAAAACGCGTTAAAATAATGCCCCCCGCATTAACTATACCGGCATGCATAATAGCTGATACAGGTGTAGGCGCAACAACTGATTCAATTAACCAACTCTGAAATGGATATTGCGCAGCTGGAATAATAACAGCAACAACAAGCAATAAATCAATAACTAATTTTAGACCATGATTTAGAGCATAGTCATAATTTTGAGAAGGATCGATTGTCCATTCTCCTGTTCCTATGTATAGCAAAATAACCGCAATTAATAGCGCTAACCATCCAATAATAAAGGAACGTGCAGAAACTTTTGCTGCCTCCGCTGGAACTTTCCAAGTTTTATTCAATCTAATTAGTTGCGTTAAACAAAATAACGTTAATCCCCAGCATAAAGTCATTAAACGTAAGTCATTGCTTAACCATCCTAGTGAAGCAAAAACAGTTATAAATGTATATAAAGGAAAATACTTACGATAATTGTGATCTCCTAATAAATAACGCGTTGAAAACTTTTGAATAATAAAACCTAACGCTAAAACAAAAGCACCTACTAACCAAGCAAGTTTATCTAAGGCAAATATGCCAATAACTTCTCTTTCATTTATAGTCACTAACCCTACAATACCTACAATAACTGGCAATAGAAGTAAAGCTAAGTGAAATCTTATGTATTTAACTGGAACTGAGGGGATTAAAACAATCAACCCACTTAACGCTGCCATAATAAGCGTTATAAAAAATAATATAAGTAAACTACTCATACTTAACATTATCATTCCTCCACTTTTAAACTGTAACCTATATATAACTATTGCTTATAATATAATAAAACACCTACAATAGTTTAGTTTTATCCTATTAAAAAGGACGACTATCTATTGTAGGCTTCTTTTATGCTCATTCAATATATTTATTAATGCTCTTTAAGCAACCTATAATTTAGATTTAAGTACATTAGTTTTACCCTTCAATTAAACAATAAAGTAAATGATACTTTTTGCCTCATTGCTTGATATAAACCTATGTATAATTTAATGTATATTAAATACAATATATGAAAATATCAACTAAAAGTCAAATTTCTAATATATAAAAAGAGTTTGAGACGATAAAGTATGTCCCAAACTCTCACGGATAAAATGAATTTACTTCATTACTTATAAAATAACATATTTTGTTCAATATTCATGTAACAATTCTGTGAAAACGCTTAATTTTTTTGTAAAGTTTTTTAATATTTTATTTGCTTTTTTTGAATAATGAAGGATGACTATCATATTTTTGTGATTACCTTAGCTTTTTTGTCTTTAAATTTATTTTAATATTAAATCATTCTTTGTATCGATAACTTTAGCGCTTTAACAAGTTAAACTAGATTAAAATAAAGAAAGGTATAGTACTGATGCAAAATAAACAATATACATTAACCATTTCATTTATAATAAGTAGTCTCATTTTTTTAATAACTATTTTTTCGGTTTTTACTAAGTCGTTATGGACACATATATTAGATTTACAATCATTCTATTGGTTCTTAAACACATTTGGCGAACCAAAAATGAATTTCAAAGGTAATTGGTTCAATGACTTTATGACGTTTCTAGCATCATACGGTGATATTGCAACCTTTATTACCCTGACCCTTATCATCGCAACTATTGTTTTAATTAAGCGACGCTTCTTATTAGCAATATGGTTACCGACAACAGTAGCTTCAGCAGGTATCATAGGTATTGCGTTAAAAGACATCATTCATCATTCAAGACCTTATGATCACTTAACAATTGATGCAGGATTTTCATTCCCAAGCGGACATGCTTTAACAAGTACGATTGTTATTTTTGCTCTTATTTTTGTACTTATCCCTAAATTAGGAACTATCTGGGTAAAACGCATAATAAATACGGTGTTAATTGTAGTATGGTTAGGTATTTTATTTTCAAGATTATACTTCCATGCTCACTATCTCACTGACGTAGTTGGCGGCATATTTTTTAGTTTTTCATGGTTATTCATATCATTGATGGTGTATCAATATATTCTTCAAAAAGTACACCATAGAACATCATTACAACAAAGACGATAATCATTTCAATCAAAAAGAAATTAGCATAAACGTCCAAATTATTGAATTTAATAAAAAAAAGCGAGCATTTCTCACGAAAATGCTCGCTTTTTTTAATGGGCTACTCCCATTCTATAGTGCTTGGTGGCTTAGAAGTAATGTCATAGACGACACGGTTTACATGGTCTACTTCATTAACTATACGACTAGAAATTTTTTGTAATACTTCCCAATCGATACGTGCAAAATCACTTGTCATACCATCAATTGATGTTACAGCACGAATACCTACTGTATGATCATACGTACGATAATCACCCATAACACCTACAGATTGAATACCTGGTAGTACTGTGAAGTATTGCCAAATCTCTCTTTCAAGACCTTCTTCTCGAATCACTTCACGTAAAATCGCATCAGATTCACGAACGATTTCTAATTTATCTTCCGTAATTTCACCTAACACACGAATACCTAAACCAGGACCTGGGAATGGTTGTCTCCATACTAAATGTTCAGGGATACCTAATTCAATACCTAAGGCACGAACTTCATCTTTAAATAATGTATTAATAGGTTCAATCAATTCAAATTCCATGTCTTCAGGTAATCCACCTACATTATGGTGAGATTTAATTGTTTGCGCTGTTTTTGTACCTGATTCAATCACATCTGTGTAAAGTGTACCTTGTGCTAAGAAATCAACATCTGTTAATTTAGCCGCTTCATCATCAAACACATATACAAATTCATTACCAATGATTTTACGTTTTTTTTCTGGATCAGAAACGCCTTTTAGTTTTTCCATAAAACGTTCTTTGGCATTTACACGAATAATATTCATATCAAAGCCTTCACCGAATTGTTCCATTACCATATCGCCTTCGCCTTTACGAAGTAAACCATGGTCTACAAAAATACATGTTAATTGATCACCAATGGCCTTATGCAATAATACTGCAACAACTGATGAATCTACACCACCGCTCATGGCACATAATACTTTACGATTGCCTACACGTTCACGAATTTTTTCGATTTCAATTTCAATGAAGTTTTCCATTGTCCATTCACCTGTACAATTACATACACGACGGACAAAATTTCTTAGTAAATCATTACCGTATTCTGTATGACGTACTTCTGGGTGGAATTGCACACCATAAATACGACGTTTTTTATCTTCGATAGCAGCATAATTTGTACTTGGGCTATCAGCAATAACTTCAAAACCTTCAGGAATTTCAATGACTTTATCTGAATGACTCATCCACACTGTTTGTTCTTCTGGTAAACCAAAGAATAACTCATCAGATTTTGCTTTAATAATTGCTTTACCATATTCACGTTCATTTGCACGTTCAACTTTACCGCCTAATAGTTTGGTTGTAAGTTGCATACCGTAACAAATACCTAACACTGGAATACCTAAATTATAAATTTCAGGATCAATCGTAAATGAACCTTCTTCATAAACAGAATTTGGACCTCCTGAAAGAATAATACCTTTAGGATTCATACGTTTAATTTCATCTATAGAAATTTCATGATCGTGTAATTCACTGTAAACGCCCATTTCACGAATACGACGTGTAATTAACTGGTTATATTGACTACCGAAATCTAAGACAAGAATTAACTCTTGTTCTTTAGCCATTTCCATAATAGTAAATCTCCTTTAAATTAATTTATGTAAACAATAGAAAGACGCTTTTCATATTTATAAAGACAATAAATAATTTCAACCTCTATAAACAATTTATAGAAAAGCGTACTTTCTTAATTTAATCGCTTCTTGCTCACCTTACATTAAAATGAATAGTTTGGTGATTCTTTAGTAATTTGTATGTTATGTGGATGACTTTCCGCTAAACCTGCAGGGCCCATACGTGTGAATTGTGCTTCTTCACGCAATACTTTTAAGTTTGGTGAACCAGTATAACCCATACCAGCTCTTACTCCACCCATAAGTTGATAAATGGTATCTTGTAATGGTCCTTTATAAGCTGTGCGACCTTCAATACCTTCTGGAACAAATTTTCTAGGAGATTTATCTTCTTGGAAGTAACGATCATTTGACCCTTTTTCCATGGCTCCAAGAGAACCCATTCCACGATATACTTTATATTGTCTACCTTGGAAGACTTCAGTAGCGCCTGGGCTTTCTTCAGTACCAGCTAATAAGCTACCTAACATAACAGCATGACCACCAGCCGCTAATGCTTTAATAATATCACCAGAGAATTTAATACCACCGTCAGCAATAATCGCTTTACCATGTTTACGTGCTTCAGTAGCACAGTCATATACTGCAGTAATTTGTGGTACACCTACACCTGCAACGACACGTGTTGTACAGATTGATCCTGGTCCAATACCTACTTTAACCACGTCTGCACCTGCTTCAAATAAAGCGCGTGTCGCTTCAGCAGTTGCAACATTTCCTGCAATAATTGTAAGGTTAGGATATTTATCTTTCATTTTTTTGACTTGCTCAATCACACCTTTAGAATGTCCATGCGCTGTATCAATAATTAACGCATCTACTCCTGCTTCTACAAGTTTTTGTGCACGAATTTCAGTATCTTTAGATGTACCGATAGCTGCTGCTGCAAGTAAACGACCATGCTCATCTTTCGCTGCATGAGGGAATTCAAGTACTTTTTCTATATCTTTAATTGTGATGAGACCTTCTAAACGACCATTTTCTACTAATGGTAATTTTTCAATTTTATGCTTTTGAAGGATTGCTTCTGCTTCATCTAATGTTGTACCAACTGGAGCTGTAATTAAATTTTCTTTAGTCATCACATCTGAAATTTTAATTGAGAAATCTTCAATAAAACGTAAGTCACGGTTTGTAATAATACCAACGAGTGTTCTTGATTCTTCATCTTTTACAATAGGCACACCTGAAATACGATATTTACCCATTAATGCTTCTGCTTCATAAACACTTTCATCTGGTGTTAAGAAGAATGGATTCGTAATAACACCATTTTCTGAACGTTTTACTTTTTGTACTTCATCAGCTTGCTCTTCAATGCCCATGTTTTTATGGATGACACCTAAACCACCTTGACGTGCCATAGCAATAGCCATTTTAGATTCAGTTACTGTATCCATACCAGCAGAAATAACTGGAATATTTAATTTAATTTTATCTGATAATTCTACGCTTAAATCAACATCACTTGGTAATACGTCTGATGCAGCTGGAATTAACAAAACATCGTCAAAAGTTAATGATTCTTTAGCAAACTTATTTTCCCACATTTATAACACAGCCTCCATTTTTTATATAGTTAATCTTATTATTTCACATTTTCGTCGTTTTGTTTATACTTTATACCGTTAAAAAAGAAATTAAGAATAATAGCAGAGATTGCTCCTAAAACAATACCATTTTGAGTTAACCAAGCGAACTGTTCTCCTAAAGCTTTAAATGCTTGAGGTACAGCACTAATTCCTGTACCAAGTCCGACTGATACAGCAATAATTAATAAATTATTTTGATTTTTGAAATCAATATTTCCTAAAATACTTACCCCATAAGCCATTACCATACCAAACATAGCAATCATTGCACCGCCTAATACAGGTAAAGGAATAATATTAGCCAGAGCACCTAGTTTAGGTATACAACCACTTATTAAAAGTAAGACTACCATTCCGTATATGACTTTATTTTTCTTAGCTCCAGAAAGTGAAACAAGTCCTACATTTTGCGAATAAGCTGTATAAGGGAAAGAATTAAAGATTGATCCTAAAATGATGGCTAGACCTTCCGCAGTGTAACCTTTACGAAAATCTTTACGTTCTAGCTTACGACCAGTGATTTCACTTAATGCATGATATACACCAGTTGATTCAATCAGACTTACAATTGCTACAATTGTAAACACTAATGTTGCACCGAAATCAAAGCCAAATCCTGAGAAACGGAATGGTCGTGGAATACCGAGCCAATGTGCGTCACCAACTTGGCTAATATTAACTAATCCAAAGATACTAGCCAATATAGTGCCTATAACTAAACCAATCAAAATTGCAATAGATTTTAAGAATCCCGTTGTAAATCGTTGTAATAGTAAGATAACAATAAGTGTCACTCCACCTAAAATTAGATTTTTAGGGTTACCATAATCTTTAGCGCCTTGACCACCAGCAAGATAATTCATAGCAACGGGCATTAAGTTAATTCCGATAATTGTAACGACACTACCTGTAACAACAGGTGGGAAAAATTTAACTAAATAAGAAAAGAATGGAGCAATGATCACAACTAAGATACCTGATAGGAACAATGATCCATATAACACGTCTAAACCTTTAGTCTGTCCAATTAAAATCATAGGTGCTACAGCAGTAAATGTACATCCTAAAACAATAGGTAGCCCTGTACCAGTAATCTTATTTGCTTGTAAAAATGTAGCTACTCCACACATAAAAATATCTACTGTAATTAAATAAGCAATCTCTTCAGGTGAGAATTTTAAACTTGTTCCTACAATGATAGGTACTAAAATAGCACCTGCATACATTGCTAATAAATGTTGTACACTTAAAATTAAATTTTTCATTCATCTTCACCTAGTAAAGTCACTTTATTCCCTGTTAAGGAAGCAACTTTACATAATGAAGAAACAGTTAAACCAGCCTCTTCCAATCTTTGTCGTCCATCTTGGAAACTTTTTTCTACAACAATTCCTATGCCTACTGTTTCTGCTTTAGCTTGTTGTGCAATGTCGTACAATCCAAGTGAAGCATCACCATTTGCTAAGAAATCATCAATAATTAATACTTTATCTTCAGACCCTAAAAATTCTTCTGATACAATCACTGTACTTGTTTTATTTTTAGTAAATGAATGGATATCAGTACTGTAAAATCCATCTTTTAAAGTACTTGGCTTTGCTTTTTTTGCAAATAAGCATGGCACATCGAAATGTAATGCAGCCATGATTGCAGGAGCAATACCGGAAGCCTCAATAGTTAAAATTTTCGTAATCCCTTTATCCTTAAATTGTTTATAAAATGTTTGACCCACTTCATACATTAATTTGGCATCAATTTGATGATTTAAAAATCCATCAACTTTTAATATTTTTTCATCAATGACTACGCCATCTTCCTTGACTTTTTGTTCGAGCGCTTCCACTTCAAAACCTCCTAAACTTTATATAAAAAACCCGAAACTTTTATCTAGTTTCAGGATCTATAAGTGAACAAGTACGATACACATTCATTTGTAACTTAGAAGTAAATAATTTAGATTTATAGATGATAAACACTACTTTACATTATACAAATGATAATATAGTATAAGACATCTTAGCCAATCCTCAAACTTCTCATTAACTTCCTTACCTTTGTACTTGAACTCATAGTCGCGTTGTTTATGGCAACACGGTAGAAACTTCTAAAGCCATATTCTTCAGATTATATGAGCAATATAAATTATTTAATGATGATAGCAAATTTTAAGCTTATTTTCAATAACTGATGGAGAGTTTATCCTTGTAATCACACTACTTATAAATGTAAGCGTTTAATATCATATAAAAAAACTGTATTTGTAAAACACATATGTTTAATTATATAATTATATAGAAACGTTTTATATCTATTCATTAGGGTATAAATATTTAAAAGTAGCATGAAATGATGGAGGACGATGAATATGCCAGATATTACAGTTATAGATAATGAAAATCAAATTTACAATGTGATTGAAAAGAAAAAAGCAGAAGGATATTCAGAAAATGAGATATTTGTTATCAGTAAATCTAAATTACATTTAGATGATTTACATAATTCTCAAGTAACACTTATAGCAACAAGTGGTTCATTCAGTGATCGCATGTCACGCTTATTAACCGGTGAAGATGGTGAAGAAGCTGTATTGAATAATTTCAAACTATCTGATAACCAAGCAGAACAATATAAAAAAGATATGCTTGATGGCAAATTTTTAGTAATCGCTAGAAAAGACGCTTCTTCACATAATGAAGTTGAAAAAAACAACGCAGCTTATGAAGAAGTTGATATCACTCATTACGCTAATGAGTCTAAGGGTCCAAAATCTTAAAAATAAGTTTAACCATTCATTGTATTTATTCATGTCGATTGTTAAATGAATATAATTTCTTACAAATTAACAGTCAAAAATTAATATATGCTTCTTTCAAAGTAAAGTGTGAATCATTTATAACTTTGAAAGAAGTTTTTTAATATATTTTGTATTATGATGTGCTACTTTACAAATGTGCTATACTTAAAAAAATATGATGCGGGGAGATCGCTATGAAATTTCACACTATTCATTCTTTAGAAGACGCTTATTATCAAAAAGCCGTCGAGTTTTATAATAAACAATTAGATGTTGATTTTTTTGAAGACAGCATTATCACAAAACGGTCCTTACAGAATAATAAAACAGAAAATGATTATGTTTTTATTGTTGGTATTGAGAAAGAAAATATAATCAGTTTGGCTACAGCGCACTACGAGGCAACAACAAATTCAGCCTTTTTAGTCCACTTATTAGCTGTAGTTGATTCAAACTATGATGAAATCATATCTCAAACTTTAAATGAAGTTGAAACTCACCTAAATATATTATCTAATAAAGTACATGCTAGAGATATTAACTTTTTAATGATTGAAGTCCCGAAACTTGATAATAGTATATTAGATAATCAATTAATTAAACGACGTCATCATACCTTATTAGAAAATGACTTTGAACAACAATATGACATTGATTATTTGCATCCTAACTATACGTTTGAAGAAACACCTATACGTACTGACTTATTTATTAAATCTAACATTGAACTTACAAAAGACATCTATCCTGCTAGTGTGAAATCTAATTATATTCTCAAATATGTATTTGCGAATGGAATTTCTAGAGATATTATATACCCCCTTTTAGAAAAGATGAATTTACGTTTACCTTGATAGAACACTTGAAAAGCGCGATATAAAAGGTTAAACTAATATGCGAGGTTAGACTGACGTGTCACTAACCGAAGACAAACGTCAGTGTAAATGAACAATATTCTATAGATACGAAAGGACTTCAAATTATGTTAACTAAAGAATTCGCTCAACGTGTCAAACTAAGTGAAAAACAAGTCCGCAAAATCGTCCAACATTTAGAAGAACGAGGATATCAACTTAGTAAGACTGAATATCGTGGTCGTGAAGCTACAGACTTTAAAGAAGAAGATATTGAACTTTTCCAAGATATTGCAGAAAAGGTAAAACAAACAAATAGCTATGATTTAGCTTTCGAAGAATTAGAAAAAGAAAAAGATTTTTTACAAGTTATCGTTAAAGAAGACCAACAACAGTTACCAGCTGATCAAGGCGTCACACAATTGGTAGAAGACTTACGTACGGAAATACAAAAAATGCGTGAAGAACGTCAAATGTTAGGTCAGATGATTACTCAAGTTCATCAACAGCAAAATGAACTTAAAGAATTACAAAGTCAAATTACTGAAAAATTGAAAGCAAATAATGAGTCATTAGCTGCCATCCAAACATCACAACAAGCCATTCAAACTGCTCAAAAAGAACAATCTGATTATACTAAAAATAATTTAGTTAAAGAAATTAATGATAACAATCAACAAGCGATTGATAATTTAAAAGAACATCAAACTTATGTTTCATCTTCAAATGAGAAAAAAGGATTCTTAGCTAGACTATTTAATCTTTAATGTAACAATTGTATATAGTGCTATTTACTAAAACAGGATTGAAATTAAAAAGATTTCGATCCTGTTTTTTCGTTTTAATACTCATTTAGTGTCTATTTATAATTAATTTGTAAAAATATTTAGTAATTTATGTTATTTAAAGTATTGAATTATTATATATTTAATACTATTCTTATGAAATGTGTCGGATTTAACTAATAAAAGGAGAATCATTATATGGGAACATTATTTTCAATTATTAATATTGTCATAATGTTGATTTTCATTATCGGCTTATTCATTATGGCTAAAAAACATGTATCATTCCCTAAACGAGTCTTTACCGCTCTAGGATTAGGAATTGTATATGGTATTATTTTACACCTTATTTATGGTGTTAATTCTAAAGTGCTTGAAACTACAACTGATTGGTTTAGCATCGTTGGAGATGGCTATGTGACATTATTACAAATGATTGTTATGCCTCTTATTTTTATTTCTATTGTTTCAGCATTTAGTAAGATACAAATTGGCGATAAATTTGCTAAGATAGGTTCTTATATTTTTATGTTTTTAATTGGTACTGTCGCTATTGCAGCCGTTGTAGGTATTTTTTATGCCATTGTATTTGGCCTTGATGCTTCAAGTATCGATTTAGGTAGTGCAGAACATGCACGAGGAAATGAAATTAGTAGTGAGGCGAAGCAACTTACAGCGAATACACTACCACAACAAATTCTTGAATTATTACCAAACAATCCGTTCTTAGATTTTACTGGTCAGAGAACAACTTCAACTATTGCAGTAGTAATATTTGCCATTTTTGTAGGATTTGCATACTTACGTGTTGCACGTAAACAACCTGATAATGGTAGCTTATTAAAACGTGGTATTGATGCTGTTTATGCTCTCATCATGTCAATTGTTACCTTTGTTTTAAGATTAACTCCTTATGGAATTATCGCAATTATGGCTTCTACAATTGCTACAAGTGATTTTGCAGCAATTTGGACATTAGGTAAATTCATGATTGCATCTTATGCAGCTTTACTTACAATGTATGTTATTCATTTAATTATTTTAGCGATTATGGGAATCAACCCTATTCGTTATGTCAAAAAAACACTTGAAGTACTGATTTTTGCATTTACATCACGTTCAAGTGCAGGAGCGCTTCCTTTAAATGTGCAAACTCAAACGCAACGTTTAGGAGTACCTGAAGGTATTGCAAACTTCTCAGCTTCATTCGGCTTGTCTATTGGCCAAAATGGATGTGCTGGTATTTATCCAGCAATGCTTGCTATTATGGTTGCTCCTGTTGCTCATGTTGACATAGATATACCATTCATTCTTACACTAATTGCTGTTGTAGTTATTAGTTCATTTGGTGTAGCTGGCGTTGGTGGCGGTGCAACTTTCGCTTCAATTCTTGTATTATCAACTTTAAACTTACCAGTTGCATTAGCGGGTGTATTAATTTCTATCGAACCAATTATTGATATGGGTCGTACTGCTCTAAATGTCAATGATTCTATATTAGCAGGTACTGGTACAGCACGTTTAACAGGTAACTTAGATAAAGAAAAATTTAATTCTAATCATTATGGAGAATTATCCACAGAATCATAAATAACAAGAGAGGCAGAATTTCGAACAAATTCTGCCTCTCTTTTTTCGGTTTTATTTTATCTTTTCATTAATCCAGATTTATTTAATTGCTCTAACATATCTAATCGTGCTTTTCCACTTAAAAATCCAGCAACTTGTTGAGACCAGGTTTCATTTCTCACACCATTTGTACGGTCTTGATAATATTTACTAACCAATTGATCATAAGCGTTTAATGTTTCTTTTTGTTGTGCATTATTACTATTATAGACATTTTTATGGAAGACATGTTCAAAAGGTAAACGTGGTTTTGGTGATCCATTTTCATCCTCAGCTGGCTCCCCTACAGCCATACCAAATAGAGGGAAGGCATATTCAGGTAAGTCTAAAATCTCACGTACACGTCCGACATCATTGCGAAGCGAACCTAAGTATACAATGCCATAGCCCATATCTTCAGCTGCTAAAGCAATATTTTCTGATACTAATGCAACATCAATGGCACCAACTAATAAGCCCTCAGCTGACTCAAATGACGTCTCCATGTGTTGTTCTACATCTTCATTAATAAGACTATGACGATAATAATCTAAAACAAATACAAATAAATAGCCATTATCTACCACATAATGTTGACCTGATACTTCTTTGAGTTCTGCTTTAATTTCTGGGTCTTCTACTCCAATAATTGAATATGTTTGTAAATAACTAGATGTTGAAGCACTTTGCCCAGCTTCAACTAACTTTCTAACAACGTCTTCACTTAAAGGTTGATCTTTAAATTTTCGAACTGAATGATGTTTTTTAGCTAATTTGTAAACATAATCTGACATTAAGTCCACTCCTTTTTTAATTACTGAATATATGTTAACAATTTATATTTTATTTTTCTTCCAAATTGCCCTTTATTTTAAATTAAGATTTGCATGCTAAACTAATTAAAGTTATCATAATAATGACAATTTTCAGATATCAAAGGAGAGATACTATGACTCACGCTAACAAAGAAGTTTCAACAGCCTTATATCAAGCTTTTACATCAAAAAAACCGATTGATTTTATCAGTTCCTCTTTTGAACTAAATGAGTTAGAAGCCTATCACACACAAGATGATCTCATTAATCAATTAAAAAATAAGCAAAAATCAGAAATTAAAGGTTACAAAGTAAGTATGACAAGTGCCGCCACTCAAGCCATTGCCAATACAAATGAGCCTGCGTACGGTACTATTTTATCTACTCAAGTAGTCGAAGGTGGTAACTCCATCTCATTATCAACATTATTTGATCCATTACTTGAACCTGAACTTATCTTTGAATTAACTGCAGATTTACCAGAGAATGCAGATGTTCAAACCATCTTAGAAAGTGTAAAAGTAGCTCCAGGTATTGAAATTCCTGACGCACGTTATAAAGATTGGTTCCCTAACTTTGCTTTATCAGATTTAATTTCAGATAATACTGCAACAGGTTTAATTGTGGTTGGAAAAAGAGTAACACCTCTTGATTACAAATCGTTTGCTGATATTAACTTAAAGTTATTTAAAAACGATCAAGAAATTGAAACAGGACATTCTAGTGACGTACTAGGAAATCCTATTGAATCTATAAAATGGTTAAATAAAAAATTACATTCACATGGAAAACGTTTAGAAAAAGGTCAATTTATTTCTTCAGGTACATTTATTTCACCACTACATTTAGAAAAAGGTATTTATATTGCTGAATACGAGAAAGTAGGAAGTGTAAAAGTAGAAGTCAAAGACTGATTTTAATAAAATAATATTGAAAATACTTGATACTCTCTTCAGATTTATATGTTTCATAGCGTAACTTGAAGAGAGTTTTCATCTATTATTTTTGATTTCCATTATCAAATACTTTCCTTTAGTTGAGAATAGATTTAAGCGAAAAGATGTATTTGTATTTACAATTTACATTTTTTAATTAGGAAAAATAAACCTCACAATATCTTAAAAAAGTTAATATTTTTTATATAAACCTTATTATATCAGTGCTTTATAATGTTTTTCTTACTTTTAAGTATATTATGTTGACGAAATAAAATCTACATGTAATAATATTAATCAAGAGATTAGAATTATTATAAATAAGCAATAATTATTATGTAGTTCTAATTAATATTCGATAAATCAGGAGGAATTTAAGTTATGTCTTTAATTAATAAAGAAATCTTACCTTTCACAGCTCAAGCATATGATCCTAAAAATGATGAATTCAAAGAAGTAAGCCAAGATGATTTAAAAGGTTCTTGGAGCGTTGTTTGCTTCTATCCAGCTGACTTCTCTTTCGTATGTCCAACTGAATTAGAAGATTTACAAAACCAATATAGCCAATTACAAGATTTAGGTGTTAATGTATTCTCAGTTTCAACTGATACTCATTTCGTACACAAAGCTTGGCACGATCATTCAGACGCAATCAGCAAAATCCAATACACTATGATTGGTGACCCTTCTCAAATCATCACTCGTAACTTCGATGTATTAGATGAAGAAGCAGGTTTGGCACAACGTGGTACATTTATCGTTGACCCTGATGGTGTAGTTCAAGCAGCAGAAATTAATGCAGATGGTATTGGCCGTGATGCAAGTACATTAGTAAATAAAATCAAAGCTGCACAATACGTACGTCAACATCCAGGTGAAGTTTGCCCAGCAAAATGGGAAGAAGGTTCTGAATCATTACAACCAGGATTAGACTTAGTAGGTAAAATTTAAGGAGGCATTTAAGTATGCTTAATGCTGATTTAAAACAACAATTACAACAATTATTACAACTTATGGAAGGCGATGTAGAATTTAGAGCAAGTATCGGCTCTGATGATAAATCTAAAGAATTAAAAGATTTATTAGATGAAATCGCTGAGATGACAGATCATATTACAATCGTTGAAAAAGAATTAAAACGCACACCAAGTTTTCAAGTAAGTAAACCTGAAGAAGATACTGGTATCACATTTGCTGGTATTCCTTTAGGTCATGAGTTTAATTCACTTGTGCTTGCCATTTTACAAGTAAGTGGTCGTGCGCCTAAAGAAAAACAATCAATCATTGATCAAATTAAAGGTCTTGAAGGTAACTACAATTTTGAAACTTATGTAAGTTTAACTTGTCAAAAATGTCCAGATGTAGTTCAAGCATTAAACTTAATGAGTGTAATTAATCCAAATATCACTCATACAATGATTGATGGTGCTGTATTCCGTGAAGAATCTAAGGATATCATGGCAGTCCCTGCTGTATTTTTAGATGGTGAAGAATTCGGTAATGGTCGTATGACAATTTCTGATATTTTATCTAAACTTGGCAGTACACAAGATGCTTCAGAATACGAAGATAAAGATCCATACGATGTATTAATCATCGGTGGTGGGCCAGCAAGTGGTAGTGCTGCAATTTATACTGCGCGTAAAGGTTTACGCACTGGTATTGTTGCAGATAGAATTGGTGGTCAAGTTAACGATACAGCTGGTATTGAAAACTTTATTACTGTTAAACAAACCACTGGATCAGAATTCTCTTCTAATTTAGCTGCACATATCGAAGAGTATGATATTGATGCTATGACTGGTATTCGTGCAACTAAAATTGAAAAAACTGATAAAGCTATCCGAGTAACTTTAGAAAATGATGCAGTTCTTGAAAGTAAAACTGCTATTATTTCAACTGGTGCAAGCTGGCGTAAATTAAATATTCCTGGTGAAGATCGCTTAATCAATAAAGGTGTTGCCTTCTGCCCTCACTGTGACGGACCTTTATTTGAAAATAAAAACGTTGCAGTTATTGGTGGTGGTAACTCTGGTGTTGAAGCAGCTATCGATTTAGCAGGAATAGTTAAACATGTGACGCTATTTGAATTCGCTCCAGAACTAAAAGCGGATACAGTGTTACAAGAACGTTTACGTTCTTTCCCTAATGTTGATATTCACACAAATGCTAGAACTGCCGAAGTTCTAGGTGAAGATCATGTTACTGGTTTAAGCTATGAAGATATGTCATCTGGTGAAATGAAAGAATTAAGCTTAGATGGTATCTTTGTACAAATTGGCCTTGTGCCAAATACAAAATGGATTGGTGACGCAGTAGAGTTAAATAGCCGTGGAGAAGTCGTTGTGGGTCGTGAAAATAACACAAACATTCCTGGTATTTTTGCTGCTGGTGACGTTACTGACCAAAAATATAAACAAATCATTATATCAATGGGTTCAGGTGCTAACGCAGCATTGAGTGCATTTGATTATATTATTAGAAATTAATTTACAGTTTAACTTTCTACATGAAAGTAAGACTTAGAACTTAACCTATCAAATATCTTCATTTTAAGCAGAGTCATTTTATTAATGGCTCTGCTTTTTTAATTTATTTTTTTACTGATATTGCCACAATTTGTTCATAGATTTATATTAATTTTAAGTCTTAAACATTCAATTCTGTTTCTATAAATGATACTCTATTATTATGCTTAAATAGAAACGTTTACTAATAAAGGAGATTATTGAAATCTATGAAAAAGAGTATGATTATTAGTAGTTTTTTAGCATTGTTATTAATATTAAGTGCTTGTGCACCTAATAATGATAATAACGAAGACAATCATAATCAAAGTAACGGTGTTAATGCACCGAAACATGCTAAAAACTTAACTGAAAATGATATTTTTACATCGAATAAATCACATCAAAAGCTTACTGAAGATGAAATGAACCAAGCAATCAAAAAATATCTAGATGTTAATAGTGATATTTTAGATAATAAATATATAATGCAAAGTCAAATCGACCGTCAAAGTTCAGGACAAACAAAAATCACTGATAAACAAGCTACAAAACTTAGTAATTTATCTAATATTGCTGTTAAAAATGACTTACACTTTAAAAAATATGTTGAAAATAACACATTGCCAGACGGCTATAAAGATCATGTAAATCGTATTATTAAATACTTTCATGCTTTGAATAGTACAATTGCAAATGTTGATGAAAGTATCGAACAACTGAATTACCAACCTCAAAATACAATTAACGTTGTAGATGTTCCTACTCATTATGCTGGAGATGTAAATGGAAACCAACAAAATAAAATCAAATCTTTCTTAAATAAGAAAGATATCAAAACAGATGTTTTTGATAAATAGAATAGGTAGTATCCGTTTGAATATGTTATTCAATCCATTAATGGTGACGTCTAATATATAAAAAATCTGAGACGATGAATGATGTCTCAGATTTTTTTATAACTCAATAAGATATGGCTTACAATTTTCAATTACTTTAGTTAATGCTTCTTCTTTATTTATATAGCCAAAGTAAACCATAATACAACGTATCACAACTTGATGTGCAATAATGACTATCGTGTGATTATCTTGAATATGGATCGTTTCGAAAAACTGTTTCACTCTATGATAAACATCATTATAACTTTCCCCCTCAGGCGCTTTTTGAATAAAGCTATGTCGAAAATCTTTATAATTTGAATCATGAAAATAGCGATGATACTTATTATTTTTCATAAGTTTATCCTTAAATTGACCTTCAAATAGACCCAATGAACGTTCACGTAATAATGAGGTAACTGTAGTTGGGATATCGTAAGGGAAGATATATTGATATGTTTCTTTTGTTCTTGTTAAATCAGATACATACACATCATCAATTTTTATATTATAAAAATACGTCTTTAAGTTTTTTGCACTTTCAATGCCCCTTTCAGTTAAAGGAACGTCTAACTGACCACAATAATATGCTCGATTGTACTTATTATCGTAATTAGACTGTGATTCACCATGTCGAATAAGATATAAATTCATGTTTTACCTCCTATTTCAATTTATTATATTAAATAATAATTGAATGAAGTCTACTAATAATACAAATTATATATTTTTAAATAATATAAGTTTTTATGATTGTCAATATTTATATTGCATGATACTATTAACTTGTAGTTATTTAATAACTACAAGTCTTTTATATTCATGAACATAATACTCCTGGATGACGTCTTAACCCGACGTCATCCTCTTTTTTTAGTTTAATAAATAAAAAAAGAGCACTACATAACGTAGTCCTCTTTAAATACTATACTTATTTTTTGATTGCTTTTAAAATTAAAGAAACAATAAAAATAAGAATAATTGCACCGATTAATGCTGGGAAGATTGGTACTCCGCCCCAAACAGGACCCCAAGTACCTAACAATTTACTTCCGATGAATGAACCGATTAAACCAGCAATGATATTACCTAAGATACCACCAGGGATATCTTTACCCATGATCATGCCAGCAATCCAACCGATTAATCCACCAACTATTATCATAATAATAAAGCCCATAGTTAGATTACTCCTTATAGTTTTATTTTATTTACTTCTTATTCATACCACCTATTTCAATTTTATAAACATCATTATTAAAATAATTTATTTTTTATAACAAAAACAACTAAATAATAACACCCACATATTTTATTAGTATTTATTCAATTAATGATTAAAAATATAAGGCTCCTAAAAATAGCAACTATTTTTATATAAAATACTTGCTAAACATTATGAACAAGCATATTATAATAAAATATATAAAAGACTTAATAAATTTTCATATAATAAAATTTTGTTTATATACAAAATTGATACTTAGGAGGTTATGTATTATGAGTTCACATGCACTGTATAACTTAAGAAAAAAAAGACATCTTGAAATTAATGAATTAACTGAAATCCTAAACAAAAAGTATGGCACACATTACGAACCACATCAATTATACGAATGGGAAAATCATCAACATGAACCAAAGTTCAAAGATGCAATGATTCTGGCAGATTATTTCAATACATCTTATCAAGTTCTAGTTGAAAGTAAATATAAAGAATATCAACAACAATTTGATGATGTTGATATTCGACTATAAACAACTTTAAAGGAACAAAACATATTCATGTTGAATATAATGTCTTGTTCCTTTGTTTTTATTCTTCGGTATTTGTACTTTGATGATTTGGTTGTGCTTGTTCATTACGATCCATTTGAGAAGTTGTGGATTCTTCTTTAGTTTGTGTAGAAGCGTCTGTTGAAGTTGAATGATTGTTCTCGGATTGATTCGATGTCTGGACATCATTTTGAGTTTCAGATTGCGCGCTATTTTGATTTTCTTCATTAGATGATGTATGTTGCGTTTCATTATTATTCTTTGTTTCATTATTTTGTACATCATTATTTCGTTGTCGGTTACTTTGTTCTAATTTACTTTCATTCATTTGTTTTCTTTTAGCTTTTTCTTCATCTGTCATATTATTATAATTATCAACAATACTACCTGTATGTTTATCTACAATAGCTACATAAGGTGTACCAGTACCATAAGCGTCACTTGCTGCATAATCTATATAATACATATCGTCAGTACTTTTACTAGGATTGTAATTAAATTCATTTCTTAAACGATGTCCAAATCCTTGATTTTTATACCAATCATAGACAACATCCTCTGCTTGCTGAGGTGTAAGTTCTTTATTCGAAGAATCGTTTGATTGATTGTCACTAGTTGAATGACTTTCATTTGTAGTCGTTTCATTATTTCCATTGATTCCGTTTTCAGATTGGTTTTGAGTATTCTGTTCGGATGACTGAATACTATTATTATCATTTGGTTGAATATCTTCAGTTTGATTATAATTAGTATTTTCATCATTATCATTTTGTTGTGTATCTGATGAATTTATATTCTTCTCATTATTAGTATCATTATTTTTATTTGAATTATTAGGCGTTTTATTTTTATTATCATTCTTCTCAGTTTTTTGTTTATCCTCTAAACTATCATTATTTCCGCCTGGTAAATGAATATTTAAATCACAAGCACCCAAAAGTAAAGTAGATGCAACAATACCTGCTAATAAATGTTTTCCTCTCATTATCATCAAAACTCCTTATGTATATCTCTTTTAATGATAACATTTTATATTGCACCCATTAAAGATATTACGCAATACATTTTAAAATCAACTTAATATGTATAATCTGCTCATTTTTTATTACTCGACATAAAAATAACCCCGCAAGCCTTGAGCTTACGGGGTTTAACACTAATTATATATTAGTTTTCGTCTTTAACATATGGTAATAAAGCCATATGACGAGCACGTTTAATAGCTGTAGTCAACATACGTTGATATTTAGCTGAAGTACCAGTTACACGACGTGGTAAAATTTTACCGCGTTCTGAGATAAAACGTTTTAATAATTCAGTGTCTTTATAATCAATATGTGTAATACCATTTGCTGTGAAATAGCATACTTTTTTACGACGACGTCCGCCTCTTCTTGGTCCACCTGCCATGGTTAATTACCTCCTTTTATATTTTTAATCTCATTCTTTCGTTAGAATGGTAAGTCATCATCACTAATATCAATTGGACCATTCGCATTTGCAAATGGGTTATCTGATTGATTATTGTTTGATGCACGATTGTTATTATTATTATAAGATGTATTTTGTCCTGATTGTGAACCACCAAATCCTTGGCCATAATCTTGGAAATCATTATTTCCTTGATGACGTTGTCCACCTTGTGCATTTTTAGGTTCAAGGAATTGAACACTATCCGCTACAACTTCAGTGACAAATATACGACGACCTTCTTGATTTTCATAACTGCGTGATTGTATGCGACCATCAACGCCAGCTAAACTACCTTTTGAAAGATAGTTATTTACGTTTTCTGCTTGTCTTCTAAATACAACAACGTTAATAAAGTCAGCTTCGCGTTCCCCTTGAGCATTCGTGAAAGTACGGTTAACTGCTAGAGTAAATGTCGCTACACTTACGCCTGAGGGAGTACTTCTGTATTCTGGATCCTTAGTTAAACGACCTACTAATACAACTCGATTTATCATTTCAACGCCCCCATTTAATTATTACTTATCTTGGTCTTCACGGATAACGATATAACGGATAATATCGTCATTGATTTTAGCTAAACGTTGGAATTCGTCTGTAGCTTTGTTATTATCTGTTTTAATGCGTACGATGAAGTAGAAGCCTTCTTTGAAATCTTCAATTTCGTAAGCAAGACGGCGTTTACCCCAGTCTTTTTCTTCTAAAACTTCTGATCCTTCTGAAGCTAAGATACCGTTAAAGCGTTCAACAACTGCTTTTTTAGCATCTTCTTCAATGTTAGGACGTACGACATACATAATTTCATATGTTCTCATTTTATAATTGCACCTCCTTGTGGTCTATGCGGCCTATCGAATCCTATCCATAGGCAAGGAATAATTTTCATTACTCACAATCAAGAATTATAGCATAGGTGATTACTTTTTACAATAAATATTATTTGAAATATTTTATCTGAAAGTGGATTGGATTCATCGTATTTTCCCTATAAATTTATATTCAAAATTTAAACATATCTTTTCAAAAGAGAACTGACATTCTATAATATCCTTGAGGTGTAACTATGCAATTAGATTTAGATTGGAATAAAGAGTTTCAAGAGTTTCAAGAAATCTTAAATTGCGGTATCACTCCAGAGTGGCTATACTGTGCAAAAGCCAATATGATTCTTGAGCCAGCTTATACTGGAGAAGGTAAACAGTTTTTTAGCACCAAAGATATTGTTAAAGCAAGTAAAGTTATACCGTTTTTTTAAGATATAACCATAATGATATAACTAAAGCGCGACGTCTATAATAAATAGATGTCGCGCTTTTTTATATTCCTATACATTAAATCGGAAGTGAACAATATCTCCGTCTTGCATAATATAATCTTTACCTTCTAAACGTTGTTTACCTGCTTCTTTCGCACCTTGCTCACCACCATGCTCAACATAGTCGTCATAACTTGTTACTTCGGCACGAATGAAACCACGTTCGAAGTCTGTATGAATGATACCTGCACATTGTGGTGCCGTCATCCCTTGTCTAAATGTCCAAGCACGTACTTCTTGAACACCTGCTGTAAAGTAAGTAGATAATCCTAACAAATCATATGTTGTTCTGATAAGACGATCGAGGCCTGGTTCTTCAATACCTAAGTCTTCTAAAAACATTTCTTTATCTTCATCATCAAGTGTTGCAATTTCTTCCTCGATTTTTGCGCTAATGACGATAACTTCAGAATCTTCTTTTGCTGCGTACTCACGAATGGTTTTCACTTTATCATTTTCATCGTCACCAATTTCATCTTCGCCAACGTTTGCAATATATAACATTTTTTTAGATGTTAATAATTGAGCTTGATTTACATATTTTTGATCTTCTTCGTTAAAATCTAAACTACGAACTGGATTTCCTTCTTCTAACGCTTCTTTTATTCTAGATAAAATGCGGAACTCCATTTCGGCTGTTTTATCTTTTTGACGTGCCATTTTTTCAATTCGAGGCAAACGTTTCTCTACTGATTCTAAATCAGCTAAAACAAGTTCCATATTAATGACTTCAATATCATCTAATGGATTTACACGGCCAGCGACGTGTGTCACATTTTCATCATCGAAAGCACGTACTACCTGACAAATAGCGTCTACTTCACGAATATGTGATAAGAATTTATTTCCTAAACCTTCACCTTTTGAAGCACCTTTAACAATACCTGCAATATCTGTGAATTCGAAAGTGGTAGGAATCGTTTTCTTAGGTTCTACCATTTCTGTTAATTTATTCAAACGTGTATCTGGTACTTCTACAATCCCGACATTCGGGTCAATCGTAGCGAAGGGATAGTTCGCAGCGAGCGCACCTGCTTTTGTAATTGCATTAAATAGAGTAGATTTACCAACATTAGGCAAACCTACGATACCTGCTGTTAAAGCCATGAATCATTCTCCTAACTTTCTGTATCTTGATGAGATACTAATATTTTTTTTATTTTTTTATCAAACACTTGTCGTGGAATCATAATACTTCTTTGACAATTTTCACATTTAATTCGTATATCTGCACCCATGCGAATAATTTTAAATCGATTTGTTCCACAAGCATGTTGTTTTTTCATTTCTACTATATCATTTATACCATATTTTGGTGTCACAACATTACCCCCAACATTTATTAAGCGTCTTGTTTATCGGTATTTCTTACGTACATGGGTTGTGGCAATTTAATACCTTCTTGTACAAACATTTTTTGAATTTCTTTGCGCAAAATCCTAGAACCTGAAGCACCTTCTCCAGGAATAGTTTCTGCTGATATTCTTATGATAACTTTTGTTTCATCTAACCCATCAATTCCTAAAACAACTGGATCAGTAATGAATAAGTAGTATTTACTACGCATTGCTGTAAATAATTTATTTAATTTCTTTTCAACTTTATCTAAATTTTCATCAACTGAGACTGGAATTTCTACAATTGACGTACCATTAGTAATAGAATAGTTAGTAATCTCACCCATACTACCATTTGGTAAAATAGTTAACTCCCCAGTGATGGTATTAATACGCGTTGATCTCAATCCTATAGATTTTACTGTTCCTTCAGCAACTGTAGTACCACCGCTATTAATTTTAACATAATCACCTACATCAAACTGATTTTCAAAAATAATGAAAAATCCAGTAATAATATCTTTGACTATAGTCTGGGCTCCAAAACCAACAGCGATACCTACAACACCGGCGCTGGCGATAATTCCGTTTACGCTAATTCCGAATTTACTTAATACTGTTGTGAGCACGATAAACCACACAATGTATCTTACAACATTTTTGATAAGGGACACGAGCGTTTTAGAGCGTTTTTTATTTCCTCTATTACTTTTATTTTGAAATTTAAATGCTTCTTCTATCGCTTTATTAATAATTCCAATTACAATTAAACCTACTAAAATATAAATAATAATCATTGCTAATTTAGTTACTAAATTTGTATATACTTCGGGTTCTGTTAATGGTTGAAATAGCGATGTTAACACGTTCTTCAACTGATTCATATAGCCCCCTCCTTTTCTATTTAGTCCACATTAAATTTGTATTCCAATTTATTTATTATACAAAAATTCTTCTAAAATTGTATCAGTCTTTTGATTTATCATTTTCTTTTTTATTTTATTAATAGGATACTATTCATTAAGTTTATCTATAATACGTCTAAACTCAGCCTCGGATTTAAACTCAAACACAATTTTCCCAACATTTTTAGATACAGATATATCTATATGAGTTCCAAATTTTTCCTTAAGCGCACGTTCTTGTTTCTGTATGAATTTGGGTTTACTTGGAGTATTTAATTTTTCTTTTTTAGACTGCCCACCGTCTTGAATTTCAGAAACAACTTTCTCTAAATAACGTACACTCCACCCCTCTTTGATTGCTTGTTTACCTATACGTTTCATCGTATTTACATCTTTTAATGCAAGTAAAGTACGTCCATGGGCACCTGACATGCGATGCTCTCTTACAAGCTTAGCAATATCAGAGGGTAAATTTAGTAATCTTAGCATATTAGCAATGTAAGGACGTGATTTTCCTAACCTTTCAGCAACTTTTTGTTGTGTCAGACCAAGATCGTTCATTAATCGTTGATAACTTTCAGCTTCTTCAATTGCATTCAAATCTTCTCTTTGTAAGTTTTCTATAATGGCTAATTCCATCATGTCAGAATCAGAAAGGGATTTTACAATTGCAGGAACTTCCTCTAACCCAGCTAATTTAGAAGCTCGAAAACGTCGTTCTCCTACAACGATATAATATCCATTGATCGTTTTTCTTAAAACAATAGGTTGAAGTATACCATGAGTTGTTATAGAATCTGCTAAATCTTGAAGTTTCTCCTCATCAAATGTTTTTCTAGGTTGATAGGGATTAACTTTAATACTTGAAATTTTAATATGTTGTACGTGTTCATCATTATTTAATTGAATACGTTGATCTTCAATATGGTCCACTCATAGTCCTCCCTTATCTTTAAAGTCATTACTTAATTTTAAAAAAAGCGTGTTATATCTACAAGTCTTATAAACTTTTTTAAGAAAAATTTTACTAGGTAGAAAGTATATATATCAATCATTCAACCGCTTTCTGAATTTATTATTTAATCATAATTTTCAGAAAAGTTGTTGACAAATGTAATTTATGTCTGTAAGCTATGAATTAACTTAAAAAAACACAAATTACACACGGTAATAAGGAAAGTAAAACTTACACTGCAGATACAGAGAGTCTTGTAAGCTGAGAAGAGACATTGAAAGAAAGTTTGAAAATGGCCTTTGAGTGTTGATGCCAATATGAGGTATCAACGGGTTCGCCCGTTATAGCGATACAGTATTAACATTTATTGTTTAATGGCGTACTGGAATCACCGACGTCACTAAATTATCGTTAATACTCATTTATCATTAAAAGTTAAATGAGTTTTTTTATTACAGATATATCTGATACTTTACGATAATGTGTGTCACTTTTTCAAGTACTCCTAAAACATGATGGCGTACTGTTTGAGGTTACTTTAGCAATAAAGTAGCAAACAAAGGTGGTACCACGAAACAAGCTTTCGTCCTTTACATCCGATACATATCGGGTTTAAAGGACGGAAGCTTTTTTTATTTAGAAAATGATAGGAGGATTTGAAATGAAAGATACTCAATTAGCACAAATTTCATTAACAAAGGATTTGACTGGCGCAATTGCTAATCCAATTTACTTATCGACGGCATATCAACATCCTCACCTAGGTCAGTCTACAGGATATGATTACACACGAACGAAAAATCCAACGCGCTCTTCATTTGAAGAAGCATTTGCCAAATTAGAAGGTGGTACAGCTTCATTTGCAACTTCAAGTGGTATGGCAGCAGTTCAACTTATTTGTAACTTATTTAAACCTGGTGATGAAATTTTAGTAGCTTTTGATTTATATGGAGGAACATTTAGATTATTTGATTATTATGAACAACAATATGGTATTCATTTTAAATACGTTGATTTTTTAAATTATGAAGAAGTCGAAAATAGTATAAATAAACACACGAAAGCACTCTTTATCGAACCAATTTCGAATCCTCAAATGATTCAAATTGATGTAGAACCATATTATGTTCTAAGTAAAAAACATCATCTATTAACCATTATCGATAACACGTTTTTAACTCCATACTTATCAACACCTTTAGAACAAGGTGCTGACATTGTTTTACACTCAGCTACAAAGTATATAGGTGGTCATAATGATGTACTTGCAGGTGTAGTGACAGTTAAAGATGACACACTTGCTGAACAATTAGGTCAATTTCACAATATGATTGGCGCCACATTGTCTCCACTTGATTGTTACTTACTTCAAAGAGGTTTGAAAACACTACATCTCAGAATAGAACGATCTCAAGACAATGCACGTCGTCTCGCAAAACGTTGTGAAACATCCGATTCTATTGATGAAGTACTCTATAGTGGAAAAACAGGTATGCTAAGTTTACGTCTTAATAAGGTTTATAGCGTAGCTAAATTTTTAGAAAATTTAGAAATTTGTATTTTTGCAGAAAGTTTAGGAGGAACTGAAACCTTTATTACTTTCCCATATACACAAACACACGTCGACATGCCAGATGATGAAAAAGACAAACGCGGTATTGATGAACATTTAATTCGCTTATCCATTGGTATTGAAGATTATAAGGATGTTGAAGCAGATATTATTCAAGCATTAGAAAATTCTAAAGTAGGAGTGATTTCATGAGCTTATCTAAAGAAACAGAAGTGATATTTGATAAACATAGAGGTGTAGATTACGATTCAGCAAACCCACCATTATATGATTCTTCAACTTTCCATCAAAAAGTACTTGGTGGTAACGCAAAATTTGATTATGCCAGAAGTGGTAATCCTAATCGTCAATTATTAGAAGAAAAATTAGCTAAACTTGAAGGCGGCCAATATGGATTTGCTTATGCTTCAGGTATTGCAGCAATATCAGCCGTATTACTCACATTACAAGCTGAAGATCATGTCATTTTACCAGATGATGTGTATGGCGGAACATTTAGACTAACTGAACGTATTTTAAATCGTTTTAATATTAAATTTACGACGGTAAATGCGACTCATCCTGAAGAAATTGAACAAGCTATTCAACCTAATACAAAATTAATTTATATAGAAACACCATCGAACCCATGCTTTAAAATCACTGATATTAAAGCAGTTGCTCATATCGCTAAAAAGCATGATCTACTTTTAGCAGTAGATAATACATTTATGACTCCGTTAGGTCAATCTCCACTTGCACTTGGTGCTGATATAGTGGTTCATTCTGCAACAAAATTCTTAGGTGGACATAGTGATATTATTGCTGGCGCTGCTATTACAAATCGCAAAGACGTCGCTGAGGCACTTTACCTACTCCAAAATGGAACAGGAACTGCCCTATCTGCACATGATAGTTGGACTTTAGCCAAACATTTAAAAACATTACCTGTTCGTTTTAGAAAATCTACATCGAATGCTGAAAAGCTTGTAGACTTTCTAAGTCAAAGAGATGAAGTTGCTGAAGTATATTATCCGGGAAATAGTGATTTACATTTATCACAAGCTAAAAGTGGCGGTGCAGTCATTGGCTTTCGTCTAAAAGATGAAACAAAAGCTCAAGCCTTTGTAGATGCGCTAACTTTACCACTTGTATCGGTAAGTTTAGGAGGAGTAGAAACGATTCTCTCACATCCAGCCACAATGTCTCATGCAGCTGTTCCAGAAGAAGTGAGAAACGAACGTGGCATTACATTTGGTCTATTCCGTCTAAGCGTAGGTCTTGAACAACCTGAAGAACTCATAGCTGATATTGACTACGCATTGAAGGAGGCATTTAATGAGTCGATTATTGAATCATTTGAAGAACAACGTTTTAGTAGCTGATGGCGCAATGGGAACAATCCTCTATTCCGAGGGCCTAGATACTTGTCCTGAAGCATATAATCTTACACATCCCAATAAAGTTGAACGTATTCATCGTTCATATATAGAAGCAGGAGCTGATGTCATTCAGACAAATACGTATGGCGCTAACTTTGAAAAATTAAAAGTATTTGGCTTAGAGCATAAAGTAAAAGAAATTCATAAAGCCGCTGTACAAATTGCAAAACGCGCAGCCAATAAAGAGACATTTATCTTAGGAACGGTGGGTGGCTTCAGGGGAATAAAACAAGAAGACTTATCGCTTTCTACTATTCAATATCATACAGACAATCAAATTGATACGTTAATTGAAGAAGGTGTAGATGGTTTACTATTTGAAACCTACTACGATTTAGATGAATTAACGAGTGTGATAACAGCGACACGTCAAAAGTACGATATTCCAATTATCGCACAACTGACCGCTTCCAATACGAATTATCTCGTTGACGGTACAGAAATTAACGAGGCGTTAAAACATCTCATTGAATGTGGCGCAAATGTGGTGGGCTTAAATTGTCACCATGGCCCACATCACATGCAACGCTCATTTTCACATATCGAACTACCAGAACATGCCTATCTCTCATGTTATCCTAATGCGAGCCTACTCGATATTGAAAATAGTGAATTTAAATATAGCGACAATGCTAAATATTTTGGTGATGTTGCACAAGAATTAATTAACGAAGGCGTTCGTTTAATTGGTGGTTGTTGTGGTACTACACCGGAACATATCTCTTACATTAAAGAATCTGTAAAAAATTTAAAACCGATTAAAAATAAAAAAGTTATTCCAATTCATCGAACAATTAATACAAATGCAAAACGTACATTAAAACAAAATTTAACATCAAAAGTAAAACAGAGACCTACTGTGATTGTTGAATTAGACACTCCAAAACATCTCGATACAGAATTGTTCTTTGAGAATATAGGTAAGCTAGATGAAGCACATATTGATGCAGTAACACTCGCAGATAACTCTCTCGCTACTGTAAGAATCAGCAATATCGCTGCTGCAAGTTTAATCAAACAACAATATGATATTGAACCTCTTGTTCATATCACATGTCGCGATCGGAATCTAATTGGTTTACAATCTCATCTACTTGGTCTTTCACTCATCGGTGTTAGTGAAATTTTAGCCATTACAGGAGACCCTTCAAAAGTAGGTCATCTACCAGGCGCAACAAATGTGTATGATGTTAACTCAAAAGGTCTAACAGAACTTGCACTACGATTTAATCAAGGTATTAATGTTGATGGTGATGCGCTGAAGAAACATACCAACTTTAACATCGCCGGGGCGTTCGATCCAAACGTTCGTAAATTAGACGGGGCAGTTAAACGCCTTGAGAAAAAAGTAGCGGCAGGTATGAGTTACTTTATTACCCAACCTGTATATAGTAAAGAAAAAATCAAAGAAGTATATGAAGCAACTAAACATCTTGATACCCCACTTTTTATCGGTATCATGCCTATTGCAAGCTACAATAACGCACTTTTCTTACATAACGAAGTGCCTGGAATTAAAATGTCTGAAGATGTATTAAATCAATTTAAAGCAGTAAAAGATGATAAAGAAAAAACAAAAGAATTAAGTTTGAGACTGTCTAAAGAATTAATCGATACGGTACATGAATACTTTAATGGTTTATATCTCATTACACCTTTCCAACGTATTGATTATTCATTAGAGCTCGCAGCATATTCTAAAGCAATTACCCAAAACAAGGAGGCAATATCATGACAACAATTAAAACTTCAAACTTAGGATTCCCAAGATTAGGTAGAAAAAGAGAATGGAAAAAAGCAATCGAAAGCTATTGGGCTAAAAAAATCGATAAAACTGAATTAGATCAAACATTAACAGACTTACATAAAGAAAATTTATTACTTCAAAAGAATTATAATTTAGACAGTGTACCTGTTGGTGATTTCTCATTATATGACCATATTCTTGATACATCATTACTTTTCAACATTATTCCTGAACGTTTCCAAGGACGTACAGTAGATGATGATTTATTGTTTGATATTGCACGTGGTAATAAAGAACATGTTGCAAGTGCATTAATCAAATGGTTTAACACAAACTATCACTATATTGTTCCTGAATGGGACAATGTTGAACCTAAGGTAAATCGCAATGTATTATTAGACCGTTTTAACTATGCTAAATCAATTAATGTAAATGCACATCCTGTCATTGTTGGCCCAATCACTTTTGTGAAACTTTCTAAAGGTGGTAGTCAATCTTTTGAAGAGAAAGTTCAAACATTACTTCCATTATATAAAGAAGTATTACAATCTTTAGTAGATGCAGGTGCTGAATACATTCAAGTCGATGAACCTGTTCTTGTAACAGATGAAAGTGAAAATTATGAAAATATTACTAAAGAGGCTTATGACTACTTTGCTGATGCTGGTCTAGGAGAAAAATTAGTCATACAAACCTATTTTGAACGCGTGAATGTCAAATTCTTAAGCCGTTTACCAGTGGCTGGTCTTGGTTTAGATTTTGTTCATGATCATGGTTATAACTTAGAACAAATTAAAGCAGGAGATTTCGATAAATCTAAAACATTATATGCTGGTATTATTGACGGTCGTAATGTTTGGGCTGCAGATATTGAAGCGAAAAAAGAATTAATCGAAACTTTACAACCTTATGCTAAAGCAATTGTAATTCAACCATCATCTTCATTATTACACGTTCCGGTATCATTAGATGATGAAACATTAGATACATCAATTGAAGAAGGCTTAAGCTTTGCTACTGAAAAATTAGATGAGTTAGATGCATTACGTCGATTATTTAATAATAATGATAGTAAAAAATATGATGAGTTAAAAGCACGCTATGAACGATTCCAAAGTCAATCGTTCAAAAACCTTGAATATGATTTTGATAGCGTACCAACCAGTCGTAAATCTGCTTTTAAAGACCGTAAAAAAGCACAAGACGCTCGTTTACATTTACCAGATTTACCAACAACAACGATCGGCTCATTTCCTCAAACAAGAGAAGTACGTAAATACCGTGCAGACTGGAAAAATAATCGAATTTCAGACGAAGAATATAACAACTTCTTAGAAAATGAAATCGCACGTTGGATTAAAATCCAAGAAGAGATTGGCTTAGATGTACTTGTACACGGTGAATTCGAACGTAATGACATGGTTGAATTCTTCGGTGAAAAACTTCAAGGTTTCTTAGTCACAAAATTTGGATGGGTTCAATCTTATGGTTCACGTGCTGTAAAACCACCAGTTATTTATGGAGATGTAAAATGGACTGCACCTTTAACAGTTAAAGAAACTGTTTATGCACAAAGCTTAACTGATAAACCTGTTAAAGGTATGTTAACTGGTCCAGTCACTATCTTAAACTGGTCATTCGAACGTGTAGACGTTCCTCGTAAAGTCGTTCAAGATCAAATTGCCTTAGCTATTGACGAAGAAGTATTAGCACTTGAAGAAGCAGGTATTAGAGTCATTCAAGTAGATGAACCAGCATTACGTGAAGGCTTACCATTACGTTCTGAATACCATGAACAATACCTTGCTGATGCGGTAAATTCATTTAAACTTGCAACCTCTTCAGTCCAAGATGAAACACAAATTCATACGCATATGTGTTATTCTCAATTTGGTCAAATCATCCATGCAATTCATGACTTAGATGCAGATGTTATTTCAATTGAAACATCACGTAGCCATGGTGATTTAATCAAAGACTTTGAAGATATTAACTATGATTTAGGTATTGGATTAGGTGTATATGATATTCATAGTCCACGTATTCCTACTGAAGAAGAAATTGCAACAGCAATCGATCGTTCGTTACAACAAATCGACCGTTCTTTATTCTGGGTTAACCCTGACTGTGGTCTAAAAACACGTAAAGAAGACGAAGTGAAAGATGCTTTAACAGTACTTGTAAATACTGTTCGTAAAAAACGTGAAGAAAAAAATAAACCTGTCGCATAAGATACTGATAAACATGTGAGGGAGTAATTGAGTTTTCTCCCTCTTTTATTCTTAGACTTTCGAGGTGAAACATATGACAAATTATCCATTGTGGGACCAATTACAACAATTAAAAACAGCAGAGTGGGTAGATTTAACCCATACTTTCGATCCAGACATTCCACGATTTAGTGAATTTGAAAAAGGCCAAGTATCCACATTATTTACAGTCAAAGAACATGGCTTTTATGTACAACGTTGGAATATCGTTACACAATACGGCACACACATTGACGCACCGATACATTTTGTAGAGAATAAACGTTATCTTGAGGATCTTGATTTAAAAGAATTAGTCTTACCACTTATCGTGTTAGATTATTCAAAAGAAGTAAAAAATAATGATGACTTTATCGTGACACGCCAACATTTAGAACAGTGGGAAGCGGAGAATGGGCGCATTGAAGAAGGTACCTTTGTTGCTTTACGTACAGATTGGTCAAAACGTTGGCCAGATATTGAACAATTCGAAAATAGAGATACTGATGGTAACCAACATTTACCAGGTTGGGGACTAGATGCTTTAAAATTCTTAATTGAAGAACGTGGTGTAAAATCGATTGGTCATGAAACATTCGATACAGATGCGTCAGTAGATACAGCTAAAAATGGCGATATTGTTGGAGAACGTTATATACTTGGACAAGATACCTTCCAACTTGAACTCTTAACAAACCTAGACCAATTGCCTACGCGCGGCGCAGTCATTTATGCAATTAGTCCCAAACCAAAAGATGCGCCAGGTTTCCCTGTCCGTGCATTTGCTATCAAACCATCTTAAATATAAGTGATATGTTGATAATGAGCGATCAAATTTATCACTTTCCTATATAATATATATCATCCTGATACTAAAGTACTTGAGCAAGACGAAGTATCAGGATGTGTTGTTATTTATATTCATTTTCATATTCATCTCTCAACAAACTATACACATAACTATCTGAGAATTTCCCTTGTACACGTTCATCACTTCTCAATATACCTTCTTGTGTGAATCCACGAATACCATACATAATTATCATCATTGCTTAATTTTGTTGAGCTAAACCTAAAGTTAAAAATCCAACATGAAAAATAATACATATTATAAATGCTAAAATCATCAGTCGACGTGGACTAAATACTTCTGCTAGTACTCCAGACATCCATGAAGCCAGTGCTACTATTAATCCATATATAGCTATCACTCTACCTGCTTGTGAATCACTATATCCAAGCCCGACAATATACTTAGACAAAAACACTTGTTCAAATCTATCTATCACCTGTCATAAATATAGCTACCGCTACATAACCCCAATTAATACTCTAGGTAATCCTAAAAACTGACAATTTTGTTTAGTTAAATCATTAGTCACAATAGTTCCACTTTCTCCCTTTATATATTTGTGATTTTTTTAAAGTTGTTCGTTAGCAAGACGTTCTATAGGAAGACCTTTTTTAAAACGTTCAATATAACGATTAAAGCTTTCTATTTCCTTTTCATTTGGTTTAATTTTGATGGACTCAGTATCTTTAAAAGCAATTTCATTAAGATAACTAGATAAATTTACATCGTTTTCTGCTACAAGATACCTAGCTAAAACAGCAATCCCCCATGCTCCACCTTCACTAGCTGTTTGCATAACACTAACAGGGCTTTGCATTGCTGCTGCTAAAAATGTTTGAGCAACTTTTTTGGTTTTGAATATACCTCCGTGCCCATATATTGAATGAATTTCAATATCTTCATTTTCTTTTAATAAATCAATACCAATTTTTAATGTACTAAATGCACTATATATATGAGTCTTCATTACATTAGCTAAATCGAATGAACTATCTATCGATCGTACTAACATAGGATAACCCTGTTGAACCTCTGTAATAAATTCTCCGGATATATAACCATAAGAAAGTAAATTTCCAAGTTTATCATCACCATTTAAAGCGCTTTCAAATAATTTTGTGAAAAGCTCACTTTTTTCATATTTGACACTCATTACTTCTAATACTTCTCCAAATAAATCAACCCATGCATTAATATCAGATGTGCAATTATTCGCATGTATCATGGCTACTTCATAGCCATCTGGTGTTGTGACAATATCCACTTCCGGATAAACGTTTTTCAATGATTTGTCTAATACAATCATTGAAAAGATACTTGTTCCCGCAGATATATTACCAGTCTTTGGAGCTACGCTATTTGTAGCTACCATCCCAGTTGCAGCGTCAGCTTCTGGAGCACACATAGGACAGCCTGCTTCTAATTGACCATTGGGATCAATAAGTTTTGCTCCTGTTTCTGTTAAATAACCTGCATTTTCACCTGCTACCACAACTTTTGGTAATATCTCTAAAATATCTTGATGATATCCCATTTCAGAAAAAAGTTGATTAAATGTTTTAGCAATATCTTGTCGATACTCTTTAGTTTCTACATCAATAGGAAACATTCCCGACGCATCACCTATACCTAATACTTTTTCATCTGTTAAGTACCAATGAATATAACCAGCAAGTGTGGTCATATAATCTACTTTAGCAACATGAGACTCATCATCTATAGCTGATTGATATAATTGAGCAATACTCCAACGTTCTGGAATGTTAACCTGAAATGCTTCTCTTAATATTTGGGCTGCATGATTAGCGTTATTATTACGCCAAGTTCGAAACGGAACGAGCAAATCTTCTTTTTGATCAAATACTAAATAACCATGCATCATCCCACTAATTCCCAATGATTTAATTTTTTTCACTGTAGTCCCATACTGTTCTTTTATAACTTTAGTCATTTCACTATAACTTTTTTGTAGACCTATCCATGCATCGTTCATAGAATATGTCCAATATCCGTCTTGATATGTATTTTCCCATCCAAACGTTCCTGTAGCTAATGTTTTACAGTTGTCATCAATTGCTACCGTTTTAATTCTAGTTGAACCAAATTCAATACCAATTGTTAAATTACCCTCTTCAATAAATTGTTTTATTGAGGAATTATTCATTTTATGCACCTCCCTATAAAATTAGTGAAAACGCTTACTTATTTAATGCTATCAAAAATTTATATAGCAAACAAGTAATTTTTAAGTATAATATTTTTTCAATTTTAATATTTATACATATACAATTGATACTTTTAATTATATAAAATCTTAAATAAAAACTTATTAGTTATTTATCTAGAAAATGTATAAAAACGATATTTTTCTTTTCTCAATACTTACAGTGTTGTAAGTTTATCTATTAATTGTTGTAATATTTTATTATTGATGTTTTTATAATAAGTAAAGAGAAAGAAGGTGAAAAAAGTGGAAAATACAAATAGTAAGATGCATAAAAATGACAATAGTTATGTTTTATCAGCATTGAGTTATTTAAGTATCTTTTTTGCGCCTGTCATTTTACCTTTATTGGTATGGATACTTTCAGATGAGCCAACGTCTGAGCATGGTAAAAAAGCTTTAGGGAACCATGTTATAACGTGGATCAGTTTTTTTATAGGTAGAGCCGCATTTATTTTTTCAAAAGAGGTCTTTGATAAACCATTCGATCATCAATTATTAATATTTGTTATTGCTTTAATCATTGCTATTGTGTTCTTCTTAATTGCTTTAATATTATATATCCTCAACATTATCAGAGGAATTAAAATTTTATTAAAAAAATAAGTCACTTATATATTAAATTAAAAAGGGAGTGCTATACTTCCTTTTTAATTTAACGCTTTTCTATAACTGATGACTTTATTTATAATCTAAGATACTTTCTTCAACGTTTCTAATCACATCTCGCGAAACCTCAAAATTATTATTAATATATCCATGCTTATTAACCGATAGAGCAATCGATTGGCCTGCATAATAATCATTTTGACTTACTCTAAAGGCACGAGTAAATGCTTCACCATCTTGTATTTTATCAATTAAAATATCTCTATTCACAAAAATCGGTTGGCTAATATTTATAGCTTTTCCATCCTTTATATTAAACTCATACAATCTTAATCCATATAATTCAAGATCGTCATTTTTTTTCTTAATGACGTATTTAATCGCATTATATTTTCTAGCCATCTTTTTAATCCTTTCTATTGCTATATTATAGTAATTTTTATTTTAGTTTTCATTTATAATGTGTATTTCAAAAAACTTGAAAGATAATTTATTTATTATATAAAACCACTATGAACATTGACATTCAATCACTGCAGTTTAAATTAATAAAAAAAGAGGACAAAGACCTCTACACATCTTTGACCTCATAATATATTCACTTAATCATTTTTTAATTGTTCTTTGACTTCTGCGATAGCTTCATCCATTGTTTTATTCGATTTAAGTGCAACGCTCGCGATAAAACTACCTTCTACTAAAGGAGCTTCTATTTTTTCTATGCGATGTGAACCTTCATACATTTCGATTGCCATATCAAGATTCATACCAGCAGATCCTATATCATAAAAACATATTGCATCGTCATCTAATTCATTTATCACTGAAAGAATACGATCAAAAGATGTCCCTATACCATTATCATCTAAGCCACCAATATCAATGATATTAATGCCATTATCTGTCATTTGTAAATTTAAATCTTTGATACCTTCAGCAATTTTATTACTATGACTCACAATTACTATTGAAGTCATTTTACCTCTCCTCCTATCATTGCATTTAAAATATAAACACTACTTTGAGCACCTGGATCGATATAACCTTTTGAATCTTCTTTAAAATATGATGCTCGTCCTTTCGTGGCTATCATGTTTTTAGTTTCATCAGCATATGATTGTAATGTGTTAAAATCAATGTTTTCATCTTTATCTAATGCTTCTCTTGTACGTTCAATTACGTCATACATTGTTTTTTCATTTAATTCTACTTTTCCACGTTGTTTAACGGCTTCTGAAAAAGCAGCAATCATCTCTTTTAAATTTTCTTTGTCAATATCATCTTTAACGACATTTGCCATTTTAACAAAGCTAAAACCGTATAAAGGACCTGAGGCACCGCCCACTTTAGACATTAATGTCATTCCTGTTGATTTAAATAATGACTTCATATCTGTGTCATCCAGACCTTGTTCTAACGCTTCAAATCCTCTGACCATATTCACTCCATGGTCGCCATCACCAATGGCACGATCTAAATCAGTTAATTCACTTTCTTTTTCTTTAAAAGTTTCAACTAAACTAAGTAGTCTTGTTTTCATGTCTTGTACATTCATTGAAAAGTCACCTCATTATCTCTATTTTTATTTAAAAATAACGACTTGTTGTTGGAGCTAAAAGACCTTTTTCTATTTCTTCACTATAAGGAACCACTGTAATGGAGAAACCTTGCATATCAAGTGATGTCATATAATCACCAACAAACCATTGTTTAGCAGCTATGTCATGTTCTTGGAATTGTTGATTTAAATACTTCGCCACAATACTTAATTCAGATAAAGGCGTGCCTCCCATACCATTTACCATAACAATTAATGATTGATCTTTCACTTCTTTTAACAACTCATCTAGTAAACGCTCAATAATAACATCAACCGATTGAATCGCTTCACGGTGTAACCCTTTTTCACCATGAATGCCGATACCTATTTCCATTTCATTATCATCAATATCGAAACTATATTTCCCAGTTGTTGGCACCATTGGTGAAGTAAGCGCCATCCCAATACTTTTAATTTTAGGAATAAACGCTTCAATTTTGTTTTTAATATCTTTTAAAGATAGGCCTTGGTCCGCTAAATAACCTGCATATTTATGAACGAATACCGTACCAGCCACGCCACGACGTTTTTCTACATCTGAAACAGCAATATCATCATTCACAATGACACGTTCAACTTTAATATCTTCCATTTGTGCCATTTCTTGAGCCATCTCAAAGTTCATAACGTCTCCAGCATAATTTTTAACGATTAATAATACACCGTCGCCTGTATCGACTGCTTTAATAGCATCTAAAATTTTATCTGGAGTCGGAGATGTAAAAACTTCACCACATACTGCCGCATCAAGCATACCATTAGCTACATAACCCGCATGTGCTGGTTCATGACCACTACCACCGCCTGATACCAAGGCAACTCCTGAATTTTTTTTATTTTTTTTAACAACAACTGTTTCTGAAATAATTTCAATATTATCATTCGTTAAAGCGAGACCCTCTAACATGTCTGTTAAAATATTATTTTTTTCTTTAATTAATTTTTTCATCAAAAAGCGACTCCTTTTGGCATATTCAAAGTAAGTTTATCTAAGATTAAATATCAACATCATTTTCTTTATTTAAACTTGGAATTTTCATATTAGTAAATATAAAAATACTCTTTCAAAAAAGGATAAAGACATAAGTTTTATCTTTATCCTTCTAATTACTTATCTATTCTTAGTTATCTTCTTTACGAAAATTAACCTTTGGAATTCAACGTACTTTTAGATAATTCACTTACTGTTAAAATAGCGTCTGCAATGTCATCTGCATTTAACTTATCACTTAAATTTGCAAAAGTATCATTTGGTTCTAAAGCACGCTCACCTACGCGAACCAAATCTTCATAACTTTTATCGGCAATGTGGAGTTCTTCTAAAGTCGTTGGCATATGGATACTACTTAAAAATTGTTGATATTTTACAAATTTTTCTGTTGGCGCATTTTCCAATACTAATTGGACTAAAATACCATAGGCCACTTTTTCACCATGCGTTAAATGATGAATATCGCCTTCAAGTGCTGTAAAACCATTATGAATTGCATGAGCAGCTGCAAGTCCTCCATTTTCAAATCCTAAACCTGAAAGTAATGTGTTCGCTTCAATCACTGCTTCAACTTGTGGAGATACAATATGATTTTTAATTGCTTCATATGCACTATGTCCATATTCAAAAATTACTTCTTCACATTTCTGCGCAATCGCTAAGCTAGCTAATGATGGTTTTCCACTAAACATATTTTTTCCTTGTCTACGTAACGTAGATTCTACCTCAACTAAAGTAGCTAATCCATCACTCATCCCTGAAGCAAATAAACGTACAGGCGCTTGCGCAACAATTTGTGAATCCACCATTACTGTATCAGGATTCTTAGGGTAAAATTCATAACCACTAAATACGCCATTATCATCATAAATAACAGATACGGCTGCCGTAGGTGCATCCATTGATGCAGTAGAAGCGAAATCGATAACACTTGCATTTAAAGCATTGGCTACTGCTTTACCTGTATCAAGTGCCTTTCCACCACCTAAACCAATGACTACATCTATGCCTTTTGTCTTAGCTTCATCAACGATACGATTAATTTCATTTTCTGAAGATTCGCCTTTAAATGTTTCGTAATCATAATTAACTTCTGAATTATTTGAAAAACTTTGATCAATTTGATCTTTAGTTATATTCCAAACAACTTCATCTGAGATTATTAATGCATGTGAACCTAAACGTTGTGTTTCATCTGCGATAGATTCGATAACTCCTTTTCCTTGTACATATCTTCCTGGAGATTGATAAATAATTTTTGCCATAGAGCTTTCCCTCCATAATAAATATTTATACTGCATCATTTAATAACTCTTCAGTAAATTACGCTCACAAATATATGATATAGAAAATACATATTAGCGTATTTACCATTACAATACGAAAAATAAGAATCAAAAGAAAGATTAAGTTGCTTAAAAAATTGATTTCTCTCTACACTTCCATTATTAATCTATTAAATATAATTGTCCACATATTAGCTAAAACTTCATTAAATTATCACTTTAAAACTTAAATATTGTAATATTATAATTTATAACCTATAATTGACTCTATCTTTACAATAGGTTTTATTGTGTTATCCTATGCTTGTATTACTCTTAATCTAACATAAAAATTTTAACCACTTTCAATTTATTCTGGAGCGTAAATTGAAAGTGGTTTTTTTAATTTATTATATATAGGTTTACTAAACAATAAGCTTAAAATAGAAAGAGATGATTCTATTCTCTATTATGTTCGGAATGAATCTATAAGTGGATATCATACGTTTATTGATTACTTAAAAAATAATTATAAAATCGTCTTGAAGATAAATTTGAATGTGTATTTACAATAGAATTAATCATCATATTCTTCTCTAAGCAAACTATACACATAACTATTTGAGAATTTCCCTTGTACACGTTCATCACTTCTCAATATACCTTCTTGTGTGAATCCAAGTCTTATTGGTATAGCTCGACTTTTCTTATTTTTAGTAGACATTCGTATTTCGATTCGATTAATATCATATTCTTCATATACATATTGAATAAGTGCTTTAGTGCATCTAGTCATGATGCCTTTCTTTTGGAAATCTTCAGCTAAATAATAACCAATCGACGTGCGTTTGTTAACCAAGTCTAAATAATGTAAGCCAATGACTCCTACAAGTTTTTGGTCATACCAAATGCCACAATGGAATCCATCTCCACGCGCAAATTGTTGTAAGGCCGACTGAATAAACTTCTTACTGTGTTCAACCTCAGTTGTGTATGCTACAAATGGCAAGAACTCCGCTAGATACTCACGATTACTATCTACTAATTTAAAAAGTTGATCCGCTTCACGTTCTTCCAAAATTTTCAACTTAACATGTTCATTGACCTCGTACCCAAACATCATCCCGATCCCCCTTCAGTAAAAATTCCTAATTATTCAGTAAATTAAAGTCATAATAGCATAGATATATATATTGTAATAGTATAATTTACATTAAATTTTGAGTTTGAATTTATTTATATTTCCTTTTACTTTAATTTGTAAATAAAAAGCATCCCTTCAAAATGAGGGATACTTTCTTTTAATCCTCTAATATTAGAAATCTTTTTACTTTTTTATTTAATTCAGCTTCGTCTATTAAACTATTTAATATACTCTTTTGCTCTTCGTATTCTTGTTCTTTTTGAGTTTTATAATTATATAAATAGATATTTTCTAATTCGTTTTTATTAATATTATTAAAAATACCTTTTATATATATTAAATCGATATCCGCAAAACTAAAACCATAAAAATATATATTTTCAATTTTTTTGTCGGATAAATCTTCAAACCAATTTTGATTATCTTTATATATTCTAGAAGTATCTTTTATTAACTGATGTTTTAGGTAGTTATTAAAACCAAAGGCTGAATGGCCTATTGAATGAATATTTTCTACTTTTTTATGTCCAAATTCATAACCTACGCCATCTTTAACTACATGAATATATTTAATATTATTCTTATTAATGTTGTAAAGCATTTCCAAAGTAGGGGTATAATTCAAACTTAAAAATATATCTTCATTTTTATTAAATAAATATTTCAAATCTTTTTTAGGAGTTGCTTCAGAAATTTTATCATTTTTTAATTTTTCTATCCACTTTTTAAAAAAAAAGCTAAAACTTGTAGAAAAAGTAATAGCTGGATTTATATACTTATCGCTCTTTTTAACAACGTAATCTAAATCTAGTCTACCTATACTTTCTTCTAAATCTTTCCATAAATTTTCTTGATTTTCTTGATGAGCTATTTCAATTATTTCAAGCAATAATTTCGCATTATCATCATCTGAATCAGCTAAAGATTCTTTAAAGTTTGTATAAGCTGAAGCAATGTGATGGTCTATGTCAAAGCCATTCCCAATTACGTATAAATTCATTTTTGTTCCCCCTTAGTTTATGTTCTAACTAGTAATTACTCTCGTATTATCAAATATTACTGAACTAGCTATAGCATCTGTTAGATTTGTTTTAGTTATTTTTAAGCCTGAACTTGTCATTAGTTTATGTATTTTAGGATAAATCGTTTCTGATCCATCCATAATCGTTTGGACTGGATTATCGGTGTCACCTATCCCTCTCATTTTGTGAGGGACAGCACCAATAAATACATCCGTGTATTGTGTTGAATTTTCTAAAGTAGAAATATCAAAATTTGTTAAATCATCATATTCAACAATTTCATATCTATCTTTTAAACTCGCTTTTTTAAATATGCCGTTAATATCTTTAGCTTTTAAGCCCCCGTTTCTTACCCCTAAAATGAGAACTTTAGCATTGTCATTATAAAGATGACCTTGATTACTATCATTTTTCTCAAATTGATAACGTTCTAAGAAAGTATCAAATTCACTTTGTTGATTGTATAGCCTTGCTTCTTGTTTTAATCTCTCGAACAATTCTTCTAAAAAATCATTTAGTTCTTCGATACTTAATTTACCCAATCCTATTCCCCTCCGTTTTCATTAAAAAGTTGTGGTAATTTTTCTTTAAAGTTTTTGACTTTTTTCAGATAACTATAATATTCGAGTAATTCTTCTTCCATTTTAAAGGCGATGTCTTCTTGAGTTTCTTCATCTAGCATAGACACCTTATATTCTTGCAAAGATTTTTGTGAAATAACATTAATCACAGTTCCTGTCATTAGTTGTTTTAACTGTTCAACACCTATTTCACTTGTTAAAAATGCAAATAAATAGTAAGGACTCACTTTATCGTCTTTAATTCTTAAAATATTAAAATTAGAAGAAATAATTAGATTATCTTTAGCTAAACTTTCGGTAACAATAGCTATTTTTAAATCCGAACTTCTTGTACTTAATACAATATCCTTAGGTTTTAATAGATATCTCTCATATTCATCGAGTATATCTTGACTGATTTGTTGTTTAGGAGTATCAATTTTATAATCTTTTACATCAGATAAATTAAGTAAGTAACCTGATTTATCTTTACTTTCTTCCTCATCTAATCTTTTTTTAGATACATCTTTTCCACGAATCGTTTCTACGATGTTAGTTAACTCGGTAGGACTTACAAGACGATCTTCAATATTAACTAAATAACGAATAGGAGATAAATTATAGTCATTATCTTTGACTTCTTGTTTATTCACTTTTACAGAAATTTCAGTTTCTTCTTCTAGCGCTTTCATAATAGTTGTAATATTTTCATCTTCAAAAGTATTCTGCATTCTGCCCTTTTGAGTATAAATTTCTGAAGCATCAATAAATGTAATCTTATCGCTATTGTCTTTTTGCAAAATTAATAAAGTTGTAGGTATAGCCGTATTAGTAATCAAGTTCGAAGGAAGTTGAATAACTGCTTTTATTAAATTCTTCTCTATCAACTCTTTACGTATATCTTTAGCCATTTCAGTAAATGTAGCAGCGTTTCTTACTACAATAGTTCCTACACCCTTATCCTCTAAATTATTTAAAATACGATTTGTAAATATCCATTCAGAGAATTTACTTCTTGTCTTTAGATAACTGTTAGAAGCGGAATCTTCAATTTGTTTTAAACGTTTATTATCTGCATTTAAAAATAATGCATCTGAATAAATACATTCAAATTTATCATTGCTTCCAAAATTTAAAGTAGAATCAATTTTTTTAATTTCTATATTCGTTTCTGATTGAGATAGAAGCTGTTCGCTAATTTCAGCTACGTTATGATTAATTTCTTCACCCCTTAAGTATTTAAAATGACCTTCCTTATTCGCTCTCCATAGCATATGTCCTGTTCCCGAACCTAAATCTAATAGTGAATTTTGATTACTATAAGTTTTGAAAATCTCTAAAGATAGCGATTCGATAGACTCAGTATAAGTTGATACTGAATGACGATTCATAATTTGCAAGTCATAATAAATACTTTGTAATTCTTGAACTGTCTTATTTTCTAATTGTTTGATTATTTCTTTAGTCGAATTATCCTTAAACTCATTGTCAATTTCTTGTTTGCTAATTTTTTTAATTACTAATTCCTGTAATTCTTCTAATGTCATTGAACCCCTTAATGTGTTTACTTGTTTCAATAAATCCAACATAATTTCCTCCCTCGGTTAACGTTAACCTAAGTATATAGCACTACCCTTTAATTGTCAACGGTTAAATTTAACCTTTTAATTTTTAAACTGAAAAAACTAGCGACTTGATTTTATCGCTAGCTTATAAATCTACTTTATTTTAAATTTTCCATTCGTCACTAAATTCGCGGAGCGCCATAATTACAAATTTATCTTTTTCATCTTTATTTATATTATTTTCATTTATATTTACTGTAAAGCATAATAATATAATTAATTCTCTACATATTCTAATTAAATTAATCCCTAACTCATTTAATTCATCTGATGTAATAGTATATGATAAGTTATCATAATCACTAGTGGCTTGATCTATAAAATTACTATCTAATACCTTTAAATACCTATGTTCCATTATATTTCTTATCGTATAAGTACGTCTTAACTTTTTATCTATACAATCCAAATTCTTTGATTTAGTTTTAGCGAATAAATCTTTATACGTCCAATACATGCCTTTTAAGGCAATATTATTTTTAAACACCTCATATATTTCATTATTAGCACTTTGCCAAATTCTTTTAAAAGAAACTTCACGATCTTTCAATCCTAATTTGAAATATTTATTTAAAAAATATCCAATTCTATCAAACAATGCATAAGCACTTCTATATGCTGCCTTTACTCTTTCTATATTTAAACCATATTTAGGATAGTCAATTGTATTTACTAAATATACATTTTCATCTGAAAAATGATTCTTGTTATTATACATCCCTTCATAAAGTATATATCTGGCAGAACAATACTCTTGTTTAATTTGATTAAAAATTCCATAAAATGATGAATGATCATTAATTGACGTTAATATATTTGGCAAATGAAGAGTGTCTTGATTATTTTTAGTCATATAATCTATATCATTTATTGTGTTCAATGCTAAACTATTTTCTGCCACCCAATCCCAGTAGTCTTCATTAGTAATATTATTTGTAAAGTTATGATCATCTAATCTATCTTTTTTTAATATAGATTCCACATTGTACTCTGTATCATACGGATTAAAATTATCGATTTCATCGAGAATATCAATTTTACTTTGATAAAAAGCTTTTGCATTAGGATGTACTATACTATCCTCATAAGTTAAAGCCGTATCTAACAATTGATAAGCGTATTTATAAAGAGACTCTTTATTATCTGTATAATCAAAACAAGCATAATCAAAAATTTCTGTCCCTAAATTTCCAATTGCCATACCAAACTGAGAAGTTGCTAATTTTCTCATCTCAAATATTGCAGATGAATATTTCCCTATAGAAATAAGTAGATTACAATAATTGGTTTTTACACTATTATATATACCATTTAAATATATGTATTCTATCTCATCAATTTCAGTATCTTTTAAATATTCGTCCATTGAATTAATCGCAGTTCTAGCTAAAAACAAGCTTTTTTCAATTAGTTTTTCCCATTCTACGGTTTCTTTGTTATTAACTTTTATATCAATGTAATTATTTAAACTAGTAAAACTAATGTACAAATAATAAGCATACATCATCTTAGATTCAACATAATCGGTTGATAATTTTTCCAATTTCTCACTAATTTCATATAATGAATTGGGATCCTTTTTATCTAAAGCTTCATCAGCTTTCTTCGCGTAATTCAATAATTGTTCATTTTTATACCACTTCATTCACTTTACCTCTTTTAGTTTTTTGTAAGCTTTTACCTATTGTTCAAAATATATTAAAATAATTATACTCAAAAATGAAGGGAACTAAAATCAATGAAACCATTTTTTATTGATGAAAATTATTTTGAATATGAATACGATCAGCTACTTAAAGAATTAGATATATTCGACTTTTCTAAATTTAATGATTTGATTAATGGTTTGGATAGGTTAGGCTCAAATATAGTTTCTACTATTAATTCTATACATGATACCTGTGAATATTTCTGTAATTCTTTTGTAAATTTAAAATATTCAATAAATTTAATTGAAACTGTTAACGAAGAAGAAAGAAACTATTATTGGGTTTTTTATTTTCATAATATTACTTTACATTTTCTACATACATTAAATGATTTATTATATTCATTAGCTCAAGAATATACTTCACATTATGAAGTAAAAAAAGATATAGGTTTTAAACGAAATTTAGTAGAAAATTTGATAGCTTCAAATAACGACACACATAGACAAATCGGCAATATCCTTAATAAAGATGTTCCTATACGTACTATGAGATATAGAGATGAATACACACATAATATAATGCCTTACAGACCCAATAGTAACCCAACTGTAGAAAATGGCATTACTATGTTTCGAGGCTATTCTACCATGATAACAAGTTTAAATAGTTTAGTGGACGATATTGAATCTGATTTAAAAAAACTAAAAAAAAGAGCTAAGAATATTAAGCAAGTAGTAGGTTTAACTAATGATTAAGCTTCGTATAAATAAATAAAAAAGTATCTATTAATAAGGCTTTGGATTAATCAAAACCGCTATTAAAGCTATAGTAATGTTTGATACTCCTTTGTCTCGTCTAGAAAAATTAGAAACAAAAGAAGATTAGAAAATATGACTAATAGAGTTGCTATCAACAAAATATAAAAGAAGTAAAATTACATTTTTCTATACTTCAAAATTACATGGCTTACTAAGCACGAAAAAAAGCATTAAAATTACAAAACTTTGGGAAGATATGAATAATTATTTCATAATTTCTTTTTAATAATAAAATTTTTATATCTTCTCCCCTCATTTATATTTGTAATAATTTATTTATCAATTTCTTTATTAGTTACATATAATCTATAAAATTATTGAATTATTTGTTTAATAACAAAATATCCTTTTTAATAAAACTCAATTGTTGCTATTGCCTTAAATAATATATATTGATTTTTAAATTAACTTGTAAATGAATAATCAATATTAAATCTTTCTATATAAGAATAAAATAATAAGACCACTAGTCAAAATTGTTAGACTAATGGTCTTATTATTTTATATATTATTTGTAAATATTTTAATTACTTTCTCAATAGCTTTATCCCAAAATGCATAATCATGTTTTCCTGGGCTCTTTATAAAGTCATACTGTACATTTTTTTTATCTAAATAGTTAATAAAATCTAAGTTACCTTTATAAAGTTCATCTTCTGTACCACACATAATTAATAACTCTGGTAAATCAATATTTTTCTCTATAGCTTTATCAACAAGATAATAAGGATCAAAATTACTACCAACTATTTCTTTATTCGTTCCGACTATAGATTCTGGTGAAAAATCATACCATTTGTAATTTTTAAGCATGGAAACGTCGAATGCGGCAGATAAAGGAGCAGCTTTAGAGAACAATTGACTTTGTGTTAGTGCAAATTTAATTGTTCCATATCCTCCCATTGAATGCCCTGCAATAAAATTATCTTCTCTTTTTCTAGACAACGGTAAAATCTGGTGTACATAATTGTAAACTTCTAAAATGTAATCATAATAACTGTGTCCGAAAGCCATATTCGTATAAAAACTGTGATCTGCATTAGGCATTATAATCGCTAATTGATATTCATTAGCATATCGTTCTATACTTGTATATCTTATATACGAGTGAGTGTCGCTAGATAGTCCATGAAATAACAACATTGTTTTAAGTTTTTTTGTCTCGTTCGATGGATCAAAGTAACTGTCATCTTCAGGTAAAATAATATTTAAAGATTGATGCATTCCAAGTGTTTTTGATAAGTAATTCATCTGGATTAAAGCCATATTATCTACTCCTTAAATACTTTATTAATTATTCGTTTGTGTAGCTGGATCTAATTTTTTCTCTACTAGACGTAAAACAATATCTATAAGAACTACTATCACAACAATTGGTAATGCACCAGCCAAGATAAATAGTGTACCATCAGTAGCATTCGTACCACGAATAACGACATCACCAAGTGAAGGCGCTCCAATGAACGAACCAACAGCAACAACACCTATTGCAACTACGAGTGCAATACGTATGCCACCAATAATTACTGATAAAGAAAGTGGTAACTCAATCATACGTAAGACTTGATTACGTGTCATTCCCATTCCTTTTCCAGCATCTTTAATATTAATATCTACTTCTTTAATACCGGTATAAGTATTTTTTATAATTGGAAGTAAAGCATACAAGAATACTGTAAAAATAACCGTATTGATGCCTAATCCTATTACTAACATAAGCATCGCTAACATCGCAATGACAGGAACAGTCTGTATGATATTCGCTAAAGTAATGATAACGCCTGATAATTTTCCAAATCGTGCAATAATGATGCCTAAAGGAATACCTATAATTGACGCAAATAATACACCATACACTGACATTAGGAAATGATTAATAAACAATTCAAAAAGGTAGCCTGAATTTGTTTGATAGTAAGAAATAAGTTGTTCAAATAAATTACCATTCATTAATTTCGACCGCCTTTCTGTTTTGCATCATTTTCAAAATAATCATGTTTTTTCAAGAAATCTTCTGCTACTGTTGCTGGCTCTTTACCTTTTCCATCTGCTTGATAATTTAATTCTTGCATCTGTTCAGTTGAAATCTTACCTTCTAATTTTTCAATAATTGGTTTTAATTGTGGTTTTTCTTTTAATAGTTTATCTGTTGCTAAAGGACTAGCATCATAAGGTGGAAAGAACTGCTTGTCATCTTTCAGTACTTTTAAATCATAAGCCGCGATACGACCATCAGTTGAGTAGCCTACAGCGACATCTAAGTTACCTGAATGTAATGCGTCGTATACTAAACCAATTTGCATTGGTCTAACAGTACCAAAATGGATACCGTATTCTTGTTTAAATCCAGGATATCCATCACCCTTACGATTTTGCCATGAACTATCCATTCCTACTCTCAAATCTTTAGCATGTTTCTTTAAATCAGAAACTGTTTCTAAATTATATTTTTGTGCTGTTTCTTTTGTTACCATTAGTGCATATGTATTTTCAAAACCATATGAATTAAAGAAAGTCTGATTAAACTTTTCTTCAAATCCTTTTTGTGTCACTTTCATTGCTCTATCAGGATCTTTAATTGGATCTTCGCCTAATGCACCAGTTAAATCCGTACCTGTATATCGCGTACCTGACATATTAGCTTGGCCACTCGTAATAGCATTGTGTTGAATTACACTAGACCCTAAGTTATTGATTAAAGTTGGTTTAATCTTTCCATCTGTATCATGTTCAATGAGTAGTCTTAACATATGTGAAATAATTTGAGATTCACTTGTTCCTAGAGATGTAATTCTAACCTCATCATCTGAACTACTATTTTTTAAACCTGGCAAGCTACATCCAGATAACACAGTTAGACATAGCACTAAAACAACAATATACTTTTTACAATATTTCATAATGTCCTCCTTTATTGTTTATCTGGAAATTTTAAGTCCTTTTGGTATAATCCATTTTTCAATTTGAGCTAAAATTAAATCAACGATTAATGCTAACAACGTTACCAAAATCGTACCTACGATAATCATTTCTGGTTCATATAATGCTAAACCATTAAAGATTAAGTCACCTAAACCACCAGCGCCAACATAACTCGCAAGTGCTGCCCAACTAATCACATAGACTGACGACAAACGAATCCCACTTAGAACCATTGGTAATGCTAAAGGTAATTCAATATCTTTCATTAATTGAAAATTAGTCATTCCCATACTGCGGCCAGCTTCTACAATATTACGATCTATATTTTGAACACCCACAATTGTATTATTTAATATAGGTAGTAAAACATATATAAATAACGCAATAATTGCCGTTACTTTACCTACACCAAATAAGGGAATCATTAAAGCTAAAATCGCTAGTGTAGGAATCGTTTGTAAAATACCAGCTATAGTTAACGACACCTTTGATAGCTTTTCTTTCTTTGACAACAAAATACCTAAAGGAATGGCAACAATCATAGCAAGTATGAGAGCCATGATAGAAATGTAAAGATGCTCTAACGTTTTATTCAGTAACATACCACTATTTTCTACTAAATAATTCATACGTTATCAGCCCCAATTTCTTTAGGATCCACAATACCTTGATTTTCAGTAGTCGTTCCACCCCAAAGTGTATCATATACGATATCAACTAGGTTAGAACGTGTTACAAGTCCAATTAAAGTATGTCCGTCCGTATCAACAACAGGAACATTTCTTACATTACGCTTAAGAATGGTACGTACTGTATCTTGTAATTTACTATCTACCTTAACGCGATAAATATCACGTTGCATCGTATCAATTAATTCTTTTTTACTACGTAATCCTTGGTTGATATCTTCAATATCTAAATAACCAAGTAAATGATGTTGATTGTCAACGACAAAAATGGTATCTATACGATATTTTCTCATAATATTAACTGCATCATTTAATGATTCGTCAACATGTACAGTTATCGGCTTAATCATTGCGTCTTCTACAGTTCTAATATTTGGTCTATCTTGAATCAAGCGATTTTGTCCAATGAAGTCTTTAACAAAATCATTAGCGGGATAACGTAAAATATTATCTGGTGTATCATATTGCACTACTTTACCGTTCGTCATAATACAAATTTTATCTGCTAATTTAATGGCTTCGTCCATGTCATGCGTTACAAAAATAAATGTTTTTCCTAATTGTTGTTGTAATTTTTTTACTAAATCTTGTAATGTATCTCTTGTGATAGGATCCAAAGCACCAAACGGCTCATCCATTAAAATAATATCTTGTTCAGCTGCTAGTGCACGAATCACGCCAATACGTTGTTGTTGCCCACCAGATAACTGTGAAGGATATCGTTCTAAATACTCTTCAGGTAAATCAACAAGTTTAATTAGTTCTTTTGCTTTTTTATCTTTTTTTTCTTGCGACCATTTTAATAATTTAGGTACGAGTACAATATTCTCTTTAATTGTCATATGAGGCATTAAACCAATTTGTTGAATTACATAACCAATGCTTCTTCTCAATTCTACTGCATTGATATCTTTAATATTTTTGCCATTAATTGTAATTTCGCCCTCTGATGATTCAATCATTCGATTGATCATTCTTAATGCAGTTGTTTTTCCACTACCACTCGTTCCAATAAAAGCGATAAAGTCTCCTGATTCAATATCAATATTCATATTATCTACCGCTTTCTTACCACCTGCATAGACTTTTGATAAGTTTCTAATGCTTAACATATGTCCAATTCCTCTCTATCTATCATTTATTAAAAAAGAGAACTTAAAGTGAATGTTATACAAAGTTTACTAAGTAAAAACAAGGCACATTAAGTCCTCAATATTTCAAGCATTCGATTATCAATACAAACTTTATTTGTTTCTACTAATTCCGATTTGATGGCCTAATTGTTTAGGCACATTTACATCAGAAGTTTGGTTAAAATACGCTACTATAGATTCTGTAATACTTTTAGGAAATGGAGCCGGTCGGTTTGTGACTGTATCTATTCCCATTAGCATAACTTCATATACTGCGCTACATACCATGTCATCATTTAACATTTCCATAAAGATATGAAGTCTCTTACTATCATAATCATATAAACTCACTCTTACTTCAATAGGTTCATATTTCTTCATTTCTTTCAAAAATGTTATATGATTTTCTAATGTAAAAATGGTATAGTGTAACGATTGAATTCCTTCTTGATCAAGTCCAATGTATGCTAACCAAGCATCAGTTGCATCACTAAACACACGATTATATTCAGCATCATTCATGTGTCCATTGTAATCAACCCAAGATGATTTTACATCAGTATGATAAACAAACTGAGCTGTCATAGCTTTACACCTTCTGATGTTGCTTAGATTTTTTCATTGATGCTGTATCTTTAGGCCAGTATTCTTCTGCGAGTTGTTTTACTTTAATAAGGAATTCATTACGTTTTCGATCAAGTTCTGACATTGTATATCCTTGTGAAGTCGCTTCACTACCGCGTACCACTTTTTCATAAAGATCCTCTGTCAATTCGGGTGCAACTAACTTAGTCCATGGTTTTTTCAATGCAGGACCAAATTGTTTAAGCATATGTCTCATGCCACCTTCTCCACCTGCAAGATGGAATGTCATAAATGGTCCATATTGAGCATAACGTAAACCAGCTGCATGCGTAAATGCTTTATCTACTTCTTCTGTTGTTGCAATACCATCATTAACAATATGTAATGATTCTCTCCATAATGCTTCCATTAGACGATCTGCAATATGTCCTTCAATTTCATTTCGCACATGAAGCACATCCATACCAATACTCTCATAAACTTCTTCAGCCTTAATAACTGTCTCTTCTGAGGTGTTTTGACCTGGTACAATTTCAACAAGAGGTAAAATATATACTGGGTGAAAAGGATGTGCTACTACTAAACGTTCAGGGTGTTTTAAATTCTTTTGTAACTCAGTTGGCATAATACCAGAGGTACTTGAACCGATAATGGCAGACGGTTTCGCATAAAAATCGATTTCTTTTAAAACAGCATCTTTAATCGATTCTACTTCAGGAACGTTTTCTTGAATAAGATCTGCATCCTTAACTGCCGATTTTAAATCAGTAGTAAAGCTTAAATTATCCAACGATGCTCCCTCAGATAATCCCATTTCTTTAGCATAAGGCCAGTTTTGTTTAACTTGTGTTAGCATTCTTTCATAGGCACCATCACTAGGATCTGTAGCAATAACTTCGTGGCCGTGGGCGAGTATTCTTGTTATCCATCCGCTACCAATCACGCCTGTTCCAACTACTGCAAACTTCATTATTTATCTCCTTTATTATTTTTAAGATTAAATTTTTCTCTTGCTTCTGCAGGTGTTAATGGTATTAAATCATATTCTTTCATTATTTTTTTAGCTTCTTCAACTAATGCTTCATTTGTTGCTTTAACACCTTTTGAAATATACAGGTTATCTTCAAGACCAACACGAATATTTCCACCACGTTTAGCAACTTCTCTAACTGTTGGTAATTGCATTCTACCAATACCAAATGCAGACCATTGCGCACCTTCAGGGATTCTTGAAATAAGATAGTCTAACGTCTGAGCATCATTTTCAGCACCCCAAGGTATACCTAAACAAAACTGGAACATAGGTTGTTCGACTAAACCTTCATCAACAAGTTGCTTTGCAAAACTGACATGACCTGTATCAAAACATTCAAGCTCAGGTTGTACACCTGCATCTTTAATCATTTGTGCTTGTTCTCTCAGCCATGAAGCGGGACTAATATATATCGAATCTCCCATATTAACGCTGCCACAATCAAGCGTACACATTTCTGGTAATGTGTCTCCTACTGGTCTATGACGCTCTTTTGGTGTTTGAATCCAGGTTCCTTCACCGCCTGTTTCTGGGTGTTGTTGACTTGGGATAAAGTCGCCACCGCCACCAGCTGTTACATTAATAATAATATCTTCGTCTGCCTCTCTAATGAGTCTTACGGTTTCACTATATAGTTCTGGATCATGACTCACCCCACCTGTTTTAGGGTCTCTAACATGAATATGTGCTACTGTTGCTCCAGCTTTTGCACACTTAATTGCTGAATCAGCAAGTTCTTGAGGTGTTACTGGAACATTTTCATTTTTGTCAATTGTATCTCCAGCGCCTGTAATTGCTGCAGTTAATACCACTTTTTTCAAGGTAAGCACTCCTTTATATTTTAAATACGTTATAAACTATACCAACTGGTCGGTAAAGTTTCAACCATGACATAAAAAATAAGCTGAAAAGTTTCATTCTCACCTAACAGCTTAAAACCTGAAAATTTATTTTTTTTCTTTATTAATACCTACTTCTACTTTTTCTTTTAACCGATTTATTACTTTTTCACGCATTGCTTCGTCAACTGCACTTATTCCAAAAACTTCTGATAACCATAAACCATCAACGGCTAACCTAATGATTGTTGCATCTACTTCATCTAGACCGTCATTAACAATTTGAGATTGCCAATCTTCATATAAAGATTTTAATGGTAAGAGTAGCGCTTTATTTGAACCTTGTGCAGCAAGCATTGCAGAAGTAATAGGCGCATTTTCAACACGATGTTCTTTCGTTGCTTCAATAAACGCATTTAACCATTGTCCTTGTTTACAATGTGTATTATCAATATGGCTATTTACATTTTCTCGATATAATTCATTAGCATAATTGACAAGCTCTTTTATTAAACCTTCTCTATTTTTAACATGATAAAGCAAACCACCCTTGCTTATACCTGCTTCTTTTGCTACTGCATCTAATGTTAAATAGTCAGTACCTTGTCTATTTACTATATTAGCTGCAGATTCTAAAATATACTGTTTCTTAGATTTCCTTGCCACCAATTCACCTTCTTTCAATTAAAATCAATATTGTTTACATATTACTCTTAAATAGATAGAAATTATTATATTATATAAATTATTTTAAAAAAAGTTTTACGTTCTAATCTCTTTAACTATATTCAAAATGATTACACTTAAAAAATGTATAAAGTTAAGAGTAAGATAAAGAATTCAAAATGCTTTCTTCTTTCTATCTCAACTATGTATATAACCTAATTTATATTGAATGTAAACCTCCTTTATGAAAGTTTTAGTTCCAGAACTTAAATCAAATTGAACTTAAATTTTTAACCTTTTGTATTGATTGTATAAGAGTAGAAGCGAAAACTTAATATAAGTGTATTTTTCCATTTTAATTATTGATTACCTTTGTATTAAAATATAAGAAACGCTCATTTAAAACGCTTTCTGTCAAGTAGATAATTAAATAATTAAAAGCTATTATTAATTTTAAATAATTTCTCATCTTTAAATTTGACTTTCATATTCTTTTCTCAACAAGCTATACACATAACTATCTGAGAATTCCCCTTGTAAACATTCATCACTTCTCAATATACCCTCTTGTGTGAATCCAAGTCTTATTGGTATAGCTCGGCTTTTCTTATTTTGGGTATTCGGATTTTATGGTGGAAAAGGGCTTATAAATCACCCTTCTCCAAATTCTTAATAAGTGTGGAAAATCGACACCAAAGTTGTCTGTAATGTCGTGGTCATTCACTTCATACCAATTGAAAGTATCGTATAACATAGCTTTATTGAAAGCACTTGAATTAAATCGTGGCTTACGCTTTTTATGGAGCTTCTCATTGAAAAGGATTTTGGCTCGTAAGGCATCAAACGAGTAACCTCTACCCATTCGCTCTACCTGCCTAATAATGCTGTTAATTGACTCCGTATAAGCATTAGTGAGCCTTTTATCAAAGTAGTTGAATATTTCGACATGCCAGTTGTCTACGGCTCTCACGAGGTCTTTATATGCGTCTTTAGAGTTGCTGGACATACAACGGTGTCTCCATTGACTATAACGAAGATGACCTTCATCTGGATCAGGAGTATCCCATATCCAGTAAAACTCTTCTTTGAGTTCATAGGCTTCTTTTAAAGCAGGAAGATTACCTAACCAAGTATCTAAGAGGAATGATTCACGTTCATTTAGATCGTGTTTACGCTTTAGAAGGATAAACCTTTCACGCATAAGGGTACGTCTTTCTTTTTGGCTCATATGGGCTTTCAAAGACTTTCTGACGTTATCTAAGGCTTGATTAGCCATTCTAACTACATGAAACTTATCTACGACAACTTTAGCGTGTGGAAGGATAGTGTTCACTGCGTCTTTGTAAGGCTTCCACATATCCATTGTGACGTACTCAATGTAAGTCCTGTCACTGATTTCTGAAAGACGTTGGATGAATGTTTCCTTGTTACGGTTAGGCTTGATGTCATAAATAGTCCTGCGTTCAATATTAGTCAATACAAGCCGAGGTCTACGGATAATATGTATCTCGTCTATCCCAAGCCACTTAGGAGTTTCAAACTGGTATTCACGTTCTTTGAGTGCCACATAGTCCTTAAAAACGTTCCTAATGGTTTTCTCGTCAACACCAACGCTTTCTGCGACTTCTACAAAGGTCTTAGACATGGATTGCTCTTGAATGGACTTTAAAAGCCTTTTGGTCATACTACGCTTTTCATCTACAGATATTAGGCGTTCCCAGAAGGTAGATCCGCATTCACGACACTTGTATCGTCTACGGTTCAATTGTAAGCCCACTCGCTTTAAACGAATGGGCAAATCCATAATTAGTTGATTTCTTGAACTGTGTTTGTACAACTTGTCAAAACCACATTCAGGACAACGTTCAGGTGGTCCGACTGCTTCAACTTTAAACATCATATCGGTTTCATTTTCTTGTGGCGGTTCTATTGTTTTAATGTCTGGTGGGGATAATAAGTCTGACATATTATTCATCCTTTATTACTCTGCGGTGTTAAGGTATCAATTATAGATTTGATGTCGAAATCATCAGTGTTAAATTATTTTTGTGACCACAAATGCACTTAGAAAATCCCTTAAAGCATTAGCTGGTTCACTTGAATAGGGAGTTGTAAAAAAGTTCCCTTAGCCTGCACAACAAGATAATTTCGAAATATCTTTATCGAACGTAAGTGCAGCTAATTTTAGCCCTTCAGCCATTGTTAAATATGGTGCTAGGGTTTCTGTTAAATCTTCTATCGTTAAGCCAAATTTAACAGCTAATGATGCAGCATAGATGACATCTCCTGCATTCTCAGATACAATATGAACCCCTAATACTTTTAGTGTTTCTGCATCTGCTACTAGTTTAAATACACCGGTTGTTTCACGGTTTACAATTGCTCTTGGAACAGCATCTAAAGGTAATACAGATGTCTTCACATCATACCCTTTCTCTTTTGCTTGTTCTTCTGTTAAACCAACCGTTGCAACCGTCGGATTCGTAAACGTAACAGCAGGAACTACCGATAAATCTATTTTTTTGTTTAATCCACCAATAGCATTATCAGTAATAATTCCACCTTCATAGGCTGCTACATATACAAATTGTGGTCCTAAAGTCACATCTCCTGCTGCATAAATCTTTTCATTACTTGTTTGACCAAAATCATTGATCAGGATTTCATTATTTTTTCCAGTTTCAACACCTGCTGCACTTAAATTTAAAGAATCCGTATTTGGTTTTCTTCCAGTGGCAACAAGTAACTGATCTGATTCAATGACTTCTCTACTGCCATTTACTGTTACGTAAACCCTTTTTATCTCTCCACTTTGTTCAACACACTCAAAAGTTGCCCCTTTGACAAGGTTTATACCCTGTTCAATTAACGCTTTTTCAACTGACTCTGAAATCTCAGGATCATACTCCTTTAAAAGTCGCTCACTTCTTTGCATAAGCGTTATTTCTGAACCTAAATGATGAAATAGTTGTCCAAGCTCCATTCCAATGTATCCTGAACCAATTACAGTTAATCGTTTTGGTATTTTCTTTAACTCAAAAAGTGTTGTACTAGTTAAATAGTCCATTTTTTCAAGTCCCGAAATTTGGGGCAACGAAGGCGATGCACCTGTTGCAATTAAAAAGCGTTTTGCAGATAACTTTGCCCCATTGACCTCAACCGTACTAGCATCAACGAATTTTGCTTCACCTTTAATTAAATCAAAATTGTATTCATCAATTAAATCCATATATTTTTGATTCCGAAGTTCGCTCACCAATTTATCCTTTTGCGTGATTAAACTAGCTAAATCCACTTCTCCAGCGGATGTTTGTAAACCTATAAACGGATTGTCTTTTGATAAATGATTGATTTCCCCTGCCCTAAGAAGAGTTTTTGACGGAACACAGCCAATATTCACACAGGTTCCCCCAACCGTTCCACGCTCAATCATTCCAACTTTTGCACCGTATTCTATAGCTTTAATTGCCGAAGAAAAGGCAGCAGCACCAGAACCAATAATAAGAAGGTCATAATTGTCTTCATTAATTAACGCCACGTTTTCTAGTGATGATACTTCTTCAATTTCTCCGGCTTGGTAATTTGCTTCATCAATCGCCTTTATTGCACTTTCAACCTCAATATCATCGGGCAGTTCAAATACTGCTTCACCACGACGATAACTAGACTCAATATTTTTAGCACCTATCTTTTCAAGTGCTGATTCTACGTGTTTTTCACAACCCGTACAAGTCATTCCTGAAATGTTTACCTTAAATTTATTCATAAAAAAGCTCCTTTCGTTAATTAATCTCTCATGTTAATGTTTCTATTATTGGACACGAATGTAATTGCTTTTCATCTGGACATCGTTGTTTTAAGTCGTCTAACATAGTTTCAATTCGTTTTAAATCCTCTATTTGTTTTTGCACTTCCTTTTGTTTTTTAGAAACAAATTCGAACATATCTTGACAACGAACTTCATCTTTATCTACAACACCAAGTAATTTATAAATCTCGCTTAAAGAAAAACCAAGTTCCTGTATTCGTTTAATAAACCCAACACGCTTAACGTCATCATACGAATATATCCGATAACCAGCTTCCGTTCGGTGAGGTTCTTGTAATAAATTTTTTCGCTCGTAATATCTGATCGTTTCTTTATTAACTCCACATTTATCTGCAAACTCACTAATGCGATAAATCATCTTATTTCACCCCATGAATATTATAAACCGTGTACCATAGTACACGGTCAAGTAAATTGGACTATTTTATTTTTTTCCCAAAGTATCACTCGTATGTGATTGATACTTTTATATAATACTATTGATTATCCTAACATCCCGCCAGAAAATCCGATTTAAACACCAGTTGTTTTTAAACTATTAAGAAAGTAATTCCACTATATATTCCGAAGACCCCTTATTTTTAATAGACATTTGTATTTCGATTCGATTAATATCATATTCTTCATATACATATTGAATAAGTGCTTTAGTGCATCTAGTCATGATGCCTTTCTTCTGGAAATCTTCAGCTAAATAATAACCAATTGAGGTACGTTTATTAACTAAGTCTAAATAATGTAATCCAATAACACCAATCAGTTTTTTATCACTCCATATTCCACAATGAAACCCATTACCATCGATAAATTGTTGTAAAGCTGAGTGGATAAAGTGTTGACTATCTTCTACCCTCTTTGTATGTTCAACAAAAGGTAAAAATTCCGCTAGATATTTGCGGTTACTATCTACTAATTTAAATAACTGCCCTGCTTCTCGTTCTTCTAATATCTTTAATTTAATATCTTTATCTATTTGATAACCAAAGATCATAACTATCCCACCCGCTTATATAATTATTAATGAACCTTAAAGAAAAAAACCGCTACTAAAGAGGATATGGAAATCCATCTCCACGCGCAAATTGTTGTAAGGCCGAATGAATAAACTTCTTACTGTGTTCAACCTCAGTTGTGTACGCTACAAATGGCAAGAACTCCCCTAGAGACTCACGATTACTATCTACTAATTTAAAAAGTTGATCCGCTTCTCGTTCTTCTAATATTTTTAATTTTAAGTGGTCATTAATTTGATATCCAAACATAATTAAAACCTCCTATATTTTCAAAATATTCGATAAATTATAAGTATAATAACATAATTACATACATTAAAAACATAAACTTATTAAATATTTGTAAAACTTTAAACTTATTCATTATTCTTTTAACGATATATGTTAAGCTTTTATACATCTGTTTTATTAAATTTGAAAGGAGTTAAATACATGGAAAACAAATCTAAACAGTTTTCAAATGTATTTATTTTTGCTTCAGTTATTGTAGGGTTACTGGTAATTATTGGAGCCATCTTCCCTAATCAATTTGGTTCAATTTCTGGAGCAATCGGAAGTTTTATTACAGAAACGTTTGGTTGGTACTATATGCTACTTATTAGCATTATTCTGATATTTTGTATCACACTTATTTTTCATCCAATTGGAAAGCTTAAGTTAGGAAAACCTGATGATAAACCAGAATTTAATACCATTTCATGGTTAACAATGCTATTTAGTGCAGGTATGGGTATTGGACTTGTATTCTATGGATCTTCTGAGCCCATTTCACATTATCTATCGCCACCAACAGCGAGTAAAGAAACAGAAGCTGCTCTAGCTGAAGCCATGCGTTCAAGTTTCTTACATTATGGACTACATCCTTGGGCAGTTTACGGTATTGTTGCATTAGCTCTTGCATATACACAGTTTAGAAAAAATGACTTAGGACTCATTTCTCGTACATTACGTCCTATTTTCGGAAATAAAGTAGAAGGTCCATTAGGTACTGTTGTAGATGTTTTAGCCGTTTTTGCTACTATTATTGGGGTTGCAGTGTCACTTGGTGTTGGCGCCATGCAAATTAACGGTGGTTTAAATTATTTATTTGGAGTGCCAAACAATAAACTTATTCAAGGCATTATTATTCTTATTGTTACAGTTTTATTCTTAATTAGTGCTTGGAGTGGTTTAAGCAAAGGTATTCAGTATTTAAGTAATTTAAATATGCTTTTAGCTGCGATGTTACTTATTATTACTCTAATTGTAGGTCCTACAATTTTAATTATGAATATGTTTACATCCTCAATTGGTGAATATTTGAATACACTTATTTTTAATAGCTTTGATGTTGCTCCACTTAACTCACAAAAACATGAATGGTTACAGTCATGGACGATTTATTATTGGGGCTGGTGGATGAGTTGGTCACCATTTGTAGGTATCTTCATTGCCCGTATTTCAAAAGGTCGTTCGATTCGTGAATTCGTTATCGCAGTATTAGGCGTTCCTACAATTATTAGTATGCTATGGTTTACAGCCTTCGGTATTACTGGTATTGAAATTGGTAAGCAATCTAAACATATCTTTAGTATGCCACCTGAAACACAATTATTTGGTATTTTCAATGAGATGCCTATGGGTGCAATTTTATCGTTTATCGCTATTATCTTAGTAGGCTCATTCTTTATTACATCCGCAGACTCAGCTACATTTGTATTAGGTATGCAAACATCATTTGGTCGTTTAAATCCATCCGGTTTTGTTAAGATTGTTTGGGGCGTCATGTTATCAGCGATTGCCTACGTACTTTTACTATCTGGTGGATCGACAGGTCTAGATGCTCTGCAATCAGCTGCTATTATTTCAGCATTACCATTTAGTTTTGTTGTTATTTTAATGATGATTTCATTTTTCAAAGATGCAAATCAAGAAAGAAAATTCTTAGGTTTAACCTTACAACCTGATCATCAACGTAAAAAGGACTATATTAAACATAACACAAACCAACAATCTAAAATGAAATAGGACAGAACCGGAGACATCATTAAATGTCTCCGGTTTTATATATATTAGTAGTCGATGATTGAATTGAAAAATGCATTTGTCGCAAGCTTTTTTCAAGCTTAGTTCTCTTTTTTGGGGACGACAAATTCAAAATAAATTCTATTTACTCTTGTAGTTTGTATAGGATAAAAACTCTACTATAAAATAAAAGGTCACAACGAATTAAAAATGTTCGTTGTGACTTTATTTTTAAAATGTTCCTGGATTGAAGTTAGTTTTCCATTCATTAAATGGCCAATATCTCCAAACGACTTTACCTACAAGTTGTTTTTTATCTACTAGACCTACAACATCAAATCGGCTATCTATACTATTTTGTCTATTATCTCCTAAAACTAAATATTTATCTTTAGGAAGTTTCATTTCACCATTTGAACCTTTAATTTGACTTGATTTAAATGAGCCTGTTAAATATTGACCTTGTTTATGTTTCTTATTGTAATCTAAATACGGTTCAGACACTTTTTTATTATTTACATATAATTGGTCTCCCTTATATTCTACTGTATCCCCTGGTGTGCCAATCACACGTTTAATAAAATCACGTTTTGAATCTTCATGAAATACAACGACATCACCATTATCAATGTGATTCATAGATTTAGAAATTTTACTTATAATCACTTTATTGCGATCTTGAAACGTTGGATGCATTGAAGATCCAGATACTGTATAAGATTCGCCAATAAACTTTGTTACTACAATAACAACCAGTAGCCCCACTACAATGGATATAACCCACTCCATGATTTCTCTTTTCACATTTCATCCCGCCTATCATCTTTTCTTATTCTCGATTACTTCTACTCTATCATACATACTTTTCAAACACGTTTCATTCTTCTTACGACTGATTATTATTTAAATCTTTCACATTCGTAAGATACACCTCTTACTTTGTAAGGTTAGATAAAGGCACCGCTTCATTCACCCTTTTAAAATAAGAAGTGTAATAGAGATAAGGAGTGATGAGATTGAAATTATTATTAAGAATCATATTAACTATTCTTGTCATTATTGTAGTCATTATAGGTGGTTTATTTGGATTAAACGCATATTCAGACCAACATCCTAACAATCGTTCTATCAATGATTGGAATAAATTAAATCCCTTAGCACCAACGCATGAGTATTATGTTAAGACTCAAAAACCATCAAAAGTGGAAGTCGTTGATAAGGAAAAAGACTTCTATATCTATCATTATAATCAAACAGGTTACACCAAAGATGGTAAAGCTAAAAACATTGATTATACAGCGTCTAAAAAATTAAAACAACATCATTACTTAGTTGTAAGCGAAAAATCTCACACCATTACATCATATAAAGAAGTAAAACAATCAGACATTCCAACTAAAGCGAAAGAAAAATTATAAAACTTACAAGGAGTATGATAATCATGCCTATTTTAAACGTTAATCATTTATCAAAAGTTTATGGAACGAAACAAAAATTTAAAGCACTACACGATATTAACTTTTCAGTCGATAAAGGAGAATTCGTTGCCATTATGGGACCTTCTGGTTCAGGTAAGACAACCCTTCTTAATGTTATCAGTTCGATTGATAGCATTTCAGGCGGTACTGTAGAAATCAGTGGCAATGAGATAAACCAGTTATCTAATAAAAAATTAGCACAATTTCGTAAGAAAGAACTTGGTTTTATTTTCCAAGATTATAGCGTTTTACCTACATTAACAGTTAAAGAAAATATTATGTTGCCATTATCTGTCCAAAAAATGAAAAAAGATGAAATGGAAAAAAACTATCAAGACGTCACAGAGGCACTTGGTATTTATGATTTAAGTGATAAATATCCTAGTGAAATTTCTGGAGGTCAACAACAACGTACAGCTGCTGCACGTGCTTTTGTACATCAACCATCCATCATTTTTGCAGACGAACCAACAGGTGCACTTGATTCAAAAAGTGCACAAGATTTACTTCATCGCTTAGAAGATATGAACAAACAATTTAATAGTACGATTATTATGGTTACTCATGATCCTTCAGCAGCAAGTTTTGCACAACGTGTCATTATGTTAAAAGATGGCGATATTCATTCAGAAATTCTTCAACAAAGTAAAACAAAATCTAAATTTTATAATGAAATCATTCAATTACAATCAGCCCTAGGTGGTGTGGCAAATGACGTTTAATCAAATTACATTAAAGAATTTAAAAAGTAATATCAAACATTATGTATTATATCTTTTTTCATTAATCTTAAGTATCATCTTATATTTTAGTTTTGTCACATTACAATACACACATAGCTTAAATAATGGTACATCAAAAATAATCAATCAAGGTGCAAAAGTTGGTTCAATTTTTTTATTCATTACGATTATCATTTTCTTAATGTATACGAACCATCTATTTATTAAACGTCGTACACGCGAATTTGCATTATTCGAACTCATTGGACTAACACGTGGTAACATTCTTAGAATGCTTGCTATCGAACAAATCACTTTATTTATTAGTACAGGCATTATTGGCGTCATCGTTGGTATTTTAGGTTCAAAATTATTGCTTTCAATATTAATAAAACTGATGCATTTACATATTCATGCATCTATAGGATTTGAAGTAGCAGCTTTAATTCAAACAATGATCATGCTAATGTTAGCGTTTATTCTAATTATGTTAGAAGATACTATCTTTTTAAAACGAAGAACCATACTTTCTATGATGAAAGACAGTATGAAAACAGAGGCAGTAAAAGCGAAAATCACCACGCCAGAATGTATTGCTGGTATTCTTGGACTCATAATGATGATGTTAGGTTATTATATGTCTACAGAAATGTTTGGTAAATTTCAAGAATTAACAATGGCCTTATTAACGCCGTTTATTATTTTATTCTTAACTGTAGCAGGCGCATATTTGTTTTTCAGAAGTTCAGTTTCAATTATTTTTAAATCTTTAAAAAAATCAAAACAGGGTCGTGTCTCTATCACTGATGTCGTCTTTACATCTTCGATTATGTATAGAATGAAGAAAAATGCGATGTCTTTAACTATTATTACAGTCATTTCAGCAGTTACAGTAACAATATTGTGTTTCGGAGCAATTAGTAAAGCAAATGCTGACTTTAATATTCAATCATCGTCACCTCAAGATATTAACTTTACTAAAGCAAAGACGGCCCAACAATTTGAACATCAACTTAACCAACACGGTATACCCTATACAAAAAAAACGTATGAAAATGCCAATACCCATATTATTGAAAATGATGTCATTAAAAGTAAAACGGGTAATGCAATGCAAAATGAAAGTATATCGATTATGGCTGATCCTCATATCAAAGGTCATCACGCTACAATTACAAATTTACAAGGTCCACTTTCAATGATGTTTAATGTTCAAATTCATAAAGATTTAAAACTAAAAGGACAACAAGTAAAGACATTTTATGTAGATAAAAAAGATTTAAATGAAATCATTCCAATGGATGCTTCACTGGGTGGGCCAGTACTTAAAATTAGCGTAGACAACTATAATGCTTTAAAAACAAAAAATCAACTTACACATCATTATGGTTTTAATATTAAGCATCATAGTGATCTTTCAAAAGCTGAAACATTAGCTAAAAAAGGAAACCAAAATGTAGTTTTAAAAAGTGAAAACAAAAAAGCAATTGATGAAAGTAATGGCATTCTTATATTTGTCACTTCTTTCTTAGGTCTTGCATTTTTAGTAGCAGCTGGTTGCATTATTTATATTAAACAAATGGATGAAACTGAAGATGAAATAAACAATTATCGTATTCTGCGACGTATTGGTTTTACGAATACAGATATGATAAAAGGACTAGCTTTAAAAATTATATTCAATTTCGGTTTACCATTAGTTGTTTCTTTACTCCATGCCTTTTTTGCAGCAAACGCATTTATGATCTTAATAGGCAATTATACATTGACACCTATCTTCATTGTCATGGTTATCTATTCACTTGTATATCTGATATTTGCAGTTATTTCGTTCATTCATTCAGAACGCATCATTAAAGACGCCATTTAAATAATAGATTGAAAGGACATGTTAAAATGACTATTAAAGAAATGATTCAACACGCATATGACGATTTATTAAGTTTAAAAGTAAATTGGTTTAATGGTATCATGTTAGCTCTGATAGTATTAGTTGCTAGTAGTATTACAACGCCATTTATTGGTGTGCCGGTAGGCTTACTTGGCGGTGGCTATATTTTGAAAAGATACGAAAAAAATAACCATTAGAATAAAAAAAGAAGCTCAAAATGAATTGAGCTTCTCTTTCATTAATATTTTAAAAATATCTCTGTTAAATATATACTCAAATAACACATACATAAAAATAAACCCACTATAAAAATAAAAGATAATATACTAGTAAATATATTCCTTTTTTCACTAGATTTTACTTCGTTTGGATCTTTACCATTCATAAAAGCTACTATTCTATCGTAGTTATCTAAATTATATTTATACTTAATTTTATCAATTTGAGTACCACTATAAAAGCTAATTAAAAAAAGAATAGCAATTATTATAAATCCCCATGAATTAAAATAATATAAGAGAGGACCTATAAGTATAGAAGACAAAGTAAATCCAATAATCATAACTAACGACCAAATGTTCATTTTTCTTTTTATAGATTCTTGTTTATTTGAATTTAAATCTCCTCTAACTAAATCATCTAGTGAGATATCAAACAACTCACACATTACTAGTAAATTATGAATATCTGGATAACTCTTTTCATTTTCCCAATTTGATATTGTCTGTCTAGAAACATATAATTTTTCCGCTAAGTATTCTTGAGAATATTCATCTCTTTCTCGATATTTTCTTATTTGTTGACCGATATCCATTCATTCACCTCGTTATAAATTAAACTATTTTTATTTAATTTTTAAAATCATAATACTATATTTATAAAAGCGTTTTTTCTAATAAAAAGCTATCAATTTTCTTTTACATTATCTTAGTTTTAGTGTAAAAAATGTTTTACATTTTAGTATATCGCAATATTTTAAGATCTTTAGAACAAATATAAGCAAAGTATTGGTAATGAAACTCCTAAAGGGGTAGGACAAATTAAAGATTGAGACCTTAATCATAAATAAACATGAAAAGACTTTGAGTTGACATAAACTGAAACTATCCCCTAGGAAAGCGAAATCGTATAATACTGATTATTAATAAAAAACCCATAGATTAAAATCATCTACGGGTTATATAAGAATAAGAATGATACTCTAATTTCTTATAGTTTCAATATTTTTACTATTCAACATTATATGCATCTAAAATTACTTTTAATAACTTTTTAATATAAGTTTCATTAAGGACGTGAGGTTTAATCAATATATTAAAATAAATCGGTGAAAAAATTAAATCAATAAATAAATCTTGGTCCGCTTCGTCAATATATTTAGAAATAATAGTCTTCAATATTTTACGATTGCTATCAAAATAACCTTTCATAAATATGTCACGTGCTTCAGATGGTTGATAACTAATTAATATTTCAATCACAGCACGACCTAAATGAGTTTGATAAATATTCATAATTCTTATTAGAAAATGATACAATTCCTCGTACATCGTTTTATAATCATTTTCAAAAACGTGGATTCGACTGACAAACATATCGACAATAATAGATGATTTATCTTTCCAACGTCTATAAATTGTCGCTTTAGAAACACCTGTATTTTCAGAAATTTGATCTATTGTTATATCTCTAAAATAAGTCGTTTCTAATAATTGATCAATTTCTTTAAATATTTTTTCATTGATTGTTGGATCTTTCGGTCTTCCAGCCATCTTTTCTCCTTCTTAAACGTGAAATAAATTCTACAATTTCAAAGATAATTACTGCACTAATAAACCATACAACAAAACCAACCAAAATACTAAGTAACCACTCATGTGTAGAATATAACATTGCCCATGTTGCTAAGATACTACATAATACACCTGTCATACCAAAAACTGCACCTCTACTAACATGTTTGGCAACGACATCTCCATGTTGCATACCAGTAATAAATAAAGAAACAAGAAATACTGCAGGTAATGTTGCAAAAACGCCACCTAATTCTTTCCAAGGTAGCATAACTGAAATAATATAACTTAACATAACAGCTAAACCACCCACGAGAAATTTGATAAAAGTTAATTTCATTAAAAAATCCTCCAAATATTAAGAAATGTGTCGTACCGCAAAAATAGCAATTGAAATGACTAACCAACAAATAAATGCAAACGCTGTACCTTTTTTATAATCTCGTTTATTTATATAAATCGACGTAATAAATACTGTAATGATGCAAGAAATAATACCTATTATAGCTCCTGAACTAAGATGTATCGACATTTGAATCAGCTGTTCTCCTCGATGATCTATGGCTAAAGCAATAATAGCTGCTAGGTAGACTGCCGGCATAGTCGCAATAATGCCACCCATTTTTCCTCCTACTTTCTCAGCCATAATCGATGCAAAGGCAACAGCGATACCTCCAATCACAAAATGAAGTATCGCACTTGAAATTGATATTCCGAACACATGAAACCCTTCTTACCTTAATTATTAAACGATACGTTTCGTTTAATAATATTGTAATTCTATTTTTAAACTATGTAAATATGAAATAAAGAATCCATTATTATAAAATAGGTGACAAAAAAAGAACAGGATACTGAATGCAACATTCATTCTACCTGTTCTTTTAGTCATTAACGTTTATATAGTTTTATTTTAATTTCATAATAATCCTCGTGATCTTTATCACGATGCTCAACATGAATACCCGAGTCTTCAATGGCTTGAATACTCTTACCAACTTCATCACGTGCTTGTGTCAAATCTTTAGAAAATTGGAATGTTTTTGCTTTTACTTTTTCAGGGCCTAATTTTTGTTTCACACGAGCTTCTGTCTGTTTGACATTCAATTTCTGAGCAATAACTTGTTCAATCAATTGTTCTTGATCCGCTTCTTTTAAGGATAATACTGCGCGTGCATGGCGTTCTGTAATTTTACCTTCACGTAATCGTACAATTACTTTTGGTGCTAATTTAAGTAAGCGTAATTTATTAGCTATAAAACTTTGGCTTTTTCCAAGACTTTGCGCTAACTCACTTTGAGTGGTTTGTCCAATTTCAAGTAACTTTTTATAAGCTTCGGCTTCTTCTATTGCAGATAAATTTTCACGTTGGATATTCTCAATAAGGGCCACTACAGCAGTTTCTTCATCATTCATATGACGAATAATGACGTCTGCTTTAGATTGATGCAAGGATTGTAATGCTCTAAATCGTCGTTCACCTGCAATAATTTCATACATATTCTCTTCTATAGGTCGAACGACAATGGGTTGTAATAACCCATGTTCTTCTATCGACTCAGCAAGTTCTGTAATTTTACTTGAATCAAACACTTGGCGCGGTTGATAACGGTTAGGTACGATACGCTCTATTTGAATGGATTCCACACTTGAATGACGATTTTCTTCAATATAATCAACGATGTCTTCTTTATTTTTTAAACCAAATAGTTTAGAAAAAGGTTTTTTCATTGTCCATTCACTCCTCTTAAAATCAATTTTAACATGAGTAACCGAAAAATTGATTAATTTTCTAATAAAGGAGCTTTATTAGGTGTACCAGGTTTTCTAGGATATTTTTTAGGCGTTTGACGGCGCTTATCAACTATAATCATTTGTCTTTCACCTGCATCTTCTGGTAAATCAAATGTGTAAGAATCACTAAACTCTCCACCTAAGATGCTTATACCAAATTGTGCTTCTGCTAATTCTTCTTCACCTTTTGCAGACTTTAATGCAATAAACTGCCCGCCTTTTTTAACTAACGGCAAGCATAACTCACTTAGAACAGTAAGTCTTGCCACTGCACGTGCTGTTACCACATCATATGTTTCTCTATTGACACCTTTACCAAATGTTTCTGCTCGATCATGAACAAAACTTACTTGTGTTAATCCAAGTTCAACTGCTAAATGATTTAAAAACTGAATACGTTTATTTAATGAATCGACAATGGTTACTTTCAATTCTGGAAAAACAATTTTTAAAGGAATACTTGGAAATCCAGCACCAGCCCCTACATCACAAAGTGTTAGTGGTTGATTAAAATCATAGTAAAATCCAGCTGTAATAGAATCATAGAAATGTTTCAAGTAAACTTCATGCTCATCAGTAATACTTGTTAAATTCATTTTTTCATTCCATTCAACAAGCAAACGATAATAGGTTTGAAATTGTTGTTGTTGTTGTTCTGTTAATTCAATCCCTTGCTCACTTAACACTTTTGTTAACCATTCGATGCCACTCATTAATTTTTCACCCTTTGTAATTTACCTTGTTCTAAATATACAAGTAAGATAGAAATATCTGCAGGATTAACACCTGAAATACGTGATGCTTGCGCAATATTTAATGGTTTAACCTCTGCTAATTTTTCTCGTGCTTCAGTGGCTAAACTATCCACTTTACTATAATCTAAGTCTTCTGGAATTTTCTTTTCTTCCATACGTTTAACTTTTTCAACTTGTTGTAATGATTTATTGATGTAACCTTCATATTTCGTTTGAATTTCAACTTGTTCTTCTACCGCTTCTGGTAACTGATGTGTTTCTTCTAATATCTCTAAAATTGTATCATACGTCATTTCAGGACGACGCAATAAATCAATGGCTAAGATACCATCTTTTAAGCGTGAACCACCATGAGCTTCAATCACAGATTGCGTATGTTCATTTGGTTTAATACGGATATTTGATAAACGGTCAATTTCATCTTGAATTTGTTGACGTTTATCATTAAAACGTGCATAACGTTCTTCAGAAATCATGCCTAAGTCATAACCAATATCAGTTAAACGTAAGTCGGCATTATCATGACGTAATAATAAGCGATATTCAGCACGAGAAGTCAATAAACGATAAGGCTCATTCGTTCCTTTTGTTACTAAATCATCAATTAAGACACCAATATAAGCATCTGAACGACTTAGAATTTTTTCGCCTGTACCTAATACTTTACCTGCAGCGTTAATACCTGCCATAATGCCTTGGCCTGCTGCTTCTTCATAACCAGATGTACCATTAATTTGCCCTGCAGTATATAAGTTTTTAATCATTTTAGTTTCTAATGTTGGCCATAATTGTGTTGGCACAATCGCATCATATTCAATCGCGTAACCTGCACGCATCATATCTGCTTTTTCAAGACCCGGAATAGTAGCTAACATTTGGCGTTGAACATGTTCAGGAAGACTGGTTGATAAGCCTTGCACATAAACTTCATTCGTATTACGTCCTTCTGGTTCTAAGAAAAGTTGATGACGTGGTTTGTCATTGAAACGTACAAATTTATCTTCAATAGATGGACAATAACGTGGACCTGTACCTTTAATCATACCTGAGTACATAGCTGATAAATGTAAATTATCATCAATGACTTTATGTGTACGATCATTTGTATACGTGAGCCAACAAGGGAGTTGGTCTAAAATGTATTCGGTAGTTTCAAAACTAAACGCACGACTAACGTCATCGCCAGGTTGAATCTCGGTTTTAGAATAGTCAATTGTTTTAGAATTCACACGTGGCGGTGTACCTGTTTTAAAACGCACCACTTCAAACCCAAGTTCTCTTAAGTTATCAGCTAATGAAATAGATGGAAGTTGATGGTTTGGACCACTTGAATATTTCATATTACCTAAAATGATTTCTCCACGTAAAAATGTACCTGTCGTGATGACTACAGCTTTCGCATGATACTCTGTACCTATATTCGTACGTACACCTTTAACTTCATCATTTTCAATCAATAATTCGTCTACCATGCCTTGCATGATATCTAAGTTATCTTCATCTTCAATGACACGTTTCATTTCTTGTTGATAAAGCACTTTATCAGCTTGAGCACGTAATGCACGAACTGCTGGACCTTTACCAGTATTAAGCATACGCATTTGAATGTGTGTTTTATCAATGGCTTTAGCCATTTGGCCACCTAATGCGTCGATTTCACGTACTACTATTCCTTTTGCTGGGCCACCGACTGATGGGTTACATGGCATAAAGGCGATATTATCTAAATTAATGGTTAACATTAACGTTTTAGCACCACGTCTTGCTGAAGCTAATCCCGCTTCAATTCCAGCGTGACCGGCACCAATAACAATTACGTCATATTCTTGAACCATTGAATTGACCTCCCTATTTTTTCCTTAATTATTATTATTCATTTTAGACTAATGACCGTCTTAATTTTTATTATTTACCTAAACAAAATTGACTAAATAGCTGATTAATTAATTCATCACTTGCTGATTCTCCAATAATTTCTCCTAATATTTCCCATGTACGAGTTAAATCAATTTGAACCATATCCATAGGAATACCAGCTTCAGCTGCATCAATGGCATCTTGAATTGTTTGTCTTGCTTGTTTTAAAAGTGAGATATGTCTAGAGTTTGAAACATACGTCATATCTTGATTTTGTACTTCTCCACCAAAGAATAAATCTCTGATTTGTAATTCTAATTCGTCGATACCTTCTTGTTTTAACATTGATGTTTGAATAAGTGGTGTGTCCCCTATCATAGTTTTAACTTCTTCAATATCTAATCGACGTTCTAAATCTGTTTTATTAACGATAACAATAGCATCTTCAGTTTTTATTACTTCATATAATGTACGATCTTCTTCAGTTAAAGGCTCGTTATTATTTAATACAAAAAGAATTAAATCCGCTTCACTTAATGCTTTACGTGAGCGCTCTACGCCTATTTTTTCTACAATATCTTCAGTATCACGAATACCTGCTGTATCAACAAGTCTTAATGGGACACCACGTACATTAACGTATTCTTCTAATACATCTCGAGTTGTTCCAGCTACTTCAGTGACAATGGCTTTATTATCTTGAATAAGATTATTTAGCATTGAAGATTTACCTACATTCGGTTTACCGACAATCACTGTAGATAATCCTTCTCTCATAATCTTACCTTGAGTTCCCGTTTCTAATAATTGATTAATTTCATTTTTAATTTTTTTAGACTGCGCAAGTAAAAATTCCGTTGTTGCATCTTCAACATCATCATATTCTGGATAATCAATGTTCACTTCAACTTGGGCAAGAATTTCCAATATCGATTGACGTTGTCGTTTAATTAAATCACTCAAACGACCTTCAATTTGATTCATTGCAACTTTAGAGGCTCTATCCGTTTTAGAACGAATGAAGTCCATGACTGCTTCTGCTTGAGATAAGTCAATTCGGCCATTTAAAAACGCACGCTTAGTATATTCGCCAGGTTCCGCCATTCTAGCACCATGTGTCATGGTAAGTTCTAGTATGCGATTGATTGTCAAAATACCTCCATGACAATTAATTTCAATAATATCTTCACGTGTAAAGGTTTTTGGTGCACGTAAAACTGAAATCATCACTTCTTCTACAACTTCGTCTGTCTCAGGATCTATAATATGGCCGTAATTAATAGTGTGTGATGGAACATCTTTTAATTTTTTCTTTCCTTTATATAACTTATCGCCTATTTCAACCGCTTCTGGACCAGACAACCGTACAATACCAATTGCACCTTCTCCCATTGGAGTTGAAATACTTGTAATTGTATCAAAATCCATTATCCATTCTCGCCTCCCTAGTTAAGTAAAATTTCAATATAATATTGTAATAAGTTTCTAATTAAATTGCGAATATATTGTTTTATAACCTAATGGTTAGTCTTCGGTTTGTCTAACGTTAGACTTCCGTCAGTCTAAATTTAATTAATTCTCTTATTAAATACCTTTGCTATTTTCAATACATGTTCTAAACTGCCTTGAATCTCTAAAGTTGACATATTTTTAGCAGGTTGTCTCGCTATTACAATAATATCTTTTGAAATCATATCTTGCTTATGCACTTTAAAGTTTTCTCTAATGGCACGCTTAATACGATTTCGAGTTACAGCATTTCCGATTTTCTTAGAAACGCTAATGCCTAAGCGAAAATGTTCATACTCATTGTTTAATGTATACACAACAAATTGTCTATTGGCTACAGATTTTCCCTTTTTATAAATTTTTTGGAACTCACTATTCCTTTTTATACGATAAGCTTTCTCCACGCTTAAATCACTCGCTTACATTGTTCTTTATGTTACATTCATCTATTAAAATGTGTGGGTTTAAAACGAAAAAAAAGACCACTGAGAAGTCAGTGATCTTATGCTGATAAAACTTTACGGCCTTTACGACGACGACGCGCTAAAACTTTACGGCCATTTTTAGTGCTCATACGTTTTCTGAAACCATGAACTTTACTATGTTTACGTTTATTTGGTTGATAAGTACGTTTTACCATGCAAAACACCTCCATCTACATATTATATCTCGTTCACTAAATCTACTTCTAATGAACCTGACTATTTTAATAGATAAATGATAATTGTTAATATCAAATCATTTTGATTTAATTCGATTTTATCTAGTCATAATTCAAGCAACTACTACAATATAACAAATTACCATTTATAAAGCAAGCAGCTTTTGAAACCAATTAATGATTTTCAAGAATGTCTTTTAGTTATATCATTTTCATTTTTAATATTTATACATTTCATTGATTCAGTAGCTTCTCAATTTTATACATATTTAATACACGTTTATAAATTATTTCCCAAACCTGTTATAGTACATTGAATTATGGTATCATTTTTTATCCACTTATTCACATATAGTATTTAATTTTTTGTGGATAATCAATAGCATATTCACAGATTTATACCAAATTTACAAACATATTCACAGCCATTTGACATCTATTGCAGTTAAAAAGTATAATTGTGTGGATAAGTCGTCTGAATCATTTATCTTATAGGATTTTTTTATAAATTCTATACGTGTTTTTACTGTGTATAAATCATAGCATATATAAAGTTATCCACCGAATGTGATTAACTTGTGGATAATTATTAACATGCTGTGATTATTTTTATCCACGCTTATAAAAACTGTGTATAAGTCTTAAATTTATAGAAAGATGGAGTTTATAT